>NZ_CP067097.1:0-2400000 GCF_028751525.1 Alicyclobacillus cycloheptanicus
CGCGCCGCTTCGACCACCGGATGGCGGCCCTTTTCGATGACGATGCCGCGCGCCGTCTTCAGCCTTGGCCGCACGTACCGCCGCTCCGCCGACACGTGACCCAGCGAACACAGCGCATCCACCACGCCAATCTGGTGCGCGGCCGCCTGAATGTCCGGAAGCTTGGCCAGCACCGCCTGCCGAAGCGCGGAAAACAGCTCGTACTCCCGCTCCACGGCCCGTTCTTCCGCGTTCAGAATGCTGGCTTCCTTCTCCTTGAGCGCAGGCAGCACGTAGCGTTCGCCGGTCGACAGCGTCTGCCGGCGCTCGTACTCCGGCGGGACGAGGTGCTGATTGGACTTTGAAACCTCTATGTAATAGCCGAAGACCTTGTTGTAGCCAACCTTGAGCGACTTGATGCCGGTGCGTTCGCGCTCCCGCTGCTCCAGCTCAGCGAGCCAAGCCTTGCCGGAGGCGTTCGCGCTGCGCAGTTCGTCGAGTACCGCATCGACCCCCGGGCGAATCATGCCGCCTTCCCGCACCGAGACCGGTGGTTCGTCCTGCAAGGTGTCGAGGATGCGCGCCGCGAGTGCCTGACAGTCGGGCAGGGCTCCTGCCAGCTCGCAGAGCAGCGTGCTCCCCGTGTCGAGCAGCGGACCCGTCAAGGACGGCAAGGCCGAAAGTGACTTGGCGACAGCCAGCAAGTCACGCGCGTTGGCCGTGCCAAAGGCGACCCGCCCCGACAGCCTGTCCAGGTCGTAGACGTCCGCCAGTGTCCTGCGGACGTGTTCTCTTAGGAACAGATCGTTGACGAACGTCTCCACGGCGTCCAGCCGGTCTTCAATCGCCTGCACACTGCACAGCGGCTGTTCCAGCCACTGCCGCAGGATGCGAGCCCCCATCGCCGTCCGCGTCTCGTCGAGCAAATCCATCAGCGAACCCTTGCGCTGCCGATGACGCACCGTCTCAAACACTTCCAGATTGCGCTGCGCCGTGTAGTCCAGTGTCATGACACCCGTCTGCAACAGGTTCTGCGGCGTCTTCACATGAGGCACCGCCAGCTTCTGCGTCTCTGCCACATAGTCGAGCACCATCGCCAAGGCCTCGACGGCACGCGGGGACTCTTCGAGGTCGAGCGGGGTCAGCGACGACATTTGATACTTCCCGCGGACCACGTCAAACGCGCGTTCCACCGCCTTGCGCGGCTCCGTGCGCCGCGTGACGGCGCACACTTCTGCCTGCGCGCGCCAGGCTTCGAGCCAGGCAAAGCCGGGGCTCGACAGGTCCACATGCTCATACAGCAGCACTTCGACCGGCGCATGCAGGAAAAACTGCTCGCGGATACGCTCCATGTCCGATGTTTCTGCCACCCACACATCCCCGGTCGCCACGTCCAGGAGCGCCAAACCGCAGGTGTCGTCCCGGTGTACCAGCGCAGCCAGCAGCCGGCGCACCGCGCCCTCATCGTGCGTGGCTGTCCCGGGCGTCACGATGCGCACGATTTCGCGCTTGACCAGCCCTTTGGCCTGCTTCGGGTCTTCGGTCTGATCGCACAGCGCCACGGCGTAACCGCGATCGACCAATTTCGCGATGTATTGCTCCACGGCATGATAGGGAACGCCGCACATCGGAATGCGCCCGGCGCTCCCAGCATCCCGCCCAGTCAGCGTGATCTCGAGGATTCGGCTCGCCTCGACGGCGTCATCGAAAAACAGCTCGTAGAAATCGCCCAGTCGAAACATGAGCAGCGCGTTGGGAACTTCCGATTTGATTTGAAGATACTGCTGCATCATCGGTGTATGCGCCATCTGAATCCTCCTGCTCGCAGTCGTCCCATCGCTTGCCAACGACCCAGCTCACTTGCCGCAGTCGCACCCAGCACCGCCGTGGCCCTTGCCGCAGCCCTGGCGCGGACCCGGCTCCACCGGGACGTACGTCGACAAGCGGCGAAGCAAGAGCTGTACGACGCCCTGCACCATTTCGTTCAATTCATCCTTGGCTTCCTGGTACTGCAGCGCGACCGGGATCTCCCGCAGCTTCGACTCTGCCTCCTGCTCCTCCAGCTTGGCCAGCATCACCTTCGGGTGGTCCTTGGGCAGCCGCTCCTCGAGAATCATTCGGGCATTGGTCTTCAGCTTCAACTCGTCGTACAGTTCCTGCGCCCTGGTGTGTGTCTCCATTTTGTCGCGCGCCTGCCAATACCGTGCCGCCGCCTCGGAGCGGGCAATGGTGAGCGCAATCTGTGCGGCCTTTTGTTCGAGTCGATCGCGGTTCATGCCAACACCTCTGTACGCTCCGGCAGGTACGTCCCCTTCAGGGTCCACGTCTGCGGCTCGACAATCTGCACTTGAACGAGTTGGCCAATCAGCGACGGGTCGCCTTCAAACAGCACCAGTTTGTTCGATCGCGTCCGCCCAGCCAGCACCGCAGCATTCGTCTTGCTGGGGCCTTCCACCAGCACTTCGAGCACCTGACCGCGGAGGGCCTCGTTGTGTTTGCGGCTGATGTCGTACTGCAGCGCATTGAGGCGATAGAGCCGGTTTTTCTTTTCCGCAAGCGGCGTGTCATCCGCAAATCCGGCCGCAGGGGTATTCTCCCGCGGCGAATAAATGAACGTAAAGGCGTTGTCAAACTGCACCTGCTCGACGAGCGACAACGTATCCTGAAACTGTGCCTCGGTCTCCCCTGGGAAACCGACAATAATGTCTGTGGTCAGCACCACATTCGGGATGGCCGCCCGAATCTTCGCGACCAGTTCCAGGTAAAACTCGCGCGTATGTGTTCGGTTCATGCGCTTGAGGACCTGGTTGTTGCCGGACTGAACTGGCAAATGGATGTGCTCTGCGACGTGTTCGCACTCGGCAATCGCTGCGATGAGGTCGTCCGTGAAATTCCACGGATTGGACGTCGTGAAGCGGATGCGCTCGACGCCCGGCACGCGGTTGACCTCGCGCAGCAGCTGGGCGAACGTCACATGGCCCAAATCGACCCCATAGTCGTTGACGTTTTGGCCGAGCAGGGTGATTTCCTTGAACCCCTCAGCCGCCAATTGACGAACTTCCGCCAGAATGTCTTCCGGCAGCCGGCTGCGCTCGCTGCCGCGGGTGTATGGCACAATGCAGTACGTGCAAAACTTGTTGCACCCGTACTGGATGTTCACCCACGCACGCACCTTGTCTTTGCGCAGCTTGGGCAGGTCTTCGACGGTCTGTGCGGCTTGGTCCCACACTTCCATCACCGTCGTGCGGCTGTTGCGTGCCTCGGTCAAGAGTTTGGGCAGGCGATGAATGTTGTGCGTGCCAAACACCACGTCCACCCACGGGAACTTGCTTTGCACCAGCTGCTGGACGCCTTTCTCCTGCGCCATGCAGCCGCAAAGTCCCAGCACCAGTTCTGGGTTGACGGCCTTCAACGGACGCAGTCGGCCAATCTCGCCAAACACCTTGTCTTCCGCATTCTCGCGGACCGCACATGTATTGAATAAAATGAAGTCAGCCTCGTCGTCCTGCGCTGCAGGTTGATAACCCATCGCAAGCAACAAGCCGGCCATCACTTCTGTATCGTGTTCATTCATTTGACAGCCGTAGGTTTTGATGAGGAAGCGATAGGGCGTCCCATCTGGCTTCGTCCCTACGTGGCAGCCTTCTGCCAGCTGCTCGACATCGAGCGCGACGCGGTCGACAGGGCTCTGTCGATGCGTGCCAAACGTCAGGCCTGCCCCGGGGCGCAATCGGCCTTCCCGCAGCTGCGTGATTAGATTTTCCATTTCAAAACACCCCGCATTTTTGACCTGCGTGTCCCGCCCGCAGCCGCTGTTGATTTCTGCGCGCGTACATGAACATAATACCATGAACGTCCGTGTTGCCGAATGCACCGCAAGTTGTCAACACTTCCAGACGTTGCTCCATGGCGACACAGGCGGTCGTGCCATTCGAAACCGACGCGCAAACCGGGGGGACAGACGGTGTCAGAGAAGCGCAGCGTACCCACGTTTCGGATTCACTTGTTTCATCACGAAGGCCCGCTGGAGGGCCCCATCGTGGCGCCGGACGAAACGTCCGTTGCCGAGCATCTCAGTGCTGTGCACGGTATATTGCGCCAGCACGGCGCGATGCTCCTGTATGCAGGTCAGTGGGTCTATGTCCCGAACCATGCGATTTTGAAAATCGAACGCGGCGGGCACCGGTTTGCGCTGCCCTGGCCCTTGTAAGCCCGCACCGGCCGCTGCCCGGCCGCACCACGCGCGGCTTGTCCCATCGACGAGCCCTGGGAGCGGCGCGGCACATCACGGCGTTCGTCCGAGCGGCCACAACGAGCCATCCTCGAGCTCACAGCTCGGGTTGTACCGCGTGGCGCGCACGGATCTCATTCAGGTGCTCCAAAACCCCCTGCAGCGAACGCTTGTGAATCTCGGGCTCGTCAAATTTCATCGGCTTCGAGTTGGCTTCGAAGAACCAGATGTTCCCCTGCGGGTCGATGCCCATGTCCATCGACATCTCGCCGAGCAGCGCAGTATAGTGGCGGTCGATGACCCGCGCCATTTCCAGCACCGTCTCTTCCAATCGCCGCCGGACGCGGTCGCCGCCCTTACCAAACCACTTGTCGATCACGGCGTCCGCCGCCGCAATGTGCCCGCCGTTTGGCACATGCGTCGTGATGGCACCGTCCCCCGCGACGCGCACACCGACCCCGACCACCTGCCACTCGCCGTCGTGTTTTTGCAGCAGCACGCGAAAATCGCACGGCCGGTCCTGCCAGGTAATCAAGGGTTTCGCCGCCTGCAGCACGTACCGCCCGGGCAGTTTGTGCTGCCCGACGGCCTTCCACAAGGTTTCATAGTTGGACGCGATAAAGCTGCGGCAGGACGAGCTTTTCATGACGGACAGCCGATAGCCCTCCGGGTCCTGTGAGACCAGCATGATGCCGTGTCCAACACTGCCGCCGGACGGCTTTAAGTAGACCGACCGGTGGACCTGAATCATGTTGTACAACCCCAGCTTCGAAAGTCCCGCTGTTTCCGGCAGGAAGCGCCGTACGGGCGCATTCGCGACCACCTGGTAGATCTCAGCCTTGTTGAAGTAGGACGGGTTGAACATCGGGATGGCCAGGACATTCAGCAGCGCACGCGCCCGCTCTGCAGTCGGGGTTCGCTCGAGGTTACGGGTTGGAATCCGGTTGTACACGGCCTCCGGACGCGGGCACGGCAAGCCCATCCACGCGCCTGTCCCGACGCGCACGTACCCCCGCCACAGGTCGTCCGCCGGGTTGACGCTCGCCGCGGGCAGCACGTAGACAAACGTTCGCGCCCGGCGCCCCTCGCGCAGGAGGTCGCGGTATTCCCCGCGGTTGCCATGAAAGATTTTGTTCCCCGAGCCTGCGAGAATCGCGAACACCGGTCCGCCCACCCAGGCGTCCTCTTGCCGCGCGATTTGAATCGGATGGCGGTACACGAACTGACGCACGTCGCGCGGTACCCAGGGCACTTCCACGTTGGCAACCCGCACGCCGCTTGCCTGGGGGTGCTGTGCAAACTTGCGTGTGAATGCCGCACCGGCTCGCACCGCCATCCGAAGCTCCCCATTCTTTCTGTACCAGACCAGTTCACCGTTCATTGCGTCACTCAACCGTGTCACCTCCAACTACCCGGTCGCCTGCGCCGCGCGCCGCCTGCGCGCGGTCCCAACCCGCTGCGGCTTCGGGGCTGCAAGCGGCAATCCCCACGCCGTCCGAACGTCCTGTTCTTCATCCCAGGTCCAGCCGCTTTGAATCATATGATGCAGCCAATCGAGGTGGTCTCGAAAGCGCTCATAAATCGGGAGTTTTCGCAGGTTGGCGAAGTTTCGGTCGACCAGCCCGCGCAGCGCTTCCTTATCCCCCCGGTAGAACGCCATCTGCAAGTTCTCCTCGTATACGTCAAACACCGGCAGTTCCCGGTGGTACATGGCCACCACATACGCCAAGCAGAAGGCGGCCGTTGTCACATCCGGGTCTATCACAAAGCTGGCCGGTGTACGATATTCAAACCCACCATGCCCCTTGAACCGAACGTCGCCAAGAAACCCGTAGCGCGGCCGGCGGAGAGAAGCGGTCTTGGGATCCTCCACCATCATGAGCGGAATGCCGACATAGTTGTCGAGGGCCTTCACCAACTGGCTGGAAAAGGGAACGTTGGAGAAGTGAATGTGCGCCCCGGTCGAGAACGGGCGAAACGGCATGCTGCCCCCGCGCCACTCCACCGCACGTCGATTGATGGTTCGAATCCCTTCCATCATCGTCTCGCGAAGACGGTTGACCAGCCCCAGCGGATTGGCGTCCGGCTCCGGGCGCAGCTCCATTAAGGGCAGCCGCTTCCCGTCGAACTGAACACTTCGGTCGTCGCACCCGACCCGCCCCTTGCGCGTGAAGTAGTTGCTCGCCAGCACCATTTTTCCGGCGTTGTTGCGCAGCATCAGTTCCACGTCCGTGCCGAGCATCACCCCCGTCACGGGTTGTCGTCCCAACCGCTCGTGTCGGTCAATGAAGTTCTCCACGGCACTCGTATATAATTCCAGCATCCGCCCTTCGAGCACCGGGCGGGGCGTGACATCCAGGACATGCAAAATCCCCTTCGGGGTCATCCCGACACTCACCAAGCCAAAATCGAGACCGAGCGCGTGCAGCGCGCGGACGGCCAGGTGAATCACGCGCATCGTGACCTTTTCGTCATCAAACGCGATTTCGTGAAACGAGTCCTGCAGGCGTTGAATCCGGTTGTTGATCCAGACCGGACTGGTATCTGACCGAAAACAGGCGAGCGGCGTCAGGTCGAACAGCGGCACCCGGTACTGGCGTTGAAATCGAACAGCGCCGCCTGTGTCGGAACGAACCGCGTCCTTTTGCGCGAACCGAACGCCGGTTCTTCGTAAAAAACGCCCCATGGCAGCGCGGGTCCTGGTGCGCGCAATGGCGTCTTTTGGGTTGAGCACCAACCCCGCCGGCGGATCACTTTCATCCGTATCTCCCCAGCGGATGACGATGTCATTCTGGTCAACGACGCTGGCAGAGCGATAGGTCGATATCCGAGGCACACGTCTTTGCAAGCGTCTCGCCGACGCTTGCCCGGCATGAAGGATATAGCACGCCACAGACCCATCTCCTTTCCATGTCGCAGTCTACTTCTTCTGTGCCAACCAGATGGCGTATGCGATAGGCCGGGAAAATGACAGATCGACAAGATCTTGCCGCCCCTTCTCCGTGAACGGTTTCTTCCATGGTTTGGAGTTGACCTCGATGACCCAGACCCGACCCTCCGAATCGACGCCGATGTCCAAACCGACTTCGCCAAACACTTTCCCAGATTCCCGTTCGAGCGCTTCCACCACCCACTTCGAGATGCGCGTGATGTCGCGCTGGCAGGACCTGGCATGGTGTGCCTTGGAAAACACTTCGGTGAACACCTTATGCACCGGCAGTGCTTCTCCGCCACTGCTGAGGTTCGATGTAAAATCGCCCGATTTCGCCACACGGGCAAACATTTTCGTACGCTGCCACTCGCCTGCGCCGTCGCGCTGCAGCAAAATGCGAATGTCAAACGGACGTTCCTGATACGTGCACAGCGGAATGCCCTGCTGCACCACGTAGGGGCGGGACGCCAGTCGGCCGGAGAGGACCCGCAGCGCCTCCCGCACATTTGCCGCACGCCCGTGCAAGGGCGCCTGGCGCGGACGTTTCAGGTCATATTGAATCGACCCGTCGGATTGACGGGTCAGTCGCACGATGCCAAGCCCGAGACTGCCATGAACCGGTTTGAGAAACGTGACGGGGTACCGTTCGCAAAACGCGGCGGCTGTCTTGACCGTGCTGTATCGAATGGTGCGGGGGACGTGCTGACGGACACGCGGGTCGCGCTGCAGCCATTCATGCACCTCCCATTTGTCCAGAAATCCGTCATTGAAGATGCGGCTCCCGTACATCTTGCTGAGGCGTTCGCGCACTTTGCTGTGGCTCTGTCGCCGCTCCCGGCGGCGCGAAATCACCTGGTCGTAAATCACGTCTGGCAGCGGCAGCACGCGCTCCTTCCACGCACCGTCCTCGCCTTGCACATACCCCTTGACCGTCAGCGTCTGAAACTGCACGTCGTCAACGCGGAACAAGTAGCACAACGCCCCGGCCGCCGCCCCCGCACTGAGGAGTTTTCGGAGAACGGGCAGCTGCCCGTTTTTCACCAAGGTGTGCTGACGGGCGCTCCACACCGGATTGCAGAGAATCCCCACCACAGGGCCAATCTGCAGTCGATTGCCGTGGAAAACCCCTTTCAGCGGAGGAAGTTCCTCGGAAATCAAGAGCCGGTCGCGGAGTTCTTTGGTCAACGCCAGGGAATCCTTGCCCACCCCCGGATTGGGAATCGCCAGTGCTGGAACCGTGCGGTACCCGAACTGACACTCGCACATTCCGTCTTGAGGCAGTGCGTACCGTGTCCGCGTTTCGGGGTGGATATAAAACGCCAGCACGTCGCCTGGGACCGTCCGGAGCCGGAGAGACGCATCTGCTTCCCCCATCCGAACACCCCCCTCCACCTAGTCAACCTTTCCGGCAAACCCGGTTGCCCTCATAGCATATTCAAGCAGGTAGGTGAGTGACAGTTCACGAAGCCCAGCGGAGAGTTCCCGCAGCATCCGCCGCCCGGGCGTCGGGTTGACCTCGAACAACACGATGCGTCCCTGTTGGTCCACCCCGAGGTCGATCCCGACCTCTGCAAACGGCCCGTACCGCTTCTGCAGCTCCGCAGCCACCCGGAGGGCGATGTCGTCCAGCGCCGCGATCAGCTTCTTCGCCTTGTCCGCGCCGAACACGGCGCGCAGGGTATGCGGGGCGTCGACCGCCCGGCCCCCGGTGTGAATGTTCGTCGTCACGGCCTGCCGCTTTGCGACGCGGGCCACCCGTGCCACGACGGTCGGCGTGTCTTCCACCACCTGCACCAGCCAGCGCAAATCGAACGGTTCCCCCTGCGCCGTCCGGGCAAGCTGCACCGTGTCCTGCACCAGGCATTCCTTTAATTTCGTGCGCGCCCAAAACTGTTGAAACGCGGCGTAGGTCGACAGGCTTTCGCTGTGCACGGACGGCACCTGCCGCTCACGCAAGCGCACAGAGGCCCCGCCGGGCTTAGACGGTGCGCCGGAGCGCTTGCCCTTGGGCGCCGCGCCGGTCTGCCAATACGCGGTGACACCCCGTGAGCTGGCAACCAGCCGCAGGACGGATGCCCCTCGCGCCCCCCCAAAGGGCTTGACATAGACGTCTCTTCGTTTGCGCACCGCTTCGAAAACGTCCCGTACATGTCTGGCCACCGTCGTGTAAGGTGGGTAGTCTTTCAACTCGGAAACACTATGTAACAAGTTGTAAAACGCGTATTTGTTTGTGTCCTGGGCCGAAAGGGTATGGAGCCGGCCGTGCCTCGCAAACCAGTCCAACTCCGCCTCCGCAACCCGCTTGACCTGCCTGCTGAACGATCCAGACCGCCGCAGCACCAGGTCAGGCGTCGGCAGGCTCGCAAGCTGCCAGCGGTTTCGCTGCACATCATAACGCCAGCCGCGCCGGCGCCGGAGGAACCCAGGTTCAATCACGACCAGGTCGACACCCATCTTGCGGGCCAGCCGCGACAAATCCTTGAACATGGGGGTTTGCTCCCCAAAGCGGGGGGTGTCTGACATTGCCTGTACGTACAGGGCGACACAAGGGCCCAGCCGCCAGCTGGTGTCATCGCGTTTGACACGCAGCGGCATACGCCGCGCAAGCCCCAGCTCCGCGGCAACCGCTGGACTGACGCGCAGCAGCGGGCCTCTCGTCCCGGCGCCTGCCGCCGTCCGGCCGCGCCGCGGGTGCGCCGCCACCCGCGCCACCGTCGTCCTGCGGTCGCCGAACGCAAGCGTCGAGGGTGCTGCTTCATCGATGCCGGAAAGCGCGATCGCAGCCCCCTCCAGGTTTCGATCTACGGCCACGTTCACCCGCACCACGCACCCCTCCATCCCCATCGCGGCCGGTATGCAAACGGCTCGTCAGCGAAATTCTGGCTGCCGGGAAGAAAAAAGGGGCGTTTCCGCCCCACTCCGTCCGCGAATCGCAACGGATTCCAGATGGCCCCGCCGCACACGGGAACTAATCCTCAATCTCCACTTCCTCGAGAAACCCTTCCTCATCTTCCGCGAAGTCTTCGTCCTTCTTGTCTTCCGCCAAATCCGCCGTGACCACGCAAATCTTGGTCTGACCCGTCACCTCGACACCCAGTTCCTTCTCGACGCGAACCAGAATTTCCGAGCCGTTTCCGGTGACCGTGGCATCCAGGCAGTTGGGGCTTTGGATGATGCGAACGTCCACCTGGCGGGTGTCGCGCACGCAGCTGGTGTCCAGGTCGCGCAGCGCGATCTGCTCGACGTACGATACGGTATCCTTGGCAACAGCCGTTTCCGAGTTGCTGTTGTAGGAGTACCATACGTTGATGTCGAAGCGGCCGTGCACCTCAACGTAATCGCCGACCAATTCCGCTTCGCAGCTGTGGTTCATCACCCAGCATCCGCCAATTGTACTCGGCCTGTTGGTGGGGCGAATCGTGTATGTGGTCTGCGAATACTTACTGCCCCGCCCGCATACCGCATTGGCCACAATTTCGCGGTAAGTGAGGTCTTTGTTCGAGAGCACCATGCGGCAACCTCCTCTGTGATGCGTCTGGGCGATTGGCACACGCGGTATTCGCCCAGGTCGCTGGATATTGCATCAGTATGCTCGGGTGCGGCAATTGGTGCGCCCGCAGCCCCAAATCTCGTGACAGGCGCGGTCGTGCTTGTCGACACCGAAAGAGCATCCTGCAGCATCCTATGCCAAAGGCCCAGGCACTGTTATCGCCGCGCCGATTGCAGCGGCGATTGCCGTGTCGGAACCACAAAAACAAGGGCCGTCCGGACGCAGGTATCCTGCGCCAGCAGACGACCCTTGTGCGAAGCCGCTGTGCTAGGGGAGTACTTTCAACAAAAAGCGCTCGAAGTTTTGATGACAAAGTTTGTGTGCGAGCCCTTCGCCGTACCGCTTGACCAGCGCTTCAGAGAGACGGGCATAGTCGGCGGCCGACGACAAATTGGGCACCGCGTTGGACGTACCATCAAAGTCGGACCCGAAACCGAGGCAGTCGTCCGCACCGAGCTCCAAAAAGTGGTCCAGGTGACGGAACACGTCGTCCAGCGAGGCTGCCGCCGGATGATTCAGGAAGCTCCCTTCGAACGTGATCCCAATCCAGCCCTGCCGCCGCACGATTTCGCGGATGACCTCATCGGGCAGGTTGCGGCGATGAGCGTGAACCTTGCGAGCGTTCGCATGGGAAGCCATCACGGGTCCGTCGACCAGGTCGAGGACATCGCGTACGCCGTGATCGCCAAGGTGCGCCAGGTCGATCCACATGCCCAAGTGCTGCATCTCCTGCACGATGCGCCGCCCAGCCGTGGTCAATCCGCCGTTGCGCGGCTCGCCGCACCCATCCGCCAAGGCGTTGGCGTCGTTCCACGTCAACCCCATGCCGCGGACCCCGAGTTGGTACATCACGCGCAGCAAGTGCGGCTGTGCGCGCAGACAGCCCGCTCCCTCGATGGACAACAGACCGGCAATCTTTCCACTGGCGGCGGCTGCCTGGTACTCCTGCTTGCTTTTCACCGGCTGCACCCGCCCCGTCGCCGCCACCTCGGTGTAAAACAGGTCAATGCCCTGCAGCACTTTTTCGAGCTGCACCGTCTCGGGCAGGCGCGGCCATACAAACAGGGCGAACACCTGCGTCGTCACGTGACCCATCTGCAAGCGTTCGAGCGATGCCGCCAGCGGCGAGTCCCCTGCAAACGGCGCGCCTTCTTCCGACATGCGCATCAAGACGTCGACGTGCGCATCGGCAACTGGAAGTGTCACCCTGCATCCCCCCTCGAGTCCGTACGAACCGCGGCGCGCACGGACACTTGCTGACAGAAAAGGCGGGGCGGTCTCCCCTGCAGGACCGTGCCCCGCCATGTACGGCAAGCCCGTCGACACCTGGCGCGTCTTGCCACGCGCTGCCTATCTGGGCTCGACAATCAGCTTAATTGCAGTTCTCTCCTCACCATCAATCACAATATCCGTAAACGCTGGAATGCAAATCAAGTCGACGCCGCTCGGTGCGACAAATCCCCTGGCAATGGCGACCGCCTTGACAGCCTGGTTGAGCGCACCGGCACCGATGGCCTGGATCTCCGCTGAGCCTCGCTCACGAAGCACACCCGCCAATGCCCCAGCTACAGAATTTGGATTCGACTTTGCTGAAACCTTTAATACATCCACTTCGGGCAACCTCCTCGTCGACATGGAGCCTGGGACAATATATCGATATTCGACGGGACCGGAAGTATTCCTTTCCAAACAAAATAATCCTGGCGATTCCCGAACGCTATTCCCGAATGAAAATGCGCTCAATGGCCGCGGCCTTGCCCGTCTGGTCGTCCAAGTCCACCTGGACAGCGCAGAATTGACGAAGCCCGCCCGCCACCGTGAAACGAGCGGGCATCTGCGTGCGCATCTTGTAGATCACGCTGTTTCGGTCCATGCCGAGGATGCCGTCCACCGGACCGACCATCCCCACGTCCGTGAGATACGCGGTTCCGCCTGGCAGGACCCGTTCGTCCGCCGTCGGCACGTGCGTGTGCGTGCCCAGCACCGCCGATACCCGCCCGTCATACGCCCAGCCAATGGCCAGCTTTTCAGATGTGGTTTCCGCGTGCATGTCCACCAGCACGTGCCGGACATCCGGAAACTGTTCGAGAATGTGATCGAGCGTTCGAAACGGACAGTCCAGCTGGCTCAAGAATGTTCGCCCCATGAGGTTGACAATCAGCGTCTGAATGCCATTGACCCGACAGACCGTAAAGCCTTGCCCCGGCACGCCGTCCGGAAAGTTGGCTGGACGCACGATTCGCTCATCTTCGTCAATCCAGCTCGCAAGTTCCTTTTGGTCCCACGTGTGGTTTCCCATGGTGATGATTTCGACGCCCGAGTCGTACAATGTCTCGGCGATTCTGCGTGTCAATCCGCGCCCGTCGGCAGCGTTTTCAGCATTGGCAACGACCAAGTCCGGCTTACGCTCGCTCGCAAGCCGCTGGAGGACCTCCCGAACATAGTCCACACCTGGTTTTCCGACGATGTCTCCTACGAACAAAACGCGCACATCTGTCCCTCCTGAACTGACTGCCCGCATGGGGCATCGCCGTAAAAAATAGGGCAGCCACATGGCCACCCTATTTTGCGTATTCCACGGCTCTAGTTTCTCGAATCACGGTTACTTTAATCTGACCCGGATAATCCAACTCGTTTTCGATCTTCTTGGAAATGTCCCTCGCAACGCGCACAGATTCAGCGTCATCCACAACGTCCGGCTTCACGATGATCCGCACTTCGCGGCCGGCTTGAATTGCATAACACTTCTCCACACCTTCAAAGGATTCCGCGATCGACTCAAGTTTTTCCAGGCGCTTCATATAAATTTCAAGCGTTTCCCGACGCGCTCCTGGCCGCGCAGCGGAAATCGCGTCCGCAGCCGCAACAATCACAGACACTGCAGACGAAAACTCAACATCACCGTGGTGTGCCGCGATGGCATTGATGACGACCGGGTGCTCCTTGTACCGCTTCGCCAAATCCACGCCAATCTCAACATGCGAACCTTCCACTTCGTGCGTAATGGCCTTCCCCACATCGTGCAACAGACCGCCGCGTTTCGCCAACGTGACGTCCAGCCCCAGTTCAGCCGCCATCAAGCCCGCCAAATTCGCAACCTCAATCGAGTGCTTCAGGACGTTCTGTCCGTAACTCGTCCGAAACTTGAGGCGCCCCAGCAGCTTGACCAGGTCTGGGTGCAACCCGTGGACCCCGGTCTCAAATGTGGCCTGTTCTCCTTCTTCACGAACCAAATCCTCAATATCCCGACGGGACTTCTCAACCATCTCTTCAATCCGCGCCGGATGAATCCGGCCATCAGCGACCAGACGTTCCAGGGCCACTCGGGCAATCTCACGTCGTACAGGATCGAACCCGGACAGAATGACGGCTTCAGGCGTGTCGTCAATGATCAGATCAATCCCCGTCAGCGTCTCCAATGTCCGAATATTTCGGCCTTCCCGTCCAATAATTCTGCCCTTCATTTCGTCATTTGGCAGATTCACGACGGAAACGGTAATCTCCGCAGCGTGATCGGCTGCACAACGCTGAATCGCTGTCGCGATGATGTCGCGCGCCTTCTTTTCAGCTTCCAGACGCGCTTCCTGCTCAATTTCCTTCATCAAAACCGCGGCATCATGCCGGCTTTCCCGTTCTACGGCCGACAGGATGAGTTCTCGTGCATTATCCTGGGTCAGACCGGAGATACGTTCCAATTCCTTCAGCTCGCGCTGGTGAAGCACTTCGATGTCGGCCCGCAATTCTTCCAGCTCTTTTTCCTTCTCCCGCAAGCTGTCAGATTTACGTTCGATGACTTCCAGCTTCTTGTCCAGCGACTCTTCCTTTTGCAAGACACGTCTCTCAAGCTTCTGGAGTTCATTTCTTCGCTCTCTGAGTTCTCGTTCCGCCTCCTGGCGAATTCGATGTGACTCTTCTTTCGCCTCAAGAAGAACTTCTTTCCGCTTCGCCTCCGCCTCACGCTGCGCATCTTCAAGAATCTTGAGTGCCCGCGTTTCGGCAGTGCCGATTTTTGCTTCGGAAAGAGAACGGCGAATCAAGTAGCCGAGTGCCAATCCAATCACTAACGCGACTACAACTGCCACTATCCAAACAAAAACCATCCAAAACTGCCTCCTTGCTCTCAAGGCGCCTGTTCAGGCACCTATCTGAAAAAAGCACGATATCGAGCTAGAGGCCGCAATGATACGCAATTTCATTGTAACTTTTGATGTCAAGCCTTGTCAAGAAACTGCCACAACTGCTTGAGCAAATCAGTCCTCGACATCCATCTCTTCGTCCCATGCCACCGATACTTCATCTGGAAAGCCGGGCTCGTGATTGGACTGGGTTTCCTGGGCAATGTTTCGAACCACCTGGCGAACCACCGTCGCAGGAAAACCGCGCCGTTGCAAATAGGCGGCCAGTTTCTGTCGGCTTGTGCCGCCATGCTGGCTGGTGGATGGACGCTGCTGAAGAAGCCGCCATCGTTTTTCCGCCAGGCGCAGTGCGGTTTCATACTCTTGTTCCCTGGCATGTTCTACGTCCACCACGGAACGGGCAACCTCCGGAGACACCCCCCGCTGCCGCAGCTTCCATTGAATCTGCGCGCGGCTCCAGGTCTCCCGCTTCGCTTCATGAAATGCCGAAGCGTAGGTTTTGTCTCCCAACAATTCCAGACCCATCAGGTGGTCCACGACCGGCTGAATGAGTCCACTCGGCACTTGCTTAGCTGCCAGGTGACGCTGAACTTCATGTACAGTGCGCGGCCTGAAGCGTAAATAGCGCAGCGCAACGTCAATGGCTGTCGCAAGGTTGGCCTGATAGAGAATCGCAGCGTACAAGGTGTCATTGACCGGGCGGCCCACCTTGAGCGACAAGTCGGTCCAGGCGGAAACAGGTATGTCTACGGGTGCTCGCGTGCGAAACGACACGCGGACCCAATCGGGCTTGCCGCGGACCGGTTCGTACCCGCAAATTTCGTCATTTGGCTCAGTTCTCAAAATCAAACACTTCGTCTTCGTCCGCTTGCGCTGGCAACGGCTTCGCTCCGCCGCCCACATTGAAATACGCGCGGACCTGTTGTTCAATCTCCTCGGCGATTTCCGGGTGTTCCTTCAAAAACTGCTTGGCGTTCTCCCGGCCTTGACCCAGCCGCTCGTCACCGAAGGAGTACCATGCCCCGCTCTTTTGAATGATGTCGATGTCTGTGGCAATATCCACCAGACTGCCTTCCCTCGAAATCCCTTCGCCAAACATGATGTCCACATCGGCCTGTTTGAACGGAGGGGCCACCTTGTTCTTCACGACCTTGATGCGGGTGCGGTTGCCAATCACGTCATTGCCCTGCTTCAAGGCCTCTGCCCGGCGAACCTCCAGCCGAACCGTCGCGTAGAACTTCAGGGCGCGGCCGCCAGTCGTTGTCTCTGGATTGCCAAACATCACACCAACCTTCTCGCGAATCTGGTTGATGAAAATGGCAATGGTCTTCGACTTGCTAATCGCGCCCGCCAGTTTACGCAGCGCCTGCGACATGAGACGCGCTTGCAGGCCGACGTGCGAGTCGCCCATGTCCCCTTCGAGTTCGTTCTTGGGAACGAGCGCCGCCACTGAATCCACGACAATGATGTCCACTGCGCCGCTGCGGACGAGTGCCTCCGCAATTTCCAGCGCCTGCTCTCCCGTGTCTGGCTGCGAAATCAACAACTCGTCAATGTTGACGCCCAGCTTTGCCGCATACGCGGGGTCCAGCGCGTGTTCGGCGTCGATAAACGCCGCCTGCCCGCCTCGCTTCTGCACTTCTGCCACACAATGCAGGGCCACCGTCGTTTTACCGGACGACTCCGGGCCATAGACCTCCACAATCCGCCCGCGCGGCAATCCCCCCACGCCGAGCGCAATGTCGAGCGCAAGCGACCCAGTCGGGATGGTCTCGATATTCATGGCGGCGGAGGCCTCTCCCAGCTTCATAATTGAGCCCTTGCCAAACTGCTTTTCAATCTGCTTGAGCGCCATCTCCAGCGCGGCTTGTCGGTCGTTCATTCGGCACCATCCTTCGAATTCAATCACTGGAACTCGTACGATACTAATGTTCGTTTCTGAACCGTTGCTTCCTGCTCTCCATTGTATCAATTCTATAAGATTATGCAAACATTTGTTCGGTGTCCGCCATCAAAAAAAGAGCCGCCGGGCGGCCGCGTACAAACGCAGGCCGCCGGGACAACCCTTTCTGAAACTGCCATCAACAAAGACACCCGCGGACTCAGCGCATTCTCGAACGCGGCTTCGCAGGTTCGAGGTTCACGCGTGAGCCGTTGATCCGGCTTTGTCGAAGTGCCTCGTAAACAAACGGCGCAGACTCCTCTTCCACTTCCACAAACGTGAAACGGTCGAAGATGTCGATTTTGCCAACCGCCTGGCCCGGCACGCCTGCTTCTTCGGCGATGGTCCGCACCAAGTCCGCAGGGCTCAGCCGCGCCGACCGGCCGACGTTGACGAAGAACCGAACCATGCCGGGCGTCGCCCCCGTGTCGCCGAAGTCGTAATCTGCTTCTTCACGGGCGCGCAGTTCGTCCGATGACGCGAGCTTCAACAAGGCAGAGGCGACGTCAATCGGGTCGTGATCGTCCACGACATTGCCGAGAATGGCACGGTAGTGCGCCAATCCGCCGTCATGAATGGTCTCGAGAATCCGGTTCCGCCAGATTTCTGCCTGCCGCTCCGCAACGTCAGCCAGGGACGGCACTTCCCGCGCGACCATCGGCGCCTTCGTTTCGCGTTCAATCTGCTTGAGCAGCTTGAATTCCCGCGGTGTGACAAACGTGATCGCCAGTCCCCGCTTGCCAGCCCGGCCCGTACGGCCGATGCGGTGCACATAGGACTCTGGGTCCTGCGGGATGTCGTAGTTAATGACGTGCGTGACGTTTTCGACGTCGATGCCGCGCGCCGCAACGTCTGTCGCGACCAGGAGTTCAATGTCGTTGGTCCGGAATTTCTTCATCACCCGGTCACGCTGCGCCTGGCTCAGGTCACCGTGCAGGCCGTCCACCAGGTATCCGCGCGACAGGAGTGCCTCCACAAGCTCATCGACCCCGCGCTTCGTGCGGCAGAAGATGATGCCGAGGGAAACCTCCTCGCTGTCAATCACCCGGCACAGACTCTCCAGCTTGCTGCGCTCCAGCACCTTGTAGTAGACCTGATCGATCAGCGGAACCGTGACCTCGCCGCGATTGATGGTCACATGCTCCGGCGACTTCATGTACCGGGACGCCAAGCGCCGCACTTCATTGGGGAAGGTCGCAGAGAACAGCAGCGTCTGGCGTTCCGCCGGGGTCTCGCTGAGGATGGATTCGATGTCCTCAATGAACCCCATATCCAGCATTTCATCCGCTTCGTCGAGCACGACCGTCCGCACATGCGACAGCCGCAGGGTCCCCCGTCGAATATGGTCAAGCACACGCCCCGGTGTACCGATGATGATCGGCACGCCCTGCTGCAGCGCGCGGATCTGGTGGCCAATGGACTGACCGCCGTAAATCGGCAGCGTGCGCACGCGCTTGTATTTAGCAATCTTGCGAATCTCCGCAGCGACCTGAATCGCCAGCTCCCGGGTCGGCGTGAGGATGATGGCCTGCACTTTACCGTCGGATGTCGCGCGTTCCACCAGCGGAATGCCGAACGCCGCCGTCTTCCCGGTGCCCGTTTGCGCTTGTCCGATCACGTCCTTTCCATCCAGCACCAGCGGAATACACGCGGCCTGAATCGGAGAGGGCTCTTCAAATCCCATTTCATCAATGGCTTGTTGAACCCGGCGGTTCAACTGAAAATCTTCGAACGTACTCATAAACTCACCTTTCAGTCTGTAAAATTCGCCCCAGGCGTCTGTCCACGTGTGTGGACAGGCCTGTTCCATTCGCCCGTCACGGTTGCACCAGGGTCTCCCAAAGTCTCCAAAGCATCATTTTCGCCGTACGTAATCGAATTTGATCGCGAGAGCCTTTAAATTGCATCTGATAGACGCGCGTACCCGCCGGACCTGCAATGGCGCCGTACACGAGTCCAACCGGTTTTTCGGGCGTGCCGCCGGACGGACCGGCAATCCCCGTCACGGACAAACCGTAGGAACTCGCGCAGGCTGCGCGAACACCTTCCGCCATCTCTTTCGCCGTTTGCTCCGACACAGCGCCGTGTTCGTCCAGGGTCCGGCTCTGCACACCCAGGAGTTTGATTTTGGTTTCGTTTTGGTAGACCACCGTGCCCCCTGCAAAGTATGCAGACGCCCCTGGCACGGACGTGATGAGGGATGCAATCAATCCACCCGTACAGCTTTCGGCCAGCGACAGTGTCTGTCCACGTTCTCTGAGCGCGCCGCCGACCACGCTCTCCAGTGTATCATCATCCGTCCCATATAAAAACCGACCAAACTGCGACCGCAGCCGTGCCTCCACCGGAGCAATGCGCGCGCGGGCCGCTTCTTCACTGACGTCCGAAGCGGTGATGCGCAGCAACATTTCTCCCTCCCCGGCCAACGGCGCCACCGTGGGGTTGGTCATCGCGGTGAGGTCCGCAATTTGCTCATCGACGGCAGACTCGCCGATGCCGCAAAAGTGCAGCACCCGCGAGACCAGCGTCTGCTCGCCCGGAAACAACGCCTTCAAGCGCGGTACCACTTCATCCCGCAGCATGGGCAGCATCTCCCTGGGCGGGCCAGGCAGCAGAAAGTAATGAACCCCGCCGGCTGCCACATACTGCCCCGGTGCCGTGCCATTTGGGTTTGGCAGCAGTTCTCCACCCTCAATGCACATCGCCTGTTTTCGATTGGACGCCGGCATCGGTCGCTTGTAACGCTGGAAAAAAGCTTCCAGCGTCTGGAGCGCCGCTTCGGACAAATGCAGAGGCCGGTCGAGGTAGGAAGCCAAGGCCTCTTTGGTGAGGTCATCATTCGTTGGTCCTAACCCGCCGGTCACGATGACCACATTGGTGCGCCTCGATGCAGTCGCAAACGCATCGATGATGCGTTCGAGGTTATCTCCGACGGCCGTATGATAGTACAAAAACAGGCCGTGTTTCGCCAACTCCAGTGAGATGGTGCGCGCGTGACCGTTCGCAATCTGACCCAGCAGAATTTCTGAACCAACCGCAATGTGTTCTGCCCTGCATACTTCTCCCATTCATGTCACTCCAAACGTCCATCCTGGACCTGCCGAATCGCTTCCATCCGGACCTACCGATTCGCTTCCATCACGTGTTTGTTTTTGACGAAATACTCCACGCCCGACCACACGGTGAGAAGGACCATGATATATACCATACACCGGTCAAACGGAAACCCGACATAAGAAAACGGGAAATTGTTGAGCATCAAAGCGACCATTGCGATGATTTGCGTCAACGTCTTCCACTTCGCCAGGCGGCTCGCAGCCAGTACAATCCCCTCTGCCGCCGCGACCAGCCGCAGCCCCGTCACCGCAAACTCGCGGCTGATGATGAGGATCGCGATCCACGCCGACAGCCGATGCATTTCTACCATACTGATGAGTACGGCGGAGATGAGCAGCTTATCAGCCAGCGGGTCGAGAAATGTGCCAAAGTTCGTGATGAGTTTTCGCTTGCGCGCGATATACCCGTCCAGTCCGTCGGTACTGGCCGCCACAATGAACACGAACGCGGCGATCATCTCACTGCCTGTCGTGGTTTGCTGGTTGATGGTAACCGTCCAGAAATTGTAACGCAGCAACAGAAACAGGATGACCACCGGAACTAAAAAAATTCTGGCTATCGTAATTCGGTTAGCCAGATTCAAGCCTGCTCACGCCCCTGTTCTGCATTGTGATTGTCAGCCGTGACCGATCGTCCGTTCTACCGCTCGCCCGCGAATGGAACTAGTATAGATCAGTGAAAATCAGCGTGTCAAAAGTGAAGCGCCGAAAGCGCTGCACGGGTCGACGCGGGTCGACCCTCCCGGCGCCCGGTGTCAGCGGTAATTGACAAACTGCAGCGGTACCGGCAAGTCCGCATTTTTTAACAGCTGGATGACCGTCTGCAAGTCGTCGCGGCTCTTGCCGGAGACACGCACCTGGTCGCCCTGAATCGAAGCCTGCACCTTCAGCTTGGCGTCCTTGATGAGCTTGGTAATCTGCTTGGCCGTATCCTGATCGATGCCCTGCTGCAGCGTCACCGTCTGCCGCACCGTGCCCTGCGACGCCGGCTCCACCTTGCCCGGCTTCAGCGCTTTGAGGGAAATGTCCCGTTTCACGCACTTGGACTGGAGTACATCCATGACCGCTGACAGCTTGTATTCATCATCGCTGATGAGAGTGATTTCCTTGCCATCGAAGCGAATTTCACTCTTGCTGTTTTTGAAGTCGAACCGCGTCTCAATTTCCTTGTTTGCCTGATTCACGGCGTTATCGACTTCCTGGAGGTCCAATTTCGAAACAATATCGAACGATGCATCCTTTGCCAACGCAGCTCTCTCCTCTCAACCCTTTGCAGATGCCTTTTCGACCACCACGTGATACGGTGATTGACTCGGCGGCAAAGTCACGGGCTGCCCGTTGATGGTCAACGTCGCAGCAGGGGGATTGCCCAGGTTGATGTTCACAGACGTATTACCCGTCCACGTCTTGGACTGTCCCGGCTGCAGCATATCACTGCCGTCGACCACCGTATTGTCCGCCGTGACGCTCACCCAGCACGGATTGGACGCCACCGACAAGGTCACCGATAACGCACCCTTGGCCTGAACGACAAAGGTCTGCGTCGGCGGACTTGTCTGGAACGGCTCGGTCGTGATCTGAACGGTCGGCGCACCGCCTGCACCCGTGGCGTTCCCCGCTGCATTGCCAGTTGCATTTCCCGTCGTGTTTCCAGTCACACCGCTGCTTTTGCTCGTGCTGTTGCTCTGCGGGTGGATCCCCGACGCATTGCCGCCGTCCGAGGCGTTGGCGACGCCCGTGCCGGCCGGATTGCCGGCTGCGTTGTGACTCGCGGCCGAATGTGCCGAGTTGTGCACAAACCACAAACCGCCGCCAAGCACCACGAGAATCGCGGCAACGGCAGCTGCCTGTCCGCCGATGCCGCCAAACTGACGGGACCCGCCGCGCTGTCGGCCATTCCCCGGACTGCTTCCGCCCGTCCGTGCGTCCCGCGCCGCCCTTGACTTACCCCCGGACCGTTCACCCCGGCTGGCTGCGGAAGCACGACCCGACTGCTTGCTGCGCTCCGCGTCACGCGTCTCGGGGCGGTAGCCCGTGTGAATCGGCGGATCGACCACGGCCGAGCTCCCCTTGGCGGAAGGTTCTGGCGGCGCCTCCTGTACAGGCGCCGGTGTACCCCGCGGCGGGTTGGCAGCTTCCCTGTCCGCGGCGCTCGTATCCGCGGCCGGCTGCACAGCGGTTTCGTCGACATACGTTTTCAGCAACGCGAGGCCGTCCAATCCGACGTTTTCGGCGTAGTTTCTGACGAATCCTCTCGCGTACACTTGTCCAGGAAGTACGCTCCAGTCTCCATTTTCGAGTGCCTCCAGGTACCGCGTGCGAATTTTCGTCCGGGCCTGCAGTGTTTCCAAGTCCAGCCCCAGTTCCTCACGGCGTTTCCGAAGCACCTGACCCAACTGCTGTAACGGCGTCAAACTAGCACAACCTTTCAAAGCGACCTTTTCAGACACACACCATCATGCATTTCATGACCGAACCCCATCATTCATGCCAACGAGCCGCTTCTTCCTCATACGCCTCGTACTGAATCACTTCGTTCGGTTCCCTGCGCAGCTCCACGACCATATCGAACAACGACCAGTCGTAGCGAGTGTGTTTCACAAAGATGTCAGGGTGTTCGATCACGATGGGCGCCGGCATCCCGAGCACATCATCGACCACCCGCCAGTGGTCTTCCCCGCCGCGCAGCGCCGTGACGGCCCCGTCAATGATATAGACGAAACGGTCGGAGAAAAATTGCTCATCCGGCAGCTCTTTGAGCATCGTCTGCCGCAGCAGTGTCGAGGATACAAACGTCCAGCGCTTGTTGGCGTACACACTCGCTGCGACAATCGATTCCGTCTTCCCGACCCGCGGCTGCCCCCGCATGCCAATCACCTGGCGGCCGGGGCGCTTCAGCAGTTCGCCGACGAAGTCCACCAGCACCCCCAGTTCGTCGCGGACAAATCGGTAGGTGCGCATCTCTTCATCCGCGCGCTCCACGTACTTGCCGTGGCGAAGCGCGATGCGGTCACGCAGCGTGGGTTTTCGCAGCGCCACGACTTCGACGTCCTGCAGGCTGTCCACAATCGTCCGCAGCAACCCAGCGCTGTCCGGCTGCTGCGTCTGCAGCAAAAAGCCACGGCTCTCATCCGAGACGTTGGCCAACTTCGTAATGTTAAAACCCAGCATCCCCAAAAGGGACGCAATATCGCCGAGCAGTCCCGTCCGGTTGTTGCGAATCCGGTATTGAAAGTAGAACTCCGACGACTCCGCTTGGGACTCGTTTGGTGGATACCCATTCGACATGGATCACCAGACTCCTTCCAATAGCTTTCCATCTTCACAGTCTGTTCTATTCAAATTCACGCGCACCATGCCCAGCGCACACCTTCCGCCCAGAGCCGCGCGCATCACGCACCCGCTCCCTGCACAATCGGACCCCACGCCGCGCGGACGGTCTGCGGCACCATCGTCCACGACGACGACAGGGAGAGGGTCCCCTGCTGCACCGAAAGTTCCATTGCATCGACCGAATCGCTGATGGAAGCCGGGATCTGACTCGAATTCAGACTCACAAACGGCGCGCTCATCGACTGCAGCGTCCCAGCCGACCAGCGCGACTTGGCAAAATTCCGAAACGACTGCTGCAAAGCGTCCATCCCCGGGACAACGGGCGCCACAGCCGCCAGGGCTTCGGGCTGGGCGCACAGCGAGACAATCGCGATGCCGTTTTGGCTCGCATACCGCCACTCTGCAGACGAGAGCGGACGCGTGACCACCAGGATTTTCGGAATGGTGCCGATGTCAGCGGCCGCACTGCCAGAGACCGCGGTCGATCCCGTCTGGCTCCCGGAACTGGCTGCGGACGCGCCGGTACCCGCTGTCAGCGGCAAGGCGCTGACGGGAACCATGTTGACACCTGGGTTTTCCGTGTAGGCAGCGGCGAGTGCAGCTTGTACAACCGCGCGCGGCACCTGCGGGGTGCCGCCGACCAGCCAGCCGATGCTGGTCGCGCTGGTCTCGGTCGCCAAGTCCCCTGCAGCCCACCCTGCGGCATAGCCAACCGCCTGAGGGCTGGGCACGATTTGCGAGACATTGACACTGCTGCCAGCAGCCGCCTGTGCACCCACCAAATCAAACCGAGTCGTCACATGGCGGTTCGCAAACGCCAATTCCGACGCTGGAATTTGTCCATTTTGAACCACGGTCACCAGTCCCACGTGCGGGTTTGTGACAGCCTTGGCCAGTGCCTGCGGAAGCTGCGCCGCCGTGACCGCGGACACCCCGGCAATCACGCCAGTGGACTGCGCGGCCGTCACTGCATCCGAGACGTACCAGTGACTCGGTTTTCCGACCAGCAGGATTTCAGCCGTCGGTTTGGAAACCGTCGGCGACATGGCGCGCAAATCCGGCGCGCCGCACCCTGCTGCGGAACAAAGCGCCAATCCTGCGAGCATAAGGGTAGCAGCCCTTCGGCCCCGCTGCCTGACCAAACGTCCCCAACTCCTCCGGTTTGTTTCGTTCGCCCCCCATTGTAACATGAACATGAACAACGTCAGCTTGCATCTATTGCCTTTCAACCGCGAACACGGGATAATAGACGATAAGAGGTGAGGAATCACATGTCGAGTTTCGGTGGCGAGCATTTGTCCGTCGCGAAGACGTTCTACCAATTGAATTTTTATTTGCGTACCTTGGGTCTGCCGTTCACGGTGACTGACTTGTATGCAATGGCTTATAAAGAACGCCGCGGAACGCACTACGATGACCGCTGGCTGGACTGTTTAGGGGATAATCCAGAAGTCAACGAGGCGTTGTCTGAACCGTTCACAACCCACACCATCGTTGAAACGTTGATGCGCACTGGCCATGAACCCGTCGTGCGGGCCCTGATGCGCACCGTCCGCAGACACGGGATTGGCTTTACGCAGGCGTATATGGTGGCCTCTCCACGCGGCCGCAGATAACCTGAAAATCGCAGCCTGAAATCGCGAATGTCTCAAAAAGAGGGGCTGCTGCAGTCGTGCGTCGCACGACCGCAGCAGCCCCTTGTGCAATTCGGGGTCAATCCCCGCCAAACGGCTCAAGTTCGAACCATCGCGTGTTCGGACCCGCATCCTCCACGACCGGTTCGGAAGCCAGCGTGGATACCCACGCGCTTTGCGAGGCCCCGCTGGTGGAGACTTCCGTGCCCAGTGCCTGGTACGCCGATGCCCCCAGCGCCGCGCCTGCAACCAAATTGCCGTCTAATAAGAAATAGACTTCTGCCTCCTGCACCGGCTGTCCACTGCCAAACACGTCCTGAAAATACGCAGGGACGTCCTGCTTGACCGTCTTCGACCATGCGGCGTACGACACGGCAGGGTTTTCGCCCAAGTCCACCGTCGCCGAAACATCGTAGCCCTGCCCCGTGTCCGCAGGCGTCACCACCAATTCGTTCAGCCCCTGCACCTGTCCCACGTGGTTCGTGATGGCCGCAACCGCCGCATCCGGCACATTCCCAGCCGAGGTCGACTGGAAGGCAGACTGCACGGCCGTCGCCAAAGAAAACTCGCCAGAGGAGACCCACGCCGCGATGGAAGGGTCCCCCTGCATCAAACGAGTATCCAATATCGCATACGCGGCACCGAGCACAACCACCATCGCCGCGCCAACGCGCCAGACACGAGTTCGCTCGACACGCACTTCCTTCATGCCGCCCACTCCCTGCGCTTGTCCTTGGTTCTACTTCACCTTATTGCACAGGAAGATAGAATATGCGTCACGAACCCGTTTCCCGAAGCGAGCTGCGAATCATGTGCCACTGGTCCGCCGTGATGAGCACTTCCCGCGGCTTGCTGCCTTCAAACCCGCCGATAAAACCTCTTTGTTCCATTTGGTCGATGATGCGTGCCGCCCGCGAATACCCAACCCGAAAACGGCGCTGAATCATGGACACGGACGCCTGCCCGCTCTCAATCACCAAATCCATCGCATCCACGAATAATTCATCCAACTCCGGCCCATCGCTGTTGCCGGACGGTTCTTCCTCGTGATTGAGGTCGACCGTGTACACCGCGTTCTGCTGCTCCTTGACGAACTTCACCAACTGTTCGATTTCCCGCTCAGAAACAAAGGCACCCTGTACCCGAATCGGCTTGGAGGCCCCCACCGGCAAATACAGCATGTCGCCGCGGCCGAGCAGCTTTTCTGCGCCGCCGCCATCCAAAATGGTGCGCGAGTCGGCCATGGACGAGACCGCGAACGCGATGCGGCTCGGGATATTCGCCTTAATCACGCCCGTAATCACGTCCACGGACGGCCGCTGCGTGGCGACAATCAAGTGGATCCCGGCTGCGCGCGCCATTTGCGCGATGCGGCAAATGGCGTCCTCGACGTCTCCGGGCGCGACCATCATGAGGTCGGCCAACTCGTCCACGATGACCACGATGTACGGCAGCGGCTCCAGGCCTTCGGCCCGCATCAGCTGGTTGTAGCGCTCAATGTCGCGCGCACCGCGGTCGGCAAACGACTGGTAACGGCTCTCCATCTCCTGAATGATTTTCTTCAAGGCGAAGGCGGCCTTGCGCGGGTCCGTCACGACGGGTGCAAGCAGGTGCGGGATGCCGTTGTACCCGCTCAACTCGACCATCTTCGGGTCGATCATCAGCAGCTTGACTTCATGCGGCTTCGCCTTTACGAGAATCGACGCAATGATGCCGTTGATACAGACACTCTTCCCGGACCCTGTTGCCCCAGCGACCAGCAAATGGGGCATCTTTTGCAAATTGCCGACGATCGCAGCACCGGAAATGTCTCTGCCGAGCGCGATGGCGAGTTTGCTGTCTTCCTGTTGAAACTCGGGCGACTCCAGCACCTCGCGCAGCGTGACGATGGCGACTTCCGGGTTTGGCACCTCGATGCCGATGGCGGCTTTGCCTGGAATCGGTGCCTCAATTCGGATGTCCCGCGCGGCCAGCGCCAGCGCAATATCGTCGGTGAGGCTCACAATTTTGGAGACCTTCACACCGACCGCCGGCTGAATTTCATAGCGCGTCACCGTCGGGCCCCGGCTGATTTCAAGCACCTTCGCCTGAACGCCGAAACTTTCCAGTGTGGCCTCCAGCTTGCGCGCGTTTTCCTGCGCATCCCGATGATTAAAGCCGCCTTTGGGAACATCCGGCAGCGCGAACATGCGAATGGGCGGCAGTTGGTAGTGGTCGTCCCGCACCGGAACCCCCACCGTGTACGCGGGGGCAGCACCTTGCTTGGGCTCGCCTTTGGCGGACGGCTTTGTGTCCGGGTAGCGCATGACAATGCGGTTGCCCCGCTGCTCCATCACGGCTTCGTCCGCGCTGGACGCGTCCGCGGACGGTTGCTGCACGACAATCGTCTCGTTCGGATGCTTCGCGCGCAGCCGTGCGGCAAAATCGTGGACCACAGGCGTGCGTTCCGCTTCCGGGGAAGCTGCATCGGAAGCGGACACGACTTCTCCGTCCACAATCAGTTCCGGTTTTCGGCGCGACCGGCGCGCAGGCTTTTCTGCCGCCGCCTCGTCCGCCTCCGCAGCGTGCTTCCGTTCCGGGCCAAACAACAACGAGACATATTGCTTACTGCCATCCCACAACGCGTCCAGACGGCGTTCCATCCACCGTGTCCCGCGCTGAACGCCGCTGACCAGCGAACGCTGGGTGACCAAGGCGCCGCCAATCAGCACCCCCACGCCGAGTACAATGAACGTCCCGAGGGTCGAAAAGAGATAATGAAATACCGAGAAGAACAAGAATCCGACCAGTCCGCCGCCAGCGCCGTACGGCGGGGTGACGCCCCCCGGCACCTCCAGCACCTGGTCGCTCATTTCGCGAATCGCGACCCACGTGGCCTGAAACAGAGAGGTGGCCTGCAAGTCTGAAACGTGCTGAAACAAGTCAAACTCCATGCCCGTCAACCAGGTGATGAACAGCACCAACAAGCCCATGTGCCGGTTGGTCCACGGAAAAGTCGAACGCTGAACCATCATGTAAATCGCTGCATAGCCGATGAAAATCGGCACCAGAAAACTCCATGAACCAGCCAGGTAGATAAAGGCCACGTCGATGTATCGCCCAACGACACCAAGCCTTCCCAACGCCAACGCAGCCAGCGTCAACGTGAAAAGGCCGGTGAGTTCATATCGAATGACTTGCTCACGATGTTGTTTCTTGCCCATGCCACGCCTCCATAAACAAACTGGAAGCTCGGCCGGATTGTTTCTGACGTCTCATCCGCGAAGCCTCCTAGTTAGAACTTCGAGGCGCTGCGGCGACTTCCTGCTGGCTGACCGACGAATCGTGTGCCTTCATCCAACGGGGCGGGTCGGCACGTCGTTGTTCAGCGGCATTTGAATCCGTGTGCCCGGCTGATAACCGCGCCGCAGATAATCCGCTGGATTCGGGCTGATGAGCCGTTCGACCCGCCCGGTTCCGTCGCCAAGCGGCGTGACCAGCATCGTGACCCCGCCGTATTGAATCTCTTGCGGCGGGGTTCGAACTTCGCCATACCCCGCCCATATTTCCTCTGGTGCCAACACCGACCACAAGATGCTCACTGCGGGGTCCCCTCCAATTGCACCTGTTGTTTGCGAGCCGCAATCAGCTGCTTCAGCTTTGCCGTCGCATGGCCGATGCCGCCAACCTCGTGAATGAGCCCGTAGCGTACCGCGTCCCGGCCGACCACGGTCGTGCCGATGTCGCGCGCCATCTCGCCCGTATTGAGCAACAACTCCCGAAACACTGTTTCACTGACCTGGGAGTGTTCGACCACGAACCTCGTAACGCGCTCCTGCATCTTCTCCATATATTCAAAAGACTGCGGCACGCCAATGACCATACCGGTCAGCCGGATGGGATGAATGGTCATCGACGCCGTTTCCGCAATGAACGAATAGTCCGCCGAAACGGCGATGGGAACGCCGATGGAATGCCCGCCGCCGAGCACCAGCGAAACGGTTGGCTTGTTCAGGCTCGCGACCATTTCCGCGATCGCCAATCCCGCTTCGACGTCTCCCCCCACGGTGTTGAGAATGATGAGCAAACCCTCTACGTTGTCGTTCTGCTCGACCGCCACCAGCTGCGGGATGACGTGCTCATATTTTGTGGTTTTGTTCTGGGGCGGCAGCACTACGTGCCCTTCTACCTGCCCGATGATGGGAAGGCAGTAAATGTTCGATTCGGCGCCAACCGGATTGGTTTGCCCGAGTGCCTCGACCCCGGCTACGATACCGCCTTCTTCCTGCATGGGTTCATTGGGAACTTCGAGCGGAGGAACAGCCTGTCCCTGGGAACGCTCCGCGCGCCTTGGTTGGTCTGTCACAATCGGTACGCTCCTTTCAAGTCACACGGACTAGTATGAAGCGCCGCTGCGTTCCTCATGCAGGCGTCGCAGAAACAACATGAAAACCGCAGGTCCGACGCTGCGCGGATGCGCTCGGTTCGTCGAGCCTGCGGTTCTATGGGGGCTTACCTGATGTTCCATCCTGCTTCCGAACATGAGGTGCAATGAAAACCCGGTACGAGCTGCCGCCCGCGGAAGGACCTACGCCTCCATGATGATCGGCAGAATCATTGGACGCCGCCGCGTCTGTTCGAACAGATATCGGCCCAGCGCGTCGCGAACCGCCGTCTTCAGAGAGGACCACTCGTTGATGTTGTCGGAAACCATTCGCGTGAGGGTGCTTTCCACCAGTTTGTTGGCTTCGTCCAGCAGGGCCTCAGATTCGCGCACGTAGACAAACCCGCGGGAAATGATGTCCGGGCCGGACAGGATGGATCCGCTGGTTTTGGACAAGGTAACGACCACCACCAAAATGCCATCCTGGGACAACAGTTTGCGATCGCGAAGCACAATGTTACCGACATCGCCGACGCCAAGGCCGTCAATCATCACGGTGCCAGACGGAATCTTGCCGCCCAGCCGCGCATCGCCGGCTTCGATTTCCACCACGTCCCCGTTGTCGAGAATGAAAATGTTCTCCGGGTCGACACCGGTGGCGTCCGCCAGCTCTGCGTGCAGACGCTGCATGCGAAACTCACCGTGCACCGGCAGGAAGTATTTCGGGCGAATCAGGTTCAACATGAGTTTCAATTCTTCCTGACTGCCGTGTCCGGATACGTGCACGCCTTTGTAAATGACATTCGCGCCGATGCGGAACAACTGGTCGATGGTACGGGCTACATATTTTTCGTTGCCGGGAATCGGGTTACTGGAGAAGACGACCGTGTCTCCGGGCAGGATCTCGACCTTGCGGTGGGCCGAACGCGCCATCCGGGTCAGCGCCGACATCGGCTCTCCCTGACTACCCGTGCAGAGAATCAGAATTTTGTCGGGATCCATCTTGCCGATGTCGTCCACGTCGACAAGCGTCCCCGGATTGACATCCAGGTAACCCAGCTGGGTGGAAATTTGAATGTTGTTGACCATGCTGCGCCCCACCACCGCAACCTTGCGGCCGTGCTTCTCGGCAGCGGCAATGACCTGCTGCACCCGATGAATGTTGGAAGCAAACGTCGCCAGAATGATTCGCCCCTGCGTCTTTGCGACAATTTCATCAATTGCATCTCCGACGGTGCGTTCCGACGGCGTAAACCCTGACCGTTCGGCGTTCGTACTGTCCGACAGCAAGGCCAAAACACCTCTGGCGCCGTAACTCGCGAGCTTTTGGACATCCGCCTTCCGGCCATCGACCGGCGTGTGGTCAAACTTGAAGTCACCGGTGTGCACCACGAGTCCCTCCGGCGTATCGATGGCAAAGCCGCCTGTATCCGGAATGCTGTGATTGACGTAGAAGAATGATACCTGAAAGGCTCCCGCCTGGATGACCGTATCACCGTCAATTCGATTCAACTTGGCTGTATCCAGCAAGCCATGTTCGCGGAGTTTGTTTTCGACCAGCCCCAAGGTAAGGCGTGTCCCGTATACCGGCACATTCAAGCTTTTCAAGACATAAGGCAGTCCGCCAATGTGGTCTTCATGACCGTGCGTCAAAAAGATGCCCCGTACCTTGTCCCGGTTGTCTGTCAAAAATGTAATGTCCGGAATCACGGCATCAATGCCGAGCATCTCCTCTTCCGGAAATTTAAGTCCTGCATCGACGACGATGATGTCGTTCCCGTACATGTACGCTGTCATGTTTTTGCCAATCTCTCCGCATCCTCCGAGCGGAATGATCGACAAACGTAGTTTCCCTCTTGCCAACTTGGCACCTCCGTAAAATTGCGCATAAACCTCCACACCTGAACCATGCCGTCCAAGTTTCGATGATGCGCGATAGAGTTTTTGCAACCCGTTTCTTTTCAATCCGTAAAACTTTCGCGTCCGAAACACACTTCGCACAAAAATCGCGTCGTCCATTCGATGACACCGCGACCATAAGACCACACGGTATCCGCCTGACAGCTGCTCGTACAACAGCCTTCAGGATATGAATCACAGCACGCGAAACGAACCCTGCTGCCAGCCGTCTCCGCTCCGGCGGGCGCCGCAGGCGTTCATCATTCGCTCGCGATCCGAGTGATGATGTTCGTTCTTTGAAACTCAAAGCCGCACCAGTCACTTGACTGTCATTATACCCGGGCCGTCGTTCCAATACAACTGCCGGATTTGGTCCATATAACGTATTCACGAAGTGCCTCGCTTGAACCCGACACACGTCACGCATCGCGAGCCAATGAAAATGAGTGGACAAGCCCAAATGTGTAAATCCACACCACCAAATCGTGTCGAAGTTCCGAATTTTATGTCGATTCAACCCAGGCATGAGGTTGGACAGGAGGATGATGTCCTATGAGAACAGGACGTTCGCTGGCCCCACATCGCGGCGCCTGAACCGCAGCACCTGCGGAATGCAGCACTGCTTTGCGGCAAAGCAAAAAGGACCTGTCAATCGACCCCGACTGACAGGTCCTGCGCTTTCAGGTTCACACGGCGTTCCACGCGAGAACAGCCTGGCAGGCAGCCTGTTTCCCGGCACGCTCCCTGTTTCCCGGCGGCTCGACTGCCGGTTGCCCGTGTCCGGTTACCGTTTGCCGAGCCGCACCAGTTCCGCTTCCAACGCTTCCACGACCGCCGACGGCGCCGGGACCAGCGGCAGCCGCACGTCACCCGCGGGCAGTCCGACGAGCTGCAGCGCCGCTTTCAACGGTGCCGGACTCGAAACCTTGAACAGCAGTTCAAAGAATGGCAGCAGACGCCCATTCCAATCCGCCGCCGCTCGCACGTTGCCCGAGACAAACGCGTCGATCATCTGGGTCATTTCTTCGCCCACCAAGTGAGCCGCCACACTCACCACGCCGTAGCCGCCGAGCGACATGACCGGCAGCGTGAACTTGTCATCGCCGCTGTAGAGGAAAAAATCGTCGGGCTTTTCGGCCGCGATGCGGGCAATCTGGCCAAAGTCGCCGCTCGCTTCCTTCACGCCCACGATGTTCGGCACCTGTGCAAGGCGAATCACCGTGCTCGCGTCGATGTTCACGCCGCACCGGCCAGGAATATTGTAGAGGATCACGGGGATGGACACCGCGTCCGCGATGGCCCTGAAGTGTGCATACAACCCATCCTGAGTCGGCCGGTTGTAATACGGCGCAACCAGCAGCAGTCCCTGCACCCCCAGGGCCTCCGCCTCACGGGACAGCGCGATGGACGCGGCTGTGTCGTTCCCGCTGGTGCCCGCAATGACAGGCACGCGCCCGTTTGCCGCACGCAGTACCGTGCGGAACACTTCCAGCTTTTCGTCGTGTGTCAGTGTCGGCGATTCCCCAGTCGTGCCGCAGGCGACAATCGCCGTCGTACCAGTGTCGATACAGTGATCAACCAACGCCTTCAGACCGTCCACATCCAGATGACCATCCGGGGTGAACGGTGTTACCAATGCTGTCATTAATCTTCCAAAGTCCACTGCGCTACCTCCGTTCTCCAGCGGCAGCCAGACGCCCAAGCCTCAGTCCCGGTTCGCCTCACCGAGGCCAAACTTGCTGTGCAGCGCACGAACAGCCGCTTCCATTTCCGACCGGCGAACCAGACACCAGATGGTGTTGTGCGAGTCCGCCGACTGCAGAATGCTGATGCCTTCGCTGGACAGGGCCTCGACAATGCGCGCCATGATGCCAGGCATGCCGGTGTAGGTACCGACGACGGATACTTTCGCGCAATCGGGTCGTATGCGCGGTTCCAAGCCCTGCTCGCGAAGGAGCGAAACCGCGCGATCGGCATCGGCGTCTGCCACTGTGTAAGCAATTCTGTCTGGCGATACCGAAATAAAGTCTACACTGATGCCGTGTTCCGCCATGAGATCAAAGATGTTCAGGCGGCCGACGCCTTCGCCCTCCACCTGAATCTGCGTGATGTTGGCGGTCTGCGTCACGCCCGTGACATAGCGGTCCTGCAAGACACTGCTCTCCAGGACCGTCCAGGCATTCGTCACCAGTGTGCCTTCGTCCTTTGACTGGGTGCTGCGCACCCGAATCGGGATATTCTTTTGCATCGCGATCTCGACCGCCCGTGGATGAATGACTTTGGCACCCTGGTACGCCAGGTTGCAGATCTCGGTGTAGGTCACGCGGTGAATCATTCTCGCGTCCTCGACAATCCGCGGGTCTGCCGTCATGATGCCCTCGACATCCGTAAAAATGTCCACGTACTCCGCATTGAGAGCAACGCCCAGTGCCGTGGCGGTTGTGTCACTGCCCCCGCGCCCGAGTGTCGTGATGTCCCCTTCCGGGCTTTCACCCTGAAATCCCATCACGACGACAATATGCCCTTCCTGAAGGGCGTCCAAAATCCGCTTCGGGCGAATCTCCAGGATGCGCGCATTCCCATGCTGCGCATTGGTTCGAATGCCCGCCTGGCCGCCGCTCAGCACCGTCACCTGGTGACCGCGGGACCGCAGCTGACTGGCGAACACCACCGCGGAGATGGCCTCTCCGCAAGACATGAGGATGTCAAGGTCGCGGGGCGCGACCGGATCGGACGCATCGACCACATTCAACAAGGTATCCGTCGCGTACGGATCGCCGCGCCGCCCCATCGCAGATACGACCACGACCACGTGGAAGTCCTTGGCCAATGCATCTTCTATATGTTCAACGGCCTTCAGGCGCGTTTCTCGCGTCGCGACGGAAGTCCCACCGAACTTTTGTACCAAAATTTTCAAGGATCTGCCCTCCCGGCAAAGGTCAAATCAGTCCCTGCTCTGCAACGCACTCTGCCAGCAGCACGGCCCCTTTTCCTGCGCCCATCTTGGTGTTGTGGGATACCAGCATGTACTTTACACCGCCGAGGACCTCGTCAGCCTCCAGCCGTCCCACCGAGGTGGTCATGCCGTCTCCGCGGTCGCGATCGAGCCGGACCTGCGGCCGGAACGGATCGTCATGGACATGAATCCACTCTTCTGCGGCGGAATGCAAGCTGCGACCCTTGAAGGGTTGATGCGAACGAAGCACCGCTTTGACTTCCTCCACACTGGCCTGCCGCCGAAATCCGGCAAACACAGCCTCCGTGTGTCCGTCGAGCACGGCCGCCCGCGTACAAATACAGTTGATGTCAATGTCAGACGGGACAATCGCGCCGTCTCCCCGGGTGCCGAGAATCTTGCGCAGCTCCCGCTTCACCTTATCTTCTTCCTTCGGAATGTAAGGAATAATATTGTCGAGACTATCGAGCGTGCGAACCCCCGGGCTTCGTCCCGCACCGCTCACGGCCTGCATCGAAACCATCAGCACCCGCTCGATGCCGAAGTGTTCCTGCAGCGGCTGCAGTGTGATGGCCAGCCCTGTCACCGTACAGTTGGGAATGGGCAGCACAAAACCTTTCCACCCCCGGCGCGCCTGCTGCACACGCAGCAACTCGGCGTGGTGGTCGTTCACCCCGGGAATCATCAGGGGCGTATCGTCCTCGTAACGGAACGCGGACGCCGTCGAGAATGTCGGTGTCGTCGCCGCAAAGCGAGGTTCCAATTCCTTCGCAAGGTCGGACTCGACGGCTGTAAAAATAACATCGACAGCCTCGGGCCGGAAGTTTTCCGAAGACACAACCGGGATGTCCTTCATGTCGTCCGGGACATCCGCGGACAGGGTCCAGCGCGAAGAGCCATCCGACTCTAGCAAGGCTTCCAGATACGTCCGTTTATCTCGAGAGGTAACCATCTGTACAACTTCAAAGAGCGGGTGGCCGGACAGCGCCAAGACGAACTGCTGCCCCGCCATTCCGGTTGCACCGACGATTGCCGCCTTCAATCGAGTCATGATACGCTCCACTCCTTCTTTCTTCTCCAAGCGCATGAAGCGCCGCTTTGCGTGTTACGCTCTGGGTTCCCGCCACCGCTCAATCAGAACGGGCTGCAGCTGCCGCTTCTCCAGTGCGGCTGCGCAAGTCTCCGGGATGTAGTGCATCGCTGAAACTAATGAGTTCATTTTAACATGCGGAGCGTCCTGCCCGAATGGCACAAAGAAAATATTTTTCATATTGATGAGTTTCGCGATGTTGTAGAGATTCAATCCCAGCCCGTCATTCGTCGAGATGGCCAAGACAACGGGACGGTCGTTGCGCATCGTGGACTTGGCAGCCATCAACACGGGCGAATCCGTCGCAGCGTTCGCGAGCCGGCTTAGGGAATTGCCCGTGCAAGGCGCGATGACCAGGCAGTCCAGCCGCTTGGAGGGACCAAGAGGCTCGGCTTCGGGGATTGTCGTGATCGCCTCGTGACCCGTGACTTCCTCAATTTTCTTGGCCCACTCCCCTGCTTCGCCGAAACGCGTGCTGACGCTCAACACCGTGTTCGAGAAAATCGGGACGACGTCAACGCCCATCTCGACAAGGCGCTGGATTTCCGGATAGACTTCCTCATACGTACAATGCGAACCTGTCACTGCAAAGCCAATCGTTTTCCCCTTCAGTTCCATGGTTCATTCCTCCTTGCCCGTCGACGACTCCGCAAGAATCCGGCACACGGAATCGGCGATGATTCGACCCGCTGTCTGCGGCGCAACCAATCCCGGCAAGCTGGGCGCGAGAATAGCCTTCATGTGGTGCCGCTCTGTGTACCGAAAATCCGTCCCGCCCGGCTTCGACGCGATGTCAATGATGACCACATCACGGCGCATCCGGCTCAGCACTGCAGCGGTCAGCACTGGGTGGGGAATCGTATTGAACACAATTTCCGCGTCCGCGACCGCGGCCTCCAGCGCGCTCAGTGGATAGGGGGTTAACGCCATTTCGCGCACCCGCGCCAGCTGTGCGCCCTGCCTTGCCACGACCCGAACCTGCGCGCCCAAGGCGGCCAGCGTTCTCGCAAGCGTCTGCCCGCATCGGCCGAAACCAAGCACAGCCGACCGTGATCCGTGAATCGTGATGGACGTGTGCTCCATCGCCATCGCGATGGCGCCTTCGGCAGTCGGGATGGAGTTCAAAATCGCCACCTCATCCAGTTCCATCAAGCGAACAAGGCGCAAGTTGCAGGTGTCGCACAACTTGGTGAGCCACGGCCTGGCGATCCCGGTGAACACCAGCGTCCCTGGCCGCATGGCCGCAAAGTGTGCTTCGGTGAGCACGATGGGCTCGTCGGTGAATCGACTCTCGACGACACCCGAGTCATCCATGCCGGCGATTGGCAACACAACTGCGTCTACTTGGGCGAAGACTTCTTCTGACAAATCCGCGAACACGGTGTCGGTAAACGACCGCGTGAGCCGGTCAAAACCGATTAACGCGGCACTCGCGTCCAACTCGGTGGCCTGCGCAATCACCTCGACCATTCGGGCGTCGCCCCCGATAAACAGGAGCCTGCGACCGGTCAGCATGCATGCCTTACCCCTTTCTCCTGCCGATGTGTTGTAACATATGTGTTTGTGCGCCGGTGGGTTCATGTCATGGGGTGTGGGCGGTGCAGGCTTGGCCGGAGCGGTGTGGTGCAGGCTTGGCCGGGGCGGGGCGCCTTGTCCTCCGCGATAAGGCAGGAAGGGTGCCTTAGGTGATGAGGTGGCGGGCAGTTGACGGCGGCTTTAGGCAGGAATGGTGCCTTAGGCGGCGCGATCCCGGGCGGGCGGCCGCGACTTTAGGCAGGAATGGTGCCTTAAGCGGCGCGATCCCGGCCGGTTGATGGCGGCTTTGGGAAGGAAAGGTTCCTTAGGCGGCATGATCCCGGTCGGACGGCCGCGACTTTAGGCAGGAATAGTGCCTTAAGCGACGCGATCCCGGCCGGTTGACGGCGGCTTTGGGAAGGATTGGTGCCTTAGGTGATGAGGTGCCGGTCGGGCGGCCGCGACTTTAGGCAGGAATGGTGCCTTATGCAGCGCGATCCCAGCCGGTTGACGGCGGCTTTGGGAAGGAAAGGTGCCTTAGGCGGCGCGATCCCGGCCGGTTGACGGCGGCTTTAGGCAGGATTGGCGCCTTAGGCGGCGGGGGGCCGGGCGGTTGATGGCGGCTTTGGGAAGGAAAGGCGCCTTAGGCGGCGGGGGGCCGGGCGGTTGATGGCGGCTTTGGGAAGGAAAGGTTCCTTAGGCGGCGGGGTGCCGGCCGGTTGACGGCGGCTTTGGGAAGGATTGGTGCCTTAGGTGATGAGGTGCCGGGCGGGCGGCCGCGACTTTAGGCAGGAATGGTGCCTTATGCAGCGCGATCCCAGCCGGTTGATGGCGGCTTTGAGAAGGAATGGTGCCTTAGGCAGCGTGATACCGGTCGGACGGCCGCGACTTTAGGCAGGAATGGTGCCTTACGCGCCGCAGTCCACCCGAAACGCCGGCCACTTTAGGCACGAATGGCGCCCTATGCGGCGCCATCCAAGCCGGCCGGACTGAAGCCTCCCCGTCCACCCGGCCCTAACCCGGCCCGCCCCGCTCGCCTGCCACACCAGTCGAGCCAAAGCCGCCCGAACCGCGGGCCGTTGGGCGCAAGGTGTCCACTTGCACCAGCTGGGCCAGGTGGATGGGCGCAAACACAATCTGCGCGATGCGATCGCCCGGTTGAATCGTAAACGGAGCTGTCCCAAAGTTGGTCAGCAGCACCTGGATTTCGCCAGTGTAGTCGCTGTCAATCACGCCCACGCCGTTGGGCAGGCCGATGCCGTGCCGCCACGCCAGTCCGCTGCGCGCGTATACCAGCGCGACGACGTTTGGGTGCGGTAATTGGATGGCGATCCCGGTCGGCACACGCACACGTGCACCCGGCTCAAGCACAATCGGCTTGTCCGTGCACGCGTGTAAATCCATCCCGGCCGCCCCCTCTGACGCGTAGCGAGGCAGGTATTCGGGACGAAACCATGGGGACACGGGCACAAAATGAACCGTCAAGGGCCCCCGGCCCGCCTCAACCGACCCAGCCTCAACCGACCCAGCCTCTGCCCGGCCCGCCGCTGCCGAGCTCGTGAATCCCGGGCGTGTCGATGCCGGCCCTGTCACGCGATCCACCCTTGAAACGTTGGTTCGTCCACAGGTCCCACGACAGCCGCCGCGAACGATTGACCCAGCACGTCGTGTGCCACCCGGCGTACGTCCTCCGTCGTGACCGCGCGAATTTGCGCCAGAGACTCATCCAACGTAATTTCTCTGCCTAAGAGCAATTCGTTCTTGCCGAGCCGACTCATTCGGCTGCTGCTGCTCTCGAGACTCAGCATCATCGAGCCCTTCACTTGCTCTTTGGCCTTTTTCAACTCTTCCTCCGTCAGCCCGGTCTCGCTCACCTTCCGGCAAGTTTCCCGAATCACCGAAATCACTTCCGCGGCGTGTTCTGGAGAGGTGCCGGCGTACACACCGAACATCCCGCAATCCTGATAGGAAGAGTGGAAGGAAAACACAGAGTACGCAAGTCCCCGTTCTTCACGAATCTCCTGGAACAACTTCGAACTCGGCGAACTGCCCAGGATGTTGTTCAACAAAACGAGCGCATACAAGTCCTGGTGTCCAGCCGGCAGTCCCGGTGCTGCCATGCAGAGATGGACCTGTTCGGTATCCTTCATGCGGAAACTCGACTGAAACTGGAACGTCGGCGGTGTCAACACCGTCTCTGTGCGCCGCGTGTGGTCAAAGTCCCTGCCGAACAACTGCTCCACCACCGAAACAGCTACCAACTCCGGAACATTGCCCGCGATGGCGACGACAATATTCTCCGGTCCATACCGTTCCGCGATGTACGAATGCAGTTCATCCTGCGTGAAACGCCGCAAATTCTCTTCCTGGCCAAGAATCGTGTAGCCAAGCGGGTGACTGCCGTACACATTCTCTGTCAGCACGTCCATCACGAGCTCATCCGGCTCATCTTCGCACATCCGGATTTCCTCGATCACGACTTTTTTTTCCTTCTCCATCTCCTCGACGGCAAACCGGGAGTGGAACAACATGTCCGCCAAGGTATCGACCGCGATCGAAAAGTGTTCATCCAGTACTTTTGCGTAGTAACACGTGTATTCCTTCGACGTAAAGGCATTGACCTGTCCGCCGATGCCATCAAACACCTCGGCAAGCTCCCTGGCTGTATACCGATTGGTCCCCTTGAAAAACATGTGTTCGAGAAAGTGACTGATCCCATTGTTGCGTGGTGTTTCGTACCGGGATCCGGTTTTGATCCACACACCGATACTGACCGACCGAATGGTGGGAATTTCCTCGCCCACGACCCGAACACCATTCGGGAGTTGTATGCGATAGGCCATCTCAGCCACTCCTTCCCAGAGGTTATGTGGCGAACCTGCTGCACGTTCAAACCCGACGCTCCATTCCGGAACACAGAATGGCACTCGAATTTACACCATTCTTTACTATAACAAACTCACGATGTCTCACTCAATACAGCGGGCGGGTGAATCGCAGGACGTTCGTTCACCACGTCGTCGACCGTCCGAAACGTGTACCCGGCAGCGCGCAGGCGGTGAATCAGCTGCGGCAGCGCGCGGGCCGTCGGATCGGTTGGATGCATCAGAACCAGCGCACCAGGGTGCACATTCGCCATCACCCGTTCCACCAATCGGTCGGGCGACGGACGCATCCAGTCCACTGAGTCATCAGACCAGAGAATCGTGTACATGCCAGCCTGACGGGCCCGTTCGACGGTGCGCTGGTCGTACGATCCGGCCGGCGGCGCGAGCAGTATCACCCGCCGGTGCACGACGTGCTCGATGATTTGATTCGTCCCGTCCACCTGCCGGGACAGTTCGGCAGCACCGAGTTTGCGAAAATCCGGATGACCCGTGCCGTGACTGCCAATCACGTGCCCGGACTGAGCAATGTCTTTCGCCAGTTCCGGGTGCTTGCGCACCCAGGCGCCGTCCAGGAAAAACGTGGCCTGGACGTGTTCCTTACGCAGGGTGTCGAGCAGCGACGGCAGGTACGCCTCCCCCCAGGATACGTTAAACATCAAGGCAACGGACCGCTCTTCGGATGGACCGCGGTAAATCGGCTCCGCGGGCAAAGACGACAGCCGCACCTCGGGAGGCACCATCTTCCACTCGCAGTGCAGCTTGCCGTCGTGCGCCTGCTGGGTCGCACGTTCGCTGGCGGGTTGGTCGAGCCGCCAGCCCGCGAGGCCGGGCACCGCGTGCCAGACGCGATCGACCCGTGCATTGACAGGCGCCCGTTCGTAGGCAGCAGCTGCCGCCGCGAGTCTTGTCTCCAGGTGCGACGCTGGCAGCCTCTGTGTGCCCGCCGCAGGTTTGGCCTTGGCCGCCGCAGCGTTCGTACCCGTCGCCGCAAGGCACACCGCACAGGCCAGCAGCCCTGACAGCAGCGACCCAGCCCGGTACCAAACGGAAACTCGTCTCGTCTCCTTCATACCACCACTCCATATACGGTCGTGTACACCCGGCAAACACCCCGCTCCGTAGCGTACCCGATACATGAAAAAATCCTCCCTCATCAGGAAGGATCTTTCGACTTGGCATGACTGCCGATGGAGTTGGCATGCGTTGGATTGGCACGCGCCCACCGTTTCACGCCCGCGGCGTGCGAACGGTCTGGTGCAAACCGCCTTATCGGCTCGGCCGCGCTTCTCGGGGCTGACCGTCGCGGCGCGGCCCATTGCGGTCGTAATTCTGCCGCGGACCTCGACTGCCGCCAAACCCGCCACCCGGGCCGCCTGACCCTGTCCGGGCCGGCTGCTCTCCCTCTGCCGCTGGCTGCGGATGGCGGTCTTCCTGCCCTTTCACGTCCGCCTCCGACACTTCGCGCAGAGCTTCTTTGCGCGACAGATTGACGCGCCCCTGGCTGTCGATCTCGGTGACCTTAACCAAGATATGGTCGCCCACCACGCACACATCCTCGACGCGGTTGATGCGAGCCGCATCGACCTGGGATACGTGGACCAGCCCTTCTTTCCCAGGCAATACCTCGACGAAGGCACCGTACTTTTCGACCCGCGTGACCTTGCCCAGGTACACCTTGCCGACCTCGACCTCGCGCGTGATGTTTTCAATCATTTCGCGCGCGCGCGCCGTGCCTTCCGAATCCGTTCCGGAGATGAACACCCGGCCGTCCTGTTCAATGTCAATTTTCACGCCGGTTTCCTCAATAATCTTGTTGATCACGCGGCCGCCCGGGCCGATGACATCGCGGATTTTGTCCGGGTGAATGCGAATGCTGATGACACGCGGCGCAAACTTCGACAACTCCGGCCGCGGCGAGGAAATCGCCGCCATCATCTTCTCGAGGATGAACATCCGGCCCTTGTGCGCCTGCGCCAGTGCCTGCTCCAAAATATACCGGTCGATCCCGGCGATTTTGATGTCCATCTGCACGGCCGTGACCCCCTGTGCGGTACCGGCCACTTTGAAGTCCATGTCGCCCAGGTGGTCTTCCAGGCCCTGAATGTCCGTGAGGATGGCCACGTGCTCGCCCTCTTTCACGAGCCCCATCGCCACACCAGCGACCGGCGCCTTGATGGGGACGCCAGCGTCCATCAATGCCATGGTGCTGCCGCAAATGCTCGCCTGGGATGTGGAGCCGTTCGATTCGAGAATCTCGGAGACCACGCGAATGGCGTACGGGAACTCTTCCGGAGACGGAATGACCGGGTCGAGCGCCCGTTCACCCAGTGCCCCGTGACCGATATCGCGGCGGCTGGGCGCACGCAGCGGACGCGCCTCTCCGACACTGAACGGCGGGAAGTTGTAGTGGTGCATGTAGCGGTTCGATTCCTCCAGCCCCAGCCCGTCCAGGATTTGCTCATCCCCGAGCGCACCCAGGGTGCATACCGACAACGCCTGGGTCTGTCCGCGCGTAAACAATCCCGTGCCGTGCGCGCGCGGCAATACGCCGACTTCGCAGGAAATCGGGCGAATTTCATCCAGCTTGCGTCCATCCGGGCGAATGCCCTCGAAGATGATCGCCCGCCGCACCTCTTCCTTCAGAATGTCGTGCAAAATCTCCGACATTTCCTTTTCGCGGTCAGGAAACTGTTCGATAAAGTGTGCGACGGCGTCCGCGTTGACTGCCTCAATGGCTGCCTCGCGGGCGAGTTTGTCGGGGTTGCGCACCGCAGACTTGATGGCTTCCGTCGCATAGGCGCGGATGGCCTCGTTCAGTTCTGGGTCAACCGTATGTAACTTGACTTCACGCTTTTGGACGCCTGCCTCGGCGGCAAACTTTTCAATTTCGGAGATGATTTGCTTGATGGTTTCATGTCCGAACAAAATCCCCTCAAGAATCACCGACTCCGGCACCTGGTCTGCACCGGCTTCGACCATCACAATGGCGTCCTTGGTGCCTGCGACCGTCAGGTGCATATCGCTTTTTTCCGCCTGCTCCACGGTTGGATTGATGACCAGCTGGCCGTCCACCCGTCCAACAATCACGCCGGCAATGGGGCCTGCAAAGGGAATATCGGAAATGGTCAGAGCAGCCGAGGTCCCAATCATGGCTGCAATTTCTGGCGCGCAGTCCTGGTCGACAGACATGACCATGTCGACAACTTGCACTTCGTTGCGAAACCCTTCTGGAAACAAGGGACGAATGGGGCGGTCAATGAGTCTTGAAGCCAAAATCGCCTTTTCGCTCGGCCGGCCTTCACGCTTGATAAATCCGCCCGGAATTTTGCCGACCGCGTAGAACCGTTCCTCATAGTTCACGGTCAGTGGAAAGAAGTCTAGATCTTTCGGTTCGTTCGAAGCCGTGACGGTAGCGAGCACGACCGTCTCTCCATACCGTACCAATACGGCTCCAGTCGCCTGTTTGGCCAGCTTGCCCGTTTCGAGCACCATCGTTCTGCCGGCGACCTCAAATTCGTGTCGTTTGACCATGCTTACGTGGCATCCCCCTTTTGTCGAGCAGCGCGTCTTGTCCTACTGCTTATGACATCCAATTACTACTCTTCTCTGTAACATTAGCATTTCCTGCAAATGCGGCATCGAACCGCGCATCACGCGGCAATTCGAAAGTTCGTGTCTCTGCTTCGCAACAAAGCCAAGCGGAGGAACATCCGCTTGGCTCGATACATGACGATGCACATGCACATTGCCTTCGATGGTGATGGAACTATCTGCGCAGGCCCAGTGCCTGAATCAGCTCGCGGTACCGGTTGACATCCTTTTTTCTCAGGTAGTTCAACAGATTCCGGCGGTGACCAATCATCTTGTACAAGCCGCGGCGAGAATGGTGGTCTTTCTTGTGCACGCGGAAGTGCTCGGTCAGATAGTTGATTTTTTCCGTCAAAATGGCGATTTGAACTTCCGGAGACCCTGTGTCGGTTTCATGAACCTTGAACTTCTCGACGATTTCTTTCTTCTGCTCGTTCGTCAGCATTCCATACTTCCTCCTTTGATTCGAAGCCTATCCCTGCAACGGAGAATGCGTGGGAGGACACGACAATCCACGTTACAGTTCCAGAGTCGGTCAGACATCGATGTCGGCTGGCACAGACGGCCTCCGCAGAACACGATGTCGCAGCGACGTCCTCTATCCTCGCTGTGCGCTGTTTGCGCGGCTTCGTCCGCGAGACTTTGGCATTATAGCATACCAAGCATCTGTTTGACAAAGCGTACGTCTTCGCCAATTTGTGCTTTCAATGCCTCAATCCCTGCGAACTTCCGTTCGTCCCGCACGCGCCGCAAAAACGACAGCCGCAGCACCTGGTCGTACAGGTCGCCCGCAAAGCCGAACAAGTGCGCCTCCACCCGACGTGTGGTGCCATCGACCGTCGGCCGCGTACCCACATTCACAACGGCGAACCAGTTGCGACGGTCTGCCTGTCCGACCGTCGCGACCGACGCCGCGTACACCCCATCCTTTGGAATCACATACGCTTCCAGTGCCCCCAGGTTCGCCGTCGGAAAGCCAATTTGCCGTCCCAGCGCATCCCCGTGCTCCACCGTGCCGGCCAGCGTGTAAGGCCGCCCCAGCAGTGCCTCCGCAGCCTCCACACGGCCGTTTGCCAAGTGACGGCGGATCTGTGAACTGCTCACCTTGACGCCGTTCTCTTCAACCGCGCGCACGACGGTGACGGGCACACCAATTTCTCCGCACAGCCGCTTGAGGTCCTCCACGGTGGCTTTCCCGCCTTGACCGAAACGGAAATCCTCGCCGACCACGACGCGGCGCAGCCGCAGTTTCGCCAAGTGCTCCAGCACAAACGTTTCTGCAGGTGTCGACGCGTATTCGCGCGTGAACTGAATCTCATAGACGCGTTCGACACCCTGCTCTACCAACAGCCGGTCCCTTTCCTGCGGCGGCGTCAAGACCCGCGCGTACGCTTCCTGCCCGGTCAGCACGTAGGTCGGATGGGGCCAGAACGTCATCGCCGCCAGGCGAGCGCCGCCCAGGTCCGCCTTGGCCGCGCCGAGAATCGCCTGATGGCCAATATGTACGCCGTCGAATTTTCCAATCGCCAGGACGAGCGGTTCCGCGCTCTCCGGCGGTGCGGCAGTCACCGTGATTCGGTCCATCCTTAATCCTTCTTCCAAAAGACTTTTTTAGGCGCAAGATACCCCGAAGCGCCGGCCCCAGACACCTCTGCGATGGCAGCCAGCTGCCCATCGCTCGTCACCGCAGCGCACAGGGTGCCGTCCGGAACGTCGCGCGCCGCGCTGTGGCGAACGGACTGTCCGCGGGCGAGTTTCATACACGTGTCGTGATCGATCACGACTTTCGGCATCTCCTGCAAGGCCGCCACGGGCGGAAGCAGCGCTTTTGCAGGGCGTTCCGACGCCTCCCACACCTCCAAGGGCGTGGCATCGTCAATCGAAAACACCCCCGACCGGGTGCGCCGCAGCGCGCCCATGTGCGCGGGCAAGCCCAGTGCCGCGCCCCAGTCTCGGCACAACGCTCGCACGTAGGTCCCTTTTGAACACGTCACCGAAAAGGCGGCTGTCGCCAATTCACCAGGCTGAAACGAATGGACGAGGAGGGAGCGGATGACCACCGTTCGCACCGGGGCCTCAAACGCCTGCCCCGCGCGAACCAGTTCATGGGCCCGCTTTCCCTGCACGTGCACCGCGGACACCCGCGGCGCCGTCTGCGATTGAACACCCGTGAGGCGCTCTGCGGCCGCCGCCACCTGCTCCTCTGTGAGCTGTGCAGCAGATGCTTGCGCCAGCACCCGCCCGGCAGCATCGTCGGTATCGGTGGATATGCCGAAGACGACCGTGCCGTCGTAGGACTTCTCATCTGCAGCGACATACTCCGCCAGCCGCGTCGCGTCCCCGACACAGACGACCAGCACGCCAGTCGCATCGGGATCGAGCGTACCTGCATGGCCGACGCGCCGCGTGCCGAGGACGCGCCGCACGCGCGCCACCACGTCGTGGGAAGTGAGCCCCTTGGGCTTGTCCAAAATCAGCACCCCAGATACAGACACGTCAAACCTCCGCCAACGCTTGTTCCACTTGTTCGACCACCGTCGTCATCGCGGTGTCGAGATCGGCTGCCAGTGTGCAGCCCGCCGCCCGCGCATGCCCGCCGCCGCCAAAGGTTTGCGCAATCCGCGACACATCCACGCGGCGCTTCGAGCGCAGGGACACCTTGACCTTGCCATCGACCGTCTCACGGAACAGCATGCCGACTTCGACCGTGTCGATGCTGCGCGCGAACTCCACCAGGCCCTCTGCGTCATCATCTGTCGCACCAGCGCCGTCAATCATCCCCCGGGTCACATACAACGCGGCGTAGCTGCCGTCGTTCGACACGGCCAGGTTGGCGAGCGCCATCTGCATCAGATGCACCTGCTCCCAGCTGCGCGACTGCATCGCCGGCTCGGCAATTTCGTACGGCTGAACCCCGCAGGCAAGCAATTCGGCCGCGATCTGGTGAATGTCCCGCGTTGTGCTGGGGTAAGCGAAGCCGCCCGTATCGGTGAGAATCCCCGTATACAGGCACATCGCGAGCCCAGTTTCCAGCGGGACGTCGAGCCCGCGGGCCACATGGTAAATGAGCTCGCACGTGGCGGCCGCAGCTGGATCCACCCAAGCTGCGGCGCCATAGCGCGGATTGGTCTGGTGATGGTCGATGTTGACAATCTCTGCAAATTCGTCGATACAGGCTGCCACGGGCGCAAAGCGTGCCTCATCGGCGCAGTCCACCGCAATCACCCGCTTGTATGTTCGAACGACCGGACTCGCGATCATTTCCGCCGTGTCAAACATGGGCAGGTAGGAAAACCGATGGGGCAAAGGTTCACTGACCATAAACGTGAACTTCTTTCCCAACGAACGAAGGATGTGCGCAACAGCCAGCGAACTCCCGATGGCATCGCCGTCCGGACGTTCATGCGTGACAATCAGCCAATCGTCTCCTCCAGAAATGGCTGTGACCACCCGATTCACACCGGTCATGTCGCGCGGTGCAGGTTCCCAGACCAAATGCCGTTCCTCCTTTGCACTATTCCTTGTTGGATTCGGACGGCTCGTCGTGGTGCAATTCCCGCAGCACCGTTTCGATGTGCGCGCTGTATTCCCCGGACTCATCCAATTTGAACACCATTTCCGGCGTGACACGCATGCGCAGCCGCCGGCTCACTTCTCCGCGCAGAAACCCGCTGGCTCGCTCCAGCGCTTGCATGGTCTGCTGCTTCGACGCTTCATCGCCATACACACTGACGTACACTTTCGCGTGCTGCAGGTCCCCGGCCACCTCGACCCGCGTGACCGTTGCGAAACCAACCCGCGGGTCCTTTACTTCCGTGCGCAGCAAATCCGCGATTTCTTTCTTCATTTGTTCGGCGACACGCGCTGTTCGAATTCGAGCCATTCGCGTTCCCCCCTGAATCGAATGTCCAGTGGTCCATCGCTACCTATTGTACCTTGACGGCCTCCATTTTAAAGACCTCAACTACGTCGCCAACCTTGATGTCGTTGAACTTCTCCAAGGTAATGCCGCACTCAAATCCGCTCGCCACTTCACGCACATCATCCTTAAAGCGCTTGAGCGACTCCAGACTCCCTTCGTACACCACGATGCCGTCCCGAATCAGACGCGCCTCGGCGTCGCGAACAATCTTGCCATCGGTGACATAGCAGCCGGCAACGGTCCCCACACGCGAAATCTTAAACACATCGCGCACCTCGGCATGGCCCAGCACGGCTTCCCGATACTCCGGCTCGAGCAGGCCCTTCATCGCGGACTCGAGCTCTTCGATGACGTTGTAAATGACGCGGTACAGGCGAATATCTACCTTTTCCGATTCCGCCGCCCGCTGCGCGTTCACGTCAGGACGCACGTGGAAGCCGATAATAATCGCGTTCGACGCACTCGCCAGCGCGACATCGGACTCGGTAATCGCACCCGCGCCCTTGTGGATGACTTTCACGCGAACCCCGGATACGTCGATTTTTTCGATGGATTGCACCAGCGCTTCGACGGAACCCTGCACGTCGGCCTTGACAATCACATTCAGTTCCTTGACGTTGCCTTCCTGAATCTGTTTATAGAGATCGTCCAGGGTGACGCGCGACGTCACCTGCATCTGTTCCACTTTCTCCCTGTTCATGCGCTTGTTGACCAGGTTGCGCGCTGCACGTTCGTCATCGTACACCACAAACAGGTCACCCGCACTCGGCACATCGCCGAAGCCCTGAATTTCGACCGGCGTCGACGGCCCAGCCTCCTTGACGCGCTTGCCAAGGTCGTTGATCATCGCACGAACGCGGCCGAAGGACGTTCCCGCGACAACGATGTCGCCGACCTTCAACGTGCCGTTTTGCACCAGTACGGTCGCCACCGGGCCGCGGCCTTTGTCCAGCCGTGCCTCGATCACGGTGCCGCGCGGGCGTCCCGTCGGATTGGCTTTCAAATCCTGCAGGTCGGCCACCAGCAGCACCATCTCCAGCAGGGTGTCGAGGCCTTCACGCTTGAGGGCCGAGATGTGCGCGAACACAGTGTCGCCGCCCCACTCTTCCGGTACCAGTCCATGCTGGGTCAGTTCCTGCTTGACACGGTCCGGATTGGCGTTCGGTTTGTCAATCTTGTTGACCGCCACGATGATCGGCACGTTCGCCGCCTTGGCGTGGTTGATGGCCTCAATCGTCTGCGGCATGACGCCGTCGTCCGCCGCCACGACCAGAATGGTCACGTCCGTCACCTGCGCACCGCGGGCACGCATCGTCGTAAACGCTTCGTGGCCCGGTGTGTCGAGAAACGTGATTTTACGGTCGTTAATTTCCACTTGATAAGCGCCAATGTGCTGCGTAATGCCGCCTGCTTCGCTGGCCACCACCTTGCTTTCGCGGATCGCGTCGAGCAGTGTGGTTTTCCCGTGGTCGACATGCCCCATAATGGTGACCACCGGCGGCCGAGGCTTCAGGTCCTCCGGCTTATCCTCTTCAATCAGCATATCCAGCGCTTCTTCGTCGACCGGCTCCGTCACCGTGAGTTTCACGCCGAACTCTTCCGCGATGAGTTCCATCGCATCCGTGTCGATTTCCTGGTTGATGGTCGCCATGATGCCCAGGAACAACAGCTTCTTAATGACCTCAGAGGCTTCCCGTTTCAACAGTTTGGCGAAGTCGCCCACGGACATCGGCCCTTCAACGGTAACCTCCGTCGGAAATTCCTGGCGCCGCTGTTCGCTGCGGCCGGACTGACCCCGTCCGCGTCTGCGGCCGCGAAGCTTTTCTTCGTTAAATTGTTCCTTCCGGTTGCGATCGAAGTCCGCCTTGGCGCGGTCTTTGTCCTTATCCTTGCGCAAGCCGCCGGCGGTGGGTTTCGTCGCAGCCGCCACGGGCCCTGCTGCGCTGCGGCCGCCAAAGCCGCCGCCCTGACCGCTGCGGTTCCCGCCAAAGCCCCCGCTCTGACCACCGCGATTGCCGCCGAAGCCGCTGCTCTGACCACCGCGATTGCCGCCGTAGCCCCCACTCTGACCACCGCGATTGCCGCCGAAGCCGCTGCTCTGACCACTGCGATTGCCGCCGTAGCCCCCGCTCTGGCCGCCGCGCGGTCCCCGGTCACTGCTGTAACCGCCGCCTTGGCCGCCGCGCGGGCCGCGGTCATTGCTGTAGCCGCCGCCTTGGCCGCCGCGCGGTCCGCGGTCATTGCTGTAGCCGCCGCCTTGGCCGCTGCGCGGTCCCCGGTCACTGCTGTAGCCGCCGCCTTGGCCGCTGCGCGGTCCGCGGTCATTGCTGTAACCGCCGCCTTGGCCGCTGCGCGGTCCGCGGTCGGCGCCAGCGGGTCCACGCGCATCCCTGCGCGGGCCGCCTGCCGCACCCGGAGCCGCTGCGCGATCGCCCGTCGTCCGTGCCGGCGCGCGATCGACCGACCGTTCCCCACTCGGATTCGCCGAGCGTTCTGCCCGTGCCGTGCCTTCGCCGCCGTTCTGCGGGGCCGCTGCCTCGTTCTCGGCGCGTGCGCTGTCGCGGTGTGCCGCGCGGTCCTCGTTTGTTGTCGCTGCTCCTGTGTTCGCTGACTGCACTGTCGTAGCTCCCTCCTGATGATCCCGTCCGTGGGGAGCCGTACCAGCCGCACCAGCGGTCTCGGTGCTGACGTCCACAGCTGCATCACGTGGTCGATTCATTGAAGCGGCGCGATCGGCCCCGGAACCCTGTGATTCCGAACGTCCCGCCGTTGTCCCTGCGTCCATGCGCGTTGCCCCGGTCGATAGAGGCGAGCCCGCACCAGCCGGACGCGCAACTGCGCCGAGCCCCAATTTGGCCTCCTGCTGCCGCGCCTGTGCCGCCCGCTGCTCTTCCGCTTGCCGCGCCTGCCGCGCGGCGCGCTCCCGCTGCCGCTGCTTCTCCCGCAGTTCACGCTCGACTTCTGTCGCATGGCGCTGCGCGGCACGCTGTTTCACGTCGGAGAAGAATTGTTCGACCTTTTGCACCATGGAATCATCCATGACACTCATATGATTGGCGACCGGAACATCCAGCCGGTTTAAGATTGTGATGATTTCCTTACTCGACATGTTCAACTGCTTCGCATACTCATACACCCGAAGTTTTGTCAAACGCTTCACCCCCGAGAATTTCCCCGATACATGATGAGATGGCCGCCGCAAACCCGGGGTCGGTCACGGCGATCACGACCGTTTGCCGGCCGCACGCATGGCTCAGTTGCGATCGATCGAATCGTTCCACGAGCGGTATATGATAAAACGCGCATTTATCGCGATATTTCTTCGCTGCGTTCACGCCAGCGTCCGCGGCAAGGAAGACAAGCGCCGCTGTTCGGTCACGAATCTTCTCGAACACCACATCACTTCCGGCAACAGCACGACGCCCGCGCACAGCCAAGCCAATCAACTGCAGACATCGCGTCATTCCATCGTCCGACACAGCCGCATCCTTGCCGTGCGCTGCGTCATCCGGCGTCTGTCCTCCGTGTCGCAAACCGCTGTCCTGTGCACTGCTCATGAAGAAGCGCCCGCCTCCTTCAGTCGTTCCGCCAAATCGTCGTACAACGGTTCCGGAATGGAGGTTTTGAGTGAGCGTTCGAGGGACTTTCGCTTGCGCGCCAGTTGCAGACAGGCTTGCTTCTGGCAGAGATACGCCCCTCGACCATTCCGCTTTCCCGTTGCATCGAGGTGGATTTCACCCTCTGGTGTCAACACCACCCGAATCAACTCCCGTTTCGGAAACATCTCCTGGCAGCCAACGCATCGACGCAGTGGCACCTTCTTGACGCGCTGCACGCTCATCCCTCCTTTTTCGAACCGTTTCCCCAAAGCCAGCCCGGCAATCCAGCGGCCGCGCGCCGCAAGCCGCTTGGCGGCTCGAACCTAGGGTTCCCGCAGCCAGTCGCTGGAAAGCGTCCCGACCTCGTCGTCCTCTTCCGGTTCATCCGAAATCCGGCCGAACATGCCAATCTCGGCAGCCTGGGTCTCGCTTTTGATGTCGATTTTCCAGCCCGTCAGTTTCGCCGCCAGACGTGCGTTTTGCCCTTCTTTTCCAATGGCCAGAGAGAGTTGGTAGTCCGGCACGATGGTGCGCGCGATTTTGCCTTCCTCAATAATCTGCACATCGACCACCTTCGCAGGGGACAGAGCATTGGCGACAAACTCGGCTGCATCCTCGCTCCACTTGACAATGTCAACCTTCTCGCCGTGCAGCTCATTCACCACGGCCTGCACACGCATGCCCCGGGCCCCGACACAGGCACCAATCGGGTCCACCTCCGGATTGCGGGAGTGGACGGCGATTTTCGAGCGGTAGCCCGCCTCGCGCGAGACGGCCTTAATCTCCACGACGCCGTCGTAGATCTCCGGAACCTCGAGCTCAAACAGGCGCTTGAGCAGCCCTGGGTGCGTCCGCGACAGCATCACCTGCGGCCCTTTCGTCGTGCGCTCGACGCGGGTGATGAACGCCTTGATGCGGTCGCCGGTTCGGAAACTGTCGGTCGGCATCATTTCATTGACGGGCAGCACCGCCTCCGTCTCCCCGAGATCGACATACGCCACGCGCGCATCAACGCGCTGTACCACGCCGCTGACAATCTCCTCTTCGCGGTCGACGTACTTGTTATAAATGATGGACCGTTCTGCTTCGCGAATGCGCTGCGTGACCACCTGTTTGGCAGTCTGCGCCGCGATCCGGCCAAAGTCGCGCGGCGTGACCTCAATCTCCACGATGTCGCCCACCTGGTACGTCGGGCTGATGTCCAGCGCCGCGTCCAGCGAGATCTCCAGGCGCGGGTCGCTCAGCTCCTCGACCACTTCCTTGCGCGCAAACACGCGCACAACCCCGGTATCGCGCCCGATTTCCACACGGACATTCGGAGCCGAATTGAAATTTCGCTTGTAACCGGAGATGAGCGCAGCTTCAATGGCTTCGAGCAGCGTGTCTTTGTCGATTCCCTTTTCTCGTTCCAGTTGGGCAAGCGCCTCGATGAAATCCGCGTTCATGGCGCCTCGTCTCCCCCTCTCAGATGCTGGCTTGCATCACGCCAGCCGTTCAGAATTCGATCGCCAATCGGGCAGCGGCGATGGCGTCCACCGGGATCTCGACGCGCTTGACGACGCCCTTCTCCCGGAACTCCACCGTTGCCTGCTGTTCGTCATACGCAGCCAGGATGCCTTCAAACGACTTGTGCCCCGCCAGCGGTTCGTACAGGGAAATGTGCACGTACATACCCACTGCGCGCTCAAAGTCCGCTGGTTTCTTCAGCGGACGCTCCGCGCCCGGCGAAGACACTTCGAGAAAGTAGGCGGTGGGGATTGGGTCTACCTCATCCAGGCGCTCGGACAACTGTTCGCTGACCCGGCTGCAATCGTCAATGTCCACACCGCCCGGTTTGTCAATGAACACGCGCAAGAACCAACTTCCGCCTTCCTTCTTATATTCGATGTCGACGAGTTCCACGTCACATGCTTGAAGGATTGGAAGTGTCAGCTGTTCTACGATGTCGACCACGCGCTCCTTCGGCACAGGTAGTTCCTCCCTCAATCCGTCGCACCGCGACCTTCTTTTCCCGCGGCGAACCCGCTTGATGCGCATATTCAGGCGTTCGTACCGGCGTTCGCCAGGTTCCGCGTATCTTCGATTTCGGGTGTCATAAATCGAAGAGTGGGTTTCCCCACTCTTCGCGTTGTACCCTATACGAAGCTTAACACACCATATTATAACACCGGGATTGTGTGCCTGCAAATGATTTTTTCTGTGCACATTGCCATTTCGAATTGCGCATGTTAAGGTAGGACTTTGGAGCATGCTGCGTGCGCCGACGGGGCGTCGTGTGCCCAGATGAGCCTCCGGCACTGTGCAATACACGCAACATCCATGCATGACATTTGAGGTGAAGTGAATCCAATGACCCAATCACATGTAGACCGGTTGCGCAACGTCGCGATTGTCGCACACGTTGACCACGGAAAAACCACCCTGGTTGACCAGTTGTTGCGCCAATCCGGCCTCTTTCGAAACAATCAGCAGCTGCAGGAACGCGCCATGGACTCCGGAGAACTGGAACGTGAGCGCGGCATCACGATTTTGGCAAAGACAACCGCGATTCCCTACCGGGATCGGAAAATCAATATCGTTGACACCCCCGGCCACGCAGACTTCAGCGGTGAAGTCGAACGGATTGTGAAGATGGTGGATGGCGTACTGTTGGTCGTCGACGCGTTTGAGGGCGTCATGCCGCAGACAAAGTTCGTCTTGCAGAAGGCGCTCGCGCAGGGCTTGGCGCCGATTGTCGTGGTCAATAAGATGGATCGCGATAACGCCCGGCCGTCTGAAGTGGTCGACGAGGTCCTCGACCTGTTCATCGAACTGGATGCGAGCGAAGAACAATGCGACTTCCCGGTCGTATACACGTCTGGCGTTCGAGGTACTGCATCGCTTGACCCGGCCGACCTTGGCACCAATATGGAGCCCTTGTTTGAAGCGATTGTGAAGCACATCCCAGCGCCGCTGGTCGATGTCGATGCGCCGCTGCAGTGGCAGTCGACCATGCTGGAGTACAACGAGTTCCTCGGCCGTATTGGCATTGGGCGCGTGGTTCGTGGCCGCATCCGGGTCGGGGACACCGTCGCGATCCTCGGGCGGGACGGATCTTCGCGCAAGTCGCGGATCACCAAGCTGTACGGCTTCGAGGGCCTGCGCCGGGTCGATACCGAAGAGGCTTCAGCTGGCGATATCGTCGCCTTGGCGGGACTCGGAGACATCACGGTCGGTGACACGGTGGCAGACGCCATGAATCCAGAGGCTTTGCCCGCGCCCGCGATCGACGAACCCACGCTGCAGATGAGCTTCCTCGTGAATAACAGCCCGCTGGCTGGCCGCGAAGGAACCTATGTCACATCACGGAAGCTCCGCGAACGCTTGTACGCCGAAATGGAATCGGACGTGAGCCTGCGGGTCGAAGACACGGAGGACGCGGACACGTTCCTCGTCTCCAGCCGCGGTGAATTGCACTTGTCGATTTTGATTGAACGGATGCGGCGCGAAGGCTACGAAATGCAAGTCTCGAAACCGCGCGTCATTGTCAAGGAAATCAATGGACAAAAAATGGAGCCCGTTGAGCGGTTGGTCGCAGACGTACCGGATGATGCGGTGGGCGCAGTGATTGAAGCGCTTGGCGTGCGCCGCGGTGAATTGCGGGAAATGACGCCGTACCCAAGCGGCGGTTCCACCAAGCTCGAATTTGCGGTGCCGGCACGCGGACTGATCGGTTTTCGGAATGAGTTTCTGACGATGACCCGCGGATACGGTACAATGCACCAGTCATTCCTTGGCTATGAGCCTTGGAAAGGGGACGTGCAGACGCGGCGGCAGGGCGTGATTGTCGCCAGTGAAGGCGGCGTTGCCACCGCGTACAGCCTGCAAAACTTGGAAGACCGCGGCGTGTTCTTCATCACCCCGGGCACCGTCGTGTATGAGGGCATGATTGTCGGTGAGCACGCACGTGAAAATGACCTGACCGTGAACGTGGTCAAGGCGAAGCACATGTCGAACGTTCGCTCCGCCACCAAAGAAGAGACCACCCGCCTAAAGGCCCCGCGGAACCTGTCGCTGGAGCAGGCGATTTCTTATATCGAGGACGATGAACTGGTGGAAATCACACCGCAGAACTTCCGCTTGCGCAAGCGCAAACTCAACAAGTCGGAGCGCGAGAAGTCGGCGAAACAATCGGTTCAGGTGTAACGTGTAACAGCTAGGCGACCGTCAAACGGACCATGCGGCTGTGTCTCCTAAACAAAATTCACCGCTGATTTTGTACGTCGCAGGCCCTGCCCCATCAATGCATTGACAGGCCCACGTCTTTCGCACGTGGGCCCTGCCTATGCCAAGACGCATAGGCCTGAACGAACACGAGTAAATGGCGCCACGTCGTTCAATGCATAAACAGCCGGTACGAAGCGGCTGCACTCAAATTTACACCACTTAACTGGCGATGGCCGAAACAAGCAGCCTCCCTGTTTACGCTCAGATTGTTTGGCGTCATTGTCGGTGGATTCTCTGTGATTCACTGTCACCGTCAAACAGCGCGAGCGGCTACACCAACAAGCTCACCGGAAAACCTAAAGTATCAGCTTTCTCTCCTTCAGCTCATTTAGATAATTTTGTATGTTAGATTCAAATTGCTTGTTATGATTCTTCATTTCATCCATTTTGTGATTGTTATCGGGTAGATACTTCAAGAATAACTGCAGCCTGTCCATATCTGCATTTGAAACTTTATTCCTGAATCCGTGGCGGCTTGACCCGTAGAACCCCGCCAACACGTGTGTTTTCTCCGGTAGAATAGGGATAGTTGGGGCTGTGCTCCTCCAGATCCGCTTCACCGCCGGGGTGATCTTTTGCGTTTTATTATTGAGGAATCCGATGAAGTCATTGTTACCCATTCAGGTATGGCGTTGATTGGGTTGCTCCTTGAAAAGACTCGAATCGGCGAACGTCTCAATCAAACTCGGTTAGACGGCATGGGAACTCCAGAAATCTCGAACTGGGACATTGCACATGCGTATATTGGCTTGCTTTGCCAAGGCAAAACCGACTTCGACCATATCGAACCCTTCCGGGAGGATGATTACTTCCTGGATGCGCTGCAGATTCAGAGTGTACCCTCCAGCCCTACATTACGCCAACGCATTGACATGGCAGCAGGAAAATCCGGATGGGAGTCCATTCTCCTGGAAGAGTCGGCAAAGTTGCTGAAAACGTTGGAAGTGACACTTCGCCCCATCGTGCTTGGACAGGACTCCGATCATCGTTTCTACGTCCCTTTGGACATCGACGTCTCGCCGTTTGACAACTCGGGCACCAAGAAGGAAGGCGTCTCTCGTACATACAAGGGACTGGACGGGTACGCCCCCATCTTCGCTTATTTGGGTCAAGAGGGATACGCTGTCCATGTTCAGCTTCGGGAAGGCAGCACACATGTCCAAAAAGGAACCGCCGCCTTCCTGCGAGAGAGCATCGGATACGCTCGACAGGTAACTGACCTACCGCTGCTCGTACGCATGGATGCAGGGAATGACAGTGCCGAAAACATTGCAATCTGCCAGGCGGAGGACAGCAAGGCAGATTTCATCATCAAGCGAAACCTGCGGAAAGAGAGCGTTGACGCCTGGCTGATCACTGCACAGCAACATGGAACCTGCGAGGAGCCTCGTCCCGGAAAGAAGGTTTATCAGGGCTCGCTACTCTGCCCGGTCAAAAGTGTGTCTCAGCCAGTTCGCATGGTGTTTGAAGTCATTGAACGTACGACAACCGCCGACGGGCAAATGCTGCTCGTACCGGAGATTGAGGTTAGCGCCTACTGGACGTCACTACCGGACGCCCCGGCGGTCATCATTCAACTCTATCGGGAACACGCTGTCATGGAGCAGTTCCATAGCGAGATCAAGACAGACCTGGATGCGGAACGGCTGCCCTCCGGTAAGTTTGCGACGAATAGCCTGGTCCTGCACTTCGTCGTCGTAGCATATAACCTATTGCGGGTGATAGGCCAGGAAAGTCTCAAACGGGGTGATTCACCGCTGCGCAAAAAGGTAGAACGCCGCCGGATTCGCACGGTGATTCAAAACTTGATGACACTGGCCGCCAAGATGGTCCGGCATGCCCGGCAGACAAAGCTAAAACTGGGCCGTGGCAATCGGTGGCTTCCCACGTTTCGAAGATTGTATTTGACCTTCTCGTGACGACAAGGCGGCCGTCGAACTGGAATTTCAACCTCCCGAAAGCTCCCAAGACCAGGGGGTTTGGGACTTCGTCACTCCAAAGGCGGCATGACATGCGAACTCGATGACCAACACCGGAACGACCACCGTGGGCAACTTCGTAGGCGCCGAACTTCTTCCACTTTTGCCCACAGAAACAGCAAATTGGTCAAGCCGTCACGGATTCAGGCTCAATACAATCCATCCCTGAATGAAAGATCGTTACGCTCAGAGGAATACTGCTGATACTCACCAGATACTGTAAGAAATTTGGCAGCAGCATCGTGTAAAGCAGATCGCTTGTGCTTTTGCTGAAATGTTTGTAGATCTTCCATCCCATCATGGACTAGAACACTTTGATATACGATTGCTCCCGGCGATGATCGATTATTCAATATCGCTAAAATACCGAATGCAAGTATCAAGTTCATCAAAACGGACGTACCTAGCAAGATTGGGAGCGCCCCTTTTTTCATTTAATCGCACTCCAATGGCCATTTACCTGCAACAGTTTGGAGATTGGTGAAGGTGTTTGAACCGACGGAACCTGCCATGGAAGACGACGCAGGAAAAGGAGACTCCGTGTACTTGATAGGTCACGGTTCAAGATGAAAACTGCATACTTTTCACCACTTTCACCATGCAGGTTCATCGTTTCGACACAACCTCCCAACACCCCTCTACAAAATCCACAAAATTCATTCACTTATACGAAAAAACGACCCGACGCATGTCTTGCGCTCGGACTCGCAACCCTCAGATGCATCTCACGCTATGACTTCCGCCCGCATTCGAGCTCTGGAAACAACCCCAGACGGATGATTTCAATTCCGTCCGACTCGAGCACCGACTGAACCTTTCGCCACGCCTCCACCCCGCGGGCATGTCGCGCCGGAAACGGCCACTGAACGTCGACGAAGAAGATATATGTTCCGAGCTGATGCCCGATGGGCCGGGATTCGATGCGGCTGAGGTCAAAGCCGTGATCGTAAAACGGCTTCAACGCATGAAGCAAGCCGCCGGGCTTATTCGGTACATTCACCAACATCAACGCGAGCGTTGTTCGCTTGCCTTCCGCTTGAATCTTTGTCGTCCGTGCGTTGCCAAACAGTGCGAAACGGGTTTCGTTCCCGGACACATCCTGGATGGGTTCTGGACTGGCCGACAGGCCGTACCGCTGTGCCGCCAGCCGCGTGCCGATGGCAGCCAAGCCGGGGTCTTTGGCGGTTGCCACCAATTGTGCAGCGTGTGCGGTGCTGGAGACGGCCGTCTGCCGGGCGTGGGGTAAGTGCTTCTGCAGCCAGCCCGTGCATTGGCCAAGGGCTTGCGGGTGCGAGAGGACCTCGCGAATGTTCGCGAGATCCGTTTGAGGATGTGTGATTAGAAACTGTTCAATGGGCAGCGTGAGCGACGCCAGGATTTGCAGGCGCAAGGCAGCTTCGCGAACCGGGTCAGGCTCCGCAGGCTGACGCGCGACCCGCCCAATGACGTCCCATGCCGCCGTGACCGAGCCCTGCGCCGTGTTTTCCAGTGGAATGCACCCTAGCACATCCTCGCCATCCGCCTGCCGATTGGCGACGGCCATGACGACCTGCGGAATGGTCTCCTCGGTGACCAGTTGTGCGTCTGCCAACCCCAATACATCACAAAACCGCATCGCAGCCTCATGGGAAAACGTCGTTTCCGGGCCCAAATAGAACAGTTTCATTCTATGTCCTCCTCTCGGCGCCTCTGCCGCCTAAAACAACGACAACTGGTTGGTCTCCGGCAGGCCATTCAGGCAGCCAAGCCCATCCAGAATTTCGATCACGGTCTTGGACACGCGGCTGCGCGACTGCAAGTCCTCAATCGACAGGAAGGGTCCTTCCTCGCGCGCGGCCATCAAGTTCTTCGCAGCCGCTTCCCCGACGCCAGCGATGGCGCCAAACGGCGGCAGCAGGCTGTCGTCGCCGATGATGCGGAACTGCGTCGCGTGCGACTCGTACAAGTCCACCGGCAGGAATTTGAAGCCCCGCACCACCATTTCCAGCGCGACTTCGAGCACCGTCAACAAACTCTTTTCCTTCGGCAGAGCGCCGTTGCCCTTCTGCTCGATTTCCTCAATCTTACGTTCAATCGCCGACCGGCCGCTGGCCATCAAAGCGACGTCAAAGTCGTCCGCGCGCACCGTGAAGTAGGTTGCATAGAAGGCCAGCGGGTGGTGAATCTTGAACCACGCAATGCGCATCGCCATCAGCACATACGCCGTCGCGTGCGCCTTTGGAAACATGTATTTGATTTTTCGGCCGGACTCGATATACCATTCCGGCACGCCGAACGAACGCATGTATTCTGCGTCCTCTTCCTTCACACCTTTGCCCTTCCGAATCGATTCCATAATTTTGAACGCACGACCCGGTTCGAGCCCCTTGTAAATCAGGTACACCATGATGTCGTCGCGCGCGCAGATAACTTCGGACAGTGTCGCGGTGCCGTTGCGAATCAGCTCCTGCGCGTTGTTCAACCAGACGTCCGTCCCGTGCGACAGACCAGAGATGCGCACCAGCTCCGAGAACGTGGTCGGCCGCGTATCTTCAAGCATCTGACGGACAAACTTCGTGCCAAACTCCGGAATCGCGTACGTCCCCGTGACAGACCGAATGTCCTCCGGTTTGACACCAAGCGTCTCCGTGCCGCTGAACAGCCCCAGGACCAGCGGGTCGTTCAGTGGAATCGTCTTCGGGTCCACACCCGTCAAGTCCTGCAGCATGCGGATCACGGTGGGGTCGTCGTGGCCTAGAATGTCGAGTTTGAGCAGACAGCTCTCCAGCCCCGAGTGGTAATCAAAATGGGTTGTCAGCGTGCCGGCCGTCTTGTCATCGGCCGGATACTGCACGGGCGTAAAGTCGTAAATCGACACATGCGCAGGCACGACCACCTGCCCGCCCGGATGCTGGCCCGTGGTCCGCTTGACACCCGTACAGCCCGCCACCAGCCGGTCGATCTCGGCGTTGCGCAATACCAATCCGCGCTCCTCCGCAAACTTGCGCACATACCCATACGCTGTCTTCTCCGCGACGGCTGAGATGGTGCCTGCGCGGAACACGTGGTCGCGCCCGAACAACTCTTCCGTATACTTATGCGCACGCGGCTGATATTCCCCTGAGAAGTTGAGGTCAATATCCGGAACCTTGTCTCCCTCAAACCCAAGGAACGTTTCGAACGGAATGTCCTGTCCGTCCTTGTTGAGCGGCGTCCCGCACTGGGGGCAGTCCTTTGGCGGCAAGTCGAAGCCGGACCCGACGCTGCCGTCCTGGATAAACTCGCTGTATTTACAGCTCGGGCACAAGTAATGCGGCGGCAGCGGGTTGACCTCCGTGATGTCCGTCATCGTCGCGACCAGCGATGACCCAACCGAACCACGGCTGCCCACCAGGTAGCCGTCCGACAGCGACTTGGTCACGAGTTTGTGCGCGATTAAGTAAATCACGGAGAACCCGTTGTTGATAATGGAGTTCAGTTCCTTCTGCAGGCGCTGCTCCACAATATCCGGCAGCGGGTCGCCGTACATCTCACGCGCCTTGCTGTAGGAAAGGCTGCGGATCTCGTCCTCCGCTCCGTCGATCACCGGCGTGTACAGCTCCGTCGGAATCGGCCGCACGTCTTCGATCTGCGCCGCGATGGCCGTTGGATTGTCCACAACGACTTCCTTCGCCGCGTCTCCGAGATAGCGGAACTCTTCCAGCATCTCGTCGGTTGTCCGCAGATACAAGGGCGGCTGCTTGCTTCCTTCCACACCGTGCTGCGACTGCAGAAACACTTCCCGGTAAATGCCGTCTTCCGGGTTCAAAAAGTGCACGTCGCCCGTCGCAACCACGGGTTTATGAAGCCGGTGCGCGATCTCAAGGATTTGCCGGTGCATGTCGCGGATGCTCTCGTAACTCTGCACCATCTCCTCGCGCAGCAGGTTCTCGTAATGAGAGGGCGGCTGAATCTCAAGATAATCGTAAAACTCGCAGATTTCCTCTATTTCCTCTACGCTTTTTCCGCGCAGGAATGCTTGAATGAGTTCGCCGTTCTGACAAGCGGTTCCAATCAACAAGCCCTCGCGCCGCGGCACCAGCTCGCTCTTCGGGATGCGCGGCGTCCGGTACAGGTACTCGGTATGAGAAAGGGATACCAGTTCGTATAAGTTGCGCAGCCCCGTCTTGTTCTGCACCAGAATCGTGGCGTGAAACGGACGGACACGAGACACGTCCGCAGACCCGGAGATGTCCAACAGCTTTGTCAGCGTGTCGATCCCGTTCGTCGCCAACGCCTCCTGCATGTGCGCAAACACCTTGGCGGTCGCTTCCGCATCTGCCAGCGCGCGGTGGTGGTTGACCAGTTCCACGTTAAATTTCTGCGTCAACGTCTTCAAACGGTAGTTTTTTTCGCCTGGGTACAGCGCCCGCGCCAGCGCCAGGGTATCAATCACCGGCGGCTTCCAGTCCGCCAGACCGGCGCGCAGTCCGCACTGTGCCAGAAAGCCCACGTCGAACTCCGCGTTGTGGGCAACGAGTATCGCGCCTTCGGAAAACTCGCGAAACCGCACCAAGGCGTCCTTCATCTTCGGCTGCCCGACCAGCATGTCGTTCGAGATGCCGGTGAGCTCCGTGATTTTCGCCGACAAGGGACGCTCCGGGTCAATCAGCGTCGAGAACGTATCGACGATGTTTCTGCCTTTCATGCGCACGGCTGCGATTTCAATCAGGGTGTCCTCGCGCGCGTTGAGACCGGTGGTTTCGGTGTCGAACACGACGTACGCCGACGCCTCATCAAGCGAACGGTCATCCGGGTGATACACAATCGGCGTGCCGTCGTCCACGACATAGGCTTCGAGACCAAGAATCACCTGGATGTCGTGTTTCTTGCCGAGGCTGTAGGCTTCGGGGAACGATTGGACCACGCCGTGATCGGTAATGGCGATGGCTTTGTGGCCCCACTTCGCCGCCTGTTTGATGAGCGCAGATACTGGCGTCACACCGTCCAGCGCGGACATGGGCGTATGCAGGTGCAATTCCACACGTTTCTCCTCTGCGGTATCCAGTCGCTGCGGCGGATCGATCGGTTGAATGTCCTGGGCCATAAAGACGATTTCCTTGTTGTACGTGTCGAACTGCACCTGGCCCTGCATACGCAGGTACACGCCGTCTTTCAGCGGCTCCAGTGCTTCCACCTGGCGTGCGTTGTTGGTAAAAAACTTTGCGGTGATGGAGTCTGTATCGTCCGTGATGTTGAACTGATACAAGGACCGCCCGCTCGGAAGGTTTCGATGCTCCGCCTTGAACACGCGGCCCTCGATGACCACGCTGCGCATTTCGTCAACGATTTCCTTGATGGGTGTCACCGGTTTGTCAATGGGGCGCCCGATGGTGAGGGGCGGCAGCGGTTCGTCATCATTGCGGCGACGCCGGAACCGGTCCCCACTCTGCTTGTCCGGTACGGCTTGGGACGCCTCCTTGCGCTCGGCCTTGGCAGCCGTCTCCATTTCGCGCGCAATGTCACTGACCTGGCGGCGCTCCTCTTCCAGCAGCTGCGCTCGCAATTCCTGCGCTTTGTCCTGTGCGCCGGCATCCACCATGAGTTGAAAGGCGACCTCTACGCCGAGGGCGCGCCTGGCCATCTCGGTCAACCAGCCCGCCGCGCGCTTGCGTTCCAACTGCGCTTGCTCGGCCTCGTTGCGCAGCACGAAGGATACCACCATCGTGGTGTCCACGTCCACAGCATCTTCGGCCGCCGCAGGCGTCGGCGCTGCGGCATGAACCGATTGTTCAGCGCCCTTGAGCCAATTCCCGGCAACCGCTTCCTCCTGTGCATACCGCGCAACCAGCGCAAAAGTCATAGCCTCCATCGCCATACGGGCAGGCCGACGGGTCCATACGGGCGGAAGAATTTGTACCTCTACCCCGTCCTGCGCGAAGAACGACTGACACGCTGCCTCAACGGTGTCATACCGCCGGATGGCTTCCATCGCCTTCGTCCGCATCCAGTCGACAGGGACATCATCCGCCGTACGCATCCCTTCCGCTTCCGCGTCGTCGACAGAAAACACCGGCGGTAATTGCACTTCGATACGACGAGACCGAGGATACACAATCACGCGCTCCACGGCCCCGGCGATTTCCCCATCCGGCAGCGTCGATGCGGATGGCAGGTTGGTGTCCGTTTGCACCCGCGAAATACTCATGCCGCTGCCCTCCTTTATACCGCTGCACCGCTCCTCCGTAGGGAACGGCGCAATGCACCTTCACAACTTTGGATACGGTGCCTGCTTCACAATCCGCTCTTTATTTCACGATACCCAAAATAGTTTCAAACGCCTGCTCCACCGTCAGGACCTGCACTTCCCCCGTACGCCGGATCTTCAACTCCACGTTCCCTTCGGCGATTTTGCTGCCAATCGTGACCCGAACCGGCAAACCAATCAAGTCTGCGTCCTTGAACTTGACCCCTGGACGCTCGTCGCGGTCATCCAGCAAAACCTCCACGCCTGCAGCGTGCAGCCGGTGATAGAGCGATTCCGCCGCCTTCACCTGCTGCTCATCCTTGATGTTGACCGGCACAATGTGGACGTGATACGGCGCAATCGCGATGGGCCAGATGATGCCGTTCTCATCGTGACACTGTTCAATCACAGCCGGAATGACGCGGGAGGTTCCGAGGCCGTAGCAGCCCATGATGATGGTTCGCTCGGCGCCGGACTCATCCGTATACGTGGCCCCGAACGCCTTCGAGTACTTCGTCCCCAGCTTGAACACGTGGCCCACTTCGATGCCGCGGAACAAACGCAGGGGTTGTCCGCATTTCACGCACAGGTCGCCCGCCGCCGCCATGCGGATGTCCGCCGTCTCCGGAACGGGGAAGTCGCGGTTCGGCACCACATGAATGTCATGATAGCCCGCTTCGTTCGAGGCAGCCACGCCGTCCGCGATAGAGAGAATGTCGCGATCGAAAACGACCTTCAGGCCGCAGTCCGGACCGACGAATCCGACCGGCTTGCCGGTTTCACGCAGGACTTCCTCTGCGCTGGCCATCGTGAGGTCTTTGGCGCCGAGCACCTTTTTGAGCTTGACTTCGTTCACTTCGTGGTCACCGCGCAAACACGCTGCGACCGGTTTTCCATCGGCCAGATACACGACGACCTTGATAATCTGGCTCGCCGATACCCCCAACACCCGAACCAGGTCCTCGATGGTCTTGGTGCCTGGCGTGGCCACCTTCTCCCTTGCCGGCGTCTGGCTGGCGTCCGCCTGCGGCAGGGCTTGTCCGACCGCTTTCTCCACGTTGGCCGCGTAGGAACAGTGCGAACAGCCTGCGATGGTGTCCTCGCCCGCCTCGGACAACACCATAAATTCGTGATTGCCGGCCTCTCCGCCAATGGCGCCCGAATCCGCCTCGACCGCACGATACTCGACGCCCAGTCGGTCAAAAATACGGCAGTAGGCATCGTACATGGCCTGATAGCTTGCATCCAGACCGGCTTCGTCGAGGTCGAACGAATACGCGTCTTTCATACGGAACTCCCGGCCGCGCAGCAGGCCTGCACGGGGGCGTGGTTCATCTCGAAACTTGGTCTGAATTTGGTAGAGCGTCACAGGCAGCTGGCGATAGGATTGGACTTCGTTTTGCACCAGGCTGGTAATCACTTCTTCGTGAGTGGGTCCCAGCACCATGGTTCGGTCATGCCGGTCTTGAAAGCGAATGAGTTCCGCACCATAGTCTTCCCAGCGGCCAGACTGCTGCCACAATTCCGCAGGCTGCATCGCCGGCAGCAGGACTTCCTGGGCGCCAGCGTTGTCCATCTCCTGGCGGACGATGGCCTCAATCTTCGACAACACGCGGTACCCCAGCGGCAAAAAGGTGTACACGCCGGCCGTCAACTGCCGCATTAAACCGGCCCGCAGCATCAGACGATGGCTTGCCACATCCGCGTCTGCAGGGTTCTCTCGAAGGGTGTTCAGGAATAGTTTGCTCTGCTTCATCCTCTGCCTCCCACTTGGCGGTTGTCCGAACATGTGAAATTAAAACAACCTTGTCACATCGCGGTAGGTAATCACGACCGCGAACAACATCAACAGCGCGAATCCGACGAAGTGTACGAGGCCTTCCTTGCGGGGGTCGACCCCTTTGCCTCGGACCATCTCCACGACCATAAACAACAGCCGACCGCCGTCCAGCGCCGGAATCGGAAACAGGTTAAACAGCCCCAGGTTCAGGCTCAGCAATGCGGTGATAAAGACGACTTGCCAAACGCCGGACTGCGCTTGCTGGCTGATCACGTCCGCAATCCCAACCGGACCGGATAAATCCTGGAATTGATGATGCGAGATGACCTGCCCGTACAGTTGCACGGTGTTGACAGACCCATAGTACACGGAAGCGAATCCACTCGTGAAGGCCTGAACGGGGTCGTGCGTCACAGGCGCGTTGACACCAAGCTGCGGTACCTTCTGGCCCTGGACCGTGACCAGATGCGGGCGAACCACCAGCGTCTCTGTCCGGCCGCTGCGGTCGACGACGACCGTTAACGGCTTCGGTGGGTTGTCAGATTGGATGGCCTTCACCAACTGCGCCCAGTTTTGAATGGTCTGTCCATCCACTTTCTCGACGCGGTCGCCCTGCATCAGGCCCGCCTGCGCCGCCGGCGTGTTCGGGACAATCTGTCCCAGCACCGGTGAATTCACCGGGATCCCCGTATGTAAATTCAACAGGGTAAACAGAACCCCCGCCAGTAGAAAATTCATGAAAGGCCCCGCCAAAATCATCGCGGCACGCTGCCACAACGGCTTGCCGAGCACTTGCTCATGCCGCTCCACAATGGGCATCGAATTGCGCGTGCTGGTCATCAGCCGGGCATGGGGCCGCACAGGATAGGTACGCACCCCATCGTCCATCGCCAAGGTCATCTGGAGCCGATCCATCAAATCCAAGTCTTCAAGCGTCGCAATTTGCCCGCGCGGCAAGTCGGACGGATCGCCAACCGCCTGAATGCGGCCCTCGTCATCGAACTCAACGGCAAGGCGTTCCCCTTTGCGAAACAGCGTATCCTGCGGCAGCTCACCCGCCAGCTGCACCATGCCGCCGATGGGGAACAACCGTACCGAAAACTCTGTCCCGCGCCGATACCAGCGGATGAGTTTCGGGCCAAACCCGATGGCAAAGGCCGGCACGGCAACCCCGCACTTCTTCGCCACAATGTAATGGCCAAATTCGTGAATGACGATACTGACCACAAAGACTAGAATGATCGCGACCGCCGATCGCAAGACGCTTTCCACGATGATCAACTCGTCCACCCGCCCTTCTCTATGATCTTATGAGCGGTTGCCCGTGCCCAAGCATCCATCTGCAAAATTTCTTCCAATTCGCGCGGGACGCCGGGCTGATGCTGCTCGAGGACGCTCTCCACCAGTTTCGCCATTTGCAGGAAAGTCATTCGTCCCTGCAAAAAGCATTCTACCGCAACTTCATTCGCGGCGTTCAGTACGCATGGCGCGAATCCGCCTGCGCGTCCAGCCTCATAGGCCAGTCGCAAGCTTGGAAAACGGTCAAAATCCGGCGCTTCAAACGTCAACTCGGACAGTTCGAGCAAGTTCAGTCGTGTGGCTGGGGACGGCCGATGGCGCGGGTACGTCAGCGCGTACTGAATCGGGATCCGCATGTCTGCAGCACCAAGCTGTGCAAGGATGGAACCGTCCAGGTATTCAACCATCGAGTGAATCACACTCTGCGGATGAACGACTACTTCAATTTTATCATAGGATGCGTCAAACAAATGATGGGCTTCTATCACCTCCAACCCTTTGTTCATCAGGGTCGCCGAATCGATCGTGATTTTCTGACCCATGGTCCAGTTGGGATGACGAAGCGCCGCGTCCACCGTGGCCCGTTCCAGTTGTGCCTGCGACCAGGTCCGGAACGGACCGCCGGACGCCGTCAGGATGTAGCGGGCGACGTCGTCCGGCCGCCCCGCCTGCAGGCACTGAAAGACAGCCGAGTGCTCGCTGTCGACCGGCACAATCCGCGCCCCGGTGCGGGCGCACAGCGGCATCACGAGGTCGCCGCCCGCGACGAGGGTCTCTTTGTTGGCGAGGGCGATGGTGGCGCCGCGTTCCATCGCGAGCCACGTGGGGCGCAGGCCGCGAGCGCCCACCACTGCGGAAACCACGACGTCGCTTGGAATCGCAGCGGCAGCGGCAAGCCCCGCCTCACCAACGCCAATCTCGGGCAAGGGATGCACGTCAGATAAGGCGTCCAACAGCGTCTGACGGGCAGCCTCATCCTGAACCGACACGAACGAAGGACGAAACGCCCGCACTTGCTGGGCCAACAGGTCTGCGTTGCGACCTGCGGCAAGCGCCGCCACCGTCACGGGTTCCGTGAAGGACCCTAAGACCGATAAGGTTTGTCGACCAATCACACCAGTGGAACCAAGGATGGAGATTGAGAACGTCAAATCAAGCCGCCTCTTTCAAGTGGACTGTGCACAACGCGGCGAAGACGTCACGCGCTCTCGCGTTGGTCGCCAGACCTCGCGATTAAAACCACGTCGATGCGCCAGAGAGAATGAGGAATAAGGCAAACGGAGCTGCGAACAACAAACCGTCCACACGGTCGAGCATTCCGCCGTGCCCGGGCAACAGGCGTCCGGAATCCTTCACGCCAGCCGACCGCTTGTAGGCAGATTCGACCAGGTCGCCCAGTTGGCTGACCGCGGAGACCATCGCGCCAAACAGCGCACAGGACGCCGCATGAAACCCGGGTACCGCGATGAACCCCACCACCACAGCAGCTGCGGCCGCCCCAACCAGCCCGCAAATGGAGCCGCTCACCGTCTTTTTCGGGCTGATGTCCGGCCACAGCTTCGACCCCTTCAGCCACTTGCCGCCAAAGTAGGCTGCCGTGTCTGTCACCCAGACGAGAATCAGCACCAGCCACAGCCACACCCGACCGTCTGGCAGCGCGCGGAGCGCGCCAAGGGCCTGCCCGCCATAGCCGATGTACAGCGCACCCACCAGTGCAGCCGCCGAATGCTGGAGCGTGATCCGATTGCGCAGCGCCACCGGGAACAACAGGGTTACCGCCACCATGATTTCCATCACGAGCGATATCCGCCAGTGCGGTGCCCACTGCACCTCGGCGACAATGAGGTACGCCCACCACGCCAGCGGATGGCGCCATGACAGACCGAGCATAGAGACGAATTCGCCTGCGCAGATGATGCAGGCGACAAACACAACGACCCGCCAGGCAATCGGATCGCCAAGCACAATCACAAACAACACGACCAAACCAGCCAGCAACGCGCTCCAAAACCGTTGAATCAGCATCGGGGCACCTACTTTAGGCCGCCGAAGCGGCGCATGCGGCCTTGATAGTCTTCAATGGCGCGATGCAGGATTTCCCGGCTGAAGTCTGGCCAGAGAACGTCCGAAAAGTAGAGTTCAGCGTAGGCCGCTTGCCAAATCAGAAAATTGCTCAGTCGGATTTCACCGCTCGTGCGAATCACCAGGTCCGGGTCCGGTACACCGTCCGTCGCCAGGTAGCTGGCGAACCGCTCCTCTGTTAATGCACCCGGGCTGGCAAGTCCGGAGGCGACTTCCTCTGCGAACGCCTTGGCCGCGTTCACCACTTCAGCCCGGCCTCCATAATTCAAGGCGAAAATCACGGTCATGCCCTGATTGCCCTCTGTGCGCTCCAGGGTCTTCCGTACCGTTTCCTGGGTGTGGCTGGGGAGGCGCGATGTGTCACCAATGAACCGCACCTGGACGCCGCGTTCCACGAGTTCGTCGATTTCTGTGCGAAAGAACTCTTCCGGCAGGCGCATCAAAAACTCGACTTCACCCTCCGGCCGCTTCCAGTTTTCGGTCGAGAACGCGTACAGCGTCAGACACGGAATCCCCAAATCGTCGCACGCGCGAATCACTTCACGCACCTTCTTCATGCCCGCGTGGTGACCGGCGACGCGGGGCAGTCCGCGACGGCGGGCCCATCGGCCGTTTCCGTCCATAATGATTGCGATGTGGCGCGGGAGGTTATCCTGCAGCAGAGAGACCTCTGCACGTTCAGTTCGACGCCTGCTTCGAAAGAAGTTTCGCAACCTCTACCCTCCCCTGTCACACACCAGTCCCAGTCTCTCGACGGACAAAGCCGTCCGGGAACCCATGACTTTCCAATCGATGGATCGTATCCTAAATCTCCATCAAGTCGTGCTCTTTTGCCGCACCCAGCTTATCGATTTCCCCAACGTACTTGTCGGTCAGCGCTTGGATTTTCTCCATGCCGCGACGCACTTCGTCTTCGGAAACATCGCCCGACTTCTCGGCTTTCTTGAGGTCGTCGTTGGCATCACGACGGACATTGCGCACTGCGACGCGCGCGTCTTCCGTCATCTTCTTCACGACCTTCACCAGTTCCTGGCGGCGTTGTTCTGTCAGCGCAGGCACGACCAGCCGAATCACCGAGCCGTCGTTGTTCGGATTGAGGCCCAAATCGGACTTCTGGATGGCCTTTTCAATCTCGGACAGCATGGATTTGTCCCACGGTGAAATCGTGAGCATGCGCGGCTCCGGCGACGTCACACTAGCCACCTGATTGACCGGCATTTGCGAGCCATAATACTCCACCATCACCTTGTCAAGCATCGCGGGTGTTGCCCGTCCGGTGCGAACGGTTTGCAAATCGCGGCGCAATACCTCGACTGCCTTCTGCATGCGTTCGTCAGCTGAGCGTTGAATGTCCTCAAGCACGTATCTTCCTCCTCACGAATGTCCCGATGTTCTCTCCCAGGACGGCGCGCCGAATATTTCCCGATTCATTCAGCGCGAATACCAGGAGCGGAATGTCATTGTCCATGCACAAGGATGTCGCCGTCGCGTCCATGACCCCCAACCCTTGGTTCAGCACATCGATGAACGCGAGTTCATCGTATTTCACTGCATCCGGGTATTTCTGTGGATCCGCCGTATACACGCCATCCACGCCATTCTTCGCCATCAGGATGACTTCGGCTTCAATTTCTGCGGCTCGCAGTGCAGCCGTCGTGTCGGTGGAGAAATAAGGATTGCCCGTGCCGCCGGCAAAAATCACGACACGCTTTTTCTCCAAGTGGCGAATCGCCTTTCTTCGAATATACGGTTCCGCCACCTGGCGCATTTCCACAGAGGTCTGCACGCGCGTGCTCACTTCCAGCTTTTCGAGCGCATCCTGCAGGGCAAGCGCATTCAGCACCGTAGCAAGCATCCCCATGTAGTCGGCAGTCGCCCGGTCCATGCCTCCTGCGCTGCCTGCCTGACCCCGCCAGATATTTCCGCCGCCCACAACCACAGCGACCTCCACACCCAGCCCTACGACCTCGCGAATTTGTTCCGCAATGTCCTGAACGGTATGTGGATCGATTCCGAATCCCTGACCGCCAGCCAATGCTTCTCCGCTCAACTTCAACACCACACGACGATACTTCGGTGTCGGCATGCGTGCTCCTCCGTCCTCTCGAAATTGCCCGAGGGGGCTGTGACCGTTTCGGACACGCTCAGTAAATTTCCATCCACCTGAATTCATGGAACAGGAACACCCCAAGGTGTTCCCGTTCTGTTACTGGCGGACCTGCGCCATAACCTCTTCCACGAAGTTGGTTTGTTCTTTTTCGATGCCCTCGCCAACCACAAACCGGGAAAACCTGCGAATCGAGATGTTCTCGCCAATCTGTGCGATTTTCTCCTTCACCAGTTGTTCGACGGTCTTGTCGGGTTCCTTGACGAAAGGCTGTTCCAACAAGCAAACATCTTTGAAGAACTTGTCGATTCGACCATCCACAATCTTGTCAACGATGTTTTCGGGCTTGCCTTCGTTCAACGTCTGCGCCCGCAAAATCTCGCGCTCTTTATTGACAACATCCTGCGGTACATCTTCCCGGCGAACGTACTGCGGGTTGGAAGCAGCAATATGCATCGCGACGTCTTTGACCAACTGGCGGAAATTGTCCGTCTTGGCGACAAAGTCCGTCTCACAGTTGACTTCGACCAGCACGCCGATGCGGCCGCCGCCATGTATGTAGGCTTCCACAACCCCTTCTGCTGCCACGCGCCCGGCCTTCTTCGACGCGGAGGCCAGCCCTTTTTCGCGCAGGAGCTCCACGGCCCGCTCCATGTCGCCGTTTGCTTCCGTCAGTGCCTTCTTGCAGTCCATCATACCTGCGCCGGACTTTTCGCGCAGTTCCTTGACCATTGCTGCTGTAATTTCCACAACGTTCCCTCCTGTTGGTCCACTCGTCTCGTGAAAAAGGGGCGACGAGGCGTAGAGCTCTCGTCACCCCGCGACCTCTCGTACATCATTCGCAAAAGTCCGCAGCGCATCCGCGGCGTCCCTCGCGAGCGACACTCAGGCAGTCGTTTCTTCGCCTTGAGCGCCTTCGAGCACCGCGTCGGCCATCTTGCCAGTCAGCAGTTTGACTGCGCGAATCGCATCGTCATTGCCAGGAATGATATAGTCAATCTCGTCCGGGTCGCAGTTGGTGTCGACAATCGCGACAATCGGAATCCCGAGCTTACGCCCTTCAGCCACCGCAATGCGTTCCTTGCGCGGGTCGATGACGAACATCGCCCCTGGCAATTCCTTCATGCCCTTGATGCCGCCCAGGAACTTCTCCAGACGCTCTTTCTCTTTCCGGAGCAAAATGACTTCCTTCTTCGGAAGGACATCGAACGTTCCGTCCTCTTCCATCCGCTCCAACTGCTCCAAGCGAGCGATACGCTTCTGAATCGTTGGGAAGTTGGTCAAGGTCCCTCCCAGCCAGCGCTGGTTCACATAGAACTGCCCCGAACGAAGCGCTTCATCGCGAACCGCTTCCTGCGCCTGCTTCTTGGTACCGACAAATAACAGGGACTTGCCGGAAGCAGACAGGTCGCGAACAAAGTTGTACGCCTCTTCCACCTTGCGAACCGTCTTCTGCAAGTCAATGATGTAGATGCCGTTGCGTTCCGTGAAGATGTACTTCGACATCTTCGGGTTCCAACGACGCGTTTGGTGTCCAAAGTGGACGCCAGCTTCGAGCAGCTGTTTCATCGAAATAATCGCCAATGCACTTACCTCCCGTGGTTTTCCCTCCGCCTGCATCGACTGCCCGGCCACCCGCTGGCGCAGGCACCTGCCGAACATCCGCAGACGTGTGTACTCCGCTGACGCGGGCATTCACACTGTTTCTTAATATAGCATACGGAACAATCCTCAAGCAACCAGAATCAATCGCCCTGTGGTGCGCCGGCGTCGGCACCGAGCAGAACTTGGCGCGCAAGCTGCACCTCCGTCACGCCGATGCCAAACTGCCGAGCCACCGCTTGGTCTGGCAAGCCTTGGCGCAATGCCGTCACGACGTCGTCAAACTTGTCGTTCGACGTGGGCGGGGAGACAGACGCCCTCTCGAGCTCATTCGCTGCCTTTGCCGCCTCGGACGCGGCATCTGACACGGCACGGTCGCCGTTCCCGGCTGCCGCGGGTTCGCTCCCTGCCCCGGCGCGATCGGCCGCCGAGTCCGCCTTCTTCCGCCCACTCCGCCGGGGCTTCGGCTTCCCCTCTGGAACCGGTCCATCCTTGGCAGACGTCTTGGTTTCAGCCTCAGCCAAGGCCCGGTAGAGCGCCTGGCGCTCCGCTGCCCACATCGCCTCCATCGCGTGCAGTCTCGCTTCGGTCGACTGGGTCATCGTCTGCAAACGCGTCGTCACCGTCTCCTCCAAGGCACGCAGGCGCAAGTCCACCCGTTCTTCCAACGCCTTCAATCCGCCGTAAAACTCTTGATAGATACTGTCCAGCGTCTCTTCCACTTCCGTCCAGCGTTCATCCGCCACGTACGGGTCATTTCCCCCTGTCGATGCAAGTTCATCCGCACCCGATGCAGCCAAAGCAGCCTGCGCAGCGTTCCGACGATCGCGGCCGCCCCCCGCGGACAAGCCCGCCCCGCGAAGTCCGTTTCGGTCCCGGCTGCCCTGCGCCCCAAGCCCGACCAAAGCGAGCCAGTTTTGCAACATGGCCGCCGGGCGTGAAGCGGCCTTTCGGGTCAACAGGTACATTGCCCCCCCGATGATTAACAAGATGACATACACCAAAATCGTCGGCCACATGTCTCATGCCTACCTTTCAGCAGCTTCTCCAGCGTCCCGCACTCGTTGCTTCCGAATCCTTCCGTTCTAGCGGCTGCGGCCGTTCTCTTTGCGCGCGTCTTCCTCGCAGCCATCTGCCGGACGGCCGTCCTCCACAGGTTTCGCCGGTTGTGCGGTGGGAATGCAAAGGCGAAAGGCCGTCCCTTGCGCCCCGCTGTGCAGGACGCGCACCCGGCCGCCAACCGACGCCGCCCAGCTTTGCACGACGTCCAGTCCAACCCCGCGCCCAGCCCACTCAGTCACTTGCCCGGCCGTGCTCAACCCCGGCCGAAACAGCAGGTCGAACACATCCTCGGTGGACGCCCCGTCGGCATCAGCCGCTGCGCCCAGGCGTACCGCCTGCTCGGCGACCCGCTGCGCATCGATGCCCCGTCCATCGTCTGACACGTCGATCACGACGCACCCGCCCCGCACGCTCACCTCGACCGCCACACGCCCCTTCTCTGGCTTGCCGCGGCGGCGGCGTTCCGCTGGTGGTTCGATGCCATGCACCACGGCGTTGCGCAGCAGCTGCACGATGGCCGCGCTGAGCGAAGCCATCCATGCAGCGGGCAGCGAGACGTCTTCGCCGCGCACTTCTATTTCGACCGGTTTCCCCAGCGTGTTTGCAGCGGTCTTGGCGAACTGTTGACAGATCGGCGTCAGCCACGCGGCCAGCGGCACCGCCTCCTCCCCCGACACCGCTGCTGTTTCCGGTCCCGCATCGCAAAGCGCTGCAACCAGCGCGCGAAGCGCTGCGACCTGCTCGCCCATCTCCATCCACCACGCACCATGCGGCGCACGGTGCCCCGCCTGCACCGCCAGTAACGCGGTTTCGATGTGATGCGCCAGGTTCGCCAGCGCCGTGAGCTCAAGGGCTGCAGCGTTCCCCTTCAAGGTGTGGGCCGCGCGCAGTGCCGCTTCCACCCGGATGTCGGTCGCAGCAGATGACCGCCAGGTTTGCAGTTCGTGTTCCATCACGTCCAAACAGCGATGGGCCTCTTCCAAGAACACGCGGCGAACCGGGTCCCGCGGGGCACCACACCCCTCCGCCCGGTCCTGCGGGGCGCGCCTCCCCGCCTGCCTCGCCGTCATCCGACAGGGTGAGCCGGAAACACGGCCGGATCGGCCGGGTCGCCCGCTCTCCCGCGCGAACGCTTGAACAGCCGCTCAAAAAATCCTGCAATGCCCACCTTCGGGGGTTTCACTTCCGCCCGCACAAAATTGTGAACCAGTTGGACGAAGCAGCGCGCCGCGGTACTGTTCGGTGCATCCAGCAGCAGCGGGGTCTGGCGCATCACGGCGCGGCCGACCGAATCGTCGTCCAGCACGTAGCCGAGCACCCCGACGTCCATGTTCAAAAACCGCCCCGCGACCAACCGCAGTTTCTCTGAAGCGACTCTCCCGTCGAGCACCGTCTGTACCCGGTTGACCACCAGCTGCACCGGCGGGCAGTCGCCGCGCGCTGCGAGCAGCTTCAATAGACTGTACCCGTCCGCAATCGCCGTCGGTTCGGGCGTTGTCACGAGCAGCAACTGGTCGGCGGCCCGAATCAGCCGCTCCATGTTCTCGCCGATGCCGGCGCCCCCGTCCACCAAAATCACGTCGTAGCGTTCATGCAGCCGGCTGACCCCCTCCAGCAGCCGCGCCATCTGCCGCGGCGTCAGGCTGTGAATGTCCAGGAGGCCGCTGCCGGCCGAGAGGAACGGCAGACCGGACGCGCTCTCCTGCACCGTATCCCAAACATCTGCCCCGTCGAGGATATCCAAAATGGTTCGTTTCGGCCGCGCGCCGAGGAGCACTTCCACGTTCGCGAAGCCAATATCCGCGTCCAGCACAATGGGGTGATAGCCAATGTTTTGTAAGCCCAGCGCAAAGTTGATGCACAAATTGGACTTGCCCACACCCCCCTTGCCGCTTGCGACCGTGATCACCCGACCGGAGATTTGGCCAGATGCCGGCGTCTGCATCACACCTGCCCCTTGCCCGTGAACTTCCTGGAGTCGCCTGCGAAGCTCCTCTGCCTGATCAGGCATTGTGATCCGCCCCCACAACGGAATTTACAAGTCTCTCTATCGACGCCACTTCAATGTCGTCCGGCACGTTCTGCCCGGTGGTGATATACGACAATGGCTTCGGGTGTTTCAACAGCAAGTTGAGCACCGAGCCATAGGAAGTGGTCTCGTCCATTTTGGTGAACAACAACTTATCCACGTGAAGTGAAGCAAACGAACGAACAATTTGTTCCAAGTCCGAAGATTTGGTCGTCATCGACAGCACGAGAAACGTTTCGTCCACCTGCGCTGCGGACAGCCACTTCGTCATTTCCTCCACATACACGTCCATTTGGAAGTTCCGGCCCGCTGTATCCATCAATATCAGGTCACAATCCGCCAGGCGTTGAACGGCTTCCGGCAGATCCGCTGGCTCGTACACGGTCTCCAGCGGCACCTGCAGGATGTTGGCGTAGGTGCGGAGCTGGTCAATGGCGGCCACCCGAAAGGTGTCCGTCGTGATGAGGCCAATTTTGCGCTCCCCATTTAACACGTACTGAGCTGCCAGCTTCGCAACCGTGGTCGTCTTCCCAACGCCCGTTGGACCGAGGAAGGCCGCCAGTCGTGACGAACTGCGAATTGGCTCCGGGTCGCAGTGCAGGTACAGCCGGGTCATCATGCCGTCACGCACGCGCCGCGCGAGCAGCGCGGCTTGCGCGGCTGCATCCCCGGCCTCCGGACGATCCGCGAGGTCCGCATGCGCCGCCGCGAGCAGCTGAATCGCCCGCCCTTCGTCGATCCCGGCCGCGATCATCCGCTGCAGCAGCGCGGTGGATGCTCCTTGCGGCACGAGGGTCTGGGACACCATCTCGCGGAGGGAGGCGAGCTCGCTGCGGAGGTCCAGCACGTCCACACGGGATCCGGCCATGGCCGCTGATTCCATCTGCACCGCCGAACCCGGCGCCGCAGGTGCAAGCTGGCCGGCAGCAGGAGCTTGGGCCAGTGGTGCAGGCAGCCGCTCCGCCGCGCGCGCAGCCTCAGCGCTGGTCAGTGTTCGCGGCCGGCCTGCCGTCACTTCCTCACCCGCCGCCGCCAGGACTTCGAGCCGGCGCATCCGCCACAATCCGAGCCAGCGTTTGACAAACACGTCCCGCGTGCTCAGAATGACGGCGTCGCGCCCGAGGTCGCGGCGAATCAGCGCGACCGCTTCCGGCATCTGCTTGACTACGTATCGCCGTACCATCATCAGAGATTCACCACTCCGCCACTTTCAACTTCGACCGCAGGGTCGAGTTCGTTGTAAGACAGAACTGCCACATCCGGCACGTAGCGCGCCATCCACCGGCGGACGGGCAGCCGAAGCTGCGGATGCGTGAGCAGAATCGGCGTCTTGCCAAGCGCCGTCAACTTCGCCGATTCTTCACGCACGCGCTTGAAAATTTGCTGCGACAACGCGGGCTCCAGTCCAATGAACGACGCACCTTCCTGCTGCACCAGCGCCTCAGAGAGCCGCTCTTCCACCGGAGGCGCGAAGGTGATCACGCTGAGCGGCTGCCCTGGCACCCGGAATTGATGACAAATCTGCCTGGCCAGCGCCTGACGCACCTGTTCGGTCAAGACGTCCGGGTCCTTGGTCTGCCGGCCCACATCCGCGAGGGTTTCGAGAATCGTGACCAGGTCCCGAATCGAAACCTTTTCCTGCAGGAGATTCTCGAGCACGCGCTGGACCTGTCCAAGGGTTAATACATTCGGGATCACGTCCTCCACCACGGCAGGCGCGGTCGTCTTGAGGTTGTCGAGGAGCGCCTTCGTCTCCTGGCGGCCCAGCAGTTCATGGGCGTGCCGCTTGAGCACCTCGGTGAGGTGTGTGGCGACGACCGACCCCGGGTCGACCACGGTGTACCCGACCATTTCCGCCTTGCTCCGCATCTCCGGCCCGACCCACAGGGCGGGCAGCCCAAACGCCGGGTCCTTGGTTGGCACGCCGACAATCGACGGGTCGTCGACGCCCGGACTCATCGCCAGCCAGTGCCCGAGCATCAGTTCGCCGCCCGCCACCTCAGTGCCGCGGATTTTGATGACGTACTCCGAAGGCTTCAACTGCACATTGTCGCGCAGTCGAATCACCGGAATCACCAGGCCCAGTTCGAGTGCCATCTGGCGGCGAATCATCACGACACGGTCGAGCAGGTCGCCGCCCTGCTTTGCATCGACCAGGGGCACCAGCGCATACCCAAATTCGAACTCAATCGGCTCGACAGACAGCAGGGAGAGCACGCTCTCCGGCTTTTTCGTCTGCGCCTGTTCGCTGCGGACGGCTTGTTCCGCTTCCTGAGCCTGCGCTCGGCGCGCTGCACGGGAGACACTGAGCCCGAGCAAGAGCGCACCGGCGCTGACCGGCACCGTGAGCACAAACCCAATGGGCGTGAACCCGAGCAGGAAGATGGCGGCAGCGACGATGTACAAGGTTCTCGGAAACGAGAACACCTGCTGAATCACGTCGCTGCCCAGGTTCGCCTCGGAAGCCGCGCGGGTCACCATCAGGCCCGTGGCGGTCGACAGCAGCAGCGCCGGAATTTGACTGACCAGTCCGTCGCCGACAGACAACACGGTGTACGTGCTTGCCGCCGTGTTCCAGGGCATGTGGTTGACGACCATGCCAATGATGAAGCCGCCGATGACATTGATGGCCACAATCAGCATCGATGCAATGGCGTCCCCTTTGACAAACTTGGACGCACCATCCATGGCCCCGTAAAAGTCCGCTTCGCGCTCAATGGTCTGGCGGCGCTGGCGAGCCTCCTGCTCCGTAATCAGCCCGGAGTTCAAGTCTGCGTCAATCGCGATTTGCTTCCCAGGCATCGCGTCCAGCGTAAAGCGTGCTGCCACCTCCGCAACGCGTTCGGCGCCGCGGGTAATGACGATGAATTGGATGATGACCAAAATCAGAAACACGATGAACCCAACGACAATGTTGCCGCTGGTGACAAACTCGCCAAACGTTTGAATCACGGCACCTGCATCGTGCTGCGTTAAAATGAGCCTGGTCGACGAGACGTTCAAAGCCAGCCGATACAAGGTCGTGATGAGCAAAAGCGACGGGAATACCGAAAAATCCAACGGCTCCTTGGTATTCATGGACACCAGGAGCACCGTCATGGAAACAAACAGGTTGATAATGAGCAGCACATCCAACAGTCCACGGCTCATCGGAATCACCATCATCACGACGATCCCGATGACACCAATCATAATCACCAGGTCTGAACGTTTCACAGGCTCACCCCCTCTCGGTGCGAATCCCCTTCAATCGATACACATAGGCCAGCACCTCGGCGACCGCTTGAAAGAGTGACGGCGGGACGGCACCGCCGAGATCGACCGTTTCATACAGTGCGCGGGCCAGCGGACGGTTCTCCACCGTGGGCACGTTCGCTTCCTCTGCCGCTTGCCGAATGCGCAGCGCCAGTTCATCCTGCCCCTTGGCCAGGACAATCGGCGCAGCCATTTCCTTCGCGACGTACTTCAACGCAACCGCAAAGTGCGTCGGGTTGGTAACCACCACATCGGCCGTCGGCACCTGCTGCATCATGCGGCGCATCGCCAGCGCTCGACCTCTCTGTCGAATTTTCGACCGAATTTGCGGATCCCCTTCCTGGGATTTGGCTTCTTCTTTAATTTCTTCCCTCGACATGCGAATGCTGCGCTCAAATTCATACCGCTGATAGACGAAATCCACGCCTGCCAAAAGCAGCATCAGCACGGCAATCTGGATGCCAAGGCGAAATACCAGGCTGCCGACCAGCGCGGGCATTCCTTCCAAAGGAACGGTGGACAAAGACACGCTTTCACTTTCGAGTTGATGCACACTGGCATACGCGACGGCGCTCACGATGGCCAGCTTCAGGAGCGACTTGACGGCTTCCGCAAGGGTGCGCGCACTCCACAAGCGGGCCATACCCGCAAGCGGCTGCACGCGCTGCAGGTCAGGCACAAGCACGTTGGGTGTGAAAATCGGCCCGGTCTGCGCAAAGGCCGCCAGCAGCCCGACCATGAGCGCCCCGCCGACCAGCGGCAGCAGCAGCCGCACGACCGTCCACACTTGGGTGAACAGCAGAGCCCGGACATCCGCCTGCGTCAGCGGACTGGCACCGGCCGCATTGCTGAGCCCCTGCTCGATGACATTCAGCCATTCCCCCCAAATCGTTGGGCCCTCCATGCGCAGCAGCACCAAAACCGTCAGAAAGGCGACGGCGCCCGTGAGTTCCGCGCTGCGCGGCACGCGGCCTTCTTTGCGCAGTTCCTGTCGGCGCCTTGGCGTGGCGCGTTCCGTCTTTTCGCCCGCGAACCGCTGCAACTCAAACGGCAGCACACCCTCACCCCCTTAGCCACTGAAGCAAAGTGTTCAGCTCATTGAACAAAGCTCCGAACAGTTGACTGAACAGGTAGACGGTCCCCGGCATCGCGATGGCGAACAGGGCCAGTCCCACAAACAACTTCGCTGGAAATTCCACGACAAACACGTTCATTTGCGGCACCGCTCTGGACAAAAACGCAAAGGTCACATCCGTTAACAAGAGCGCAGCGAGCAGAGGCGCCGCAAACTGCAGACCGATACTCATCATCATCCCCATGGCACTTAGCAAAAACTTCCAGGTGTTGGCTGGAAACACGAACTGCCCCAGCCCGACAAACTCATAGCTGTGCATCATCGCCAGCACCATGCCGTCGAGTCCACCCACACCGAGGAAGTACAACGTAAACAGCAGGGACAAGAGCGAACTGCTCAGTCCGGTGCTGACCCCCGACTGCGGGTCAAACACCGTGGCAGAACTATACCCAATCTGTATATCGAACAGTTGTCCTGCGACATCCACGGCCGCAAACATCAAGGTCGCGACAAAGCCCATCAGCATCCCGACGACGGTCTCTTTCAGGGCATCCACCACATAGCCGCCGGGATCGTCAAACGGGGATGGCACCGCCGCTGTCAATCCCGGCGCCACGACCAACGCCACAAACCCGGCCAGGCCAATCTTTCCATAGACCGGCCAGGATTGCAGAGACAGCACGGGCGAGGCGCCAATGAACGCCGCCATGCGCAGCAGGACAAGCAGATAGGTTGCGTAGTGATTGATGGCGAAATTCAACAAGGTCATGGATGATCACTGAATAAAGCTGTTCAGATTGCCCAAAATTTGCTGGCTGAAACTCAACAGAATGGATAACATCCAAGGCCCAAATATCAGCAGCGCGACAATGACCGCCGCGATTTTTGGCACGAACGCCAGGGTTTGTTCTTGAATTTGTGTGGTCGCCTGAAAGATGCTCACCAACACGCCGACCACCAGGCCAAACAACAATATAGGTCCGGTTAATCGAATCACCAGCCACATCACTTGCGCCCCAAGACCTATGATGAAATTGGCGTCCACTGTATCGCCTCCTCGCAAGTGTGCAGACAAAGTCTTGTGCCCGTCGGTTTCCTGCGGTTCGCACGGAGCGGTCCGCGCCGGGGCCCCCGCCTATGTGTACCCGGCCAAGAGCGATTTGACGACCAGGTACCACCCGTCCGCCATGACGAACAAGAGCACCTTGAACGGCAGGGAAATCATGACCGGCGGCAGCATCATCATGCCCATGGACATCAGCGTGGTGGCGACGACCAGGTCGATGACGAGAAACGGCAAATAAATCATAAAGCCGATTTGAAAGGCCGTTTTCAACTCGCTGATGGTGTACGCCGGCACGAGCGCGGACAAAGCAATCTTCGTCGGATCCGACGGCACAGCAGACACATGTCGATACTGGAGGAACAATTCCAAGTCCTGCTTGCGCGTCTCCTTGGCCATAAACACCTTAAACGGTGCCTCGGCACGCTGCAGCGCCACGGTTTGCGAGATTTGCCCCTTCAAGTACGGCTGCACCGCCTGCGTATTGGCGGTTTGCAAGGTCGGCTGCATGATGAACAGGGTGATGAACAAGGCGAGGCCAATCAGCACCTGGTTCGGCGGAGACGACTGCAGCGACAGGGCGCTGCGCACAAACGACAAGACCACGACAATCCGTGTGAAACAGGTCATCAAAATCAAAATTGCCGGCGCAATCGACAGCACGGTCAACATCAGGATGATTTGCATCGTCCCCGCGACGGAGGACGGCGAATTGCTGTCCCCGACGCTGAGGCTCAGTCCCGGCAGCAGACCCTGGCCGCTCGTACTGGTGGTGGCCGCGGCCGCGTGCGGGGTCAGACACACACAAACGACGAGCGATGTCAGAAGGCCCGCCAGTACCGCCAGCACCGCGGCGCGCCCTCGGCACGCGGGGCGCACGGCGCGCAAAGTCCAGCTGCGCACAATATGAGACGTTCGCGTCCTGCGGTCCACGTTCATGAATCGGCTCCGTCCTTGTGCTGGTATCGCTTGCGAACCGCTGCAACCTTGTCGGCCAGCACCTGCGCAAACGCGGAGGACCCGACGGGACCGGCCATCGCCTCACCGTCATCCTCCGGAAACAATTCTGTGACATCGGCGAGCAGCGAAATTTGGTCGCCGACGCCGACGAGGTATCGCTTTCCGTTCACATCAATCACCTGCACGGAACGATTCGGGGCCAGCTGCCGCGCCGCGACGACGTCAATCGCGCCGCGCGTCTGCACCCCCGCTCTGCGCGCAAGCCAACGAATCATGAAGAGAATGCCGCCAATCACCAGAATCAACGCCAGTACCAGCTGGATGATGGCTGGCACTGGATTGCCAAGCGGCGCCACAGATGTTGCGTTGGAAGGTGTGGCAGCGTACACCGTCGGCGTCACCGCGAGCATCCCCACAAGTCCCAGCAGCCCATAACTGAACCGGTACATCCCACACCCCCCTGTCTGGCCGCTACTTGAGCGCCCGTTGCAGCGCCTCAATCACGCGGTCGGCGTGAAACGGCTTAACCACAAAATCGATTGCCCCTGCCTGGACCGCATCCACCACCAGCGTTTGCTGTCCCATGGCGGAACAGATGATAACGCGCGCGTCCGGGTCAAAATTCCGGATTTCCCGCAGCGCCTGAATCCCGTCCATTTCCGGCATGGTGATATCCATCGTCACCACGTCCGGCCGGAGCTCCTGGTATTTTTCCACTGCCTGGACACCATCGGCTGCTTCGCCAACGACTTCGTACCCGTGCCTGACCAGGATATCTTTGATCATCATTCGCATGAACGCTGCATCGTCGACGATCAGTACACGATGTGCCACCTTCTCCACCTCTTCGGTTCGCTCTCCAGCTACTGCAGATTCCGCATGCGTTCGGCGGGACTGATGATATCCGTGACACGCACACCAAAGTTTTCATCGATCACGACGACTTCACCGAGCGCCACCCGCTTCTGGTTGACGTAGATGTCCACCGGTTCTCCGGCCAGCTTGTCGAGTTCCAGAATCGAGCCGGTGGTCAACTCCAGAATCTCCTTGATGGACCGCTTGGTCCGGCCCAGCTCCACCGTGACTTGCAGCGGTACATCGTACAACAGCGACAGATTCGCAGGTGTCGGGTTCACCCGTTTTTGCGATGGAAACTCGACAAACTCCGGGCGCTGCACGACCCGCTCGGACGAAGGGACACCCTCCCCGCGGATCCCGGCGGACGTTTCCACGCCGGCGGTCTGCCGCGGTCGCTGCGCAGCGGTCGAATCGTCGCTGGAACCTGCTGTCCGCGCCAACTGCGCCAGTTCTCGGGCAAACGCGAGCGGGATCCACTGAGACAGGGTCGAGTCAATCAACGAGCCGACTTTGAAACGGAAGGAAACGCACACCAGCTGACCCTCAAAGGGCGCCCCCGGCGCTGCACCCGCCGCGTCGCTGGTCTCCGTCACACGCGGTGGATGAATGCGGATGGGACGATGGAAGATCGACGACATGGCGGTTGCCGCCGTGCCGACCACCTGGTTCATCGCCTCCGACAAGGCGCTCAGGTGCAATTCGTTTAAGTCGCTTGTCACGTCCACGCCGGTGCCGCCAAGCATGAGGTCTGCGACGGCCTTCGCGTCCTGCAGCTTCATGGCCAGCGCGTACGACCCGTGCAGGCCATCCTTGAATTGGACGGACGTCCACACCTTTGCACCGCCGTCCACCTGGTAGGCTTCTTCCGACGAACTCAAACGAACCGTCGGTTCTGTGATTTCGACGGGCTGCTTGAGCAAGGCCGCCAACGTTCCCGCAGCGGCGCCAAAACTGATGGTGCCAATCTCGCCAAGCGTCTGCCGCTCCGCATCCTGCAGCCCGGTTTCGGCTGCTTGTCCCTGTCCTTCCAGGGAACGGTCGCCATCGGCTGCATGCAGCAACGCTTCAATCTCCTCCTGAGAAAGTCTCTTCTCGTCCGACATCGCCGTTCACCCCCTTCCACTCTTGTGCAACCTGCACCGCGTACCTGCCGCGGCTCGTGCCGATGCTTGCCCGAAACGCCGGGATGCCGTCCACGAACACCTGCACGGGCTCCTGAATCGAGTTCGACAACACCACGACGTCGCCAGCCTGCAGTTCCAGGCACTCCTCGACGGTCAACGCCGCTTGTCCCACTTGCACAGACACATCCACAGGCACGCCGTACAAGTGCTTTTGCAGCTGCTCCACATCCCGGTCATTCGCACTGCCCGACCGGCCCCCGTCCATGAAGTACTGCGTGCTCAGGCGGGACATCACCGGTTCCAGGGTCGCGTGCGGCACGCAAATGTTCAGAAGCCCAGTCGCGGGACCAATGCGGACGCTCAGCGCGATCACCAAAACGGTGTCATTCGGTGTTGCAAGCTGCAAAAACTGCGGGTTGCTCTCAATCGACAACAGCCGCGGCGAAAGCGGCACCACACTGCGCCACGCTTCTGCGAAGAACGGGCACATGGCGTCCAGGATGCGGTGCACCAGCGCCAGCTCAATTTCCGTCAACTCGCGCTCGTGATACGGCAAGTGAATGACGCCGCCCATCATGCGGTCAATCATCGCAAACACAATCTGCGGGTTGATCTCGACGACCACCTTGCCTTCCAAGGGTTCAAACTCCATCAACTGCATGACCGTCAAGGTCGGAATGGAGCGGATGAACTCTTCGTACGGCACCTGGTCGACGGATTCCACCTGGAACTGCACGATGCTGCGCAGCTGGCCAGACAAATGCGTCGTCATCAGACGCGCGAAGTGTTCGTGAATGCGCGAGATAATTCGGATATGGTCTTTCGAAAAGCGCATTGCGCGCCGGAAATCATAGGTGCGAACCCTGCGCGTGGGACGGGCGCTGCGAAGCTCATCCGCCTTGAGTTCCCCGCGCTGGATGGCTGCCAGCAGGGCGTCAACTTCCTCTTGGGATAAAATCTCTGACAACCGTCCTCACCCCTTTCATTGCACAACAATCGAGGTAAACAACACATTGGTCACGGACCCGGTCGGCAGCATGTGGTTAATGCCTGATCGCAGCTGCTTTTTCAACGCCGTAACCCCGCTTTGCTGCTCCAGCGAGTCCGGCGTGTACGCCCGCATCGTCTCGTTCACATAGTCCTCGATTTGCGGCATCAGGTCCGTCAACTCAGATTTGGTGGAACTGTTGTCCGCCTGCAGCGTCAAGGTAAACTGGATGAGTCCGCTGCCCTTGAGGTTGGTTGTCATCTGCGGCAGACTGACCTGTAAACTCTGCAGCTGTGCAGGCGATAGCGCCGCTGGCTTGCTCGAATGGTGTTTGCTCTTGAGGTAGCGGTCTGCACCTACGCCCAATGCCAACACCACCGCGATCGCGCCAATCAGGGAAAGGCTGAGCTTCAGCGTCTTGTTCATGCGCCCTCCCCCTTTCGTTCGGATGTGCCTGCAGCCACACCCACAATGCCAATGGAGCGCAGGAAAGCAGCAATGCGTTCAGTGATGATGTCCGGCGTTTCCAGTACGACATATTTGTGCCCATTGGTCAGCGTCACAATGGTATCCGGCGTGCGCTCCAACGACTCGATGAGCACTGGATTAAGCCAAAGGTCGGTGTTGTTGAGTCTGGTCAGCTGAATCACCCTGCCGCCCTCCTGCGCCCGACATGGCGCGTGTGAATGGATTCGTCAAGACTGCGTCGCAAGCTGCCGGTTCCGCGCGAACGCGTCAGCCGCAGCGTGCGTCAGGCGAATGACGCGTCAGCTCAATTAGCTGTTCTTCATGTTGACGATGTCGTTGAGAATCGTGTTGTCCGTGCCAATCATGTGCGAGTTCGCCGCAAAGGCGTTCTGTGCCACAATCATGTTGGTCATCTCCTGCGTCAAGTCGACATTCGACATCTCCAGATAACCCGCCTGGATGGACCCCGCGTTGTTCACACCTGGAACACCATAGGATGCGGCACCTGAATTGTTGGATACGGTGAACAGGTTGCTGCCCACGTTCTCGAGCCCTGAGGGGTTGCTGAACGTCGCGAGCGCCAGGCTCCCCAGATTGATTTGCTGCGTGCTGGTGGTCGACGTGGCGGATGCACCTGTGCCGGACGTCGAGGTCACCTCGACGGTCGCCGTCAGACTACCGTCCGGACCGATTTGAATGTCCGGAGAGGCTGGCAAAGCAAAAGACAGCGTCACCGGTGTCGCGGAACTCCCCGCCGCGGGCGTGTCCGTCACCGTCCCGTCCGCATTCACTGTATAGGTGCCGCCGTTTCCGTCAGACGTTCCATTCAGCGATGTCACATACGCGGCCAACATGTCATTCAGGTTCATGGCCTTTGGCTGCGTAGTGGTATCGAGCGTGGAAGTCGGTGTGCCGCCGCCGCTGGGCGCAGCGTTGGTCATATAATAACCTTGCGCAATCGAACCGTCCGGCAGCACGAGGTTATCGTTGCTGTCCAGCGTAAAATCCCCGGCTCGCGTGTAATAGGTGTCGGTCCCGTTCTTCACCACAAACAGACCCTGACCGTTGATGAACAAATCGGTCGGATTGCCCGTGGTCTCCTGCGAGCCCTGGGTGAAGTTCATCTGCGTCGCGCCAATCCCGACACCAAGCCCGACCTGCTGCGGGTTGGTCCCACCCGTGGTGGTCGTCGGGCTGCTGCCGCCGGAGGTAATCTGACTCATCACATCCGCAAAGTCAACCGAACTGGACTTAAACCCTGGGGTATCGACATTGGCAATGTTGTTTCCAATCACGTCGAGCATGGTCTGGAACGCCTGCATGCCTGAAATCGCAGAGTACATAGATCGAAGCATTTCGATACACTCCTTTTTATCCTTGTTTTCATCCTTCGCGTGATCACAGCTGAGCACATTCATTTCCTGCCCTGTACCGCGATGATGTTCATGACATCCATGACATCGATGGGCGCATCGCGCGCACCGGTGCGGCAGTTCAGTCAGTCCCTGCCGCGCGGCCCCCGGTCTGGTCCGGCCGTGGTACGACGACGACGCTGTCCACATTGGTCACCACCGTCTGGTCGGTGTGTGTCATCGCCGTGATCACCGTTCGATTCGGTACATTGACCACAAAGCCCATATCGCCGTAGCAAATGTAGGCGTCTTTCGCTCCTTTGGTCGCTGCAGCCCCGACCGCTTGTCCGATGCGTGTCTTGTCCGCACTCGTCAGCGTCAGCCCGCGCGTCGACATGCGCAACTGTGCATGGGCGCTGAAGTGGAGCGAAGGTGTCGACTGTTGCGAGACGGTCTGCTGCAACACGCTGGCGAACGAAACATCGGATGCGGCCGAACCGGATGGCGCAGAAGCTGTTCGGATCGGACGGGACGCCGATTGTGAAATACGGCCGAGCAGTTCTGAATCCATCTGTCTCACTCCATTTCCGTGAGCGCCGACAATGGGTAGCCTTGCCCGTTCACGATGAGCTGCGGGTCGCCGTTCTGGTCCATGCGAATCGATGACACCGTCCCAGTCACCGTGGAACCATCCGAGGCGGTCACACTCACGGTCGTTCCCAACAGCTGCCGTTCATCACTCAGCTGCGTAAGCTGCTGCAAAGACGACATCGTCTGCGTGAGCTCAGTTAACGTCTCAAGCTCCGACATCTGTGCCAACTGGGCCAGGAACTGGCTGTTGTCCTGTGGCTGAAGCGGATCCTGATACTGCATTTGCGCGACCATCAATTGCAAAAACGCAGTTGAACTCAATTGGGTTGGATCAACGGAACTCATCCTTCTCCCCCCTGTCCTGCTGCATCAAATCTGGACGTTGACACGATAGGCCATCAACGCGGATGTGCCGCCCGCACCGCCGCTCGCACTCAATTGCGATGCGCTGATGCCGGTGCCGCCGCTTCGGCTGACACGCACGGCCTTCTGTCCGGTGTCACTGCCGCCCTGGCGCGATGGATTGCCCATCGAACCCCCTCCCGACTGGAAGGCTGTGCCGCCGCTCGCGACCTGCAAGTTGGCCAACGACACGCCTGCCGACCGAATGGCATCCGCCATGTCGGACTGCTGTTGGCCCAGCCACTGGAGCGTTTCCGGGTTCGCCGCCGTGATTTGGACCTGGACGCCCGAAGGCTGACTGGTCGCGGCAATCACGATGGGTCCAAGGTGCTGCGGTTGAACTTGGACCTGCAGCGTACCGTTGCCGGCCATGGCCTGCTGCACCGCGTATTGTTTGAGGACGTTCGCCGCATCCGGCGACTGTGCGTTCAATGAGGCCGTCTTCGGTGCGTCCGTGCCAACCGCTTGGGCAGACTGCACCGTTCCTTGCAGTCCGCTGGCGGAAAGATAGATTCCCCCTGCGGATTGGTTCTCAGCCGAACCGCTCGCGACGTTCACCGCGTTCGCCGCACCCTTCGGCCCAGCGGTCGTACCGGATGGGGCTGATGCCGCAGCCGACGTTGCCGATGGAGACGCTGTTCCGGACAGAACATGCACAACCGGAGCCGCAGTTGCAGGCGCGCTCGCTGAACCCGCCAAAGCCCCCGGATTCACCTGCGCCGACTGCGAAGCCGGAGCGCCGCCCGCCCCGGTGCTTGCACCAGCGGTTGCCGCCGTGTCCTCAACCGTTAACGGCAGCTGAGTGGTCAATGCAGACTGCATCGCAATGGCTGTACTGTTGGTCGGAACGTTCGATGCGGACCCGCCCGAAGCGGATGCGGTGACAACAGCAGGCTTCACCCCCGTCGTCCATCCACCGGTGCCGGTGCCCGAACTGGAGCCGCTGTCATCCGCAACGGTCTTGGCCTCTGTCTGGACCGCGGTTTGCGCGTTCTTCGTCAGCCCGCCTGCACGCGTGCCAGGCAGCCCTGTCCAGCCAATGGGACGCTGCGTACTGGCCAGATACCCTCCCGTCCCAGCGGCGACGCTGCTCGTCTTGACGCTTGCGCCTGGCAGGGAACTCGCCGGCTGGGTGGACGGGGTCCATGGTGCGATGCCCATGGCGCCTTGCAAGAGCGCGTTGAAACTGGATGGGTCGGCACCACCGCCTGGCAGCAGCACGGACGCAGCAGGTTGTGAGGCGCTGCCTGATTGCCCTGCCGGCTGGGCACCACTGGCCGCAGCCTGCCCGCTGACACCAGACCCGGCGCGCGCGACACTGATGGTTGCACTTGTCATATTTGAATCACCTCCTTTCACGGCGCTTCTTTGCGAGCATGACCTGCATCACCCGTAAGCCTGCCTTCAGCCCACGGTATTGCCTGTCGCGCCGCTGGCACCCGTCGTCGTGTTCGACGCTGCCGCCTGCGCCGCCGAGATTTGTGCCGCCTGTGCCAGCAGCTGACTGGCCAAGGCTGGGCTCAGGTCCGCAAGAATCGCCCCAGAAACGTCCGGCGACAACGCGGACACCACCATCGCGGCCTGCGACGTGCCAAGTTTCGAGAGCACGCCGGCGGCGGCTTGCGGGTCCATCTGCGCCAGCACCTGCGCCTCTTGCCGCGCAGCACTCATGTCATCAGCCGCTGCCGTCAGTTTCGCGTCGTCCGCACTGAGTGCAGATTGCAGCTGGGTGACCGACTGCTGCGCAGAAGACAACTGGGTTTTCAAGGAAGCATTTTGCTGCTTGAGCGACTGGTTCTGCTGCTTCAGCTCGGACACCGTCTGACTCAACTGGGTCCCATTTTGCGACGCCGCTGCGTCCGGCTTCCCAAACAGGTGCTGCTCACCCAAAACCTGCTTGGTGGTCTGCCACACCGGCACCCCCACAAACTGCAGCGCCACCCCCACCATCACAATGGCAGCGAGGAGAGGAACCAGGACAATCAACAAAAACTTGGTCACCTTGGCGCGTATGGACGATTCAGCCGCTTCCTGCTGCATCCCGGCGGTTGCCATCAGGACTCCTCCCTCCTTTGCCAGCGCGTGGACACCAGGTCGTCCACCTGCTTGGCCTCCAGCGCAGCCCGCTCCTGCGCGGCCCTTGTCCGATCCTGTTCAACGGCGCGCGCCCATTTGAGCGCCTGCTGATGCACCGACAAGACTTCCAGCCGATGCTGCTCCACCGCGTCGGTCAGTACGGCCACCTGCTGACGGTGCGAGGCCTGTTTGCCGCGGAGCGCCTCCAGGTACTGGTGCATGCTTGTCCAATCCGCCCCGGTACCTTGTTCGGTCAACTGCAGCGCCGCAACATGGGTGTCCGCCGTCAGTTGACGCAGCCGCATTTCCTCCTCCCGCTGGCGCTGCTTCGCCTGTTCCAGGGCTGCCACAGCCCTTTTCTCCAAGGTCTCGTTAATCTGCTGCAAGCGCTCGGCGAACTTGCCCATGCTGCTCATGCCTGTACCCCCGTCAATGCGAACAATTGCTCCATCGTCTCCGCAAAACTGCTCCGCTCGTCCGTGCGTTGTTCGAGAAATGCGCGAATGCGGGGCAGCATCGAGATCGCGATGTCCGCCTCGGGGTCGCTTCCTGGCTGGTACGCCCCGATGCGAATCAGGTCCTCGACCTCACGGTATTTCGTCAACCAGCTGCGCAGCTGGACGGCCGCAGCAGCATGACCCGGCTTCGCGAGGTGCGAAAACAGCCGGCTGAGACTGGCCAGGACATCAATCGCAGGAAATCGTCCAGCGTTCGCCATACTGCGCGTCAGCACGATGTGACCATCGAGAATGCCGCGCACCGTATCCGCAATCGGGTCATTCATGTCGTCCCCGTCGACCAGCACCGTGTAAAACGCCGTGATGGTGCCCGTCCGGCCGGCACCGGTTCGTTCCATCAATTTGGGCAGCAAATGAAACACGGACGGCGTGTATCCGCGGCTCGTCGGCGGTTCGCCAACCGCTAAACCAATTTCACGCTGGGCCATGGCAAACCGGGTGACAGAATCCATCATCAGGTTGACGGACTGACCCCGGTCGCGAAAATGCTCGGCAATCGCCGTCGCGACAAACGCCGCCTTTAACCGAATCAGCGCCGGCTGGTCGGAGGTTGCCACCACCACGACGCTCCGGGCAAGCCCCGATGCTCCCAAATCACGCTCGATGAACTCGCGCACTTCCCGGCCGCGCTCGCCGACCAGCGCGATGACGTTCACATCCGCCGACGTGTTGCGCGCAATCATGGACAGCAGCGTGCTCTTGCCGACGCCGCTCCCGGCGAACAGCCCAATACGCTGACCGGCCCCCACCGTCAGCAGGCTGTCGATCGCCCGCACGCCCGTTTGCAGAGGCTGGTCAATGGGCAGCCGCTCGAGCGGGTTCGGCGGTGCCGCGTCAATCGGGGCGGTGTCGCGATCGAGCAACGGGCCCAGGCCGTCCATCGGCTGACCGAGGCCGTTCAGGACGCGGCCGAGCAACCCGTCCCCCACCGGTACGTTCAAGCGTGTGCGCAGCGCCAGCACGTTGGCCCCCGGGGAAACCGCAGACACGTCACCGAGCGGCATCAGGATGAGGCGCGAGTCGCGAAACCCCACCACCTCTGCCAGACAAGGTTCCTCCTGGTCAGTGAACACGGCGCACAGGTCCCCGAGGTTCGCGTGCGGGCCGACCGACTCCATGGTCATGCCAATCACCTTCACCACGCGTCCGTACAGACGGTACCAGTGCGTATTGTGCAGTTGGCGGACAACCTCAGCAGCGTTCAGCAGCGACAAACTCTGTCACGCTCCGTTCCATCACGGTTCGCAGGGTATTTTGCAAAATATCCAGCTTGGTCTCCACCGTCGCATCCACCCGGCCAAACTCGCTGCGAATTTCGCACCCGCCCGGTTGAATCGCAGGGTCGGGCACGACCGACACTTCCCAATCTCCCAGCTTCGCGTGTTGCCACCGCGCATGGCCGCTTCTCGCCGCCTCGAAATCGTCCGGGTGCACGCGAACCTCCACCTTGGAGCTCTCAATCACGAACTGCAGCAACTCGTCGACCATTCGCTCAATATCGACACTTTGGACAGACAACTCCCGGTATAAAACGCGGCGAACGGCTTCCATGACCACTGTCGTCAACGGCTCTGCCAAGTGCTCCAACAACCTCGTGCGCTCGGTCGCTGCACTAGCCGCAACGGCACGCGCGTGTTCAATCGTCTCCGCTACGACCTGTGCCATCTCCGCCTCTGCTTGTCTTTGCCCCGCCTCGAAGCCGTCCTGATAGCCCAGGGTCCGCGCCTGGTCTTCAATCTGAACAGCCTGCGCTCGCGCCGTCTCCACAATCTGACGCGCTTTGGCATCCGCTTCGGCAATCATCGCTGCGCAATCCGCCTGCACCTGCGCCAGTCGCTCCTCGGCGCTTACGGACAGTTCCGGCTGAGGTTCAGCTTCGGGCAGCGACCGGATGGGCGGTGTCACGACCTGAACCGGAATGCTGGCACTCGCGGGACCCAACGTAAGCCCCGCCCGTTTGACGACGCTAGATGACAATCTCGTCACCTCCACCGCGCGCGATAATGATTTCGCCGGCTTCTTCCAATCGGCGGATCACGCTCACAATCCGCTGCTGCGCATCTTCCACATCGCGCAGGCGAACCGGCCCCATGAACTCCATCTCTTCTTTGATGGTTTCGGCCATCCGTGCGGACATGTTCTTGAAAATGATTTCCTTCACGTCGTCGGCCGCCACTTTCAGCGCCAGCTGCAGGTCGCTCGATTCGACGTCGCGAATCACGCGCTGAATCGACCGGCCGTCGAGAAGGACAATGTCGTCAAAGGTGAACATGCGTTGTTTGATTTGTTCAGCAAGCTCTGGGTCAGAGCGCTCGAGCGACTCCATGATGGACTTCTCGGTGGCACGGTCCACACCGTTCAAAATCTTCACCACCGAGTCGACCCCGCCCGTCTGTGTGCTGTCGAGCGACAGCGTGGTCGACAACTTCGCCTCCAGCACCGTCTCGACTTCGGAAATGATGTCCGGCGAAGTCCCGTTCATGAGCGCGATCCGGCGCGCCACGTCCGCCTGCGTCTCATGCGGCAGCGACGAAATCACCAGCGCAGACTGCGCGGGCTCCAGATACGACAAGACGAGCGCCATCGTCTGTGGGTGTTCATCCTGAAGGAAGCTGAGCAATTGATGTGGGTCCGCCTTACGGGCGAAGTGGAACGGGCGAACTTGCAGCGCCGTCGTCAACCGGGACAACACCTGCTCTGCCTGGCCTGCCCCGAGCGCCTTTTCCAGCACCTCCCGCGCGTACTCAATGCCGCCCGTCGAGATGTAATCCTTGGCCATAGCCAACTCCGCAAACTCCCGAATCACCTGCTCCCGCTGGTCCAGTTCCACCTTTCGCAAGTTGGCGATTTCGAGTGTCAGCTCATCCACTTCTTCCTGGCTGAGCTGCTGATAGACCTTTGCCGCGACATCCGGTCCAAGACTGATGAGCAGAACTGCAGCCTTTTGTTTGCCAGTCATGGTTGTCTTTGCTCTTTGCATCAGCTCATCCTCCTTGTCAGGTAGTTGCGAAGGACCCTAGGCCCATTCTGCGACCGGTACGGACACCACAGGACTTGTCAGGATTCGCTCATCAACCAAGTGCGCAGCAGATTCGCAAACTCGTCAGGTTTCTGCGCAGCCAGTTTGGCAACCTGCGTCTGCATCGTTCGATCCGCCGGCGTCTCGGGCTGCAGCGGTTCAATCTCATCCACAACCAAGGCCTCGTTGGCACTCGCGCCCGCGCGTCTCCTCCTGCGCAACAGCAACCACACGCCGGCCGCTGCAGCGAGTACGGCCGCCGCAATGCCGCCGTATAGAGGCAGTTTGTTGGGACCAGACGTGGCGGAAACGCCATACGACGTGGAGAATGGAACGGTTGAAACAGTGATATTGTTGCTCGCATTCGGGCCGCTTTGCACCCCAACCGCGTTTGCGACAAAGGACTTGATTTGGCTGATGGTCGCCGGCGTCAGCGACTTGTCCGCGGCGTTTAACATCACGCCAACCTGAATGCCGTTAATCTGCATGGGGTCTGCGACATTGGTGGTGTCCACGGTGTTGTACGCGTACTGGTCAGACTGCGTCACCGAGGTGCTGTTCCCGCCCCCGCTGCCAGATTGACCCGCATACGTGGGCGTGCTCGGATTCGAAGAAGACTGACCGGCCACGCCGCCTGCGGTGGTTCCGCCCGTCGTGGTCGTCCGGGACGTTTGCTGGCTGGTGGGATAACCAACAGACTGTCCCGATGCAGGCTGCAGCGTGTGGGATTTGGTTTCCACTTGATTGAACGTGACGTTCGCGCTGACCTCAACCACCGCGTTGCCCTGACCGACAATCTGGTCGAGACCATTCGTCAGCTGCTGCGTCAACTGCGACTCGAGGTTTTCTCGGAGTGCCAGTTCAGACGACGTCCCGGCGGTCACGGTGCCGCTGTTGCTGTCCGTTTGGTCGGACAGGGTCACGCCGTTCTGGTCGACGACACTGACGTCATCGGTGCTCAACCCCGAAACGGAGTGCGCGACCAGCTGCTGAATACCTGCGACTTGCACCGGTGACAACTGCACACCTTGACCCAGCTGCACAAACACACTCGCCTTGGCGGTGTCTGTCGGCTGCGAGACAAACAACTGCTGCTGCGGCATGACGATGTGGACCTGCGCACTCTCCACGCCGTTGATGCTTTCTATGGTCTCGTTCAGACTCTGCTGCAGCGCGTCGAGCACCTGAATATTGAACTCATCCTGCGTCATGCCGAACGATGTCTTGATGGAGCTGTACCCGATATAACCGGACTGCGGCAGTCCCGCTTCCGCCAGCTGGATGCGCGCGGTATCCGCATCGGCCGCAGGCACCATAACAGACGTTCCATCAATTTTATTGGGGATTTTCAGGGTCTCCAATTGTGTCTGGACTTCGCCAAGGGACTTATCGTCCAAACCGGTCATGATGGTGACATAATGTGGACGTGTCAAAACAACCAGAAGTACGACGAGACAAGCAATCGCGGCAACAAGCGCAATTGCGAGATTTCGTCGCTGCACAGGGGAGTAACGCGACAGGAGCTGGGCCGCCCATCGCCGGATTCGGTCAACTTGGTCTTTAAATGCATTCATTCTGTCTGTCACCCTCACCGGACTTACATCACCCTTACCCACTCTGATGCGCCGGTTCGTCGTCGTTGGTCTTCCGCATCCATCAAAATGTTTGTTCTGTCTGTCTACCGGTCAAACTTGTCTATCTTTCTACCGTCTCTTTCTGTTGTCTGTCGATGTCTGTCCTGTCGATGACAATCCGTTTCGTTTGGAATCTCCGCTGCCCTTCGACCCTAAATTTGCATGTTCATGATGGTCTGATAGGCACTCACAGCCCGGTCGCGCACCTGAACCACCAAGTCCACAGCGAGCGACGCCTGCTGTTCAGCAACCATGAGTTGATCCACCGTCACAGGTCCGCCCGCCGCATACGACGCAGCCATTTGGTCGGCCTGGTTCGACAGTGCATCCACTTGGTCAATGGCACTCCCAAGCGCCGAAGCAAAGCCCCCCGCCGGGGAACTTCCAGCACCTTGCGTGCCGGTCTGGCTGGCAGACTGGCCCACCGATTGACTTTGCAAAGACTGCAGCCCCTGGCTCGCGGCGCCAACAACCCCTGGCGTCATATGTATCCCTCCTATTGACCAATCGTCAACGCATCCATATCCATTTGCTTGCCGGCGTCAAATGCGGTCACATTCGCCTGATAGGCCTGCTGGGCACTCATCATGTCCACCATCTCCGTGGAAATATCCACGTTTGGCATTTCCACGTACCCGTTCACAGCATCCGGGTTGGTTGGGTCATACACGAGTTGGAACGGACTCGGGTCCTGCACCACACCCGCCACTTGAACCCCTGCCCCTACGGCTTCATCGGACACGCCGGCAGTTGTCCCACCGACGGCCCCGCTTGCTTGCTGCAGGGCGTCCGCAAAGCTGCTGGCCGGGGCATACGCCGGCGTCAGAACGACCATTTCCCTTCGATACGGGCCGCCCTCCGGCGTCTGCGTCGTATCTGCGTTTGCAATGTTATTGGAGATGACATCCATCCGAAATTGTTGAGCGGTCAGGCCGCTCGCGCTGATACTCAAGCTATCCAAGCCAAAAGCCATCCCTATCAACCTCCGTTGATCGCGGTCTGATAACGCTGCAACCGGAGCTGCACATCCTGCACCAACGCGTTGTACCGAATCTGGTTTTCAGCCATGCCCGCCATTTGCGCATTGATGTCGACATTGTTGCCGTTGTTGGAAATGACCGTACTGCTATCCTGTGACACGGTAGGCTGCACCTGCAGCATGGCATCCCAGTTTACAGACGAGCCGTCCGTCGAAACGCCAGAAGCCGTCGGTTGACTCATCGCATTTTGCAAAGCTGCCTCAAAGTTCACTGTCTCTTCCTTGTACCCAGGTGTAGAAACGTTGGCAATGTTGTTTGCATAGACCTGCTGTGACAACTGCGCAGCAGACAACGCATTCTGCAGCAATTGAAACGCGGCACCGTCGGTACTCATACGTTCGCCTCCAAATATCCAATCACTCGCGGGAACGCCCCAGTGAAATCTGCACAACCAAAACGATTCCGTAGGGTTTAATTCGCTGGCATTCCGCAAAATCCTGCACAAGACGACAAACATCCAGGCAGATTCGACAAAAAAAGAACGAACATGCCGGGTTTATGCGCTTGACGCTTTCTGCGCGCCACGCCAACCTCGGTCGAGTTCGCTCTCTTTTGCACAGCAGGTGCACCCCAGTCAGGTGCACTGCATCTCTTGTCCTGCACGGTCCGCACAACCTGTACGGCCCGCACGAGTCCAGGCTGCTTATAAAATAAACTGACTCATGTCCCGATTCACCACAATCGACTGCAGCTTGTCATCGACATATTGCGGCGTGATGACCACTTCAGACAGATGCACATCCGGCGCCTCAAACGACAGTTCCTCGAGCACCTTTTCAATCAGGGTATGGAGCCTGCGCGCTCCAATATCTTCGGTTTCCGAGTTCACCTGAGCCGCCATTTCAGCGATGCGTCGAATGGCTTCATCGGTAAACGCCACTTTGATGCCTTCCGTTTCCAACAGGGCTGTATACTGCTTCACCAGCGCATGCTCCGGTTCCCGGAGAATGCGTTCGAAGTCGTCCGCCGTCAAACTCGTCAACTCCACCCGGATGGGAAACCGCCCCTGCAGTTCCGGAATCAAGTCGGACGGCTTGGAGATGTGGAACGCCCCGGCACCGATGAACAGCATGTGGTCGGTTTTGACGGGACCGTGCTTGGTGACCACCGTCGAACCTTCCACAATCGGCAAAATGTCGCGCTGCACGCCTTCTCGCGAAACGTCCGGTCCCCGCTGTTCGCGCCCGGCGATTTTATCCATCTCATCGATGAAAATGATGCCGTGGTTTTCCGCCCGGTGGATGGCCTCTGCAACCACGCTCTCCATGTCGATGAGCTTCTGGGCCTCCTCCTGCGCGAGGACCTTGCGGGCTTCGCGCACCGTCATTTTCCGCTTGCGGGTCCGCTTTGGCAGCAGATTGCCCAGCATTTCCTGGAGGTTGCCAACCCCTTCCGCCCCCATGCCGGGCATGAAATTGAACGCGGCCGGGCTCGCCTGCTCTTCGACGTCCACTTCCACCAGATAGTCCTCGAGTTCTCCCATCTCCAATTGTTTCCGCATACGCCTGCGCTCCGCGCGCACACTCTCCGAAGCCCCCGTGTCTGTGGTTCCGCCGTTCATGCCGCCCAGCAGCATTTCAAAGGGATTACGGTTGTTCTTGCGCGCATTCGGATCCGGCACTAGCGCGGCCGCGATGCGCTCATTCGCGAGGTCCTCCGCCTGGTCGCGGACGCGCTCGGCGTGCTCTGCCTTCACCATCCGAATCGCTGTCTCCACCAGATCGCGCACCATGGACTCCACGTCTCGTCCAACATAGCCGACCTCGGTGAATTTCGTCGCCTCCACCTTGATGAACGGCGCCCCCACCAGCCGGCTCAAACGCCGAGCGATTTCCGTCTTGCCGACACCTGTCGGCCCGATCATCAGAATGTTCTTCGGCGTAATTTCTTCCTGCAGTTCCGGCGGAAGCTTGGCCCGCCGCATGCGGTTGCGCAGGGCCACCGCCACGGCCCGTTTGGCCGCTCTCTGCCCCACAATGTATTTATCCAGCTCCGACACAATTTGCGCAGGCGTCAAATCTGTGTTTGCCACGACTTCCCAACCCCCTGTCTCCAACTTGCTACGGCTCCGTCCATCCATTCATCCGTTCGACGACAGCGACTCGACGATGATGTGGTCGTTCGTGTACACGCAAATTTCTGAAGCGATGCGCAGCGCCTGCTCGGCAATTTCAGCCGGCTCCATGGATGTGTTGCGCGCCAGGGCACGCCCGGCCGCCAGCGCGTACGCGCCGCCAGAGCCAATTGCGCAGATGCCGTCATCCGGCTCAATCACTTCACCGCCGCCCGACAAGATGAACAGGTGATCCCGATTCATGCACAGCAGCATGGCTTCCAGTTTATGCAACACCTTGTCGGTCCGCCACTCTTTGGCTAACTCCACTGCGGCGCGCTGCAAATTGCCGTGGTACTCTTCCAGCTTGGCTTCAAATTTTTCGAACAGCGTAAATGCGTCGGCGACAGACCCGGCGAAGCCAGCCACAACCTCGTTTCCATACAGCCGGCGCACTTTCCTGGCGCCATGCTTCATGACCATGCTGTTGCCCAGCGTCACCTGGCCGTCCCCCGCCATCGCGCCCTGCTTGTCGCGCAGCATGGCGAAAATCGTCGTTCCGTGCAGTTCCATATTCAACGAGTTCACCCCACATCCTGATTCATCTTCCTGTCGCGGGAGGCGAGACGATGCCTGCCTCCTGTGCGGCCGCCTGGTGACGAAGCGCGCGTCTATCCCTTCGCTCTTGGGTGTGCCTGGTCATAGATCCGCGCCAGCCGGTCGCGCGTCGTGTGCGTGTAAATTTGCGTCGACGAAAGACTGGCATGACCCAGCAATTCCTGGACGGCCCGTAAATCTGCGCCGCCATCCAACAAATGTGTCGCGAAACTGTGTCGAATTGCGTGCGGACTGATATGCGACAGCCCTGCGACGCGGGCAATGTGCTTGTCGAGAATTCTGCGCACGCTTCGGTCCGTCAATCGCCCGCCCCTGCGGTTTAGGAACAGCGCCGGCTTCACCAGCCCCAATTCCTCGCGCTTCGCCAAGTAGCGCGAGAGCGCCTGGACGGCGCTGGACCCCGCCAGCACATATCGCTCCTTGCCGCCTTTGCCAAAGACCAACGCCGTGCCGTCAGCCAGCGAAACATCGGCGACATCCAGCGCAACACACTCACTCACACGCACCCCGGATGCGTACATGAACTCCAGCAAAGCGCGGTCGCGCAAGGACCAGACGTCCTCTCCGTCAATCGATTCCAGGAGCGCCTTCATTTCTTCCTGATAATAAAAGGCTGGAACGCGCTTGGGCTGCTTCGGAAGTGACACGGCTCGCGGGGTGTTCGTGTCCGTGATGCCTTCGCGGATCAGGAAATCGTAAAAACTCCGAAAGCACGACAACTTGCGGGCAGCAGACGCCCTCGACAATCCTCGTTCCAGTTCACGGGCAAAGAAGGCGCGGATGTCCACCGGACGCACCTTTGTCCAATCGAAGATACCCCGGTGCTCCAAAAACACTGCAAGCGCCGACAAGTCGCTGCCGTACGCCTTGACCGTACGCTCCGACGCCCCTTGGCCCATGCCCCGCTCGCGTAAAAACAGCATGACCTCCGGCTTCAGCGAACTCATACCGTCACCTTCTCCACCAGCGCCTCGAGGTCTTGCAAAGCACGTTCAGCCACGGCCAGAGCTCGTTCGCGTTTGTCGCGAATCCGGCGCGAAAGCGGCGGAATGAGTCCAAACGTCGCGTTCATCGGCTGAAAATGGTCGGGGTCCGTGTGGGTAATATAGTGTGCGAGACTGCCAATCGCAGTCGTTTGCGGGAACGTGAGCAACGGCCGATCCAACGCCAGACGCCCGGCATTGAGACCCGCCACCAAGCCAGCCGCGGCGGACTCGACATACCCCTCGACCCCCGTGATCTGACCGGCAAAAAACAGGGTGTCACGGGCCCTGGTTTGATAGGTTGGCAGTAATGCAGTCGGACTATTGATATATGTATTCCTGTGCATCACGCCATATCTCACAAATTCAGCATGCTCCAGGCCCGGAATCATCCTGAACACGCGCCCCTGTTCTCCCCATTTCAGATGGGTTTGAAAGCCAACCATATTAAACAGGGTCGCTGCGGCATTATCCTGCCGCAACTGCACAACCGCGTACGGCCGCCGCCCTGTGCGCGGGTCCTCCAGCCCCACAGGTTTCATCGGCCCGAAGAGCAGGGTCTTTGCGCCCCGTTTGGCCATGACTTCAATGGGCATGCATCCTTCGAAATACCGCTCTTCCTCAAAGTCGTGGAGCGGCGCCGTTTCCGCCGAGACGAGCGCCTCATAAAACGCCGCAAACTCGTCCTCAGTCATCGGGCAGTTCAGATACGCCGCCTCACCCTTATTGTAACGGGACGCCAGATAGACCTTGTCCATGTCGACGGACTCTTTGGTCACGATCGGCGCCGCCGCATCGAAAAAGTACAGCGAAGCCGAACCAATGAAGGAGCGAATGGATGCGGACAGCCGTTCAGACGTCAACGGCCCCGTCGCCACAACGACGATGCCGTCTGCCGGGATCTCCGGGACTTCCTCCCGAACCACTTCAACCAGCGGGTGCGATTCCAGCGCGGCCGTCACCGCGTCGGAAAATGCCTCCCGGTCGACGGCCAGCGCCCCGCCGGCAGGGACCGCGTGTTCGTCCGCCGCTTTCATGATGATGGAGTCGAAACGCCGCATCTCTTCTTTCAGCAAACCCACGGCGTTGGTGATGGCGGCGGCCCGCAAGGAGTTCGTGCACACCAGTTCCGCAAACTGATCGGTATGATGAGCCGGCGTCTTCTGGACGGGCCTCATTTCATATAAACGGACGGGCACGCCTTGACGGGCAATCTGCCAGGCCGCTTCCGATCCGGCGAGCCCTGCGCCAATGACCGTAACCTTCATGCGGGACCCCCCTACTCTCCCAGTTGGTTTCTACGACTTCGCCTCAACCTGCTCGCGAGCGCGCACATCCTCCGAGTTGCCGTCGTCCTGCGGCGGCTGACCTCCGCCAGCATGTGCAGCTTCGTTGCTGCAAACAATCGTCACAGTCCCTTTACTTCTTTTTTCAACCAGTGGATGCGAACAAGTTGGACACAGCGCGCCGGTCGGCCGATTCCACAACACATAATCGCACTCTGGGTAGCCGCTGCATCCATAGAACACCTTGCGCTTTTTCCCCTTACGCTCGACGAGCGGTTTGCCGCACTTCGGACACGACACGCCGACTTCCTTGGTGATCGGTTTCGTATTCCGGCATTCGGGAAAGCCCGGACAAGCCAGAAACTTGCCGAAGCGGCCCTGCTTGTAAACCATGTTCCGGCCGCACTTCTCACAGACCACATCCGAGACTTCGTCCTCAATATGAACATGTTCAAGCGTCTTTTCTGCCTTCTCCAAATCGGCTTCAAAGGAAGCATTGAACTCGGCGAGCAGTTTGACCCAGTCCACTTCGCCGTCTTCGACTTCATCCAATTCCTTCTCGAGCCGGGCGGTAAAGTCGACGTCAATCAGCTGATGAAAGTTTTCCTTCAACAGGTCGACGACAATCTCACCCAGCTCCGTTGGCACAAACCGCTTTTGCTCCAGCACGACGTACCCACGCTTCAAAATCGTGTCAATGGTGGGCGCGTAGGTACTGGGTCGCCCAATTCCCAGCTCCTCCATGGTCTTCACCAGGCTGGACTCGCTGTACCGCGGCGGCGGCTGCGTGAAGTGCTGCTCGGGTTTCAGGTCCGGATCAGGCAGGGCCTGCCCATCGCGCACCGGCGGCAGAAATTTGGCTGTATCTTCGTCGGTCGACTGATCGTCCGTCCCTTCGGTGTAAACAGCCATAAAGCCAGGAAATTTGAGGACCGACCCCGTCGCGCGGAACGACGCCCGCCCCGCCTGAATATCCACGGTCGTCGTATCCATGACGGCCGGCGTCATTTGACTGGCGACGAAGCGCTCCCAAATCAATTTGTACAATCGGTATTGGTCCTTCGATAGGAAGGGCTTGACAGATTCCGGATCGCGAGCGACGGACGTCGGCCGAATGCCTTCATGGGCATCCTGGGCGCCGCTTTTCGTCTGATACTGGCGCGCGGTCTCGGGTACATAGGGCGCTCCATAGCGGTCGCGAATGAATGCTCTCGCCTCCGCCTGCGCAGTTTCGGAAATCCGCGTTGAATCCGTACGCATGTACGTGATGAGACCGACCGACCCTTCAGCGCCGACTTCCAATCCTTCATACAGCTGCTGCGCGACAGACATCGTCTTGTAGGCGCGGAACCCCAGCTTTCGAGCCGCTTCCTGCTGCAGGCTGCTGGTTGTAAAAGGGGCGCTCGGGTTCCGCTTGCGTTCGGATCGTTTCACCTTCTCCACCTGGAACGGCACACCCTGCAGGGACGACAGCAATTCATCCACGGCCTCTCGATTCGGCAGGCTCGTCTTTTCGTGGTCGTAGCCGACGAACCGCGCGGTGAGAACGCCCTCATCCAGGACGAACATGGCGTCGACCGTCCAGTATTCTTCCGGCACGAACGCCCGAATTTCACGTTCGCGGTCAACAATCAGCCGCACCGCGACAGACTGCACGCGCCCTGCGGACAATCCCTTCTTCACTTTCCGCCACAACAGCGGACTGAGCCGATACCCGACGAGGCGGTCGAGAATCCGGCGCGTCTGCTGGGCGTTAATCAAATCCATGTTCAACTTCCGCGGCTCGGTAAAGGCATCCTTGACCGCGTCCTTGGTGATTTCATGAAACACGACGCGGCAGGATTCATTCGGGTCCAGCTCAAGCAGCTGGGCCAAGTGCCAGGCAATGGCTTCCCCTTCGCGGTCCGGGTCAGCCGCCAGGTACACGCGCTTGGCCTTTTTGCTGGCACTGCGCAGCGCCTTGATGACGTCGCCTTTTCCACGAATCGTAATGTAGTGCGGTTGAAAGCCATGCTCGACATCCACACCGAGCTTGCTCTTTGGCAAATCCCGCACGTGGCCCATGGAAGCCTTGACGCTGTATCGCTTTCCTAAATATTTTTCAATCGTTTTCGCCTTTGCAGGCGACTCTACGATGACGAGATAATCAGCCAATCGATTTCCTCCTTGCTTCCCCAACCATACAAGGCGCAGACATTCACCACATCTTAGCACCGAGCGAAAAGATTTTGCAAACCCTGACAATTACAGGTGACCCGTTCGCTGGTCATTCCCAGGCGTTGCTGTCAACGCCGAACCCCTGCATGGCTGCGCTGACGAACGCGGCAGTAGAGTCCGCCAGGCACGCGCTCGATCCAGCCACTCACTTCCAGTTCCAGCAACCCAGCGTAGACTTCCTCGCTGCGCATGGAAAGTCTGCGCTCCAGGCTGGCGGCGGTCATAGGTTCATCCAGACAGTCAAACAAGTCCTGCCATCGCGCAGGCACTTGCGTCGCTGCAACCGATGTCTGTGTCAGCCCCAAATCAGCGAGCAAGTCGGCCGGATCGACCAAAATTCTTGCGCCGTCCTGCAGCAGGCGGTGGGACCCACGAAAGTGTACGGCGGTAATCGGCCCTGGCACGACATAGATGTCGCGGCCCAGCTCAAGTGCTTGTTCCACCGTTCTCAGCGCCCCGCTCTTGTCGCCCGCCTGCACGACGACGACCGCATCCGCCAATGCGGCAATGAGGCGATTGCGCTCTGGAAACCGATGCTTCGCAACCGGACTGCCAGGCGCGTATTCGCTCAACACCAACCCGTGCTCACAAATCTGCTGATACAGCGCCTGATGGCTCGAAGGATAGCACACATCCACGCCAGATGCCAATAAGGCGGTCGTCGCACCGCCGCAAGACAGGGCTGCCTGATGGGCGCTCCCGTCAATCCCCAAGGCCATGCCGGAGATGATTTCGATGCCCGCGCAGGCCAGCGTTTCGGAAATCCAGCGCGCAGCCTCGATGCCGTAGCTGGAAGCGCGCCGTGTCCCAACGATCGCGACGGTCGGCAGCCCCCCTGCCACCGGCGCGGGCTGTCCAGGCCCGCGCGCGAACACCACCCGAGGCATGTCCGCCAGGTCGGACAAACGTGTCGGCCAATCGCTGTCTCCAGGCAGCAGGCAGCGTATGCCTCGTTCACGCAACTTTTGCTCAATGGCACTGTCACGAAAGGAGCGCCGCCACCGGTCGAGCCGGGACGCCGTGTCCTGGTTCATTCGACACGCTTCGAACCACGCACTCGGTGGCGCTTCCCAAACATCGACAGCCGACCCGAAATATCGAACCAATTTGCGCATCGTGGATGGTTCCACGCCGGGACACATCGCGAGTCCGATGGCGCAAGAACGTTCCTCTAACACAGACATGTTCTCATCCCCTGCATATGCGGCGCTGCGCCGTTCTGTTCGTCCTGCCCACATTGTCCGCCGCGATCCGAAAACTGTCTACTCCAATAGAAACAACCCCTCTCCAGAGGTGCATGAGACCGACAAAAATATCGGCGGCGGCCGCGCAGCCTCACCGCCTCGTTCAGCCGCTTCGGTCCGAATGCAAAAGGGACCCCTCGTCATGCTGACGAGCAGGTCCCTTGCACATCCAGAAAGGCTTTCGATGGTGCATTACACGGTTGCTTTCGCTGTCTTGCACTTCTCCAGCAAGCCCCGTTCCTCCAACAAGGCATAGAGGGTCGAACCCATTTCGGACGGTGTGGGTGCAACACGGATCCCGCACTCTTCAAACTTGGCGATTTTCGACGCCGCGGTACCCGCGCCGCCAGACACAATCGCCCCTGCGTGACCCATCCGGCGTCCCGGAGGCGCTGTGGCGCCCGCGATAAACCCGACAACGGGCTTCTTCATGTTGTCACGGATCCACTCCGCAGCCTGTTCTTCCGCTGAGCCGCCAATTTCACCAATCATGATGACCGCTTCTGTATCCGGGTCTTCGTTGAACATCTTCAAGACATCCAGGAAGTTCGTGCCGTTGACCGGGTCGCCGCCGATGCCGACTGCGCTCGACTGCCCAATGCCCCGAACCGTCAGCTGATACACAGCCTCGTAGGTCAAGGTGCCGCTGCGGGAGACAACGCCCACGTGGCCAGGCGTGTGGATGTAGCCAGGCATAATCCCAATCTTGCATTCGCCGGGCGTGATGACACCGGGACAGTTCGGGCCGATCAGCCGTGTGTGACGTCCTTCCATGTACCGCTTCACTTTCACCATATCCAACACGGGAATGCCTTCTGTGATACAAATGACCAAATCAAGTTCGGCGTCCACCGCTTCCATGATGGCGTCCGCAGCACCTGCCGGCGGAACATAGATTACGGATGCATTGGCCCCCGTTTCACGAACCGCTTCGGCCACCGTGTTGAATACCGGCAGGCCTTCCACCGTCGTGCCGCCTTTGCCCGGCGAGGTGCCTCCGACCATTTTCGTGCCGTACTCAATCGCTTGCTTGGTATGGAAAAGAGCGGTCTTTCCGGTGATGCCCTGCGTGATGACCTTGGTATCTTTATTCACTAAAATACTCATCGCGTCTTCTCCCTTCTCAGACCAGCGCGACCATTTTTTGCGCCGCATCCGCGAGCGAATCAGCAGCAACAATGTTAAGGCCGGATTCATTCAATATTTTCTTGCCCAAGTCCACGTTGGTGCCTTCCAGACGAACCACCAGCGGCTTACTGAGGCCGAGCTGCTTGGCCGCTGCAACCACGCCGTTGGCAATGACGTCACACTTCATGATACCGCCGAAAATGTTGACCAGAATGCCTTTCACATTCGGATCCGACAAGATGATTTTGAAGGCCTCTGTGACTTTCTCCTCGCTCGCGCCGCCGCCGACATCCAGGAAGTTGGCTGGCTCGCCGCCGTAATACTTGATGGTGTCCATCGTCGCCATCGCCAGCCCGGCGCCGTTGACCATGCAGCCGATGTTGCCATCCAGTGCGATGTAGCTGAGTCCAAACTTGGAAGCTTCAATTTCCTTGGGGTCTTCTTCGTCGAGGTCGCGCATTTCCAGGATGTCCGGATGCCGATACAATGCGTTGTCATCGAAGTTCAGCTTGGCATCCAGGGCCATGACTTCGCCTTCACCCGTCACGACCAGCGGATTGATTTCCGCGATGGAGCAGTCCTTGTCCACGAAGCAGTTGTACAGCCCGGTCATAAACTTCACGGCCTTGCTGACGAGTTCCGTCGGGATCTCGATCGCGAACGCGAGCTTGCGTGCCTGGAACGGCGTCAGTCCAACCGCTGGATCGATGGTTTCGCGGAAAATCTTGTCCGGGGACTTGGCGGCGACTTCTTCGATTTCCATGCCGCCTTCAGCCGAAGCCATCATGACAACGCGGCCGACCGCGCGATCGAGTACCAACCCTATGTAGTACTCTTTCTGGATATTGGTGAGCTGCTCGATGAGCAGGCGCTTGACCACTTTTCCCTGTGGACCCGTTTGGTGGGTGACAAGCGTTTTTCCGAGCAGTTCTTTGGCATGCTGTTCCACTTCGGCAAGCGATTTGGCCAGCTTCACGCCGCCCGCCTTGCCGCGGCCGCCTGCGTGAATCTGTGCCTTGACGACACCCTTGCCACCCAGTTCTTTGGCGGCCTCAACGGCTTCCTCCACCGTAAAGGCGACTTTACCCGTGGGCACGGCAACCCCGTACTGCGCCAGCACGGACTTCGCTTGATACTCATGAATGTTCAATGCCCTGATTCCTCCCTCGCTCTGCGGCTCTTTCGAAGCACAAAAAAACGCAGGACCCGCAGGTCTTTGTCGTAGGGTGCCCCTAATCGACAACGCACAAGCGTGTCCAACTTTCATTCGGATTCCGTGCGAATCCAGTGCTTCGCGGATGAATGACCCGGTATGCGTGCGCACCACGCAGTTCATCCCTTATAAAGATAGAACACCCTGGCCACATTTACAACTCGCGAGGCCAGGATTGACTGACAAACCGTGATGGAGATTGCAGGTGAGCGCAGCCGTCGCCTGTCAAAGCCGGCTCATTAAGATAACTTTCACGACTGCGGCGACAAACGACATCGCCATACAGATCACGTTGATGCCTAGGATTGGCCGGGCCAGCCGATGTCGAAACACATAGAGAAGAGAACCGAGTGCACAGGCAATGACCGCGAAAAACCAGCAGAGAATGATGCTGTTGATCTGTCCGGCAAAGGGAACGCAGCTCGCCGCCGCAAACACGGCTGCAACCCCCGTTGTCACCGCGGTGACCCAGAACAGTGTGTCAACTCTCCAGGCGCGGCGGCGAAACTCCAGGGACCGCTTGCGCGCCTTCCATGCACGCATGTCAATGACGCGGGCTTTCTGCGACTTTCCGGAATCCCGTTGTTGCGTGTGAGGCGTTCCCTTTGTCCCTTGCATCCTGTTCATCTCCCATCCCGTTTGGGATTGATCGTACCTTCTTTGGTGGGGACTGCGCAAGATGACAACCTTTCCGCGGGCGCCATGGCAGCCCGCACGTGGCCGTTCGTCATCGGTATACCACATAAACTACGTTTGGCGAAGAGGCTGTGCGTCGTCGTTCACACATTTGTTAAATATGCCCGAGTTTATCAAATCCTCCTGTGCCTCATCGCCAAGGGCCGCACGAACTGCTATACCAAAGATACGCACGGATTGATGAAGTTTGACGTGGAGGTCTCGCTCATGATCGGAACCGCGCACGGCGCCGTCCTGGAAGGCATTGAAGCAACCCCCGTGCTGGTCGAAGCGGATGTCAGCAACGGAATTCCACAGTTCCACATCGTCGGCCTGCCAGACTCCGCGGTCAGTGAATCCAAGCTGCGGATTCGCTCCGCGATCCGCAATGCAGGCCTGCAGTTTCCGAGCCGCCGGATTACCGTGAACCTGTCCCCGGCCAGCATGCGCAAGCGCGGGGCAGGTCTCGACTTGGCAATTGCCGTCGCGATCTTACGGGCATCGGGTCAAGTCCCGCCCGAACCAGCAAGCGCTGCACTAGGCGGCGAGTCGTTCAACGGCATGGGGTTCTGCGCCGAACTGGGACTGGGTGGACAACTGGTGCCTGTGGCGGGTGTCGTCAATCTCGCGCTCGCGCTGCGGAAGGCTGGATTTGGACAAATTATCGTCAGCGCAGACCAAGCTTCCTCCTGCGTCGGCCTGCCAAACGTGGCATGGTACGGTTTTGAACAGCTGCAGGCTGTCGTGGAGATGCTCACCCAGCCCGTTTCGTCGGCCGCCCCACTGCAGCTTCCGCCTCCCTTTACCGTAGACACGAACGCCGCGACCGGCGACTTTTCCGAAGTCCAGGGCCTGACGGACGTCAAGCGAGCGCTCACGATTGCCGCTGCCGGCCGGCATCATGTTCTGCTCGTAGGTCCCCCCGGCTGCGGCAAGACGATGATTGCGGAACGATTCTTCAGCATTCTCCCACCGCTCGGCGACGAGGAGGCACTGGACGTGTACGCCATTCACCAGGCCGCTGGACTCAACACCCCCGCCACCCGGGTCCCGCCATTGCGCGCCCCGCATCACAGCGTCACGGCGGCAGGGTTGATTGGCGGAGGAAACCCGTTGGCACCTGGGGAAGTCACGCTCGCGCACCACGGGGTGCTGCTGCTCGATGAAATGCCCGAATTCTCGAGACATGTGCTCGACGCGCTGCGTGAGCCCATCGTCAATGGCGAAGTCCGGCTGGCGCGCGGCGGGAAGACCACCATCCTGCCTGCGCACTTTCAGCTGCTCGCGACGATGAACCCGTGTCTGTGCGGACGGCGCGGTTTCGGGGAGTGCCGATGTACCGACGCCGAAGTGCTGCGTTACTGGTCGCGCATCTCCGGCCCTTTGCTGGACCGAATTGAGATGTTGATTTATGTACAGCCCATTTCGTGGAAATCCGCGTACGAAGAAGAAACTTCTGCGGTCATTCAACAACGTGTCCTGCAGGGCAGGCAGCGTATCGCCAGCGCACCGTTCGCGGAAGATGCCCTTCAGGTACTGCAGCACTCTGCCCGCACCCTCAAACTGTCGCAGCGGGCTGCGGCTGCCGTCCACCGCGTGGCGGATACCATTCGCGCCTTGGCGGGTGCCCAAAACGTCCAGCGTGATCATGTGTTCGAAGCACTGGCGCTGCGGGCGCCAGCGATGACGACCAGCCCGCGCCGCCCGAACTGAATATCGTGAGCATGTCCGCCTGACAGCCGCTGCTCGGCAAGCGTCAGCCTGGCGGGGGCTGGCCCGTTCCGGCAACGGCCGGGCACCGTGACGAGACGGCTACGCCCATGCGTCCAGCGCGTTTCGAAAGTGTTCCAGGCCTGCGACCTGGTCCCCCCGCAATTCGATGGCGATGACGTCGACCCGAACGGAGGTATCTGGCTGCTGCGGCCGAATTTGCGCGAGCAGCAGCGGAACCAGCCTTCTGACCTGGCGCAGCTTGCCCGTCGCCACAGATTCCGCCGCCGTGCCGTGCGTTTGGCTCGATCTCGACCGGACCTCCACCACGACCAGCTGTGCGCCGTCGAGTGCCACAATATCGAGTTCACCCGCGCGGCACCGCCAGTTGCGGCACGTGACAGACCACCCCAACGTACGCGACAGGTACTGCGCGGCGAACGTCTCGGCCACATTCCCAATGTCTCGCTTATTCGGTCTGCCTGCGGTAGACAATGGCGAGCACCTCGGCAACCACCGCATACAATTCCTGTGGAATGACTTGATCTGTCTCCAACTGAAACAGTGCATTCACCAAGGACTCATTTTCATGAACAGCAACGTTTCCGGCTTCGGCCTGGCGCAAAATGGCCTCTGCCACTTCGCCGACACCCTTTGCGACCACCCGGGGCGCCGCATCGCGGTGACGCTCATAGCGCAAGGCGACCGCCCGTTTCGGAGGCATCACGGCGCTGGCCCCCTTTCATCTGCAGACGGCTTTAAGTCACTGACACTAAAGCGGTCCACGGTCCACCCCAGCGCCGCCATGCGCTGCTGCACGTCTGCTGCGTCAGCGGACAAGCGCTGGCGCAGTGCCGCATGGTCGGTTGTCACATGTATCGACAGGAGGGGACGTGCGCTGATGAGTTCCACCTCGACCGTACGGTGGTCAGGAATCGGAAGGGAGATTTTTAGGTAATGAACCAATCGCCCCTGGGAGGACACACGCGTGCGGCGCTCCGCTTGCCAACGCACGGCAGGCTGCCGCACATGTGGAGCCGCCGCCGGCTGACCCACACCCGCTGCGTACGGGAAGAACAAGCCGCCTCCGACTTGGGGCGACCCATCCATGCGCACAGAAGAAACCAGGCGATCGCTGAGCACCCATGACTGAAGGGTGTCGGGGTGCGAACTCTGTGCCACGATTTCGCGGTCCATCGCAGCAAATGGGACGACCGGCGGAGGACTCCCCTCCGGCCATGTCACGTGCACCGTGTCTGTCCCGTTTGCAGCCGCGCCCTGAGCCAGCGTGTCCCACAATAGACGAATGGCCCCCTGCAGGGCCGCTCGTCCGCTCACACTGCCCGCCTCTGGTGTTTCTTGTCCACCGTTGCCTGACGCCGGCACCGAAGCGGCAGCGACAGCAGGCGCCGCCGGAGCAGACGTTTGCTCCTGTGCGGGCGCGGGCTCAATCGGCGATGAAGCCGCCTTACCACCTGGTGTTGCTGCAGCAGACGCTGGCTGCTCCGTGGGTGCGGGCGCAGTCGACGATGAAGCCGCCTCACCACCTGGTGTTGCTGCAGCAGACGTTTGCTCCTCTGCAGGTGCAGACGCAGTCGGCTTCATCACCAGCTGCGCGTACAGTTGACTCACCAAACTCCGCCATGCCCATTCACTTCGCATGAGGACGGGACTCTTGAGAATTTCAACCGGGAGCATCGACTCCAGCACGTCATACAGCGCACGTTCATCACCAGACGCAGGGCTCAGTTCCCTGGCCTGACGCAGGGGATGCGCCCGATCGGCCTCCTGTGCACGCGCGGTTCGGCCGGTCGGCGCTGACGGCGCCTGCGTGCCGGAAATCCGTTCGCTCGGCGTCACAGCGCCCGGCGGTTTGACTTCCATTGCAATCACCTCGCTTCGATGAGCGCCTTCACTGGCCCAAATGTCGTGCGGTGATGCGGTGTCGGTCCGTACTGACGAAGCGCTGCCAAGTGCTCCGACGTGCCGTAGCCCACGTGTCGTTCAAACCCGTACATCGGGTACTGTTCTGCCAGTTTCGCCATCATCGCATCTCGTTCGACCTTGGCGACAATGGATGCGGCAGCAATCGACAGGCTTTTCGCGTCCCCGTCCACCACCGGAATGGCACGCACCTCATCCGCCGGAAACAGGGGAGCGTAAGGCCCGTCGACGAGCGCCGTGTCGACCTTGTGCGGCAGACCGGCAATCGCCCGGCCCATGGCGACCCGCGACGCGACCAGGATATTCAGGTGATCGATTTCCGCCACCGTGGCGACGCCAACCGCGACCGCGACCGCCGACGCCGTGATGTGCTGGCAGAGTGCCGCCCTGCGCGCCTTCGTCAGCTGCTTGGAATCGTTGATACCCACCCAGTCTTCCGGCTTGCCGCCCAAAATCACAGCGGCTGCAACCACCGGGCCGGCTAAACAGCCCCTGCCAGCCTCGTCGACCCCTGCCACCACGGCGACGCCTTGTGCCGCCCGACGGTCAAATTCCCATAGTGTCTGGCACACTTGGTGCCAATCTTTTCGCATTCCGCAGTCGTCCTTCCGAACTCGTCCATCGGTTCCTGCTGCTCTCAGTCTAACGATCCACCTGGCGTTGCGCCAGAGGGTCGAGAAGAAAACGTGGTCTGATAGGACAAATCCATCGCATCACAAATTTATGTATTCGGTGCCCACTCCACCGGGTGCCCACTCAAACGTGAGCCGCCCGAGCTGTCCAGTCTGGAGTTCCCGCAGCACTAACTCCGCGGCGCGTTCGGTATCATGGACCCCGCCAGCCCGCATCAATCCGCGGCGCTTGGCGATGGCTTCGAGCACAGGCGCTGCGACGTTCCACGCCTCCTCGGCGCTGGCCTCCATCTCCGGCAACGGATCCAGGGTGTACCGGGCCTCCAGAACGCCAGGGTAATGCTTGGAGCACCAAACGATGAAATACGCGCAGACGGCCGGCAAGTCGATGACTTCCGCCTTCACTGCGCCGCTCATCGCGAGCGCAAACGCCCCCGCCTCGTCATCCAGTTTGGGCCACAAAACGCCCGGGGTGTCCAGCAGTTCCACGTTTCCCAACCGGATCCACTGCTGTTGTTTGGTGATGCCCGGCCGGTCGCCCGTCTTCGTCGCCGCCCGTCCCGCGAGCCTGTTAATCAGTGAGGACTTGCCGACATTGGGAATCCCGACCACCATCGCCCGCACGGCACGCGGCCGGATGCCGCGTTTCGCATCCCTTTCGCGCTTCGCCGTGGTGGCACGTTCCAGCGCCGGGATCACGTCACGCACGCCGTGGCCCGTACGCGCATCGATGCCCACGATTTGCAGGCCCTGTTCACGAAAGTAGCGCACCCAGCGCTCGGTCTGGGCTGGATCGGCTAAGTCTGTCCGCGTCATCACCACCGTCCGCGGTTTCGTTCCGCTGATTTCGGCCAGCATCGGGTTCGCGCTCGCCAGCGGCAAACGGGCGTCCACGAGCTCGAGCACGGCATCCACTCGCTTCAATGACTCCGTCATTTCCCGCCTCGCCTTTGCCATGTGTCCGGGAAACCAATGGATTGGCTGCACGTGATGTCCCTCCTTCCGCACTTGCGTTGTCTTGTATGGTATAGAGGTTGTCCGAAAACCGCCTTCACAAAAACACGGGAGACGGCTATGCGTCCCCCGCAGTGTTTGTGTCGCAGCTTCGCTGCAACCTAAGTTCAAAACAGGATGGCCTCGCAACGCGCTTTCGCGCGGCGTCAGCGAATTTCCTTGATGCGAGCAGCCTTGCCGCTCAAGCCGCGCAGATAGTGCAACTTCGCGCGACGCACCTTGCCTCGGCGAACCACGTCAATCTTCTCAATCTTCGGCGAGTGTACCGGAAACGTGCGTTCCACACCGACACCGTAGGAAATCTTGCGGACCGTGTAAGTCTCGCTGATTCCGCTGCCACGCCGGCGAATGACGATGCCTTCAAACACCTGGATACGTTCGCGCTGTCCTTCACGGACTTTCACGTGTACGCGCAGCGTGTCACCAGGACGGAACGCCGGAATATCCGTACGCAATTGTTCCCTTGCAATGGTTTGTAACAGGTTCAACACAGAGGCCTCCTTCCCACAGGTGTTCGTGCCAGCCGTTCTGACAGAGGACCACCGTAATCAACGCACACCATTCTAGCACAGCCGGGCTGGGCATAGCAATGGATTCCTTGCGGGACGTGTCATCTTCAAGTGGTGGACCTGTGAATGCGCACGGAAACACTCATTCCCGGCAGCAAGTTCTCTCCGCCGTATCCTGACAGCGAAATTTTCACAGGCACGGTCTGTGTCACCTTCGTGTAAGTGCCGCTCGCCGAGTCAGACGGCGGAATCAGCGAGAAAAAGGAGTTGGCCGCAAGTCCGATGGACTCGACGGTCCCTTTCAACGAAAGGTCTGGGTAGGCGTCGATATAGACGTCCACGGTATCGCCGACATCAATGTTCCGCAGCGTGGTTTCGTTCAGATTCGCCACGACATACAGCTTGGAGAGGTCGACAACTTCACCGAGCGACTGGCCCGGAGCGACCAGTTGCCCCGCCGTGGCCGTTGTATTCACGACCGTCCCGCTGATGGGGCTCTCTATCTTTGCCGCGTTTGACACGGATTTGACGACCTGTGGATTAGACGCCGCCTGACCCAGCTGCTGCAATTCAGCAGACGTCGAGACGTGCCCCAGCACTTCTCCCGCGGTAACCGTGGTGCCCGAGGACACGTTCCAATCGGACAGCGTCCCTGGAATCTCCACATTCAGCGGTACGACCTGGCCTTCAATGGTCGCATTGTCCGTACTGACGTAATGCGTGGACTGATAGTAGTAGCTATAACCGCCATAGAGCGCTGCCAAAATCACGATGAATGCGATCACGTTCAACAGCACGACACGCCGAACGTTCATATGAAAGTTCCCCTTCCCGCCGGTTGCAGCCGAATCGTTTAGCCAAGAAACATTTTAACACACAGCGCATCTGTCTCCAAGCAAGCCCCGTGAAAAAAGCATGAAAAAAGCCCCCGGGCGGGGGCTGACACGCAGCTTGTCATCATCTTCACGGTTTCTTCATCAGGTCGGCGCGTCGAGCTTCGGTTCGGTCGTGTCCGTCAAGAGCATTTCGCCCTCATCCAGCACAATCGGCTGAACCTCCCTGTTCAATGCCTGCACAATTTCCAGGTCTCTCCAGAACTCTGGCAACTCAGGCTCCCTGTTCATATCCATCCCCCCGATTGTGAAATCAATCGCGGGTTCCTTTGGATTCGGTTCGGCTTGCGTCATCTGTCCGACGCATGCCGGACTTCGCGACCTATACGCTTACGGAGTTAGCTGACGGGTTCGGGAGTAGGCTCTCCCTACGCGCACTGCGCGATTCACCCCTGCACGATGACCGCCGGCAGGTTTCTTCAGCGGTGCTGTCCGAAACCTTCCATGTCACCGAGCGATAGATTGGGTTCTCCGCTTCCATTGGAACTCAGCGATAGTTTACGTAATTCATTATACCCATATTCTCCAATCTTGACAACGAAAGATTCTGGAATGGGCTTGTTCCCTCGCGATGTGCCGCGAGACTATTGTTGATCGATGTACTGGTTCACCAGCGTCGTTGGTATCTGCACTTGTGCCAGTTTCTCATTGTTGATGTCAAACAGGACGGCGTGCACCTGATTCACCAGCGACCCGGTCCCGGGTGCCCCGCCCGTCGTCAAGAGGTCCACCTCGCGAATCTGGCCGCTGGTTTTGCCGATATAAAAGGCAGCCATCACATCCCCTGTGAGCGTCCCCGCCGCCGCGGCACCGCCATCGGCGGGGATGGACCACAACGTCTGCCCCTTCAGCGCCTTTGCCGGGATGACCGCCTCGTAGACCGAGCAGTACTCATCCACAACGTACTGCTGCTTGAAGGCGTAGACAGGCACGTTCGCCTTGGACGCCGCCGAAATCAAGGAAGCGTAAGAGTCATACAGGTTGATCTCCGTCAAGGGTGTCGTGGTGGCCCAGACGCCGTTCTCCCGTTCAAATGCGGAGGTTCCCTGCTGATAGTACTGCGACGAAACGCCGTTCATGCTGAGCGTCAGGGCAGCGCGGTTGGGCAGGTTCACCTGGCCGTACATCGTCATGGTGTTGCTGTTCGATCCGTTTTGCACATTCATGCTCATGTTCACTGCGTACACCTTCACCCGCTCGCCCAGATGAGCAGCAGACAGCAGCGGTGCCCATCCAGCCTGTACACGCGTCCCCTGCTGCAGGGGCAGCAATTGCCCGGTGGTGGGGGCGATATTGCGCTGCGGCGCCGGTGAACACCCGGCCGTGACGCCCAAAAGCGCAGCCACGGAAAGGCCCAAGCTGGCGCGTTGAAGCAGTGATCGACGCAAGTTACGCATGGGTCTCGCCTCCTCTCCCACGGCGCGTATTTTCCCGCCAGCGCCACAGCCAGCCCGCCGCGATGACGATGGCGAGCAGGACGGACGCCGCCGGAACCACAGGTAAACGATGTCGTTGCAGCAAGATGTATTGCCCGGTCCCTGCGATGCCGGTCAGGAGATAGGTCGGCCCACCCTTGCGGAATTGAACCGACTGGACATTGGAGACATTGGTCCGATACACGCGCCAGTTGCGCACCAGGTTTCCATCCCGGTAGGTGTACGACGTAAAGTAATTCGTCGTCGACGGCTGCAGCACGCTCGGGTCGTCCGTGATGATTTCCGGCTGTTTGTCCCCTGCGAACAGGACGGACGTCTCGAAGCGGAACGACAAGTCTGGCGCCTGATACAGCTGCCGCCATGTCCCGTCGCTCTGCGCCTCGAGAATGGTGGCTGGACTGCCGTTGACAAACACGACATCACGGCCGCTGGCATCCACAGGCCCAACGAACAAATCGTTGGACAACGGAAGGGCGGACGACCCGTGGTACGTCGCCAGCACCTTGCCCTTGCCCTGCAGGGAGACGACCTGTAAGGTATTCATCCCTTCCACGAGCAGCTGTGACTGACCCGGCGCGGTGAACGAACCCGTGCCAACCACACGGTTCGCGGAAACAGGGACGTCAATGTCGTGCCCATTCACGACACCCGACAGTACCCCTCCTTGAATTCGCAGGCTGGACGGATCCTCCGTACCGCCGAGTTGCTGCAAGACGGACTGCCAGTTTTCCTCCTGCTCCTTCTGAACATTGAGGCTGAGCGCCATGGCGTTCTCAGGGAGCTGTGCGGGACGAACCCCCATTTCCACCTGCTTGGCCGGATCGACCGCTGGCGCAAAATATTCCACCACCATGCCGTTCTCCACGCTGAAGTGGGCAATCGTGAACGGGAACATGGGATTGAGTTGGTTTGGATTCAATTTTTCCAAGTCCTGAACCGTCGGTGCAGTCGTTTCAAGTTGACCGCTGCTGGTACTTTTCAGCTCGACGAGCCGATAGCGGTTCCCGTAGGAGGCCAGCAAGTCTGCCAGACTGGAGGAAGCCGTCCCGGCTTGCGCCGCCGTTTTCAGGAAATCCGTCTTCGAGTCATTCAACTGCTCCAGCGTGATGACCGCCTCGCCGGACGAGGTGGGAATCTCCGCGAACGGCAGCGCATGAAAGGCTGCGTTCGACACCGACAGTGTACCGTTGCGGACGATCCAAAAGTGCGTGTAGAAAGGCCATTGTGTGAACGGCACGAGACTGTTGACAACCACCAGCACGACGGCCGTGAGGAGCAGCCGCAGCGGCCGCACCCGTCCAAACCACCACGTCAATCCGATGAGTGCGAGGCACATGACAACGGCCAGGACAATCCGCTTTGCCAGTTCATCTCCCGTGACAGACGCAAGGCCTTGTCCTAAGAGCAGGCTGAACAACGTAAACGTCACCCAGCGGCGCCGGTGACTGCTGGGCAGCCCCAACAACCAGATGACGACAATCAGAACGTCGGCAACCACCCCGAGAATTCCGTAATCCTGTACGAGCGGCGTCAACAGCCAGATGTTGCACGCATTCACGAACACAGACCATAGCAAATAACCGAGCCAATTCAGTTGAACCCTGTTACGTGCGCTCATGACGGACCTCCCCGTCGAACCCACGGCTCCAAATCAGCAGCAGTGTGGCATAAATGAAGTAAATACTCACCATCGGCGCGTATTCAAACACATTTTCGATAAAGTTGTGGAACAAGACGGCCAACAGACCGATGAGACCGCCGATGACCACGTACTTCGACCGGCCGGCTGCACGGCGAACGGCATGTTTGAACAAGTCCGCGAACAACGAAAGATGCAGGGCGATAAACAGCGTCAATCCAACCAGGCCCGTCTCGCCCAGCATTTTCGCATAGTAGTTGTCCGAATATGTACTGTAATTGAAATCCGACGCAACCGCCCCGCCATAGTGGCCGAGTCCGGCGCCGAACAACGGATTACCGCTCATCACGCCAAACGCCGTGATCCACTTCGCAATGCGTCCGCTCTGACTGGCCTTCAGCAAGTAGACCGGCGAGAACAAATCGGCAATGCGGTGATGGATAGGCGGCAGAAAGAACGCGATAACGGCGACTATGACCAGTACGATGAGCAAACGACGCTCGACGAGGGCGGCCACGACGAGCAGCGCCAGCGTGAGCGCGAGCCAAGGTCCTCTCGCCATCGTGAACACGAGACTTGCCCCGCACACCACAACCCCAAAGCAGTAGAGTCCTTTGCGCCACTTATCACGTTCGTACAGCGCCAAGCCCGCGACCAGGGGCGTCATCATCGCCATGTACGAACCCATTTCGTTCGGACTCACCATAACGGAAAAAACGCGTGTCCGCACCTGTTCATTGACGTCGGACCAAGTACTCGGAATCGGGGTTTTCATCACGTATTGATAGACACCATCCACGCCAACGAGTATCGCCACCAAGGCGGCCGCGTGGAGCAGCTTCGGCACATCGTCCGGTTCCACCAAGAATGGCAGCAGCAAGGGGTACAACATATAGTAAATGTCCATGCGAAACCCTTCCAGCGCCATTACCGGATGCGACAAATCCGAAAACATAAGCGCAAATACATACAAGATAAACAACAACGCAACCTGCTGCCAGCGCAGCCACGTCGGGCGCACGCCGGAGACATATCGTGCACAGGCTGCGATGGCCAGGACCAGCAAAACAACCTTGTCCCAAATTGCGCCCAAGGGATGAAGCCCTGGCAGGTATCGCAGTGCGTAGTCCACGATGGGAAACGCAACCAGCGCGTAAATTGACCAACGCACATAGCGATGGTTTGTCAGACCCGCGATTTGTGCCTGACTGCCGCTGATACCCGCGTCCGCGGTCTGTCCATTCAAGTAATGTCACCTCGTTCATTCAAACTGCATCGAATTATACCACACCATTGGGACGCCAGCGGAAATCGGCGGCTATTTGTCGGTCTCATGCGGTGGTCTGAGCGTGAAGGCGGTCTGCAACGAACCGACCACGGTGCCCTGGTGATTCTTCAACTGCGGGCGGTGAAACGATGCGAGCGCGTCGATCACGTCCTTATCCACCACCTGCGCCTGTCGCAGCGCCTCGACCACGGATGGGTACGCGGCGCGCGCATTTCCGTCATCCACCTTCACACACAAGCCAAACCCTTGTGGGGCGATTCCGACGCAATATACCCCCTCCGCACCTGCCTTGCCGAGGAGCGTTCCTTGCCCAGCCTGCATGAGCGCGGTGCAGAAGCGGTCTGTCCCCGCAACCAGGTGAGGATGAGACATCATCGCCCGCGCGATCCGACGCATCGCCCTGGCCCGGCCGTCCGGCATATCCTCCGGATCGGCGAAGCGTGCAAAGGCCAGCGCGAGATTTCGGATCGGCATCCCGAACACGGGCACACCGCACCCGTCCGTACCCAGGACCAATTGACTCTCGTCGAGGTCACAGACTTCCCGTACCACAGAAAGGACGGCTTGCTGCACCGGATGGTTCACATCCAGGTAAGTGTCCAAATCGGCACCGAGGAACTTGGCCAGCGCCAACATCCCGGCGTGTTTTCCGGAACAGTTGTTGTGAATCGCACTCACCTGCGTACCGCTGCGCAGCAGCGCCTCGTAACTTGGCTGGTGATACGGGGGGTGCACTCCGCACTGCAGCGCGCTCTCCGGAACGCCAATCCGGTTGAGAAACGCGCGCACCTTGGTCACGTGCATCTCCTCTCCGCTGTGCGACGCGCAGCACAGGGCAATTTCTTCATCAGACATGGCAAAGGCGTCAGCCGCACCGCTTTCCACCAGCGGCAGCGTCTGCAGCGGCTTTGCAGACGACCGTGCATAGGTCACCCGTTCCCCGTCGCCGACTGAAGCCAGGAGCCGACCGGCGCGATCGACCAGTGCAATATCACCCATATGGCGGCTCTCGGTGAGCGCACCGCGCACCACGTTCACTAATAACTCACTCAACCCTATCGCCCCTTCGTGTCTTTGAAACTCTGATGAAATTCGATTTGCATGGCTGCTGATGCATGGGCCGCCGCAGCCAGCACGGCCGGCACCATAATTCACGTGCAACACGGGAACACTACCCGCACGTATCCCACACAGGAGGCCAGATCATGCCCATCTCAGACGACTTGCTTGCCATCGCGCAAGAGATTCAATCCTTTGAGGCGGAAGGCGCCGCCTTGTCCGATGACTGGTATCGATTCGAACGCGGAACGACGGAAGACCTGGAACAGTTGAAGCGTCTGGCTGACCAGAGCTTTGCGCGGCTGACAACGCTCGCAGACCGGCTGCAAGCGCGATTGCGCCAGCAGCACCCAGGACCGGAGCGTGAGCGGTTGCAACACGCCTACGAACTCACACAAGAGCTTCTGCAGTCGCGCGCGGCGAATCGTGAACTCCTCGAGGACATGCTTGCACCAGGCGACGCACAGCAGTACTTCGAATTCTTTCGCGCGTTGGCCATCAAGGAACAAGCGGCGAAAGCACAGGCAGAAGAACTCACGCAGCTCCTCTCCTCCCAGTGATTCCAGCACAATCCCCTTAACCCCAGTGAAAACCCCCGTCCAAGTCGGCCTGGTCGACTTCGAGAGACCGCGTTGGACGGGGGTTCTTCTCAGAACAGGTGCCAGTGACGCCTTCGAATCACCCTGCCTCGCATGACGGGCGGCAATTGCAAGCGTGTCTGCCGCCGCCAGCCTCGAACTGCAAGCACCGCCAAGTATACAAAAAACAAAATGACCAGTGCTGTCACAATCCACCCGACGGTTCGATTCTGAATCAAAATCAACGCCAGAATTTCAAACAACGCAGCGCCAGAGGCAAACCAAGCCAAACGGCGAAGCATCTTCCCCATCGCACAAGCCCCCTACGAATCCATCATTCCCATTGTACGGGGCAGTGAGAGGAAGTTCAATCGATCGGCGGCGGAATGATTTTCTGCGGCAAACGCTGCCACACGGAGAGCGGTCCCGCTGGATTAAACGCCCATTCGTGCTGGCCCACATCGCGGTACATGCCAAAATGAAGGTGCGGCGGAAAGCGTCCCGCAGTGCCCGGTGGTCCATAGCCCGTGTTGCCCACGTAGCCAATTACCTGCCCAGGCTGGACCACATCACCAATGTGGATGCCTTTTGCGTAGCTCGACAGGTGCGCGTAATAATAGTAGACATTGTTCGTGTCTCGCAAGCCAATCCGCCAGCCGCCAAAGGGATTCCACCCTTTTACCTCCACGTAGGCCGTCGAACACGCCAGCACCGGCGTACCATAGTCCGCAAAAATGTCCACACCCTCGTGACGGCGCCGTCCTCCGAAGCTGCGGCCCGCGCCGAACGTGTACTTCACGGTGTAGTTGTACCGCTTCGCAAGCGGAAAGCAGTGCCGCGTCGGATGAAGCCCGTACTGGTCGAAAATACGTTCAAATGCAAACACGCGATCGATCGCGATTTCGTCCTGAAACAAGTCCCACACCGCAACGTCGACGTCCTCCGCCTCTGTGTCCAACCACGCCGCCAGCACCGGAATTCGGTCGTTTGCATCCCAGGGCAGCGCCAACATGTCGTGATTGTGGTCCTGTCCAATACCGCCAAACAGGTCAATCGACCACGGATTGACATCCGACCAGTCTGGGTTGCCAATCCCCGCCCAGAGGGCCGGTTCAAACGCGTACCCGTAATACGGCGCCGCCTGCCTTTCCGATTTGGTCTTTGACAATTCCGCGTACCGGTCAATCGCAGCCAGCAGTGTCCACGGAATGTCATACTCCCGCGCTGCCTCCTGGTAAACTGGAACGAGCGGATCCTGCGAGACAGCGGCAAAAACAGGACGCTGCACCCACCCCGTCAAGGCAAGCACCGCGATACATGTGGCACCCGCAGCGGCGGCCGTTTTCAAGCCGCTTCACCTCCTGGACATAAAAACATTCAGCAGTTACCCTGTCCAAGGGTCACACCATCTATGCTGGCCAATGTTGGATGCAGGCAGCGGGGCCGTGCGGCGTGCCGTTTGGACGACATCGAGCCGCAGACGAACGTGCTGTGCCCCCGGCTCTTGTGCCCCCATCCCATGCTTGTGATATGCTGAGGGCAAGCGACAGGCAAACCACTTGTCACCCGGAGGCGTACAGATGGCAAATCAATCATCGATTGAAATTCTGGTTCGTTCCACTGAGATTGACGTCAACGGCCATGTGAACAACGCGAAGTACCTGGAGTACCTGGAATGGGGCCGCGAGGACTGGTTCGAGCAGCGAGGACTGGACTACCAGACCCTGAAAGCGTTAGGCGTAGTCACCGTCACCGCACATATCAGCGCGGACTATCGGAAAGAGGCTGTACAAAATGACCGGCTTCGCATCACGACCCGGCTCGCTGAAGTAGGCAACACCAGCATGAGGATGATTCAAGAAATTGATAACCAGCGCGAGGAACGGGTGCTCGACGCAACGGTCATTCTGGTAACGGTCGATCCCGACCGCCACACGAAGGTCCCGGTGCCGGAACGCATTCGACGTGAACGGTCGGCATGATGGACTGGGTCAGGCCGCCTCAAAAGGTTTCAATCTGCTGCAAGTCCTTCGCCGTGTAGCCTAATCGACGGAGCACGGCAGTGAAGTCAGCCGGCAGAGGGGCATGAAAACGGCGACCGTCCGGCAGTTCCATCCAAGCTGCATGCAGCCACTGGTGCTGGTCTGTGCCGTCCCGGTCGCTCACTCTGCCGCCGTACTTCACATCTCCCCACAGCGGATGCCCGATTCGCTCGAAATGGGCCCGAATCTGGTGCGTACGCCCACTCACCAGGTCCACCTTCGCAACGCTGGTCCGCCCCGTGGTCGCCTTTCGCTCGTATCGCGTCAAGGACGCCTTACCGACAGACGCCGCTGCACGCCGAGACGCATCTGGGTCGACCGCGAGCGTCCGATTCCCGCGGTCCGTTCTCGATAATGGGACGTTAATTTCGCCCCGTTCGGGTAAGACACCCCGAACAATCGCCAGATACCACTTCGACACATGGTGCGCGGCAATTTGCTGCGCCAGCTCCGCCGTGACAGCGTTTGTCTTGCCGAAAATCACCAGACCACTCGTATTGCGGTCCAGTCGATTCACCGGCGCGGGCGCAAACACTTGATACGCTGTCGGATCGCGATCGTACAAATACGCCAGTACCCGGTTGACGAGTGTGTCCTTCTGCTCGTTCCCGGCCCCGTGCACCAGCAAACCCACCGGCTTGTTCACGACAATCAGCGATTCATCTTCATGGATGATCTCCACGTCCCGCGATACACCGCCAAACTTTCTCGCAGGCTTACTTGCGCGCGCAAAGTCCTCCTCCGCCATATACAGATGGATCACGTCGCCCGCCTGCACGACCTGTTCGCTCTTGCCTCGTTTTCCGTTCACCTTGACCCGACCGGTCCGCAGCATCTTGTAAATGCCCGACAGTGGCACGCCCGGCAGCAACTGACGTATGTATCGATGCAGCTTCTTTCCTTCGTCCTGAGGTTTCACGAGAACGTCTATCAACCTGCGGCCTCCCGACAGATAGTGTCATCCGTATTGTAACCGATTCATTTCGTTCACTCGCACTCGCGCCACGACGCGTGCGCCAATGCAACAGGGCCCAGCAAAGTGCTGGGCCCTGTCTTCTCTCGCCTGGCGGCGTCCTACTTTCCCAGGGGTCTTCACCCCAAGTATCATCGGCGCTGGAGGTCTTAACGGTCGTGTTCGGGATGGGTACGCGTGTTTCCCCTCCGCCATTGCCACCAGACCTTCGCTTGTCCATATGCTTCGTATTGCTTCGTCACGTTCCCTCGCTCGTCGGTCACGTACATCCTTGTACGCTCCCATCCTCGCTCGTTCCGTTCCTCGCACTACTCGCATCTGTCCAAGCTCTCATTGCAAGGTCTTGTACCTTGCAAACCAGATAACGACTTTCCCCTATGCTTCCCGTCTTCCCCAACACCACGCTGGTGAAGCCCTCGACCGATTCGTATCCGTCCGCTCCACGTATCACTACGCTTCCACTCCGGACCGATCTACCTCATCTTCTTTGAGGGGTCTTACTCCGTTGACCGGATGGGATACGTTATCTTGAGGCTGGCTTCGCGCTTAGATGCTTTCAGCGCTTATCCATCCCCGACTTGGCTACCCAGCGCTGCGCCTGGCGGCACAACTGGGACACCAGCGGTCGGTTCATCCCGGTCCTCTCGTACTAAGGACAATTCCTCTCACGTATCCTGCGCCCGCGGCAGATAGGGACCGAACTGTCTCACGACGTTCTGAACCCAGCTCGCGTACCGCTTTAATGGGCGAACAGCCCAACCCTTGGGACCGACTTCAGCCCCAGGATGCGATGAGCCGACATCGAGGTGCCAAACCTCCCCGTCGATGTGGACTCTTGGGGGAGATCAGCCTGTTATCCCCGGGGTAGCTTTTATCCGTTGAGCGATGGCCCTTCCACTCGGAACCACCGGGTCACTAAGCCCGACTTTCGTCCCTGCTCGACCTGTCCGTCTCGCAGTCAAGCTCCCTTTTGCCTTTACACGCACCGCGCGATTTCCATCCGCGCTGAGGGAACCTTTGGGCGCCTCCGTTACCTTTTAGGAGGCGACCGCCCCAGTCAAACTGCCCACCTGACACTGTCCCCGCCCCTGCTTCAAGGGGCCAGGTTAGAAGACAGGCATCTCAAGGGTGGTATCCCAACGTCGACTCCACACAGGCTGGCGCCCATGCTTCTCTGTCTCCCACCTATCCTGTACATGACATACCCATCTCCCATATCAAGCTACAGTCAAGCTCCACGGGGTCTTTCCGTCTAGCCGCGGGTAACCTGCATCTTCACAGGTATTACAATTTCACCGGGTCTCTCGTTGAGACAGCGCCCAAGTCGTTACGCCATTCGTGCGGGTCAGAACTTACCTGACAAGGAATTTCGCTACCTTAGGACCGTTATAGTTACGGCCGCCGTTTACTGGGGCTTCAATTCAGAGCTTCGGGTTTCCCCTAACCCCTCCTCTTAACCTTCCAGCACCGGGCAGGCGTCAGCCCCTATACTTCGCCTTTCGGCTTCGCAGAGACCTGTGTTTTTGCTAAACAGTCGCTTGGGCCTTTTCACTGCGGCTCTCTCGAGCGCCCCTTCTCCCGAAGTTACGGGGCCATTTTGCCGAGTTCCTTAACGAGAGTTCTCCCGCGCGCCTCCGTGTTCTCCACGCGCCCACCTGTGTCGGTTTCCGGTACGGGCACCTCATAACTCGCTAGAGGCTTTTCTTGGCAGTGTGAAGCTCAGGACTTCGGTACTGTTCTTCCCTCCCCTTCACAGCTCAGGCTTCCCAGCGTGCGGATTTGCCTGCACGCCACCCTCGCTGCTTGGACGCCCTCTTCCAGCCGGGCGCTTCCCTGCTCCTCCTGCGTCACCCCTTCGCTCATGCGCTATTCGGTGGTACGGGAATTTCCACCCGTTGTCCTTCGACTACGCCTCTCGGCCTCGCCTTAGGTCCCGACTTACCCTGGGCGGACGATCCTTCCCCAGGAACCCTTGGGCTTTCGGCGGACAAGATTCTCACTTGTCTTTTCGCTACTCATACCGGCATTCTCACTTCCATGCGCTCCACCAAGCCTCCCAGCTCAGCTTCTCCGCCCATGGAACGCTCCCCTACCATGCATTCCTGCATCCATAGCTTCGGTGTCCAGTTTAGCCCCGTTACATTTTCCGCGCGGCAGCACTCGACCAGTGAGCTATTACGCACTCTTTCAATGGTGGCTGCTTCTAAGCCAACATCCTGGTTGTCTGTGCACCGCCACATCGTTTCCCACTTAACTGGCACTTCGGGACCTTAGCTGTTGGTCTGGGCTGTTTCCCTTTTGACCACGGATCTTAGCACTCGTAGTCTGACTGCCAAGGTTGATAAAACGGCATTCGGAGTTTGACTGAACTTGGTAACCCTGGTCGGGCCCCGCACTCAATCAGTGCTCTACCTCCGTCCCTCTTCCCTTGACGCTCGCCCTAAAGCGATTTCGGGGAGAACCAGCTATCTCCGGGTTCGATTGGAATTTCTCCCCTACCCCCAGTTCATCCCCCGGCTTTTCAACGCCGGTGGGTTCGGGCCTCCATGCGGTGTTACCCGCACTTCACCCTGACCAGGGGTAGATCACCCGGTTTCGGGTCGATGACAACGAACTATCCGCCCTCTTCAGACTCGCTTTCGCTGCGGCTCCGGCTTTCCCGCCTTAACCTCGCTCGTCATCATCACTCGCCGGTTCATTCTACAAAAGGCACGCCGTCACATGTCACGCATGCTCCGACTGATTGTAAGCACACGGTTTCAGGTTCTCTTTCACTCCGCTCCCGCGGTTCTTTTCACCTTTCCCTCACGGTACTATCCGCTATCGGTCGCCAGGGAGTATTTAGCCTTAGGAGGTGGTCCTCCCGGATTCCCACGGGGTTTCTCGTGTCCCGCGGTACTTGGGTCCTTGTGCCACGAAGCTGATTCTGTTTCGCCTACCGGGCTCTCACCGTCTCTGGCCGGCCTTCCCATGCCGTTCGACTACAGACTCAGTTTCTCACTTCGCGACGGCCTTGCAGTGCCCTCCGCACAAGTCCCGCTACCCCAGTCCTGCAACGGCTGCAACCTTTTACACAGCACTGGTTTGGGCTCTTCCGCGTTCGCTCGCCACTACTTGCGGAATCACGTTTGTTTTCTCTTCCTCGGGGTACTGAGATGTTTCAGTTCTCCCGGTTGCCTCCACTTACCTATGTATTCAGTAAGCGGTACTGACCCATGACGGTCAGTGGGTTCCCCCATTCGGACATCCACGGATCCATGCTCGCTTACAGCTCCCCGTGGCATTTCGGTGTTCGCCCCGTCCTTCGTCGGCTCCTGGCGCCTAGGCATCCTCCGTGCGCCCTTCCTACCTTCACCTGTTTGCGTCCTTCGATCCGCTTCGGACTGCTTCGTCGCCTTCGCGCGCTCGTCACTCACGTACCCTACAGTACGCTCGTTTCCTCACGCGTTCGGCTCCTCGCATTCCTCGCGTCTCAAATTCCGCATGCTCACAGTTACCCACTGTGTTCGTGTCGGTTTGACTTCTTCATAGGAGTCGTTATCCAGTTTCCAAGGTACATTCCGGCTCTCGATCTGCTTTCGCACATCCAAAGCCCCTTTGAGTTCACCTGCCTGCTTGCGCAGTTTTGGCTCCCTCAAAACTAAACACGCACCGCGACAGTGCCTCTTACTCCGTAGAAAGGAGGTGATCCAGCCGCACCTTCCGATACGGCTACCTTGTTACGACTTCACCCCAATCATCAACCCCACCTTCGGCGGCTGGCCCCCTGACGGGTTACCCCACCGACTTCGGGTGTTGCCGACTCTCGTGGTGTGACGGGCGGTGTGTACAAGGCCCGGGAACGGATTCACCGCGGCATGCTGATCCGCGATTACTAGCAATTCCGGCTTCATGCAGGCGAGTTGCAGCCTGCAATCCGAACTACGAACGGCTTTCAGGGGTTTGCTCCACCTCGCGGTCTCGCTTCCCGTTGTACCGCCCATTGTAGCACGTGTGTAGCCCAGGACATAAAGGGCATGATGATTTGACGTCATCCCCGCCTTCCTCCGACTTACGCCGGCAGTCAACTGTGAGTCCCCACCTTCACGTGCTGGTAACACAGTTCAAGGGTTGCGCTCGTTGCGGGACTTAACCCAACATCTCACGACACGAGCTGACGACAACCATGCACCACCTGTCTCCCCTGCCCCGAAGGGAAACCGCATCTCTGCGGCTGTCAGGGGGATGTCAAGCCCTGGTAAGGTTCTTCGCGTTGCTTCGAATTAAACCACATGCTCCACTGCTTGTGCGGGCCCCCGTCAATTCCTTTGAGTTTCAGTCTTGCGACCGTACTCCCCAGGCGGAGTGCTTATTGGGTTTCCTTCGGCACTGAGGGTGGTACCCCCCAACACCTAGCACTCATCGTTTACGGCGTGGACTACCAGGGTATCTAATCCTGTTTGCTCCCCACGCTTTCGTGCCTCAGCGTCAGTCACTGTCCAGCAAGGCGCCTTCGCCACTGGTATTCCTCCGCATATCTACGCATTCCACCGCTACACGCGGAATTCCCCTTGCCTCTCCAGCACTCAAGTTACGCAGTTTCCAAGGCATTCCCAGGGTTGAGCCCTGGACTTTCACCCCGGACACACGCAACCGCCTACGCACGCTTTACGCCCAGTGATTCCGGACAACGCTTGCCCCCTACGTATTACCGCGGCTGCTGGCACGTAGTTAGCCGGGGCTTCCTCTCTCGGTACCGTCTCTCAAGGGGCTTTCCACTCCCCTTGCCGCTCTTCCCGAGTGACTGAGCTTTACAACCCGAAGGCCTTCTTCGCTCACGCGGCGTTGCTCCGTCAGGCTTGCGCCCATTGCGGAAGATTCCCTACTGCTGCCTCCCGTAGGAGTCTGGGCCGTGTCTCAGTCCCAGTGTGGCCGTCCACCCTCTCAGGTCGGCTACGCATCGTCGCCTTGGTGAGCCGTTACCCCACCAACCAGCTAATGCGCCGCGGGCTCCTCCATCTGCGGTGCATTTGCACCTTTCCCAGCGAGCAGATGCCTGCTCGCTGCCTATCCGGCATTAGCACCCGTTTCCAGGCGTTATTCCGGTCAGTTGGGCAGATTACCCACGTGTTACTCACCCGTCCGCCGCTGACCCCGAAGGGTCCGCTCGACTTGCATGTATTAGGCACGCCGCCAGCGTTCGTCCTGAGCCAGGATCAAACTCTCAAAAAGGTTTGTCTTGCTCATTCGACTTTCGTCGATTAAACTACACTGTCGCTTTCTTGCGTGTTTAGTTTTCAAGGAACCAACATTGCCTTCCGCTTCACAACTTGTCTCTCGTTTGGCGGTTCAAACATCTTACCACACATCCACTCCAAAAGGCTACTGGATGTTGTTGGTTCATACCGGGTCAACGTGGAGAAAAGCTTGATGTGACGCGGAATTTCGGGTGGTATTCAACCCGGCCGCCTCGGCGGCGACATCGACTAATATACCACGCTGGATAGGCGAGATCAACTGGTATTCGTGCCCAACTCGCGCTTTTTTTATTCAAACCGAAGCAATCTCCATGTGAAGCCCAGCGCAAGACGCTTCATTTTCCCTGAACCCCTCCACATTCCTCGTCATACTTATGAAGTAGGCCGCGGGCGGCGCATATGGGATACAGGTCAGGCGCCGCCCACCACGGTCACACCACAACCCGTCCTCCACACAAGCGCCGTTTCGTTCCTACACCTCACTGCCATCCGGTCGAGGCCGCAGCACCGGCGCTACGGCACATCAATGCCGCTCAAATCACCCGACGTCCAGCGGCGGACCCACTGCCGCTCTTCATCGGACAACTTCCGGCGCGCGAGCAAATCCGGACGCCGCTGCCATGTGCGGTACAACGAATGCATTCGCCGCCAGCGGGCCACCTCCTGGTGATTGCCCGAGAGTAACACCGGCGGCACTGGCAGTCCCCGATACACCGCCGGCCGCGTATACTGCGGATACTCCAGCAGTCCATGGGCAAACGAATCATCATGTGCGGAGGACTCGTTGCCAAGCACGCCAGGCACCAGGCGAACCATCGTGTCCACCATCGCCATGGCGGCAATTTCGCCGCCCGTCATGACGAAGTCGCCCAGCGAGATTTCATCCGTGGCCAGGTGTGTGCGCACGCGCTCGTCGAACCCTTCGTAATGCCCGCAGATCAGCACCAGCCGCTGCCCGCACGCCACCAACTCCGCCGCCACCGCCTGCGTGAACGGGCGGCCTTGCGGAGACAGCAAAATGACGCGATCGCTCAGCTTCCCCCCCGGCGCGTGACCGCCTACCGTCTGATGACCCGCCGCATCCTCGCCGACGGCGGGCGCACGCTCCGCCACGTCCCCGTCGTCTGCATCGGCCGCGCTCGACGCCTGCTGGAGCGACTCCACTGCGCGAAACAACGGATCCGGCTTCAACAGCATCCCCGCGCCGCCGCCAAACGGCGCATCATCGACCGTATGGTGCCGATCGTCCGTGAAATCCCGGAAGTTCACCAACTCCACCTGCAGCAAGCCGCGTTCAATCGCACGCTTGATGATACTCTCCGAGAACACACCGCTGAACATGTCCGGAAACAGCGTCAAAATGGCAACGCGAAGCGCCCGCCCGCCTGGTGCATCACTGCTATCCGTTTCCGATCGCGATGCTGCAGCCGCCGGCGGCTCGACGCGCGAAAGCTCAGTGCTCATTCGGCTCCTCCTCATCCAGCAGCCCAGGCATCAAGAACACAGTCATCACACCCTGTGCCACGTCGACGTTCAACACGCACTCTGGAATCGCCGGCAGCAGGAGGTCCCGCTTCGACACAGGCCCCCGCACCACATAGACATCGTTCGCCCCTGGCGTCAGCACTTCAACGAGTTTCCCCAGGTACGTCCCGTCTTTCGTTTTCACATCGAGCCCAATCAACTCATGCAGGTAATACGTCCCCTCTGGGAGGTCCAGCAGCTGTGTCTCATCCACGCACAGCTCCATGCCCTTCCAGTGTTCGACATCGTTGATCGACGGCAAGTCGCGAAACGCCACCAGCCAGAACTGCTTGTGGCGCCGCGCCGAGCGTACCTCCACCTCTTGGAAGGGGGTCGATCCCGGCTTGCGCACGAACAACCGTGATCCGCTGCGAAACCGCTCGTCCTCGAAGTCCGTTTTCGACAGCACCTTGACTTCCCCGCGAAGCCCATGCGTACCCGTAATGACTCCGACTGTGTAATACGCCACCTGATTCGTCCTCCATTGATGCACGACAAGGCCGACACCAGGTTTGGCGTTGGCCTTGTGCTTGACACCCGTTTCAATTCAATCCAGCGCGGGCAACACCCCGCGGCCCCAGCGCACCGTCACTCCTGTACCGATTCCCCGCCGCGGCGAATTTCGTGGACAACCCCATCCTTAATGATGATTTCCGCGCCCCGGAGGATTTTCCCCCAGTCATCGCCGACGCGAACTTCAACGTTGGTCTCCACGTTCATGTTCTGAATCTCGGTGCCAAGTTCCATCTGCTGAATTTGCTGAATCTGTTGAATCAGCTGATCGCGCTGTTGAACCCGCGCGGCCTTCTCCTGCTCAAACCGCTGGCGAACCTGCTGAGCGACGTCTCCGCCCTGCGCCATGGCCTGCTCGACAGCCTGTGCACCTTGTGCCTCCAATTGTTCTAACTCCGCAGTCAAACGCTCAATCTGCCGGCGATGCTCGCTCAGAATCTGCTGTTTCGTGGACTCCGTCAAAATGAATTTGACAGCGACTGGCTGGCGAATCAGCATCCTTTCGCCCCTTTTCGGAAATTCGATTCACGTGCGTCCTTACGGCTCCGCGATTTCCAAGACAACGCGTTGATTCTTGCGATACGCCGCTGCGCTGATGACATTGCGCATCGCCTTCGCAATGCGCCCCTGGCGGCCGATGATCCGACCGAGATCAGCCGGATCGACCGACAGATGATACACTACCACGTCTCCTCGTGTCTCTTCGGTGACAGAAACAGCCTCTGGATGTTCCACAAGGGACTGCGCCAGAAATACGACAAGTTCCTTCATATGGCCCCCCCTGTCCGCGTACGGACCGGAAACAGCTTGTCGATGACGACCACCACGGACATCGACGTTTCACTCCCGAGCACGATTCGACGGTCGTCTACCTTGCCGTTCCTGCAATCCTGGTTACTTCTGCAGCTTTGCTTCGTGGAACTTCTTCAGAATCCCTGCTTCGTGGAACAAGTGCCGAACCGTATCGGACGGCTGAGCCCCCGTCTGCAGCCAGCGCAGCGCCTTCTCCTCGTTGATGTTGATCTTCGCCGGATCGGTCAGCGGATTATACGTGCCGATTTCTTCGATAAACCGGCCATCACGCGGAGAACGAGAATCCGCCACGACCACACGATAGAATGGAGACTTCTTTGCACCCATACGCTTCAGACGAATCTTTACTGCCATCTTCATACACTCCTTGTCGCCGGCTATTTGCGGCGTTTTTTCTTATGTCGTCGGCGATGGTCCGCCGACCCCGAGCCACGTTCGGGCAGGCCAACGCCCTCCAGCCCTGCAGGCAGACCGCCGTCCCCCGCAAGTCCTTCGAGCCCCTCGAGGCCCTCCATGCCGCCCAGTCCCTTCATGGATTTCAGCGCTTTTTGCGCCCCGCGGAGACCAAGCTTCTTGCCAAACCCGCCGCCAAACCGCTTCATCATCTGGCGCGTTTGTTCAAACTGATTCAAGACTTGATTGACTTCGCGAACAGTCACACCGCTGCCGTTGGCCACGCGTCTCCTGCGGCTCGCGTTCATCACGCTTGGGTCCTGCCGCTCTTCCTTCGTCATCGACGAAATAATGGCGTCAATGCGCTGGAACCGTTTGTCGTCCAAATTGACGTTTTCCAGCCCCTTCAACTTGTTCGCGCCCGGAATCATCTTCATGATTTGGTCAAGCGGGCCCAAGTTGCGAACCTGCTGAAACATGGCACGAAAATCATCCAGGGTGAACTGGGCGGAGAGCAGTTTTTTCTGCATCTCCTGTGCCTGTTCCATGTCGACGGTTTCCTGCGCCTTCTCAATCAGGCCAAGCACGTCACCCATGCCGAGGATGCGCGACGCAAGCCGGTCGGGATGGAAGACTTCGAGCGGTTCAATCTTTTCGCCCATCCCTGTGAACTTAATCGGACATCCCGTGACGGCTCTCACCGTCAGTGCCGCACCGCCGCGTGTATCGCCATCGAGCTTCGTCAGAATCACGCCCGTGATGGACAACTGCTCATGGAACGTCTCGGCGACATGAACGGCGTCCTGTCCTGTCATCGCGTCCACCACAAGCAGCACTTCGTTGGGCGTGACGGCCTGCTGCATCCGGGACAATTCATCCATCAGCTGCTCGTCGATATGCAGGCGGCCCGCTGTGTCGACGATGACCACATCTGCACCAAGGCGCGTCGCTTCCGCGATGCCCTGCTGCGCGATGCGAACCGGATCGACCGACGTCCCCATCTCGAACACGGGGATGTCAATTTGTTTCCCGAGCACCTGCAGCTGTGTAATGGCAGCCGGACGGTAGACGTCGGCGGCCACCAGCAGCGGCCGATGGTCGTGCTTCCGGAAGGAAAGCGCCAGCTTCGCAGCGGTGGTCGTCTTCCCTGCACCCTGCAGGCCGACGAGCATAACCACGGTCGGGGGCTTCGGCGCCATGTTGAGCCGAGCCGCACTGCCGCCCATCAGCTCGGTCAATTCCTCATGCACAATCTTGACGACCTGCTGTCCAGGCGTGAGACTTTTCTGCACATCCTGCCCAACGGCGCGTTCACGGACGCGATCGACAAACTGCTTGACCACTTTCACGTTCACGTCTGCCGCGAGCAGTGCTAATCGGACTTCGCGCATGGCAGCCTGTACGTCCTCTTCGGTCAATTTGCCTTTCGACCGAAGCTTCCCCAGTGCCTTTTGCAGACTGCTTGACAGGCCTTCGAACACAGCGCTCACCCCGTTTCGATTTGGTATTCTCTGGCCAATGCTTCGACGCACCGATTCATGGACGCCGCCTGTTCTGGCGGCACATGTCTTCGCGCTTGATGCCAGGCTGTACAAAGCGAATCAACGAGTGTGCGCTGCCGCGCGTGAGCCTCCAGCAGTCCAAGCGCTGACTCATAGGACTCCAATTGGAGCGCCGCGCGGTGCAAATTGTCATGGACAGCTTGTCTGGTGACGCAAAGCTCGGCTGCGATTTCCGCCAGCGACCAGTCGTCGAAATAATAGAGTTCGACGATTTGCCGCTGCCGTTCGGTCAACAACGCACCGTAAAAATCGTACAAGTCGCCCACGCGCGTGACTTTTCCTATCATACCGGGCTCATCGTTCACTGTCAAGTACACACCCTTTACACACGTCACGAAAGACGGCGAATCATGTCACTCGGCTTCGTCGGCGTACGAGCAGATGGCCTGTGCAAAAGCCCGCGCATCGAACGGCTCCAGGTCGTCCATTTGTTCGCCAAGGCCAACCCATTTCACAGCGATTTGACGCTCGCGCACAATCGGCAGCACAACGCCGCCTTTGGCCGTGCCGTCCAACTTCGTCACAACAATTCCGCTGACGTTGACGACTTCTTGAAAGACCTTCGCCTGACTCAGGGCGTTCTGCCCCGTTACGGCATCGAGCACCAACAACACCTCATGCGGCGAGCCGGGCAGTTCCCGCTCCGCGACCTTGTGGATTTTTGCCAGCTCGTTCATCAGGTTGGCCTTGTTGTGCAGACGTCCCGCGGTGTCGCACAAAATCAAGTCCGCATTTCGCGACCTCGCCGCAGAAATCGCATCGAACACGACCGCTGCCGGGTCGGCCCCCTGCGAATGGCGCACCACGTCGCAGCCAATGCGGCCGCCCCATTCGGTCAACTGCTCAATCGCAGCGGCTCGGAACGTATCCCCAGCCGCCAGAATCACCTTTTTGCCTTGCTGCTGGTAATAATGCGCGAGTTTCGCGATGGACGTCGTTTTGCCAACGCCGTTGACGCCGACCACCAGCATCAGGGTCGGGCCGCTTTCGGCAAAATGCATCTGTGGGTCGGGTCCAGACAGCGCATCGACCATCGCATCCATCAGCAGCCTGGGCAGTTCCTTCGGATCCGTCACGCGGTTTTGCCGCTGCGCTCGACGCACCTGTTCGACGAGCCAAATGGCGGTGTCGAACCCGACATCCGCCGCCAGCAAGGCTTCTTCCATTTCGTCATAGACGGTGTCATCAATCTTGCCGCCCTGAATCCACCCGCCCAGACGCCCCCACAAGCCTGTTCTGCTTTTCTCGAGTCCTTTTCGGAACTTGTCAAACAGCCCCATTGTTACACCCCTCAGCCTCTGTCCTGTCACCTCTGTGCGGGGTTGGACATCCAATTTCAAAACCTCGCCCGGACGGCAGTTCCCTAGCCGGCCGTCTCGATGTCGCTGTCGTCCGTCAGCCGCACGCTCACCAACGAAGAAATGCCCGACTCCTGCATCGTCACACCGTACAGGACGTCCGCCTCCTCCATCGTACCGCGTCGATGCGTGATCACGATGAACTGCGTATCGTCCGAAAACTTCCGCAGCTGCTGTGCGAAGCGCGACACGTTCGCTTCATCCAGCGCCGCTTCCACTTCGTCCAGCACGCAGAACGGCACAGGCCGCACGCGCAAAATCGCGAACAACAATGCCATCGCCGTCAACGCCCGCTCGCCGCCCGACATCAGGTTCAGGTTCTGCAGGCGTTTGCCGGGCGGCTGCGCGATCACCTCAATCCCGGTGTGCAGCAAGTCCGCCGGGTCGTTCAATTCCAAATCCGCGCGGCCGCCGTTGAACAGCAGGCGGAACATCACCTGAAATTCCGTGCGGATTTGCTCGAACGTCTCCTCGAACCGTTTGGACATCTCCGTGTCGATCTCCTGGATGACATCCGCCAGCTTCACTCGCGCCTGCTCGAGGTCGTCGCGCTCGCGCGTCAAAAAGCCCATGCGCTCAGACAACCGGCTCCACTCTTCAATCGCACTCAGCTGCACATCGCCCAGCGCCTGCATCTGTCGGCGCACGCCCTCGGCTTGCCGCTTCGTCTGCTCGACATCGACCGCGGGTTCATAGTGCGATCGCGCCCATTCCACCGTCATATGGTATTGCTCGCCCAGCCGTTCGAGCACGTGGTTCAATTCCATATCGGTCCGCTCCAGGGCCACCTGAGCGCGGTGCAGCTGTTCTTCCGCTGCCGCAGCCGCGGCCTGCTGTTCCCGAAGCAGCCGTTCCGCCGCCGCCACATCCTGCTCGACCGCCGTGCGCGCCTGCTTCCATTCCGTCAACTCTGCCTCCAAGTTGACGACTTCCTCCGCCAGCGAAGCCGCCTCCGCCACACCAGACTCGATAGCAGCCTCCGTGGCGGCGAGCAGGGTCCGAACTTGTTCTTGTTCCACCGCAAGTTGACCGTCCCGCTCTGTCAGCCGTACCATCCGCGCCTCGAGTTCGGCCTTACGTTCGAGCAGGCCAGCCCGCTCCTGCGAGAGTGTCGCCACCTCGACCTTGAGCGCCGTCATGGATTCCTGGGCTTGCTGCACAGACTTGTCCCACAACTCCAGCTCAGCTCGTTTGGCCCTGACTTGCGCCTCCAACTCCGCCAGACTGGCTTCCGTGTCTGCCAGCTGGCGCTCGGCTGTCTCGGCGCGTTCCTGCCACGCTGCCCGGCCCGCCTCCAGCTGCTCCTGTTCCCACACCACACTCTGCAGACGGTCGGCCGCGTTCTGATGTTTCGCTTGCAGTTCCCGCGCCGCCGCTTCCAGCTGCTGCAAGGTGACTTTCGCTTCATTGAGCGCCCGCGCGACCGACTGGCTCTTCGCTTGCAGGGTCTCCGTTTCCTTGCGCAGTGCCGCCTGCTGCGTTTGCAGGGTGCTACGCTTCTCCTCCACGTCCGCCAACTGCTTTTGTACATCCTGCTGCTCCCGGGAGCGGCCCAACAGTCCAGGCCCCCGGCGCGTATGGCTGCCGCCGGACATCACACCGCCCGGGCTGACGACGTCTCCATCCAGCGTCACCACGCGCGTGCGGTACTGCAGCTTGCGTGCCAGCTCGTTTGCCGCCACCAGCGTCTCGGCGATCACGACGTTGCCAAGCAGGTGTTCCACAGCGACCCGAATCTCCGGCGCACACGTGACCAGCTCACTGGCGATGCCAATAAATCCGTTCGTCCGCGCCGCCACCTGGCGCTCTGCGTCCGGCAGCCGCCGGCTGCGAATCACGTCCAGCGGCATGAACGTCGCGCGCCCCGCCTGCCGTTTCTTGAGCATGTCAATCGCCGCCCGCGCCGCGGCTTCGGTGGACACCACGATGTTCTGCTGCGCGGCGCCAAGCGCCGTCTCAATCGCGGTTTCATACCTGCGTTCGACGACCATCAGCCCCGCCAGGGCGCCGTAGATGCCCGTCAAGCGCCCCTTGTCCGCTGCCTGCAGGACGGTCTTAACCCCCAGCGCATAGCCATCGTACCCCTGTTCAAGGTCCTTCAGCAGTTCCAGCCGCGACCGCAGAGACGCACCGGCAGACTCCAGTTGATGCAGGTCGCGCGCACAGGCCGCTTCGCGCTGACCGAGATCCCGAATCTGTTCTCCTACCTCGGTCAACGAGCGTTCCAACGCCGCCGCTTGTGCGCGGCTTTCCGCTTGCGCGGCCTGGTTTGCGGCCTGCTCCGCCTGCAGGGCATCCACTTCCGACTGCCACTTGTCGCGCTCCTCTGCCAACCGCTCCTTGCGCCGCCCATCGGCATGCAAGGACTCCTGTGCGGATTTGCGCTCATTGCGGAATGTGGCGGCTTGGTGGTGGAGTTCAATGATGTCTGCGTTGAGCCGTTCGACGTCCGCCTCCAGAGCAGCGCGGGCCGCCGGATCGACCTCGTGCGCAGCGGCTTCCAGCTCCGCCGTCTTGGCCTCCAGCTGCGCCTGCAGCAGCTGCAGCCGCTCTGCCAGGTCCTCCTTGCGCTCCGCCAGCTCCCGCAGTTCCTCCGCAAGCTGCGCGCGTTGACTGGTGCGATCGTCCAGGTCCTTTTGGGCATTGGCCAACCGTTCACGCAGGAGTGCCACGTCTCCGTCGCGGCGCTGCCTGGTTTCGACAGAAGCAATCAGACGGCGCTGCACGGCTTCCACGGCGGCCGTTTTCTGTTCGAGGTCAACGCGCGCCTGCGCCAGGTTCGCCTCTCGCTGCTCCAGCAGCTGCAGCGCTTCGGCGCGGCGCGTGGTCCAGCTGTTGACATCCTGCCCAGCCTCCGTGAAGCGGGTCCGCAGGCGGTCCACGTCGGAGAGAATGAGCGAAATGTCCAAGCCCTGCAGTTGGTCGGCAAGGGCCTTGTATTGCGCCGCGCGTTCCGCTTCTTTCTCCAGCGGCCCGGCCTGACGTTCCAACTCCGCCAGGATGTCGTCCACGCGAACAATGTTCGCCGCCGTTTCTTCGAGCCTGCGCTCGGCTTCTTTGCGACGGAACTTGAACTTGACAATGCCCGCTGCGTCTTCAAACGGCCCGCGGCGGTCCTCCGGGCGCGTCGACAGCATCTCTTCGATTTTGCCCTGGCCCACAATGGAATAGGACTCCCGGCCCAAGCCGGAGTCCATGAACAGCTCGTGCACGTCCTTGAGGCGGCAGGTTTGTTTGTTGATTAAATACTCACTCTCACCCGACCTGTATACCCGGCGCGTCACCGTGACCTCGTCAAACACAACCGGCAGGTGGTGGTCGGAATTGTCCAGCGTCAGGGAGACTTCGCAGAAGTTGATCGACTTGCGGCTCTCACTTCCCGCGAAGATCACGTCTTCCATCTTCGTCCCGCGCAGACTGCGCGCACTCTGTTCACCCAGGACCCAGCGAATGGCATCCGCGATGTTGCTTTTGCCGCTGCCATTCGGGCCGACAACCGCCGTGATCCCAGGCGCAAACTCCACCGTGGTCTTGTTGGCGAACGATTTGAAGCCAAGGATATCAATGCGTTTGAGGAACACGTCAGCCCTCCTTGTTTACTGCCCCTTAGCGCGTCAGCGGTTAGGGGCAGTTGATACCGGTCCTAGTCGAACTCGGTGCGAAGCACCCTAGGGAGACTTGGAGACGGTGTTTACTGCCCCTTAGCGCGTCAGCGGTTAGGGGCAGTTGATACCGGTCCTAGTCGAACTCGGTGCGAAGCACCCTAGGGAGACTTGGAGACGGTGTTTACTGCCCCTTAGCGCGTCAGCGGTTAGGGGCAGTTGATACCGGTCCTAGTCGAACTCGGTGCGAAGCACCCTAGGGAGACTTGGGGACGGTGTTTACTGCCCCTTAGCGCGTCAGCGGTTAGGGGCAGTTGATACCGGTCCTAGTCGAACTCGGTGCGAAGCACCCTAGGGAGACTTGGAGACGGTGTTTACTGCCCCTTAGCGCGTCAGCGGTTAGGGGCAGTTGATACCGGTCCTAGTCGAACTCGGTGCGAAGCACCCTAGGGAGACTTGGGGACGGTGTTTACTGCCCCTTAGCGCGTCAGCGGTTAGGGAGACTTGGGGACCGTACCGTGCGGCGGCGCCGACAAGACGCTCAGCGCCGACCGTGCCGCATTCTGCTCCGCTTCCTTTTTAGAACGCCCGGTGCCTGTCCCCATCACCGTATCTCCCACCCAGACCCGCGCGACAAACTCCTTCGCGTGGGCGGGACCGCGTTCTTCCACGATTTCGTAGCGCAAATCACGGCCCGCGCGCTGCTGCACCCGCTCCTGCAAGGTGGTTTTGAAATCCGGCTGGACGGTTTCCGGGTGCAGTTCCGCCAGCACGTGGTCGTTCACAAACTTTCGCGCCACTTCCAGTCCCTGTTCCAAATACAACGCACCAATGAACGCCTCGAATACATCGGCGAGCAGTGCCGGACGTTCCCTGCCGCCGGACCGTTCTTCTCCTTTGCCCAGGCGAACGTACTGATGGAACCCCAGCTTCCGGGCAAACCGAACCAATGCCGGTTCACAGACAATCGCCGCCCGAATCCGCGTCAGTTCACCCTCAGGCAAATCCGGCCGCGTCCGGTACAGGTGCTCACTCACCAGGAGCTCCAGCACCGCGTCACCGAGGAATTCCAGCCGTTCATTGTCTTCCATTGTGGACTTTCGGTGTTCATTGCGATACGAAGCGTGGGTAAACGCTTGTTTTAACAGTGCGGGGGATTCAAATTGCACGCCCGCTCGTTCCTGCAATTCATCCCACTGAGTCCGCAACACTCGCACATCCTTTGCAGGCCTAGATAAGCGAAACCCCGGCTCGCGCCGGGGATCCTTTGCCAGCCCAATTATGCTTTCGGTTCATACCGCCGGAAAATCAAGGACGCATTGTGGCCGCCAAATCCGAACGAGTTGGACATGGCGACCTTGACGTCCGCCTTCCTGGCCACGTTGGGCACGTAGTCTAGGTCACAATCCGGATCCGGCGTTTCGTAGTTAATGGTCGGCGGAATCACACCCGTCTGCAGCGTGCGGATGGTCGCAATCGCTTCCACACCGCCTGCAGCTCCAAGCAGGTGCCCGGTCATCGACTTGATGGAACTGATGGCCAACCGATACGCGTGCTCTCCAAACGTCTTCTTGACGGCCATCGTTTCAAACTGGTCGTTCAAATCCGTGGAGGTGCCGTGCGCATTGATGTAGTCCACATCCTCCGGAGCCAGGTTCGCATCTGCCAGCGCCTGGTTCATCGCCATGCTTGCACCGCGTCCTTCTGGCGCCGGTGCTGTGATGTGATGCGCGTCGCCCGTCAAACCGTAGCCGATGATTTCAGCCAGAATCGTGGCGCCGCGTGCAAGGGCGTGATCTAACCGCTCCATGACCACCACACCAGCGCCCTCGCCCATCACAAACCCGTCGCGGTTTGCGTCAAACGGGCGCGACGCGCGCTCCGGTTCATCATTGCGTGTGGAAAGCGCCTTGGCGTTGCTGAACCCGGCGAGTGCAATGTCCACAATCGCCGCCTCCGCGCCGCCTGCGATCATCACGTCCGCGGCACCGCGCTGAATCAACTTGAACGCGTCTCCAATCGCATGCGCTCCCGATGCACAAGCTGTTACCGAGGTGCTGTTTGGCCCTTGCGCACCGTAGAGAATGGACACTTGGCCCGAAGCAATGTTGGGAATCATCATGGGCACGACAAATGGACTGACGCGCCGGGGACCGCGCTCCATAAGCACGCGGTAGTTCTCCAACAAGGTGTGGATCCCGCCGATGCCGGAGCCGATGTACACACCCACGCGGTGCGCATTGTCCTCGGTGATTTGGAGCCCGGACTGCGCGATAGCCTGGGCTGTCGCTGCGATGGAAAACTGGGTGAACCGGTCCAGTCGCCGCGCTTCTTTGTGGTCCATATACAGTCCCGGATCGAAATCCCGAACTTCGGCTGCAATCTTGACCGGGTAGTCCGTTACGTCAAACGCCTGGATGTAGGAGACGCCGGACTTCCCGGCCGTCAGATTGGCCCAGAACGTCTCCACGTCGTTGCCAACCGGCGTAACGACACCTGCACCCGTGATTACGACGCGCTGCGTCATATGTTTACCTCCTTGCCAGGAGACCATCATCTCAGAGGTTGTCCGAAGCGGGCCGCAGGCCAACTGCAGGCTGACCCTTCGAGCAACATTCATGTTTGAATGAGTCCTGATTCATTGAACAAAGCCCCGGCAATGGCACGGGACTTTGTTCAGTGCGACAGTGCGGAATTTGCAACTATTGGTGTTGCTGAATGTATGTAACAACATCGCCGACCGTGCTGATTTTCTCGGCGTCTTCATCCGAAATTTCCATATCAAACTCATCTTCGAGCTCCATAATGAGTTCGACCACATCCAGCGAATCTGCGCCCAGGTCATCCTTGAAGGTTGCCTGCGGCGTAACCTTGTCTTCGTCGACCCCCAAGCGATCGACAATCACATTCTTCACGCGCTCAAAAACATCGGACATGCTTTCACCTCCTGCAGAGAGTATACTACATGACCATGCCGCCGTCGACATTCAACACTTGGCCGGTAATGTAATCGGCAAGATCGGACGCAAGGAACTTGACGGCGTGCGCCACTTGCGCTGGCACCCCGACACGCCCCAGCGGAATCTGCGTTTGAATCTTCTCCAGAACGCTCTCTGGCAGGGCAGATGTCATGTCGGTCATGATGTAGCCCGGTGCAACCGCGTTGACCGTAATGTTGCGAGACGCCAACTCACGCGCCGCCGATTTTGTCAGACCGATTAACCCGGATTTGGCAGCCGCATAATTGGCCTGCCCCGCGTTGCCAATCAGCCCGACGACGGAACTGATGTTGATGATGCGTCCGTACCGCTGCTTCATCATCTGGCGCGCACTGGCTCGAATCATGTGAAACGCGCCCTTCAGATTCGTGTCGAGTACGGCGTTCCAATCCTCGTCTTTCATCCGCATCAACAAGCCGTCTCGCGTAATGCCCGCATTGTTGACGACTACGTCAACCCGTCCGAACGCTGCCAACGCTGATTCTACCAAGCGATCCGCTTCCGATGCAACACGCACATCCGCCTGCTCAATGATGGCGCGGCCGCCCGCCGCTTCAATGAGCTTCGCCGTCTCCCGGGCCTCTTCTTCCCGGCCCGCATAGTTGACCACCACGGAACCGCCGTCTCGCCCGAGTTCAACGGCAACCGCTCGGCCGATGCCTCGAGAGGCACCCGTCACGATGGATACTTGCCCGCCCATCAACACCCTCCTCAAGGTTCAGTGTGCCGTCGCCTGCAGCGCTTCCTGCAAGGACGACTCATCTTCCACGTGATATGTCACAACGCTGCGGTCCACCTTTTTAATCAATCCTGACAGCACTGTCCCCGGCCCAAACTCCACAAAGCCCTCCACGCCCAGGTCCAGCATGGCGCGCACATCCGCTTCCCAGCGCACAGGCGAATACAGCTGCTGTTCGAGTGCAGCGCGCAGGTCGTCTGGCTGCGTGCGGGGGACGGCATCGACATTGGCCACCACGGGCGCGGCCGCCGACTGGAGCGTCGCCGCCGCCAGCGCAGCACTCAGCTGCCCGGCCGCAGGCCGCATCAAACTGCAGTGGAACGGACCGCTTACGACAAGCGGCATCACCCGCCTGGCGCCCCGCTCCTTCGCCAGCTGCCCGGCGCGTTCGACGGCCTTGGCGCTGCCAGAAATCACGATTTGCCCCGGACAGTTCAGGTTCGCCAGTTCCACCACTTCTCCGTCGGTGCTCGCTTCGGCGCACACCTGTTCCAACGCGTCCGCCGCCATCCCGAGAACGGCGGACATGGCACCTTGCCCTGCCGGAACCGCCTCGTCCATCAGTTTACCGCGATGGTGAACCAACCGCACCGCGTCTTCAAACGACATCGCCCCCGCGGCGACCAGCGCCGTGTACTCGCCGAGGCTGTGCCCTGCAACCGCGGCCGGCTGGCATGCGGGCTGCAAGCTTTGAAACACACGCCACGCCGCCACGCTCACGGTCAGCAGCGCCGGCTGCGTGTGATAGGTGAGCCTTAAATCCTCCTCAGGACCTTCCAAAAAGAGTTTCGACAGGGAGAATCCCAACGCCTCGTCCGCTGCCGCGACCGTGTCGCGCGCAACCGGATAACGGTCCATGAGTTCTCGTCCCATGCCTACGTACTGGGCACCCTGCCCTGGAAAGACATACGCCAGCTTCAACCTTTTGTACCTCCCTCGCATCTTCCCCGCGGGCTTCTGCTCGCTTCGCAGGTTCGAAAGCGCTTCATCCGCCGAACAGGCGGGTGGCAGCGGGCGAATTACAGCCGCAGCGCCGCAGCACCCCACGTGAGTCCCGCACCGAACCCCACCAGAATCAGCACATGACCCGGCTGCGCCCGTCCGGCTCGAATGGACTCGTCCAGCGCGATCGCGATGGATGACGCAGACGAATTTCCGTATTTGTGAATCGTCAAGACCACCTTGTTCTCGTCGAATCCGAACCGTTTGCGCGCCGCTTCAATGATTCGGATGTTCGCCTGGTGCGGAACCATGAGGTCCACGTCCTCTCGCTTCAGGCCGGCCCGTTCCAATACTTTCTCCGTGGAGGCGGCCATTGCCTTCACGGCGGACTTAAAAGTTTCCTGGCCCTCCATTTTGAGATAGTGCAGATGGGCGTCAATCGACGCGTAGCTGGCAGGCATGCGAGACCCGCCCGCTGGCAGCGACAAAAATTCACCGCCCGAGCCGTCTGCGCCCAGGTCAAAGGCGAGCAGCCCCCTGTCCCCTTCGACGGGCCCCACCAGCGCCGCACCCGCGCCGTCCCCAAACAAGATAGCGGTGCTGCGGTCTGTGTAGTCGACAATCCGGGAGAGGACATCCGCGGCCACCACCAGCACGTACCGGTACTGCCCGGACGCGATGAAACCCGCTGCGACAGACAATCCATAGAGGAAGCCGCTGCATGCCGCCGACAGGTCAAACGCCGCCGCGCGCGTCGCGCCGATTTTATCCTGGATGATGCACGCGGTGGCCGGGAACATCATGTCCGGCGTGACCGTCGCACAAATAATTAAATCCACTTCCTCCGGCCGCACCCCCGCCATCTCCAGCGCACGCTGACTGGCAGGGATGGCAAAGTCAGACGTGGCCTCGTGCGGCTGTGCAATGCGGCGCTCGCGAATGCCCGTCCGCGTCACAATCCACTCGTCATTTGTCTCCACCATCTTTTCCAAATCCGCATTGCTCAAAATTTGACTCGGCACCGCTGAACCCGTGCCCAAAATTCCAGCTCGAATCGTCAACGCGTGTCCTCCTTGTTCTGTAGTGCGGCGGTCAACCGCTCCAGCAGTTGATTGCGCGTGAATCGTTCGGCTTGCTCCAGCGCTTTGTACCACGCGCGCTGATTGCTGCTTCCATGCGCCTTGAGACATCCGCCGGCCACGCCCAGAAACGGTGCACCGCCGTATTCTGCATAGTCAAACCGATCGCGCAGTCCCCGCAGAGACGGCTTCGCGATGGCCCCCGCCACTTTCCCGGAGAAGCTCGACATGAACGCCCCCCGCAGCGCCGAGAACAGCCCGAGGCCGACGCCCTCAATCGTCTTCAGCACAATATTTCCGATAAATCCATCACACACAACCACGTTGCAATGACCATCGAGAATTTCTCTGGCTTCCACGTTTCCGACGAAGTTCAAGCCACTCGTCTGCAGCAGTTCATACGCTTCCTTGGTCACCGCATTCCCCTTGGAGGCTTCAGTACCGATGTTCAGCAGCCCCACCCGCGGTGTATCCACGCCGAGGACGCCTTTTGAGTAAATGGTTCCCATCTTCGCAAACTGCACAATGTTTTCTGCGGACGCATCCACGGTCGCGCCAGCATCGAGCAGCAACACACCCCGTCCGTCAAACGTCGGCAGCACAGGCGCCAGCGCCGGGCGTTCGATACCCGGAATGCGGCCGACCACAAGCAGTCCTGCAGCCACCAGCGCACCCGTGTTCCCGGCGGACAACATGGCGGCTGCACGCCCTTCCCGAACCATCCGCGCGGCAACGACCAAGGACGCATCCTGGTTTCTCCGCACGGCGCGAACCGGTTCGTCTTCTCCTGAAATCACGGCATCGGTGTGTTCAATCTGCAGATTGCTCGGCGCATCCCCTGGGAGCACGCGCTCGATGTCCGCTGTCCGCCCCACCAGGCAAATCTCCACATCCGGGTGCTCCCGGGCAAAAGCGGCCCCCGCTGCCACCGGTGCTTCCGGCGCGTAATCGCCGCCCATGGCATCTACAGCTATTTTCACTCGATATCTCCTCCCGTTGCGAGCGATCGCTCATCCTCCGCTTTGGCCACCCAAATCCAGCCATCCAAGACCGTCTGCCCTCCGCACACAGAAGCCACTCGGCACTTCACGACACCAAATCGTTCGCCGACCGCGTCCGCGCGCGCGAACACCGTCTGCCCCAGCCGTACCGTCTGATAAAAGCGAAGTTCTGTCTTGACGGTCAATGCGACCTCGGCATCAACCAACGCGGTGGCCAGCGAGTTGACCTGCGCGAATAAATAGTGTCCACGGACAATCCCCGTACGGCTGAAAACCTGAGCAGAGGTCACATGCATGACAGAGGAAGCCGATCGATTCAGTTGGAGTTCCACAATGTCTCCGACGACCTCCCGCTCCGAGAGCGAGCGCACGGCGTCCTGCCGCGCCGCCGCAACCAGCCGCGTGCGTTCCCGGACTTCCGGGATGTGAAGCGCAGCGCGATCCAACCGAATGGTGGCGACACTCACATGAAACATTTCAGCAAGCTGGTCGTCTGTTGCAAACGGATTTTCAACCAGGTACTTGACCAGCGCGACCCGCCGTTCAGACTTCTTCAGAGGGATGCCCCCCTTGCCGGTGTGCATGACCGCTGGCACGGCACACCCCGTTGAAATTTTATTACCTACTCCTAATATCTAGTACCAATTTACTCGATCTCGCCCGTCCTCGCAACCCCCGACCCACTCGCACCGCGGCGGCCGCGTCGTCCCACCGTCCCTCCGTGCCAAAGCCGGCACCGCCCGCCGATTGCGCGAAAAGGGCTGTGTCGCAGCGCATGTTCCATGTGCCGTGACACAGCCCTTTTCCGTGGGTTCCCTGACAGGGAACACCGATTCACAGTCGTCCGAAAGGGCCACTCGCCATGGCCCTGTTCAAACAAGACAGACTGTCGATTATTTCGCAATGACGCTTCTGCCCTTGTAATACCCGCAGTTTTTGCAGACACGATGCGGCACCGTGTACTCACCACATTGTGGACATGTAATGAGACCTGGCGCTTGCAGTTTAAAATGAGTTCGACGAAGCCGCTTGCGCGTTTTCGACGTTCTATGTTGAGGTACTGCCACGCCCGAACACCTCCTTCATGAGCCGTTTTCCATCTTACTCTGGTTTGTCGTCCGAAAGCAAGTCCTCGAGCGCTGCCCACCGCGGATCGCGAGCCTGCCGGTCACAGTTGCAGGTTTCGTGGTTCAGGTTGCATCCGCAAACCGGACACAGTCCCTGGCAGCTCTCCCGGCACAACGGCCGATACTCCAGCGCGAGGTTGACGGTTTCCTCAATGTACGGATCGAGCTCGACCGCGTTCCCTTCCACAACATGTGCATCCTCGTGTCCGGGCGCGTTCGTGAACGATTCGTCAAACGGAGTTTCCAACAAGCTTTCATAGGAGTCCAGACAGCGCGAACATTGATAGCGCAGCGACGTGCGAAGTTCTCCCTCAACGCGGCACACCTCATGCTCCTTGGTCGCGACCAGCCGCGTTTCAATCGGCGACAACTGCTCGACTTGCGCATTCTCGTCCGCGATGCGCGGAATGTCCACTTCCCCTCGCAGGGCAAGCACATCTCCCGCTGCGGCCAACACCCGAAAATCCAGCAACAATACGAGTCACCTCGTTCACAACGCATTTCAGTATACGGACCCGCCAGATGGATGTCAATGAAAACCGATCGGCTCAGCCGATGACTTCGCCCGTACCGGACTGGGTGCTCTCTGCTGTGCACGGTACCCCGCGCGAACGCATCAGTTCCAGAATGCTGTCCATCTGTGCCAACGCCGCCTGGTAGCCGGCATCGATGGCCTGCTTGGCCTTGTGAAACTGCGACGTGCCAACTTCCGACACATCTGGTTCCACATAGATATCCGCTGTCTTCGCGCGGTATCGATAAACTTCGTCCTGCATCATATCCAGGGACTGCAAAATCACATCAACGATTCCCTGCGGCGGTCGTTCCCGCTGGACGGAGGCAACGTCCACGGCGATCACGATGTCTGCCCCGAGCCCGCGCGCCGCCTGAATCGGGACGCGGTCCACCACGCCGCCGTCCACGTACACCTTGCCATCCTTGACGTAGGGTACGAAGACGCCCGGGATGGCGATGCTGGCACGCACCGCGTCTGCGATGGGTCCGTCCCGAAAGGTCACGGCCTGTTTGGAGACCAATTCCGCGGCAACAATCGCCAGCGGTTTCGCAGCGGCCTGCATGTCCAGCCCGCGCGTCAACATCGACATCATTTGATGAACCTTTTCTCCTGCGATCATGCCCATTTTCGGAACCGTTAAATCCACCCAGTGCCGCCACCGCAGCGTGCAAGCCAGTCGTTCCATAAAACTGACCCGCATGCCTGTGGCGTACAGTGCGCCAACCAAACTGCCCATGCTGGACCCAGAGACGACGTCGATTGGCACGTGATGTTCTTCCAACGCCTTGAGCACGCCCACGTGGGCAAAGCCTTTGGCCCCACCGGACCCCAACGCGACCCCGACCATCGGTCTGTCCATCGATTGTCACCTCTCGCTCCACACACTGCGCCGCGCTGCCTGCATTCGATGTGCCTGAATTTATTGCCTCGACGCGAATTTCGCTTGGACCGCCCGGCAAACCGCCGCTGGCACAAAACCTGCAACGTTACCGCCGTGCGAAGCGACGTCCTTGACCAACGACGAACTGATATAGGACAACGCAGGACTGGTCGCCAGAAACACCGTTTCCGCAGCCGGGTACATCGCCTGATTCATCTGTGCCATGTGGAGTTCACCCTCGAGGTCGGACACCCCTCTCAGTCCGCGCACGATGACACTCGCGCGCTGTTGACGCAGGTAGTCCACGAGCAGGCCTTGAAAGCTGTCCACCGAGACATTGCCCAATCCCTGTGTTGCGGCCGCAATCAGCTGCATCCGCTCATCCACCGAAAACAGCGGTCGTTTACTTGGATTGTGGAGCACCGCGACGATGACCTGATCAAACAGCGCCGACGCGCGCGTGACAATATCGAGATGGCCGTTGGTGAACGGGTCAAAGCTCCCTGAGTACACTGCCGTTTTCACTGAGACGGTGCCCTCCCATCCGGCCGGTCCGCTTCGCGGCGATAGATTGTCACCCGAATATCGCCGTAGGTCCGGCTTTTCCATTTCACAAGACACGCGTAGGTGTCAAGCAGTTCCCGGTCAGAAGGGTGTTCGCAAACGACCCCGTGCGTCAGCATGCCCGGGTGCGTTCCGAGGGTCTGCAGCACGTCATCCCACAAGTCGAGCGCATAGGGAGGGTCGACGAACACCCAGTCGACGACGGTTTGTTCCGCCAGCACACGGTTCCAGCCGGCGCGCCAGTCCATCTGCCAAATCGACGCGCGGGCTGAAGCCCTGCAACGGCTCACGTTGTCCTGAACGGCCCGGATGCTCTTGTGACTGGCGTCGATGAAGAATGCATGCTGCGCGCCTCGACTCAATGCCTCCAGCCCCAGCGCGCCCGATCCGGCGAACAAGTCCACCACTGCGCCATCGGGCCAGTCCAGGCCGAGCAAATTGAACATGGATTCTTTCACGCGATCGGTGGTCGGCCTGGCCACCTTCCCTGCTGGGGCGGTCAGCCTCAGCCCCTTCCACTCCCCGGCGATGACCCGCACACACTCACCCCGTTCTCCACCGTCGTCGCGCAGACACTGCGACGTTCCCATTCTATTCCTACTCTAACACATACGCGTAACCCCACCAAGCAGCCAGTCCGCACGCTGACACCTTTCATTCATCTAAGACGGCTGAACAATCCTTTCATGCCCAGGTATATCTGTACCAAATCTGGTTATGCTGAGGAATAGCAACGGCGAGAGCTGTTGTAGGCAACCGTGGGTGAAGGCTTAGGTTTCCCCATAGGCTCTTCCTCCGGTTTCTCCTCTCCCAGAAAATCGCCGCTCGGTATGTGAGACATGCCGTGCGGCGGCAGGAACCCACGCGTACCCGGGCGTGGGTTTTCTGTTGTCCCAAAAAATTGCACGTATCCCGCCGGTCAGTCCCCGAAAGCGAAGTCCTCATAGTATACTTTTCTCAATAGCAGAGCACCGTCTTTAGGTTTCTGATCACCCTGCGGCCACACGTGACACGACTGGTGTCAGGAATGGAGCGATTGAGGTTGGAGATATCCGTAGAACCGTATGAATGGACGATTGTGGAGACCTTGCGCGCACTCGAACGGCGCATTTGTTCTGCCGAAGAACTGACCCGTCTGCTGCTGTCCCGCATCGAACAGGCAAACCCGGTCCTGCACGCGTTTCTCGCCGTCTCCGAACGGGCCATCGAGGATGCACGGGTGATTGACGAACGGCGGCGGGCCGGAGCGCCCGTCGGGCCGCTTGGCGGAGTGCCCGTCGCGATCAAAGACCTGATGGATACGGACTTCGCGCCCACCACATATGGCGGCCTGCATCGGCGCGATGTCCTCCCGGCCGCTTCGGCAGCCGTCGTACGCCGGCTGCAGCGCGCGGGCGCCATCATCATCGGTAAGACCAACCTGCACGAATACGCGTATGGCACGACTTCGGAAAACCCGCATTACGGCAATTGCGTCAACCCGTGGAACCGCGCCAAAATCACCGGCGGGTCGAGCGGCGGCAGCGCAGCCGCCATCGCCGCCGGACTCTGTACGGCCGCGGTCGGCACCGACACTGGCGGAAGCATCCGCATCCCCGCGGCCCTGACCGGCCACGTCGGGCTCAAACCGACACACGGCTTGGTTCCTGCATCCGGTGTGTTTCCATTGGCCCCATCGCTCGATCACGTCGGGCCAATGACACGCACGGTGCAGGATGCGGCCCTGATGCTGAACGTCATGGCGGGGTATGACCCTAGAGACCCGCATGCCCTGCGCGCCCCCGTCCCATCCTACGAATCGGGTGTGTTGGCGCAGCCCGTCCGCATCGGCGTGCCCAAGCGCTTCTTTTTCGACAAGTGTCAGGCAGGGGTGCTGCAAACGGTGACGGAAGCCCTGCGCCGCGTGGAGCGGGATTGCCCGGCGTTCTCGTTTGAGGAAGTCGTCGTTCCGTATATCGAGGAAGTTCCGGAAGCACAAAACGCAGTCATCGGAAGTGAGGCACGGGCCGTCCACGCGGACTGGCTGCGCGACCAGCCAGCGTTGTACGGCGAGGACGTGCGCCAAAGACTGGAAGCCGCAGATGCCATTCCCGGCTACCAGTACGTGCAGGCGCTGGAGGTACGCCGGCGGTTTCGCAGCGCGGTCGAACGACTCCTGTCTGAGGTGGATGTGCTGGTGACACCCACCACACCGCTTGCCGCCACCGATATCGGACAAGCCAAGACACACATCCGGACGCTTGAAGTGACGGTGCGGAGTCACTTGACCCGCTATACGAACCCATGGAATTTGAGCGGTTTGCCCGCCGTCACCATTCCCTGTGGGTTGACGGTCGACCAGCTGCCTGTGGGACTGCAATTGATTGGCCCAGCGCGGGCAGAGCGGAAACTGCTGGCGGTCGCCCGCCGGTTTGAAGAAGTGCTGCCTTGGCGTTCCATTGCGCCGGACTTCCGCACCTGAGGCATCCGGCAGCGGCTGCCGCAGGCTGGGTCGCGAGCGGCCACGCCTCAGCGGCGGCGGCCCCGGAACACGAACGCCCGCATACAGACGTAGCTGAAACTGGAGGAAATCAGCATCGCGAGGGCTTTGGAAGCGTTGCTGCTCACAAACAGGGGAACCGACCTTGAAAAGACCAGGTATTCTGATAACCAGACCACCACAATGTCGTTGACGATAATGTTGACCACCGCCTGAACGACGAACAGGACTTTCTCGCGTCGTGTCCCCTCAGAGGCGTCGGCGAACGTCCACCGGCGGTTCCAGACATAGCTGTTCAAGATGGCACAAATGACGGCCACCGTATTATAGATGGAAAGGGTTGCCGCATGACGCGTCGGAGCAATCAAAATCAGCGCGTTCAGCACGACAAGGTCGACCACCGCATTTGCGCCGCCCACAATCAGAAACTTGGTGTACCGCTTGAACGTGTGTCGAATTCCATACGAAACTGGCACTTGCTCAGAGGCCAAACGGGGTTCTCCTTCCACTGGAAACTTTCCGTGACACAAGCGAATTACCGTGACTCTCCGACAATCCGAGCGCCGGCTCTGGCCGTGCGCCTCGCGTATACCCGTTCGTATTCCGCGATGAGCTGCTGCGTCGGTCCGGCCCAGTCCAGTGTATCCGCAATCTCACGGGCGCGTTCCTGAACCCGCTTACGTTTTTCCTGATTGTATAACATTTGCTTCATCGTTTCGACCATGGACAGGGGGTCCGTCGGATCGAAAATAAACCCTGCTTGCCCGTTCTCCAGCACCTCCCGGGTCGGGGCGCTGTCGGCGGCCATGACCGGGATGCCCGTCGCCATCGCTTCAAACAGGACCAAGCCCAAGGTTTCCGTCGTCGACGGGAAAATGAACCCGTCTGCCGCTGCATAGGCCTCTGCCAGTTCCTCTCCGTGCAGAAAACCGGTAAAGACAGTTTTCGTCCCCGCGAAGACTTGCTCCAATTCTGCGCGGTGCGGTCCGTCCCCAACAATCGCAAAATGCGCCTCTGGCAGCGCGTCCAGACACGGACGGACGTTCTGAATGTTTTTCTCCGGCGCGACCCGGCCGACGTAGAGAAGCAGCTTCTGCCCGGTATCCGGCGCACCTAACAACCGCTCCCGCATGGCAGTCGTCCGTTTGGCGCTCCTGTACAATTGAACATCCACCCCGCGCTCCCACAGTGCCAAATTGCGAAAGCCGTGCGCCTCCAAATCGGCCAGTGTGGCTCGGGACGTACAAAGATTCACCTCGGCACGGTTGTGCAGGGTGCGGAAAAACCACCATAACGCAGGTTCCAGGAAATCAAGTCGATAATGGCGCGCATAAGCAGGAACATTGGTGTGATACGACGCGATAAGCGGGAACTGATACCGCCACGCGTAGTAGATGCCGGCGAGCCCGAGAAAGGCCGGATTTACAACGTGCACTAAATCCGGCTGGAATTCCCGAAGCACCTTGCCAATGCGCATTCTTGGAAGTGCAAAGTTTTTGTCTGGATAGAGGAAGAACCGAAACGTCGGCATCCCTACCACAGTTGCCGAAGCGTATGCCGTGATTCCGCCCTCTGGCGCGATGAGCAAAATTTCATGCTCCGTCTGCTCCAAGTGGCGTAATGTGGCGCACAGGCGTGTCACAATGCCGTCGGTGCCAGGCAAAAACGTCTCGGTAATCATCGCAATGCGCATTCAGGCGTTACCTCCAGGTTGAACTGGGTGCAATGACATCAAAGTCTACGCGGTCGCGGTAACGGGTCGCGGTCTCAATCAAGTCCGCAATCAGGTCATCCGACAGCAGGTGCGGCTGCAAGCCCAGGTCCAACAATTTGGTATGCACAGCATGATAGTAGTGCTCTTCCTTCTCCACCCGCGGGTTCGGGAGGTGCGCGATTTCCGCCTGCAAGGAGAACCGCTCTGCCGCGACGCGCTGCACGCGCTCCGCCAGCTCGAGCACAGAGAACTGCTCGGTGAACTGGTTGAACACGCGGAACTCACCCGGTTCAGCCGGATGCAGCGCAGCCAGTTCAATACACTGCACGGTATCGCGGATGTCCAGGAACGCCCGGGTTTGTCCGCCTTTCCCGTACACGGTCAGCGGATGCCCGGTGGCAGCCTGGATGCAAAAGCGATTCAGGGCGGTACCAAACACGCCGTCATAATCCACGCGGTTGTACAGGGCTTCCGCTTGACGCGTCTCCTCCGTCCACAATCCGTACACGACACCCTGGTTCAAGTCTGTCGCGCGAATCCCCCAGGATTTGCAGGCAAACATGATGTTGTGGCTGTCATGGACTTTGGAGAGATGATAGAACGAGAACGGCTGCTTTGGATACGGCAGTACGTCTTCCCGTCCCTTGTGCTGAATCTTGATGTAGCCTTCTTCAATATCAATGTTTGGTGTGCCGTACTCACCCATGGTTCCGAGCTTAATCAAGTGGCAGTCGGGCGTGATGTCCTTGATGGCATACAGCACGTTGAGGTTTCCGACCACGTTGTTCATCTGTGTAAACACAGCGTGTTCGCGGTCAATCATGGAGTACGGCGCAGAACGCTGCTCAGCAAAGTGAACAATGGCGTCCGGCTGAAACTCCTTGAACATGTGTTCCACAAATTCGTATGACATCAAATCTCCAATATACACTGGAATGGATTTCCCGGACGCCTCGCGCCAAGCCGCAACGCGTTCTTCCAACGATGCAATCGGCGTCAGCGACTGCGTACCGAGTTCCTCATCCCATTTCCGACGAATCAAGCTGTCCGCAATGGCAACCTCATGACCTCGCTTGGAGAGATGTAATGCGGTCGGCCATCCACAAAAGCCATCTCCGCCGGCAACCAAAATCCTCATCCGATAAGTACCCCCATCAACATCAATATTTCACTTACATCGTGAAAGACACCGTGCTTCCGACACGTTCGACCTCGTCCGAAGGACAAGTAGAAGCGGACTGTCCCCATCCAATGTACAAGTTTTATGGCCACGGGGCAAGAAGGAGATCACAAATAGGGACGCATTTCTGCGTCCCCATGCATATGGAGCACACCGTGAGCACGATTTGTGCGTAGGAACAGCCGACAAAATGCGTCGATTGCCCCGGCTCCTCGTGCTCGAACATCACCAAGGCCCGTAGTAATCGCCCATTTGTTCACCGGCCTGGACCATCCACGACCAGTACGTCCGCAAGCCTTTGCCGCACAGCTTGGCGACATATCGAACGGGTCGCATACCCATCACCTCTCGGGTATAGTCTCCCCCTGTGCAGCAAAACTATTCAGACATCGGTACGCCGATCGACGGATTGAGGTGTGCCAGGGTTTCCCCCATTTTGACCGTATCGCCAGCGCGGACGGCGAAGGACGACACGACCGTCGGCGCCATCACCAGAATGACCGTCGACCCAAACTCAAAATAGCCAACTTCTTCGCCGCGCGAAAGCCGCAGCTGCGGACGGCCTTCTAAAATACCATGCCGCTGCCGCTGCCGCGGCTTGGCATAGGCAGGCCCGTAAGGCGTGCGAATACTGCCGACGATGGTCGCCCCCACTTTGACCATCGCCAGCGAACCGCGGTCAGACTCAATAAAGGAAATCAACCGCTCGTTTTTTGTGAACAGCCCGTCGATGTGGGTGACACCGCTTACGTTGACCGGGTACAGACTGCCCGGAATATACCTCCATCGGGTCACCGTTCCATTCACCGGCATGTGGATCCGGTGGTAGTCCCGCGGACTCAGATAAAGCGTAATGTAGTGCCCCTCGTAAAACGGCTCTGCCGCACGTGCGTCCCCAAGCAGCGCTGCCAGGGTGTAGGAACACCCCTTGGCCTGCAGCAGCCTTCCGGCCTCCACGCGTCCTAACTCACTGACGGTACCGTCGACCGGAGAAATGAGCCCGCTCGGTTGAACTTCGCGAACGCCAGGCCGCAGCCGGCGGCTGAAAAAGTCTTTTAATGACGCATACTCCGGCAGGGGCCGTTCTGCTTCCGACACATCAATCTGATAATGACGCACATACCAAGGAATGAGAAACCGGCTGGCACGATGCCCCGAAAAAGACCCCACGGCCGCTGTCAACGTTTGCTTGGGAAGTGCACGAAGCATGGTTTTGTACATCACGGCGCACCAGCACTCCTGTCATTCGTCACAACTTCCATACTATCGGCGCCCCGTGAAACAATCAAGCCGCGGTCGACAGCCGGGCGTACGACAAACGCAGGGAGACCGGCTTTCACCGATCTCCCTGTTTCAAACATCAACATCCACAACGTATCAGGTGATTAGAAACCTTGGCGTCCGGCGAGCTGCTGTTCGGCCAACGCAACCATCTTGCGGACCATGTGGCCTCCAATCGCACCAGTGTCACGGGTGGTCATCGTGCCCCAATACCCATCCTGCGGCGGATTGATACCCAGTTCGGAAGCCACTTCGTACTTGAACTGATCCAGCGCCTTGATGGCGTTTGGCACGACAGGCGTGTTTCTCTTCTGTCCCTGCGCCATGTTTCTCACCTCCCTTGGGTTGTAGGCCTAGTATTCTACAGGGCAAGGGAGATTTATGACTACCACTTTATGGACTGCTGCGCGGTTTTCGCATGCATCAAGAAGCTTGTGTTTCTTAATCGCGATAATAGGATTGTTCTGGCACTTTCTCGATTTCCGCACGCAGCCGGGCGAATTTCGGCAGCAGCCAAAAATCGTGATTTGCCAACAAGCGGCTGGCTTCCTCGCGCGCCACTTCCATGATTCGAAAGTCGCGCGCGATGTCCCCGACGGTGAATTCGGGCAGACCGCTTTGCCGCACCCCCAGGAACTCTCCGGGGCCGCGCAGTTCCAGGTCACGCTCGGCAATGACAAAGCCGTCGGTGGTTTCCACCAGCGTCTGCAGCCGCCGCTTGGCGACCTCGCCTTCAGCATCTGACAGCAGAATACAGTAGCTTTGCGCGCTGCCGCGCCCCACCCGTCCCCGCAGCTGATGAAGCTGGGCCAGCCCAAACCGTTCGGCGTGGTACACCAGCATCACCGTTGCAGCTTTCACATCAATCCCCACTTCAATCACCGTGGTACTCACCAACACGTGGATGTTTCCAGCGACAAAGTCCCGCATCACGGCCTCTTTGTCGCGTGTGCTCATTTTGCCGTGCAAGAGCCCCACCGTGTAGCCCGCAAACGCGTCCTTGAGGTTGTCTGCGAGCTGCGCAGCCGACTGCACGTCCGCCAGCTGCTCAGACTGCTCGACCAGCGGCGCCACCACATACACCTGCCGGCCGCGGGCAAGCTCTCTCCGAGCCAGCCGGAGCGCTTCTTCTTCCTTCTGCATCGGCAGCCAGCGCGTCTCGACGGGGCGTCTGCCGGCCGGCAGTTCATCCAGTACGGAGACATCCAAATCGCCGTAGACGGCCAGCGCCAGCGTTCGCGGGATGGGTGTCGCGGTCAGCATAAAGACATCCGGGGTGTGCCCCTTGGCCCGCAGCAGGGAGCGCTGGGAAACGCCAAAGCGGTGCTGCTCGTCCGTGATGACGAGGCCCAGGTTTTGAAGCACCACGTCCTCCGTCAACAAGGCATGGGTACCCACCAACAGGTCGATCCCGCCGTTCGCCAGCGCCTGCAGCACGGCCGTCCGTTCGGATGACGGCGTGCTGCCCGTCAGCAGCCGGACGCGCATCCCCAGCGGGACCAGCCGTTCCTGCGCATTGTGGTAGTGCTGCTCGGCCAGGATTTCCGTGGGCGCCATCAAGGCGGTCTGTGCGCCCGTCCGAAACGTGGCGTAGGCCGCCCAGAACGCCACCCACGTTTTGCCGGAACCCACATCCCCCTGCAGGAGCCGCGCCATCGCGCGGGGCCGGGCCATGTCCGCAGCCACCGCCTGGCACGCCCGCACCTGGGCCGCGGTCAGCGGCTGCGGGAGCGAGGCGCAAAACCGCTCGAACGCATCCGTCGGGACGACCCGGGCAACGCCTTCGAAGACTTGATGCTGCTGCGCCCGAAACCACTGCAGCTGAAGCTGGAAGAGAAAGAATTCCTCGAAGGCCAGGCGCCGGTGCGCCTGCCGCAGTTCCTCCGCCGATTTGGGGGCATGAATCAACCGGATGGCTTCCAGATGCGTGACGAGACGGTATTTTTGCAAGAATGCATGCGGCAGCACATCGTCGACGGCCTCCCCAAATTGCTGCAAAGCTCGGGCAATGAGTGCCTGCATCTGCGCCGACGTGATGCCCTGCCCGGTCCGGTACACCGGCACAAACGCGCCCACCGCGTCGCTGGCGGACATCGAAAAGTCCGTGTGACTGACCACAATCACATTGCGATCGCGATCGTACTTCCCATGCACGAGCACCATCCGGCCGTCGGTCAGCTTCTGACTCAGGTACGGCTGGTTAAACCACATCCCCGTCACGCGAAACCGCTGGTCGATGCGCAGCGGCACCGACAACACTGACCGCTTGCCGCCGTGCCAGCGGACCCGCGGCTGACCCTCCACCACCGCCCTGGCCGTCACCTTGGCGCCGTCCTCGAACGACTCAAAGGGGCGAATGCTCCGGTCTTCGTACCGGACAGGAAAGTGATGCAGCAAATCAAAGACGCTGTGAATGCCGAGTTCGGCCAGCGCCTTTTCCTTCGCTCGTCCTATGCCTGCGACGTGGGAAACCGGGGTCTCCCGAAGCATCCGCTTTCACTCCAACGCAAAGATGTAGTCGTATACCGGTTGACCGCCGTACTGCCGTTCAACCTCCAGCCCAAAGGTCTGTTGGACATCCTCACACAGTTGGTTGACCTCTTCCTCGGGCACGCCGGACCCGTAGAAAACAGTCAACAATTCCGCATCCATGCCGCCCATCGCGCGAATGACGTTCATCGCGACCGCCAGCCGGTCGTCCTGTACGTCCATCAGTTCCTGGTTGACCAGCCCCAAGAACTGATTCGCTTTGATGGCACGGTCTTGATAGACACTGTCGCGCACTGCGCGAACCACTTGCCCCGCGTGCACTCGGCGAATCGCCTCGGTCATCCGGCGCGTGTTGTCCGCGACGGAATCCTCCGGGTGAAACGACATGAGCGCGGCGATGCCTTCCGGAATGGAAGTCGTCGGCACGACATGCACATGGCGGCCAAGCACCTCGCGCGCCTGATTCGCCGCCATCACAATGTTCTTGTTGTTGGGTAACACGATGGTCTCGACGCTGGCCGTCGACCGCACCGCTTCCACGATGTCCTCGGTGCTCGGGTTCATTGTTTGCCCGCCGGCGATCACGACGTCCGCACCCAGGCTCGCAAACACCCGCTGCAGGCCCTCTCCGGCCGCGACCGCGACAATCGCGACCGCCTTCCCCGCTGCCTTGCCGTCCGTCTTCCCCTCAGCCGACGCTTCCGGGTGCAACGGCTCCGCAGTACCCCGAATGTCCGCATGCTGTTCGGTCATGTTGTCAATCTTAATTTTGACCAGCGGTCCGAGCGCAATGGCATCTTCCAACACCCTTCCCGGGTGAAGGGTATGAACATGCACCTTGACCAGGTCGTCCGCGCCTACCACCAACAGGGAGTCCCCATACGTGCCGAGCCGTTCCCGCAACTGCCGCTCGGCGTCTTCCGTCGACATCTCCGCCACACGGACGAGCACTTCTGTGCAGTACCCGTATTCGCCGTCGTGATCGATCTGTGCAGCTGCAAAATCCAATGCGTCGTTCCGCGGGGCCGCCGCGTGCCGCGCCGTTTCCACCGGAGTATCAACGGCCACATCCCCTTGCAGCCAGGCCAAAAAACCCTCATAGATGTATACCAGGCCCTGTCCCCCGGAATCGACCACGCCCGCTTCCTTCAAAACGGCCAGCTGTTCGGGCGTACGCTCCAGCGCCGTTTTCGCCGCATCGTATACCGACGCCATCCACGCTGCAAAACTCGTGGCATGGCGCGCCTCGCGCACCCCCGCCGCAGCAGCCTCGCGGGCCACCGTCAGCATCGTGCCTTCCACCGGCTTGGAAACCGCCCGATAGGCAATCTGAACACCCTCCTGCAGCGCCGCCGCAAAGGTCTCGATGTCCAGCGCATCCACCCGCTGCGTGACCTTCAGGAAGCCGCGAAACAACTGCGAGAGAATCACGCCGGAATTGCCGCGCGCCCCCATCAACAACCCAGCCGCCAGCGCCTGCGCCGCGCTGCCGAGCGGCCACTCGTCGCGCTCCGCCAGCCGCGCAACCCCGGAAGCAAGGGAAAGTTCCATGTTCGTTCCTGTGTCTCCGTCCGGAACGGGAAACACATTGAGCGCGTTTACCACATCCACATGCTGTTTGAGCCGGGCATGACCTGCCCGCAGCAACTGTGCAAACGCGGTACCATCAAGACGGTCCTCTAAAGACATGAGTTCCTCCTAGCGATCAGGTACGGTAACACGTACGCCCTGCACCAAGATGTTGACGCGATCGACTTGAATGCCGATCGACTGATTCAGTACGTATCGGACTTTCTCCCGTACATTTTGCGCGACTTCGTAGATGTTCGTTCCATAACTGACGATGATGTACAAGTCCACTTCGACAAAATCATTGTCAATGCGGACCTCCACACCCTTCCCCGGATTGTCCCGGCCCAGCAGTTCACTCAAGCTATCCTTGACCTGTCTGCGCGACGCCATGCCAACCAGGCCATAACAATCCATTGCAGCGAGCCCCGCCAGTGTTGCGACAACGTCCTCGGCAATGGTAATCGTTCCTAATGCGGTTTCCATCGTCTTCGGCATCAGGTTACCCCCTGCGGTACTTTGTGCAATTGTACTATACCATGCAGCGCCGGGAAAGTGCGTACCAGCAAACGAATTTGCAGCACGGCTCCTGTGCACCCGCGGCAGTTAGTTGCGCGCTGGGAAATCCATATGCTACAATACATCGGTGTCTAAAACCGGAGATTCCGCCGCAGGAGCGGCTTCATTCTGGAATCATCCACTGTTGAACAGTTGTCCGGGTCTGTCATCACGCAGTCTGGACAGCTTGAAGCGCCGTCAAGCGAGGAGGTGCGATGAAATGGCAAGACGTTGCGAAGTTTGTGGAAAGGGACCGACGACCGGGAACCAGGTGAGCCACTCGCACATCCTGAACAAGCGTCGTTGGCTGCCGAATCTGCAGTCTGTTCGTGTCAATGTCAATGGAACCGTGAAACGGATGCGCGTATGCACACGCTGCCTGAAAGCAGGCAAAGTTGTTCGTGCGGTATAAGCAGCGGCGGCATGCAAGTACGGATGAATAGGGACTGTTGCGGCTCATCTTCGGACGACCGCCAACAGTCCCTTTCTTCGCGGGCAAAAACTTTTGAACAAACGCCTTCACAATAAAAGTTGTCAAACAAAACCGTCAAACCCTGTTCCACACAACCATCGACCTGACATCGATACGCGGGAGGGCCTGTCTGCCGGACGCGCAGGACGTGTCCGAAAGCGGGCCACACCGCCCTGACACCTCCTGGAGCGCCGGGCCGTTGCAGGCGACATCCCGGAAGTGCCAGTGTGCCACTTTCGGACCGTTCGTTAGGATGTTTTGACGATGCCGCTCTGTGGCGCACGCGCGCCGTGTTCCGCGCTCGACACCTCAGTCCTTTGTGATCGCTCCAATGAATGCTTTCACAATTCCCCCCAGGAATCTGGGAAGCTTGATGGTGTAGAACTTCAAGCGGATCCCCCTCCTTCTGCTGTCCGCCCCCTGGCATGCTGCAGATGGGCAAGTGCCTCCATCGATACATGTATATTCCGCAGTGCTCGATGTGTGCGTCGGCGCAGGGACCTAGTGGTTTGAACCGGCTGCGGCCTGGCGGAGTTCGGCCACGGCCGCGCTGCGATCGGACCGAGAGAAAATCGCGGACCCCGCAACAAACACCTCGGCACCCGCCCGCGCTGCGCTGCCAATCGTATCCCTGGTGATACCGCCGTCCACTTCAATTGGCACAGCGCGGTACCCTGCTGCATCCAGTCGTTGTCTCGCCTGTTGAATCTTACGCAGCACGAACGGTAAAAATGCCTGGCCGCCAAACCCAGGATTCACGGTCATCAGGAGCAGCATGTCAAACTCACCCATCAGCGCGTCGAGGACATCGAGTCCAGTGCCCGGGTTGAGCGCCAGCCCCGCCTTTGCCCCAAGGCTGCGAATCTGCTGCAAGACGCGGTGAATGTGAGGCGTCGCTTCGCAGTGCACGGTGACGGTATCGGCGCCGGCGGTGACGAACGCCTCGATGTACTGCTCCGGGCGCAGAATCATCAGGTGCACATCGAGCGGGCGGGCACACCGCGGACGCAGCGCACTGACGACCAACGGTCCCATCGTGAGGTTCGGCACAAAGTGTCCGTCCATCACATCGATGTGAATCCAGTCGGCGCCCCCGGCCACGACCGCATCCACCTCCCCCGCGAGATTGGCAAAGTCAGCCGCCAGAATCGACGGCGCGATAATGTTCAATACCTTCGCTCCTCCTTTTCCCGCAGTTCCTGAACAAAGGCCGCATAAGAACGGTAGCGGGTTTCGTCGATTTGCCCGCGCGCCACAGCATCCTTGACCGCGCACGTTTCCTCTTCCATGTGCAGGCAGCCCCGGTACGGACACGCCGGTGCGAACGCGGCGAACTCCGGGAAATAATCGCGTACCTCAGCAGGCGCCAGGCCAATCTCCAGCTGGCTGAAGCCGGGGGCGTCCACAATGTAGGTATCCTCCGCCAGCTTGAACAGCTCCACGTGCCGGGTCGTGTGCTTCCCCCGCCCGAGCTTCTCGCTGACTTCCCCCATTTTCACGCCGAGCCCCGGGTCCAGCGCGTTGGCCAGGGTGGACTTCCCGACGCCGGATGGACCCGCCATCACCGTCACCCGACCGCGCAGCAGCGTGCGCACCGCGTCCACCCCCGCGCCGGCTTTGGTTGCCGTCGGACACACGTCGTAACCCGCAGCCTGGTACACCCGCATCACGCGTTCCACCTGTTTGGCATCCGCCAGGTCCGTCTTGGTGATCACGATGGCAGGACGCAGTCCTGCAGCCGTCACCACCACCAGCATCCGGTCGAGCAAGTGCGGCAGAAAATCGGGATCGACCAGCGAAAACACCAGCAGCGCCTGGTCGACATTGGCGACAGGGGGGCGGATCAACTCGGTCGTGCGCGGAAGCACGGACTGAATCACCCCTTCTGCGGCACCCATGGGTTCATACGTGACGCGGTCGCCGACGAGCACGGTCACGCCGCGTTTGCGGAACACGCCTCGGGCGCGGCAACGCCGCACCGTATCGCCGTCCGACACATCAAAGAAACCAGCGAGCGAGCGCACGACTACGCCTTCCGGCACCTGAGACACCCCCTGCTTCCACCATCTTTCCATCCGTTTCTGCCGAGCCGGCCGTGAAGCCTGGCGCACACGCTAATACTGAACCGGGTAATCCTGCTTCAGCTTGCCGTTTTCGTACACCTGGATTTCCCCTTGGGAGTCCGGTGTCAAGTACAACGTAATGGTCCAGGTGCTGTCCTTCGTAATGGTCTGGTTCACGGCTGCTTCATTGCTCGAGACCGCGTCCGACTTGTCAATCAGCACCTGAATCGGCTTGCCGTTTTTGTCCGGCACGCGAATCGTCACGGGCCGCACGTGCGTGTCGGGCGGCAGGTTGTCGAGCGATGTATTCGTTGTATTCGTGGCGTTGGCCGCATTTCCGCCGCCGCTGCCCGTCTCGTTCCCCGTCGTGTTGTTGGCTGTGCCCGAATTGGTCGCCACCCACAAGTCAATGGTTGTTCCGGCTGGCACTTGGTCACCAGGTTTGTACGGGAAGGTATTGAAGACCGAGCCATCCGGTGCCGCGGGGTAGGCAATCTGGTTGACCTGGCCGAGCTGCAAGTGCGCCTGTTTGAGCGCGTTGGTCGCTTCACTCAGGGTCATTCCAATCACGTCGGGCACCGAAGTCTCCGCGCCCTGGCTGACTTGTAAGGTAATCGGCGTGTTCGGGGTCACCTTCGAATTCGCCGGCGGATTGGACGCAACCACGTCGCCGGCCGGCACCTCCGCACTTTGCACCTGCACATCTTTGATGTTCGTGAAACCGTCGTTCTGCAGCGTGGTGTACGCCTGCCCAGCCGGAAGTCCCGTGACATCCGGCACCTGAATCTTGGCCTGGCCCGTACTAATGTACAAATAAACGTCCCGTGTCGGCTTCACCTGTTCAGACGCTGGCGGCGTCTGTGCGTACACATGCCCCTGCGGCTGCTGGGCACTTGCCGCCTGCTGCGTGTGAATCTGTCCGCGCGAAAACCCATCTTTGACCAAAATCGTGATGGCCTGCTGTTCCGTTTTGCCAATCACGTTGGGCATCGTGACGTTGGGTACCTGGACGAGATCCATGACAATGTAGTAAGCGGCCAGCGCACCGACACACAGAACGGCCAGCCCCACACCGGTCCACATCAGGCTCTTCCACCACTTGCGGCGCTTCTTCGGCTGCGGATCCGCCGCCTGTCCATCCGAGGAGGAGGAGATGGCCGCCCGGGTACCGCCAATCGCCGGGATCGCGATGGTCTCCTCGGTTGTTGTATCCGCCGGCGTCACGAACTTGGGCACATCCGGGTTGTCCAGTGCCGTCTGCAAGTCAGCCTTCACGGCACGCATGTCCGGATAACGCGCCTCCGGACGTTTGACCAGACAGCGCAAAATGATATTCTCCACGCTCTGCGGGATGTCTGGGTTGATGTCGCGCGGATCAACAAACCGATCCCGCAAGTGTTTGAGCGCCACACTGACCGGCGAATCACCGGAGAACGGCAGCTGCTTGGTCAGCATCTCGTACAGGACCACGCCGACCGAGTAGATGTCGCTCTTGACACTGGCCGCCCCGCCTCGCGCCTGCTCAGGCGAGAAGTAGTGCACAGACCCGAGCACGGACGTGTCATGCTGCAGGGTAATCGTGTTGCCCGTGACCGCGCGTGCGATGCCGAAGTCCGTCACCTTCACTTGGCCCGACTGCGTCAACAGAATGTTGTGGGGCTTCACGTCCCGGTGAATGATGCGGTGGTCATGTGCATGTGCCAGCGCATCACAAATTTGCTGCGTGATGTCCAGCGCTTCGGGAACCGGCAGCGGCGCCCGTTCGCGAATCACGTCCTTCAAGGTGGGCCCGTTGACATACTCCATGACGATGTAGTACTCGCCTTCGGACATGCCGACGTCGTACAGACTCACGATGTTCGGGTGGGACAGACGCGCCGCCGACTGGGCCTCCTGGCGGAAGCGGTTCACAAATTCTTCATCGCCGGCGTACTGCGCGCGCAGCATTTTCACCGCAACGGTGCGGTTCAGCAAGGTGTCAAGCGCCTTATAGACGACGGCCATTCCGCCGCCGCCAATCACGGTCTCGAGTTCGTAACGTCCACCCAGACGCTTGATGGTCATGCCTGCCCGCCCCCGTCTCCGTGCGCAGCCACAATCAACGTGATATTGTCCGGCCCGCCGCGTTCGAGCGCCAGCTTGAGCAGACTGTCCGCAATTCGTTCAATCTCGTCCTGCGAGGTGACCGACGCAGCTTGCGCAAGGTGGGTGGACAATTCGTCTGAACCCACCAGGTTGGAAAGCCCATCAGAGCATAACAAAAGCGCGTCTCCCGGATGCCATGTCAAAATGTCCAGGTCTGGGTAACTGTTCTCGGACGTTCCCAAGGACCGCGTGACAATGTTCCGCTGCGGGTGGACGAGTGCTTCCTCCTCCGTCAACTGTCCGCGGCGCACCAGTTCGGCGACCAGTGAATGGTCGTGCGTCACCTGTTGAAGTGTGTGATTCCGCCACAAATAGCCGCGGCTGTCGCCCACGTGGGCAAAGACCAGCGTCTCCCCATCCGTCAAAACCGACACAATGGTCGTTCCCATCCCGACGTAGGCCGGATTCTCTTTGGCGGTCTCCCAAATTCTCTGGTTGGCGGAAAAGATGGCTTCACGCAGCAGCTCCGCTGGGTCGACATGGCCTTCTGGCAGGCGGCTCAAAATCACGCGCGACACTTCTCCCACGGCGATTTGACTGGCCACTTCTCCAGCAGAGGCTCCGCCCATCCCGTCCGCGACAATCAGCAGCCGCCACGGCAGTACATCCGTATGAACGGCAAATCCATCCTGATTCATTTGCCTGACCAGTCCGATGTGTGACCTGGCGGCATACAGCATTCGCTTCACTCCTTGGCTCTCCTCATCCACACCGGTTCAAACCAATTCGGCGTGTTCTGCGCGCAGCTGTCCGCAGGCGGCGGAAATGTCATGTCCCATCTCACGGCGTATCGTGGCGTTGACACCCAGCCTGCGCAGTTCCTGCAAGAACGCATCAATTTGATCCTTCGGGGTACGTGAATAATTTCGTTCCGGAACGTAGTTCACTGGGATGAGGTTGACATGACTCGGCAGGTTGCGGATCAAGGCAGCCAGCTGCCTGGCATCCTCCAGCGAATCGTTCTTGCCACCCACCAGCGCGTATTCAAAGCTGATTCTGCGCCCCGTCTTTTGACAGTAATACTGACATGCTTCCATTAACTTCTCAAGAGGGTACGCGCGATTGACGGGCATCATGGAGCTGCGCAATTCATCATTCGCCGCGTGCAGCGAGACGGCCAGCGTAATCGGTCGTCCATCGTCCGCCAGCCGAATGATGCCCGGCACCAAGCCCACGGTGGAAATCGTTATGTGCCGCTGCCCGATGTTCAACCCGTTTGGATCGTTAATAATATCAATGAACTTCATGGCCTGTTCGTAGTTGTCCATCGGCTCGCCCGAACCCATCAGGACGACAGAAGACACCCGTTCGTCGGTGTCGTCCAGCAAGCGCTGGCTCCACAGCAGCTGTTCCACCATTTCGCCTGCAGTCATCTGTCGAATCATGCCGCCCAGCGTGGAGGCGCAAAAGGTGCAGCCCATCTTGCACCCCACCTGAGTCGAAACACACACGCTGTTCCCATAATCGTGCCGCATCAGGACCGTTTCAACAGTGACGTGGTCGGACCAGCCCAACAGGAACTTGACCGTGCCGTCCACCTTGGACACTTGCTTGCGCAACGCCTCGGAGGTGACCACCGTCGCTTCCTCTTCCAGCCGCTGGCGCAGTTTTTTCGATAAATTTGTCATCTCCGAGATGCGGGTCGCCCGCTTCTGGTACAGCCACTCAAAGATCTGCGTCGCTCGGTACGACGGCTCGCCGTATGTCTTGAGCAGATCGATGAGCTCTCGCTTGCGGAAGTTGTAAAGGTGGTGCATCTCAGGTCTCCTTCTTTCTCAATCGCGCCATATAAAAACCATCCGTCCCGTACAAGTCCGGCATCAGAAGCAATTGTCCCGGCTGTTCCCGCGCACTCTCGACCAGGAGCGGTGGAAGTTCGCCAGTGATATCATCCCACGCCAAGGCATTTGTACCCGTTTCGATCACGGCTCGAACGACGCCTTCGTTCTCTTCCGGCAGCATCGTGCATGTGGAATACACGATGCGGCCGCCCGGCCGCACCAATTCCGCCGCGGCCGCCAGTAATCCCTGCTGCAGCTTTGTCAACTGCAGCACGTCCGCCTCTGTTCGCTGCCAGCGAATTTCCGGCCGATGCCGCAGGACGCCAAAGCCGCTGCAGGGAGCATCCAACAAAATGGCGTCAAACGCGCCCTGAAGTTCTGCCTCTGCGGTCAGCGTCCGAGCGTCGCAGCACACGGCCTTGATGCTGGCCAGGCCGAGCCGGCTGGCCGTCTCTTCAATCAGCCGCACCTTATGGGCGTGCACATCGCAGGCCAGGATGTCACCCGCATCCCCTTGCAGCTCCGCAATGTGCGCCGTCTTCCCGCCCGGCGCCGCACACATGTCGAGGATGCGTTCACCCGCCTGCGCCTGCAACAAGGGAGCAATGACCATCGCCCCCTCGTCCTGCACGCTCACCAGCCCGTCCAGGTACGGCTCCCACGACCCCACATCCAGCCCGCGGCGAAAGCGAATCCCATCCGGGGACAGGACAGACGCTTGTGCGGCACCATCCTCGACGAATTCCGACAAAATTTGGGCGCGCGTAGCCCGTAAGCGATTGACGCGAGCCGACAAGGCCGGCGGCTCGTTGCACGCCTCGAGCAGCGAGCAGGTCCGGCTGCGGCCGTAGGTTTGTTCCAAGCGGCGCACCAGCCAGGTCGGATACGAGTGGATCACAGCCGCTCGTTCCGCCCAGTCGGCGACGCTTGCCGTGAGGTCTTTGAGGCGGACCGCCGCCGGCCGACGGTCGCGCAGCAGCGCGCGCATCACCGCGTTGACCAGCCCGGCCGCCTTGGGGCGAACCGACTTGCACAGTTCCACCGCGTCACTGACCGCCGCGTACCCTGGGATTTTGTCCAGGTACAACACCTGGTAGGCCGTCATTCTCAATATCGCCAAAACGCGCGGCTCCAAGCCGTCGATAGGACGCGAGAGGTGCGTCTGCAAGATGGCGTCCAGCGAACGCTGGCGCTGCAGCGTACCATAGACGAGGCTTGTACACAGGGCCCGATCGCGATCGGATAATGCCCCTTTGCCGAGGGCGTCCTGCAAACTCAGGTTCGCGAAGCTGCGCTCGGTCGCTACGCGCACGAGGATGTCGAAGGCCCACTGCCGGGCGGCAGCAATCATGACCCTGGACCGCCCTTGTCTGCTTCTTCGTCCCCTTCGACCCGCACCGCAAACTGCAGCTCCGTAAGCCCTGTACCGCGAAACCAGTCGGCCGCAGACATCCGCCGCCGGCCGGACGGCTGGACTTCGCGCAACTCCACCCAGCCGTCGCCGCAGCGCACGAAGACGCCGTCTTTGCGCATCACGGCACACCCCGGCTGCACCGCGTCGGAAGCAGGCGGCAGCCCCGCCTCGGCGGCTGTTGATGCGGGCAGTGCCGCCGCCCAGACTTTGAGGTCGCCGTCCCGCCAGCGCGTCGCGGCACCAGGCCACGGGGACAAGCCCCGGATGTGGTTGAACACCGTCCTTACGGACTGCGACCAATCCAGCCACTCGTCCTTGCGCAGGATGCGGTCGGCATACGTGACGCCGTCCTTCGGCTGTGGTGTCGGCTGGATTTCCCCGCGCAGGTAGGCCGGCAGCAGCTCCCGCAGCAGTGCTGCGCCGGCTTGTGCCAGCCGGTCATGCAGCGTCCCGACGTTGTCTTCTGGCAAAATGGGCACGCGCACGGCTCCGAGGACCGGTCCCGCATCCAGCGCCGCCACCATTTCCATTAACGTCACACCCGTCTCCGTGTCCCCGGCGAGAATGGCACGATGAATCGGCGCAGCGCCGCGCCAACGAGGCAACAGAGAAGCGTGTACGTTGATGCAGCCAACACGGGGGATATCGAGCAGTTTTTGCGGCAGGATTTGTCCATAGGCGGCCGTGACGAGCACATCAGGGCGCAGTGCCGCCAGCTGCTTGAGCGAAGCCTCTGCTCGCACCTTTTCCGGCTGAAAGACCGGCAGTCCCAGGGCCTCTGCCGCCTGTTTGACGGGCGGCGGCGCGAGGATGCGCTTGCGCCCTTGCGGCCGGTCCGGCTGTGTCACGACGCCGACAATCTCAAACGGGCCCGTTGCGAGCACCTGCAGCGACGGCACCGCAAAGTCTGGCGTCCCCATGAAGATGACCCGGGCGGGCGTATCGCTCATCGCTTTTGCGACCCCTCACTTTCGTGAATAATCTCTGACGGCGACAGGTAGTCCGTGAACAGGATGCCGTCCAGGTGGTCGACCTCATGCTGAATGCACCGCGCCAGAAGCCCAGTCGCGTGCAGGGTAAAGGGTTCGTTGTTCCGGTTGAGCGCGCGAACGGTCACAGACTCGGCACGCGTGACCGCGCCCCGGATGCCGGGCAGCGACAAACAGCCTTCATAGTCCTTTTGTGAGCCGCTTTTCTCAAGAATCTCTGGATTGATGAATTCCAGGAGTCCGTGTTCGTCCTCCACATCAATCACCACGAGGCGTTTCGCCACGCCAATCTGGTTTGCCGCCAGGCCGATACCGGGCGCGGCGTACATCGTCTCCGCCATGTCATCCAGCAATTTGTGAATCGCGCGGTTGACTTGCGCCACCGGCTTGGCAATTTGACGCAGAACGGGGTCGTTCCCGGTTCGGATGATACGAATGGACACGCACCAAATCCTCCTTCAAGAGGTTGTCCGAAAAGGGCCTCAGGATGCCAAGCGCCAACGTTTCGCATGCGCCGCCCGCGGTGACGTGGCGACGCGGGCCCGCCGCCTTTTCGGACAAACGATTTCAAATCCAGCACCTTCAAATGCCTGCACCATCATATGTGCAATGCGTTCACATCGAGGCTGCAGCTGCCGCCAAGCTTACGCATCCGTTCGCTGACGGCCGCGTAACTCGAGGCAAACGCGTTTTTGACACGGTTCCACTGAGAATACTTTACCACAACTTGAAATCGGTATTGACCCTTTGCGCGGCGAATGCCGGAAGGGGCAGCAGGCAGAACCACCGCGTCCGGCGCAGCTACCAACCGCCGAAGTTCCCGTTCAAACCGCGCCGCCGCGCCGCGCGCATAGGACTCTTGCTCATGGCTCGCAAAAAACACCGCCAGTTCGCAGTACGGCGGGTATTGAAAGGCCTGTCGGTACGCCTGTTCGGTTTGGTAGAAGGCGGCAAAATCGTGCCTGGCGGCAGCCTGGATGGCGTAGTGGTCCGGCCGGTAGGTCTGAATCACGGTCTGGCCGGCAATTTCCGCCCGTCCCGCGCGGCCGATGACCTGTGTCAGCAAACTGAAGGTGCGTTCTGCCGCACGGAAGTCGGGCAGGTTCAGCATCGTGTCGGCCGCGATGACCCCGACAAACGAGACATTCGGGAAATCGAGGCCTTTGGCAATCATCTGGGTGCCGAGCAGCACGTCGACTTCCCCGTTCAAAACCCGCTCGACTGCCTCCCGGTGCGCACCCTTGCGCCGCGTCGTGTCGACGTCCATCCGCAGTACGCGCCAATGCGGCCACCGCTCGTGAAGCGCGTGTTCCACCTGCTGCGTCCCGACGCCAAACGGCCGGACCGCAGGTTCGCCGCAGCGCTCACAGACCTCCGGGACCGCCTGCCGGTACTCACAGTAATGGCACTGCAGCCACTCCTCCCCGCCGTGCCGGTGCAGCGTCAGGGAGATATCGCAGTTCGGGCACTGCACCGACTCCCCGCACCCCCGGCACAGCACAAACGCCGCATACCCGCGCCGATTCAGGAACAACAGCGCCTGCTGCCCTTGTTCGACCGCCGCCTCCAGCCCGTGGATGAGCGCCTCGCTGAACAACCCGCGGCTGCCCTGGCGCAGCGCCTCGCGCATGTCGACAATCGTGACGGCTGGCATGGGGCGGTTTTCAATCCGAAACGGCATGCTCACCCACGTGAGTTTCCCCTGCTCGGCGGCATGGAGCAGCTCCATCGACGGTGTGGCAGACCCGTATACCACGGCCGCGTGGTTGTGACGCGCCCGCCACCCGGCGATTTCCCGGGCGTCGTAGTGCGGCCGTTCCTCCTGCTTGTACGACGATTCGTGGGCTTCGTCCACCACCACCAGCCGCAACTGCTCCACGGGCGCAAAAATGGCAGACCTTGCGCCCACCACCACACGGGCTTCACCCCGGCGGACCCGCAGCCACTCGTCGCGGCGCTCCCCAGCGGACAGACCGGAGTGCAAAACCGCCACCCGCTGTCCAAAGCGCGACGTAAACCGCCCCACCATCTGGGGCGTCAGCGCAATTTCCGGAACCAGCGCGATGGCACCCCCGCCCTCCGCCAAGCAGGCTTCAATCGCTTGCAGGTAGACCTCGGTCTTGCCGCTGCCGGTCACACCGTGCAGCACCACACCCTGCCCCGCTGCCGCCGCCATCGCCTGCAGGATGGCCCGCAGCGCGGCCGCCTGGGCCGGCGTGAGTTCGCGCTTTGGCTGATGTTCACGGAGCGCTGCCGCCACCGGCGCCCGGTAGACTTCCTGCTGCTGCAGCACCGCCAGCCCCTGTTCGACGAGGGCCTGCACCGCCGGGTCAGACGGGCGGATCCCGGCCTCCCGCAGCCGCACCTCTTTGTCCCGGGCCAGCGCCGTCAGCAGCACCGCCTGTTTCTTCGCGCGCCTGGCGCGTGCAGCGGCGGCAGCCTGCAGCGTCTGTGCGTCCGCCGACGGCACGAGGACCGTGACCACCTGGGCGCGGACAGCGTCCTCGGCTTCCACTCGTTCTTCCACGTGCCCGCTGCTCAGCCACAACTCGAGGAGCAGCGCCGCATCGGGGCCGAATTTGCGCACCAGCGGTTCGAACGCCTGCGGACGCGCGGCAAGTTCCTGCCACAATCGCTCTGCCGCCGCCGATAAAAGCGCCGGCGGGTCGCCCGGCACCGCGCGGTAGCGGCGAACGCTGTGGGCCCGGTAAGCGCCCGGGATCATCGATTGAAGGGCCTCGAGGTGGGTGCACAGGGTGCGGTCTCGCACAAATTCATGGAGCTGCAGCAGCTCCGGGGTAAACAGCGGGATCTCGTCCAGTACGGCGAGAATCGGCTTCAAGGTCTTGGCCGGCCCGCTGGCGGTTTCGTCGATGGACAGCACGTAGCCCTGGCAATACTGCCTGCCAAACGGCACATACACCCGATGCCCAGGCGCCAGACGGCCCTGCCACCGCGGCGGAATCGCATAGTCAAAAGGGCGATCCAACTGCCGGGTGCGCACATCGACAATCACATGTGCTACGCCAGCCATTCAATCGCCCTCCATCATGGCCAAGCGGGTCACAGCCGCCCGCTTGGGTTTGCATCTGTGTGGTGTCCCGCAGCCGCAGCATTCCCGCAGCTGCAGCGTTACAGTGACTGCAGCGCATCGCGGACAATATCCAGCAGCCGCTCAGCCACTTCCGCTTTCGGAAGCAGCGGAAAATCCGTACGCCAGCCGCCTTCGCCGAGGACCGTCACCCGGTTGGTGTCCACGCCAAAGCCTGCGCCTTGTTCCAGGACATTGTTCACCACGACGTAATTGAGGTTCTTGCGCCGCAGTTTGTCTTCGCCGTAGGCCAAAGCATCCTGCGTTTCCGCAGCGAATCCGACGAACACCTGGTTGCGGCGCTTGTGTTCGGCGACCATGGCCAGCACGTCGGGCGTGGGCTCCAGCGCCAGGGCTGGAATGCCGCTCGACTTCTTCCACTTGTGGCCGAGCCGCTCCACAGGCCGAAAATCCGCGGGCGCAGCCGCGCTGATGAACACATCGGCAGCTTCGATGACCTGCTGCACCGCGTGCAGCAAGTCTTCCGTCGAGCGCACCGGAACCATCGTCGCACCGGCCACCGGCGGCAGCGACGTCGGCCCCGTGATGAGTGTCACGCGCGCCCCGCGCGCCACCGCAGCCTGGGCAATCGCATACCCCATCTTGCCCGACGACCGGTTGCTGAGGAAGCGCACCGGGTCAATGTCTTCAATCGTCGGTCCGGCGGTGACGACGACAGACCGCCCGGCCAAATCCCGATCGCGGTGCAGCACCGCGTCGACGACCGCCACAATGTCCTCCGGCTCCGCCAGCCGGCCTTTGCCCGTATAGCCGCAGGCGAGGGGACCGCTGCCGGGATCGACCAGAATGACCCCCCGCTGGCGGAGTACCTCGAGGTTCGCCTGGACAGCGGGGTGCTCGAACATGTGCACATTCATCGCGGGCGCGACGACCACCGGCGACGTCACCGCGAGCGCCGTGGTGCTGACCATGTCATCCGCGATGCCGTTTGCCAGTTTGCCAATCAAGTTGGCGGTCGCGGGCGCGATGACAAACAGGCTCGCGCGGTCGGCCATCGCAATGTGCGCAATTTCGTCGGGGCGCGGCTCCGCGAAGGTATCCACGACCACCGGCCGCTTGGACAGAGACTGGAAAGTCAGCGGCTGAATGAATCGGGTCGCGTGTTCGGTCATCAGGACCTGCACACCGTACCCGCGTTTGGTCAACAAACTGCACAGCGCGGCCGCTTTGTACGCGGCGATGCCCCCGCCGACGCCGAGCAGAACCGTCTCTGTCACGCGTTTCACCCCCGTGTTCGGCGCGCCGGGGCGGTCATCCGCCTCGGTCGTCTCCGGTCACCCGGCCGCTTGATTATTTAATCCCTTCCCGCGTGCGGACGTACTGAACCTTTCCCTCATAAATTTCCCACAGCGCGCGGCTGACGTTCTGCGTGGTCGACGAATCCGGCAGGTTCATGTTGCGCTCCTGCAGCTTGCGTGCGCGCTTTGCGGTCGCCACCACCAGTGTGTACTTGCTGTCCACCTTGTCCATCAACTTGTCGATTGAAGGATACAACACGAGAAACACCCTCCGTTTTCCCGAGCCGCCGAGTGGTTGTCCCACCCGGCTGCAGGGAAGTTTTCATGTGACTGCAACCACGACGTGTTGGACTGCAGCAGCTACTCCTCGTCCTCGAGGAGCTGGTCCTTCGACATCAGACGGTGCGCGACCGTTTCCGGCTGCACCGCCGACAGAATGATATGATTGCTATCCATAATGATGACGGCCCTTGTTCGACGGCCGTACGTCGCATCAATCAACATGCCGCTGTCGCGCGCCTCCTGGACGATCCGCTTGATGGGGGCTGACTCCGGGCTGATGATGGAGATGATGCGACCCGCGGACACAATATTTCCAAATCCAATATTGACCAGTTTGATGCTCACTCAATCATCTCCTCGCAAATCTGCACCGAGTCAGATTCATCCAGGTTTCTGTCCACGGCCGCCCGTGCGACGCGTCCGTTCGTTGGCCGCACATCCATGCGTCATTCGATGTTTTGCACTTGCTCCCGCAGCTGCTCCACCAACGCCTTGGCATCCACGACCGCCTTCGTGACGACGAGGTCCTGCGCTTTGGAGGCGATGGTATTGAGCTCCCGCTGCATTTCCTGGACGATGAAATCCAGGCGGCGCCCCACCGGACTCCCGGTCTCAAGCGACCGGCCAAATTCCTCGACATGACTGTACAAACGCACCAGTTCCTCGTCAATCGCCGCTCGGTCCGCGAACAGCGCAACCTCCGCGGAAAGCCGGGCGTCGTCGACCACCACGCCGAAATCGGCGATGCGCTTTCGCAGCCGATCCCGATAGGCCGTCACAATCTCCGGCGCTCGCGCCTGCATCTCCTCGACGATGCGCGACAACTCGGCCGCCTTGGCACGCAAGTCGGCGCCAAGGCGCGCGCCCTCCCGCGCACGCATTTCGACCAGCGCAGCGCACGCACCCTCCACCGCTTCCATCAACACAGGCGCCACCCGGCCTGCGTCAAGCGGCGCGCGTTCCACGCGCAGGACATCCGGAAACATGAGCCAAGCGGCGGGGCGTTCGGCCGCCGTTTCGGGCGCCCTGACACGACGGAGCGCTTCGCGCTCCACCTGTAAAAGCCCTTCGAACAACGCCCAATCTGCAGACACCAGGCCTTGTTCAGCGCTCAGTGTCTCCGCCGCGATGTAAACATCGGCACGCCCGCGCGCAATCGAAGCCGACAGGCACTTGCGCACGCTGTCCTCCAGGGACATCAATTCCCGCGGCATGCGGATGCTGAACTCCGCAAACCGGTGATTCACCGTACGAATTTCCACTTTGACCAAGAGCGCTTCGGACCGAATGGACGCTTGCCCAAACCCGGTCATACTTCGGAGTGACACTTGACACCCTCCAAACGTGTCTTCATTCTACCTGAATTCCGCGTCCCCACACAAGCCAAACGCAGCTGGGCAAAACGCAGGCGCCGCCAACGCGAAAAAGGGGGGTTGTCTCCTCGGGTCCAGCCGCAGCCGGGAGACAACCCCCATGCAAGCACAGAATCAGCTCGGATACAGCGCCAGAGCGTGTTCCGTCAACTGAGGCTCGCCAAGCGGTTTGGCGCAGGTTCAACCATTGGCGCATTCGGGTCATAGAGCACGCGCAGCTTGACATAGTACTCCTTCAGGTACAAAAACAAGTTGAGCGCAGTTATCTGGTGCAGAAACTCGCCGCGCGTCACTGGCAGCGTGGCGTTGTCCAGCCGCGCCTCGACGGCCGCAAACAAGTCGTCCATCCGGGCAAAGTGACACGGTTTGCGTGCCATGGCCCGCTTATGAACCCGCAGGCTGAGCTCCACCATGCGCACGAGGTCAGAGTGTTGTCCGATGAACGCGAACTTTTGCATGGCCTTGTTCATATCCCGAACCCGTTCGAGCATGGACTCCAAGGTATGGAACGATTGCAGCACACCTGGCTGCGCCATGATACGGATGGTGTGGTCTTCCTTGACATAACCCGCGACACGTTTTCCTTCCTCCAAGGCCGCCCGGACATGGTCAATCTCTTTTCTGAACTGCGCATAAGGCGTCGTCATGCCGCGCTCCAAATCGCGCTGAACCCCTCGCAAAAGCCGCCACACCTGCCGCTCACAGCTCGCCAAAAGCTGTTCCGAACGCGAATCATGCGCAGGCTTGACGAGCAGGTTGATGAGGGTCCCAAACCCCACGCCCACCAGCACCAGCGCAAATTGATTCACGCCATCATGAACGAATGACGGCCCGGTGGACCCGATGGTGTTGATGGCAATCACGACCGCGACCAGGAGCGAACTGGTCCACTGCCAGCGCGCGTGCAGCCCCATCATCACGAGCGCCGCCAGCCCAATGACCAGCGCGGAGTGTCCGACCGTCGACAGACAAAGGATGCCCGCCGCAGCGCCAATCGAAGCGCTGATGACCTGTTGGATGCCTTGCCGCACAGACCGGTAGACCGTCGGCTGCACGGCAAGAACCGAGACAATCCCCGCGAACTGAGGGGACTGTAAATGCAGCAGACGAGCCGTCGCAACGGAAAGCGTAATCGCAATCCCGGTCTTCAGAATCCGCCCGCCCACCTTCGGCACGAACGGTCTCACAGCGGTTGGCAGCCGGTTGTAAAGCAGTCCCCGCATGCTCACGGCCTCCTCACTCCTCCCTCGCCAGCGTCACGACGTACATCTGCGCCGAAACGTGACCATCAATTCATCCCCATCGCGCTTGATATCCACCACTTTGATTTCCGCACCCGCCACCAGCGACTTCAGTTGCTGCAGCACAGACGGCCAGGCAGCCCGCTCAGATCGCGCGAATGTGTAGGTTTCGAACACCTCGACCGCTTGCATCGGAGGATTGGCGGCAGCCACTTTACGCGCGCGAGGCGCGTTGACGCTCACCTCCTCGCCCGCTGCACTTTTGTCAGAAACCATAACACCAGTCCCCCACACGTTCACAGCGCCCGGCCCAACATCCAACGAATCCCCCTCAAGTGTGAATATACCTGTCATTCCCCTCACACTCCACGCCAGTGATTTGTGTTCATCATACGCAATACACGCGAGGCGATCAATGTTTTATGTAATTATATCTAACATAATTTCCGTGAATTTTAGATTGTGTGTTATGTTTTATTACACAAACAAAACACCTCCCGTGGTCGTGGCTCTCAGCCATGGGAGGTGCTCGCCAGGCCGCGCAAGGGACGCACGCCACAAGACGCGCCTGGGATGGGCCCTGGTGACGGTCATTTCGGGGAACTCACTCTGTGTGCGGCCGTTCAGCGAACATTTCCAAGAAGGCTTCATAGGACAGCGTGTCGTCGGGCTCGTGTACGGCTTCATGCCCCTCGGCCGACACGGCCTGCCGCATCTCCGCGACAAAGTCAGGGTCCGGTATCACGTACTCGAAGGGAGCGGCCGCATAAAACAGACTCCAAACCAGCACGTCGGGCTGCACCCGCGGCGCCTCACCACACCAGGCGAACAACCTGTCGTATCGCTCGCTGTCAAAACCTAATGCGTTTGCGCTGTTTTGGCTTGCGCTGTTCACGTCCAGTTCCTGCGGTATTTGCGGCGTCGATCCGGCTTTGCGGTGGTGCCGCGTGTGTTCCCCGGACCACCCCCGCCGCTTCGCGTGCCGACGGCTGCGCCGGTCATCGTCTCTGCCACGCCGATGCCCACCGGACTTCTCCACCTCGACCCCACTCCCTCCTACACATATTTTCGATACATCTCCAACGTGTCGTCCACCATGTTTCGCAGCGACCACCGCTCGCTCGCGTGCTGTCTGGCGGCTGCTGCGAGCGCCGCCCGGTACGCTCCGTCGGCGAGGACCCGCTTGAGGCTGCTGTACAAGGCGCTGCTGTCCCCTGCGGGTGATACCAGGCCTGTCTGCCCGTGCACCACCATCTCCGGAATGCCGCCGGCGTCCGACACCACAACGGGTACGCCGGCAATTTGCGCTTCAATGACGGCGTATGGCAGGTTATCCTGGACACTGGGCAGCACAAACACGTCCGCCTGACGCAAAAGCGCCGGAACATCGTCGCGGTTGCCAAGAAACCAGACGTGATCGGTCAATTCTCGTCTTCGTGCTTGGTGTTCCAAGCGCTGCCGGAGGGGACCATCCCCAACCAGCCAGCAGACCCAATCCACGCGGTCTTCTTTCAGTTTGGCGAGCGCGCGGAGCAAGTGCTCATGCCCTTTGACGGGCACCAGCCGGGCAGGACAAATCATCACCTTTTTCCCCGGCGGTTTCACAATTTTGGACGGCTTTTCCATGCGCCGCACAAACGCATCCACGTCCATTCCGTAGCGAATCAGCTGCAGGTGTTCCCGCGGCACCCGAAAGTCATTCGCCAGCAGTTCCTTGAGCCACGTCGTCGGCACAATCGTCATGTCGCTCGACGTTGCCCCGTAGTACTCGGACGCGGCCGCATAGCGCCAGCGTATCGTGTGACGGTCCCGAATTTCTCCGGACAAGCGGTATTCCGTCGCCAGGCAGCCGTGAATGGTCGCGATGAGCGGCACATGCTTCGGCTTCACCCGCCACAGAGCACGGGTCGAGATGATATCCTGGGTATGGATGAGGTCGTATTTGGTGAGGCAGAACACCGCCGCGGCCGCCTCATAACAATAGCGTTCGACCTCTCGCCAGCGAATCCAGTTCTCGAGCTTGGGAAACTGTTCGGCGTAGTAACCCGACAGTTTTTCGTTGATATAGTCCTTGACTTTGGCTTTCTCCAAACGGCGCCCGTTGTTCGGCATATAGTACCGTTTCATGTCTGGATAGTGTGCCAGGATATCGACTTCGTGGCCTCTTTGCGCCAACTCGCGCCGCAGCGCATAGACGTACGTGGACACACCGCCCACGTGCGGGAGGCACCAATAGGTCGCCAGCAGGATCCTCACCGTGTCTCCTTCCTTTCTCGAACCCTGCAGGATGACGGCGCGGACCAAGCACCAGCTTTACGCCTGTTTGTGGGAGGCCAGCACTTGAATAAACGCCGGGTCCGGGATGGCGTACTCGACGGAAGTGCGCTTCCTCACCGGTCTCCAGTCCTTGATGTCATCCAGCTTGGTGTGGTCCAGAGAGAACTTGAACAGATTGGCGTTGGAGTGGTCGTTGTCCGGCTGCCTGCTTTTCACCAGTCCATACTCCCCGGTGAGATTCGGTTCCGGGATGGGAAAGGTTTGCGAAGAAAGCTTGCCGGCTAGCACCTGCTCGTAGATCTTCATGGTCCGCTCAAACAACGTAGCTGAAGCATATTGCACCGTCGCCCACTTTTTGGCATTCTGCCCCAATGTATAGGCCAGTCGCGGGTCATCCATCAGCTCCATCAGGTGGTTCGCCAACTGACGACTATTGCCCATTTCAAAAATCAATCCGGTCTGGCGGTCGCGCACGACCTCTGGAATGCCGCCCGCATTGGAAGCCACGCAGGGCTTGCCGGCCACTTGCGCCTCCATCAACGTGTACGGATGCATATCTTGAATCGAAGGCAGCACGACGATGTCCGAAAGCCTCAAAAACGCGGGGACATCCCAGCGGGCGCCGAAGAACACGATGCGGTCACGGACACCCAGGCGCTTGGCTTGCAGTTCCAGCTCGTACCGCAGGTGCCCATCCCCAATCAGCCAGCACTCAAAATCGTCCCGTGTGTCATGGATCTGAGCCAACGCCTCAATCAGCGTCTGGTGGTCCTTTTCCGGCACGAGCCGAGCTGGACATACGATGATGGTTTTGTCGTCCGACGGCTTCGTCTCTGTCAAGGGCGGGTAAGGGTCGTACTCCAGCTGCTGCAAAAAGGGATACAAATTCATGCCGTAGGGAATCACGTTGATCTTCTCGCTGGGAACCTGATAGTACTTGGAAAGCTGCGTCTTCTGCCAGTTCGTCGGCACAATCGTCGCGTCGCTCGACAGGTGCCCGTAGTACTCTTCCGCCACCGCATACTGCCAGCGCAGGCTGTCACGCGTCGTGATCTCTCCGGCATTGACGTATTCCGTCGCAAGAATTCCGTGAATGGTCGCGACCAGCGGGACATTCTTTGGTTTGACCCGCCACAAAGCGCGGGTGGACAGGATGTCGTGCGTGTGAATCAGGTCGTAGCCGCGGACGTCGTGCAGGGCCGCTGCGATTTCGAACGTGTAGCGCTCAATTTCCCGCCAGCGAATCGACGGGTCCACGTGTGGCAGGTTGTCCTCAAAGTATTTCCAGACTTGATGGTCGATCACGTCCTTGATGGTGACCCGGCCGTCATGGCTGTTCGTCGACTTGTCGATTTGCCGGCCGCGCAGGGTCCAGCCAAAGGTGTCCGGGACGTAGCTGAACTTGTAAATCTGCTGCATCCCCGGATGATGAGAGAGCACATCCACCTGGTGGCCATGCGCCTCCAGCTCGCTGCGCAGGGTGTCCACATAACGCCCCAGTCCTCCATAGTGAGGCAGTTCAAAATAACAGGCGAACAAGATTTTCACGGCATTCGTCCTCCCAGTCTTCGCGTCGGTAGCGTCATGCTATGCGGCGGGTGGACGCCCCGTGTAGTTCAGGTGTCCCCCCCTGAGCGTCGTCGACGATCGCCCATTCCCACCGAATTTGGACGCCAATCTGGACATCCGCTTTTCCCACGGCCCTGCAGCGTTCATACAGTACATGGACATTCCGGCGATGATCATACGGGAGGCGTTGATGTTGAATATCGTTGTGACCGGAGGCGCTGGCTTCATAGGTTCGCACCTGGTGGAAAAACTGCTCGACCAAGGTCATCGCGTGACAACGGTGGATGACTTGTCGAACGGCCATGCACGTTTCCTGGAAGACTGGATGCCGCATCCAAACCACACATTCATTGAGGGGACCGTCACCGATCGAGCGTTGGTCCGAAGGTGTCTGCACAACGCAGACCTTGTGTTTCACCTCGCCGCTGTGCTCGGGGTGAAAAACTGCGTGGAAGACCCGTTGAAAGTCATTGAGGGCAATCTGGACAGCACCCGCATCATCCTGGAGGAAGCGTATCAGAAGTCGGTCAAAGTGGTGTTTGCCTCCACCTCGGAGGTGTACGGCAAAAACGCGGAACTGCCGTTTCGCGAAACCTCCGACCGGGTGCTGGGTCCGACGGACGTGAACCGTTGGTGTTACGCCACCGTGAAGGCACTCGATGAGCACCTGTGCTTTGCCTACAGTCAAAAGGGGCTGCCCGTGACCATCATCCGCTACTTCAACGCCTACGGCCCCCGCGCCATCAGCACGGCCTACGGCGGCGTGATTCCTCGATTCATTACGGCGGCGCTTCGCAACGAACCGCTGTACGTGTACGGGACAGGCGGCCAGCGGCGGTGCTTCACGTACATCGACGACGTCATCCGCGGGACCATCGCAGCCATCCGCCCGAGGGCAAACGGCCTGGCGTTCAACCTGGGGAGTCTGTTCGAAACCACGATTCGCGGCTTGGCCGAAACCATCGTACACCTGACGCGTTCCACGTCACCGATTGTCGACGTCCCTTACGAACAGGCGTACGGCAAAGGCTATGAAGACATGCCCCGCCGACTGCCGGACCTCTCTCGGTCGGAACAAATCCTTGGCTACCAGCCGACGACGGATTTGCAAAGCGGTCTCATCAAGACCATCGCCTGGCACATGATTGAGACCGTCCATGAGCAATGAACGGCGTCGGCGACGCCGGCGGTTCGGAACAACGCAGGGCCGGCGGTCCGCCGCTTGCGACCCGCCAGCCCCATGACGCTGCCAAAGACGAAGTGTGCCGCGATGAAGTGTGCCGCCAAACGCTGCCCCCCGACTGACGAGGACCGTCAGCGAATCGGAATTCCCCGGGCGGCGGGGCGCGGGCGCAGCGCCTTTCTGCCTGCGCGGCGCAGGGACAAGGTAAACGTCGGAATCGCAGCGGCAATCAGCACGACCAGCCAGTCCCGCCCGCCCAGTGCGACGGTCTTGAACACGGCGGCAATCGACGGAATGTACATCGTCAGCAAGAACAGGGCCACCGACGAGCCAACCGCCAGCAGCAGCCATTTGTTTTCGAAGAAGTTGCGCTTGAAGATGCCGCCGTCCACACTCCGGCAGTCGAACACCAGAATGAATTGGGCCATCGTCAGCGTCGCATACGCCATGGTCTGCGCCTTGCCGAGGTCGCCGAGGCTCGCCGGGTTCAGCTTCAAGGACCAGACGAACACGGCCAGCGTGACAAATCCGATGAGCACCCCGCGGCTCATAATCTTCAGCGCAAAGCCGCGTGCGAAAATGCCCTCGTTGACGTTGCGCGGCGGACGGTCCATCATGTCCTTCTCCGCTGGGTCGACACCAAGCGCGATGGCAGGCAGTCCGTCGGTCACCAGGTTCACCCACAAAATCTGAATCGGCAACAGCGGCAGCGGCAGCCCTGCCAGCATCGCCACGAACATCGTCAGGATTTCACCCACGTTGCTCGCCAGTAAATAGCGAATGAACTTCTTGATGTTGTCGTAGATGCCGCGCCCTTCCTCGACCGCCGCAACGATGGTCGCGAAGTTGTCGTCCGCCAAAACCAGCGCCGACGCCTCCTTGGCGACATCCGTCCCGGTCATGCCCATCGAGATCCCGATGTCCGCCTGTTTGATGGCAGGCGCGTCGTTCACGCCGTCACCGGTCATGGCAACCACTTCGCCCCGCGCCTGCAGCGCGCGCACAATCTTCAACTTGTGCTCGGGCGTGACGCGGGCGTACACGAAGGTTTCTTGCACTCTGGCAGCGAGTTCCTCTTCCGACATCTGCTCCAGCTGTGCGCCAGTCAGCGCGGTGCCGCCCTCCGGCAGGATATTCAGCTGCTTGGCGATGGCGATCGCGGTCTCCGGATGGTCGCCGGTAATCATCACGGTCCGAATACCCGCCCGGTGACATGTCTCGATGGCGTCGAAGACCTCCTCGCGCGGCGGATCCATCATGCCGGCCAGTCCAACAAACACCAGGTCGCGTTCCGGATCGCGCTCGGCCCTCGCCGCCTCCGGGCTTGGGAACTTGCGGTATCCGAAGGCGAGGTTGCGCAGCGCGGCGTGCGCCATCTGCTGGTTCGCATCCAGGATGCGCTTGCGAATGCCGGACGACATCGGGACTTCCTTGCCGCTGGACACCACCAGGGTTGACCGCTCCAGCAGCACATCCGGCGCGCCTTTGACGAACAGGAACCACTCGTCACCGCGGCGGACCAGCACCGACATCAACTTGCGGTCCGAGTCGAACGGCAGCTCGTCGATGCGCTCGAACTCGGCATCCGGGTCGTCAAGCCCCGCTTTTTTGGCCATCACCAGCAGCGCCCCTTCGGTCGGGTCACCCTGCACCTGCCATTCGTTTTCGGTGCCTTCCACGAGCTTCATCACCGCGTTGTTGCACACCGCCCCAATCTCAATCAACGTCTTCAGCGCCGGCCGGCGCAGCGGCTGGATGGGGTGATCGTCGAACACGAAGTCGCCAATCGGGTCATACCCTGACCCGGACACGCGGTACCAGTCGCCGTCCGCCCACACCCGCTGCACGGTCATGCGGTTTTGCGTGAGCGTGCCCGTCTTGTCGGAACAAATGACAGTGGCACAGCCGAGTGTTTCAACCGACGGAAGTTTGCGCACGATGGCGTTGCGGCGAATCATCCGCTGCACGCCAAGCGCCAGCGCGATGGTAACAATCGCCGGCAGCCCTTCCGGAATCGCCGCCACGGCCAGGCTGACACCCGCCAGGAACATCTCGTACAGCTTATGGCCGTGCAGCACGCCGGCGACGACGACCAAGAGCGTAATGCCCAGCGCCAGCCAGACCAGCACCTTGCCCAACTGGTCGAGACGCTGCTGCAGCGGGGTCAAGGCTTCTTCCGACTGCTCCATGAGGTCGGCGATTTTGCCCATCTCTGTTTGCATACCCGTCTCCGTCACAAGGACTTCGGCCTTGCCTCGGGTCACCATCGTGCCCATGTACACCATGTTGATGCGGTCGCCCAGATTCGACACCGGATCGACATAGGCGTTCGCCTGCTTGCTGACCGGCACCGACTCACCCGTCAGCGCCGACTCTTCCACATCCAGGCCCATCGCCGAGGCGACGCGCCCGTCTGCCGGGACCCGGTCACCACCTTCCAGCAAGATGACGTCGCCGGGGACCAGTTCTTTCGCCGGCAGCTGCACAACCTGCCCGTTGCGGCGCACGCGGGCCATCGGCGCGGTCAGTTCCTTGAGCGCGGACAGCGAACGCTCTGCGCGAACCTCCTGCACAAACCCAAGTACCCCATTGAGTATGATGATCGCGATAATCGTAATGGCGTCCGTGTACTCTCCCAGCAGCCCGGAAACCAGCGTCGCCGCGATGAGAACGACGATCATGAAGTCCCGAAACTGATTGAAGAACACGGTGAGCAGCGACACTTTCTTCCCGTCTGCGAGCTGATTGAGACCGTATGTTGCCCGTCGTTCCTGTACCTGCTCATCGGTCAGCCCCGCTGGGGATGATTCCAGCAGTGAAAAACAGTCCTTTACCGCGAGCGAATGCCAGTTCTTCTCCAACCGAAGCCACCCCTTCGAACGACTTGTCTCGTAATCTCTATGCTTGTTCGATGTGGAAAATGTCCAAGTTGCCCCGCCCGCACGGCGCCGCTATACTCAGGAAGGAACTTGATGCACCCGATGCTGCACAACGGAGGTGGCTCGCATGGACGGACTCGCCGTACGCGCGCTCTGCAACGCCTGGAACGAACGGCTGGCGCAAGCCCGCATTGAAAAAATTCATCAGCCGACCGAGCGCGAACTCGTTCTGACCGTGCGCGGGATGGGCGGTTCTGAGCGCTTGCTCTTGTCTGCGCACCGGCAGTTTGCACGCGCCCACGCCATGTTTGGACCGCGGCCGGCCAACCCAGAAGAGCCGCCCATGTTCTGCATGCTGCTGCGCCGGCGGATTGAATCCGGGCGCATCGTCTCAGTGCGTCAGCAAGGGTACGACCGGGTCGTGGAGATGACCATCGAATCGGTCAACGACCTTGGCGATCATGTGCATTACCTGCTCCTGCTCGAAATCATGGGGAAACACAGCAACATCCTGCTATGTACAGAGGATGAAACGGGGCGGCCGGGCACCGTGATTGACAGCATCGTCCGGGTAACGCCGCAGATGAGCCGCGTCCGCCCGGTGCTCCCGGGTGCGGCGTATCAACCGGCCCCGCCGCAGCAGAAGCGGACGGCGGCGGAAGTCACGGCGGCTGACATCGCGAAACTGCGCCTGCACGAGCAGCCGCCGGACGCACAGGCGAAACTGCTCATCCGGCACATTGCGGGCATCGGACCCATCTCCGCGCAGGAAGTCCTGCGGCGGGCTGGCGACCCTGCAGACGCACAGCGCGTGGTCGACGCCTTGCAGGACCTGTTTCAAGGGGTCGAGGAAGGGCGAGAGGCGGCGAGCATTGGACTGGACGATCTCGGCCGAAAGGCGGCGGCGGCCCCCTTTCAACTCTCCATCTTTCCGCGAACGGCGCAAGCGGCCAGCTTTGAAGAGGCACTCGACCAGGTGTACAGAGACACCGTTCAGGTGCAGCGCCAGTCGGCCGTTGCTGCGGAACTCCTGCATGCCATCGACCAGCACCTGGACCGGCTTCGCGGCAAACAGACGAAACTGCAGGCGATGATTCAGGAGAACCAGGATGACGCCACCCCGCGCATATGTGGGGAGCTTTTGACGGCCTACGCCTATCAAATCGAAAAGGGCCGGACGAAAGTCACCCTTCCGAACTTCTACGATGACGAAAAACCCATCACCATCGCGCTCGACCCGGCCCTCTCGCCGATTGAGAACGCGCAGGCTTACTATAAGTTGAGCAGCAAGCGGAAGCGGTCGATCCCGATTTTATCCGCGGAGCTCGATGCGACGCTGCGGGACTTGGCCTATTTGGAAGGCGTGCGGACGCAGCTGGAAGACGCAACCCCCGAAACCCTTCCGGAAATTCGGGCCGAATTGGTGCACGAGGGCTTCCTCAATGCGCGTCGAAAAGCGGCGCGCGCGCCGAAGAAGACACCGCCTTCGCGGCCGCAGGCGTACCGGAGCCAGGATGGGTTTGTCATCCGCGTGGGGCGAAACAACGTGCAGAACGACCAACTGACATTCCGGCGCAGCCGCCCCGACGACCTGTGGCTGCACGTCAAGAATGGACCGGGATCGCATGTGGTCATTTCGTCCGAGGGACGGCCCATCCCTGCGTCGACCCTTGAAGAAGCAGCGATGCTGGCCGCGTATTTCAGTAAGTCCCGCGACTCAGCGAATGTGGCCGTGGATTATACCGAAGTCAAGCACGTGTGGAAGCCGGCCGGAGCGCGGCCGGGGTTTGCGCTGTACGACCATCACCACACCCTGTTCGTGACGCCGGACCGCGTCCGCTTGGCACCGCTGCTCGAGCGCAAGGTCGAGGGCTGAAGCGGCGGCGAGATCGGGCGCTGCAGCGAAGCCCCGGCGAGGCCCGGCCTTACGGCCGGTGCGGCCCGCCGTCGTTACCGCTGGCGCTGCGCCTCCGGCATCTTCAGTCGTTCGATGGAGGGCAGCGGCCACCCGTCAAACAACTCCTTCACACCTTCCCGAAATTCCGCGTACAATGTCGCGATTTCGTCCCCGCGCACGTCCCGCTCCCACCGATAACACAGGGTCTTGGCCACGTCTTCACGGCCAGCGTGCATCGCCATCAACACCGCCAGAGAAGACGCTGGCGGCGCGATCGGATTGACAGCCACGTGTTCTTGCCACCATGCGGCCCAGCGGGCGGCGTCCCGCACGAAGCACACCCGCACGAACGACTTCCATAACGCAAAATAGGTGCCGAGCGCACGCCACATCTCCTCGCGGTGGCGCAGCAAGGATAATGTGTCGTACACCTCGGACGCCATCAACAGCCCGTCCATCAGTGTCCCAGCTGTCGCAGGCTGGGCGTTAAACGCGTTCTCCCCGATGGTTTCAATGACTTGCCAGGTGCGCAAGCAGAACATCCGTCCGCGGGTGTTCTCCTGCGCCGCGTACATCGCCAGCTGATAGAGACGTCCTGCCACACGTTCCACATAGTAGGTCTGACCTTCGCACAACAGATGGCTGAACACAATATGGCGGTATGCGCGCACCACCTGCTCAGCGGCGGCCCAGGACTGGGCTTCGATGTACGCGCGGCCCTGTTGGTGCAGGGCGTCGAGGGCCCCGTACAGCAGTCCCGTCTCACGCTCCTTCACGGCAACACCGACAATCTCCACCCACTGGTCGACCACGCTGCCATGAACCGACAGCAGCGGGTCGTCCGCCCCCGCCGGCATCGGCAAACTGGAGACCGTGAACGACATCGCCTCCGTGCAGCGCGCGCCGGTCACAGAGTCGTTCACGGACGCGGCGCGCTTGGCAATGTCGCAGATTTGCTCCACATTGTCCAGCGCAGCGCGCCAGCGTCTGCGCGTGACAGCCCGGGTGTAATCGCGCAAAATCAGCCGAATGATACGCTCTGGTTTAAGCAGTTGGACAACGGCGTACATATACAGAATCAAACTGAGAAAGCAAATCACGACCAGCACCAAATCCGCACTCATTTCCGGTCGCAGCGACACGGGCAAGGGATCGTTGACCGGGTCGCGAATCTTCGCCATCAGGAAGAAACTGTGCATGATGGTCACCAGATAAATCACGAATAGCGACGCGTTATATGGCAACCGTACAAAGAAGTCGAGTACACGGTGTGTATAGTTGCTGGCCGTCATTTGAATGGCGACCAGAATGATGGAAATACACAGGGCCAAAATCGTCGACAGCGATGAGACAATGGTGTTGAGATAGTTGCGCGCCGTATCCGTGTCTCCGGAAAAGATGCTCGGCGGGCGAAGAAAGACAACCACAATGATCACGCCCGAAAGAAACAGGTGGAATACCCACGAAGACAAAGCAAGGCGCGTCCGATCTCGAACAACTGCCAGCCAGCGCCGGTTTGTGATATGGGTCACTTGGAATTCCTCACTTTCCGCGCGATCACGCTCTTTCCATCCTGCCCAGACTGATTTAATATGAAACAGGGGTTTTGAACGTGTCCCGGTTGCGAGCGCCTTGCAGCCGATTCGGAACGGAGGAGAGTGTCAATCCAGCATGAGTACGCACGTGAGTAAACGACTCGCAGCTGGCGCCAGTATGCCTGCGCCAGGAGACAATGTCCTTATCAATACCCAGGAGGCTGTCCACGCGGCACTGCAGCGTCTTGGCTACAATGACACCATCTATGAGGTACTGAAGGAGCCCATCCGCGTCCTGACGGTTCGGATTCCGATTCGGATGGATAACGGAGAAGTGGAAGTGTTCACCGGGTACCGGGCCCAACACAACGATGCCATCGGCCCAACCAAAGGCGGGATCCGCTTCCATCCAAATGTCACGCTGGACGAGGTCAAAGCGCTCTCCATCTGGATGAGCATCAAGTGCGGCATTTTCAACCTCCCTTACGGCGGCGCCAAGGGGGGCATTGTGTGTGACCCGCGGTCGATGTCGATTCACGAACAGGAGCGGCTCGCGCGGGGATACGTCCGGGCTGTGAGCCAAATCGTCGGACCGGCGAAGGACATTCCGGCCCCGGACGTGTACACCAACCCACAAATCATGGCCTGGATGTACGATGAGTACAGCCGGATTCGCGAGTATGATTCGCCGAACTTTATTACCGGCAAACCGCTGGTGCTCGGCGGGTCGCGCGGCCGCGAACAGGCCACGGCGCTTGGCGTGTGCATCGCGATGCGCGAAGCGGCCAAGACCAGAGACCAGCACATTTCTGATCTCCGCGTGCTGATTCAGGGTTTCGGAAATGTCGGCAGCAACACGGCGCGTATCCTGTACGAAATGGGCGCCAAGGTGGTTGGCATCAGCGACGCCGCCGGCGGACTCTATGACGAGAACGGACTGGATATTCCAAAACTGCTGGAGGAACGGGACTCGTTCGGGATGGTCACACCGCATTATAAGAACGTGATCTCCAATGACGAATTTCTCGTTCAACCATGTGACGTGCTGATCCCGGCCGCGCTGGAAAACCAGATTACGGAGAACAACGCCCACGACATTCAGGCCTCCATCATCGTCGAGGCCGCGAATGGGCCCACCACCCCGGCGGCAGATGAAATTCTCAAGCAGCGCAACATCCTGCTCGTTCCGGACGTCGTCGCGAACGCAGGCGGTGTGACTGTATCGTACTTTGAATGGGTGCAGAACAGCCAGGGATGGTACTGGACGGAGGAAGAAGTCAACAGCCGAATGGAGCAAATGATGGTAGAGTCCGTCCACAACATCCTCAAAACCGCCCGCCGTTACCAGGTGTCGACCCGCCTCGCCGCCTACATGGTGGGCATCCGCCCGTTTGCCGAAGCGATGCGCTGGCGCGGCTGGGTATAAACGGGCGCGGCGGTGCGGTGGGGGTGCCGGTGCCCCATTGGGCACCTTTCGTGCCCTAAGCCGCCCCGGCCCCGACGGCCCGCGCGCCGATAAGGAACCTTTCATGCCTTGGGCGTCGTGCCAGCCGTGGTGGCGGCGGCCCATTGGGCACCTTTTCTTCCCTAAGCCGCCCCGGCCCCGACGGCCCGCGCGCCGATAAGGAACCTTTCATGCCTTGGGCGTCGTGCCAGCCGTGGTGGCGGTGGCCCATTGGGAACCTTTTCTTCCCTAAGCCGCCCCGGCCCCGACGGCCCGCGCGCCGATAAGGAGCCTTTCATGCCTTGAGCGTCGTGCCAGCCGTGGCAGCGGTGCCCCATTGGGAACCTTTTCTTCCCTAAGCCGCCCCGGCCTAGACGGGCCGCGCGCCGATAAGGAGCCTTTCATGCCTTGGGCGTCGTGCCAGCCGTGGTGGCGGTGGCCCATTGGGAACCTTTCATGCCCTAAGCCGCCCCTGTTCGGCTCGGCCCACCCGCTCGGCCCACCCGCTCGGCCCACCCGCTCGGCCCACCCGCTCGGCCCACCCGCTCGGCCCACCCGCTCGGCCGGCCGAGCCCCCGCCGCCCCTGCCTGAAACTTACCCCTCCTGACCGTAGGTCTCAGGGTTTTTCCGCCAGGCCATGAGGCCTGCCACGTCCGACTCGCCGAGCACGCCCTGGTCCACCGCCGTGCTGACCAGTGTGTCATAGTCGACGAGGCGGTGCGCCGGCACGCCCGCCGCCCGAATGCGTGTCCGGGCGGCTTCGAAGTCGTAGGAAAAAATCGTGATCACCCCGAGCACCCGCACACCTTCCTCTTCCAGCGCAGCAACCGCATCGTAGGCCGACGTGCCGGTCGAGAGCGTGTCCTCCACGACAATCGCGGCCGCCCCCGGGAATACCTTGCCTTCCACCCGTTTCTGCTTGCCGTGACCCTTGGCGCTGGAGCGGACGTACGCCATCGGCAGGCCGAGCCGATCCGCCAGGGCCGCTGCGTGCGGAATGCCAGCCGTCGCCGTACCTGCAATCAAATCCACACCTGGGTACGCCTCCGTCACGATGGCCTCAAAGCCCTCGAGCACCTGGCCGCGCAGCACAGGGTAACCGAGAATCAAGCGGTTGTCACAGTAAATCGGCGACCGCCACCCAGACGACCAGCGAAACAAGTCCTGCGTCCGAATCTCCACTGCCCCGATTTGCAGCATGCCACGCGCAATGCTCGTCCCAACCGGCAGGGGGCACCCGCGCAACTCCGGCCCTTGAAACGCCGATCCCTGCAGCGCACGCCCTTCCACCTCTGCCCCTCGCACCTCACGTCCCATGTGCAACCACCTCGTCCCAAATGTGTTTCAGTGCAACAAGCGGATCACGGCTTTGTGTCACCGCTCGCCCCACAACCAGCCGCGTTGCACCGGCAGCGGCGGCTTCACCCGGCGTCATCGACCGGGCCTGGTCGTTGAGCGGCGCCCCTTGCGGCCGCGTCCCCGGCACCACGAACTCGAAACCGTCCGGTGTCAACGTGCGAAGCCGCGCCAGCTCTCGCGCAGATGTCACGACACCATCCAAACCACAGTCCACGCACAGCGCGGTCAATGCCTCCGCAAGCCGGGCGGCACCGTTCGCACCAGGCCCGTTCGCATCTCCCTCGTACGCCGGCCCGGCCCCGGCATGCGGCAGATACCCAGCCTCCACCAGGTCTTCGTCGACCAGGCTGGTCAGCACGGTCACGCCAACCAACAGGGGGCGGTCGGCACCGTCGCCAAGGGCTTCGCGCGCGGCGAGCAGCATCTTGCGTCCGCCCAGGGCGTGAACATTCACCATCTCCACCCCGCTGTCCCGGATGACGCGCAGCGCCCCCGCCACGGTGTTCGGAATGTCGTGCAGCTTCACATCCAGAAACACCCGTTTACCTAAGTCCCGCAGGGCCCCAAGCGCACGCGGGCCGTCTCCATGGAACAACTCCAGCCCAACCTTGTACCCGGTCACCGCCGGGCCGAGCCGCTCGACCAATGGCGCGACATCCGCCCAGCGCGGTGCGTCCAGCGCGAGGTAGGTGCGCCGCCGAGCCAAATCATACACCGCGTCACCCAGCGACGCTGCTTCACAACCGCCCATCGCGCCGCCGACTTCCGGTCGTTTCTGCGTTCCACCGCCCGTCACGCCGTCACCTCCGGTCCGTCCACCGCCGCGCGCTTCGGTGCGCCGCCAGCGAGCGGTACCGTCGTAAACCGAATGGTCGACAGGACCTCCAAGAGGGACGCGGCCGTATCGAGCGAGGTCAGACAAGGCACCCCGTGCTCCACCGCCGTTCTGCGGATGCGGAAGCCATCGCGCTCCGGCTCCCGCCCCTTCGTCAACGTGTTGATGACCAGGTGAATCCGGCCGTCGCGAATGTCGTCTGCCAGGTTCGGGGTCCCTTGCGCCAGCTTGTTGACGATCTCGACCTCCAGTCCCCGGGCCCGGAGGAACTTCGCGGTGCCTTCGGTCGCCGCGATCCGAAAGCCCAGGCTGGCAAACCCGGCCAAAATCGGCCACGCCTCCAACTTGTCCTTATCCGCAATCGTGGCGAGGACCGTGCCGTAGTGCGGAATGTCCATCCCGGCCGCGATGAGGCCCTTGTACAGCGCCTTCGCGTACGTCCGCTCAGTGCCCATCACTTCGCCGGTCGACTTCATCTCCGGCCCGAGCGTAATATCCACCCGCCGCAGCTTGGCGAAGGAGAACACCGGCACCTTCACCGACACCAGGTCAGACGCCGGAACAAGCCCCGTTTCCCAGCCGAGGGACTGCAGCGACTCGCCCAGTACTGCGCGCATCGCCAGATCGACCATCGGCACGTTCGTCACCTTCGACAAGAAGGGCACGGTCCGAGACGACCGCGGATTCACTTCGAGCACATAAACGTCGTCCCCCTGAATGACGAACTGAATGTTCACCAGGCCTTTCACGTGCAGCCCGCGCGCAATGCGAATCGTGTAGTCCACCAGGGTCGCCTTCGTCGCCTCCGAGATCGACTGCGGCGGATACACGGCAATCGAATCCCCAGAGTGTACGCCAGCGCGTTCAATATGTTCCATGATCCCGGGGATAATCACGGTCTCCCCGTCGGAGATGGCATCCACTTCCACCTCGACGCCCTGGATGTAGCGGTCGATGAGCACCGGGTGCTGATTCGACACCTGCACCGCGTCCCGCAGGTACGTCTCCAGCTCCGCATCGGATTCGATGATTTGCATCGCTCGGCCGCCGAGGACGTAGGACGGACGGACCAGCACCGGGTACCCCAGCTTTTGCGCAGCCTCGAGTGCGCCCGTCTCCGTCACCACGGTCACCCCAAGCGGACGCGGAATGTCGAGTGTCGTCAGGAGCTGGTCAAACTTTTCGCGGTCCTCCGCACGGTCAATGTCTTCCAGAGAGGTCCCGAAGATTTTCACGCCAGCGCGCGCCAGGGGCTCAGCCAGGTTGATGGCGGTCTGTCCGCCGAACTGCACGATGACCCCGTCCGGCTGTTCGCGGTCAATCACGTGCAGGACGTCTTCCGGGTGCAACGGTTCGAAGTACAGCCGGTTCGACGTGTTGAAGTCGGTTGACACGGTCTCCGGGTTGTTGTTGACGATGATGGCTTCGTACCCCGCTTTGCGAATCGCCCACACCGCATGGACGGAGCAATAATCGAACTCGATGCCCTGCCCAATGCGAATCGGACCGGAACCCAGCACCAGCAACTTCTTGCCGCGGCTGTCGGCCACCTCATCCTCCTGCTCGTATGTGCTGTAGTAGTACGGCGTGCTGGCCTCGAATTCACCCGCGCAAGTATCGACCATCTTATAGACCGGTTTCAAGTTGACCTCGTCGCGCCAGCGCCGAAGCTCGTCGGCATCGGTACCCGTGAACCGGGCAATTGCGCTGTCTGGAAAGCCCATCCGCTTCGCCTCTGGCAGCAAATCGCGAAGTTCCGCGGGTGTCCCCTCGTGGTCGGCCAGCCGCTGCCCAGCGACGCGAAGGCTCCGCTCCATGTCCACCAGTCGTTGCAGGCGCCACAAAAACCAGCGGTCGATGCGCGTCAACTCGTACACCGTCTCCAGCGGCATCTCGCGGCGAAACGCCTCCGCAACCACGAACAAGCGCTCATCGTCCGCTTTCACCAGGCGCCGCTCGATGTCCTCCTCGCTCCACGTCGCGGCCTGTGGATGCCACAGCGAATCCAGGCCGACCTCAAGCGAACGAATGGCCTTCATCATGGACTCCTCGAACGTGCGGCCGATGGCCATCACTTCGCCCGTCGCCTTCATCTGCGTGCCGAGCGTGCGGTTGGCGCTGTTGAACTTGTCGAACGGCCAGCGCGGAATTTTCGTCACAATGTAGTCCAGGGCAGGCTCAAAACTCGCGTACGTCTCGCGCGTCACTGGATTTTGAATCTCGTCCAGGGTATACCCGACCGCGATTTTCGCCGCCACCTTGGCAATCGGGTACCCCGTCGCCTTCGATGCCAGCGCACTGGACCGGCTGACCCGCGGATTCACTTCAATCACATAGTATTGGTCGCTGTAGGGGTCGAGTGCCAGCTGCACGTTGCAGCCGCCCTCGATGCCGAGTGCCCGGATAATCCGCAGACTCGCCGAACGCAGCCGTTGATAGTCTTCATCAGACAGGGTCTGACTCGGCGCGACCACAATACTGTCGCCCGTGTGGATCCCGACCGGGTCGATGTTTTCCATGTTGCACACGACAATGCAGTTGTCTGCGCTGTCGCGGATGACTTCATACTCGATTTCCTTGAACCCGGCGATGCTCCGCTCGACGAGGACCTGGTGAATCGGGGACATCGTCAGGCCCAGTTCTACAATTTCCTCGTACTGTTCCCAGTTGTCCGCGATGCCGCCGCCGGTCCCGCCTAAGGTGTACGCGGGACGAATGATAATCGGAAACCCAATCTCCCGCGCGAAGGCGCGGGCGGCCTCGACGTCACTGACAATCCGGCTTTCCGGCACTGGCTCCCCAAGCCGCGCCATCAGGTTGCGGAATTCCTCCCGGTCTTCCGCCTCTCGAATCGCGCGCAGCGGTGTGCCGAGCAATTCGACACCGTACTGTTCCAGCATGCCCTGCTCCGCCAGTTGCACCGCCATGTTGAGCCCCGTCTGGCCGCCGAGGGTGGGGAGCAGCCCATCTGGGCGTTCCTTGCGCAAAATCTGCGCAACGAACTCCGGCGTCAGCGGTTCCACATAGACCTTGTCGGCGATGTCCACGTCTGTCATGATGGTCGCGGGGTTGGAGTTGACCAGCACGACCTCGTAGCCCTCTTCCCGCAGGGACTGGCAAGCCTGCGTCCCCGCATAGTCAAACTCGGCGGCTTGGCCGATGATGATTGGACCGCTGCCGATCACCATAATCTTCCGGATGTCAGTGCGCTTCGGCATACGGCGTCCATCTCCCTTCGCGGACCTGGTCCATCATTTCAATAAACGCGTCAAACAGCCCGTCGGAATCGTCCGGCCCAGGCCGAGCCTCCGGATGGTACTGCACACAAAAGGCCGGGTACCTGGCGTGCACCACACCCTCCACGGTGCCGTCATTTTGGTTGACATGGGTGAGCACCAAGTCCGTGCCCCGCAGCGACGCCTCACTCACCACGTAGCCGTGATTCTGTGACGTGATGGCGACCCTGCCAGTACGCAGGTCCTTGACGGGGTGGTTGGCGCCGCGGTGGCCGAAGCGCATCTTCTCCGTGCGCGCGCCGCAGGCCAGCGCCATCAACTGGTGGCCGAGGCAAATCCCGAACATCGGCACCTTGCCGAGCAGCGACCGCACCGTCTCGACAGCGTGCGGCACATCTTCCGGGTCGCCGGGCCCGTTGCTCAGCATCACGCCGTCCGGCCGCCAATCGAGAATTTCCTTCGCCGTCGTCCGGGCTGGCACAACGATCACGTCGCAGCGGCGCGCCAGCAGCGACCGCACGACCCCCTGCTTCATGCCAAAATCCATGGCCACCACGCGGCGTCCTTCACCGGGCGCCCGGTACACCACCGGCGTCGTCACCCGGTCAATCTGGTCCGTCGCCAGCGGCGCCTTCAACTTCGCCTCGATTTCCTCCGGCGATGGGTCCAGCGTGGTCAACAGCCCCTTGAGGGTGCCTTCGCTGCGGATGCGCTTGGTCAGTCGGCGTGTGTCCACCCCCGCGATCCCGATGATGCCGTTTCGCGCCAGGTACTGTTCGAGGCTCTCCATGCTCTTGTAGTGGCTGGGAACTTCACTGAACTCGCGCACCACGAAGCCGTGTACATACGGGCGTCTGGATTCGACGTGATCGACATTCATCCCGTAATTTCCGATCAACGGATAGGTCATGGTCACGATTTGACCGCAGTAGGAAGGGTCGGTCAGAATTTCCTGGTAGCCGGTCATGCCGGTATTGAACACGACCTCGCCCATCGACTCGCCGACCGCCCCAAAGTGAACCCCTGTAAACACATCACCGGATTCCAGAATCAGTCGTGCGGGTCGTCTCGTTTCTTGTAACCTCACTGTGAAATCCCCTCCTCGCGAACTCCCTGCGCTGAAAACACAACCTTGCCGCCGCAGATGGTCAGTTGCGGCCAGCCCGCCACCGGCCAACCTGCAAACGGGGTATTGCGCCCCTTGGAGTAGAACTGCGACGGGTCAATCGAACGCGTCCGCCGCAGGTCGACGACCACGATGTCCGCGGGCTGTCCCGGCGCAATCACCCCGCCTTTCAACCCGAACGCTTTCGCGGGCCGGGCCGCCATGCGGTCGACCAGGTCTCCGAGCGACATCCGCCCGGTCTCGACGAGGTGCGTATAGAGCAGCTGAAACGAGGTTTCGATCCCGACCATGCCGAACGGTGCGGCCGCGACGCCCCGCGATTTCTCGTCCGCCGTGTGCGGCGCGTGGTCTGTCGCCACCACATCCAGCGTGCCGTCCAAAAACCCTTCCAGGCAGGCCATGCGGTCCGCCTCGGTTCGCAGCGGCGGGTTGACCTTATACACCGCATCGTCGCGATCGATGATGTCATCCGACAACAACAAGTGGTGCGGCGTGACTTCCGCCGTCACGTGCACGCCCCGCTGCTTCGCCCAGCGAATCAAAGACACCGCCGGCTCGACACTGACGTGACACACGTGCAGATGGGCGCCGACCTGCTCCGCAATCAAGAGGTCGCGGGCAATCATCGCCGCCTCCGCCTCCGGTGGAATCGCCTCGAGGCCAAGCCGCTGCGCCGCCTTGCCGTTCAGCACACCCCGGCCGGACAGGCTCTCGTCCTCGGCGTGGATCGCGAGCGGCAACCCCACCTGCGCCGCCTGCACAAGCGCCTCGCGCATGCGTCCGCCGTGCTGCACACCGCGCCCGTCGTCGGAAAGTGCGACCGCGCCGGCGGCTTTGAGCGCCGCAAAGTCGGTGAGAGCTTCGCCCTGCTGCCCCTGCGTGATGCAGGCAATGGGGCGGACCCGGGCTGCGCCGGCCGCCTCCCCTTTGGCAATCACGCTTCGAATACGCTCCGACGTGTCGAGCGGCGGTTGCGTGTTCGGCATACAGGCGATTTGGGTGAACCCGCCCGCCGCGGCGGCGCGGGCACCGGTAGCAATCGTCTCCTTCTCTTCAAAGCCAGGCTCCCGCAGGTGGACATGCACATCCACAAAGCCAGGCAGCACCGCCTCGCCGTCGAGGACAATCTGGCGGTCGCCCTCCGGTACGTCCGTGCCGATGGTCAGCACCGTTCCAGTCTGGTCGTCCCACAGGACGCTGGCGTGAACCAGCGCGCCCGTGACGGGGTCGAGGAGTTGACCGCCATCCAGTCGAATTTTCATCGCATGATGCCTCCCAATATGTCGTCGAGCAGCGCCATTCGCATGTACAGGCCGTTTTCAGCCTGTCGGAAGTAGGCGGCGCGCTCGTCTGTATCCACGGCTGGGTCAATTTCGCCAACGCGCGGCAGCGGATGCAGGATGCGCGCTGTTTGTTTCATCATCTCCAGGTGCTGCGGACCGATGCCATACAACGCCGATTCCAGCGACGTGTCGTCCAGCCCCTGGTCAAAGCGCTCCCGCTGAATCCGCGTCTGGTACACCGCGTCCGACGTTCGCAGCGCCTCGGCAAAGTCGGTCGTCTCGCGCAGCTTCATCCCCGCCGCCTGCAATTCGTCTTTGAGTGCGTCTGGCAGCGGCAGTCCCGGCTGATGCACCAAGGTCGCTTCGACGTCCGTGAACTGGGTGAGCAGCCGCAGCAGCGAGTGAACGGTGCGCCCGTACTTCAAGTCCCCGAGGACGCACACGCGCAACTCATCCACCCGCCCGAACTCCCGCCACAAGGTGTAGACGTCGAGCAGCGCCTGCGTCGGGTGTTCGCCCGCGCCTGCGCCGGCGCTCACAATCGGCACCGGGCTGAACGGAACGGCTGCTGCAATCTCCGTCGCCTCATGATGACGAATGACAATCGCGTCCGCGTAGCTGCCGACGACCCGAAACACGTCCGGCAGCGATTCCCCCTTCTTGGCGGAGGAATTCTCCTTGGCGTTCTCCGCGCTGATCACCGCCGCGCCCAACCGCGCCGCGGCCGCTTCGAAGGACAGTCGCGTCCGCGTACTCGGTTCATAAAACAAGGTCGCGACCACCACCCCCGCCAGCCGGTCGCGCAGGACCGCCCGAGGCGCCGTGCGGATCCACTCGGCGTGCGCGATGAGACGCTCCAGGTCCGCACGCGTAAAGTCGCGCGTCGTCACCACGTGTCGAATGGGAGCGCCTGGGGTGCCGCTTTCAACGGGGGTGCCGCTGGCGTCCGTCGGGGGCCCGCTGGCGTCCGTCGGGGGGCCGCCGTCCGTCGGGGGGCCGTCCATCGGAGGGCCGTCGATCGGAAGGCCGCCGGCGTCAATGGGGCTTGACAATCCAGACACCGTCCTCTCCGTCCACTTCGCGCATGCGCACCGACACCGATTCGTCGCGCGAGGTCGGCACGTTTTTGCCGACAAAGTCCGGCCGAATCGGAAGCTCCCGATGCCCTCGGTCGATCAGGCTGGCCAACTGCACATACCTCGGCCGCCCGGTTGCCATCACGGCATCGAGGGCAGCCCGGACGGTGCGTCCGGTGTAAAGCACGTCGTCGACCAACACGACCGTTCGGTCCTCCACAACGAGCCCCGCCACCGGCGGACGCGCCCCGGTCGACGCTCGCACATCATCCCGGTACGGGCGGACGTCCAGGTCCAAGACCGGCGGGCGTATCCCCTCAATCCGCTCGAGTTTGTCCGCGATGCGTTCGGCCAGCACGGCGCCCCGGGTTTTGATCCCGACGACAACCACCCCGTCCAGCCCCTTGTTCTTCTCCAAAATTTCATGTGCCATCCGCGTCATGGACCGCTCCATTGCCGTCGCGTCGAGAATCTGCGTTTGTGTCGACACCGCTTCATCCAGCCTTTCCCCGATTGCTTCAGTGGTCACCCATCACCCAATGTCATCGACCCATGTCATCGATCGACCGTCGCCAAACATCCAGCGCCGCCAAATCTTCCAGGTCGCCGAATGTTCAAGGCCGTCGAAACACCAAAAAAGCGGCTGCCTCCGTGAGTAGGAAGGCAACCGCTGCCGGCCAGAACCGCCCAAACCGCGCTTGACACGCAGGGCGAACAAGGATTCCGACACCTTACCAGACTCACGGGACTGGTTTAAAGGTCGTGCGTTATTTGTTCTACCGTATCAGGTTCTGGGCGCTTCGTCAACCCACCGGGAAATCACAGATGCAAAGTCGGCGGGTTCAGGTAGGACAGGGCCTGGAACAGGCGGACAGGAACGGGCGGGGCTGGCAGGCGGACCCTGGACTGACAGGCAGGGACCGCCTGGCCGTCGATTGGCCGTCGATTGGCCGTCGATTGGCCGTCGATAAGGTAGGAAAGGTGCCCTATGCGCCGGGATCCGGCCACCCTTCCGGCGGCTTAAGGCAGGAAAGGCGCCCTATCGCGGGATCCGGCCACCCGATAAGGCGGGAAACACGCCCTAGAGGAGCGCCTGGAGCGCCTGGCGGCGGGCCGACCAGGCCAGGCCCCGAGAGGTAAGGTAGGAAAGGTGCCCTATGCGCCGAGATCCGGCCACCCTTCCGGCGGCTTAAGGCAGGAAAGGCGCCCTATCGCGGGATCCGACCGCCCGATAAGGCGGGAAACACGCCCTATGTGAAGCGCCTAGAGGGTGGCCTGGTGGGCCTGGCAGGCCTGGAGGGTGGCCTGGTGGGCCTGGCAGGCCTGGAGGGTGGCCTGGAGCGCCTGGCGGGCCTGGCGGCGGGCCGACCAGGCCAGGCCCCGAGAGGTAAGGTAGGAAAGGTGCCCTCCCCCGCCCGCACTTTACCACAGCCCGCCGCGCAGCCCCGTGAGCAGCCTCGTCATGTCGTCCGGGAGCGGGGCCTCAAAGTGCATCCGCTCGCCGGACGAAGGGTGCACAAATCCCAGCGTCATCGCATGCAGTGCCTGGCCGTCAATGGGCAGTGTATGGCGCGGGCCGTAGACCTTGTCGCCCGCCAGCGGGTGCCCAATGTACGCCATGTGCACGCGAATCTGGTGGGTTCGGCCCGTTTCAAGTCTCAGGTCCACATATGTATACCGGTCGAACCACTCGTTCACCTCAAAGTGGGTGACGGCCGGCTTCCCGGAATCCGTCACCGCCATGCGCTGGCGCTGATGTGGATCCCGCCCGACCGGGGCGTCGACGATGCCCGCCGCGTGGGGGATCCGCCCGTGCACGATGGCGCAGTACTTGCGCTCCACGGTGTGCGCCCGCAACTGCGACGTCAAGCTGTGGTACGCCCGGTCGGTTTTGGCCACCACCAAGAGGCCCGAGGTGTCCTTGTCGATTCGGTGAACCACCCCTGGCCGGTAGGCGCCGCCCAGCTTCGACAGGGAAACACCTCTGCCCAGCAGCCCGTTGATGAGCGTCCCGCTCCAGTTGCCGGCCCCCGGGTGCACGACCAGGCCGCGCGGTTTGTTGATGACCACCACATCGTCATCTTCGTATACCACATCGAGATGCATGTCCTGTGCTTCCAAGGAAGGTTCGGGCGGGGCCGGAACCGCGATCTCGTACACGGCGCCGGCGGCGATGGGCTCGCTCGATTTCGCCTGACGTCCGGCGCGCGTCACGTACCCGGATGTGATCCACCCTTGAACTTGACTGCGCGACACGGCAAACCCTGTGTTCGCCAACTGCTCGGTCAGCCACTTGTCCAGCCGCGTCCCTTCGTCGGCCACATCGACCGTCATGCGCGTTTCGATCGCGCCCGTCTGACGCGGGCCCCCACTCGCATCGTCCACATCGAACGCATCGCCGTCGGCGAACGCATCTGCATCTTCCAGCTCGCCCCAATCGTCCTCGCTGGATCGCGCTGGCGTCTGCTCGTCCCACGCTTTCATTCATCCGCCTCCCCGCGCACCTCCGCAGGGGTAGAAGCCCGCCCGCTGGTTCTGCCTTGGCGCTCCCCCAGGAGCGCGGTCAAAATCAGGATGGCAACCCCCACGTCAATGCAGACATCCGCAAAGTTGAAAATTGGGAAGTTGATGGGTTTGAAGTACACATAGTCCACGACGGTACCCGAGATGACACGGTCTGTCAGGTTCCCGACTGCGCCGCCGAGGACGAGCCCCAACCCCACCTGCGCGAAGACACCGAGGTGCCAGCGCCGCTGGATGACGATGACCGCCACGATCACGATGAGCGCCACAACGATGAACAGCCACCGCGCGTTCGGAAGGATGCCGAAGGCTGCTCCGGGGTTGCGAATGTAATCGAAGTAAAAGGCGGGCGGCAGCACGGGCACGAGCTGGTCAGGCAGCAAGTGCGAGCGCACCACCCATTTCAGTCCCTGGTCAATCACCCAGGCAAGAATCGCTATCACATACACCACCGCGAGATCCACCACCTTCTGTAGTGAGTGTGGCAAACTCGCGGCGTTCCGTCAAATCGTTGCCGCTCCTGGGCCATGGGGGCGGCACGCGCCCCCGCGAAGGGGTGACACAGGCCGCTGTTCGGTATCCGTCAAGGAAGCTGCCGCTTATAGTCCTCGTTGGACACGATGTCGATTTCATCCACCAGGCCCTCGTTGTCATCCAGAAAAATCTGCTCATACGCATGGCCGTACTCCGGCCGTTCGTTGAACCGCTCCACGGCCTGCCAGGCGTCTTCCCCGTCGAATAGGACGCTGTCCTCGTCATCCGTATCCGTTCGCCCGTATCCGGGCCAGAGGAACGCCTCTTCAATGGGCCGATCACGATCCGGATGCTCCGCCTCCACGGCGCGCTGGCAGTTCACGCACCTCGTCGCCAGCGGATTGGCCTCCATCCGCGCCTGGGGAATCGCTTGACCGCACCCCGCACAGGTCCCGTACGTTCCGTTGTCGAGCGCCTCGATGGCGCGATCGATGGCCTGCAGGCGAAGCTTCGCATTGTCCCGCAAAGCCACGTCTTTCTCCCGCTCAAACAGCTCGCTGGCGATGTCCGCCGGATGGTTGTCGTACATCGACAACTCGGAGAGTTCGTCCGACATGGGGTCGTCCAACCCAAACTGACCGGTCCCCTGCAGGCTTTCCTCCACCTCCTTGCGCATCGCCAAGAGTCGAGCGCGCTGTGCTTCTGACGTCATGGCTTCCCCGCCTCCCGCTTTGTCTTTCGTCGCATTGCGCCCCGATATGGCACGACGGCTTATACGGCCCGATTGTTCAACTGGATTTGCACAATCCGGACCACCTCAGCAATGTATTTGCCGATGACAGGAAGATTCAGGATTTCCAGCTGCTGCAGCAGGAGAACCAGGCCGGTGGCCACCAGCGTAAAGCCAACCCCGATGCCAACTCCGCGAAACAGTCCAGCAAAGAAATTCAAGATTGCCAAACGGACAGGCCGCCTCAGCAAGTCGGCGTACGCAGCGAAGTTGGCTCGGTCCAAATAAGCGGCGATACGCTCAAAGTCAGCCATCAAAAAGTCGTGCGCACGTTCCCTCGCTCCTGCCATGATGCGACCCTCCTCTCTGCGCTATTGTCCGATCGTTGCGCACAGAACATACAAGGGGCTGCGTGGCAAATTTGTTCAAAAGAATGTCACGTGACTGTGCATGGGATGGGTGTATGATGGAGTTACGAAACTTGGAAATGGAGAGAGCGATGTTGCATCGATATCGCCTGCACGCGCTTGCGCTGATTCTCATTTGGGTTGGGGCAATCGAAGTCGTTGCCAGCTTTTTGGCAAAGTTCTGGTTTCAGTTCACGATTCAAGTGACACCGTTCTTCTTTCTTGCCCTCTTGGTTGGGATTGGCCTGTACATCATTGCGCGCGTGCTGTAGGAGGAAACATCCCTGTACTCGCTCGTGTCGCGCAGCTTGGCACCCTTGACACCAGACGTAAAAAGGCTCGGCCCACGACGCAACCCGTGGCCGAGCCTTTCTTACGCCGATGTTGATTGCGGTGTAACAGGTGTAAAACATTGTACAATCGGAACTCAGGCAGACCCGTTGCTGAATACGGCTGGTTCCTTCACGGTGGTGGACACTTCCTGGTCGAATCGGTCCCAATCCCCCGACTCCAGCATTTCCAACTGCGCCTGAATCAAAGAACGGAACCGTGCGCGGAAGATGGCGGCGTGCTTCTGCACGTCTTCTACTTCCATCGCGATTTTGCGCGACTTGTTCAACGCCTCGCTGACGATGCGGTCCGCGTTTTTCTCGGCTTCCTTGAGAATCAGCTGCGCTTCCTTGCGCGCGTTCGCCTTCACTTCTTCAGCCGTTTCCTGGGCAACAATGATGGACTTGCTCAGGCTTTCCTCAATGTTGGAGAAGTGCTTCAGGCGTTCGGTCATGTCCGCAAGCCGCTCCTCCAACTCTTTGTTCTGGCGAATCAACGCTTCATAATCCTGAATCACGCGCTCCAGGAAATCATCGACTTCATCTTCGTCATATCCTCGGAACGACCGGCTAAATTCCTTGTTATGGATGTCCAACGGAGTTAACGGCATCCGAAAACACCTCCTGAGTATCGACACCAAGCGGCAAAAACCCTACGATCTCGACAATGAATGCTATTCATGGTTTCGACGTAAATCCGGCAACTCCTGCCAAAGGTACGGATTATCCTGCCCAGAGCCCCCGCGAATTGTGCATAAATCGGAAAAACCCCTCGGTGCTGCGCCGACGCTCCTAGGTTCGTGACCGCAAGACACCGACCTCGAGCCGCTCGCGTTCCTTCTTGGACGTCCCCAGCCGCTGCAGAATGCGGATGCGTCCAAAGCCGCGGACAGACAGGGTGTCTCCCGGTTGCACCACTTCGTCGGGGTGCTCGCATGGCGTGTGATTCAACGAGACCTGGCCGGCCTCCACCGCCGCCTGGGCCCGCCCGCGAGACCAATGGCAGGCCTGCGCCACCACCGTGTCCAGCCGAAGGGACGCAACGGAAATCACCACCGGTTCATAGACCGTCGGCGGCCACGCCAGGGCTTCGTTGACCGGCGTCAGAGAAACGGAACTCCGTCCCACCTGCCGGAGTTCCGCCTGCAGGTGCGGTACCAAATCGCGGCAGACCGCAACATACGCCTTCGCGCCAAGCACAGCGATGTCGCCAACTTTTCGCCGGTCCACGCCCGTCCCGAGCAGAGACCCCAACACAGCGCCGTGCGCAAGCGGCTCCTGTGCCTCCAGGACCAACGCAGCAACCTGAAAGTCCGCATGCTGCGGCTGCCAGTCCCCAGGCATCAGCAGCATGCGCTGGCGCTCCGCGCCCTCATAACCGCCCCAGCCCGCCGCAAACAGCCCTTCCCGCCGTCCGACCGACAACGCCAGCATCTGCTCCCGCGGCGACAGGAAGTCGGTCAACACCCAGCTGCCGCGGGCGTCGACGCGCGCCGCCCAATCCTCGGCACGGCGGACGAACGGACGCTCCGCCTCGCGAATCCAGCTGTCGTTCATCCGGTCGCTCATTGCAGCACCATGGACAGAATGGAGACCACCCCGTCCTGCAGAAAAAAGTATACAACGACAGCGACAATAAAGGATAAGTCAAGCATCACACTGCCAATCCGAAGGCCAGGAATAAACCTTCGGAACAAGGCAAGGTACGGCTCCGTGAGCCGCGTCAGAAAATGCCCCAGGTGCGTCTCCCCGACATCCGGAATCCACGTGAGGAGCGCGGTTGCAATCAGTAGATAACCGTAAATCGTGAGAATGATTTGAATGATGGTCAGCAGCGTCGTCATTCGGCGTCCTCACTTCGCGGGATGTTTACAAGCCTGCGCCCCACTCGAATCATCGTTGCCCCCTCTTCCACGGCGACCGGAAAGTCGTTGGACATGCCCATGGACAACTCGCGCAAGGAGGCTAAGGAGAGTGTGTTGCGCGCCTCCACCAGCAAGGTCCGCAGCGCCCGGAACACCGGGCGGGTCTGTTCGGGGTCGTCCACCTGCGGCGCCATCGTCATCAGTCCCGACACCACCATGCCGGGGAGCACAGCGACGTCCTTCAGCACGCTTTGCAGTGCATGCGGTGCCACTCCAGCCTTGGTCGATTCACCCGACACATTCACCTGGATCAGGCAGTGCAGGGTGCGGCCGAGATCGACCGCCCGCTTGCTCACGGCCCGCGCAAGCTCCAGCGAGTCAATGGAGTGAATCCAGTCAAACCGGGGCACCACGTACTTGACCTTGTTCAGCTGCAACCGGCCGATAAAGTGCCACGTCGGCGGGGCCGCGAAGGCCTGGCTGGTGTATTCCAGTTTCGCACGTGCGTCCGGCCAGCGGTTTTCAGCAAAGTCCGTAATGCCGTTGTCAGCCAAAGGCGCGAGCACGGATTCGTCCGCGGACTTTGTCACCGCGATAATGCGGACGTCCGACACCGAACGTCCGCTGCGGCGGCAGGCGTCATCTACCGCCGCGCGCACCTGGCGCACTTGCTCCGTGATGGCCGCTGCGACGCTGGACGCCGCTGGCGGCCGTTCGGACGGCGGCGTCGATTCACGGTGCTGATGGATATCCACAGGCGTTCACCTCACGATGGCGACGGCAGCCGGATGACCCCCAGCAAGCGCCCTGTCTTCCCATGCTCCGCGCGGTGGGAGAAGAGCGCTTCCGGGTGGCACGCGGTGCACACGCCCGTGTCGTGTATTTGTGATTCAGGAACACCCGCCTGCCGCAAGTCCGCCTGGATGCACGTTTGCAGACTCAGCAGGTACTTCCCGGGTTTGCCAAAGCGCGTCAGCAGCGGCGCAGTGCCAAAACCGGCACGCACCGGATCCGCCACGCGGTCGTCCACTTCATAGCAACACTGACGAATGGATGGACCCAGCCAAACCTCCACATCCTGCGGCTGGGTTTCATAGGTCATCTGCATGCGCGTCAACATTTCCCTGGCAATGTGGCCGACCGTGCCGCGCCAGCCGGAGTGCGCAGCGCCAATTGCCCGATGCGCCCGATCGTAGAACAACAGGGGAACACAGTCCGCTGCCATCACCATCAACGTAAGTCCCGGCACATTGGTGATGACCCCGTCCACATCGGGAATGGGCGGCGTATCCGGCACACTCCCGCGGCCGCGATCGTCGCGGGTGACCACAGCCACCCCCGTTCCGTGCACCTGTTCAGGCACGACCATGTCCTCCAGTTGTCCGCCGACCGCCGCCGCGCAGCGACGACGGTTCTCGATGACGCACTCCGGCTTGTCGCCAACGTGAAACCCGACGTTCAACGACGCAAACGGCGCTTCGCTGACGCCGCCCTTGCGGAACGAAAACGCTGCACGAACTTCATTTTCAGGCCAGGCAGGACGAATCCAAATGGGGCCGCCGGCTGAACCTGTCCACTTTGTCAGCATGCCGACACTTCCTTTCCTCGCTAGTATCATACCTTACCGGAGGAGGAAAGGGCGAGTCCCGACCCACAATTCAATACCCCCCAGTCCCCTTTTTTCCGGACTGCGGTGGAATGTAATACCCTGTGTCCTGGACAGGTCGGAGATCGACAAGGATGACGTCTGATCCGATTTTCACGATTTGATGCCAGGGGATCACGTAGTCGTGCCCCCCGCCAACCATGCCAAAAAACCGGCCTTGGCCAGGTACGACCAAGGCACGGATTAACCCACTGTCCGTATCAATCTCCAAGTCGCCGATGCTGCCGAGCCGTTTCCCATCGCCGATATTGACAACATCTTTCGATTGCAAATCCGAAATGCGCATCCGAATGACACCGCCTTTGTTGGCTATCCGACTCCGTGGCTATCCGACTCCGGACAGCGCCGATTCGTGTACGCTTTTATCTATATGCATGGCTTCCAAGATGAATGAGCAACACGTCTCACGGCGATGCTGGCGACGCGTCACACGGCGGCCCGGCGACGCCGGGCAACCCGGATGCGCGCTTTGAACCGATGCAGGGCTCGTACACCTCAGGACTGGATATGCTTTTGCATCCGGTGAATCGCCGCCTTCTCCAGGCGCGACACCTGCGCCTGGGAGATGCCAATCTCGTCTGCGACCTCCATTTGTGTTTTCCCTTCATAAAACCGCATGGACAGAATCTTCTTCTCGCGGTCACTGAGTTTACGCATTGCTTCCCTGATCGCGATTTCCTCCACCCAGGACGTATCCAGGTTTTTGTCGTCGTGAATTTGGTCCATGACGTAAATCGGGTCGCCCCCGTCGTGGTAGATGGGCTCAAACAACGAGACCGGGTCCTGGATGGCATCCAGGGCAAACACCACATCCTCCTTCGGCACGTCCATGTTCTGCGAAATCTCCTGGATGGTCGGCTCCCGCAGGTTCTGATTCGTCAACTGGTCGCGAACCTGAAGTGCCTTGTAGGCGATGTCGCGCAGCGACCGACTGACCCGAATGGGGTTGTTGTCGCGCAGGTAACGCCGAATCTCCCCCACAATCATCGGCACTGCATATGTAGAGAAGCGAACATTCTGCCCGAGGTCGAAGTTGTCAATCGCCTTCATCAACCCGATGCACCCGACCTGGAACAAGTCGTCGACATGCTCGCCCCGGTTGTTGAACCGCTGAATCACGGATAATACCAGACGTAGGTTGCCATTGACGAGCTTCTCGCGAGAGGCAAGGTCGCCGTTCTTCAACTTCAAAAACAACTCCCGCATCTCGACATTGGTCAAGACGGGGAGTTGCGACGTGTTGACACCGCAAATCTCGACTTTGTTTCGCTTCATCACCCAGTTCCCCCCATGGTGTCGCCGGACAAGTCGCGATCGACCGACGGTTCACTGCAGCTTATGAATCCATCTGCAGTATGTCCGTGGCGGGGGAACTTCATGCATGTTTGAGACGGCTTTGCCTCCCCTGAAACGGGTGTGAAACCTCCCCTAAATCATGCGGTTGAACTCCTTGCGCAAGCGCTTGATGATGCGCTTCTCCAGCCGGGAAATGTACGACTGGGAAATGCCCAGCAAGTCCGCCACGTCCTTCTGGGTCATCTCCTCCCCGTTGCCAAGCCCGAATCGCAGTTCCATAATCCGGCGTTCGCGGTCGGACAGTTTTTCCAGCGCATCGTACAGCAGCGTGCGGTCCACCTCTTCTTCCAGGTTGCGGTAAATGGTATCCGCATCCGTGCCGAGCACATCTGACAACAGCAACTCGTTGCCGTCCCAGTCCACGTTCAACGGCTCGTCAAACGAGACCTCCGACCGCAGCTTGTTGTTACGGCGCAGGAACATCAGAATTTCGTTTTCGATACAACGGGACGCATACGTCGCCAGCTTGATTTTTTTGCTCGGATCAAATGTGTTCACGGCCTTAATCAGTCCGATGGTCCCGATGGACACCAAATCCTCAATGTTCAACCCGGTGTTTTCAAACTTTCTTGCGATATACACGACAAGCCGCAGGTTTCGTTCAATCAACATCGACCGGACCGCTTCGTCGCCGCCCGGCAGCCTGCTGAGCAGGAATTCCTCCTCTTCCCGGGTCAACGGCGGCGGCAAGGCCTCGCCGCCGCCAACGTAGTAGACCTCTTCAGAACCGCCCGCCAGCTTCAGTCGAATTCGAACCCACAGAAGTTGCAATCGAATCCTGAGTTTCATGTCCTGCGTTAGACGTGTACGTAGACTCTTCAACCCTGTCATCCCTCGCAATGGCTTCAATGTGCAAGATTGCCTGAAATTGATTGTCCAAAGACAGTTTCCCGGGGTTCACCGCAAGCAGAACAGGCGCCGCTGCCGGCCTGCGTACACCATTTTCTTCGATTTCAACCGTGTCGGGCCGAACTGCAAACGTCATCTGCTGCACTCCGCCGGCTCCCCGATACGGAACAATCGACAGCCTGCGCACCCAGGATTCGTCCTGTATCGAAGACAGCGCTTCAATCCCCGTTTTGCCCTCGCGCAGCGGTACCGCTAATGCTTCGGGAACAAGTTCCGCCATGACCTGCGCCTGCACTAGACAGACCGGTTTACGGGTCAGCGGGTCGCGCAGTTGATTCCCAGTGTCGGCCAATCCAACAAACGACGCCGACCGGCCGTCCACCGTGACATGCACCCGGTAGAGTGCAGCCGCTCGCACACGCAATCGACGCACGCGCTGCAGGGAATACTGCAGCAGCGCGATCGACAAAACAATCGCCAACAACAGCCCCAAGCTTCGCAAACTCGTGACAAATGCCAGCCGTCGCCCCGCAACTTCAACACCACTGGCGACCGATACACCGGGCACGGCGAAATTAAGCGCCAGGGCGGCTCCAGCGAAAACGAACGTGACGAAATAAAAGAGCACCGTGGTTCGAGCGAGCTCAAGCCAACTCCGACACGGGATGCCGATTCCCACCAACGCGACAGAGACCAGCGCTTTCCCGACCCAAGTGGTGAGAAAGGAGAGTGGTGGAACGAACAGCAGCAGGGAATAACCTGAGCCGAGCAGCGCTGCCATGACAAGCCGCCGCGGGCGGGCGGGGCGTTTCATGACCCAGCACGTCGTCCAGAGAATCACCCCATCCATGATGAAGTTCACCAGCCATACCACGTCCACGTACACAACTGGTACTGGCATGGCATCACCTCGGAGTGGTGTTTGCCACAGTATATTACATCTCTATTACAAAGCCTGTCGGAACTTGACTGGGATTTAGGAGAGTTTTTGTAGAGTCACGCAGGGTTTTGTCAGTGCGTCCTGCGGGCCGGCTGCCGCTTCAGCACACAACAAAGCTGCCCTCGCGGCACACGGCCGAGGGCAGCGATAGATTCTGAAGCGTCGTCGATGCGGTTGATTACCGGTCGCGGAACCGGTTGTTCTGCCGCCGCATAAACGCGGGGACATCCCAGGAGTTGGTGGCTGCCGCCTGATTCGAACCCGCAGAGACCTCGTCGATGATGGAAGGACGCTGGCGCATCGATGACTGGGGCTGCTGGGTCTGTGCGTTGCCTTCGAAGCCTGTCGCAATCACCGTGACGATGATCTCGTCCTCCAGTTCGGGACTGATGACCGCGCCGAAAATCATGTTCACGTCCGGATCGGCTGCCGACGAAACAATGTCGGCGGCCTCGTTGACTTCCCACAGGCTCAGGCTGTTGCCGCCCGCCACCTGCATCAGGACGCCGCGGGCACCGTCGATGGACGTTTCCAGGAGCGGACTGGAGATCGCGTTTTTCGCCGCTTCACTCGCGCGGTTTTCACCCGCCGCCACGCCAATTCCCATCAGCGCCGAGCCTCGCTCGGTCATGATGGCTTTGACGTCGGCAAAGTCCACGTTGATGAGCCCCGGTACTGCAATCAGGTCGGAAATCCCCGCCACGCCCTGTCGGAGCACGTTATCCGCCTCGCGGAACGCCTCCAGAACCGGTGTGTTGCGGTCCACAATCTCCAACAGGCGGTCGTTCGGAATCACGATGAGTGTGTCGACCTTTTCCTTCAGGTTGGCGACACCCTGCTCGGCCTGCAGCATGCGGCGCTTCTGTTCAAACCGGAACGGCTTCGTCACAACGCCCACCGTCAGGGCACCCAGTTCCTTTGCAATTTCAGCGACAATCGGCGCGGCGCCGGTACCGGTGCCGCCACCCATGCCTGCCGTGACAAACACCATATCGGCACCGCGCAGCGCGTTGGTCAACGCTTCACGGCTTTCCTCCGCAGCTTTCTTGCCAATCTCCGGATTCGCGCCGGCACCAAGCCCGCGCGTCAGCTTCTCGCCGATTTGCAGGCGGGTTTCTGCTTTGGACAACTGGAGTGCTTGCGCGTCCGTGTTGACCACGATGAACTCCACGCCTTCGATGCCAGATTCAATCATCCGGTTGACGGCGTTACAACCGCCGCCGCCGACGCCAACCACCTTAATCCGCGCAAACGATTCAAAATCCGTGTCGAAATCTAACATCGTTGCTCCTCCTTGGGCCTTTTCCTCACACTCAGGCAACGGCTATCCGCGGCAAACACTTCGGACAGACAACGCTCTCTCTACAACGTCTTAGACGAAATCGCGAAACCAGTCCCGCAGACGAGCCAGAAAACCGCCGCCCGTCCGGACCGGTCGTGCATAGGATGTCGGTTCAGCATGCGTGTTGCGGGCATTGGCGCGCACCGCGTAGGCGAGTGTACCCACGCCGTTCACAAAGGACGGGTCGCGGACACCGATAAAGTCCGGAATCGCGATTCGGACCGGTGCCTGCAGTTCCATCTCCGCCAACTCGCCCACGCCCTGCATGGACACCACGCCGCCATGGAGTACATACCCGCTGGCGAGGTCGTGGAGATACCCCATTCTCTCAATTTCCTTTCGCACGAGACCCAAAATTTCCTGCATGCGAGGTTCGATGATCATCGACAGGTCGACCTGGCTAAACTCCACTTCATGGTTGCTGCCGATGCGCGGCACCTGAAACCGCTCGTTCTCGGACGCCGCATCCACAAACGCGCAGCCGTGCCGGAGCTTGACCTGTTCAGCGGCTGCTGTCTGCGTTCGAAGGCCAATGGCAATGTCGTGCGTAACGTAGTCGCCGCCCATTGGAATAATGCTTGTCCCAACCAGTACGTTGTTTTCAAACACGGAAACCGACGTCGCGCCCGCGCCAATGTCGACCAGCGCAACGCCGAGTTTGCGATCGTCCGGAGTCAGCGCCACCGTGCTGGCAGCCATCGGTGCCAGCACCAGGTTGGCAACTTCAATGTCTGCCTTTTCGACACAGCGAACCACGTTGTGAATCGCCGTGCGCGACCCGGTAATCAAATAGGCTTCTACTTCCAGCCGTACGCCCAGCATTCCCCGTGGGTCCATAATGCCGTGTAATCCGTCGACAATAAACTCCTTGGCCACGACATCAATAATTTCCCGCTCCGGAGGAATTGCAACCACACGCGCCTGCTGCAAGACGCGCTCAATATCCTCTTCGCCAATTTCCCGGTCAGGGGACGAAACTGCAACAACACCGTGACTGCCCTGGAGTTGAATGTGGTTGCCGGAAATCCCGACATACGCGGAACCAATATGAATACCGACCATCCGTTCGGCTTGGTCGACCGCTTGACGAATTGATTCGACCGTCAAATCTATATCGACAATCGCTCCGTGGCGTATCCCTTCGCTGTCCACGGACCCGACACCAATGACATTGATGCTGTTTCCCGTTTGCTCCCCGATGATGGCTCGGACCTTAGAAGTGCCGATGTCGAGACTGACGATGTACTCTCCTTTAGCCAACCGAGTGGCACCTCCCCAATGCGCCCACAACGTAACATTCCACAGTGTATTTCCACATGGTTTGCGACAATCCTCTTTTAGTTTCAAACTTTTTCGGGAAGCGGGGGCGCGAATTTTTTCCAGCTGCTCGCCTGGACATGGACGCGCACCCTATTCCGTCCGCGTGGACCCCGCATTTGACCCAGAAGTGGTTCGCGGGCGCCTGTGACCGACGCGCTGAAACACGATGCGGCGGATGACCGCGATGTTGTTGAACAGCCGAACGCCGAAGGCAACCACCGCAGCAAGGTACAAATCGACACCCAATTGGTCGCCGATGAACGCAAGCAGCGCCGCGACCAGGATGTTGAAGAAAAACCCGGTCAAGAACACCGTTCCGTCAAACGACTTCTCGAGACTGGCGCGAATGCCGCCAAAAATGGTGTCGAGCGCGGCAATGATCGCGATCGACAAGTAACTCGAATAGGCGGCGGGAATATTGACATCTGCAACAAACCCGATGGCAGCGCCCACGAACAGCCCGAGTACTGGCAGCCAAATCATCCGTTGTCGACCTCCTTCGCCCACGTCCCAGGCAGCGGACCCTGGTAGGCCGGGACTGTCACCGTGTGCGGTTTGTTGTATGCCTTCACAATGCAGTCCTCCTGCATCAAATTCAGGGATGGCTTGACATCGTCGACCGTCAGGATAGACTGCATCTCTGACACGTTGCCAACCGCCGTGATGACGTACGGTTCGACCACCGGCTCCGTATTGACCTGAAGTTCCGTGCCGGGGCCAAGCCCCGAGACCAGCCGGATGGAAGACGTCGTGACCAGGCGATTCCCGTTAATGCTGATGGCCGTCGCACCGTTTCCGAACAGGTCGTTGACAATTTGCGAGATTTCCACGTCCGCGTTTTGCGCGAACGCACCCGCTGTTTCCGGGTAAAAAGGAAGCGAAGGGTCATCCTGAATCGTAATCGTGATGCCAGGACCCGTCACGGGGGTCAATCCCGCCTGTGCAGCCACCGTCTGCGCGTCTTTCTTCAAGACAGCCTGCATTTCCTGCTGATTGCCGCCCGAAGCTTCGAACTGCGCCAGCTGCGCCTTTTCCTTTGCAATATCCTGCATCAAAATCGTGTGTTCCTCCACCTGTTCGTCCACCTGTGTCCGGTAGTCCAGATAACTCGACAGGGTGGTTGAACTGGGTTGCTGCCGAGAGGTCAGCTGGACGGTCAACATAAACCCGAACAACGCCAGAATCCCCGTCATGGACCACACAAACCCCGATTTTTTCATAGCCGCCCCTCCAGGTTTAGTCCCCCAGCGTGCCGGATGAGGTTGTCAACACCCCTGTAAAAGCGGGCATTTGAATGTTTTGCTTCTCCACGGGTTGGGACGCATTGACGCCTCTGGCGCGAAGCGCATCGAGAATGCCGCCCTGAATCGTCAAGGCCGAGGACAGGGCTTTCGGGTCGCCAATCGCATCGATGGTAAAGGGCGCCCCAAGCCGATGGTCGTTCACTTTCACAACCGGTCCAACACAGGTCACCGCCGAGGTGGCCACCACGCGGTAGCCGTTAATGGAGACGGCCTCAGCCCCTGCGGTAAACAGTTCGTTGATCACCTGACGAACATCCCAGTCGTGAGTCAGCACTTGTTCTGTATTGCCAGACAGCGTCGTGCCATCCATCAGGACGACCTCCACCCCAGGCCCCGTCACAGGCGTCACGCCCGCGAGAATCCGCTCCGCCTCGAGGCGCTTCTGCAGGTCTTGCAGACCTTCGTCGGACCCGGCCGATCGCGCCTCATAGTTGGAGACTTCCGCCGTGATTTTGGCGAGCTGCTGCTCGGCCTGTTGATTCGCCTTCGTGATGGCCGTTAGCTGCGTCTGCAGTTTCGTCTGCTCCGTATCAGCGCCCGATACGCCTCTCATCAGTTCACCGTTGCCCTCCATCTGATGGTACTGCAGAGCCACAATAAACCCCAGGGCCATGGCTACAATCGTGATGGAGGCCGTCAATTTAGCGCGCGCTTGCACACGAATCGCCCCCTCATGAAATCAGACACAGACAGGCTGCCCGTCACCTGAAATCGTCACCCCGAGCTCCCTTCGTCGTGAAACGGCGTGTACTCGTAGGGCGGCCCGCCGGAAACATCCACCAGTCCAGGCTGGTACCCTTTCGACGAAAAATACTGCACCGCCGTGTCGATGGTCGGGATGTTCTTCACCAGCGACTGAACCTGGGAACGCGCCGCAAACCCGTTGTCGAAATACAGCGTGGCGTTGCCGAACGCATCCAGTTGGATTTCGGACACGGTGGTGAGAAAGGAGGCCGGCATCCGCGAGAGCTGCTCGCACAACATCGGGATGTCCGAATTGGGTGCTTTCTGGCCCGCCACCACGCTGCCCGATGCTGCGGCCGTCACAATCGGCCAGGGAAACCCCGCGGCAGAAGACGTTTTGCCAAGTACCGTGCCATCCTGCAACAGTTCATAGAACTGCCCGCCGTCCTCGTACAGCGCCACGACATGTTTTTCGTGTACCTGCAAGGTCACGACGCCGGTCATGTAATCGGTGTGCACGGAAACCGACTGAATCAGCGGCTCCGCCCGCGTCACACGATGCTGGACGGCAGCGCCGTTCACCTGCCACAGACTCATCCCAGGACTCAACTGTGCGCTTTTGATAATGTCTTGTTCGGAAATCGAGGTATTCCCTGACACGGTCAAACTTCGTACGCGCGTCAACGGAGACTCGAGCACCGCCACAACTCCGATAAACAAAAAGAAACCAGTCACAACGGCCCGCGTACGATTCCTGCGGCGCTGCTGGTTCCCTTTGTGTTCCATTGACGGGCGACGGTTCGCCACAAGCTTGTCCCTCCTACACACCGGAGTCCAAAGCAGGTATCCAACTGGCGGCGAGTGGAAGACATTCGTACCGCACCCGAGTTGTGCAACTCGCATCCGATGAAGCCGGCGGCGAGCCAACAGGCTCCCGACCAGGGCGCCCGTCCTGCATTCACCGCCGAATCGGATATTACAATTGAACACGCTCGATCTGTGCACCGAGTTCACGCAGATAGGAATCGATGGACTGATAGCCGCGATCTACGTGATATAAATTTTCGACATACGTGACGCCGTCCGCCATCAGCCCTGCGATAATGAGCGCAGCACCGCCACGCAGGTCCGTGCATTCCACACGCGCACCGGACAACCCGCTAACCCCCCGCACAACGGCCGTACGCATATCAACAGAAATGTCTGCGCCCATCCGGGCCAGTTCGTTGACATGTTTAAACCGCGCTTCAAACACATTCTCGCGAATGACGCTCGTGCCTTGTGCAGTGGTCAGCATCGCCATCATCGGCGCCTGTAAATCGGTTGGGAAGCCAGGGAACGGCTCCGTCCGCAAATCCACTGCACGGTACGGACCCGAACATTCGACGGTAATTATATCACGCGCTGCGTCGACCCGTATACCACTTTCTCGCATTTTTCCCAGCAGAGAACCGAGATGACTGGACTGCACGCCGTGCACTGTCACATGTCCGTGCGTTGCAGCGGCCGCGATGAGAATCGTCCCGGCCACAATTCGATCGCCAATGATGCGGTGTTCGGTACCAGTCAGGTGATGAACGCCGACCACGCGGATGCTGGCCTCTCCATCGCCTTCAATGACGGCCCCGCAGGCGCGCAGGAAATTCGCCAAGTCCACAATTTCCGGCTCACGGGCCGCGTTCTCGATGATGGTGACACCATCGGCCAAAGCGGCCGCCATAATCAGGTTCTCCGTCGCCCCCACACTGGGGAAATCGAGTGTTACGACCGTCCCGTGCAGGCGGTTCGCGGTGCATCGGATGTACCCGTGTTTTTCTTCAATGGCGGCCCCTAGCATGCGCATGCCCCGTACATGGTAGTCAATCGGCCGCTGCCCAATGACACAGCCGCCAGGTTTGGAGACACGAACCTCGCCAAACCGGGCCAGCAGGGGCCCCATGAGAAAAATGGAACTGCGCATACGGCGCATCAAATCGGCGGGAACATTGGTATGCTGGATATACCTCGAGTCCACGACGACTCGAGTACCTTCCCGTTCTACCCGCGCCCCAAGGTTCCGAAGAATTTCAATCATCACTCGTACGTCTTCCAGTTCGGGCACGTCGTCAATCACACAAGTGCCCTCGACCATCACGGACGCCGCCAGAATCGGCAATGCTGCGTTTTTCGCACCGTAAATGCGCGCCTCTCCCTGCAGCGGATGTCCTCCAGTAATGGCGAGCGCGTCCACACTCATCACCTCCCTGAGGTGGGCTCTCCAACCACACGCACCTCAGTTTCCAGTTCAATTCCATACCGTTGCTGGACGGTCTCCTGAGCGTGGTGAATCAACCATAAAACATCTTCGGCTGTGGCGCCGCCGAGGTTCACGATGAAATTGGCGTGTTTGTCGCTGATTTGCGCCCCGCCGCGGCGCGTCCCCTTCAGTCCGGCAGACTCGATGAGATGACCCGCGTGCGTTCCTTCCGGATTGCGAAACACGGAGCCGCAGCTTGGCAGCGACAGCGGCTGCGTGGCGGCTCGGCGGATGGACCACTGCTTCACCTTCGCCGCAAGTGCTTCGCCATCGCCGGGACGAAGCTGGAAGGCCGCCGCGATCACGATTTTCGGGTCGTCCTTGAGGACGCTGTACCGATACCCGAAGCGCAGCGCCGCATTGTCCAGCCGGGTCACTTCCCCGCGTTCATCCATCACGTCTGCGTACGCCAGCACGTCGCTCACCTGTCCGCCGTGCGCACCGGCGTTCATCATGACGATGCCGCCGACCGTCCCGGGAATGCCCGTCGCAAACTCCAATCCTTCGAGGTGATGGCGAACCGCGATGTTCGCGGCGGACACAGAAGAGCGGCCTGCGAGCGCGATCAGCCGGTCCTCCTCCACTCGAATGTCCCCAAACTGGGCACCGAGCTTAATCACGAGTCCGCGAATTCCGCCGTCTCGCACCAGCAGATTGGACCCTCTGCCAATCACGGTCCACGGCAAGCCAAGCTTTCTGGCGACGACGAGGGCGCCGCGCAATTCATCTACACTGGCGGGTGTCACGAACACATCCGCCGGCCCGCCGATGCGCCAGGTGGTATGCAAGGCCAGGGCTTCATTCAATTTCACGTTCGCAACCCCGCCTGCATGGAAGGCGGCCAAGACGGACTCTGCAACAGACTCTGCGTTCATATCGTTCCTCCAACAGCGCCATCCAGGCTTTTGCCTGCGCCCAGGATCCGTAGAGCATCATATGGCATGAATGGCGACAGTGTGCCAAGTGTGATTCGATGGACCGCGGGCCGAACCGAGCCGTCCCGCGGTTTCGTATAAAAAGAGTATACCCAGTGTCCACCCCGATGGAACGGGGTGCCGGGGGACGTATCTGCGCGCGGGGCAGGCCCCTGCACTCACTGCTTCGCGCCCTGGTCTTTTGCCTCAAGCACCAGTTGGTACAAGTCTGCAACCGCGTTGGGGGTTGCGATGCGGCGGGCTGCGTCGCGCATCGCGGCTGCCTGTCCGTCCGCCAAAATACGCGTCAGCGCGTCCCACAGCGCGTCGGGGGTGAGGTCGGCTTCGCGGAGCATGCGGGCAGCGCCGTGATGTACCATGCGCTTGGCGTTTTCCTCCTGGTGGTTGGCCGTGACATACGGAGACGGAATGAGAATGGATGGCAGGCCGAGCGAACAAATCTCGGACAACGTCGCGCCGCCGGCCCGGGTCACGACCACATCCGCCGCCGGCAGGAGGTTCGGCATATCGTGAATGAAGGGGACAATCTGGACGTGCGAAGGAAGCGTTTTGGCGCCCGTGATGGCCTGCACTTGGTTGAGGACGGCAGCGTGGTGCGCTTCCCCGGTGACATACAGAAGCTGCCATTTGTCACTCTCCATAAAGCGGGGAATCAGCGCCGTCATCACTTGGTTGACGGTCTGCGAGCCGCGGCTGCCCATGTAGCACAGGACAAGCTTTCGAGCCGGGTCAATGTGATACGCCGCCTTCGCGGCCGCCACAGCGTCCGGCGCGACTTCCAGCACTTCGCTGCCGCGCGGGTTCCCGGTAAACACAACCTTTGTCCCGGCGGGGAAATAGCGGGCCGAATCTGCAAACGACACTGCAACGGCGTAGGCCCGCCGCGCGGCCAGTGTGTTGGTCAAACCAGGCCGTGCATTCGCCTCCCAGACCACAACCGGCACACGCCGGGCATGTGCGGCCAGAACCACCGGCAGGGTCACGTAGCCGCCGGTGCCAACGACCACATCTGGCCGAAAACGCGCAATCTGCCGACGCGCCGACAAATAGCCGCGAAACGTCAAAAAGGCCGTGCGCAGGGCTGACAAGCTGAGCTGACGCTTCAGCCCCGCCGCCTGCACCGCCACAAACGGAAGCCCGGCGCGCGTTACAATGTCGCGCTCCAGGCCTTGCGTACCGCCAATGTATAGAAATTCCGCTTCAGGATGCCGTTCTGATACATATCGCCACAACGCCAATGCTGGGTAGATGTGCCCCCCAGTACCGCCGCCAGTCAGTACAATCCGCATGCAGTCACCTCAACGCCAGATTTGCCTGGCGAGATATGTTGAGCAGGATTCCGATGCCCGTGAGCATCAGCGTCAGCGAAGAGCCGCCGTAACTGATGAGGGGCAGTGTGATGCCCGTGGCCGGAATCGACCCCGTCACGACCCCAACGTTGATCAAAACCTGCACTCCAATCATACCGGTGATGCCTACGGCGAGCAATGACCCAAACTCATCGGGCGCAAAAATGGCGGTTCGAAACCCGCGCCACACCAGCACGCAGAAAAGCAGCAGCACCGTCGCAGCACCAAGCAGCCCCAGTTCCTCGCCGATAATCGAGTAGACAAAGTCCGTCTGCGGCTCCGGCAGGTACAAGTACTTCTGGCGGCTGTTGCCCAGCCCCAGTCCGAGCACCCCGCCCGAACCCAGCGCATAGAGCGACTGGATGATTTGATACCCTTTGCCCAGCGGGTCTTTCCACGGGTCCAAGAACGCGACGATGCGGTTGATCCGATACGGTGCGGCAGCAACGAGTCCTGCGAACCCGGCCAGGCCAAGGCCCGCCAACCCAGCCAGGTGCTTGACCTGCGCCCCCGCCGCAAACAGCATCACGATCGTGGTGCCCATAATCACCACGCTCTGGCCGAGGTCCGGTTCAAGCATGATGAGCCCCACAGCCGTCAGCGACAACATGAGCGGCGGCAGAAACCCCCGCCGAAAGGAGTGCATACGGTCGCCCGCGTCCGCGAGGTAGTGCGCCAAAAAGACAATCAGGCCGAGCTTCGCAAACTCGGACGGCTGAATCCCGAACGAGCCGATGCCGAGCCACGCCTGCGAGCCGCCGCGGTTCGAACCCACCCCTGGAATGAGCACGATTGCCAAAAACACAAAGCTGGCGATCGCGATTCTCGGCGCCCACTTGCGCAGCTTGTGATAGTCGTAGTTGGCCATGATCAGCATGCCGCAGATGCCCAGGGATGCCCACAGCAGCTGCCGCTTGGCATAGTAGAACGGGTCATCGAACTTCTGGAGGGAAATCACGGAGCTGGCGCTGTGCACCATGACCACACCGATGCACAGCAAAATCAGAGTGACAATGAATAGGACCGGGTCAAAGGACACCTTCGTTCGAACCACGGACTTCGCACCTCCTGGCCAACAGCCGGTTCGTCGATTCCACGGCGGCCTGCCGGGCTTTGAACCGGCAGGTTCCCCGAACAGGCCCCGAATCGGTCGGCGGACGGTTGTCCAGTGCCAACGCTACAGTGTATGCACGATGTCCTTGAACATTCGTCCACGCACTTCGAACGAAGCAAACATGTCCCAACTGGCACAGGCAGGGGACAAAAGAATCACATCGCCTGGCGCGGCCGTGCGGTGTGCCTGCACGACCGCCTGCTCGAGCGACGGCACCTGCTCGACATGCGGAACCCCGGCCTCCTGACACACCGCCGCCAGCCGCTCCGCGGACTGGCCAATGAGATACGCCGCCCGCACGCGTGTCCGCAGGTCTTCCAGCATGACACGAAAATCATCGCCGCGGTCGAGCCCGCCGGCAATCCACACGACGTTCTTCTCGAACGAGCGCAGCGCGCGCAGGGCCGCTTCCGGATTGGTCGCCTTGGAATCGTTGTAATAGTCCGCCCCCTCCACGGTGCGGACAAACTCCAGCCGGTGCTCGATGCCCCGAAACCGGGTCAGGACGTACGCGGCTGCGGACAGGGGGGCCCCCGCCCAAACCGCGATGGCCGTCGCCGCCAAGGCGTTCTCCAGGTTGTGTTCGCCTTTCATCGCGATCGCCGACAAGCGGATGACCGGTGTGTCGACCCCCTGCCTGCGGACAACGACTTCACTGCCGCGCACAAAGACGCCCTCCGAAACCTCTGTGCTGCGGCTAAACCACACCACGGGCGTCGTCAGCGTGGCGGCCCGCTCGCGAATCAGCGGCTGGTCATAATTCAGCACGGCCGTATCATGCTCGCCCAGATTCTGAAACAGGCGCCACTTGGCGTCCACGTACGCTTCGAAGGTCTCATGGTAGTCGAGGTGCGCCGGATAGAGGTTGAGCAGCGCCGCAATTTTCGGGTGAAACGATTCCGTGCCCATGAGTTGAAAGCTGGAGACTTCCAGGACTATCGGCTGATCCGGTCGAACCTGCTCGACCACACCCGAGAGCACCAAGCCAATGTTGCCCGCCACGACCGGGTCCTGCTTGGCTTCGGCCAGCATCTCGCCGACCAGCGTGGTGGTCGTGGTTTTGCCGTTCGACCCGGTAATCGCGTAGATTGGAGCATGGGTGAGCCAGGAGGCCACCTCAATTTCCGTATAAACCGGAATGCCTCTTTGCATCGCTTCCGCAATCAGCGGGACGCGATAAGGAACCCCAGGATTCTTCACAATGAAGTCCGGCCGGTCGTCCAACAGGCTGACCGGATGGCCGCCAAACACCGTTTGAATGCCCGCGGCCTCAAGCTTCTCGGCCTCGTAATCTGGATTCAGCCGCTCGCGGCGGTCGTTGACGATGACTTCCAGACCTCGCCGCTTCAGCAAATAGGCGGCCGCTTCCCCGCTCTTCGCCAGCCCCACAATGAGGGCCCGCTGTCCTCGGTGGAGTTCCACCCAACTCATCTCCCTTGTGAGAACGTCCGGATTTCAAGCTCAACGTGACAGCAGCGCCAGCGCGCCAAACGCGCTAATGAACGCCGCCAGCCAAAAACCGATGACCACTTCCCACTCGGACCACCCGACTAACTCAAAGTGGTGGTGAATCGGACTCATCCGAAACACCCGTTTCCCAAATGTCTGAAACGCGAATACCTGAATGATAACACTTAGCGCCTCCACGACGAAGACGAAGCCGAAAAGAATCAAGCCAAATTCACTGTGCGTCAGCACGGCAACCATCGCCAGCGCCCCGCCAATCGCCAACGACCCGGTGTCCCCCATGAACACACGCGCCGGATGCCGATTGAACACCAAAAATCCAATCAACGCACCGACCATGGCTGCACAAAACAGCGACACATTATACTCCGTATGCCAGTAGGCATAGAACGCGTACGCGGCAAAGACAATCGCAGCCGTGCCAGACAACAGCCCGTCCAGCCCATCGGTCAGATTCACGGCGTTGGAGAACCCGACCAGCCACAACAACAAAAACAGCAAGTAGAACATGCCAAAGTCCAGCACAATGTGGGTGAACGGGATCGACACCGCGAACGATGGGTTGCTCGACCGCCACGTCATCCACAGGGCGCCGAACAAAATCACGGTCGCGATGAGCTGCAGCAGCACCTTTTGTTTGGCGCGCAGCCCGAGGTTGCGCTTCTTCACGACTTTAATGAAATCGTCTGTAAACCCAATCAGTCCAAATGCGAGGGTTGCAAACATCAAAATCACGACGTCTGCACTATGTATCGCAAAACGCAGCGTGGTCACGAGCACCGCCAGCACAATCATGATGCCGCCCATGGTCGGCGTGCCCGCTTTCGTCTGGTGATGCTGCGGGCCCTCTTCCCGAATGCTTTGACCGAATTTCAGGCGCCGCAAAATGGGGATACAGATTGGGCCCAGCAGTGCCGCAATCGCAAACGCGGCACCTGCGGTCAGTATCAGTGCTTGCAAATCCATCGGCCGAGCCCCCTCTCTCTACTGTTGTCGCAGCGCAAGAATCGCCTCGCGCGCCACTTCGCGGTCGTCAAAGTGATGCTTGGTGCGTCCAATAATCTGGTAATCCTCGTGGCCTTTTCCGGCAATGAGAATCACGTCGTCCGGCGCCGCGAGTTCTACAGCGCGTTCGATCGCGCTGCGGCGGTCGCTGATGCGCTCGTACACCGCGCCCGGCTTGCCCGCGAACCCAGCCAGCCCTGCCTCCATGTCGTCGAGAATGCGCTGCGGGTCTTCCGTCCGCGGGTTGTCGCTGGTCAGGAGCGTGACATCGCTCATGCGCATGGCCACCTGAGCCATGACGGGCCGCTTTGTCCGATCGCGATCGCCCCCGCAGCCGACGACCGTGATAATGCGCCCCTTCGCAAACTCCTGGACCGTTTCCAGCGCATTCTCCAGACTGTCCGGCGTATGGGAGTAATCGACCAGCACGGTGAACGGCTGCCCTGCGGCCACCCGCTCGAGTCGGCCTGGGATGCCAGGAACGGCCTCCAGGGACCGCACGATGTCGGCCAAAGGCACCCCTTCGGCCAGTCCGACGCACAAGGCTGCCAACGCGTTGTACACGTTGAACCGGCCGGTCAACTGCAGTTTCAAGTGCGCCGCATCCCCCTCGAACGTGGTCACCCGGAATTGCACGCCGTCCGGCAGCACGCGCACATCGGACGCCTGCACATCCGCTGGCCGGTCGATGCCGTACGTGATGCACTCGCACACCGCCTGCGCGGCCATATAGTCAGACGCGTCGTCATCCGCGTTGAGGACCGCGTACGGCATCTGCGCGGGGTCGCTGGCATAGGCATTGCCAAGGCGGGAAAACAATTTCCCCTTGGCCGCCCGGTAGTTCTCCATCGTTCCATGAAAATCCAGGTGGTCCTGCGTCAAATTCGTAAACACCGCCGCGCGGAACCGCGTGCCCGCAACACGCCGTTCCTCCAGCGCGTGCGACGACACCTCCATAATGCCATACCGGCAGCCGGCCGCCACCATTTCCGCCAAGGCCGTCTGCAGTTCCACCGCTTCCGGCGTGGTATTGGCAATCTCAACCGTTTGTCCCGCGATGCGTTTGCCAATCGTGCCAAGGAGCCCCGTGACGTGATGCGCGTCACTGAGAATCCGTTCAATCAGATGGGTCGTAGTCGTCTTCCCATTCGTACCCGTGACCCCAATCACTGCCAACTGTTGCGACGGATGTGCGTAGAACCGGTCGGCGACAATGGCACTGGCCAGTCTCGAGTCCGGCACCACCAGCTGCGGCACATCCACCGGCTGCGGTGTCTCCACCAGCACGGCGACAGCGCCTCGCTCAATTGCCTGCGGCACGAAATCGTGACCATCGACGGTGTGGCCGCGAAGCGCAATAAAGAGACTGCCCGCCCGGACTTGACGCGAATCCGTCGTGACGTGCGTGATGTCCGCGGGTCGGTCGTTTTCGACCTTACATTTGAACAGCGTCCGTCGAATCTCTGAAAGTAACAACGCGGGAATCCCCCTCCGTCTTGCCCATCCAGTCCTTTCGAACTATCGCCCACAGGAGGCGAGGCGTGCGCCCGAGAAGGCGTCAGCCTCCCAACCTCGCCCCTCAATCTATTGCTTTTGCGAAGACTTGTCAATCGGCGGTCCGGGCGGCGTTTCTCCCAGGAACAAGCGGATGGTCGACCCTGCCGGCACCTTCGTGCCGGGCTGCGGCGCCTGCCAGACCACCGTGTTGCCCTGCCCGACCAGTTGCGTCCGGAGCTGGTCGCCGCTCTGCATCGCCGCCTGCTTCGCATCATTCAGCGTCATCCCCATGAAGTTCGGAACCTCGAGCGACACCGGCTCGCCCCAGCGCGTCTTCTTCTCGAGCCCGTTGGCCTGCTTCGGCACATCCAAGGCCTGCAGACTGTCCCCCAGAATCCGGCCGACAATCGGGGCCGCAATCACGCCGCCAAACACTACACCGTTTTTCGGCCGAGGATTGTCGATCGCGATGTACGCGACCAATTGCGGGTTGTTGGCCGGGGCCATGCCCATGAACGACACAATGTAGTGAGTTCCCGAGTAGTGACCATTTTCCGCCACCTGCGCCGTCCCCGTCTTCCCAGCGACGCGATACCCATCAAAGTAGGCGCTGCGGCCGCTGCCGTTGGCAACGACACTCTCCAGTGCTGCTCGGACCTTGGCCGCCGTTGCGCTGGAAATGACGCGTCGAACGACGGTCGGTTGAATGGTTTTCAGTACCTGCCCAGTGTCGTGATCGCGGAAGTCTTCCACCACATAAGGCTTCATCAACAGCCCGCCATTCGCGATGGCCCCCATCGCCATGACCTGCTGAATCGGCGTCACCGAGACGCCTTGCCCAAAGGCGGTGGTCGCCAGTTCCAAAGGTCCTACCTTTGACATCGGGAACAAAATCCCGTTGCCTTCTCCCGGCAGGTCAATGCCCGTCTTACTGCCGAAGCCAAACTTCTTAATATAACTGAACAGGGTTTGCTTGCCCAGCCGTTCGCCCAGCGCGATAAACCCAGGGTTACAGGAATTCTCAACGACATTGAGGTAGGACTGGGAACCGTGACCGCCAGCCTTCCAGCACTTGATTTTGTGACCCGCGACCTCGTAATAGCCGGGATCGTAAAACCGGTCGTTCAAGTTCACCTTGTTCTCCTGCAGCGCCGCAGACAAGGTGACAATCTTGAAGGTCGACCCAGGTTCAAACGTCTTCCAGATGGCTAGGTTGCGGTTGTACGTCGAAGCCGGGTAGTCCTGCCAGTGCGCGGGGTCGAACGTTGGGTAATTGGCCATTGCCAGAATCGCGCCGGTCTTCGGGTCTTCCACGATGGCCGTGACGTTGTCCGGATTGTACTCCGCCACAGCTTGCTCAATCTCGCGCTGCACAATCTGTTGAATGGTGCCGTTGATGGTGAGCTGGATGTCCTCGCCGTCGGTCGGCGGAACATACGCCTCGCCTTCACCCGGCAGCTTCTGTCCTTTGGCGTTGGTCGGGAAAATGATGTAGCCCTCCTGCCCGGACAGCTGTGCATCATACTCTTTTTCAATGCCGGTCAAGCCCTGGTTGTACGCGCCGGTAATGCCCAAGACCTGTGCCGCCAAGTCGCCGTACGGGTACGCCCGCTTCCCGTCTTCCGTGATGTAAATTCCGGGCAGATTGAGCGCCCGGATTTGCTGGACCTGCGACTCGCTGATGCGGCGTCCGCCCGGATTGAAGTACACCGCAGCCACCCGCTTCTGCAATTGCTTGAGAATCTTGTCCTCCGGCATTTGCAGAATTTTGGCCAGCTTGGCGGCGGTTCCTTCCTTGTCCTGAACCTGGACCGGTATGGCCATCACGGTCGGGGCCGAGGCGGTGTAGACCAGCTTCTGTCCTTGTGCATCATAAATCGTGCCGCGCACGCCCTGCACCGGAATGCTGCGGTTGTGCTGGTCGTCCGCCAGGCTTTGCAGCCACGGTGCCTGTACAATCTGAACGTAGGCCAACCGTCCAATCAGCGCGCCAATCGCGCTGATCAGGCAGAGCATCAGCACCACAAATCTCCGTCTCATGACACGTCGGGTAACTCGCACGATTGCCGCCTCCACGCTCAGGATGGTCTAGTCCATCCTATGCGGACAATCCCCGACATAGAAGAGGTTGTGAAGGCATCCAACGAACGGTCATCCGAACGGTTCTGCGAGCGTTTGTGCGCGCATCTGTGCGCGCCGTTGTGCGAAGGTCTTCAAGGGGTGGAAAACTGCACCGTCACGCGTTCACCCGGCGTGATGGCTGTCCCGGGCGGGATCGACTGCGACACCGCGAACCCGGACCCCTGCGGCACCATGTCCATGCCGGCGGCTGCCAAGATATCTCCTGCTTCACGCATGGAGGTTCCCGTCAAGTCGGGCATGATGAGCCCCTTGCTGCTTCCCGCTGCCGGAAGCAGGTAGACGGTCGAACCTTTCGGCACAGATACGCCTGCAGCCGGCCACTGCTTGGAAACCGTACCTTGACCGACCACATCCGCATGAAGGCCCATCTTGTTCAGCGTCTGCGCTGCATTCGCCGTCGTCTCACCGACTAGGCTGGGCGTCTGCACATACTGGGTCACCTTCGCCGGCTTGGTCGAAGTCGTTGTCGTGCTGCCGCCCTCCGGCGCGATGTGATAGTAATTCATGCACTCCTTCAAAATCTGCGTGGCCGGCGGCGCGGAAATGGTGCTCCCCCAGGTGTTCGCCTCAGGAGATTTTGGATAGTAGACATCCACATACACTTCCACCTGCGGGTTCCACCCCGGCGCAAAACCAAGGAATGACACCGCAAACCGATCACTGTAGTACTGCTTCGTGGCGGGGTTGACAATCTGGGCCGTGCCCGTCTTGCCGCCGACTTCATAGCCTGGCAGATAGGCAGCCTGGTCGATGCCTTCCCCGCCCTTCGTGACGTCTGCGATCATCGTGTTTTTGACCGCCTCCGCCACCGACGGCGGAATCACGTTGGCATGCGTCACCTGCGGTTGAATCTGCTTAACGACCTTCCCGGTGTCAGGGTCGATGATGGCCTTCGCGAGTTCCGGCTTCATGACGTTGCCGCCGTCCAGAATGGCCGTCAGAGCGGCCATTTGCTGCAGCGGCGTGACCGAGATGCCCTGGCCGAAGCCGGACGTTGCCAGCTGCACCTGACCGCGGTCATCCGGCGGGAAAATGTCTGAGGTCGACTCGCCCGGCAGGTCGACGCCGGTCGGTGCCAAAAACCCGAAGTTCTGCATATAATGCAGCAGGTTTGTCCACCCCAGTTTGAGCGCGATGGTGGCAAACCCCACGTTGCTGGACTTCTGCAGCGCCTGTGCGACGGTGATTTTGTCCGGCCCCTCCAGCGACCAGCCAACCCCGTCATTCCAGTCGTTGATGGTCGCCCCGTTCACATTCAAATGCCCGGACGGAACAATGTCGTTCAAGCTGACCGTGTTCGTCGCAAGCGCCGCCGCGAGGGTGATGATTTTGAACGTCGAACCCGGTTCGAACGAAGAATTGACGGCCCAGTTCGTGAACAGCGCTTCCGAGGACGCGTCCCAGTACGTGTTGGGATTGAACGTCGGCCGACTTGCCATCGCGAGAATCGCGCCTGTTTTCGGGTTCATCACGATGATGGTCGCATGTTCCGGGTGGTATTGATTGACAATCGAGTTCATTTCATCTTCGACAAACCCCTGAATCGTCCGGTCGATGTTCAACTCAACGTTGTCTCCGGGAGAGGCCGGCTTGGTCACCTTGATGGACGTCTCAATCGGTTCTCCATCGCCTTCCTTCGTATATGTATACGAACCGTTCGATCCCGACAGAACCTTGTTATACTCTGCTTCAATGCCGGTCTGGCCGACCCCTTGGGCGTTAATGTAACCAATCGCGTTGGCAGCCATGGTGCCGTCCGGATAAAACCGTTGTTCGGTCGGCGTAAAGGTCACATACGCGCCAATGTTGTCGTTCGGCTTCGCCTGTTGCATCGCCGATTCAATCTTGGCTTTCGTCTGCTCCAGAATGGGATGAGGCCACTGATACCAAGGGGACTCGGAATTCGCCAATTTCTGCAGGGTCGGCAGCAGTTGGCCGGCACTGACACCGAGCGGACCCGCCAACAGGTTGGCGAGTTTTTGCACGTTCGAAAACGTCCGCGTATTGACGTCCAAATAATAGGCAGGGACATCGTAGGCAAGCGGCTGCCCGCTGGCGTCCAGAATCGATCCGCGCGGTGCCAGCAGCACCGCTGTACTCTGCTGCACTTCATCAGCAGCCTGGGTCAATCGGTGGCCGTAGACCTGCTGCACGAACGTCAACCGCCATGCGACGACGCCAAGCCCTCCGAGCAGAACAAACTGCAACACCCGCATCCGTGTGCGGTGACGACTATGACGCCGTGTACCACCTGACTGTCTGGGCTTCATCTTGCGTCACCGTCCAAATTTACTGATTCGCGCTCGAAGAGGTTTGGCCAATCACCACTGGATTCGCGTACTTCATCCCCAGCTGCTTCGCTTCCTGCAGAATCCGCGACGGCTGCGTCAGCGCCGCGACCTGCGCGGTGTACGACGCATTGGCGGCCGAGACGGCCTGAATTTGTGTGTTCAGGGTATCGATGCGATGGTTGATGGTTGCAACCGATGCGGACACACTGAGCAGAATCCAGCCAGCGGCCGTACAAATGGCAATGCATCCAAACAAGGAGACGCGATCCCACAGGGTACGCCGCGGATACACTTGAGACTGTGCATGCGTCGACGGTCGTTCGAGTGACCGAGGCTCCTGAATCGGACCGGATTGTCCATACGACTTGGTTGCTAACATTTCTTCTTCGCCTCCTCATTTATTCCATGCACCTGAATAGATTGGCAACGGTTCATTTGAACCAAATTTGTCAACGTTTCTCACGTCTTCTAAACCAGCGTCCCACTGCCCGTTGTACGCGGCCTTAGCGCTTTTCCACGACGCGCAGCTTTGCAGAACGACTGCGAGGGTTCTCCTGAACCTCTTGTGCGGACGGCACAATCGGTTTTCGGGTCACCACGGTGCCCCTTGGCACCCGCCCGCACCGGCACACCGGAAAGTCCGGCGGACAGATGCACCCTTCGGCAAACGATTGAAACGTGTGCTTCACGATGCGGTCCTCAAGCGAATGAAACGTAATGACGGCCATCCGCCCACCGGGCGCCAACACTTCAAAGGCTTCCTGCAGCCCCGTTTGAAGCGCGCCCAATTCATCATTTACCGCAATACGCAGTGCCTGAAACGTCCGGCGCGCGGGATGCGGGCCGGTGCGCCGCGCGGCCGCCGGGATGGCTGAAACGACAATCTCCGCCAGCTGTCCGGTGGTCTCGATGCGCCCCCGCTGCCGCTCCCTCGCAATGGCGCTGACGATGCGGCGGCTGAACCGCTCCTCTCCATACCGGAAGAGGATGTCCGCCAGCTCCTCTTCAGACAGGTCGTTCACCAAGTCCGCTGCGGTGCGAGGTGCACTCCTGTCCATCCGCATGTCGAGCGGCGCGTCGTGCTTATAACTGAATCCGCGTGACGCTTCGTCAAATTGAGGAGACGACACGCCGAGATCGAAAACGACACCATCCACTTCTTCAAACCCTTGTTCTGCGCAGATTCGACGGATTTCACGGAAATTCGACCGCACCAGAACAAGTCGATGCATGTGCGAAGACAGCGCCTCTGCTGCGTGCAAAATGGCCGTTTCATCCTGGTCCATCGCCAGAACCCGCCCCGTTGGCGCGCTCTGTTCCAGCAAAAGCGTCGTATGTCCCGCTCCACCCAGTGTGCAATCGACATACTTGCCGCCATCTCTCGGCCGGACCGCTTCCACTGTTTCATGCAACAATACCGTCCGATGATGGAACGACAACCCCTTCACTCCCACTTCGATGCGTTCGCGGCGCGCCAGTCCGCCCACTGACCGCCAGCGTTACAGGTCTAAATCCACCAGTTTTTCGGCAATCTCCGCGAATGAGCCTGCGGCCGCTTCCGCGTAACTTTCCCAAATCGGCTGACTCCAAATTTCAACACGGTTCGACACACCCAGCACAACGCAATCTCTCGATAGTTCCGCATAGTCCCGAAGGACGGACGGAATGACGACACGTCCCTGCTTGTCCAACTCACACTCCGTCGCACCGGAGAAAAAGAATCGGACGAATGAACGTGCGTCTGCCCGCGTGAATGGCAAAGCTTTCAATTTGGACTCCAGTGTTTCCCACTCCGACATGGGGTATACGAACAGGCACTTGTCGATGCCGCGCGTGAGGACGAACGAGCTGCCCAACCCATCCCGAAACTTGACAGGCACAATAATGCGCCCCTTTTCATCCAGGGTGTGTTGGTACTCCCCCATGAACACGCCGGCTCACCACCCGTCCCCCAACTCACTCCACTTTACTCCACTTCTCACCACTCAGTTATCCTTTCGCCCCACTTTGCCGATTTCCTGCATCACAACACACTTTTTTTCGCGAACAGATGGAGGTATTTGCACACCTTGAAGAGCCCACTCCCCGTTTCCGCCAATCATCGGCCAATCCAGTGACGCGCAATGGTTTGAAGCGCTCGGCGCACAGTGTCAAAATGAAAGGGAACGATGATCTGAGGGAGGGGCTCGAACAGTGAACGACAACGCCTTGTTTGACACGCTGCGGTTTGCGCGCAGCGCAGTGCTGTCGCTCGTCAACGATGTCAGTGAAGAAGCAGCGGACACCATTCCGAACGGATTTCGCAACAACATCCGGTGGCATCTGGGGCACATTTACATCGTCCAGGAAAACTTGATCTTTGGCGCGGCGCACATCCACCGGACGCTGCCGGAAGGCTTCAAAGAAGCCTTTAGCATGGGCACCAGTCCAGCAGACTGGAAGTCTCGTCCAGCCTCGCTGGACACGTTGAAAGAAGTGTTGACGTCACAATCCGGACGCGTGGTGGAAGCCTTTGAAGGGAAATTGGATGACGCGCTGCCGTCGCCGGTCAAAATTGGCTCAGTGGAAATGTCCGCGCCGCGCGACCTCATCAGCTTTGCGGTGTTTCATGAAGGGCAACACATTGGCATCATCAAGGGGCTGAAGTACGCCATCAACGGGCGGGTATAACCGCTGGCGAGGCTGAGTGGCTGTGCCTCGTGCAAAGAAGTGACAGTTCCGTCAACGCATATTCGGGCCCACGCCGGGAAGCGCGCGGGCCCGCACCGCTGGGAGGCTGATTCAGAAGGCTTTCCTCATTGGGGCTACCTTTAAAGTTACCCTGAATCCGTGGCGGCTTGACCCGTAGAACCCCGCCAACACGTGTGTTTTCTCCGGTAGAATAGGGATAGTTGGGGCTGTGCTCCTCCAGATCCGCTTCACCGCCGGGGTGATCTTTTGCGTTTTATTATTGAGGAATCCGATGAAGTCATTGTTACCCATTCAGGTATGGCGTTGATTGGGTTGCTCCTTGAAAAGACTCGAATCGGCGAACGTCTCAATCAAACTCGGTTAGACGGCATGGGAACTCCAGAAATCTCGAACTGGGACATTGCACATGCGTATATTGGCTTGCTTTGCCAAGGCAAAACCGACTTCGACCATATCGAACCCTTCCGGGAGGATGATTACTTCCTGGATGCGCTGCAGATTCAGAGTGTACCCTCCAGCCCTACATTACGCCAACGCATTGACATGGCAGCAGGAAAATCCGGATGGGAGTCCATTCTCCTGGAAGAGTCGGCAAAGTTGCTGAAAACGTTGGAAGTGACACTTCGCCCCATCGTGCTTGGACAGGACTCCGATCATCGTTTCTACGTCCCTTTGGACATCGACGTCTCGCCGTTTGACAACTCGGGCACCAAGAAGGAAGGCGTCTCTCGTACATACAAGGGACTGGACGGGTACGCCCCCATCTTCGCTTATTTGGGTCAAGAGGAAGTCCCTTACGATACTCATCAAGATTCTCGCTCGGGCTTGAGCCAGGTGAATTGGTCGGGGACCATGTAAGCTTATCAATCTCACGAAGAGCGGTAGCATCTACGTCATCGTAGGGGCGGATGTTGCAGTATTTTCCCTCATCCATAGGTTGTCCTCCTGCCACAACACACAGCGCATAAGCCTGCTTCATTCAATTTGTGTGGCCGCTCGGATTATTTGACGGTGAAATTCCAGATGTCATTGTCACCTGGAATCGGCGCGGAAGTTTCACGCATTTTGTCGGCCTTTGAAATCGAGTAGGAGGGGGCGCCTAGCCCCCGACCTCTCACACCACCGTACATGCGGGTCCGCATACGGCGGTTCATGAAACACTACGAAGCTGCAAGTACCTTTCCTGAAGACTCTTCAGACCAAGTGCCTCAAAGTACGCCTTGTCCATGGCGTTGTTCAGGTTCTTCGCCATGAACCATGGCCCTCGGCGCGAGTTTGCCATCATGTGGACGACCCATTCCGGCTGGTTCAATGCACGGAGTTCGCGGTATCGGGTTCTCACCCGTTTCCACTGCTTCCAGATGCACATTCTGAGCCTTCGGCGTATCCACTCGTCGAACCGTTCACAATGCCCTTTCATCTGTGCGAGTCGGAAGTACGCCACCCAGCCCATCATGTAGGCGTTGAGTTGGCGTATCCGCTCTGCCAGCGGCATGCTTCGTGTTCGGCTTGTAATCTGGCGCACCCTGTCCTTGAATCGCTGGATGGTCTTGTCGGCCAATCGAATCGGCGCCTGCTTCCCGTACAGGAAGCTAAACCCCAGAAACTTTCGTCGCTGTGGTCTGTCTACGGCACTCTTGTCTCGATTGACCTTGAGTTTTAGATCCTCCTCCAGGTATCTCGTAAGCGACGCCATCACCCGTTCGCCAGCCCTGCGGGACTTTACGTAGACATTGCAGTCGTCCGCGTAACGGACAAACTTGTGCCCACGTTTCGTAAGCTCCTTGTCGAAGTCGTCCAGCAGGATGTTTGCCAAGAGTGGGCTGAGTGGCCCGCCTTGTGGCGTGCCCTCTTCACTTCGCACCACAACTCCATTCTCCAGCACACCCGCGTTCAGATACGCCCGTATCAGCCGCAGAACTCGCTTGTCCTTCACCTTGCGTGCCACTCGTGCCATCAGCATGTCGTGGTTCACGCGGTCGAAGAATGCCGCCAAGTCCATATCGACTGTCCATGCATACCCTTCTCGGATGTACTCCTGCGCCTTCTTCACCGCGTCATGGGCATTCCGCCCAGGGCGAAACCCGTAGCTGTTCGGTGAGAATCCAGGGTCGAAGATGGGTGTGAGCACCTGGAGAAGCGCTTGCTGGATGAGTCGGTCGATCACAGCGGGAATCCCCAACTTCCTCATCCCGCCTCCGGGTTTCGGAATTTCGACCCGCCTGACGGGTTGAGGCTTGTAGGTTCCCGCGAGCAACTGCTGACGGATGTCAGCCCAGTGCGTCTGGACATACGACCGTAGTTGTTCTACCGTCACTCCGTCCACGCCCGGCGCTCCTTTGTTCGACTCGACTCGCTTGAGGGCTTGCAGCATGTTCTCCCGCTGCAGCATCCTCTCCAGCAAGTTGGTACTGTCCTCGCAGGATGGGTTCTGTCCTTGTACCGACGACGAACTCGGCCCTCTCTCCTCAGCCTCTCGCGGCTTCACCGCTACCCTCTGAGTGGAGGCCCCTTGCGGGGTATTCTGCTGTCTCTGCTCGTCGTGCGAACGCATCCAGTCCATCCTCGTTTCATGTTCAGCCCTTCCCTCGACAAGCGCTTGCCGAGGTACTATGGCCTCTGCTGACTCCTGCCCGTTCAGCGCCACCTCCCGGTGACGGTTACCAGCTATACTGGCGTATCGGACAGGCCTCCCCGGATAAGAACGGCCTCTTTCCTCTCATGCACCCGCCGCAGTTTACTGCCACAGCCCTTGGCGACTTCGGACTTCGTTGTGTTTAGGCAACTCATCCAACTGTCACAGCCTCAAATGCGATTCGTGTACCTCGGGTCGAGAGTTTGCCTCCAGCTTCCTTCAGATTCCACCTCGCGGTGGACACCCTTGCTCTTGGCTAACGGTAGGTATGTCGCCAACCCCCGTTCGGGACTTGCACCCTGGAGAGACCGCCCATGCCGGGCGTACTAAATAAAGGGGGCCGCCTTAGGCGACCCTCCTGCCAACGTGCTCGTCTAGAAGTATATCCACCTCGCAGTGTAAGTTCGGTTGCGCATCAGCACGAATGCGTCACTGCGCTGGTCGTCTTCGTGGAAGATCGCGTACCATCCCTCAGCACACCACTCTATTCTCGCGTAGTAATATCTGTCGCCGATCTCGATTTCAATCGGGTCTCCGCAATGCAAGTCATGTTCATCTTGTTCATCTGCAAAGTACCATCGGTCCCGCAGTGAACTGAATCGTAGATTTCCCGTCATGAGCCGCTCACCTCCATCCATGCCCGCTCCACATGACTGTTATCAACGACGCTGTGTCCCAACGTTGCAGCGTCGATCAGCGCGCCACGACACAGTGTGTTAATCAACCGGGGATTACCTTGGCTGGTTCTCGCAATCAACTTCACGGCATCAGCTGAGAAAATCGTTCTCTCCTGACCCACGCTCGCCAGCTGCTTCGAGACATAGTCCTGCACTTCAGCCTCGGTCAACGTCCCCATGTGGTAGCGAATTTGGATTCTCCCGGATAGTGAAGTCAGGATTCGGAGTTTCATCTTCTCCCGCAATTCTGTTTGTCCCACCAGCCAGAGGGAAATCGGCGAGAATGAATCAGCCCGAAAATTGTTGAGGAACCGAAATTCGGCCAGCATCTGCGGGTCGAGTTCATGTGCTTCATCGACGATAATCACGACTTGTTGGCCTTTTTGGTAGCTTTCTTCGAGCACCTGGTGAACGAGCGCCTGGTTATCTACCTGTCGAAACCTGGGCTGGATCTGCAGACGCTCGAGAATCACGCGGTATAGTGTTTTGGGCGTAAGTCCGGCGTTGGCGATATACATGAACTTGTATTGGCTCTCATCCATTCGCTTCATCACAGCGCGTACGGCCGTTGTCTTCCCGGTCCCGGTGTCCCCGGTTACAAGTGCCATGTGGCGGTGTTCCGTCGCGTAGATGAGCCTTGCAGAGAGCTCGCTGTGACCGTGAAACGCCACCAAGCGTTCGACCGGGATGTCACGGTCAAAAGGCTCCTGAGCGAAGCCAAAGAACTCAGTCATCATGAGATTCACCATCTTTCAGGGCACGAGCAAACGAGGTTCGCCCAAGCGACTGTTGCCTCTGCTTTTCGTGGGCTGCGGTAATCGTTTCGAGAAAGGAAATCCCTGGTTCGGTTGGTAGCTCTGAAGGTGGGGAATCGGCTTGCGTTACACGTTTGTCTGTGTGTCGGCGCATCTTCAGCGGGACGGCATTCGCGTAGTGCTTGCCCTCCAGCCATACCTGAATACGAGTGAGGTCGAAGGGGTTGTAGCGCAACGTCACGGTTCGCCCAACGAGGATGGACTCAACCTCGTACGTGTTTCCCTGCACTGAAATGCAGGCTGTCTTGTCCACCTTTGCCTTGTAGGTCCATTGAAATGCGTCTTCGAGCACATGCGGGTCCACCAACCGCAACGGACCGTGCGTGGTCAGTACGGCTGCAGGCCGTTTTTTCAACGTGCTGTGGGTTCTCTGGTGATACATTTTCTCCAGCCAGGCACGGAAGTAGCGATTGAGGTCGTCGAGATTCTGGATGGTACTGTTCTTCACACACAACTCGGCTTCCGGGCGGAAAGAGCGCTCTACGTAGCCGAAGTATCGTTCCAATTTCCCGCGCCCTTGGGGGAGAAATGGCCGGGAGTGACGAATCTCAAACCCGAGTCTGGCAGCCACCTCGCTCAACTGTTTTGACTGGTAAATCTTTGCATTGTCGCAGTAGAAGATTTTCGGCGTTCCATGCGTAGTAATCGCTTTTTTCAACGCATCCTCAAGCACCGGCAGATTCTCTCGAAAATAAAACGCGGCGTAGCAGATATAACGACTCTTATCGTCAAGTACAGCAACCAATCTGGCTACCCGCATCTGGCCCCCAGAGTTGGGGTCTGGGACGCGCAAGGAATCACAGACGTCACATTGCCAAATTTCGTGAACTTCATTGGCGGTATACCGCTGCCAGGTACGTTGCTTGCGCACTGCCTTTGTACGCTCCACCTTGGCTCTGCGCAAATGCGCGGACAGTGTGCTGCGCCGAATAAATCCTTCTGGAACGAGTCCTTCAGTCTCCAGCATCACAATGAGTTGCTCCACTGTGCGCAAGGGTTGTTCCTTACGCAAGGCCACAGCTCGTTCAATCACATGAGGGGGCAACACCCGCGGTCGGCGGTCGTCTGCCCGAAGTTGGGGAAGCAGCCCATCTACCCCTTCCTTTCGGTAGCCTGCCAAATATCGCTCTAGCGTGCGTTCCGAGAATCTTCTTTTCTCTCCGTTTGGCATCTCATGTTCCTGACTAGCCAGTTCCTCCAGCATCGCTTTTTGAGCACCACTCTCGGTTTGCCGCAATATCGGGGCAATAAGACCATAGCGGAACAGAGCGATTTGGCGTCGCGAATCATCTTGCATGTCCAGCTTCTCCTTCCCATACGAGATAGCCTCATTCTGGGGGCGGGTCCCATCCGCTCGGAAGATGGTTTTCTGTGGGATAAGCAGCGTTGTTACGGTGGAAGGGCTGGGGAGAGGCCATACGACACCCGCTTCACCGACAACGATGGGGCAAACAGGCAGACGACTTCACGCCTGAGATTCCAGAAGTCACTGCCGCCAGCCACGTCAAGCAGCACAAGCCGGTCATAATAGGTGCACAATACCGAGTCTCTGACGTTGTGGCGTAATGGAGGCAGTGGTACATCTGGCCGATGAAACTGGACAATCCGGGAGACCAAGGCGATGACTTTGGTCACCTGCCCCTGAATCCGAGTAAACCAGTTGCGGGCACATGACTCGGATAAGCAGACGCCGCATTCGGCCAATTTGGCTAGGGCAGCGTCTACCGTCAGTGTACCTGCCAAAAGGCTCACAAGAAGATCCTGGACCATGATTGTATACCGCTGGAAAGGTGCGACAAAGGATGGCAGGATTGCAAATGTCCGTTTGCAACTTGGGCACTGCCGCCGTTGTTGTAGGAAATCATGGCGCATCTCGCCTAAATCGAATGGGCGACGACGGTAGTATCCGTGGACGTACGTATACGAATGTGAACAGTAAATACAAGGCACGTCGCGCGGTAGCAGCTTCTGTACAGCGAGGGCGTATTCTTCCGGGCTTACCGGATTGACAGATTTGCATTCTATGGATACGCTAGGCATACAGCGAGAGCCATTCGGCCTCGAATTAGGGAACGAAAGTAACTGGCCACCAACCGAGTACACTTACGTTACCCTGCGCAGATGGGAACGCCACCTGGGCCTACTGGGCACAGAGGGCGTTTCTGCATTTCTCGACAATATCCTGCTAAAGTCCCCGACAGCGAATCAAAGAAAATCCACCGACAATGACGTCAAATAATCTGAGCATAAACACCGGAACGACCACCGTGGGCAACTTCGTAGGCGCCGAACTTCTTCCACTTTTGCTCACAGAGACAGTAAATTGGTCAAGCCGTCACGGATTCAGGGTTACTGCTACGCTATATATACGCTGGATAATGAATGCCGGATATTACTCGACTTCAATGGATATAAACGTCAAAGTCAAACTCGGCATTTATACTATGTGCAAAACGAATTGTTTCAGCGTTTAGATAGATGGCTGGCATCTGATTGTTTTCCACTCGTATCACTACAAAAATTTTAAACTCAAGATCGTACTCTTTCTGCAGTAGATTCAATTCACCAATTTTATTTTTAAAAATACCAACAATTTTATTTAATTGTGCCCCGATGTCCAGCGATTCCTGATATCCAGTACTTACATACCAACAAGTTTCCTTTCTAACCAGACCGTTACGATTGGTCACCGGTTCACCCTTTACATATTTTCCACTCGGTGCAACAGATAATTCCTCGGTAACCTTATCTAACGGAAACATATCGCCGATTATATCAAATTCAACCATAACATTAGTTTTGTTCATATATTCACCTTCTTAATCAATATATTCTCCGGTTGGAATAGGTGTTCCTTTACCTCCTTTTCTCAAAATATGAAGTTCTCCCGTGTTTTTATCCTTATAAATATCATGGTGGGAAATCGGTGCCTTCTTACCTAATACGTCTTTTTTTAGTTGGTGGGCATCAATTCCCTTCTTCTTAAGGTATTTGTCGTCAACTTTTTCAAGATTTTGCGCCATGTGATAGTGGTGCCAAACTTCGTACCCACCCCACACCGCGGTGACGCCTACTGCAGCCCAACCTATAACGGGTACCCATCCAGCAACGGCATCGAATCCCGCCAAATCTGCGAGTCCAGTTAACCCCAAGACCCCAGCCCCAAATTCACCAGTCGGATCCATCTCCATCACCGGGTTGTCATCGGCATAGGTATATTCGTTTATCGACCCACCTAGTGGGTCTTGGCTAATAAACCGCATCTGGGTCGGGGAGTAATACCTTGCATTCAGGTAATACATGCCAACTGCGTCATCCCAGCGGTAACCGGCATACCGATATGGGTTCGTCGATGCGAGCGTTCCAGAGCTGCTCAGAATATTTCCCCAAGCGTCATAGGTATATTGTGCCACGATATTTCCGCTTGCGTCGGTCAAAGCAACCACGTCGCCGTGACCGTTTTCCACGTAGTAGTACGTAGTACCTGTTCCACCGCTCCAAGTCGTAAGCGTCAACGGCTCGCCATTTGGTCCGTAGGTGTACGACTGGAGCAGATTGCCGTTTCCGTCTGTTTCGTAGGTTACCTGATCGGTCTCCCCCTGATAGAAAAACTTCGTGGTGTTCCCGCCCGCCGTTTCGCTCACTCGACGCCCCAGAGTATCGTAGGTGTACGTTGCAATGGGGCCGGAACTGTTGTCCACCTCTGTGAGTTCGCCAAGTTCATTCCATTTATAAGTGTTGGTGCCGTCGCTGGTAAGTTCGCCGTTCGGATCATACGTATACGCCTGGCTGCCCACGGCTGTGAGTTCATTATCCGCATTGTACGTATAATTGGTCGTCGTTGAGGTAGTGGAACCACTCGGCGTCACCGTTTTTGCTGTGATATTCCCCATTGGGTCGTATGTGTAGGCAATCGTATCTCCGCCTGGCGTAACTTCTTTTGTCAGGCGGTTCATCGCATCATAGCTGTACGACGCGATGGTCGACCCGTCCTGGCCGTTTATCACCTTGGTCAGGTTTCCATCCGCATCGTACGTGTACTCATAGTCCCCAACAGTGGAGCCGCTGCCGTTTTCGATGACAAGTGATTGCAAATGCAGGTCCCCGTCGTACTTAAACGCCTCTTTGAGTCCATCCCCGAGCACAATTGTGTCATTTAGGCCCTGCTCATTGTCATTGTAGGTCGCAAGCTTCGTACCGCTTCCGTTCGTGATGGATGTGACATCATCCTGATTGTCAAGATTGAAGTTCGTGGTGATGGTCGTGCCACCGATGGTCGCAGCAAGCGAAGTCAAAGCATTGTCCTTGTTATAGGTAAAGGACTGAGAACCCGTGCTATCCGTCTGGCTCGTGATATTCCCGTTCTTGTCGTAGCCAAGGGTGGTCGATCCGTTGCTGTTGCTGATCGATGTAAGGTCGCCGTCCGCATCGTAGGCAAACTGATTCACTGTCGTTCCATCCACGTTTACGGCAGTCTGTTCCCCTGCATGATCGTACGTTGCTCCGATGGTGTGCCCATCTGGCAGGGTTGTGCTGATCAGATTTCCATCGGCGTCATATGCATACGTAGTTTGATTTCCAAGTGCATCCGTAGATGCGGTCAGTTGATCTAGACTGTTGTACGTCGACGTATTGGTCGCATAGGTGGTACTGCCATCGCTCGAAGTTTCTTTCACTTGTGTGACATTGCCATCCCCGTCATACGTATACCCAACCTGCAGGTTATCTGGGGTAGACATTTGCGTGCTCAGGTTGTGATCTGAATCATACGTCAGCGATATCGAGTTTCCAATCGGATCGGTGACTTGCGTGACATCTCCAAATGGGTCATTCGAATACTGAGTCTTGTTCCCAAGCGGGTCGGTGGAAGACGTCATGAAATTCCCTGATGAATCATACCCATACGTACTCGTGCTCGGGTCGATGGAAAGGCGCATCTCGGCAAACCAGGTCTTTGCGTCGGACGGCGTGTTGCTGCTCGTTGGGGCAGTCATGAATTCCGGCATGATATATGTCGTGCCAGATGGCACAGTGTAATTTGCGGGAAGCGTAGCCGTCAGGTACTGCCACCCAAATGTACCGCTCTGGGCAGGCGAGTTCACACCGCCCAAGACCGTCGTTTTGTCAGAAGCCAGGAATTTCAAGTCGATATAGCTCCCGGTGGCGTCCAGCCCCTTCACAAGCCCGCCGATGGTGTACGTCTGACCTTTGACGTAAGGGATATACATATTGCTGTCACTAGGGTACATGCCGGCCCATGCGCTGCCGGGGACGATTCGTGCCACGTTTTGTAAGGGGCCAAAAGTCGTATCTGCAGTGGTGTGGTTCCCAACGTCCGTGCTGGAATTGGAAACGACGCTGACCGAACCCGTATATCCCCAATCGTAAAGGTCTCCGTTTGAGCTGTTGAAATCTCCGTTCAATATTGCGTTATACTGCGGCGCCAAGTCATAGCCGACGAGGTCCGCGGCGTCAAACTTGACATTATCCCCGGAACCTGGCTGCGTAACAATAATGGGCCGGTAGTACACCGCGCCCGAAGGGAAAGACACCTTCGGTGCCACCACAGTCAGTTGATACCATTCCCCGCCAACAGGAAGAACAGCGCCATCCACTTCGCCATCATAGTTGTCACTGCTGTCGTAGAAGTTGAACTTTACCCGTGTCGTTTTGGCTGCGGCGAGACTGCTGGCCTTCGCGTATACCTCAAACGCAAGTCCCGTCGATGTACTCGGCAAATCCGAGATGGGATAGGTTGCTGTTCCTGGATACAACGACACGCTGGACGCAGACGAAAGGTTGGACACTTCCCAGGATGACCCTCCGAACAATGCATCAGAGGACTGTGTATCCGTGTGGCTAGGTCCCTGCTCGGACCAATCCACAGGCAACCCGCCCGACCACTCTTCGACACTGTTGTTTTCGAGTAGATTGCTGGCAGTCGAGATGGGGTACGTACCCGAGGACACTGTCCCATTCGAATTGTAGCCCGCGCCTGCTGTCTGGTACTGCGGCGTCAGCGCCGTCGTCTGGTCATGGTTTTGGTCGTACTGGAACTGGTACTTGCCTCCGTTTGGCAGGGTGAGACTCGACACCTCATGGTCAACCGAACCGTACGCAGAGTCTGGATGTGAAACCTGCGTTGTATTCCCGTTGGGGTCCGTAACAGACGTGGGTTGCCCCCAGTCGTCGTATGCGTTTTTCGTCACATTGCCGAGCGGATCCGTCGCCTGCGTCACTTCACCAAACTCGTTGTATACGTAACTCCACTTCCGATCCAACCCACTTGGGTCGAGCACCTTCTGCGTTGTCAAGTGGTCATCGTCATACGTCCATTGCGTTTCGATACCCTGTGGATCAGTGAGCGTGACCGTACCATTGCCATAGCTCACGCTCTCGCTCTTACCCGATGGGTCGGTTTCACCCAAGACGCGGCCATTTGAGTCATAGGATATTGAATAGGTGTTTCCGTTTGGCGTGGTTACACTTGTCAATTCTCCACTTGTATCGCCGTACTTGGTCACGTTCCCTTTCGGATCCGTTACGGAGGCGAGATTATTATCCGAGTCGTATCCATAGTTCCATACTTCGTTTGTCGTACTGTTGGCCGCAAAGGAGACAGATGTCACCAGCCCAGACGAATTGTAGCTGAGCGTCGTCGAACGGCCACTGGCATCCTGGAGCGACGTTGGATTCCCGCTCGAGTCGCGGCTGATTGTCAGCTTGTTTCCGTTTTGATCCGTGATATCCGACAACAAATATTCTTGTGTACCACCGTTTGCTGTAAAGGCGGTCGTAAAGTCTTCCGTCGTATAATCGCTCAATTGAAGTGAATACCCCGTAACCGCCCCGTTGTTTTTCACCGCGGTAAGCGTGTCCGCCGTTAGACCAGGTGGAGACGCGTAGGTCCCGTCCGGTTGAGGCCAGAAAATGCTCGTACTTCCATCCGCTCCGATGAGATACGGCAGGTTATTGATTATGGCGATACTATTTGTCTGTAAACACCGACGCTTTCGCGACGTACTTCAACACGCCTACCCATACATCCTCCAATTAAGTTTGTAATTTTTTAACTTTTCAAAATACAACGGACGAAATCCATCTACGCCGCCGGCCATACATGCTGAATTGGCCACCTTATCCATTCTGTCAGGTAAGGTGGCCGCCTTCTATCCTTTTGCTCAAAAAAATGAATTCATCCGCTCATCCAACGGTACCCGACTCCCGAGTCCCCACAAACCATCGTGCCCTACTCAGCCTGTCCATCCTCCACGTGGTAGAACGTGCCGACGTTCGGATAGTCTCCCCACGCCGGGAGCTGAGCGACCCACTCCACACCATGCCGCACCAGCATATTGAGGGGGCTGAGTCGTCGTTCCTGGGCGTGTCCGTCCGTCCACAGCCACCGTTCAATGTGGCGCAGCTGCTGCAAGGCCGCTTCATGGCGCTGTTCGAACAGCCGCCGCACCTTCGATTCCAATTTGCGGATCCCGGCCAATTCCCGATCGGCTTGCGCCGTCGCCATGGTCCGCACCTGCGGCCCCAGTTCCCCGATACGTGCAGCAAAATCATCCCACCGACGCACAGTCTCCTCACGCATTCGTTCGAGTTCCGCCTGAATCGACGCAAAGCCGAGATCTTTCAGCCGCGGGCTCACCAAGTCTGTCGGCCCCGTCAAACGCGCTGCGTCGACATGCCATTTTGCCATGTTCCGCAGCACACTTGCCGGGTACCACGTCATCCGCTGGCGCAGCAAGAGCGGCGGCAGTTCCCGCCCATGCACATGAAAGACGGCCCGCGACAGGGCGTGGTAGGCGATTTCAGCAGGTCCCCCCACGTAAGCCAGGGTCGGCAGCAGGAAGTCCTGGACCACCGGGCGCAGCAAGACATTCGAACTGAACGCGTCAGGCGATTCTTCGGCGATTTGCTGCCACACCTCGACCGGCTTGGACAAACCCGCGCCCCGCACCCGCAAGCGCCCTGGCCCATCGGTCTCGAGCACGAACCGTTTCCCGTCCTGGACATAAAACAAGGTTGCGTTCTCGCGGTCACGCACAACGGCGGGTTCGACCCCCATGGCCTGAACGTCAGCGTAGGCGGCTTCCAGCGCTGCTTGCACGTCGTCCACCCGTTCCATCGCCGTCCGCCACACCGGCCGCACCAGGGCGCGCAGCGCTGGCAAACACGGGTCGAGCATGACCAGCCCGAAGGACTGAAACAGTTCCGCCATCACGCGGGCGAACCACATCGAAAGGCTGTCCCCCGCGGTCCACGCTGCCCGAAACATGCGCAGCACCTCGGACTTCATTGGTCCCTCCGGAACCACTCGGTAGGCTTCCTGAATCACAGCGTCGACGTCTTCCTGCAGCAGGGCATGATGATATACCATTTGATGCGCCTGGGGGTCCCGCGGCCATTGAATGCGCTGCACCCCGTCCTGTGCGTCGAGGACGTAGGCGTGGTTCACTTCCGCCCAGTCGTGATCTTCCGAGGCAACCCAGAAGATGGGCACGACCGGCCGCTGCAATTCCCGCGTCAGCCGCTCCGCCAAGCCAACGGCAGACAACGCCTTGTAAATGGCGTAGAGCGGGCCGGTGAAAAGCCCCGCCTGCTGCCCCGTGACCACAGCAACGGCACGCGCATCCCGAAGCTGTTCCAATCGGTCCAAGGCTGCGCCGGACGCCCCAATCGCTTCCAGATGTGGACGCAGCGCCGCCACCAGGGCAGCCCGGTGTTCCTGCGTAAACAACGGCGCGATTCGGTTCGCCCGCGCCTCATACGTCTCCAATTTGTGTGGATCTTGACCATCATATAAATGAGCGACCCTGTCGAACGCGGTCGTGTGCAAATCCGCTAGTTCGTTGCCGGTCGGTTCGATTCGTGCCGTCCATTTCACCCAGAAACAACCCCTTTAAATGCGTGGGCATCCGACGACTATGTTACCGATCGTACTTTCGAAAGTAAAGCGAGCACGCGCCAGTCCGTCATCCGATGCGGCACACGCCCTGCCCCCATCCCTCGGTCCAGTTGTCTTCGCTGCCAAAGAAACCGCAGTCTCCATCCACCAGACTGCGGCTCCTCGCATCTTCCCTATGACCCTTTTCGAACACGCACTGTCACCGCATCAAACTGGGTACACGGGATGCTTCCGGCGCGTGAACGTGAGGTTCTTCGATTCATAAGCGGCCAGGCGCTTGACCAGTTCCTCGCGCAGGTCGTTCGGCTGAATGATGCCGTCGATGACCATCTCCGAGGCCAATCGATAGACGTCGATGTCCTGCTGATACTCCGCGCGCTTCTGGGCAACAAACGCAGGACGCTCCGCTTCCGGCAGCTCCGCAATCTTGTTGCTGTACACCGCGTTCACGGCCGCCTCCGGCCCCATCACGGCAATCTGCGCCGTCGGGAATGCCAGGCAGCAGTCCGGCTCAAACGCAGGCCCCGCCATCGCATACAACCCCGCGCCGTACGCTTTGCGGACGATGATGCTGATTTTCGGCACCGCCGCCTCCGACATGGCGGCGATGAGCTTGGCGCCGTGCCGGATGATGCCCGCGCGCTCCACCGCGGTGCCAATCATGAAGCCCGGCACATCGGCCAGAAACACCAGCGGAATGGCGAACGCATCACACAGACTGATAAACCGCGCTGCCTTGTCTGCCGAGTCGACGAACAGCACCCCGCCTTTGTAGCGCGGCTGGTTGGCGATGATGCCCACCGGCTTGCCGTCGATGCGCGCGAGTCCGGTCAAAATCTCCTGGGCAAACAGCTTCTTGATTTCGTACCACGAGCCTTCGTCCACGACACGCAGAATCAAATCCAGCATGTTGAAGGGCGCGTTTTGATTCGCCGGCACGATGTCCTCAATCGTCTTGTCGAACACAGCCGCCGGACGCGCTTCTGTCCGCGGCGGCCGCTGCTGGTAGTTGTCGGGCATATAGCTGAGATAACGGCGTGCCGACTCGATGGCCTCCTCCTCCGTCTTCACCAGCACATCGCCGCAGCCGCTGACCGTGCAGTGCATGCGCGCGCCGCCCATCTCTTCCAGCGTTACCTTCTCACCAATCACCATTTCCGCCATGCGGGGTGAACCGAGGTACATGCTGGCGTTCTTCTCCACCATGATGACAATGTCGCAAAACGCCGGAATGTACGCCCCGCCCGCCGCGGACGGTCCAAACAACACGCACACCTGCGGAATCTGGCCGGATAGCTTGACTTCGTTGTAGAAGATGCGCCCTGCGCCGCGCCGCCCAGGAAACATCTCAATTTGGTCGGTAATGCGGGCGCCGGCCGAGTCCACCAGGTATACCAGCGGGATCTGCAGCTTCTCCGCCGTCTCCTGGATGCGGATGATTTTTTCGACCGTGCGGGCACCCCAACTCCCCGCTTTGACCGTGCTGTCGTTCGCCATGACCGCGACAGGCCGGCCGTGGATCCGCCCGATGGCCGTCACCACCCCGTCCGCCGGCAAGCCGTCTGCCATGCAGTTGGCAAACAGCCCGTCCTCCAGTTCGACGTCGTCGTCAAACAACAACCGCAGCCGGTCGCGGACAAACAATTTCCCTGCTTCTGCATTCTTCTCGTGATACTTCGGCGCGCCGCCAGCCATGGCGCGCTGACGAGCCTGTTCCAGTCGTTCGTTGCTCATGTTCGCACTCCTATCTCCCTTTGAACACGGGTTTCCGCTTTTCCGCAAACGCCTGCAGCGCTTCCACGCGGTCTTCCGTAGGAATGACCAGTTCGTACGCTTTGCCCTCGATGGCAAGCCCCGCTTCCAGACCCACGTCGAATCCCTTGTCAATGGCGAACTTCGCCTGACGCACCGCCACCGGGCCGTTCTGCGCGATTTCGGCAGCGAGCGCCCGTGCAGCCGGAAGGAGTTCATCATCGGCCGCGACCTGATTGACCAGGCCAATCGCCAGCGCGGTCTGTGCGTCGATCCGCCTTGCCGTGTAAATCAATTCTTTCGCTTTCGCGAGGCCAATCAACCGCGGCAGCCGCTGCGTGCCGCCCGCCCCCGGAATGATGGCGAGCCCGGTCTCCGTCAGCCCCATTTTGGCCGACGCGGCCGCGATGCGAAGGTCACACGCCAACGCCAGTTCCGTGCCCCCGCCGAACGCGACGCCGTTGACAGCCGCTATGGTCGGCATCGGCAGCGCCGCAATGGACTCAACCACACTGCGAATCCGTGCCACGGCCTGGCGCACCTGCACTTCCGGCATACCCCGCCGCTCCTTCAAATCCGCGCCTGCGCAGAACGCCTTGCTGCCTGCGCCGGTGAGAATGACAGCCCGCACGTCGGGCCGAAAGTGTAAATCGTACACCGCGCCGTGCAGCGCCTGCAGCAGTGCCTGTGACAGTGCGTTGGCACTTTCCGGTCGATTCAGGGTGAGCGTCACCACCCCGTCCGCTTCCTCGACCCGCACCAGGTCGTTCGTTCCCCCAGCTTCACTCATGGTTTCGTGCACCCCTCCGTCTGTCCTCGGTTCACGGCACGCGCATGGCTCGGCAGCTCCTTGCCCAGCACCCCTTCCAGCCACGCGGCCGTCTCGTCGACTTTCTCCCGGTCGATCCCGGTGGTTATCCCCATCTTGTCCAGCAGATACAGCACGTCGTCGGTCGCCACGTTGCCGGACGCGCCCGGCGCATACGGGCAGCCGCCCAGCCCGCCGATGGACGCGTCGAAAATCGTGACGCCGGCCGCCATCCCGGCCATGATGTTGGCGATGGCGGTCCCGCGCGTATCGTGAAAGTGCAGCGCAATCTTCGACAACGGGACGCGTTTTGCCAGGGCCTCCACGACCTCTGTGACCTGGGTGGGCACCGCGACACCAATCGTGTCCCCGAGGGAGAGTTCATCGACGCCCATGTCGAGCAAGCGCTCGCTCACTTCCAATACTTGCGAAATCGGCACATGGCCTTCATAGGGACAGCCGAAAACGGTCGAGACATAGCCGCGGACCGGCAGCCCGGCCGCCTTCGCACCCTCGACGACGGGGCGCAGCACCGGATACGTTTCTGCGATCGACTTGTTGATGTTTTTCTGATTGTGCGATTCGCTCGCGGACATGAACACATTGACGGCGTCGACCTTCGCGCGAAACGCGCGCTCGAGTCCGCGTTCGTTCGGCACCAGCGCACTGTACGACACGCCAGGCTTACGGTCAATGGCGGCCAGCACCGCATCGGCGTCGGCGAGCGCCGGGATCCACTTCGGATGCACGAATGACGTGACTTCGATGTGGCGAAAGCCCGCAGCCGTGAGCCGGTTGACCAGTTCGACCTTGTCTTCCGTCGAAACCACGCGCGACTCGTTTTGCAGCCCGTCGCGCGGCCCAACTTCCTTCAACATGACTTCGGAGGGCAGGTTCATCCTTCCTCCACTTCCAGGAGCGTATCCCCTTCGTTCACGAAGTCGCCAGGATTCGCATGAACAACGGTCACCTTGCCAGCCGCCTCGGATGCGACGGGCACTTCCATCTTCATCGACTCGAGAATCACCACATCCTGGTCAGCTGCGATTTGCTCGCCTTCCGACACCAGGACCTGCAGCACCGTTCCTGCCATTGTCGCCATAATTTTCGCCATGGTTCTCTTCTCCTTTTTGAAGCGGCGCCCATGATGGGACACGCACCTTATGCCTTCTGAAAAATGTACTTGTCAAGAAAGTCTGTCGTTGTCTTGCCCTCGGCAAACGCCTCCGAAGCAATGATGCGCTGGAGCAGCGGCAAGTTCGTCTTGATGCCCTCCACCTCGTAGCTGGCGAGTGCCCGAAGCAGTCGTTCGGTCGCTTCCTCGCGTGTGCTGCCGTGGGCAATCAGTTTGCCAATCATCGGATCGTAGAAGGGCGTCACCTCCGAGCCGCTCGCCACCGCGACGTCGTTGCGAATCCCTTCGCCTTCCGGCAGCACCAAGCGGGAAATGGTGCCGGGCGAGGGCAGCATCTTCTCCGGGTCCTCGGCATAGACGCGCACTTCAATGGCGTGTCCGTCGCGGCGCACGTCCTGCTGGGCGAACGCCAGCGGCTCCCCGCTCGCGATGCGCAGCTGCCATTCGACCAAATCGAGTCCAGTGACCATCTCCGTCACAGGGTGTTCCACCTGCAGGCGCGTGTTCATTTCAAGGAAGTAAAAGCTGCGGTCGGCGTCCACCAAAAACTCGACCGTGCCTGCGTTGACATACCCAATCGCGCGGCCGGCCGCCAGCGCGGCTTCGCCCATGCGCGTACGCAGCGCCTCGTCCACAAAGGGAGACAGCGCCTCTTCAACCACTTTCTGATGCCGGCGCTGAATGGAGCATTCGCGCTCCCACAGGAAGACACCGTTTCCATGCCCGTCAAACAAGACCTGGATTTCCACATGCCGCGGCGACACAATGCGCTTCTCGAGAAACATTTCACCGCTGCCGAAGTACGCCTTGGCACGCGCCTGGTTGGACGCGAACGCCCGCACGAGTTCTTCGTCCGAGCGGACTTCCTGCATCCCGATGCCGCCACCGCCCGCAGATGCCTTCAGCATCACGGGATAGCCAATTCCCTGCGCCAATTCAACGGCCGCGTCCACACTGGGCACAGGCCCATCCGACCCCGTCACGATGGGAACACCCGCCGCCCGCATCGTCTCCCGCGCCTGCACCTTGCTGCCCATCGCAGCGATTGCCTCGGGAGACGGCCCCACGAACACCAGGCCCGCTTCCTGACAAGCTTTCGCAAACACCGCGTTTTCGCTCAGCAGCCCATACCCCGGGTGCACGGCATCTGCCCCGGTCTGCCGAGCGGCCTCGACAATCGCTTCGATTTGCAGGTAACTCTGTGCAACCGGCGGCGGCCCAATTCGCACGGATTCGTCCGCTTCCTGGACGTGAAGCGCTTTCACATCAGCGTCCGAGTACACGGCGACTGTCGCGATGCCCATCCGTCGGCACGTCCGAATGACCCGCCTGGCAATCTCTCCCCGGTTGGCAATCAACAGCTTCCGAATCATAGACTCCCTTCCTCTCCCAGTCGGTCAGCGCCGACAAGGACGGCTGCCTTGTCAGGACGCTCGCAAGCCTGTGATTCCATCGTATTTAGGGTACCAGAGGCCGTTCCTGTTTGCAAAAGGGACTTCCGCAACTGTGATTTTTCCGGGACTTATGCTAGAATAGGCGCTTGAGCGCAAAAGGAAAGACGAGGTTGCTGCCGGATGTCTGAACCCTTTTTCTCCACCACACGTCCGTTGTTCGGACAAGTTGCCGTTGTGACCGGGGCCTCCCGGGGCATCGGACGTTCCATCGCGATCGCGCTGGCACGCGCTGGCGCGCACGTGGTCGTCAACTATCGGCAATCGAAAGACGCAGCGGATGCTGTGGTCGACACCTGCCGGGCTGTGGGCAGCCGGGCCATTGCCGTGCAGGCGGACGTCACGGTTCCGGAAGACGTCACCAACCTGATGGTGATGGCGACGTCGCTGGGCGTCCCGCGCATTCTCATCAACAACGCGGGCATCTCGAAGGCCAGTCTGCTGCTGGAGACGAGCCTCGAAGACTGGAATGCGCTGGTAAAGAGCAATCTGACCGCCTCCTTTCTGTGCGCGAAAGCAGTCCTTCCGTATATGCTGCGTGCAGAGTACGGACGTATCATCAACATTTCATCCATCTGGGGCATCGCAGGTGGGTCGTACGAAGTTGCGTACTCTGCCTCCAAGGGTGGGCTGATTGCCTTCACGAAGGCCCTCGCTAAGGAAGTCGGACGCAACGGCGTAACGGTGAACTGTGTGGCGCCAGGTGCCATTGAAACGGATATGCTGCAAACCCTGACCTCGGACGAGCGCAGCGCCCTGGCGCAGGAAACCCCCGTCGGACGCCTCGGTACGCCGGAAGATGTGGCGCACACCGTGCTGTTTCTGGCTTCTCCCAGTGCGTCGTTTATGACCGGTCAGGTGATTAGCCCAAACGGCGGCCTCGTGATTTAACTCGTGATTGAATTGGCACATCCATAGGCGTACGCCGAATCTCCCGCCTTCAGGAACACTCGCCCTGTCTTGCCGGTGTGTGTTTGCATTGAGTAAAGAGAGCACCACGGCAACTGACAGGGGTCAGCCGCCGCACACGGCTGCCCCTGTGCTGTCGCGGGAGGGATGTGACATGAAGCGGACGAAGTCTCGTACGCGGCGCCAACCTGCAAAGGTCATCCACCACGCTTCGAAATCCGCTCGCCGCCGCGCCGCGCGCTGCCTCAATCGACAGCTTCAAACGGAAATCCGCAAGGAAGCCAAAGCCCTCGGACTGACTTCCGGCGAGTATCTGCGGCTGCTCATTGCGCTGTCCAAATCACTGCGCAAGGGGTTGCTTCAAGAACAGACCTTCGATGCAAGAGCGCTCCTGCAGCTCGCAGAGAGCCCGCTGTTCGCAACCCTGATACAATACGTCGCCCAGAGCGCAAGCACTATGGTGACACAGGATGCGGACGAGGAGTCCCCCTCCGCAGAGGCACGGAAGCCTTCAGAGGCACCACCGCCGCCTTCACAGCCGCCTTCGAGCCCGTCGGAGCCGTGGGCAGCCCGGAGCCCCGCCCCCCCACACACGCGCCCGGCCGCGCCGATGCAGCCACCCTGGTGGGATGCGTGGTAAGTCCCGTCAGGTGGATTGCACGGGCTTGGACTGGATGCCGAACCGCCGTACTTGGAGCTGAACCTGTACGTTGATGTTCGCACTCGACAACTGCTGCTCCCAAGGGTATTGCGCGAACGCCGAGTACGTTGCAAACCGGCCGCGAACATAGCGGGAGATGGGTACCACGTCGACCCCATCGTCATGCGACAAATGGGTCACCAACGTGCTCAGTTCCTTGGAGAGTGCCTGATCGACCGTTCGCTGCAGCTTGGTTCGTGCGGCGGGGAGGTCGTAGTTCGTCGTGACCTGGGTGCTGATTAAATCACCTTCCAAGGGGATCACGACCGAGATCTGCATAGGCCGGGTCAACTGAACGTTCACCTCAGGCGCGCGTTCGCGCCGAATCGTCAGCCCAACCGTTTCATTCTTGTTGTACGGGTCGGGAAACGTGTATTTCGCACGGCTGAGCCTGCCCTGCAGCATGCGCAGGTCCATGACCTGGCGACCGTTGAGTTCATCAACCTGTTTGTCTTTGCGGAACACAGCAGCCCCAGACCACTCCACAGGATTCCCGCCTGCGCGGGAGATACTGCCGGCCGTATAGCTTAAGCCGCCGCTGGGCAGAGACGACCCGCTGGACGACGCGGCCGTCTGGTTGATGGCACACAATGGAACAATCGGATCCTCATGCGCGTCTTCCAAACGCCGCAGAAAGTCGTGCAACTGCGTGACAGGAATCAAATTGCTGCGACGCCCGACATCTGCGATGTCGTCCGCCCAACGACTGGTCGACTTCTCCAGGACAGGGGCGTTCGCCGCGAGAATGTCCCGCGCGTTGCCCTCACTGACCGCGACGAACGTGGTTCTTCGAAACTCCCGGTAGCGAACCAGCGGGCGAATCTCCGGGTCGAGTCCATGCTTAGCCATCGACGAGCTGAAGAGAATCAACGACAAGTGGGAAAGCGTGAGTGTCCGTTCCACACTGGAGTTGGCAAGCTGCATGGCTTCGGTGATACTGTGTGCCCGAAACGTGATGGGTCCCTTACTCGCGGTCGGCTGATTGCCCGCGTCTCCCCCGCCGCCGCCGTTTGGATTGACAGGCAGCGAGATGAGAAAACTGCAATCCACCATGTTGCCCGGTGCCTTGTCTACACCGAGCGCCACGACAAACGCCTGCTGTTCAAGTTCCATGCGGTCAAAGCATCCGGTCGTCAGAAAGCTCAATGCACACATTGCAGCAATGCCGACGACCTGTCTGCGGCGTCCCCACAATCTCAATCCGTTCACCTGCCCCAGGGTAGCTTCCCACCAGGGCTGGGACATCATACAAGCTTCTGTGCCAGACATGGTTTCATGGTAGTATGATTGGGAGACGGGGGGAGGAAACTTGGCGATGCATGTGCTGGTCGAACGGCTGAATATCAACTACAAAACACTGGAAGAGTTCAGGAAGTTTCGGGAAAACGGCCTCGAAGAGCTGTCGATGCTGGAGGACCTGCAGGCCAATCTCATCGAGGACAACAGCAGTTCACCCTTTTACGGGATTTATCATGATGGCAAGTTGGTCGCGCGGATGAGCCTGTACCCCATCGAGGCGCGCTTTGACCGCTACTTCACCCCGCCGCGCGACCACTATGAACTCTGGAAACTGGAAGTCCTGCCAGGATACAAAGGACGCGGGTACGGGCGGGCGCTCGTCAACCACGCGAAATCCCTGGGCCGTCCCATCAAGACCAATGTCCGATACGGCGCTCAGGACTTCTTTGTCAAGCTCGGCTTCCGACCGCTGAAATACAGTCCGACCCGAGACCGGGGGGAAAACCCGTACGTTTGGATCCCCCAGGAGCAAACGGAGGAGGACGCCACCCGCCTGCGGTAAGCCGGCGCAAACGCCGCTTCCTACTCCGCCTGCTCCATCTCCTGGGTTTGGACACGTTCGAGGTTGCCGTACTCATCGATCCGATACATAAATCCTTCGGACGGCAGTTCGCTGTCGTCCAGGAACGCCGCCTTGCGCGCGCGTTCCACAATCTGTACCAGAGAACGATAGTCAGCCCACACCGTTTGGTAGTCGCGCTGCAGCTGGTCGTGCGCTTGCTTCAATTCATCCAGTGCTGCCTGTGCCGTTTCATACTTTTCACGCCATTCATTGCACTGCCGCTCCGCGGCACGCCAGCGGGATGCCCACTGCTGCGCCGTATTCTTTTCCTGGCGCAGAAAGCGAAGCACTTGTGCCCACGTCATCAAGGTCGCCGTTGGATGGTCGTAATCGCCGCCTTCCATCTGCGCCTGCACCTTCGCGGACTTTCGTTCCTTGCGCTCTTCCTTGGCAATCTCGATTTCTGCACGGTGCTGCTTGCGGACACAGGCGTTCCACCGAAACCCGCAGGCAGCGGCCGTGCGGCCCAATCGCCTGCTGGCTTCGTTAAATCCGGCGAGCTGCGTGCTGCCGTCCCGAATATGGTTCAACACCACCTCCGCCAACACAGCGTCATCTTCCGTGGTCCACGCGTCCTGCCGCATGGTGCGCAAATTTTGTTTCATCGTTGCTGGCCTCCTGAATGCTACCACAATCCGTTTTTCCGGGCCCGCCCATGAGGGCAAATTTCTTCCAACCCGCGTTATCACGAAACTATCATTTGTTATGCCCAACCCTAAAAGGGTTTAAACATGACAAATCACCCGAGGCTGTGCAGCCTCGGGTGATTTGTGAAACACTCTGACAGCAGATGGCACAGACCATGCAGCGTTATGCCATCGGTGCACGGCGAAAGCGGGTGCCGAGCTTCCGCCACCCCTTGCGCCGATAAATCGCAGGGTCCCCGGCGCCCAGGAATGCAGCCGCTGCTCTGCGGCTGACATCTTCTTGCCGATCCCGCTGCAAAATTCGCCACAGCGCAAAGCCTGCCGCCAGCCAACGTCCGCGCATGAGCCCGCGCCAGAGGGTATATGCAACCGCCAGTGCCTTCATCACACGAATTGTCAAGCGAATCCAGCGCATTTTACCACCCCCGTCTAGTCTGTGCCAGAACGGGTCACACTAGTCAGCTACGTTCGGCGGTGGAAGGTCTTCATCTCCGTGCGCTCGACCGCCCCTTGCACGAGTGCGTCAATGTCAAGGCCCTGTTCTCCGCGAACCGCCTCTTCCACCTTCGGTTTCGTCCGCGGGCTTTTCGGAACAAAAATGGTACAGCAATCCTCATACGGCAAAATCGACGTCTCGTAGGTGCCAATGTCCCGCGCGCGGCGAATGATGTCCACCTTGTCCTCCGCAATGAGCGGACGCAGAATCGGCAGCCGCGTCACATCGTTGATGGTGCGCATACTGTCCAGGGTCTGGCTGGCCACCTGGCCCAGGCTTTCTCCCGTCACCAGTGCAGCGAGGTCTCGCCTGGACGCGATTTGCTCCGCGATGCGCAGCATCATGCGCCGCATAATGGTGATGGTCAACGGTTCCGGGCAGAACTTTCGAATCGCCGTCTGTACGTCGGTGAAATGCACGACGTGCAAATGGACGCGGCCGCCCCAGTCCGCCAAAATCTGCGCCAGGTCTTCCACCTTCTGCAAGGCGCGTTCACTGGTGAACGGGAAACTGTGAAAGTGGATGGCCTCGACCTCCACGCCGCGCTTCATGGCAAGCCAGCCTGCGACCGGACTGTCGATGCCGCCCGACAACAAAAGTCCGACCTTGCCGCTCGACCCGACCGGCAGGCCGCCGAGTCCCGGGTATTTGACCGCATACAGGTAGGCACCCTCTTCGCGAATCTCCACATACACGGTGAAGTCCGGCGCGTGCACGTCCACCCGCAGGCCTGGAAACGCCGCCAACAGGCCGCCGCCAAGTTCTGCAGCTAATTCCGGCGACTTCATCGGAAATCGCTTGTTGGCCCGCTTCACTTCCACCTTGAAAGTGAGTTCACCGCTCGGGCGCCCGGCAGCCTCGATGGCCTCGCGCGCTGTCTCGACCGCCGCTTCTCGCACTGCATCCAGGTTGACATCCGCCTTCACCACCGGGCTGATGGAAATAATGCCAAACACCTTCTGGACAGTGGGAATGACTTCCTCGGGCGGCGCGCCGTTCAGCTCGATGACAATCCGTCCGCCAATCCGTTCGACGTGGACAGACGGCCACGGACTCATGCGCCGCCGAATATTGCGGACCAGCGTCTTTTCGAACTCACTGCGGTTGTTCCCTTTGAGACTGATTTCCCCATATCGAACAATCAACTGATTCATCAACTTTGACCCTCCGTCCGGCTACACAAGCGACCGCAGCCAGCTCACCTGTTTGTTGACAATGTCGATGGCCATCGCCACATCTTCCTCAGTGGTCCACCAGCCCATCGAAAATCGCAGGGTGCCAGTCACTTCCGCCTTGGAACGGCCCATGGCCTTCAGGACGTGGCTGTCCGTCGCATGTCCACCTTTGCTCGAACATGCCGATCCCGTCGACACATACAGCCCCTCCTCCTCCAGCGCGTGCACCAGCACTTCGCCCCGCAGGCCTGGAAACGATGCGCTCACAATGTACGGAGAGGCAGCCGCAGGGCGCTGCAGTGTGCAGCCAGCCACCGCTTCCAACCCTTTGCACAGCTGCTCCGACAAGGCACAAACGCGCTTCCAGCGTTCATCCTGCGCGGCGTCCGCCCGCTCGGCGGCCGTCCCCATCGCCACAATGCCAAGGACATTTTCCGTCCCGGAGCGAAGGCCAAACTCCTGCCCGCCGCCGTACAGCACGGGTTCGATGGACAGCCCTTCCCGGATATACAATGCGCCGATCCCCTTGGGGGCGCCCACTTTATGGCCTGAAACCGAGTACAAATCGGCATAGCTCTGCTTTGCACAGTGTTTGATCTTTCCGAAGGCCTGAATCCCGTCCACATGAAACAGGGTCTTCTTGCGGGTCGACAGCGCCTCGCCGACCGTCTCCACAGGCAGCATCGCGCCCGTCTCATTGTTTACGTGCATCATGGTGACCAGCACGGTGTCATCCCGCACCGCACCAAGAACGTCTTGTGCGCGAATGTCCCCCTGCGGCGTCGGCGCCACGTAGGTCACCGTCCAGCCTTCGTTCTCCAGCGCGCGGCAGGTTTCGAGCACGGAAGGGTGCTCAATCTGGGTGGTCACAAGATGGCGACCGCGATCGCGGTACCGCAGCGCCACACCGCGAATCGCCAGGTTGTTGGCTTCTGTGCCGCCGCCGGTGAAGACCACGCGGCCACCCCGCCCGCGAACGCCCAAGCACTGCATGACGGCGTCCCGCGCGGCGCCGATGGCCCGTTCCGCTTCCACCCCTTTGCGGTGCAGAGAAGAGGGGTTCCCATACAAAGAAAACGCCGCCTCGATGGCCGACTGAACCTCTGGCAGCAACGGCGTGGTGGCCGCTGCATCGAAATACAATTCCATCGGGATCAACTCCTGTCCCTATCCTACACGAATGCGCGGACAAACGAAAAGGGCGCTCCCCAGAGCGCCCCGCCTGTCGGTCGAACCACGGCTTCTTCTGTGCTTGTTCATGCTGTTTTCCGATGCGGCGCACGCGCCGTCGGCCCGTTCTCGTCAGGCCCGTTCGAGGACCGCGGTGCGGGCGTTAACCCGGTTGGGCTGGCCGACCAGTCGGGCGAGATCGACCATCCGGCACGAGTAGCCCCACTCATTGTCGTACCAGGACAACACCTTGACCGTCGTGCCGTTGATGACCATCGTCGTCAGCGCATCGACGACGGAAGAACGGGAGTCTCCGTTGAAATCCACCGACACCAGCGGCTCTTCCGTGTAGCCCAGGATGCCGGCCAATTCCCCGTCCGCCGCAGATTTCAGCGCCGCGTTCACCTGCTCGACGGTCACAGGAACGCGCAGTTGCGCCACCAGGTCCACCACCGACACGTTCGGCGTCGGTACCCGCAGGGAGATGCCGTTCAGCCGCCCCGCAAGCTCGGGAATGACGAGGCCAATGGCCTTGGCAGCACCCGTGCTGGTCGGAATGATGGACTCCGCGGACGCGCGCGCGCGGCGCAGGTCTTTGTGCGGATTGTCCAGGTTTCGCTGGTCATTGGTATAAGAATGAACCGTGGTCATCAGTCCGTTTTCAATCCCGAATTCCGTGTGCAGAACCTTGACAACAGGCGCAAGGCAGTTCGTGGTGCACGAGGCCCCGGAGATAATATGATGGTCCTCGTATCGGTACGCGTCGTGGTTGACCCCCATCACGACGGTCAAGTCGGCATCTTCCGCTGTCTTGGCCGGCGCGGTGATAATCACCTTCGAAGCGCCCTGTTCCAGGTGGATCCCGGCCGATTCACGCGTCCGAAACTTTCCCGTCGATTCGATGACCACATCGACGCCTAATTCGCCCCACGGAAGCTCGGACGGGTCACGTGTCGCAAACAGCCGCGTAAATTGGCTGCCGCAGTACCAGCCGTTCTCCACCAGTTGAATGGGGGTATCAAACCGTCCATGAATTGAATCGTACTTCAACAAGTGGGCGAGCGCAGATGGTTCTGCCGTCCCATTCACTGCGACGACTTCAATGTCATCCAGTTCCATCGCCCGTCTGTACACCATTCTCCCAATTCGTCCAAATCCGTTGATTGCCATTCGAATGGTCATATCCTGTCAAACGCCCCTTTGCGCACGTTTGCCGTTCGCCCTTTTATCTTACACAAATAAAACCGATTGTTCCATACCATTTACTCAGCCGCAGTAAATAGTATGTCACAAATCGGTGAAAAGTGAGGACAAACGCATCGTGCCGCGGGCGAAAAACGTCCCAATGAAATGACACCAGCGGATGACAGCGTCGGATGACCCATCAAATCACTGCATCGTCATCCAGAATCGAACGCCGAGCACGAGAAACAACACCCCTGCAATTAGACACCCGATTGCCAGTCGTCGCAGCACCACACTCGCCTCACTCTGCTCGCTCGCATTCCAGGACCTGAAACCGTTCGCCCATACCGCCCGGAAAAATGAGCTGTTTCAACTGCCCTGCCATCGGCACCGTACGCAGCCGGGCCGCTTCACCCTGCGCCGCCTGCTGCCACTGCTCGAAGGCCTCCAAAATGCCATGTTGGATGAGGAAACTCCCTTGCGGGGTGAGGCCGCGTACATGAAGACCCGCGGCACGCGCGCTCGCGCAGACATGGTCCCAATGCACGTCCGCGGTGATGTCCTGCGCTCCGGGGGCAGCCAGCGCATCGACCAGCATGTGCCTGGCGTACGCACGCACGGTCCCCTCCGGTCGCAGTCCCGCAGCCCACTCTTCCTGCGTGATTCCGTAGTCAAAAAACAGCGCTTTCAGCGGCGGTCCCAACTGACCGACGGCGCGAAAGAAATCCGCATAATCCGGACAAACTTCTCCGATGGCTCCAACAGGGATGGGCAGCCACCGCGCCGCAAGCCGTGCAACCTCCGGCGGCGCTTGCCGCCAGCGGACGACAAATGAACCATCTTCCTGGTTCACAACCATGGCCTGCAGCCAGCCATCCTGCGAACGCTTGACGCGTTCGATTGGAAACGCATCCAGCACCTCGTTGCCAATCACCACCGTCGGCAAGGCGCGCAAGGGTTCGCCCCAACGAACGTGACGAGCCGCCAGCCCTTCCTCCAGTCCTTCGTGACGACACAGGACGCGCTGCTGCTCGCTTCGCAATCGCTCAGAGCGTTCGACAATGCTGTATGTCAGGTGGACGTCCGGCGGCAATGCACGAAGCACGGCCGTCAGCAGCTGGGCGGCCAGCTCGCCCTGTCCTGCCCCAAACTCCACAATCTGAACGGCTTCCGGGCGCTCCCATTCATCGTAACAGGCACACACATACTTTGCGATCACGGCGGCGAAGAGCGGCGACTGCGCGGCAGTGTAAAAATCTCCCGCCGCGCCGCCAATGTGCACCGCCTCCGTGTAGTAACCGCCCGGGCCGTACAACGCCAGCTCCATGAAGCGCCGGAAGGTCAGTCCTCCCGGCTGCCGAGCAGCGTCACGGAGTGCCCGCTCCAGCTCGGACGTCATTTTGCGCCGGGTACGATGATGTCGTCAATCAGCCCGTAGGCGCGCGCTTCTTCGGCAGACATGAAGCGGTCGCGATCGGTATCCTGCTCGACCCGCTCCAGCGGCTGCCCGCTCCGCTCGCTGAGAATCTGGTTCAGGCGCTGACGGGTCTTGATGATGTGTTCAGCGTGGATCGCGATGTCCGACGCTTGTCCGCGCGCCCCCCCCAGCGGCTGGTGAATCATGATTTCCGCGTTCGGCAGCGCGAACCGCTTGCCCTTGGCGCCGGCGGTCAACAACACCGCCCCCATGCTCGCGGCCAAACCGACACAAATCGTTGAAACAGCCGGCTTAATGTGCTGCATGGTATCGTAAATCGCGAGTCCGGCACTGACCGACCCGCCTGGGCTGTTGATGTACATTTGGATGTCCCGGTTCGGGTCATCGGCAGCCAAGAACAAGAGCTGTGCCACCACGGCGTTGGCAACCTCGTTGTCAATCGCAGTCCCGAGAAAGATAATCCTGTCTTTCAGCAGCCGGGAGTAAATATCGTAACTACGTTCACCGCGCGTCGTTTGCTCAATGACAATCGGCACCAGGCTCATCAAAATTCCTCCTTCTCTTTCATCCCACGAAGCCAGCGCTTCGTTCATTCAACTTCTCGGCCATAGTATGCCGCAATCATTCATTTTAGTCAAGGATAGTCAAAGTCAAACATAGGTTTGTCCATTTCGGACATACTACTTCACCGAGGTGACAATGTATGCAGCCCAACATCGGCAGAATTGAGCGGTATGTTCGAATGACGACTGGTCTTCTCGCGCTGGCCGGGAGCGCCCAAATTCGGCGCGCGCCCGTGGCCCGGGCCCTGATGATGTCCTTCGGTGCGATGAAAGTGGCCGAAGCTGTCACTGGATGGTGCCCCATCGCGCAGCTCACGGAATCTGTCTTGGCGCCCAAAGGTTCTGATGCGCAGCCACGCGCGAACGACGCACAGGAGAAGGAAGACCCAAAGGACACACACGCAAAGTGCGACGCAAAAGAACTGGGTACGCACACGCACGACGGACGCGTCCATCGCCCCACACAGAAAACGGTTGAACGAGAGGCATTTGAACAGCAAGCATCTGAACAGCAAGCACCTGAACAGCCCGTGCAATAAAAAAGGGGGCCTGACAGCCCCCTGTTTACATCGCGTGCGTTACATCGCGTGCGTTACATCGCGTGCGTTACATCGCGTGCGTTACATCGCGTGCGTTACATCGCGTGCGCGTCCTGGCGGAATCGAACGCCGAATTTCCCCCGGCGCGTTTGATACACCTGGACTTCATTGGGCGCCTGGGTACCGCGGATCCGCTCGTCGGCTTCCACCCACATTACGGCACAGTAAGCCTCGAACTTGGAGTCGTACAAACCGGCAAAGTACACCCATTTGTCCATGTCCCCGCCTCCCTGGGCTGTAGTATGCCGCAAGAGAGACGCCTTCTAGTCCGGCAAACTTTGGTCCGGCGCGCGAGCCGCGCCGATTGGCAGCGGCGCCCGCTGGCGTGCGTTGGTGACCATCGACCGCCTCGCGTGGAGGCGCCGTGCAGAACAACTCAAGCGTACACCCGGTCCCCGCCAAGCGGAATGACGTTTTCCGGCCCCACCGCGTGCCGGGCAATCATCATGGACTCCCAGTTGCGGCCGTGGTACGAAGCGACCAGCCGCTCCAGGATTTTCACGTGGTAACCTGCGTCAAGGAGTGAAAACATCGTCGCCAGCACCGCCAGTTCAGCGTCCACACCGGCAATATGCACTTCCTCAATGCCGCGTTCTTCCAGCACTTTGCGCGTATCTTCGGTGTACGCTGAATAGGTGCTCTTTTCAACAACCACAGCCTTTGGATGGGACAGCAGCAAAGTGTTTTGGCCTTGCAGCTCCTCATAGACCCACCGTGTGAGGATGATGGCATCGTACTCGTCTCCATGCCGATTCAGGAAGCGTTGACACAGCGGCGCAACATAGTCCAGAGTATTCCGTAAAAAATCTTCCTGGACATCCAGGCAAATGATGGCTTTTTTCACCGTGTTTTCACATCCTTTACAGGGTCCATGGACCTTTGTATCCACTCGCAGTATACCATGAAACGGACGACCACCAAAGCAGGGAATTCGGTTCGAATCTTATGATACCCAGGGATTCGCCGCTTCTCTCCACCCAGGAAATTTGATATGATATGGAGTAACAATTACCTTGACATATCCTGACCAACGAATCCAATGAAGCAGCGAGAAGGGGCCCTGGAACAACAGCCGCATGTTGGCTCTTTCCACGACACTTGGCACTGGGAGGGATAATCCATGATTGCGAAAGAAGATATCCTGTCACTGAAAGCCAAAATCCTGCCTGCCGGGGCCGATCAAATCCTGGATTATTTGGTCGCTCGACATCAACAGGTGGAATTGACACATATTGTCCTTGAAAACGTACCGCTGCTCATCATCGGACGGCATGGCATGATCGCACGCATTCCTGTGAACGGGGTGCTGCAAAAGGTCAGCCAGCCGGCCGGAATTTTGGAACTGCTTCACGCGTTCTTTCAAAAGCAGGAAACGTTGTACCTGTTCATCAATCTGCCGGACATTCCCGTCCCGTCGGAAGTCACGCAGGTACTTCAGGAAGTACAGGCTCGCGCACTCCGCAAGGAGGAGCTTCGTCGGCTGATTGACCGCGCTTTGGACGAACGGGATGAGGCGTTGTTCTATCAGGCCTCCGAGGAGTGGCGCAAGCTGACGTCCAGTGACAACTGACAGCCGCCCAGTCCCGCCCCTGGCGGCGGGACTGGCGTCTGCCGCTTCGGCACATGTCGGAAAGGATGAAACGATGCAAAGCGATGCCATTTTGTACGACGATACGGAACAGACCTCGACGCGGTTTGTGGGATACACCGGAGACCACAGTCGATTCGATGTCGCCATCACAACCACCGACCACTTTTACGGTAAGAAACTGGTGTTTGTGATTCAAAGCGGCCGGACGGCGATTATGAACGACGACGACGCTGCCAACCTCGCGTATGTGATGGACATTTTCAACATTCAGGACGAAGCGGAAGGCGCGGAGTTGTCCGAGTTTTTGCAAGCAAACCTCTGAAGCCCCCGTTCCCGGAAGCGGGGTGCCTTCAGAGGCAGTCGGGTGCCATCCGTTGACAAGCCGAGTACAATCAGCTCCATTCAACCGTTCAAAGCGTTCAACTGTCCCGCTGGGACACATGGAGCTCGTTGTGCTGCTCCACAAAGATCTGCGCGACTTCCTGATACTCATCCTCATCCAGCACTTCCAGTGACAAATCGGGCGCTTCTCCCTCAATGCGAAACAGCACGACATTCGGCTCTTCGCTTTCCGTTTCGCGTTCATAATAGGCACCATACCTGCGGCTGCCTGCGACAAAGTAACTCCCGAGTGCGTACCGCTTCGCTTCCCCAGACTCCTCCTGCACTTGAATCAAAAAAATGTTTTCAATGGTATCGAGCACCGTATTCGTGAATCGCTCTCCCGGGTAATCCAGGACCAGTTCTCCGTCCTTCTGGTCCACGATGAGAAACAGAAATTTCGCATTGTCACGCTCCCACGACAACATCAGCAAATGCGCATTTTCGTATAAGAACGCGTATTGTTCCGCTTTCGGAAAAGCCAAGGTCGGCTGCACCCACGCCATCAAAACAACCTCCATTCCCAACGTTCGGCCCTGTGCGTACTGCAGGCGCAGAGACCGGACACGGCTTGCAAAATAAAACAGCAGGTGCACCAAGCCCCTGCTGCCACCACGTCATGTCAAGCGCGCTTAGGACTCTGTGTCATTCAGTTCCTTCGCCAGCGCACGGTCAAAATTCTCTTTCGTTTCCGATGCGCAAATATGTAAGAAGAACAGCAAGCCAATTGCGGCAACCGCCATGCCAATCAGACCGTTGGTCAGCAAGGTGCGCTCCCCCTCTTCACACGTATCGCCTATAGTATAGCTTAAAAATCGTTTCGCGGAAGGTCAAGCGCTTCGGAATATTCCAGCGCCTCTTTATGGTATAATCATGGCAAGTGTACACTCGCTTGGGTGTACGGTGTTGGACAAGTGAGCGCACGGAAAGGAGTCTCCATTCCACCATGAAAAAAACGATGACGATTCGTTACATCCTGTTTGGTGTCCTGTTTGCCCTCGTGATTGCAGGGCTCGTCTCCCATTCCTACCCCGTGCTGATTGGCTGTGTGGTGGCCGCTGTGATTTTGGGCGTCATCGGAGACAAAATCGAAAGCGCGCCGACGGAGCCGTTTCGGAAATACAACGAAAAGCATCACCGGCACCACCATCATACCAAAGCGTAAGGCACCGTTAGGAGGCATCCATGGTCGATCGCAATGAACTCTGGGCCGAAGCGGAAGAACTGGCGGACCTCATCATTCAGTCCCCGGAAATCATACAGTTCAAGGAATGCGAACTCGCCCTCAAGGAGGTGCCTGAAGCCCAGGTCATGATGGCCCAGCTTCGGGAGCTGCAGGAGCAGATTGCCGAATTTCAGGCACGGCGGGTTCCTTTCGAACATTACAAGCACATGATGCACGACATGGAATCGCTTCTTGAAAAATTGGAGAATATACCGGAAGTCCGGAAGTTCCAGGCCGCGCAGTCAGCGGTCAACGACCTCTTGCAGGCGGTCACCAACCAACTCGCAAAAGCCGTCTTGGAGCGGGTGACGGGCGAAGTTTCCGGCTGCTCCTCCGGGGATTGTTGATTGGTTGTTGAATTTTTGATGTCATCGAAGCGTGGAACACTTTGACTTCCGCCCGGTGAAATGCTATCCTGTTCGAGTTATTTTTCCCAACGGGGAAAGGAAGGTAAGACATGACGGACGAACACAACCACGATCATGACCATGATCACGACCATGAGTTTTCGGATGAGGAAGTCATTGTGCTGGAAGATGAGGATGGAACAGAGCACAGCTTCGTTCTCGGCGAAGTGTTGACGGTCGACGAGAAGGATTACGCAGTGTTGCTGCCAATCGACGAAGACCTGGAAGAGGGCGTGATCTTCCGGATTGACGGCGAAGACGGCAACGAAATGGTGCTCGCCGACATCGAAAGCGACGAAGAATGGCAGAAAGTTGTAGACGCCTATAACGAAATGCTGGACGAGGAAGACGACGAAGAGGAAGACTAAAACCTTCCTTCCGGCATACGCCATACCGACACAAAACAGGGGCTGTCTCAATGGCACTTACCATGCCTTTTGAGACAGCCCCCGTCTCTGCGCTGGATCGTCGTTCGGATGAACCACGGTCCAGCGAAACGACGGTTCAGTCCGGGTTGGCCGCATTAGACCGATTGCAGGTGCTTCCTGCCCGAGTACAGAACCAGGACCCCCAGCAAGACACCCGCTGTACCGATGTAATACGGAAAGTAGGGGCTCACCCAAATCGCCATTTTTCCAGCCAGCCAAGGCGCAATGGCGGACCCAATAAAACGGACAAAGCTGTACGCGGCAGACGCGGTCGGCCGTTCTACAGGTGCCGCCTGCATCACGGCGGTCGTCACCAATGTGTTGTTGATGCCGAGGAATCCCCCGCAAATAATGACACACACGATGGTCACCCACTCGTGTGAACCGAAGATCCCAATGACCAGCAAGTCCAACGCAAACAGCGAAAGCACCACGTATGTTGTGCGAAGGGTACCAAACCTGGCTTGCAAGCGCGGCGCCACAAACACGGAGGTGATGGCGAGGAACACACCCCAGCCAAAGAATGTGTAGCCCAATCCGTGTGTCGTCAATTTCGGCAGAATGTACGGCGTCCACGCTAGCAGCGTAAAGAAGCCGAAGTTGTACAACAGTGCCATGATGCCCATCGTCAACAAGCCCGGATAGCGCAGGGCGCGAATTGGGTCGGCTACAGAAACACGATTGGCCGGCTTCGGTACGCCTCTGAGCAGCACCAGCACGCCAAAAAACGCAATGGTCATCAGGCAGGCCACACCGTAAAACGGTCCCCGCCAACTGATTCCGCCGAGCACACCGCCCAGCAGCGGACCCACGGAGATGCCAAGGCCCAAGGCCGCTTCATAGAGAATGACCGAGCCGGCTGTTCCGCCGCGTGCGACGGACACAATGGCCGCAAGCGCGGTTGCGATGAAGAGTGCGTTCCCCAGTCCCCACCCGGCGCGGAAGCCAACAATTTGGCTAATGGAAGAAGAATGACCGGCCAAAAACGAAAAGAGCACAATCAAGACAAGTCCGCATAACAATGTCAACTTGGAACCAATCCGGCTGGAAATCACGCCCGTAATGAGCATCGCCACGGCCATGACCGCGTTGTAACTGGTGAACAACAGCTCCACCTGCGGTTTGGACGCGTGCAGTTGTTTGCCGATCTCAGGCAGAATCGGGTCCACAAGCCCCAATCCCATAAACGCGATCACGCACGCAAACGACACCGCCCAGACGGCCATCGGCTGCTTCCAAAGTTTTTCACCTGTAGCTGCGTGTGCATGCACCGACGAAGTTGCTGGTTGCAAACCGTTCTCACCCTCTCCACGCAAATATAATTGTATTATGCAACTAAATTGCCAACGTATATTATACCCTCGCCCGGCTGTAGGCGCAATGCGAAAGTCAGTCCACAAACGTTCGATTGAAACGTGCCAGCAGCTCGCCGAACGTCCGCCGTTCTTCGTCCGTCCATCCTTCCAGCAGCCGCGCGTACCGCTCAAACCGGGCACGTCGGGTCTCCTCCAACTGTTTTCGCCCAGTTTCCGTAATGCGAAAATGACTGGCCCGGCCGTCCCGCGGGTCGGGAATCCGTTCGGCCAGGTTTTTACTCACCAGGGCCGCTGCTTGGCGACTGACCGTCGAGATATCCAGGCCAAATTCTTCCGCGAGTGCCTTGACCCCAAGCGGGCCATGCGCATCGAGTTGTCGAAGCAGTAAATATGCCGACCGGTCGAGCACGCCGAGCCTGCGGTTCGTCGTCAACGACGTGGCACGCCGCACCAAAATAGCAACTTCGCTTTCGATGAAACCAATGAGTTGTGGATCGTGATCCATCGACCTCGTACCCTTCCACCGCCAGTGCTTTGCTCCCATCGTACTGCAAAAGGCGAGGCCCGTAAACCGGCCCCGCCTTGCAGGATGGCGTGATGCGAATGCGTCTTTCGCACTCCGCTTCGAGCAGCCACTCAGCCTTCGAGCAGCAGGCTCTCCGGGTCTTCGATCAGCCGTTTGATGGTCACCAGGAACTGCACCGCTTCTGCCCCGTCCACGATTCTGTGGTCATAGGACAAAGCCACGTACATCATCGGGCGAATCTCCACCTGACCGTTGACCGCAATGGGGCGCTGCTGGATGCCGTGCATGCCCAGAATGCCCACTTGTGGACCGTTCAAAATCGGCGTCGAGAACAGCGAACCAAAGACTCCGCCGTTGGTAATGGTGAAGGTGCCGCCCTGCAGGTCACTGAGGCTCAGCGTGTTGCTGCGGGCCTTTTCCGCCAGTCGGGCGATTTCCCGTTCGATCTCCGCAAAGTTCAGGCGGTCGGCATCCCGGACCACGGGCACCACCAACCCGCCTTCGGCTGCCACGGCGATGCCGATGTCGTAGTGGTGCTTGACAATCATCTCGTCGCCGCGGATTTCAGCGTTCAGCAACGGGAACTGCTTGAGCGCGGCAACCGTAGCTTTCGTGAAGAACGACATAAAGCCCAGGTTCACGCCATGCTTTTCAGAGAACGCGGCCTTGCGGCGCTTGCGCACCTCCATGACGTTGGTCATGTCGATCTCGTTGAACGTTGTCAACATCGCGGCTGTGTGCTGCACTTCCACCAATCGGCGCGCAATGGTCTGGCGACGGCGAGACATCTTCTGCACTTCCTCGTCCGGGCGCGCACCCTCGGCTTGAGGCGCCGCAGCCGGGCGGGCCGCAGGTGCAGGCGCTGCGCTCGCCTGGGCAGCCGGTGCAGGGGTCGACGAGCGATTCGCGTAGGCCAGGACATCCTGTTCGGTGATTCGGCCCATGCCGCCGGTCCCGACGACCTGGTTCAAGTCAACGCCGCGCTCATGCGCCAGCCGGCGAACCGCCGGCGTTGCACGGGACAAGCCATTGTCTGCCGCCGGGGCCGGGGCCGCTGCGGTCGCGGCCGGGGCGGCTTGTGCAGCTGGCTGCGCCTGCGGCGCTGCAGCTGGGGTCGGCACCGGCGCCGCCGGTGCTGGTGCTGGCGCCGCTGCTGCTGGCGCTTCTGCGCCGCGCGCTGCGCCCTCGCTGCCTGCGCCCGCCGGCCCGATTTCACCGATGGCGTGCCCGACCTGGACGGTTTCCCCAGGGCCTGCCGTGATGGCGGTCAATACCCCGTCTTCTTCCGCGATGACTTCCACGTTGACCTTGTCCGTTTCCAGTTCAGCGACAGCTTCCCCTGCCGACACGGGGTCGCCAGGCTGCTTAAACCAGTTCAACACCGTCGCTTCAACGATGGATTCTCCTAGTTCTGGAACTCGAATCTCGCTCATTTCTTTGCCCCTCCAGTCTCCGTTGCCATTCCTTCTACAGTTGCCTCGAGGATTTGCCGCTGCACGGCGTCATGCGTATGTGCCTGTCCTTCTGCCGGGCTCGACCGTTCTGGACGGCCGATGTACCGCAGCGGCAGCGACCCCAGAATCTCCCGCAGCCTTGGCTCCATGTAGGTCCACGCCCCCATGTTGCGCGGTTCCTCTTGCAGCCAAACGACTTCTTCGAGATTCGGGAAACGCTGCAGGAACGCCTGGATTTCCTCTGCCGGGAACGGGTACAGCTGTTCGACGCGCAAGGCTGCAATCGCTGGAATGGGCTCGCGCTCTTCCAGGAACGCTGACAAATCGACGCCGACCTTGCCGGATGACAGGACCAATCTGCGCACGGCGGACGGATCCTCGTGCGGGGTCGCAAGCAGGACTGGCTGGAACGACCCTTCGGCGAGTTCAGCTGGGGTCGAAGCTGCCCGCTGGTTCCGCAGCAAGCTCTTTGGCGTCATCACAATCAGCGGCCGCGGATCGGTGCGCAGCTGCGCCGCCTGGGACCGCAGCAAATGGAAGTACTGTGCAGCCGTCGTCGGGTTGACGACGCGCCAGTTGTTCTCGGCAGACAACTGCAGATAGCGCTCCACACGAGCGCTTGAATGTTCCGGACCCTGACCTTCGTATCCATGCGGCAACAGCATCACCAGACCAGAGGACTGCTGCCACTTCGCCCGACCTGAGGACAGGAACTGGTCAATCAACACCTGCCCAGCGTTGGCGAAGTCACCGAACTGCGCTTCCCAAATCACCATCGTCTCCGGCGCCTGAACGTTGTAGCCGTATTCGAAGCCAATCACTGCCGCTTCCGTCAACGGGCTGTTGAAAATCGCAAACGACGCCTTCGCCTGCGGCAGCTGCTGCAACGGACAGTAGGTCGCGCCCGTCTTTTCATCATGCAGGACCAGGTGGCGCTGACTGAACGTGCCTCTCTGCACATCCTGGCCGCTCATCCGAATCGGCGTTCCCTCGCTGAGGATGCTGGCAAACGCCAGCGCCTCACCGTGCGCCCAGTCCACCTTGCCGTCGCCCTCAAACGCTGCCCGGCGACGCTCCAGCACACCGCGGTGCAGCTTCTGATACACGTTGAAGCCGGGCGGCTGCGCCAGCAGCGCCTCGTTCAGCGAACGCAGGGTGTCCAGCGGCACAGGAGCCGGCTGAGCGGGCGCCGTGGTGCTGTCAGAAATCAGCGACGGGACGCTTTCCTCCTCGTGATCTTTCAGGTCCTTGTAAGCCTGCTGCAGCTTTTGCTGCGTACGCTCTTCATGGGCTTTCAGGTCCTGTTCAGCCACGATGCCGTTCTTCACCAAGGTATCCGCGTACAGGGCGCGTACGGTTGGGTGCTTGCTGACCTTCGCGTACATCGTCGGCTGGGTCATGACCGGGTCGTCCATTTCGTTGTGGCCCCACCGCCGGTAACCAATGAGGTCAATCAAAAAGTCCTTGTGGAACTTCTTCCGATACGCATGCGCCATCCGAACGGCCGCGATGCAGGCGTCCGGGTCGTCCGCGTTCACGTGCACAATCGGGATCTCGAACCCTTTGGCCAAGTCGCTGGCGTAGCGTGTGGAACGTCCTTCTTCTTCCGTTGCCGTAAAGCCCAGCTGATTGTTGGCGATGATGTGAATCGTGCCGCCGGTGTGGTAGCCGCGCAGACGGGACATGTTCAAGGTCTCCGCTACGACGCCCTCACCCGGGAACGCCGCATCGCCGTGAATCAGCACAGCGAGGGAAACATCCACGTCCAGGTCAGGTTCGCCAGGGTGTGACCGGTCATCCTGAGCCGCGCGTGCAAATCCTTCCACGACGGGGTTGACAAACTCCAGGTGACTCGGGTTGTTGGCCATGACCAGGGTAACTTCGCGGACGTCTCCCTCGTGTACCGCGCGGCTGGCGCCAAGGTGATACTTCACATCGCCCGTCCAGCCGTAGTTGATGCCCATGGAACCTTCCGAAGGCACGAGTTCCTTGTTCGGGGCTGAGTGAAACTCGGAAAAGATCTTGCCGTACGGCTTGCCCAGGATATGAGCCAGGACATTCAGGCGGCCGCGGTGCGCCATGCCCATCATCACGCTCTTTGCACCGGCACCAACCGCGTCCTGAATCAACGCGTCCAGCATCGGGACGAGCATGTCCACGCCCTCAATGGAAAACCGCTTCTGCCCGACAAACGTCCGGTGCAGGAAACGTTCAAACGCCTCCACTTCCACCAGGCGAAACAGAGTTTCCTGCTTCTGCGCACGCGGAATCGACTTCAGAAAATATTCGCTTTCTGCCATTTGGGTCAGCCATTGCTGTTCCTCGCTGTTATGTACGTGCGCGAAGTCGTAAGCAATGGTGCCCGAGTAAATCGCGTACAGCCGCCGGATGGCGTCCAGACCCGTAACCACGTCCGTCGGCGCTTCCCGCCAGACCCAATGGGCCGGAATCGCAGCCAAGTCGGCTTCGGTCAATTCGTAGGAGGCCGGGTCCAGCAGCGGATTGTTAGGGACTTCGTCGACCAGCGGATTGACGCGCGCAACCAGGTGGCCGTACGCACGCAGGTTCCGAACGAGCCGCTGTGCTGCCAGGACCTGGCGCATGCCCGGTTCCGTGGTCGCGGTTACCGCAGTCGTTTGTCCGCTGAATTGATCCGCCGAGTAGGTTTCAACAGGCGGAGGTCCAAGGCGCTGAAACAGCGCTTGCGTTTCCGGGTCAACCTCCGCCGGGTTGGCCAGGAATCGCTCGTACAGTTCAATCGCGTATCCAAGGTTGGGCCCTGCGAGTTCCTCCCATGAACCGACCTGTGCGAAATGTTGAATACTCACAAGAACTCCACTCCCTTCCCAGGGATCCATCTCTCTACGGACCCTTCATCCATGCCTTACTCTTTCCATATCGCCTTGCTCATACGCAAAGTGTTGGCATAGGCGGTTCCCCGATCCCTGTAGCCGAGCCGCCGATAGAACCGAATGGCGCGCTCGTTATTTTTCTGTACATGAAGCGTGATCGCATGCAAGCCTTTTTGCCGGGCGATCTCTTCTAGTCGCTTCATGACGCGGCCGCCAAACCCCTGCCCCTGGAATTTGGCGTCTATGACGATTGTGTTAAGGTGGAGCGCCGTGGCTGGCTGGGAATACGCAAAGAAACCAACCAGGCGACCGGACCCGTCCTCCAGGACTTCAATCGTCGCCTCCGGATCGAATATCTCAGCTGGGTTGACCCGACGTCCCCACGCCTTCATTAAGATAGCATCCATTTCGCGCGCAGCCAAGTGCAAGAGTCGATTCTCGTCGTCTCTGCGCATCGGTCTCATCACGATAGGTGCTTGTGACAGGCCATCATCTGCCTTTCCCAGCCCAGGCACATCTGCATCGAACGTCACGATTTCCGGATCACGGTCGGTGATGACCACCGTGTGCTCGAAATGCGCAGCGAGGCTCCCGTCGACCGTGGCGTCAGTCCAGCCGTCCGGTTTTCGGTACGTCAGGCGCGAGCCGGCACTCACCACGGGTTCAATGGCCACGACCATGCCTGGCCGAAGCACCGGTCCCGTGCCGGGCGGGCCAAAGTTGGCGATCGCCGGCTCCTCGTGCAGGTCTGTGCCTACGCCATGCCCGAACGCGCGACGGACCACCATCAAGCCATGCGTTCGGACGACCGACTGAATCGCGGATGAGATGTCTGAACACCGCTTGCCCGCTCGCGCCTGCGCAATGCCAGCCCACAGCGCGTTCTGCGCCGCTTGTCGCAGCAACACCGCTTGCCGAAGGAACTCGGCTGTCTGTACGCCCGCCCCAACCTGGTGCGTCACCGCCGCATCTGTGTGAACACCGGCATAGCAAACGCTCACGTCCACCTTGACGAGGTCCCCCGGCACAATGGCGCGCGTTCCGGGCACGCCGTGCCCAACTTCATCGTTGATGGAAATACACACGTGCCCAGGAAAGCCCTGTGGCTCGCGAATGGACGACGTGGCTCCTGCCTCGGCGAGCACCCGCGCTGCGATTTCATCGAGCTCCCGTGTCGTGACCCCCGGCTGCAGGGCCTTGTAAATGTTCGAGTGAACCCATCGATTCACGGCACCGCACGCTCGAAAGCGTCGGATCTCTTCCGCAGACCGGATGTGAATCATCCGCATCGCGCCTCCTCTATCATACCGAATTCAGCCGCATTCAGCACGACTTTCGACCACGTGCAGTGCGAACGTTTTACCACCCGAGCGCCAAACACGGCCCCATGGTACCGATATGACATGCACGGTTTTCAAGAAACGGGCAGGTGCCCTCGCGGCACCTGCGGAGTCTAAGGAGCGTGAATGCGCATTTGACTATAGAGTGAAAAGAGCGTCAAAGGGGGAGCCGTGATGTCTGTTCAGCCGATTCTTCAGGGGGATATTCCACCGCTGCGGCAGCGAAGTGACGATGTGACCACGTTCGACCATCACCTGCACCGTCTGTTGGCGGACTTGACCGACACACTGGCGGCGTACCGAGGGGTTGGATTGTCTGCACCGCAAATCGGCGTACACCAGCGCGTCATGGTCGTTGACATTGGCAGCGGTGTGATGGAATTCATCAATCCACAGATCACAGACGCGGTCGGTTGCGTGGAAGGGTACGAGTCTTGCTTGAGCTTCCCCGACCACACGCTCAAGATTGCGCGCCCAGAGCACTTCACCGTAAAGGCTCTGGACCGCTGCGGGCAGCCCTTTCAACTGGAGGCCGCTGGATTCTTGGCGCGCGTGATTTGCCATGAGGTCGACCACCTCGACGGTGTCCTGTTCATGGATTATTTGTCCGAGGAAGAATTGTTCATACAATTGTTAGAAAACGCGTCCCTTATCGAGGATGCGGACGATGATCCCGCCGACGCTCGCGAGGAAGAGGAAGAATTAGAAGCTGAAGCAAGCGCTCCAGACGACCTTTTGCAGGAACGACTGGTGCAGGCCGAGCAGGAAGAACTGCAAATGGCATTGGATATGCTGTCAGAAGCCGCCTGGAAACTGACGTTGTCGGCGGAAATCCTGCACGACTACCAAGCGGCACTGAACGGCGTGATCGACTGGGCCGCACTGGACGAGATGATGCAGGCACTGGACAGCGTTGTGGACGCCATCACCACACAGGTGCAGACGGAGCCGTGAAGCGAGCGGGACCGAAGCGACACGTTAACTCGCGAACTCGCCGGGGTCACCCGATGTTGCAGATGGGATATTCCGTCGCTGCCGCGCCGCCTGGAGCATCGATCCGGAGTAGAGTACCAGCGCAGCCCAAATCAGCGAGAAGGACAGGAGGTCAGCACGGGTGAACGACTCGTGATAGATGAGAATCCCAAGCAGCAGCGTGATGGTCGGCGACAAGTACTGAATGACACCAATCGTCGCCAGGTTGAGTGTCCGCGCGGCCATGCCGAACCACAAAAGGGGTGTCGCGGTTGCGACGCCAGCCAGCACCAACAGGACAATGTGCGACGGCGGCAATGTGTGCAAATGCCCTTGGTGGGCCAAGGTAAGCCACAGCACATAGAGAAGCGAGATGGGAAACGTCAGCGTCGTCTCCCACGTCAGGCTCACAAACGCGTCTACGGGCACCAGTTTCTTCACCAGGCCATAGAACCCGAACGTACCCGCCAACGCCAAGGCCAACCAAGGCACCTTCCCGTAGACGACGACCATCGAGCCGACGCCGAGGGCTGCCACCCCGATGGCGACCCACTGCCAGCGGGAAAGACGCTCTCGCAAGAATACAACGCCCAGCAAGACGTTGACGAGCGGATTAATGTAATAGCCAAGACTTGCATCGACGATGTGGCCGGAGTTGACAGAGTAGATATAAACCAGCCAGTTTAATGTCACCAGCACAGCACCCACCGAAATCGCGGCCAGCCGTTTCCCATGCCGGCCAACACCCAATACATCCTGGACACGCCGCAGTACGAAAGCGAGCAGCCACACGAACACCGCCGACCAAATAATCCGGTAAGCCAACACCTCAAGCGCGGACAGCGACGAAAACGCCGTCCAGTATAACGGCAATAGTCCCCAGCCCGCATAGGCCAATGCGGCAAACAAAACGCCTTTTTTTGCTGTCATCTATCCCAATCCCCTTCACGGCAAACGAATGTCAGCTTCACTGGCGACGCCGCCCGCGCTTCGAACCCGCGCCTGTCCTGCACGCGTGTTCCACCGACCGCGGGTTTGCATCAAAAAGGCGGTGCACAGCGCACACCGCGTCGTTACAGTTTTATACAAACACAATCAAATATAGAATTCAATCCCCAGGTTACTGAGCCCGAACGCCCGATCACGACTGACAAGCGTACTGAATCTGTCGCGCACGCCGCAGCAACCCACTCGCACCGGCGCCGGCGACGCGACGCGTGCGCCAATGCAACAGGGCCCAGCAAAGTGCTGGGCCCTGTCTTCTCTCGCCTGGCGGCGTCCTACTTTCCCAGGGGTCTTCACCCCAAGTATCATCGGCGCTGGAGGTCTTAACGGTCGTGTTCGGGATGGGTACGCGTGTTTCCCCTCCGCCATTGCCACCAGACCTTCGCTTGTCCATATGCTTCGTATTGCTTCGTCACGTTCCCTCGCTCGTCGGTCACGTACATCCTTGTACGCTCCCATCCTCGCTCGTTCCGTTCCTCGCACTACTCGCATCTGTCCAAGCTCTCATTGCAAGGTCTTGTACCTTGCAAACCAGATAACGACTTTCCCCTATGCTTCCCGTCTTCCCCAACACCACGCTGGTGAAGCCCTCGACCGATTCGTATCCGTCCGCTCCACGTATCACTACGCTTCCACTCCGGACCGATCTACCTCATCTTCTTTGAGGGGTCTTACTCCGTTGACCGGATGGGATACGTTATCTTGAGGCTGGCTTCGCGCTTAGATGCTTTCAGCGCTTATCCATCCCCGACTTGGCTACCCAGCGCTGCGCCTGGCGGCACAACTGGGACACCAGCGGTCGGTTCATCCCGGTCCTCTCGTACTAAGGACAATTCCTCTCACGTATCCTGCGCCCGCGGCAGATAGGGACCGAACTGTCTCACGACGTTCTGAACCCAGCTCGCGTACCGCTTTAATGGGCGAACAGCCCAACCCTTGGGACCGACTTCAGCCCCAGGATGCGATGAGCCGACATCGAGGTGCCAAACCTCCCCGTCGATGTGGACTCTTGGGGGAGATCAGCCTGTTATCCCCGGGGTAGCTTTTATCCGTTGAGCGATGGCCCTTCCACTCGGAACCACCGGGTCACTAAGCCCGACTTTCGTCCCTGCTCGACCTGTCCGTCTCGCAGTCAAGCTCCCTTTTGCCTTTACACGCACCGCGCGATTTCCATCCGCGCTGAGGGAACCTTTGGGCGCCTCCGTTACCTTTTAGGAGGCGACCGCCCCAGTCAAACTGCCCACCTGACACTGTCCCCGCCCCTGCTTCAAGGGGCCAGGTTAGAAGACAGGCATCTCAAGGGTGGTATCCCAACGTCGACTCCACACAGGCTGGCGCCCATGCTTCTCTGTCTCCCACCTATCCTGTACATGACATACCCATCTCCCATATCAAGCTACAGTCAAGCTCCACGGGGTCTTTCCGTCTAGCCGCGGGTAACCTGCATCTTCACAGGTATTACAATTTCACCGGGTCTCTCGTTGAGACAGCGCCCAAGTCGTTACGCCATTCGTGCGGGTCAGAACTTACCTGACAAGGAATTTCGCTACCTTAGGACCGTTATAGTTACGGCCGCCGTTTACTGGGGCTTCAATTCAGAGCTTCGGGTTTCCCCTAACCCCTCCTCTTAACCTTCCAGCACCGGGCAGGCGTCAGCCCCTATACTTCGCCTTTCGGCTTCGCAGAGACCTGTGTTTTTGCTAAACAGTCGCTTGGGCCTTTTCACTGCGGCTCTCTCGAGCGCCCCTTCTCCCGAAGTTACGGGGCCATTTTGCCGAGTTCCTTAACGAGAGTTCTCCCGCGCGCCTCCGTGTTCTCCACGCGCCCACCTGTGTCGGTTTCCGGTACGGGCACCTCATAACTCGCTAGAGGCTTTTCTTGGCAGTGTGAAGCTCAGGACTTCGGTACTGTTCTTCCCTCCCCTTCACAGCTCAGGCTTCCCAGCGTGCGGATTTGCCTGCACGCCACCCTCGCTGCTTGGACGCCCTCTTCCAGCCGGGCGCTTCCCTGCTCCTCCTGCGTCACCCCTTCGCTCATGCGCTATTCGGTGGTACGGGAATTTCCACCCGTTGTCCTTCGACTACGCCTCTCGGCCTCGCCTTAGGTCCCGACTTACCCTGGGCGGACGATCCTTCCCCAGGAACCCTTGGGCTTTCGGCGGACAAGATTCTCACTTGTCTTTTCGCTACTCATACCGGCATTCTCACTTCCATGCGCTCCACCAAGCCTCCCAGCTCAGCTTCTCCGCCCATGGAACGCTCCCCTACCATGCATTCCTGCATCCATAGCTTCGGTGTCCAGTTTAGCCCCGTTACATTTTCCGCGCGGCAGCACTCGACCAGTGAGCTATTACGCACTCTTTCAATGGTGGCTGCTTCTAAGCCAACATCCTGGTTGTCTGTGCACCGCCACATCGTTTCCCACTTAACTGGCACTTCGGGACCTTAGCTGTTGGTCTGGGCTGTTTCCCTTTTGACCACGGATCTTAGCACTCGTAGTCTGACTGCCAAGGTTGATAAAACGGCATTCGGAGTTTGACTGAACTTGGTAACCCTGGTCGGGCCCCGCACTCAATCAGTGCTCTACCTCCGTCCCTCTTCCCTTGACGCTCGCCCTAAAGCGATTTCGGGGAGAACCAGCTATCTCCGGGTTCGATTGGAATTTCTCCCCTACCCCCAGTTCATCCCCCGGCTTTTCAACGCCGGTGGGTTCGGGCCTCCATGCGGTGTTACCCGCACTTCACCCTGACCAGGGGTAGATCACCCGGTTTCGGGTCGATGACAACGAACTATCCGCCCTCTTCAGACTCGCTTTCGCTGCGGCTCCGGCTTTCCCGCCTTAACCTCGCTCGTCATCATCACTCGCCGGTTCATTCTACAAAAGGCACGCCGTCACATGTCACGCATGCTCCGACTGATTGTAAGCACACGGTTTCAGGTTCTCTTTCACTCCGCTCCCGCGGTTCTTTTCACCTTTCCCTCACGGTACTATCCGCTATCGGTCGCCAGGGAGTATTTAGCCTTAGGAGGTGGTCCTCCCGGATTCCCACGGGGTTTCTCGTGTCCCGCGGTACTTGGGTCCTTGTGCCACGAAGCTGATTCTGTTTCGCCTACCGGGCTCTCACCGTCTCTGGCCGGCCTTCCCATGCCGTTCGACTACAGACTCAGTTTCTCACTTCGCGACGGCCTTGCAGTGCCCTCCGCACAAGTCCCGCTACCCCAGTCCTGCAACGGCTGCAACCTTTTACACAGCACTGGTTTGGGCTCTTCCGCGTTCGCTCGCCACTACTTGCGGAATCACGTTTGTTTTCTCTTCCTCGGGGTACTGAGATGTTTCAGTTCTCCCGGTTGCCTCCACTTACCTATGTATTCAGTAAGCGGTACTGACCCATGACGGTCAGTGGGTTCCCCCATTCGGACATCCACGGATCCATGCTCGCTTACAGCTCCCCGTGGCATTTCGGTGTTCGCCCCGTCCTTCGTCGGCTCCTGGCGCCTAGGCATCCTCCGTGCGCCCTTCCTACCTTCACCTGTTTGCGTCCTTCGATCCGCTTCGGACTGCTTCGTCGCCTTCGCGCGCTCGTCACTCACGTACCCTACAGTACGCTCGTTTCCTCACGCGTTCGGCTCCTCGCATTCCTCGCGTCTCAAATTCCGCATGCTCACAGTTACCCACTGTGTTCGTGTCGGTTTGACTTCTTCATAGGAGTCGTTATCCAGTTTCCAAGGTACATTCCGGCTCTCGATCTGCTTTCGCACATCCAAAGCCCCTTTGAGTTCACCTGCCTGCTTGCGCAGGGTTGGCTCCCTCAAAACTAAACACGCACCGCGACAGTGCCTCTTACTCCGTAGAAAGGAGGTGATCCAGCCGCACCTTCCGATACGGCTACCTTGTTACGACTTCACCCCAATCATCAACCCCACCTTCGGCGGCTGGCCCCCTGACGGGTTACCCCACCGACTTCGGGTGTTGCCGACTCTCGTGGTGTGACGGGCGGTGTGTACAAGGCCCGGGAACGGATTCACCGCGGCATGCTGATCCGCGATTACTAGCAATTCCGGCTTCATGCAGGCGAGTTGCAGCCTGCAATCCGAACTACGAACGGCTTTCAGGGGTTTGCTCCACCTCGCGGTCTCGCTTCCCGTTGTACCGCCCATTGTAGCACGTGTGTAGCCCAGGACATAAAGGGCATGATGATTTGACGTCATCCCCGCCTTCCTCCGACTTACGCCGGCAGTCAACTGTGAGTCCCCACCTTCACGTGCTGGTAACACAGTTCAAGGGTTGCGCTCGTTGCGGGACTTAACCCAACATCTCACGACACGAGCTGACGACAACCATGCACCACCTGTCTCCCCTGCCCCGAAGGGAAACCGCATCTCTGCGGCTGTCAGGGGGATGTCAAGCCCTGGTAAGGTTCTTCGCGTTGCTTCGAATTAAACCACATGCTCCACTGCTTGTGCGGGCCCCCGTCAATTCCTTTGAGTTTCAGTCTTGCGACCGTACTCCCCAGGCGGAGTGCTTATTGGGTTTCCTTCGGCACTGAGGGTGGTACCCCCCAACACCTAGCACTCATCGTTTACGGCGTGGACTACCAGGGTATCTAATCCTGTTTGCTCCCCACGCTTTCGTGCCTCAGCGTCAGTCACTGTCCAGCAAGGCGCCTTCGCCACTGGTATTCCTCCGCATATCTACGCATTCCACCGCTACACGCGGAATTCCCCTTGCCTCTCCAGCACTCAAGTTACGCAGTTTCCAAGGCATTCCCAGGGTTGAGCCCTGGACTTTCACCCCGGACACACGCAACCGCCTACGCACGCTTTACGCCCAGTGATTCCGGACAACGCTTGCCCCCTACGTATTACCGCGGCTGCTGGCACGTAGTTAGCCGGGGCTTCCTCTCTCGGTACCGTCTCTCAAGGGGCTTTCCACTCCCCTTGCCGCTCTTCCCGAGTGACTGAGCTTTACAACCCGAAGGCCTTCTTCGCTCACGCGGCGTTGCTCCGTCAGGCTTGCGCCCATTGCGGAAGATTCCCTACTGCTGCCTCCCGTAGGAGTCTGGGCCGTGTCTCAGTCCCAGTGTGGCCGTCCACCCTCTCAGGTCGGCTACGCATCGTCGCCTTGGTGAGCCGTTACCCCACCAACCAGCTAATGCGCCGCGGGCTCCTCCATCTGCGGTGCATTTGCACCTTTCCCAGCGAGCAGATGCCTGCTCGCTGCCTATCCGGCATTAGCACCCGTTTCCAGGCGTTATTCCGGTCAGTTGGGCAGATTACCCACGTGTTACTCACCCGTCCGCCGCTGACCCCGAAGGGTCCGCTCGACTTGCATGTATTAGGCACGCCGCCAGCGTTCGTCCTGAGCCAGGATCAAACTCTCAAAAAGGTTTGTCTTGCTCATTCGACTTTCGTCGATTACGTTACACTGTCGCTTTCTTGCGTGTTTAGTTTTCAAGGAACCAACATTGCCTTCCGCTTCACAACTTGTCTCTCGTTTGGCGGTTCAAACCGGGTCAACGTGGAGAAAAGCTTGATGTGACGCGGAATTTCGGGTGGTATTCCACCCGGCCGCCTCGGCGGCGACATCGACTAATATACCACGCTGGATAGGCGAGATCAACTGGTATTCGTGCCCAAATTGAAATTTATTCGTGTGAGGTCAAACGCATGCCCCACACATCCACCCTGTCTAACCATGAACGCTAAGCCGTTCACCTATGTCCAACCCATCCCACAGCCGCTGCGCTTGCGGACCGCCCACAGGCCACCGGACAGGCGCCTAGCGCCATAGCATTCATCGCACCAACTTCCGCCAAATCCTCCTGCTTTTAAGCGCTCCCCCCGCCGAACCGAACCGCATGTTTTCAACCAGGGTCACACATGATATCACCTGCAGCACAAGTCATCACCGAGTGGAGGGATGTACGATGCACCAGATTCAGCAAATCCGAAGCATTGCACAGCAGTTGGCGGCCCAGGAGCAGCAGAACGCGCAGATTCTCGCAAGCCAGTTGGCACAGAAAGAGCGAAACGCTGCGCAGCTTTTGCAGCAATGCATCCAGCTTTGCGATCAGCTGCAGTATCAACTCTCTAATCAGATGAACACGCAAAGTTCAGGGTATGGCACAGAATATGGCCACGCCAATTTTGGCGTGAGCGCCGTACTCCAGGCAGACCGGAACGCGTGGAACAACAGCAGCGCGTACGGCCAACAGAGCCACTTCCAAGGCGGAGCAGGCGGAAGCTCGTCGTTCCAGCCGACGCAGTTCACAAGTGGTTCCATGTCCAACATCATGCAGGCTGACCGTGTTGGACAATCCAACGCTGGGCCAAGTCAGCAGTACTACAACCGCTACAACACCCTTCAATAACCGCTCGGTTTCGTCTGTGCTGTCAAAACCCCCGACCCCTCCGAACGGACGGAGGGCGCCGGGGGTTTTCATCTTTCGCACGCGATGCAGCATGGATTAGCCGCATCCAATCCGCATTCCATCGCCTCAACGGAACCCCAATACCGGATGCGGGACATACGGTTCTTCCAACATCGCGACTTCCTCGGGCGACAACTGAACCGATAACGCAGCCACCGCGTCTTCCAGGTGGTGCATTTTTGTGGCACCCACAATCGGGGCCGTCACTGGCTCCTTTTGCAGGACCCACGCCAGCGCAATTTGCGCACGCGACACGCCCCGCTGCGCGGCCAACTCGGCAACCCGCTCCACGATGCGGCGGTCTGTGTCCGCCGTCTGCGCATACAGCGACTTGCCGAACTCGTCCGTTTCCGAACGAGCTGTTGTCTCGTCCCAATCACGCGTCAAGCGGCCCCGCGCCAAGGGGCTCCACGGAATGACCGCAATGCCTTCTTCCTTGCAGAGCGGCAGCATCTCCCGCTCCTCTTCCCGGTACAGCAAATTGAGGTAGTTCTGCATCGAGACAAACCGCATCCACCCGTGCTTTTCTGCAGTGTGCAAAGCCTTCAGAAACTGCCACGCGTACATCGAAGACGCACCGATGTACCGCGCTTTCCCGGCTTTCACCACATCATGGAGCGCTTCCATCGTCTCCTCAATGGGGGTCGTGTAGTCCCAGCGATGAATCTGGTACAAATCGACGTAGTCTGTCCCCAGGCGCTTCAGACTGTTGTCGATCTCGGCCAGAATCGCCTTCCTGGACAGTCCCGCCCCGTTCGGTCCGGGCCGCATCCGATTGTACACCTTCGTCGCGATCACGACCTCTTCCCGCTGCACCAGGTCCTTCAGCGCGCGCCCCAGAATCTCCTCGCTCGTCCCGTCGGAGTACACATTCGCGGTGTCAAAGAAGTTGATGCCCAGCTCCAAGGCCCGTTTGATAAACGGGCGGCTCTCTTCCTCATTCAAGACCCAGCGATGACTGCCCCGCTCCGGGACGCCGTAGCTCATGCACCCCAGGCAAATGCGAGACACTTCCAACCCGGTTTTCCCAAACTTCACATACTCCATCCCGTCACCTCCAGGTCACCTAATCCTTCGCCAGCTCTGCCTGGAATCGCGCGGTTCCGTCCTGAATGTCCGACTCCAGCAGTTCACGCAGCCGCTTGGCCTTGGCTGGGTCGGTGCCAAAAGTCGAGATCGCGACCTGGACACCCCCCTGTCGCGTACTGGCAGGGACTGTGAAGGCGCAGCGTGCCACATCGTCCGCGACATTCACCAGCCGGCCGGCCGCCTCCGCTTCCGCTGCAATGGCGCGGTTGACCTCCGGGTCGTTCGTGGCGGCAAACACCAGCCACGCCGCCGCAGCGTCACCGCTGGCATACGAGCGGTTCACCCATTCTATCTGCCCGTCTGCCGCCCATTGCAAAAGCAAATTCCCAGCCGCAGGACTGATGACTCTGACGCGCGCTTGTGCCGCCAGCAGCTTGGCAACCTTGCGTTCTGCCACCTTGCCGCCCCCAAACACGACACACAATCTGCCTTTGAGGTTGAGAAAAGCTGGATATAAAGGTGTTGTGTCTTCCAACGCGTTCGCCCCGCTTGCGTTGTACCAATGGATTGAGAAGCTGTGATGAGCAGGTGTGTTGAATGGGCGGAGGGTGAACCTCCGCCCTGCAGCCTGTATGTAGCCGGATGGATACGGTTACGCGTTTATTTTGCTTGTTTCGCTGCGTTCAACGCTGCTTCATAGTCCGGGTGCTTGCCTGCTTCCGGCACGTACTCCACATGCACGAGCTTATCGCTCGAATCGACGACAAACACCGCACGGCTTTCCAAGCGCACTTCGCGAATGTGCGTACCGTACGCGTCACCAAAGGACATACTCCGGTGGTCGGACAGCGTCTGAACGCGGTCGACGCCCGCGGCCCCGCACCAGCGCTTTTGTGCAAACGGCAGGTCCGCGCTCACGGTCAAAATCACGACATTGTCGCCCAGCTTGGACGCCTCTTCATTAAAACGACGGGTTTGCGCGTCGCACACCCCCGTGTCCAGTGAAGGCACGACACTGATGATTCGAACCTTCCCCTTCGAATCTGCCAGAGTCACCGTCGACAGGTCATTCGCCACCAACTCAAAGTCCGGAGCCACATCGCCAACCTTCAGTTCAGGCCCGACGAGTGTGCATGCTTTTCCTGCAAACAGAAATGCGCCTGCTCGTTCCACTGCCACAGAAATACGCCTCCTATTCCCATCTGATCATTTGATGAAACGCCTTGCGACTACCCCTTTATCGTACCATTTATTGTGCGAAAATCCGAACAAAAATCGGGACGTTCTCGACATGTGTTCTCGGCATGTGTTGTCCGCCTGGCCAATGGAACCTCATCCGCCGGCGCGCGCAAAGGCGTAAGACGGAAGTGTGGTAAGATCGCGACAGACGAGCGGACGCGTCGTTCCGGAGACGATGATTTCGCGCTCGAATTGATTTCGCGCTCGAATTGGACCATGTCACAGCATGATGAGGCCACCAAAGGGGACAGCCGTTGATGGAGATTACCAAAAACGTTCACCTGTTAACGTCGACCAAGGGGAGTTTTGTCTACCTCGTGCTCGGAGAAGAGCCTGTCCTCATTGATACGGGGATGCCAGGCCGGGCCGGCCGCATCGTCAAGGACTTGGGGGACATCGGGATCGACCCGAAGGACATTCGCCATATCCTCCTCACCCACCACGATGTGGACCACATTGGAAACGCGCGCGCCTTGAAGGAATGGTCGGGCGCAACGTTGTGGGCGCCTTTGCAGGACCTGTCGTACATCCATCGTGAGCAGCCGCGGCACGGGATCAAACGGGTGATTGCCGCAGTCATCAAGGCGCAAACCCCGTCCGTGGATGCCATCTACCAGCCTGGGCAAACCATCGCCGGGATTGAAATGATTGAAACCCCCGGCCACACCCCGGGGCACGTGTCGTTTCGCTTCCGGGACACGTTGTTTGCCGGAGACCTCGTCGTCAGCAAAAAAGGGAGACTGGCGCCGTCTCCCCGATTTTTAAGCTGGAACACGCAGGAAGTCTCGCGATCGATTCAGAAGCTGAAATCAGTCCAATTCGACTGGGTTTGTCCAGCGCACGGTGCGCCCGTCAAACGGACCGGACTGTTCGACTTCTGACGCAGGCATCGATTTGCCGAAAAGGATTTGCCGCACAAGGGGCCCCCAGCCAGAGGCCCCCTTTTGAGCTGCATCAGCGCGGCCGCCGAAACCAAGGCCCCTTTGACCACAGCAGCACAATGCCGTACAACGCGATGCCGGCGGTACAGATATAGAACCACCCGTTGAACCCAATGCTGCCGACCACCACGAACGTCAGCCCGCCGGCGATGCCAGCCAGCACGTACTGGGCAAACGACCACAGCGCCCAGCCGGACCCTTGCAGCGTGGGATGGATATCCTCCAGCGTCTCGGAATACAGCGCCATCCACGGCCCAAAGCCAATGCCGAGCAGAACGCCCTGGAGCGACGTGTACCAAATCATCGTCGACACAGACACCGTTTGACCAATCAAGTGAATCCAGAAGAACATGAATATCAAGGTGCCGACGACCCCGACCATGGAACAGATTTTGCGCAGCTGCAGGCGGTCGGAGATGATGCCGACGACAATCAAGGCGCCCAGATTCGCCAGCCAGAAGTAACTGGCAACCCCCGCCGCCTGGGACGGCGGATATTTGAAGACCGTTTCCAAGTAGAGCGGGCCAAACGCGGTCGTAAAGTAATAGACCAGCAGGAACAGCACAATGCCAACCGCCAGCGACCAGACGCGGAAGGAACCGAACACCATGCGGGGATTGGCAATTTCGCCGGAGACGTGTTTGGCGTTTTCTTCCACCGCTGCGGCTTCGCGTGAACTCTGGACAATCTGCGCGCGAAGGCCGGGTGACAAGTCACGAATGAAGAGTGCAACAATGATGCTGATGATGAGACAAATCGAACCCATGATGTAAAACTGTGACTGCCAACGGTCGTGAAACGCAGGGAGTGTCCAGCCTGCGATGCCGGCCGCGAGAAAGTTTGCGCCAACCGGACCGAAGGTCCACAGTCCGAAACCCAGCGCACGGCCGACCCGCGGCGTAAAGTCACGGACCAATCCGGTCGTCGCCGGTAACACCAGCCCAAGGATGATCGCCATGATGAGCCGGACAATGAGGAACCCGATGGTATTGGTCACAAACACCATGGAGAACACCGCCAGCGCTGTGACGAACGTGCCAAAGACGACAAAGAACGTGCGGCCGTGGCGGTCAAACCGCGATCCGAGCACCATGGCGACAATCCCGGAGACAACCGTCGTGCCGCCGACAATGAAGCCGTAGTTGACCAGACTCAGCTTCAGGAACGGCAGCAGCAGCGGAACGACCGGCGCCAGTTCCCCTTCGTAATTCGCGACGATATTTGCGATAATCACCAGAACCAACAATCCAACTTGCATCCATCCGCGCGGGTAGGTTGTGACCTCCCGCCGTTCGTACCACCCAATAATCCCTCTTGAAGTCTTCACTGGGGCTGTCGTAGACACGTGTACTCCCCCTCACCATACTTCGGTATCCTCTTCCTGCCGGCCAACGTACCCGGTTATGCGGGTGCCATCCCCCCTTTCGCGGTGGGCCAGCCGCCGTCCCAATCGCCGCCCCAGCCGCATCACACGCCGCGCGGCACCTCAGGCCCAAGCGAAATCAAGGCGTCCAGCGCCTCAACTTGCGAACCCTGTGCCCAGAGCGGGTTGACTTCCAGGGCCTCCAGCCGCTCGCCAAGCCCGACGGCAACCGCTGCAATCTGGCCGATCACGGCTGCCAGCCGCTCCTCATCCACGCCCGCGCGACCCCGGCCGCCGCGAAGCAGTGGATACCCTCGCAGCTCGTGCAGCATTTCACGGATATCCCCCGCGTCGACGGGCAGCACACGCAGCCGGGTATCCTGCAGCGCTTCGACCCATATCCCCCCCAGCCCCACCGCGAGGACCGGCCCCCACAGCGGGTCGCGCACGACGCCCACGAGCACTTCCACGCCTTTGCTGCGCATGGGCGTGACCAGGACACCATCGAGCCGACAGTTCGGCACACGCAAGAGGGCCGCGTGACAGATGGCGCGGTAGGCGTTCCGCACCTCGGCGGCCGTTGCGAGGCCGAGCGCGACGCCCCCGACGTCACTCTTGTGCAAAATGTCGGGCGACTGCACCTTGAGCGCGACCGGGTACCCCACCTGCGCTGCTGCATCCACCGCCTCTGCCGCCGACTGTGCCAAAATGCCGGGGACGAACGGGATCCCGCTCGCAGTCAGGAACCTGCGCGCCGACCACTCACTCCAGCTGCCAGCGGGCAGCTTCTGTGCTTCGCTTTCCGCACGCAGGGCGCGCGCGCCGCTCGCAACGGGCGTCTGCCCTTCGGCCGCCGCCTCATCTTCGACCGCCGCCTCGGCAAGTCCGGCCGGGCACCAAGACGGGCCGCGCTGTGCGCACCTGCGCCGCTGCTCGTGCCACCACACGGCGTGCGCGATGGCAGTCATGCCGTGTTCCATGCCCCCCACCACGTGCAGACCGACGCCCTGCAGCACGGACCGCCCAAACGCCGTGATGTCGACGGAGGTGTTGCTGACAATGACGATGGGTTTGTTCGAAGTGTCGACAATCTCCCGCAGGTGGCGCCACTGCTCGAGGAGGGGTGTCGCGTCGGGCGGCTCGACGCGAGGCGGGTCGGTCAGGCAAACCAAAAAATCCACATTTGGGTCGTCCACCGTCGCCGCCAGCGCCCGCCGCAGCAGTGTGCTGTCGACAACGACGAAACCGGTTACATCAAGCGGGTTGTGAACAGTCGAGAAGGCGGGCACAATGTCTTTCAGCCGATTTGCAGTTTCAGGGGTGAAATCCGGCAGCTCCAGCCCTTCATCTGCCGCGCGGTCGGACAGAATGTCGCACGCGCCGCCGGACGGCGTGACGACCCCCATCCGGCGCCCCGAAAGCGGCGGCACGTACCCGAGCACGCCCGCAGTTGTGATGAGGTCTTCGAGCGCATGTACCCGAATCACACCCAGCTGCCGCAGCACCGCATCATTGACCGCATCGTCCCCGACAATGGCGCCCGTGTGCGCCATCGCGCTTTGCGCGCTGCGTTCACTGCGTCCGATTTTCAGCGCGACAATCGGCTTGCCGTGCGCCATCGCCTTCTTCGCCACCCGCGCAAACTCGTGCGGCTGACGGATTGTCTCGAGGAAGACGGCGATAACCTTCGTCCGTTCGTCCTCAATCAAATACTCCATCACGTCGGTCGCAGAAATCATCGCCTCGTTTCCCATGGAAACGAGCAAACTGATGCCGATGTTTCGCGCCTGAGCCAGCGTCAGGACGCTGCTGGCGAGTGCCCCGCTCTGCAAAACAATGCCGACCGGCCCCGCCAACAGCGGCGGCGTAATCAATAGACCATACGGCGCCAACTGCTCCGACGCGTGGATAAAGCCATTGCCATTTGGCCCCAGCAGCACCTGGTCGTGTGTGCGCGCGTACGCCAGCACCTCGCGTTCGAGTTCTGCCCCTTCACCCCCAATCTCACGAAACCCCGCCGTTAAAATCACAAGGTTTCGAATTTTTGCTTTGTGGGCGTCCTCCAGCACCGGCAGCACTTGCGTGGTCGGCACCATGACGTACGCCAAATCCACCTGACCGTCAATATCGCACAGGCTCGGAACCGTCCGCTGCCCGTGCACCGTCTTGTGCAGCGGATGCACACAGTCCACAACCACCCCTGAATCTCCGCCAAACGTCTTCAGGTTCGTGTACGTGAAGACAGACCAGCGGGACTTGTCAGTGGCGCCGACCAGCGCAATCCGGCGCGGCCGGAAAAAGCCGCACAGCCGTTCGGGTGTCACAAGCGATGTCATGGCATCACCCCCCTTGTGAAACACTGGCTAGCGTGTTTCCTCCAACTGAAAGTAAGGCAGTGTGAGATCGTCGTCGACGCGCTCGTACGTCACGCGCACTGGGGCGTCCACCTTCACCTGCGAGGCCGGCCCCACAATCCGCGTCATCATCCGCACCCCTTCTTCGAGTTCGACAATCGCCACCACAAACGGCGCCTCCTGCTCGAACGGCCCGAACGAGCGGTGCACCACCGTATACGAGTAAATCCGCCCGCGGCCGCTCGACACGTTCCAGATGAGCTGGTCGGAGAAACAGTGCGGACAAATCGACCGCGGATAGAACACATATGCCGCGCAAGCTTGACACTGCTGGATACGAAGCTCGTGTTGATCGACCCCATTCCAGAACGGGGTCGAGTCGCCGTCCCGAACCGGGATCGGCCGCCCGTTTGACATCCTCAATCCCTCCCCAGCACCACGGTGGCGGTGGACGACAGCACCCCGCCAGTACCATTTACGAGCGCAAGTTTTGCCTCCGGGACTTGCCTTGGGCCGCATTCTCCGCGCAGCTGCCGCGCGGCTTCAATCAGCAGGAAAATCCCGTACATCCCCGGGTGACAGTAACTCAGCCCGCCCCCGTTGGTATTCATCGGGAAGTCGCCCCCCGGCGCCGTCCGCTGACTGCTGACAAACGCCCCGCCTTCACCCGGGCCGCAAAACCCCAGAGACTCCAGCGTAAGCAGCACCGTGATGGTGAACGAGTCGTAAATCTCGACGACGTCCAATTCTTCGTGCCGCACCCCGGCCATTTCCATCGCCTGGCGGCCCGACTCGCGAGCGCCCGTGACCGTCAGGTCAGGCATGTTGGTGATACTGTGGTGCGTGTGCGTCTCCCCGTGACCTAAAATCCACACCGGCTTCGTCCGTGCTCGGCGGGCTGCGGCGGCAGACGCGACAACGACCGCACCGCCGCCATCCGTCACCAGGCAGCAGTCGAGCAGATGCAGCGGTTCGGCGATGGGGCGGGCAGAAAGCACATCGTCAATCGTAATCAGGTCCCGCATCATTGCCTTCTCGTTCAACGCCGCCCACTTCCGGGTCGCCACCGCGATCTCCGCCAATTGCTCGCGCGTGGTGCCGTACTGATGCATATGCCGCGTCGCGGCTAAAGCGTACGCCCCGACGGGCGTCGGCAGCCCGTACGGCCGTTCAAACTGTTCGGTCAGCGTCACAGCGGGCGGAATGCGGTTGCGCGAACGGTCGGACCGCTGCGTACTGCCATACGTGATGAGGGCGACGTCGAACAACCCGTTCGCAATGCCCGCAGCCGCATGCCCAACATGCGCCTCAAAGGAGCTGCCACCGATGTTGGTGCCGTCCGTGTACTTCGGCTGAATACCGAGGTATTCGGCCAGCATCATCGTCGGTGACCAGCCCCAGTTGCCTGCCGTGAAGACGGCATCCACCTCTTCCCTTGCGAATCCCGCCTCCTCCAGCGCAGCCTTGGCGGCTTGGGCCTGCAGCTGCAGCACCGTTTTGCCCGGCGTAGACCCCAAGTCAGACTCCGCAACTCCAACAATCGCAGCGATGCGCTCGGACTTCATCTCCTGTCACCTCGCCTGCCCCGCGAACGGGAGCACAAATTCTGCCGAACCCACGCGTCAGTCCATCAACTCGCCAACCTTGACGTGGCCTTTCAAGAGGTTGCGGGAGATGATGTAGCGCTGGATCTCGTCCGTGCCCTCGAAAATCCGCCACAGCCGCATTTCCCGATACCACCGTTCGATGGGCAGTTCCTTCGTGTACCCCATTCCACCGTGAATCTGGAGGACGCGGTCGACGACGCGGTTCGCCATATTGGTGCCGTACAGCTTCGCGATCGACGCGTCGTGGCGCGTGTCAAGGCCCCGCTCCGCCTTCCAGGCGGCGTGCAGCACCAGCCAGCGGGAGGCCTCAATTTCGACCGCCGAGTCCGCAATCATCCATTGAATCGCCTGACGCTCCGCGATGGGTTTACCGAACGTGACACGGGACTTGGCATGGTCGATGGCCATTTGCAACAACCGTTCTGCCGCCCCAATGCCGCGGGCGGGAATCATGTACCTGCCCTGGCCAATCCACTGCATGCCCAGGTTGAACCCGCCGCCCAGCTCGCCGAGAATGTTCTCCTCCGGCACCCGGACATCCTCGAACACCAGGGACGCCGGGCCCCACTCGCCCATCGTCGGAATGTACTCGGAACGCCAGCCCATGTCGCGATCGACCAGAAAACACGTGACACCGCCGCGCGCGCCTTTCTCCTTGTCGGTGACGGCGAACACCATCGCAAAGTCGGCCTCGTTCCCGTTTGTGATGAAAATTTTCTCGCCGTTGAGCACCCACTCATTGCCGTCCTTGACGGCAGACATGCGGATGTTGGCCGCGTCCGAACCCGCGCCAGGCTCGGTCAGCGCGAAGCAGGAGCGGCGCTTGCCCTCAATCGTCGGAATGAGGTATTTCTTCTTTTGCTCCTCGTTACAGTAGTAGAGAATGTTGTCCGCGGACCCGCCAAAATTGAACGGGACAAACGTGCGTCCGAGTTCCATGGCGATGAGCGCCGACATCACCGGACCGAGCGCCGCGCCCCCGTACTCCTCCGGTGTGTTGATTCCCCAAAAGCCAATCTCCTTCGCCTTCAACTGCAAATCCCGCAGCTGTTCGCGGGTCATGCCCTCCCGGCCTTCGCGTTCGTTGCGCAGCACATCGTTCTCCAGCGGCATCAACTCATTCTTCACGAACTCCCGGACGGTTTGCTGCACCATCTTCTGCTCTCTCGTCAACGTGAAATCCATCGATTCCCTCTCCTTTTTCGCCAGGCTGGGCCGAAACCGCGTCACAAACGCCTCTGACAGCGCTTACATGCTATGCCAGCAGCATCGCGTGAAGAAACTGCCGCTGTGCTTCCAAAAATTCATCCAGCGCTGTGTGTCCAAGCAGCCACCCGCGTTTGAGCGCCCACAAGTGTCCCACGCCAATCAGGTTGAACGCTGCGAGCTGCGCCGAGATGCCAGACTTGAAGACGCCTTTACGCTGACCATCCTCAATCATCGCCACAATGCGCTCTGTGGTCTCGCGCTCGATGGACAAGATTTCCTCACGCGCCTCCCGATTCAGCGAAGACAAGTCCTTGTACAGAATCATCAGCATCCGCGGGTGTTTGTCACACCCAATGTAAAATTCGCGGATCACGGTGTCGAGGCGCTCAACCGGGTCATCGATGTCGGCCAATTGCTCGAACACCCGGCGAGACAGGATGGACGCGTCCTTGATGACGCCAACCAAGATGTCCTCTTTTTTCGGAAAGACATAATAGATGAGCCCGACACTCAGCCCCGCTTCGTCCGCAATGTCGCTCAGGCTGACTCCGTGGTATCCCCTTTGACTGAACAGTTTCCGTGCGGCATCAAGGATTTCCTTACGACGATCTGCCCGACTCGCCATGTCTTCACCCCCGCCCCGCTTGACGCCGCCCTGCACACACTGGCTGTGTTGCTCCGTTCTGTATAATCACAATATACCGAAAACAAGTTGAACGTTCAACTTATTTTTTAGAATCACAGCGGAAAAGCGATGCGCGAAAACAGCAGGTCCCGCGATATCTCCTGCAGACAACGGAGCCACGCACCGTCGCACAAAGCACATGGAAGCCCCTGCGAGCCGCATTGGCGTACTTGGACGCCCCCGTCGATGCGGACGTCCAAGCGTCCGATGTCGCGCAAATTCTGTATACGAGCGGAACCGAATCCAAGCCAAAAGGGGTCATGCTCACGCACGAAAACCTCATCGCCGAGTATGTCAGCTGCATCGTCGACGGCCAGATGGCCGCGTCGGACATCGCGGTCCACGCGCTGCCGCTGTACCACAGCGCACAACTCAACTGCTTCCTCGGCCCGAGCGTGTACTTGGGCGCAACCGGCATCGTCCTCGAGCAAGCTGCGCCGCAGGCCATTCTAGAGGCCATCGAAACGCACCGCGCCACGCAATTGTTCTGTCCCCCAACGGTGTGGATCGCGCTGTTACGTCATCCGGACTTTGACACCCGAGACCTCAGCTCGCTGCGCAAGTGTTACTACGGTGCAGCCATCATGCCCATGGAAGTCCTCAAAGAGCTGATGCGCAGACTGCCGCAGGCCCAGTTCTGGAACTTCTACGGGCAAACAGAGGTCGCACCGCTGGCCACCGTCTTACAGCCCGAAGACCAGCTGCGCAAACTGGGCTCGGCCGGGCTGCCGGCGCTCCATGTCGAGACGAAAATTGTGGATGACGAAGGCCGTGAGGCGGCGCCTGGCGAAATTGGCGAGATTGTGCACCGGACCGCGCATGCGATGCTGGGATACCTGGATGACCCAGAACGCACGGAAGCGGCGTACCAAGACGGTTGGTTCCACAGCGGGGACCTCGGGGTCATGGATGAGGAAGGGTATATCACCGTGATCGACCGAAAGAAGGACATGATTAAGACCGGCGGCGTCAACGTTTCCAGCCGAGAAGTGGAAGAAGCCATTTACCTGTACCCCGCCGTCTCCGAAGTGGCCGTCATCGGCGTGCCGGACAGTTATTGGATTGAGGCTGTGACGGCCATCGTCGTCCCGAAGCCGGGTGCCTCCCTGCAGCCCGAGGCACTCCTGCAGCATTGCCGCGAGCACCTCGCCAAGTTCAAGGTGCCGAAGCACTTCGTCATCACAGAATCGCTCCCCCGCAACCCGAGCGGAAAAATCCTGAAGCGGGACTTGCGGGAGCAGTACCAGCACTTGGCCTAAGCAGCGGATGTTTATCCGACGCGTCCGCAGCCCGCGAAACACCACGCTATCGTGCCAGTCCGGCTGCGTGGTGTCGACATCCAGGCGCGGGGAGCGGGCCAGCAGCCGTTCGAATGCCACCTTGGCTTCCAGGCGGGCCAAGGATACACCGCGGCAATGGTGGATGCCGCCGCCAAACGTAAGGTGGCAGTTGGGCGTCCGGTAAACGTCAAATTCGTCGGGATGCGCAAAGTGTCGTGCATCCCGCTTCGCCGCCCGGAGCAGCAGCACCGCCGCCTGCCCTGCCGTTCGTCGACGGCAGCCGAGTTGAAAACTCAGGAGATCGACACAGTCGATTCATCGGGTACGTCCGGCTCCCGCACACGCCACCGAACCCACAGCATGTTGCAAATGTACAAGGCCCCAGCCACGCCAAGCATGACGCGAATGCCAAGCACCGCGGACCCGACACCCCCGAGCAGCGGCCCGGCGAAACTCCCTAGAAACGTGGCGCTGGATGTGAACCCGTAAATCTGCCCCCGCCGTTCGCTCGGCGTCATGCGTCCAATCAAGGCATTGGCTGTCGGCAAAATGCCGCCGATAAACATGCCCAGCCCGAACCGGGACGCCACGAACACCCAGATGTTCGGCGCCAATGCCTGGGGAAGATAGAAGAGGCCGGCGCCCGTCATGCAAATCGTCAACACACGTCGGTAGCCAATCTTGTCACTTCGCTTGCCGAGGAATGGAGACGCGATGAAGTCTGCGAGCCCGGTCACCGCAAACGCGAATCCGGCAACGGTGTTCAGGTATCCGACGTTGCCTGCCAACTGCTTCATGAAGACGGACAAAACGGGCTGAACGCTCATCACCGTAAACTGGGTCAAGAACAGGACAACGAACATCGACTGTACGGTCTTCAACTGCTTGATGGCTCGAAACTGGCCAATCAAAGACGGCTTCTGTTTGACCGGCGCGCGTGCACCGCGCGGCTCCTTGACGAACAGCAAGGTGATGACAAACGCCGTAAACGCAAAGATCGTCGTGAGAAAGAAAACCATGTGGTAATTGTGGAAGTGATCCGCGGCCACACCTCCAAGGAGCGGACCCACGAGCGTGCCGACCATGCTGGAGGTCTGAATCCAGCCGAGTGAAAACCCAAGCCGTTCTTGCGGAATCACGCTCGCAACCAGCGCCACGGAAGCGGCCGAGAAGCCGCTGAACGACCCCTGCAGCGCACGGACCACCATCAGCTGCCACGGGCTTTGCGCCAGCCCCAGAATGCCGGTAAATATCGCGATCGCGATGGTGGAACGCATCACCATCATCTTGCGTCCGCTTCGGTCCGACAACGCGCCCCAAATGGGCGACATGATGGCGGCCATCAACGGCGTCAGGCCCTGAATGACGCCCGTCAGGAGTTCCACATGGTGAAGGTTGTGCACGCCCAGTTGCTCGACATAGAGAGCCATGAACGGATTAGAACTCGAAAAGGCGATGGACATGCAAAACTGAACCGCCGCCATAATCCATAAAATCGTCTGCCACGATGTTTCTTTCTTCTCTACTGTGTTTACTTCCATCGGAAACTGCCTTTCTAAGATGTTCTTTCTGAGATATCATCGCGAATGATTGCAGATGGTAAAGCTTACGTGAACGTAACAAAGATTACGCCAAACCAACTGGCTTGTCTAGTTCGCCCATGACAAAAACTCGGAGCCCCATCGCACGGCTCCGAGTCCTGGACATTGCTTTTCTTTGGCAGTGTTTATTGCTTCGTGTGCCACGCCTCGACCAGCGCCAAAACGGCCTCTTCGCTCTCCTCGGCAAGCGCCGTCTCGGCGAGTTTCTGGGCTTGTTCGTAAGACAGGTTCCGAATGGCCTGCCGAACTTTCAAAATCGACTTCGCGCTCATGCTGAACTCATCTAGACCCAAACCGAGCAAAATGGGCGTCGCCGTCAAGTCGCCAGCCATCTCGCCGCACATCCCCACCCACTTGCCATGCCGATGCGCGCCGTCGATGACCCATTTGACCAACCGCAAAATGGCCGGGTGGTACGGCTGATAGAGGTGTGAAATCTGCTCGTTCATGCGGTCGCATGCCATGGTGTACTGAATCAAGTCATTCGTGCCAATCGAGAAAAAGTCGACTTCCTTCGCCAGCAGGTCTGCGGCCACGGCCGCCGCCGGGATCTCAATCATAATGCCCACTTCGAGGTGCTCATCAAAGGGAATGGCGTTCCTGCGCAGGTCGGCCTTGACCTCCTCCAACACCTGTTTGGCCCGGCGGATTTCAGTGATGTTTGAAATCATGGGGAACATCATTTTGATGTTGCCATAATGCGACGCCCGGAGAATGGCGCGCAGCTGTGTCTGGAACAGTTCCGTCCGGTCCAGGCACACCCGGATGGCGCGATAGCCGAGGAATGGGTTGCGTTCCGCCGGCAAATCCAGATACGGAATCTCTTTATCGCCGCCGACGTCCAACGTGCGAATGACAACGGGCCTGCCGTTCAGCCCCGCTGCCACCTGACGATACGCCTCAAACTGCTCTTCCTCTGTCGGCGCAGCGGTGCGGTTCATGTAGAGAAACTCGGAACGAAACAGCCCAACGCCTTCACCGCCGTTTTCCAACACCGCGGCCAAGTCCTGCGGGGAACCGATGTTGCCGCCGACTTCGACCTGGCGGCCATCGGTGGTGACCGAAGGTTCGTTGACCAACGCCTTCAGCTGTTCTTCGGCGGCTGCATGACGCTCTATGCTGGCGGCAAATTCCGCCTGTTCGTCGGGCGTCGGGTCGACAATCACTTCTCCCGTAAAACCATTGACCATCACGGTCGTACCGGACACCAGCGAGTGCGTGATGGGGCCTAATCCGACCACCGCCGGGATGCCCAGCGAGCGCGCCATAATGGCAGAGTGAGAGGTCTTGCCCCCGACATCGGTGATAAAGGCCTTGACCAGGTTTTTGTCAAGCACCACCGTGTCCGACGGCGTCAGGTCTTCCGCCGCGAGCACCACAGGAGACTGCAACTCGGCCAGGGACGTGCGGCTGACACCCTGCACGTGGCTGAGCAAGCGCTGGCTGACATCCTTGATGTCGGAGGCTCGCTGCCGCAGGTATTCGTCTTCCATCTGCTCAAACACGGCGACCAGTTGATTCGCCACGGTCGTCACGGCGAATTCCGCATTGACCGACTGCGCGTCAATCGTATTGGCGATAGCGCCTGCGAATTCCGGGTCCTCCAAAATTTGCAGATGCGCCGTGAAAATCTGCGCATTCTCGGCACCCATTTTCTCCTTCGCGGTTTCGAATAACGTTTGCAGCTCCGCCTTCGTCTGTTCGATGGCCGCCTGCAGCCGGGACTGCTCCGCCGTCACGGAGACATCATGGCGCTCCTCGACCGCGGGAGCTGACGCCTCCAGAATAAACAAGGGTGCGACGGCAATCCCATCGGATGCAGGGATGCCTTGATAGCGAGTCCTCATCTGCCACGCCTCACTTTTCCTGAATCGACGTCGATTCGCCAATTCCGTTTTCAACCAGTTCACACAGCGCGTTCAGAGCCTGTTCTTCGTCTGTCCCCGAGGTGATGATAGTGAGCGGCGTCCCCTTGCCGAGGGCAAGCGTCAACAGTCCCAAAATACTTTTCGCGTTGACCCGTTTCCCTTTGGCCTCCACGTAGACTTCCGATTGAAATTTGTTTGCCTCTGCCACAAAGATCGAGGCAGGACGAGCGTGCAGCCCCGTTGGATTCACCAATACAACTTGACGTTCCATTTCTCATCGCCTCCGCTTGTTTATCCTGTGAGGGTCTGACCAGTCACATCGCACGATACGCAGTGGCAATGGCGCCGCAGAGGTGCGGGTCTGTGAGGCCCGTCACCGTTCTGACAGCCGCTTCAATCCCCGACGATTGAATCATCTGCTGAATACGCACAGCGCCCTCATCCTGTGGGTTCGTATAGTGGAACCCGAGCGCAATCGCCTGGAGGAGGCCCGGCGTCTCGATGCCTGCCGCCTGCGCCAGCCGCAGTGGACCCACGAGGCGGTCGCCAAGCGAGAGTTTTCGCATCGGATCACGGCCGACCCGCGCCACATCGTCGTGAATGTGCGGATTCAGGAACCGGTCGCGCACGTCCTTGGCATACGCGTTCAGCCCTGACAGGTCAAGGGATGGATAGCGGTGCGCCAGCCCCGCCGCCGCCTCATGCTGCACGCGTTCTACCAACGCCGCGATTCCGGGGGCTTGCATGGCCTCCAAAATCGTACGGATGCCCTGTTTGTAACCGGCGTAGGCCGCTGTCGCGTGCGCACCGTTGAGAATGAACAACTTGCGTTCCAAGTACGGATCGAGCTGCTGCACCAGGGTCGCACCCGGTATCGCGAGGTCCCCGCGCAGCGCCGTTTGTTCGATGTCCCATTCAAAAAACCGCTCCACAACGGCATCCAGCGGATGCGTTGCATAGCCTTCGCGATTTGGAGCAATTCGGTCCACCGCGACGTCGGCAAAGCCCACATGTGCTTCAATCCAGTCACGCAGGTCATCATCCACGCGCGCAAGCACGGCCTCCTTCAAGGTGGAGGTCGCGCGAACCGCGTTCTCGCACGCGAGAACGTTCAGCGGCGTTTCATTCCCCTGCACCTTGCGCAGGCGCAGTCCGTCTGCAATGACAGCGGCAACGCCGCTCAAATTGCCCAGTCCAACCGCTGTCGTCACGAGATCGGCCGTCGCGATTTCCGAACGACAAGCCGTCGAGTCCAAGAGGACGGCCCGGAACCCCGTGACCTCCGCTTCGTCGACGGTTTCATCCAGCGTGATGACGCGGTACGAGCGCGCCGTTTGGAGTTGTTCCACCAGTGCCGGAACCACGTCAGCAAACACAACCTCGTAACCCGCTTGATGGAGCAGCAGTCCAATGAACCCTCGCCCGATATTGCCTGCACCAAAGTGTACCGCGCGCCTTTTCATCATTCGACACCGATGACTTCCATGATTTCTTGTGCAGAAGCAGCGTTGGCGAGTTTATCGACATTCTCCATCTCCATGCAAACCTCTGCAAGCCGCGACAGAACCTCCATGTGATCGTCCCCTTTGCCGGCAATGCCAATGACCAGCTTGGCGACATTGCCGTTGCCAAAGTCCACACCATTCGGATATTGTGCGACGACAATGCCAGAGTGAAGAATATGCGAGACATACTCCGGCATGCTGTGTGGAATCGCGACGTGGTTGCCGATATAGGTCGTCATGGATTCTTCTCGCTTCAGCATCCCTTCAATGTAGGGAGCTTCCACGTACCCATTTTCCACGAGACGCTGCCCAACGCGGGTAATCGCGTCGATTTTACTTTCCGTTGGCACGTTCAACAAAATGTTTTCTTTTTGAAGGATGTTCATGTTGATTCACTCCTCTGTTTGAACCATGGCTCGCAAAACGCTTTGCCGCACCTGCGCTACCGGTGCAGCACGAAGGACCGCAACCATGTCGGGATCCATAACCAGCGCGGAACTGACTTTTCCGAGCAAACGGATGGTCGCCATCGATTCGTCCATTCGGGCAAGCAGTACGAGTACGGTATCGACAGCTTCCTCCGTTTTGCCGACGCCAGGCACAACGATTGGCGATTGCAGACGGTACACCCCAATGAAACATCCCCGCAGGGTGCCGCAGCGCGCGTGCAGCACGGACAGCCGTTTGCCTGGCAGGACGATACGCCCGAGGTGCTCACGCTGCAAAATTGCCTGAATGACAGACGCACGGTCTGTCGCATACCCGCCAGACCAGACATCGTCAGCGATTTGGTCGATGACCTCTCGAAGATTTTCCGCCGCGGTCGTCTGAACGAACACACGCTCGCTGAGGTCACGCTCCGTATGGTCGGTGTCCGGCTTTGGCTCCGTTTCGGAAAAGAATCTGGAAAACCCCACAGACGGTCGAGTGGATTCCAGGTCATCGAGTGCGACCTGAACATTGCGCCGCTCCTCCGGCGTCAGAAACGGCGATACCATGACGACCGGGTGCCGGCTGTCCTCGTACGGTACCGTGGAAATGACGAGGTCGCACGCGTCCTCCTGTGGTGCATCCAACGCACTGACACCGACAATCTGGATCTGCGGAAACTCTTTTTGAATGCGGCTCGCCAACAATTCGGCAGAGCTGATCCCGTTGAGACAGACAATCCGCGCCCGCCATTTGCTTTGGGCCCGCTGGCGTTCCACAGAAGCGCCCAAATGCATGGTCAAATACCCAATCTCCTCGTCAGGCACCTCCAGGTGATACCGCGCAAGGACATAGTCCGTCGCATCTCGCATGGCCTCAAACAACGCAGGATACTGGCGCCTGATGTCTGGCAGCAAGGGGTTGCGAATCAGAAGTCCAGCCGTCAGCCGATGAATCGCCGGCTCCAGGTGCTGCGCCATACCCGTGATGAAGTGTTGGTCTCTTGTGAGCGGCATCGCCAGCGCCGTTTCCAGGCGCTGTATGATCCTGTAGGCCAAATCCATCGATGTGATATGGAGCGGAAGAATTCGATTCTCTTCCGTCATGAGCACCTTTGCCCCGCGCAAATGATTCGCCAAATAGTGCGCCTCACCCGCAAGGTTCGCAGCTTGCGGTAAGAGACGCTGGAGAATGCGCGTGCACACCTGCACGTCCAGCGGCGCTGCATCCGGTTGTCCAGCCGCGGAAAGAATGGCCCCCTGTGTGACCCGCGTCATCGTCAGTAACACATGCAGCATGAAACCATAGAACGCTGCTTCGTCGAGCGGGGGATTGGAGTCCGCCAATTCGTCGAGCAAAACCGAACGAACCTTGGCAAGCACGTCTGCACGAAACCATTTCGCGAACCACGCAAGCATTGGATGCAAAGGACCCTGCTCTTCCACTTGACGCAAAAATGCAACCAGGTCCGGAAGCGAAACCTGGTCGTGCACCAAATCTGCGATGGCCTCTCGACGCGCCGCCTCATCGCCCCGGACTTCAACGCCGTATCCTCTCCTGCGAATCAGCTCCAGCCCGTGCGCACGAAGCCACTGTGCAAGGTCATCCATGGACTGACTCAGACTGGCGGCCGTCACATTCAACTGACGGCCGAAGTAACCCAGTTTGGATGGACCTTCTTCAATCAGCAGGTCGAGCGCAACTTGAAGTTCGCGGTCTTTTGGCCTGAGGGCCAACGTCTCGGGCAGTTTCCCGACATGCTCAAGCAGTTCTGTGACACGGGCTGATTCCCCCCGCAGTTCGATGTTCTGCGGTTCCACACGTAGAACCAGTTGAAAGGTGCGCAAGTACATCTGCATGGCGTGTAAATCACGCTGAATGGTACGTCGACTGACCTGCAGTCGACGTACCAACGTGTCCACGCTGCACCTTTCGCTTTGGTGCAATATCAAGTAAAGAATGTACTTTTGCCGTTCGGTCAGACTTTTCGCCATGCCTACCCCAGCTTCTTACTTGAGTGCGTTCAGGTCTGTCACAAGCTGCTGATACGTGCTTTTGTCGAGGAAGTTGTCCACAATGTAAATTTTTGCATTCGGCGCCACTTGACGAGCGCGATCGGACAAACTGCTCTGGGTAAAGACAACCTCCGCGTTGACGGGCAATTGATTGACCGGAAGATGGTCGACCGGAATGTCATACCCAGCTTCCTTCAATTGTTTCTTCAGCAAGGAGGCACCCATCGCGCTCGATCCCATACCTGCTTCGCAAGCAAAGATCACACGTTGCGGGATGTGGGTGAGCGCATGTCCTTCACCTGTTGCTTCCCCAATTTCCGCATGGTTCACCGTCGTCTGCTGTGTGGTCTGCCCCTTACTTTGCGCCTTCATGTCAGCCACCACACTCTGGGCGAACGCCAGGTCATCATCGTTCATCTCTGTCTTCGAACGGCTCAAGAAGAACGATGCAATCAACAGAGAGACCAGCGCACCGACGAAGATACCAGCCAGAACCGGCAGATACCCACCGCGCGGACACATCGCCATCTCTGCAATGATACTCCCCGGCGACGCAGTCGCAACCAATCCTGCATGCAGCAGCATGAACGTCGTGTCCGCTGCCATGCCGCCAAAAATCACGGCGAGCACCAGAATGGGCTTCATCAGGATATATGGGAAATAGATTTCGTGAATGCCGCCAAAGAACTGAATCAGGATGGCGCCAGGCGCCGATTGCCGAACCGAGCCCTTGCCAAAAATCCAGTACGCAACCAGCACGCCAAGCCCCGGGCCCGGGTCGGTTTCCAACAGGAAGAAAATCGACTTTCCGGTCTCCTTCGCTTGCTGCAGTCCAATCGGATCCAAAATACCGTGATTAATTGCGTTGTTCAAGAACAGAACCTTACCAGGCTCGATGAAGATGGCGATGAGCGGCAGCAAGTGAACGGATGTAACCCAAATGGCTGCAGCTCCTAAAGCCTTCGAAACACTATCCATCACAGGCTGCACCACGAGGAACGACAGGATGGCCAAACCGCCACCGATAATGCCGCCCGAGAACGTGTTGACAATCATCTCAAAGCCGGCCTTGATTTTTCCTTCCACCAACCGGTCGAACTGCTTGATCAGATAGCCGCCAAGCGGCCCCATAATCATCGCGCCGATAAACATCGGCTGCGATGAGCCGACGGCCACACCCGCCGTGGCAATGGCACCAACGACGCCGCCTCGGTTTCCGGCGACAAGACGTCCGCCCGTAAAGCCAATGAGAATCGGAAGCAGGAATGAGACAAGCGGAGTGACAAGTTGATTAATATGAGCGTTTGGCGTCCAACCCGTAGGAATGAAAAAGGCCGTAATTAAACCCCAGGCAATAAAGGCAGGGATATTCGGCATGACCATACCGGCAAGAAAACCGCCAAACCGTTGCAGGCCAGCACGCGCTTTGCCGCCACTTGCGACGCGGTCGCTCACTGTAGCAATGGCCATTGAACGAACCTCCTTTGTTTGTAATCGCTTTCCACGTAACACTGTAATGGCGGACTGCCGTTCCGGCAACACAAAGAAATTCAGGACTGACGCGCCTTGCCGCGACAAGAATGAAAAGCAAAAGAAACACAAAAAAACCACCCCTCTCAGGGTGACCCGAATGACATCCATGGTATTCGGGGAAATCATTTTCGAACTTAGTTTGCAGAGACACGCGCAAACGGGAAGCGCACCGTGACGCGCGTTCCTCCGTCCACCACGTAGTCAATTTGACCGTTCAGGTCTTCCGTCACCAAGGTCTCCACAATGCGCGTCCCGAGCGTGTCGTCCGACGTGCGCAAATCCCAGCCCTGGCCATTGTCCTGAACGACAATGACAAGTTCACCCCCATCGCAGCCTGCTGACACATAAATGCGGCCGCCGGACTGATATTCGAAGGCGTGATCGAGACAGTTTTGAATGAGTTCGTTGAGAATCAGCGCGATGGGTGTGGCCTTCTCGGATGGGAGTGAAATAGCATCAGCCTCCACAGTGTACTGCACCGATTTCTCCGGGTGACGTGCGGTTTGAATCAACATCGAGGCAATCGCCTCCATCAATTGCCTCAACTCCACGAACTCGATGCCGCTCTGCGACAACCGCTCATGAACGAGTGCGATGGTCTTAATGCGATGAATGCTGTCCTGGAACGCCGCGCGGATCTCCTCGGACTTCGTACGCCGCATTTGCAAGCGCAAGAGACTGCTGATCGTCTGGAGGTTGTTTTTGACGCGGTGATGGATCTCTTTCATAACCGTCGACTGAATGGTCAATTGGCGCTCTTTCTCACGCAGTTCAGTGATGTCGGAGAGGAGAATCAGTCCGCCCTTGAACACACTGTGCTTTTGAATCGAAATGGCCTTCACGAGCACCGTGTTGTCGCCAAATGTGAACTCACGCGCCTCGACGCCGCGATCGTGTGCATCAAGCAATACCTGTTGCAGCACGCCGGAAAAGACAGCGTCAAGCGGCGCACCAATTTCAGGTTTGGGTTGGTGCAGTTTTTCGAACCATTGACGCGCTGTCGGATTGATATAGGTGAACAGGTACTCCGAATTGCAGAGAATCACGCCTTCGTGAATGAGACTTGGCAGGTTGATTTCAGCCACCGCCACTTCCCAAAGGGTCTCACCAAGGTCTTCAGCGGTTTGCTGGAAGAGGCGCGCAGCCTGCTCCTGAATCACCTGTGAAGAGATGTCCTGTTCAAGAATCACGACGCCAATCACCCTGCCGCTTGATCCATGAAACGGCAGGATTTTCTGCTGAATGGTGACGTTCTCATTGGTGATGGCGCGTGTGCCAGTCACGTACTTGTCAGTCTGAAACGCGTAGAAGACCCCGGGCTCGTTGTCTCGCAAAATGCGCTGCCCGACAATGAACTCCGAGTACAGGCTGCCGCCCGTGTTCGGCTTTGACTGCGCCACGACCACGGCTTGGTCGGACCGACCGCGCCACAGGCAGTCAATGAACACGTCAGCACGATTCAAATCGGCCATCGTCTGGAGCTGCCCCGCAAGGCGGATGACTTCTTCGATCTCGTCCGCTGTAAGGTCGGTCTTGCTCTGACAGACGGCAGCGATGAGCTCTGGACTGGTGGCGATGAACCCTGTCACCCTCTCCCTCACCTGCCATCCACTTGACACTCGTTGAGAATCGTCATGGCAGTCGACGCCAGCGTCATCTGCCGGTTCATGGCTTGCCTGCGCATACGCTGGTAGGCTTCCGCTTCGTTGAGTCCTTGCTGTTGCATCAATAAACCTTTGGCACGTTCGATTAACTTCCGCTCCTGTAACTGTGCCTCGAGCACACACTTCTCCTCCGTCAGGCAGCGCAGGCGTTCCGCCTGCGCTAACGCCATCTCGATCGCAGGAACAAGATCGGCTTCCGTGACCGGTTTGACGAGGTAGCCAATGATGCCAGCGGCCTTCGCGTCGTCGATCAATTGCGATTGATGATAGGCGGTCAACACGAGAATCGGAATACGGGTCTTTTGGTAGATGATGCGCCCCGCTGTGAGGCCGTCCATGTGCGGCATCTTCACATCCATGATGATGAGATCGGGACGATGTGCGAACGCTTGTTCGATCGCCGCCTCCCCATTTGACGCCTCTGCCACGACGTCATAGCCTTCCAACAAGAGCATCTCGCGCATGTCGATGCGCAAGACTGACTCGTCGTCGACCAGCATGATGCGTGCCTTGCCCATTCGACCTCCCCCTTGCGGGTCGATGTTTCTCAATCACTAGACTCATTATTCATAATTTATCAACGATATTCGTTGTCGTCTACACCAACCGATGCACCATCAATGCCTGCCCCTCGACACTGGTTCACCAGCCAGCGAAACGGTATCAACCCGTCGTCGTACCGCGCCGACATCATTTCAGGGTGCCATTGAATGGCGAGGAGTTGTGGCATGTCGGAGTGGGCAAGGCCTTCAATCACGCCGTCTTCGGCTACGGCCGTCACACGAAGTCCTGCGCCGACCCGGTCGACAGACTGGTGATGAAAGGTATTCACTTCAATGCAATCCGTACCGTACAGTCCTTTCAGCACGTCGTCCTCCAAATACGCCTTGTGCGCGAGGTACCAGCGAGGTCCTGCCTGTTTCTGATGCTCAAGCGCATCCGGAAAGGCCGCGGGAATGTGTTTGTGAAGTGTCCCGCCAAAGGCAACGTTGAGCAACTGAAGTCCCCGGCAAATACACAGAGTCGGCTTGAGCTGCCGAATCGCTTCGGTGAGTAGGGCAAGTTCGAAACGGTCGCGGTCCGGATTGATCGATTCGATATGCGAATCGGGCCGTGCGCCGTACGTCCGCGGGTCCAAATCTTCGCCGCCAGAGAACACGATGCCGTCCAAGGTCGCAATGATTTGCGGGCATCGCGCCTCGTCGAGCACCGGCACACCGAATGCCAATCCCCCCGCCTCGTCCACCGAACGAATGTAGTCGTGCCCCACGACGCTGAACCCCTGGCCTGGTGTCCCGCGCAGCTTGCCGCCAAAGCCCTCCTCCGGCATCACATGGTAACCGGTAATCCCAATGACCGGCCGGCGGGCTCGCGCAGCCGTGATTTCTGAATGTCCTTGATTGACCAGCGTGATCGTCCCCTTGAACCGATTTAGAAGTAGTTGCTTGTAATCCCGCCGTCCACAACAATGACCGCGCCATTGGTCCAGTCCGACTCATCGGATGCCAGGTACAAGGCACAATTGACGATGTCTTCCGGCCGCCCAAACCGACCGCTGGGTTGGCGGCTGAGACGAACCTGCTTTGCCGCCTCGTCTTTGAGCAGCCACTCCGTCATCAACGGCGTCTCAATCGGCCCCGGGCAGATGGCGTTCGACCGCACGCCGCGCGGCCGAAATTGAATGGCAAGCGACTTCGTCAGCGAAATCACGGCGCCTTTCGACGCCGTGTAGGCGTCCTGCGGCACCGAGCAGCCCATCAAGGCGACGAACGACGCGATATTGATGATCGATCCCGCCGATTGTTCCAACATGTGCGGTACAACGTATTTGCTCATCAGGAAGATGCTGCGGACATTGACTGCCATCACCATGTCCCAGGTCTCCACGCTGGTGTCGAGTACCGAATGGTCTGCTTCCGGCATGATGCCGGCGTTATTGTACAAGACGTCGATGCGGCCGAAATGCTGATACGCTCCGGCGACGGCCGCTTGCACACTGTCCTCGCTCGACGCGTCACAGGCAAAGAATTTGGCTTCACCGCCTTGCGACCGAATCACGGCTTCGGCCTGCACCCCCGCTGATTCGTTCCGCTCCAAAATCGCTATGCGCCCGCCCTCCCGCGCAAACCGCTCAGCGGCTTTGCGTCCCATGCCGCCGCCTGCGCCAGTGATGACACACACCTTGTCTTGCAACCTCATTCCCCGCCAACTCCTCTCGCTGCCTAAACAGGCTCACTGATGTTCCGGCCCGATTGGACTCGACCACCCCTCAGGTCTCCCCCGCCAGGCCACACTTTAGCGCTATGCGCGTTCGAAATAGCGCTGCTTTTCCCAGTTCGTCACGACCTGGTCGTAGGCACGCTGCTCAACTTTTGCTGCATTCAAATAGTGTTGATAGACGGTCTTCCCAAACACTCGCAGCGCGAACTCGCTCTGCTCAAACGCCTGAATCGCCTCGTGCAAGGACGACGGCAGTGTTGGGGCCCCTTGTGCCGAATATCCGTTCCCGGACCACGCCGGCGGCAGTTCGAGACGATGTTCGATGCCGTCCAGTCCAGCAGCCAGCATCGCTGCGCTTGCCAGGTAAGGATTCGTGTCCGCGCCCGGAAACCGGTTCTCAATCCGCTTCCCATGCCCGTGGCCAACCACGCGCAAGCCACAGGTACGGTTGTCGACACCCCAGACGATGTGGGTCGGCGCCCAACTGGATGTGATGAAGCGCTTGTACGAGTTGACGTAGGGCGCGAAGAGAATCGAGAGTTCGCGCGTATGGACGATGAGCCCGGCTAAAAAGTGGCGCATGGCCGCCGACATCTCATGGCACGTCGACGATGCCTCGTAGAAGGCATTCCCGCCATTTGCATCCCACAGACTCAAGTGGATGTGACTGCTCGACCCAGTCCAGGTGTGGTCCGGTTTTGCCATAAAGGAAACGGCGCGCCCATTCTGCATCGCGATCTCTTTCGCACTGTGCTTGAGCAACACGTGCCGGTCGGCTGCTTCGAGGGCGTCCGCGTAGTACGCGTTAATCTCATGCTGCGCGACGCCAGCCTCGCCCTTCGTGCCTTCAATCGGGATCCCGGCCTGCGACAACAGCTTTCGCAACTGAGCGTAGAACGGCTCGTTGCGGGACGCCTGCAGGAGTTGGTAGTCTTCGTTGTACGTCCCTGCCAGCGCCAAATTGTGATACTGTTTCGCATGCGCGGCATCGTAGGACTCATCAAGCAAATAAAACTCGAGCTCCGTTGCCAACTTGACCGTGAAGCCAAGGCCGGCGGCACGTTCCAGTTGTCGACGCAATACGGTGCGCGGCGCCGGTTCCACGAGATTTCCCTGGTGGTCGGTGACGTCGGACAACACCAGCGCCGTCTTGTCGTGCCAGGGCAGGATGCGCACCGTCGACCAGTCCGGACGCGCGGTCCAGTCGCCATAGCCCTGCTCCCAGCCCATGTCCGGAAATCCGGCTGGCGTGTCCATTTCCATGTCGGTTCCCAGAAGGTACACGCAGAAGTGCACACCGTCCTCAATCACGTGGTCGAGGACATACTGGCCGGTCAACCGCTTCCCGACCAGTCGCCCCTGCATGTCGCAAAACGCGACAATCAGCGTCTCAATCTCCCCCGCCCGAATCTGCTCCGTCAAGTGGTCGAGGCCCATGATGCTCTCCCTCATCTGTGTTTCCATCGCTGCGTACCTCCCCGTGCGAGCCTTCAAAGAGTCAGTGAGATGTACTTCATCTCCATAAATTCCTCCAGCCCGTGGTGTCCGCCCTCCCGGCCATAACCGCTCTGTTTGATCCCGCCAAACGGCGCCTGCGGCACGCTGAGCGACGCACTGTTGACGCCCACCATGCCGACTTCGAGCCGCTCTGAAACCTCGAACACCCGACGTACGTCGCGCGTAAACAGATAAGCCGCCAGGCCAAATTCGCTGGCATTGGCCCGTTCGAGCACCTCGTCCTCCGTCTTGAACCCGATGATCGTCGCCACCGGCCCGAACACTTCTTCCTGCGCGATGCGCATCTCGGGCGTGACATCGGTCAGAACCGTCGGCGCGTAGAACGAGCCATTCTGATATGGCGTCTTCGTCAAGGCACCCCCGCCAATCCGGACCTTGGCACCGTCCCGAACCGCCTCGCGGACGAGGGCGTCAATGAATTCCACCGCTCGATGGTCAATCACGGGGCCAAGCTGCACCCCTGCCTCCCAACCGAAGCCCACCTTCAGGGTCGACACCCGCTCTGTCACCTGTGCGGAGAATGCTTCGAGAACGTCCTCGTGGACGTACATCACGTTGATGCCGTTGCACATTTGACCACAATTCTCGAATTTGTTGCCGACGGCGGCGGCAACAGCTGCATCCAGGTCAGCATCGGGAAACACAATGAACGGTGCGTTCCCCCCAAGCTCAAGCGACAGACGCGTGACTTCGTCAGCGGATTGCCGAATCAGCAGCTTGCCCACTTCCGTAGAACCCGTAAAGGAAACCTTGCGGACACGCGGATGACGCATGAACGCCGCTCCAATCTCGCTCGACTTACCGGTTACAAGATTGACGACGCCGCTTGGAAACCCCGCCTCCGCGGCAAGCGCAATCAACGCCACCGCAGTCAGCGGCGTCTGGCTTGCTGGCTTGAGCACAATCGTGCAACCGGCGGCAAGCGCTGGGGCCGCCTTGCGAGCCACCATCGTCGCCGGGTAGTTCCACGGCGTGATGAGCGCCGCCACCCCGACGGGCTGAGGAACCACGAAAATGCGTTTGTTGCGCGCAAGCGCAGGAATCATCTCGCCGTACGCCCGCTTGCCTTCCTCGGCGTACCACTCGATGAACATCGCCGCGCCTTCCGCTTCCTCGCGAGACTCTGCCAGCGGCTTGCCCTGTTCGCGTGTCAGGAGATGAGCGATTTCTTCTTGGTGCGCGCGAATTAACGCGGCCCAGCGATGCAGATAGCCCGCGCGCTCCGACGCTGTCATCGCTGCCCACGCATGTCTGGCTTCAGATGCGGCCGCGATCGCCAGTTCAGCCTCCGCCTTCCCACCGTTTTGGACATGGCCGACAATCTCGCCGCTTGCTGGGTTGAACACGTCGATCGGTTCTCTCGATGACGTCACCCATTCACCCCCGATGAAGTGTGCGCTGTGCGCTACGATGTCTGCGACACGCAAGCCCAATCCCCCCTATTCATCCAGTCCGAGTTGCTCGCCAAATGGCACGCTGCCTTCGTTCACGGCCGCCACAGGTGCTTCGTCGACGTCACGAATGGGACCGCGAAACCAGTGGCGCACGCTCACAAACCACCACGGAATCAGACAGGCGAACACAATCAGCAACACGACCGGGGTAAAGTTGAAATTCGAGATCGTAATGGGACCTGTCGTCGGCAACATGAACAGAATGCAGATAAACACCACCCAGACCACCGCAAACCAGCCGATGAAATTGCCCCATCGACCGAGCTTGAACGCTCCCTCCGGCAAGCGCTCGGGATGGATGCGGCGCAGAAACGTCGGGATCACGTACGCTACGTACAGCCCAACGGTCGCGATGGAGGTCACAGCCGCGTAAATCACCGTGCTGAATAGTGCTGGCAGCGCCAGAATGAATGCGCAGGTGATGGCGAGCCAGATGGCGTTGGCCGGAACGTGCTTTGCCTTGTTGATTTTGCTCCACCTGCGCCAACCGGGGATGCCCCGGTCCCGTGCAAAGGCGTAAATCATGCGCGAATTCGCCGTGATGGAGGCTGTGCCACAGAAGAACTCCGCGACGAGCGCGACGAGAAAGAGTGCCGTGCCAACAGATCGTCCAAGCCGTGTTGTGAGGATATACAGAACTGGATTGGTGGACCCCAGCGTGTGCGAGATGTCGGGCATCGAAACGACAAAGCCCATGAGCAGCACGTACCCCGCGATGGCCGATACGGCAACAGAGAGGATGATACCGCGCGGCGCACTTTTGTCCGCGCCGACCGTTTCTTCCGAGACGTGCGCCGACGCATCATAACCCGTGAACGTGTACTGCGCGAGCAAGAGGCCGATGAGGAAGCCGTACCAGTTTGGGAACCCGCTCCTCGATTCGCCGGAGGTGTACGCAAAGTGCCATGGATGAGGGTGTATTGGCGCAAAGAACAAAAGGGCTGCGACGATGACGATGACCCCAACGACATGCCACCATGCACTGATGGAATTCAGCATGGACACAACGTTGACGCCAGAGAAGTTGAGAAACGCGCCCGCGAGCAAGATGATGGCGTAGATGACGAGGGTTGCAACAGCACCGGCATGTCCGGATGCCGGGAAGCCAGGTGCAAATTGATTGATGAGCGCATCCACAAAAATCGCCAAGCCATACAAAATTCCGGCGGTGACGGCCACTTCGCCGATGAGGTTAAACCACGCTGTAAACCAACCCCAGGCCGGCCCGCCGAGCTTGCTGGCCCAGTAGTAGAGGCCGCCCGCTGTAGGATAGGCGGAGGCGATCTCCGCCATTGACAGCGCCACCGTCATCACGCACACGGCGACAATGGGCCAGCCAATCGAAGCCGCCGTCGTCCCCGCAGAGGTCAGACCGAACGCGAACAACGTCAAACAGCCAGAAAGCACACTGATGATGGTAAAGGAAATCGCGAAGTTGGAAAAACCACTCATTGCCCGCGCCAAGTCCTGGCGATACCCAAGCTTGCGCAGCAACTCTTCGTCACGCTTCAGCTGTTCTGCCGAGCCTCGTGCCATTTGCATCCCCTCTTTTCTACCATGGGTGTATGGGACTGTCTGTCAACCGTGAATCGTCCCTGCAGCCTCCCGGTGCCGTCTCCACAGACGCCGCCTCCAAACAAAACAGCGCCCAACAGAACCGCCATCCTGCGATGACAGTCCGTTGGGCGCCGTTGCCCGGTCGATTCACTTGTGCTTGTTGAAGGTAAGGATACTAAATATTCATTCTTTTGGCAAGGGGTACGGTATCGTGCATTCTGCTACCCGCGAATCGCGGGTAGCAGGGTTCTAGACCGCTCCGCCCGATCGCAGCGATTGACCGACACCCTTCAGAAACGCAAACCCGGCGTGGATCGCCGCACTGACGTCAGGGTCCTGCATGTGCTTCAGGAGGTCGAATACACCGACAGATTTCTGCGGGGCTGGTACTGAACTGGCTGCTTCGAGTCCACGAGAGACGCCGTTCAACAGCTTCTTCACTGCCTCCGCATCGTAGGACCCCAAACTGTCAGCCACTGCAATCATCACTTTCAGTCCATTGGCGGCACCCGGCTTGCTGAGCAGGTCCACCAGGCGTTCCATAACTTTGTCCCCTTGCTCGAAGAGTGCTGCCAATAGTTCCAGAAGCCCGCGCTCGTGCATGGCGCGTAAGAGATGCAACCCTTCGGCAAGCACTGCTTGGTTCGCCGCAAGTTCCTTCCTCAACTCAGACACCTGCAAAGCCTCTTGCTTCGCCTCAAAGTCCGCAGGTTGAACGATTTTTGTGATCGGTTGAGCCATCTTTCTCCCACCCTTCTGACTGTCTCAACGCCTACTTGGCCTGTTCCACCAAGGGCTGGTAGTCGCTGCGCGCCCATTTCTTTTCAACGTTCACGCCGGGTTGCGGGTTCGGATGGCCAAGGCGGAAGTTTCCTTTTACAATCGGCGACTTGCCGGTGAACTCAAGCACCTCGATTTTCACCCGCATTTCCTTGTAGGCCGGCGTAAATGTGTAGGTGTCGTGGTCACTGCTGGTCAGGAGATTGACCGCCTCTTCGTCTTTGGTAGACAAAAGAGGGATGTAAACCTCATTCCCCTGCACGCGGTCAGTGACCGTCGCCCGCATCCTGACACTGCCGTACGGCGAGCTGACCCGAACCAAAGCGCCGTCCTCAATGCCGCGCTGTTTGGCGAGTTCTGGCGAGATCTCGATAAACGTGTGCGGCACTTTCTTCTGAATGCCAGCGACCCGCTGCGTCATGTTCCCCTCGTGGAAGTGTTCCAGCAATCGGCCGTTGTTCAGCTGCAGGTCGTACGCTTCCGGCAGCGTTAACGGTGGTGTCCAATCCACGGGCCACAGACGGGCCTTTCCGCCTTCCAGCGGGAAGCCATCGAGATACAAATGCGGGCTGTCCGTTCCGTCCTCCCAGACGGGCCACTGCAAACTCTTGTAGCCCTCCAGTCGTTCGTAGGTCGCCCCTTTCATGAGTTCAGTCAACCCACAAGCCTCTTCAAAAATCTCCTTGGGCGACGTATACTTCCAGTTTGCGCCCAGGCGGTTGGCGACCTCCGTGATGATTTGCCAATCCGGTTTGGAAGCGCCAAGCGGCGGCAGTGCCTGATACAGACGCTGAATGCGACGTTCGGTATTGGTGAATGTACCTTCCTTTTCGAGGCTCGGACTCGCCGGGAAAATCACGTCCGCAAACTGGGCTGTCTTGCTGAAGAACATGTCCTGGACCACGAAAAACTCCAGCTTCTCGAACGCAGACTGGACATAGTTGGCATTGGAATCAACAATGGCCATGTCTTCGCCAACCAGGTACATGGCTTTCAGCTTGCCCTCGTGAATCGCATCCACCATCTGATGATTGTTCAAGCCCGGTGTGGTCGGCAGCGACACGCCCCACGCCTGTTCAAATTTCGCGCGGACGGCGGGATCGCTGACGGATTGATAGCCCGGATAGAAGTTTGGCGCACACCCGAAATCCCCCGCCCCCTGCACGTTGTTGTGTCCGCGCAGCGGATACGCACCGGTGCCAGGGCGCCCCACATTCCCCGTGACGGTAAGCAGGTTGCAGATCGCGGTGCTGGTATCGGACCCGCCCAGGTGCTGCGTTACGCCCATGGCCCAGCACACGCACACCGATTTGGCATCTGCAATCATCTTTGCGGTTTGAATCAACGTCTCCTGTGACAGCCCCGTCACTTCCGACGTATACGCCAGCGTGTACTTTTCGAGGGATGCCACATACTCGTCGAAGTTCTGCACTTTGTTCTGCAGAAATTCTTGATTGTGCCATCCCTGGTCGATGATGTATTTCGTCACGCCGGAGAGCCAAACCAGGTCTGTACCTTGACGCGGATGCAGGAACAAATCAGCCCGCTCTGCCATGATATTTTTCCGGAGGTCGGCGACAATCAACTTCTGGCCGCGCTTCTTCTGCGCCCGTCGAATGCGCGTGGAGAGGACCGGATGCGCCTCCGCTGGGTTGGCACCCACGATGATGACCAAGTCGGCCATCTCCAAATCCTTGATGGAGCCCGTGTCGCCGCCGTAGCCGTAGGTCCTGCGCAGGGCCTCGGTCGCCGGCGACTGACAGTACCGGGAGCAGTTGTCGATGTTGTTCGTGTGAAAGACGGCGCGCGCCAGCTTCTGCATCAGGTAGTTCTCTTCATTGGTCGTCTTCGATGAAGAGATGAAGGCGACCGCGTCGGCGCCATCGCGGTCGCGAATTTCTGCCAGCCGCTTCGCCGTGTAATCGAGCGCTTCTTCCCAACTCACAGGATAAAAGGCGTCTCCGCGGCGAATCAGAGGTTCAAGGATACGTTCGTTGCTGTTGACAAAATCCCAGCCAAACTTGCCTTTGACGCACGTTGAAATCTGATTGGCCGGGGCATCCATAGAAGGCTCCACCTTCAGGACTTTGCGGTCCTTGGTCCAAATGTCAAAGCTGCACCCCACACCGCAGTACGTGCACACCGTCTTGGTCTTTTTGATGCGGGACTCGCGCAATTCCGATTCAATTTCCGAGATCGCAAAGATTTGCGAGTACCCAGGCTCCACCTCTTTGGTCAGGTCAATCATTTTGCCGAGCGTACCCGGCTCAATCCCCGTTAAAAAGCCTGCCTCGCCGAGCATCGACTTTTCCATCAACGCGTTGCAGGGACACACCGTCACGCAGTGACCACAGGACACGCAGGACGATTCGTTGATAGGCACGTCGTTGTCCCAAATCACGCGGGGATGGTCGCGATCCCAATCAATCGAGAGGACCTCACTGACCTGCAGGTTTTGACAGGCCTCCACACAGCGACCGCACAAAATACATTGGTCGGGGTCGTACCGGTAGAATGGATTGGACATATCCTTTTCATAGGGTTTGGGCTCAAACGGGTAGGACTGGTGTTCAATTTCCATCTGCATGGCCGTATTGTGGATGGTGCAATTGCCATTGTTGTTGTCACAGACCGTGCAGTACAGCTCGTGGTTCCGCAAAATCCGATCCATGGCTTCCTTGCGCGCAAAACGCGCAGCCACGGACTTCGTCCGAATGACCATGCCTTCTTCCACGGGTGTCGAGCAGGCACGCGTCAGTTTGCCGTTGATTTCAGCAATACACGTGTCGCAGGTCTCAATCGGACCGAGCGCAGGATGATAGCAAACATGCGGGTGCGCCTGTCCCGTCCCAAGAATGGCATCAAGCGCGCAGGTTCCGGGTTCGACCGTGACCGAATGCCCGTCAATTTCAATGTGTACCCATCCGTCAGACATACGTGGATACCTCCTCACCCAAACGTGATTCAATCGGTTCTCTGTTCAGGCGAAGCAGGCGGACCGTACGTGGTTCACAACCTGCCAAGCCACCATTGCGAAAAAGGCACAAGGTGCACCCCTGACGGATTTCACCTTTGTGCCACTGAATACGCCTGCAACGCCTACAGGTGTACCAACGAGCCTCTGCGAGGTCGTAACCGATGCACTGTCCCAATGCACCGGCCACATTCATTCACTTGTTAAATTTACTATGGCCGTTTCCATTCTCGTTTGTCAAGCAAGGGATGCGCGTACGCCAGCATGGTTGTAAGCAGGTCTTACCCTCGCCCGTCAATCGGATCTTCAAAAATGAATACCGAGACGCCCATGTCGTCCTCGACTTTAAAGTCGGAAAATAGGTAGAGCAGCTTGGAACCCACCAGTTCTTCCATGCCATCCGGTACGTGCTCGCGGTACACATCTTGAATCAGCTTGGTCCGTGCAGCCCGAACCATCTCGGCCCCTTCCGGTGTGTGACTGATGAATTTCTCCACGGGCGTCAGGTTTCCATGCAAAATCGAGACGGCCATGTTATCCACAAACACCGTATGAACGCGCTCCGGTCCTTTGCCAAAATAGTCTTTTCGCACACGGCGAACGATATCGTTGAACGCCTGCTCCTTGCGCATAAACGCACACTTCCTTTAAACAGCATCGTAGCACAGGGCCGCTGCGTCGACAAACTTGTCTGTAAAACAATGTCGAAGGTTGACATTCGATGCCGAGAGGAGAAATATAGTAGACGGTGGCAGGTGTATTGAGACAGTACACTGGCTATCGAATTCAAACGCTGGTTGGTTTATCTGTATGCGCTTGCAGGTGAACGCAACGGCACAAAGCAGAGTTCCGGCAACGGATCACGCTCTCTTTGTGCCGTTTTGTTTTGTCTGTCAGCACCAGCGAGTGCAAAGCGGTGCGCCAGCGACGACAGGCAGCACGGCTCGCGTACAGCCCGCTGTCCAGCGAAAGGGGTGAAGTCTGGAAGACGGACGCAACGACAGGGAAAGACGATTCATCGAGCTGAAACGCCATCACATCGTCCGCAATGCGGCGGATCCACACGTTACCGTTGGGAGGAATCATCGTGTCAGTACCTATCTCAACATTCTGGCCAGTCGCCATCGGATTTCTATCACTCTCGATTAACTATTTCGTTCAAGGCGGCACCACCCTCTCCGCCGGTCCAAACTGGGGCCAGGACAAAGCAAAATTTGACCGCACCGTCGGCCTTTGGGGGATGTTTCTCGGCGGCTTCGGCCAGTTGATCACCGGGATCTACTTGATGGTTGGACTGTCCTGGTTCCCCGTGTACCGCAATGCCCCGCCGCTCTACATGGCCGCGGTCGCATTCAGCGTGTACGGGATTCACTGGATTGTCCTTGGGCTTCGCCGCTACACAGGAAGCGACCATGGCCCCGAAGCCTGGATGGCCATTCCGCTGCTCGGGCTGAGCGTGTTGGGCGCCATTTCGTTTGGCAATGCCGGCGACATTCCTGCTATGATTCTGTTTATTGGATTGACCTTGATTTACATTTGCGAAATTCCGTCCCGGTTCCGCAACAGCAAGTTCTGGGAAAAGTCCACAGGCCTTTTCCAGCTGCTGACCGGTATCTGGCTGCTGTACTTGACCTACGGCGTCACGCTGAACTTCGCAAACGGGATGCACTGGTGGGTTTAATTCGGCAAGATGCTTTTCATGGCGCAGCGGGTCTTCGCAGACCTGCTGCGCCTGGTTTAACTTCCGGCAGACCCTTGCCAGTGCTCTTCAATGTGAAAAAATTTCCATAACCCGAATGACAGAACCCATACGGCCACGAACAACGCGACCAGCAAGTAGCCGAGTCGTCCGAAATTCACCTGTACAATCCAATTCCAAAGCTGTCCACGCAGCCCCAATGCGGGAACCAGCACTTGTGCCAATTCGACCAGTCCGACGAACACCGCGGCCAATACGCCAAGCCCCGTGACGGACAAGTTGTAATAGACTTTTCGCAAAGGGGTGGCAAATGCCCAGTCATATGCCGTGCTCATGAAGATTCCATCGGCGGTGTCCAGCAAACTCATGCCGGCCGCAAACAAAATCGGCAGCGACAGGACACCCGTAAAGGGTAAAGCGTTCTTCGCTGCCACGGCGGAGATCCCCAGTAAAGCGATTTCGGTCGCTGTGTCAAAACCTAACCCGAATAAAAATCCGATGGGGTACGCGTGCCAACTCTTGTTCACTATCCGCAGAAGCGGTTTGGTCAGACGCGCCATGAATCCTCTCATGGACAACCAGGATTCCAGGTCTGTGTGTACCTCCTCGCGTCCGCGCATGCGCATGAACGTCCGCAAAATCTGTGCGAGGACGACCAGATTGATACACCCAATGACAAGCAGAAATGTCCCCGAAACCGTAGGACCCATGACGGACCCAACGGTTTCAATCTGAGGCATCCGTTCTTTCAGGAAGTGGACGGACATTGCTGTGACCATCGTCAGTCCGGCAACCACCGTGGAGTGACCCAATGAAAAGTAAAAACCAACCCCCATCGGGTGCTTCTGTTCATGGGTCAATTTTCGAACGGTATTGTCAATCGCCGCGATGTGGTCAACGTCGAAAGCATGTCGCAAGCCAAAGGTGTATGCCAGAAAGGCCATTCCCAACAGGGTGGGATGTTGTCGGACCGAAACTGTGAGCAGCGCGATCCCAATCATGTGCAGGCAGCATACAGGTATGACGTACGGCCACCACCGTTGTCGAGTCACAAGCAACCTCCTCAGCCTAATTCATCCACTGACCTCCGTTGACGTCCACGACCGATCGGTTACCCTTCATCAATGAGCTTACCCGGATTGAGAATGTGTCCGGGGTCAAGGAATTCCTTGATGCCCCGCATCATCTGGATGGACGAACCATGCTCTGCTTCCTGATACTTTCTCTTCCCCAGTCCGACCCCGTGTTCTCCTGTGCACGTTCCGCCCACACGGAGTGCGTGGAAAACGAGCTGTTCATTGAACTGTTCAATGCGCCGCAAGGCGTCTGCATCGGCTGGATCGACTGCGACGGAAACATGGAAATTTCCATCTCCGACATGGCCGACAATTGCACCGGGGATCTTCATCTCGTCAATCAGCCGCTTTGCGTTGGTAATGGCTCCAGGCAGTTCGGAGAGCGGCACGCAGACGTCGGTGGACAAAAGTCCACACCCAGGATGCTGGTGCTGAAAAGCATATGCACTTGAGTGGCGCGCTTCCCACAGTTGATTGCGAGCGTGCTCATCAGACTCGAACTGCAGGTCCCTGCAGCCTTCGTCCGATAGAATCTCCTGCGCCATTCTGGAATCCGCTTCTACGCTCTCGCGACTGCCAGAAAACTCGAGAAACAGTGTAGGCACCTCGGCGTAATGCGTTTGCTTGAACGCATTCACGGCCTCAATAAACGGCGCGTCGACCAACTCCACCCGCGTGATGGGGATCCCGGCCGTGATGAGCGCGACGGCCGCGTTGCCACAGTGCTGTATGTCCGCAAACTCGGCGCGGCCTGCCACGGTCGCCTCAGGGATGCCAAACAGCCGCAGGGTGATTTCCGTGAAAATGCCGAGTGTCCCTTCCGACCCCACAAACAGCGGCGTGAGATTGTACCCGGACGAGGATTTGGCCGCAAACGATCCCGTCCGTATGACTTCACCGCTTGCCAGAACAACCGTCAGCGCCCGCACGTTGTCTTTCATGGTCCCGTACCGAACCGCAGTCGTCCCACTCGCATTGGTTGCCGTCATGCCGCCGAGTGACGCGTCCGCACCGGGATCGACCGAAAAGAACAAACCGTATCGTCTTAATTGGTCATTCAAGCGCTTCCTCGTCACGCCCGGCTGCACCCGCACAAGGAAGTCCTTGGGCCGGATTTCCAGGATGCGCTGCATTTGCATCATGTCCAGGGAAATACCGCGCTTGACTGGAACGACGTGGCCTTCAAGCCCACTCCCAACCCCGAACGGGACCACTGGAATTCCGCGGACGCTGGCGTACCGGACAACCTGCACCACGTCCTCTGTGGAACGAGGGTAGACCACGACGTCAGGTAACACCGGTGTGTGATAGGATTCATCCCTGCTGTGCTGTTCAAGCACGCTGCGGTTTGTCGAAACCTGCTCGGATGAGAGCAGTGCTCGCAAGTCATCGGCAATCCCCATTGATCATTCCCCCGTGAAGAAATCGGATCCGTATTTGAATCGCGTGCCGCCCTCGCCCCCGCGCTGTTTTGACACACGCTCCGAGTCCGCTGGTCATGAAGGTTCAGCCGCAAGATTCAAGCACAAGATTCAAGGGACTGGAAACGCCTGTAACACCGATTCCAGGACCCGCTCCAGCATGTGATAATGGGCAGGTTCGACAGGGACCAGCGGCGGGCGAACCATCGAACCCGTTGGCAATCCCATGATTTCCATGCCAGCCTTGATAAGCGACACAGCATACCCTTTTCGCAGTTTCCGAATCTGGTTGATGGGCATCAACGCGACCTGGTAGAGCGCATGGAGTTGCTCGCGGTCCTGATTTTCAAGCGCCGTAAAGAACATTCGGGAAATATGAGGGATGTAATTGGAAATCGCGGAGGAGTACGTCCGAAATCCCACAGCCGCATATGCCGGCATCGTCACCTCGGCGAACGGCATTCCGTTGCACCAAGCGAGCCGGTCTCCGAGGGTCTGAACGAGTTCAATGTTCAGCTCCATGTTTCCATGGCCGTCTTTCAATCCCACAACCTGTGGAATCTCCGCCAGCCTTTGCACCGTCTCCACCGTGAAGATAGCTGAGTCCCGCTGGTAGATGATTGTATTCAGGTCGGAACTCGAAGCAATTGTTTTGACGTACTCATACAGACCTTCCTGCTCGCCGTGTATCAAGTAAGGCGGGAAAATCAAGCACCCATCCACCCCGGCGGCTTCCGCGGCGTGCAGTTGGCGCAATGCCATCGACAGATTGCCGCCCACACCGACGTAGACCGGCACCCTCCCTTTTGTCGCACCGACTGCAGTGTCTATGATGTCCATGCACTCTTCCAGACTTAGAGACTGGAACTCTCCTGACCCACAACAAACAAAAACGGCGGATAGACCAGACCGAACCAGGAATTCCACATTTGCCTCCAACGCGTGCACATCCACTTTCCCGCGCTGCGTGAAGGGCGTCACAGGGAAACCTAGAATGCCTGAAGGAACTTTCGATGTGGACATCACATTCTCCCCTTTCCCTCTATCCCAATTTCCTCCCCATCTGTGCACGTGCCGCTTCTACCGAATGAGCCGGCCAGTCGCATCGAACGCCATCGCTTCGGCGGGACCCAGCACCTCCATGTCTGGATGCGCTTGTGCTTCGCTCAGCAGGGATTCGGAGACCCAGATTTCGTCGAGCTTCAATGTATTGACGATCCGAATCATGCGCACAGCGCCAAAGTTCGGTTCCAGACAGGTCTTGACGGCTGCCTGGATGGCCTGTTTGTCTGTCGGCATCACAATCGGCAATTTCGGACTGCTCATCGACGTTGACGTCAGCGCATTCATGTACCCTTTAACCCGATCAATTTGCGATTCGGCTCGAGCGGTTGTCACGTCCGCCAATCCCAGCCCGGCCGCGTTCCCGTCGGTGGTTTCCGTGAGGGAAAGAACCACAATGCGATTGACCCGCAAATCGCCCTTTACCAGGTCATTGGGATAGCGCCCGGTCACATTCGGGTCCATCCCGACACCACTGATGTTCTTGCCAATTTCGTCAACGACCAGCACATGCAGGTCGTTCAGGGAAATGCGCGGCATCCGTAATCGGGCTTCATTCAGCAGCTGCGGCTCCAATTCATGCATTCGCTCGGATGCAACAGCGGCCACTTTTGCCGTTTCGTCATACGCGTTTTCGATCACGGCGACGCCAAACAACACCGGCAGGCGGTCCAGCACCGCCTGGGACAGGTCGAGGATGTGATCGGCCATGGATGCAAAGCCGCGCGCATGTGCGGCATCCGCGCCCCGTTGTTTGCCGAGCCCAATCACCAACATCTTGAGAAGTCCGGATTCAACCGGGCCACGAAACGATGTATGCGGCTTGATCCGATTGATGACGATGATACCGTCCGCAGCCGCCGCATTGCGGTCCACAAACAACGGCAAGCCATGGGCGGACATGCCCATCTGTACCACTTCCATCGTTGCATGGATGGGCGCGCCCACCGTGTCCTCTCTTACACCCAGATGGTTCAGCATCGCTCTCTGACCTTCCGCCGTTGCCCCGCCATGACTGCCCATCGCGGGGACCAGAAACGGGTTCGCACCCCGCGCTTTCACAAGGTCGACTGTCGCTTTGACCAATTCCGGCAAGTTGGCGATGCCTCGTGAACCAACGCCAATCGCGATGTTGCTGCCCGGCTGGATTCGCTCCAACAAGCCCTCTTTCAGCACCGCGTTTTGCACCTCGGCCCCTGCATCGACCACCCGTGTCACGGCGAAGTGCTGCCGAACGGGTGCCATCTTGGGAATCGGAATGGGACGCAAGAGTTCTTCAATGACGTTCATGCTTCTGCAAGCCTCCTGCGAACGGTCATCCATCGCATCCATGAATGTCTCCCCTCAGAAAGTCAAAATCGCACCCCTCGTCGTCTTGAGATGCAAACGCCAGCAACGCCGCCTGGTACACCTGTTTCAAGGGGACACTGTGGCGAATGGCACATGCGCGGCAATCTTCATACTCAGGCGCCACATTGACGACCTGATTGTCCCGCAGGGCCAACTTGATGCCCACAGAACCAAAGTCAGTCGTGACCTTGACCACCTTCCGCGAAAGCACAGCGCGTTCAACTTCGTACCCCCGTACGCCCAGCGTGGTTGTTTCATCCTGCATTGCCGTTTCCATGCGCGACCGATCGTCTGGTTTACACTGGGCGTGGAGGATATACCCGGGTCGGCCCTTCTTCATCACGACCGGCGTCACCCAGGCATCCAACGCGCCCAGTTCAAGCAAACGGGCCGTGGTGTGCGCGACCCATTCCGCTGGCATGTCGTCAATATTGGCTTCGAGGACGATAACACGTTCACGCGCTGCGTCACCCTTGCGATCGACCGCCTGGAACGTCGACGGCGTATCTTCACCTTCAGGGTGAGCGGGGGCGGGGGCGACTTCGCCGAGCTGGATCCGCAGTACATTTGCAACCGGCAACTCCTTGCTGCCAGCGCCATACCCTTCCTTCTCCACAGACATCTCCGGCCTTCTGCCTCGCTCGGCCAACGTCCGAATGATGGCTGCCCCGGTCGGCGTCACCGTTTCTCCCCAATCCCCGGACGAACGTGTGACAAAGCCTTGGAGGAGACGGGCCGCTGCCGGAGCGGGCACCGGCATTCTTCCATGGGCGCAGGTGACGGTCCCGCCGCTCACTTCAATCGTCGAAACATAGCATTGCGGCATCCCGGCCAAGTACCAGCCGGCCATTGCCCCGACAATATCTACGATGGCGTCGACGGCCCCGACTTCGTGAAAATGAACGTTCTCCGGGGGAATTCCATGGATATATCCCTCAGCCTCCGCAAGCAGCCGAAACGCCTGCAAGCTGTTGTCCCGTACCGGCAACGGCAGATCGGCTCGATGCAAAATGGCCTCAATGTCACGCAAGCCGCGATGTGGAAGGCACGAGTGATGAGGATGCGCGTGGTCATGAGGATGCGCGTGCCCATGATGATGCTCATGGTCGTGGCGATGGGCGGACTCGTGGCCGTGATCATGGGCGTGGGACGGCTCATCATACTTCCACGCCTCGTTGGCGGCGGTCACGTCCACCTTGGTCGCGCGGATGCCTTGTTTGAACACGGTTGCGACCGAAATCTGCACATCCTCCAGTGCCAGCCGCTCCAAAATCGCTCGCCACGCACGCTGGTCGATCCCGGTGTCAAGCCATGCCCCGAGGAACATGTCCCCACTCGCGCCGGCAGGACATTCAAAGTAGGCTGCGCGCATTGTCACTCCCCCATTCGATTGATCATCGCTGCGAGATAACCGGCACCGAACCCGTTATCAATGTTGACCACACCGACCCCGGAGGAACAACTGTTCAACATCGATAACAGCGGTGTCAGCCCCCCGAGGTGGCTGCCGTAGCCAACACTGGTCGGCACCGCGATCACGGGTTGGTCAACCAGCCCCGCGACGACACTCGGCAACGCACCCTCCATGCCGGCAACAACAACCAGCACGCGCGCCTGATAGAGTCGATCCAGTTGACCGAGCAGGCGGTGCAATCCGGCAACACCGACGTCGATCATTTGTTCTACCCGTGCACCCATCAGTTCCAGTGTCAGGACTGCTTCATTCGCAACGGGCAGATCGGACGTACCCGCCGCAATCACAAGTACCTGTCCTTTGGGCGAACCAATCCCCCGCCGCAAAAACACCATGCGGGACAGTTCTTCATACTCGAACGAGGGATGCGTGCGCCGGACGAGATCGAACACCTCACGTCCGGCGCGCGTCCCAAGCACAGGCCCCTCCCCCGTCTCCGCAAGCCGGATGAGAATTTGCGCAGACTGCTCGGGCGTTTTCCCCTCACAGTACACCACTTCCGGAAACCCCCTGCGCAGGGCGCGATGGTGGTCAAGCGTGGCATACCCGAGTTCATCGGCCCCTAACTTCCGGAGAGCCTGCAACCCTTGGTCGATGGACATGTTCCCGGTTTGAACACCTTCCAAAATCGCTCGATAATCCATACAGGCCGTCTACCCCCAACTCTTCCATTGACTACGTTGTCCAGACCCGTTGCCGTTGACGGAGGCGTTCCTGGCTCAGTCCTGCCGCAACAGCCCCAGGTCCAACCGTTGCAGCGCACTGAACAGTTGCGTTTGCTGTTCCACGGTGAGCGGCAAAAGGGGCTTGAACGGTTCACCGACAGGCATCCCGTTGCGTGTCAAAACCGCACGCCCAGCAGGAATCGTCGAAAATTCATGAAACACATCGCAAATCTCCTTCATCTGCTGTGCGCCGGACGAATCCCCCGCCGAGAGACGTCGCCAGGCCCGAACAGCCAAGGCCGGGAACACAGCCGCCAGCCCCGAGACAACGCCGGCGGCACCGCGTACATAGGCTTCCTGAAACATTGTGTCGCTGCCGATGAAAACAGCAGCCTCGGGCGCCGCATCCCGGTAGGCCTGAAGCTGCTCGACCGATCCACTCGAATCCTTGATGCCGATGAGGTTCACATGACGTTTCAAGAGGGTCTGCAGAAGGTTCGGCGACACCGCATTGTTGGCGTATTTCGGGATGCTGTACAGATAGAACGGCACCTCGGGCCAGGCCGCCAGCACCTCGTCGTAGTAACGTTCAAGCGCCTGCTGGTCGTGCGCGTAGAAAAACGGGGTCAATAGCGCGATCGCGTCGGCCCCTGCCCGCACGGCGCTGGACACGCGTTCCAGTGTTTGATGCAGAGCCATTCCCCCGCACTGAACAACCACAGGCACCCGGTTGGCGGCTGCCTTGACCACGCATGCCACTGCGGCTTCCCGGTCGTTCTCCGGCACCAGAAGGCCTTCCCCCGTTGTACCCAGGAAGAACAGCCCTTCCGTCCCTTGTTCAATCAGCCACTGTACGTACGCCTCAAGCCCGGCGAACGAGACGCGCTGGTTCTCCACAGGCGTGAACATCGCCGCAACCATGCCCTTCAGCAAATCGTCCATCCCCTTTCGTGAATTACCACTCGGCAACGGTCCCGTCCGCATTCCTCCAGACAGGATTTTTCCAGTCATGGCCTGCCGCAGCGGCTTCCCGTACGCGTTCTTCGTCAATGTCGACGCCCAGCCCGCTCTGGCGGGGCAGGTCCACATACCCCTCGTGGTATCGAAAAACCGACGGGTCCTTCAGGTAGTCCAACAGGTCGTTCCCCTGGTTGTAATGAATCCCGAGACTTTGTTCTTGGATAAAGACGTTCGGCGTCGCAGCGTCGACTTGCAAGCTCGACGCGAGCGCCAATGGACCCAGCGGGCAGTGGGGCGCGACGGCGACGTCGTACGCTTCTGCCATCGCTGCAATTTTTCGGACTTCCGAAATCCCGCCCGCATGCGAAAGATCGGGTTGAATGATGTCCACGCAGCCATCAGCCAGCAGATGCTTGAAGTCCCATCGCGAGAACATCCGTTCACCAGTTGCAATCGGAACGGACGTGTAGCGCGCCACTTCCCTCAAGGCTTCCTGGTTCTCAGGAAGTACAGGTTCCTCGATGAACATCAAATGGAACGCGTCGAGCGCTCTGGCTACGATCTTCGCCATCGACTTGTGAATGCGGCCGTGAAAGTCCACCGCGATTCCGAAGTCCTTGCCAACCGCCTCACGCACGGCCGCCACACGGCTGACGATCGCATCCACCTTGGCATGCGAATCTATGTAGTGCATCTCTTCGCTGGCGTTCATCTTGACAGCCGTGAACCCCAGCTCAGCCTTTTCCTTGGCCGCCGTACCCACCTCGGACGGGCGGTCGCCGCCAATCCACGCGTACACCCGAACCCGGCTTCTGACAGCGCCCCCAAGAAACTCGTACACAGGCAAGCCGTACCGCCTGCCTTTCAAGTCCCACAACGCTTGGTCGATCCCGGCAATCGCACTCATCAGTATGGGCCCTCCTCGGTAGAACCCGCCCCGGTACAGCACCTGCCAGATATCTTCAATCTGATTTGGATCACGCCCAATCAAATACCCTTCCAGTTCCCGCACAGCTGCCGCAACCGTTGCCGCCCGTCCTTCAACGACGGGCTCCCCCCACCCAGCGAGGCCTTCGTCCGTCGAAAGTTTGAGAAACAGCCAACGCGGCGGAATTTGAAACAGCTCCAGTTTGGTAATTTTCATCACGCTACCTCCGGGAATCAGTGTCAGCGCCACCATGCATTCACCAAATGTCACCACTTCTGCCCAACGCACGCATACCAACACCGTTCGAGGTCGCAAAGCCCCTCCGAGACGACCACTTCGTCGCCCGCTTTGAGCCATGTCTGCTGCTCCGGCGGGTACGCCAACAACCTACTGGCGTGCGGATACAGCGTACTTCGGAAGCAGTTCGTTCAGACTTCCCGTACGATACCCTTGTAAATCGAGCGTGACGTATCGATAACCAATTTCTTGGAACTTCGTCGTAATCATATCTGCCAACTTTGCGACATCCACAATCTGTTCGGGTGGTACCTCAATTCTGGCCGTGGACTCATGGTGACGAACACGGAGTTGGCGAAAACCGAGCTGCTGCAGGAAAAATTCCGCCTGATCGACCATGGAGAGCTTCTCAACGGTGATTCTTTCTCCATAGGGAATCCGTGACGACAAGCACGCCATGGAAGGTTTATCCCAGGTGCGCAAGCCGAGTGCCTTCGAAAGATGGCGAATCTCGCGCTTGTACAGCATCACGTCCTGTAAAGGCGCATGTACGCCCTGTTCCTTGGCAGCCTGAAGACCTGGACGGAAATCCCCCAGGTCGTCCGCAATGGCGCCAAAGACAAGGTGTTCGAAACCACGTTCACGTCCAATCGGGGCCAGGTGGGAAAAGAGGTCAAATTTACAGAAGTAGCACCGATTCACGGGGTTTTCCGCATAACCGGGAATCGCGAGCTCACTGGTTTCAATCACCACGTGCGGGCTGCCGAGTTCCGCTGCCAGCTCCGTTGCTGCATCTCGCTCGCGTTCCGGATACGTTTCTGAGTCCGCTGTAACGGCCAATACGTTTTCCGGCCCCACCGCTTCAAGGGATGCTTTTAGCAAGAAGGTACTATCTACACCGCCCGAGAACGCGACAAGAACGCGCTGCAATCCGCGAATCTGCGCCAGTAGACGTTCATATTTCTCCCATGCCTCATGCAATTTTGTGTCCCCCTGTTTCCGTCACTTGTGCGACCGGACTCATTGCTTCACTCTACCCACGCATCGTCTACATCCAGCGAGCCGTCGTCATGGAACTTCCATGCTTTTGGTTCTCCAAGGATTTCAACGTCCGGTCGTTCCCGAAGCAGCGGCAAAATGGATTCGGAGACCCGAATGACATCCATGCGAAGTGTGTTGCGAATGTGCACCATTCGCACGTCTTGCTCCTTGAGAACATGACTGGTCTTCACGGCAGCCTGAATGGCCAGCCGGTCGTTGGCCAGAATCATCGGTAATTTCACGGGCTCGATGACCGTAGAGGTCAGGGCATTTGGATACGTCATGTCAAACTCGACGGCTTCGAACGCCTGGCGGGTGGTCGTATCTGCCACACCCAATCCGTTCGCATTCCCGTGCGTGCGCTCCGTCAACCGGCGGACACAGATACGGGTGACGTTGGGTCCTCCCGTGGCAAACGGTGTGGCATAACGCCCTGTGATGTTCGGGTCCATCCCGTCACCGCTGATGTCCTTGCCAATCTCGTCGACCACCAATACATCGATGTCGTCTACGAAAATTCTTGGCATATAGGATTTGGCCCGAACCAATAGCGGCGGTTCACGGTCCAGAATCTGTGCAGCAGGCAGCACATGCGCTTCCGCGATTCGGTCGTACGCGTTCTCCAGTACTGCGACACCCCCGAGGATTTTTCCCGTTCCAATCGCCGCTTTCGCAACCTCGACGATGTGCTCCGCCATGTGGCCAAACCCTAATTTGTGACAGGCTTCGGCACCTTTCTGCTTGCCAAGGCCAATGGCAATCATCTTCACGATGCCGCTCTCAAAAGGGCCGCGAAAGGCCGTATGTGGTTTGATGCGATTCACCACAAAAATCCCTTCCGCACCATACGCAATGCGGTCCATATACACCGGCAGGCCATTTTGGAGTTCGCCAATCTGAACGACTTCCATCGAAGAGCGAATGGGGGCACCGACAAACGCTTCCGTGACACCATATCCCTCGATAATTTCCCGTTGTCCTTCAGCGGTGGCGCCGCCATGGCTGCCCATGCCCGGAACGATGAACGGCGAGCACCCATGTCTGCGGATTTCCGCGACCACAGCGCGCGTGACCAGATGAAGATCCGCGATGCCGCGGCTGCCAACCACCACCGCGACCTCGCCGCCCGAAGGCCACTGAATATGTTTTGCTTCCTGCTGAAATGCCTCGTGAATCGTCTGCTCAATGTCGGCCACGACCGGACTCGGAAAGTGCTGCCGGATGCGAATCATCTTCGGCAAAGGCATCGACTGTATCAATTCCTCAACAACGCCCATTCCAATGCCCCCTCATGACGTTGTGCGGTCCATCGGCGAGTCTGCCTGCGGTTCGCAGCGGCGAAATGATGATGTTCCGTTTATGAAAACTTCCCCGCAGTCACGCCGCCATCGACCGCCAATCCGGTTCCCATCACGTACTTGGACTCGTCTGACGCCAGGTATACCGCAGCCATTGCAACGTCCTCCGGGGTTCCGAGCTCGCCGCCGAGCTGGCGTGCTTTCAAACCCTGAATGGCAGACTGTGGATCGTCGTAAGACCTTTCAATGTAATCCTGGACAAACGGCGTGTAGATGGTGCCTGGCATCAACGCGTTCACCCGGATGCCGTAGGGCGCGTAGTCCACTTGCATGGACTTTGTCATCGACAGAATTGCGCCTTTCGTGGCAGCGTAAGCCGCACGACGCATCAATCCAAGCGCGGCAATACAGGAAGACATATTGATGACCGATCCCGACTTTTGGTCCATCATGATCGGCAGTACGGCCCTGGACACCAGGTATACCCCCGTTACGTTCACGGCCATGACGCGCTCCCAAAGCGACTGGTCGATTTCATGCAACGGACCGACAGCGCTGATGCCGGCGTTGTTGAAAAGTACATCGATTCTCCCATGGCGCCCCATGATATCCGCTGCCCATCGGGCCACAGAACGGGCATCCGTGACATCCACGTGCGTCGCCACAGCGCGCTTGCCGAGTTCATTCTCAATTGCCTGCGCCGTCTCCTGTCCCGCTGCCGTGTCGACATCCCCAATCTCCACCCAGGCGCCTTCGCGCGCGAACGCAATCGCCGTCGCGGCACCAATGCCTTTTCCTCCTCCGGTGATCAAGCAGACTTTGTCCTGCAGCCGCATATTCAAGCCTCCCCGTGTGCCGTACTGGCGTTTGAACGGAATCGACGGGCGATGTCCCCCAAACCAATTAAGCAAAATTCATGCCATCGTTTCCGTCTGCCACTGCTTCATTTTGCGCCACAAGGTTGTACGGCTGATCCCTAACATCTGCGCAGCCCTCGTCATATCACCGCTGGTCTCAGCCAGTGTCTGTTCAATCGCCCACCGTTCGATCTCCTCCATCGTCCGGCCGGGCAACTGCGCCAGAGCGACGGACTGTTTGGCGTCCGGTGCATCATACGGTTCCAGCTTGGAACGGAAAGCGCCTTCAGAAGACGTCGCGCTATCGACAGTTCCGGCAACCGGCGGAAGTGCCTTCTGCTCGACCCATTCCTCAATCGCTTCTACGCCAATTTTTCCTTGAACCTGTGTGGCCAGCAGATAGTCGAGCATACTCTGGAGTTCCCGAACGTTCCCTGGCCAGTCGTACGCCTGCAGGAGCGGGAATATGGCGGGATCGAGCCGCGGCCGCACGCCGACGCCCTTCCTTTGATACCAAAGTTGATAGAGCATGTGTTCGGTGAGGTCAGGAATGTCCTCTCGCCGTTCTCTCAGCGGAATCGTATTCAGCCGAAGGACGTCGAGACGGAAGAACAAGTCCTTGCGAAACTTGCCTTCTTGGACGAACCGCCACAGCGGCTGGTTCGTGGCCGCGACCACGCGCACGTCCACCGAAATCAGTCGTTCGCCGCCAATCCGCATGACCTGTCGCTCTTGCAAAACGCGCAGCAGGCGCTGTTGCACGTGAAGGGAAGTCTCGCCGATCTCATCGAGAAACAGGGTTCCGCCATGCGCCAGTTCAAACAAGCCGGGCTTTCCGCCTCGCTTGGCGCCTGTGAACGCGCCTTCTTCGTAACCAAACAGCTCGCTCTCGAGCAGTTGTTCTGGCAGCGCCGCGCAGTTTACACCGACAAACGGTCCCTGGGCTCGTGAACTTGCGTTGTGGATGGACTGCGCCAGCATTTCCTTACCCGTCCCCGTTTCCCCGACAATGAGTACGGAGGAGTCGGCCTGCGCAAATTGCGTGGCACGGCTGATGACAAAGCGCATGGCGGGCGACTGTCCAACCAAATCATCAAATGTATAACGCGCGACATGTCCCGTGCCTGCCCGGCGTTGACGAACTCTCCGTTCAATCGTTTCGATGTCGTCGACCAGGTGCAAGGTAATGAAAAACCGTCCATCATCGAGGAGTGGATACCGTTCGACAAACCAAAGTTTGGCGCCAAGTTGCAAAATCTCCGAGTCCCGACCTGATGAATTTTCGAGGAACTCGTACAGCGCCGGAGGTAAACAGTCCCGGATGGACAACCCCGCACAGGCATCCCGTCCAATCAACTGTAGAACCGTACGGTTCGCGAATTGTACGACCTCGCGGTCCGCAACTAGAATCCCCTGATGGACCCTGTCCAATGCCGTATGTAAAGAGGCGTGCCTCTTGCGCTCGACCATCCGGGCAGCAACCAGTCGCTTGGCTTCCTGGATGGCTTCCCAAATGGCTTCCTTGCCTGATTCAATCAGTACGCACGGAACGCCGAAATCGACGGAGTACTCCAAAATGGTTGTATCGCCAAGCAGACAGTCAACCCGCTCTCGTTCAATGGCCTGCAACACGGTGTTTCTTGTCTGCTCCGTATCATCATCAATCTCAATTGGCACGACCGGTACATTCAACATGGAAACCCATTCACGCATACTGGCGATGACATTGCTGAAGCCCGCCACGCCAAATTTTCTGCCCATGCCGCGTGCACGTTGCAGCGCGCGGAGCACATCATAGGGCGTGACAGCGATTTCAACCACTGGCGCCGACACAGCCTCGGAAAGACGCACCCATGTACCGCCGCGGCTGATGATGACGCCAGCACCGTTCTCCACGGCCCGCTTCCCCAGTTGGACGCCGTCATCCATGCAGCCATGGACAATCTTGATACGCTCTCCGTACATACGGCAAATTTCCTGCGCATCCCGGACCATCCTCTGGTATGGAGCCACCAGTACAATCTCCACAGGCCACCCTCCTTGAAAGGTCGGTAGTCTAAATTGTAACGCAATTGTTTCAACTTGCAACAAATCACTTTGAGGCGGGAGGAAGAAAAGAATGTGGGTTGCCCATCTGCATTGGCACGCGAATTGCTAGAAACAAGAGATACAGGCATGCACCCCTTACGGAATGGAGGATACTTTCGTGAACATCATGGGCTACCGCAGAGCGGATGGTCGCATCGGCGTCCGCAATCACGTCCTGGTCTTGCCAGTCTCCTACGAAATGAACCAGGTCGCCGACCGCATCGTCCGCCAGGTTCCCGATTCCGTCACGTTCCGAAACCAGCACGGCATCGACCAGTCAGGCGACGACCTCAGGCAGACCCTGCGCGTCTATGAAGGATTCGCCACCCATCCGAACATCCACGGCGTGATCATCCTCGGCTGGGGTCACGAACCGTACGACCTGCAAAGCATCGCAGCCACCGCCGAGGCGGCTGGCAAGTCCGTGGAACTCATTGTGCTCGAACAGGTCGGCGGCATGCGGCGCGCCATCGAGCTTGGCGTGGCTCGAACCAGGCAAATGGTTCGCGATCGCGATGCCGTACAGCGCGAACCGGTGCCTCTCTCAGAAATCATTCTCGGCACGGAATGCGGCGGCTCCGACGCCTGTTCAGGCATTTCCGCCAACCCGGCTCTCGGTGTTACAAGTGATTTGCTGGTGAATGCTGGCGGTACGTCGATCCTTTCCGAAACCACTGAACTGATGGGAGCGGAACACCTGCTGGCAGAGCGGGCCGTTTCCAGGGAGGTCGGCGACCGTATCCTGTACATCGTCCGGCGCATGGAACAAAACGCAATGAAAATGGGTGTCGATATTCGTGGTGCGCAGCCCGCGCCCGGCAATATTGAAGGCGGAATCACGACGATTGAGGAGAAGAGCCTTGGCTGCATTCACAAGGCGGGACATTCCCCAATCCAGGAGGTCGTCGAATACGCCGAGCGACCGACCAAAAAGGGCCTGATTGTCATGGACACGCCCGGCCACGACATCGAGCAGATGACGGGCATGGTCGCCGGCGGCGCCCAGATTGCCATCTTCACCACTGGCCGCGGTACACCGACCGGATGCGCGATTGCCCCGGTAATAAAAGTATCGTCTAACTCGTTTACCTATCAGCGCATGCAAGACCACATTGACCTGAACGCGGGTACGGTGATCGACGGTACGGAAACGGTCCAGCAAGTCGGAGAACGCCTGTTCCAGCTCATGCTCAACGTGCTGAGTGGCCAGCAGACGAAGGCGGAGCGGCTCGGGCACCGTGAATTCGGCATCTACCGTATCGGTCAAAGCCTCTAGGTTCCAGTCCACGCGGCAGCGTTCCGACAGACCGAACCGGCTGGGGAGAACCCAGTTGCGGAGATGAATGAAGCTTACGGGCAGTTCCTGAAGGAGTTGACAAGAGATGAACGAACTTCAGCGCAAATGGCTGGTGATGCATCCAAAAGACGATGTGGCGGTGGCACTGGTTCCGCTCGCGGCTGGCACCACCCTGACGGACCTGGACCGCGGGTTCGGAGTGACGTTGCGGGCCGACATTCCGTTCGGCCACAAGTTCGCCATCCGAACCATTCCGAAGGGCGGCCTTGTACACAAGTATGGACAGGTCATTGGCATATCGACGGCGGCCATCGAAGCAGGCGATCACGTTCACGTCCACAATGTCGACAGCCGCCGCGCTCGCGGTGACCTGACAAAGGGGGCATCCCAGGTATGACAGGGCTCACGGCGTACCGACGCTCGGACGGCGGCATTGGGGTACGCAACTATCTGTTCACCCTCCCGACGGTCGTCTGCGCCAATCAGGTGGTGGTTGACGTTGCGCTCACGCACCCGGAACTGAAGTACATTGAGCATCAGCATGGGTGTGCCCAGATTGGCGCCGACCTGGAGCAGACCCGGCGGATTTTCACGCAGCTCGCACTTCATCCGAATGTGTACGCCAGCATGTTCGTAAGCCTGGGCTGCGAAGGCGTTGTTGCTACAAAGCTGTTTGCCAACGCCGCTGCCCAGACGGATCGCCCCATGGACCTTGTCGTCATTCAAGCGTCAGGGGGTACGCCTGGCGCCGAAGCACGCGTGGATGCGTGGATCGACCAGCGGCAGCGCGAACTTGACCGCTGTCAGCGTGAGACGGCAGGTTGGGACGAGCTCGTGGTCGGCGTCTTGATCGACTCGAGCGTCGCCAGCAAGCTGGAACTGGTGCGAGCGTGTCTCGAATCCCTGCAGGAATTGGGCGTCCGCATCGTGATCCCCAATGCCTATCTGCACTTGGCGGAGGAACTGGCCGGCGCTGTGGGTACAGTGGACTACGGGGAATCTGCAGACGAACGCGTGTGGGCGATGAAACCTGGTTCGAACGCGCTGGAGACCACCACTGGATTGACGGCGGCTGGTGCACATCTCATCGTCCATCTTGCGGACCGTCCGCATGCATTTGGCAGTCCGCTGGCGCCGACGATTCGCTGGTGCATGGATGAAACGACCTATCAAAAATTCCGCGATGACTTCGATGGACAGCTCCAAAGTGTGCACGACGTCCAACAGGTCACGGAACAATTGGCCTCCATCGCGAATGGTCACCCGACCGTCGCCGAGTCGTTCGGAATGGACGACTTTGCGCTCTACCGGATTGGGCCAACCGTGTAAGCTCGGTTCAGCCATGGTCAACAGGCCTCTCACTGCAAGCCGAACGCTTGCCCGTGAGCCTGCGATTCCCCCTGATCGATCACAGAGGAGGCGACAAGTGTCATGGAGTCTAGGAACTATATCGGCGGTGAATGGTATACTCCGCGAGGCGACGTCATCCACGTCAAGAACCCATCCAATACAAGCGAAGAAATCGGTGTACTCCATCTGTCCGAAGCGAGCGATATGCAACAAGCGGGAGAAGCGGCACAAAAGGCCTTGGCATCGTGGGCTTCCATGAACAGCGGCAAACGCGGTCAGATTCTTTATCAAGCCGCCGATCTGCTGGCGTCCAAACTGGATGAGGTCGCAACCCTCTCCAGTTTGGAAATGGGCAAGCCCATCAGCGAAATGAAGGGAGAGGTGATGCGCGGCGTTCACTTGCTTCGCTACTATGCGGCAGAAGGCGTTCGTGCGGTCGGCGACGTCATCCCGGCTGGCGCCGACAACGTCCTGCAGTACACGAAACGGGTGCCGCTGGGTGTCGTTGGGCTCATCACCCCGTGGAACTTTCCCGTCGCGATCCCCATTTGGAAGCTCGCCCCTGCCCTGATTTGCGGAAACACGGTGATTTGGAAACCCGCCGAAGCGGCCTCCCTGTCTGCAACCAAAATCACGGCAATCCTGGCGGAAGCGGGGCTTCCCGCGGGTGTGCTGAACCTGGTCATCGGCACAGGGAGTAAGGTAGGCAGCAGGATGCTGGAAGAGCTGCCCCTTGACGGGGTAAGTTTCACGGGATCGACCAAGACAGGGCTCCAGGTGGCCGCCACGTGTGCACGCCGAAATATCAAGTACCAGACGGAAATGGGCGGAAAGAATGCAGCCGTCGTATTGCGCGACGCAGACCTGTCCACAACCGTCCCCGCCATTCTGAGCGGCGCGTTCCGCTCAGCAGGCCAAAAGTGTACGGCGACCAGCCGCATCATCGTCGAACAGGCCGCCTACGAACCCCTGGTCGACGAACTGCGTAAGGAAGTCGCGAAACTATACGTCGGAAACGCACTTGACCCGAGTTCCTATCTCGGCCCTGTGGCGTCTGCGGGACAGTATGAAACCGTGAGGTCGTACGTCCGGCTCGCGGAGCAAACGGAAGTCCTCGCCCAGGGTCAGGCCCAGGTCGACCCGTCGACAGGCTACTACGTGATGCCCCTGGTGGTGGGAGGCGTTGGCCCCGATCACAAGCTGGTCCAGGAGGAGATTTTTGGACCCGTTGCGGCTGTCGTTCGTGCAACGGACGCAGAAGAAGCATTCGCCTTGTGCAATCAAACGATGTACGGCCTGAGCGCCTCCGTCTTCACGCAAAACCTGTCACGCGCCTTGCGGTTTCTCGACGAGACACAGGCAGGCATGGTCCGCGTCAACCTTGAGACGGCGGGCGTTGAGTACCAGGCGCCGTTCGGCGGCATGAAGTTGTCCAGCTCGCACACGCGCGAACAGGGTCAGGCCGCCCTCAGCTTCTACAGTCAGGTCAAAACGTGTGCCGTGTACTACGGATGAGGAGGACATGATGATGAAAACCCTGCGCTATCGCGACGAGACGACTGGCGAGCCGCAACTGGCCATCCTCGTGAAGGACACCGTGTACAACGTGACAAGGCAAGTGCCGCACTGGACCGAACCCGTGCAGATGTGGTATGCCCTTCGAGCGCTCGGCATCCCGTTCGAAGACGCGGCAGCCCGCCTGTGTACTGGCGAAGGCATTTCGTTCCATGAATTAGATGAAGCGGGCCATCTTCTGCCGCCGGTCGTCGCCCGCGAGGTCTGGGCGGCCGGCGTCACCTACGAGCGCAGCCGCGAAGCGCGCAATGCGGAGACCAAAATCTCGGACAGTGTCTACGACCGCGTGTATGCAGCAGAGCGGCCCGAACTCTTCTTCAAAGCCACGGCTGACCGGGTTGTACCTCCTGGCAACCCACTTGGGCTGCGCAGCGATTCTTCCTGGATGGTGCCTGAGCCAGAGCTGTCCGTCGTCATCTCGGCAACCGGAGACATCATCGGCTGGACCGTTGGCAATGACCTCAGTTCGCGCGACATCGAAGGGGAAAACCCCCTCTATCTGCCGCAGGCGAAGGTGTTTTCACGCAGCTGCTCATTTGGACCTGTCCTGCTTTGGCACACACCATCGACCACGCCTGCGGATTGGACGGTGTCGCTGGAGATTCACCGCGAGGGCCAGTTGGCATTCTCCGGGTCGGTCCCGTTCCGCCAGTTCCGGCGCAGGGTCGATGAACTCGTGGACTTCCTCTGCCGCGACAACCCGGTTCCCGACGGGACAGTGCTGATGACGGGGACGGGGATTGTACCACCGGACGATTTCACGCTCACCCCTGGCGACCGGGTGGACATATGCATCGACGCAATCGGCACTTTAGTCAACCCCATCGCAGCGCCAATGGCTCTGTAAGGGCAAAGCAGCCGGACAGGCGGTTCGAAACGCCGTGAAGGTTAACATCTCGCAGGAAAACAGTCGGGGGCCCCGAAGGGCCCCGAAGCCTTTTCCTTTCACCTCACCGTTGATAACCCGTCATCTCTCTTATACCACGGGCACTGCGAGGTCATCGGCACGCTGTCCTGGGACACTCATTCTGGCTTCCGGGAAGTACCGGTCCAGCAGCTCCAGACCAATCCGCGCGCGGCGTACCCGCTCGCGGCCGAGCTTGACGGCCAGGTCCTTCAGGTGTTCCCCGGACGGGTAGATGTTCGGCGCATTCCGAACACCAAACTTGATGTACACCGGACTCGCCAGTCGAATCAACTCTGGGATTTCATAATATCGCACGAAACCTCCGACATCGTCCGGCACTTCAACATAAATGTCCAGTGGAACGTTGGTCACCGAACGCACGGCCGCCAACTGTGCGAGCGTGAGGTCCGTCGCGACGTTGAGCGTGTTCGCTCCAAAACGCTCCAAAACGGCGGCAGTCGCCGGGTTGGTCACCCCGGCCATGACCGACACTTTATACTTCATGTCCGCCGGCAGGTCACCCCGTTTCCGCAGCTCACCAAGCACCCATAACAGCCCCTCATCTGAAACCAGCACGCTCCGAATCCCCAACCCGTGGGCCCGTTTGACCTCTTCCACGGATTGAACAATCTGTTCCATACCCATCGCCCGGCTCTTGGCGATGCCGCCAGTCTCCGACTTCGCGAGCGCGCTCAGGTGCCATCCGGCACGGGGCCCAATGAACAGGCTGATTTCGATGCCAGCCTCGGCCCCGAGTTTGGCCATCTCCCGAATCTCACTATCCGTCATCAACATGATTCCGCTGCCTTGGGAGATTCGATGCAAACGAACATCGAGCCGCTCCGCCTCTTCGAGTACGGCTCGCAGCACTTCCGGCCCTTCGCAGCTTGGAATCTCAACGCGCACCTGTGCCCCGTCGGCGAACCGTTTCGCACTGGCCTGCCACGCTGCATCGTCACTCGCCGGCAACCCAATCTTCGTCAGTGCTGCTCTGGATTCATCGAACATCAATCGCCACCTCCTGTGCTGTGTGCGCTGACGCATGCCACTCGGCCTCGTCCCAAACCGCCTGGGGGACCACGCCGTGCGCCGCATCGGTGTGTCCAACCAGGCGATTCCCGGCCGCGATCTGCCGGCGCCGTTCCATCATCCGCGTCTTCCGCGACAAGCCGAGTTCACGCCGCGCTGCCATCCAGTTGTCTGCGGCGGCCACGATGCGGCCGGCACGCAAGGCATCGCGATCGAGCAAGTCGATCTGTTTCGACCGAAACCCGAGATGCACCAGGTCGCCCGTCTGCAGATACAAAATCCCGCCGCCCGCGATCGCCTCGGGCGTCACGTGTCCAATTGCTGCGCCGTACGTCACGCCGGAGTATCGGCCATCACTCATCAACACCGTCAGCTTTTGCAACAACTTGTTCGCGTTGATATGCTGCATCGGCGTAAACATCTCCGGCATACCAAAAGCCTCCGGCCCCTGTCCGCCAATCACGACCGCCACCTTCAGCAGGCGGGCTTCAATCAGTTGGTCAAAACATTTGTCATAGCTCTGTGGCGGCTCTCCATCTCCCCCGTTCAGTCGATGGATTTGCCGCAGCAAATCCATATCCACAATCCGTTCTCGCTTCCACTTCTCGGTCAGTTCAACGTCCAGCAGATGATGGTTCGCCTCCTCTTCACTGTTGTAATAGACCACGACGGCGACCTTGTTTTCAAATTCATCCAATTGCGCAGTGGACATGCCACTGATTTTCACGACGGCGCTTTCAAAAAAGTTGCTGCGCAACACGTCAACGCCACTGAACGGGCGCCGTGGCTTTGAGAGAATGATGGGGTTGTCTTTGACATGGTCCGCGGACAACCCGCGTTTGTCCTGCAATCGCGCTCGCCACGTCGTTCCGGTTACGGTTGGCGCATCCACGTTCATTGGGACGCCGTTTTGAATGAGTTCGTAAAAGAGCGACTCCATGCCCCGCGACAGACCGGCCCCGCACTGAAGCGCCAACGCATACACATCGCGGCCTTCCGTCAGACTGTAGTCGTACAGATCCGGGATCGGATACGCCTTGAGGACACGCTCCACATCGTATACACTGTATGGCTCGCCGCTGTAAATCATCGCCGCGACCATGTGCATCATCAAGTTCGCCGAACCGCCCGCCGCGCTGTGAATGCGAATGGCATTCCGAATGTTCGCCTTGACCAGCTCCGATACGCTGAATTCCGGCCGGTTAATGATAGAGATGAGGCCATCGACCGATTCCTCGACCTGCGCCCGAGTGGGCGGCATGGTCAGAATCTCCACAGCCGGATGAACCAGTCCAAGTCCGGCAACCAAGTCGCGGGAACTGTTGCCCGTCCCATGGAATGCACAAATGCCGCCGGCTGCGTCACACGTATTTACGGCCAGCACCTGTTCGTAGCGCTTGTGCTGTTCTTTCGTGATCACGCCTTTCACGACCGCCCGCGTGAACACACCTTGAAACGCGGTGTTCGATGAGCATTGCAAAATGTAACGCATCGCGTCTCGGAGGTCATCGGCGATGTCCTGGAAGCCTTGCGATTCCGCCCGCTTCGCCACCTCTTCCAATTCCATCTTCAGTTTGTCCGGGATGGTGCCCCCCTTGAGGACATGTACCGGCGCAAACGTTGCCCACACGGGCGCCTCGCCCCGGGTTCGCCGCACAACGTCAAGATGCGCAAGTGCGCAAACCACGCCGAGCGGCTGCTTGTCACAGCCCTGAATCACGAACGCGCCGTGATAACTCTGGGCTTCCATGTGATTCACGACCATCGACGAAATGGCGTTCCGGCTTTGCAGGGAATAACTCATCCCCATGTTATCCTGCGCCGTGCCGTCGCAGAGGACCGGCGTGGCGGCGTAGAATGGCACCGCTCCCCGCTGCCACAGCGCAACGGCTGCCCGCAGCACCGTACCGAGATCCATGATGTGCGCCGGGTGATCCCACGAGCCGCCAAGAATGGCGATCCGCGGCGCATTCTCTTCGAGCCGCCGGTAGATTTCATCGAGTGTCCACGTGACCGGCACATCGGCCACTTCCCTCCCGAGAATGTGCCGCGCCTTGTCCAACAACCCCGCGACAGTAATCGGTTCGTTGGCCTTGCCTTGCACATTCCACTGATAGGGATTGACGGGGTTGTCAACGCGTAAGCGGGATTCCATGTCCATCAACACTTCCTTTCCTCATACTGCACCCGATTTCGAGCAGTACCTTGCGAATCTCGTTTGGATGTGACTCGATGAAAGCAAACGCTCGTTCTATCTCCTCAATCGGAAATCGATGCGTCGCAAACGTGTCCGCCTTGATGCGTCCAGTGTTAAACCATTCAATCACTGTCGGGAATTTGTCCGTCTGCAGTCTTGAACCGACGACAGTCAATTCCTTTTTGGTGATGTCGAGTTGTGCGATTTGTGAAGGAGCTGCTGTCAATCCAAGCACAACCACTCTGCCTGCGACAGAGGTCACCCGAACGGCCTGCTCAAAGGTGTGTACTGTGCAAGCTGCATCAATCGTCACGTTTGGGCCGAGTCCGTCGGTAATCTCCTGAATCTCGGCTTCCACATCAACCTTTCCTGGATTCAGCAGATGGTCAGCGCCAAGCGAGCATGCATAGGCCAATTTAGCATCACTCAAATCAGAGACGATGCAGGTCGCCCCGGTCATTTTCGCAACTTGCAGCGCGCAAAGACCGATGGGACCCGCACCTAGGATGAATACCGTGTCACCAGCGCGTACCTCTCCCCGCCAGTTCGCTTGAGCACCGATGGTAAACGGTTCAACAAGAACAGCTTCATGCCAGGCCAGCCTGCGGTCCACCTTGTGAACAATCCGCTCAGGGAGGACCATGTATTCCTGATATGCGCCATCTCGGTGAACGCCATAAACCTGAAGATGAACACAGACGTTCCTGCGGCCGGACTGACACGCGTAGCACGCACCACACCATTGAATCGGTTCCATCACAACCTTGTCTCCGGGGACCAGTTGGTTCACGTTTGGGCCAATTTCGACGACTTCGCCGACCATTTCATGACCAATGATTCGCGGATACGTTGCCACCGGTGACTGCCCATGGTAAATATGCATATCCGACCCACAGACGCCTACCATTTGCACTTTGATGAGGACCTCATCCTCGTTTTGAATGCGAGGCATCGCTTTCTCAATCACGTCCACCCGTCCAGGACTGACGATTTGTACAGCCAACAAGCTGCTCACCTCGATTGTTCAAACGGTTCCAAAAGATCCCACCGAAATTCCACACCCGTCCCTGTCACATTGGGAGCGACCGCCCGCCCGTCTTGCAGGACAAGCGGGCGCGTGGTGTATGCATCAATCGGAAAACTGTGCACTTCCAGATATGCTCCGTTTGGCATTGCAGACAACAGACTCACGTGCAACTCCTGCATGCCGTGGCTGCAAACCGGTAAATTATAGGTTTGCGCGAGGTGTGCGACTTTCAGCCATCCAGTGATACCGCCGATGTTTGAAGCGTCCGGCTGCGGGAAATCAATCTTCCCACGTGTCATGGCACACGCAAACTCATAAATCGTTCGATAGTTTTCACCAGCAGCGATTGGAATTCCACCCCGTTCCGAAATCCGGAGGTATCCGTCGTAGTCCTCCGGAATCGTCGGTTCTTCGAGCCAAAGAACATTGTAAGGTTTCATCCGTTTTGCTGCGGTGATGGCGGTCGCAACCGACCACTTCATATTCGCATCGACCATCAAGTCAACATCCGGCCCAATGAGTTCCCGAACCGCCGCAATGCGTTCGATGTCTTCTTCGAGACGTTCTTGACCGAGCTTGATTTTGACAGCGCGAAAGCCGCGTTCCAGATACGTCCGGTTGTTTTGAAGCAGTTTTTCCAACGGAAAGTTCAAATCAATCGCCCCGGCATACGCTTTTACGCTGTTGTCAGCGCCGCCAAGGAGTTTCCACAGGGGTTCGTCTGCCTTCTTCGCCCGCAGGTCCCAGAGTGCAATATCGACCGCAGAAATCGCAAAGGACGCGAGGCCTCCCCGTCCGATGTAATGGATTTTCCACTGCATCGCGTCCCACAGGGATTCTACGCAAGATGCATCTTGGCCAAGCAGGAACGGCCTCAAGTCGTGTTCGATGAGGCTCGCAATCGCGCGTCCGCCGAGACCACCGGTATACGTATAACCAATGCCCTGGCGCCCATCTTGTACAATCACTTTGACAATCGGAACATCGAAATGCGTGTGCATGCCGTGTTTTGCATCGCCCATCACTTCGGGCAAGGGAATGTGATATAAGGAGGTGATGACGTCTACAATCTGGCTGTCATTTGCCATATGTCTGTCTCCTTACCGTGGCATCTTCCAACTTGTGAACAACGAACGGAGCTTGTCGCGCCCCCTTCGTTTTGTTCGCTTCAACGCTCGTCTTCGGTGTTCAGTCAATCGACAGACTCGGCGGTGCGTTTTCTTGATCTCCATACGTTGGGGAGAACGTCGTTTCTTCATAGCCAAACATTTCCGGCAGGATATACTTTGCAGCGAGCCATGCAATGAGTGGGAAAATGGCCACAAACAGCGTTGCACCGCCTTCTCCAAGGTCTGCGATGATCGTCGGGAAGAAGAGCAGTCCAACGAAACCCGCCGCCTTTACAAACATGTAGGCAAAACCGCTGGCCGTGCCACGGTATTTTGGAGGAGCCACGACCGTTACGATGGTCATGCCGTTTTCGGCATCCCAATAGTGTCCCCACAGCATCAACGCACAGACGAAGGGGAACAGGAACTTTTCACCGGTAAAGAGCGCGACGGCGCCAAGAATCAAGGAAATAAACACAATCCCGAATCCCCAGAGGCTCAGCGAACGCTGCCCGTATTTTGCAGTAAACAAGGGACCGACCCAACCGGAAATGGCAGCGATAATGTACAACACCATCATGATGAGGTCGTTTCCAGTCGTACCCGCAACACCAAGCATCGCAATAATCACCGGGGTATAGAAACTGAATGTGCTAAACTCAAAGCCTTGGACAAAGTTGGAGATCCACCCAAACTGAGTTGCCTTCCACGCCACCCGGTCTTTTTTAATCTCCCGCAAAAATGCGCCGAGATTTGGACGGTTCACTTTCACATCTTCATTCGGCAGCATATCCAGCGAATCCCCGTAAATTTGCTGGGATACTTTTTTCGCTTCTACAAATCGACCTTTTTGAATCAACCAAATTGCGGTTTCTGGCAAATTCCAACGCAGAATAAAGAGGATAACCGCCGGGAGACAAGACATTCCGAGAATGATACGCCACAGGGTGTCATTGTTGACCTTCGTAAGGATGAAAATCAAGATCACGCCGATCGCGATGATTTCTCCGACGGCGAACATGAACTGCCAACGGTTGCCCATCACTTCGCGGTCACCTTTTTTCATGAATTCCATGATGTAGGTGTAACCGTTCGCAATATCGGCACCCAGCGGAAGCCCGAGGAAAAAGCGAATGATCGCCAGCGCCATCATATTCGGCGCAAACGCCTGCGCGAATCCAAAGATGATGAACATGACCATCGTTGTCATAAACACTTTCCGTCGACCGAACTTGTCGGTCATCCAGCCGCCGAGCATGGCGCCAACGAGCGCGCCTGCCTGTGTCCCGCCGGAAGCAAGTCCCAGCATCAAGTTATTCGGGTGATAAATCTGTTTAATAAAGATGAGCACAAAAGAGATGGAATACAAATCCCAAGCCTCAATGAAAATGGACGCGATCATCAGCCACCCAATGCGATTCCCGCCGGAGCTGTACTTATTGATGAGGTGCGTAATGGCGCTGTTCATTCTTTGTTCCATGGACGCCGAATGTGCGGTGGATGCCATAACATTCAACCCCTCCTCAAGTGTCTAGTGAGATGCAAACACCCAGACCCGATTGATTCTCCGAAGCAATTGGGTCATGCGCATCCATCCAACGACATAGCAAAATTTGTTCCAACATTTAGACAACAATTCATGCAACGAATCCGCTGTCGTGGTAATTCTCTCGAGATCGGGTTGACGACGCTTGCATCGTGCGTGTGCAAAAATGAACCGCGGACAGCACGCAGCAGGGTTTCAATTTGCAACGCCGTGTCATCTGCCGTCCTGATGGTCGTCGGGTACCGTTTGCCCACGGTTCAACGCCTGCTGCCCTGCATCCAGCACTTCGAGAATCCGCTCCACGTCATACACACTCCCCCGCCACGTGCCCCCGCTCACATTCTGCAGCGCTGCCCACAGGCGCGTGTCATCCGGCAGATCCGGATCGGGGGCAAGGTCCGGGTGCAGCTCACGCGCGTTCAAAATCTCCTGCCCCTCTTCCGGCGGAAAGCGCCGACCCCCTTCGCCGATGAAGTTCACGGTGCCTTCCAATCGTTGTGTATCGATCACGATTTCAACTACATCCCCCGTCCGCAGCTTCCCAATGGGTCCCCCCGCGAGCGCCTCCGGACCGATGTGTCCGATGCAAGCCCCTGTGGACACCCCTGAAAAGCGGGCGTCCGTCAGCAAACTCACATGTTTGCCAAACGGCAGGTGCTTCAGCGCGGACGTTAATTGGTACGTTTCCTCCATACCCGTTCCGGCCGGCCCCCTACCCATCAGCACCAGAATGTCCCCCGCCACGATGCCACCGGTTTTAATGGCCTCGATTGCGCTGCGCTCAGACGTGAAGACCTTGATGGCCCCGGTATGCCGATACACACCCTCCTCGTCCAGCACACTTGGGTCGATAGCGGTGGACTTGATGACGGCCCCTTCCGGCGCAATGTTTCCGACCGGGAACGTTACCGTAGACCTCATCCCGCGAGCGTGGGCAGTCGTCCGACTCATGATGACCCGGTCCGCATCGATTCCGTCGACTTCCACCAGTCGCTTTCGCAGCTTCCAGCGACGCTCGGAGTCCTCCCACCAATCGAGGACGTCCTTGAGCGGAACGCCTGCAGCCGTCAACACACGCTCATCCAGCACGCCGCCTTCCTTGCGCAGCTGCAGCATGACCTCGGGGACGCCGCCCGCCAGAAATACACGAACGGTTGGATGGTGCTCCGGGCCGTTTGGCAATACGCTGACCAGGCGCGGAACTTCACGGTTGACCTCAATCCAGTCCCGTACCTCCGGAACTTTCAACCTGGCCGCGTGCGCGATCGCAGGAATGTGCAACAGCAGGTTGGTGGAACCGCCGAAGGCCGCGTGCACGACCATCGCGTTTCGAATCGACGCGTCTGTCAGGATGTCCTTCCCCGTCAGGCCGAGTCTGATCTGTTCCATCGCGGCAAGCGCGGATTGCCTGGCCATCTGTTCCCAAATGGGCTGCCCCGATGGCGCCAGCGCAGAGTGCACCATGGCGAGGCCCAATGCTTCCGCGACCACCTGAGAAGTCGCTGCGGTGCCCAGAAACTGACACCCGCCGCCAGGTGTTGCGCAGGCCCGGCAGCCGAGCTTCGCCGCTTCTTCCAACGTGATCTCGCCGTGCGTGAATCGCGCGCTGATGGTCTGGACTTTCCCTGCGTCTTCGCCATCTTCGGGCGCTAATGTGACCCCGCCGGGGATGAGCACCACCGGCATGTTCCTGAAACTGGCCAACGCCATCATCAGCGCGGGGAGTCCTTTATCACAGGTAGCCACCCCAATCACGGCTTCCCGGGTCGGCAGCGACCGAATCAACCGGCGCATGACCATGGATGCGTCGTTTCGATAGGGCAGCGAGTCGAACATGGCTGCGGTCCCTTGCGAGCGACCGTCACAGGGATCGCTGACGTATGCAGCAAAGGGAATCGCCCCCTGTGCCTGCAGAGCTTGGGCGGCGCTTTGCACCAGCAGCCCAATCTCCCAGTGGCCCGTGTGATACCCTAGCGCAATCGGTGTGCCATCGCGATCACGGATTCCCCCCTGCGTGCTGAGAATCAGAATTTGGCGACTCGCCAGGCGATTGACATTCCAACCCATCCCCGCGTTTTGCGTCCAGCCGAACAAATCACCGCTCGCCCATGTACGAAGCATGTCCTCGGTCAAGGGCAGCTTCCCCTGTGGTCCGGCAGCGGTCGTCCATACTTGAAAGATCCGTTCATCATCCGATTCCATGACATCTTGTAAGAAGTTCACGCAACGATCCCCCCGGCCTCGAATTGGTCTCGAATTGACACCCACCTGCAGCACGTCGGCCACACCACGGCATGGGCTGGCATGCCCAGCGCCATCGTGATCCAAAGCTAATCGCAAGAAGTGTGCCATGAATGCGCAGGATGACAGCTGAAACCCGGGGATGACGTCATTTTCAGTACTGTCTGTTTTTTATGTATTGCGATCGTTCAACTGGGGGAAGATGTTTTTACAAGAAATGTCGAGGGGTAGATGCCAACTTGACTCGCGATCAACAACAAGTATTAAACAGCGTCGTCAACGCACAGCACAACGCACAGCAGGCCTGGATGAATTATTGGCTGCATTACTCGAGTGCAGCCACGTGGCAGTTTTGGCTTTGCCTCGCAATATTCGTGGCGCCGTTGGTTGTGTTGTACTTCACCTTGGACAGGAAGAAGGCCTTCCGAATCGGTTTTTTGGGACTCAACATCCATGTTTGGTTCGCCTACATTGATGCCTGTGGCTTGGCATGGGGGTTGTGGTCTTACCCGTACAAGGTAGTTCCATTTCGATTTCCGAGCGTAACATTAGACGCGTCCCTTGTGCCCGTCACGTATATGCTGGTGTATCAATGGACGCTGAACCAGAAACGCAGTTATTACTTGTACGCGACCATCTTGAGTGCATTGTTTGCGTTTGTCCTCAAGCCCATCATGGTTTGGTCTCACTTCTTTCAAATGTACCAATGGATGAACTACTTTTATTTGTTCTGTGGGTACCTCATCGTCATGTTGGCGGCGAAATTCATTACTGACTTTTTCACCTACCTCCAAAAGAGCCAAGGCAATCAGGATGTCCCGAGAGGCGAGGATTTGGAAAGAACAACGGCTGCCCAGCCTGATCGGGGGCCGAAAAATCCGTCGCCGAGTTGACAGCCCGTACCTCTGCACACTGGCGCGGACCAAGACGTCTCGTGCGTGGACCCTGTGCGATCCTACGGCCGCGGCTGACGCTTGCCCTTCGCGAACAAGTCCAATGGCTTCACGATGACCCGACGCATGGGTACATGACAAAGCCACGTACAGGGTCCACAACGAGCGAGGACATTTACCGATTGGTCCGTTCATAATAATCCGCAACCTGGTTTGTAACCCACTGATACGAAGAAACATTTTCCTCCTGGCGATCAGAAACAACCTTTTGACTTTTCTGTCCATTTTCGATAGTCGACATCCTGCTCTGTTGCAGGAACCGGGACACCTTCATTTGACCAGCCTTATCCATTTTCATTTCCACCTTTCCATGGTACAACCGATTCCATTAGTCCTGTGATTGAACAGGAACGCACCGTTCGCAGCAGCAACTCCCGTCGGCCTGAGCCCCGATCAGCGACCTCCCACATTGACGGCATGTCATTTCATTCGGGTGTAAGGGTGGTATCCACCCGTACTCTTCCGCCATCGTCTTCCTGGATGTACGTACCCACCCATAGTTACTGTTCTGATCCATTCACGCTCCCTCCCCTCCGTTCGCTTGTGCTGATTGTAATATAACACTAACCACTCCGTCAACCCTGTTATATTACATACCACCAAACCGGCCCGCGGCGGCTCCGCAGCGAGCCAAAAGCCAGTTCGCTCGATCACGTTGAAACAGGTCACCCATTTGGCTCGCAACACAAAAAAGCCGCCCATCTCTGGACGACTTCTCTTCCCCACAATCTTGCGCTCAGGCGCTTTCGATCCTCCCTGGACACCGGCCGTCCGCGACTGGGCCCCCTCGTGATTGCCCTGACCGGACGCAGACCGGCTGGCCACGTATTTGAATACGTTTTCACCGAGGTGAAACTGACCCACTTGCACCGAGTCTCGCGATGCGATCAGCCAGCTGCCCCCACGTCATCACGCGTGACCAATTCCAGCGGCTTTCTCGTCGCGGAAATCGTAAAGGGCAACAGGATAATCGTCGCAACGCCGGTGACAGCCATGTAGACAAATGCCGAGGTGAACCCCTGTGCACCACCCCATGCGTAGATCGACGTTGCCAAAATTGGCCCCACAGCGCCGCCTAGGTGACCCACGCCGTCCGTCAGGCTTACGCCGGTTGCTCGAGCGCGCGTTGGGAAGCTTTCGGCGGTTAAGGCATACATCAAAGGCAAGAAAAAGCCCAAGGAGCCAGACAGAACAAACACAGAAGTGTAAATCAGTGCCGGCGAAACAAAGAAGGCAATCGCAAGGAATCCAATGGTCCATACAACCATACCCACAAGAATGGTGTACTTGCGTTCAAAGCGGTCGCCAAGCCACGTGGACAGGATGGAGCCTACAGGATAGCCAATGGAAGCTGCCAACATAAAACCAATGCTGCTTGTCAGTGTATACCCTTTATCAACAAAGAACGTTGGCGCCATACCCAACCAAGTATAGCAGCCCAGATACCACACAAACCACATCAGCAGCAGCAGGATGACTCGGCCGACATACGGTGACCGTAAAAGTTCGGCAGTTGGAAATCCCTTGCCTTCCACCTCGCTTGCGGTGGTCAAAAGTGGAGGCAGGTTTCCATTCAGTTTTTGCGAAGCCTTTGCTTCTGCTTGGTCAATCACCCGTTTGGCTTCATCGTAACGGTTTTTCGTCAGCAGCCACCGCGGAGACTCCGGAATGCTGCGGAAGAAGAACAGCGTGATCACGCCAAGTGCACCGAGCAGAAACATCCCGCGCCAACCCCAGTGAAAGTGAGGGACCAAAATCATTGCGACGATGGGCACCAGTCCTTGTCCGACCATCGAGAAAATGTTCGCCAAAGCAGTATATCGTCCGCGAAGTGAAGCCGGTGCCAACTCACCGATATACGCGGAAATTGCGGCAATTTCAGCACCGATCCCCATACCTGTAATAAACCGCCACACGATCATCCACCAAAGACTGAAACTAAAAGTGGTCGCAATGCAGCCAACCGTGAATAAGAGTGTTGCCGAGAAAATCGCCTGCTTACGACCGATGACATCGGCCAGGTTACTGTTCAACCAAGCGCCCACAATGTAGCCTAATAGGCTTGCAGTAATGGGAATCGATGCCTGACTCGCGGTAAGATGCAGTAACTTACTAAACACGGGAAGTCCAAATGAAACATTGGTGATATCAAAGAATGCGATTAAGTAACCAACACCAACAATCCACAACACCGTCGTGGCATACGGCCACACTGGCAATCGGTCCAGCCTCGCAAGTAACGCCGCTTCGTGTTCCGCCCTGCTGTTCAGCAAATCAATTACCTCCATTCCAACGTGACGAATGTCGATCAAGAATGGCAGCACTCTCTTTGAAAACGATCTTCGATTGTCTTCGTCGCCTATGTTCCACCCCCTTTACGGTCACCCTTTTGACTTCGTCTGTCGCCATTCGTCCTGCTGAGCATAAATGTCATTCCCCAGCACATCAAAAGCTACGAAAGCTGGAAACTCTTCCACCCAAACACGTGCAATCGCTTCCGGTCCCAAGTCTTCGTACGCAATGACCTCACGTCGAACAATCCGACTTCCCAGAAGGGCGCCTACGCCACCGATCGCGACGAAGTAAACGGCACCGTGACGGAGCATGGCATCCTTTACTTGAGGCCCGCGATACCCTTTCCCCATCGTCGCTGCTGCCCCGCGTTCCAACATAAGCGGCGTAAAGGAATCCATCCTCGAACTCGTTGTTGGTCCTGCGGCCCCCACCGCAAACGCCCCGAACCCAGGAGACGGCCCAACGTAATAAATCAACTCTCCGGCCACGTCGATTGGCCACGGTTTGCCTTCAAGCGCCAAATCGTACAACCGTTGATGCGCTTCGTCACGTGCGGTGATGAACGTGCCCGACAAAAGGACGCGGTCACCCGCACGCAACTGGGCGAACGCCTGTTTTTTCGCCGGTAAAGTCAGTTTCCAATGATTCAAGCCACTCCACCTCACAACACCGCTGTTTGAACTCTCGCAGAATGACACTGCAGATTCACCGCTACCGGCAGAGAAGCCATGTGCAGCGGATGTGTCTCGACGTGCACAGCGATGGCGGTGGTCGTGCCCCCCAGCCCCATCGGGCCAATGCCAAGTTTGTTGATATCGGTCAGAAGTTCCGCCTCGAACTTGGCGATCTCTGCGTCAGGGTTGGGTTCCCCGACTGCCCGAAGAAGCGCATGCTTTGCGAGTTGAGCGACAGAATCAAAGGTTCCGCCAATGCCAACGCCAACAATCAGCGGCGGACAAGCGTTGGGACCCGCCTGTTCGACAACATCGAGAACAAACGTACGTATGCCCTCGACGCCCGCGGCAGGCACAAGCATCTTTAATTGGCTCATGTTATCTGCACCTCCCCCCTTTGGCATCACTCGAATTCGAAGGTCATCCCCCATCGTTAACTTCGTGTGGATCACGCCCGGTGCATTAAACCCTGTGTTTTTGCCATGAAACGGACTATCCAGGATTGAGCCTCGGAGATGTGCTGATTGATAGCCTTTTTGAATCCCAGCGTTTACGGCTTCTTCAAACGACCCACCGACGATATGCACGTCTTGCCCAATCTCCGCAAAAACAATGGTCACACCGCCATCCTGACACAAGCTCACCCCTGTGTCGGACGCGCGTTGTGCATTTTCCAGGATCTGATCGAGCACCTCCCGTCCAACAGGGGACAGTTCTTCTTTTCCGGCTTGCCGAATCCGCGCGACTACATCTGGCGGGAGTCGTAAATTGGCTTGCTTACACAGGTCCGCCACAGTATTTTCAATCTCTTCCACCGAAATCGTTTTCACACCGTTCCCTCCTCACTTACCTGCCGAGCACCCGCTTCGCGAGTTCATACACCGGTAAATCGACCATTTTGCCATTGACCTGAATACTCCCCTGCCCGCTCGCCATGGCCTCTTCATAGGCCCTGACAATTTCCTGTGCCTGGTTGAATTCAACTTCCCCTGTCGAGAAGACCTTGTTCAAGATAGACACTTGGTCAGGATGGATGGCGAATTTTCCAGCAAAACCCGCGCCTTTTGCTTGGCTGGCCGACTGCAGCAGCCCCTCCGAGTCGTGAAAATCAGGGTATACACTGTCAACGGGCGCTCCAATCCCCGCACTGCGCGACGCAATGACCATGGTGCATCGTATATAGTCCAGTAATTGAGGCGGCAATGATTGGACGCCAAGGTCAAGTGCAAAGTCAATGGCACCGAACGCCAGGCAGCAAATACGCGCACTTGCGCTCGATATGTCCTGTACGTTCCGTAGTCCACTGGCCGTTTCAATGATCGGCAGGACCTTCAAGTGACCCGGTTGTAAACGCAGTTTCTGTTCAAGTCGATCAAGCAGGTATAAAAAACCCTGCAGCGCACCGGCACTTTCTACCTTAGGCAGAACAAATCCTGTTAATGATGCCCCGCTAAGTTCCATCACTTCGTCCAGAATGGTTGCACTGTCGATAGGATTTGTTCGAACATAAACAGTTTGGGGCCAGGTGTCACGCAGGGCTTCAGCGACAATTCTTCGCGCTGTCTCCTTTGCAGCAGGCGCGACGGCGTCCTCGAGGTCGAAGATAAGAACATCTGCCGGAATCATTCTGGCTTTCTGAATCATTGTTTGATTCGCCCCTGGGACGAACAGCCACGACCGCAACCGGCCCATTGATACCCTTCCCTCGCAATAAATTTCATAGAGAACACTGCCACTGACTGCAATCCGACCGCTTGCTTGCCAAATCGCACATACGATCCGATTGCGTGAAGACAAGGATACTGTATCCAATAATACATCTGATTATACGGAATTATGAACCAACGCTCAATAGTGATCACGATTCACAATCGGGCGACCAGACGATGTTTCTATCCCTTCGAATGAACCCCCCCGGTGCTTCGCGGCAATCTCATTTCGAATCTTTTCAGTATGCTCACCAACACGAGGTACCGGGCCCATGCAGACCGCACTTCCTCGAATGGTTCCAGGCGGCAGCAACGCCCTGACCACGCCTTCCGGCGTCGTTACCTCACGCCAGCGGCCCCGTGCCTTCAACTGCGGATGTTCGAAGAAATCGACCATGTTGTTCAAACGGGCGTTTGCAATGTTCGCTTCGTCCAACCGCTGTTCGACCTCTGCCGCACTGATCTGCGAAAAAACCTGGAGTATCTCACGGGTCAGTTCCTCAGAATGCTTGTAGCGATTCGCATTTCCTTGATACTGTTCGTCCTTGGCCAACTCTGGACGTTGTAACACAATCGTGCAGAACTGCTCCCATTCGCGATCATTTTGGATTCCAAAGAATACGGACTTCCCATCCCCTGCCGCAAACGCGCCGTATGGAAAAATCGTTGCATGGGACGATCCCGTTCTCGCCGGTGGTGTTCCCCCGTATGCGGCGAAGTACATTGGGTAGCCCATCCACTCGCCGAGTGCCTCCAGCATGGACACCTCAATATGTGTGCCCTGTCCCGTTTTGCCGCGAAGAATCAACGCCGTTAAAATACTGGAAAAGGCATACATCCCTGACGCAATATCCGCAATCGATATGCCAACCTTCGATGGTGTATCGGGTGTTCCCGTGATGGAGACTACGCCCGTCTCACACTGTATCAGCAGATCATAGGCCTTCTTATTAGAATATGGGCCGTTCTTCCCGTAACCTGAGATTTCACAGACAATCAATTTTGGAAATAAAGCGTGCAGCTCCTCAAAGCCAAACCCGAGGCGCTCCACAGCACCAGGTGCCAGGTTGTGGATAAATACATCGGCGGAAGCGAGCAGGGACTTTAAGACTTGCTTTCCGTCGTCTGATTTTACATCCAACGCCATGGATTCTTTTGTGCGGTTCAACCAGACAAAGTGGCTCGACTGCCCATGCACTGTTCGGTCGTACTGCCGGGCAAAGTCTCCAGGACCAGGACGTTCTACTTTAATGACACGCGCACCGAGATCAGCTAATTGTCTCGATGCGAACGGAGCGGCGACAGCCTGCTCTAGTGCCACAACCGTGATGTCAGACAGCGGCAATACCCCTTCTACCACTCGTTCCATACCTATCCCCTCCGAATGTCGTGCTCTGCGAAGCGCTTCCATACCGTCTGTTCCATTAGCTGCCTAAAGTCGAGTTGACAGGGACTGCGCAAAGGGAACGAGTGCCTTCAACTTTTCATCGTCGATGCCGGTTGCAATCCCCATGCTGGACAACATATAAGCGAGCCGTTCCGTCGCAACATTGCCCGTAGCGCCTGGTGAATAAGGGCAGCCTCCAAGTCCACCGACCGATGCATCGAATTTACGGACACCGGCTTGCATGGCAGCGATGACATTGGCAAGCGCGACATGATAGGTGTCGTGAAAATGGCCAACAAACGTCGTGGTTGGATACAAGTCTCTGAGACGCGAGAATCGCTCATAAACCATCCGCGGATTGGCCCGGCCGTTCGTATCGCCAATGTCGATCTCATCCGCACCAAGTTCTACAAAACGCTTGCAGACGTGGTTCACTTCTTCAAATGTGACCTCACCTTGGAACGGGCAGGAAAATGCCATTGAGATATAGGCACGAACGAACATATTGTGTCTCCTGGCCTTCTCGAACACCGCCGCACACGCTGCGAGCGATTCATCCGTGGTTCGGTTGATGTTTCTCTGATTAAATTGCGTACTGGCGCCAATAAACACTGCGACCTGAGGCACGCCCATTGCGATGGCTCGGTCGATCGCCCGCTCGTTCGGCGTCAGTGCAATCTGTGTGAAACCCAGTTCGTTGCAGTAGGCCGCAATTTCCTCGGCGTCCGCCATTTGTGGCACCCACTTCGGATGAACAAAAGCGGTTGATTCAATCCGTGAGAACCCCACTTCAGCGAGGTGTCGAATCAATCTCTTTTTTTGTTCTACCGAAATGGGTTCCGGTTCATTTTGCAGACCATCCCTGGGTCCTACCTCAATCAGCTCCACTTCGTTCGGAAACTCCATCTACCTTCCACCTCCCACGTCCGCTTTCGTTTCCGGATTACTTAAGCACTGCGCCACATCGGGACCGCATAGCGACCGACCATTAATACGAACGCGGCAAGCCCAACACGTGCTCACCGATGAATGACAAGATCAAGTTGGTTGAAATCGGGGCGACCTGATACAACCGTGTTTCGCGGAATTTACGCTCTACATCGTATTCCTCCGCGAAACCAAAGCCACCATGTGTTTGCAAACACGCATTCGCTGCCTCCCATGACGCATCTGCAGCTAACAGTTTCGCCATATTGGCTTCCGCCCCACACTTCTCACCGGCATCGAACAGTTCTGCTGCGCGCAAGCGCATGAGATCCGCGGCCTGAATGTTGACATAGGCTCTGGATATCGGGAATTGAACGCCCTGGTTTTGTCCGATCGGACGGTTAAATACGACACGACTGTTTGCATAACGGGTAGCACGCTCCACGAACCACTTCCCGTCGCCTATACACTCGGACGCAATCAAAATCCGCTCCGCGTTCATGCCGTCCAGAATGTATTTGAAGCCCTTTCCTTCTTCTCCAATCAAATTCTCCGCCGGCACCTCGAGATCTTCAAAGAACAGCTCGGTGGTCGCGTGATTCATCATCGTACGAATGGGTCGAATCGTGAGTCCATTTCCTACTGCTTCTCTAAGATTTACAAGAAGAACAGAGAGACCCTCAGAACGTTTTTTCACTTCAGACAACGGGGTTGTTCGCACAAGCAGAATCATCAGGTCTGAGTGTTCGGTCCGTGAAATAAATACTTTTTGACCATTCACAATGTATTTGTCGCCTTTCTTCACGGCGGTCGTCTTCAACTGAGTCGTATCCGAGCCTGTGGTCGGTTCGGTAACGCCAAAGGCTTGGAGACGGAGGGTTCCATCTGCGATCTTCGGAAGATATTTCTCCTTCTGTTCTGGTGAGCCATGACGGAGTAAAGTTCCCATGGTGTACATTTGTGCATGGCATGCACCTGCGTTGGCGCCAGAACGATTGATTTCCTCAAGAATAATGGATGCTTCGGTAATCCCAAACCCAGCCCCGCCATACGCTTCAGGAATCAGGACAGATAAATACCCACTCTGCGTGAGTTCGTTTACGAATTCCTCCGGATAGGAATTGGTTTCGTCGAGTTTTCGCCAGTATTCATCCGGGTACTTCCGGCAAATTTGTTGTACACTGCGGCGTAGTTCCTGATGTAATTCCGTGTCGCTCACTCGTTTTTCCTCCTCATCAACAAACCATTTATTTACCCTGAAATTGAGGTTTGCGTTTTTCGTTGAAGGCACGTATGCCCTCGTGTCGGTCCTCCGTGTCAATCACTTTGTTGTACCAGGCCAGTTCACGCTCACGTCCGATGTCATCCGGATATCCAATGAGCTCGTCAATCGCAGATTTACAGTAGCGAACGGACAACGGTGCATTTTCCGCAATGGGTGCAGCAATTTCAAGGAAGGCAGCATCCAATTGCTCGGATGGGACGATGCGATTCACCAGACCCATCTCCGCGACTTCGTGGGCTCCGAATTTTTGACCCGTGAAAATCATTTCCTTCGCGCGGTGCACACCAATACGCCTGCTTAACAAGCGAGTGCCGCCGCCGCCGGGCATAATACCTCGTGTCACCTCAGGGAGCCCAAAGACTGCCTTGTCTGATACCACCCACATATCGCAGTTCAGCGCGAGTTCCATCCCTCCCGCCAGACAGAAGCCGTCAATGATGGCTACTGTAGGCATCGGAAGGTCGGCAATCGCATAAAACATCTTTTCGAACAAGCGATGCTGGTCTCGCCAAGCCTGTTCGGTCATCCCGTTACGTTCCTTTAAATCGGCTCCAGTACAGAATGACCGAGGGCTGCTGGAGCGCAGACCTACGACCCGCACGTCCCCTCGGGCGGTAATGTCTGCACAAATCTCAATGAGTTCCGCCGCCATCTGCGTATTGAACGCGTTTAAAACCTCTTCCCGCTGCATCACGATTTCAGCAATGAACGGATTGTCTTCACGACGGCTCCACGTGACGTGTGGCATTCTAGCTCCCCCTTTGTTCGTCCATACCGCGTTCGTCAGTCAGTTCACTCAGCAAAAAAATTTGATACATTTGATAAGGTCTCGAGTGTCATCGAACGTTGGACGAATGCCTTCGTCGTCGGTTCATCAAGATAGCCCTGCACGAGGGAAGTGAACTTGCCAATTAATTCGTCAGCGCTGACCGGATTTTCATAGTCACCCTTCGGATAATCGGTTGTCGCTTCAAACCGTTTCCCATTCGCAGCGACAATCGTCACTCGCGCCCCCCACTTCTCGGGGTAGTTGGCTTGACAGGCTGGATCCTCAAACGCATGCACGCGGTCCAGGACACTGCGAACAACCGGATCGTTCAAATTCTCTTCAGTAAACTCAGCTAACCCGGCCCGGCGCTTGACTGCGGCAAGCGCCGCACAGTACTGAATACTGAACTTCCCATCATAGACCGACTTCGGGTTCAAGTTGTCCGTGATGTCCAATGCGACCCGATAGGTACCAATCTCAATTCGCTCAATCTCTTCCGGGCGCAGGTCATGCTCTGTTGTCAATTGAATCACGAGATCGATTGCGTGATGTGTGTGACGACATGAAGAGTGGATTTTATAGCAGTTCTCAAGCAGTGCGTAACGAGTCCCCAATTGGTCCAACACTTTGGCGGCATCATACGAATTCGCCATGGCGTTCATAAAACCCCGTTTGCCTTCGATAATCTTGGGTGCTCCTGTAAACCCCTCCTTGGCTAACAAGGCCGCCAAAACGCCGTTGAATCCAGCCTTACCGGAGTGGAGATGCTTGCTCATTGCGCCAGTTTCAATGAACTCCCACAAGGCAGCCGCTTGCGTTCCAGCCGTGCCAAGCGCATGCATGGTTTGTTCGAGGGACAGTTTCAAGAGTTTGGCGGCGGCAGCGGCCGCCCCAAATGTCCCCGCCGTACCCGTGGTATGAAAGTATTGATAATGTGAAGGTGTAACCGCTTCCCCAATCCGTATACAAACATCATAGCCAGCGACGATGGCTTCGATGAGCTCCTCCCCGGAAGCCCCCAGCCATTCGGCTAAGGCAAGCGCGGCAGGAATGACCACGGTCCCCGCGTGAATGATTGACGCCTTATGTACATCGTCCAGCTCAATGATGTGGGAACTGGTCCCGTTTGCAAGTGTAGCCCACAACGCCGTTGAACGTGGTCGATGCGCCCCCAAAACGGTTAGAGGCACATCTGAGCGGCGCCATCCAATGACAGTGGCCTGTGGTGCTCCACCTTGCGCGGCCAACACCCGATGCGTCATTTGTGCCGGGGGCATTTGTGAACCAACAATCGCGTTCCCCAACCAGTCCAGGAAGGCGACCTTCGTTGCTTGCTCGACGCTCTTCGGTAAAGCGACATACTGAACTTGCTGAATATACTCCGCCAAGCGCTCGGACATGGAGTCATACATCTTATGCCACCCACCTTTCGGATACTGTATCCAAACAAATTATAAACGAATGCGTTAGACTTACGCTCTGTTCGTCTGTATTGCGGTTTTCCGAACATTGCGGTAGGATGAATGCGAACAAACGTTCGAGGTGAGACGCTGTGAACATTCATCATATCCGTGAAGCCCATTTCCGGAACGGAGTCGTTTGTCCTCGCTGCGGCAGTAAATCGACGAAGCGTGACGGTAAGATGATCGGGACAGGCCGGCAACGTTATTTCTGCAAGGCATGTGGTCGAACCTTCAGTGACTTGACGGGAACCCCACTGTCATATACCAAGAAATCGGCAGAAATGTGGGATGAAATGGCTCGGTGCATGCGAGAAGGCAAGTCGTTACGAGCCACGGCCGAAGAACTCAACATCGCCGTCTCGACCGCTTTTGCATGGCGTCATAAAATCCTGGCCTCGTTGCGGGAACACACCGACGAGGACTCCGAACTGGATGGCATCGTCGAGGCCGACGAGACATTCTTTCGCCGTTCGTACAAAGGCAGTCACTTCAAGGACAAATTGAATCCTGATGCCCGCAAGAGGGATTTTGAACAACGATTCGGACGTAAACCTCGCAAGCACGGTAAAGGCGCATATAACCAGGGCGTCCATAAACGTGGACGGAGCAAGGATCAAGTGCCGGTGCTTGTACTTCGGGACCGTACGGCTCGTACCGTTTCGCTCGTTCTGGAGCGAGTGGATGCACAGACCTTACGTCAGGAAATGATACCGGTCTTGGGTACTGATGTAGTGCTCTGCACCGACGCTTTGCCCGCCTTCAAGAAAGTTTGCAAGGACGCCGCCATCGAACATGTTGCTCTGAATGCGAAAGCCGGTGTGCGAAGCAGAGGTGTGTACCACATCCAGAACGTCAACGCCTATCACGGTCGCCTCAAGGACTGGATGGTACGGTTCAAGGGCGTGGCGACAAAGTACCTCGCCAACTACATGACCTGGTTTGAGTACCTGGACACGACCCGAGCGATCACATCCGGCGTTTGGGAAAGGAGATTCCTAGCGATGGCCTGCATAGATACGAAGAAAATCCACCGCAAGATGGTCTATACAAGTGAATGTGCGATTTGCCACCAACCGATTCGCACAACAGACGAAGCGGCAACTCTCATCTGTGTCTCATATGAGACAGGCGAACGGAAACCGGATCGACTCTGCCATACGGCGTGTTACGACGCCTTGATCGCCGAAACCCATCCTTCACAAGCAATCAGTTGATTGCTATGGAATAGCAACAGTTGTTAAGAACAAAGCGTAGACTTATCAATAAAACAGGAATCCTACCTTGTTTCGAAAAAGTATTATGATCCTGAATGGTTTACAAAGTACCCCAGCTGCTCCAACCGATCCAATAGCAAATCGCGTGAACGTTCAATATGACGACGGCTGATTGTTTCGACTGACGCAAATTCCCTCGCTTGAATCGCCTCTAAAATTTGTCGATGCTCTGCTTGTGATTGTTCCGCTTGCCCCTGAATGAACGTTGGAGTATAGGGCGGTAAGCCGTCCCACAAAGTCTCAACGAAGTGGATCAGACGTCTCCATTGACATTTAGAACGCAGCAACTTATGGAAAGAACCATTTAGTTGAGAAAACAAGTAGGTGTCATTTTCCGCAACACATTTCTCCATTTGGTCACAAAGAGACTTCAGACCACCCAAATCTTCTATATTTAGGTTCTCCGCCGATAAACGATTCGCCATGGGTTCCAGTTGCATCCGAAGGGTATAAACCTCTTGAAACGATTCCCTCGAAACCGGCGCCACCACCGCACCCTTACGAGGTTCAATGACGACTAACCCTTCATACGCAAGTCGCTTAAAAGCATCGCGAATCGGCATCCGACTCACGCCCATACGACTTGCCAGTTCTTCTTGTACCAAGCGGTCGCCCGGCTTGAAGGTTTGATTGACAATTAGCTTTCGAAGCATGTTCGTGACCTTATCGGACAAAGGTTCGTCTTCCACTTTCCAATCGTCGCTCAAATGCTCAATTCTCCTTAGAGATAGTATTGTGTTGAATTTCATTTTACAAGAAAGGTCAAGACTCCTGCACGGTATCGTGACCTCGCCATAGTATGAGAGGGTAAACAACCAGCGTCCAATATGCTGTTCGTCCCATCAATGACGATGCGGTACGCGCCGTCCCATGCCGCAGTCTGGTTTGCCGATTGCACGAAATCGTCGCACACAAACTGAAAGAGGCGGCTGCCCTTTCAGAACAGCCACCTCAAAAACCGCGTCGCCACGGCTTTTCTTATGGAGCCACCTGTCGGATTCGAACCGACGACCTGCTCATTACGAGTGAGCCGCTCTACCCCTGAGCCAAGGTGGCATGTTCGCCAGTAAAACGCACTTGAAATTCAAAACCAGCACGACCTAGTTTACTGGCCGAACGCGAAAAAGTCAAGCACTGCCGCGGCTTTTGCCCCCGTTCCAAATGGAGGCAGGTGCGTGCTTGACCCAATCTTCACCGCAACCTGCGCTCACCGGCCTGGCGGCTCATCCAGCGTTTCGTAGAATCGCTCGCCGGTGGTTGGATTGTACCACACCCGTTGCCGGATGCCGGTCGTGGGGTCCACGTTGATCTCGGCCGTACGCTCGAATCCCGGCGGAATCTGCGGCGCCTTGTCCACACGCCGATATCGCTGCCAGCGAGTGAAGGCGAATGCCAGGACGGCGACGATCACGACCGCGATCACATACACTATCAACGCATGGATGACCATCACGCCCCGGACACGCGCCTGAGGCGAACGGCTGTCCCGTAGGCCACAATCTCGGACATGGTCTGGCCAATTTCACTGGAGTCGAAGCGCATCATCACGACGGCATCCGCCCCCATTTGATGTGCGTTTTTCACCAATCTGTCCACCGCGTCCTTGCGCGCGTCTTCCAGCATCTCCGTGTACTCGTGAATTTCACCGCCGACGAGACTGCGCAACCCCGCCGCCAAGTTTCCGCCAATGCCTCGGCTGCGCACAATGACCCCAAACGCGTGCCCGAGCACCTCTTCCACTTCATACCCTGGCACGCTCTCCGTCGTGACGACCAACATGCGTCCACGCTCCTCCCCAATCCTTGTGACAGATTCATCATACCAGTTCCATCGTCGTCTGTGTTTCATTCCTGGAAAGTCGTGCTGCAGAGCTTCGTTCGCCGCCTGGGAGGGCGCGCGGCTGCTTGGCCCGCTGACCGGGATGGCCCGGCTGCCTGGATAGCCGTCGGCCCCGTCGGAAACACTTTGTTCGGGGAGATGATGTATGTGTCCAATCTGGTCATCAGCGTAACCAACTTCATTCTCAAGTGGGTCGCGGCCACGTTGGCGCTGTGGATCGCAGAGCGCGTCGATCCCGACTTGTACCTGACCTTCTGGCAGGTGTTTTCGACGGCCATGGCAATTGGCATTGTGGGCACCATCACCGACCTGACGGTGCTGCCGCGGATGGGAAATGGGCGCGCTGTGGCGCTCGATTTCATCATCAATGTTATCCTCATTTGGCTTGTCCCGAACCTGTTTCACGGCGCGCCCATCTCGATGGCAGCCTCGCTGGTTTGTTCCGCGGCGCTTAGCCTGATTGAATACTCCACCCACATCTTCATGCTCAAGTCAGAACGGTTGATCGACCGGGCGCGCTGAACGCAGCCCGCAAGGCACAGCAACTCGACGCGGTACGAAAATGGACGTATGACTAGTACACTCATTTACTGGACGTTCATACATATGGTGTATCTTCCGAGAAGGGGCGATACATCATGGCAGAGCAAAAATGGCATTACCAGTCTCATGACCACGGCGGGCATGAACACGAGTCACACGACTATGGCGAGTCCTTCCACGAATCACACGAAGACAAACACTACCATGAATCCTTCGACATGGACTCCGACCCTGGAGAGAGTGCCACGTTTCCAAAGCAACAGACCACGACCTTTCACGCGTTCACCTTTCAGGGACAGCAGCCGTACATGATGCACGAGATGCCGAAAAAGCCGCACAAGCATAAACATAAGCACAAGAAACACAAAATGTACGACCCAGGCTACGCGATGCCGGCACACGCGCCGAAGCAAGGATGCCCGCCTGTGATGTGCGACCCACATTACGTCGTCCGGGACTGCTATGTGCCGCGCGAGGTGCAGTACATTCACCCGATTGTGCAAATCAACCGCCACGTCATCGTGAATGTACCGAAACATGTCTATCAGCCGATTACCAAGAACGTGGTTGTCGATCCCGGCTGCCCGTGCCCGCCTTATCACCCGCACGGACATCGTTGAGGCGCATCGCAGCTCAGCGCAATCACGAAGCATCGCAAGCCTTCCAGCATTTCACTAGTGTCTTCGACGGAGGAGAAGCGTAATATTTCTTATCAGGATATGGGAAGGCTGTTCCAGAAGTGACAGTATCGCCTGTGAGCGCAGGTTTCAACTGTCGCTTCTCCTCCTACATACCTTGCGTACGCGCGGACCGCCTGCGCATGCGGATTTGCTCAGGCGGATTCACCGCTCATGGCGAAACATACTTGATGAACAGATGCGCAAAAAAAGAGAAAACCCGTTCCTGTCGGCGATGACACCGACGGGAAACAGGCCTTTGCAAGGTGGGTGCAGCGGGTTGCGACTGTCTCAGAACCATGCCAATCGAACCCCGCGTCGTTGACATATCTGTCTTGCTTTGTAGTGGTAGCGGCGGAGGGATTTGAACCCCCGACACCACGGGTATGAACCGTGTGCTCTGACCAACTGAGCTACGCCGCCAAATGGCGGAGAGAGAGGGATTCGAACCCTCGAGACGGGTTTAAACCGCCTACACGATTTCCAATCGTGCTCCTTCGACCAACTCGGACATCTCTCCAGACGTGTCGAGCGACATTTGATATCTTAGCACGACAGGCCCAGTGCAATCAAGAGGAATGTTGCCCCAAATTGCTCTATCTTGAAGAAGTTCACCCAGCGAACAGGGTGGCGACGTCCAACACCCCATCGAAAATGTGGTCTGCGCCGCGCGACACAAAGGCTTCACGCGCACCTTGGCCTTCGAGGCCGGTTAACACGGCCGCAAAGTCAAAACCGGCGGCGCGAGCAGCCAGTAAATCGGCGATGGAGTCGCCCACCACCAGCACCTGTTTGCCTGCTTGCGCTGGCAGCGGCAGCGGCTGGCCGAGCACGCCTTCGACGTCCGTCGTACGCAGATAACTCCGGAGGTAGGAAAACGGGTTCGGCTTGGACAGCGGCGCAGCCGATGGAACGGCTCGTTCGGCGTGCAGGACGTCGCTGGCCGTCGTGATCCGCTGGGCGTCAAACGCGGACAGCCAGCCGAGCGCCTGCAGCGGAACGGTTGTCTCCAAGGCGGGCCGTCCGGTGGCAATCCCCAGCTGTATCCCGCGGCGCTTCAGCTCGTCGAGCATGCGAGAGAAGGCCGGTGGGTCGACCAGCGGGATCTCATCGGTCAAAAACCCACGCTTGCCCGGCTGATGCGGGGATGCGACGTGCGCGTCGCCGACGTACCACTCCTGGAAAGTCTCCTGACACACGGTCCACAGCACGCGTCCGGCCGAAAACGGCGTGACATCCGCACCGTCCAGGGCCGCTTGCAGCGCGGCGTTCATCCGCTGGAACAGGTCGGCCTTGTCACGGCACCCGGCGGTTTCCGGCACGAAGCTTGCGAAGTCGATCCACCCGCCCGCATCCTGTGCAGGCACGCCGTTCACCGCCTCGCCCACGCGCCGAAGCGCCTCTCGGCTCCAGCCGTCGCGTGCAGCGGAGCGCACCATGGCTGCCGCTTCCTGCGTGCCGACCGCCTGCGCCAGGCCCCGAACGACCCTGGCTAGCTGCATGGCGGTCTGCAGGTACACCATGTCCCAGTTGGCGTTGACGCCGCAGCGCTTGATGGCGTGGAGCACGTGGTCGTCGTCGAACACAGCTCGCCGCACCAAATGTACCGCCTGCTCCGGCAAATCCACGGAGAAGGCCGGCAGCGCGCCGTGACGCCCCGCTGCGGCGCTCGGTTGTAACCCGAGGTACTGCGGACTGAACAAGAGCTCGTATACAGTCAGCGCGGAGGCATCAAAGTAGCGTTCCTCGCTCAGCATGACGCCATCCACGTCGAACAAAACCGTCTGATACAATGCCATATCCTCCTCCACACGCCGCTGGACGCCGCTGCACGTCACCCGTGTACCCGGCGGAAACTATCCATGTACTCGGCCAGGCGTTCGCACGCTTCAACCGATACGGCGTTGTAAATCGACGCGCGGCAGCCGCCGACAGAACGGTGACCACCGAGACCAATCATCCCGTTCTCCTCCGCCCCTGCGAGGAAGGCCTGCTCCAATTCGCGCGTCGGCAGGTTGAACGTGACATTCGTGTACGAGCGGCTGTCCGGTGCCGCGTAACCGCGGTAAAAGCCATCACTGTTGTCGATCGCGTCATAAATCAGCTTCCCCTTCTGCCGACCGCGCGCTTCCGCTTGCGCGACGCCGCCGTGGTCACGCAGCCACTCGAGCACGAGCCCCATCAGGTAGATGGCGAACACCGGCGGCGTGTTGTAAAGGGAGTCATGCTTTGCATGCAAATCGTAGCGCAGGATGACCGGGATGTTCTTCTCTTCCGCAATGGCCTTGGCACGTGCCACCAGGGATGACTTGATGATCACCACCGTGACCCCAGCGGGACCCAGATTCTTCTGAGCACCTGCGTAAATCAATGAAAACTGGCGGACGGGAATGCGGTGTGACAGGATGTCGCTGGACATATCCGCCACGAGCGGAACCTCTCCCGTGTCCGGGAAGGCATGCCACTGGGTGCCATAGATGGTGTTGTTGGACGTCAGGTGCAGATACGCGTCGCCGGGCGCGGGCACAACCTGCTCGACCCCGGGGATGGTCCGAAATTCGCTTTCGGCACCGTCAAACACGGTTCGAACCCGGCCCACACGCGCCGCTTCCTCGCGGGCCTTCTTCGACCAACTCCCTGTGAGCGCGTAAGCCCCCGTGTGCTCGTTGTCCAGCAAATTCATCGCAACCATCGCAAACTGCAGGCTGGCACCGCCCTGCAGGAACAAAATCTCATAGTCATCCGGCACCTCGAGCAGCTCTTTCAAGAGCGCCTTGGTCTGCTGATGCACGGCCTCGTACGCCTTGCTGCGGTGACTGATTTCCACGATGGAAGCCCCGGTCTCGGCGAAGTTCAACAGCTCTGCCTGGGCCTTTTCCAGCGCCTCCACTGGCAATGCCGCTGGGCCGCCGTTAAAGTTATCTACGCGATCACGATGATTCATCGTCCGTTCCCCTCTCGTCAACGTCTTGCCTGCATGGTCACGCCGCCGCCTGTGCCAATGTCCGCCTTTACAGATCGATCGCGCGCGCGAGCACGATGCCATCCATTTTCGAAATCTCCGTCAGGACAGCCTCTGGGATGGCCTTATCGACCGACAGCACCATCACGGCTTCGCCGCCCGTTTCGCGCCGTCCCACCTGCATCGCTGCGATGTTGACGCCAGCGTCGCCGAGGAGGCTCCCGATCTTCCCAATCATGCCAGGTTTGTCGACGTGCCGGGTCATCAGCATGTTCCCCTGCGGGGCTGCGTCCACGGTATACCCGTCGATCTCGACGATCCGCGGCCCAAACCCGTTATACAGCGTCCCTGCGACGCGGTGTTCGCCCTGGTCCGACTTGACCGTCAATGTCAGCAGGTTGGTGAACACCTTGCCGCGCGGCTGCTTCACTTCGCGCACGGTAATTCCGGTTTGCTCCGCCAGGAACGGTGCATTGACGTAGTTCGCGTCGTCGCCGTACTTCACACTGAACCAGCCTTTCAACACGGTTCGAGTGACATACGAAATGTCGTGTTCGGCGATGGGGCCGGCAAACCCGATTTCCACTTCAGACACCGCACCCCCCACCCACTGACCAGCGAGCAGTCCCAGTTGTTCGCCCAACGCCAGGTAGGGTTGCAGAATGGCCTTTTGTTCTCCGGAGAGGGAGGGCAGGTTGACCGCGTTCTTAAAGGGAAGGCCCTGGAGGAGGTAACCGACCTGCTCTGCCACGTCGATCGCGACGTTTTCCTGCGCCTCTACCGTGGAAGCGCCAAGGTGCGGCGTCAGCACGACGTTCTTCAGGGCAATCAGTGGATGGTCGGCCGGGATAGGCTCCTGTTCAAACACGTCAATCGCCGCGCCCGCCACCTTGCCTGCCTGAAGCGCCTCTGCCAAGGCCTCTTCGTCGATGATGCCGCCGCGTGCGCAGTTGATGATGCGTACGCCGTCTTTCATGCGCGCGAACGCTTGTGCGTTCAACAAGTGGCGGGTTTCTTTGGTCAACGGGGTGTGAACGGTGATAAAATCAGCCGCTTCAATGGCTTCGTCAAACGTGGCGTGGATGATGCCCAGTTCTTTGGCGCGCGCTTCGGTCAGGTACGGATCATATCCCATCACAGTCATGCCAAACACCTTGGCGCGCTTTGCAACTTCCGTGCCAATGCGTCCCGTGCCGAGCACAGCGAGTGTTTTTCCGCGAAGTTCCACACCGACGAACGATTTCCGGTCCCACCGGCCCTCTCGAATGGAGCGGTCTGCTTGCGGGATGTGGCGAGACAGAGTGATGAGCATCGCGAACGTGTGCTCCGCGGCGGAAATGGTGTTGCCATCCGGCGCATTAATCACGACAATGCCGCGCCGTGTCGCTGCGGGGACATCAATATTGTCAACGCCGACACCGGCGCGGCCGATGACTTTCAAGTGTTTTGCAGCCTCGAGGACAGCCGCCGTCACCTTGGTCTGAGAACGAACCAGCAGCGCTTCCGTGTCCGCAATTTCCTCCATCAGTTCGGCTTCCGACATGCCTGTGCGAACCCTCACCTGCGAATCTGGTAGGTTCTGAAGTTTCTCAATTCCGAATTGAGAAATGTCGTCGGCAACCAAAATTTTCATCTTGGGCTCCACTCCCTGTCTGTTTTCCTGTCCCGACTTTTGTGTCCGTTTTCGGACAACTCGCTAGATACAGCAACGCCTGAACACTCCATCATTTGAGTGCCCAGGCGGTCGGCGAGTCCCTAGCTGTCGCACTCCCTTGTGGTTCCCCACTTCCGCCAGTCATGCGACAGACCCAGATGAAGTTTGAAAATGATTTCTGAAATCAGGCGCCGCACCCCGCGGCGTCTGTGGCGCGCGGGACACGGGCTACGTTGTTGACAATATACCTTCGTCCGACGGAATTCGTCAAGTTGTCGAAAGCGCTTCCTCAAAAGGAATTTTGCAAAGGATGTACAGCATTCGCAAATTCGCCACAAAAGTTTGGATAGAATTCGACGAAATTGGGAAGCTACACCTGCAAGGAACTTTGTGCACCGTCCTGTGGGTTGCGGCGGTGCACGCATGGGAGGGTGTACATGAAAAAGACATCATTTTTGGCAGCTGCGGCTATTGCGTTAACCCTGGCCGCGGCGGGCTGTGGGAATGCCAATAACACCGTCGGCAATGCAGCGAACGCGACAGGAAACGCGGCCGGCGCAGTCGTGAACGGGACTGGGAATGCGGCGGGCTTTGTGGGCAATGCAGCCGGGAACGTCGTCGGCGGCGCCGGCCGTGCCGTGGGAGGCGTTGGCAACGCGGTTGGGCAAGCAGGCCGGGCGACATTGCACGGGGCCGGGCGCGTCGCGCAAGGCACCACCAACACCATCGGGAACGTCGCCACGGGCCGCCGCTAGGACGAACCTTTGCACCTCACTGTGATGCCGAGGGCTGGGCGCCGACAATGCGCCAGGGATGCGTGTACACGTTGAACGACTTGCCGCGGACGAACCCCACGGCCGTAATCCCGAGCTCATCCGCCATTTCGATGGCGAGCGCTGTCGGCGCCGACTTGGCTAACACAATCCCCACACCAATTTTGGATACTTTCAATAGCACTTCAGAAGAGAGTCGACCGCTGAACGTAATGAGTTTACCATGCAGGTCGACGCGGGTCCGCAGCGCGTGACCGAACAACTTGTCGAGGGCGTTGTGCCTGCCGATGTCGGTCCGGCCGAGCAAAACCTGACGTGTGTCGCACAGCGCCGCCATGTGTACGCCCCCCGTCTGGCGAAACAGGTCAGCTGAAGCCTCCATTTGATTCATCAACCGAAACACGTCGTCCGGGTGAATCTGAACATCGTCGTCCACGTACTTTGCCGTATGCGCGTCGTTCGTGAAATAGAACGTCTGCCGGCTCTTGCCGCAGCAGGACGCAATGTAGCGTTTGTTGTAATAATCCTGATTAAAATTGACGGCGTGCTTTGTTTTGACGCGGGCTGTTCCGCGCAGGCGGCTGAGGGTCAGGCTTTCGACTTGGTCGATGGAGCGTATGACCCCTTCCGACGCCAGAAAGCCGATGACCAGGTCTTCCATATATTCCGGCGTACAGACCACGGTCGCCAGTTCGCGGTCGTTGACGTAAATGGTCAAGGCGTACTCGGACGCGACCTCGTCGTCCAGCTGTTCCGTTCCGGACGGTGCTGCCCCGTTCGTAAATCGAACAATGGGCCGGTGCATCGTGAGCGGCAGTCCGTCCGCTCCGAGCTGCCCGGCGGCCTCGATTCGGTTGTCGTGAGAAGTTTGCTGTTCGCTCATCTGAGTCCCCTCCGAGCAAAAACACCTCCGCCCGAAGACGAAGGTGTTTTTGTACCGATTTGCATTCGCCAACTCCGACGAATGCGTTCGGCATTCGTCCAGGTCACGCTTGTCAGGTTGCCTGCGAAAGGGCCATCCTGCGATGACCCTTTACAGACACCACTTGCACCACAGACGCGCTTATGCGGGTCTATCAATGGTTCAAGGGTTGTGGAACAACCGCTTATAGACGCTCTACGTTGGCTGCTTGCAGACCGCGCTGGCCCTCTTCAACATCAAATTCGACCTGGTCGCCCTCATTCAAGGTGCGGAACCCCTGCGAATTGATGGCGGAGAAGTGGACAAAAACGTCGTTGCCACCATCTTCCGGCGTGATGAAACCATAGCCTTTTTCCGAACTGAACCACTTAACGGTACCTCTCACTTACAGTCCTCCAGTGCGCATCTCTGTGCGCGGTAAAATTACTGCTTCGAACATAGTATAGGCCTTTCCGGCCAAGAAAGATACACGTTCGGAAAAATTGCCACATTTTCTTTTCGCATGACCGCCAGCCAGAACGTGCTATTCGAGAAATGCCGCGTGTAATTCACGGACCGCTGGCTCCACGTGCTGGGCCGGAATGATGCAGGAAACCTTGATTTCAGAGGTGCTCACCATCGCGATGGGGATGTCGGCCGCCGCCAGCGCGCCAAACATCTGCGCGGCCACGCCAGGATTGCTGATCATGCCCGCCCCGACGATGGAGACCTTGCCAAGGCCTGTTTCGCAGGCGACATCGCGGAATCCCAAATCCGCCTGCAGGCTCTTCACGATGCGGACGGCGCGCTCCGAGTCTTCCTCCTTCACCGTGAAAGACACGTCGACGACATCCTGTTCGACCACGCTTTGCACAATCACGTCGACGTTCACCCCGTCCTCCGCCAACCGGCCAAAGACGGTCGCCAGGCCATGCCGGCCGACGGGCACGCCAATCAGCGCCACGCGTGCGACTTCACGCTCAAACGCGACCCCGGTCACCGCATCGCGCAGTTCGAATCCAGCCCCTGTATTCATGACCATCGTTCCTTCCTCATCCTCAAAACTTGACCGCACCACCAGTTTCACGTCGAACTGCTTCGCGTTTTCCACAGCGCGTGGATGCAGCACCTGTGCGCCGAGCGTCGCCAGTTCCAGCATCTCGTCATAGTCGATCACGTCGAGCTTCCGCGCGGCTGACACGAGCCGCGGGTCGGTCGTGTAGACGCCTTTGACATCCGTGTAAATCTCGCACAGGTCAGCGCCAAGCGCCGCTGCGACGGCGACCGCAGTCGTGTCTGAACCCCCGCGGCCTAAGGTGGTCACGTGGTCACCGCTGATGCCCTGAAACCCGGTGATGACCGGGATCACCTGCCCGTGCAGGGCGCTTTGCAGGGCCTCCGTATCAATGTGAACGAGCCGCGCATTGCCGTGGACCGGTTCCGTCACAATGCCCGCCTGCCAGCCTGTGAACGAGCGCGCGCGAAGCCCCCGCTTCTGCAGTGCCATCGACAGTAAAGCCGCTGAAACTTGTTCACCCGTGGATAACAACGCATCCATCTCACGGGCATCCGGCTCGCGCGTAATCGCGCGCGCCAGCGATACCAATTCATCCGTCGAGTGTCCCATGGCAGAGACCACAACGGCGCACGCATGGCCGGCCGCCACGGTGCGCTGGATTCGGTCAGCGACCGCTTCAATCCGTTCCACGGACCCAACGGACGTTCCCCCGTACTTTTGGACGATCAACAACTTCTCCACTCCCAGCGTGTGTGGGTTTCTCTCTTTCCCATCGTACAGAAAGCAGCCTACAGACTCAACCGCGCCTTGGCGAGGTTCAACTGCAGGGTCACGGCTTCCGGAGCGGTTCCGCCCCGCGAGGCGCGGGCCGCGACGACGGCGCCGGGCGCGATGCGTTCGTAAATGTCGGGCGCAAACGCCGCGGACGCGTCCTGATAGGTTTGGAACGGCAAGCCCGCCAGGTTCGTGCCAGCCTCAATCGCCTGCAGCACCAACTTCCCGACAATCTCATGCGCGGCGCGGAACGGGACGCCTTTCCCGGCCAGGTAATCGGCGACGTCGGTGGCGTTGGAAAAATCGTGATCGAACGCGTGCTGTAGGCGCTCCCGCCGGAACTGCAGCGTCTCCACCATGCCAGCGAACAGCTCCAGCGCAGGGACAATCGTATCCAGCGTGTCAAAGACGCCTTCCTTGTCTTCCTGCAGGTCTTTGTTATACGCCAGCGGCAGACCCTTCAGAACGGTCAGGAGGCCCATCAAATGGCCGAACACGCGCCCGGTCTTGCCACGCACCAACTCTGGTACATCCGGGTTCTTTTTCTGCGGCATCATGCTCGACCCCGTGCAGTATGCGTCCGCAATCTCGACAAAGCCAAACTCCTCGCTGCTCCACAAAATCAGCTCTTCCGAAAACCGCGACAAATGCGTCATGAGCAGGCTCGAGGCGCTGAGAAACTCGATCAGATAGTCGCGGTCAGAAACTGCATCGAGCGAGTTTTCATACAGCGCGGAGAAGCCGAGTTCCTCCATCACCGCTTCGCGGTTGATGGGAAAGGTGGTCCCCGCCAATGCGCCGGCGCCGAGCGGCATCATATCCGTTCGCTTGGCCGTGTCGCTGAAGCGGCCATAGTCCCGTTCGAGCATCCAGAAGTAGGCGAGCAGGTGATGCGCGAGCAGCACGGGCTGCGCCCGCTGCAGGTGCGTATACCCGGGAATCAATACGTCCAGGTTCGCTTCAGCCGCCTGCACGAGCGCCCGTTGCAGCTTGCGAATGCCCTCCTGCACCGTCGCCGTAGCCTCCCGCACAAACAGGTGCATGTCGAGCGCGACCTGGTCGTTTCGGCTTCGGCCGGTATGTAACTTGCCTGCCACGGCCCCGATTCGTTCGGACAGCAGGCGTTCAATGTTCATGTGAATGTCTTCATCTTCCACGCGAAACGAAAGCTGCCCCGCCTCGAGGTCGACGAGCAGGCCTTCGAGTCCGCTCACAATCGCCTGTGCGTCGGCTTCCGGGATGATGCCGGCCCGCCCCAGCATCCGCGCATGCGCAATGCTGCCGCGAATGTCGACGGTCGCCAGCCGCTCATCAAACCCAATCGAGGCCGTATAGGCCTCGACCAGGTCGTTCGTCTGTTCTGTAAAACGTCCACCCCAGAGTTTTCCTGCGTGCTGTTCGGTCATACCGCGTGCTCCTTGACCTGCTCCAACGCCGCGTTCACGCCGGAAGCCGTCGGTGCCGGTTCCAGCACGGAGGCCTGGATGCCCTTGAGTACCGCCGAAGCATCGACCGTACCATCGAGCTTGCCATGTAAATCCGCGTACACCGTCGTCGGCATCCCCCACAGCTGGATGAACCCGACCGCCGCGTTGTGGTCGAACGCGTCACCCTTGTTATATGTGGCAAGGTCGTGCCGGTACAGGGAGTACGGGGACTTCCGCCCGACGACCTGGAAGGCACCCTTGTATAGTTTCACCCGCACGTCGCCGGTGACGTTCTTTTGCGTCTCTGCGACAAATGCATCCAGCGCCGTCTTCAGCGGCGAGAACCACAGGCCGTTGTAAATGAGCTTGCTGTATTCGAGTTCGATCCCGGCCTTGAACTGCGCCACTTCCCGCGTCAGCGTGAGCGTCTCCAGTTCCTTGTGGGCGTTCACCAGCACAACTCCCGCCGGCGATTCGTATACTTCGCGCGACTTGATGCCGACGAGGCGGTTTTCGACGTGGTCGATCCGGCCTACACCGTGCGCCCCCGCGACTTGATTGAGCTTGAGGATGAGTTCCGCCAGCGGCAGAACTTCACCGTTGAGGGCCACTGGGACCCCTTCGTCAAACGTGATCACGATAAATTCCGGGTCATCAGGCGCATCCTCAGCGCTCTTCGTCCACTCGAATGCCCCTTCCGGCGCTTCCGCCCACGGGTCCTCCAAGACACCGCACTCAATCGCACGTCCCCACAGGTTTGCGTCAATGCTGTAGGGGCTGTCGAGCGTGACCGGAATCGGCACCCCGTGCTCCTTCGCGTACGCAATCTCCTCGTCGCGTGTCCAGCCCCACTCGCGCACGGGCGCGATCACCTTGAGGCTGGGGTTCAGCGCCTTCACGGACACTTCGAAGCGGACCTGGTCGTTGCCCTTGCCGGTGCAGCCGTGCGCCACCGCGGTCGCGCCTTCCGCCGCTGCCACTTCCACCAGCAGCTGCGAAATCAGCGGCCGGGAAAGTGCCGAAGCGAGCGGATACTTACCCTCGTACAGCGCGTTGGCGGCGAGCGCCGGCCTCACGAACTCATCCGCGTAGCGATTGACCGCGTCCAGCCGATAGGACTTCACCGCACCCACCTGCAGGGCTTTCTTTTGGACGAAGTCGAGGTCTTTCCCTTCCCCGACGTCCACACACATGGCCACGACGTCGTACCCGTATTTTTCAGTCAGCCAGGTGATCGCGACCGACGTATCCAATCCGCCCGAGTATGCGAGCACGAGTTTTTCCTTTGCCATCTCAGTTCCCCTCCCCGAATGCACCAGCATCCGCAAGTAGTGCAGCCAGCACCGCTTTTTGCGCGTGCAGGCGGTTCTCTGCTTCGTCAAACACCACAGAATGTTCGCCGTCGATGACCTCAGCGGTGACTTCCTCGCCGCGGTGGGCAGGCAGGCAATGCAGGAACAGGTAGTCCGGCTTGGCGTGCCCTGCGAGTTCGGCGTTCACCTGGTAGTCAGCGAAAATCGTCTTGCGTACTTCGGCTTCGTCCTCGTCGCCCATGCTGGCCCACACGTCGGTGACAATGACGTCGGCGCCTTCGACGGCACGAACGGGATCGGGCGTGACCAACACCTGCGAACGGTTCGCGACCGCCGACCGTTTCGCCTCCTCGACAATCGCGGACGGCGGCAGAAATCCAGGCGGGCTCGACACCCGAATATTCATCCCCAGTTTCGATGCGGCCTGCAGCCACGAGTTGGCCATGTTGTTGCCGTCCCCGATGTACGCGACGGTAACACCTTTGAGCGTCCCTTTGTGCTCCCAAATCGTCATGGCGTCGGCGAGGACCTGGCAAGGGTGGTGGTCATCCGTCAAGCCGTTGATGACTGGCACGGTCGCATACGCCGCCAATTCCCGCACCATCTCGTGTGAAAACGTACGAATCATAATGCCATCCACATAGCGCGACATCACGCGCGCCGTATCTGGAACCGGTTCACCGCGCCCCATCTGTGTCGCGGAACCGGGCATAAACAATGCGTGCCCGCCCAGCTGCAGCATGCCGACCTCAAAGGACACCCTCGTGCGCGTCGACGCCTTGTCGAACACCAAAGCGACCGTTTTCCCAGGCAGCAGTTCATGACGGAACCCGCTCTTTTGCGCTTCTTTCAACACAAGGCCAAGTTTCAGCAAAGACTCCAGTTCATCCGGTGTATAGTCCGAGAAATCCAGCAAATCCCGGCCTCGAAGCGACTGATGAGCCACCATCAGCGCATTTTGTAATCGGACTGACAAATATCCATCCCCGAGCGGTACAATCGCGGCATCGCCGCGTCCGACATACCCAATCGCCTTCATCACGCTCACGGTTCATTCCCCTTCCGGCTGTCCCAGTTGATGAGGTTGAAGTCGGTGCTCCACACTCAGCGAGAGACTGCATGACACGCACAACGAATCGAACAAGTTCACGTTTGCAACGAATCAGTTCACGTTTGCAACGAATCAGCTCGCAAGCACATTCGCAATGCTTTATACGCATCATTATACATGAGTGTGTATATTTATCAATGTTATTTTTTCGCGGCCACCTGGGGAATTGTGACGTACGTGTGAAGGATTCGAGCGGCGAGAGGATGGGGGGTGACGGAGAGGGGATGAGCTGGGGTGAGGGCCGGGCGGTTGGGCGGTTGGGCGGTTGGGCGGTTGGGCGGTTGGGCGGTTGGGCGGTTGGGCGGTTGGGCGGTTGGGCGGTTGGGCGGTTGGGCGGCGCTTTGGGCGCCTTTCCTTCCCAAAGCCGCCGTCTACCAACCACGATCCCGGCACTTTAGGCGCCTTTCCTTCCTAAAGCCGCCACCGGCCGACCGCAACCCCGGCGCTTTAGGCGCCTTTCCTTCCTAAAGCCGCCACCGGCCGACCGCAACCCCGGCGCTTTAGGCGCCTTTCCTTCCTAAAGCCGCCACCGGCCGACCGCGATCCCGGCGCTTTAGGCGCCTTTCCTTCCCTAAGCCGCCACCGGCCGACCGCGATCCCGGCGCTTTAGGCGCCTTTCCTTCCCTAAGCCGCCACCGGCCGACCGCAACCCCGGCGCTTTAGGCGCCTTTCCTTCCCTAAGCCGCCCTCACCCCACCCCTCCGGCCCACGCCTTCCTCCACCCGCCCCCTCAAATACGAAAAAGGTGGGATTCCCCCACCTTTTCCACATCCAATGCGCCCGATTGCGCCCGCCAACCGCGCCCGCCAACCGCGCCCGCGAATGCACCGGCCGGCAAATGCCGGCCCGCCCAACAGGCTGAACCGGCCCCCAAAACGCTCGCCCGGCCGAACCGGCCCTTAAAACGCCCGCCGGGCCGGGCCCAAATACACCCCCGAACGCGCCGTGCGCGCCGGTTACTCCGTCGCGATGGTCTGGTCGGTGATCTCGCCGCCAGGACGCACCATCAGGAAATGATCCGCCGGCTGGTCAATCAGCGGCTGCAGCGCGTTGGCTTCTTCCCACTGGCCGCTGTGGCGCAGTTCGCGCTGATACGTGGTCAGCAGTTCCGTGACATCCGACTCGCCCTCGGCGTCCAGGTAGCGGACCGTGACCTTGGCGCCCTTCGCGACGCGCCGCCGCAGGGCCTCTTCGGTCAAGCCGAGTTCCGGCGCCAGGCGCAGGTACACCGATCCGCCCGTCATCCCGGAGCAAATCCACGGACCCGCATCCCCGAGCACCACTGCACGCCCGGCGGTCATGTATTCAAACGCGAAGCCCTTGAGGTTCGCACGCGCACCAACCCAGCCCAGTTCGTCGTGCACCGGACGAGGTGCGCCGCCGATCACGATGTCCGCACCCGACAACCGAATCCCCGCGCGCGCATCCGCGTCGCCCTGAATGAGGAACAACCCGCGCTGCGCACCGTACGCCAGCCCTTTGCCAACCGATCCGCCGCGCCAGACGCCGTCCGGGCACTTGTGCTTGAGAATCACGACCTTCCCCCCAAGCGCTGCCTTGCCCACGCCGTCCTGCGCACCGCCGTGCGCGACGGACACCATGCCGTCGGTGTGATACGCGGCGAAGCCGTTGCCGCCGACGTCGCGGGTTTCGTTGAGCACCCGTTCCTCGCTGCCCGTGCGGATCCGATCGCCAGCGACCCACGTGCCCATGGCTCGCGGCAGCGCAGCAATCCCCCGCGCCTTCGCGCCAGCGTCAGCCGCGCCAGCGCCGTTCGATCCCGGCCCTGCCGCCGCACCCTGCGCCTCTGCGGCACCTGCATCTCCGCCTTGAATCACTTTCCACCGGCCCGATTTGCCGACGCGCCGCATCGGCACGTCTGCATCCCACGAGACCCCGATGGACGTCTCGGCCACCGCCGTCTCTGTGCCCACGGCCATCGCCAGGACTTCTGCATCCGCCGCCGCTCCGGCGCTCCCGTGACGCGTGCGGACGTTCGTTCCCAGCCCGTCGTGGCGCAGGTCGCGGCGAATCATCCACGTTAGGTCCATCGCGTCAAACATCCCGCTTTGCACCAGCAAATCACTGCGGCCAACCAGGTCCTGCGTGCGCGTAGCTCCGAGCTGACGCGTCAAGCGTCCGACGTGTTCGCCAACCTCCGTGAAGAATTTCCGCAAGTGTTCCACCGCGTGTTCGAATTCGCGCGGCTCAAACCGCGGCAGCCCCTTCTCGCGCGCTTCTTCCGTGTCGGTAATCTGCGTCGCGATCCCGACGTGACACGTATCTTTGTGACAGGCACGGCAGGACGTACAGCCAATCGCCACCATCGCCATCGTGCCAAATCCAACCCGATTGGCGCCGAGCAGGATGGCCTTCATCACGTCCGTGCCTGACTTCATGCCGCCGTCGGCCCAAATCTCGGCCTGGTCGCGCAGCCCGGCTTCACACAGCGCTTCATGCGCCAGCTTGATCCCCAGCTCCACAGGCAAGCCCACGTGACGAATGGCGTGTGCGCGCGCCGCACCGGTTCCGCCGTCAAAGCCGCTGAGGGTGACCACGTCAGCGCCTGCCTTCACGATGCCAACCGCGATGGTCCCGATGTTCGGCACGACCGGCACCTTCACCGCGACCTTGGCGTGCGGGTTGATTTCGTGCAACTCGTAAATCACCTGCGCCAAGTCCTCGATGGAGTAAATATCGTGGTTGTTCGACGGCGAGATGAGGTCCGTCCCCAGCGAGGCGTTTCGAGCCGCAGCGACCTGCGCGGTCACTTTCGATCCCGGCAGATGCCCGCCCTCGCCCGGCTTCGCGCCCTGGCCAATCTTGATCTCCAGCACGTAGGCCCCGTTGCACAGCGCCGCGTTGACCCCGAACCGGCCCGACGCGATCTGGCGGCCGCGGTGACGCGGGTACCGGGTGAGCAGGTCCTTGATTTCGCCGCCCTCGCCGTTCAGTGCGACAATGTTCGTGCGGTATGCGGCCTCCGCATACGCGCGGTACGCCGTTTCACCCTGCGACCCGAAGGACATGGAACTAATGACGAGCGGGTACGAATGCCCGTCGATGCTTGTATCCACCGCCGCATTCTCTGCCGGCTCTTCACTTTCGTCCACCGTTCTTAGATCGAGCACATGGCGGATGCTGATGGGATTGTCGCGCTCAAAGGACGCGAGTTTGTCGTGGAAGTCGTCATAGGGCGCAAGCCCCATCGCGACCAGCCCTGCTGCCTTCCAAATTCTCGGATAGAGTTGGAAGGTGCGCTGCCGCGCGAGCTTCTTCTCTTCTTCCGTGTTGTAGAGCGCCTGCCGCTTCTCGGCCTCTGCTTCCAGCGCAGCGAACCCGAAGCCAGCGTTGTCACCGCCGCAGAACGTCGGCACGCCCAGCCATTCTGCGATTTCCGACCGGAGTCCAATCGCGCCGAACAGCCGTTCATACCCGCGCAATTCGTGAATGCCGAGCGTCGAGATGACCTTCTCCAGGCCTTTGCACAGCGCGGCGTGCAAGTTCTCGACCCCCTGCGCGCTCCCTTTCATCGCGGCGTACTCCCACATCAGGTACGGGTTGACGGCTTCCGCCCCGAGGCCGACCGCCGTGACGATGTCGTGGAGGTTGCGAATCGCACCGCTTCGCAGCACGATGCTGGTGCGCCTCCGCAGGTGTTCGCCGCCCTGGCTGGAGGACGGCCTCAGCAGCGTTTTATGCACCGCCGCAACCGCGAGGAACGGGTCAATGTACGCGCCGCGCGCAAACTGCAGCCGGTCATCCAGCGCGATCACGTTCGCGCCTGCCTGCACCGCCTTCAGCGCCTCCTGTCCAAACCGGGCCAGCGCGCTCTCCACCGATTCCCCTTCATTGCGGTGAATAAGAATCTCGACCGTGCCGTACGGTCCGGTATGCAGCGCCGCCAAGGCGTCCTCATAGCACAAGGTTCCGCGCCGGTTCGCGACCGCCTGGATGTCTTCCAGCGTTACGTCCGTGTAGGCTGGCAATTCTTCGAGCAGGAGCGGCGATTGAATCTCCACGCGCTGCGCGTCGTGATACAGCCCTTCCAACGACGGCCGCTTTCCGAGCACCGTTCGGGTACTGAAGTGCTCCACTTCGCGTTCGCGGTCGATGGCCGGGTTCGTGACCACCGCAACCGTCTCATGCAGAAAATCCGGAATGGACCGCAGGCCGGTGTCGAGCGCCGCCAACGGACTGTCGTTTCCGAGCGAGCGAATCGGCTCAGCCCCTGTCTGCAGCTCAAATTCCAGCGCCTTGATGTCTTCTTCGCGCCAGCCGAAGGCCGCCTGTCGAATCGAGATAGGCTTCAAATCCCGATGCGTGTGCGCCACTTCGCCGCGTTCCAGCAGTGACCCGGCAAAGTTCAGGTTGCGGGACTCGGAGCTGAATTGATAGCGCTTCTTGACCCGTGAAAGGGTTTCCTTTTGGAGATCCGTGTACTGGAATACGCGTACATCATGCGGCGCCAACGACACACCGATTTTTTCACCCGGAGAAAGGGGCTTCGGATCCGCAGCCCATTCCGACACCGGGATGATGCCCTGCTCCGAACTGAAGTGGTACGCGTCTTCCGTCTCGACCAGCCACATCGGACGCAGGCCCAGCGCGTCGACGCTAAACACAGCCTCCTGGCCGAACCGCATCATCACGGCCGCAGGGCCTTGCGCAAACGGTCCCCACAGCGACCTCAGAAACATGTACATGTCCGCGAGTTCCGCAGGCATTTGCTTAATTTCGTTGATGATCGGCGGGAACAAGAGTTCCGCCGCTTCAAACAACGACCAGTTATGTTTCGCCACGAAATAGTGCAGGGCGCGATCGACCATTTGCGAGTCGCTGAACGATGCGTCAATCGGGATGCCCGCCATGCCAGCTTCCTCGTAGAAGCGGGCAATGGTGTTAATTTCTCCGTTATGTCCTAAAAGCGCAAACGGCTGTACCCGGAAGAAGGACGTCGCCGTGTTCGTGGAATAACGCGTATGTGCCAGCGCAAACACGGAGGTGCATTCCTCATCCCGCAGGTCCGGGTAGAAGCACGACAGCGTGTCGCCGTCGCCAATCACCTTGTATACGCAAGTCGTCCGGCTCATCGACGCGACGTGCAGTCCGCGGTGACGTTCGAGGTGCGTGGTCATTTCCACCAGCTTGTCGTCGCTCGCTGTCGGGCACAGACCGCCAATCTGGGCAAACAGCGGATTTTCGCGCTGCCCCAGCGGTCCGAGCGCGCGCGAATCTGCGACATCAGCGCGCACCAGTGCAACCTCGAACCCGGCCTCGGCCAGGTCTTTTTTCACGTCGTCCAGCAGCCGGCCGGATGCGGCGCGATCGAGCACAAGATGGAGTACAAAGAACTTTTCATCATCGGCAAGTTCCGCCTTTTGACCGGCTTCCGCCAACCAACGGCGCCACAGCGCCCGCGGAATGTCCATCAAGAGGCCGCAGCCGTCGCCTTCCCCCTGGACGTAGCCCGCCCTGTGACTGAGGGCCTTGAGCGCCTGAATCCCTGCAGTCACCGTTTTGTGGCTCGGGATGCCCGTCCTTTCGATTCTGGCGAAAATTCCGCAACTGTCGTGCTCTCTGTCGATCTGCATCGTCAATGCGTTCAAGTTCAACCTCATCACTTCCTTTCAAGAGTAGGAATGGGTAGACCCACCAGGCCAGCGTCAATGCTTTGGCATGTTCGTGTCGTTTTGCTTGCGCATCCGCTTCTGTGAAAAAATATACGACATATTGAATAATAATGCTATATTGTGTTATAAATATTCATGCCATTGACGGTTGTAAAGCCGTCGCCAAGGAGGCCAGCTCACCCATGCAAATCCGTCAAGCAACGGTGAAGGACGTGCCGGAAATGCAACAGTTGATTCAACATTACGCAGACATGGGGTTGATGCTGCCCCGTTCCGCAAAGTCCCTATACGAAAACTTGCAGTGCTTTGTCGTCGGAACATCGGAAGGTCGCATCGTGGGTACGGCAGGATTGCACATTTTGTGGCAAGACCTGGCGGAAATACGGTCGCTTGCCGTTCATCCGGAGACGCAAGGGCAGGGGCTTGGTCGCCGGATTGTCCAACACCTGCTGGGCACCGCTGCTGCGCTCGGAATCGACCAAGTTCTCTCCTTGACCTATCAAACCGGTTTTTTTGCCAAACTCGGATTTGAAGTGGTCGAGAAGCATACATTACCGCATAAGATATGGAAAGACTGCTTGTATTGCAAAAAATATGACCACTGTGACGAGACGGCTATGGTTTATTATACACAACAACCCCATGCCGTGTATATAGGGCAAGTCGCGGAAGCGTGAATTTTCGAATTTCGGCCACAAAGCGGCCCACTCAGCGCGCATGCGGGAGCGGTGCAGCCGAAGCGGACTGCCGAAGCGGACTGCCGAAGCGGACTGCCGATTCACCGTGGTGCGCGCCGGCCGGTTGGACCGTCGGTTCAATGAACGGGATCACCGAATGAAATCTAGCAGCGGAGCGAGTCGATTCGTGCGATTGCCGAGACACACCGTACACCTGCGCGCAGGTGCACGATGTGTCGATTTGTACCGTTCAACCCATCTGATAGAACCGCCGCGAATAACGGGGTGTCGTTGATCTGATAAGCCGTCGCTTTTGTTTGCGCACATATTCCAGCATACAGTTGTTTACAATGGACCAAATCCCCGTCTTTGGATTGGATTGATGATGAAATCGGCTCCTGGAGTGGAGAACACGCAGGAAGGTCTCTCGCAAGATATCTTCCGCCTCCGACTTGTCCCCACCGAAAACCGAATGCACTTGTACACTTCATCTCCGTACTGCTCGAACAGTAAATGACAAGCTTCGGAGGGGTGCATCGAGTCCACTGCTTTTCCTCCCTTCGTTGGATTAGTGACAGCCAGCCGCGTTTTGTTACAAACGACTTCAAATAAATTGACTTCAACCTAAATTGATTGGCCCTTCTTCCTACAGAACAAACGAAAAAACGCCCTCAAGCGACCCTGGGCGTCATGAACCATAACTCCTATTCCATCGCGCGCGGCGAGTGCATCCCGCGTTCATCGCCTGCGATTGTCTCCCGCTCCTCCCCATCCGCGAGTGAGGCCGCCGGCCATTCACGGCCAGCCACACTCCCAGGGCTTTAGGCACCTTTCCTTCCTAAAGCCGCCGCCAGCCGGCCGCGATCCCGGCGCTTTAGGCACCTTTCCTTCCTAAAGCCGCCACCAGCCGGCCGCGATCCCGGCGCTTTAGGCACCTTTCCTTCCTAAAGCCGCCACCGGCCAGCAGCACTCCCTGTGCTTTAGGCGCCTTTCCTTCCTAAAGCCCCCGCCAGCCGGCCGCGATCCCGGCGCTTTAGGCACCTTTCCTTCCTAAAGCCGCCGCCAGCCAGCCGCACTCCCTGTGCTTTAGGCGCCTTTCGTTCCTAAAGCCACCACCGGCCGGTCGCGATTCCTGTGCTTTAGGCGCCTTTCCTTCCTAAAGCCGCCGCCAGCCGGCCGCACTCCCAGCGCTTTAGGCGCCTTTCCTTCCTAAAGCCGCCACCAGCCAGCCGCACTCTCAGCGCTTTAGGCGCCTTTCCTTCCTAAAGCCGCCCACGGCCGACCCGCACCCAGCCAGCCGCCCACGCTAACGGATCGCGGCCAAGCGCTCGACCAGCGCATCAACCAGGGGGGCATCGACGATGAGCGGCGGCACAAACCGCACCCGGTGTTCGCCGACCGCCGTCAGCAGTACGCCTACATCGGCCGCCGCCGCCACAAACTGCTTGGCGTCCGGCACCGTCATGCCGACCATCAAACCGCGCCCTGAGACGTCGTCGCTGAAGCGGCGCAGAGCTTGCTGCAGATACGCACCCGTGGCCTTCACGTGTTCCAGAAAATCGGCGCTGGCCACGATATCCACGACGACATTCGCCGCAGCCATCGCAAGCGGATTCCCGCCGAATGTGGAGCCATGGCTGCCCGGTGTGAACGCTTCGGCCACTTCCGCTCGCGCCAACACCGCCCCCACGGGAACGCCGTTGGCCAGCCCCTTCGCCATCGTGACGATGTCGGGCTGGAGCCCCAACCGGCGCCCCGCGTGCGATCCCGGCACTAACCCCGGCTCCGCCCCCGCGTGCGATCCCGGCGCCACCCCTGGCTCCGCCCCCGTGTGCGATCCCGGCCGACCCCCCAGCTCCGCGCCGCCGCTCCCATCAGTGCCGCTCGTCCGCCCGACCCCTTCAAACGCGAAGAAGGTCCCCGTCCGCCCGACGCCCGTCTGCACCTCGTCAATCACGAACAGTGCTCCCACTTCCCGGCAGCGGGCCTGGATGGCCAGCAGGACCTCGTCAGGGATGACGTTCACGCCGCCTTCCCCCTGCACCACTTCGACAAAACAGGCGGCCGTCCGCTCCGTGATGGCGTCGACCACCGCTTCCAAGCGCTCCGGTGTCGAACAGTCCGGCAGAAGCGGCGTGAAGCCCTGATGATAGGCAGGTTTTGGGGTGATGGACAACGCCCCGAGCGTCCGGCCATGAAACCCGCCTGGCAGCGTGACGATTTCCGTGCGTGCTGTGTCCCCGTTGTGCCAAGCGTAGCGGCGCGCCAGCTTGATGGCCGCTTCGTTCGCTTCCGCCCCGGAGTTGCAAAAAAAAGCGCGATCGAGACCCGACAGAGCCGTCAATCGTTCGGCCAAGCGGACCTGACCCGGGTTCAGATACAGATTGGAGCAGTGGATGAGCGTCTGCGCTTGCTGAGCAATGGCCTGCGCGACCGCAGGGTGTGCATGGCCCAGACTGCACACGGCGATGCCCGCCGTAAAGTCCAGATACGCCTGCCCCGCGGCGTCGTACAGCGTCGCGCCTTCCCCCCGGACAAACGTCAGCTTGCGCTCCCCATAGTTATTCATCAACACGTCCATCATCCCGCCTCCAGTTGGCGAATCCGGGTGCCAAAGTCCCGCACCGAGCCATTTCCTGCCTCATGTGTATCGGTCTCGCCGTCCGCGGTCCCGGGCTGCAGTGCCCAAGCCAGCGCCGCTGCATCCGCCCCGTTCACCACGTAGGCTGTCGAAACCCCCGCCTTCAACGCGGACAAGACCGCCGTGACCTTCGGAATCATGCCCTGGTGAAACCGATTGTCCGCGAGCAGCTGTTCAAGGGTGGATGCAGAAGCCTCCTTCAACAGCACTCTGGCTTCCCAGTCTTCGTAAATCCCCGGCACATCCGTGAGAAACACCACCCGTGACGCGCCAAGCGCGCCCGCGACCGCGCCGGCCGCCAAATCCGCGTTAATGTTGTACGTGAGGCCCGCCTCGTCCCTGCCAATCGGCGCGATCACCGGCACCATTCCAGCCGCCAAGGCCCGCTCGATGGCCTTGGTCGACACCAGCCCCACGCGCGCCGTGCGGCCGCGGCCGGGCAGCGGCGCCGCGCCAATCACACCGTCGGCACCCGACAGCCCGACAGCGGGAATCTCCTGGCCGCAGAGCGCCTGCACCAGTTCCCCGTTCACTTCGCGCGCCAGCACGCGTTCGACGACCGCCATGCCCGCTTCCGTGGTGATGCGCTCGCCATTGACAAACGGCAGCTCAATGCCGGCCTCCTTCAGCGCCCGTGTGATGCGCGGTCCGCCGCCGTGCACCACGACCACGCGTCTGCCTTCCCAGAGGCAGCGCGCAATACCGCCAGCCAGCGCGTACAGCCCCGCCCCTTCTAGAGAACCGCCCATTTTCAATACAACACAATCCGTCACAAGGCACACCTCGCGTATCTCGATGCATCGCGCCGCCCAGGCGCCAAAGCGCGGCCAGCCCGCTCGGCGCGCGATGCCGATTGCCAACCAAGGAATCCAACGCGTCCTACGGATACATCGGCTGGGCCCAAAGACCTTCCGTTTCCGCAAACCCGTGCATCACGTTAAAGTTTTGCACCGCCTGCCCCGCGGCGCCCTTTTGCAAGTTGTCAATCACCGAGAACACTTGCAAAAGCCCAGTGCGTTCATCCACCGCGATCGCGATGTCGCAATGGTTCGACCCCCGCACGTGCTTCAACTGCGGCACCTGCCCAGGCGGCAGGACATGCACAAACGGTTCTGCGGCGTAACAATCCTGGTAGAACTGGTAGACTTCCTCCACCGTCACCGGCCGCTCGAGCATCACATGACACGCAGACAAAATCCCGCGCGCCACCGGCAGCAGCTGAGTTGTCAGCGAAATCCGTACGCCCCCGTCCGGGTCCAGCATCTGCTCGATTTCCGGGGTATGCTGATGCCGGCCCACCTTGTACGGGTAAAAATTCTCGGCCAGTTCGCCGAGCAGGTTTGATTGGACGGCTTTTCGCCCAGCCCCAGACACACCCGACTTAGCGTCGACGACAATCGGCGCGCCGGGCCGGTTTAGGCCCGCCCGGACAGCAGGCAGCAGCGCCAGCAGCGTTGCCGTGGCATAACAGCCTGGGTTGGACAGCAGCTGCGCAGTCGCGATGGAGGCCCGGCGCCACTCCGTCAAGCCGTACACGGCGGCTCCGAGCACGGCATCTGGCACCGGATCACGGCCGTACCACGTTCGGTACGCCTCCGCCGGGAGCCGCAAATCGCCGGACAAGTCGATCACCCGCAGGCCGCGCTCGTATAACGCCGCCGCCACCTGACCCGCGCTGCCCGAGGGCAGGCCGACAAACGCGACGTCGCAGGCGGCGGCGCAGACGTCGGGATCGAACTGTTGAACTTTCAGCGCGGCCAGCGAGGCGCCGTCGTGCGTATGTGCCGGCGCCGTCAGCGTGCGCAGGAACGGCTGCTCCGCCAACAAGCCGCCGTCGGCATCGCGGCTGCCGGCCACGTACGTTATGTGGACGTGCGGGTGCAGCGACAGAGTGCGTAACAGCTCGATGCCCGAATACCCGTTGGCACCGATAATCCCAACCCGAACAGCAGACGCCGTCTCCGCCATGCATAAACATCCCCAAACATGTATTTTCATTCAGTATAAAGGCGGGGGCGGAGGGGGTCAAGACGGTGACTTTGGTAGAAGGCAGGTGTTTCGTGACCGTTTGATGAAAGAAACCATTGACAACATCCGTGGCCATCCATATGATATACCCATTTTATCGAAGGAGCGGCAGCATGGTTTTCGCAGCGGCAGCATTGTTCATCGTCACACTCGTATTTGTCATCTGGCAGCCGAGGGGACTGTCGATTGGCTGGAGCGCATTGGGCGGCGCGGTGTTGGCTCTCTTGTTCCACGTGGTTTCGTTCCAAGATGTCCTTTCCGTCACAAAGATTGTCTGGGATGCGACCTTGGCATTCGTGGGCATCATCATCACGTCCACCATTCTCGACAAAGTCGGATTTTTCGAGTGGGCCGCCTTGAAGATGGCGCGAGCGGCCAACGGAGACGGGCGAAAGGTATTTCTCTACGTCATTTTTCTGGGAGCCGTGGTGTCTGCCTTGTTCGCCAACGACGGCGCGGCGTTAATTTTGACACCCATTGTCCTGGAAAAGGTCAAGCTGCTCAAGTTTGATGTGAAGAAGATGATCCCGTTCATCATGGCGTCTGGCTTCATCGCCGATACAACGTCGCTGCCGCTGGTCGTGAGCAACCTTGTCAACATCGTGTCTGCGGACTACTTCCACATTGGTTTTCTCACGTATTTGGCGCACATGATTGTGCCTGACCTGTGCTCGCTGGGAGCGAGTATCCTCGTCTTGTATCTGTTTTTTCGAAAGGACATTCCGGAGCGGTACCATCCGAGCGATGTCCCCGACCCGTCCAGCGTCATCGTCCATCGAGGGATGTTTCAGGCTTCGTGGGTCATCCTCGCGATCCTCTTGATGGGCTGCATCTTGACTGAGTTGCTGCACATTCCTGTGTCATCAGTGACCGGGGTCATCGCGGTGGTGTTCCTCGCGGCTGGCAGCCGGACGCGCGTGATTCAACCCTGGAAGGTCGTCAAAGAGGCCCCGTGGGCCATCGTGGTGTTCTCCATTGGCATGTACGTGGTGGTCTACGGACTTCAGAATGCCGGATTCACCACGCTTCTTGGGAATGTCATCGAAGGCGCAGCACAAGGCGGATTATTCGCTGGCACACTTGCCATGGGCTTTATCGCGGCGGTCCTGTCCAGCATCATGAACAACATGCCGACGGTCATGATTGATGCGCTGGCCATCCACGCCACCCATGCGCCAAGCGGGATGCAGCAGATGTTTGCCTACGCGAACGTGATTGGCTGCGATTTGGGGCCGAAAATTACGCCCATTGGCTCGTTGGCAACCCTCCTTTGGCTTCATGTACTTGGGAAGAAAGGCATCTCGATTTCATGGGGGCGCTATTTTCGCACAGGCATCGTCTTGACCCTTCCGACGCTGTTCGTCACATTGTGTGGACTGTACGTCTGGAGCGCGTTCATTCGCTGAATCGAAGGCAAGGCGCGGCGCTCGAACGCACACACATCGGCCTCACGATTGGATGCGGCCGCCGACCGCGGCCCACTCACTCGCAGACGGGACGCCGCCCAGCCCCGTCGCACAGGCCACCGCATGGTGCACCGCCGCCTCGGTCGCTTTCGCGGCCAGGGCGCCCAGCACCGTCACATCGACCTTTGCTTCCCCCGCGGACAACACAAACAAGGTGTCGCCATCGTGCGGCGTATGAATCGGATCGATTGATCGGGCCAGCCCATCGTGCGCCATTTGCGCCACCTTGGACGCCTGTGCTTTCGTGAGCCGCGCGTTGGTCCACAGGCAGCCAATCGTCGTATTGGTGCTGAGTCCCCCTCCGTGCTCCTCGCCCTGCTCCTCGTCATGGTGGTCGCCGCGCTGCTCCGCACCCAACCGGCGCAGGACGTCCAGACTCCGTTCATACCATCCCGGCTTTGCCCCGCGAATCCCCGCCAACACGTCCCCTGATGGGCCGCGCACCTCGCCGACCGCATTCACCGCGATGAGCGCCTCCACCACCACGTCGCCCACGGTTTCCCGGCCGAATCCGATGCCGGACTTCGTCGCCCGCCCATGCCCCGCCAATTTGCCGACGGTCGCGCCCGTCCCGGCACCGACGCTGCCGAGCGCCAAGACGCTGCCCGCGCCTGGACCGTCCGCCGTGATGGCCGATTCACACGCGGCAACCCCCATCGCCGCGTCCGGTCGAACGGCGGCCGACCCGATGCCAAGGTCGTACAACACGGCCCCAACCACAATGGGCACCTTGGCAAACCCAGTGTTGAAGCCCACCCCTCGGGCTTCGAGCCACCGCACTACGCCAGTCGCTGCATCCAGCCCGAACGCGCTGCCGCCCGTCAAGAGGACGGCGTGCACCCGCTCCACGGTATTCAGCGGGTTCAACAAATCCGTCTCGCGCGTACCCGGCGCGCCGCCTCGGACATCCACGCCCGCGACGGCGCCCTCTGGGGCCAGCACCACCGTACACCCGGTCACAGCTTCCACATTGGACGCGTGACCGACCCAAATGCCTGGCACCTTCAACCTGCAAGCTTCCATACGCGCCCCCCAGTCTCCAGTTGATTCGTCGGCCCATTCCCGTGTCCCTCCGCGAGTGTCCGTATCGCAGGTCATTTGTCCCATCATCTGATGAGGTATCTTCCGAAGGAGGGATCAAACACATGTATGGTACATTCGGCGGGTACACAAGATGGGCGGTTGTATTCCTGATTATCTTTGTGTTGTTCTTCCTGCTCGTGCCGGCCTACGGCGCACTCACCGGGGCGGGTACAGGCGTCGCCATGACCTCCTACCCGATGAGCACCTGGGGCATGGGCACCATGGGCAGCGCCTATGGGTACGACAGTTCCAGCAGTTCGTAATGCACGCAGGCAGGTTCCATCGCGCAGCCAAGGGGGCGATTTGCCCCCTGGCCGCACGCCTGCCTACGTGACATGGCCTGCACTGGCGCACGATGACGCAATCACACGCGCGATTACGCAATCACCCCGGCGCGCCGCAAGGCGGTCAGCTCCGCCTCCGTGTATCCCCACTCTTTCAGCACCCCATCCGTGCAAGCCCCAATCGCAAACGACGCCGCATCCGACTGCGCATGGGCAACCGGCGCCTGGTCAAGCCCGGACATCGGGACGGGAAAGCGCACCCACGGCGCGCCATCCGCTGCTTCTCGAAACAGGCCGCGTTCTTGCACCTGCGGATCGCGCACCACGTCACCCAGAGAGTTGACGGGCGTCACGCAGGCCTCCAGGGAAGAGAGCTCGGCGAGCCATGCATCGCGATCGCGCTGCAGAAACGTCTCGGTCAGCCAGTCAACGACCACCTGCTGCTGTGGATAGGGCGCGTACTGAAGTTCCGTGTACTCGGGCTTGCCCAACGCAGCGCAAAGGTTGTGCCAAAAGTGGTTTTCCACCGCGCCCACGGCGATGTACTTCCCGTCTTTTGTTTGGTAGGCGCGGTAACAGGCGAAGTCTCCGCCCAGCTGCCGGGCGCCGGGCTGCGGCTCCTGCCCCGTCGCGAAGTAGTCCGCAATGTTGTAGGACAACCATGAAACCAGACCGTCCGTCATGGAGACATCCAGGTACTGGCCGCGGCCCGTCTTGCCGCGCTGCAGCAAGGCTGCCAGAACGCTCGTGACGGCCATCATGGCGCCGCCGCCCAAGTCCCCGATTTGAACGCCCGCAGGCGTCGGCGGCTGTCCCGCCGGCCCCGCCATCGCAAGCACGCCCGCGACCGCGGCATAGTTGAAGTCATGGCCCACGCGGTCGCGGTAGGGTCCCGTCTGACCGTACCCCGTGATCGCGCAGTAGATGAGGCCCGGATTCGTGTCTGCCAAGGTATCATAGTCGAGGCCGAGCCGTTTCATCACCCCGGGCCGAAACCCCTCCATCAAGACGTCGCACTTCTTTGCCAACGCGCGGGCCAGTTCTTGTCCTTCCGGCTTCTTCAAGTCAATCGCGACGCTCTCCTTGCCGCGGTTCAACCAGCGGTACTTCCACGACACGCCGTCTTCCACAGGCGGAAAGAAGCGCACATAGTCCCCTTTGCCAGGCTCCTCAATCTTGATGACGCGTGCGCCGAGCTGAACCATCAACATCGTGGCGTACGGCCCAGGCAGCAGACGGCTGAAGTCGAGGACCGTGATGCCCTCCAGCGGAGCTGGCCCGTTCACAGTGGTGTAAGTCACACTTGTTCCTCCCATTCGGCAGCAATTTGATTCTTCAGAAGAGTGACCGTATGATGAGGGCACGAACCCTCAGTCCATCAACCGCGACAGGAGTGAATCTGCGTGTTCCAAAATCCAAGCAATGAAGCCATCGCAAGTATTCTCAAGAACGCCAAGACCATCGCAGTCGTTGGCCTGTCTGACGACCCGAGCCGGGAAAGTTACGCCGTCTCCGCCGAAATGCAGCGGCGCGGCTACAAGATTATCCCCGTCAACCCGAACGTACAGGAGGTCCTCGGCGAACGCGCCGTCGCAAGCCTCGCCGACCTCCCTGAACCGGTCGACATCGTGAACATCTTCCGCCGCAGTGAAGCCCTGCCAGATGTGGTGCGCGAAGCGGTCAACACTTCCGCCCCCGTGATTTGGGCGCAGCAGGGCATCTACAATGAAGAAGCCGCGGACATCGCCCGCGCGCACGGCAAGACCATGGTCATGGACCGCTGCATCATGGTCATGCACAGCTTGTTCGTACGGGGGGCGTAAGCGGTATCACACGCCCTCTGCCGCAGTCGCCTGTGTGCAGCTGTCCAGAAACGATGTGATCATCGCCAGCACTTCGTCCCGTTCGGGCTCGTTGTGCAGTTCGTGATAGTACTCGCTGAACTCGTGATAGACCTTGCGCGGCGCACTCAGACGCTGCACAAAGGCGCGTGTCGCCGCGGGAGACACGAGACGGTCCTGCCCCGCCTGCAAGATTAAGGTCGGCGCCGGGAACGACGCTTCGCCGGCACGCGCCGCCATCATGCTGCGCTGCAACTCCATCACCCATCGGACGGTGACCTTGTGCAGAATCAGCGGATCCGTCCCATACCGCGCAACCACGTCCGGGTGCCGGCTGACAATCTCCGCCGGGATGCGGTTGGACTGCGTGAACGTGGGCCAGAGGCGATCGATCACGGCCGCGACGCGCATCAACAGCGGCGGAATGGGGAGTGACAACTCGAGACAGGGCGACGTCAGGATGATGCCCTGCAAGAGCCGCTTCGTCGGTTCCGGCCGGGTTTGCAGCCAGCGCACGACAGACAACCCGCCCATACTGTGACCGTAGAGGAACTTCGGAATGTCCGCGTAGAGGTCGTTGACCCGCTGCACCATTCGGTCGATCGCGTCCAGATATAATTCAAAACTGTCCACGTGGCCGCGCCGGCCGGACGACTTTCCATGCCCAGGCAGGTCCTGCCCCAACACAGCATAGCCTGCCTCATTCAACCACTTCGCGACATGGTCGTACCGCCCACAGTGTTCTCCAGCACCGTGGACCAGCACAACCACGCCGCGCGGGGAGGGGACTGGCCAGTGTGATTCGTACAGTTTCACCCTATCGCCTCCAGGCTGGGTATCCATCAGGCCCGACGGAATGCCTCGAAATCCATCTTCAGCCTTGTCCAGATCATGATAGCATAAGAAACAGGTCCCCCACATATGGGCTACCCCTTCAATTTGATTTCGATATCCGAACATTATGGTATATAGGTAGTCCCCATTTGGTGAAGGATCGGCAGTGGCTGGCCGGTCCTTCGTGTTTTCATGCGTGCGTAAAGGATCCGGCTTTTGGGGAAGGTAACGATGTCTGGATACCCCCAAGGAAGGATGGACAGCATGAAACGGTGGACCATACGTACCCTGCCTGCAGCGTTGACCGTCGGCGCCGCCTTCGCCGGCGTCCTCTGGCCCGCTGCACCGACGCAGGCACAACCCCAGAGCCGAACGGTGAACGTCACCATCACGGACAGTGGGTTCATCCCCAATCAAGTGCTCGCGCTGGTGAATGCCCCCATCACGCTCAACATCACCAACCAAGGTCATCAGGTGCATGAATTTGCCATTCCGTACTACCGAATCTATACCGCGGACCTGCAGCCTGGGCAAAAATCCACTGTTTCGTTTTCGCCCTGGACCGCCGGCCAGTTCGACATGATTTCCGACCCGTCGGGCACCAATCAACCCGAATTCACGGGCAAGTTTATCGTGACCGACCAGAAGTAGCGCCGCAGAAGAGACAGCGCCGCACAAGCCTTGGGAAGTACAGAAGGAGGATGTCCATTGGAGACCCATCACACCAACGAAAAGTCGGAACGCACGCCAGGTTACAGCTTTCGCAGAATGGGGGCCGATCGCATCACCGCACAAGCCCAGGAGGACCTTGAGAAACGGGAAGTCCACGGGGACGGCGAACGGGGCATCCCGGTCCGCACCGCCACGCCGGAAGACGCCGAGCGCGCCGGCCGGAGAAAACCTTCGCCGCTGGAATAACCCCTGCCGCGCGTCGGAGACACGGTGAGCCGCGGCGTGCGAGTTGCGAGGCATGGCATGGCTTGCGAGTTGCAGCAACAGGCAAAAGGGGTTATCCCTCGCAGTGGCACCCACTGCGGTTGGGATAACCCCTTTTCATTTGGTTTGTGGCGCGCCCGGAGGGACTCGAACCCCCGACCTCTGGCTCCGGAGGCCAGCGCTCTATCCACTAAGCTACGGGCGCAAGTGAACGCTAATCACTATACCACATGGAGGCGGCGTGAGACAAGTGCGCCGCCGTTATTTACTTTCGCTCATTTCGCGCTTGAGGCGCTCCAAATCCTCCTGCACCGCAGACTGCCGCTTGATTTGGTCAAGCTCTTTCTCCACCGCGTCGCGCTTGTCAAGCGGGTCTTCCAAAATGCCCTCCTCCGCCAGCGACTCCATCGCAGCGGCCCGCGCCTGCATTTGTTCAGCTTTGTCCTGCGCGCGCTGCAACGTATCCCCAACACCGCCCAGTTGGCGGCCAATGCCGCTCATCGACTCGCCGACGCGCACCTCGGCTTTGGACGCATTGTAGGTGGCCTTGGTGACTTCCTTCTGCGTCTTGAACGCCGCGATGCGGTCCTGCAGTTTGCGCTCGGCATCCTTCAACCGCTCTGCCTGAGCACCAATGCGCTCATGCGCCTGTTGCAGCGGCACAAGCTGGTCAGCCAGCTGATGCTTTCGTTCCAGCGCCGCCTGCGCGAGGTCTTCACGCCCCATTTTCAGCGCAGCCTTCGCTTCCTCCTCGCGGGTTGCCATGTCTCGTTCGATCGCGGCGATCTGCATCTCCAGCTGCTTCTGCTCGGTCACGACGTCCGCCAGGCTGCGCTTCATCTCCTGCAGCCCATCCAGCATCTTTTCGTAACTCAGGTCCAGCGTCGCATTTGGGTCTTCCAATTTGTCCAACAACTTGTTGACACGCGATTCCACAACCGTCGCTGCTCGCTTAAAGAGCCCCATCCAGAATCCCCTCCATGCACCTCATCTTACGCTTCTATATATTGCCTGACGAACCCAAATTCAGACGGAATGTAGCCGAATTCGGTCAAAATCGTCAATCATTCAAGGTGAGAACCAGTTTTGGCGGCTCTACGTGGTGATCGTCACGCATGGGCGTGACGGCTGTCCCAACGGCGAAGAACTCAATCACATGCGAGCCCCACCCGTGCGACTTTTCTTCGATTCTCACACCGACAATCCCTTCCGCCTGTTCTTCGTGCGCTTCCGTCTGCATCCGTTCCATCGCCAATTCACGCGCATCGTACAAGGCTTGGGTAAAATTCGGCATCTCGGCGTTTTGTCCGGCAATCGACATCGCCTGGAAAACCCCTTGGTGAGCCACGTGGTACACGCAGCTGCCCATGACCATCGACAACGGCCGATACCCCGCGCGAAGCAGGGTCCAAAAGTCCTGCCCCGACAAATCGGAGGTAAACGGCTTGCCGCGGAAGGTACGGAAATTGGCGGTCTTGTCTCTGGCCGCGACTGCGGTGCCAATCGCCAGAAACTCGGCCAGGCTTTCGCCCCACTCATAGCGGTTGATTTGCAGCCGCACGCCGACGACGCCGTCCGCGCCCAGTTCGGCCGCTTCCTCCTCCATGCGTGTCATGGCCAGTTCGCGTGCATGGTACATCGCCTGTGTCAGAACGTCCATCTCCATGTTCTGTTTCCAGCGTCCCGCCTGGAACCCAATGTGGTAAATCGAGCTCCCCAGCACCATGCCGATGGGCTCAAAGCCGGCCTCGCGCACGAGCAAGTATTCATTCACGCTCAAATCGGACGTGAACACGCCGCTTGGATTCCCCTGTGAACGCAGTCCCCGTAACCGCTCCAAAGCGTGCGCGGGCAAGCCTTCTGGTCCATTTACCAAGTGATTCACCCTCCCCGTTTCATCTGTCCGGTTGAGCTCCCCGGCTGAGCTCCACCGTTGAGTTCCTCAGTTGAGCTCCACCGTTATGCTCCCCGGTTTATTTCCCCACGTCCAGCACGACTTCCGGATGCAGCGGCACGGGCGTCGTCGTGCTGGCGACTGCGGTGCCGATGGACAGAAATTCAAGCACATGGTCTTCCCGCTCGTCTCCCTGCCCGCGCTCCACCTCGACTTTCATCACCTCAAGCCTGGTTTCATGCGCGAGCACGCCGCTGGCCCCGAACTCTCTGGCCTGCTTCCACATGTCTCGGACGGCTCGGTTGCGCGTCTCGTATACGGCGCTTGTAAACGTCGGGATCTCCTGGTTGTACCAGCTGGTCATCTGCCACTTGTCCTGCCTGGACGTGTATTGGTAGTGCACACAGGCACCCATCGCGAGCCCAACCGGAAACGCTCCGGCCTGCATCAGCTTGACAAGCGACTGGCCGTCCACGGTGCAAAGCACAGGAGCGTCCGACGGCGGCAATCCGTCCACCGACACGGCCGTGCCGAAGGCGGCAAATTCAGACTCATGGCCGAAGTACCCGGGTTTATGGTGCTGAATGCGCACGCCGACCACCGCGTTTGCCCCGAGCTGCTTGGCCTCCTGCGCCAAACGATGCAGGGCGCGGTGCCGGCCTTCGTACAACGCAGCCTGCACATCCGTCAAGTCCCTGGAATACCACGTGCCCGCCCGGCTGGCCACACTGTAGCCGACATGGTAGAAGCAGCTTCCCATCACCATGCCAAGCGGACGGAACCCAACCGACCGCATCAAATGCCACTCGTTGACGGACAGGTCGCTGGTCCAGGGAAGACCTCCTGCGCGTTCCTGTTCAAGACGATCGACGACGTTCGGAGGCAAGTCTCCGCGCATCAGTGCCTCCCGCGTCGCTTCCGCGCGAAGGCGATTTGCCTCGGCAGTCTCCCTTATCTCCCGGCTGTCAGGACCCCCAGGGGGTTTTTTCCGAAACCACACCTTTATCACCCCCACGTAAGAACCACAACGTCAATCAAAGAAGTCAAGCGAAGACGAAGTCAATCGAAGAGGAACCGCTCCAAGGCCGACCGAGTCTCCTCGTGCTTCTGCGCCAAGTCGTTTAATTCCTTCGACAAGTCCGCCAGCCACTGCGAGAAATCCACGGTATCCGTCTTCAGGCTGATGCCGCGTACCACCTTCGCCCGTTCTGCCGTCATGCCGTGCCGTTTATCAAACCGCAGCCGGTACAACGTCGTATCAAACAGCACTTCTATCGTGCGCACCGGCGCCTCAGATGAAAAAAGCCGGCGCTCCCGCTCGACCTTGGTCTTGTCTGGCAAAGCTTGCGCCAGACGAGTCGCCAGCGCCTCCACATACGCCTTTTCATCCGTCAAGCCTCGTCGCCAGGATGCGGCAGACAGATCAAACGAAATCGCCTCGTCCACCGTCCTCCCCCTCCCCAATCATCTGCGAGATGCGCACGCTGCGGATGTGTACCTTGCGCGTGCCCGCGCCGATGCAGTTGTGCACGTCGATGCAGTTGTGCACGTCGATGCAGTTGTGTGCGCCGATGCAGTTGTGTGCGCCGATGCAGTTGTGTGCGCCGCACGCAAGCTTGATGCTTGATGTCAGTATAGCGTAAATCTGCGGCAATGGGAGCCTCGTGAATGTCCTAGGATGGCGGGGAAGAAGGGGAAAGTGGAGCAGGGACGAAGAGGCGGGGTAGGTGGACACGGGCAGGATGAGGTGTACAGGCTGGCTGGGTCGACGGCGGCTGCGTAAGGCAGGATTCCTTCCCTATCGGTTGTCGGGCGACGCCGGCCCGACCCCAGGCCCGACCCCTTTATGGCGCCTTTTGTTCCCTAAGTGCCTCCGAGCGCATCTCAGCCAACCGGTATAAGGCAGGGTTGCTTCCCTATCGGTTGTCGGGCCGCCCAGGCCCGACCCCTTTATGGCGCCTTTTGTTCCGTAAGTGTCTCCGTGCGCATCTCAGCCAACCGGTATAAGGCAGAGTTCCTTCCCTATCGGTTGTCGGGCCGCCCAGGCCCGACCCCTTTATGGCGCCTTTTGTTCCCTAAGTGCCTCCGAGCGCATCTCAGCCAACCGGTATAAGGCAGGGTTCCTTCCCTATCGGTTGTCGGGCCACCCAGGCCCGACCCCTTTATGGCGCCTTTTGTTCCCTAAGTGTCTCCGAGCGCATCTCAGCCAACCGGTATAAGGCAGAGTTCCTTCCCTATCGGTTGTCGGGCCACCCCAGCCCGACCCCTTTATGGCGCCTTTTGTTCCCTAAGTGCCTCCGAGCGCATCTCAGCCAACCTGTATAAGGCAGGGTTCCTTCCCTATCGGTCATCCGGCGACGCCGGACTGTCCAATTTAAGGCGGGTTTTCTTCCCTAACGGCTTCTCCCGAACGGCTGCAAACTGCAAGCCGCAAGCCGCAAGCTGCAGATGCCTCCGCTCCCCGCCTCGTGCCTCCGCTCCCCGCCTCGTGCCTCACTTGCTTCCGTGTCCGGTCAGGACTTCGATGGTCGCGCCCGCCTTGTGACCGCATTCGAGCCACTCCTGCGCGGGGTCACTGTCCGCCACAATCCCCGCGCCGACTTGCACGAAGTATGTCTCGTTCGTCTCAACCACCGTTCGAATCACGATCGCGGTGTTCGCATTCCCCGCGAAGTCAATCATGCCAATCATGCCGCCGTACGGTCCTCGGCGCAGGTCCTCCAGTTCGTCGATGATCTCCATCGCGCGGATTTTTGGCGCCCCCGACAGTGTCCCGGCGGGAAACGTCGCAAGCAGCGCATGAAATACGCTCACATCGGGCCGCAGCCGGCCGCGGACCACAGACACCAGGTGAAACAAGTGAGAGTACGGTTCAACCGACATCAACTCCGGCACCTCAATAGAACCAATCTGGCACACCCGGCCGAGATCGTTCCGGCACAAATCCACCAGCATGACGTGCTCCGCCCGTTCCTTCTCGTCGTGGAGGAGGCGGTCTGCGAGGGCGCGATCTTCCTCGGGCGTTTTCCCCCGGCCCTTGGATGTCCCAGCGATGGGCTTCATCTCCGCCCATCCGTTCACGGACCGGAACTGCACCTCCGGGCTGGCGCCAAACACGCGCATGTCCGGATACTCCGCCACGAACATGTACGGAGAAGGATTCAACTTCCGCAGGCGATCGTACGCCACGTACGGGTGGAATACCTTTTGCACGCGCATCCGCTTGGACAGCACCACCTGAAAGATGTCACCCGCGCGAATGTAGTCCTTGGCCTGCCGGACGTTGGCCTCGAACTTGGCCTGCGTCACATCATCTTCCCACAGCCGATCTGCACGAACCGACGCTCCGCTCGCGAGATGCGCCAGCGCCAGAAGTTTTTCCTGGCCCCGCGTTTGGCCCTGTTCTGCGGACGCGATGACCCGCTTTGCATAGGCCAGCTCCTCGCTGAGCCGCCGCGCAACCTCCTCCGACACCACTGTCGCCAACGCTGCGACGCTGTCGAAGACCAGGGTATCGGCACTCGTGATCTGGACGATCCCGGCGTGCCACTGTAACCGGATGTCCGGCAGGCCGCGGTCGTCCACCGTCGTTTTCGGCAGCGCCTCCAAGTAATGGACGGCGTCGTATCCGATGTACCCCAGCAGCCCCTGCGAGAACGAAATGCCCGCGTGCGCAGGGAGGAGCGTCATCACCGCAGTTCGCAGCGCTTCCAGCCAGGCCATCGGGTCTGTGGCGCCGTACACCAAGGGGCGTGTATCCACAACACTCGGCCGCGGCTCACGATGAGTAGCTGCAGCCTCCGCGTCTTCTGCGACTTTTGTGGATCCGACGGCTTCGACGACTTCTGTCCCTCGGTCAGCCGCCTCATACCCCGCTTCAGCCAGCCGCTCCGTCAGCCAAGTGCGAAGTCCATCGACCGCAAACAGGTGAATCCGCCCGTCTTTCACCTGCACCTCAAGGACCGGCGCGATGCCGACCAAACTCATCTGGTATTCCGGCCGGCCCTCTTCCGATGCGGCCTCCAGCAGAAAGACGCGGCCTTCTCCGAGTCCGTCCACAAGGTCTAAAAACGTATAAAACGCGTCCACGCCACCGCGCTGATAGACGACAGGACGCGGTTTGACGGTTCCACTCTCCGGCACATGCACAGTCTGTGTCATGCGTTTGCCTCCTTTGCTCAATCCGGTTGTCAACTCGCCAGGAAGTTCCGCAGCATCGTCTTGCCGTCCGGGGTCAGGATGGACTCCGGGTGGAACTGCACGCCAACCGCACCCGTCGGTTTATGGCGCAGGCCCATAATGAGTCCCTCACAGGATGCAATTTGTTCAAAAGTATCCGGCAGCGTGTCGCGATCGACCAGGAGCGAATGATACCGGGTCGCCTGAAATGGAGAAGGCACATCAGCGAACAGGGTGTCCCCGTTGTGTTCGACCATGGAAGTCTTGCCATGTTTCAACACATCAGCGCGAACCACTTTTGCGCCAAACGCTTGACCGAGCGCCTGGTGGCCGAGACATACGCCGAGCACCGGGATCCGCCCGCTGAAATAGCGAATGGCATCCAGTGAGCACCCTGCCTCATTCGGTGTACAGGGGCCGGGGGAAACCAGGAGGTGTGTGGGGTGAAAGTTCTTCAATTCCGCCAGAGAAACATTGTTCCGGCGCACCACGATGTCTGCGCCGAGCTCTCCACAATACTGAACAAGGTTATACGTAAACGAATCAAAGTTGTCAATCATGAGCAGCATCCTGCTCACTCCTCTCTGTGAACCGTGACACAGCGCCTTGGGGAATGCAAAAAACCGCAGCCCGAAGCTGCGGCGAAATGTCGTCAGGAACCCACAGATACACTCTTCCCATTGCGCTCTGCTCGGCTCACCTAACTCAACTGTTCTTGCCTCAGCTCATCTGTTGACAGATTACCCGCTCCTTCTCTCGTCGTCAAGCCCGCCCGCTGGCGAATGCGCAGTTCATTCTGAAGAACAAAATGAACAATAAAAAAAGCCCCATCGGGACTTTTCTCTGTCTGCTTGCTTGGTGGGCCTAAGAGGACTCGAACCTCTGACCTCACGATTATCAGTCGTGCGCTCTAGCCAGCTGAGCTATAGGCCCGCGCATGCGGGTAAAACATGGCGGAGCTGACGGGATTCGAACCCGCGGTCTCCTGCGTGACAGGCAGGCATGTTAGGCCTCTACACCACAGCTCCACTTGGTTGCGGGGGCAGGACTTGAACCTGCGACCTTCGGGTTATGAGCCCGACGAGCTGCCAACTGCTCCACCCCGCGTCATTGTGCTTCTCGTTGCAAAACAACCGCACAAACCATTGCTTGAGATATGCGATTGTCTGGTGGGCGGTGGCAGGATCGAACTGCCGACCCCTCGCGTGTGAAGCGAGTGCTCTCCCGCTGAGCTAACCGCCCGTGGTGACCCCAGGGGGACTCGAACCCCCGTTACCGCCGTGAAAGGGCGGTGTCTTAACCGCTTGACCATGGGGCCGCAAAAATGCGGTAGCCGGGTAGGCCCGCGTGGAAGACGAGTAGTGGCTCCCCGAGTAGGATTCGAACCTACGACCCTCCGGTTAACAGCCGGATGCTCTACCGCTGAGCTATCGAGGAACGTGGTGGAGCTAAGCGGATTCGAACCGCTGGCCTCTAGAGTGCGATTCTAGCGCTCTCCCAACTGAGCTATAGCCCCACGAACTGGTGCCGAAGGCCGGACTCGAACCGGCACGGTTTCCCGCACGATTTTGAGTCGTGTGCGTCTGCCAATTCCGCCACTTCGGCGTGGTGCGCCCGGAGAGATTCGAACTCCCGACCTCTTGATTCGTAGTCAAGCACTCTATCCGGCTGAGCTACGGGCGCACGGTACATCACGTTTGTCAGTCCCGCCTCTCGAAGCGACGAAGCCTATTATACGATGTCAGGAGATGAATTGCAACCACCAATTTCAGGCTCCAGACACCCCGGCAAACTCACCCGCCGTGCCGATTCCTGCGGCGGAATCGTGCGGGCCGCGGAACGGACGAGTACGATAATACAACGCTCCTTTCGTGTCTGTCAAGTGCTTCCGCACCAACATGCGAAAAGGGACAGCCGAAGCTGTCCCCCTCGCCGTAAAGGATTGCTGACGATGAATGGAACTTACGACTTTCCCGTGCGGTCAAGTCTTCGTCACCATCACACATCACCTTCCCTTACGCGGCTTATTATGTCCGCGGTGACGGAAAGCATACATGCTTCCGAAAAAAATTTTTGCACCCGCCTTGTTCCGCCGCGGCAGCCTATTTTTGCGCGGACAGCCACTGTGTCAGCGCCTGAATCTGGCTTGGCGTGTAGATCGCGTCGCCAGGCGCCCCATAAGCCGGCATCGGCCCGCTCCCGACCTCAATGCGATGCCGAATCTGCGCTTCCGTCAGTTGGCTCCCCACATGCTGCAGGTTCGGGCCAATCCCGCCCTGCAAGTTGTCACCATGACACGTGTTGCACCCTTGCTGGTACAACCGTACTGCCTCCGGGTACTTCACCGCATCCTTCTGCAAAATCGTCTGTTGTTTCCCACAGCCAGAGAGCCCCATCAACACCGCGATCGTCCCGATACCCATCACCCAACTTGTTCGCGTGAATCGCATCCAGGTCCCTCACCATCGAGATGACATTCATGACGGGTCGCTCTGACGAGCCGTCAGGGCACCCGCAGACAGTTCCTTTTCCTTGCGCAAGACCATCCAAAAATACGCCACGTAGTACGAGAAAAGGATAAACACAACCCCCGCCGTCCACGGGTCGGTGGTGTACGATACCGCCTGCAAGCTCGCTGAAGTGCCCGCTCCAGCGGCCGGAGACTTCTCCAGGTTGTAGAGTAACGCGAAACGGTAAATCAGGCGACCAAAGAACAGCGCGATGACAATCGCTCCGATCCACCCATTCGAACGGTAGTACCATTGCCCGCCGCGCTGTTCAAACTGCGTATAACGCATGGCGATATAGGCGAGCACGAGTCCGAGCACAATTCCGATGCCATCCCCCACATAGACCATAGGCTGCTTGTACCCTGCCACCAGCAGCAGAACACTGACGACCGCAAACAGCACGGCCCGAAAGGTTAACGCCCCCCGGCGCAGCAACTGATAACCAATCTGCCTGCGTACGCGGCGGTATAATCCGAATACCACCAAAAGTACAACCACCACAATCGTGGACGATTGATGCATACCAGCACTCCTTACCCCATGGATTTCCTTGATTATACCTTTCTCTGTCGGATTCAGGATGCCTTCTGGAAAGGCGGAAATAAAATGAGGCAATCCCAGCCCGCGCCATCAACCCTGCATAATTCAGGAAATCTGCAGGCATACTCACAGCAGAGCATCGATTCGCGCTCAACAAGGCGCACGAACAAAGGGTGATTAACGTGGCAAAACGGCACCGCACTTTTGCGCCCATCGGCGGAGCATTGTTAGGTACCTTGACCGTTGGAGTTACTTTTCTTGGACTCTGGTCCGTTCTGCGCAATCCGAACCAGCAACCATCGAAAAAACAGAAACAAGGGCCGCAGCCCTACTGGTCATCCACACAGGGACAGTAAGGCGAGCCCTTGTTCGAAGACAGGGATTGGGGCAGGTCACGATGCAGCGCGGAAAGAAGGCTCCTGCAACACCACTGCAGGAAGTCTCTACTGCAAAAAGCGAGTGATACTGTATTCGTCAATCGAAATCGAAGGTTGACCGTCCACAATGAATTCTGCGATGACCGTCCCGACCAAAGGAGACAAGGTATAGCCGCTATGCATGACTGCAACGTACAAACCTGGGTGTTCAGGAATCACGCCGAGAATTGGCAGTCCGTCCTGCGGCATGACACGCAGCCCTGAAAAAGCACGCACAAGTTTTGCGGTTTCGAGTTTCGGCACGGCTTCAATCGCCATTTGCACGGTTTGCCGGACAACTCGCAATGTGGTTCGGCGATCCATCCCCGCTTCTTCTTTTGAATACCCGATCAACACCTCACCATTTTGGGTCTGTCTCATCCCACTCATCGTGTATTTCAACAAAGGTTGCAATGGCTCCGTAATTAAAATCTGACCTCGTACGGGTCGAACCGGAATCGAAAGATTTAATTTTTCCCCAATCGCTTTCGACCAGATCCCGGCTGCGATGACCACATTCTTCGCCTGAATTGCTGCTCGAGCAGTAACAATGGTGAACCCACCGCGCCGCTCCACAATCTCCTGTACCGGGTTGTAAAAGGTATATCGGGCACCCTGTCGCAGTGCAGCCCTGCGGTAGGCGTCTACCAACCGAAGCGGATTTACATTTCCATCCAAGGAACAAAATGTAGCTCCAATCACTTCTCATTGTTCATCACTGACTCCACTCCTTTTCATCTAAAAATTCCGAAAAACATCCGAATGTCGCCTCCTTCGCTCGACGGATGAATCATGGCACTGATGAAAAGCAAGTATCATACGTGATACTTGACAAAGAATCGCTGCAAATCAGAACGAATGACGAACCTCGACAGTTCCGCAACCTTCCCGTCCGTTGTATACGAGATTCGTTCCCACTGAAATACTGGCAATCCAGATGGCATATTGAGCAGCGACGCAGGTTCATCGCCAAGCAGAATCGGTTGAACATACATCTTTGCGTCCGCAAGGTGTACGCCGTGGGCCTTAAAATATTCATATAAAATCAGGCTTTCCAGCGGCCCATCCAGAAGTGTCGGGCAAAGGGCCGCAGGTACAAACGATGTTTCCAGTGCCACCCGCATCCCGTTTGACACCTTGATACGTTCCAGCCGAAACACTTCATCTGTTTGCGCAATGTCCATTCGCGCTGCAATCAGTTTATCCGGTCGCTGTCGTCCAGCCCCGATTACATGATGGTCACCCTCCATCGCTGGCTCGTTTCTCAAGACATTGATAAATTCCAAAAGGTTTTCCTCCGCGGAACCGGCTGAAACGAAAGTTCCTTTGCCAGCGACCCGCGTGAGCATTCCCTGGATGGACAGGTCCCGCAAAGCCCGTTGAACGGTGATTCGGCTGACACCGTACGCCCTTTGTAACTGTTCTTCAGTCGGAATTTTGTCTCCGGGTTTCCATTCGCCGTCACGAATTTTCTGTTCAAATTGCGCCCGAATCTGTCGATAGAGCGGAACACCCGAGAAACGATTGAGCATCCTGAACACCTCAACAAATGATATATCGATATGTATATAGGGTTGCGGAATTTTCAGAACCGTTGTTGTGGAATTTGTTGACCGAAAATCATGTCTGTCATCGGGGATACAAGCAAATGGGCGTATCTGTCGTGATCAGCCAGGGGGTGCAGTGCGTGCTAAGCCGCTGTGCAGACAACTTGCACTGGAGATTCTTGAGTCCTGTTTGAAAGGTCAGGAGAAAAATCTAGAGGATTCTGAAGAGGGCGGTGCGGAATCTACGTCATCACTCGAGCAGCCGCAGCAGTTCGATGCAACAGATACCTTTTGCTGCTGTTCAAGACATGCACGGTCACAGTGGCACCATTCGCCCACGGCGTGAAAAGATATGGGGTGCCACACGCGCTCCTGATGCGTATGGCGCCCAGCCCTACCGTTTCCGACTCGCAGTTCTGTGACATCTTCGATTCCGTGAACGCGCGCCGTATACACTCGCAGGATATTCGCGCGAAGAACGAATACCTGGGTCTACACGATAGATGTAGATTCCCCGCGCTTCTTCAGCAGCATCTTGACCCCCGCCACAACCACCGGCTCGTTGGTTTGTTTCACCACCTTCAAGCTCGAGGCCACGACGCCGGTGCCATTGTGCTTATCCAGCAGGTCTGCAACGGTCATTTCCAAATGAATCGTATCGCCAATGAACGTGGGCTTGACGAATCGCACGTTGTCCATCCCATAAAAGGCGATCACGACGTCCGGATGGAGCACCATCAGCCCCGTGGCAACCGATAAGACCAACATGCCATGCGCAATTCGCTGCTGAAACACTGTCCGTTCCGCATACTCCGCGTCCGTGTGCAGCGGAAACCAGTCACCGCTCAGTCCTGCAAAATTGACAATGTGTGCCTCCGTGATAGTTCTTCCGTGAGACGACCAGGACTCCCCCGCCTCATACTCATCGAAATATTTCGCATACATATTCCGCACGCTCCCCCAAGTCTCGTATCATACGTCTGCTACCAATTGTAGCATGGGGCACGTGTTCCAGCGGCAGATCCGGCAGACGACCACTCGGGACCTGCAAGCCCTTGGCCTGCCTGGCGAAGAGGTAGGATAGGGCGTCGGAGAACCATGATCCCCGAACTCATTGAACACGGCTAGGTATCGTGCTCTAGAGAATGTTCCGGGAAAGAAAGGTAGAAGTGCACGGCAACCACGAAACACGCGGCCATGAGCCAAGGCTCAAAAAACCGCGTCTTTTCTTTCAAACGTCCACTTGAACAACCTTCTGAATCCATGGCCTCACTGTTTATGTCCAATCCAATTCCGGGGCTTAAGAGAAACAATCCAACGTACCAAAATTCCTACCCCCAATAGCCAATCTTGAATTAATCTCTCCGCCCGTTTGTTTGAGCGTTTTGCAGAATGACGTCCTACTCGAATGAAAAACGAATTCGGATCAGTTGGATGGATCGGTCTTACAATGATTTACACTGCTTAGACGCACGTCATGACGTCTTTTACTGAACGACGGGCAGACTTAGGCACTCTTCTCGGCACAGCTTGCTGCGCTTGCCGCCAGTGCTGATGCAAGCAGAACTATCGTATTGATGTAAACGTAAGCTGTGACCTTTCGGATTCCTCTCACATGCACATCGCTCATCGTCAAGTGTTCCTTGAGTCGGGAATGGCAACGCTCAACGGATGTCCGCTCGTTGTACAGTTCTCTCCAGCCTCGTGTGTTTCGGTGAGGGTTTGAGTAACGCCGGACATCCTCGCCGATGCTCTTCTTGACCACCATTCCGTAGTTGGAATCCGAGCAAGCTGCAATCCCAAGCGGGCAATCAACCTTGCCTACAGCATGTGGGCAACGAAACTTCAGTCGTTCACCGTCAGCACCCCAGTACACCATGTCGTAGCCCATTGAACAACGTGGCGTGCCATCCGAGGCAATGCCGGCAGGCGGCTCCTTTTCGCCCCGTTTGTTCAGTGCGATGATTGCCTGTGCTCCGTACCCACGAGCGGCTTCGTAATTTTTCACCTGGTCGTATCCGGCGTCCATCATGACGAACTTGAAACGCCAGTTACGCTCATAGATGTCCTTCATCAGCGGTATGGCCATTTCGCCGTCGTATACGTTGGCAGGCGTTACGTCCAAGGCTACCGGAAGTTCGCTGGCGGTGTCCACCGCAAGGTGGACCTTGTATCCGAACCACGTGAGCTTGTTGCCGAATGTGTCATACTTGGCACCCCAGTTGGCGTTGCCTGTATGCTGACTGCGTGACTTTGGCTGCTTCTTCTCGTAGGCGCCAATCGCCGTGCTGTCGATTGCGAGATGTTCGGTGTTGATGATTCCGGATTCTCTGCACTGACTGACCAGGTCAGTGAAAAGGTCCTTGACGAGCCCTTTCTCAACAGCAGCGCTGAACACCCGACTCAGCGTAGCAATCGACGGCGCCCGTTCATCCAGCCGAAAACCACACTGATACCGGAATCGAAAGTCTCTGTCCAGGCGCTCATGCAACCGAGTGAACGTTGATATACCCTCCATTGGGGCGGCCAGCAAGGCCCGCAGAATTGCCTCTCGATTGATAGGTTTCGCCCCTTGGGGTGCGGAATTTCTCAACTTAGCGGCATAGCTTTCGAGATCAAGCGCTGAAAAGAACAGATCCAATCGCTCGCTGGATTCAATTTCTAGCCATTGTTCAAAGGAAAACAGAGGTTTTTGGAGAAGATACAAGTGGACTTCCCTCCTCAGAGAGTTTTGGGTTTGGTCACTTGAAATCTTCTCGAAGTTGGGGTGAAGTCCTTTTTTATGCCCTGTTATCCCTTACTGCACAAGGACTCATGAATCTGCAAAACGCTCGTTTAATAAGCGTATCACAACGTGCCTGACGTTGTGATACGTCAAGTTGTCATAGGACATTCAAACGCCAAAATGGGCATCCAACGTGGACACCCGTTTTCCACGATAAACACCACGCTCGACCTTTACTCGCACCTGCTGCCGAGCCTGTAGCACGAAATGGCAGATCAGTTTGATGCCGTCATATTCAAAAAATGATTTAGCAGATAAAAGTTTGCAATTCGTTTGCAGATGCCTGGATGGTTGCAAACACAGAAACAAAAACGCGACATACTCGAAGACTCGAGATGCCGCACCAGTGAAGGATTTTTATGGCGGAGAGGGTGGGATTCGAACCCACGGTAGGCTTGCACCTACGACGGTTTTCAAGACCGCTGCCTTAAACCACTCGACCACCTCTCCATGATGGTCACCAACGAACAATACAATAGCGGTCGCAAGGGGTGCTTGTCAATGGCAATTGCGTACCGCCTGTACGATTGACAGCAGGAAACAGGTCCTGCGCTGTCGAATGACTCCATCAACGATAACACGGGATACGAGCGGCTTGGTGCCGGCAGTTCCATCGTTGGGAGTGTGCACAATGGCAGGGAGCAATGTGAACGGGGTCAGCGCTTCTCCTGTGAATACCGCAGGGTCCAACACGCTTGGCGGTACGCCGACAACGCCAGGCACTTCGGCCCTGACAGATGCAGGAACAACGGCTGCCCCATCTTCGGGCACAGCGGCGTTGACTTCAGCGACCAACTTGTCTTCCAGCGAAGCAGCACTGGCTTCGGAAATTCAGACGTTCGAGCAAATGCTGCTGCAGCAAATGGAAGCGAGCATGCTCGCCGCAAACACGGAGGCGCTGAGTGACATTGGCTCGACCGACTCGGATACGGACCTGTTTGGCTCGAGTGACGAGGACGGACTCGACAGCAGCACGACAGGCTCAGGCCTGCTTGACGCCTCTTCCGGCTTTTCTCCGTACAGCACGGAGGCAGTTCTGAGCGCGCTGCTGACGAGCGGCCTTGGCAGCAGCGGCCTTGGAAACAGCAGCGCTGGCACACTGACCGATGATACCATTCCGGTCGATCCCGACGCTTCCACGGGAGCCCTGTCCGCTTCGGCCATGAGCGCGCTGGCAGCTGCGGCGCCGGCGACCACCAGCGACACGACCATTTCCCAGAGTGTGGCGCAGGCCGCCGCGAAATACGGGGTACCTGCCGGACTCATCACCGCTGTCATTGAACAGGAGTCTGGCATGAATCCAAACGCGGTCAGTCCTGCAGGGGCCATGGGCCTCATGCAGCTGATGCCCAGTACGGCCGCTGAAATGGGCGTGACGAACCCGCTCGACCCTGCGCAAAACATCGACGCTGGCACCCATTACCTTAGCCAACTGATTGCGCAGGTCGACGGCAACATTCCATTAGCACTCGCTGCCTATAACGCAGGACCTGGCGCGGTCGAACAGTACGGCGGCATCCCGCCTTACCCCGAGACCCAGAACTACGTGGAGCAGGTCATGCAAAAATGGCAGGCCTTGGGCGGCGGGTCATCGGAAGTTTGACCCTTCGCCCCGCCTGCCTGCCGTTTGCCTGCCATTCACCCTCTACACCATCCACCCAAGAACTCAACTCGACTTATTTTACGGTCCCTTTCGCATAGGTCGCCAGCACCCCAAGCACGGCGTTGTCTTCGAGCCCAGCACGCCAGACGGCAACCCCCTCAATGCCATACAGGTTCGCCAGCGCGAGTTTGGCCTGCGTGCTTCTGGCGTTTTCGTAGTACACCGTATGCACTGCGCCATTGCTGTCCGTCCACGTGTACCATGGTGCCTGTGCGTTGGCATCCCACTGCGGCTGTATGTGGCGGCTCGCCAGGAACGAGTCTACGCTGGTCAGACTGACTGCGGATGTTTGGTTCCCCGTCCAGTCGTAGCCGTAGGTATCGACGCCAAGCAGCACCTTATTCACCGGTACACGCGAGATGGTGTAGGCCAGCACCTGCTGCACCCACGGCAGGGGCGCGATGGGACCTGGCTTCCCGCCGACATAGGAGTAGTCGTACGCCATCACCACGACGGCATCCGCCGCGGCTCCAATCTTGGCCTGGTCGTACGCATTGTTCCACGGCTCATTGGCACTGCCGGTATCGGGCGGCACGACCACTTCGAGCCGCTTTCCCTCCGCGTGGAGGCTTTTTGCCAACCCCGTGACAAAATTCGTGTACGCCGCACGGTTGGCTGCCGGGATGGACTCAAAGTCCAGCACCACGCCGTCATACCCCTCGGACGGCACCAGGCGCGTGATTTCCCCCTCGAGGTGCGCTGCGCGGGTTGGGCTGCTGAGAATCGTCGTCATCTCCTGCGCGTTAAAGCCGCTGCTCCCGAGGTTGGTCACCATCGCGTACACAGCGTCGCCCGCTGCGGCCGCCTGGCTGACAGAGCCCGCTGGGGCTGACCCATTGAGCGATCCCGATGCATCCACGGTCCATGTGTCCGCCGCGAGGGCGTTGTAGACGTTCTGGTGCTGCATGACATCGTTGTACGCGGCCAGGTCACCGGAATAGAAAGGCACGAATCCCAGCACCACCGGCTTCCCGCCTGCGCCGGTTCCGCTCGTCGACGTTCCACTGGTGCCCTTCCCATCGCCGGAAGTCAATGACCACTTCCACTGACCAACGGTGGACGTCCAACCCAGCTGCCGAAACGCCACATCCAAACTGTAGACCGGCAGGTAGGTGGCCCCGTCCCATGTATACGCCGGTGCGTAGATGGCGTTGCCCTTGCCGAAGGCAATGACGCGATCGTCCTGCGGATCTTCCACCGCCGATGGACTCGCCTTCCCCGTCAGCGACAGGTTGAAGGCTTGCCCCGTCCACGCGGCATCCGCGCCTGCGTGAGACAGCAGACTGGCCACGGATGCGGCAGGGACATAATCGGCTTCAGCGTGATTCACCAACAAGACACGGCCGAGCAGCTTCCCATTCCACCAAACTTCCTGTTGGCGAATCGAATCGCCATTTTGAGAGAAAGCATAGTGCTGGTTGGGCTTCAGGTTGACTTGCAGCTGCCCGCCCGCAAACTTGCTCTCGTCGCCGAACGCATTCAATGCTGCGACGACATCGCTGACCCGGACATAGGGTTCTCCCCGGTAGACCGTGGTCCCCTTGGGAACCTTGGCGTCTGGGACCTGGATGTGCGTAAAAAAGCGGTCGACCTCCGCCTGTGACAGCCAGGTCGCGGAATGCAGCGAAATACCGTCGATGTCTCCCACGTTCTCGCCGTTCACCACGACCGTCCGCGGACGTACGTCATGCACATGGAAAAACAGGTCGTACACCACGCCAGCCGCGATGACCACCAATACTGTGAACAGTGCAAAAGACCCGCGCCGGCGGCCGCCTTGGCCGCTCCGCCTTCGGCGAAACGACCGTCTGCTTGAGCCATATTGTCCATCTGCTGAATCGTAATGCGAAAAATCCACGCCGTTACTCCTTTACTCGTTCGATGTGTCCCCCGTCATTGTGACAATGCTCACCTGGCTTGTCCAGCCCCGCTTGCAGCCGCATGGCGATCGGTGTGCCGGCGGAACAACAGTGCGATGAAGATGCCAATCGCGCACCCGAGCAGCGTGTCGAGCAGCCGCGCGTTCACGAGGATGCCGGCCTTCATCGTCGGATAGCCGGACTCGATTAAAATCAGCGGCAGCGGTGTGATGGCGATGACCGCGAGGCCGTAATTGCGCACAATCATGATTTCCGCAATGCACTGGAATGCCATCAGACACACAATCAGACACCACACGGGCGGGTGAAGTGCCAGAATCGCGCCCGCCACCAGAACCCCCAGGGCTGTACCGGCAGCCCGCTGAATGGTCCGATGCATGGTGGCAACCATGGTGGCACCCTGCAGGACCGACGCACATGTCAGTGGCACCCAGTAGGGACGCGGGTTCCCCAGCCACGCCGCAATGGCCGTGGCGACAAGCACGCCGACGCCGATGCGCAGCACCGCTGGCAGGACCGACCGAACCGGTGCCCTTGCAGCCGGTGCCTGCACAGGCGGCTCAAGGCCGCGCAGAGAAGACAGCAGGCAGGCTGCCATGGCAATCAACCATGCAATGGCACCGCCGACCAAGCTGAGCCCGACACGCAGCCCCACTTGCCCTGGTGCGACAGGCAGCCCCGTGCCAAGCGCGCAGACCAGGACAAAAAAATATCCGCCTGGGGGTGGGAGGCGCAATACCCCCGCCACAAGAGTCCCCGCCATACTGACCAGGACCAGGGTACACGTCAAGGTCCACAAGTGGCCGGCGAACAGCGTGGCGAGCCCGAGTGACGCGGCGAGTCCGAGCGTGACGAGCGGCAGTTTCCATGCGCGCACCCGGTACGATTCATTGTGGACATATAAAGAAGCAAACCCGCCCGTCGTGGCCAGCATCCCCCACTCCACATGCCCGAGAACTGCGCCAGCCAACATACAAATCCCCATCGTTAACGAAGCAACGGCCGCTTTGCCCCACGGCGGCTTCGCCTTACGAACGTAAAATGCACCGGTGATGTCTGACGTACTAATCATGGTGGTTCACCGACTTCAAAAACACGGTATCGACTCCTGATGCTCGCGTGAAAATGCTCGCCTGAACGAGACTGCGCGAGTAAATGAGAGAAAGATAAAGCTATTTTGTCTCGATAAAACGGCACGGCACGCTTTTGGTCAAAAAAAGTCAAAACAAGGTTTGAACAACCTCAGACTCGGATGTACTTTACTTAGTGTAATCAACATCCACGAATCCAAATGGAGGTGTTCAATGATGAAGTGGAGAAACGGGTTGGCAGCATTGATTGGTATTTGGTTCATCATTTCGCCCTGGGTCTTCCACTATGCTGATGAGACAGCTCCGCTGTGGACCAGCATCGTACTGGGCGCCATCCAGCTCATCGCATCCGGGTGGGCGACCGCTCTCAAGGACACATCCGGGTGGAAGGTCTGGCAGACGTGGGTGTCGCTCGTCATGGGCGCATGGTTCATCGTACAGCCGTTCGTCTTTTCGCTGTCTTCGGCAGAAACCTGGACCAGTGTCATCTTGGGTGCCATCACAATGATTTTGAACCTGTGGACGATGGCAGTCAAGGACAACGAAACTACGACAAAGTCCAGCAACAGCCACCACGCCCACGCATGATGGTTCGTTCTGGTCAACGTCATAGGGATACGCAGAAAACCCTGGGCACATCCGCTCAGGGTTTTCTGCACGCCCGCAGCGCCTGCGTGATGGACAACCGCGATTCACGGCGGCTCTCGACGGGAGCGTACGCATACGCCGGGTGACAGCGCGTCACGGCCGACGACGACGAATTCCAAGGGGAAACGGCCGAAAATGAGCTTTGCAATACAAACATAAGAGTTGTAACTTACTATATGTAAGCAACATATTAAATCTATGGAGGTGTTTGGTATGAAGTGGAGAAACGGACTCGCAGCACTGATTGGCATCTGGTTCATCATCTCGCCGTGGGTATTCAGCTACTCGAATGACACCGGCGCATTGTGGACCAGCATCGTGATCGGCGCGATTCAGCTGATTGTCGCGGCCTGGGCGATGGGGAAGTCCGATTCCTCCGGCTGGGGTACCTGGCAAACCTGGATTTATCTGCTGACGGGTATTTGGTTCATCATTCAGCCGTTTGTCTACGCATTGTCCACCGGCGCAACCTGGACCACTGTCATCCTCGGTGCTGTTACCGTCATCCTCAGCCTCTGGACGATGGGGGCGAAGTCCAATACCGGCGCCAACGCGTAATGTCCTGCTGATGGATTGAGGTCCTCATTCTGCACGTTCATTCTATTATTCCTAATCGGGACTGCCTTGCACAAGGCAGTCCTTTCTTTTTCACCTAAGCGCCGTGTCCAAATTCCGTCTAAATTCCGTGTCCATCCCTGTCTATTGTGGATCTACCGAAATATTTTGATAAAATAAGTGTATGGAGAGGAGCGATGTGTGATGAGCGAAATGACGTTGCTGGCACACGAGTTGGAGGCTCACCTGCGGTTGATGATTGAAAAAGAGAAGCGTTCGGGGGACTTTTTGCTGGCGTCGGTCATCCAGGACTGCCTCGTGTACAATTTGCACGGCCACGTCGGGCACGCGGAACTGGACCACATGAGCCGCTATGCATCCGAGCTGGCCGTCAAGGTGGCGCTGCAGTCGCTGCATCGTGATCCGGCGACGATTCGCGAAACCACGCGGGGCGTAATGCACGCGCTCACGAATCTGGGTGTCAACCCGATGGTGGCTGCCATTTCCGTCACGTTCGGCACCGTACAGTGCCTGGGGCCGTCGCTGACGCCGCTCGACACGGCGGCGGTGATTCGCGGCGTCGCGCAGGCAGCCGATGAACTGGGCGTCGGCGACGAACCCTGCCGGGTCAGCGAGCACTTGGCCTGGTGTATGAGCGGTCCAGGCATGTACACGATGGACCCGGACGAACCCGTTGCTGGGTAAGGCAACGCGGCACGGGAAGATGCGCTTCGCCGCACGGCGCGGCAGCAGGTACACGCACACGCAGAGCGGCACCTCACGGCGCAGCGTTGACGGGATGGATCTGCACACGCCCGCTTTCCGCCAACCCCTGCACCGCATCCACGACGGACTGATGGTGTGTGAAGTACAGAATCTGTGTCTCAGCCGCCAGCTCGTGCAGAACCTGTAACGCCGCCCGCGTTCGCTGGTCGTCGAAATGAACGAGAATGTCGTCCATGATGAGCGGCAGAGCAAAGCCGCCGGATTGCACTTGCTGCGCCACGAATGCCAGGCGCAAGGACAGAAACAGTTGGTCGCGCGTTCCGTCACTCATGTGATGCACCCGCCGATGCGTGCCATCCGCATGTTCAGCTTCCAGGTACCACTCAGTTCCGTCATGTTCAACAGACAGCGCTCGATAGCGCCCCACCGTCAAGCGATGAAAGAATTCACTGGCACGCTGTAAAACCGAGGACTGGTTTTGTTCGCGAAACACCTCAATGGCACGGTGCAGCAACCGCCGCGCAAGCTCGACGCGCAGGTACTCGTTCCACAGCCGGTCGACCTCGGCCAGGTGTGCTTCCGCCTGCTGAGCGTGATCGGCTGCTGTCGTCTGCGAACCATCCAGCGCCCGAAACGTAATCTGCATCTCGCGCAGGGTATCCTTGTGCTCGTCCAGCTGTGCCTGGAGCTCCTGGATTTCCGTGGTCAAGGTTTCGATGCGTGCCGGCAGCCGATGTGGACTTTCGGCCGCCGCAAACGCCGCAAATTCCGCCTCCAGTTCGGAAACAGACAGTCCATCGCCCGTCTCCCGCAGGAAACGCTCCTGATGATCGCGGCTGGCCGCGGCCTCCTTGTAGGCGCTCGAGCGTTCCGCTACCAAGTACAGGTCTTCGCGGCGCTGACAGTGGTAGTCTTCCAGGTACTGGTCAATCTCGCGTTGGACTGCGCGGAGCTTCGTTTCGGTGTCCTGCATGAGCTTCTGTGCGCGGGTGAGCTCCTGGCGCACATGCTCCGCCTGATTGAACGCCGCCTGGGCGTTGCGCAGGCGCTCCCGCACATGACGCACCCACGCCGCCAAGGACGGGAAGTCCGCAATGCGCTCGTCCAGCTGCCGCGCCAACACCTCCGCCCGCTGCTCGAACGCCCGGCAGTCGGCCCGGAGCCGGTCGATGTCGGACTGCAGCCGCTCGATGTCGCGCACCCAATCAAAGAGCTGCGTCAACTGGCGCACATACCCCGTGGCCACCTCCGCTTCTTGCGGAAGTCCCGGAAACTCGAGGTGAAGGACATCCCATTGTGCTTCCAGGGCCGCCAGCTGGTCGCGCGCTTGTTTCGCCGATCGCGCCTGCACCGCGAGCCCCTCCGCCAGCCGCTTTTGCTGCGCGGCCAATTCGCGCCGTTCTGCTTCACGCTCGGCAACGGCTTCCACATGCAACTCCGCTTGGCGGAGCCATTTGGACAGCCCCGCCCCCTTGCCGCCCGCGGCGGGCAACGAAGAGGCACCGCGCGGCACGCCTGCAACGGGTTCGCGGTCCGCCGCATGCTGCACAGCGAGGGCTTCTGCCAGCGCATCCCGGTACGCGTCCCGTCGGCTGGTGAGCTTGGCGCGTTCTGCGGCCAGGGCTTCCACGCCGCGAATGCCTTCGGCGATCGGCCGCAGCACATGGTTCACGAAGTCCTTCATCTCCGCCGGAGACTTCGGTTCGATCGCGGCCGCACGCCACTCCTCCCGCCACTGGTCCCAACACGCCGTCCACTGGTTCGCGAGCGCTTCACGCCGTTCCATCAGGCGCTCCAGCTCCCGCTGGGCCTGCTCGCGCTTGAGCATCCAGAGCGCACGGCTCGCAGAGCGGTCGGCCTCTTTGCGCATCCAGTCAGCCGTTTCGTCTGCTTCCCGCAGCAGCCGCTCGAACACTTCATGGAGCGGCGCGCCCCCTTCCTGCTCCACAAACGCCGCGCAATCGCCCTCATCGACGCCGCCGCTCAGCCACGCCTGCTTCACCAGCCGCCAGCCTGCGTCACGCCGCATCCGAATGCGCTGCAGGTCTTCCTCAACCGGAATGATGCCGGTCCGTTCTAGCGCCTCCAGCTCCTCTTCCGCTCGTGCCTGCGATTCACGCGCCTGTTCAAGCTTTCGGTCGCAGTCGCGCAGCCCATCTTCGACCTCCGCGAAGGTCCGCGCATAGCGTTCCAGGGTCTCGCTGACGGGAATCGGCAGCGACGGCGCCTCGGTCAACGCGCCGCGCCACACTGTCTGCCCGTGGTACAGCCGCTCCACATCCCGCTGCTTCAAGGTGATTTCCTGGTTCAGCCGGTCAATCGCCTCGTCCAGGTTTCCCTGCTCGCGCACTTCCTGAATCAACCGGCGCAAGCCAGAGACGTCCGGCGGCACAGGCATCTGCGCCAAGGCAGCGCTTACCGTGTCCTGTTCTGCGCGCATCGCCTCGCAGCGCTGCTGCTCTCGTTCAACGTCCGATCGCGCCTGGCGCAGCGCCTCCGCCAACCGCTCGATGCGCGCCTGGTCGGCAAACGGAATGCATAGCGTGTGCACATCGTCGAGACTCGTCGCCGGCGCCAGACGCTTCAACAGGTGCATGGCGTCCTGTCGCCGCTGGTGCAGCTGCTGCTGCGCTTGCGGCAGTTCTTCCTGGCACCGCGTTTCATACTGGCGCAGCCCTTCGCTCAGCCCGTTGATGTCCTCCGCACAAGCAAGGACCGCTGGGTCCTGCGCAATTTGCGCGCGCTGTCCTCGCAGCCGCTCATACTCTGCCGCCTGTTCGGCGAGCCGCCGCGTCAGCTCCCGCTCCGCCTGCAGCACCTCGCGGACGCGCTGGTCGACGGCATCCGACAGAACAACGACCTGCCCCATCTCCTCCATCTGCTGGCGAATCCGCTGCAGTTCCGTCAGCAGCCCGCGAATGCGGTTTAACCGGGTCAGCCGAATCTGTTCGTTGCGCTTCTCTTCCAACCGCCGCACGAGGTCATCCAGCGTTCGCTGCAGCTGGGCGATGGCATCGCGCTGGCGATGCCACGCGTCACCGCGCAGGCTGGTGTCGCGCACCGCCCGTTCGGCTTCCTGGAATTCGCGCCACGCCCGATTCAGCAATTTCGCGGAGCGGGCCATAAAACCGCGATCGAGCAGGTTGGCCGACTGCTCCGACAACTTGGCGAGCACCTGTTGCAGGTACTGCACACCGCCCCCTGCCTCGAACAGCGACACGCCGGCCTCCCCGCCGGACTGCAGCAGGCTGTCGCCGCCCGCGCGCAGCCGCTCGTGATTGAACCCAAACAGCAGCGTGTATCGATCACGGTCGTACCCGCCAAGGTACGTGCCGAGCAGGTCATCCTCGGTGACGCTGGCATTCGCCTCGAGCACCAGCCGCGCCCGGTTTTTCTTGCGCCGTACCGTCACCGCAGGCTGTCCGGGCTGCTCCAGCACCACTTCCAGGCGGGAGCGGCTGTCGTACGCGTCTTTCATGCGTTCCGCCATCGGCCCGCCGTACAACATGTCAATCAGCAGTTGGAGGAGCGTGCTCTTCCCCGCTTCGTTCGGCCCGTGCAGCAGATGCAAACCCGTGGACGCCGTGCCAAAATCCAGCTCGTAATCGGCGAAATGAAGCACCGATTGAACATGAATGCGGCGAATCCTCACCCTGTTGTCCTCCCTTGCCCAAGGATGGCGAGCAGCAGCGACCGGGCGTCCGCCAGGAGCGGCTTAACATCCTCGGCAGATTCGATGACCGTCGCCCCTTCGCGGCGCGTGTACGCACGCATCCGGCTTTGCACTTCGCGCATGTCGCTGGCAACCGCCTCCAGAAAGGCCGCGTCTGCAACCGTTTCGTCGATGTGGTGCACAAGCGCAGCAACAGCATCGCCGTCCAAGGCGACGGCGGGCGCCGCCTGCATGGGTTCAGTCGCAATTTTCACCCGTTCAATCCAAACGCGTCCGGGTGCCGCCTGATTGACCGCGTTCTCCACCTCATGGCGGTACCGTTCGGCATCCGCCAAGAGGGTCCCATGAAAAGCCGTTTGACCCTGCAACACAACGCGCATCGCGATGGGCAGTCCCGGGTGTTGGTCCACCGCCTGGGCGACGGCAGCCGCGACGCGAGCCGAAAACGCGTCGTCGGTCTGGACACCGTCGAGATCGACCGGACACAGGCACCAGCGAACCACGTCGAGGGGCCGGAACGCCAAGGTCACATTGCCGTCGGCGACCGTGACGAGCATGCAGCCCTTCTCACCCGTCTCCCGGATGTGGCGCCCTTGCAGATTGCCTGGAAAGACCACCCAGGGTGCCCGATGCAAAACCTGCCGTTTGTGAATGTGACCCAGCGCCCAGTAGTCGTACCCTTTCTGAATTAGCTCATCCAGGCGGCACGGGGCGTAGGTTTCATGGCCTGCCTGTCCTTCGGCGGAGGTGTGCAGGATGCCAATGTTGAAGTACCCGGGCAGCGCATCCGGGTAGCTGGGCACGAGGTTCTCACGGACCTCCCGCTCTTTGAACCCCTGCCCATGCAGCGCCACGCACAGCTCGTCCAGGACAACCGTCTCGGGGTGATCGACTGAAAATTGGGTGACATTTGGGGGCAAGACGAGACTCCGTGTGATGTTGCTGGCGGCGTCGTGGTTGCCGCTGATGAGATACACGGGGATGCCGGCCGCATTCAGCCGGCTCATCTGCGCATTGAAAAACAACCCGGTCGTGTAATCCGGCCAGTCGCCGTCGTACACATCTCCCGCGATGACGACGAACTTCACCGCTTCCGTCAGCGCCAACGTGACCAAATTTTCCAAGGCCCTGCGGGTCGCGGCGCGAATTTCGTCGATGGGCGCATCCGCCCGGCCAGCCAAGCCGACCAGCGGGCTGTCCAGGTGAAGGTCTGCGCAATGGATGAATTTCCATACTTCGGCCAAGGGGGACGCCTCCTTGTGCCGGGGATTGTTCGCACGGCACGCAACACGTTGTTCCTATCATTCTATCACAGGCCCCTGGGTGATAGGTGTGACTCGAACCTGCGGCAAAATTCAGGTACACTGGAGAAAGAAGGATCACGGCGATGGCCCGCGCTTGCTGCGGAGCCTCGAAAGGAGCATGCACTGTGGTTGTACTGACAGCGAAGTATCAGTGTAAGCCAGGGATGGGCGACGCGGTCGAAGCGGCGCTGCGCGAAATGATGACCCACGTCCAATCAGAGCAAGGCTGCATCCACTACTTCGTGAACCGTTCCATCGACAATCCTGACCACTTCCTGCTGTTCGAGCAGTATGTCGACGAGCAGGCATTGTCTGCCCATTCCGAGACGCCCTACTTCAAGCGGCTCGTACTGGAGACGGTTGTTCCGTTATTGGAGAAGCGGGAGCGGACGTTGTACAGGCCGATTGTGGCACCGTCTGTCCCGGACTGAATAGGGGTAAGGAGCCAAACAGCGCAATCAGCGGCAGCAGGGGGACGCGAACTGCCTAGGGCAAGTTCGCCAGTCCCATTTCTTCCTTCTGCTGTTGGCTGAGAATCATCATTTTCGCATGCGATCGCGCCTTTAACGCACCGTCTGTGCCCCGAATGGAGGCATCGACCTCAACGATGCGCCGCGTCACCTTGGTCGGGTGCGCTTCAATCTCCACGCGCTCGCCGACTCGAATCGGATCTTGAAACTCGACCTGCAGCTGCGCGGTGACCGCGACGACACCCATGAAAAATGTCACGTACGCGGTGGCCTCATCCAGAATGGCGCTGGTGACGCCGCCGTGCTGAATGCCAGGCCACCCTTCGTGCCAGGGTTCCGCGAGGAAGCTGGCACGCACACCGTTCTCACCGTCTTTGTGAAAGTGAATATGCAGGCCCTTGTCATTCTCTTGCCCGCAGACAAAACAGGTTGCGTAGCCCAATGCGTTCCACCTCCGATTTCGAACACCACTCCAATATTCTACCAAATCGGGAGAACCAACGTACACCTTGACGGCATCGCATCGACACGGCAGCCACTACCAAACAGCCCCGCCAAGCGGCCCGCGCACGAGGGCGCGCCCGGGGTTGTGCCGCCCGAGCGCGCCGCGTGGTCAAGCATGGGCTTTCTGTTCAGAACTCTTCGTACACAGCCGGGTCTTGATTTCGAATTCTTCCGTCCTGCCGCGTCAACTGCGAAATCTGGTTCATCTCTGCTTCGTCCAGCGAGAAATCAAAGATGGATAGATTGTCCAACTGCCGCTGTCGATTGCCGGATTTCGGAATGGAAATGGCGCCGAGTTGATAGTGCCAGCGTAAAACCACCTGGGCTGCGGATTTCTGATGCTGGTTGGCGATTTGCTGAATCACTTCATGCTGCAGAATTTCATTGCCTCGGAACAATGGACTCCAGGACTCAGTGACAATCCCTTTCGCTTCGTGCCATTGTCGCTGCGATGCCTGGTTGAAAAACGGATGCAATTCAATTTGGTTGACGCTTGGCAGCACACCCGTCTCTCGTTCGAGACGTTCGATGTGCTCCGGCAGGAAATTGCTGACGCCGATGGAGCGTACGAGCCCCCATCGCTTCGCATCAATCAGGGCCTGCCAGGCTTCCACGTAGTGCCCCTGCTGCGGGTTGGGCCAGTGAATGAGGTAAAGGTCATAATAATCCAAATGCGCGCGATACAACGATTCCTGAATCGCCGTCACCGCTTTTTCATATGTATGGTAGCGACCCGGCAGTTTCGATGTGATTCTCAACTCATCCCTCGGAACCGAGCTCCGTCTGACCGCCTCGCCGACCGTACCTTCGTTTTCGTAGTTGTATGCGGAATCCAGGAGTCGATATCCCAATTCAATCGCGGTGCAGATGGCATCGACGCCTGCGGAACCCTTCAAGGAATACGTGCCGAGCCCGATGGCTGGTAGAGACAACCCATCATTGAGAACCAACGTCGGAATTGCTGAACCCATTGCTCATCACTCCTGTTCCTGTGGCCAATTCTCGTCACGGTCATCCCGTTCGTTTCCCACTTGCCCGTGACACTTCTATCATACTCCAATCGAGGCCGGAGTGACGGACACCGGGTGTCTTTCCACGCCAAAATAGAAAGAACGAGAGGCGCAGAAGCACTCCCGTTCGCGGTACCTTGCATTTCGATTGAGATTTCTTTTGGCATTTAGGCTTTCTTTTGGCATTGCCTTTTGGTGAGCCATGCTGGACTCGAACCAGCGACACCCTGATTAAAAGTCAGGTGCTCTACCAACTGAGCTAATGGCTCATGTGCACGTTCTGTTTGCATCGACCAAGGTGATTTTTCACCAGCCGGAGGTACTTTTGTACTATAGCATACGCATGGCCAATCGCGCAAACAGACGAACCGGTCACCCGGTTCGTCTGTTTGTCGTTGCGACGCTCTGTGCTGTGGTAAGGCTGCATGGTATATTCCACTACACCAAGAGCCCATGACGTCATTAGCCCTGAATGTGGCTCTTATCCAGCCATACCCACTCAATCGGGTCTTCCTGAACATCCGGGATGTAGAACCCATGCACCCACGGCTGAACAGCGCTGGTGAATACGTCGTAGTACATTGGATCCCACGGTGCATCCTTCATAATCTGGATGGTCGCCTTTTCATAGTCCTGAATACGCTGCGCCTGGTTGGTGCTGTACTCTGCATCGTTCAGCCAAGCGTTGACCTGCGGGTTGTTGTAGTTCGTGCTGTCGTTCACCGCGCCCTCGGCCGGGAAGTTGAACAGCGTGTTCAGGAAGTCGGACGCGTCCGGGAAGTCCTGAATCCAGCCGAGCCAGAACATATCCGCCTGACCGGACTCCGCCTTATCCAGGAAGGTCGCCCAACTGGTCAAGTGCAAGTTCAGCTTGATGCCAATCTTCGCCAACTGCGCCTGGATGGCGGTATCAATCTTCACCGAATCCGGCGAGTTTTGGTCATAGTAGTCAATCGTTAACGGGTGGCTCGTGCTGTAGCCCGCCTGCTTCAGCAACTGTTTCGCCTTCGTCGGGTTGTACGTATACGTCGCGTCAGCCGGCAGGTTCTTCACATATCCAGGAACGCCCGGCGGCAGCGGCTGATTGGCCACCTGGCCGCGGCCGTTCATCAACTGGATGATGGCCTTCTTGTTGATGCCGTACATAATCGCCTGGCGCACCAGCGGATTGGCGGTCGGTCCAACCTTCATGTTCATGCCGACATACCAAACCGAGTTCATGACCTTCGTGCTGGTCATGGCCTTGTACTTCGGATTGGCCATGAAGGTCGGGTATTCATCACTGGGGATGCCGTCGCCGCCAAAGTTCCAGCCAATCCAGGCGGTCTGGCCCTGTTCAAAGTGCTCCGTATCCGTCACGTCATTGGTGCTGATGTTGATGGTCACCTTGTCCAAGTATGGCAGCTTCTGCCCGTAGCTGTCTGTCCGCCAGTAATTCGGATTCTTGGTCAAAATGATTTGGTTCGGATTGATGGTGTTCAACTCAAACGGACCGCTGCCCATCGCCTTCGTCGAGTCGAAAGCCGGGTTTTTCGCGTACAATTGGTGGTTTCCAACGCTCTCAATGTACTTCGGATCGACAGCAGAGATGAAGTTCATGGTGAGGGCGTCGAGCAGGAACGGTTCCGGCTTCACCAGATGGATAACCAGCGTGTATTTGTCAGATGCGGACAGGCCGGAAATCGTCTTCGACTTGCCAGCATTGTAATCTGCGGCGCCGACAATATCGGTGAAGAAACCTGCGCCGCCGGACCCCATGTTCGGGCTGAGCACACGATAGAACTCGGTGATGAAGGACTGTGCTGTCACAGGGTCACCGTTCCAGAACTTCACGTCATTGCGCAGATGGAAGGTATAGGTCAGGCCGTCCTTGGACACATCCCAACTCTTTGCCACCATCGGCACAACCTTTGACGACCCCCCTGGCGCCCAGGTCACCAACTGGTCGTACAACTGGTCTACCACTTCACCGGACTGGGTGTCGTAGGCCAATGCCGGGTCGAGGTCGCGGATGTTTTGGATAAAATCGAGGTTAATCTGACCGCCCTCATTCGGTTTCGCCGATGTCGACGTGGTGCCCGGCGTCGTCGAGTTTGTGCTGCTCTGCGCACCGCAACCCGCCAGCAAAAGTGCCAAGGCACCCGCTGACCCTACAATTGCTGCACCCTTCTTCCACAATGCCTTCACTGTTTGTCCCCCTTATCGTCTGGTGCACCCTTCTTTTCACTCTACTTGCAAAAGTAAGACGACGAGATTATATCTCCAGATGTCGCAGAATTCAAGTAACTAGACTAAAGCGCTAAAATCTTTCAGTCCAGACGTTACTCATAACGAATGCGTGGGTCAATGACTCCGTAAATCAAATCGACAATCAGGTTCACGAGGGTCACAGCCACAGCGACAACCAGCACGGTCCCCAAAATGACCGGTGTGTCCAGGTTCTGAATCGCCGTATAGGCCAGTTGACCCAGCCCATTCCAACTGAACACCGATTCGATCAGGACGACACCCGAGATGAGGTAGCTGAAATCAACCCCGCCGTACGTCACGACCGGAATCAGCGCGTTCCGGAGCACGTGGCGCCAGGTCACGCGCCGCTCGCTGGCTCCCTTCGCCCGCGCCGTGCGCACATAGTCCTGCGACAATACCTCCAGCATCTGGCTCTTCAGCAGCCGGATGTAGAACGCAGCACCGGTCAGGCCGTAGGTGAGCGACGGCAGAATCAGATACTGAATGCCGCCAAAACCACCAAGCGGGAAGATCGGGATTTTGAAAGCGAACCAGTACAGCAGGATGAGGCCCAGCCAAAAGACGGGCATCGCCAGGAAAATCAGCGCCAAAATACTCATCACGTAATCCCCGAGCTTCCGGGCATGCCTTGCCGTGTAAATCCCAAGCGGGACACCGATGATCAATTCAGCAATCCAACAGCCCAGCGCAAGTTCGAGCGTCGGCCAGAGTCGCTGCAAAATCATTTGGCTGACAGGCAGATTGTAGGTGTACGAGGTCCCGAGATTCCCATGCAAAAGGCCGACCAAATAGCGCCAATATTGCACATACAACGGCTGGTCGAGCCCCAGTTGATGCCGCACCGCAATCACAACGGACATCGGGGCTTTGGGTCCCACGATGATACGTGCCGGATCGGCCGGAATCGCGTAAATCAACAAGAAGCTGACAATCGTAATCCCGAACAGAACAACCAGTGTGCTTCCAAGACGTCGAACGATGTAGGCAAACAAGCAAATCCCCCTCCCCTCAGTGTTGTGTGTTGCGCGGATCCAAAATGTCGCGCAATCCGTCGCCAAGCAGGTTGAACCCGAGGACTGCGATGATGACAGCCAGCCCCGGGAACCAGATGGTCCACGGTGCGTATTGGTAGGTCTGCATCGCGCCTTCAATCATGTTGCCCCAGCTGGGTGTCGGCGGCTGAATGCCGATGCCGAGGAAGCTCAGCGCCGCCTCAGTCAGAATGTTGTTGCCCACGTTCAGCATGGAAAAGACGACCGCCGTGCCGAACAAGTTCGGCAGAATCACCCGCAGCATAATGCGCAGGCCTGAGGCGCCAAGCGCCCGTTCCGCCTGAACATATTCATACTCGCGCATCGCCAGGACTTGTCCGCGAACAAGACGCGCCATCGTACCCCAGCCGGTGATTCCGAGGACCAGCAGGATGTTCCACATGCTCGGTCCAAGTACGGAGACCATCGCCATGGCCAGCAACAGGAATGGGAACGCAAGCACGACGTCCACCACGCGCATGAGCACATTGTCGACCCATTTCCCGTAGAAACCCGCTAGCAGCCCAACAAACGTTCCCACCACCAGGTTGATGATGGCGGATACAATGCCGACCGTCAAAGATACGCGCGTACCATAAATAATGCGGGACAACACGTCGCGGCCGTTTCCGTCCGTGCCGAGCGGAAACATCTTGCTTGGACCGACCGGCGTACCTTGGGCCGTGATGCCCTGAGAGAACACTGCGTCAGGGTTATGCGGCGCGAAAACCGGCGCAAAAACCGCGACGACCACCATCAACAGCACAATGAACGCACCGATATACAACATCGGGAAGTCCTTCATGCTCTTCCACAGCCGCTGTCCAAACGTCTTGTTCGTCGACGCCGGCGTTGCAGGTGCTGGCGGCATTGAAGGAATTTCAGTATGAACCATTGCCATGCAACTCTCTCCTCTATTCCGGTATCAACTCAATACAAGTGGCAGGCGACGTGGTGGTTCGGCTTGACTTCCTTCCACTCTGGACGCTTCTGCTTGCACACATCCGTCGCCATTGGACAGCGCGTGTGGAACACGCAGCCAGTTGGTGGATTTGCAGGGCTGGGTAAATCCCCCTGCAAGATGATGCGCTCGCGCTTCACATCCGGATCCGGAATCGGCACAGCCGAAAGCAGCGCTCTGGTATACGGATGCAGCGGGTCGTGGAACAACTCGTCGCTGTCTGCCAGTTCCGCCATCTTCCCCAGGTAAAGCACCATGATTTGATCGCTGATGTGACGGACCACGCTCAGGTCGTGAGCGACAAAAATGTAGGTCAGGTTGTACTCTTGCTGCAAGTCTTCGAGCAGATTCAACACCTGCGATTGCACCGAGACATCGAGTGCTGCGACAGGTTCGTCCAGCATAATGAGTTTTGGGTTGACCGCGAGCGCTCTCGCGATTCCGATGCGCTGCCGCTGCCCACCAGAAAACTCGTGCGGGTAGCGCTTTGCATAATCCGGGTCGAGCCCCACCCGTTCGAGGAGTTCGCGCACACGCTTCGCACGTTCAGCTGGTGTGTACAACCCGTGAATCACCATTGGCTCCATCAGCGTCTGTTGAATACTGAATCTTGGATTCAGCGATGCGTAAGGGTCCTGGAAGACAATCTGCATCTCCCGCCGCATGGCCCGCATCTGGCCGCGCGACATCTTGATGACATTTTTGCCTTCAAACTCAACAACACCGGACGTCGGCTCAATGAGGCGCAAGATGCTTCTCCCCATCGTCGACTTGCCGCACCCGGATTCGCCGACGACGCCCAGCGTCTGACCTTGACGAAGTTCGAAGGTGACACCGTCCACCGCACGCACATGACCGACCGTACGGCGAAACACGCCCTGCTTAATCGGAAAGTATTTGGTTAACTCCTGCACCTGCAATAGGGTGTCAGACATGCACTTCACTCCTTGCCTCATGATGCAGCCAGCAGCGCACCTCGTGCGCATCTTCCACCAGAGCAGGCGACGGGTCTTCCGTACGGCAGACCTCCATCGCATGAGGACAACGGGGTGCAAACCGACACCCGGCTGGCATGTTGCGCAGCGAAGGAACGTTCCCTTCAATCGGCTGAAGCCTGGTGCGTTCGCCCTCAATCTTCGGGAGTGACTTCAAAAGGCCAATTGTATAAGGATGCTGTGGATTGTGGAATATCGTCCTGACTGGACCTTCCTCCACGATACGCCCGGCGTACATGACAGCGACTCGGTCGCACATTTCCGCGACGACCCCCAGGTCATGTGTGATGAGCAGGGTGGACATCTTGTTGTCCGCGGTCAGCTTTCTCATCAAATCCAGAATTTGTGCCTGAATCGTCACATCCAGTGCGGTCGTGGGCTCGTCCGCAATCAAAAGGTGCGGCTGACAGGCCATCGCGATAGCAATCATGACACGCTGCCGCATACCGCCTGACAACTGGTGAGGGTACTCATTCGCAATTTGCTCTGCGCGAGGGATGCCGACCTGCTTTAACAACTCAATCGCTTTGAGCTGGGCCTGTTTCACTGTCATTCCCTTGTGCAGCAGCAGGCTCTCACCAATTTGGGTGCCTATCTTGTACACGGGATTGAGAGAAGTCATTGGTTCCTGGAAAATCATCGCAATGTCGTTGCCGCGCACTTTTCGCATCTGCGGCTCCGTTAAATCAAGTAAATTCTGCCCCTTAAAATCGATTGTTCCCGTAACTTTGGTCGTCTCCTGAAGCAGCCTCATGATGGCGAGCGACGTCACACTCTTCCCGCAGCCGGACTCGCCGACCAGCCCCAGCGTCTCCCCCTCGGCAATGTGAAAACTGACGTTTTGCACCGCACTGTAGTACTTTTCGTCGATCTGGAAGTTGATGTTCAAATCCCGCACTTCCAATATGTTCCCCAAGCCTGTCGCTCCTTTCTGTGCGCCGTTCTCTTCATGTCGTCCCATGTCGACAGATTTGTATTTCTTCTGGCTTGTGCGTTGACGAGTTTCCCGTACACTGAATTGTAGATAAACGGAACACACTGTAGTATAGCAAGTTTTTTGCAAAGTCTATAAGGAAAATAAATGATTTTTACATACTTCGAACCGCGGGAAGCGCCGCGGTTCGACTTGTTTTGCATAGTTATTCAAATGATTGTATTTCAGGAAAGGCGATTTTGCTTGATGATTCGCTCCCACTACTGCCCTGTCACCGGAAAGTTGCTAGAATTTCCGCCGTATCCTCCCGCGAGAGCACCCAGTTATTTGCCGCGATAGGCGTATCTGGATATCCGTATACAGTTTGGTCAAAACTCGCGCGTTCCGGGTCTTCATAGATGAGCCCTGTCACGATATTCTGCGCCTTTGCAACGCGGTGCAGCGCTGTGATGCGGTCGTTGGGATTGTAATCGGGATCGTCGTCCAGGTTGACGAGGTGCCGCTTGTAGAATTCATAGGTCTGCACCTTGTTGAAGGTGACGCACGGACTGAACACGTTGACCAGGGAGAACCCGCGGTGCAGAATGGCGCGTTCAATCAGGGACGTGAGCTGCTTGATGTTGCCTGAAAAGCCTTGCGCGACAAAACCGCAGTTTTGTGCCAGCGCCAGTTGCAGCGGCACGATGGGTTCTTCCACAGAGCCGTGGGGCGAGGTCTTGGTGCGTGACCCGACGTCGCTTGTGGGAGACGCCTGCCCCGTCGTCAGCCCGTAGATGTGGTTGTCCATGACGACGTACGTGATGTCCACGTTTCGGCGGATCGCGTGAATGAAGTGGCCCATGCCGATGCCATAACCATCCCCGTCCCCGCCGGCCGCCAGGACGGTCAGGCTGCGATTCGCCAACTTCACCGCCTGGGCGGTCGGGAGCGAGCGGCCGTGTAAGGAGTGCAGTCCATATCCGCCGAAGTGCTGTGACATCTTGCCGGAGCAGCCGATACCCGAGACAATCACCACCTGTTCCGGTTCCAACCCGAGGTTCACGGCCGCCTTTTGCATGGCGTTGAGCACGCCAAAATCACCACACCCTGGGCACCATGTCGCACGTTCAGTTTGAAAATCTTGTATGGTGGACATCAGTTCAGCACCCCCGCAGGAAACACTTCGTGTGCGCGTGTCAGGATTTCCTTCAAAGACATTGGATCGCCGTTGTACTTCAGGCAGTTGGCCAGTACGCCGTGGCAGTTCACATGCTGCTGCATCAACTGTGCCAATTGACCGGTGGAATTCAACTCCACGACCAAGGCGCGCTGAACGCCGCGCAAGGCCGCTTCCAACGCCGACGCGGGGAACGGCGCGACGCGGGAAAAATGAATGTGTTTCACAATCAGCCCGTGCACTTCGAGCGACGCGCGGGCTTCCTCCAGCACCCCCCACGTGCTCCCAAAGCCGACCAGCGCGAATTCGGCATCCGCGCGGCCGTCCACGCTGACACCGCTCTCATGGGTAAAGTTCGCCAGTTTTCTGGCGCGCTTGGCGACCTGGTCCACGCGGGTCTGCTGGTCTTCCACCTCCAGCCCCACCCCGTTGTGCTCGTTCCCCAGGGCGACGTAACGCGCGTTCTTCTGTCCCGGCAGGGCGCGCGGTGACACACCATCCGCCAGCGAAGCATCATAGCGCTGATAGGCAAATCGGCCCATTTGCGCCAGCGCGTCATCGGAAATCAACTTACCGCGCTCGATGGTCACGCGTTCGGTCGGCAGTCCGTCGACCGATTGCGCTGACATCCCCAGATACAGGTCGGTCAGCACGATGACGGGACATTGATAACGCTCCGCGAGGTTAAACGCCTCTGCAGTATAGTAGAAGCATTCCTCCACTGTCCGCGGGGTCAAGACAATTCGCTCGATTTCGCCATGCGTGCCGTACACCGCTTCCTGCAGGTCACTTTGCTCCGTCTTCGTGGGCAAGCCGGTCGACGGGCCGCTGCGCTGCACATCCACGATGACGACCGGAGTTTCAGACATCCCGGCAAGCCCCAAAGCCTCCATCATGAGGGAAAAACCTGGCCCTGAGGTCGAGGTCATCGCCCGCACCCCTGCAAAGTTGGCGCCAATCGCCATGTTGATGGCCGCAATTTCGTCCTCCGCCTGAAGCACCAAACCCCCGTGTTTGGGAAAGTGTTCGATGACCCAATACATAATTTCCGTCGCTGGCGTGATGGGGTAAGCCGCCAGCAGCCGGCACCCGCCGGCCAGGGCGCCGAACCCGGTTGCCTGATTTCCGGAAATGTACAAGTGGTCCGCCGTCTTCTTGGGAAGGTCAGGCGCAGGCAGAGACACATCGTAATGCTGGGCGTAGTAGGCATATCCGGCCCGCAAGGCGCGCATGTTGCTGTCCACCACGTCCTGCCCCTTCTTGGCGAATTTGTCCTGCACCACTGGGAGGAACGCATCCGGCTGCAGCTGCAGGATGGCGGCCGTCGCGCCGATGGCGACCATGTTCTTCATAATGGCGCCGCCCGCGCCCTTGGCCAGTTCCGTCAATGGAATACCAAACAGATGCACACCGCGGTCGGACGGTGCCGCCGCCTGAAAGGACGACTGGTCGTACAGGACCACGCCGCCGTCGACCATCTCCGGCCAGTTGACGTCAATCGTCGTCTGGTCAAACGCGATGAGAACGCTTACAAAGTCGCCGTGGTGGCGCAGAACCTGGTTTGCAGCGCGAATCTTATAGTTGGTGTGCCCACCTTTGATGAGTGACATGAAGTGACGATACGTGAAGGTGTAATACCCCATCCGATGCAGCGCGATGGCAAAAATGTCACCGGTACTGTCGATGCCTTCGCCTTGCTTGCCACCGACCTTCCACCCGATTTCCTGCATGTGGCAAATCCCTCCCATTTCATTCGATCATCCATTCGGCCGCGTATAAGTTTCTGAAACGGTGACAATCTATCCGATATGGACAAACCGTTCAGAACCGTGATCCGGTGGATGGCGGCGTTGGTACTGAGTGCCGCAGCGGTTGGGAGCCCAGCCGAAGTCGATGCCGACCACGCTGCTCATGTCACCGGATCGTCACAACTGAATATTCCTATAATATCACAGTTCAAAAATTTTGCATATGACAGTTTCACCGATACCAGCAATCGAAGTTCAGGGATTCCAATAAAAACCGAGGAGGTCAGTGTTCCGGTTTGGTGTTCTGTATCAAACAGTGGCGGAGTCTGTATTAATACAGTTCACGCGCATGCAGCTGGCCCAACGCCGGTTGCTCGACCTTTGGCTGCATCGGCGCCGCATCGGCATCAGACGGTGCATCGACGACAGGAAGTGAAAGAGCGGCCTGAAGCGAAAGAGCGGCCCGTCGAGCCGCTCAGACACGCCATGCGTCCAGTCCACGACGCCGCGTCTTCCGCGACGCACCGGGCGCGCGAACTGGACAACTTCACCTTGACGGCGTATTCGCTGGACTACCATTCCACGGGGAAATGGCCGTCTTCACCAGGGTACGGAATCACCGCCAGCGGCAAGCGGGCCGCGGTCGGACGGACCGTCGCAGTCGATCCGTCCGTGATTCCCATTGGGACGAAGTTAATGATTGAAGGCGTGGGGGTGCGCATCGCCGAAGACACGGGCGGCGCCGTCAAGGGACGGCACATCGACATCCTGCTGCCGTCCGAGGCAGCCGCCTACCAGTTCGGCGTCAAGCGCCACGTGCGCGTTTACGTTGAGGAAATGTCCAAGTAACTGCGCATCGACGCCGTGAAAGGCCGGAACAAGCCGCCGTAGGTTCGCACCGCACTCACCACATCTGCCATCGACAGGTCCGTATACCCTCGGGCAAGGCGATTGCGAAATGCCAATATCCCTTCAAATTCCTCAAACCATGCCTTGCCCACCACACCTTCCTCCATAATGACGCGAACAATATCCGCATATCCGCCCGGTTCTCGCATCACGAGGGCGTCAATGACGAGGTTCGCCGCGTCAGTCACGCACTCCACCGCGACATGCAAAGCGCGCTCCGCCGCCCACATCCGCGTCTCGTCCCATTCATCGTCAGTCCACGCTCGCGCGGTTTGCAGCCAGTCCGCTCGTTGGTCGATGGTCCGCAGATACTTGTCCACTTCCTGGCGAAGCTGATTCGTGATGAACATGATGATTTCACTCCTCTGGTGGGTCAAAAGCGATTTTTGGACAAAATTCGCGAAAATCGCGCCTATCTGTTTCCATGCCGATCTGAGATCAGTATAATGGAAGATGGTGCGTTACACGAAATCAAGGGTGGCCAAACGCCGGTTGTTGATGACAACCGGCGCACGCACGAAAACCACACGCCTTTGTGTGGTACAGAGGAGTGGGAAGCTACATGCTGGATCAACTTTCATGGAAAGTTGGCGGCCAACAAGGTGAGGGTGTCGAAAGCACCGGCGAAACATTCGCGATCGCCTTGAACCGGCAAGGTTACTACGTTTATTCATTCCGACACTTTTCATCCCGAATCAAGGGCGGGCATTCGAACGATAAAGTCCGAGTGAGCCTTCAGCAGTTTCGGGCAGCAGCAGACTACACCGACGTACTCCTGGCGTTCGATCAGGAATCCATCGACCTGAATGTCGGTGAAGTACGACAAGGCGGCATCGTGATCGCAGACGCCAAGTTTAACCCCACAGCGCCCGACCACGTCCGACTCTTTACGGTTCCCCTCACAAAGCTCGCGGAAGAGGCTGGATCGGCCATTATGAAGAACATGGTTTCGCTTGGCGCTTCCGCCTGTGTGCTGGGACTTCCAATCGATATTTTTAAAGAAGTTGTAGAAGAACGGTTCAGCCGAAAGGGTCAGAAGATTGTCGACCAAAACATGCTGGCGATTCAATCCGGGTTTAATTATATTAAGGAACTTGGCGGGCAAGACCCGGAATTCGCGCTGAAGCCGGCGGACGGCACGCGGCGTCTGTTTATGATGGGCAACGACGCAATTTCGCTCGGTGCAATGGCGGCGGGCGCCCGTGTCATGGCGGCGTACCCGATTACGCCTGCTTCCGATGTGATGGAATATTTGATTAAAAAATTCCCGAAGGTGGGCGGCGTGGTTGTCCAGACGGAGGACGAAATCGCTGCCATGACCATGACGATTGGCGCGGCTTACGGCGGCGCCCGCGCACTCACCGCGACCTCTGGCCCTGGACTGTCGCTCATGATGGAAGCGATTGGGCTGTCCGGCATGACCGAGACACCGGTCGTCATCGTCGATACGCAGCGCGGGGGTCCGTCGACGGGGCTGCCGACCAAGCAGGAGCAGTCAGATATGCTGGCGGCGCTGTTTGGCACGCACGGTGAGATTCCGAAAATCGTCTTGAATCCGGCCACGCCGGAAGAATGCTTCTACATGATGGGCGATGCGTTCAACCTGGCTGAACAGTATCAATGCCCGGTGATTGTGATGACCGACCTGCAGCTGTCACTCAGTAAGCAGACCACCGAGCCGCTGAAACTCGAAAGCGTTCGCATTGACCGCGGCGACCTGGCGGACAAGAACGCCGTTGAATCGGCTGCTGCTGGAGAGTTCAAACGGTACGAATTGACCGACTCGGGCATTTCTCCGCGCGTGTTCCCTGGCACGAAGGGCGGGCTTCACCATGTGACTGGCGTCGAGCATATGGAAACCGGCCGACCCAACGAAACAGCGCCGAACCGTAAGAAGATGATGGAGAAGCGCATGCGCAAGCTGCACGGCGTCGAGTTCCCGTTTAGTGTCGAACGCACCGGCGATGAACAGCCAGACATCTTGCTGGTGGGGGTCGGCTCCAACATCGGCGCCATCGGCGAGGCCATGGGCCGGTTGAAAGCAGACGGGCTCAAGGTGGCGCACGTCCAGGTTCGGGCGTTGCTGCCGTTCCCGACAAACCTCCTGCAAAACGCAATCCAAGACGCCAAACAAGTGGTGGTCGTCGAGAACAATGCGACCGGGCAGCTGCGGAATTTGATGTCGTTCTTTAACGTCCATCACGACCGCATTTCAAATTTGCTGAAATACGACGGCACGCCGTTCCTCCCCGTCGAAATCTACCGTTACTGCAAGGAGTTGGTCTGAGATGGCGACAGTCAAGGATTTCCGCAATGACATACGCCCCAACTGGTGTCCTGGATGCGGCGACTTTTCCGTTCAGGCCTCGATTCAGCGGGCGTTGGCAGCCATGGGCAAGGAACCGCATGAGGTGGCCATCATTTCCGGTATCGGATGCTCGGGCCGCATTTCCGGCTACATCAACACGTACGGCTTCCATGGTGTGCACGGCCGGTCACTGCCGACCGCACAGGGCGTGAAGCTGGCCAACCGGAATCTCACCGTGATCGCCTCGGGGGGTGACGGCGACGGCTTCGGCATCGGCTTGAACCACTTCATGCACGCGGTTCGCCGCAACATGGACATCACCTACATTGTAATGGACAACCAGATTTACGGCCTGACCAAGGGCCAGCACTCACCGACCAGCGCCCATGGCTTCAAGGCAAAGACGACGCCGGAGGGCAACATTGAAAACGCGCTGGTTCCGACGCAGATTGCGCTGGCTGCGGGCATCGGCTTTCTCGGCCAAGGCTTCTCCAGCGACGTCAACCAACTCGTTTCGCTGATTCAGCAGGGGATTCAGTACAAGGGCTTCGCGCTCATCAACGTATTCAGCCCCTGTGTGACGTACAACAAAATCAACACTTACGACTGGTACCGTGAGCACGTCTACAATCTCGACAACGTGCCGGATTACGACCCAACCGACCGGGCTGCAGCGATGAAAATGGTGATCGAAACACACGGCCTGTGTACTGGGCTGATTTACAAGGATGAGTCCCGCGTCGCCTACGAAGACCAGGTCCCAGGGTATGCGGCGAACCCGCTGGTCGACGAAGATTTGCACCTCGATGCGAAAGTGTTCGAGGAAGCGATTCGAGAGTTCGCCTAAGAGCGTTCGCCGAAACAGCGCCGGCGCCGCGGTATCGGCAGAACCAAGCCGCACCATGCGGCGTTGCTGGCAATGAACACAGCACGTCCATACGGAACCGGGGCCAGGGAGAACACATCCCCTGGCCCCGCCTTCTCAATCTGCTAGATGTGAAAGGAGATTGCGGTTGTGCGCAAATTTGCGCTTTGGCTGCTCCACCTCGATTTGTCGCTCTGGTTTGGCGCTGGCATTTACTTTTCCTTGATGGCGGCGGAAGAACTGGGGCGCCTGCCCCTCAATCAGTTCGCAGCGGCCGTCGGCCTCCTGTTTCCCCCGCTGTTCACCTTGATGGCGGTCACTGCGATTGTCGGCTGGGTCCTCTACGCTTGGCTGGGGAGTCAGTCCCGCATCGTCTCGCGTTCGTTCCGCGCTGGCCACATCGTGTTCCTCATCGGCGTCTTGGCGGCCCTGGCAAACCGCCTGGTCCTGCTCCCGCTGCTTCAGCACGTCGAACGCCAGATGGGTTCGTTTCTGAATGCAACCGCCGCCCAGCAGGCCCAATTTGGCATGATGCACGGCATGTCGCTGCTGGTGCACTTTGTGGGGATGCTGATGGCACTCCTCGCCTGGCTGTGCTTGACCCTGAACTTGCGCATGGAATAACGAATGGAGGAGACAAACGTGGCACTGGACGCCCCACTCCCGCTCAACTGGCAGGCCGTGACGCTTCCGGAGGGCTGTACGCTTCGGCGGAAGGAAACGTTTGAGTATGTGACGGCCGCCAACATTTACGACATGGAGTTGTTTCAGACACAGGAGAACATGTGGTATGCCATCGCGATCCCCAGAGAAGGCGAACGCCTCATCATCTACGGGTCAAATGAAGTGCAGTCTGCACAGATGGCGATTCAAATTGTGGTGGATAAGATTGCCCGCGAAGGACTAGAGAACGTTCCCGGAGCGGACACGGAGGAACCACGGCGTTAAAGGCCGAGGAAACGCGCGCGCAAGCAAGCCTGCAGGCCTCCCTGCAGGCTCACCACCATTTCCCAAACAAAATGCCGATGATGACGCCAAGGATGGCGCCGACAATCACTTCAGAAGGCTCATGCCCCAGAATTTCCTTGAGTCGCTCGCCCTCTTCTGTGGCAGACGCCTCGAGCGTCAGGCCCGACTGTGCCATCTCCATCGCGATGCGATTGAGCAGCACCGCGTGCTCCCCGGCATGCCGCCGGATGCCGCCGGCGTCGTACAGCACGATGGCTGTAAACACCACAGCTGTGGCGAAGATCGGCGACTTCGAGCCGACCACGCACGCCAGCGCCGCCGTCAGTGCGCAGACGCCCGCCGCATGAGAACTCGGCATCCCGCCGGCGTCAATCACCTTATGAAAGTCCCACTTCCGATGAATCGCAAAGTGAATGGGCACCTTGGACAACTGCGTAGCAAGAATGGCCACGAGCGCCGCCATCAACGGTGCATTCTGCCATAGCCCGAGCAAAAAGCGGACAAAATCCGTCTTCATCATCTCATTCCCACGCGACCTTTCAAAGTCACCCCAAACAAAGTCGTCAATCACCGATGCACGGCTATGAATATACCGCGTCCCATCGTGAATGACAAGCGACAGCACGTCGAATCGGACGTGTCTACCTACATGTTATCACAACGCTTTGCGAATGTTGCGCCAGGGCGGATGTCCTCCACGTTCCGGGCAAACGCGGAATATGCTAAGTCGAGGCACCCACTGCCATGAAGGAGGATTCGTCGATGGTTCACGTACAGCCGATTTGGATCGACCACGAGCTGTTTCTGGGCACAGAGGTACAGCTGCCGAAGACCACTTTGCTCGTGATTCAGTCCGACACAGGATATGTCATGTGCGGCGCGCTGGACGTACAATTACTGCGCGAGAAATTGGCCAGCCGCAACATCCTGGCAGCCCGCGCCACGGGCGTTCGGAACCTCCAGGAATTGCTGGATGGCACGGTGGAATCCTGCACGCAGGCAGCGGAAGCGCTGGGTATTGAAGCAGGAACCCCGATTCGTGAGGCGCTGCTCCGGATGCGTGCGCATGAACGCGCCGAACGCGGATAACCCCGCCCGGGGCCGGCTGGAGAGCCGGACCAGCTGGACAATCTCGCCCCCTCAGCCGCCGCTGGCTGAGGGCTCCCCAGCGGGGTGGCAGCGAACCGCGGTTTCATCGCTGCCGTTTCACACCACCTGCCTGTTAATTGCTTTTTAATTGATCGAAGCGGATGGACCGGTTGTGAACCGTGTGCACCCAGGTCCGATTGGCTTTCGTGAAGTAGGCTCTGACGACAACTGGCCCCCAGGTCCACAAAAAGAACGGGAGCAGGATGAGCCCGAAGTACGCGCGCCAATTGACCCGCTCGAGAAACAACGCGAGCGGGATTTGCAGGTATAAGAACACGTTCACAATCACCCAGAAGTCCGTGGGAAGCCAGGCCGTGACATGAGACAGCAAGGTCTCGTGCGGACCGGAGATGTGCAGCAACAGCATGATGGAGGTCAAAAACAGGATGAGGAAGCGCATCGGCTGAAACAGGTAAATCCCCGCGTCGAGTTTGAGGAAGTTCCGTTCACGGACGCCCGCTTTCAGCAAGGGAAGCATGTGGGATTTTGCACACTGAAAGTGCCCCTGCATCCAGCGCAGGCGCTGCCGCATCGATGCAAGCAGCGTGATCGGTTTCTCATCGTACACCTTGGCGTCGTGTGCCCAGATGGGAACAATGCCGTGTTCAACACAGCGCACCCCGAACTCCAGGTCCTCGGTTAAGCCGGTCGCCTGCCAACCAAGGCGACGGAGCAGTGACATATCCATGCACAGGCCCGTTCCCCCGAGGGAACAGGACAAACCCAGGTTCTGCCGGGCATTTTGCCACATTCGATTGCTGTACCAGTACGAAATGGCCATACAGACGCTGACCCAGCTGTCAAAAGGATTCTTGACACCCAGGTAGCCTTGAATGACCGGATGACCCTCACACAGGCGGTCGTTCATGATTTGCAGAAAGTCGGGTGCCACAAGGTTGTCAGCGTCAAACAGGACGACAGCATCATAACTGACAGGCCAGCGCCACAGCCGCTCCAACATCCATTGAATCACATAGCCCTTGCCACAGTGGTCGCGATCGACCCGAACGTGTACCGCCGCCCCATGCCGTAAAGCCACCTCACGCGTGTGATCGGTGCAGTTGTCCGCGACCACGTGGATGTCAAACAAGTCCGCCGGATAATGCTGCGCCTTCAGACTATCAATCAGCGGACCAATCACGCGCTCCTCGTTGTGGGCAGGGACAATCACCGCAAACCTGTGCTTGGGTGCATAGCGAAGGGGTTTCTGCCGATGCCAAATGCCAAACAGGGACGTGCCCATCTGGTAGACGCCAATCATCCCCGTCAGAACCTGCATCAAAAAATAGGCGAAGTTGATGAAGGCTTGCAGCGACAACCCGTGAATGGACAACGCACGCACTCCCCCATTCTCCATGCGGATTCCATTTTCCCACGTCATCGTGTAGGATGAGTCTGTCCACATCTAATCTGGAGGTGCCTTCGTGTCTGCACACCTTGGTACATACGTTGCACAATTTGGGAATCTGGCTGTGTTTCTGCTCATGACCCTGGAAAGCATCTGCATTCCCATACCGAGTGAAGCTGTGATGCCCTACGCAGGCTACCTCGCGTATACACACGGTGAATCCTACTGGGCCGCCGTGCTGGTCGGAACCCTCGCCAATGTCGTCGGTGGACTGATTGCTTACGCAGTCGGCCGCGCCGGGGGTCGACCGCTGATTCTGCATTACGGACGCTACATTCTGCTGAGCCAACGGCACCTGGACCGAGCGGAAGACTGGTTTCGTCGACGCGGAGAGATCACGGTGTTCATCGCCCGGCTGCTGCCTGCTTTGCGCACCTTCATTTCCATCCCCGCCGGCGTCGCAAAAATGCCGCTGGGACGGTTTATTGTGTATTCCGCCCTAGGATCCATCATCTGGAATTTTTCCCTCACGTTCGCCGGCTTCCAGCTGGGCAAGCATTGGGAAGTCGTCGCTTCCGCCATCAAGCCCCTTACATACTTCGGAGCCTTGCTGCTGGTTTTGGCTGTGTTGTGGTTCTGGTTCGGCCGCAGAAAGGCACCCGGCCAGCGTCAAACGCCCCGGAACTAGCGACGAAGCCCGTCGTACCTCCGGCGCACAAGCCGCATGCGGCCGCATGCCGACATTGGGCAAGGCTACGGCATTGCCCAATGTACGAGGTTGCGCACCCGTTCACAGACAGGATCGTCCCCCTCGACCATTTCCTTCGGAATGAAAATGCGGTACTCCGTATCGGCCGCCAGGGAGCGGACGATTTTGGATTCCCGGCTGAGTTCGGTACGCGATCCGTCCGGACGCAGCAGCAGAATGCCTTCGCCGCGGTACACGTAGCCCGAAATTTCTGCCGTGCGTCCGCTGACGTAGTAATCCGGATGAAAGCCCAGCGCCCTCGCCGCGGTTCGAAGAATCGCCCATTCTTCGGAATTTGGCTCCGTCCGCGTGATGGGTGCAAACAGGCGCCGGTGCAGAAAGCGCTGGGACAAGTCCGCCAGCACACTGTCTTCCGACCGGGACCACTGCCGAAACGCGTACAGCAGCGTGGACTCGTCCAATGCCAAATAGTCAGAGACGCGGATGTCCATCTCGTCTGCCCCAATGATGGCGAGCAATTCCTGCGGAAGCTCACGCAGTTTTCCGTCGCGGATGAGGTCGCCTGCTCTGCGCAAAATCTGCAGCACCAGCACGTCGCTGCCCACCGTGACCGGGTGCAGATAGACTTGCGCATACATGAAATAGCGCGCCAAGATGTACTGTTCCACAGTGTGCAGCGCATTCGCCCGAAGCAGAATCTGGCCGTCGGAAATCGTCAGCGAACGCAGCAGCCGCGCCAGTTCGAAGCGGCCGTAACTGACACCCGTGTTCAGCGCGTCCCGCAGCAGATAATCCATCCGGTCGACGTCCAGCTGACTTGTAATCAACTGCTCGACCATTGGGTGGCGCCCGGCCTTCTGTAAAATCCCGACGAGGTCATTGGCGAATTCGTCGTCAATTTCCGCAAGAATCGTCTGCATCTCGTCGTCTTCCTGCAGGATTCGACGGGTCCACTGTTCGTGGTGGACGGGGTAGATGGATTCAAACGTATGCGAAAACGGCCCATGCCCCACATCGTGCAGCAGGGCAGCGGAAAGGGCCAGTTTGCGATCACGTTCGTCGGCGGGCCATCCGCACTCGCGCTGGAGATGAATCAGCACCCGCCGCATCGTTTCATACGCCCCGAGCGAGTGGGTAAAACGGCTGTGCTCCGCACCGTGGAAGGTCAGGTAGGACGTCCCGAGCTGCCGGATTCTGCGCAGCCGCTGCACCGCAGCAGAATTCACCAGGCGCCACACCCAAGGGTCGTCGACCAGAATTTCGTCGTGTACCGGGTCCTTCAAGACCTTCTCAAAATGCCCCATCGTCCCGCCTCCCAGCCAATCGTCGCAAAGGTCCCTGAGCCGCATGCCCACGCCTGTCCACACGCGGGCGCACGCGCGGATGCAGACTCCTCCACAAAAAAATCCCGGAGCAAGCGCCAAACGGCGCAATGGGCTCCGAGACTGAAAGGATGCTTATTCGCAAGAACCTGGCTGCCCTGCTTGTGTCGCCGTGCGGAAGCTCGACCCGCAGCCACAGGTCATCGTCGCGTTGGGATTCAGAATTCGAAAGCCCTGACCGGTCAAATCATCGACAAAGTCAATTTGCGACCCGTCAATCAACTCCAGCCCTTCTGAATCCACAGCCACCTTGATGCCTTTAATGGCGTACACCTCGTCCCCCTCATGCACCTCGTCGAGGGCCATGCCGTAACTGAACCCGGAACATCCGCCCGGTTTAATATAAATGCGAAGGGCGTTTTCGGTCCCTTCTTCATCCAGCATTTCGCGTAATTTTTCGGCTGCGCTGTCCGTGAGTGTCACCATATATTCCTCACCTCACCGTTATTATACGCCAGTCTGCCCCATCTTTACAGGGGGGTTGGCGAAGCGCGGCAAGGGGGAACCAAACCCGGGACTCGCGGACCCGGCGCCAGCAGCCCTACAGCGCCTTGACTGCCGCGAGCACTTCATCCGCATGCCCGTCCACTTTCACCTTCGGCCAGATGCGGGCGATTTTACCGTCGCGATCGATAATAAATGTCGTCCTGACAATCCCCTTGGTGATTCTGCCGTACATGTTTTTGTCTTGGATCACGCCGTATGCCTCACACACCGCCGAGGTTTCGTCGGCCAGGAGCGGAAAGTTCAGGCCGTATTTGCCGGCAAACTTCTCATGCGACTTGACCGAGTCGCGGGAAACCCCGTAGACGACGGCCCCCGCCTCTGCCAGTTCGTGGTTCAGGTCGCGAAACGCACAGGCTTCCTTGGTGCACCCCGGGGTGTCGTCCTTCGGATAAAAGTACAACACCACAACCTTGCCGCGCAGGTCCGCCAGTGAGATCACGTTCCCATTCTGGTCGGGCAGTGCAAAATCGGGCGCCATCTGACCGACTTCCAGTGTTGCCATCCGACATCGTCCTCCTCCGCCATACCATTTAAGAAAAGCATAACAGGGATTGTCCAGCAAGGGAAATCCGGTGCCGTGCGAACGCTGCTGTGCTCCCCCGCCGCGCAGGCTCAATGCATCACACTCCGGTCACGCCAGGTCATTGTTCTTGTACGCGTGAACGATGTCGGAACTGCCAATCACCCCAACCGCCGTATCGCCTCGGCAGACCAGTAAATAGGTCACGTCGTGTCGGTTCATTTGGTCGAGGGCTTCCGCCAGCGTCGCGCGTTCGTCGACGCGGTGAATCACCTTCGGCAGCAGGTCCTTCACCAACTGCTGGCTGCGCCCGTCGGTCAGGGCTTCCAGCACTTGAGCGCGGGCGACAGAACCGATGAGCCGCCCTTGTGCATCGCGTACCCACGCGAACCACTCCTGGCTTTTCGAGAACCGTTCCCAGGCCTGCTTCACGGCCATTTCTGCCGGCAGACTCATGCGCTCCGCCGCTACCGCTTCGCCGACATACACCGCGCGCATGCGGTCCGGCTGCCGCCGCCGCGCAATGTCCAAGCCGCGGCGAACCAGTTTCATCGTATAAATGGACTCTTTGCTGAGTGAACTCGTCACCGTCGTGGCAAGCACCGCGGTAATCATCAGCGGCAGAATAATGCTGTAGTCCCCGGTCATTTCGAACAACATCATGATGGCCGTCACCGGCGCCTGCGCACTTCCGGCAAACACGCCCGCCATCGCGATGGCCGCCATCGCCCCTGGGCTGATGCCCGCGTGCGGCATCAGGCGGTAGAGTACAATCCCGACCGCGCCGCCCAGCATCGAGCCCATGTAGAGGCCAGGCGAAAAGACGCCGCCGGACCCCCCGCCCGCAATCGTGACGGAGGTCATCAGGAGCTTGAGTACCAACAGAACGCACATCAACCACAGCGCCATGTGGTTTTGAAGGGCCAGGTCAACGGTTGGGTACCCCACCCCAAACACCTGCGGAAACCACATGCCGACCACACCGACGACCAGTCCAGCCGCCAGCGCTTTCCCCCAGAACGGCCACTTTCGCGCGTCGAACCAATCTTCCACCCTGTACAAGGTTCGAATGTACACGTAACTCCACAGCCCGGTTAGGAGACCCAGAATGACGTATACCCAATACACGCCAAAGTGACCCATCTGATACATGGGGATGGGAAAGGCTTGCTGGTCACCGAAAAACACTCGGCCAATGGCCGCGCTGACGACGCTCGAAATCACAATGGCCGTGAAGTTCTGCAGGGCGAAGCTGCCGAGAATGACCTCGGTGGCGAACATGACGCCGCCGACCGGCGCATTGAACGTGGCCGCGATGCCCGCACCTGCCCCGCACGCCACCATCAAACGCAGGTAGCGCTCAGGCAGCCCCAGGTACTGACCAAACAACGAACCGAATGCCGACCCAATTTGAACAATCGGGCCCTCGCGGCCCACGGACCCACCCGAACCGATGGTCAGCGCAGACGCGATGGTCTTGACCACCACCACGCGGCCGCGGATGATGCTGCCATTCTCTGCGATGGCGGCCATCACTTCCGGGACGCCATGCCCCTTCGCTTCGGGCGCAAAGTACTTGACCAGGCAGCTGACGGCCACCAGTCCGACAGCCGGAAGAATGACCACATCCGCCCGCCCCAAAAAGTGCAGCCAGTTCGTTCCTTGTGTGAAAAAGACGCTCGTCAGGAAATTGATCAACTTCCGAAACACCACGGCGCCCAACCCGCCAACCACACCAATCAGCACCGCGTACAGCAAGAGCACCAACGACTCCGGCAGCAGATGCGTCAACCAAGTGTGAAGCCCGCTACGCGGCGTAAACCAATGCCGGCGGTTCGGGCTCCTTCCTGCTGTGACGGTGTGTGCTTGTGCGTTTGCTGCGGTCGAACTGTTCACCACCACGCCCTCCCTCCGTGTACGGCCTTGCGATCACGGTCGCGACACCCGTCATGGTCGACCGGCCTTCCGCCGCACACGTCGTGTCAATCTAAAACGACTTTGACGTTTCGAATTTCCGGGTCATCCGGCCCTTGTACGGGCAGCCCGGCGCGCAAGTTTTCTTCGATGTACTCGATGTTGTCCTTTGTCACCACTTCCCCGGGCAATAAAATAGGAATTCCCGGTGGATAGACCATAATCATTTCCGCGATCGTCCGGCCAACTGCTTGCGCAAGTGGAACGGTTTCGGTCGGGGCGTAAAACGCCGCCCGCGGTGACATCCTCAACTCCGGCATCGAAGGGGCCCGCACCGAAAGCGTTTCGAGGTCCGTCCGATCACGGTAGGTCGCCGCGATGGTCTCCAGCGCGGACACCAACCGGTCGATGTCGCTCATGTCGTCTCCCCACGAAACGATACACAGGATGTTGTACAGGTCGCTCAGTTCCACTTCAATATTGAACTCCTCACGCAGCATGCGTTCCACGTCGTAACCGCGGATTCCCAGCCGACGGACGGACACAGTCAGTTTCGTCGGGTCGAGTGCGTAAGTCGCACTGTCACGCAAAATCTCCTCCCCGACACAAAACAGTCCATCAATCTGGTTGATGCGCTGGCGCGCCACATCGGCGAGCATCAGTGCGCGCTCAATGCGCTCCTGGCCGTGCAGGGCGAGTTCCTTTCGCGCCACGTCGAGCGACGCCAACAACAAGTACGAAGTCGAGGTGGTCGTCAACATACTCAGCACCACCTGCACGTGCCGCGGGTCGATGAGGCCCTTGCGCACGTTCAGAACGCTCGACTGCGTCAGCGACCCACCGAGCTTGTGCACGCTGGTGGCGGCCATGTCGGCCCCCGCCGCCATCGCGGAAATGGGCAGCCTGGGATGGAAATGCGTATGTACGCCATGCGCCTCATCGACCAGCACCGCCACGCCGTGCGCATGGGCAATCTCGACCATCTGCTTCAAATCAGCCGCGATGCCGAAGTAAGTCGGGTTGATGACGACGAGCGCCTTGGCGTCGGGGTGGTTCTCCAGCGCTTCCCGGACCACTTCAACCGACAGCCCATGGGCGATGCCAAGGTCGTGATCGACCTCTGGATGCAAAAACACAGGACGCGCGTCCGCCATGATGATGGCCGCCAGGACAGACTTGTGTACGTTGCGCGGCACCAGGATTTTCTCGCCAGGCCGGACAGCCGCCAGCACCATGGTCATGATGGCCGTGCTGGTCCCCTGCACGGAAAAGTAGGTGGCGTCGGCGCCAAACGCTTCAGCTGCGAGTTCCTGCGCCTGCTTGATGGCGCCTGTCGGGTGGTGCAGGTCATCGAGCGGCGCGATGTTGATGAGGTCGAGCGAGAGCGCGTTTTGCCCAATGAACTGCGAAAACGCAGTTTCCATCCCGCGCCCGCGCTTGTGGCCTGGGATGTGAAACTGCACCGGTTCGCGCGCCGCATGGCTCAGCAGCGTGCTAAACAACGGCGTGTCCGATTGATCCAACCGGCGGGCCTCCCCTGACGAACGGGATGGTTGATGTGTTTCCAAGACGGTGTCTGGCTGAATCGTCATGCCTGTCCTCCTGCTCCGAACGCCTCGCGAAATGCTGGCCCGGCATGTTCCCACAACTCTGGACGGACCGATGCCAAAAATTCGGCTAACCGGGCACGAACGTCGTCAGGAACCTCTCGCAAGTCCGCTTGACCCTTGACCGCCTTTTCCATGCAATTCACCTGCTGCGCCAAGGATTTATAGCCTTTCTGATGATCCTCGTCCAACTGAATCAGAAATGGCATGACTCCATAGTATCCTTGGACGCCGCCCTCAAAGCGGTGCAGGGTCACCCAGAACCCCCACACCGGTCTGGGGTTCGGGACTTCTTCAAGGGTACGGACAAATGTCACGCCGCGCTCCAGTTCACTCTTTCCGTGAATTGCGCCGTTGTCTATAAATACACGCTCTCCGTCCACAAACACGGTGGACAGTCCCCGCATGGTATCCTCTGTGCCTTTGCTGTGTTTCGCCTTCCCAGTCAGGTTCAGTTTTTGCACTCGGCATCCCTTCCTTGCCCTTCAATCTCACACTTCCCCTTGAATCTCACACCGGTCTCCATTGTACTCGCTCTACTTGAGGATGTCACATCGCGCATGTTCGCTCCAGATTCGGGAAACGTTAAATCCATCTTATTGATGAAACGTGAGGAGAGGACCATGAGCGACCAACAACGACTTCGGCGTAGAACCCCTGTTCGACGGCTCTGGTTTGGCCTTGCTGCGGCGGCGGTGACACTGGTCTGCACCGGTGTGCCCGCCCACGCTCAGCAAGTTTACACCATTGATAATACGGCCGAACCGTCCGTCATCCGGGTCGCGATCCGCGGGCTCAATCCAAATGGCGAACCCGACCCACGGGGGCGGATTCAGTGGGTACAGACGGTGCCGTTTGAGCAATATTGCGAGGACGTGCTGCCCAACGAGTGGGTACCATCCTGGAATATTGAGGCCCTCAAAGCTGGCGCAATGGCCATCAAGATGTTCGCATGGTACCACCACCTGCACCCGGTCAGCATTGATGGCTTCACGTTCGACGTGGACAACACCGTCAACTTTCAAACGTTCCGTTACCTCTCCCGCCAGCCGGACACCAACCAGGCCGTGATGGCGATTCGTCCCTACGCATACGTCAAGCCGGACGGCGAAATCATCGAATTGAATTATCGGGCAGGCAACGAGAACGACCCGAACTGGCAATATCGGAACGCGCAGAAAATGGCACAGTGGGGTTCAGAGTATTGGGCCGAACGGGGACGCGACTACGTGCAGATTTTGCAGTTTTACTATATCGATCGCACCCTTCGGCAGTACCGTTCGTAAAAGGGTCCGTTCGCACAAGGACCCGTTCACGAATGGGTCCGTACAGGAGGGTTATTTGTGAAACATCGTTTGCCATCGGTAAAATTGATTGGCCTGTGCGCGGCCGCAATGACTGCGACGCTCGCTTGGGCATCCAGCACCACCTCGAGCACCGTTCCAACCGGGGCAACTAGTTTGCGCCATGCTCCGCTTCACGTGATTCACCGGCTGGCGGCTGCCCCGGCACTGGCCGCAACGTCGGGCGCGGCGCAACCCACCCAGCAGCAGCCTTCGGGGAACGCTGCGCAGCCGCAGCAACGGCCTTCGGGAAACGCTGCGCAGCCGCAGCAACGGCCGGCCCAGCGGCCCGCGCCGGACCCGCAGGCTCCTCCGAATCAGGCGCCAGCGCCGGGCAGCCAGCAACCGTCCGCACCGTCCCCAGGCGCGCGTCAGCAACCGGCGCAACCACGTCCGGATGCCGCACCAGCACCCGCCCCAACGCCAGGCCAACGCTCCAATGTGTTCGAGCGGTGGCCAAGAAGCTCCAAGCTGCGGATTCACGTGATCGACGGGCGGACCTTGAAACCGCTGGAGGGCGCTGAAGTGGTCGTAATCGAGAGCGAACAGCGCCTGCGCACTGATCGCAACGGCTACACGCCGTGGTTTGACGCGCCGCTCATTCGCGATCCGCGGTATCGTCCGATGATTCAGGAACTTCACGGCCAACTAGGTGTCATTGCGTATAAGAACGGATATCGGGACTCTGTTCACCTGGGCATTCGGTTGAATCCAAATACGCCAACGGAAACCACCGTGTGGATGTACAAACTTGGCCCGGGTGACGTTCGCGTGGAGCCTGTGTTGTACCAAGAGCCATACCACCACCTGTGGCTCATCCGACTGGCAGACAGGTACCGCAGCAGCAGTCAACTTGGGGAAGGATTTCAGCACCCGTGATGGGATGGAGTAGATGGTGCGATCAGGCGGGGCTGGGGCCGGGCCAGGTAAGGGCGCGAGGGCTGGGCGGAGCCGGGCGGGGCTGGGGCCGGGCCGCGATCGCCTGGACCCGATAAGGCACCCTTGGTTCCTTATGCCCGCGGGGGTAAGCGCGATAAGGCGCCTTTTCTTCCTTGTGGGGGCGACGCGCGCCATGGCCTGGGTGCGATATGGAACCTTTTCTTCCTTATACCGCCCGGGATACGCCCGGGGGCCGCGATCGCCTGGACCCAATAAGGCACCCTTGGTTCCTTATGCCCGCAGGGGTGAGCGCGATAAGGCGCCCTTTCTTCCTTGTGGGGGCGACGCGCGCCATGGCCTGGGTGCGATATGGAACCTTTTCTTCCTTATACGCCCGGGATACGCCCAGGGGCCGCGATCGCCTGGACCCAATAAGGCACCCTTGGTTCCTTATGCCCGCGGAGGTAAGCGCGATAAGGCGCCCTTTCTTCCTTGTGGGGGCGACGCGCGCCGTGACCTGGGTGCGATATGGAACCTTTTCTTCCTTATACGCCCGGGATACGCCCAGGGGCCGCGATCGCCTGGACCCAATAAGGCACCCTTGGTTCCTTATGTCCGCAGGGGTGAGCGCGATAAGGCGCCTTTTCTTCCTTGTGGGGGCGACGCGCGCCGTGACCTGGGTGCGATATGGAACCTTTTCTTCCTTATGCCGCGCGGCCCCGCGCGGCCCTGCCCGGCCCCACCCGATAACCGCCCCCGCCTGCTCCCCGCGCCCAGCCTCCCCGGCCGGGCGCTGCTTACCTCGTCACCGCCGCGATCCGGTGCGCCGCCTCCCGCAGTCGGTCCTCCGAGGTCAGCAGCCCGATGCGCACGTAGCCTTCGCCGCACGCGCCGAACCCGACCCCCGGGGCGACGGCGACGCCCGCCTTCTCGAGCAGCATGTCCGCATACGATACTGCTTTGAATCCCTCCGGCACCGGCATCCACACGAAGAATGACCCGCCCGGCGGCGGGCAGTGTACGCCGAGGGACTGGAGCGCGCCGACGAAGGCATTGCGGCGGGACTCGTAGGTCATGCGCAGGTTCTCCACGCAGTCCTGCGGGCCTGTCAGTGCGGCGATCGCCGCCCGTTGCACCGCCGGAAATAAGGAGACATAGTAGTGGTCTTGAAACAAGTTGATGGCCGCAATCATGTCAGGATTGCCCACAGCAAAGGCGACACGCCAGCCGGCCATGTTGTACGTTTTGCTGAGTGTGTACAGTTCGATCCCGACCTCTTTCGCACCGGGTGCCTGCAGAAACGAAGGCGGCTGGATGCCATCGTAACCAATCGCCCCGTATGCGAAGTCGTGCACTACCCAAACGTCGTGTTTGCGTGCCTGTTCGACGAGGTCTGTATACAACGACGCGGGCGCCGTTGCCCCGGTCGGATTGTGCGGGTAGTTGAGAAACAGCAGCTTCGCCGCCTGCCAGTCCGCGTCCGCCACCGCCTCGAAATCGGGCAGAAAACTGCGATCGGCCGTGAGCGGCAGGGTCACCATCCGTGCGCCGGCGAGGGCAATGCCGCTCCAGTAGTCCGGGTAGCCGGGGTCGGGCACCAGCGCGACGTCTCCCGGATTGAGGTAAATCTCGCTGACTTCGACGAGGCCCGCTTTGCCGCCGAACAAAATCGCCACTTCCGTATCCGGGTCGAGGTCTATGCCATAGGTTCGCGCGTAGAACGCGGCCACTGCTTCCTTCAAGGCCGCCATCCCGCGAAATGGGCCGTAGCGATGGGTTGCCGGGTCCAGCGCGGCTTCCCGCAGCGCTTCGACAATGTGCGGCGGCGTGGGCAAGTCTGGGTTCCCCTGTCCCAGGTTGATGATGTCCCGCCCCGCCTCGATTTCAGCCTGCACACGCCGAGTCAAGTCTGCAAAAAATTGTTTCGGCAACCGTGCCATCCGGTCCGCCATCTGGATGTTCACCCGCATGACTCCCCTTCCCAGCCAACTTCGTCTCGCTCGTCTTGAAACAACTTGGCCTTCAAACAACTTAATCTCGTAAATCGACGATTTCCTCTGTCGCGCCAGTGTCGTCACCAGCAATCGCGCGCTCCTCGCTGCCCCACTGGGCAAGCGCCGAAACGGCTTCCTCATAGGAGTGATGAACGTGTACCCTGCAGGGTGCCTCGGGCAGTTGTCGATCACGATTTGCCACTGCCCATTCTGAAACTGGTGAATCGTATACGGCAACCCGTGAATCTCGCGAACGGGGTGTCCCCGAAACTGCCAAGCCATGCGCCATCCCTCCAGTCCTGGTATCTAGGCATAGCGTGGCCGAAATCCGCCAGCGTTATGTGACGGACCATCGAGACAACCTCCTACGAAAATCGCAGGCGCTTGCGGCGAACACAGACACTGAGGGCAAGTCCAATCGCCATGTAGTTCAGCAAAAGCGAACTGCCGCCGTACGTGACAAACGGCAAGGCGATGCCTGTAGCCGGGCTCATGTACATGTCCATACCGATGTTCTCGAACACCTGGAAAGCGAACATCCCGACCAAGCCAATAATCAGATAGGTGCCAAACGCGTCCCGCGACGTCCCCGCAATGCGTGTCATCCGGTAAAAAATCACCAAGAACAGGAGAATCAACAAGCTGGACCCGACGAACCCGAACTCCTCACCGATTCCGGAGAAAATATAGTCCGTCCACTGGTTGGGAATCCAGCCGCCGCTGGTCTCAATCCCGTTAAACAGGCCCTCCCCAAAAATCTGGCCAGAGCCAATCGCCATCTGCGTCTGGTGAACGCTGTACCCCTCTTTGTTGAGTGCGAGGGTTGGGTCAAGCCATGTCAAAATCCGCATCAGCTGGAATTTCCTGATGATGTGGTGCTTGATGACGACGTTATTGAGAAAATCCACTGCTTGGTGCGGATACTGGACGGCCACCAGGGTGATGCCGCCGACGACCAGCAGGGTGATGATGGTGAAAATAATGAAGTAGGACCGTTTGAGGTACACGACCAGCATGGTCATGACAATGGCAAACACGACCAGCGCCTGCCCGAGCGCCGGCTCCTTGTAAATGAGCGCAAACGGCACAATGAACACGACCCAAATCGGCCATGTCTTACGCAGCCGATAGTCGGGAAACTCGGACTCGTCATTGTCTGCCATAAAGCCCGCGATGACGATGATCAACGCCAGTTTCATGAACTCGGACGGCTCAAAGGTCAACGAGCCAAGCGGAATCCAGCTGTGTGCTCCGTTGACCGTCGGCATGGCAAACACCGCAACGAGCAGCAGGAGAACTACGCCGTAAATCCACCAACGGTACTTTCGAAGCACGCGATAGTCCACGGCAGCCATGGCCAACATCAGGATGAAGCCAACGACTTCGAACATAATCTGTTTGCTGAGCACGTGTGGGGGCACTGGACCATTTGGAGCCGTCGGCTTCCCATACGTCGTGGCAAGCAGGGCGATACACCCGTACACGGCTAGCAGAATCATGGCGCCAATGAGTGTAAAATCCAGCTCCCGAAAGTTTCTTCGAAATGTCTCCACCCTGTCCTCCACCTTCGCGAAACCCTCTGCCCAAGTCAGGCATTGCGCGTTGCGCGATTTCAATCGGTCCCGGTTTTGGTGCCTGTTTCGGTCCCCGTTTTGCACTCCCTATTATCCTGGATTTCTGGGCCGAGGTCTACCACTTGGTACAATCTGTGCATTCGCCGCGAATTCGCAGGCATCTGCCCCATAGAATGTGTCGACAAAGGAGGCTGATGTCCGTGATTTCCCGTCATTATGTGCGATCGTTGATTGGGCAGCAAGTCCAGTGCCACACGCACTACGGCGTTTTTCATGGGGTCGTTGCGCACTGCACCAAGCACCACCTGATTTTGATTCCGTCTTACGCGGCTGAGAGCACGCCCGCGGCAGCCGGCGTGGGCGATCACCGCTGGGGGCCGTGGGGGTACGGGCCAGGTGGTCCAGCGGGGCCGGGCGGACCAGGACCCGGCGGCTACGGACCCGGTCCAGGCGGAGGAGGCGGCTGGCAGATCGCGATCCCTCTGGCGGCCATCATCGGCGTCACCGCCATTGGCATGCACTGGTGGTAACGTCTGCACGTCGGTGCCGCAGCGCCGATGGACGACGGAGCATCGCAGCTCATTTCAATGCGCGCCACTCAATGCGCGCCACAGCAGTCCTGGCGTCTCCCCGCGTCGTTCTGTGACGAAAATCTTTCAGTCGCGGAAATGACGCGGGACGTTCGGCGATCCGCCTGCAGGGGAAACGACCCATCGTGTCGAAAGAAACCCTGTTGCGGACACTGACTGAGGAAGGTGGCGCGCTTGCAAGGACAACGACACCAGCCAGACTACATCTTGTTTTTTACCGTCGTGATCCTGTGCGCCGTAGGCGTTGTCACGGTATTCTCGGCGAGTACGTATTTTGCGCTCGATCTCGGCCTTTCCGCGTCCCACTTTGCGGTGCGCCAACTGATTGCGGCTGTGATTGGCCTGGGACTGATGATGGGCGTCATGCAAATCCCTTACCTGACTTGGTACAAATGGGCCCCGCGCCTCATGTTGGTCAATCTGCTTTTGTTGGCGATGGTCATTGTTCCGGGCATTGGTGTCTCCAAGGCTGGCAGCCGCCGCTGGCTGGGCCACGGCAGCATCACCTTTCAGCCCTCTGAGTTTGCGTTGATTATTTTGGCGCTGTACCTGGCGTTTTTTTTCAGTAAGAAGGTCATGTTCCTTCACAGCTTCAAAAAGGGGCTGCTGCCAGCCCTCATTGTGATTGCGCTGAACGCTGGCCTCATCTTGCTGGAGCCGGACATGGGCACATCTTTAACGTTGATTGGTACGGCCGTCATTATGGCCCTTGCGTCCGGCACGCGGCTGAAACCGCTGTTGTTCACGTTTTTGTTTGGGGCGCCCGTCCTGGTGGGCGTGGCATTCTCGGCCCATTACCGGTCCAGCCGGCTCACGTCCTTTCTGCATCCGTTTGCCAACCCGACGCAGTCCTATCAGCTTCTGCAAGGCTGGACAGGCATTGTCAACGGCGGCTGGTTCGGCCGCGGTTTTGGCATGAGCATTGAAAAGACCGGCTACCTCCCCGTCCCGCATATCGACTTCATTTTCCCAGTATTTGTGGAAGAGTGGGGCATTGTCGGCGCCTGTGCGCTGCTGGTGGTCTTCGGTGTTCTCATTTGGCGAGGCTTTCTTGTGGCAAGGCACGCCGACACGCGCTTTGGTTCGCTGCTCGCGCTCGGATTGACGGCGACCATCACCGTGGGGATGTTCATTAACCTGGGTGCTGTGACCGGGCTGCTGCCAGTGACCGGGATCCCGCTGCCGTTTATCAGCTACGGCGGCACGTCGCTGGTCATGAGCCTCGTGGCGATGGGGATGCTCCTCGGCGTCTCCAGGTATACACTGGCAGAGGAGCCGGAAAGCGACGAACTGGCGGATGTCATTGAAGTCGATGAAGCGCGGGAGCGGATTGAATCACGGACGGACGAACTGCTGCCGGTTCAGGGACGGCCCCGCCGCGTCGCGGAAATCCACCCGCTCCGCCCTCGGCGGAAGACGGCTGCGCGGGAAAGCTGGCGCGCACGCCAGGAGGCGGCCGCCACGGGGCCGCGTGCGCAGCGTTCTGCGCGCAAGACGGACCGACGCAGCGCTGGCGGATTCCGGGCGTCTCGCACAGAATCGACATCCGGCAGCCGGTGGGCTCGCGACGACAGCCCCATCTCGCTGAGCGGCCGCCCGGCAGCGCGGAGCGCCGGCTCCATGCGAGGCGGCCGACGCAGTGAAGCGGGCCGCGCAAAAGACGCGGGCCGGAAGTCCCGCTCCACGGTGCAGGCCTCCAGCAGCGGACCCAGTTGGCGCGAGCGGAACTCGGCCGCCGGCCGGCCGCAGCCGCGTTCATCCTCCGCGCGCAGTTCCGGCTCAAAACCCGGGGCAAAGCGGGGAATCTTTCGAAGGGATCGGTGATCGCCATGACTTCTCCACGTTCCGTACCGGTCGATCTCGGCAACGATGTGTGGATGATCGACTTGCTGGAGCAAGGTGCACGCTGCCGAACGGCGGCCTATTTCATTCGTGACGAAAAGCTGACGCTGATTGAGACGGGATCGTCCTTGTCTCATGACCTCCTGGTCGAGGCGCTCGCGCAGCTGGACGTGAAACCGGAAGACCTGGACTATGTCATCGTGACGCACGTCCACCTGGACCACGCCGGCGGCGCAGGTCACATGATGGAACGCGCGCGCGACGCCACGTTGGTGTGCCACCCGCGGGCGGCACGGCACATGATCGACCCGAGCCGCTTGTGGGGCGGCGCAGAGCAGGTGTACGGGGCGGCATTGCCGCAGTTGTTCGGCTCCATCAAGCCGGTGCCCGAAGCCCGCGTGCTGATTCGCCACCATGAAGAGACGCTGGATATTGGGCGCCGGACGTTGACCTTCTTCGATTCCCCGGGCCACGCAAAGCATCACTTCACGATTTTAGATCCCGTCTCAGACGCACTGTTCGCAGGCGATGCGGTGGGGATTTTCTATCCGACCGGGTTCACGGGCTGGTCGTATGAGTGGGTGATGCCGTCGACGTCGCCGACCGACTTCGATCCGGTCGCGATCCACAACACGATGGCGATGCTGCAGCAAGTACCGTTCACTTGGGTCTACCATGCGCACTTCGGACGGTCAAAGCGAGAACCAGCGATGCGCGACACGGCGCGCGTCGCCGACGCGTTTGCGGAGATTGTCGGCGGGCTGCCGGACGACCAGTTGTCCGTTCCGATTGTGGCAGACGCGCTGCGCACATGGGTGAAAGCGGATTTACGGGCGCATGGCTTTGACCCGGGCGACGACCTCTCGGTGCTGGACTTGGACATGACCGTCGACGCGATGGGGCTGATTCACTACGAGCAGAAGCGCCGTCAGGCGAAGTGAGCGCTGGGTGAGCGCGGATGGATTGAGCGCCCGGCGCGGCGTGCCTGGGCCGGCCGACTTTAGGCGCCTTTCCTTCCTTAGCTGACCGCCAGCCGCACTGGGACCCGCCACTTTAGGCGCCTTTCCTTCCTTAACGGGGGGCCGGCGCCGCCGGGCCGGCCGACTTTAGGCGCCTTTCCTGCCCTAGCTGACCCCCAGCCGCGCTGGGACCCGCCGCTTTAGGCGCCTTTCCTTCCTTAACGGGGGGCCGGCGTGCCCGGGCCGGCCGACTTTAGGCGCCTTTCCTTCCTTAGCTGACCCCCAGCCGCACCGCGACCCGCCGCTTTAGGCGCCTTTCCTGCCCTAGCTGACCGCCAGCCGCACTGGGACCCGCCGCTTTAGGCGCCTTTCCTGCCCTAACGGGGGGCCGGCGTGCCCGGCCGACCGACTTTAGGCGCCTTTCCTTCCTTAACGGGGGGCCGGCGCCGCCGGGCCGGCGTCCCCAACCTTGGACATTGCCTTGCCTACCCCAAAGGAAAAGCCTTCACCACGGGATAGGTCAGCTTCCCCGCCATTCGAGTCGATTCGAACAAACACAGCTGCTCGACGGGGAACATCCGGACGCCCCCTCGACCCGCGTCCTCGATGTCAGACGGCACGTCCAATGCCTGAAACGTCCTGACATCGAGCTTGCGCGCGAGTGTCAGGTGGGGCTGATATCGTCGAGTGTCCAACTGCCAATCACGAAGCTCCAACGCACCGACCGCTCGCTGCACGGCGGCATGAAGCTGCCGCAGGCTGGCCATTCCATCGTTTTCGGCGAGCCCCATCCACAAAATGCGATTTCGTTCGAACACCCCGAGGGTGCCGAGCGTCAGTTCAAACGGCGACGCTAAGGAGGCCGCTCGCGCACCTGCCTCCACCAGCCGCTCTCGTTCTTCTTCCGGGCGTTGGCCAAGAAACAGCACCGTGATGTGGAACAGCGAAGGATCGGACCAATTTCCGGCTGCCACGCCGGAACGTTGGAGCGCCTGCTGCATGCGCCCCAGTGACTGCTTCAGGGTGTCCGGCAGCGCGATCCCGAAAAACAAACGCCGGCCCTCGCCCCGCTGCACCTCGCCCCGCTGTGCTTCATGCATTCGGCCCTTCTCCCTCACTTCACGTCGCAGTACGCCGCATCAATCCACGGGCAGGGCGTGCCCTGCGAAAACAGGTGCAGCTCGTGCATGGCACGGGTGCAGACCGTGTAAAACAGCGTACGCTCATGATCGCGGCTGTAGGTGTGTTCCGACGCGTCGTACACCAGCACCGCGTCAAACTCCACGCCTTTGGCCAGATACGATGGAATGACCAGCGGCTCCGGCCGGAACGTCACTGTCTCTTCATCCACCAGCTGCAGTTCCAACTGGTCGCGCAGCGATTCATACACCCGGCGCGTCTCCCCAGCCGTTTTGCAAATGATCGCGATCGTCCGGTGGCCTCGCTGCTGCACGTCCCGCATACACGCCAGCAGCTTGGCACGCCGGTCCTCCTCGTCCCGTACGCGTGTCAGCGTCGGTCGAATCCCCGTCCGCTCAAACGGTTCAATCCGCTCGCCGCCCTCCACGATGCGCCGCGTGAATTCGACGATCTCGCGGGTTGGACGATAGCTCCGGTTGAGCACCAAAGTCTCCGTCCGCTCAGCCGGGTACAGCGACCGCGCGGCGTCAAAAGCGGACGCCCCTGACGCCTGGAGGTGAATCGCCTGGTTCGGATCGCCCAGGAGCGTCATCCTCGCATGCGGAAACAACTGCCGAATGCACGCCAGCTGAAAAGCCGAATAGTCCTGCGCCTCGTCGATGAACACATGGCGAATCAGCGGATGGGACCGGATGCCGGTCAGCCGCTCCTTCAGGTAGAGAAACGGCGCGGCATCCTCGTATGCCAACTTGCCCGTTTCCAGCTGCCGCAGTGTCTGCGCGCAAATGTCCGGCCATTCTTCTGGCAGCTCGTGGCGTTTGGCAATGCGCTGCGTAAACTGCCGCTGGTTAAACAAGTTCGCGTAGACCGCCCGAACATCCACGAAGCGCAGTTGCGCAATGGCGGCGCGCAGCGGGCGAAAGCTTTGATGGACGACCTGTTCAGCCAACAGCGCCTGCTCCCGCGAAAAATCGTCAAACGAGGTTTGCGCAAAGCGCCCCTCGCTCTGCAGCCGCTGGAACGCCGCATGGTGGGTCTCTTCATCCAGCAGTTCCACTTCGTCTTCCACCCAGCGCTGACTCCGTTGCTTGATCTCGTGCTCCTTCAATTCTTTCAACAGCTCCCGCTTGAGCATGGCCAGCCGGTTCGGAATGCTGATACGGTTGTCCATGGCATAAAAGCGGCGCTTGATGTCCTTGCGCGAAATCAACAGGCTGCCGCGAAACTTGATGCCCCGAAACTCCAGTCCATCCTGTGCCAGCCAAGCGATGTACCGGTCCATCAGGTCCTTGAAATCCATCGAGGACTTATAGCGAATCGCCTGGAGCCGGGCCGAATAGTCGGGATGGTCCATTTGCGTCAAGACGTACTCAGTCTGGTCAAAGATGTCTTCCACCGGCTGCGCCTTCCCGAGCGCGGTCCGGACATAGTCCTGATAGGTGAGCTGGCGCATGCTCTCCTCGCCCAGCTCCGGCAGTACATTCGATACGTAACTCGAAAACAGCGGGTTCGGCGAGAACAACAGGACGTTCTCCGACCGCAGCGACTCCCGCTCGTGGTACAGCAGGTACGCGATGCGCTGCAGCGCCGTGGACGTCTTTCCGCTGCCCGCCACCCCTTGCACAACCAGCAGCTGGTTGCGGGTGTTGCGGATGATGCGGTTCTGCTCCCGCTGAATCGTGCCGACAATGCTCTTCATCTGGGGAGAAGCGGCGCTGCCGAGAATCTCCTGCAGAATCTGGTCGCCAATGGTGATGGCGGTGTCGAACATGCTCACGATTTTGCCAGCCTTCATCAAAAACTGGCGCTTGCGTTCGAGGGTCCCCTGGATGACCCCCGCCGGCGCCCGGTAGTCTGCGGGACCCGGCTCGTGATCGTAATAGACACTGCAAATCGGCGCGCGCCAGTCGTGAATCAGAAAGTCTTCACCGTTGTCGTCGACGAAGGACGCGATGCCGATGTAGATGCGATCCGCCTCGGCTTCCCCATCCGCCAGAAAGTCGATACGGCCAAAGTAGGGCGACTGCTCGAGTCTGCCCAGAATCCGAATCTGCTGCGTCAGACTCTGATGGCTGCGCTCCTGTTCGGACATGACCTCCGCCTGCTGACGAATGCTGGCCATCGTTTCGGCCGCCTCGATGGCGTCCTCGAGGTTGACCGTCACGTCTTCCCAGAAGTCGCGGCGGATGGACACGATTTCCGACTGCACCCCTGCGGCCTGTTGGCGAAACTGTGCCAGCCGGCGCGCCACTTTCGCCGTGACTTCGGTCACGCGCGCCTGTTCGCGGAACAAATCTGGATGCGGCTCCATCCATCGCCCCTCCTGTTTATCGTGGATTCGAAAAGGGTATGAACTGCACGAGCGCATCCACCACACGCTGCAATCCCGCCGCGTCCTCGTCGTCGAACCGCCCCGGCTGTGGACTGTCGATGTCCAGCACGCCGAGGAGGCAGCCGTCTTTAACCATCGGGATCACGACTTCTGACCGCGAATCTGCATCACACGCGATATGCCCGGGAAACGCAAACACATCCGGCACCACTTGCGCCTGCCGCGTCTGTGCGGCGGTGCCGCAGACGCCTTTGCCAAGCGCGATGCGAATACAGGCTGGCTTCCCCTGAAACGGACCGAGCACCAGCTCGCTGTCCTGCTCATGCCATAGATAGAATCCTACCCAGTTGATGTCGGACATATGAACATTCAGGAGCGCGGATACATTCGCGAGGTTCGCCGTCACGTTGGGCTCCCCATCGACCAAATACCGCACCTGGTTGCACAGTTCCTCATAGAACGCTGCCTTCGAAGCGGCATCAATCGACGACGCTGAAAACACGCGAATCCCTCCTTCCATCCCCGAACTTCAGGGACAGAATATAGTATAATCCTTTTCGGTGGATGCAAGGCGCCGACACAACGTGTCCATTTCACCGAGACCTCGCGAAAGGATACTTGAACCCATGGCCATTCGATTTCTGCTGGCCGTTTGGGTCGGCAAGTGGACCCAAACCTTGCTGCACCTGCTCGGAAAAAACGCAACCAGCCTGCCCGGAAAAATCGCCCTCCGGCTCGCGCCGGATGTCATTGCGCGGCTGGGACGCCAGTTGGAGCGCTGCGTGGTCGTCACCGGCACCAACGGCAAAACCACGACCGCCAATCTGTTGTCGTCGATGCTCAAACAAACCGGTCCGCAAATCACCAACGCGGAAGGCGCCAACCTTCAACAGGGCCTGACCAGTGCACTCCTGGCGGACACCACCTGGTTCGGACGGCTGCGCAAGAAGTCGGCCGTCTTCGAAATTGACGAAGCGACGCTGCCGTTGGTCGCAAAACACCTGCCCATCCGCGTGCTCGCCGTCACCAACGTGTTTCGGGACCAACTCGACCGGTATGGGGAACTCGATACCACGCTCGAAAAAATCATGGCCGGACTGAATCAGACGGAAGCCGTGGCCGTCTTGAATGGAGACGACCCACTGGCGCGCCACATTGGCCGGCAGTCGGGCAACCGCTCCGTTTACTTTGGCATGAGCCGAAGCATGGCGCGCGCCGAAGTTCGCGACCAGATGCGCGATGGCGCGTTCTGCCTGTCGTGCGGGCACGAACTGCGCTACGACGGGTTCTTTTACGGACAGCTGGGACTCTATGTGTGCCCGGCCTGCGACTTTTTCCGTCCGCTGCCCGATTTTGAAGGCACCATGGTCAACCAGCGGCTGGAGGTCCGACAGGGCAGCCTGCCAACCGTTGTCTACGACGTCCCTGTCCGAGGCATGTTCAACCTTTACAATGAACTGTGCGCCATCGCGACCGCCCGCATGTGCGGCCTCACTGCAGACCAAATCAGCGCGGGACTCCGGCGTTTCGCCACGCCGCTCGGGCGGATGCAAGTGTACGCAACAAGCCCTGTGTCCATCCTCAACCTCATCAAAAACCCGACCGGGTGCGACGGCGTGCTGCAGGCGATTGCCTCTGAACCAGGACCCAAAGTCCTCTGTATCGCCATCAACGACCAGGCGGCCGACGGCCGTGACGTCTCGTGGCTGTGGGATGCGGACTTCGAGTTGGTGCCCGAACAGCTTGATGCTGTGCATTGTGTGACGACTGGCATGCGCGCGGAGGATATGGCCCTGCGCCTGAAATACGCAGGGTATGACACCACCCACATCCACTGTGACCCGGAACTGTCCAGCGGCATTCATCACGCCTTTACCCTGGCAGCCGAGCGCGGCGGGCTGCCGGTCTACATTATCGCCACCTACACCGCCCTGTACCCAGCCGCCGAGATTTTGAACAGAAAGGTCGATCACGATGAGCCAGCGCCTTTGCATCGCGCATCTGTATCCTGATTTGCTCAACCTGTACGCCGACAAGGGCAACATCCTGACGCTCGTGCGGCGGCTGGAGTGGCGCGGCATCGAGGTCGAGGTGACGGAGGTCCCGAGCGGAAGCGAGCCGCGGCTGCAGGACTACCACCTCGTGCTGCTCGGCGGCGGGTCGGACCGCGAGCAAGCCCTGGTCGGGCAAACGCTGCGGACCAAACGCAGCGAGTGGCAAGCCGCCGTCGAGGACGGACTGCCGCTCTTGGCCGTGTGCGGCGGGTACCAACTGCTCGGCCACTTCTACCAGCTGCCGGACGGCACCAAAGTACCTGGGCTGGAACTGCTGGACCTCGAGACCGTCGCCGGGTCGCCGCGCTTGATTGGGAACATCGCGATTGACAGTCCGGAATGTGGCACCATTGTCGGGTTTGAGAACCACGGCGGGCGCACAACGCATCGCCATGCGCCGCTCGGATTCGTGCGCCAGGGCCATGGTAACAACGGCCAGGACAAACAGGAGGGCGTTCGTTACAAGAACATTGTCGGCACCTACATTCATGGGCCGCTATTGCCGAAAAACCCGCGGCTCGCGGACTTCATGCTGGGACTCTCCCTGGCGTACGCTGGCATCAACGCGGCGCTCGAACCGCTGGACGACCGGATGGAAGAAGCGGCGCACGAAGCCTTTCTAACACGGCGGATTGGCGGATAAGGGTTACGCGTTCAGCGCCGGCACGCCCTCCGGCGGCGTGGTGTGCCGGCTGAGCGCCTCGCGCACTTCCGGCCGCAGCGGCGTGGACTTCTGCGTCGCGTAATCGAACGCAATCAGCGTCGTCTGCCCGCGCGCAACGCACTGGTGCGCTGCGTTCCATATGGCGTGATCGACCACAAAACTGCTGTTGCCCAGGCGGCTGACCCACGTATGCACCGTCAGAGTTTCCGCGTACTTGACCTGCGCCAGAAAGTCGCAGCGGGCCGAGGCCGCGATGAGGTTCCACCGGTCAAGCGCGAGTGTCGGATTGAACAGGCGAAACACGTCCCTGCGCGCCTCTTCCATATAGGTGAAATACTTGGCGTGGTTGACATGACCCAACCCATCGCAGTCGCTGAACGCGACTGTCAATTCGTATGTAAACATGCGCATCACCGTCCCCCTCCATCATACCGGTCCGGACGCAGGCGTGCCAGCGGCCGCCAGTGTGCCTGCGGGCTGACACCGGCGCGCCCGCGATCGACCCCCAACTTGCCTGCGAGGTCAACCCGTCCACCCCGTTTCAAGCAAAAATCAAGACAAATTGAGTTAAACTAAATCGGTTATGGGAACAAAGGCGTGTCCATCTTCGTCTATTCGGTGTGAACACGGATACACAGACACGTGCAGGCAGTTCCAGACTGATTCAAACGGGGTGTGGGTGTGGGCAAAGACCAAAAAGAAAAACAAGTTTCCAAGGATTCGACCACGGACGGCACTGCGAAACGCCACCGTACCAGGCGTATTGTCAAGTGGTCGCTGATTTCCTTGTGCAGTCTGGTTGTGCTGGCGGGTGCAGCAGCGGCCTGCACCCTCTACGAGCTGCGGCCGGGGGCAAACACAGCCAACGCGTCCGCGATGCACAAAAGCGTCACGAAGGCCGTGCAAAAGCTGGGGCAAACGGTGTCGGGCGTCTCCGGCCCCACCAACATTCTGCTCATCGCGAACAACGCACGCAACGCGACGAATCCGTTGTCCCTGGGGACCGCGGCCGGGCAAGCGGACATCCTCATCATCGCTCATATTGACCCCCAGAAGCACACGGTGTCGCTCATCTCGGTGCCGCGCGACACGCTCATCGCCATGCCCACTTGGAAGGTGCCGATTCCGAAAATCAAGACGACGTTCACGGTCGGTCTGGAGGAGTCCCCTGAACAGGGACCGGAACTGGCGATGCAGTACGTTTCGAAAATGACGGGGCTCCCCATTCAGGATTACATCGTCACCGACTTCCAAGGCTTTGCGGATGCCATCGATGCGGTGGGCGGCATCCAGATTGATGTCAAGCAGCGCATTTACGACCCTGCCCACAGCGGCGCCAACCTGAATCCGGGCCTGCAAACCCTGAACGGGCAGGAGGCGCTGGCTTTTGTACGGGTCCGCCAAAACGCGGCCGGGAACGACTACCGAACCAACGATTTCGAACGTCAGCAAGCCGAGATGCAAATGCTGGAGGCGCTCAAAACCCAGGTCCTTAGTTCCGCAAAAAGTCCCACGAAACTGATGCACCTCGTGACCGTCTGGAAGAAGGACGTGGCGACCAATTTGACCACCACGCAGCTGGTCGGGATCGGCATGGAAACCGCAGGGGCTTCCATTCGAGAGGTGCAAATTGGTGATGACGCGGATTCCATGGATCTCGCCAGCACACCGGCCCCCGGTATCAACGCCGAGAACTACCTGACCGGCGCCTATTACGACGTCCTCGACCCTGCCGAAATCACGAAAACACTGGCACCCTTCGGTTCGACCGGCGCAAACCTCGGGCTCCCGCCGCTGCCAGATCCAAAAGACGTTCCCGTGGAATTGTACGGCCCGGAGAGCCTGGCAGCCACGCTGAGACACGCCGGCTTCCCCGTGACCTACATGGGGCCATCCAATGGGCAAAACACTGTCTACTACCCCGCTGGAAAAATGACATGGGGCTGGGCCGTTGCGCGCGCAGTAGGCAATTCCAACGAGTGGGTCGCGCCATCGTCGAGCTCAGACTGCGTCGTGGTCGACGCGCCTTAACGACACAGGCTGCTGTGCGCGAGGCCAGCAGCCTGTCCGATTGTAGACACGCGGTTCACACCGTAACGTGAGGCCCCGGGGACCTGGGCCCCGCTGAGCCTCTACGCCCCTGCCTTCCCCAGATTTGCAAACTGGTCTCGCAGCGCTCGCTTGAGAATCTTGCCGCTTGGGTTCTTCGGCAGGGATTCCACGAATACAAAGTGCTTTGGAATCTTGAACTTGCCGAGACGCTCCCTGCAATGCGCTTCCAGGTCGGCCGCGTTCAGTTCGACGCCTGGCTTCGGCACAATCACCGCGGTGACGGCCTCCATCCAGTAGTCGTCCGGGACGCCGATGACCGCAACTTCCGACACACCCGGGTGTTGGTAAATCGCTTCCTCCACCTCGCTGCTGGCGACGTTCACACCGCCCGTCTTAATCATGTCCTTCTTGCGGTCGATCACGGTGATATACCCTTCCTCATCCATCACACCCAAATCCCCCGTGTGGAACCAACCGTTGCGAAACGCCTCCGCTGTCTTCTCGGGTTCCTTCAGGTAGCCAAGCATGGCGTGCGGCGTTCGCAGCACGATTTCGCCCAGTGTCCCAGCGGGCACGGGCTGGTCGTCGTCATCCACAATCCGCGCCTCCACGTTGATGGTCGGCAGCCCCACCGAACCCGGCTTGCGGTCGTGATCTTCCGGTGAAAGCCCGGTCGCGAGCGGCGCCACCTCCGTCTGACCGTACATGTTCCACAGCCGGGCGCCCGGCAGCCGCCGATGCAGTTCCTTTTGCACCTCCACAGGCATAATCGCAGCCCCGTAGATACACTTCCGCAGGCTGGACAGGTCGCGCTGGTCAAAGTCGGGGTGGCGGAGCATCGCGATCCACACGGTTGGCGGCGCAAACAAGAGGGTTGCGCGTTCGCGTTCAATCGTCTCCAGGATGATTTGCGGGGTGGCCTGCGGCAGGATAATGCCGGTGGCGCCCATGTACACGAGCGGGCCGAGGAACGCATGCAGTTGGGCGCTGTGGTACAGCGGCAGCGCGTGGATCGCGATGTCGGACGGCTCATGCCGCCCCGCAAGCATCATGCTCACGTACTCGGCGACGAGGTTGGCGTGCGTCAGCATGACCCCTTTCGGCCGTGACTCGGTCCCGCTGGTGTACAGGATGTGGGCCACGTCGCGGTCATCCACCTCATGCGCCACTTCGTCAGTGGAGCAGCTCGACCGCCGGCTCCGAAGCGGTGTCCAATGGGCCAGCGCCGACGGCGCAATATCGGCCTCCATGAGGTACCGATGGTGAATATCCACGCCGGCCTCCGCCGCTGCCGCGTCGAGTGTCGCTGCCGACTCCGCCGGCGCAAGCAGGGTGTCCACCTCCGCGTGCTGCAAGATGTACGCCACCTCGCTCACTGACAGCATGAAGTTGACGGGCACCATGATGGCGCCGGTGCGCGCCAGCGCGAAGTTCACCACCGCAAAATCCAGGCTGTTGCGCGAAAATACGGCGACCGTCGACCCCTGCTTCACCCCGTCCTCGAGAAACGCGTGCGCTGTCTGGTTCACACGCGCATCAAAGTCCGCATAGGTCAGACGTTCCGCCTCGTACACAAACGCCAATTGATTCGGATACCGCGCTCGGCTGCGACGCAGCACATCGCCTAACGTATTGCTTCGCACCGAACGATACAGGGTGTGCCATTCGCTGTGTGTTTCGGGCCGCATTCAAACCCCTCCCCCAATCCGACTCTCTTCATGGCTGCGCCTCACAGCGCCGTCCCACGCAGCTATTTTAGCAAATCATTAGAAAAATAGGGGAAAGGCCGCATCGCCGCGGCACAGTGTCATGTGGCCGCGGGCGTTTCCTTACATGTCAAATACACCTATCATACATTTTCATTCAGATGGTTTATACATCTACATGAGCAACGTCTATGTCAGCGGGTGGTCGGAGTCGTCGCGCCGGTGGGCATCGAGGATGACCTCCCCTTCCTCGTTCACCGCGAGGTACATCACGTCCTGCAAGCTGCGTACCTGATGCGCCCGCAGCACCTGCTCGAGCCACGCCCTGTCGTGCCCCGTGCTCTGCAGCTTGTCTTCATCGATACCTCCGTCGATCACGATTTCAATGAAGGGTCCCTGGCCTTTCGGGGACAAGTCGGGCCCTTTGACGAGATCCGCTTTGGACACAGACTGCGAAGCCTGGGTCGGCAAAATGCTGAGGTTGCCGGTCGGCTCCAAAATCCCGTACTCGATGTCTGCGTAGTCGAAGTATCCCTTCTCGCGCAGCATCATCATGAGTACGTCCAGATTCACCTTGGTCTGCCGCAGGTTCCCGCGCAAAAGCACGCCTTTGTGAATCAGCACGATGGGCTCTCCGTTCGTGATCCGCCGAAATTCGCGGCTTTTGAGTGCAATAAAGGCAGCCACGACAGTGGCCAGGGTGAAGACGATCAGACTGAAGCCGGACGTGACCCACGCTGTGCGATCGGTCGTTGACATCATATTGGCCGCCAGGTTTCCCATACTGGAGCCAGCAACCCAGTTAAAGTACGTGAGCTGTGTCAACTGGGTGCTGCCAATCCAGCGCACCAGCATGAGCAGCAAGGCGAACGTCACGAGCGTGCTGATGGTGACAAAAAACCAGTGAATGTGCATGTGGAGATAGTCTCCTCCCATCACTCACTGGTATAGACAACTTGTCGAGAATAGAAACGCAGGATAGAACCCTGACTCCGAAACCCAACTGTCGATTTGAACGGAGCTGCGCCGTGGCCGCGGCGTCATACCTTCGCCGCGGCGAACTCCACATACGGTTGCATACGGTCCCGAACAAAGTCGGGAATCGGGACACTTTTCTGCGTCTCGTAATCGAAGTAAACCACCGTCGCGACACCGTCGAAGACCACGGTCCCGGTTTTGTCATCGGCCATCTCGCAAGCGACGTCAAAACTGCTGTTGCCGATGCGGGAGACCCACGACCGAACCAGCAGCGTTTGTCCGAAAAACGTCTGGCTGCGGTAGTTGACCTGCGCAGCCGCCAGAATCAGCTGACCCGTTTCGTTGCCCAGCACGTCCTCCACGAATGCGATGCGCGCTTCTTCCATATACGTAAAGTACGTCGAATTGTTCACGTGCCCAAGCATGTCGGTGTCCCGAAAACGGACTTTGATTTTCATTTCGTGCTTCATGGTGTACCGACTCCTTTCGAGTGGATGGCTGCCGCGGCGCGTGCCCGCGCTCACTGGCGCTTCCGCGCGGTAACATCCAGTCAAACGGGGCTACGGCGCATACACCACCGCGCCGTTCATCTGGCTTTGCGCCGGCGCGACCCATTCATTGGCTGTCCCCAAGGTACGCGCAATGGCCCAGCCCCACGGCATGTCACCCGGTGGATAGTAAATCTGAATCTGTGCACCGGAAGCGCTGCTTCCCGCATAGGTCACCGGATATCCGGCCTTTTGCAGTTCATCCGCCACCACCTGGCTGCCATACACCGTCACCGGAATCTGCGACGGCGCCGGGATGGGAGCCAGTCCTAAATCAGCGCCTGTCGAACCCAGCGGCTTCAATACCTTGGTAATCTCATTGGCATCCAGCACGTCGTAATACGCGCCGGTCAGGTAATTCTCCTTGTTGATGCCAGGTGCGGGCGCACTGGCGAGATCCATCGAATCCTTGACGGAACCCAGGTACACAGTTTTCATGGTCGATCCCGATGTCGCCATCGCCACCCCCAGCAGCTGCTGGTTGGTCATGTTGGTGACGACGTCCTTCTTCCAGACCTGAATCAGATGGGACACTTTGGACGGATTCGTCGAGGAAGCAAGCAGCTTCTGCTTGAGAATGTCCAGGACTTGCATCTCGGCCTGCTGACGTTGAAAGTCATTGGTTCGGTAGTCGTTCCCTGCATCGTTTTGCCGCACACGAATGTACGCCAGCGCTTGCTGGCCGTTCAACGTCTGCACGCCGGGATTCAAGTTTGCGCCGCTGTGACCCGGGTCATAGATGCGTTCCTTCACGTCAACCGTGATGCCGCCCACGGCGTCAATGGCATTTGCGAACCCCTGAAAGTCTGTGACGATATAGTCGTCAATCGGCATGCCAATCATTTTCGAGACATACTGCATGGCCAGCTTTGGACCCATTTGCGGCGATTCGTTCAGACCCACCGTAAAGGTGGTCTTGATTTTCGGGATGGGCACATCGTAGTCGGGCATGGCAATCAGGGTATCGCGCGGAATGGAAATGAGCGATACGACATGTGTCGCCGGATCAACGTGCGCAACAATCAAAATGTCCGCCTGGCCCCCGCCCGTTCCCAGCGATAGCGGGTTGGATGCGTCACGGGCATTATTGGCGATGAGAAGAATATTCACAGGCTTGTTGCCGATGATGCCGCCGCCGACCTGGCTGGTGACCTCTTCTGCCCCGCGCTTCGGGTGAAGCACAAGGTCCAAGAGGGTTTTCGGCCCAAGCACAAATCCCAGTATCACAATGATAAGCACAATCGCTAGTCCAATCCATCGTCCAACTTTCCTTGGCCGCCGCTGGTTGGCTCGCGGTCGCTGATGAGTCATTCATGAACCTCCCCAATGCTTGAGACGCTTCGGGAAATATATCATCTCAGAGAGGGGATGGCAAGGCGTTGCTAGCTTTCGTGAATGACGATTCGATGAGGATTCAATGAGAATTCCACTACAGCTTCACAGTGCACAGTCGCGCGACCGGACGTGCGGGACTCGTCTGGGAAATCACCGAACCAGCCTGCTGCATATGGTAAAGCGATCCCGGGCCAGAGGAGTGGTTCCTGTGCATCTCGTCGGATTTGCCAGCATCATCGCGATCGGAATCGCTTCCAATCTCGACAACGCCGGTGTCGGCATCGCCTACGGCGTGCGCCGCATTCGGATTCCCTGGTTCCCCAATCTGCTCATTGCCGTCATTTCGTTCGCGGCAACGCTCCTGGCTGGCATCTTTGGGCACTTCATCAATGGCTGGCTGCCGCCCCAAGTGGGCACCTGGATTGGCACCCTTGTGATTGTCGCGGTGGGCATCTGGGTCTTGATGCAGCCGTTTATCGCGCGCCACCCGCCCAAGCGAAAAGCGAAAAATGGCGTGATCACCAGTATCCTGCGCAACCCGGAATCTGCCGACCGCAATCGAAATCTCGCCATCAGTCCGGGAGAATCGCTCATCCTTGGCATCGCACTCGCGATGAACGCCCTGGCCGGCGGATTTGACGCTGGCATTACGAAACTCGATGTCGTTTGGACTTCCGTGTCGGTCGGTGTGTTCAGTTATGTGCTGCTTGGCCTGGCTGCATTTGCGGGAGAACGGTACGCGGCCGAGCGTCTCGGCGAAAAGGCGACGATTGCGGCCGGGATTCTGCTGATTTTAGTGGGCATTCACCAAATGTTGTAACGAGGGCCGAAAGCACCCTGGCGCGGGCAAGGCTGCCGGCGGACAGCCCTGCCAACGCCCGCTCGTTACAACGTAAATCGGGCCAGGTTCCCGTCCTTGTACGGATGCAGCAACGCATACACCGCGCGAAGGTTCGGCGTCGGGACGCCCAATCGTTCCCCTGATTCAATCGCGGCGCCCTGCAGGCTGTCCAGCTCCAGGGGCAGCCCCTTTTCCAAATCTCGATGCAGGGAAGAGGTCATCGATTTCGGCAGGTGTTCGAGCCGTTCCATCACGGCTTTCTCCGCCCCGTCGGGCAAATTGACGCCTGCCGCCCCCGCGACCGCCGTCATCTCGGCAATCAGGCCCTCCAGAAACGCGCGTGCTGCTTCGTCGTTGATCGCGACGCCGATGGGCTGACGCGTCGCCGCCGTGATCGCACTCATCGTCGTGAGGAAGATGTATTTCTGCCACATCTCCACCTGTACCTGTTGGCTTTGCGTCACGTGGATGCCCGCCTGGTCGATCTCCCGCTGGAGTGCGTCCAGCCAGGCGTCCTCCGGTGCCCCCGGCGCGTCCGCCGCGTCCGGCAGCCGGCCAAAGATGATGTCCTGCAGCTGATTGCCGTGGACGACGTCCCCGTTTGCATCCAGCGTTGCTTCAATAAAACAGGTACCCCCTAGCACCGCCCCGCGCCCGCACGCCGCTCGCAACCATTCGATGTGGTTGACACCGTTGAGCAGCGGCAGAATGCGCGCACCGCGCTCGGTCAGTGCTTTGAGCGACGGGAGCGCGCCCTGCAGGTGGTAGTTTTTGACCGCCACGATGACGACATCTGGTGCCTCCACCTGCGCCGCATCCGTTGCCAGCAAAGGCGTGATGGCAAAGTCCCCAAGGGCACTGTGAACCCGCAGCCCGCGCTCGGAGAGCTGCTGGAAACGGCGCTCCCGAACCAAGAAGGTCACCTGTGTTCCGGCTTTTGCAAGCTTGGCGCCAAAGTATCCCCCCACGGCACCTGCACCTAAAACGACAATATGCATGGGTCCTTCCTCCCCCTGGTCTCGTTGGTCAATACGCAGCCCCTGGTTCAACAACCCCAAGGAGCGCTTGTCCCGCTTGGTAACGCGCCAAATTCTCGAGAAAGTACGTGCTCCCGTTCTCAACGGTCGTGGGCCCTGACATATGCGGTGTCACATAGACGTTCGGAAGACGCCACAGCGGACTCTCCGCGGGCAGCGGCTCCTGTTCGAACACGTCGAGCACGGCACCCCCAAGCCGCGCTTGCTGTAAGGCAGCAATCAACGCCGACTCATCCATCAGTGCCCCGCGCCCGACATTGACAATCACAGCTTCAGGCTTCATCGCCCAAAGGACGGATTCGTTGACGACGTGCCTGGTCTGGTCGGTCAGCGGCAGCGTCAGAACCAGATAGTCCAGTTCGCGGACGAAGTCTACCCACTCCCTGTCTGAAAAGTGGCGGTCCACCGTGTCTGCGTGCTCCCCAGTGCGGCTGAGTCCATGCACCTTCATGTCGAAGGCGCGGGCCTTTCGCACCACCTCCTGGCCGATGGACCCAAGTCCAGCGACCCCGATGACCTTGCCTGTGAGCACGCCCGCCCGGAATGGCTTCCAGCGCTGCTCGCGCTGCTGCGCGCAGAGGCGCTCAATGCCCTTCTCGATGTGCAGCAGATACGCGAATACATACTCCGCCATTTGCCGGCTGAACACGCCGACCATCCGGGTCAGCGTCACGCGCGCTGGCACGCGGCCCTGATGAAGGACGTGATCGACCCCGGCGCTCATCAACTGCAGCCAACGGATGGACGAATAGCGCTCCAGAAGGTCGAGCGGAAAACCGATGCCGAATACGACTTCGATGGGATGCTGCTGCAGGATGGCCTCGGCCTCTTCCCGCGTGGTCGCAGGGTAGACCGTGTCACACCCCTGGTCACGCAGATACGTACAATACCGCTGTGCCGCCCGCGGCTGGTAGACAAGAATCGGAACGGTCATCGGCGCGCCTCCTTCACAAGCTGTGCGGCGTGGGCAATGATGCGCTCCACGCGCTGCCCGAACGTGGCAAACCGCTCGTCCTGCGTCTGGCCCCGCTTCCAGCGCACATAAATTTGCTGGAGAATGACCGCCAGCTTGAAATAGGCAAATACCAGATAGTAATCCATCTGCGACACATCGCGCCCCGTCCGCGCTGCGTACCGCTGAACGAGTTCGTCGCGGGTCAGAAAACCAGGGGTCGTCGTGACCGTCGGCATCATCTGCTTCAGTCCGTCCGGGTCGTCTGCCTGTACCCAATAGCCGAGGGTGATCGCCAAATCCATCAAGGGGTCGCCAATCGTGGTCATTTCCCAGTCCACGACTGCCACGGGACGGTCGAGCGCCTTTGCGTCCTGCACCATGTTGTTGAGTTTGAAGTCGTTGTGGATCACGGTCGGTTCCGGCGACACGGGTACCCGCTCGGCGAGCCAGCGCGTAACCTGGTCAACGCCAGGCACGTCGTCCGTTTTCGCCCGTTCGTATCGCTCAATCCACCCCTTGACCTGCCGCGCAAGGAATCCCTCCGGGTGCCCAAACTCCGTCAATCCTGCAGCGCGGTAGTCGACGGCATGCAGGTCTGCGAGCGTGTCAACCACCGCGAGTGAGATGCGGCGGCACAGGTCCGGCTCGGGTTGCGTCCCGTCCGGAAATCGGTCATCCAACACGACCCCGTCGCGATACTCCATCACGTAAAAGGGACTCCCGATGATGGTCTCGTCCGCACAGAACACATAGGGCTTGGGGGCCAGCGGAAAGTGAGGGTGCAGCCGGTTGAGAATCGCAGCTTCGCGCTGCATATCGTGCGCCTTGGGCGGCAGCGGCCCGAACGGCGGCCTGCGCAGCACTGCCTGAAAGGGTCCGTTCTTCAATAGATAGGTGAGATTGGAAGCGCCCGATGGAAACTGTTCCACGGTAGGCAAATCCTGCGGCAGGTCCTTCGGCAAATCGGACACTTGCTCCTGCAAGTACGCCCACACCCGTGCGACGTCAAATTCTTCACCAGCCCGTACGGGGATGGTCCGCGAATACGTCATAGATGGCCACGCTCCTTTTGTTTTCATTCTATTCTATCTTCCCTGGGTTTACATCCTGACGCATGCACGACAAAGGTTCACGCCGCCCCGTTGCAATCCCATCCGTCAAGGCGTGGGCGGACCTGTGTCGCTCCCGGATGCACAAAAGACGGGCGAATGGTGTGTGTAAAGTGTCCTTTTTGTTGGAAAAGCCCCCCACCATACTATGTAACGAAGGCGACACCAAAGGAGGTGGATTCAAACATGGGAACCTTTGGCGCATATACGCAATGGGCGGTTGTATTTCTGATTATCTTCGTGTTGTTCATCCTGTTGGTGCCTTACGGCGCAGGGTATTAATGCAGCGGGCGGCGACGTGACATCGCCGCACTCGCCCCTGAACCGATGGACCGATATTGCGATGTAGGGTGAATGCTCAGCGAGGAGGGAACTGGCATGCAAAAGTGTCCACCGATTGTCTGCGATCCGATTTACAAATACCAGGATTGCTACGTGTACCGTGAACAGCCGATTATTCAGCCAATCATTACGGTCAGGAGGCACATTGTCGTCAATGTTCCGAAGTACTATCCGCAGCCTTCGTCGAAAGACGTCGTCATCGACCCGGGCTGCCCGGGCGGCAAGTGCTGACACCCCATCCGTTGAAGCACATGCGCAGAACCTGGCTCCTGCGGGTGAAAAGCTCCGTCCCGCAGGAGCTTTTCACGGTTGTCCGCTGGAGGCTACTTCATGCCGAAAGCACTGAACCTTTGCAAGCGTTTCCTGGGTAATGATACGCATTCGTAGCATACACCGCCGCGTAAAGATTCGTGGCTGACGCCGTCCAACTTTCCCCGAGCTATTCATTACCTGTTTTCTTAGCTGTCGCAGGGGCGTTTGCTGCTATCCAGCAGCCCCCTATACGCCGATAGATTGCATCCAGCCCGCGTCTTCCTGTATGGTTGTAACGTTGCAATCCTCACTATCTATTTCCCAGAATTATCTGCTATATTGAAGGCAACCATCTTGCTGCCAGGAGGAAGAACCATGCCCAGCCAAACACCAGAAGAACGCCGTCAGGCTTTGGAGCAGCGATACCCCGCATGGCCCAGGCATACGTTTGCAAGTCACTTTGCTGTACAGTGCCGTACGTACCCCGACCGGCCGTTGCTGTTGACGCCGACCCAGGCGCTCACGTACGCGGAAGTTTGGGACAAGTCCCGGCAAATCGCCAAGTCGCTGTTGAAGCTTGGCGTGAAACGCCGCGACCATGTTGCGCTGTTGATGGCCAATGAGCCGGAGTATGTCATGACGAAATTGGCGATCGCGCTGGTTGGCGCTGTCTGTGTGCCATTGAACACCATGCTGAAGACGGACGAACTGCGATACGTCCTCAAACAGTCGGACTGCCGTGTGCTCGTGCTGCACCAAACCGCCATGGGCATCCAGCACGCAAAGACCGTTTCCAGCCTGCTCGACCCACTCAAGAAAGAGGAGGCTCTGCTTGAACACGTCATCTGCATTCCGAACACATCCGAGGATCTGGACAGCCGCTTCCTCCACTGGGAGGAGTTCCTGGCCCAAGGCACGGCCGCTGGGCTGGACGAAGCACTCGAGGCGCGCACGCAGGCCAGCGAGTACCCCGATGAAGTGTGTGACATCGTGTATACGTCGGGATCGACCGGGACGCCCAAGGGCGTCATGCTCACGCACGACATGGTGCTGCGCTGCGCGTATGCGACCGCCATCAGCCGCGCGTTCGAGGATGGCAGGCGCTTTTTCACACCGCTGCCCCTGTACCATGTGTTCGCGTACATTGAGGGCCTGATGGCCGCGTCGTTTGTCGGCGGGTGCGTCATTACGATGCCTTCGTTCAGCCCGAAGTCCGCACTCGACCTGATGCAGCAATACCGGGCACAGGACTTTCTGTGCGTACCGTCGATGCTCGTCTCCATTTTGAACCACCCGGATTTGCCGCAATACGACCTCTCCTCCCTGTACGCCTTGATGTGTGCGGCCGCACCGGCGCCGGTGGCGGTTTGGGAGCAGGCGATGCGTGAGCTGGGGCTGACCGAGGTCTGCACTGGCTACGGCGGCACGGAAGTGACAGCTTCGACCGCACACACGGAGGTTGGAGATTCGATTGAGCGCATCACAACCCGCGTCGGCCGCCTGAAACCGGGCGGTGTAAGTGGACTGCCCGAATTCGGTGGTTCCAACATTCAGTACAAGGTCATCGACCCATTCACCGGGGAGGACTTGCCGCCGGGATCGATCGGAGAACTCACCGTTCGCGGCAACACGGTCACGCGCGGTTACTACAAGAAGCCTGCCGAGACCGCGGCCGCGATTGACAAGGACGGCTGGTTCCGCAGCGGCGATCTCGGCCGGATCGACGAACACGGCTACATTGAGTTTCTCGGACGCAGCACGGAGATGTACAAGGTGTCTGGCGAAAACGTCTCACCGAAGGAAGTCGAGGATGTCATCAACCGGCACCCTGCGGTGGCGCAAGCCTATGTCGTCGGCGTTCCCGACAACCTCACGACGGAGACCGGCGCTGCGTTCATCCAGTTGAAAGCGGGCATGACGCTCACGCGCCGCGACGTTGTCCAGTGGTGCAGCGAACGGCTGGCGAAATTCAAGATTCCGCGCCATGTCTGGTTCATGGAACAGAGCGACTGGCCGATGACCGGCACAGGGAAGATTCAGAAGTTCAAGCTGAGGGAACTCGCCAAGCAGAAATTGGAACAAGGCTCGACCGCACAGTAATCGCTGGTCACCGTCGATCCCGTTCGCCGCGCCGTTGCGACGAGCGGGATCGTCCGTTGGCCGCCCGCGGTTAGTTCTGCGCCGCCTTGATGAAGTGCCCGAACCGCAGCCACGCGACGAGCAGCCCGGCTGCACCAAACGCCAGCAGGACACCTGCGGAGGGCCAGACGGTTGTGATGTGCGCACCGCGAATCATGACGTCCTGAAAGCCCTGCTGTGCCCAATACTGCGGGGTAAAGTGCCCAATGACCTGCACAGCGTGCGGCATCAGTTCCGTGGGAAGCCAGACACCACCCACGGCTGCGCCGCCCAGAGAAATGAGCATGGTAATGCCCCGGCCCTGGTTTTCCCCGCGAATCAGCAGCGACACCGCCAATCCGATGCCCGTCCCGCAAATCCCGAGGCACAGAACGAGCAGCGCAATGGCACGCAAGTCCCCTAAATCCACATGGTAGACCAGGCGGCCAAATGCCAAGAGCACCACGCACTGAATCAACACCGCAATGAGCGCCGGGATCCACATCCCGAACAGGTACGTGACCGGCCGCATCGGCGTGCTGAGCAGGCGGGAGAGCATGCCGGACTCGCGCTCACCGAGGAAGCTGCGCATCATGCTCATGATGATGAAAAACACGAACATGACCGTGTACCCTGGCACCACTTGGTCGAGCATACTCACACTGCCCGTGCCGCTCACGTTGATGCCCTGGATGGAGATGGGCGCCTGTAAAACCTTGTGAACCTGCGCGGGAGACTGGCCCGCCGCCAGCAGCGTAGATGCGACATGCTGCTGCTCATACTGACTGCTGATGGAACTGAGCAGGGACTTGATGGGGCCCGTCACGGTGTCCTGGGTCGGGTCCTGGTAAAATTCCAGCTGCGCGGATTGTCCGGATGCCATGGCCCGGCCAAAGCCTGCGGGAATCACCAAGAGTGACGCTTCCTTGCCGGCTTTGATTTTCTGGATTTGGTCCGACACGGAAGCACCCGTATCCTGCGTGACGGTGAACCCCTTGACCTGCGACATATGCTCGATGAATGCCCGGGAAACCGAAGAATGGTCGCGATCGATATAATGAATAGGTATGTTTTCGTTACCCACGTGTGAAAACACCGAACCAAACAATACAATGAACAACATGGGCATGGCGATGAGAAAAAAGAAATTCCCCTTGCCCTTGAGGAGCAGTTTCAACTCTTTGCGAATGATACTCTTCACGTGCGGTCCTCCTCATTTCCTCTGCGCGCATGCCTGGTGCGCAAGCGCAAAGCCTAGTCTCTCAAACTGGTTCCCGTGAGCGAAAGAAACACCGACTCGAGCGACGGCCGCACGGTTTCAAGTACATCGATGTCTATCCCCTTTGCGGACGCGGTCTGCAACAGGAAACTCAACACCTCCATCACACGGCTGGTCTCCAGGATGAAGCCCTGACCTTGGCTGGATACGTGCGAGACGTGCGGAATGTCCGACAACGTCTCGAACCCCTTTGCCTCCACGTAAATGGCTTGTTTGCCATAGCGGGAGAGCAGGTCTCGGAGGGAGCCTTGGGCAATGACTTGACCTTGGTCAATGATGGCCAAATCATCACACAGCGCCTCCACCTCTTCCATGTAGTGTGTCGAGTAGATGATGGTCACACCCTGCGCCTTGAGCGCACGAATCATTTCAAAAATATGATTGCGCGATTGCGGGTCGATGCCGACCGTCGGCTCATCCAAAATGAGCAGCTTGGGCTGGTGCAGCAGGGCCGCCGCGATGTTGATCCTGCGCTTCATCCCGCCTGAGAAGGTTTCAACCGCTTCGTTCCCGCGGTGGGAGAGCCCGATTTCATCGAGGACAGTTTCAATTCTCTTTCGCAGTTCGCGGCCGTGAAGTCCGTACAGTTCTCCGAAGAACATCAGATTGTCCACAGCCGTCAGTTTCTCGTAGAGCGTGATGTTCTGCGGTACGTATCCAATTTGACGGCGAAGCGGCATGCTGTCGCGATGCGCTGGAACGGACAGGATGTGGATGGTGCCCGCGTCGGCTGGAAGGATGCCGGTGAGAATTTTCATCGTGGTGGACTTGCCTGCACCGTTTGGCCCAAGGAGCCCAAAACACGTGCCTGGTCGGACGGAGAACGTGACATCTTTCAGGGCCTGGGTCTTGCCGTAGTGTTTTTGTAATTCGCAAACTGAAACAACCGGTTCCATGCGGACACCCTTTCGCACATCATTTTTCGGACCGTAACACACTGTCTATACCGCCGCGTATCGGTCCAACAAGACGGAAGCCAAGCCAACCATGAGGCAGGCAAGTATCCAGCTGCCAAGGATGGAAAGCACCCTCACCGTCGAGACATGCACAAGTCCTGGCGGCGTGCTGCCGTCGATGTGGATGAAGCCCAGGTGGGCGGACACCAACCACCACATGCCGCCAAACGCGATCCAAATGAGCGGCATCGCCTGTCTCACCACAGATTGAAGGATGACGCCAAACAGCAGGCCAAACGCAGCGATGAATGGACAGGCACAGAGCAGCAGCGCGTTCCAGCGCAGGCCCGCCAACAGGAACGAACGGACATACGGTGTGCTGAACGAGCCGTTGAGGTACATGGTGTACAGTCCAAGGATGGCAATGGCACCGTACACACAGGCAAATATCAGCACAGCGAACAAAATCGAAGACACACACTTCGACAGCATGAGCCGCCATCGGGACATTGGAATGGTCAACCACCATCCGACGGTGGCATTTTTCCACTCGCTTGTAACACGCCCGATGGACATGCCAAACACCATAAACGGCAGGCCAAAGGTGAAGTACCACACGTCGGTGAAGTCCATCTGAATCAGGTGTCCTTTCCACGTTGCCAGTGCCAGCAGGACCACCAATATCGCCGCGGCGTAGGCCACTCGCCACTTTCCCGGAATGCGCCCGCGCCGTCCGCCTCTGACCTTCAAGTCATGCTTGACCAGCGTCCAAAATGCGTTCCCTGCCATGCCTCCCACTCCCTCCTACCGATACAATTGCTTCATCGTGGCATGCATCGAGCCATGTGCGGCGCGAAGTTCGTCGGCGTCCCCGCTGAGTGCCACTTGACCGTCCCGCAGAAAGACGGCGTGATCGAACAAGGCCTCTGCCTCGTAAATCTCGTGCGTACTGATGAGGACGGTTCGCTCGACATCGGCCAGTTCGCTGCTGCTCATGTGGTCAATCAGGCTTTCGATGATGCGCTCACGCGAAATCACATCAATGCCGGAGAAGGGCTCATCCAGGATGATGAGCGGCACGCTGCGCGCGACACACAGAATCAGCATCAGCCGCGCCTCCTGTCCCCGGGACATGCCCGACACCCGCGCATCGAGGTCGATGTTCATAAACGCTGCCAACCGTTCGGCCACTGCTCGGTCAAAGCCAGGCAGCAGCGATTCGCCCCAGTGAAACGCGCGGTTCACCGTGTGGTCGCCGTACCAGCGGGCGCGGTCGGGCAAGTATGCGATGTGGGCATTCGTCCGCCAGCCCGGACGCTGCCCGAGCACCGAGATGCTGCCGCGGTCGGGCTTCGCTAGTCCGGTCAGCATCCGAAACAGAGTCGATTTCCCGGCTCCGTTTGGCCCCAGCACGCCCACGATTTTGCCCTTCGGAATCGCGAGGTGAAGCTCGTTCAACGCGAACTGTTTGCCAAATCGCTTCGTGACGCCGTCACAGTACACCGCCGAGGTCATCGTAGTCATGGAAGCAATGGTCGTCATGGCTGCAGCCCCCCTCCTAGTCGCTCACGAATCGCCGCTTGAATGTCCTGTGCGGAGAACCCAAGGCTCTTCATCTTTTCGAGAAACTCATCAATGACCGTGTTCGCAAGTTCAGATCGAAACTGTTCGACGCGTTCTCTGGAAGTTGTGACGAACGTGCCCTGCCCGCGGTGCGTCTCGGTGAGCCCATGCCGCTCCATTTCCTGATAGGCGTGCATCACCGTGTTTGGTGTCACGCGAAGCGCCTGCGCCATTTCGCGAACGGACGGGATCTTCTCACCCAATGCAATCTTTCCCCTGACCACGGCAGTACTCATCTGATGCAAGATTTGCTCATAGATTGGCTGGCTTAGGTCGAGCTGAAAGTGCAGGGAGCCAACCGTTCGGTCATCCAAGTCATTCCCTCCCATCGAGGAGCTAAGCGTATCACGTGATTTAAGTGTATCATAACATGTAATACACTAAATGCAAGCGCGAATTTGCACATGTCCTCCAATTGTGCGATATGAATTTCCCCATACGTCATCGCCGCCTCGCGGGATGGGTGCTATAGTAGATTCACAAAACCGCAATTGGGGTGGTCTTCGTGGACGCAGAGCTGCAGTCGTTTCTTGAAGGCATGGAAGCACGCATCACGACGAGGTTTCATGGTCTGACGCAATCCATAGAGAGCCTTGACCAGCGCATGGACGAACTAGTGCAGCGAGTGGATCGCCTGGAGTTGCGCATGGACAGCCTTGACCAGCGCATGGACGAGCTAGGGCAGCGAGTGGATCGTCTGGAGTTGCGCATGGACAGCCTTGAGCAGCGCATGGACGGCCTCGACCAGCGCGTGACCATTCTGAACCAGCGCGTGCACGGACTTGGCCAGCGCATGGACGAGTTGGCGCGAGACATCCGGACCGTCGACAAGAAACATGATGCAACCTTTGAACAGGTTGGACGCTTGACGGAGGACATGACGGAGGTGAAAACCTACATCGACTACGTGCAGCACAAATTGATGGAACATGATAAAGACATCTATTCCCTGCGTCGAAAGCACTCCTGACTGCGAATCAAAGACGACTAGCTGCGCATGAAAGCGGCGCATCCAGCTCCTATGGAGCGGATACGCCGCTTCCTTGCAGGCCCTGACGTTGTGAGAGACTTCCGCGGTCAGAATTTCAGGATACAGTTGTCAAACAGTTCGTAGGCGGCCGGTGCGGCGTCGTGATCGAAAATCAGCGTGTTGGCTTGCTGCTCTCCGGGCTCAGGCTGAAACTCGCTGTCATGTGATCCAAAAGCCTGCAGCTCGTGCAAGTCGGCCGTCATCCTGTACGCCTCCTTTCAAACGCCGCAATGGCGTCCTCGTACTGCAGCGTGATGCCGATGTCGTCCAATCCGTGCAGCAAGTTATGCCGGCGGTGGTCGTCAATTTCGAAGGACACCTGCCAGCCGTCCCCCGTCGAAACGGTCTTCGCTTCCAAATCGACGGTGACTTCCACCGGTCCGTTCTGTCCATGGCGGAAGACCTCCTCAATCGCGGCTTCCGGCAGTACAATGGGCAGCAGCCCGTTCTTGAAGCAGTTGTTGTAGAAGATATCTGCAAAGGACGGTGCAAGGATAATGCGGAATCCATAATCACCGAGCGCCCATGCCGCATGTTCACGGGACGACCCGCAACCAAAATTGTGCTTCGCAGCCAAAATCGTCGCGCCCTCATACTGCGGCTGGTTCAGTTCAAAGTCCGGATTCGGGCTGCCGTCCTCTCGGAACCGCCAGTCGTAAAACAAGAACTGCCCAAAGCCAGTCCGCTCAATGCGCTTCAAAAACTGTTTCGGGATGATTTGGTCGGTGTCCACATTCACCCGATCCATCAGTGCAACCTTTCCCGTATGCTTTACCAATGGTTCCATACCGACTGCCCCCTCTCCTGACCTGTCAATTCGCACCTCATCTCGTCCGAGCGGCGGTACCATGGTACGGCTTTGCGTTATTTCGACTCTCCACTCCGCTTTTTTCTCTGAACAAACCCAGCCGTACCGCACCCACCAGACCCGACGAGACAAAGCTCACCGATGGGTTCGCCAGCACCATTCCTCGCCGATGCCAGCCTTCCCTCACACCGTGGCCGCGGCCGCCTCGTTCATCAGCTCGCGAACGTCGACGAAGCGGCCCGCGATGGCCGCAGCAGCCGCCATGGCCGGACTTACGAGATGGGTGCGGGCGCCGCGTCCCTGGCGTCCTTCGAAGTTACGGTTCGAGGTGGACGCACAGCGCTCCCCAGGCGGAACAAAGTCTGGGTTCATGGCGAGGCACATGCTGCACCCCGGCTCGCGCCACTCAAATCCAGCGGCCTTGAACACCTCGTGCAGCCCCTCGCGTTCTGCTTGCTCCTTGACTTGTTTCGATCCCGGTACAACCAGCGCCCGCACACCCTGTGCCACCTTGCGGCCCCGCACAACTTCAGCGGCGGCGCGCAGGTCTTCGATGCGCGAGTTGGTACACGAGCCGATGAACACGTGCTGCACCGGAATGTCGGTGATTTTCATGCCCGGTTCCAGTCCCATGTACGCCAGTGCCTGACGGGCCGCGCGCCGCTCGGCCTCCGTCGGGAGGTCGTCCGGATTCGGCACCGTGCCATTCACACTCGCGCCCATGCCTGGGTTGTTTCCCCAGGTGACCTGCGGTGCCAGCGTCGACACGTCGAAGGTCAGCACTTTGTCGTAGGACGCGCCTTCGTCGGAAGCCAGCGCTTTCCACGCCTTGGCCGCCGCCTCAAATGCTTCCCCCTGCGGCACACGCGGCCGGCCGCGCAGGTATTCAATGGTGACGTCGTCCGGTGCCACCATCCCCGCCCGGGCGCCCCCTTCAATCACCATGTTGCACATCGTCATGCGCGCTTCCATGGACATCTCATGCACCGCTTCACCGGTGAATTCCACGACATGCCCGGCGCCGAAGTCCACGCCATATTGGCTGATCACGCCCAGAATCACGTCCTTCGCCGTCACCCCGGGGGCCCGCTTGCCGACCAGCCGAACCTCGCACGTCTTCGGGTTCTTCTGCCACAGGCATTGTGTTGCGAGGACATGTTCCACCTCGCTCGTGCCAATGCCGAACGCCAGCGCACCAAAAGCGCCGTGTGTGGAGGTGTGGCTGTCGCCGCAGACAATCGTCTTGCCTGGCTGTGTCAAGCCGAGTTCCGGCCCGATGACGTGCACGATGCCTTGGCTGGGGCTCCGCAAGTCTGCCAACTCAATGCCGAACTCCTTGCAATTGGCTTCCAGCGTCGCGATCTGCTTGCCGGCAATCTCATCCTTGACGTCGAACGGGTTATCCGTCGGCACGTTGTGGTCCATCGTGGCGTATGTCAAATCCGGACGGCGCACCGTTCGGTTTGCGAGCCGCAGCCCTTCAAAGGCCTGCGGGGAAGTGACTTCGTGAACGAGGTGCAGGTCGATATACAACAGCGCCAAATCGTCCGCCTGCTCGACCACCGTGTGCGCTTCCCAAATCTTTTCAAACAGCGTCTTTGGTTTCATGTCCGTCACCTCCGCGTCAAGCTGTTCCTTACGACTGCCCTTGTGCTTGAAATCCTTATTTCGCCGCGACCGTCGCCCGCAGGCGGGTGCGCACCGCTTCGCCCATCTCCGCGGTGGACAGCGGCGTGTCGCCCGGGCCCGCGATGTCCGCTGTGCGCAGTCCGTCTGCCAGCACCTGCTGCACGGCCTGTTCCACCGCGTCGGCCTCCGCGAACATCCCGAACGAGTGCCGCAGCATCATTGCCGCAGACAGGAACGAGGCGAGCGGGTTCGCGATGCCCTTTCCGGCGATGTCCGGAGCGGAGCCGTGGACCGGTTCATACAGGCCAGGCCCCCCCGCGCCAAGGCTGGCCGACGGCAGCATGCCAATCGATCCGGTAATCATCGCCCCCTCGTCGCTCAGGATGTCGCCGAACAAGTTCTCGGTGACGATCACGTCGAACTGTCCGGGGTCTTTCACGATTTGCATGGCCGCGTTGTCGACGAGCAGGTGGTTCAGTTCCACATCCGGGTATTCGGCGTGCAGCCGCTCCGCCGTCTCGCGCCACACGCGGCTGCTCTCCAGCACATTCGCCTTGTCCACGGAGGTCAGGCGCTTGCCGCGCTGCTGCGCAATCTGGTAGCCGAGGCGGAGAATACGTTCGATCTCCTGCTCGCTGTAGCGCAAGGTGTCCACCACTTCCAGACCGTGATCGGTCTGGATGCGCTCGCGCGGCGTTCCGAAGTACAGGCCGCCCGTGAGTTCCCGCACAATGACGAAGTCGACGTTCGTCAACACCTCGTCTTTCAGCGGGGAGGCCGCTGCCAGCGGCGGAAACACGGTGATGGGCCGCAGGTTCGCAAACACGTCCAGCGCCTTGCGCAGGCCCAGCAGGCCCGCTTCAGGCCGTCCGGAAGCCGGGCCGCGGTCGTACTTTGGCGCGCCGACGGCACCGAGCAGCACGGCATCGCTCGCTTTGCAGCGCGCCACCGTCTGTTCCGGCAAGGGGGTGCCTTCTGCGTCAATCGCAGCCCCGCCAATGTGGGCCGCGGTGAATTCAAATGTGTGTCCAAACTGGACGGCGACTTCCTCCAGCAGCTTTTGGGCTTCTGCCGTCACTTCTGGACCGATGCCGTCGCCTGGGAGGACGGTAATGTGTTTGTTCAAGACACGCCCACTTCCTTGAATTCTTGTTTGAGTGCAATGCGGTTGATGGCGTCCAGGAACGCCTTGGCCGAAGCGGCCAGGACGTCGTTGTCAACGCCGCGCCCGCTGCCGACCATACCCTGATAGCCCACTTTGACATAGACCTCGGCCAGCGAGTCTTTCCCGCTCGTCGTGGATTGAATCCGGTAGTCCTGCAGGTCGACCGGGTGATTCAACAGCCGCTCAATCGTGCGGTAAATCGCTTCGACGCTGCCGTTGCCCGTCGCTGCTTCCTGCAAGACGGTCCCGTCTGCCGCCTGAATGGCCAGCGTGGTCGTCGTGATGGCGTGCGTGCCGTACGAGACGTGCATGGACGCCAGTTCATAGTGCGGACGCCCGCTGTTGGCCGATGCCTCCAGCGCCAGTGCGAGGATGTCGTCATCGGTGACTTCCTTTTTCTTCTCGGTGAGCAGCTTGAAATTTTGAAACAGCTGATTGAACTCGTCGTCCGTCAGGTGCAAGCCCAACTCTTCGCACTTGCCGCGGAACGCATGGCGTCCAGAGTGTTTGCCAAGCACCAGGGCGTTGGACGAGAGGCCGACCATTTCCGGACGAATGATTTCGTAGGTCAGCACATTTTTCAACACACCATCCTGATGAATCCCCGACTCATGGGCAAAGGCGTTGGCCCCAACCACGGCCTTGTTCGGCGGTACCACCATGCCGGTCAGCTTGCTGACGAGCCGGCTGGTACGCACCGTCTGTGTCAGGTCGAGGCCCGTCTCCGCCTGGTAAAAGTCGCGGCGGATCGCGAGCGCGACCGCGATCTCCTCAATCGACGCGTTGCCCGCGCGCTCTCCGATGCCATTGATGGTGCCCTCCACCTGGTGCACCCCGGCTTCAATCGCCGCGATGGAGTTGGCCACGGCCATCCCCAGATCGTCATGACAGTGGGCGGACAATTTCGCCTTGTGAATGTTCGGCACGTGGTCCAGCATGTAGCGGAAGAGGCTGCCATACTCGTGCGGGGTTGTGTAGCCCACTGTGTCCGGCAGGTTGATGACCGTCGCACCCGCGTCAATGACCGCCGTCACGATTTTCGCAAGAAAATCCCAGTCCGACCGCGTCGCGTCCTCGGCGGACCATTCAATGTCCGGGAACTTCCTGGCGCCGTACTTCACCATCGCCACCGCGGTCTCAAACACTTGGTCGGGTGTCATCCGCAGTTTATCGCGCATATGAATGGGTGACGTCGCGATAAACAGGTGCAAGCGCGGAGCTTCCGCGTGCTGCAGCGCACCCCACACCGCATCAATGTCTCCCTGAACATGCCGGGCCAGTCCCGCAATGGTGCAGCCGCGCACCGCCCTGGCAATCTGCGACACCGCGTCGAAGTCGCCCGGAGACGAGGCCGGGTACCCAGCCTCCATCACCGTCACGCCGTACCTGGCCAGCTGATACGCGATTTCCAGCTTCTCGTGCGTATGCAGATTGACGCCAGCAGACTGTTCCCCGTCGCGCAGGGTCGTGTCGAAGATCTCAATCTTTCGCAATCCAGTCACCTCTTTCTACTTGGATTCGGATCGCGCAGCCTGAACGCGCTCGCCAGCCGACTGACCACTGTAATCGGGGCGGCGAATGAACGGCATCAACTCGCGCAGCTGCCGGCCCACAACTTCGATGGGGTGTTGCTGCTCGCGCTGATTGATGGCGTGGAACATCGGGCGGTTGGCTTGATTCTCCAGCACCCAGCCCTTGGCGAACACGCCGGTTTGGATGTCTTCCAGAATCTTCTTCATTTCCTTCTTGGTCTCGTCCGTCACAATCCGCGGACCGGCGTTGAAGTCACCCCATTGTGCCGTGTCGGAAATGGAGTAGCGCATATAGGACAAGCCGCCCTCGTACATGAGATCCACAATCAGCTTCATCTCATGCAGGCATTCAAAGTACGCGGCTTCCGGCTGATAGCCCGCTTCCACCAAGGTTTCAAACCCGGCTTTGACGAGGGCAGACATGCCGCCGCACAGAACCGCTTGTTCACCGAACAGGTCGGTTTCGGTCTCTTCCTGGAAGGTGGTCTCGAGCACGGCCGCACGCGTGCCGCCGATGCCCTTGGCGTAGGACAGCGCCACTTCCTTCGCGCTGCCGCTCGGGTTTTGGTAGACCGCGATGAGCGCCGGCACGCCGCCGCCCTCCGTATACACGCGGCGGACCAGATGGCCGGGACCCTTCGGTGCGACCATGAAGACATCCACGTCGCTGGGCGGAACGACCTGATGGAAGTGGATGTTAAAGCCATGTGCAAAGGCAATCGCCTTGCCCGCGGAGAGATGTGGCGCAATTTCCTGCGTATAAACCTCCGGCTGCCGTTCGTCCGGAAGCAGAATCATCAAAATGTCTGCCGCCCTGGTTGCATCGGCGACGGTGTAGACGTCAAATCCGTCCTCCTCGGCCTTGTTCCACGAGCGGCCGGGGCGCAGCCCTACGATGACTTTCACACCGCTCTCACGCAGGTTCTGTGCGTGGGCGTGTCCCTGCGAACCATATCCGATGATGGCGACCGTCTTGCCTTGCAGTGCATCCATTGTGACGTCTTTGTCGAAGTACAGGTTTGCCATAGAATTTTTCTCTCCCTCTCCAGCTGTCAGAAGTTTGGTCAGCAGCATCTTCTAAAAGAAACGCATGCTATGAATCTCATGCCGGGTCCCCGGCAATGATTCCTGGTTAAATCGGCAGCAGGTTCAGTTGCTTCAGACGGATGACTTCGCTCGAGGTTTCCGAGTCCCGGGTAAACGCTGCGATGCCCGTGCGCGCCAGTTCCCGGATACCGTACGGCCGCAGCAGCGCAATCAGCGCATCGATTTTGTCGGACCGCCCGGTGGCCTGAACCGTTACGGATTCGCGGCCCACATCAATGATGGAGGCTCGAAACGGCTCAATCAGGGTGGTGACTTCGCCCCGGTTCTGCACCGAACTGTTGACCTTGATGACCACCAGCTCGCGCGCAACCATCGGCTGGCTGGTGATGTCGAAGACCTTGAGCACATCCACCTGCTTGTGCAGTTGTTTGATGACCTGCTCGACGATGCGGTCGTCTTCCGCATGAATGACAATTGTCATGCGCGACAGGCCCTCCGTCTCGGTGGGCCCGACGGTGAGGCTCTGAATGTTGAATCCCCGCTTCAGGAACAGCGCCGTGATGCGGTTGAGCACGCCCATCTGGTTGTTGACGAGAACGGTCAAGACGTGATTCATGGTTTCACCCCCACCATCTCGTGAATCCCAGCGCCTGGCGGGACCATCGGATAGACGTTCTCGCGCGACGGCACATGACAGTCCACCAGCACCGGCCCCGGCGTCTCCAGCGCCCGGCGGATCATGGCGTTGGCTTCCGCCTCGTTCTTCGCGACGTACGCCGGAATGCCGAACGCTTCCGAAAGTTTTACGAAATCCGGCTGCACCGGAATCAGCGATTCCGAATACCTCCGCTCATAAAACAGTTCCTGCCACTGCCGCACCATCCCCAGCGACCGGTTGTTCACCAGCACCACCTTCACAGGAATCTGGTAATCGACCAGGACCGCCAGTTCCTGCATGGTCATCTGAAATCCACCATCGCCCACGATGGCGAAGACCGGGACATCGCGCCTGCCGATCTGAGCGCCAATCGCCGCCGGCAGCCCAAAGCCCATCGTCCCCAGCCCCCCGGACGTCACCCAGCGGTTCGGCTGACGGAACGGAAAGTACTGCGCCGCCCACATCTGGTGCTGCCCGACGTCGGTCACCACAATGGCATCCCCGCCGCACTGTTCATGGACGATCTCGACCAATCGCTGCGGCTTCAAGCGTTCATCGTCAGGCGCGTACCAGAACGGGTTTGACCGCGCCATCTCCTGCACATGGTCCACCCAGTCCTGAATGGAGCCCATGGTTAAATCCTCGTTCAGCAGCATCCGCAAGGCTTCGCCCGCATCGCCCACCACCGGGATGTCCGTCGGGACATTCTTGCCAATCTCAGCCGGGTCGATGTCGATATGAATCACCGTCGCGTGCCGGGCAAAATGCTGCAGGTTGCCTGTCAGCCGGTCGTCGAACCGCGCGCCGATGTTCAGCAGCAGGTCGCATTCGTAAATCGCCATATTGGCCGCATACGTCCCGTGCATGCCAGCCATGCCGAGGAACAGCGGGTGGTCTCCTGGAAAACTCCCGAGTCCCAGCAGGGTATTGGTGATCGGCGCCTGGATGGTGTCAATGAGCTGGTGCAGCCAGTCGCTGGCCCTCGCGTGCAGGACGCCCGCGCCAGCCAGAATCAGCGGCCGCTTCGCGGCACGCAGCGCCGCAGCGACCTTGCGGATTTGCAAAGCGTTCGGCACAACGGTCGGCTGATAGCCCGGAATGCGAACCGGGGCAGCATAGTCAAACTTGCCAGACGCATTGGCGATGTCTTTCGGCAAGTCAATCAGCACCGGTCCCGGCCGGCCCGTCGAAGCGATGTGAAACGCCTCCTTGATGACGGCCGGCAGCTGGTTCACGTCCTGCACCTGATAGCTGTGCTTCGTTATGGGCATCGTGATGCCCAGAACGGAGGCCTCCTGAAAAGCGTCCGTCCCAATCACGCTGGTCGCCACCTGGCCGGTGAAAATCACAAGCGGCAAGGAATCCATCATGGCATCGGTAATCCCCGTGACCAAGTTGGTCGCGCCCGGTCCGGAAGTGGCAATCACGACACCCGGCCTGCCGGTCACCCTGGCATACCCTTCAGCCGCGTGGATGGCACCTTGTTCGTGACGTGTCAGGATGTGCGGGATGCCGCATTGGTAGAGCGCGTCGTACACCGGGAGTATCGCACCGCCCGGGTAACCAAAAATGACTTCGACTTGTTCCGCCCGCAAGGCTTCCACCAACATCTGCGCGCCTGTGAGAATCTCCGCCGCAGTGCCTCGGCCAGCGGCGTCGTCGACAGGCAAGGACGACTGCGTACTCGGTACCATCAACAATCCCTCCATTCTCATTGTCACCACGGTCAATCGATGGTCCGAAGCGGTTAAACCTTCAGGACGCCGCCTGTGTTCGCGGACGTCACCAGCTTCGCGTACCGGGCGAGGTACCCGGACTGCACTTTTGGCTGCGGCGGCTGCCAGGATGCGCGGCGTTTCTCCAGCTCCGCATCGGAAACCAGCAGTTCGATGCGCCGCTCTGTCAAATCGATGCGGATGCGGTCCCCTGGCTCGACCAACCCCAGCGGCCCGCCTTCCGCGGCCTCCGGCGAAATGTGCCCGACACAGATGCCGCGGGTCGCACCCGAGAACCGGCCGTCCGTGATGAGCGCGACCTCCGTGTCGAGCCCGCGGCCCGCAATCGCTGACGTGGGTGCCAGCATCTCGGGCATACCCGGTCCACCCTTCGGGCCTTCATAGCGGATCACGACCACGTGGCCGGGCCGGACAGTACCGTTGTTGATGCCTTCCTGCGCCTCATCCTGGGAGTTGAAGCAGATGGCCTCCCCCTCAAACGAGGTGATACCGGGTGCCACCGCCCCGACTTTGATGACCGCGCCGTCTGGTGCCAAATTTCCATAGAGAATGGAGAGTCCGCCGACCGGGCTGTAGGGGTTGTCGCGGCGGCGAATCACCTGCTCGTTGGTGATGTTTGCGTTGGCCACATTTTCGCGGAGGGTCTTGCCCGTCACCGTGATGCGGTCGGGGTGAACAACCCCGGCATCCACCAGCTCTTTGATGATGGCGCTGATGCCCCCGGCATTGTGTACGTCTTGCATGGAGTATTGCGAAGCTGGGCTGATTTTTGCGAGGTATGGAACGCGTTTTGCGACTTCGTTGATGCGCTCGAGGCTGTAATCGATTCCTGCTTCATGCGCGATGGCCAGCACGTGCAGCACGGTGTTGGTCGAACCGCCCATCGCCATGTCCAGTGCGAACGCGTCGTCGATGACTTCTTCGGTGATGATGTCGCGCGGCCGGATGTTCTGCGCCACCATGTCCATCACGCGGCGGGCCGCCTCGCGAAACAAGTTGTGCCGGTCCTCCGACGTCGCCACCAGCGTTCCGTTCCAGGGCAGCGCGATGCCGAGCATTTCCATCAAACAGTTCATCGAGTTGGCGGTGAACATGCCCGAACAGGATCCACAGGTGGGACAAGCGTTCTGTTCTAAGTCCAGCAGTTCGGTTTCATCAATTTTCCCGGAGCGATACGCGCCGACGCCTTCGAAGACGGAGGTGAGGGACAGCGGCTGGCCCTTACTGGAACGCCCCGCTTCCATGGGTCCTCCGGAGACGAACACGCACGGAACATTGGTGCGGACCGCAGCCATCAGCATTCCCGGCGTGATCTTGTCGCAATTCGGAATATACACAACACCATCAAACCAGTGGGCGTTGATCATCGTCTCCGCCGAGTCCGCAATCAATTCGCGGCTGGGGAGTGAGTAGCGCATGCCGATGTGTCCCATCGCGATGCCATCGTCCACACCGATGGTGTTGAATTCAAACGGAATCCCACCCGCTTCGCGGATGGCCTCTTTGACCATTTCGCCGACTTCCCGCAGATGAACGTGACCGGGAATGATATCCACATAGGAGTTACAGACGCCGATGAACGGTTTGGGCAAGTCGGTGGGTTTCACCTTGCCCGTGGCGTACAACAGGCTTCGGTGCGGCGCTCGGTCCACACCCTTCTTAATCATGTCGCTTCTCAATTTCTCTCCACTCCCAGCAACCTCTGTTCTATGTGCAAGTCCGAGTCAAGACGCTTTATCAGGACGCTGTCACTTGCGGGTCGGCATGAATGCTGACGCCGTCGGTGTGCGCAACCTCGCGGAACAATGTATTTAACCGATGCGTCAAGGCCCCCGGCTTGCCGTCCCCGATGACGCGGCCATCCACCTTGACCACAGGAATCACCTCTGCCGCGGTCCCCGTGAGGAACACCTCATCCGCGACATACACATCCTGGCGCGTAAACGGCTCCACGTGCACCGGAATGTCCTGCTTCTTGGCCAGTTCAATGATGACGTTGCGCGTCACGCCCTCCAGTGCACCCAGGTAACTCGGCGGCGTCCACAGCTCTCCCCGTTTGACGATGAACACGTTGTCACCGGAACCTTCCGCGACATAGCCTTCCGTGTTCAGCATCAACGCCTCACTGACCCCCGCCAGGTGCGCTTCGATTTTCACAAGAATGTTGTTCAGGTAATTGAGTGATTTCAGTTTCGGGTTGAGAATGTCGGAGCGGCTGCGCCGTGTCGCGACGGTCACGATGGAGAGTCCCGTCTCGTACAGTTCCTTCGGGAACAGCGCCAAAGGTTCCACAATCACGATCACGTTCGGCCGCGCACAGGTGAACGGGTCCAACCCCAGGTTCCCCACGCCTCGCGACACCACGAGCCGGATGTACGCATCCTCCAAGTGGTTCGCGCGCACCGTATCTACCACAATCTTCGTCATCTCTGGCTTGGTATATGGGATTTCCAGCAAAATTCCTTTCGCTGAATCATAGAGACGGTCCAGGTGTTCGTTTAAACGGAACACGTTCCCTCCGTATGTACGAATCCCCTCAAAAACGCCATCGCCGTACAAAAAGCCATGGTCGTACACCGAGACTTTCGCATCTTCCTTCGCCACGAGTTCACCGTTCAGAAAAATCAATTGGCTCATGCGCTCCACACCCCTGAAGACACCTTGTCATGTCTTTGATGAATTACAACGAGTCTAAATAGCTAAATATTACGACAAATGTTCATTCGTTCCACTCTGGCCTGACGGCATGACGCCCTGTCGCTGCGCCCAGTTGGGTTGGTCGGGGGGATCAACTGTACGTCGAATGTACGTCGAACAAGGATGGACGCAACGGACGAAGCAGCGGCAAATCCGTCGGCTGTCCAAAGGGAAACAAATGTTTCAATTTGTCGAGCATTTTAGTACGGTTCTGGGGTTGTGTCAATCCTGACATCCGCTCCCACTCGCCTGTAACCGCTTACGAAAACGGTTACGAAACCGTTTTCGTAAGCGGTTCGCAAATAACTTCACAAAAAATTTGAAATCCGGTATCGGTTATCCACGCTTGCTTTCCAGCGTAGACTTTCGCGCCTTTCGCGCCAAATAACGGGCCTCTGCTGTGTCGTGGTGCCACTTCTCTTCCTCCGTTTCAGGCATCACCGGCGGGACAGGACACGGTTTCCCGTTCTCGTCCAACGCGACAAACGTCAAGTACGACGTGCCCGTCAACTGCCGCTCCCCAGTCAACAGGTCTTCCGCTTCCACGGACACGAACACTTCCATCGACGTGTGATGCGTCCACGTCACGAACGCCTCGACGTAAATCGCCTGGCCGAGTTTGATGGGGGCAAGAAAGTCCATGCTGTCCATGGATGCCGTGACCACCGGCATCCGGCAGTGACGCATGGCTGCCATCGCGCTGACTTTGTCGATGTACGCCATCACCTTTCCGCCAAAAATCGTGTTATGGTAGTTCGTGTCCGGCGGCAGGACGTGATCGGTTAATGTCGTTCTCGAAAGACGAGCTGGTTTTCCCTCCATCTAACATCTCTCCTCGCTGCTGTCGTCTTGTTCATCTTACCGTTCGAACACGGCGCTGCCAATCCGGCAACGCAGACGAGCGGCCAAAGCGGGCGTCCGTCTGGCAAGGGACGTGGAACGTGCAGGAAAACCGAGAAAGACGTTTGCAAAACACACGATATGGGGTACGATTTAAACACGAGGTCCGTAGAGAGGAAATGGCTTGAAACATGACTCATACCGAGCGCGAAAGCTCGTTGGCAGAACGAACTTCGGCGGAGCGTGCGATGGAAGACGCGCCCGTACTCACGAAGATTGCACAACTTGGTGTTTCGACATCGCACAAGCGAATTGGCGCTCTCGGCAGTATCTGCCTGTTTTTGTTCGGCATCCTGCTGCTGTTCGGCATCTATTATTATCAGCAGAAATACCATTTCTCAGAAGTGATCCGCACGTGGGGATGGCTGGGCATTCTTGCTTCCATTGTATTCATGGCCCTGCTTTGCATTATTCCCGTCCCGTCTGAGTTTCTGCTGCTCATGAACATGAACGCGTACGGCATCGTGTGGGGCATTGCGTATGCTTGGATTGGGGTGCTGATGGGCACAGCGGCCATTTTCTTGATGGCCAGGTACTTGGGGCGGCCCGCGCTGGAGGCGATTGTTCCGGCCGACCGGTTCGATCAAGTCGAGGCCTGGGTCAAGCGCAAGGGGGCCTTGGGCCTGCTGCTGGCGCGCTTGCTGCCCGTACCGGCATCCGTCATTAACTACATCGCGGGTGTTCTCAAGTCGGTTCACTGGTGGGATTACCTCTGGACAGCGGGCGTGGGGATGATTCCTTACTACGGAATGGCTGCACTGCTCTACTTTGGCGTGTCCAAACAGCTGGTCATGTTCATCGTGTTTGGCGGCGTCGTGATTGCCGCAGGCTGGATTTTCGGCCGGTTTCTCAGCCAAAAGCGGAACGCGGAACGCAACCCCTGAGCCGTCATTCACAACACTGGCGACAGACAGCACCGTTCACCGGTCACAGCGCCAGCAGCCGCGCGGACCAGCCGCACGCGCTCATGCCTTGCGCGGAACCAGCTGCAGGTGGCGATACACCGTGTCCATGTCCAAATGCTTGCGCACCACCGCTGCCAGCCGGTCATAGGCTGCGGTTCGCACGTCGCGCACGGAGACGGCACCTGGCGCCTCGGCTAGCCCCGCTGCCTCGCGAATGCCCTGCAGCCATGCGTGTCGAAACGCATCATTATGGAAAATCCCATGCAGATAGGTTCCGATGACTTTCCCCGCTTCCAGCACCACGCCGTCCTGCTGGTTGGCGGACGGCTCGGACAGCACCGCAAACGGCGTGTGCGGTCCCGCAAACGTGGTCACGCCCATGTGAATCTCGTACCCCTCCACCGAAATCCCCGCATACGGCCCCTGCAGGCGTCCGCGGACCAGAACCGTTCGCTTCTCCGCCGCGAGATGCGTCACCGCCGGGATCCACCCGAGCCCAGCCTGCACGTCGACATCCGACTCCAGGTGGTGCTCGTCGTGAACCGCCTGCCCAAGCATCTGATACCCGCCGCAAATCGCCAGGATGAACACGCCCCGCCGGCGCGCCGATTCCAGCGCAGCCAGCCACCCCTGCGCCCGCAGCCAGGTCAAGTCGCGCATCGTGTTCTTCGTCCCCGGCAGCACGATGGCGTGCGCGCCCGCCAGTTCCTCTGGCCGTTTGCAAAAGTACGGGCGCACCCCCGGTTCCAGAAACAGCGGATCGACATCTGTGAAGTTCGCAAGGTGTGGCAGCTGAATCATCGCGATGGGCAGCTCGTCCCCGCCCGCATCCCCTCGGTCCGGGCTTGGCGCCGGCCTGCGGTATCGCTCCGACGCCAGCGCGAGGGAATCCTCCTCGTCGATGCCAAGGTCGGGGAGAAACGGAATCACGCCCAGCACCGGAACCCCCGTATACGCTTCCATCAGCGTTACGCCGTCCTTGAACAAATCCGGGTCCCCGCGAAACTTGTTGATGATGATGCCCTGCACACGGGCGCGCTCTTCGGGCGTCAGCAGTTGCAGCGTGCCGACCACCGAGGCAAACACGCCGCCTCGGTCAATATCGGCCACCAGGTACACCACCGCATCCGCCATCTCAGCGGCGCGCAGATTGGCAATGTCGCGCGCCTTCAAGTTCATTTCAACAGGGCTCCCGGCGCCTTCCATGACAATCACTTCGAAGCGTTCCTGTAAAAAGCGAAAGCTTTCCACGACCGCCTGCCAAATCTCCCGCTTTGCGTCCCTCATATATGCCGCTGCCGACTGCGTGCCGTACACCCTGCCCTGCAGGACGACCTGGGATGTGCTGGGCCCGGACGGCTTGAGCAGCACCGGGTTCATGTGCTCGTTCGGCTCGATGCCGCACGCCTCCGCCTGCACCGCCTGGGCGCGTCCAATCTCGCGCCCGCACGGGGTGGCAGCCGAATTCAGCGACATGTTCTGCGCTTTGAACGGTGCCACGCGAAACCCATCCTGGTAAAAAATGCGGCACAGCGCGGTGGCCAAGACGCTCTTCCCCACATTCGACGACGTGCCCGCCAGCAGGATGCTCTTCGCGCCAGCTGTTGAATCCGTCATACGCAGCCCCCCTCACACCAACACACTCAGGCGGAGTACGCCCGTGTGCGGGTCATGAAACGTTTTCGCGCGAATCCCAAACACCTCTTCGAGCGCGCATTCGGTCATCACCTCGGTCACCGTCCCCTGCCGGCGCACGTATCCGCAGTGCAGCAACAGGAACTGGTCACAAAAGCGAATCGCCAGCTCCAGATGGTGAATCGCGATGACCACCAAATACCCTCGCTGTGCCAGCGTGCGCAGCTGCCGCAGGATGTCCACCTGGTAATACAAGTCCAGGCTGGCAATCGGTTCGTCGAGCAGCAGGACACGGCTCTCCTGCGCCAGGCAGCGCGCAATGCCAGCGCGCGCCCGTTCGCCTCCAGACAGCGTGTCCATCGGCGCGTCCGCAAACGTGGTCAGGTTCATCTGCACGAGCGCGGCGTCCACCACCCCAGCGTTGGCGCTGCGATGCGCATAACGCCCCATCTCGACGAAGTCCCGCACCGTAAACGGGATGTCATTGGGCAGGTGCTGCGGCAGATAGGCGAGGCGCCTCGCACGATCGCGCGGGTGCAGGGTGGACAGATTCACTCCGTCCAGCGTAACCGTGCCCTCGCTCGCCGGCAGCACCCCAGCGGCAATCCGCAAGAGTGTGGACTTGCCGGCGCCGTTTGGGCCGATGAGGCCCACGACCTGCCCGCCGCTGAAGGTGGCGCTGATGTGGTGAAGAATCGAGAGATACGACACCCCGGACAACACCAACCTCGGCTGGTCCATGCTCAACGCCTCCTCATCGACGTGTCTCGCCGGCGCAGCAAGTACAGGAAAAACGGCGCCCCCAGGCTCGCCGTGATGATGCCGACGTTCAGTTCGATGGGCAGGAAGGCCATCCGCGCCACGAGGTCGGACACCAGCACCAGCACAGCGCCCCCCAGCGCCGAAGCTGGCAGCAGCCAGCGGTGGCTGGGGCCGATAAAGATGCGCATCAGGTGCGGCACGATGAGGCCGACAAACGCGATCACGCCGCTCACACTCACACACGCCCCCACCACGAAGGCCGCCGTGATGAACATGACTTGTTTCACCCGCTGCAAGTGGACGCCTACACCTTCCGCCTGTTCCTCGCCGATGGACAGGATGTCCAGCGCCCGCGCGTATCGGCCGTAGACGACAAAGCCGATGACCGCAAACGTCCCCACCATCAGGACACTCATCCACGTCACGCCATCAAGGCCGCCCATCAGCCAGAACAGCATCTCCTGCATCGTATTGAGCGGCGCGAGTGACATCAGCAGACTGACCATGGCACTACAGAAGGAACTGACCGCGACGCCGGCGAGGAGCAGCGAGTAAATCGCCGTGCGGCCGCTGACGGTCGCGATCCGATAGATGAGCAGCACCGTGAGCAGCCCCGACGCAAATGCGCCAAGGGGGGTCCACCATTGATTGGCCGCGGCGAGACCGAGTTGAATCACAATGACCGCCCCGAGCGAGCCGCCGCTGGAGACGCCGATGAGGCCCGGGTCGGCCATCGGGTTGCGGAAGACCGCCTGAAGCGCCGCGCCCGTGCTTGCGAGGCCCGCCCCAACAAAGGCAGCGCCGAACATCCGCGGCCAGCGGATGGCACCCATCACCACGGCGTCGGACGAGCGTGACCCGTGCAAGTACGCGAGGGTCTGTGAAACCACCTTGACCGGGCCTATCATGATGGGCCCAATGGCGACCTCCGCCGCCGCAGCCGCGAGAAACGCGATGACCACCAGCAGCAGAACGACGACCGGCGATCGGCGCCGCAGTCCATGGGGCTGCAGCGGCGAAGACGAAGCTGAGACTGAATCCTGCAAAGTGACGCCCCCATTGGACAAGGCCCATCCCTGCGGCAAGGTCTCTGTGCCGCAAGGCATCCCCGTCCGTGGTTGTCAGCTTGCCTTTCTACAGAAAAGACCCTGTCATCGACAGGGTCAATGGAATTCCGTATGTACGAACCATACAGATCCATTACCTCTCCGCGAAGGTAGGCTGCAAAGCCGTTCAGGCAGGTCTCCTGGCTCTCAGCATACAACAACGCCCATTCCTTCCCACGACAGGGCCGTGAACCCGACCGTGCCGCAGTGAAACTGGGCCAAATCGCTGATTACAGTGGCGGGACCGCACCGGACTCTCACCGGTTTCCCTATTCTCCCTACTGGCGTCTTCGCCGCTCGAATCGAGCAACCCGGCGCGGCAAGACGCGTTCTGGCACCTGAAGGCGGATGAAATTGTGCATCCGGGATGATCTTAGAACAGGCAGAGAGGCTTGTCAATGGAAGCGAATCGACTGACGTGGGTGGATAGCCGGTGGTCGACCGCCGCGCCGGCCGCGGGGCGCTGCCTGCCCGCGGCTACTTCTTCCTTCTGCTTGCGAACAGGCCCGCTCCCCCGACGGAAAGCAGCCCCAGCCCCTCCAGCGCGATGGAGCCGATGGGCAGGCCCGTCACCGGGTTGGTTCCGCCGGAAACCGCCCCCGTACCGCCGCCAGGCGGCGTCCCGTTCTGACCGCCAGGCGGGGAGGTCGAGTTGTTCCCCGATCCACATTGACTTGTACAGGCGGTATTGCCCCAGTAAGAAGTCACCCGGATGTTCATCTGACCCCGTGCCCCTTGATAGTCGTTGTGCGCCGCCAGCGGAAGGGCATAGGTATACGTCACCGTTGCTGTCTCACCGGGTTTCAATTCGAAAGCCGGAGACGTTTCCGGCGAGTCCTTCCCTGTGAATGGGCCCTCCGCGATGGGCGCTAAACTGGTGTTCAATCCATGAACCTCAATCGTGTAACCAATTTCCAGAGGATGATTGTCAAACGCATAGCGCTGCCCTGCCGAATCATCTTCCGATTTGTCATCCGTGACACCGTTGAGGGTCAACTTCCCGTCCTCATCGCCAGTCGTCCCATTGTCCTGAAACAGCGCCCCGCTCAGGACGTTCGTCAGCGAAACCATGGCGTCCTGTTTGCCGTCGTTTTTCACCGTCAGCGTCTGTGCGCCGCTGTCACCCGGTGCGATCCCGGCGAATGTGACGGGGGTCACAGACAGATGCACACGGGGGTCAATGTCGATTTCACCAATGCTCGGCGGGGTTGTATCCGCATACGCTGTCACCAAATGCAGCGCACTGTCCACGAGCAAGATCAACCCCAACGCCGCAAAGCCCGTTGCCGCAGCCAGGAAACCCGACCGCTTGGCCATGCCCTCACCTCATCTCAGTGCCGTGATCTCCGTGACGCTGTTTCCCAAGCCGAATCGCGGCAGCGTCATCAGGCAGTGCTGTTTCCGTACCGTCGGATGCACGCCAGTCCATCCGGTATGTGTCATGCCAGGTGTCAAGGGTCGGCGGCTTGCAGGTTGGCATCCCACGTCATCGGGCCCGTTCCAGCAGGATTCACGTTGTTTTCGAATTGCACGGCCCAAACCTCCAACTGCAGCGTGTCAGATTGGTGTTGGAACCGCGTCGGCGTCTGCGCACCCAGTTTGTATTGATAGGAAATCTCCGCGTAGTCACCGGCTGGCAAAACAAAGGGTGTCGAGGGCACGGCGTCCGAAACCGTCGACCAATCCTCGTCATACTGTTGAAGCGGCTGCCGCGATGCGGTCTGCGTCTGACCCGGCGCGTAGATGCGCACGGTGTACGACGCAGCCAGCGGGATGTGAGCGGGTAGCTGATCGACCAGACCGACCCAGGCTGAGAGTGACCCGCTGTTCTTGACCGTGAACTGCTGCGTCTGTTCTGTCCCTGGATAAAAATACTGGGGCGCAGACCGGTTCGCCTCAGCCGATGTCTCCGGCGGGCTCATCTCGGACGTGTTCGGGTCTGGCGGATTCGCCGAATTCCCATCCCATACCTGGATTTGTACAGTCCCCGCGGCAAACGCGTCACTCGTCGCGTCCGCACTCGAGGTAAGAAGCGAATACGTACCAGTCGTCACCAGCCCGGCACCCGCCAGACCGGTCATGCTCAGAAGCACCAGATGCTGCATTTCCCTCATACGCATTCACTCGTCACCTACGCTTCTCCACAAAATAGAACCGAAGTAGAACGTCATGCGAATGGGATGACACGGGATGGCGCAACACGCGCCATCCCCGTCAAGCCACAGGCGTCAGTTGTTCACGTCAGGCTGCCAAGACCACGGACCCGCCGCGGACGCGTTGGGATCGCCCGTCTGGTCGGCAGTGGAGTTCGCCGTCACCCAGTTGTTGCGCGCCTGTACAGCGTCCACCTCGACGTTGACGGCACCTGACAAGCCTTGATAGTCGTTGTGCGCAGCCAGCGGCAAGGTGACCGTGTACGTGACGGTTGCGGTCTGATTTGGCTGAAGCAGGAACGCGTTGGCCGGTTGTCCTTGTTGATTCACGTCCGTCGTGGAGGACGGCGTCGTCGCTGCGACCAACGTCTGTCCGTTACTCGTCACCATGTACGAGTAGGTGGCCGGGTGGAGGTCCTGAGTGTAATCGCCGGATTGATCAAGCGTCGGATGTCCGGGCCACGGGCTGAACGTCCAACCGATGGATTCGTTGCCCGACCCCGGGTCGTTCTGGCCCGGATCGGCGTAGCCTGCAGTCCCTGCAGACGCGTCGACGGATTTGTTGAAACTCGAGAAGAGACCCAGGTGCTGCGCATCATTCGCGGCATAGGAATGGCCATTGACCACATTCACAGGGGTGTCTTCCAGACCCACCCACTCCGTCAGAGAGCCTGTATTGGTGATGTTGAAGGTTCCCTGGATGCTGTCTCCTGGCGCCAGATTGTTCACGTTGAGCGCCCCTGCAAAGAACTGCCCCGACGTATTCAACTTCAACGTACCTGCGGTAAACGCGTCGCTTGTCGTACTGGCCGACGCGGTGAACAACGCGAACGTCCCGCCGATCACCATTGCAGCGCCTGCCGCCGATGTCCCCATGGCCATCGCGACCTTTGTTTTCAAGCCCATGAACGAATTCCTCCCAGTACCCCTATGTAGGGCAATTTTTTCATATTTGAATCCTCTCATCGCGTCGGCGTAGGGCCCACTATCCGTCCTCGATGAGAAGTTCAAACCGCAATTACAGTGGAACATCGCTTTTCGATGCTTCTGCCTCCGCCGTCCTGACCACCGCTGACCCATTTGCCTTTTGAAGCCGCACAATTTCCCTGAATAAACTCAAAATAGAGAACAGAATGAGCAGCGCCCCAGGGACAATCATCAACAAGGACACGCCCAGTTTCGTTTTCAAGAAGTTGAGGTAGTACCCCACGTAAGGAATCGTGACGTTTGAATATTGACCGATCACGTCGCTCGCCGGGATCTGCCAATCATCTTTCGAGGAATTGGCATCTCCCTTGGTTTGAAAGACACGCTGGCCTTCGGCCGTGGAAATCCCCACGATGCGGTGCGTGACGACCAGGCCGGGTTCATGCGGGACCTGAAAGGTGATCACGTCGCCCACCCGGAGGCCGTTCGTATTCACGTGCTGGTCGTCGAAGATGACGGACCCAACCTTGATGCGGGGCTCCATCGATCCGGACAGCACTTCGTACAGGCTCCGCCCGAAGAAGGTCGGTGTGCCCCCGTTCACACGGGACGAAACAGCGCAGTACAACGTGATGAACAAGAGGATGGCAAGCATCGTGGTGATGACATGATTTCCCCACTTGAGTGCAGTTTTCATGACATGGTTCACTCCTCGAAATCTAGTGATTTACTGGCGTGTCGCTGGTCGACCCGCCTTCAGCTGGATGCAGATCCCGACGAATCTGCCGCCCCTGTGCCGCTTGCATCCTCCGCTGGGGCGTTGTTCACTTCGGTACCGCTGCCGCCTGCCGCGTTGGATGCAGCGTCGTTCGCAGCGGCTGCAGCGTTGGTCGGTGACCCTCCGGAGTTGGCCGCTGGCGCTGCAGCGTAGGCCGCGGAGCCGTTCACGCCTGCAGCGTTCGACGGAGTGTTGTCAGGCGCGTGACTCCCGCCTGTCCCGCTCCCCGTGGAACCGCCTGTGCTTGTGGGCGCCTCTGCGCCCGCCGGTACCCCGGATTGCAGCGCGGACGACGTTCCGCCGGAGGCATCGCTCTGCAACTTGTCGGCGCGAGACTGAATGGACGATACGACGCCTTGAATCTGTGAGACCGCCGCGCTGGCCTCCTGGCTCGCCTGTTGTGCCGTGCGCACTGCGCTGGTCATCCAATCCGGCGCGGCGGCCGCGGACATCATGGACGGGTTGCCCGACGCAGCTTGACTGCCCACGTTTGGATTGTCAGAAGCCAATTCCGCCTCATCCTCGTTTGCCCACTGTTGGAGCGTTTGCAACGCAGCGTTCGCTTGACTGCTGGCTTGCGATGCGCTGGCGAGCAAGGCTTGCGCACTCGACAACAGCGCATTCGCTGCGGCAGGCGTGTTGGCTTTCTTGGCCTGCGTGGTCAGATTCCCAGCCTCGCTGGCGCAGTTCGCGGCTTCGCTTGCATCCTGTTGAATTTGCGTCACCTGGTTGTTCAATGTGTCGGGAAAGTACGACAAAGTCGCCACAGAAATCGATTTGGAAGCTTCATCTGTGAACAGCGCCTGCGTTGTGCGTGTCATGTGGGCGCCGAAGAACGATGTGGCCGACAAACCCGCCAGCAGCCCAAACACCTTGACAAACCGCAGTCTCTGTTTCGCCGTCCGTCGTTGCATGCGACGTCGACGCTGAGCGCGTGTTATGGAGAAGATGACGGTATTGTCGTGGTTCCCAGTCACTTCCTTCACCTGCTCCCATAGGCGTCATCACCAAGTGTTCGTTGTTCGTTATACAAGCAAACGTCCGTCTCGCTTTGTTCTTTATATAGAACATTTGACCTCATCGTATCACTCGCAGGATGAATGTCAATATCCGAAACGAAAATTTGTTCTTTTTATCGAACAAAACGTAGGAAACAGGTTCACATCAGCGGACATTTGCGTGAAAAATGGGGAAGAATGGATGCGACGCACGTTTCGAGAGAACGAACCAAGCCCCGGGGTTCGTTGAAACGAACGCCGGGGCCGCTGGAGAACCGAATGCCGAACAAGAGCAGGCCAGATGCAGGCTAAAAACAGGTCAGATACAGGCCAAGCCTGCTTTAGCCCACGTGGCCCCCGCCGTGGATGTAAATCACCTGGCCGGAGACGTAGCTGGCTTCGTCGCTGACCAGGAAGGCCACCACATTCGCCACATCCTCCGGCTTGCCGACGCGCTTAATCGCGATCCGCTGGGCAGCCGCCGCCTTGAATTGTTCTGGATCGAGACCCATCCGCTCAGCTGTCGCCTTGGTCATCTCGGTGTCAATGAAGCCCGGGGCAACGGCGTTCACATTGATGTTAAACTGGCCGAGCTCGATGGCCAGCGTCTTGGTGAAACCTTGCAGACCTGCCTTCGCCGCCGAGTAGTTGGCCTGACCGCGGTTGCCCAGTGCGGAGGTGCTGCTCGTGTTGACGATTTTCCCGTACTTCTGCTCCACCATGTACTTTTGCGCAGCCTTGCTGCACAGGAAGCTGCCCTTGAGGTGCACGTTCATGACCGTGTCCCAATCATCTTCCGTCATTTTAAACAGCAGGTTGTCGCGAATCAGCCCGGCATTGTTGACGAGGATGTCGAGGCGCCCGAACTCTGCGACAATCTTCTCTACCGCTGCGTTGACCTGAGCTGCGTCGGCCACGTTCGCACCGATGCCGATGGCCTTGCCCCCGGCCGCCTCAATCGCAGCGACCGTATCTTTTGTAAACTCCTCTTTCAGGTCGATCACGGCGACCTTCGCACCCTCCTGCGCCAGCTTCTTCGCCGTGGCGGCGCCAATCCCTCGCGCTGCTCCCGTTACCATTGCCACTCTGTTGTCCAAACGTCCCATTTGTCTTCATCCTCTCTCAAAATGATAGCCAGCCTTCGTGGGGGTCCGGTCGACCGTCAAGCCAACGCGGCGTTCGTCCGACGTCGTCCAGACGAGCACATCCATGAAGGCAGGAAACACGCCCTATCGCCGCGATCGGCCGCGCACCGCCGTCCGCCCGGGGGCCGTTTGGGCAGGAAACACGCCCTATCTCCGCGCACCGCCGCGACCGGCCATCCGCCCGGGGCCCGTTTAGGCAGGAAACACGCCTTATCGCCGCGATCGGCTGCCTGCCCGGAGGCCGTTTAGGCAGGAAACACGCCCTATCGCCGCGATCGGCTGCCTGCCCGGGGGCCGTTTAGGCAGGAAACACGCCTTATCGCCGCGCACCGCCGTCCGCCCGGGGGCCGTTTAGGCAGGAAACACGCCCTATCGCCGCGATCGGCTGCCTGCCCCGACCCCGTTTAGGCAGGAAACACGCCCTATCGTCGCGATCGGCTGCCTGCCCCGACCCCGTTTAGGCAGGAAACACGCCTTATCGCTGAGCACCGCCGCGATCGGCCGTCCGACCATACGAGCCGTCCGTCCCGCCGAACCGCTTCGCTCTCCGCGCCTGCCTCAAGCCGCCGGCACGGAAAACACCGCTTCCCCGACGACAACCTTCTCCTGCTTCTGCGTGGCTGCCCAGATGTCCGCCGTCACAATCTGCCGGCCATTCTCTTCGCGCACTTCCTTGACTTCCCCTTCGCAGGTGATCACGTCGCCAGGCCGCACCATGCCCGCGAAGCGGACCCCAAACTTGTGCAAGTCGCCGTCAACGCCGAGGATGTCGGTCAGCATCTGTCCGACAAACGCCATCGTCAGCATGCCATGCGCGATGACGCCGCCCAGTCCCGCCTGCTGCGCGAACTCCTCGACGGTGTGAATGGGGTTAAAATCACCGGACGCCCCCGAGTACATGACCAATTGTGTCTTCGTAATGGGAGGTTTCTCCAGTGGGCCGAGCCGCTGGCTCACTTCGTATTTTACGGTGGACACTACGATACACGCTCCTCTCGTTCCCTTTTTGCAAGGCCTGTCATCCGGCCTCTGCCATCCGGCCTCTGTCATCCGGCCCCTTCAATGCCATGCAATCTCTGGCCCGCTTATTCGCCTCTGTAAATAATGGTTGAACGCTGCTTCAGGTAAGGGGTGCCAGCTTCATCCGCCACAACCTGCTCAAAGACCAGAAAGGTCATCGTCCCGAGCTTCCCGGTTTTTTCAAACGCGTCCACCAGCTGGTTGGTGCAATACACGACGTCTCCGGCGTAAATCGGCCGAAAATACTCAAACTCCTGGTTGGCGTGAATCAGACCCGCCGCGGGAAGTTCAAAGTTGGGGACTTTTCCGAAATCAAACGTCCGACTGAACGTCGGTGGTGCAATGATCTTCCCGTACCGCGTGGTCTTTGCGTAGTCCTCATCCCGATACAGCGGGTTGCGGTCGCCGATGGCATCTGCAAATTTGCGGATCGCGCCCTTTTCCACTTCATTCTTCACTGGCGACGACTTTTGTCCAACGAACGGTCGGTACCTTTCTGCTGCTCCCATGGAGCGGACTCCCTCCTCACCCTAGCGGCCAATCATGTCCAGTTCCTGATGGTAGCCATTCCACTCGGACAGTTTGGCCGTGGTTTCACGAACTACCTGAAGCGTTGCCTGTGTGATTTCTTCGGTGATCCACGAGCTGACGGACAAGCACGCGAGCACGAATTCAACCCGGCCGTCCCGGTTGAAGACCGGTGCCGCAATCGCGGAAATTCCTTCCGCAGCTTCCCCATGCGAAATGGCGTAGCCATTTCGGCGTACCCTGGCCAAGTCGGCCAGGAGCACATCGGGATCGACTACTGTATTCGACGTATACTTGGGCAGCCCTCCACGAATCAGACGCTCAATTTTTTCTTCGTCATCGTAGGCAAGAAAGCATTTGCCGAACGCGGTCACAGTGACCGGATACTGTTGACCCACAGACACGCTGATGCGGACTTCCTGGCGCGGAGGTTCCGCCGCCGCAATATAGATGAGCCGGTCATCGCGCAGGCGCTCGACGAGCACCGTCGTCAGCCCCGTACGCTGCGCGACCTGTTCAAGTTCGCCCGCTGCGACGGCGACGGAGTCGATCATCTGCATGGCCCGATTTCCCAGCGGAATCAGATATGGCCCGAGACTGTACCGTCTCGTGCTCGCGTCGTAGCGGATGAAATCTTCCCGTTCCAGCGTCTTCAACACCCGCAGACAGGTGGTTTTGTTGACGTGTAACGCGTCCGCGATTTCTTTTTGCGTGCAGCTCTTGTACTTGTAGCGGCTGAGCAGCTTGAGCACACGCGCCGCCAAAGCCACCGATGGGACATGGTATTCCAAGCGATGTTCACCTCCTGCCCGCGCTTCGCAGCGCCCTGCGGCTTACCCGCTGCCGCCTGGAAGACGCGACCTACCGCTTGAAGGACGCGGCGCCGTCGTCGACGAAATACGCGTGGCCGTTGAGGAAGGACGCATCGTCGCTGGCCAGGAACGCCACGACCTTGCCAACCTCCTCCGGCTCGCCTATCCGCCGGCGCATCTGCGCGTTTTGCGCCGCGGTCCAAATCTTCTCGTTGTCGCGCCACCCATCCACAATGTGCGTGTTGATGAGGCCTGGCGCAATACAGACCACGCGAATGTTGAAGGGTGCCAGTTCCAGCGCGGCAGCCTTCGTCATCATCACCACCGCACCTTTTGCAGCGTGATACGGAAACTGCCGCCGGTCCGCGATGAAGCCGTACACCGAGGCGGTGTTGATGATCACGCCGCCGCGATCGTTCATCGCCTGGCCGGCCGCCTTGATGCCGTAGAACACGCCGTGCTGGTCGACGGACAGGACCCGGTGATACTCTTCCACCGGCATGTCCAGCACGCTCACCTGCATCCCGCCAATCCCGGCGTTGTTGAACATGATGTCCAACTGTCCCAGACGATGCACCGTTTCCTGAACCAACCCTTCCACCTGCTCGTACGAGGCGGTGTCCACCGGCAGGAAGAGGGCCTTCCCGCCTTCCGCACCGATTTCATCCGCAACCGCTTGACCGCGCTCCGCGTTGATGTCCGCGACGACCACCTGCGCGCCCTGTCGGGCCATCTCCAGCGCACTTGCGCGGCCAATGCCGCTGCCTCCGCCTGTGACAATCGCCACCTTGCCATCCAATTTCACAGCTGAATCCCCCATTTTCTGCACCCTGACACCTTATGCACCGAGCTGTTCACGTTCACAGGCTTGGCGGTTGAGTCCGGCCCGGCGGTTCCGGACACACGAGTTCCGCGTGTCCAGCGCCTGTCTGCCCAGCAGACTCGTTATTCGCCCAGTTCTTTGGCCAACTGGGCGGCGATGATATTCTTCTGAATCTCGGATGTACCTTCGTAAATCCGAGTGATGCGCGCGTCCCGGTAGAACCGTTCAATCGGGTACTCCGCGATGTAGCCCACACCACCGTGAATCTGCACCGCTTTATCGGCGACACGATTGTATACTTCGGACGCGTGCAGCTTCGCCATCGCAGCTTCCTTGATGACCTCCTGGCCCTGGTCGACCATCCACGCCACGCGGTAGACCAGCCACCGCAGCGTCTCGATTTCGAGCGCCATGTCCGCGAGGTAGTGCTGGATGATTTGCTGCTCGAAAATCGGCTTGCCGAACTGAACCCGCTCCTTCGCGTAGCGCACAGAACGGTCGAGCAGGTACTGGCAGGAACCGAGCGCGCGGGCAGCCAGGCCGAGTCGGCCGTTGGCCAGAATCTTGAGGGCGTTGACATAGCCGCGCCCCACCTGCCCGATCACGTTCTCCTCCGGCACCTCCAGGTCTTCAAAATACAGCTGCGCGGTGTGCGAACCGTGGAGTCCCATCTTCTTTTCGATGCTGCCGACATGAAACCCGGGGAAATCCTTTTCTACGATGAACGAGGTGATGCCCTTGGCACCGGCACTCGGGTCCGTAACCGCCATCACGGTGAACACGTGCGCATACGGCGCATTGGTGATGTAGATTTTTTGCCCGTTGATGATGTAGCGGTCGCCCTTTTTCACGGCCCGGGTCTGCAGGTTGGCCGCGTTCGATCCCGCCTGTGGCTCCGTCAGCGCGAAGGCGCCGATCCACTCGCCAGATGCCATCTTGGGCAAATACTTCTGCTTCAACGTTTCGTTCGCCAGTTCCACGATGCCAACCGAACCAATGCCGTTGTGCGCGCCAAGAATGGTGGTGTACCCATTGATGGTCTTGCCGAGTTCCTCAAACACGGCGGCTTTGCCGACTTGACCCAGTCCCATCCCGCCGTACTCCTCCGGGATGCTCAAACCAAAAAGGCCCATTTGCTTGGACTTCTCGAGAATCTCGTCCGGCACGTGGTCTTCCTCTTCGATTTGCATGGCATAGGGTTCAACCTCGTGTTCAATGAAATCGCGAATGGTCATCTTCATGCGGACAATCTCATCTGGCAATGTAAAATCCAAAATGTCTCTCCTCGATTCTCAACAAATTTCACGTTTCACAGCGGCACCAGCCGCCAGCTTCCCGCCGGCGGCAGGCGCCCCGCCCGGCTTACTGCTCGGCCTGCAGCTTTTCGGCAATCATCTCGCGCAGCTTAAACTTTTGCACCTTGCCGCTTGGGGTGCGCGGGAATTCTTCCACGACCTCCAGCCGCTCCGGCCAGTACTGGCGGGTGACCCCCTTCTCCTGAAGGAACGCCCGCAGCGCTTCCATGGTCAGCGGCTTGCGCCCCGGCTTCATGCTGACGAACGCGCACGCGCGCTCCTGCAGGCGCGGGTCAGGCATCGCGACGACCTGGGCGACGGCAATGTCCGGGTGTTCATGCATCACGTTTTCAATGTACGCAACCGGAATGTTTTCCCCGCCGCGGATGATGGTATCCTTGAGGCGGCCCGTGATGCGGATATACCCATCCTCGTCGATGGTGGCGCGGTCGCCGGTCACAAACCAGTCTCCTTGAAACTGACTGACCGTGTACGCGTAATTGTTGAGATACCCAACAAACATCGTCGCACCGCGCGCCCAGAGGTCACCCTCCACGTTCGGCGGACACGGGTTGCCCGCGTCGTCCACCGTTTTCACCTGCAGGTTTCCCAGCGGGCAGCCATCCGTGTTGGTCAGCTTGTCGATGGTGTCATTGGGCATGGTCACCGTCACCAGGCCGTTCTCCGACTGTCCCCAGCCGGAGAGAATCTTACAAGGCAGTTTTTCATACGCCTGCCGCACCAGCGGCCGGGGAATCGGCGCACCCGCGGAGACGAAGTATTTGAACGAGCTGAGGTCGTAGTTCTCGATACCTTCCAACTGAACCAAGTCGTACAAGAACGGTGTCGCGCCCATCGTGAACGTGACCTTGTCGTTCTGGATGCGCTCCGCCATCTCCCGCGGATTCCACACGTCCTGATAAATCGCCGTCGCACCAAGTTCAATTGGCATCCGCACCCCATACAGGAAACCCGTCTGATGCGCAAACGTCGAGGCCATGAAAATGACATCATCCGATGTCAGCCCGAGTCGTTCCACCATCACGTCGTTGGTGCTGCCGAGCGTGTTATGGGTGTGCATGACCCCCTTCGGCAAACCGGTGGTGCCGGAGGTGAACACAATCTCCGTGACGTCGTTTGGGTCAATCTCGATGTTGTCGAGGTCCGCTCTGCTGCCGCGCTCTTCCCACGGCTCATCGGTCAACCGGGAAAATGGCAGCATGCCCTCCGGCACGTGCTCGCCAATCACGAAAACTTGCTCCAGCGCCGGCCACTCCGGCCGCAGACGGGCAACCATCTCGGTATAGTCGAACCCCCGGAAGGTGTCCGGAATGACCAGCACCTTCGAGGACGCTTCCTTAACCATGTAACCAATTTCGCGATCGCGATAAATCGGAATCAGCGGGTTGCTAATCGCCCCCAACCGAGTCGTCGCAAAGTGCAGCAGGACGAACTCGTTCCAGTTTGGCAGTTGGAACGACACCACGTCCCCCGCCTGCACGCCGTGCGCCTTGAGCCCCAGTGCAACGCGGTCGACAGCGTCGCTGAACTGGCGGTACGTATAGGAAGAATGGCGATCCACCATTGCGGTTTTATCTGGAAATTGCGCCACGCGTTCTTTCAAAGCCGACACAATCGTCCGGTTCGGCCAATCCTTCGCAAACGCTTGTTTATACGACTCGGTTAAAATGGTTTCAAATTTCACGCCATCCCCTCACCCTTCATCGGAAAATGCTCACGCTTGTCTACATTTTATACCATGGTCAAGCCGCCGCTGACCGACAAGGTCTGACCTGTGACATACGCAGCATCTTCAGATGCAAAGTACGCGACTGCCCCTGCGATGTCTTCAGGCTCTGCCAGGCGCCGGAACGGAATCGCCTTCTCCAGCGCGGTGCGAATCCCAGGATTGTAGGTGCCAATTTCCTGAAACAACGGCGTGTTGGCAGGCCCGGGTGCGACGCAGTTGACATTGATGCGGTGCCGCGCCATCTCACGGGCAATCGTCTTGGTGAAGGCAATCACGCCCCCTTTCGCGGCGGAATAGACAGCCTCCCCGGTCGAACCGACACGGCCCGCGTCCGAGGCGATGTTGATGACCTTGCCGCCGCCCTGCTCAATCATCACAGGCAGCACCGCCTTACAGGTGTGAATCTGCCCCAGTAGATTGATGCGGATGATCCGATCCCACGTGTCCGGCTGACTTTCGAGAAACGGTTCGACTTTGTCCCAGCCGGCATTGTTCACCAGCACGTCGATCCGGCCCAGCCGGGCTTTGGTCTCTGACACCGCCGCTTGCACGGCGGCCAGGTCCGTGACATCACACGCCACCGCAATCCCCTGCCCGCCGTCCGCCGACAGCAGGGACACGGTCTCTTCAGCGGCTTCCAACCGCACATCAGCGATCGCGACCGCAAACCCGTTCGCAGCCAGCTTGCGGGCGATAGCCCGGCCAATGCCGCTGCCGGCCCCCGTCACAAACGCTGCCTTTTGTTCTGCCATACGCTTCCCCTCCTCTAGTGCCCATGCACGCCCGTAGTGCCATTCACACTTAGCGGCGGAACTTCCGGAAGTTCACAGGCCGCTTTTCGCGGAACGCGGCGTTGCCCTCCAGCGCTTCCTCCGTGCCGTAGTACATGGCCAGGCTGGACATGCCCATCTGTGTGATGCCCTCAATGCTGGCGACGTCGGCGTTAAACGACTGTTTCAGGATTTTCAGTGCCGTGGGGCTCTTGTCCAGGATTTTCTGGCACCACCGGTCCACCTCCGCCATCAGTTCCTCATGCGGCACGACCTTATTCACCAGCCCCATCTCCCGCGCTTCCTCGGCGCTGTACTGTTCGCACAGGTACCAGATTTCGCGGGCTTTCTTCTGGCCGACGATGCGCGCGAGATAGGCACTCCCAAACCCGGCATCGTAGCTGCCGACTTTCGGGCCGATTTGCCCAAAGATGGCTTTGTCGGACGCGATGGTCAGGTCGCAAATCACGTGCAGCACATGTCCCCCGCCGATGGCGTAACCGTTGACCGCCGCGATGACGGGCTTCGGAATGCTGCGGATGTAGTAGTGCAGGGTTTCTATCTCCAGCCCGATGCCGTTGCCAAGCCCGCCCTTCTCGCCGTAGCCGTCCGCACCCCGCTCCTTCTGGTCGCCGCCGGCGCAGAACGCGCGGTCGCCCGCGCCCGTCAACACCACGACGCCAATCGTGTTGTCGTCCCAGGCATCGCGGAACGCCGTGATCATCTCCTCTACCGTCTGTCCCCGGAACGCATTCATCGCGCGCGGCCGATTGATGGTAATCTTGGCGACCCCGTCGTTCTTCTCGTACAAAATGTCGGTGAATTCCATGCTGCTGTCTCCTCCTGTCGATGAGATTCCGTCAGGTGATGGGCATTCCGTCACGCCGTCCAGGTCCACACCCTAGCGGAGGCTTCCTGCCGCTAGACTTCATAGGTCCTTCCACTAGACTCAGTAGGGTTTATAGGCTTTGCCGAGCAGTTCGCGCGCAATGATCATCTGCTGCGTCTGCGCGGTGCCGTCTCCGATTTCCAAGCCAATGACGTCGCGCAGCCGCTGTTCGAGCGGCAAGTCCTTCGTGTACCCGTAGTGTCCGTTCAAGAGAATGCACTGATGGATGGCCTCCACCGCCGTCTTCGGCCCCATCCACTTGGCCATCGCGGCCTCCATGGTGTGCGGCTGCAAAGCGTCGCGCAGCCACAGCGTGCGGTAACAGTGCCAGCGCACCATCTGCAATTTGGTGTAGTGTTCTGCAATCTGGAAGGAGACGCCTTGATACTTGGCGAGCGGTTGACCGAAGGAGTGACGGACCTTCACAAACGCCATGGTTTCATCGAGGCTTTGCAGCGCTGCCCCGATACACTGCAGGGCGATGAGGATGCGGCTGAGGTCAAACCCGTTCATCACCTCATAGAATCCGCGATTCTCCGCACCGACCCGGTTTTCCAGCGCGATCTCGACGTGGTCAAGCACCACCGACCCGCGCGCAATCGGAATGCTCCCCATATCCTCGTAGCGCTTGACGGAGACGCCCGGTGTGTCGGCCGGCACGACAAAGGCACTGATGCCCTTGGCCCCGGCGTTCACGTCGGTCTTGGCGAACACCAGAAAGACGTCTGCGACGGCCGCTGCACTGATGCCGGACTTCTCGCCCGTCAGGATGTAGCGATCGCCCCGGCGTTCTGCCCGCGTGCGCATCGCTGCCGCATCCGACCCTGCGTCCGGCTCCGTCACGGCAATCGCGAAAACCCTTTCACCGTTGGCCAGCGACGGCAAATAGGACGCCTTAATGTCCTCGGAGGCGTGCTGATTCAGAATTTCACCGACCAGGGAGTGCAAAATGACAGAGTACGCCAGATTGAAATCCCCGCGGGCGACTTCTTCCGCAGCGATGCCGGCCATAATGGCGTCCGCACCGGCACCGCCATACGCCTCATCCACGCGCAGGGCCGTGACCCCTAACTGTCCCAGCTTCCGCCACATGTCGCGGGGGAAGGTTGCTTCGCGGTCCCATCGGGTGTAGTTCGCGAGCAGTTCGGTTTGTGCAAAAGCTTGTAAAACTTCTTGAAACGCTTGGTGATCACGTTGAAAAGAGAAATCCACCTGCACCCCATCCTTCAAGCTCGTCTGCAATTTCCGTCGTCAGCCCATCATGGTGTAACCGCCATTGACAGCGAACAACTGACCTGTGACCCATTCGGCCTGCTGCGACAACAAAAAGAGAACCATAGCCGCCACATCGGAAGGAACACCGAGGCGGCCGGCTGGGTACAACCGCCGGATCTTCTGCGCCGTCGCATCGTCAAACGGGGACTCCGGCTTTTCAACCACACCGAGTGAAACGGTGTTGCACTGGATGTGGTGCGGGCCCACTTCCTGTGCCAGCGATTTCATAAAACTGATGGCGGCGCCGCGCGCCGACGCCGAGATGATGAGACTGCGGTCACCCGTTCGCGCGGATTCGCCCACAATGTTGATGACCTTGCCCTGTGACCGCGCAATCATGTCCGGGACGAGCGCATGGACCAAATGAATCAGCCCGAGGTAACAGACCTCAATTTCGCGCTTCCACTCTCCGGGTTGATACGCGAACAATCGCTTGTACTGCGCCCAGCCCGCGTTGTTGACGATGCCGTACAAATCGGTGCGGGATCGAATCTCCTCGCCCATGCGAACCACCGCGTCATAATCCGCCAGGTCGGCCTGAAACAGGTCGACACTGCCCCCGTGCGCCCGAATCTCTGCGGCGACGGACGCCGCTTGTTCTTCGGAACGATGGTAATGCAGCAGTACGTGCGCGCCTTCCGCGGCGGCCGCAAGGGCCAGCTGCCGTCCAACCCCCTGTGCAGCCCCCGTGATGAGAATCGAACGTCCTGCAATGCCCAATTCCAAAAGCGCTTTCACCCCCTGTGCATTCATATATGAACCTGAAGTTCATATTATGATGTGAGCGAAAGGACGCAGTACGCTGCGTCCTTTGTCCGTCGTGTTGTTTCTATTATCTACCTTTCTCCGCCGGCGCGTCAACTGCCTTCGGCAGGACGATGGATACCGCTTGCTGACGGGGAATGAAGTGTGCGCGAAGACGTTCGTTGGCTTGTTGCAGCGTGAGCGATTCGAGCACCTCCACCGTATCGAACAAGTCCACGCCCTTAAAGTAATACGAGGAGAAACTGCGGGCGATAAAGTTGGGCGAATCAAGAGACCCCACAAAGCGTCCCATCGCCTTCTTCCGTCCGCGGTGAAACGCCTCTTCCGGCAGTCCTTCCGCCGCGGCGCGTGCCAGCGCGTCATTGACTTCGGCAATCAACCGGTCCGGGTCGGCCGTATTCCCGCCCACCAAAGAATAGCCATAGGAAGGGGTCAACTCGTACTCCCAGGTAAACTGCTGGTCAATCAGCCCTTCGTCGATCCACCGGTGATACAGCGGGCTGCTTCGTCCGAACAGCACGTCGAGAATCACGCCCGTGAGCATCTCCTGCGCAAGCAGATCCTGTCCCGTCAGCCCCGTGTTGGCATCCTTCCAGCCAATCAGACAGCGCGGCTGACTGACGCTCAGCGCTGCGACGGACTTCCTTTCCCCCGCTTCACTGGGTTCCTCCGGGTAGATGCGCTCGATGTCCGGGGCTGGTCCAAACGACTTCTTCGCCTGGTTGCTCCGAATGACGTCCATCATTTCCTTTGGATCGAACCCGCCCGCGCAGAACAACATCATATTGGACGGATGATAAAAGGTACGATAGCACCGGTACAGGGTCTCTTTATCAATCTTGGCGATACTCTCGACCGTCCCGGCGATGTCAATGCGCACGGGGTGCTGCTGATACAACCCGCGCAGCAATCCGAAGAAAGAACGCCACTCCGGGTTGTCGTCGTACATGCGGATTTCCTGGCCGATAATGCCCTTTTCCTTCTCCACGTTCTCGTCCGTAAAGTACGGCTCCTGAACGAAGTCGAGCAGCACCTGCATGTTTTCTTTCGCGTTTTCTGTGCACGAAAACAGGTAGGTGGTCTGGTCGAACGTCGTGAACGCGTTCGCGGCCGCCCCGTTCTTGGCGAACTCGTTAAACACATCCCCCTGAGGCGACTCAAACATCTTGTGCTCGAGAAAGTGTGCAATGCCATCTGGCACCGCTGCGGGTGCCTCATCCCCAACCCGAAACACGCTGTCAATCGAACCATAATGGGTTGTAAAGGTCGCGAACACTTGTTGGTACCCCGGTTTCGGGGCCAGAAACACGGTCAAGCCGTTGTCCAGCTGCTCCGTGTACAACCGCTCCCGCAGACGACTGTAGTCCAGTTCACGCACCCCTGCTCACCTCGTTTCTCAAAAAGTACACCGTGTCGAGTTGAATGTTCGAGGACACGCGTACCACATCGTCCGCTGTCACGGCCTCGATGCGCTTGAGCAGTTCCTCCAGCTCCCGGGCCTGTCCGGCCAGCACGCCCGCAAAGTTCAAGTCAATCAAGGACATCGGCTGGTCGTTGGCCTGCAGGTACTGATTTCGCAAACCATGCTTGGTATACGCCAGTTCCGTGGCCGAGATCTCCCCGTTTTGAATGGCCCTGACCTGCTCCTGAATGATCGACAGGGCCTGCTCGTAGTTGTTGATTTCAATCCCCGTCTGCACAGCCAGCACGCCGGTCAAGCCATCGAGGCGACTCGACGCGTAGTACGCCAGACTGGCTTTTTCTCGCACATTGACAAACAACTTTGAGTGCGGGAAGCCGCCCAAAATCCCGTTGCACACCAGCATCGCAGGATAATCGTCGTCACGGCAGGAAATCCCGGTTCGAAACCCGAGGTTTAACTTCCCTTGGTTGACGGGCTGTTCGTCCACGACCGTGCGGACGTCGCCGCTGCGATGTGCCAGGGGGTTGACAGGTCCCTCTGCTGCCGCCGTTCTGTCCGTACCCGAGGCACCGCCGCCTGCACGCTCGAGGGCAGCATGCAGCAGGGTCAATACGTCCTGCGCTGCTCTGTCTGCGTCACCGACGTTGCCGACGACATACGCATGAATGTCAGCTGTGTTCAACAAGTGGTGGTGCACGGAGCGTAACTGCTCGCCCGAGAGTTGACCGAGATCTTCGACGTAGCCCAGCCGGGGCAGTCCGAAACGCTCCCCTTGGTACACAGCCTCCAGGCAACGGTCCATGGACCAGGCAATCTTGTCGTCAAACAGACTCTCAATCCGGCGTTTGTGCAGGGTGATTTCACGCTGCACATGCCGCTGTGGAAACGCGTTTCCCTCCAGCACCGGCTGGCTGCACACTTCTGCCGCCAGCGCCTGGGCTTGTTGGAACAAGCCCGTCGCGCCGCGAAACGCCTGCTCGTCAGGAACGCCTGCGTACGCTTCCACGACGTGGCGGTCGCCGCGTTTTCCAATGCTCGTGCGAACCGTTGCCCCAAACAAGTCGTCGGCGCGTTCCATGATGGCTCTCGCCGTCGGATAGGACTGTGTTCCTTCCATCCAAAGATAAGGCAGCAGCGCCGTGGGCGTGACCGTGTCACGCGCCAGCGGTTGAACGAATTTCACGTTGAAGTGACGTGTCTTGAACCTTGGTGTCGCATACACGTGGACGTGAATCCGCCCGTCGTCGACACGCTGAAAACCCGCCATACGCGGCCTCCTCCCAAATTGTCGCACAACAGGTGAAACGTCGTCGGCTCGATTGCACAGCGCATCTCCGCGCCGGTGCCAGCCTTGAAACGTCTGCGAAAAGGGGCCCGCAGGCCCCTACGATACGTTTAGTATGATCGAAACAACTTGCCATTATCAACCGTCTATGGCACAACAGTCAGCGCTGGTTTCGAGCCGCCGCCTGGGGGACATCAAAATCCAGGCGCCGAATGACTTGCGCGTCTCGAATCCAGCGCTGAACGTCCTGACTCACAGCGGGAATCACATACTTGGGAGATCCAAATCGTTCAATCAACTCTGCCCGACTCGCGTGGTGATGTGTACGACAATGTACGTTCGTGAGGGCCTCAAGAAGCTCTCCGCAGGCGGGACATTGAAACATGGAACCCCTTCCTTCCCAAAGATTCTGTGTACTTTTCTCAATTCTTATGGGCGAATCGACAGGGGTATGCCTGTCCGTAGAAACCTGCCTGCAGAAAGCCTGCTTGGGTGCCTGCTTCAATCACCATCTGCCCACGCAATTGGCAATTCTCGTGAAATACCCGAAATCCCCAGTCACAACGCGGTTGAAAAGCGTATGTACGTGTTATATGATTGATCCAGTTGGTATCTTACATGTTTGAGGAGGAGTTCGGCGTGGCTTTCGTCATAACGTCGCCTTGCATCGGTGAAAAGGCCGCTGATTGTGTAGAAACTTGTCCGGTTGACGCAATTCACGAGGGAGAAGACCAGTACTATATCGACCCAGATGCATGCATCGACTGCGGCGCCTGCGAGGCTGTGTGCCCAGTGTCCGCCATCTACATGGAAGATTTCGTTCCGGAAGAAGAGAAATCTTTCATCGAGAAAAACCGGGCATTCTTTCAAAAGTAAGCACGCCCAACCCTGTAGAAATAGAATCCGAATTCAACGACGGGATGCGTGCGATGAGACGCGTCCCGTTTTTGATGTTGAGCGCTGCGGACGTCCCGACCGGGTCAAGGGTTTCCTGGACAAGTTTCGCGCCGCACCTTCAAAGCGCAGCAGCGCAAACGTTCCGAGCTGTACGAAGCCCAGTGCCACCGCAAACCATCCGATGGTACGGGCACTGTGATCGACAGACAGAACGACGAGAAAGGCCGCAATTCCCACAACCCGGCCCAGATTTTCAAAGCCCTCGCGCATGATGATGTGTTCGACGTCGTCCGTTTTTTCTGGCGTCAGCGCCCCAATTTGGTGAAACACCGCGCCCTGTAACGGCACCAGGAAGAACGGGAGAAACACGGCGATCGCGACGCCATAAGAAACCACCAAAAGAAGGCTCAGCGGCAAGGTGAACAAGAGGGCCGCGGCAGCCATGCCCGCAGCCCCGACCCCCATCCAGCGCAGCCGGTTGTGGGCTTTGACAAAGCGCCCCATCGCGAAAAAGGAGGCGAAGGATACGGCGCTTTGCAGCAGCAAAAACTCGCCCAGCTTCATTTCACTGCCCGTCGCCACATAGAACAACAGTCCAATCAGAAATAAAAAGACGCCTTCCCGCAGTCCATAGACGGCGCACCCAAGGAGCGTCAAACGCCACCCCCGCGCCTCGCGTACACTGGTCAACGCAGCGCGCCAGTCCAGCGTCTTCTCCCAGGCGGCTGCCTGCACGCGCGCCCTCCGCAAGCGCAGACTGACCCCGGTGGCCGCAGCAAACAACGCCAGCGACAGACCAAAAATCACATGATACCCGCTGAGCCCCCCAAACTGGTCCTCTCTGGCGATCAGAAAGCCAGCCGCGAACGGCGCGATCATGCCTGATACCGCGCCGGCAACGCCGTTCAACCCATAGAACCGGTCGCGCGTCCCCTCCCCAGTGAACAACATGCTGAGCCAGTTAAACGACAGCCAATAAAACCCCGCCGCAATCCCCATGAAGATGCCCGGTACGAACGGATGCTTGGCGAGCGCGGTCCCGCCCGCCAAAATGACGGCGTAAAACACGCCATGCAATGCGACCCCGAGCCGGATGGTGACGATGGGGTGCGTGCGCTTGGCAACCGCCCCCGCGGCGACAAACGCGATCGGCATCAGGCAGTAGACGGCCAAGTTATACCAGGCAATGGGCGCGTAGCTGCGGTCGACCTTCCATAGATAAATGTTGACAAACGTGTTGGAGAGTCCGATGGACAGTGCGAAAATCCCGCTGATGACCAGCAGCCACCAGGCCGAAGACGGCAAAACAGGCCGAGGCTGGCGCACGCAATCACCTCCGGGACAGCGCACATTGCGCGCGGAGTTCGGCGAGATCGCCCGCAAGTGCCGGCCCTGCCGCAAAACGTTCGGCGGTCTTCGGGTCGAGCAGGCTGCCGTTGGCATCTGCGTAGAGGATGCGATGGACCCGGCCCGATGCCTCGTAGAACGTCAGTATGTACGGGTAAGAAGAAGGCGGCGTTGAACGGGCGTCCTGCGAGGCGGCCCAACCTGCGCTGGCGGCCGGGGTGCGATGGGGTGCCGGCCGCGTGACGCGGCGCGCACCTTCCACATCGTGCACCAGCGTTTCAAAGGTGTCCGGGCGCTCCGTCTTGGACATCACCGCGACCGGAAACGTGCCGTTTGCCGTGCGTTCGGACAGCACCAGCATTGTGTCGTGCTGCAAGTCGGTTGCATCGACGTGACGGACCGTCGGATGGACTTGTGCCTTGGCTTCATGCGCAGCAGGATGAAGCAGCGCAAACGGCGTCGTGAGACAGAATAGGATTGCAGAGAGCGCCATCCCCAACTGAAGCTTTTGCACGTGACGCATTCGTAGCCCCTCCCATCACCAGTTCGGTCAAGCAGCCGTGCCTTGAAGCTCATGGGCTAGTGTGCGATGGCGCTCCCGTTCTGATTCATGCAGGCGAAGCAGAATGCGCAAGTGGATATGCGTGAGCGAACGACATCCCGAGGGCCGTGCACGTCCAACCTGCCGCTCCTCTGGTACCGTTCGCTCGGGGGAAAATTCGTTATTTAATCATCCATCCGCCATCCACGAGGATATCAGAACCCGTCATATACGACGCCTCCGAGGACGCAACAAAGGCAATGACATTCGCGATTTCCTTTGGAAGCGCCGCACGGCCTAAGACTGTATTTCGCCGCAGAGATTCGATGAATCGCGGGTTTTTCATACCGTTTTCCATCAGCGGCGTATCGACAAATCCCGGGGAGACGGAATTGACACGTATCCCAAACCGTCCGTATTCATTGGCAAGTGTCCTGGTGAGGTTAATCACCGCCGCCTTGGAAGCACTGTAATGCGGCATTCGAGCGGCCGCTTTATGACCAGAGAGTGAAGCCACGTTCACAATTGCGTTTGTCTGCCAGCCCGCTTCCTCGTCGCCCACAGCGGTCATCAACTCTGCCAGAACCCTCGAAACAAGAAAAACGCTTCGCAAGTTCAATGACAGCAAGTGGTCCCATTCATCCACCGGAATGTCCCGAATGTTCGTGGTCGCGGCTGCCCCAGCATTATTCACCAAGACGTGAAGTCGACCATGCTTCTCCTTGACATGCTGGAAGAGTTGCAGAACATCTTCTTCCTTGGTCACATCCGCCACAAAAAACGATGCAGTATCTGGGTGCCTCAAATTCATTTCATGGGCGACACTGCTCAGCTTTTGCTCTGTTCGACCAACCAATATCACCCGAGCGCCTTCTTCCGCCAGGCGCATGGCAGTTGCCGCTCCAATTCCACTGCCTGCGCCGGTAACCACCGAAACTTTTTCAATAAAACGCAAATTCGTCGCCCTCCAACATGATGAAATGATAGGATATGCACTTCCATGCTTCAGCCAAACGCGGAATCAATCACCGGAGCCTTCAAACCAACGGCGTGCATTGTCATACAGCATTGTTTTGATTTGCGCCTCACTGACACCACCCTCTATGAGCTGTGGGATAATTTCGTCCAGCACATAGGTCATGGACCACTTCGGAAGCATTTGTCTGGTGACTTCTTCAGGGAACCAGTCGATGGTGCAGCAATAGTCCTGCGACAGGAACATTTGATTGGCATATCCTCGTTTCACCAATTGAATGACCGTATCATTTCGCCGTTCCGTGGGAAGCGCAAGCGGACGTCCAATCCCGTATCGATCCATGCCCATAAACGCACCTCGTTCCGCCACCTGGAGTAAGTAATCCAAACTATCGGTGTCTCCACAATGGCTGATGAGCACCTTCTTCGGGTTAACGCCTTCCTCATCGAAGATGTCCAATTGCTTGAGACCTGTGCCGCTGGCCGGATGGGAATGCGTCATAATCGGAACACCCGTTTTTTTATGAGCCCGTGCAACCGCACGAATCACCTTTTCAACATCCGGCGTAATTCCCTGCGCATCTGTAGCACATTTTAGAAATCCCGCCTTAATGGACGTGTTTTGAATTCCAACTTCAATATCCCGAACGAATACCTCCGCCATGTAGTCGATGCTTCGGTTTTGAAAATGGGGGGGCACATAGTGATACGTATAAATGCCGGTAGCAGCAATGATTTGCACACTGGTTGCATTTGCCACGCGCTCCATGAAACGAATGTCCCTGCCAATTTCCATCACCGTAGGGTCACATATCGTCTGCACACCACGCTGTTCTACTGCGAGAACCTGCTCCAAGGCCTTTTGGTATTCATACGCTTCATCATACAGGTGAGGAAACTGAAAGGCCACGGACTCAGAACGTGAGCGCAGGTGTTCGTGAATCAACGTGCAGCCTAATTGAGAACTGTCGATCTGACCCTTGACCGTATTGATGATGGTCATTTGATTCATCCTCCTCGATTCCAGCCTCACTTGCATCAAATCGCAATTTCCTCAAGGTCTGTTCCGGGCTTGACTCTTTTTGTACCAAAGCCAACAAACCGGGAACCAGCGAACATAAAAACCCCCAAATGAAAATTGTCTGGTTAACGCCCATGTGGCTGAATAGAACGGAACCGGTCAGGCCAGCGAAGATAAATCCTACCGACGTGGCGACCGACAACAGGGTTCCACCGGTCCCCCGCGCACGCGTCGGAAATGACTCCAATGCAAAAGCGACTGCCGCTCCCATTTGACCGATTGTAAAAAAGTAGTAGAGGGCATAGAAGAGGGTCAGGGTTGCCCAGTTGGCAGCATCGAATGCCAACAGCAGCCCAGCTGCGGATCCCAGGATGAGAAAGACAGCGCTTACTTCCCTTCTGCCAAATTTCTCGCCTAGATACGCGGCGGTCAGATAACCAAAGATACCTACACCCGACCCCCAGGCCGAAGTGCCAAACACAGACGAGGATGCGATGTGATGGTCGGTCGTTATTGTTGGAAGCCAGTTAATAATCGAAGCGCAGCCATAGTTATAGATCAACTGCCACAGAGAAATCAGAAGCGATGTACGAATCAGGTCGCGCTCAAAGAGCTGCCGATAGGTGAATTTGTTGGCCCTTGAAGTATCCACCCTGAACCTTGTTTGCACTTGGGAAGTGCTTTCACCACGATCCAGCACCCTTTTTAAATCTCTAAATCTCTCGGTCTCTTTGACATTTCTTCTCACCCAAAGTACAAACAGCGCCGGAATCAAGCCAATCACGAACAGCCATCGCCAGCCCAATGTGGGAATGACGACCAAGGAAAGCAAAGAGGCGATAAACCACCCGACAGGCCAACCAATTTGTGAAAATCCGACCCACCATCCTCGGCTTTGACTGCTTGCTTCCTCGGCCACCATTACCTGTCCAGACATCCACTCCGAACTCGCGCCGATTTGTGTGATTCCCCGAAACGCAAACAATGATCCAAAGTTAAATCCCAGCGCACTTACGAGACTGCCGATGGCAGTTGCATAGAGCGCAAATTGAAACACCACCTTTCGTCCGAAGCGGTCAAGAATGGGACCAAATATAAAGGTAGCGATGGCGCCAATGATAAAAATCCCAGTGTAAAGGTAAGAAATTTGTTGGATGGAAATGTGCAGTTCCTTCATGATGGTCGGATAACTAAACGTAAAGAAGCTGCTATCCATATTCACCAGCGTAAATCCGGCTAACGACGTAAAGGTGACGAGGGCAGCGTTCCTTGTGAGCCCATTTCTCCTCTTTGTTACTTCAACCGAAGCGGCGCGTGCAATCTCCTCTTGCGTCAATGACGACACCCTTTCCCAAATCAGTCGTTGGGGACCGCGCAAAATGAAAAGTCTTACTTTCCCCTCCTCCCTCACAGAGCTGTTATACGAACCCAGCTGCAGACGATTCGTGCTTGACATCTGTGCGCTGTATATCGTGGCTCGTCTGCTGAACTGGAATCATCGTAATGGCCCGTACTCGAGAACTTACGAGTGCACTGCCGCAAAGCTCACTCTTGCGAAAGTTCCCTGGTGAAGTGCCAACGATTTTTTTGAACGTCTTCATGAAATGATAAACATTGTTGTACCCCACGCTGCTGCTGATTTCTGATATTTCCGCATGGGTATTCACAAGCAACTCCGCGGCTCTGTCGATGCGAACCTTATTCAGATATAGGTTGATGGTCATCCCAGTTTGTTCCTTGAAAGTTTTGCAGATGTAGTTCTTGCTGTGACCGACGAGTTCCGAGAGTTGGTCCAGAGAAATGTCATTCTGATAATTCCTGTTGACGTTTTCCTTGATTTGATCAACAATTTTTGATTTACCGGAAATTGTTGATCGTTCAATTCTTTGATGGCGAATCATGTGGTAAAGGACCGTGATGAGCGTATGTGTAGCGACCTCCAAATACCAAGGACGTGTCTCGATGGCCTCTGTAAAAACCACCCACAGCATTCGCTCAATCTCATCCGACCCTTGACATACCATGGGAAGTTGATTGAGAGCTTCTTTGAAATCGCTGTCAAACACAACGTACTTTACTTCCAACATCCTTAAAGGTTCTCCATCTACGTCTCGAGCAGTACGAATTCCGTGAATATCATTCGGTCGAGCAAACAGATACATACCTCGCTCCATTTTTACGCATGCCTTGCCGACGAAGAAATCCCCCTCCCCGCTGACGACATAATAAATCTGATAGTAATCTGCATGAGCGTGAGGGGCTAGACAGCTGCCTGATGGATATTCACTTTTTGCAAGCCAAAGGATATTGATGAACGGGTTGTTCATCTGCACCCCACCACCTTCGCAGACTGTTTCAGACGGATTCGACGCAGCCCCCGCAAGCCACAACGGCCGTCATTCGTCCTGATGTTCCGTATCCATATTTCCATCTCAATATATCACAACAAAAATATATTTATGATGTATATTAATATCCCATAATCAAGCTGATTAACTATATTTTATCATTCTCGATATCCATACCCCCCGCAATTAAGGCCATTCTAGCACTTCACATTACATGAGTCAATATTCGGATTATTATTATTGATCTATTTTCATCACAGTCAATAAATACGATTTGTCAATTTGCTGTTCTGTTTTGACCGTGACGATACACTGCTTATGACCTACGCCGCACTCAACAACAACGGGCCCCCGCCCGCTGGCACATGTCTGCGCCACTGCGGGGCCGGGGGCCCATCCGGTCCACTGATGAGCATCGAATGCGTGCGGCCTTACATATTGCGCCGGTACTTTCCGCCGACTTCATAGAGGGCCTGGGTAATTTGCCCAAGGCTCGCGACCCGGACGGTCTCCATCAGTTCGGCGAACAAGTTGCCGCCCTGGCGTGCCACTTGTTTCAGGCGGGCAAGGGCTGCGGGCGCTTCGTCCTTGTGCGCTTCGTGGAAAGCGCGCAGGTTGCGAATCTGTTCTTCCTTTTCTTCCTTCGTCGCTCGCGCCAGTTCCAGCTTTGGCGGCGTGTAGTCCGGAGCCAAGGTCTTTGGATTCAGGAAGGTATTGACGCCGATGATGGGCAGCTCGCCCGAGTGTTTGAGGTGCTCGTAGTACATCGACTCCTCCTGAATTTTGCTGCGCTGGTACTGCGTCTCCATGGCGCCAAGGACGCCGCCGCGGTCGTTGATGCGAAGGAACTCCTGGAGCACCGCCTCTTCCACGAGGTCGGTCAGTTCCTCCACGATGAAGGCGCCCTGCAGCGGGTTCTCGTTCTTCGTGAGGCCGAACTCCCGATTGATAATCATCTGAATCGCCATCGCCCGACGGACCGATTCCTCCGTCGGCGTGGTGATGGCTTCGTCGTACGCGTTGGTGTGCAGCGAGTTGCAGTTGTCGTAAATGGCCAGCAGCGCCTGCAGCGTCGTGCGAATGTCGTTGAAATCGACCTCCTGGGCGTGCAGGGAGCGGCCCGATGTCTGGATGTGGTACTTCAGCTTTTGGCTGCGTTCATTCGCGCCGTACTTGTGCTTCATCACCGTGGCCCAGATGCGGCGGGCCACTCGACCGATCACGGTGTACTCCGGATCCATCCCGTTGCTGAAGAAAAACGACAGGTTGGGCGCAAAGTCGTCCACGTGCATGCCCCGGCTCAGGTAGTACTCGACGTAGGTGAACGCGTTGGCCAGCGTGAACGCCAGCTGCGAAATCGGGTTCGCCCCGGCCTCCGCGATGTGGTACCCGCTGATGCTGACCGAGTAGTAGTTGCGGACTTTGTGGTCGATGAAGTACTGCTGGATGTCGCCCATCATCCGCAGCGCAAACTCCGTCGAGAAGATGCAGGTGTTTTGGCCCTGGTCTTCTTTCAGAATATCCGCTTGCACCGTGCCGCGCACCGTCTGCAGCGTGCGCGCCCGGATTTGCGCCCGTTCCTCGTCGCTCGGCGCCCGGCCGTGTTCGGCAGTAAACTTGTCAATCTGCTGGTCAATCGCCGTGTTCATAAACATCGCCAACAGAATCGGCGCAGGCCCGTTGATGGTCATCGAAACGCTGGTCAGCGGGTCGCACAAGTCAAACCCTGCGTACAGCTTCTTCATGTCGTCCAGGGTGCAGACGCTGACACCACTCTCCCCGACCTTGCCGTAAATGTCCGGGCGATAGTCGGGATCTTCCCCGTACAGGGTGACGCTGTCGAAGGCCGTGGACAACCGCTTGGCGCGGTCGTTCTTTGAGAGGTAGTGGAACCGCCGGTTCGTACGCGCTGGCGTCCCTTCTCCGGCGAACTGCCGCTTCGGGTCCTCGTCTGCCCGCTTGAGCGGGAACACGCCAGCCGTAAACGGAAATTCGCCCGGGACGTTTTCGAGCATCGACCAGCGCAAAATCTCGCCCCAGTCCTCGTACTGCGGCAGGCACACCTTGGGCACGCGCAGCCCAGACAACGACACCGTGTAAAGGGGAGTGCGAATTTCGCGATCGCGAACCTTTGTCACAAACTCCTCTGCCTGATAGCGTGCCTTTTTGGCGTCCCAGCCTTCGAGAATCTGGCGAGCTTCAAAGTGCAGCTGCTGCCACAGCCGGTCGTACATGGCCTGCAGCGACGCTGCGAGGTCCTCGCCGTGGGCGCCCGAAGCGCCTGCAGCACCCTCCGACGTGTCCCCCGCGCCAGCTTCCTGCAGCTGTGCAATGACGCCGCGCAGCTGCCAGCACTTGCGCGCCAGCGCGACCTGCTGCGCCGTAAACTTCCGGTAATCGCGCACCGTGTTCACAATTTCGAGCAAGTACTGCGCGCGCTCGCCTGGGATAATCGCCGGTTTGCGCTCGTTCGGGTCGCCCGCTTCAATGCGCGTCTCCCACTTCGTCCCGCACTTCTGGTTGATCACGTCAATCAGCGCGCGATACAGCACGTTCGTCCCCGGGTCGTTGAACTGGCTGGCAACGGTGCCGTACACTGGCATGGATTCGACGTCGTGATCGAACGCCCCGCGGTTGCGCTGCAGCTGCTTGGCAACGTAGCGGCGCGCGTCCTCCGAACCGCGGCGGTCGAACTTGTTAATCGCGACCACATCCGCGTAGTCCAGCATTTCGATTTTCTCCAATTGGGAGGGCGCGCCGTACTCTGCGGTCATCACATAGAGCGACACGTCGGCAATGTCGACAATGCCGGCGTCCCCCTGGCCAATCCCGCTGGTCTCCACAATGATGAGGTCAAACCCCGCCGCCTTCGCGATGTCAATCGCCTCGCGAATGGCGCTCGACAGCTCCGACCGCGACTGCCGCGTCGCCAGGCTGCGCATATACGCGCGCGGGTTGTTGAGGGCGTTCATTCGGATGCGATCGCCCAAAAGTGCCCCCCCGGTCCGCTGCTTGGACGGATCGACAGAGAAAATGGCGACCGTTTTGTCCTCGAAGTCCTCCAGGAAGCGCCGCACCAATTCGTCCGTGAGCGACGACTTGCCGGCGCCGCCCGTTCCGGTGATGCCCAGCACCGGCACCGCGCCAGCACGCTCGCGGACGGCCGCCACGACGTCGCCGTACGCATCGTCGGCGTCGTCCGGTTGTTCCACCAGCGTGATGAGGCGTGCAATCGCAGCCCAGTTGTCCTTGCGCAGCTGTGCGAGTTCGTCGCGGACCGTCCGGACGGTCGGGACATCGCAGGCGCGCAGCATGAAGTTGATCATTCCCTGGAGGCCAAGCCGGCGCCCGTCGTCCGGCGAAAAAATCTTCGTAATGCCGTAGGCCTCGAGTTCCGCGATTTCTTCCGGAACAATGACCCCGCCGCCGCCGCCGAAGATTTTGATGTGCCCGGCACCCCGCTCCTGCAGCAGGTCGTACATGTATTTGAAGTACTCCATGTGCCCGCCCTGATAGGAACTGACCGCAATGCCCTGCACATCCTCCTGGATAGCCGCGTTGACCACTTCCTCAACGGAGCGGTTGTGGCCCAGGTGAATCACTTCCGCCCCAGACGACTGCAGAATGCGCCGCATGATGTTAATGGACGCGTCGTGTCCGTCAAACAAGCTGGAAGCGGTTACGAACCGAACCTTGTTGCGCGGGCGATAGGGTTCTTTCTCCTGGTGTGCGAGAATTTCCGCCTCCGCCTGCTCCGGGGTGAGGGGCTCCTGCGGCTCCCCCGCCTGGACAGCCTGCGCGCTGACTTGCTGTACCGCAGAATCACTCGTGGACTGACTCATCGCAACGGCCTCCTTCAGACCTCAGATTCCTAAGGTGCGTCTCGCTCTGCCACAGGCAGGGCGGCATTCATCAACATATCGACCTGCGCCGCGGCAAAATCCTCAAACGCAACCGCTTTCAGCGCCCAGCGCCGAAAGGCCCACATTTGCCCCGCCACCACAATGGTGTGCGCCAGCAGGATTTCCTCGCCGGGACGCAGCCGGAAGCTGCCGTCCTGCACGCCTTCCCGCAGGAGCTGCTCGAACACCTGTGTGATGCGGGTTTCGTGCGCCAGCACTTCCTTCAGGTACGGCTCCGGCAGAGACTTGCTCTCCTGGTAAATCAGCAGCACGTCCGCCTGCATGCGGTCCATCACCCGCAAAAACGCCTCAATCGCAAGGCGCAGCCGCACCACGACGGAGGTGTGCTCGGACAGACTGACTCTCAGCTGTGACTCGACTTCCTGGTGAATATGCTGGCAGACAAGAAAGAGTACATCTTCTTTCGTCTGAACATATTCGTACAGTGCGCCAATCGACATGCCGCTGGCGCGAGCCAGTTCGCGCGTTGTCGTTTTGTGAAAACCCTTTTCCGAAAACAGCGGAACCGCCGCTTGGACAATCTGCGCGCGGCGCGTTCGTAACAGTTCCGGGTCCTTCACCTGACTGGGTATTGTGACAGTCACTTCGGTTTTCCCCCAAACACGGATGGAGCGCCCACGCCAACGGGCGCGGCGTCCGCTGTAAGCGTGCTGACTGAGCGCTCGCTCATTTCAACTCCAGTCTACGCCTGCAGCGCGGCATCGGTCAAGAGACATCTGCCGCGCTCTCCAGCATCGTTCCCTGATGAAATGATGAAAACCCGTCAGGTTCTGCCATAGGTGACCTGCAGCAAGACCATTGGCTCGTCCGCCCGCACCACCGCATCCGTCATGCAGGCTGGCACCATCCACGGGTGGTACGGCCGCACCTGTTCATCCGCCGCACCGGGCCACGAAAGCCTTCCGGTGCCGGAGACCCCAATCAACACGACGGGTGCATCGCCAGATTCCACTGAATAGGCGGCGCCGCTGGCGAGCTGCAGCCGCTCAATCTGAAAGTAGGGGCAGCGGATGAGCAATTCACAGGTGCCGCCGGCCACCGCGCGGGGTGCCGCCGGCCCGTCGGTCGTCTCCGGCGCAGCCGCGTAGTTCAGCACGTCCGCCGCCTTGTTCACGTGCAGCGCGCGGGGCTTTCCTTGTTGATCAACGCGATCCCAATCGTACACACGATAGGTGACGTCTGACGTTTGCTGCACCTCGATGAGCGTCGTTCCAGCCAGCAAGGCATGCAGGGTCCGCGCTGGAACGTACACCAAGTCCCCTTGCGCGACGTTTCGATAGCCGAGGTAGTCGCGAACGTGTCCTTCTTCCACGGCACGGAAGTATTCGTCGCGGCTGCGAAACCGGTGCCCGTAGACGACCTGTCCGGAGGCAGGCGCCTTCACGATGTACCACGCTTCGCTCTTGCCGAAGTCCCCTTCGTGTGCCTGCGCGTACAGGTCGTCAGGGTGGACCTGAACCGAAAGGTCGGCCTGCGCTTCAATGAGCTTGATTAACACCGGAAACCGCGGCTGCGGGGAAGCCCCCAGGTAGGCGTCCGGAAACTGCGCGGTCAGCTCGTTCAGGGACTTGCCCGCCAGCGGGCCGTTCTCAACCACACTCAAGGCCGTGGGATGACCGGAGACCAGCCAATACTCCCCAATCGGTTCGGAAATCCGGTCGGCGTGAAACACAGGCTTCATCTCGTGTCCACCCCAGATGCGTTCCTGGGGAATCGGTTTGAATTTGACAGGATAAGGCTGCACTCGGTTCATCCCCTTTCTCGGCAGAAGCTGGGTCGCATGGGCAGTCTAAGCCTCAAACGAAGCCACACCGATGGTACTGTCCGCCATGCCGTAGTACAACAGCCACTGGCCGCCAAACCGCACAAGCCCTTCCGCAAAGACCACGAAATCGACCTGGCCGAACTGTTCATGCTGGGTCTCGGGCGCGAATACCGCCTCCGGCGTTCGGCGCAGCACGTGGCGAGGCTGGTCTTTGGAGAACAGCACCTGCCCCACCGAGTAATGCAGTTTGCCGGCGTGCTCGCCTTCGGTAATTCTGCGCGCGCCGTTGTAAATCAGGAGGATCCCGTCCTCCGTGACGACGGGCGTCGGACCCGGCTCGATGAGGAAGCTGTCAAACGACGCCTTCGACCCGCTCCGCTTCATCACCGGTTCCTCGTCTACCGACCAGCGGATTCCGTTGTCCGAGGTGGCCATCCAGATGTCGGAGTCGCCGAAGTACATCACCAGCCGCCCGTCGATGCGCTCCGGCACAATGGCGCCCGACTTGGTCCAGTCCGGCTGCGGCCCCCACGGCCATGTCGCGATGAGGTAGCCATGCTTCCGCCAATGATAAAGGTCGGTTGACGTCGCGAGACACAGCCGTGCGGTCTCGCCGTCAAACGCCGTGTATGTCATGTAGTACGTCCCTTCGATTTCCACAACACGCGGGTCTTCGCAGCCCCCTGGCAGCTCGTACGGCTCGGTTGGCACCAAAACCGGTTCTGGGTGCCGTTCAAAATGGTAGCCGTCGTCGCTGACCGCCAGGCCAATGCGCGACGTCCCGTTCCACAACCCGGGCCCGGTCCGGTCTTCTGCGCGGTACAGGAGATACACGCGCCCGTCCTTGACAATCGCCGCCGGGTTGAATAAGTCCTTGGCTTCCCAGCCGTCGCCCTGCGGTGTCAGAATCGGATTCCCAGCATACTTGACGAACGGACCCAACGGAAACGAAATGGACTTGCTCGTACTCAAACTGATCCAAAACCCCTTCAATCATGATGTTCCATCTAGGCTGCACAGCCTGCATTTAAATATAATACGAAAGCGGGCATTTGGAACGGTTTTTCGCACGAAGCCGCAAAAATTGGCATCACCACGGAATCTCTGCTAACAACCCGCTGTGCTGCAGGACGCGTTCGACCTCTGCCTGGATGGTGTGCAGCGCCAACCGGGTCGTGGCCTCCGCACGCAGGACCAGAATGGGTTGTGTGTTCGAGCTCCGGACCAGTGCCCACCCATCCGGGAATTCCACGCGTGCGCCGTCCACCGTCACGACCGGGTAGAATTTTTGGAAGTGGGACTTGACGGCTTCAATCACAGCCTGCTTGCGTGACTCGTCGCAGGGAACCCTCGTTTCCGGCGTTGCGTAGTAGGTCTTCACGTCCGCAAACAGCGCGGACAGCGGCTTTGGCTGCGACGACAAAATGCGCAGCAAGCGGCCAGCGGCGTACAGCGCGTCATCGAAACCGTAGTATTCATCGTTGAAGAACAGGTGACCGGACATTTCCCCTGTAAAGGGCAGGTTGGATGCGCGCAAGGTCGCCTTGATGTGCGAATGTCCTGTACGGTGGAACCTTGGCTGCCCGCCCAGCTTGCGAATCTCATCCACCAGAGCCTGCGAACACTTGACCTCGACCAGCGCCTCACTGCCAGGGTACTTCGGCAGAATTTCGCGCCAGTAGAGGACCATCAGCTGGTCGCCCCAGCGAATCTGGCCCGTTTCATCCACGACCCCCAGCCGGTCGCCGTCGCCGTCGAACGCAATGCCCAAATCGGCGCCCTCCCGCCGGACCGTCTCAATTAAGTCTTGCAGATTTTTCGGCTCGACCGGGTCCGGGTGATGGTTGGGAAACGTTGGGTCAGACGTACAGTACAACGGCACCACCTCACAGCCCCACTGTTTGAGTGCGTCCGGCGCAATCACGCTCGCCGTGCCGTTGCCGCAGTCCACCACGACTTTCAAACGCCGCGAGCCGAGCTTGATTTTCTCGCCCAGCATCGTGAGGTACAACGGTTTGATCGCGACCTCATCACGCGCACTGTCCCGTGTCCTGCTCATGGCCGAGCCGCGTGCGCTCGTGCTTTGGTTTACCTTTTCCGCCGCCAAAAACCGCTCCACCTCGACGTCGTCTGCCGCCATCTCCTGCTGCAAGCTCCGCACCGCATCGCCGTAAATCGTGCCTTTGTCGATCGCGATTTTAAACCCATTCTCGTCCGGCGGATTGTGGCTGGCGGTGACCATGATGCCGTCGACAACGCCGAGCGCTTCCAGACTGTAATAGAACATCGGCGTCGTGACTTGGCCAATGTCCTTGACGCGGCAATCCATCGACAAAATGCCTGCCATGACCCCCTCGTGCAGGCGCGGTGAAGAAGCCCGATTGTCGTGGCCAACGACAGCCGTGTTCCGGCCCAGTTTCAGGATGCGCCGCGCAAACGCGCGCCCCAGCAAAAACGCAAACCGTTCATCGATTTCCTTGCCGGCCACCCCGCGAATATCGTACTCACGAAAGACATGTTCAGGAATCATCGGTCTGGTTTCCATGCTGACTGCCATGCTGCTCCCTCCTTCAATTCCTGTCCTATTCCAGCGCGACTCGAACCAGCTGCGGCTGATGCTCAGCGGTAACCACATACCGAAACGTTTCGGTCAGCAAATACGACAGCGTCGATTCGGCCCCTCGATTTCGGTTCGCGCCTGTTTGCATCAATCCATCGCAGCAGCTGCCATCCGTCCTGTCGGCCATGACGACCTGCAAGTCATTCTCTCCGTGATACCATTGAACACAGCGTTCGAGGGTCCGGCGGTACAAGCCGTCCTCCTCTTCGCCAAGTTCAATCGCCTTGGCGCAAGCCAGCGCGAGCTTCATCACTTCCAACGGCTGCTGGTCCCACTGGCTGACCGACGCGGGCGTGGCCCACCCCTGGTTGCCGATGGGACGGATATGGCCCTCGGGCGCGGTCATCTTGGCAATCAGACACTGCAGCGACGTACTCGCGATGCACCGTGCCCGTTCGTCCTGCAGCGCTTCCCAGGCATGCCACAGGGCCCAGGGGAGAACGCCGTTGGCGTAGGTCATCGTCGGTTCAAACCAGTGCCAGTCGTCCCGGGCGCACGCTTCATATTGCTCGTACAGCGCCGCAGCCAAACGCCTGGCCTGGCCGGGCAGGGTTCGCAGCGCCCAGTCCGCAAACCAGGGTTCGACCCTCGCCCCTTGCGCCACGCCCAGCCACATCGCGGACACGGCAGACAACGTATGCGCCAGTCCGCGCGCAAACTGGAGCCGGCTGGCTGCCTGCACGCCGCGGTAGAAAGCGCACTGCAAGGGCAGCGTCCACTCCGGGTCCGGAACGTTCAACACCGCCTTTGCGAGGGCCCAAAGACTGCGCCCCTGACAGTCGTCGGACGGCGCCTCCGGTTCAAACACGCGATTGTACCCCACATTGTTGTGAAACCATCCGTCCTCATCCTGCACCCACAGCAGGAAGCTCGCATACCGGTCAGCGAGCGCCTGCAGCAGCTGCGAGGTCTGAACGTCGCCTGCCGCTTTCGCATACGGGATCCATGCCGCGCACAGCCACAAGGCTCTCGCGTTGTCGTCCGTGGAATATCCCTCTTTGCGCCGCGGCAGCTTTCCGTGACAGTGTTCCAGCAAACCCGTGTCGTCCGTCAACCGGCGCAGATGGTCAAACTGAACTGGAAACAACGGTTCGCTCCCTGCCTTCCGACACCGCCTCACCCGTCACGCCCCTCCGCGTGCCGCGCGCGGTGAGTGTTCGATACAGCTCCAGGTGCTTGCGCGCAACGTTCGGCCATCGCATGTGCTGCCCGATTTGCGCAATCTGCCGTTGATAGCGGCCAAGCAGCGCGTCGTCCTGCAGCAGCTTCGTCAAGGTGCGCGACCACGCCTCCACATCGCCGTACGGAATCAACAAGTCCGGAAAGTCCTTGAGCAAGTCCCGCGCGTACGCGTAGGGCGTACTGGCCACCACGCTGCCGGCGCCGACCGCATAGGCCAATGTCCCGCTGGTGATTTGCTGCATCCCCGGGTAGGGCGTGACAAACACGTCGCAGGCGGAAATCAACGAAACAATGTCCGCTTCCGAGAGATAGCGGTTCATCATCGACACGTGCTCACCAATGCGGCGGTCCTCAATCATTCGCTGCAACGCTTCGCGGTAGTGCTCACCGTCCCGCTTCAGAATCTCCGGATGGGTCTGCCCCGCGATGACGTACAGAACGTTGGGAACCTCCGCCGCAATGTGTTGCAATGCCTCCAGCACCAACTCCAACCCCTTGCCTGGACTGAGCAGGCCGAAGGTCAACAGCACCTTTCTGCCTTCCCAGCCCAACGACCGCCGAAGCTGTGCATTCGTTCGAGCCGAGGCGCCCGGCGTGCCGTGCGGCAGGTACGTGATTTTCGACGCTGCGACGCCGTAGGCATTCACTAAGTATGAAATGGCGCGCGGACTCATCACGATGATGTGGTCGCTTCGCTCCACCAGTTTCTTCTGAATGTCGCGATACGGATGGACCGGCGTCTCAAACACCGTATGGAACGTGGTGACGAGCGGTTTTTGGAGCGCCTCTGCAAACCGGAGGACGTATTCGCCCGCTTCCCCGCCAAAAATCCCGAACTCATGCTGAAGCGCCACGAGGTCGATGTCGCTCTGGTTCAGCCGCCGCGCGACCGCCTCATAATCTCCCGGCTCATCGCGGCGCAAAAACCAATCTGCGCCCACGTACGCGTCCTGGCGTTCGTCCGGCCCCAGCATCGCGATCACGATGTCTGTCAGCTGCCCCCCGCCCGCCGCTTCGCGCAGGCCTTGCCGCAGGTGATGCGTGTACGTTGCAAGTCCGCATTTTTTCGGAACGTAGGTGCTGACGTGTGCCACCCTTATCATCACTGCATCACCACTTCTTCGACCACTTCGGGCGCTGCGACGCTGACCGACACGTCCCGGGCAAGCACACTGTGTGACACCTGTGTCCCCGCTTGTACCTCCGTGAACGGCCAGACCACGGTATGCTGCAGATGACTGCCAGCGCGCACCCGGACGTGGTTGCCCAGCACCACATACGGGCCCACGGTGCAGTTCCCTTCAATGGTCACTCCGTCGCCAATCAGGACCGGCGGGATCACCCGCGCCGTCGGTGCAATCTGGGACCTTCCGAGCCATACCTGCGGGCGGGATGCAGAAACCGGGAGCGGCAATGCACACATACCGTCCAGCACATCCCAGTGAACCTGCAGATACCGCTCAGGAGTCCCCATATCCATCCAGTAGCCGTGAATGGATGAACCATAGACACCGAGCTGGCGGCGAATCAGCAGCGGGAACGTCTCGCGTTCGATAGACGTTTCCTTCCCCTTCGGAATGTATTTCAACGCCTTCTTTTCGAGCACGTAAATGCCAGCATTCACCCGGTTCGAAGGCGCCAGGTGGCGGGGCGGCTTTTCGACAAACCGCAGAATTTCTCCGCTGTACGACTGCTGGACCACGCCGTACTGGGAAGGGTCGTCGACCTCGGTCAGCCCAATCGTGGCAACGCCGCCGTGACTCTTGTGAAATTCCAGCAGGGGCAGCAGCTGCACGGGGTGGATGATGTCCGCGTTCAGGACGATAAATCGGTCGTCCAACAAGTGCTCAGCGTTTTTGATCGCGCCCGCAGTCCCGAGTAATGTCGGCTCATGCGCGTACTGGATGCGGACACCCAGGGCGTGACCATCCCCGAAATGCGCCTTGATTTTCTCTCCATGGTATTTCGCTGTGATCACGAACTCTGAGATGCCCTGCTGTTTCAAATGCAAAATCAGGTGCTCCAGCCAGGGCCGGTTGGCGACGGGCAACATCGGTTTTGGAAGGTTTTCAGTCAGTGGTCGTAAACGTGTTCCTAATCCTCCTGCTAACAACAACGCCTTCATGGTTCACCCTCCATTGAAAAGAAACTTTCCAATAGAAAACGGCAGATGAAAGTTTGCTGATAACAGTGAGCCGGGCTGCCCGAACAGCCGTGCAGACAACCGGTGAAAAGAAACACCGCGGTAGATGATTGGTAGACCTAACGTTAGGAGGTTATTAGCACTCTGAAGCCATGGCTGCTAATAATTATAGGTCATCCGCCACGATTTTCAAGTTTTCGGAGACCGATCCCGGTTCGCGGTCAGGGCACTCAGCACCCGATGGCATGACGTAGTGGGAAAATACAATCCAAAACTGCTATGCTGGATGCGGAGGGATTGACATGCCTGAATCGGACAAGCCCATCCTGTTGGGGGCAAATGTATCTATTGCAAAGACCGGACTGCTCGCGGCAGTTCAGGAGACAATCGAATATGACGCGAACACCTTCATGATTTACACCCGCAGCAACCGCGGCGGCAAGGCGCGTCCCATCACCGAATTTCACCGTGATGAAGCCCTGGCGTTGATGAAGGAACACAACATTGTCGATCCGGTCGTCCACCTCTCCTACCTGGTCAACCTGGCCAGCGCGAAGGAAGATACCTGGCAGTACGGGATCGACGTGCTGACGGAGGAAATTGCGCGCGTGGAGTACCTCGGGTTCCGTTACATCGTGATGCACCCGGGCAGTCACGTCGGTGAAGGAGAAGCGTACGCCATCGGCCGGATCGCCGATGCCTTGAACCGGATTTTAACCGGCAACGAGAAACTTTGGATCTGCCTCGAAACGATGGCCGGAGATGGTTCGAAGGTGGGGAACTCGCTGGAGCAAATCGCCGACATCATCAGCCGCGTCCAGCACGAAGACAAACTGGCAGTCTGCATCGATACCTGCCACAACTACAGCTTTGGATACGATGTCGTGAACGACTTTGACGGATTCCTCGAGCAGTTCGACAAAGTCATCGGGATGGACCGGCTCAAAGTCGCGCACATCAACGACTCCAAAAATCCGCCAAACTCCCGGAAAGACCGGCACGCCAACATTGGCGAAGGCTCGCTCGGGCTGGAAGCGCTGCACCGCATCGTTCACCACGAGGCGCTGCGAGGCATTCCACAGATTCTCGAAACGCCCGGCGGCAAGTACCGCGAGGAAATCGATTTGTTGCTCGATCGCGCACCGCAATCGAGCGAGGCGTAACGCCGCGAAGCGGGAGGCCAGGCCGGTCTGGCCGGGCTTAACTGGGCCAACTTTAGGCACCCTTCCTGCCTCATCGCAGGTCCGGCCCAGCCGCACCGGCCACCTTTGGGCGCCTTTTGTGCCCTAAGCCGCCGCAACCGCGGCGTGATCCCGACGCTTTAGGCACCCTTCCTGCCTAATCGCAGGTCCGCCCCAGCCGCACCGGCCACCTTTGGGCGCCTTTCGTGCCCTAAGCCGCCGCGTCCGCACCGTGATCCCGACACTTAGGGCACCCTTCCTGCCTAATCGTGGGTCTGGCCCAGCCGCACCGGCCACCTTTGGGCGCCTTTTGTGCCCTAAGCCGCCGCAACCGCGGCGTGCTCCCCACGCTTAAGGCACCCTTCCTGCCTAATCGCAGGCCCTGCCCAGCCGCACCGGCCACCTTTGGGCGCCTTTCGTGCCCTAAGCCGCCGCAACCGCGGCGTGATCCCGACGCTTAAGGCACCCTTCCTGCCTAATCGTGGGTCTGGCCCAGCCGCACCCGCCACCTTTGGGCGCCTTTCGTGCCCTAAGCCGCCGCAACCGCGGCGTGATCCCCACGCTTAAGGCACCCTTCCTGCCTAATCGCAGGCCGAGCCCAGCCGCACCGGCCACCTTTGGGCGCCTTTCGTGCCCTAAGCCGCCGCAACCGCACCGTGATCCCGACGCTTTAGGCACCCTTCCTGCCGCACACAACCCCCGTCACCACGGCGTCCACTCGTCCCACACGGCGAGATCCGCCAGTGTCTCCGCCATGGCGAGGGATGTCCACGCCGCGGACATCAAGTCGCCATCGTCCAACTGCCGCTTCGCCTGGGCATGCCGGGAGGCGTGAAACGCCGGAAGCTCTCCCCCGTGGCGCTTTGTCAGTTGTTCCAAATGCGCCTGCAGCATGGCATCGACGTCGCTGTGCGCACGAACCATGGCATCGACCACGTCTCGTTCGGCCTGCACCCGCCGCTCCCATTGCTCCACATCGCGGTCGGACACCGCCCCGCTCTGCGCCATCGCCGCGACGGTGCGCTGCCATTCCGACCACTTGCGGTACTCTTCGCTGCTCGCGAGGTTTCGCGAAGCCAGCGACGTCAACGCATCCGCGATTTGCCGCTCCAACGCCTCCAGACGGCTTTGCCGCGCGGCGCTTCGCTGCATCAGGAGGGTGCGCCGCTGCTCCAGATCACGACGCAGCACGCTCCCTTCTCCCGCCAACGTCAATACGGCATCCAGTTGCTGAACATAGGGTGCCATCGCGTCCGCGATCGCAGCCCCCGTCGTCGGCTGCGCCTGCACTGTCGCCGCCTTTGTGCCCGCCGTCGGCTGCGCCTCCGTCTCCGCCCGCGCCTCCAGCACCGACTTCGCCTGGGCCTGCCAGTCGGCGACCCGTTGGCGGTGCACTTGTGCAAAGGCACCGTCTGCTGCCTCGATGAACGCCCATGCCTCGGCCGCTTTGGCGGAGTTCCACCAGGAGACGAGATCGTTCAGGCGCGTTGTTTCTTCGCGCAGTCCCGCACGGACCTGCTTCGGATCTGCCAGCCAGTGCAGCAGCCGTGTCGCCCGGTTCAGGAGTCCCGTCAGCGCAGGACCCAGGCGCTCCATCGGCTCGGCAGCCGCATCCAGGGCGGCATCTTCCACGGACAGCGCCACAATGGACCGGGCGTCCAACGCCGCCTGGGCCAAGCCCTGGTACGTGCGGGTTTCCCGCCCGCCGAGCGCTTCCAGGCGCTGGAGGCAAGCTTGAATGATATCCATCCGCTCCGAGCCATGCGCCTGCCAGTCCGCCCACCGGCGGACATGAGTGAATTTGTCCTGCCACGCGTCTACCTGGGACTGAAGGGCCGCCAGCGCAGCCGCCCGCTTCGCAGCATCCGTCTCCGCAGACAAGCGCCGGAGCTGTGCCGCCATCGAGTCCCATTCTCGCCGCCACGCGTCCGGAATGCCGACGGACACCGCCTGCAGCACAGCGCCCACGTTGGCCTGAACCTCCGCGAGCCCGGTCTGCACTCGTTCGACGTCCTCGCTGGCGCGGCGAATCAGCGAATCCAGCCGGCGGATGTCCGCGCGCAGCGGTTCGATCTCCGCTTCAAGCGCCTCATAGTCTTCCATGACCTTTGCAATCGCCACGGTACGGTCCAGCGAAGGAAACAGAACCATCCCCTGCAGGTCGTCCAGACGACGATTCACATCCGCCAGGCGTCGGGTCAGTGCCCCGACGCGCTTTCGTACCTTTTGCGCCAATTCCCCGGCTTCGCCATGCTGAAACCCCTGCGAAAAGTCCGTGTCCGCCTCCAGGCCAATCACAGCCTCACTCACGTTCCCCCGCAGCCGCTGCGCGGCCTGCACCCTGCGCCGATATTCGCTCATGCGCTGCATCGCACTCACAACCCCCAATAAAATCAGCAGCACAATGCCAATCGCGATCCAAAGCAACACCCTCATCCCTCCACACTGGCCTGTCTCTATCTTATCCACTCTATCAATTTTTCGGACTGCACGTTTAATCCGCGAAAAGTCTGCCCATGCTGATGGATGCAGCACGACAAGTCTCGCGAAGGCGCGCATGACAAAGAGCGCCAATGAAGGAGAGGAACGATTTTGCACAAGAGCCTGTTCATCTGGTCCACCGCCATTGCAGTGCTGATTGCAACACCGATGGCCGCCTTTGCCGCAACGAGTTCATCGTCGGGGGATGGCTCGGAACAGCAGTACACATACACCGTTCAGCCGGGCGACACCCTATGGGATCTATCACAAAAGTTCGGGGTGTCCGTCTCGACACTGATGACCGAAAACCACATCGAAGACCCGCGCACCCTGCAAATCGGGCAGCAAATTGTGTACACTGTACCAGCTTCCGGTCCGGCACAGACCATTCGCAACGCGGTTCAATCCGCCGTAGACGCCGTAACCGGACAATCTCCGCAGCCACCCGAAGTGGATGGTCAGCCGTTGCCCGAAGGAACGCGCGTGATTGACTGCACCTTAACCGCCTACACAGCCGGCGTAGAATCAACCGGCAAAGAACCGGGAGATCCCGGCTATGACATCACCGCCACCGGCGTTCCGGCCGTGCAGGGGGTCACCGTGGCCGTCGACCCGAGTGTGATTCCCTACGGCACCAAACTCTTCATCCCTGGCGTTGGCTACCGCATTGCCCAGGATACGGGCGGCGCGATTATCGGTGACCATATTGATGTCTTCTACAACGACGTCCAGACCGCGCTGGATTTCGGCGTCAAACGAGACGTGCCAGTATACATTTTACCCGCGTCATACCAATTTCCGAATTGATGCCGAATCGGAACCAAATGGATGCCAACCGGCGGCGGACGGTGCGGCTCGCAGGTTCAAGGCCATGCGTGGCCGCACAGGGCCGCCAATCACGCCTGCCTTCTGCGCTGCCGCAAGTTTTGCACCTGCTGGGTCGCCCAGCACGAAACCCAGCACAACAGCAAATATAAGAGCAGCCAGGGCCAGAAGTTGGCAAGGTCGAACCAAATCAGCATCGCGACGGCTGGAAGAACCAGCACAGCAACCGTCGGGACCCACGCGTTCTTCAGCCAGCGGTACACAACAACGGAAACAAGGATGGACAAGAGCGGGATCCACCCGGCGATCCACGCCATTTCTCCCATAGTCATCCTCCCCCTTGCCAATCGCTGGGAGTTCCAGTTCTGATTTCGGCACATCTCGCTGTCGATTCCAGTGTACTGGTTTGGACGGGGAAATCAACGGCCAGCCAAAGTGGTGCCATGCCTCGTTGGAAATTCCACTTTGGACCACAACACCTTTACCCCACTCTGTTCCGCATGCAAGTCCATACGGTATTGAAAAAATTTCACGCAGGTCATCCCGTCACGCGATACAACCGCCACCCCGGAAACTGCTTGACAAGCTTTGCCCAGCGCGACCCATGCGCATACAAGTCGGGATAAGCTTGGTTTACCGCATCAAATCGATAGGTCGCATCAGGCTGTGGGACGAGAATGTACTGAACATGATGCGAAACCGGATGATGTAAGGCGGCGACGAAATCGCGATCGCTCGTGATGACGAGATGCTTTGGGTGTCTGACGTTCACGATGACATTGAAGGATGAGAAGGAATCCATCAAGATGGTCGCGTTCGGTTCGTACTCATTCAAGTATTGAGCAATGGCTCTCGTTGTTTCCAGCCGAGTGATGTTGTATTTCTGATGAATCGTGTCGTATTCCTCAGGTGCGAGTGTCGAGTTGTTCATTGCGAAACTGACAGCCACACCACTGACGACGAGCGTACAGACAAAGGCTGTGACAACGCCCCATTTTCGCGTCGATTCGGTCCCGCTCCTCCGCTTCTTCCTGACGTGCTGCCCCATCCGTGGCGGCATCGATAACTCGTACGGCAGCCAGGCAATGGACAGCGGCAGCGGATAGAAGAAAAAACGAAGCCATCCATAAGAAGCTCCTTTTAGCAGCAGAGAATATTGCAAGGCGGGAATCGAAGCAACGAGAAGCGTCAGCACGAGGGTTGTCCACTGAAAAAGTTGACCCCGACGTGCTCGATACACCAGTATGCCAAAGTATGGGAGCGAAAAAAAACCAATTCGCTCCGCGATGAACCGCGCCACCGCGATTGGATTTCCCATCATTGCCTCGAAGCTGGAAGTGGATTGAAGGACGCTGGACTGAGACAAGTTTGAATAAGCTGAATGGAAGAAGTAAAGGGGGTCACCCATGATAATCCAATTTAACAAAATCCATAGTATGCCCATGTACAGACTGGGCAGCAAAAAGACCAGCACCGTGCTCTCTGTATACCAAAATCGCTCGTCACGCAGATTCCTAAGCTTAAATCGCCGATCCCCCAACAACTGGGGATTTTTGAGGAATTGCTTTTCCCCATATTGCCAAGCTGCGAGACAGACACCAACCGTCATCGCAGCGCCGAATGCCACCGCTTCGTATCGGGTGAGAAACGCCAGAGCCAATGCAAGTCCGGCGCGCACGAGGTCTCGGGCCCGATACGTACGAAGCCAATCCGCAAACGAACAAGTGCACCAGACAAGGAAGAAGGAGAAGATCATTTCACTCATTCCGTTGGCCCCGTACAAAAGCATGAAAGGATTTGCGCACAGACATAGACTCACCGCAATGCCATGCCATGTCTTAAGGCCACTGTGCTGGAATTGGCGAACAATGAGCAACGTCTGGGCGGCGGCAGCGAGTGCCGTGAGCAGGGTTCCTGCTAACGCGCAGGTTACCAAAGGAGGATAAACATGCCAAAACAAAATCACCGGCAACTCCAGCAAACTGGGCAACGGATTCCATACAAATCCAATCGCAGCCAAATGAGGATCTCTGCTGTACAGTACGTAAAATGCATTGGCGACCCGGCTCAACGCATCATTTTGCACATCGTATCGCACGACATTCAAGTACCATCCAAGTGAACACTCCACCAAAAACACGGTCGCAAACACAATCACACGCGACCAAGTGTGTTGTTTTGCGAGGTCAGTCATGTCGTGATGCCCACACTTTGTCCGGATTGACGTGTGCTGCGTGTCAATCCATGGCGAGTCTTTTCCCAATAAAATGGATTGACGACGAGTTGCCATACAGCCCGGTAAGCCGCAATGCTCATCAATGCCCAGTAGAGCGGTGAGATGATTGCGGACCGGACGAGACGAAATGAAAGCACGCCAGGCACATGCATGTACCGTTCAGAAAATTGATAGGTGCCGACGACGCCGCTGTAGACAAAGAAGAAGTTCCCCATGACGAGCAGGCAGGCCGCCATATAGTAAATGGGCCCTGGAAAGATTTCCGGGATCCACTTCTGATGCTGAAAAAACCAAAGAAACATCATCACCCAAAAAGGGGGATTCATGAGCGGCAGCAGCGGCGTACCTAAGACGATCGCCTGGAACCCCCAAAACCCGCGTCCCCCAAGCTGACGATAAAGCCGCCACGGATTTCGCATATGAACCAGCCACGTCTGCATGTATCCTTTAATCCAGCGCGTACGCTGCTTCACCCAATTGTACAGGCGGCTGTTCGCCTCCTCCCATGTCGTCGAATCGACAATTCCCGTTGTATGCCCCGACTTGTAAAGACGGACGCCAAGGTCAGCATCTTCCGTGACGTTGTACGGATCCCATGCGTTAATCTGTTTTAAAACAGACATTCGGAAATGATTCGACGTACCACCGAGCGGAATTGGCAGCTTCATCGACATCACGCCAGGAAGCAAGATGCCGAACCAGTTGCTGTACTCCTGGGTAAACCATCGCGTCAGCAGGTTCTGGTTGCCGTTAAAGTAGTTCAGTTTCGCTTGAACACAAGCCGTCTTCTTGCCAAGCTTCCGAAACGCGACCAGCACCTTTTTCAATTGATCCGGTTCAGGCCGATCTTCAGCGTCATAAATGACGACATATTCCCCTCTTGCTCGAATCAATCCGTAATTGCAAGCTTTGGGTTTCGTCCGCGGCTGCGAAACAGGCACCTTCACAAATGTGAAGTAGTAGGGGATTTGGAGCCGCTCCGCCTGCGAAATCGTCTCTACATCGTCTTCTTCAAACAAGAGTCGGACATCGAGTTTGTGCTTCGGGTAATCCATGTTTTCAATGTGCCGAATGAGCTCAGGCAGGACATTCGCTTCACGATATAAGGGCACTAAAATTGTGTAGATGGGCAGTTCATTCTCGTCCAGTTCCTTGACTTCATCGTCAGAAATCGAGTGGGCTTCGACAGACATACCCCGGTAGAGAACGCGCGCCTTGAATGTTGCTAGCGAGAAATACACCAACTGGCACAGGATATTGATAACCGTAACCGTTCGTAGAAAGTCCATCACAGCACAAACGACAACTCCGACAAAAATGGCAATCATCAGAGCCAACTGACTTCGCGTTAGGACCGACATTGCCGAGTCACGAGGCTGCTCCACATGCAAGCGTTCGATGCTCTCCTCGAGCAGCTCCGAGCGGAACACCTGGTCCCAGAATCGTTCCATCTCATACGGCGTCGCCAGTACCTCCCGTATGGGTTTCGAAAAATAGGAAGAAACCGCAGTACGTTCTTCTGAACTGAGCGGTTGAGTCACAGCGACGCTGAGATGCGTATCACACTCTTCAATCACCACAGCACCATACTGTCGTGCCAGGGATTCGGGGAATTGGTGATGAACGTTCATCGGCTTCATGCTGTTTACCCTGTCAATCCCGATTTGGTCGGCCAGAATGCGATAGAGTTCACGGGGATGGACAAGTTGAAGTGCAACCAAAATTTCTCCCAACCGCCCCCCGGACTTGCGCTGGAACGCTAATGCAGAATCCAGTTGTTCCGGGGTAATGCACTTTTGCTCGATGAGCAGTTTTCCAAGTGGCGGTGCCGACGTGCGTGCGGTACCAACGGCGAGCTTGGGCCTCGATGGAAGTAAATGCATACCCGCTCTCAAGGTCAGTTCTCCCACCTTTGCATTCTACTTTACGATGAAACAATTCGCCTGTCTGTCTTCCTCTGTCTGACACTCGTGTGCCCCATCGCACGCCGTTGCCGCCTGGAGCACCGGTGCTCGCGCGCGTGTCGCGGCTGATTTACTGAAGTTGTCTTGGCTGGATTCGCTGAATGACTTTTCCGTGGATTGAACACGTCAGTGGTAGGAAAATCGCGTCGCTGCGGCCACCTTGAATCACGGTAGTTGAGTTCGACTTAATCTGTCCGCAAACCTGAAGATGTGGGTCGAGCGCGGCCCAATCACGCTAATAATTCGACATCATTCAACAAAAACCTTCGTAACATTCCGCCCGGAGACGTGAAATGTCGCTTCACATGTAGACCGAACCACGACATACGACGAAGCACAACCGTACACCCGCGCTGTCACCGGACCCTCCACGCAGAAAAAGAGGGGAATCCCGCACGCAACGGGCCCCCTCTTTCGTCTGCAAAATTCCTTGCGGTTCTTGCGGTTTGCGCCGCTTACGCCTGATACTTTTCCGCCTCAATCACACGCTTTGCGATGCGGCGCTTGATTTCCTTGCTGTTGACGGGTGTGTAGTGGGTGATTTTATCCAGCAGCGCCAGCCGCTTTTGCAGTTTCTCGCCTTCTTCCATTGCGGCGAAGATGCTGCGGGCGTTCGAGCGGATGCGGTCAAACGCTTCCTGCGTGAACACTTGCGTCATGTCGACCTTGTTGTCGGCGTTCGCGCCCTTCGCCAGTGCCTTCTTCGTGCGCAGCAATGCGCTTTCGATGGCATAGATTTCGATCACGATGTTCGCGATGTTGGCCAAAATTTCCTGCTCGTCTTTCAGCGACTGCATGTACTTCTGAACGGCGTTGCCGGCGGAAAACAGGAAGACTTTCTTGGCCAGCGACAACAGGTGTGTCTCGTGCGCGAGGGGCTCGTCGGAAGCAGGTTCTTCAAACGAACCGGACAGGTCAAGTCCCTGCACCGCTGGCAGCAGGGCCAATTCGCCCTTCATGGCGCGCTTCATCAGGGTGTCCGGAATGATGAGCCGGTTGATCTCGTTGGTCCCCTCAAAAATCCGGTTGATGCGGGAGTCACGGTAGGCACGTTCTGCGCCGTACTCCTGGATAAACCCGTATCCGCCGTGAATCTGCACATTCTCGTCGACGACGAAGTCGAGGGCTTCAGACGCGAAGACTTTCTCGACCGAGCACTCCAGCGCATATTCCTCAATGGCTTTCGCAACGGCCTTGCCGTCCGTGCTGTCTTCCACAGCCTCCAAGCGCTTGTCAATGTCGCCTGTCGCGCGGTAGGCCATGCTTTCGCTCACATACGTGCGGATGTTCATGTCCGCCAGCTTCTGCTGAATCAGCGGGAAGTTGGAGATCGCGGTCTTGAACTGTTTGCGCGTATTGGCATACTTGACCGCCATTTCGAGGGCCGTTTTCATGCCGCCGACGGAACCCACCGCCAGCTTATAGCGGCCGATGTTGAGAATGTTGAAGGCAATCACGTGGCCCCGGCCTGGCTCGCCCAGCAGGTTCTCCACTGGCACCTTGACATCTTCCAGAATGAGCGGACGCGTGGACGAGGCCTTGATGCCCATCTTCTTTTCCTCCGGCCCCGTCGATACCCCTTCGAAGTTCCGTTCCACAATGAATGCGGAGAACTTCTCGCCGTCAATCTTTGCATACACCACAAACACATCGGCAAACCCAGCGTTGGTGATGAACTGCTTTGCGCCGTTCAGGATGTAGTACTTGCCATCGTCGGACAGCTTCGCTGTCGTTTTGGCGCCCAGCGCATCCGAACCAGAACCAGGCTCCGTCAGGGCATACGCCGCGATCCATTCACCGGAAGCCAGCTTCGGCAAGTACTTCTTCTTCTGCGCCTCGTTGCCGAAGAACACAATCGGCAGCGACCCAATCCCGACGTGCGCCCCGTGGCTGAGCGCAAAGGAGCCGCCGCGGGTAATGTATTCCGTGATGAGCGCGGACGTGACTTTGTCAGCCCCAAGTCCGTCGTACTCTTCCGGGACGTCCGCCGCCAGCAGTCCAAGTTCACCGGCCTTGCGCAGCAGTTTGACGGTCAGTTCCCAATCCTGGTGCTCCAATTCTTCCTGGTGCGGAATCACTTCGCCCTCGACAAAGGCGCGGGTGGTTTCGGCAATCATCAGGTGCTCTTTGGTAAAATCCTCCGGCGTGAACACCTGACTCGGGTCAGCGTCTTCAATCAGAAACGCGGCGCCCTTCGTAATTTGCTTTTCCTCGGTTGCCATTCGACTCATCCTCTCTCCCAGTTCTGACACGCGAAGTTCTTACACGCGTTCGAAAATACCAGCTGCGCCCATGCCGCCCCCGACACACATCGTCACGAGGCCGTAGCGGCCGCCGCGGCGGGCCAGTTCGTTCAAAATCGTGATCGTCAGACGGGCGCCGGTACAACCCATCGGGTGTCCGAGTGCAATGGCGCCGCCATTCACGTTCACTTTCTCTTCGTCCATGCCAAGGTGACGGATGACGTACAGCGCCTGTGAAGCGAACGCTTCGTTCAACTCAATCAAGTCGATGTCGTCCAGCGTCAGTCCAGCCAGTTTCAAGGCCTTGGGTACGGCCGCGATGGGACCAATCCCCATGACATCCGGGTCGACGCCGCCCACAGCAAACGACCGGAACACGCCGATGGGTTTGAGGCCGAGTTCCTGTGCCCGCTCGGCGGACATGACCATCACAGCCGCCGCACCGTCTGTGGTCTGCGACGAGTTCCCGGCCGTGACTGTCCCCTTCACCGAAAACACCGGACGCAGCTTGGCCAGCGCTTCCAGCGATGTGTCCGGACGGACCCCTTCATCGGTGTCGAACACCTTTTCCCGGGAAACCACTTGGTTGTCGTCCGTCACGAACGTTTCCTTGACCGTGACCGGGACAATCTCGTCCTTGAACTTTCCGTCCCGGATGGCGGCCGCCGCACGCTGATGGCTGCGCAGCGCGAACGCATCCTGGTCTTCCCGGCTCACCTCAAACCGCTGCGCCACCTGCTCGGCGGTCTGTCCCATGCCCAGGTACACCGCTGGATAGCGCTCTGCCAGCTCCGGGTTCGGCGCGATGTTGTAGCCCCCCATGGGCAGCATGCTCATCGATTCCACGCCGCCGGCAATCAGCACATCCGCCATGCCGGTCATGATTTGCTGCGCCGCCATCGCGACCGTCTGCAGGCCGGAGGAACAGAACCGGTTCACGGTCACGCCGGGCACGGAGGTCGGCAGTCCCGCCCTGATCGCGGCGATACGCGCCAGGTTCATGCCTTGCTCGGCCTCGGGTGTCGCGCACCCCATCAGCACATCTTCAATTTCTTCCTTTTCCACGCCGGGTGTGCGTTTGATGACTTCATCAATTACCAGCGCAGCCAGGTCGTCAGGCCGTGTATTTTTCAGCGTCCCTTTCGGCGCCTTGCCGAACGGCGTCCGTGCGCCTGCTACAATCACTGCTTCTCTCACGAACTTCCCCTCCTTACTGCCGCCAGGCATCTGAAATGCGTGGGGGCAGTGCATGTCGCTCCTTCATGAATCGCACCCATCGCCTGTCTATGCGAGGCGTGTCGGCTGTTGTGCGGCGGTCCAGCCGCTCGGCCGCTCTGTCCCGTCAATTGCGCAGCGGCTTGCCAGTCGTCAGCATGTGCTGCATGCGCGCCTGCGTCTTTTCTTCGCCAATCAGGCTGAGGAACGCTTCGCGTTCGAGATCGAGCAGGTACTGTTCTGTCACCAGCGTGCCGCGCGGTACATTGCCGCCGGTGAGGACGCGAATCAGGTGGTGTGCAACTTTCTCATCGTGATCGGAAATGTACCCGCTCATCTTCATCTGGTACACGCCCACTTTGAGCAGTGCCGCGCCAGCCTCGCCCACGACGGGAATGCGCTTTGGCTGCGGCGCCTGGTACCCGGCCCGAGCCAGCCCCAGTGCGACCTGTTTCGCGTCATGGAGTTGATAGTCCCCGTTCACGCTGATGCCGTCCGCCAACCGGAGCAGGCCCATCTTCTTGGCTTCCTTGGCACTCATCGAAACCTTCGCGGTGCCGATGTTTTCGAAGGCCTTGCGCACAAACGCGTCCAACCGCTCGCCGACGTCGCCGGGCACGTTCTCCACAGCGCGAATCAGCACTTCCTTGTTGCCGCCCCCGCCTGGAATCAGGCCAATGCCCACTTCCACGAGGCCCATGTACGTTTCCGCCGCAGCCTGAACGCGATCCGCCGGGAAGCAGATCTCCGCGCCCCCGCCCAGCGTCATGCCGTACGGCGCAGCCACCACGGGCTTGTTCATATATTTGAGCCGCATCATGGCCTTCTGAAACTGGTCGACGGCTTCATTGAGGTTATCCCAGTGCTTCTGCTGCGCCTCCATCAGCATCAGCAGAATATTGGCGCCGACACAGAAGTAGTCCTCCTGCGCCCCAATCACAAGCCCTTCCCAATTGGCTTCCACTTCGTCTGCGGCTTTGTAGACCATTTCGATCACGCCGGGCGTCACGGCCTGCTTCAGCGAATGAATCTCAAGGCAGGCGATGCCGTCGCCCATGTCAATCAGGCTGGCCTCGGTGTTTCGAAACACCACCTTGCCGGCTTCCTTCAAGCGAGCGAGACTGATTTTCTCCTTGGCTTCGTCCACCGTCCGAAACTCGGACTTGCCGACGTAAAACTTCGGCGCGGCGCCCTTCTCGCGCTGGTAGAAGGATTCATAGCCCGCGGCCAGCAGTTCTTCGACAAACGGAGGAATGGTTTCGCCTTCTGCGCGCATCCGTTCGACCGACTTGCGCACGCCGATGGCGTCCCAGGTTTCGTAGGGACCCAGCTTCCAGTTGAAGCCCCACTTCATAGCGTTGTCGACAGCGACAATGTCGTCCGCGATTTCGCCCTGCTTCTGGGCGGTGTAGAGCAGTGCCTTCTTCAGCACATCCCAGGCAAACTGGGCGGCGACATCCTCTCCGTACACCAGCGTCTGAATCTTCCTCTCAACCGTCGGCGCGTTTTTCGCAGCCTTGAGAGATTTGGAATCCAGTTTCTTGCGCGGGCGGTATTCGAGCGTGTCCAGGTCGAGCGCCAGAATTTCCTTGCCTGCCGCCGAGCGCTCCTTCTTGAAGAAGCCCTGGCCGGTCTTGTCACCCAGCCAGCGATTGGCGACCATCTGTTCGATGAAGGCCGGGACAGCGAACGCTGCCTTCTCCCACGCCTCCGTCACGGACGCCTCCACGTTTTTGGCCACGTGTACGAATGTGTCCAGGCCAACGAGGTCGAGGGTGCGGAAGGTTGCGCTCTTCGGGCGCCCCATGGCCGGTCCGGTGATGGCGTCCACTTCGTCCACCCCGAGGCCATGCTTCTTCATGGCTTCCAAGGTTGCCAGCAGTCCGTACGTGCCGATGCGGTTCGCGATGAAGTTTGGCGTATCCTTCGCAAACACCACGCCTTTGCCGAGCACGCGTTCGCCAAAGCCGCGCATAAAATCGAGAATTTCCGCGTCCGTATCCGGGCCCGGAATGATTTCAAGCAGCTTCATGTAGCGCGGCGGATTGAAGAAATGCGTCCCGAGGAACCGCTTGCGAAACGCAGGGGAGCGGTCTTTGACCATGTCGGTGATGGAAATCCCAGATGTGTTGGAGCTCACAATGGCATCGGGGTGCGCCACAGACTCAACCTTTTCGAACAGTTGCTGCTTCACCTGGAGGTTTTCGACGACCGCCTCAATGATCCAGTCGCAGGCTGCCAGCTTGCCGAGGTCGTCGTCGATGTTGCCAGTCTGGACCAACTGCGCATCCTCAGCCGCATAAAACGCCGCCGGCTTTGCCTTTTTGGCGGTTTCCAACCCGCGATTCGCGAATCGGTTGCGCACCGCCGGCGAATCCAATGTCAAACCTTTCGCCGCTTCCTCCGGCGTCACTTCCTTCGGCACAATGTCGAGCAGCAAAACCGGGATCCCGACGTTCGCCAGGTGCGCAGCAATCGCCGCGCCCATGACACCAGCGCCTAGTACAGCCGCTTTCCGAATTTGACGAGTCACACTGTTACCTCCCTATCCCTTGTGCTCCCGAAGTGCGAAGGCGCTTCGAGAAAGTTGATGCCGGTCCGAACCGAAGGCCGGTGCACGGTTGTGCCACCTTGCCTGGTGCGCGTTGTGCGGCGCGCGTTGAGCGCGCATTGTGCAGATGCGGCACGTATTGAGCGCGCACTGTGTGGCGCGCGGCACATGTTGAGCGCGCATCGTGTGGCGCGCGGCACATGTTGAGCGCGCGGCACCAGGGCGCAGCTTGGAGACGGGCCGAGCGTCGAATCAACAGCTAAACCTTGAATTAATAAACCTTGCCCTCATATGCTTCGTAACGTTGATCACCGGTTCGTACCACGAATGTCGCGCAGCCTGAACCGCTAAGCGCAAGCGCTGAACGCGGAGTGCTGTGCCGTGTGCGGCGCAGTGAACACCGAGCTCCGAACACCGTGTGCCGAACACCGTGTGCCGAACCGACCAGTCGGTAGATTCTGCGTTTATCATACCAAACCGCGCTGAAATTGACCAGTCCCGATTCATGATTCTGCCGTATCGGCGGTCCGGCAGGGCCGGGCCTCCTTCGCTTTAGGCACCTTTCCTTCCTTAGCGGGGGTCCGGCAGGGCCGGACCGGCCACTTTAGGGAGCCTTTCCTTCCCTCGGCAACCGCAAGCGGGCCGGGCCTCCTCCGCTTTAGGCACCTTTCCTTCCCTCAGCAGCCCCGAGCAGGCCGAGCCTCCTTCGCTTTAGGCACCTTTGCTTCCTTAGCGGGGTCCGGCGCGGCCGGACCGTCCACTTTAGGGAGCCTTTCCTGCCCTCAGCAGCCCCGAGCGGGCCGAGCCTCCTTCGCTTTAGGCACCTTTCCTTCCTTAGCGGGGGTCCGGCAGGGCCGGTCCGGACACTTTAGGGAGCCTTTCCTTCCCTCGCCAGCCCCGAGCGGGCCGGGGCTCCTCCGCTTTAGGCACCTTTCCTTCCTTAGCGGGGGTCCGGCAGGGCCGGTCCGGCCACTTTAGGGAGCCTTTCCTTCCCTCGGCAGCCCCGAGCGGGCCAGGCCTCCTCCGCTTTAGGCACCTTTGCTTCCTTAGCGGCGCTCCGGCGCGGCCGGTCCGGCCACTTTAGGGAGCCTTTCCTGCCCTCGGCAACCGCAAGCGGGCCGGGCCTCCTCCGCTTTAGGCACCTTTGCTACCCTAACCCGTCGGCCATGCCATAAGATCCCGGCCTTTTAGGCACCTTTCCTTCCTTAGCGGCGGTCCGGCCACGGCAAGCTTCGCCTCGCCCAACCTCTCGCCCAACCTCTCGCCCAACCTCTCGCCCAACCTCCCCCCGCGCTCCCCCCTCACGCGAACGTCCGGAAACGGCGGATCTCCTGTGCGAACGCGTCCTGCAGACGTGCGGTCACCGGCCCAGGTGCCGGGCCTTCCCACACGGTCACAGGGCGTTCGACCGCCCGGACAATGACCTCTTCGGCGTCCGCAGGCAGCTCGTGCAGCGCCTGGCGCATGGCCGCATCGACTTTCACGCAGGCAATCGGCTCAATTTCGGTCGTTGTCCCGGTCATGAACACCTCATCGACCGTGCCCAGGTCATCCACCGCGATCGCCTGTTCACGCACTTCCAACCCAAGGGTCTGCGCCAGGTGCAGCACAAACCGCCGCGTGACACCGCCCAGTATGTACCGGTTCGCGGGCGCTGTCCAAAGCACGCCGTCCCGCACGAACCATGCATTGCTGCTGGACCCCTCGGTCACCCAGCCGCTGCGGACCAGCAGAGCCTCATTGGCACCTGCACGGTGTGCAATTTCCTTGGCGATCACGTTCGGCAACAGGTTCAGTGTCTTGATCCACACGTTGGCCCACCGCTCATCCGGCAAGCAGAGCAGGCTGGCCGACGGATTCGGCTCGGCAGGTTGAAACGCGCGAATCGTCATGCTGACGGACGGCTTGGCGGCGGGAAACAAGTGGCCGCGCGGTGCAATTCCCCGCGTTACCTGGAGGTACACCAGGGACTCCGGTTCGCCGCTCCGGCGAATGCCTTCGTTCATCAGCTGCATCCATTCGTCGTCCGTGTGCGGATTTTCAATGCCAATGGCACGCAAACTGCGGCGGAGCCGTTCAAAATGCCATTCCGGCAAAAAGGGACGGCCGCTGTAGACGCGCAGCACTTCATAGACGCCGTCGCCAAACTGGTGGCCGCGTTCGTCAATGGGGATGAGTGCGCGCTCGGGATCGACAAACGTACCGTTCAAGTAGCCTACCGTGGACATGGACTTCCCCCTCCCAGCGGGACAATGTATCATGGATGATGGAACGAGACTTACACACCCTCGCGATCGGAGTGGTTTGATGGAGGACTGCTTGTTCTGCAAAATCGTGAAAGGCGAACTTCCGTCCGAAAAAGTGCTCGAAACCGACGATGTGCTGGCGTTTCAGGACATCCGGCCGACGGCCCCGGTGCACGTGCTCCTCATTCCGAAGAAACACATCCCGTCCGCGCACCACATTCAGCCCGAAGATGCGGAGCTGATTGGACGCATCCACCTGGCAGCCCAGCAGGTGGCGGAAAAAGTCGGCGTCGCGAAAGACGGCTACCGCCTCGTGACAAACATCGGCTTCCACGGCCAACAGACCGTGCATCACCTGCACTACCACCTGGTTGGCGGACGACAGCTGCAGTGGCCTCCCGGTTGAACCCCGGGGGCCTGCGGCCCATCCTGCGGCCGTCCGAGGAGCGTCCGCAGCCGTCCGAGGAGCGTCCGCAGCCGTCCTTCGCGACCCGCCCTCCTTGGCCGCCATGCCCGCTATTCCTCCGCGGACTCAGCACCTTCCTCTTTTCGCATCGGCGGAACCTCCACCCCGTTCAGCACCAGACGCGGCACAATGTGTGCGTTCAGAGAAGCAGAGGCGGAGCAGTACTTTTCTTCGCTCAGGTGAATGGCCCTCCAGGCTTTGGCCGGCTGGACATCGCCCGTCATGGTGTACGTCAGACGAATCTCGGTGAAGGCCTGTGGGTACTCCTCCCTGCGCACGCCCTCAGCCGCGATGCTCAGCGATTCCAGCGGCTGGCGCATGCGTTCGAGAATCATGGTGACGTCGATCCCGGTGCATCCCGTCAACCCCATCAGCAGCAATTCCATGGGGCGGTTGCCGTGATCGTCCCCGCCGTCGTCAACTTTCGCATCCATGTGCACCACGTGCCCCGACGGACCCAGGGATTCGAAGTGCCGTTTTCCATTCCACTTGCTTTCCACACGCATTTCCGGCAACGCTTCGCGCCTCCAATGATCTGACATCCGTGATTCATATCCATTGTAGCGCGAGCGGTCATAAAACTCGATATGGAACGTTGCTGGATGACCGCTCCAAACGCACGTGCGGCAGCACCTTATGGCGTGACCGTGAGCGTACCCTGCATGCCGGGTTCTGGTTGGCCGTTCACATCGGAGTAATAGCGAAAGGTTCCGGTTTTGTCTGGCCGAAACGAGGCGGTGACGTCCTCGCCGGGATTGAGGTTTTGGGTAAAAATATAAAAGTCGGGAATCACCAGGTTGTGCCGCTTGGTCCCCCGGTTGACGACCTCGATTTCCACCAGGCTTCCCCTTTTGGCGGTGAAGGCGGCAGGCGTAATTTGTCCATCGCGGAGCGTTATGTGTGTGGCCGGATTCGCGTACGTGGGCGCCGTGACACACATCGTCCCCGCCAAACAGAGAGCGCTCACGCCCACACCCAGCCCCAGCCGCATCACCCTTTTCATGCAGTTGCGCACCCCTTTGCCGATTCAATGATTGTACGTTGCGCGAACCCATTTCTTCCTATGCACTTTTATTTCCATGTGCACTGTTCTTGCCGCGCATTGTCTGGTCCAGACTGGACACGCCCCTGGCACAGACACGCCCCTGGCACAGACACGCTCACAGCACAGACACGCTCACAGCATAGACACGCTCACAGCATAGACACGCTCACAGCATAGACACGCTCACAGCATAGACACGCTCCTTACATATATTTTGTTTTTATATCTTTGTGATATAATTGTGATGAGGATAAGATAAAAATAAAAGGAGGGAAGGTCCGTGTTCAAAAGTGCCAATGTTACCGTCATGACAGCGGACATGAAGAGGGCGATTCAGTTTTACGTCGAAACCCTGGGGCTCAAGCTGCTCGACGAATTCGAAGGCCACTTTGCACAAGTGCAAGCGCCTGGGCTCACCATTGGACTCCTGCATATCGAGGGAGAGCAAGGTCCAACGCCTGCGCCTTCGGGCAGCATGTCCATTGGCTTTGAGGTCGAGTCTCTGTCGGCCGCCATGGAGACCCTCAAATCCCGCGGCGTCGAATTCCACGACCCTGTGGACGGCGAGGCAGCTCAGGTCGTCCACTTCAACGACCCCGATGGGAATACGCTGTACCTCGTGCGCAGCCGGTAATGGATGCCGCCGTCGCATGAGCCGCCTGCTGGCCAATGGCCGGGAACCCGACGGAACGAAGGTCGATTGGCCCGCAGGTGAAAGCGCTCGTACTCACCCCCGTTCCACCGACTCGCCATGGATTCGATGGTCATGGATTAACCGCAAAACCCATTGTTCATCGAAACGGAGCTTCTCCAGCCGATGCCGGAAAAAGATGAGGATGTACTTCTGCTCCCCAGCGGGAATCCGGTCGTCCTGGCTCGCGGCCGCAATTCGCTCTTCCTCATGGCGAATTTCATACCGCAGATAATCCTTGTACTGGTGCAGAATCAAGTACTGTAGTTCTCGCGGAATCAGTTCGAAGTTCTTCAATTTCACATAAAAGTGCAGCTCATACTCAGGCGAATACGGAATCGGTTCTTCCATCAAGCGGAAGAAACGCAGTCTCCCTTCCTCTGATATCTGATACATTTTTTTCTTTTTTCCTCTGCCCTGCTTGACACCGGCGGCTTCTTCATCCGGGACTTGCTCGATAAGCCCGTCTGCAACCATGCTGTGAATGAGGGGATACAGCACGCCCCAGCTGATTTTTCGTGTCGGCCCGAGAATGGCGTTCAAAATCTGATGCAGCAGATACCCGTGCATCGGGCTGTTCATTAATTCACCGAGTATGAACAATTCATTCATGCGTGTGGCTACTCCTCGTAAATCATTTTTCGGGTCATCCCGCCATCCACCACCAGGTTGGTGCCAGTCATGAAACCAGCACGCGGACTCGCCAGATACAAACACAATTCAGCAATGTCTTCGGGGTTGCCGACACGCCCGACCGGGTGCTGGGCGAGATCGCCAGGTGTATGAACGGGACGCTCCCGCTTGCTCGACTTCTGGTAATCCCGAACCTCAATCCACCCAGGGCTAATCGCGTTCACGCGAACTTTGGGTCCCAAACTGACCGCCAGCGCGTGGGTGAGGGCCACGATGCCTCCCTTGGACGCGCTGTACGGCTCGGTGTTTGGTTCGGACATGAGCGCCCGCGTCGAAGCCATGTTGATGATGACCCCCGGGTTGGCCTGCATCAGCGCCGGGGCGCAGTATTTCGCCATCATGTACGGCCCGCGCAGGTTGATGGAGATGATACGGTCCCACTCCTCCACCGTGCGCTCCAGAATAGATTTTGTATCAAACACGCCCGCATTGTTCACCAGAACGTCGATCCGCCCAAAGGACCGCAGGACTTCGTCCACCAGCCGCTTTACATCCACCTCGGCGGAGACGTCCGTCCGAACAAACATGGCCCGCGTCCCCGCAGCCTGCAGGCGCAGCAGGTGTTCGCGGCCCGCTTCCTCATCCACATCGGCGATCACGACGGCAGCACGCGCCCTCCCGAACGCCGCGCTCACAGCAGCACCAATGCCCTGCGCCCCGCCCGTCACAATCACAACCTTGTCGGCGAATTCCCCGGCGCTGTTCATATGGTCGTTCATGCGGCACCTCCGATGACCAGCCGGATCACCATCGCCACCAGCGTACCATGCAGAACGCCGCCGATGATGTCCGTGAGATAGTGTAACCCTCCGTAGATACGGGACAGGCACAAGAGGATGGCGAGCACGTAGAGAATGTCCCGATATCCGGGCACCAGCCCCATCCCCACCGCGAGGGCGAAAGCCCCGGTGGCATGATTGCTCGGGAAAGCCTTTCCTGGTTCATGCCACACCAAGGCTGGAAAAACGTCTCGTTCAAAGGGCCGCTCGCGGTCGACCCAGCGTGAAATGGGCTCGTTCACAACCCGCGCCAGCATCGCCGCCACGACCGAGCAGATGCCGCCTGCGCCGGCGGTGCGGTGTTCGGCGGGCGTGAGCCCAACCCCCGCGACCGCCATCGTGATGACGAGCAGCATCACGATGGGCGTCCACTTTGCCACGACGGCGGCGAAAGCGTCAAGCCAGGGGGCATGCCCCCACAGGGCGCGCGACCAGGTGACAAATTGCTCGTCCAGTTTTGATTGCCACGCCTGACTGCTTTGCGCCGGCACAGTGCGACCTCCTTCAAGCGGCTCCACACGGGGTCGTGCGGCTTCCATAACTTCCTTTCCTTCGTTTGCTCCATGCGCGAACGGCCATCATCTCGTGCGAATGGCGGTGCCGCGCATGGCACCAGTCTCGCTAAAACTCCTGCCTGCTCGTCGCGGACGGAGAGTCCGAGCCGCGCGCAAGCTGGGCGGACAGGTTCTGCTGAAAGGCAGCATCAAACAGCGGAACGTCTCTTAATTCTACATCGCCCTCATGATTGTATGTGTACGCCTGGTGACTGAAATTCGCGCTGCCAATGAGAAATACCTTGCCCTCGTCCACATCCAGAATTTTCGCGTGCATCAGTTCCCCGTTGTACGGCTGATAGTAACGAACCGTAGCCCCGGCCGCTTTGAGCGCATCAGCGCTGCTGCGGTTGTAGGACTGCGACGGGTCCAGCAGCACCTCAACCTGCACACCCCGCTGGCAAGCCGCGAGAAGTGCCGACAAAACGCCGTGATCGGACAAATCGAAGGCCTCCAAGGACACCCGTTTGGTCGCCTGCTGAATCGCCTGCTCGACCACCTGCTCCGTTTGCCGGTCGTCAATCAGCGGCAGCTGATAGCCAGGTGCTGGCGCGGGCTGACCCGCGGCGCGCTGCCAATCCCAGCGAAACAGGGCGATAAAGGACGAGTTCGCATTGGCGATCACGACCGACGCGTCGTTGTTGTTCCAGCTCTGAGCGCCAAAGTTCATGCCGCCAATCAGCACAGTGCCGTCCGCAATCAGCATTTTGATGTGCGAGATGCCGCGAGGCACGTTGAAGGCTTCTACCGGCACGCCGTCGTGCTGCAGGGTGGGCATCCCCGTCTTTTGCGAGTGGGGCTCCGTGGCATCCACAATGACACGCACATCGACACCGCGCCGCCGCGCCGCTGACAGGGCGTTCAAAATATCCGTGTCGGACAGCTCGTACATATCCAGATAACACACGTGCTGTGCACTTTCAATGAGTTTCAATGCAGATGCCTTGACGTCCTGCCCCCAGTCCAGCGTCATCCCTTTGTCGGTGACGGGGGCAGGTGTATGGCTGGTCTCGCCGGCAGACGCAACGCCGCAGCCGGACGCCAGCAGAACCGGCAGTGCCAAAAGCAGATGGGACAAACGCAGATGGGACAAACGCTTGCTCGACATGGAAACACCTCAAACCTCGGCTGGCCAAACCGGATTCGCGCGTATCCTTAGAATTCCATGAACCAGCACGGCGCTCCTGTTTTCGATGGTTTACATCCCATCACACTTTGAGGAATTCCCCGGTTTTCAAGTGGCTTTCCTCACCCTCATAATCAACCGCCCCTCAGCATCAAACTGCTGAGGGGCGGCACTTGTGCAATCCCTGAATAGAATCCGGTTTTTAGAAAACCAGGAAGTGGTTCGTCGAACGCGGCCTCACTTATACGTCTGCCGCATTGACGGCCAGTACTTCCTCATCATCTGTGTCAATTTCGGGCTTCTTCATCGCGCTGTTGACACCCCAGTAGTAGATGATGAGCGCGCCAACGGCCACGATGAGGTCGTCCACGCCGTTCGGCAGGACAGGCTTCGCGCCTGTCGGCAGTTGATAATTGCCAAGCCGCGAGACGACAAGCATGAAGACGTAGTACACAACCAACCATGCGCCCGTCTTCCAGTCGGACTTGAGCCGGTTCCGCGTACCTTCACGATCGATGAAGGCGAAGTACAGGACCAGCGACGCCAGCACCATCCCAATGATTTCGAAGTTGGTGGTCCAACCGCTCCAGTAAATGATGAGCGAAGCCGCGATGAAGGCGAGTGGTGAAACGATGCTTATCGCGCCTAAGCGGAACGGACGCTCCATGTCCGGTGCCGTCTTGCGGAGGGAAGCCAATGAAATCGGGCCTACCATGTAGGTCAAGACGGTCGCGGATGTCACGTTACCCACCAAGCCAGACCAGAAGCTCTGGTGTGCTGGCAAAATCCATGCAATGGACAACAACAGCGAGAGCCAAAGTGCGCCACGCGGAATGCCGGTGCGAGCATCCACCTTCCGGAACCAGGTGTAGAACAGGCCTGTGCGAGCCCATGCAAACAGTACACGCGTCGTGCCAGAAAGGTAAATGTTCCCTGTACCGGAGGGTGAAATCACGGCGTCGACGAAGATGACGTTCATGAGCCACAAAGCGCCGAGCGACTGTGCCAATTCGGCATAAGGCGCCTGCGTAAACGTCAAGCCTGCCCAGCCGGCTTTCAGCAACTGACCGTGCGGTACCGCGCCGAGGTACGCAAACTGCAGCAACAGATACAAGAGCGTTGCCAGCAGGATGGCGAAGATAATGGCCAACGGAATATCGCGCTGCGGCCGTTTGGATTCTGCACCAAAGTCGACCGCCTGACGGAAACCAAGGTAGGCAAACGCGATACCAGACATGGAAACCGCCTGGAAGACACCCGCCGTACCGCCGGGTTTCGCACCGCCAACAGCCAGGTTTGAGCCATGGAAATGCGTGAACAGAACCACGATGGTGAGCAGCGGAACCAAGAACTTAATGGCAGTGATGACCGTATTGAACTTTCCGAATACGTTGACGCTCCAGTAGTTCAATAAAAAGAAGAACACCAAAAGTGCAATTTCGACCACAAAGCCCCAGAACGTCGGGCCCTGCGCCTTGGTGCCGAGCGCCGGCAGCCAGGTCGCGGCGTATCCTCGTACGGCTTCCACCTCAATACCAGCAACGCTTGAATAGGCGAGCATCGCGGTGAACCCAATGAGGTAGCCCACCAACGTCCCGTGTGTGTACTGCGGATACCGAACAAATCCACCGGCTCGGGGCATCGCACTGCCTAATTCGGCATAAACCAGTCCGATAAGAATAAAAGCGACGCCGCCGATGAGCCAAGAGATCCACGCGTTGGAACCAGCAAAAATCGACGCTTCGTTGGCTGCAAACAGCCAACCGGATCCAATAATTGACCCGAGTCCCAACAGTGTCAGATCAAGTAGGTTTAATCTCCTTTTGAACCCCCCTGATGATTGCATGAAGTCTCTCCTTTCCCTGAAGGTTTTTCAGTACAGGCTCAGATTATCACGGATATATCAGATAAATCAATTGGATTTTAACTGTTGAACAGTGAGAATCGTCGACACAATGTAGATCATGCTGCTTTTTGTCGCATACCCGTGCGGAGACGGTGGCTGCACACTCCCGGAATCCTATTACGCGATAAAACTCCCCGCACAAAACGAACCATACACGACGCAGAATGCGAGGACACTGACAGCGACAGCACAGACACACGCGGTGCGTGAACGAAGCCGGTGCGCGAGATAGGCGAACATCGGGTACATCGCCAGGTCGAATCTCGGAACACTGAGCAGGTAGTCCCAATTCTGCTGGCCGGGTCCCGTGCCGGCGGGCGTAGCGGTCACGATGCAAAGAAAGGCCAGGAAGTAGATGAGGGTTCCGCGCTGGTGTGCCGAAGACCGGGCAAAGCGAAGCCCCGCCAGGAACCCCAGCAGCAACAGCAGCCAGCACAGGAACTCGAGTGCGTGGTACGGCAGGAGTGCTCCCCCGTGCGGATGCGTCAACTGGACCAGCGCACGCCACAGCGTCTCCCACGGTGCCATGTAGGTGCGGTTCCACAGCTTTTCCGCATGCGTAAAGGCCAGGTAGTAGCCCGTGTGCACTTTCAGCCAGACCAGGTAGGCGGCAAGGCATACCACCGGAACCGCCAAACGCAACGCGCGCAGATTGAGGCCGGCCCACCAGGCGCGTGTCCACCACCGCCAGCCGATCCCTCTGTCAGCCACATAGTCGAACAGCAAAATGACCGTCAGAAAAATCCCCGTGTTGCGTGTCAGCGCAGCGAGTCCAACGCAGAGCCCTGCGGTTCCGAAGCGCCCTCGGCTGGACGCGTAGACGCCGAGGACAGACAGCGCCAAAAACAGCGACTCTGTGTAAACGGCGCGGAAAAAGAAGGCTGTCGGAAACAGCGCCAGCAGCGTCATGCCGAGCCAAGCGGTGCGCCAGCCAAATTGTTGATTCGCCCAGAGGCCGAAAACAAACAGCGCAACAAGAAAAGACGCGAGCGAAAGGAGCAGTCCGCAGACCGTATCGCCGATGCCCGTCGCCAGGTGCAGCAGCCAGATGAGCGCAGGGTATAGCGGAAAGAAAGCCGTGTGCGCGATATCGGTATAGCCGTGCTGAGCAATCTGAAGCAGCCACCCGCTGTCCCACTGCGACAAATTCTGGATGAACAGCCCTCGCCACAGGATGCGGTGATGTTGAAAATGGTCGATCACGATGCCAACGCAGAGCATGAGCAGCTGTTGCATCGCCGCAAGCCCGACCGTCAGCTGTCCGATGCGTTGGACCGCCGCCCTTGGGTTTGTCTTGGGCGCTGTCGATTTCGGCGGTTCGTAGACCGCGGCTTCCACTGGAAAATTCATGAAAATCCTCCTGCATACTGCAGCCTGTGTCGTGTGACGCACCCGATTGGGCAGGTTCTATTCTAGCGCTAGAGGGTGGCCAGCGGCCATACCCGTGTGACGATGAGCTGCGGCTTGCCGCCGCCGCGCCGTTGTACGTGCCCTTCGACACCAACCAACCGGCCATAGGGCGTGAACAGAATGGCGCCGCAGGCATGGTAGACCGCCTCGAACATGGTGGCATCGACAAACCCTGTCTCATCCTCCACGGTGAAAAACACGGTCGTCTTCCCGCTCTTGGTGGGCGGGCGATGGGGCCGAACCACCAATCCCGCGATCGCGATGAGCGCTCCGTCCTCGAACGCGCCCACGTCTTCCGCGGCCACATACCCCTCGGCCCGCGCCCAGGGCCTGAACAGGTCCATCCAGTGCCTCGTCGTACCCACGCCGACTAGACGATACTCATCCGCCAGGCGCTCGGCCAGCGAGAACTCGGGTCCGCCGTCCGCTTCCGCCTGCGTGAACAGTGTCTCTGCCGGCAGGTTTCGTTCCGCGATCCACACCGGGAGTTCCCACAGCAGGCTGCGGCGTTTGCCGGCATACAGCGTGTCGAACGCCCCTGCGCGAATCAGGTGCTCTGTCATCAAGCGGTCAAGCGAAGGCACCCGGCGCAGCACATCGGGTACGGAGCGGAAGGGGCCGTGCGCAGCCCGCTCCGTACACAGGGCCTCCGCCGTCGCTTGCCGAAACCCTTTCAGCAGACAAAACCCCAGCCGAATGGCCGGCTGCGGTTGGGCTTCGCCGGCCCCCGCGGCTCCCTTTGCGCCCGGCGTACCGGCACCCGTCACCACCGTGCACCCCCACTCACTGCGGTTGATATCGAGGCCAAGCATCGCGATGCCGCGCCGGCGGGCCTCCGCGCAAATCACGTGGACCGGATAGTAGCCCATCGGGTACTGATTGAGAATCGCCGCGAAAAACTCCGCCGGGTAGTGTTTGACGAGGTACGCCGTCTTGTAGGCGGTAACCGCAAACGCCGCTGCGTGTGCCTCGCAGAACCCGTAGCTCGCATACCCCTGAATATACGAGAAGATGGTGGCGGCCACTTCGGGATCGACCCCGGCCGCCGCAGCCTTCTCCAGAAACTTCCGGCCGATTTTCTCCATCTCCGCGGCCGACCGGGCATGGCTCATCACACGCCGCAGCTGGTCCGCTTCGCCAGGCGTAAAGTTGGCGATCGCGGTCGCGATCTCGATGACCTGCTCCTGGAACAGCACCACCCCGTACGTTTTGCCGAGGATAGGCTCCAGCTTCGGGTGCAGGTACGACACCGCCGCCTGCCCGCGGCGGCGCTCCAGGAACGGATCGACCATGTTGCCCTTGATGGGCCCCGGCCGAATCAGCGCCACGCTGGCCACGATGTCCTCCAGCCCCTCCGGGTGCAGCCGTGCCTGCAGCGCCCGCTGCGCCGGGCTCTCCAGCTGAAAGACGCCAATCGTGTCGCCCGTGCCAAGCATTTCAAACGTCTTTGCATCGTCAAGCGGGATGCGGTCGTAGTCGATGACCTCCCCCTGCCGCGCGCGCAGGCGAATCGCGTCGTCCACCGCCGACATGGTGCGCAGCGACAGCAAGTCGAGTTTCACGAGGCCCACGTCCTCCACCGCATCCTTGTCGAACGGCGTGATGAGCTCCCCTTTGGCGGACGGCTGCAGTGAGGTGATTTGCAAGAGCGGCCTGCGGCTGATCACGACGCCGCCCACGTGCATCCCGAAATGCCGCGGAAACCCGGCGATGTGCGCGGACAGTTTCCACAGCCACGGCAGCTGCTTTCGGAAGCGGGCGAGCTCCTTCAACTCCGGGACGCGGTCGAACAGCCCCTCAAGGCCGTCGGCGTGTGCCCCCCATGGCACCCGCTTGGCCAGCGTGTCCAGCAACTGCGCTGGCATCCCGAGCGCCTTCCCCACCTCGCGGATGGCCGAGCGGCCGCGAAACGTCTGGTAGGTGGCGACGCGCGCAACGTGATCGCGCCCGTACTTTCGGTACACATAGTCCATCACTTCGTCGCGGCGGCGGCTGTCGAAGTCGATGTCGATGTCCGGCTTCTCCGCCCGCTCGAGACTCATGAACCGCTCGAACAAGAGCCCCCGCCCCGCCGCGTCCACGTCTGTGATGTAGAGGCAGTACGCAACCGCCGAGTCCGCCGCAGACCCGCGCCCGGCACAGCGGATGTGCCGCTTGCGCGCGAAGTTCACGATGTCCCAGACCACGAGGAAGTAATCGACATAGCCAAGCCGTTCGATGATGGCCAGTTCGTGATCGAGCCGCTCACGGAGCGCCGCATCGACCGCCGGATACCGCTCGGCGGCGCCCTGGTAGACGAGATCACGCAGGAATTGGGCCGTATTTTGCGGGGGAACGGCGGCCTGCCCGGCGGTGGTCCGCCCCGCAATGGTCCGCCCCGCAACAGCCTGCCCGGCGGCGGCCGCGTCCAGCTGCGCCATCTGCCCCAAATCGAACGTTGGAAACGCGGCCTCGTCCAGGCGCAGCACCACCTGGCAGCGCTGCGCAATGAGAAGGGTATTCGCCATGGCCCGCGGCCAAGGCGCAAACCTTCGCTCCGCCTCGTCGGCGTCGAACAGGAACTGGGCAAAATTCAGCGGCCGATCCGCATGCGGCGTGCGGATGTCACAGCCCACGCGCATGCAGGTGAGGATGTCGTGCACCGGGGCCTGCGCAGGCGTCGCATAGTGGACATTGCCGGCGGCGACAATCGGGACACCGCACGCGTTCGCCAGCTCGGCCAGCCGTTTGTTGAGGCGGTGCGTGCCGGGGTAGTCGTCCCCCTGTAATTCAATGTAGAACGAGCGGGGAAACGCGTCCCGAAACAGGCAGGCCACCCGTTTGGCTGCCTCAAACCGGCCGTGCAGAAGGTGCTGGACAATCCGTCCCCGGCGGCACCCGGACAGCACAATCAGCCCCGGTGTGTGCGTGAGCAGGGCGGTATCTGGCACCCGCGGATCGCGCCGCCGCACCTCCCCTTCATGCGCAATCGTCAACAGGCGGCAGAGGTTCTCATACCCTTGCGGCGTCTCCGCCAGCACGGTCAGGTGGCTGCCGTCTTCCAACGTGAGTTCCGCGCCGGAAATCGGCTTGATGCCATAACTGGCAGCCCAGCGGTGAAACGAGGGCAGCCCGGCGATGGTATTGTGGTCAGTCAAGGCCAGCGCAGCCATCCCCTGCATCGACGCCTGCGCCACCAGAGACTCAATCGAAGATGCGCCGTCCAGAAACGAGAACGGTGAGTGACAGTGCAAGTGCACAAACACAGCCAAGCCCCCTTTCCCCATCAGTCCCACACGCGGTAGAGCCACCACTGGCCGTCCGCCGACTCCACATCAAACACGCCGCCGTCATCCGTCAGCACGCGCTGCACGTGCCGCTCCCCCTCTCCGTTCCACCACGCGCCCATCTCCGACCAGGTGTCGATGATGTCCACGACAAACCGCACCGCCTGGTCGTCGCGAAACCACAGCAGCTTGCCGCTCGTTTCCGCAGCTGCCTCCACCTGGCGCCGGACGATCCGCGTCATGGCCGATGCACCGTTCCATTCGGCGCGCCGCCTGCCCTCGTTCCCAACACCGCACCCACCGCTGACCCCGTGCCCGTCCCCAACACCGCCTGCAGGCGAAGTTCACGAAATCCCGGCCTCATCCCGATGCGAATCCCGTTTGGGTACTTCCGATTCACCTGGCCCACCAGCTTCCGAAGGTTCTCCCCCACCGTGCCATCCGCCTGCATCAGCGCGCCATCCCGCACTTCCCACCGCAGCTGGATGGACGAGCACGGCCGGAGATCACGCCCGTACACCGTCACCGATTCCAGCCGCGATTCTGTACATGTCTCGAGCCCCTGCCCCAACTGTGCCAGAATCGTCTCCCGGCGCCAGGTCGGCCGCTTCATCAGGCGTTCAAACCCCCCGCTGCCGGCATCCGTTTCCCACCGAACGCCGATGGCGAGCGCTCCCAACTCCGCCCGCTCCAGCTGCATCGACAGGGCACTCGCAAGCGTCTCCACCAGCGCGGGCAAGTGCCGGCGGTCGACCGGCTCATCCACATTGGCCCGCCATGTCTCAGCCCGCTCCGGGGGCGGATAATTCACGCGCACGGTCTGGGCCGCATCTGGCTGCAACAGGTGCAGCCAGCCAAAAGCCTCCTTGCCGAAATGCCTGCGCAGCCGGTCCGCGCCGACTTCCGTCAGTTCGCCCAGCCGCCTCACCCCAAACTGCAGCAAGGCCGTCCGTGCCTGTTCTGGCAGCAGCCACATCGCCTGTATCGGCAGCCGCCCAATCCAGGCGCCAAACCGCAGGCTGGCAGCGGGCTGTCGTCCAGCGGCAGCCTGTACTTCCACCGCGATGCCCGGCGAGACAATCAACTGCTGCCGCCCCGCCTTTCGGTACAAGGCTGCTGGGACCCGTTCCCACCGGCTCCACTCCACCAACGCCCGCGCCAGGAAGGGTGTTTCCGCCAAGCCAGTACGCACCCGCTGTTCATCGGACAAGAGGCCATCCAGCTGCTGAAGAAGCAGCCGCACTTCCCGGAGCGGTGCCGCCCTCCCGGGCATCTGAAGGAAAAACGCGTCGTGATTAACCGTCTCCAGCCACGGTGAAAATTTCCAGATGGTGCGCCACACGGCTTCCATCACGGGCTCAGGCTGCGCCGATTCCGGACAGCAGACAACATCCGAAACCAGTGCTTCCGCTGTCGCCTGCCGCATCCCCGGCCGGATCCCCCGCATTCGCGCGGAAACAGAAGCGTCCGTCACAATGCCCTGACGGACACTGGCCCAAACCGGATGCGCACAGGCTGCGCGAACGCCTTCTCCCTGCCCAAACAGCGCATATTTCATATGAGAACACCTCGCCAAAACGCGAACATATGTTCTGATCACGCGCTCTGATTAGGACACCTTGGTTGGAATTGCAGAAACGCATGCATTGAGCAATCTCCCAAACCATTCCTTCGGATTTTGTCGCCGGTTGAATCGGTAGCAGAACTCGTTCAATGACTTTCATCCTTGCGAACTGCGGATTCCCGTCGGGATCGGTCTGAAGCGCTACAACGACACCTTGTTTTGTGGCTCCTCGTCCATCTGTACCGGATTTGGGGGCACCAAAATAGGCGTCGTCCATCTCAACAAGACCCGCTAAGCGGTAATTCGCATCACATTCCTGCATCGCACTTCTTTGAAATTCCAGTAATGTCATCCCTTTTACCTTGTCACTCTGCATCACCCACGAACTTATGTTCGTGTTTTTAGTATACACCTGAGCGGAGCGCATAACCAGAACATATGTTCGCGTGTAGGTGCCTGTATGGAACGTCCGAGTGCTACTTTGCGGCGCCTTTTAGTACTGGAGGCAGTCCAAGAGCAGATCATCCGAGAAATCGCTCTTACAAAGGCCCAAATGCGTGATAAGGGAATAAAAATCCTCGACCGCAAGGATGACGTGATGGATGTGTGACTCCTTATCAATGCGGTAATTATCACGACGAGGCAACTTTCATGTGGAAGATGCTTGTGGCCGCTCGGATTATTTGACGGTGAAATTCCAGATGTCATTGTCACCTGGAATCGGCGCGGAAGTTTCACGCATTTTGTCGGCCTTTGAATAAATAAAGGGGGCCGCCTTAGGCGACCCTCCTGCCAACGTGCTCGTCTAGAAGTATATCCACCTCGCAGTGTAAGTTCGGTTGCGCATCAGCACGAATGCGTCACTGCGCTGGTCGTCTTCGTGGAAGATCGCGTACCATCCCTCAGCACACCACTCTATTCTCGCGTAGTAATATCTGTCGCCGATCTCGATTTCAATCGGGTCTCCGCAATGCAAGTCATGTTCATCTTGTTCATCTGCAAAGTACCATCGGTCCCGCAGTGAACTGAATCGTAGATTTCCCGTCATGAGCCGCTCACCTCCATCCATGCCCGCTCCACATGACTGTTATCAACGACGCTGTGTCCCAACGTTGCAGCGTCGATCAGCGCGCCACGACACAGTGTGTTAATCAACCGGGGATTACCTTGGCTGGTTCTCGCAATCAACTTCACGGCATCAGCTGAGAAAATCGTTCTCTCCTGACCCACGCTCGCCAGCTGCTTCGAGACATAGTCCTGCACTTCAGCCTCGGTCAACGTCCCCATGTGGTAGCGAATTTGGATTCTCCCGGATAGTGAAGTCAGGATTCGGAGTTTCATCTTCTCCCGCAATTCTGTTTGTCCCACCAGCCAGAGGGAAATCGGCGAGAATGAATCAGCCCGAAAATTGTTGAGGAACCGAAATTCGGCCAGCATCTGCGGGTCGAGTTCATGTGCTTCATCGACGATAATCACGACTTGTTGGCCTTTTTGGTAGCTTTCTTCGAGCACCTGGTGAACGAGCGCCTGGTTATCTACCTGTCGAAACCTGGGCTGGATCTGCAGACGCTCGAGAATCACGCGGTATAGTGTTTTGGGCGTAAGTCCGGCGTTGGCGATATACATGAACTTGTATTGGCTCTCATCCATTCGCTTCATCACAGCGCGTACGGCCGTTGTCTTCCCGGTCCCGGTGTCCCCGGTTACAAGTGCCATGTGGCGGTGTTCCGTCGCGTAGATGAGCCTTGCAGAGAGCTCGCTGTGACCGTGAAACGCCACCAAGCGTTCGACCGGGATGTCACGGTCAAAAGGCTCCTGAGCGAAGCCAAAGAACTCAGTCATCATGAGATTCACCATCTTTCAGGGCACGAGCAAACGAGGTTCGCCCAAGCGACTGTTGCCTCTGCTTTTCGTGGGCTGCGGTAATCGTTTCGAGAAAGGAAATCCCTGGTTCGGTTGGTAGCTCTGAAGGTGGGGAATCGGCTTGCGTTACACGTTTGTCTGTGTGTCGGCGCATCTTCAGCGGGACGGCATTCGCGTAGTGCTTGCCCTCCAGCCATACCTGAATACGAGTGAGGTCGAAGGGGTTGTAGCGCAACGTCACGGTTCGCCCAACGAGGATGGACTCAACCTCGTACGTGTTTCCCTGCACTGAAATGCAGGCTGTCTTGTCCACCTTTGCCTTGTAGGTCCATTGAAATGCGTCTTCGAGCACATGCGGGTCCACCAACCGCAACGGACCGTGCGTGGTCAGTACGGCTGCAGGCCGTTTTTTCAACGTGCTGTGGGTTCTCTGGTGATACATTTTCTCCAGCCAGGCACGGAAGTAGCGATTGAGGTCGTCGAGATTCTGGATGGTACTGTTCTTCACACACAACTCGGCTTCCGGGCGGAAAGAGCGCTCTACGTAGCCGAAGTATCGTTCCAATTTCCCGCGCCCTTGGGGGAGAAATGGCCGGGAGTGACGAATCTCAAACCCGAGTCTGGCAGCCACCTCGCTCAACTGTTTTGACTGGTAAATCTTTGCATTGTCGCAGTAGAAGATTTTCGGCGTTCCATGCGTAGTAATCGCTTTTTTCAACGCATCCTCAAGCACCGGCAGATTCTCTCGAAAATAAAACGCGGCGTAGCAGATATAACGACTCTTATCGTCAAGTACAGCAACCAATCTGGCTACCCGCATCTGGCCCCCAGAGTTGGGGTCTGGGACGCGCAAGGAATCACAGACGTCACATTGCCAAATTTCGTGAACTTCATTGGCGGTATACCGCTGCCAGGTACGTTGCTTGCGCACTGCCTTTGTACGCTCCACCTTGGCTCTGCGCAAATGCGCGGACAGTGTGCTGCGCCGAATAAATCCTTCTGGAACGAGTCCTTCAGTCTCCAGCATCACAATGAGTTGCTCCACTGTGCGCAAGGGTTGTTCCTTACGCAAGGCCACAGCTCGTTCAATCACATGAGGGGGCAACACCCGCGGTCGGCGGTCGTCTGCCCGAAGTTGGGGAAGCAGCCCATCTACCCCTTCCTTTCGGTAGCCTGCCAAATATCGCTCTAGCGTGCGTTCCGAGAATCTTCTTTTCTCTCCGTTTGGCATCTCATGTTCCTGACTAGCCAGTTCCTCCAGCATCGCTTTTTGAGCACCACTCTCGGTTTGCCGCAATATCGGGGCAATAAGACCATAGCGGAACAGAGCGATTTGGCGTCGCGAATCATCTTGCATGTCCAGCTTCTCCTTCCCATACGAGATAGCCTCATTCTGGGGGCGGGTCCCATCCGCTCGGAAGATGGTTTTCTGTGGGATAAGCAGCGTTGTTACGGTGGAAGGGCTGGGGAGAGGCCATACGACACCCGCTTCACCGACAACGATGGGGCAAACAGGCAGACGACTTCACGCCTGAGATTCCAGAAGTCACTGCCGCCAGCCACGTCAAGCAGCACAAGCCGGTCATAATAGGTGCACAATACCGAGTCTCTGACGTTGTGGCGTAATGGAGGCAGTGGTACATCTGGCCGATGAAACTGGACAATCCGGGAGACCAAGGCGATGACTTTGGTCACCTGCCCCTGAATCCGAGTAAACCAGTTGCGGGCACATGACTCGGATAAGCAGACGCCGCATTCGGCCAATTTGGCTAGGGCAGCGTCTACCGTCAGTGTACCTGCCAAAAGGCTCACAAGAAGATCCTGGACCATGATTGTATACCGCTGGAAAGGTGCGACAAAGGATGGCAGGATTGCAAATGTCCGTTTGCAACTTGGGCACTGCCGCCGTTGTTGTAGGAAATCATGGCGCATCTCGCCTAAATCGAATGGGCGACGACGGTAGTATCCGTGGACGTACGTATACGAATGTGAACAGTAAATACAAGGCACGTCGCGCGGTAGCAGCTTCTGTACAGCGAGGGCGTATTCTTCCGGGCTTACCGGATTGACAGATTTGCATTCTATGGATACGCTAGGCATACAGCGAGAGCCATTCGGCCTCGAATTAGGGAACGAAAGTAACTGGCCACCAACCGAGTACACTTACGTTACCCTGCGCAGATGGGAACGCCACCTGGGCCTACTGGGCACAGAGGGCGTTTCTGCATTTCTCGACAATATCCTGCTAAAGTCCCCGACAGCGTATCAAAGAAAATCCACCGACAATGACGTCAAATAATCCGAGCATGAACAGACGACGACGGTAGTATCCGTGGACGTACGTATACGAATGTGAACAGTAAATACAAGGCACGTCGCGCGGTAGCAGCTTCTGTACAGCGAGGGCGTATTCTTCCGGGCTTACCGGATTGACAGATTTGCATTCTATGGATACGCTAGGCATACAGCGAGAGCCATTCGGCCTCGAATTAGGGAACGAAAGTAACTGGCCACCAACCGAGTACACTTACGTTACCCTGCGCAGATGGGAACGCCACCTGGGCCTACTGGGCACAGAGGGCGTTTCTGCATTTCTCGACAATATCCTGCTAAAGTCCCCGACAGCGAATCAAAGAAAATCCACCGACAATGACGTCAAATAATCCGAGCATGAACAATGCTTGAAGCGGAGGCGCGTGGTCGAGCTAAGCGAGCAGGACTGGTCTCACAATGACCCAGTTCATCTATGGCCTCGTGGACATGCAGCATCGTGTGAGGTATCGCGGCTCTGCCGGCCAGCCGGATAAAAGCCCGCTTCGGCCTATGGGGAGAAATCATCCATCGCTGGGCCAACGGCATCGACCTAAGCGACATTAACCCCCCACAGTTATTCAGAACCGCACAAAGGTATATCGCATCACATGACATTGCCGCGGGATCTTTACGAACGGGACGAAGTGGCGGTTGTCATCTTGAAGTTACTCAACGAGGTGTGCCGTCGCCTCAGGAAAGCCAACCAGATCGGCCGGCGTGTCGGACGGATTCATTGCGGAAGACGCTCAGCGGTTTGTGTTGAGACAACCCTAATGACGAACAAGGAGAATCACCAATGTGCATGGAACGCAAGGAGTTACATAGAGATACCGTTGCAGTTGCGTAGCGTTTGAGTCCGCCGACGTGGAGGTTTTTCCCTCACCTGCTTCACATATAGTCTCACGCCAATCTCCTTTATGGCTTCCAAGATAGTGCCGCCGCGGAAGACATCGACGAAGTCAGTGATGAACTGCGTCAGGTTGCCTTGACTCTGTACCAGAATGTTTGAGACAAGTCTCAAGGCCACTGCCATGGCAGTGGCCGGATTATTATGTAACGATATCAATCCAAGGGTGTCTGAGTAAACGACAAATCCTTATTACCCGCAAGCTGAAGTATACTTCGGTATGGTACGTTGCCTCCGATCCACACAAAGCGGCCAGGACTGCTCGGGTAATATACGAAATTCACGCCATTCTGACGAACCAAAGTGGCACTCTGCCCATTGGGAAGTGTAACTCGCTTGCCCTTTGGAAGCGGGTATTCAGTTGATATTTTGATGTTCCCCATAGAAATTACACTCTGAGCATCATAATATAGCCAAAACGTCCCAACACCTGTTTCGGCAGTTCTTGTTCCAATGAGATGCTCGTATGGGGCAGGCAGCGGTTGAACGATATGGTTAGAGTGGAATACCTGCGCTCCTACTACTCCTATAATAGACCACGATTTCTTCACCTTGTGTAGATAGAAAATATAGAACCACTTTGATACATCAGGAACCTTAACATCGACCACTGCCGTATTCTGAAAATCGATATTCAAGACCTGTTTGGCCTTTTCAGCAGTTACTGTATGCCCATTAGTTAATGTCCATATAACCCCGTTTCGAACTGTATCCGCTGGAGTTTGCGCCTTTTCTTGCGGTACAGGGATCGTCTTGACGAGGCGGATATCTACACTACCCAGTTTGTCGGGCTGAGGGGGCGACGTATTCACCGCATTTTCGCTAGTAGCGCATCCACTTACTATGACCGCAGAAAGTAACAGGAGGACGATGAACATTTTATGCCTAATCATTTTATCCATAGCCCCCCTTAATCGTTTAACTGATCATATTTATTTTAATGATACTACGGATTGCTTGGAAAAGACGTACTAACCTGCGCCTGTACAGATGGACGAGGAACCACAAAACAAGGTGTCGTTGTAGCGCTTCAGACCGATCCCGACGGGAATCCGCAGTTCGCAAGGATGAAAGTCATTGAACGAGTTCTGCTACCGATTCAACCGGCGACAAAATCCGAAGGAATGGTTTGGGAGATTGCTCAATACATGCGTTTCTGCAATTCCAACCAAGGTGTCCTAATCAGAGTGCGTAACAAGAACATATGTTCTTATATCGAGTATTATACGCAGATGCACATGGAATACAAACGTATGTTCTGGAAATGCAGCGTGGTGCGGTGAGCTTAGGAACGGCCGGCTTAGCGAGCTTAGCGGGCGGCGAGCCGCGCCGGATCCCGCGGATCCGCATAAGGCAGGAATGGTGCCTTAGGCGCCGGGATCCGATGGCCCTCGCAGCGGCTTTAGGTAGGAAAGGTGCCTTATGGTCGGCAAGTCGGCGGGACCCGGGCCCCCATAAGGCAGGAATGGTGCCTTAGGCGCCGGGATCCAATGGCCCTCGCGGCGGCTTTAGGCAGGAAAGGTGCCTTATGGTCGGCAAGCCGGCGGGGCCCGGGCCCCCATAAGGCAGGAATGGTGCCTTAGGCGCCGGGATCCGATGGCCTCGCGGCGGCTTTAGGCAGGAAAGGCGCCTTATGGTCGGCAAGCCGGCGGGGTCCAGCCCCCCATAAGGCAGGAATGGTGCCTTAAGCGGCGCGCTCCGATGGCGCTCGCAGCGGCTTTAGGTAGGAATGGTGCCTTATGGTCGGCGAATCGGCGGGGCCCGAGCCCCCATAAGGTAGGAAAGGCGCCTTATGGTCGGCAAGTCGGCGGGACCCGGGCCCCCATAAGGCAAAAAAGACGCCTAAAGATGGACGGTCCGGCCGCGCCGGACCACCCATTGGGAACGAAAGGTGCCCAAAGCGGTGGCGAGCCAAAGCACAGGCGGAGGCTTAGGGCAGCAAAGGTGCCCTGCGCGACGATGTGGCGAAGGCTTAGGGGCAGGAACGGCCCCCTATGGCCCCCTATAGCCCCCTATGAGGCGGCAGGTGTGCACGAACAGGTGTGCACGAAATGGAATCAGTCACGTCCAGGAGGCTCGCGACAGAGGCCGCCCGCAGCGACACGCTTGAATTTTACCCTCCGCTGTACAGCAATACGATGTATTCTGTACAATGACTCATGTTCCGCTTGATTTACTGGGTCATCACTCTACAATGCAATCAGAGGGCAGCGGATGGAATCCGTTCGGCCATCGGCCATGTGGTCATTCGCTCATGGTCATGCGCTCATGCAGCCATGTCCCATGTGTCCATGTGCTGGGCGACGTCCTACATACACCTTGACAATTTGAGGAGGATACAATGGACAAGACACTGATTTTCGGACACAAAAACCCTGATACGGACACGATTTGCTCGGCCATTGTGTACGCCGATTTGAAGCGCCAGCTGGGTGTCCCGGTCGAGGCTGTCCGCCTTGGCAGCCTCAACCCCGAGACCGAATTTGTTCTGGATTACTTTAAAGTGGAAGCCCCTCGCCTGGTGGAAACGGTGAGCAACGAAACGAAGCAGGTCATTCTGGTTGACCACAACGAGCGCCAGCAGAGTGCGAACGACATCGATCAAGTCCAGGTCGTCGAAGTCATCGACCATCACCGCATTGCGAACTTTGAAACCAGCGGCCCGCTCTATTACCGCGCGGAGCCCGTTGGCTGCACGGCGACCATTCTGCTGAAGCTGTTCAAAGAAAAGGGTGTCGCGATTCGCAAGGAAATCGCCGGCTTGATGGTATCCTCCATCATCTCCGACACGCTGCTCCTGAAGTCGCCCACCTGCACGCCGGAAGACGAAGCCGCCATCAAGGAATTGGCAGAAATTGCCCGTGTGGACATTCAGGACTACGGTCTGCAGATGCTCAAGGCAGGCGCGAATTTGCGCGACAAGCGCATTGATGAACTGGTCAACCTGGACGCCAAGGAGTTCCAGATGGGCAATTACAAGGTGATGATCGCGCAGGTCAACGCGATCGACACCAGCGACGTGCTCGACCGCCAGGCGGAACTGGAAGCTTCATTGAAGCAAATCATCGCCGACAAAGGCCTCGATTTGTTCTTGTTCGTCGTCACAGATATCCTGAACAGTGACTCGGTCGGCGTGGCCCTCGGGTCTGTCGCAGGTGCTGTGGAGAAGGCCTACAATGTCAAGCTGGAAAACAACAAAGCCCTGCTCAAGGGTGTCGTTTCGCGGAAAAAGCAAATTGTCCCAATTATGACGGATACCCTGGCCAACTACCAGGCGTAAGCTTCATCTTAAGCTTCACCCAAGCCAAACCGCCCAGAACGGCGAATCTTCGCTGCCGACAGCTTGCCGGCCGTGATTCTGCCCAACTGGGCGGTTTCCGCTGAGATGCCTGCATGCACGCCGGTGCCAGCGCGTGGTGCTGGCGTGATGCTTCAGTGTACGGCAGCCATGCCACGACGGCGGCGATGAACTCTCCATTGGAGGAGGTCACCCTTATAAATGCCGTGAGCCGTACGCGCGAAGACAACTACGAAGCATCCCCAGAGCATCAGCAGTTGAACGAGCCCTGCTACGAAAAACACGGGATAGGAGGTCAGGTGGGCCAACGCGTATGTGCCATTCGTAAAACTCCCAATCGGGAAGACGTAGCTCCACCACCCCATGTGAAAGGGCAGCCCGTCGCCGCGCTTGGTGACGTGCAGAATCGTATGCATGCTTGAGATCACGATCCACCAAACACCAACGCCCCACAACGCCATATCGAAAATCAAACCCAGGGCATGCAGCAGGTGCGTGTAGGGTGCGAATATCGAGGTCGTCTTGGTTGACAGTGAACCAAACACCGCCATCGACATGCCAATCGGCCCAATCTCCACCCATAAGCTTGGCGCTGCTTCGCCAGAGAGCCGTTTGTGATAGACCAGCCGCGAATAGACGAGCCCGCTGACCATCATAAAGAGAAAAAATGTCACGCCAAACATCGCCAGAAGCAGTGCCAGCATGGCAAACTGCACAGCATGGCCCTGCCAAAAGGGAATCAGATTCATCCCCGTCGCCGCGGCAACAATCGGCGGCACCACCGGGATCAGCCAGGTGGCAAGCGTTTGCTGCGGTTCGACTTCGTGTTCGGCAAAGAGCAGGTACGGTACCACCACAACCGTAAAAATCGAAGCGACCGTCCCCGCCACCCACAGAACTTTGCTGACAAGGAGTGCTGGTGCTGCGTGGAAGATTTGTGTCCCAATGAGCAGGTAGTCATTCCCGACGACGTTGATGCCCATCGCGAACGCGCCGTAAAACAGGGCGCTGGACGGGTGCCTGAAATCGTTCAGCGACTCTCTGGTATGAAACATCCAACGCAGTATCCAGGAGCCCATCGCCGCGGCAAACACGACGTTCAAGAGGAAAAAGAGCAGTGTACCGATGACATGCTGAAACGGAATTGCGATGGGTGAGGTGAATGTCAAGGCTGCGACGATGCCAATCCCCATCACGGTCGTGAACCAATGCGGACCGATTTGCCTGATGATGCCCATCATGACGCGCCTCCCGTGGATAACTACATTCATCATAGTGCGCGGATTTAAATAAATGAAATACATGTTTTATGTTATTATCATAAGAAATACTTATCCTATGTCTGTTGCACTGGATGCTGGAAAGCGAGCGACCCACCCATGGACATCCACCTGCTGGCATTCGTGACTGTCGCCGAAGAGCGCAGTTTTACACATGCAGCTGAGAAGCTGCACATCAGCCAACCCGCCATCAGTCAGCACGTCCAGACGCTGGAGAAACGCCTGGATGTACAACTGCTTGAGCGAAACAAACGCAGTGTGCGGTTGACGAAGGCCGGAGAAATCGCATACCAGCAAGCGAAGGACATCCTGTGCTCCTATGCGCGCATGACCCGCTTAATCGAGGATTTACGCGGCAAGCCGAGCGGACCGCTGACCATTGGTGCGAGTTTTACGTTCGGGGAGTATGTACTGCCGCATTTGATTGCCGATTTCAGGCTGCACTATCCTGACGTCACGCCCATCATCGAGATTCACAATACGCGCGCAGTCGCCGACCTGGTGGCACGCGGTCAGTTGGACATTGGCATCATTGAGGGTTCGACCCATCACCAGCACGATCTCGCCATCGAACCGCTTGCGAGCGACCAACTGACCCTCGTCGCATCCAGCGGCCACCCCTTCGCCAACCAAGCGAACATAACAGTGGAAGACTTGAACAGCGTGCCGTGGATGATTCGAGAACCCGGGTCTGGCACACGCGAAATCACAGAGACGGTGTTTGCACAGCTTCACCTTCGCCCTGCTGTTGTACAGGAGTATGCGAGTACACAGCTCATCAAAGAATCGGTACTCGCTGGTCTTGGAGTCGCCCTGCTGTCGAAATGGGTGGTTCACCGGGAACTGCAGTGGCGCGCCCTGGTCGAACTGCCCTTCCAAAGCCTGCCGGTCAAGCGCACGTTTTCCGTCGTTCTAAAGCAGTCCAATTTCACCGCAAGTGCCGTCTCCTGCTTCCGAAATTACCTCTTCGAACACGTCCCAACGTTGTCCGAGGTCTAAACAACGCGAAACATCGCCTGCTGACAGAGGCATCAACGAGGCCGGCATGCACAAACATGCACAAATTTTCATCCAAAATGCGCCAGCCCCCTGAAACGTTTTTGCAGGTGCGTACGTCTATATAACAAACAGTGTGTACCACGCTTCGAGAAAACGTCTCAGGAAAGGAGCAGCGACTATGGGGATTGGCTTCATCGTCATTATCGTATTCTTGGCGACTTTGCTGGGACTGTTTGCGAGACAAGCCCTGTCCGTGACAGACGAACCGTCTGACGCGAACGAATCACAAGACGAACCGCACGACCAACACCCGCATGCCATGTAACACGGCAGCTGGCAGCTTGCGAGCCATCAGTGGCTAAAGCTGCCTTCAGTGACGACAGCCGCCTTCCATCCGGACGTCACTTGCGCAGTTTCGGCACGATGACATGCTGAATCTTTGCTGCTGCATGGCTTTCACTCTGAAATACCGCTTGTTCCTCGGTCCACAGCGGCAGTCGTCTGTCCTGCAGGCCGTTGTCACCGAGCGTGCTTGCATCATTCGCTTCATCCTTGCGCGCCGCTTCGTCGATCCGCTCTTGTTCCGTTTTCTCGTCCGATGCTTCTGCCACCAGCAGGGCCATTCGTGCGTAGATTTTATCGAGCAGGCGCTCCGGGTCCACGCCGACGTATCGAAAGGCGCAAAACGCGTCCGCCTCCACATTCATCACCATCTGATACACCGTTGCGACCACGTGGACGCAAGGGCGCAGCAAGTCGCCGCACGTGCACTCACTCTCCTGAATCATCCGCCGTGCGATGGCTTCATTCGGAAAAAAGTGCACCTCATTTTCATCCAGAAACGCCACCAGCTCCGGGTCCCATTCGCCGTCCAGCATGGCCGCCAGCCAATCCGGACGTCTCGCAAACCACAGGGCAATCGACTCCACATGCCGAGCCCACCAGTCCGGGACCAGCACGCGCACCCGGAAGGCGGCGCTGAAACTGCCCGGGTGGACGGCGGCCGTGATCCACTCCCGCTTCAGCCGCAGCTGCTTGACCCCGCCCTGTTTGGCCAGGGTCTTGCCGCGTCTGAGACGGCTCTTTTCGACTTGATCGAGAAAAGGCCGCCAGCGCTGCTCCACAAAACTGACGCCGGATGATTTGCTCTGCCCAGCCATTACCCCTCATCCTCCATCATCGCATCCACATCGAGCGCGAACAGTTCACGCAGGGCGGCATCGTCCAGCTCTGTGATGAAGCCCTCGGCACTGTCCCCAATCACCGCCGCCGAAAGCTGACGCTTGGAAGCAATCAACTGGTCGATGCGCTCCTCAAGCGTCCCTGCGCAAATCAGTTTGTGGACCTGCACATTCTTGGTCTGGCCAATGCGAAACACCCGGTCGGTCGCCTGGTCTTCCACGGCCGGGTTCCACCAGCGATCATAATGAAACACATAGTTCGCACGGGTGAGATTCAGGCCCACCCCGCCGGCCTTCAGCGACAGGACGAGCACGGGGGACGGGTCGTTTCCCTGCTGAAAGTCCTCTACGATTTTGCCGCGCGCCGCAGCCGACAGCCCGCCGTGCAAAAACTGCGGCCGCCACCCATACTTCGCCGCAATGGTGTCACACAACAGCTCTCCCATGTCGCGAAACTGGGTGAACACCAGGGCTGCCGCCCCTTCGTCGATCACGTCGTCCAGCAGCTCGAGCAGCAGCCCGAGCTTCCCAGACCGCCGAACATCGGTACTGCCGCCTTCGACGAGGCACGGGTGGTCGCAGACCTGTTTCAGCCGGACAAGCGCCGCCAGGATGCGCCCCCGCCGCGAAAGGCCCGCGGGCGCGCCGTCAATATCCACGAACAGCCGGTTGACAATCGATTGGTACAGCGCCGCCTGTTCAGCACTGAGCGACGCATATTCCTGAACCTCCCACTTTTCGGGAAGTTCCATCTGAATCGCCGGATCGGACTTGCTCCGCCGCAGCAACAACGGTTGCACCAGCCGGTGCAGCCTCCGGCTCTGCACAGAGTTCGGCCGAATCTCCCCAGGGCCCGCCAATTGCTTGCGAAACCACGACAATCCGCCGAGGTACCCCGGATTGGTGAAGTGGAAAATCGACCACAGCTCCTCCAAGCGGTTCTCCACCGGCGTGCCTGTGAGCGCGATGCGGTGATGCGCATGCAGGTTTTGCACCGCCCGCGCCTGCTTGGTATCCGCGTTCTTGATGTTCTGGGCCTCATCGGCGATGACCGCGTCCCACGCGATCGCCTGCAGCGCCTCTGCGTCACGCACGGTGATGGCGTAGGTCGTCAACACCACATCGCATGTGTCGAGGGCCGCCGTGAGTCGATCACGCCCGTCCGGCAAAGGTGTGTTCCGCTCTACACCATGGTGCACGTAGAGGCGCAGAGCAGGGACGAACCGCGCGGCCTCCGCTTTCCAGTTCTGCAGCAGCGACGTTGGGCAGACCAGCAGGTGCGGCCCCTGACTCTGCCCTTGTTCCTTGAGGTACTGCAGGTACGCCAGCACCTGAATCGTCTTGCCAAGGCCCATGTCATCCGCCAGGCAAGCCCCGCAGCCAAGGTTTCTCAAGTGCAGCAGCCACGCGTACCCGGTCTGCTGATACTGCCGAAGCGTCCCCTGAAACCCTTGCGGTGTCGGTACCGGCTTGGGCGGCTCCGCGTTGAGGAAAAAGCGAATCACCCGCTGTGCATCCATCGCTTCATCATCGACATCGACTTCCAGGCGAACCGGAGATGCCTCATCCTGCTCCTGTCCCAGCAGCAGCGCCCGCGAGAACTGCGCTGCGCCGAGCGGCCGCCCGGACAACCCGAGCTCCTTCAACTGCGCCAAAATCTGGTTCATGGGAACGAGCTTCCACGAGCCCCCCAGGTGGATATACGGTGTGTGCGCTTCCACCAGCTGCTCAAACGCCTGGCTCGACAACTCCTCGTCCCCCACCGCCAAGGTCCAGTCGAAGTCCACAAGCCGCTCAGCATCAAACCACCCCGCAGACGGGCGCCGTCCCCGCTGGCGTGCCTGCAGCGACTTCTCGCGGCCGCGCCGCACACGCACGCGGATGCGCACATTGGCCACGCCCGCGGCGTCAAAGTCCGGCGTCTCCACCGAAAACCCCTGCTCGCGCAGCGCCGGCAGCCCTTCCGTGACCAGCGTCACCACATCCTCCGGCGGCACGCTGCACCCGGTCGGCCCCGGTTCACGCAGGCTCTGCAGAATCGGCGCGTAACACTGTCCCGCGCGCCGGAGCGCAGGCAGAATCCAGCGCGCTGGATCGACCAGCACATCCCGCCCGATGGTCAAGACACGTTGGCCGCTCGCCCACAGTTCACGAAGCGGCACGCGAACGGGCCATTCGTTGTGCGCGACGTAGTACACCAGCTGCCAATCTGCGGCCGGATGCTCTGCGTCCGGCGGCACGACTTCAAACGCCACGTGGTAATACGCACTGCCGCTGTCGTCGGCAAGCCACTCCCGCCGCCAGCCGCTGTCTGCAAACGCCGGCAGCAGCTGCCGGCGCAGCAGCCACCCGTCCGCCGGAAACAGCCGTGCCTCGGCGTCGTGCGCCCACAGCCCTTGCTGCCACCTCGTCAGCAGTTCCGCTTCTCCGCGGTAGAACACGCGGTATCGCGATCGGCCGAGACGAACCACGGCGTCATCCGCAGGCAGGAGATTCGCCCGCACCAGTTCGTCCACGCAGCGCCAAATCCAGCGGTCGAACTCGATGGGACCAGCGGCGGAGATGCGGACCGCGTTCGGGTCATCGGGATCGTCCCACATCCGGGCCATTTCGTGGATATAGATTCTGCGCAGCGCCCGAAGCCCGCTGTCCGTCCACGCTGGCAGCCAGGCGGCACAATACGCGCTGTGATGCGCGACCCACTGGCTGCCGCCGTCCTCCGACCCGTCCGCCAGCAAACAGCACGTCTCCATCACCTGCGCTGGCGCCAAATCCACAGGCGCCGCAAACGCAAGAATGTCCTGTCGGCGCACAATCTCGCGGGCCAGTCGAGCGGTGCGCAGAAACAGCTCAAAGCTCTTCGCAAGCCGGAATCCCTCCGGAAGCGAAGCTGTATCGATTTCCGCCGCAGCCACCTTCGCGGCAAAGTCGGCCTCGAAATACACCGCGATGCCAGAAGACTGATCGACGGGGCTGAGTCCCGTCTGCGTCTTCAGCCAGGAGACGACGATGTCCAGGTGCGAAAAACGCTCCACCCGCCCGGAGGGTTCCGCTGCGGCCCAAACCCGCACCATCCCGTTGCCGAGCCAGGACGGCGTGAACGCAAAGTGGGCGCAAATCCATATCTGTTCCTGTTCTGCTGGCCCAGCGGCGTGCGCAGCGGCGCTATCCGGCTGGGTATTTGGCACGGTATCGTCCGTGTTCATCCGCTCTCTTCCTCCAACATGCAAACCGATTCCTTCATCATATCATATTTGCCCGCCTTGTCCCGTATCTTGAAATGGGGGGTCCAGACCAATGCCATCGACCGGATCGGTATTTTTCCACAATATCATCATGGACTTCTGTGTATCGCTCGGCATGGTCGTCGGCGGCGCACTGCTCGGCGGGATCGCGGCGGTATTTACCCATGGCGCCCCCATGACCACGATGGTGCGTCTCGCAGGCCAGCTCAAAATCTGGGCGCTGGTCAGCACCCTGGGTGGCACGATGGACACACTCCGGGCAATTGAATCGGGCGTGCTGGAGCGCCAATTGATGCCAATGGGCAAGCAGTTCGCGTACCTCGTCGCGGCGTTTTTGGGCTGCCAGCTCGGGTACATTCTTGTCCGCTGGATGGCGGGCAATGACCTGCCATGAAACAGCGGTCTATGAAACTGCAGTCTATGAAACTGCGGCAATCCTTTGCCTGGATGGTAGTCGGGGTACTCATCGGCAGTTCCGGCATGAACCTGGTGCATGGGAGACAGTTCGAAAACCTGAACCTGGAAATCCAGAGCCTCCGTCTGCACCTGGAAGAAGCGGACCATGAGAACGCCCGTCTGTCCGCACAGCTCCACCAGCCCAGCACGGAGCCCCTCCTGCAAAACATCGACGTTCAGGCGAAGGCGCCCGACGGCCTGTCGCAGCTTCAAGTCGTCCAGTTCGTCCAGCAGCAGCTGCAATTTTTGGAAGGCCGCCGCATCGAAATCTTGATTGAGCAGCCAGAACTCCCCACCAACCTCCTCGAGGGTCGCACACTGACCGTCGACAACACCACCCTGACCATTCATGTCACGCAAACCGTGCTCGTTGGCGAAACGCTGCATCTACACGTCACGGCGACCCCGACGAAGAGCTAGGCCGGGCGCACCGCACAATGTACGGGCATGTTACACTAAAGGGAGAGTTCACCAAAGGAGCCAATCGACATGACGTCCCTCAACGAAGAAAACCAGCCGATGCAGCCCAGCAGCGAAAACCAGCCGATGCAGCCCAGCAGCGAATCCCCTGCGGATTTACGATACAGTGACATGACAGAAACCCAGTTGCAGCATGAGATGGACAAGCTCCGAGAGCAAGGGCAGCGCGCCTACGATCAGCAGAACTGGAGCGAATATAACGTCCTGATGACCAAATGGTATCTAGCGAAATCCTACTTGATTTTCCCGACGGTGCAAGTAGAAATCGGCAAGATGTACGACTTGACGGAGGAATACGACCGATTGACGGTCACGAAGCTTGAAGGGGTCATGGCATGGGGAATCCGCGAATCGGATGCCTCTGAAACCGCGGTCCCTATCGCCATGCTGAAGCTGACCGAGTGATGGATACGCTGGTGACTCGCCGAAGCGGCGAGGGCCCGGCACCGGCGCTGGTGCACTCGCCCGCCGCTGGTGCACTGGCCGCTGGTGCACTGGAGGCCGTTGGTGCACTGGAGGCCGTTGGTGCACTGGAGGCCATAAGGAACCTTTCCTGCCTAATCGGAGGCCCGGCACCGTCGGGCCAGCCACTTTAAGGCGGGTTTGCTACCTTATGCGAGGCGAGCTGCCCACACCCCAGCCGCCATTAGGAACCTTTCCTGCCTAATCGGAGGCCCGGCACCGTCGGGCCAGCCACCTTAAGGCGGGTTTGCTACCTTACACCGAGCGAGCTGCCCGCACCCCAGCCACCATTAGGAACCTTTCCTGCCTAATCGGAGGCCCGGCACCGTCGGGCCAGCCACTTTAAGGCGGGTTTGCTACCTTACACCGAGCGAGCCACCGACACCCCAGCCGCCATTAGGAACCTTTCCTGCCTAATCGAAGGCCCGGCGACGCCGGGCCAGCCACCTTAAGGCGGGTTTGCTACCTTACACCGAGCGAACTGCCCGCACCCCAGCCGCCATTAGGAACCTTTCCTGCCTAATCGAAGGCCCGGCGACGCCGGGCCAGCCACCTTAAGGCGGGTTTGCTACCTTACACCGAGCGAGCTGCCCGCACCCCAGCCACTATTAGGAACCTTTCCTGCCTAATCGAAGGCCCGGCACGCTCGGCCAGCCATCTTAAGACGGGTTTGCTACCTTACACCGAGCGAGCTGCCGGTACCCCCGCCACCATTAGGAACCCTTCCTGCCTAATCGAAGGCCCGGCACGCTCGGCCAGCCATCTTAAGGCGGGTTTGCTACCTTATCGGGGCGCGATTGGGGCGCCGCGGCGCGATTAGGGCGCGTTCGGAGGTCCAATGCTGGCATCTTCTGCCAATAGTGTATAAATTTTTCCAGATAGTCCATGCTGACGTGTAGGCATCAACTTTCCCGCACCCCCGCCAGCTAAACGGCGGTACGGGTGTGCCCCTCGGGCAGCCCGACACCCTGGCAGCCCGACACCCCGGCGCCCTGGCGGCCTGGGGCAACATCGCGGCACGATCACGATGCCGCACCACGCAACAGCGCAAATGTCGCCAATATCATCGTGAGGTGGATCAACCCATGGCCCTTCTGTTCACTGCATTCCTGGCAACCCTTCCCTACGGATTGTCAACACCCGCGCAGCCGCCTGCGTCGGTCAGCACGACTCCGCCTGCGTCGGTCAGCACGACTCCGCCTGCGTCGGTCAGCACAACCCAATCCCAACCCTCCGCCTCGTCCGCAACGACGACGGGACACACCGTTACGTACCAGATTGTGACGAATGAGATCAAAGCACAGCAAGCGGACGGTTCAACTGTGGAGGTCTATCGATTCGACCCCAGTGTGTTCGTGGTTCGGCAGGGTGACCAGGTTCGCCTGCAAATTCGCGGACTCAAGGGGCATGACCACCCCGTGCTCCTTGAAGGGTATCATTTGCACGCCGTGATCCACCGAAACCAAACCACCACACTGTCGTTTCAAGCCAACAAAGTCGGCACCTATCGATTGATTTGCACCACGCACGCGGACGCCGCGCATGAGGGGCCGATGGAAGCGTACCTGGTCGTGCTGCCGTAATTAGAAGGCGGCGGAACCACAATCTCGATCGCGCCCGCCATCCGTGTCACCCGCCAATCACCACGTCGTCCAGCCGCTTCGGCGCCTGGTTCAGCGAGCGGGCGCCGTCCGCCTCAATCACCACCAGGTCTTCAATCCGCACGCCAAATTTGCCAGGCAGATAAATGCCGGGCTCGATGCTCATCACCATGCCTTCGGCGAGCAGCTCGTCGTTCCCGCCGACCACGAAGGGGGCTTCGTGAATCTCCAGCCCAACGCCGTGCCCTGTCCGATGCGTGAAGTACGGGCCATACCCGGCGTCCTCAATCACCTTGCGCACCGCCGCATCCACCGCGCCGAGCGTGACGCCCGGTTTGGCCGCTGCAATGCCGGCCAGCTGCGCCGCCAGCACACACTCGTAGACCTTGGCCACTTCCTCCGTCGGCGCGCCGATGACAAACGTCCGCGTGATGTCGCTGCAGTAGTGCTGGTAAATCCCGCCCGTATCGACGATCACGGTCGTCCCCGCCGCCACCTTCGTCTCATCGGGTTCATGGTGCGGGGCGGCCCCGGCGGTTCCTGCCGCGACGATGGGGGGAAACGACATCCCCGCTGCGCCAACCGCCTCCCACAACCTGGCGAGTTCGGCGGCCACAGCGGCCTCGGTCACGCCCGGCTGCAGCGCCGCACGCACGCGATGAACCACTTCGTCGGCCATCTGCGACGCCCGCTCGAGTGACTTCATCTCCGCGGCGTCCTTTCGCTCCCGGAGCCAGCCGACCACCGCGTCAGACACCACCGGCGCTGGCGCGTTCGGGCGCGCCGCCATCAACGGCAGCAAGTGCCGCGCTTCCCAGTGACCATCAATCGCGATTGGGGTCGTCTCCCCCACAATCTTGGCGATCAGCGGGTAGGGGTTGTCCCCATCCTTCCAAAACTGCTTCTCCACTTCCGCCGCATCCGCTTCGTGACGGAACATTTCGTGTACAACCCAGATGGGATCACGGTCGGCAAACAAAATCAGCGCACTGACCCGCTCCCCGGTTTCCAGCCAAACGCCCGAGAAATAGTACCCCGCCGCGGGCGAGGTCACCACTGCCGCAGACAGCCCTTCACGGCGCAGCATCTCCCGCAAACGGGCGCGCCGCGCTTCACAAACCTCACGCATCGTCTTCTCTCCTCTGGTTTGACTCTACTGGCTATTGTACCGGTCGGCTAAATACCGCGCAAAGCCCGCGATGGATTTCATCATCTCCACCAATTCATCATCCGTCAGGATGTCCCTGCCGGGCCGCGCATTGCAGTCGTACACATAGTAACGGCCGTCCGGCGTGCAGCCAACATCCACCCCCAGCAGCCCGAACGTCGGGTGCATGCGCGTCAATTCCTCCGAGACCGCCAGCGCGGCTCGCGTGATCTGCACCAGCGCATCTTCGGGCATGTCAAACTCAGCTTGCAGCAAGCGGGTGCCTGTATCCGTTTCCGTGAGTGACAAGACTTCTCCACCCGCATGATAATTCGTCAGAATCGATCCCGGCGCCGCCTTTCGCTGGGTGATGCCGACCACACGCCAGGCGCCAGCGCGACCTCTGACCAATGTGACGCGAAAGTCGACCCGCCGGCCGTCGTGTGTCTGCAGGAGATCGACCTGTTCCTGCACGACCATTCGCCGCACCTGGTTTGCCCGGCTCAGAAAGAGCGTCAATTCCTCTGGGTTCAACGTCCGTTCCACGCAGTGACCATCCGGACGTTGCGCGATGACCTCAAAGCACGCCTTCGCGCGCCGCCGAATCACCGCAATGTCGCGCCCGCCCGAACCAAACACAGGCTTCAGCCAGAGACAGTCGTGATCGTCCAACAGGGTCAGCACACGCTTCGGCGTCGCTTCATACGCAGTCCAGGGGATGCTGCCCGGCCCCAGCGCGGCCTGCGCCAAGCGTCGATAGAGCACATCCTTGGCGGGCATGGCGGGATTGAAGTATGGAATGGACTGACGCCGGAGCGACCGCCGCATCGTCCGAAGCGCACGGCGAAAGCGCGGCAAGTCCGATAAGTACAACGCGTCGAAGACAACCGACCGCTTCGCCGGCAGGGTCGTCTTCGTCGCAACAAACGAGGCGGAACGAAGGTCATACGCCTCCCCGGAGAGGGCGCGGCCGAGACGGACACACGCCGCAGGTGTGACAAATACAGCCGGCAAATCATGTTCCCGCGCGGCCGCCGCCAGTGTCGAAAAGGCGAGCGATCGGCGTGGGGCATCCGCCTGCACGGGCGGCCCGCCAGTCACCACCACCAACACGTCGTCCACCTCCCGCCATCCCCGGGTGCTGCTTTCCGTTTCTACCCTATGATGACGGACCCATCGGCGCCATCACGCGTGTTGGAGAAGTTAATCGTTTCAAGACTGCCCGCGCAGGGACAATGGTCAAAGAGGCGCAGGGGCTATATCGATATCTATTTCTCCAATCCAAAGAATAAACAAATGATGTGGCTAGCGGAGACCCGTTCTGTAAGCGTAAACCAGTTCCCAAATGAGACGCGAGCGAATATAAACGGAATGTCCGCGCAGGAATCGACATGGACAAATGCCAGTCATCAACGTTTATCCGCCGTTTCCCTGGCGTACAAAAACACCGACTATGCCCTTCAATCCCGGAGGTGATGCGGTTTGACACAGGTGGTCCTGGTTGCGCCAGAAGGACTCCCCATTCCGCCAGTGCGCGGCGGTTCCGTGCAGATTTATCTCCAGGCACTGCACCGCACCTTGCGAAACTTCCCGGAAACGGCCGATGTGACGCTGATTTGTCCGGGGCCGGAAGCAGTGGACGAAAAAGAGGCCGAAGCGGATCCGATGCCAGCAAGGAAAACTGCGGAGGAGTCTCTCCCACTCTCTGACCGCCGCATCATTCACGTTGGCGGCAGGAAAGCGGCGTATCGAAACGCCGTGATCGAGCAGCTGCGAACCCTCCGGCCCGACATCATACAGGTCGACAACCGTCCGGACTTTCTGCCCCGCGTCAGGCAGGCGTGCCCGGCCGCACGCATTGTTTTAAACCTGCACTCGACCACCTTCCTCGGACCGCGGCACCTGCAGCCACAACAGGCCATTCCCACCCTGCGGCTGGCAGATGCGATTGTCGTCAACAGCCACTACCTCCGGCAGCGGGTGACCACCAAATTCGGCCTGCAGCGTGCAAATTGGCCGTTCACGGTGATTTACCCCGGCGTGAACGTGGACGCCTTCGCCGCGCCGCCGGATGCAGGCAGGGACGTCTCGCAAGCCGCCCGGCCGGGCACGGCGGGATTGGCTGCGAAAGCACCGGAACAAAGCCGCGCGGAGGAAGCCCGGCCGCTGCAGCTGTTGTTTGTCGGTCGCGTGATTGAACAAAAGGGCGTACACGTGCTGGTCGACGCCCTCGACATCCTGCGGAAGCAAGGTGTACCCGCCACGCTGGTGATGGTCGGCCGCGCCCCTGCATGGCAGCGGCGGTACGAAGGGCAGCTGCGGCGAAAAATTCGCACGTTGCCCGTTGCGTGGATCGGCTTTGTCCCGCCCCATGAACTGGCCCCGTACTATTGGGACGCGGATCTTTTGGTCTGCCCCTCGCAGCGGGACGAAGCGTTTGGGTTGGTGAACCTGGAGGCGATGGCCGCGGGGGTGCCCGTCGTAGCCAGTCGTTTGGGAGGCATTCGCGAAGTGGTGACCGAAGACGCCGGCGTTTTGGTCGCAAAGTACAAACGACCCGCTGCGTTTGCGCAGGCGATTCAGTCCTTGCACGCAAACCCAGCGCGCATGCAGCAGCTTCGGGAAGGGGCCCGCAAACGCGCGCAGGCCTTTCCCTGGCAGCGTACCGCGGAAGGCTTCCGCGACCTGTATCAAGCACTCGTGTCCGGACCCTGAGCAGCGGCAGATGGCCACGGGCGCAGGAGGGTCCGCGCACAGGTGCGGTCGACGCGACGTGCGACACACGCGCGAGCGGCAAAGTCGCGTGCGACGACCATCGCGATCGGCCGGCAGTTAGGGTTTGTCACCCTGACCGTGTTGGCGAAGCCAGTCCTCCGCGCGTGGACGAGGCATCTCAAAGCGATCTGTCGCACGCGCGTATTCGGCCCCCGCCATGCGCGCCACCGGCCGCAGGACATCCGGATCGATTCGACCGTGGTGGTACACATCCTCCCGCACGTGCACGAGCACGACCTTCCCCAGCACCAGACTGCCAGCCCCTGCCTGCGCCTCTCCAAAGTCCAGCACCTGCACCAGTTCACACTCCAGGTGAATGGGGCTTTCCAGAACACGGGGCGGCCGTACCTTCACGCTGGCGGTGGGCGTCAGGCCGGAGACCTCCCATTCGTCCACTTCCGGCGGGAACTCTGGCGTCGGCGACGTCACGTTCATCTGCGCGGCGATGGGCTCACTGACGATGTTCACGACAAATTCTCCTGTCTCTTCGATATTGCGCAAGGTATCCTTCTTGCTCCCATCGGCCCGGCGCATCGGCGCGAACGAAATGATGAACGGCTTTGGGCAGACGCCGTTAAAAAAGCTGAAGGCCGCCAGATTGCGGTCTCCCGCGTTGTTCACGGTGGAAACAAACGCGATGGGTCGCGGCACAATCGAGCCAATCAACAGCTTATAATTGTCGGTCCAGCTTTGCTGGTCAGGATGTAGTTCAATCATGATCATCGTCCTCCTGTCAGGATGTCCCCGCGAAAAAGCGCAGCAGTTCCGCCGCATGCGCTCGCCAGAACGTTTGGTCGTGCGCGCCTGGGTAGGTGCGGTAGATGACCTGGCTGGTGTCCTGCTGGCGCAGCACCGCGGCCAGGCGCTCATCTGCATAATAGAACGGGTCGTCGGTGCCTTCGATGATGGCAACCGGCACATGCAGTGGGTGGTGTTCCGCGTACGTAATTGGATCACGCTCGGCCTGCTCTGCCGGCGTTGGATAGATCCACGCGAGTTCTTCCGGCAGACCGCCCACCCACAGCGCGGCGCTCATGACGCCGGCTTTACTGTACAGGTTGGGGTGTGTGAACGCCAAATGCAAGGCGGCAAATCCGCCCATCGAATAGCCGCCAATGTACCGGCCGCTCGCAGTCGGAATGGTGCTGAAGTGGGCGTCGATGTAGTGGATAAGGTCGTGATCGAGCCAGGTCTCGTACATCCCCCGGCTGTACCCGCCGACGTTCTGACGGCGAACTTTTGAGGTGTTGAGGCCGTAGCTGTTGTCGATCTCAGGCGTAACGATGATGAGCGGCGCAATCTGGTGGTTCCGAATCATCCGCGTGGCGGCCAGGTTTACGTCGATGCCATCCCCGAACACCGGGGACATCCAGCTGTCCTGATTGCCGTCCTTGCCATGCAGCAAGTAGAGCACAGGATAACGTTTGGCAGCACTGTACCCGGGCGGCAGGTAGACGTCGACCTTCATGTCGGCATGGAGCGCGGCGCTGTAGAGGGTCAGGTGACGAATGGATGCGTCGGCGGTCAGCGCCCGCCCGGTCGATGCGGCCTGGCTGACAACCGTCTGCAGGGTGGGCAGAGAAGCGACCCATGTTCGGGCGTGTGACGAGATGACGCTGACAAGGCCGCACCCTGCTGCCACGGACGCTGCGGCGAGCACAGCAGCGCCTGTGAGCACCCGACGGACAAGCGATTTGCCTGACATGAAGATGCCCTCCCCATGCGCGACCCGGCCGGACGGCAGCCCGCGGCCCCGCACCCCACGGAGGGATGCGGACAGCCTCTGTGCGTGGCTTCAGCCGATCTCTTTGGCGGTCTGATTCGGTTTGGCCTGCGGCTCAGGCAGCGGGAATAATTCGGACAGGCGCACCGGCCGGCCGTATTCGTTCTTATACACGACGTGCTCACGCGTGAGCTTGCGCGGACTATCCACACCGCACGCGGCCGCGAGCGCAAACACGCCTGAGCGCAGCGTGACGATGTAGTTCATCACGCGCCACTGCTTCTCCTCCGGCACGAGCGCCGACATGTACTTGGGGTCAGTGGTGGTGACGCCGGTTGGGCACTTGCCGGTGTGGCACTGCATGGCCATGATGCAGCCGTTGGCCATCATGAACCCACGGGCCGAATTGACGCAATCGGCGCCTAAGGCGAGCGCGATGGCAACTTTGTCAGCAGAAATCAGTTTCCCGGAGGCAAAAATGCGGATCTTGTCCCGCACCCCATATCGCACCGCCGCGTCCACGACGGCAACCAGTGCCGGATACAGCGGAAGGCCCATCCCATCCGCCATGGACTTGAAGGTCGCGCCGGATCCGCCTTCGCCGCCGTCCACGGTGATGAAATCGGGATAAATGTTCCGACGCACCATCGTCGCGAAGAACGACTCCAGCGTCTGCGGGTGGCCGACCACGATTTTGATGCCGACCGGCTTGCCGCCCTCGTCCTGCAGCCGCTGGACGAACTCCAGCGCATCTTCCGCGTTCTTCAGGAACGGAAACCGGTTCGGCGAGTTGACGGTTTGTCCCAAGGGCACTTTCCGAATCGCGGCCACTTTCTCGTTCACCTTCGCCCCTTCGAGGTGACCGCCGCGAATCTTTGCGCCCTGGGCAAACTTCAACTCGAACGCCTTGATGTTCGGTTCCGCAGCCTTGGCCCGAAACTCGTCCCAGGAGAAAGCGCCGTGATCGTCCCGAAAGCCAAATAGGCCGGGGCCGATTTGCGCCACGACGTCCACGCCCGTCTCGAGGTGTTCGGGTGCGACGCCGCCTTCTCCCGTATTGATCCAGGCGCCCCCTGCCATACGCGCACCGTTTCCGGTGGAGAGAATGTAGTGCTCACCCACTGCGCCGTACGACGTGGCGGAAGCACCGAACATTCCGTGGAGCTTCCAAGGGTGGGTCCGCTTGGGGCCGACGACAATCGCGTCTTCTTCTGGATACAACCACCGGGAGGTTTTGGTGTCGATGAGTTTCTCCTCGCGATCGAACAAACCTTCGTGCTTGATTTCATACTTCTTGGCGGGCACAAGCGAGGTATTGTCCACGCGCAGTTCCTGTACCAGCAGGGGGAACATGTCGTTGGCAATGTAGTAACCGGGCGCCTCAAAATCCCGCTTGGAACCAAAACTCAACAGGTCCGACTGGTATTTCGCGGAAAACACCAGACCCAGAAAGTCATTTCGGGAGAACGGTTTGCCCTCCGTGTCTCCGTCAAACCAGTACTGGCGAAATTCTGGCCCCAACTTCTCCAACAGGTAGCGGACCCATCCCAAATAGGGGTGTGCCCGAATGACGGAGTGCTGGGGCTTAGTCGACAGCCATTTCAAATACAGGACAAATCCCGCAGGCGGAATGACGATGATCGCTAGAATGATGATGAGAAACGTGGTCAGCATATTAAAACTCCCTTCCGCTTTGGAAACCAGGTCATCGCTCTATGACTTCTAGCGTAACACTTTTCAGAGGATTTCGCAGGTGCGTTGACAGCGAAACGCCTTACGCATAATATGTTGATTATCGATATATCGTCTATTGATACATCTGAAGATGATATAGCTGGCGATGATATAACTGGCTGCGGATGATATAACCGGATGCGGATGATATAGCTGGCTGCGATAGATTGGGCGCCAATCGATGCGATGCCGATGGAGCATCCAGCCGCGGATGCACGGCGGCAAAAGGGGGTTCGCGCATTGCCTTCGACACAAGACGTCCCACTCACGGAAGCGCACTACTACATCCTGTTATCCGTGTACGGTGGTCCTTTACACGGGTACGGCATGATGCAACAGATTGAGCAGGTCACGTTGGGCCGGCTCAAGATTGGCGCCGGCACACTCTACACGGCACTCAACGCGCTGCTCAAAAAAGGCTGGTTAACACCGGAAGCAACCCCGTCCGAAACCGATTCCCGCAGAAAGCTGTACGCCATCACCGCAGCCGGAAAACAAGTCGTCGAGGCGGAACTGAAACGACTCGAAGAACTACTGGAGAATGGGCGAAAACTGACGGGTGACAGGAGGCCATCGCCATGAAACAACGAAAATGCACGCACGGGTCTGACCAGCGCCGCGATGGTGCACAGGACCCGGAAGGCCAACGTTCGCAGGAAGACCGCTGGATGCTGTGGTTCGTCTGGCAATTCGAGGAGCAGCAGCAAAAACTGGATGACCTGTCGAAGCAGGGGATTCACCTGGTGCATGCGAGGACGTGGCGCGGCACCTACGTTCGTGACCCCGCCCTGCGCTACGTGTATCGCCTGGACTACCAGCCCCTCCTCGAGTACAGACCGACGGCGGGCAGGCGGGATCGACAGCGAGAATACCTGGCACTGTATCGCGACGCCGGCTGGGAATACATCGGAAAAAGCGCCGGCTGGCATTACTTTCGACGGCCTTGGACGGAAGCGGACACGCCGGAACTCTATACCGACCGAACGTCCTTGCTGACCTTTTACCAGCGCATTCAGTATGTCCTGTGCTTTCTGTTTATCGCCGAGCTCGTTGGGCTCCTCGTCAACGCCTACAACCTGCTCATCCTCAACCGCGTGCTGCCGAAGTGGACGACGGTCGTTCCGCTGCTGATGGTGTACGCGGGATTGGTCCTGCTGCTCGGGTATGGGTTCGTGAAGATCCATCAGAGGGTCCGGCGAATGAAGCGGGGGTGATTAGCCCTAGGCGGCGTTGGAGCGGAGTGGAGTGGCGGAGCGGCCTGGAGATGGTGGGTGACCGCCGGGGGTGGCAGGCGTCGAGGAGGGGTGGGGGCTGGCGTTGAGGAGAGGCGGAGGAGTCAGCGGGGCGGGGGCCTGAGTCGCTGAGGGGCGGAGGTCCGAGTTGCTGAGGGGCGGGGGCTGAAGGTAGGAATGGTGCCTTAGCGCCGCTCGACCCGTCTCGATCCGGCCGCCTTAAGGCAGGAAAGGTGCCTTAGCGCCGCTCGACCCGCCTCGCTCCGGCCGCCTTAGGGCAGGAAAGGTGCCTTAACCTCCCTCCGACCCTCCCGGCTCCGGCCGCCTTAGGGCAGGAAAGGCTCCCTATCGCCTCCCGACCCTCCCGGCTCCGGCCGCCTTAGGGCAGGAAAGGTGCCTTAGCGCCGCTCGACCCGCCTCGCCCCGGCCGCCTTAAGGCAGGAATGGCTCCCTATCGCCTCCCGATCTACCGCTTCGCCCATGACTCCGCCGCCGGGATTTTGGCCAACGACAAGAACACCGAGCGCATGATTTGTTCCATGACCCATGCCTCCGTTCACCCGCACCCAAGATGTCTGTACCCGATGTGCTTGCTCAGATGTGCTTGGCGATCACGGCGATCTCAGAACAAAATATGCGTCAGCGAGACACCGCTGACCCCCATGTGATAACCAATCGCGAAGCCCAGCAAGGCGAGAAACGCGACCCAGAAAATCACCGAAAGAAATGTGAAGAACCATCGCAGTGCGCGCCGCCGCAGGACGGTGCACACAATCGCAAGAATCAAAACAATCGCCAACATCGCCCACAAAGAACCCGTCAAACCTGTTCGCTCCCCTGCCCTGTCTCACTATCTCTGCATTGCACCCCGCCCGCGGTTACCGCCGGGTCGTCGGCAGCAAACGGTCGGGATCGGCTGTGCGAACGGGTGTCCACGTCGCCGGATTCTCCTCGTCGTACTGCGCGAGGTATTGAACCACTTCATTGGTGATCGCGGTCGGCGTCGACGCCCCCGCGGTCACTGCCACACGGCGGACACCGCGCAGCCACTCCCGCTTGACCTCCGTCACGTCAGCCACCCGGTGCGCAGGCGTGCCTGCCACCTCTTCCGAAACCTGTGCCAATCGGTTGGAGTTATTGCTTCGCGGATCACCGACGACAATACACAGGTCGGCCTCACTCGCTTGCTCCGCGACGGCCTGCTGGCGCATTTGCGTCGCCATGCAAATCTCGTTGTAGATTTCTGCCTGCGGGTACTTCTGCTTCACCGCCTTCATGAGTTCCGCCGTGTCCCACTGGCTCATCGTGGTCTGGTTTGTCACGGCAATTTTCTCATTGTCAATCGAGAGATTGGCGATGTCTTCTAGGTCTTCGACCAAATGCACGCGATCCGGCGCGACGCCGCAGGCCCCTTCCGGTTCCGGGTGTCCTTTGCGGCCAATGTAGACAATATCGTAGCCAGCTGCAACGCGATCGCGAATCAAGTCGTGCGTCCGCGTCACATCCGGACAGGTGGCGTCTATCACGCGCAGTCCACGTTCGGCCGCGCGCCGCTTGACCTCCGGTGAAACACCGTGCGCCGTAAAAATGACGGTGCCTTCCGACACCTGTTCAAGCAGTTCCAGTCGATTGGCGCCGTCGAGGGTGATGACCCCCTCCCGCTCAAACGCGTCCACCACGTGCTGGTTGTGCACAATCATCCCAAGTATATAAATCGGTCGCGGGAGCGTCGGGTCATCCGCAGCCTGCTTGGCCATGACCATCGCGTCCACCACTCCGTAGCAGTATCCGCGCGGCGTGATTTTGACTACTTCCATCTCGCTCGCCTCCGCCCCAATTATAGCGCACACAGTTGGCCGCATGGGCATTTCCGGAACTTGGAACGCGGTCCGTGCCGCCGCGACCCGTCGCTTCGTCCCGCTTCGTCCCGCTTCGTCCCGCTTCGTCCCGCTTCGTCCCGCTTCGTCCCGCGCCTCGCAGTCAGCGCGGGGCGCCTGCCGGACGCTGTGCGTGCAGCAACCGCTGCTTTAAATCCCACAACCGCTGTGAGAGGTCGACGTGGTACTCGTGTGGGTTCACCGGGCGCAGAATCTCCGATGAGAACAGCTTCAACTGCGCTTCGACGCGGCTCCGAATGTTCTCCAGCGGCGGCAGTTCATACACCAGCTCACCGTCCTGAAACACCGGCTGCAACAGTGGTTCAATGGTGAAATCCTCAATCGTCTTTCGTTTATAGGTATGTACCGGATCAAACAACTCCAGCGGCTGACTGGGGTCGAATGCTTCGTCATCCAGCGCAATCAAATCGGCCGACGCGTACCCGTCCACGATGAACCGAAGCACTTTCTTCTTGCCCGGGTTGGTCACCTTGCTGGCATTTTCCGAGATTTTGATGCACGGCTCCATCACGCCGTTGACCTCGCGCGCCGCCAGCTTGTACACGCCGCCGAGCGCCGGGCAGTCGTAGCTGGTCACCAGTTTTGTCCCCACGCCCCACGAGGTGATTTGCGCACCTTGCAGCACCAAATCTCGAATCGTAAACTCATCCAGGTCAGACGATGCGACAATGCCCACATCCGCCAGCCCGGCTGCATCGAGCATCCTGCGCGCCCGTTTCGAAAGGTAGGCGAGATCGCCGCTGTCGATTCGGATGGCTGAGAGCCGGACCCCCTTCTCTGCCAGCTCCTTCGCCACCGTGATGGCGTTCGGAACCCCGCTGCGCAGGACATCGTAGGTATCGACCAAGAGCACCACGTTGTCCGGAAAGGTTTCTGCGTACGCCCGAAAGGCGTCCAGTTCGGACGCGAAGTTCTGAATCCAGCTGTGCGCCTGCGTCCCCATCACGGGAATGTTGAAACTCTGACCAGCCAGCACATTGCTGGTGCCAACACATCCGCCAATCACGGCGGCCCTCGCGCCAAACACCGACGCATCCACGTTTTGCGCCCGTCGAAGCCCCATCTCAATGACCGGTCCGTCCGGCGCCACCGGATTGGTCCGGGCGGCTTCCACGATGCGCCGCGCTTTGGTGGCGATGAGACTCTGGTGATTGACAAACGACAGCACCGCGGACTCAATCAATTGCAGTTCGAACACCCTGCCCTCAAAGCGCAGCAGCGGCTCATTCGGAAACACCACCGTCCCTTCCGGAACAGCCATTAGGCTGCCGGTGAACCGGAACCGGCGCAGTTCGTCCAGAAAGTCCTCGGAAAACTGCTGGAGACCGCGCAAGTAGGCGATGTCCTCGTCCGAAAAGCGCAGGTTGCTCAGATACCAGACAACCTGTTCGAGGCCGGCCGCAATGACATAGCCGTTGCCGCACGGGTTCGTACGGTAAAACACGTCGAACACGACCCGCTGGTCCTGCTGCCCTGCGCGAAAATAACCGTACATCATCGTCAATTGATAAAAGTCGGTCAACAGCTCGGCGCGCCGGCCGCGATAGGCGGGCAGCGCCGAAACCTCCGCCAGCCGTTGCAGCGGCCGAGACACAGGCGACGCTTGACTCATCGTTTTTTCTCCCCCGATCGTTCATCAGATCCAGCACCGACCAAGGACTGGATTTCCCGAGTCAGCGCGGGATGTCCGCTGGCCACGATGTCCCGCACCTGCAGCGTGTATGGGCCGCCGCCCAGCTCCGCCACCGTCCCGCCTGCCTCCAGCACCAGGCACACGCCGCCGGCGAGGTCCCACGCGTTGAGGTCGCACTCGTAAAAGGCATCGATACGGCCAGCCGCCACGTACGCCAGATGCAAGGCCGCCGCACCCAGCGCGCGCAGGTTCTTGACCATGCCAGAGAGCTGCCAACCGGCCTCCGTCATCCGTGCCCGCACTTCCCCGCGCGCCGGAAAGCCCGTCGCCACAATGCTCCGGTGGAGCGCATCGGTCTCTGTCACCTGCAGCCGCCGTCCGGGCATGGACAAGCTGGCTCCAGTGCTCACCCGCTGGCCCCACGCCTTCGCGTCCGCCGCGTTCGTCACATAGGCGCCAAGCCCAGCGATTGCATAGAACAGTTCGTCGCGGTAGGGGTCATACACCACACCCACCCGTAATGCCCCATGTTCGGCGTAGCCAATGGACACGACTGACAGCGGGATCGCGGCGACAAAATTGGTGGTCCCATCCAGCGGGTCGATGATCCACAGAGACGGGTGATCGGCCACCTCGGCGACGGCTGCCGCGGAGGCCTCCGTGCCCGGCGCGGTCGTCTCCTCGCCGAGAATGCTGTGGTTCGGAAAAGCCGCCGTGATGATATCGCGAATCATGCGTTCACAGGCGGGATCGACTTCGGTCACCACGTCCGCCAGCGTGGTTTTGATTTTCACGTCCTTCTGCTCATCAATGCGCGCCCGAAAGTACGCCCCCGCCGCAGCCGCAGCCTGCATCGCTGTGGCGAGAACGACTTGCAAATCCGCGCCAGGTTCTCGATGGGTGATGTCAAACACCTCCATGCGCTCATGCCTCTTCGGGCAGTGCAAACCGGGTGCCTGCGATGTCGAGCCCCAGGCCGTGCCCACCCGACAACCCCGCCAGCGTCGCGGGAAACAAGAGGACAGCGCTGCCTTCATTGGCGATTCGAAACGTCAGTTCGCCCGTCAATACGGTGCCGGTACCGGGCACAAACACCCCGCTTGGCGCCGCTTCGTACGCCGCCACGACCGACGGGCGCTGTTCTGGTTCTGCACCTTCCCAGGTCAGGAAGACGACGTTGGCTGCGGACTGGCCCATCGTCAGTTCCGTCGTCCGGTCGGACGCCTCTTCCCCTTCGGCCGCCGGCGCGTTGGATGCGAGGCGCCAAGCGACCTGCACGGCAAGAACGTCGCCGTACCCGTCCCCGTACAGCGCGTACGCACGCGTCCGCTCGACCTGCTGCACCTGCATCTGCAGCTTGCCGTCCAAGAGGTCTCGCCACTCCCCGGGTTTCGCGGGCGCCACCGTCTTGTGCGTGGGGATGTAGTGTTGAAACCAGGCCGCAACCCGCTTGAGCTCGTCTTCACGGTGCCGCGGTTCGCGAATGCCGTGGCCCTCTCGCGGGTAATGGACAAACTCCACCACTTTCCCAGCTTCGAGCAGCGCGTTGTACATCTCCTTCGAATTCGCGATAAAGGTATTGTCGTCCGCATCGCCGTGAATGATGAGGACCGGCGTCCGGATGTTTGTCACATACCGCGACGGCGAGCGCTCCAGGTACAGTGCCTCGTTCTCCCAGTAGCGCCCAAAGTACATCGTCTCCCAGCTTCGCCCCGTCGAGCAGCCGAAGTCCGTGAACAAACTCCAGATGCCAAACTCGGAGACCGCCGCCTGAAAGCGCGTGTCATGCCCAATGATCCAATTGGTCATATAGCCCCCGTAACTGCCGCCCATCACGCCCATGCGCTGCTCGTCGACCCATCCGGTCGCGGCCACCGCGTCGACGCCCGTCATGATGTCGCGGTAGTCGCCGCCGCCCAAGTCCATGTTATTGGCGTACAAATAATCCTGGCCGTAACCGATGCCGCCGCGGTAGTTGGGGGCAAACACCGCATAGCCGAGATCGGTCAGCCAATGCCAGTTCACATATTGGTGAAAGCTCATCGTCGCATGCCATGCTGGACCGCCGTGGATGTCGACCAGGAGCGGCACCTTGCCGATTTCGGCGTGGCCCGGCGGGAGGGCGAGCACCCCCTCCATCTGCTGCCCGTCAAACGACACCCACGTGAACGGCATCACCTTGGCGCGGGGCTTGTGCTGCCACTCTGCCTGAAAGTCCGTGAGCCGCTGCGTCTCCCCCGTGTCCAGACGGACGGCGAACAGCTCAAACGGGGTCACTGCGTCTTCCGCCGCGTAGACGGCGGTCTCGCCGTTCAGACTGACCGCCGCGTGCCGCACGACGGCCGCCGGATGGCCGACATCGCGCACCGTCATCGACTGCTCTAGAGACGCGCTTGACAGTGCGGCGGACACACCGGTGATGATGTACAGGGGGGCTGCCAGCCCTTTTTCATGCTGGACCAGCAGTTCGTCCTGACGCACCCATGCCACGGCCTGCGCATCGCCCACGATGCCGAGCGCCTCCGTGAGGTTCACAGGCTGAGCGCTGGCTTCACATCCCGGCGAAGCCGACGAATCCCGCGCCCCGGACGCGTCGGGTATCCTGTGCGCGCTGCCGTGACGGCCGGCGTCGGGCTCCACGCGGACCAGCCACACTTCGCTTTGCGAGTGCTCCGCATGTTCGAACCTCGGGGCGATGTATGCCACCAGGTCATCGTTTGGCGAAAAGCAGGCACCCTGACACGCACCCATCCGCGACACCAGCGGACGAACCTGCCACAGGCCCGCTTTGCCATCGGCTGCACGCGGTTTCTCCAACAGCCACAGGTTGATCTTGTCCCAGTCGTTGTTCAAACCGGTTCGATTCGTCGAAAACACGAGCTTGGTGCCGTCGTGCGACGGGGCCAGTTCGATGAGTCCATAATCCCGGTCGTAGATGGTGGTGACCTTGTCTCCCGCTGCATCGCACCCGAGTTCGATTTCACAAATCCGCTTCGGCCAGACGGCACGCTCTTCGTGGGTGAGGTCCCGCTTCTCCTCACTTCTCGCTTTCTCCCGCGCAGCCTCGAACGGTGTACGCTCCACATCGACAATCACGTACACAGCCCGTCCATCCCCGCGGAAGGCAAAATCGTACACTTGGCCCAGTTTGGGCGCAACGACGCGCGCTTCGCCGCCGGAGCGCGGCAGTATGTACAGCTGCATTTTCGCAGGCTCATCTTCGTCGTCCGAATCGCCGCGATCGCTCAAAAATCCAATATAGGCACCGTTGGGACTGTACGCCGGCGCATCATCGCGATATGCACCAAACGTCAGCTGGACCGGTTCGCCGCCCGTGATGTGCGTGCGCCACAGCTTGGTCCGGTACTCGCCTTTCTCCTCATCCAGGGTCCGGAGGGCAAACACGCACTCCTGACCGTCTGGGGAGACCGCCGCATCCGTCGGGATGCGTATGCGCAAGAGGTCTTCGATGCGCCACGACGCTGCCGGCCCTGTTCGCGGCGGCACCAGCCCTTGTTTCGAATCCGTCATGCCGGTTGTCCTCCCGCATCCATTTCTCCACAGAATATCATAATCCGGCCGCTGTTGGCGGGTTAGGGGCTCACAACTTCGTAGCCCACTTCGGCCACCGCTTCCCGAATCATATCCCCTGTGACGGATTCTTCCGCTTCCAGCTGCACGGTCCCGTCCTGGTGACTGGCTTTGGCACCGCTGACACCCGGGACATCAAGCAGCACCCCTTCAATCGCACGTTCACAGTGCGGACAAGACATCCCTTTGACTTTGATGACCCTGGTTGGCACGACGCATCCCTCCGCACTTCATTGTACATAAGCGCACGCACCCATGCACAACGTGCCGCAAGCAAGCGCGATGTCCCCTCGGCTGTCGGCTGTCGGCTGGATTGCTGGCTGGACGGTTTGTGAGGCTGCAGGAAGCACGTATGCACAGCCGCCGCGGTGCTATACTAAAAGGAGGAAACATGTTCCAGCCGATCACGTCTCTCCAAGGAGGATGCCCGATGACAGGACCGACGCGTACCGCACGCGATTCATTAGGAGAACTGCAGATCCCGGCCGAAGCCTACTATGGCGCCCAGACGGCGCGGGCCATCGCGAACTTTCCCATCAGCGGCCTGCACCTGCCGCACGCCTTCGTCCGCGCCCAAGCCATCATCAAGTGGGCCGCTGCCAAGGCGCACGTCGAACTCGGCGTGATCGATCCGGCGAAAGCGCAAGCCATCTGCGCCGCCGCGGAAGAAATCATCGACGGACACCTGTCTGAGTGGTTTGTGGTCGATGTCTATCAGGCAGGCGCGGGCACGTCGCAGAACATGAACGTGAACGAAGTCATTGCTGCCCGTGCTGCGGAGCTGTTGGGTGGAACCCGCGGGGACACAAGCGTCGTGCATCCGAACGACGACGTGAACATGTCGCAGTCCACCAACGACACGATGCACGTGGCCATGCAAATCGCGGGCATGGAACTGCTGGCCCACCGGCTGGACCCAGCCCTCGCCAAGCTGGAAGCCGCCTTGACGGCAAAAGCCCGCGAATTCGCGAACATCGTCAAAGCGGGACGCACCCACCTGCAGGATGCGGTGCCCATGCGCCTGGGAGACGAGTTTGGCGCGTACGCACAGAACATCGCACGCCATCGGCAGTGGCTGGAACAGGCGGCCGCCAACCTCCTCGACATAGGGTTTGGCGGCAACGCGGTCGGCACCGGCATCAACACCCCGCCAGGCTTCAGTGCAACCGCTGTGCGCTATGTCGCGCAGTTCACAGGGCTCAACTTTCGAATCGCGGCCAACCCCTTCACCTTCAACCAAAACCCGGACGAAGTGGTGCTGGTCAGCGGCGTGCTGCGAAACCTCGCGCTGGCGCTGCAGCGCATCGCCAACGACTTGCGGCTGCTGAGTTCGGGCCCGCGCACCGGTCTGGCGGAAATTGAGCTGCCGGCGGTACAGCCGGGATCGTCCATTATGCCAGGCAAAGTGAACCCGGTGATGGCGGAGATGCTGAATATGGTCGCGTACCAAGTGCAAGGCTGCGACACGACGGTGGCGCAGGCTGGCGGCGCGGGCCAACTGGAATTGAACGTCATGATGCCGGTGATGGCAGGCAACTTTCTGCACGAGATCACGATTTTGGCGAATGCCTGCGAAGTGTTCGCCGACAAATGCGTGGCCGGGATCACGGCGAATGAAGCGCGCTGCCGCATGTACGCGGAACACACGCTGTCGCTCGCGACGGCGCTCAATGTCGAGCTGGGCTACGATACGGCTTCGAAGATTGTGAAGCACGCCTTGGCGCATGATATGAGCCTGCGCGATGCGGGCCTCGCGCTCGGAATTGACGAAGACACAATGGCGCGGGCGCTGAACGTGGAGCAGCTCTCGCGGGTGGTGCCGCGCACCGTGGGGGCGAACGGGGGTGCGGCGGGGGTGACCGGCCCGGGAGCAGCAGGCGGCGCGGCGGGAGCCGGGGCCGGGGCGAATCCCAGCCGCGGCGGTTCATACGGGCGCCCACAGCCCCCCGCCGGCGGGCAGTGGGAACGCGGAGACTGACGGGATCGTCCAAGTTGGCGATGGCATTGGGCGGCGGGAGACGAGGCGGGAACGGAACGCGGATGGCAAGAGACGAGGCGGGAGGCCTTAAGGCAGGTTGGGTGCCCTAGCCACGCCTCTGCCGCCCGGCCGGCGGGCCTTTAGGTAGGTTGGGTGCCTTATGCCGAGCTCTTGCCGCCCGGCTGGCCGGCCTTTAGGCAGGTTGGGTGCCTTATGCCACGCCTCTGCCGCCCGGCCGGCGGGCCTTTAGGTAGGTTGGGTGCCCTATGCCGAGCTCCTGCCGCCCGGCCGGCGGGCCTTTAGGTAGGTTGGGTGCCCTATGCCGAGCTCCTGCCGCCCGGCTGGCCGGCCTTTAGGCAGGTTGGGTGCCTTATGCCGAGCTCTTGCCGCCCGGCTGGCGGGCCTTTAGGCAGGTTGGGTGCCCTATGCCGAACTCCTGCCACCCGGCTGGCCGGCCTTAAGGCAGGTTGGGTGCCTTATGCCGCACACCTGCCGCCCGGCCGGCGGGCCTTAGGTAGGTTGGGTGCCCTATGCCGCACACCTGCCGCCCGATTGGCCGGCCTTAAGGTAGGTTGGGTGCCTTATGCCGAGCTCTTGCCGCCCGGCTGGCCGGCCTTAAGGCAGGTTGGGTGCCTTATGCCGAGCTCTTGCCGCCCGGCTGGCCGGCCTTTAGGCAGGTTGGGTGCCCTATGCCGAACTCCTGCCGCCCGGCCGGTGGGCCTTAAGGTAGGTTGGGTGCCCTATGCCGAGCTCCTGCCGCCCGGCCGGCGGGCCTTAAGGCAGGTTGGGTGCCTTATGCCATGCCTCCGCCGCCCGATTGGCCAGCCTTAAGGTAGGTTGGGTGCCCTATGCCACGCCTCCGCCGCCCCACCGCCCGGCCCGTGCGACTTAAGGCAGGTTGGGTGCCTTATGCCACGCCTCTGCCGCCCGGCTGGCCGGCCTTTAGGCAGGTTGGGTGCCTTATGCCACGCCTCTGCCGCACCCCTGCCGCCCAGCCTCGACGCCATCTCCGGCCTCACAGTGCTTTCGGCCCGACCTGCACCCGCCCCGCTGTCTCCAGCAGAAACTGGGCGATGCGGGTTGTCAGGAGGGAGATGGCGATCTTGTTCTCCCCGCCTTCCGGAATGATTAAGTCGGCGTATCGTTTGGATGGCTCGATGAAGGCGTCATGCATTGGTTTGACGGTCGACAGGTACTGCGTCAGAACCGAATCCAGTGTGCGTCCGCGCTCTTGAATGTCACGTGCCAAGCGCCGGAGCACGCGCACGTCCGCATCGGTATGTACGAACACTTTGATGTCGAGCAAGGAGCGGACGCGTTCGTCCACCAGCACGTGGATACCTTCCAGCACAATGACCGGCTTGCTCGCCATTGGCACGGTCACGCCGGCGCGCGTGTGGCGGGCAAAATCATACACCGGCAAATAAACCGTCTGGCCGTTTCGGAGTGCCGTCAGGTGTTCGAGCAGGAGGTCCGTATCAAAGGCGTCCGGATGGTCGAAGTTCCGCTGCCGACGCTCCTCCAGTGTGAGGTTTGTCAGGTCTTTATAGTACGCGTCCTGCGAAATCAGGCCGACATTGTCTGCGCCCAAAGCGTCCACAATCGCTTCGGCCACCGTTGTTTTGCCCGATCCCGTTCCGCCCGCGATTCCGACCATCAGCATGTGCGTTCACCCTCCTGTTATACCTGTGGCAGTATACAACGTGATGGACGGCCCTGCAACGGAGGCGAGCAGTGCCTCTCCGCGACCTCCAACGCAGGCGAGCAGCGCCTCTCCGCGACCTCCAACGCAGGCGAGCAGCGCCTCTCCGCGACCTCCCAACTGCAATCACGCCATGCGCAGGCCGATCTTGCCGAGCTGCTCGCCCGCCTTCAAGCGCTCGAACGCCCGCCGATACGACGCCAGCGGAACCACTTCGTCGATGACCGGACGAATACCGTGCTGCTCGATGAACGACAGCATGTCCAAAAACTCCTCGTTGCTGCCCATCGTCGTCCCAAGCAGGTTATATTGACCGTAGAAGAACTGGCGAATATTGAGGGTCACTTCGTCCCCAGCAGAGGCGCCAAACGTGACGAGCGTTCCGCCCGGCCGCAATTGCCCAAGTGACTTCGCGAAGGTGGCTGCACCCACGGACTCAATCACAACGTCCGCCTTGCGCCCGCCAAGCTGCGCGTTCCAGTCGCCCGCGCTGTCGATCGCCTCATCTGCTCCCAGCGCCAGCGCCTTGGCACACTTGTCCTTCGATCGCGACGTGACATATACCGTCGCCCCCACAGCCTTCGCAAACTGCAGCAGGAACGTCGCCACACCACTGCCGACCCCGGGAATGAGCACCGTCATCCCCGCCTTCAACTGTGCCCGTGTAAACAGCGCCCGATACGCCGTCAGCGCCGCCAATGGCAGCACGCCTGCCTCCTCCCAGCTCAGGAAGGCCGGTTTGGGCACCACGTTTTCCGCCGCGATCACGATGTACTCCCCGAACGTCCCACTGGTGGGGTGGCCGAGAATTTCAAACCCGGCGGGCGGCGCGTCGGACTTCACGGGCCAGCCGAGGCTCGGGTTGATGATGACCTCGTCCCCCACCTTCACCCCCGTGACACCTGGCCCTGCCGCCTCCACGATGCCGGCGCCGTCCGCGCCCAGCACCAGCGGCGGGTCGGTCGGTTGACGCCAATTTGGCACAAACAAGTCACGATGGTTGAGCCCAGCCGTCTTCAGCCTGACCCGAACCTCGCCTGCACCGGGATCACGAACCTCAATGTCCTGCAGCGAAACCCCGTCCATCCCCTGCTTGCCGGCGTGTACCACAGCTTTCATCCTCATGCCCATGGCAGACAACCACCTCCGATAGATTCTGACTGTAGGCTATCACATCGTCATCTGGAGGGGTACCATCGAACGTCCAGATTTTGATATGCTCATGCGCAGGTGAAACATTTTTCGCCGTCTTTGAGTCAAAGATCCTGAAGGGGACAGCAAGTGTTGGATGGAGCCGTCATTGAGCAGTGGTTCAGTGAGTACCAGACCTGCGTATACAACTACCTCGTGCATTACGTCGACCGGACTTCTGCCGATGATTTGCTGCAGGAGACATTCCTTCGTGCATGGAAGAGCCTGCACACCTTCCGCGGCGATGCCAGCCCCAAGACCTGGCTGTGCCGGATTGCGCGAAACGTGGCGATTGACTTCCTGCGCGTGCAGAATCGACGAAACGAATGGGTATCCCCAAGTGACGACAGCGCGTTCGACACTCCGTCGTCGGAGCCGTTGCCGGAAGAATACGCAGCACTGAACGAGCTCAAGTCATCCCTTGCCGCATGCATTGAACGCTTGCAGCCCAACTACCGAGAGGTGATTGTCCTTCACGGAATTCTGGAGATGTCCATCGCAGAAACAGCAGAAGTGACGGGGTGGTCCCAGGCCAAGGTCCGCATCACGTACCACCGCGCCATCAAAGCGTTGCAGCGAGCACTCACCGATGCCGAGAAGGGGGGATTCGAGCAATGGATAAGATGATCCGTCACAAGGACATTGAGAAGCTGTTGCCATCCCTTCAAGTCGACGTGCCGGTGGAATTGGATGAACGTGTCCGTCAAGAGCTGCGGACCATCGCCGCGCAGCCACGCGTTTCGCTGGCGGACACATCGCCAGAAGGCGTCCAAAGGGTACCAGAATCAGTCGCACCACACAGCCGCAAGCGAAAGTGGTCTGTGCGAACCTTGGCAATATCGGTAATGTCCCTGCTCGTCGTCGCCATTCCGTCAGCAGCAGCACTGGCGACCCCAAGCAGCCCAATCCGCCACGCCTTGCTCAATTGGTTGCAAGGCACGCCGGCGCAGCAATTTGTGACGCAGCTTGATGCGCCAAGCGTCAGCAGCGGCATCACCGTGACCCTTACCGACATTCTGTACGACCGGAACCAAATCCAGGTTGGATACACGGTCATGGGGAACAGCGGACCGACTGCCACCAGCCTGGACTTGAGCAGTGCCCATTTTTGGTTCAACGGGCAGCCGTTGACGGTGATCGGCAGCGGCGAAGAGAAACCGATGACATACGGCTCCGCTGGTGTGTTCACGCTCATCCCGCATCAAGCATTGCCAACGTCTGGAACGTTGAAAGTCGTGCTGACGAGGATTGGCGGCACGATTGGCAACTGGGCCTTTACGATTCCGGTCTCTGCCAGCAAAATGGATGCCAAAGAAGTGACGGTGTACCCGATGACGACCTGTCGCATTGCGGGTGAAACAGTTCTCATCCGCCGCATCACCATCAGTCCGGCCACCACCGAACTGGACTATGAAATTTCCGGCCCCCACAATCGTCTGTCTCCCATCTTTTTCAACATGGAAGATGACGCAGGCAAACCGTGGCCGAATGTCACGGGCGGCCCAGTCGGCACGGCCATCACCCATCAGGGCATCGACACCATGGAATTTCGCTCCATTTTTAAAACCGTCGACCTGACCCCCGCAGCGATTGCACTCGCTGCATGGCTGCCGAACCAGCCGCAAGGTTCTGCACCCGCACCAACCATCCATCTCAACCTGTCGGAGTCAACCGGCACCCCCTGACGCGCCTAACTGCCATGCGTGGGATGGATTTGCATCACGCGTGAAACACACCGAACCGTCGGGGTTCACTTTGGCGTTTAATAATAGTGCGTATAGCCGTTCCCGGACAGGGTTTCGTCGGACGTAGGATTGTAGATGCGGAGGACATACGTACCTGGTTGGACGTTGTTAAAGTACACGTAGCAGTCACTGCTCTTGTACAAACCTGTGATGGTCACCGGAGAGGAGTTCGAACCGCCGCTGATGTTGATCAACTGATAAGTCACTTCTGGATTGGATGCGCCGTACTGCACCGCGTTCAGCCAGACCTGCTCCGTCGCGCTCACGACATAGTGATCGGTCGTTTGAATGTAGCTCAGGGGCCCAAGATTTGCATATTGCCACAAGGGCGATGTGATGTACGTTGGAGACGGCAGGCCGTTTGGCGCCGCCTGTGCACTCGAATCAACCGTCCCCTGCTGCACACCGCGTTCTACGACCGCTTCAGATTCCACCTGATTCATGTCACTTACGGAAATTGTCTGCGCCGCCGTGAATCCTTGCACAACGGTTGATTCCCCAGTCTGCGTGTCGGCAAAGGCTGTGTTTACCGACAGCCCCACGGTCACAGCGACAGAGACAGCCGATACGATAACAGCCCGCTTTTTCATACGCAACATTCCCTTCCAATTTTTCGATGTAATTATACTAGATTTTACATCGCTTCAATTGAAACAGGCTGGGGCCCGTACGAAAGAATCAATCGAGTTCTTGACAGCGGTGCTCATCGAGAGGCAGCCAGCCCGAGAGGACAGCTCCCCCTCCCGGTACGTTGGCCGCTGTCAACGCGCCGCCGTGAAAGTCAAACACGCGACGCGCGATGGTCAACCCTAGGCCGGCACCGCCTGTGGCGGAACTTCTCGAGGCGTCGCCCCTGTACATGGGTTCAAAAATGTGCGCGATATCTGCCGGGGAGAAGCCCGGCCCCGTGTCGCGGATGGTCAGGACGGCCCTCCCTGATTCCTTCTTCAGACCGATGAAGATTTCACCCTGCAAGGGCGTGTATCTCAGTGCGTTGTCCAGTACATTCGTAACGGCCCGCTCCAGGAGATGCGGATCTCCGGTCACATCACACGTTTCTGTGACCGCGGACGTATTCAGCCGAATCCCTTTTTCCATCGCGCGGCTCTCGAGGCTTGAGACCGTCTGCCTGACGACCTCAGACAAATCGAGCTGTTCCTTTTGCAGCGTCTGTTCCATCGATTCAAGCCGAGTAAAGGCAAACAAGTCGGAGACGAGCCGTTCCAAATGCGCAGCCTTGTCTTTACATACGGCGACATAATGAGCGACTTTGTCTGGAGATGCCGCAATCCCTTGTTGAATCCCATCCAAATAGCCCCGCAGCGAAAATAAGGGCGTACGCAAGTCATGCGCGATGGCACCAATGAAGAACCGGCGTTCTTCTTCCAACTTTTCCTGCTTCGCAAAGGACTCGCGCAAGCCATGGACCATGATCCGAAATGCAGATCGCACCTGGCGGATTTCCAATGTGCTGGATTCCGCGAGTTCGAAATCAAAGTCTCCATCTGCAATTTGCAGCGCCGCGCGACTCATCGACTCCAGAGGCTTGATGACGTTTCGCCCCACCTGATAACTGACAAACGCAATCGCGAGCACCGCCGCCGCAACGGCCCCAATGACCGCTGCCGGGTCAGCCTTCCCGGCTGACGAAATCTGCACAGTTCCAACCCATTTTCCGTCTTCGAGCACCATCACCTCCTGGTTCGACATCCAGTGGTGAGCGCCGGGAGCTGCCGAGTCAAAAATGACATCATTCGATGGAGAACGAATCACGACCGTAAGCCCTTTACCTCGCAATGCCTGCTCCGCTTCCTGCTGCCAAGCGGGATTGGTCCAACGTTGTTCGTTTTGGGAGAGCATTCGTACAATCTGTGCCACGTTGGTCTGTGGATTCACCTTTGGTGACTGCCAAGGGTGAGTCTCAAACATGTGAATCACAAAATAGACGACCCAAGGGAACAAAACGATAGACAAGATGCCGATCACCATGTATTTTCGAATCCTCATCTCGGTGTCCCCTCGAATCGATAGCCTATCCCCCAAACATTCACGATGTACTCGGGGTGGTTCGCATCCCGCTCAATTTTTTCTCGAATTCGTCCAATATGAACCCGAATGGTATGCTTGTCCCCGACGCCTTCCCAGAACTGGTCCAGCAACTGGTCATACGTAAATACCTGGCGCGGATGCCGGGCAAACAAAGACAGCAGTTCGTACTCCTTTGGTGTCAACGACACCGATTGTCCCGCGACCATCACCTCACGCGAAGACGGCAACAGGACCAGTCTGCCGAAGTCCAGAATCAGTTGGCGAGGGGACTGCTTGATGCTGGTTCGGCGTAAAATGGCTTTGACCCTCGCCACCACTTCTCCAGGCGACGCCGATTTTACGATATAGTCATCTCCACCCAGACCTAGGCCGCGGATTTTGCTCACATCGTCATCTCGAGCACTCAGGAAGAGAATTGGGACATCACTCTCTGCGCGAATCTGTTTGCACAGTTCAAAGCCAGATTGCCCGGGCATCATGACGTCCACAATCATACAGTCCACCGGGACACGCGCGAAAAGTGCCAGCGCATCTTCCGCATTGTCTGCCGACACGACGCAGAACCCATCGTTCTCCAGAAAATCACGCATCAACTCGACGATGGATGGGTCATCATCCACCACACAAACAATCTGTGCAGCCCCCATAAAATCCCTCATTTTTCACGGTTCGTGTGTCATGGAGTCTCACTTTGGACATTCGTGTTTGCCCCAGCTCCTGCCCCAACCGGTTCATTCACGGCCAGTGTAGCATGTTCCAGGTCCTCGTTCGTATCGTCACGAAGATTGTGCCTGTTCTGTGACCCCCTGTTGATGGTTTTGTGATACCTCGTCTCTCCGTTTCGAGACACGGCCGAATTATGCTCAGTTCAGCCGCTTTTGGCGGCAGATTTTGAAGGAGGGGTTTTGATGGGCTGGGGGTCTCACCACGGCGTTTGGTTTTTCCCGTTTCTGTTTTTTCCGTTTGGCATGTTCATCGTGTGCGCGCTGTTCTTTGTTGTGATACGCGTGCTGTTCTTTGGACGGTTTCGGAAGAGCTTCCGTGCGAACTGCGGAATGCAGCAAGGCCGTTGGCATGACCATCACGATCCTGAAATCATCCTGAAACGCAGACTCGCGAGTGGGGACATCCAAGAGGAAGAGTATCAGCGACTGAGGGTTATCCTCAAGTCATGAGGCCATGGCATGCTCACGCACGGCCGACAGAACGAACAATCAACGCCGGACACGAATCCATACTGGACATCATGAACACGGGACTTCATCAACACGGGACTTCATCAACTCGAAAGTTCATTGACTGGAGGCGATCCGATGAACGTTCACCTCGTAAATCCTGACGACAAATATGGCCGTATCGCACTGCAAGCTCCAACCACCCGGGGCTATATTCACGTGGCCGCCCAAACGTGCGAGCCCAGCTTCCCGTTTCGCGCGAACACCGACACGGCGTTGCTGGAAGAGCTCAAAGAACTCGCAGCTCCCTTACAGGCACACAGCCAGGTGGAACGCGTCAGCGTATTTCGCGCCGTTGGGCTGCCCCCTATGGATCGACTCCCGTATGTCCGAGATCACGCCGACTCGATCCGAATCGCTCGCTATGACATCGCCCTGTTGATCGAGACCACGGACGCCTCCGCTCTGGCAGAAGTCCAAAGCACCCCTCTATACGAGGCAGTTGTGGCGTACTTGCAAACGAAATCCATGTCATTGCACGTCATGACGGCCGTCAATCAAAAGCGTTTCGGCGAAGTTGATGTCGTTCGCGGCGGCTTATTCCTGTTCAACTATTTCGTCGCAAAGAACAGGGAAACCTTACTGGAACTGTGGGAGTACCTCGCAGACTGGTACCGCGTGGAGATGAAGTTGGACAACTCCCTGCTCCTGGTGCCGACGCACCCAGAAACCTCCGACTATACGGCGTTGAATCACGCCCGGTTTGACGGAAACTTATCCGGTTTTCTGGCAAAGCAGCTGTCCAAGAAGAGTTTCCGAACCTATATGCTGGCGAACTTGGCGGCACATCACATCGGTGCGATGCCGATTTTATATCGCGTCGTCTAAGGGGATGCCCGATGGCGATTCGCAGTGCACTTTCTCCGGGTCACAGGATCATAAGCTTTACTCCGTTCTTGCCTTGACCCGCTGATCCAAAAGGCGTTCACGGTAACCACAAAAATCTCGGAGAATAAAAGGATTTTTATCAATATGTAGAAATTTCATATAGATGGTATCTAGCACAACCAGACAGGAGTATAGCATGAGTGAATGGGCTGTGTTGGTAAGAGACCACCCTAGGAATAAGAATCGGATGACAGGGATCCTCGACCGCCCTGCACATCACGTTCCGTACCAGCGATTGGACCAACCCGATTGTTCGTCGAAACTTCTGCCCTTGTCGGCTTTAGAGCAGTATGTGATTGCTTTATTCTGCTTGAGAGATCACGTGACTCAGCGTTTTGACAACATGAGTTTCGATCCAGCAATCACGATGACCATGGAACGGTTGAGAACATTCACTTCCAAGGGAAAGGCATGGTATCAAGGCGATCGTATCGCAGCGCTTGAAATTCGGGATGTTTGCGAGCGCGCAAAAGCAGCGTACTGGGGCCTAGTCGCACAGGGCGCCCAAAGTCGTATCGTGGCTCAAATGTTCGTCAGTCAACAACCCATCCCATCGAGAGTGCCGCTGGATGAGTACATCGTAGACAGAGACAACGTGACCTTGGAAGAACCCAGTCACGAGTTGATGGAGATATGTAATTTTTACGAAACCACGAGCGATCTTTCGCCAACACAGGTGTCATTTGGCTGTACCGTCTCTGGATGGTATCTGCACAACATGCATGAACCGGACTTAATTCTCCGTATGCTGAGCAAACGCTACGATATCGTTCGCCTGCTGGTGGATCCGCAATCAGGAGAAATCCGTTTCATAAGGGCTTCCAGGAGAAGGCCGTTCGATCGCGGCTAGAATGCGTTCGAATTCGCCTTGGATGCCGGCGAGCGTCCGAGCTCGTGTCGAACGAGCGCCAGGTTCTCCTGGTGGGGCGCTCGCAATCCACGGGCAAACGGGTACGCCTGCATGATCGCCTGGAGCTGGTTCGACGCTTCCGTGTCGGCCTCCCCGGAACGCACAAACGCCCGGAGTGTCTCGATATAGGTGAGCGATTGTTGTTGGCGCAGCCGCATCTCGTCCCGGTCTGCCGTGCACAGCCCATGGCCGGGGACCAACAAGTCTACGGGATGCGTCTCAAAAATCTGCGCCGCCTTGCGCATCGTGTCCTCGTACCGTTCACTGCTGTCAGAGAGAAACGGGATCTCGACATCAGACAGATAGTCGCCCGCCAGCAGGATGGCTCGGCCGCGCTGCGCCACCACGCTGAAGATGCCGCACGGCGTATGCCCGGGCGCCAGATAAAAGGTGAGGGTGGTGTCCCCGAGGGTCAATTGCTGCCCGTCGTGATGCACCACCACGTCAATCTCCGGATAGGCCAGCTCATACGGACGGCGAATGTAGTGTTCCGCGTCAAACTGGCGGATCCGCTCGAGCACGCCCTCCTTATCCGGGTGATTGGCCAGCCCTCCGCTGCCGATGGTGACGGCGTCCGGGAAAGCCCTGTAGGCGAGGATGTGGTCCCAGTCCGAGTGCGTGAACAGCAGGTACAGCGGACGTTCGCGGCGCACCTGGTCCACGTAGGACCGGATGTCCGCCACCTCGTGCGGCAGCCAGGTCGGATCCACCACCAGCACACAGGACGGCGTCTCAATCACCGTCGATGTCGTCTGATACAGCGCGCTTTGAAACACGGTCACCCCTTGGGTTTTGTACTCGATCACGGCGCAACCTCCCGAATTGCCTCAGCCAGCGCTTCAATGGCTTCGCTCACGGAGGCGTCGCCATCGAGCGGCGGCGCAATTTCGCGAATCCACGCAAGCGCCGCGCGGTTCTCTGGCGAGATTTCATCCTCCACACCCTGTAGATACAGCGCCTGCGAGGCACAGATGAGTTCAATCGCGATGACCCGGAACGCGTTCTGGACAATTTCGCGGGCCTGTCGAGCGGCGATGGTGCCCATACTGACGTGATCCTCCTGGTTCGCCGAAGACGGGATGGAATCCACGCTGGCCGGGTGCGCCAACACCTTGTTCTCCGAGACGAGGGCTGCCGCGACGTACTGCGTGATCATCAGCCCGGACTCAAGTCCCGGGTGCTTCGCCAAAAACGGCGACAAACCACTCAGCTGCGGGTTGACCAGCCGCTCGATGCGCCGTTCCGCAATGTTCGCCCACTCGGCAGCGGCGACTTTGAGAAGGTCCATCGCGATGGCGACGGGCTGGCCGTGGAACTGCCCGCCGGAGAGAATCCGGCCGTCGTCCAGCACAATCGGGTTGTCGGTGGCCGCATTCAGCTCCACGGAGACACGCTCATGCGCGTACTTCCACGCTTGCCACGACGCGCCGTGCACCTGCGGAATGCAGCGGATGGAGTACGGGTCCTGCACACGAATCTCGCCCTGAGCGGTGACCCGCTGGCTGCCGGACAAACGGCGCCGCAGGCGGGCCGCCACCTCCTCTTGTTCGGGGTGCGGGCGGGTTGCCAGCAGCGCCGGATCCAGCACGCTGACAATGCCCCGCAGCGCCTCCATCGTCAGGGCAGCAGAGACTTCCGCCCAAAGGCCGAGGCGCTTGGCTTCCACGACCGTGATGGACCCGACGGATGTCATCGCCTGCGTTCCGTTGATAAGCGCGAGGCCCTCTTTGGCGCCCAAGCGCACGGGCTGCAGTCCGGCCGCCTGAAGCGCGTCACAGCCGCGCATCACCTGTCCCGCGTACTCCGCCCGACCTTCGCCCATGAGTACGAGCGCCATGTGCGCCAGCGGGGCGAGGTCACCACTGGCGCCGAGCGACCCTTTGGACGGCACCACCGGGTGCACGCCGTGGTTGACCAGATCCACCAACAGCTGCAGGGTTTCCGGCCGGATCCCCGAGTAGCCCTTGGCGAGCGCATTGGCCCGCAGCACGAGCATCGCGCGCACCACTTCGCGCGGGAACGGATCGCCAGTGCCAACCGCGTGGGAACGAATCAGGTTGACCTGGAGTTGTTCGACATCCTCTGGCCCAATTTGGACGTCGCTCAGCTTGCCGAACCCGGTCGTCACCCCGTACACCACGTCGCCCGCTTCAACGTGCGACTCGACGCGGGCCCGGCTGGCGCGCACGCGATGCCACGCTTCATCTGAGATGACACACGCGGCCCGCACGCACGCCACCGCGTACAAGTCCTCGACGGTGAGTGAGCTGCCGTCGAGGACGACGGTTTTGTCGACCGCTTTTTGCAGTGGGTGTGGCAGCGGTTCTTTCACCGGCCCGGCTGGTTCAATTGGCCCGGCTGCATCGATTGGCCCGGCTGCTTCATTTGGCCAGGCTGCATCGATTGACCCGGCTGCCAGCGCTTCCGTGCGGCTGGCCGACGTCGCGCCGGTTGCTTCCGCCGGATCGGCCGTTGCTTCGGCACCTCTTACAGATGCGGTTGTATCCTCCACACCCGATGCAGGTGCGGCACTATTTTTCTTTGAGTTGATGACGAATGACATACCCACCACTCCTTCATGGTTACATTGCCCAATTCCTGCTGATCGCGTCCGACACCGTTGCACACGGATGTCTGAATGCACCCGTTTGATTGCACCGCGACTACACCGTGACTGCGACCGCGCTGCCACACTAGTGCTTTACCAAAACAAAGGGTGACCGGAAACCGGTCACCCAACGTTTGACGGATTGATTTGAAATTGTATGCTGTGTCGAGGCCGCCGATGGCGCGCAAAGCGACCGTGATGAAACCATGTCCTGTGACGCATGGTCAGCGTCACCTCCATAGAAACGTTTGCCATTGAATTGTATTCATTCTAACGAACCTGTGCGAATCATTCAATAGGCGCGCGGGTCGGCGGGCCCTCGGTGCGCGTCCGGCTCCGCCGTCGCCTAAGGAAGGAATCACGCCCTATGGCGGACGGGCTAGCCCCCACGGGCACTGATTAGGCAGGTTTGGTTCCTTATGGCCAGCCGAGTCAGCCCCTACGGCCACCGATTAGGTAGGTTTGGTGCCCTAAGCGGCGCGATCTCCCCCGGCTCCCGGCCGCCTAAGGAAGGAATCACGCCTTATGGCGGACGGGCCGGGCCACGCACGGCCACCGATTAGGCGGGTTTGGTGCCTTGTGGCCAGCCGAGGCGGCCCCCACGGCCACCGATTAGGCGGGTTTGGTTCCTTATGGCCAGCCGAGTCAGCCCCTACGGCCACCGATTCGGCAGGTTTGGTGCCCTAAGCGGCGCGATCTCCCCCGGCTCCCGGCCGCCTAAGGAAGGCAGCATGCCCTATGGCTGGCATACGGGCGGGCCCCACTCACCCGTTGCGCTTCAGCCGCCCCGTTCTCATCGCGTACCGCTCGGCGGTCATGAAAATCGCGAGTCCCACGGGAATCAGCAAGATGCCGATACCCGCCAGCTCCAACATCTGCTTCCACAAGAGGCCAAACCCGGCGTGGTGCAAGAGTGCCGCCCGCGTCATCTGCAGCGCGTAGGTGGCTGGCGACAGCCAGGCCATCCACTGTGCCCAGTGGGGCAGCACGGTGATGGGATAGTACACACCGGAAATCAGCAAAATGATGCCCTGAATGATATGGGTGGCCTGAACGCCGCGTTCCGTCGACAAGAGCGGCAGGACGGCCGCAATCAGCCCAAGCCCCATGAAGCTGAGGCTGGAGATGAGCAGCACGACAATCGCTGCTGGCAGGTTCGCGTTGTGCATCGGCAGATGAAAGAACAGTGCCACCACGATGAGCACGACAATCGTCCGCAGAACGCCGTACGACACACCCCAGAAACAAGTGCCCAGCAAGTGCGTCAACCGCCGAATCGGCGCCATGAAGGTGTACTCAATCGTCCCCTCCCAGCGCTCGTACCCAATCGAGTTGGCGACCTCGTCAAACAGGATTGACAGAAAGCCCCAGAGCAGCGCTCCGATGACCAGGTACAGCACTTCCGAACCCCGCGTCGCAGCCGGCACTTCGTAGCCAATCAGTCCAATGGTCATCGCATTGATAATGCTGTAGAAGATGTTCACAATTTCCCATGACAAATACCGGCGGGATAAATGAAAGTTTCGTACCAGAAACGCATAGACGATGTTCAGCTCCGACCGCACCGGGCGTCTTCGCCTGCGCGCGCTTACGTCGTCCGGCAGACGTCGATTCTTGTTCGACACCGAATGTGAATCGGACTCAATCTCCATCCCCATCTTCTTGCGCAACCTCCTCCCAGTCCTTCCCGACAAACGCGAAGAACACATCCTCAAAGGTGTGAGCGTCCGGCCCCGCCAACTGCTTCAATTCGTCCGGCGTTCCCAGGGCCACCAGGCGGCCGCCGTCCAAAATCGCGACGCGATCGCACAAACGTTCCGCTTCGGCCATGTCGTGCGTCGTGAGAATCATGGTCGTCGTCCGATCACGCTTGATTTCCTCCACAAAGTCCTGCACATCCCGCCGCGACTTCGGGTCGAGCCCGGTCGTCGGCTCATCGAGCAGCAACAGCTCCGGCCGCGTCATGAACGCACGGGCAATCGACACCTTCTGCTGCTGTCCGCGCGACATGCTTTCGAGCGGCGCACGCATCTTCTGCTCCGAGATGCCCAGCCGCAGCAGCACCTCGCTCGCCCGCTCGGTCGTCTCCTTCCCGCTCATCCCATACAATCTCCCGGCAAACGCCAGATTTTCCAGCGCGGAAAGCTTTTTAAAGAACGATGCTTCGACTGAAACGCGGTTGATGCGGCTGCGAATCTGGGCCTGGTGCTTCGTCACATCCAGCCCAAACACTTCGATGAGTCCATCATCGGGCAGCAAGAGCGTCGAGATGAGGCGAATCAAGGTGGACTTGCCGGATCCGTTCGCACCCAGCACCCCGAGCACTTCACCCCGCCGCGCAACGAAAGACACGTCATTGACGGCGTTGACCAGACGCTTGCGCCGCCCGCCGCTGGCCGACCGGTCCTGCCGACTCACCTTCTCCGCGAATCGCTTGTACACATGTTCACACTTGATCACGATCGGTGCGTTTTCCAACGCCGCAGGCGCCCCTTCCGTCACCGCCACTCCTTCTTGCTGCATGGTTTCCCCTCCCAACTGACCAAGCGCGTGCCGTGCGCCGATGGGGGCGCCACGGGGTGTGTCCGTGCGCCGCCGCATGGGTCGGCACGCAAAAAAAGCCATGGGCACACCATGGCTTGGAAGAACATATTCCAGCGCCACGGGGCCCGCCCCGCGACGCCAGCATTCGATGACCAAAGTGAATCAATCGAGTGCGCGTCGTCGCAGGATGCACCATACGGTGAGTGTCAGCTCAATGGGTTGATTCATACGCTGCATGCGCATGGCACATCCTCCTTTCGCGTGGATTGAAACAGCAGGTTTATCTTACCAGTCTGTCTGTCTGTGCGTCAACACCATTCGGCAGCCAAACCTGCGCCTCTCATCCGTCTCAGGCTTTAAAATGGCGCCAATCGAGTTTCGACTTCTGCAACATCTCTTCAAAGGATTCGTCGTCCGGTTCGACCGGATCGAACAACTCGGCGAACGACAGGTCCTGGTCGGCCTGTTGTTCGGAGCCGCGGTCCGCCGCCTGCGCGGCATGCCCATGCTGGCGGTTTGTGCGCAAACCGCCGCGCTCGCCGGCAGTACCAGCCGTGCCGGACGGGTCGCGCGTCCCCGGTTTGGCCTTCGCTGCGCCCGCTCCTTGCGCTTGCGCCGCTTGCATCGCCTGCTTCAACTGCGTCAGTTGGGCCAGCGCGCCCGCACCCAGGCGGTCTTTCAACGTGGCTGCAGGTTCCGCCTCCGGCTTCTTGTCGGACGACGTTTTTTGCTTCGCGGGTTTGTCATCGCGAAACAAGTCGGCCGCATAGTCCGGCTTGTCCGCGCCGCTGAAATCCTGCGGCTGACCAAACCCTCTGCCCTTTCGCTTCTTCCCCAACCCGTTCGCCTCCAACCACACCTCGTATCCCAAGTCCAGCGGTCAACGAAGCCGTCTCACTTCGCCTCGTTCTGCAAAAATGACGCAACGTAGGCCTTTTCTTCGTCCACCAGCTCCGGATGCGCTTGCAAATGACGGCGCAGAATCCGCTCCTCCCACGCCTCCGTGCCGGGCGCCTCCGCGATGTCGGTCGTATCCAGCGGCGCGATGGTCCGGTCGTACAAAATCTCCCATTCCTCCGCGCCTTCTCCGCGCGTCCTGCGGGACACCTGCATGTGAATGCCAGCATCCTCACCAGCCGTCCCGTCGACGTACATGAACATTTCGAAATCTTCCCATTGGTGTGTCCAGTCCAGCGGATCCATGAAACGACTCCTTTATCCAACGTATTGCACAGCCGCAGGGCGGCAGAATAGAATCATCCAACCAATGCAAGGGGATGATTGCGTCATCACCGCCTTCAGTGTAGCGAGACGGCGCCGGGCCGTGTCAACTCACGTAAAAATCTTACCGAAGAGAAATGGCTAACTCATTTAAAAATCTAACCCAATCCTTACCCCTTTGCAGGAGGAGTGGGAGGGGTGAATGGCCGGAGGCCAGAGGGGAGGAGCGAAGCGGCTTCCCCTGTGTGGTGCCTGTGGAGGTTGTGGGTAACTCGAAGAGTTATCCATCAAATCCACAGGCAGTTCTCTCCGTCTTCAGTGGGCCCCCTGAGTTCCGTTTGGTCGGCTTTCTTTGTCTTCACCCCACGGAGCTGGTGCGGGCAGGGGCGATGGGGTGACGTTGTCTCCCTCTGGACCTTGCGCCAAGAGCGTAACCAGCTGCCTATGTAGCTGAAGCGGGTTGAGGGACTCGGCCCATTGAGCCCAGTGTTGCTTACTGTCTTCCGGGACGACATTAGCCTCCATAGCCCGCTTCAAAGGCGTCTGGGCAATGTCGTACTTCTTCCGTACGTGACTGCCTTCACGTTTCTTTTCGACGACCTTACGCATTGGCAAGCACGCGTTAGCGTACACGTCGAGCCACGCGTAGACGGTGTTTAGCCACGCAACATGCTCAGGCGTGTCGTACCGGTCGTACCCGACGATTTCGCGTACCAGGAATCGATTCTTTTGCTCCACGTGAGCATTATCGTTCTTCTTGTAAGGCCGGCTTCTGGTAAACGCCAAGCTATTGGCTTTCGTAAAGCGAATCAGGTGGCCATTGATAAATTCACTACCATTGTCACTGTGGATGCCCCACACCGGGTACGGCCATTCAGCCAGTATACGTTCCAATGCAGCCTTTACCCCGGCATGGCCCCGGCCTAGCACAGCAAGACGTCGGCTGTATCCTGTCACTACATCGACGACCGAGAGTGTGTAGGCGAAGTGGCCCAGAGACGAGCCACCGTTATGCTCGACCAGGTCGATTTCCAGTGCACCAGGCCTGCCTTCGTCCCACTCATAGCGCTCCACCGGGATTTCTGAACGCAGATGCGCGGATGGTCGTTTATCAGCAGGAATGTGTTTCGCGCCGGGACGCGCCCATTTGGCGATTCGACGGGCTAGCGTGGCGCGGCTAATCTGCTTCAGGTCGCGCATAATCTCCGGTGTGAGCTTGAGCTCATCGTGGTTGGCCAACTGCACGGCAGTGTTCACCAGAACAGGGTGCAGACGTTCAGCGCAAGGATAGTCGAGCGCTTCCCAAACCACCTGAACCACGGGCATAGCCTCAAGATATTGAAGAGGGCGAGTGCGCTTTGCGGGCGGCCTGTCGTGTTCGGGTTTGGGTTTCATAGCGGCAATTGCATACTTGCGGACATAACCCAGGGTCTGCTCCAGTTCGTCTAGAATCTGCGATTTCTCTTGCCTGGTGCTAGCCCTGAGGTAGCGAACGCGCATTGTACTCAGATACTCTCGCCGACTTTGCATTGACATCCGCATAACGATCCCTTCGGTAAGGTTTCTGTGTGAGTGAGCCAATACCCTTTCGGTAAGATTTTAGCTGAGTGATCGCGCGGGCGTGCAACTGCCGATGCAATTTGGTACAATGAATGGTGTTTCGGACTACATACGGGAATACTTCCGGTAACCCGGAGGAGGATTCACATGAGACGGTTCTTCCTAATCGTATTTGTCATCGCGCTCATCATTGTCGGCATCGAAACCTTCAAGCCGCAGGCACCCTTCCCCAGCGTTGACGGGGCTGGGGCGTACGTCACGGGCCAGGTGCTCGCATCCGGTTCAGGCAATTAACGTGACCAGGCCGGCACCCGGACTGTGCTCGGCGACCGGCCTGGACATCGTTCATTCAGCCCCCGACAGCCAATCACACCGAAACAGCGATGCAGCCCCCCGGCAGACCCAAACAGCGGCCCCAGCCGAAGCTGGAACCGCCGTAATGGCTGCGTTGATTACGCTGTCGCCAATACCTTCTTGAATTCCTCCGTGAGCATCGGCACCACTTCGAACAAGTCGCCCACGATACCATAGTCCGCCACTTGGAAAATCGGCGCTTCCGGGTCTTTGTTAATGGCCACGATGACCTTGGAGTTGGACATACCTGCCAAGTGCTGAATCGCGCCGGAGATACCGCACGCAATGTACAGGTCCGGTGTCACAACCTTCCCCGTCTGCCCAATCTGCATGGAGTAGTCGCAGTATCCCGCATCGCAGGCACCGCGCGAGGCGCCAACCGCTGCGCCCAGCACATCGGCCAGTTCACGGAGCGGCTGGAAGCCGTCCGCGCTCTTCACGCCGCGGCCGCCAGAGACGATGATTTTCGCCTCCGTCAAGTCCACACCGGTCGTGGTTTTCTTAATGATTTCCTTGACCACCGTGGTCAGGTCAGCCTGTTCAAACGACACAGCCAGCTTCTTGACCGTGCCGCTCTTGCCGAAGCCAGACTCGGGCGCAGGCAGGTTGTTCGGGCGAACCGTCGCGATCACGATGCCGTCCGTCACCTTCACCTTGGTGAACGCCTTGCCAGCGTAAATGGGGCGTGTGAAGACAATGTCTCCCCCTTCCATATCGAAGCCGACGATATCGGACACCTGACCCGCGGAAAGCCGCATCGCGACCACCGGGGCCAGGTCCTTCCCCACCGCCGAGTGCGCAAGCAGCAGCACATCCGAGCCAAAATCGTTGTGCGCTTCCAGGAACGCCTTGCGATACGCGGAAGGCGTATACTTTTCCAATTCCGGCGCATCGACGACATACACCGTGTCGGCGCCTGCATCGCCAAGGCCCTCCGCAAGGCCCTCGACGCCGCTGCCCAGCAGCACCGCCGCAACCTGTCCGCCGTCCGCGATTTGGTTGGCGGCAGCCAGCATCTCAAAGGTCACATTTCGCAATTTTCCATTTCGAACGTCTGCCAGTACCAGAACGTTTTTCGCCATCGTGATCCCCTCCCGTAGGTTCGTTTAGCCGACGACTTTGTCAACGGTGCGCAGCGACTGGACCAGTTCCTTGACTTGGTCGGCCAGTTCACCCTGGAGCACCTTGCCTGCTTCTTTCGGCTTCGGCAGGAACGTCTCAATCACTGCGGTCCGCGGCTTCACATCCTCTGCGTCAAGGCCCAGGTCGGCCAGCGTCAAGCGCTCCAGCGGCTTCTTGCCAGCCTTGCGGATTCCGATCAGCGACGGGTAGCGCGGGTCATTCAGGCCCTGCTGTGCAGTCACCAACACCGGCAGCGTTGCGGTGACAATTTCTTCGTCCCCCTCCGCATCGCGGTGTCCGGTGACCTGATTGCCTTCCACCACCAGCTTGGTCAGGGTGGAGATGTGCGGAATACCGAGTTCCTCCGCAAGCCGCACCGCGACCTGACCGGAGCCGTCGTCAACGGCCTGGTTGCCGCCGATAATCAAGTCGTACTGCTTGCGCTGTGCCACTTTCGCCAGCACCTTCGCTGCTGTATATTCATCGCCAAACGCCGCTGGATCGTCCACCAGGATGGCCTCGTCGGCCCCCATCGCCAAGGCGGTGCGCAGCGCTTCCTCCGCCCGGTCGGGACCGATGGTCACGACGGTCACTTCGGCGTCGCCTTCCTCTTTCAATCGAATCGCTTCTTCGACCGCGTACTCGTCGTACGGGTTGATCACGAATTTAACCCCATCTTCTTTGACCGCGCCGTTCTCGACCGTGATGCGCTCCTCTGTATCAAACGTCTGCTTCAGGCAAACCAGGATGTTCACGCTTCGACACTCCTCTCCGCATTCTGCGCTGCGTCCTGCACGTCAGCGCCAGTTGACCCGTAGCCGGTGCCGCGAGATAACCCATGCAGCAGCACATCGACCACATCGTCCGTCAAATCCGTCAAGCGATACTTGCTGCCAGTGAGCACCCAGGCGCTGACGGTCTCGTCCATGGTACCGAAAATCATTCGCCTTGCGATGCGCCGATTCACCGTGGGGCGAATGACCCCTTCGGCAATGCCGCTCTGGACGATGTCGTCCAGCGCATCGTAGAACGGCCGCATGATGCTTCCGATTTCTCTGCGAATGTTCGCGTCGACCTGGCGGAGGTGCACCTGTGTAACCATTGCAAGTTTCGGATTTGCGCCGAGTTGTTCAAAGTACAGGGATACAATCTCGCGAAGTTTCTCCTCCGCATTTGTCAACTTCCCCAGACGCGCCTGTCCAAGCGCGACAATATGACCAATGCTGCGGCGCAGCAGCGAGACGAGAATGTCCTCCTTGTTCTTGAAGTACAAGTAGACAGTTCCGTCCGCCACTCCGGCTGCACGTGCGATGCGCGAAATTTGCGCGTGGTGGTAACCGGATTCGGCCATCACCTCAATTGCCGCCTGGAGAATTGCGTCGTACTTTGCCTCGTCCCGTTTGGTCGCGATGCCCCTCCCCTCCTCGTGTGAGTCCAAGTGTGAATGAATCATCATTCATTATCCACACCCTATTCTACGCAGTCCGTTTGCCGGTGTCAATGCAGAACCGGGCGCGGCTCGAGGCGCGCAACTCGGCCAAAAGGCATGCAGCCTCGGTCGCAGCTCGGCCGCACGGTGTGCAAAGGGCGGCAAAGCGCCTGCGCTGGCGTTCAGACACGGGATACAGTATAATTTTCACAGGAGGATCCGTTCTGAACAAGAAGGGATGACCAAAAATGACCATTATACGAACTGACGAATGGACAGACGCACACTTCGCTGTCAACGAACGACTCACGCAATTGCTCAATCAGTTACGCGATGCCGGTTATAATCCGAGTTTCCACATTTCGTACGACCATATGGAACACCACCTCATTGTCGATCACGACATTCTTGAGAAACACCCCAACATCGCCGAAACGTATGATCAATACCTCGCCGCTTGCGCGACGCGCGATCAGGCAGTGGAAAACATCCAGGCCCAGCCCAAGCTCGACCTCGGATTTTAACGCCATCTCGGATGTAAACGGCCTTCGCACACAAAACAGGGATGGTGCATACACACCATCCCATCATCGCTTCATGCACCTGTATTCCGTAACGGCTCAGCGGTCCGCACTGACGACCGCGCCGACACCCACTTCGTCCAGCATGACATCTGCCAAGGAAATGGAGTCCAGCGCGCGCGTGATGGCGTCCGTCACACGCAGCCACACACTCCGCGTGTGGCACCCGCGGATGCGGCCGCAGAAGTTCTCGCTGGCGTTCTCTTCCGCTTGCCCGTCGTCTGCACCGCGATCGGTCACACATCCAATCGGCGACAGCGAACCTTCCAGTACGCGCACCAGCGCCCCAACGGAAATGTCCTCCGGCGGCCGGCTCAGCATGTACCCGCCGTTGACGCCGCGCACGCTCTTGACAAACCCGGCGCGCCGCAGCTTCCCGACGATTTGATCGAGAAACTGCTCAGGAATGGCTTCGGACTCGGCAATGGTCGGCAGCGAGATGGGCTGCTCCTGACCCGCCAAGATGGCCAGTGCGACCATGGCCCGGAGCCCATACTCCGTTTTTTGGGAAACCTTCACGATGGTCCCTCCTTGCTCAAACGCCCGTCACTCAAAATCAATGTACACCTCATCGCCGCGAACGTCGACGGCGTACGTCTCCACGGGCATGACGCAGGGAAACGCAACCGCCGCCCCCGTCCGCACGTCAAACTTGCCGCCGTGCCGCGGGCAGGTCACCACCCCGCGGTACAGCGTGCCGCGCGTCAGGTGATAATCTGCATGCGTGCAGAGGTCCGACGTCGCGTAAAACCCATCCTCCAGGTGGTACAGTGCAATGTCCACGTCATCCACCGTGACCTGCTTCATTTCGCCCACCGGGAGCTCTTGTGTCGATGCAACTTTTACCCAGCTCATATCAGCCGACTGAACCCTCCATCTCGAACTTGATGAGACGGTTCATTTCGACTGCGTATTCCATCGGAAGTTCACGCGTAAACGGCTCGATGAAGCCCATGACAATCATCCGTGTCGCCTCTTCCTCGGAGATGCCGCGGCTCATCAGGTAAAACAGCTGCTCCTCGCTCACCTTGGACACGGAAGCCTCGTGTTCGAGGGTCACGTTGTCATTCATGATCTCGTTGTACGGCAAGGTATCTGAAGTCGAATCATCATCCATAATCAAGGTGTCGCACTTGACGTTGGCTTTCGAGTTCACCGCGTTTGGCGCAAAGCTGGTCAATCCGCGGTACGTCGTCTTGCCGCCGTGCTTGCTGATGGACTTCGACACAATGGTGGATGTCGTGTTCGGTGCCAGGTGAATCATCTTGGCCCCCGTGTCTTGGTGCTGGCCGCGGCCGCCGACCGCGATCGACAGAACGCTGCCCTTGGCGCCCTCGCCCATCAGGTACACACTCGGGTACTTCATCGTCAATTTGGAACCGATGTTGCCGTCGACCCACTCCATGGTCGCGTCCTTGTATGCCACAGCCCGCTTGGTCACGAGGTTGTAGATGTTCGGCGCCCAGTTCTGAATGGTCGAGTAACGGCAGCGCGCGCGGTCTTTGACGATGATTTCCACGACGGCGCTGTGCAGAGAGTTCGTACTGTAAATTGGTGCCGTACACCCTTCGACATAATGCACGAAGCTGTCTTCATCACAGATGATGAGGGTCCGCTCGAACTGGCCCATGTTTTCCGAGTTGATGCGGAAGTAGGCCTGCAACGGCACTTCCGACCGGACGCCCTTCGGTACGTAAATGAAGCTGCCGCCGCTCCACACCGCACTGTTCAGCGCGGCGAACTTGTTGTCTTCCGGCGGAATGACGGTGCCGAAGTACTCCTTAAAGATTTCCGGATACTCCCGCAGCGCCGTATCGGTATCCGTGAACAGAATGCCCAGCTTCTCCAGGTCCTCGCGCATGGAGTGATAGACCACTTCCGACTCGTACTGCGCCGAGACCCCGGCCAGGAACTTCTGCTCCGCCTCCGGGATGCCCAGTCGGTCAAATGTGTTTTTGATTTCCTCCGGGACCTCTTCCCACGTCTTGCCGGGTTTCTCCGACGGCTTCACGTAGTACGTGATGTCGTCAAAGTTCAGGTCGGACAAATCGCCGCCCCAGTTGGGCATGCCTTTTTGATAGAAGATCTCCAGCGAGCGAAGGCGAAAATCGGTCATCCAGCCCGGCTCGTTTTTCATCATGGAAATTTCTTCAACAACTTTTTTCGAAAGACCTTTCTGGAACTTGACGACCGATACGTCCTTATCGCGAAACCCGTACTGATACTCTTCCAGTTCCGGCAGTGTTTTCGCCATCTTGACAACCTCCTTTGACCATCTCGGTCACACCTGCTTCGCCTCTATCTTTCGCGCGCTTTCGCGCGCCCGGCCGCGAATCCAACCGCCGCTTCCGGCTTACAGGCCCTACTCTGCCTCGTCCTCCGAGCGAACCGCCTTCTCCAGCGCCTGCCAGGCCAGCGTGGCGCACTTGATGCGGGCCGGAAATTTTGACACGCCAGACAGGGCCTCCAACTCACCCATATCCACTTCTTCCGGCGGAACGCCCCGCATCATCGCGCGAAACTCCTTCGACAGCTCCAGCGCTTTGTCCACAGGCATACCTTTCACCGCCTCGGTCATCATCGAAGCCGAAGCCATGGAGATGGAGCAGCCGCTGCCGCGAAACCGCACATCCTCGACGACCCCTTGCGCGTTGACCAGCAGCTGCAGGGTGATTTCGTCGCCGCAGCTCGGGTTTCGCAAATCAACGGACAAGGCGTCGCCCTCGATGCTGCCCTGGTTGCGGGGGTGCTGATAATGGTCCATAATCACTTGGCGATACAGGTCATCCAATTGCATGCTGGAAAAACTCCTTTGCCGTTTGCAGCCCGTGCACCAGCGCATCGACGTCAGCCTTTGTGTTGTACAGGTAGAAGCTGGCGCGCGCTGTCGAAGGGACACCCAAAATCCGCATCAAGGGCTGTGCACAGTGATGACCCGCTCGAATGGCGATGCCTTCCGAATCCAGCACCGTGGATACATCGTGTGCATGCACCCGACCCAAATTAAAGGTGACCAGACCGCCCCGCTCCCCGCCGCGCGGCGGTCCGTAAATCGTCAGGCCCTGTACTTCACTCAGGCGGTCCAGTGCGTAATCGACCACTTGACGGTCGTGATCGCGAATCGCCTCCATCCCGATGTCGGTCAGATAATCCACGGCGGCGCCCAGACCAATCGCTCCCGCAATGATCGGCGTGCCGCCTTCAAATTTCCACGGGATGTCTTTCCACGTTGAATCGTACAGTTCGACGATGTCAATCATCTCGCCGCCGAAATAGGTCGGCTCCATCTGTTCAAGCCACTTGCGCTTCCCGTACAACACGCCGATGCCGGTCGGGCCGCACATCTTGTGTCCGGAAAACGCGAGGAAGTCGCAGTCCAAATCCTGTACGTCCACCGGCATATGCGGCACGCTCTGCGCCCCATCGACCACCACCAGGGCGCCCGCTGCGTGCGCAATGTGCGCGATTTCCTTGACGGGGTGAATCGTGCCAAGCACATTCGACACCTGCGCAATCGCAACGAGCTTGGTGTTCGCCGTGACCGCTTCCCGGACGTCTTCCAGGCGAATCGTCCCATCCGGCTGCAAGGGCAGATAGTGCAGCTGTGCACCCGTGACTTTCGCAACCTGCTGCCAGGGAATCAAATTACTGTGGTGTTCACTGGGCGTCAGCACAATGCGGTCGCCGGCTTTCAGCTGCAGCCTTGCGTAACCGTATGCCACCATGTTGATGGACTCCGTTGTGCCGCGCGTGAAAATCACCTGCTCCGGCGAGGGGGCGTTGATGAACCGCGCCACCTTCTCCCGGGCCAGCTCATAGGCCTCCGTCGCGCGCGACCCCAACGTGTGGACGCCGCGGTGGACATTGGAATTGTCGGTCTCGTAATACCGCTTCAACACCTCAATCACTGGCCGCGGCTTCTGGGAGGTCGCCGCGCTGTCCAGATACACCAGCGGATGCCCGTTGATTTCCTGCTGCAAAATCGGAAAGTCGTTCCGAATCTCTGCCCCAATCATACCGTCAACTTCCTCTCGATTTGTCCCTCGAGCCAGGCACGGACGTGCGGCACAGAGACAGCTTCTACCGTCGGCCGCAGGTATCCCCAGATGATCATCCGCATCGCTTCCCCTTCTGGAATCCCGCGCGACATCAGGTAGTAAATTTGTTGGGCGTCAATTTTGCCAACGCTCGCAGCGTGTCCACAGCGCTGCACGTCATTCTCGTCAATCAGCAGCATGGGGATCGCGTCCGCACGCGCCGTCCCTTCAATCATCAGCATCCGGTCGTGCTGCTCGCTGCCGGCACCGACGGCGCCGCGCAGGATGTGTGTGCTGCTGCGGAAAATCGAGTTGGCCCGCTCGCGCAACACGCCCTGCAGACGGATGTCGCTCTCTGAGTAGCGTCCTCCGTGCACCATGCTCGCGGTCAGGTCCATGTGCTGACGGCCAAAGCCGACGCCAAGCCCCTGTGTCAACGAGCGTGATCCGTCACCTTCCAGCACGCTTTCCACGAGCGCAACCGAATACCCGTCGCCGACATCGCCGAACACCCAGTTCACGACCGCATCCTTACCCACTTTGGCGCGGCTGGTCAGGAAATGGGTCGGTCCCTTGCGCAGCCGGTTGACCGACATCACCTGGATGTTGGCACCCGCTGCCGCGACAATCTCCGTCACCGCACTGTGCAAAAACGCAGGTGCCGTCTCTCCGTTCAACTGCATCTCCACGAAGGAAAATGCACTGCCCTCTTCCCCGACGACCAGCGCCCGCGGCAGCGCCGCACCCTGACTGGCCTCGGTTTGAATCGACACAAACTGAAAGGCGGTATCGACTTGCACGTTTCGCGGCACGTACAGGAACACGCCGCCGTGCCACAGGGCCGCATTGAGCGCCGTCCACTTGTTCTCGTCCGCCGCAACCACCGACCCCAGGTACTTCTCCACCAGCGCTCCGTGATGCTGCAGCGCGGTGTGCAAGTCGGTAAACACGACGCCCTCGGCGGTCAACGCCGCAGGCAGTTCAGACCGCACAACCGAGCCGTCGACCACGCACACAACCGGCCCCGTCATCGCGTCCAACAAGGATTGCACATCGGCGGGAACCGCGCCGTGCTGTGCCGACGGGACGGTCCCGACCTCCCAGGAGCGCCGCGTCAAATCACTTTTCTCCAACCGCGGAGAAGGCAAACTTTCAAAATGCGTCCATGCTGCTTCACGTGCCGTCTTCAGCCAATCAGGCTCAGAAAATCGCTGGGTCAGATCGCGTACGAAGTGCGACACGGTTGTTGTTTGTTCTGCCACACCGGTCTCCTCCTTACGCTTGTGCGCCGACCGTCTCGTCGACGATGCCAAGTTCCTCTTTCAGCCAATCGTACCCTTTGGCCTCGAGCGCCTCTGCCAGTTCCTTGCCGCCGGAGCGGACGATGCGGCCCTGCATCATCACATGCACATGGTCCGGCACGATGTACTGCAGCAAGCGCTGGTAGTGCGTAATGATGAGGAAGCCGATGTTCGGTGAACGCAGGTTGTTGACGCTCTCCGCAACGATTTTCAGGGCGTCGATATCGAGCCCGGAGTCAATTTCGTCGAGAATGGCGATGCGCGGCTCGAGAATGCTCATCTGCAGAATCTCGTTGCGCTTCTTCTCACCGCCCGAGAACCCTTCGTTGAGATACCGTTCTGCAAACGACGGGTCGATGTTCAACTGCTTCATTTTATCCTGGAGCAGTCGGTGAAACTTGAGCACCGGCAGTTCATTCCCCTCGCCGCGGCGAGCATTCAGCGCCGTGCGCAGGAAGTTCGCGTTCGATACGCCGGAGACCTCCGCAGGGTACTGCATGGCCAAAAACATGCCCGCCCGCGCACGCTCATCGACGGACATTTCGAGAATGTCCTGACCATCCAGCGTGACACGGCCTCCGGTCACTTCATATGCCGGGTGACCCATCAGTGCGGAAGCCAGCGTGCTCTTCCCGGTACCGTTGGGGCCCATAATGGCGTGCACTTCTCCGCCTTTGATTTCCAGGTTTAATCCGCGGACAATTTCCTTGCCCTCTACGGCTACATGCAAGTCTTCAATTTGAAAGTGTGGTACAGCAGCCACGTTCCTCAGCCCTTCCCGCAACAATGAGTTGGTTACCTTGTTCGCGCAAAACTGCGCCATCGCCAGGCCGACTGCCGGCCAGCTGGTACACCGCAGGTTGATTGCGAACCGAAAGTTGACTTTTTTAGTCATGATTCAATTCAAGCGTACCACATTGCAAAAAAAATGCAAGGCGACGGCGCCTTTCCGTTCGTGCCAAGGACGAACGGAGGTTCAGCGCTGCCGCCTCGTGATGCGAGTTAAAACAGGTATTTGAAGACCAGCTTGGCCTCTTCGGACATCATTTCCTTATCCCAGGGCGGATCAAACGTCAGCTCCACCTCGCACTTTTCGACGCCAGGCAGGCTTTCGACCTTTTCTATAATCTCCTCGCGCAGGCTGTCGTATGCCGGACAACCCATGGTGGTTAATGTCATGGTCACCTTGACGTACTTTTGGTCCTCGGAAATGTCCACCCCGTATATCATGCCCAGGTTCACCACGTCAATCTGGATTTCCGGGTCCAAGACGTCTGTCAACATGCCTCGTACCAATTCCTCGGTAATCATGTGCGTCCCTCCCTTCGACACGGAACGATTCAGAACCGCGTCCTTCTTTAGGGTAACGAATCCTGACGCAGCTGTCTAGAACACGTCTGTCAACGGCGTGTAGGTCAGATTCAACGATTTGGCGACCGCTTCGTAGGTCACCTTTCCTTGGATGACATTCACACCCTTGGCCAACGGGGCATTCGCTCGAACCGCCGCTTCCACCCCGAGGTTCGCCAATAAAACCGCATACGGCATCGTCACATTGGTCAGTGCCAGCGTGGACGTGCGGGGCACTGCACCCGGCATATTCGCGACCGCGTAGTGGATGACACCAAATTTTTCGTACACCGGGTCGGAGTGGGTCGTGATGCGGTCAATGGTTTCAATCGACCCCCCTTGGTCGATCGCGACGTCGACAATCACCGCACCGCGGTTCATGCCCTGCACCATCTCAGCGGTGACCAGTTTCGGTGCTCGCGATCCCGGAATCAGCACCGCACCGACCAGCAAATCGCACCCCTCAATCTGCTGGCGCAAGTTGTAGGCGTTGGACATGACCGTTCTCAACCGGCCTCCGAACACTTCATCCAGGTACGCCATCCGGGCTGGGTTTGTATCCAGCACGGTCACGTCCGCACCAAGCCCCATGGCCATCCGCGCGGCATTGGTCCCGACCATGCCCCCGCCGACAATCACGACACGCGCCGGCGGCACCCCCGGCACCCCGCTCAGCAGGACGCCGCGGCCGCCGTGCACTTTTTCGAGGAAATGCGCCCCAATTTGAATCGACATTCTCCCCGCGACTTCACTCATTGGCGAAAGCAGCGGCAGACTGCGGTCTTCCAATTGCACCGTTTCGTAGGCGATCGCCGTCACGCCGCTGTCCATCAACGCCTTGGTCAGCTCCGGTTCCGGTGCCAGGTGCAGGTACGTGAACAAAATGAGATCGGACCGAAAATAGCCGTACTCGGACGGCAGCGGTTCCTTTACCTTCATCACCATATCGGCTTGGCGCCAGACCTCAGCCGCCGAAGGGAGGATTTCTGCGCCCGCCTCCTGGTACGACGCATCGCTGAACCCGCTGCCCGCTCCAGCATCCTGTTCGAGAATGACGCGGTGCCCCGCGCCGACCAGGGCATGTACACCCGCTGGCGTCATGGCCACGCGGTTCTCGCTTTCCTTAATCTCTTTTGGCACTCCGATGATCATCGTTGACCTTGCCCCTTTCTCAATCGACGAGTGGATGTACGGCGTAGTCTGCCCGCAACCCTGCCGATCAATCGGAGCAAGGCATCCGTCAGGCTACGGACAAACGTCACTCTGTGCTGCGGTCCGCTTCTGCGCCGTGATCGGCTTCCACCCTGCGAATCACTTTTCTGGCTCGAACCCTTCGCTTGGGCGCGGTTTGGCTCAAGTTCCCTTGTTCCGTCTGAACTTGAATCCACGCTTGGATGCGTTTGGTATCACTCGGCGCAATCCGCCAGTTTCGGCCGCCAAACTGAAAGGACTCTGCCGTCAATTCCCCTTCCGCCGACAACGTGTCGACCGCCAGGCGCACGTGATCGACCGGTACATGAAGCATCTCCGCAAGCTCGGCCAGGCTGAATCGCGTCGTCATGTCGTCTTCCTCCTGCGTAACCAGCGTGTGAACGTGCTTACCACGTATGTCTGATCACGGCTACATGTACTTGCCATTGTAAGAAATTCGGCTTGGCAGATCCAATCATCGACGGAAATACAACTTTCACGGACGATCCCGGTTGAACCACGTTCGAACCGCCTGCCGCGGGTGTGAGATGATCCAGAAAGCGCTCCGCATTGGCGTCTGTCCAGCTGGCCGACGGGTTCGCTGCGAACCAGATGATGGACATGAGATTCGAGAGCGAGACCGGTTTGCTCCCGTCGTTCTCCAAGGTCGCTGTGACTTCAAACGACTGCCCCGTATCCCAGCGCTTCCTCGGCACCACGGTCACATCCTGCAGCGTCACCCCGTCCGCCAAGGTGAGCAGTTTATCCGCCTGGCTCGGCGTCACCAAATTCGTCGTGAAAAAGGTGAGCTTGGGCTGCCCGACCCACTGCCCCTTCGCATCCGTGGGAACCCCGATGGGTTGAAACGACCACGTGATGCAATCGCCCGGATTCAACGTTTGCGAAGGGCCGTTCACGAAGCCAATCCAGTCGCTCGACGACAGCAAATCCTCCCCAGGCTGCTGTGTGTATCCTAAAACGCCGATCACGCTGCGCGCCTGCAGGGGGGTGTTGCCAATGTTGGTCACGGTCGTCTGAATCGTTGAATCCATCCCCGCCGCGTTCTTTTCAATCTTCATGCCCGTCACACTGACCGGCGCTTCCTGCAAGCCAAACACCCCAGGTGCAGGCTGCGCCGCCTGCACAGAACCCGGCTCCAGATGCACCGTTGCGTGAGACACACCCGCGTTCGGACGGGGATGCGCGGCACCATACTGCCAAGCCGTCACCGCCAGCGCCACGGAGGCGGCGACACCTGCTGCAGACGCCAGCATGGTGCGAATCGAAATGGCCCGGCGGCGTTTCTGGTTCTTCATGGCACCGTCGTGATCGCGAGCCAGCTGCAGGATTCGCTGTTTTAGCGCCTCCGACATTTCGAGTCGCTTCGCGCCCTCAAACAGCCGTTTCAAATCATCGTGTTTTTCGCTCACGGCTCCACCTCACCCGCTTCCATCCATTGCCGCAGCAATGTTCTGCCGCGATGTAATCGAGTCCGCGCGGTCGCTTCCGTGATGCCAAGCGTCTGTGCTACCTCTGCCGTCGACAACTCCCGCTGATAAAACAGCAGCAACACTTCACGATATTTTAAGGGAAGGCGGTGCACCAGATTCCACAACGCGTCTCGTTCCATGCGCGCCACGACGTCCTGCTCCGTCTGTGTGCCCCCCGGTTCTCGCTCTAACCCAAGCTCGCTGTGTACTTCATGGCGGACTGCCCATGACCGCAGGTAGTCCTTGCAGCGGTTCGCCGTAATGGAAAGCAGCCATGTCCTGACACTGCTCTGTCCTCGAAATGAATCCATCTTGGTGTAGGCGCGTAAGAAAACGTCCTGTGTGATATCTTCCGCGACGTGGTAGTTCTTGACGTATCCGTAGGCAACATTCAGAACATCCGACCCGAATTGTTCCATCCAATCCTCTAGCAACAACAGCCGATCTTCTGAATGGGGCTCAGAGTACCCGCTCACCGACATCCTCACCCCCGGCGAGCCGATCTGCGAATAAGACGACGCAGCGACTCGATCTGTGACAAGTGTATCGAAATCCGGGGTGCGGATCTATGGAATGGAGCGCTTCGTGATACACTGAGGAGGAATGTCTTCGGAACGCGAAGGAGTCTTTGTATGTACGCCTTGATCCGGAACGTCCTGTTTCGCATGAGCGCCGAACGCGCCCACACTACCACCCTGCGCCTGCTCTCCACCTGCCCCCAACTGGTGCGTCTGGCCGCGCCGCACATAGAGGCTCCGGCATCGCTGCACCAGCAAATCTGGGGGCTGTCGTTTCCCCACCCCGTCGGACTCGCCGCAGGGTTGGACAAGAACGCGGAAGCCATACCAGGCTGGTTTGCCTGCGGATTTTCATTCGCGGAAGTGGGTACCGTCACACCGATGCCGCAGCCCGGCAACCCGCAGCCCCGCCTGTTCCGGCTGCGAGAGGATCAGGCGCTCATCAACCGGATGGGGTTCAACAACCACGGCGTCACGGAGATGCGCAAACACCTGGCGCAGCGACGCCCAGGCTTTGTCGTCGGTGTCAACCTGGGAAAAAACAAATGGACGCCGAATGAATCTGCCGTGGATGACTACGTCACACTCATCACACATGTGGGCACCTTGGCAGACTACTTCGTGATCAACGTGAGTTCACCAAATACGCCAGGCCTGCGTGACCTGCAGTCTGAGGAAGCGCTGATTCCGCTGGTTCAGACCATCCTGGAAAGACGCGACGAACTGGGATCACGCCCCCCGGTGCTGGTCAAACTGTCGCCGGACCTGCCCGACTCGGCCCTGACAGACTTGGCCAAAGCCCTGATGACATGCGGGGTGGACGGGTTCATCGCGACCAACACCACCATTGCCCGCAATGAACTGTGCTCCCCGAACGCCGGCGAGTCAGGAGGGCTCAGCGGCAGGCCGCTGGCACAGCGTTCGACGGACGTGATCCGCCTCCTCCATCAAGCGACCCAAGGCACCGTGCCCATCATCGGCTGCGGCGGCATCTTCAGCGCGCAGGACGCTTATCAGAAAATCCGGGCGGGCGCCCACCTGGTGCAGGTGTACACAGGGTTTATTTATCGCGGGCCGCGCATCGTCAAGGACATTGTCGATGGATTGGACGAGCTGCTGCGGCAAGACGGGTACGCGCACGTTCGGGACGCGATTGGCGTAGACGCGTGAAGTGCCATCGGGTACGGCTCGGGGCGGTTGAGGAGGAGGGATGGGTGGCACGGGGGGCACGGGTGGCACGGGTGGCCTCCATAAGGCAGGAATGGTGCCTTATGGCTGGCGAGCCGCCCCCGATAGGGCAGGAATGGTGCCTTAGGTGCCGGGATCCGATGGCGTTCGCGGCGGCTTTAGGTAGGAAAGGCGCCCTATGGCTGGGGTGCGGGCTGGGGCTGGCCTGCGATAAGGCAGGAATGGTGCCCTATGGCTGGCGAGCGGCCCCCGATAAGGCAGGAATGGTGCCTTAGGTGCCGGGATCCGATGGCGTTCGCGGCGGCTTTGGGTAGGAAAGGTACCCTATGGCTGGCGAGCCGCCCCCGATAAGGCAGGAATGGTGCCTTAGGTGCCGGGATCCGATGGCGTTCGCGGCGGCTTTAGGTAGGAAAGGCGCCTTACGGTCGGCCGGCCGATGGGGCCAAAGCCTCCATAAGGCAGGAATGGTGCCTTAGAGTGCCGGGATCCGATGGCGTTCGCGGCGGCTTTAGGTAGGAAAGGCGCCTTACGGTCGGCCGGCCGATAGGGCCAAGGCCTCCATAAGGCAGGAAAGGTGCCTTAGGTGCCGGGATCCGATGGCGTTCGCGGCGGCTTTGGGCAGGAAAGGCGCCTTACGGTCGGCCGGCCGGTGGGGCCAAGGCCGCCTTAAGGCAGGAAAGGTGCCTTAGGTACCGGGATCACGGTGTGCTCGCGGCGGCTTTGGGCAGGAAAGGTACCCTATGGCTGGGGTGCGGGCTGGGGCTGGCCTGCGATAAGGCAGGTTTGATGCCTTGCGCGGCGGGATCCGGCAGCGCCCCCTGCCGCTTAAGGAAGGAAAGGTGCCTTAAGGCGGACAGGGGTGACGACCTTAAGGTCGGTGGAGTGCCTGAAGGCTGTCGGGCGCGCGGACACACGTGCCGCGCCCGACAGCGAATCGCAGCGCCTTCGCCTTACACCCCGAGAATGTGGAAACCTTCGTCGACGTGAATGGTTTCGCCGGTGACGCCGCGGCTCAGGTCGCTGAACAGGAATGCGGCCACGTCTCCCACTTCTTCGGGTGTCGTGGAACGACGAAGCGGTGTGCGCTCCTCCATCTCATGAACGGCTTTGTTAAAGTCGTGGATGGCCTTGGCGGACAGCGTTCGGATGGGCCCTGCGGAGATAGCGTTGACCCGAATATTTTCCTTGCCTAAATCATTGGCGAGATAGCGAATGCTGTGCTCCAGTGCGGCTTTCGCCACGCCCATGACGTTGTAGTTTTCCACGACACGTTCGCCGCCGATGTACGTCATCGCAAGCAGAGAGCCGCCGTCTTTGAGCAGCGGTCGGGCGTGCCGCGCCACAGCCACCATGGAATAGGCGCTGACGTTTTGCGCCAGCAGGTAGCCGTCCCGGGACGTATTCACAAACTCGCCCTGGAGTTCGTCGGTCTTCGCGAAGGCGATGCAGTGCGCAAGTCCGTGCAGTGTGCCGACCTTCTCGCCAATTTCTTGAAAAGCCGCTGCTAGTCCGTCGTCATCGGTCACATCACAAGCTACAATCGGGAAATCCTCGCCGGTCATATGTTCTTCCAGCAGATCGCGCAAATTGTCCCGCTGGCGATCGCCTTGGTAGGTAAAGACGAGTCGAGCGCCTTCCCGGTAACACGACCTGGCGATGCCCCAGGCAATGCTCCGTTTGTTTGCGACGCCCATGACCAACAGTGTCTTCCCTGTCAACAATCCCATTTCGTCACCATCCACCCATCCATTGTTCAGGCCGTACGCTTTCAGCGTATGGCCGAAAAAGCGCAGCGATGCGCTGCAGCGTTCTGTCGCTCTTTTCAGGCAAACCTCTTCAAACCTAATCTATGTATACCATCAAAAGGACAGGCGTTCAATCGATTCGGCGAGCCCTCCATCGAAACGGCGGCCCTCCATCCAACCAACAGGCCCTCCATCGATCCAGCGCGTCCAGGAGGCTGCGGACAGGTCCCGAATCGACTCGACAAAATCCGCGCGAACTCGCGTAACATTCCGTCGTTTCAAGTTTGCGCTGGTGTTCATCGTTGCGTTAAGATGAAGGTGTTCCAAAAACTGCACACTACATAGGAGGGATCGATATGGCCTACGAACTGCCACCGCTTCCTTATGCGTACAACGCACTGGAGCCGCACATCGACGAGCTGACCATGCAAATTCACCATGACCGCCACCATGGCACATACGTGAATAACCTCAACAATGCGCTGGAAGGACACGCTGACCTGGCGTCCAAGAGCATTGAGGACCTGCTTCGTTCCATCGATTCCGTTCCTGAGTCGATCCGCACCGCTGTTCGCAACAACGGCGGCGGACATGCGAACCACAGCCTGTTCTGGGAGATTCTGAGCCCGAACGGCGGCGGGCAGCCGACCGGCGCGATCGCGGACGCGATCAACGCCACGTTTGGCAGCTTCGACAAGTTTAAGGAAGAATTCACGAAGGCCGCAACCGGCCGGTTCGGCAGCGGCTGGGCATGGCTGGTCGTTGACAACGGCAAACTGGCCATCACCAGCACGCCAAACCAGGACAGCCCGTACATGGAAGGCAAGACGCCGGTACTGGGACTCGACGTGTGGGAACACGCCTACTACCTGAAGTACCAGAACAAGCGTCCTGACTACATCGCAGCGTTCTGGAACGTGGTGAACTGGGCAGAAGTCAACAAGCGCTACGAGGCCGCGAAGTAATCTTCGCACCTTCGCACCACCAGCTGTCTTCCGGGTCCTCTGGGCCCGCCTGGCAGCTGGTTTTTTATGCCCCACACACAGGCCTCCCCCACCTCCCCCGCAATCGCACAAGCCTCCCCCGCAATCGCACTAGCCTTCCCGCTATCCGCGCGCGCAAGGCCCCCGCCCCACCCCCACGCAGCCCACGTCACAAATTTCCGGTTGCAACTTCAAAAAGTGGACACACTACCGCTGATGCAACTGGTAAAACGGAGGTATGGCCGTGGCACAGCTCACACTGATTCGCAACGCCAATGTATACGCGCCCAAGCCGCTGGGCGTCAAGGACATTCTGCTCGGCGGCGGAACGATTTTGGCCATGGAAGACAAACTGGAGTTCCACGGCGCGCTCCCGAAGATGGATGTGCAGGATGCGCAAGGCATGTACTGTTTTCCCGGGTTGATTGACCAGCACGTTCATATGGCCGGGGGCGGCGGCGAGGGTGGGTTCCACTATCGAACCCCGGAAATTTCGCTGAGTCACATCACAACGGCTGGCGTCACCACGCTGGTCGGCGTCCTCGGCACGGACGGCGTGACCCGCTCCACCAGCGAACTGCTCGCAAAGGCGCGCGGTCTGGAGTTTGAAGGGGTTTCAACCTACATATACTGCGGTGCCTATCAAGTTCCGACGCGGACCCTGACGGGCACACCGCGATCGGACATTATCCACGTCGACAAAGTGATTGGCGTCGGGGAGATCGCGATTTCCGACACGCGCTCGAGCCACCCGAGCGAACGGGAACTTGCGGAATTGGCGAGCGAAGCGCGCGTGGGCGGGCTGCTCGCGGGCAAAGCCGGCGTACTCCACCTGCATGTGGGCGATGACGATACGCGGCTCGACATCCTGTTTGAGGTGCTGCGCAAAACTGAGCTGCCGAAGTCGGTCTTCACGCCCACACACCTCAACCGCAATCCAGATTTACTGGAGGACGGCATCCGCTACGGACAAATGGGCGGGTATGTCGATGTGACGTCCGGAATCCGCCCCGACAAACACGACCACATCTCGGTGAAACCGTCGAAAGCCATCCGCAAGCTGCTGGATGCAGGCGTCAAGCCGGGCTGCATCACGATGAGCTCGGACAGCAACGGCAGTTCGCCGATTTTTGACGACGCAGGAAAGCTGGTCGCAATGGGCATTGGCTCCATCGCGACGTTGTGGGAAGAGACACGAGATGCCATCGTGGAGGAGGGTGTGCCCATCGAAGTCGCCGTCGGGATCGTTACACGTCACGTTGCGCGCGTACTGAAGCTGGGCAAAAAAGGCCTGGTCGGCGTCGGGATGGATGCGGACCTGATGTTGACGGATGAAGAGTACCGCATTCGGCACGTGTTCGCGAAGGGTCAGCAGATGGTCGAGAACGGGAAGCCCATCGTCTTCGGCACCTTCGAAAACGCGGACCGAGTGCCAGGTGCGCCGGAAAGTCGCGATCACGCCGGGCACAAGAACACAGAGCGCGGCCGGCAAATGATATCGGCCGATGAAGACGACCCGGACGACTTCCCGGACGCGGAGGAACGGCAGCGCAAGAGCCGGCGGGACTACTGCTGTTGAGGATGGCGCGCCGCGTCAACGCTGTGGTGCCGGGTGCAGGAGCTCACCACACCCGGTTTGGCGGTGTCCCGCCTAACAGCGCGGCACGCAGATTTTCCGCGGCCAGCTGCGCCATCTTCAACCGCGTCTGAATCGACGCCGAGCCGATGTGCGGAAGCAGGACGACGTTTCGCAGCTGGAGCAGCGGGTGCCGGGGGGAGATGGGCTCCTGCTCGAACACATCCAGCCCCGCCGCCCAAATTTGTCCAGACCGCAGGGCCTCAACCAGCGCTGACTCGTCCACAATCGGGCCGCGGGCTGTGTTGATGAACACCGCCGTCGGCTTCATCAACTCGAACTCCCGGCGGCCGATGAGGTGGTGCGTCTCGGGCGTCAGCGGCGCCAAAACCACCACGAAGTCGGCGGTCGTAAGCAGTTCATCAAGCGGCACCAGGCGAGCCCCCAGTTCCGCCTCCACCGCCGGGCGCCGCGTCCGGTTGAAATAGCAAATTTCCATGCCAAATCCCTTCGCGCGCCGGGCGACGGCAGCCCCAATTCGCCCCATCCCGACGATCCCGATGGTCGCCCCGTACACATCCTGCCCAGTCATCATCATCGGGCTCCAGGTTCGCCACTCGCCCGCGCGGAGGGTCCGCTCCGCCTCCGGAATGCGCCGTGCAGCCGCAAGCAGCAAGCCAAACGTGAGGTCTGCGGTCGTTTCGGTCAGGACATCGGGCGTGTTGGTCACCAAGACACCGCGCGCCTTCGCGGCGGCCACATCAATGTTGTCGTATCCCACCGCGAGGTTGGCGACAATCTGCAGGGTCGGACCGGCCGCATCCATCACCTCAGCGTCAATGCGCTCGGTGATGAGACTCAAAATCCCCGCGCACCCCTGCACCTGCCGCAAAAGGACATCGCGGGGCACGGGTTCATCCGTCGCGTCGTGGCAAACCACATCCGCCCACGCATTCAGTTCGCGCATGACGCTGTCGGGCAGCTTGCGTGTCACAAAAATTCGAGGTTTCATGGATCGTAAATCGCCTCCTTGTGGATGGGGTTTCATTTTGGATGCGGCGTCTGATGGGTAGGGCGGCGCAGCACGCGTTCAGGCAGCGGCCTGCTTCGCCAGGAGGGTGCAGCAACCAGCGCAATGTTCGGCAGGAGGTTGTTCCGGATGGATTTGCTGTTTCTCGGCACGGGTGCCGGTTTGCCAAGCAAGACCCGAAACGTCACAGCGATTGCCCTCACCTTGTTCCAGGAACGAGGCACGTTTTGGCTGTTCGACTGCGGTGAAGCCACCCAGCATCAAATCATGCGTTCCCCGTTGTCGCTGGCCAAGCTGGAAAAGGTGTTCATCACGCACCTGCACGGCGATCACATCTTTGGCCTGCCCGGCGTATTGAGCAGCCGCTCGTTCTCTGGGCTTGACCGCCCGCTGGATATGTACGGCCCCACCGGCCTGCGAGCGTTCGTCGAAGCCGCGCTGGCCGCCAGTCAAACGCATCTGACCTATCCGCTGCGCATCCACGAAATTCCGCCAGCGAGCGGCGTGGCGGAGGGCACCGCGCCAGACGGCACAGGCCCCGCCGAACCCACCGTCGTGTGCGCCGACCATCAGTTCACCGTGATCTGCCTGCCGCTCCATCACGGCATCCCCAGTTACGGCTATCGCATCGTCGAACACGACGCGCCCGGGACGCTCGACGTCGCCGCGCTGACACGCATCGGTGTGCCCGCAGGCCCCATCTACGGCCAGCTCAAACGCGGTGATGCGGTGACACTGCCCGATGGCCGCGTGCTGCGACCCGATGCCTTCGTCGGAGCGCCAAAGCCGGGGCGGGTCATCGCGATCCTCGGCGATACACGCCCCTGCGACCATGTCGTCACGCTGGCGCACCACGCAGATGTGCTGGTCCATGAAGCGACGTTCGGCGAACGGGAAGCCGCGCTGGCACCGTCCTACGGCCACTCCACCGCCCAAGACGCCGCCCGCGCAGCCAAAAGCGCCAACGCGCGCGCGCTCATCCTCACGCACATCAGCGCACGTTATGACGATCGCGACGCCGACACGCTGGCCGCGGAAGCCCGCGCCATTTTCCCGAACACACGACTTGCCAACGATTTCACGCACATCACGATTCCCCGGAGGCCGGCGGAGCCGGATCTCCCGCAGCCGGGGCCTCACGCGGAGCCGGGTCCGCCTCACGCGCTTGCTCCGCCATCTTCCGGCGAATGTCAGGCCGCGGATCCCAACAATTAAATTGATAATACGTCCGCGTTTCATACCCCAGGCGCGCGCACATCGCCACGTGCTGGCCATCGCTGTGGACAATGCGAAAGTGTTGACACGTGGCGCAACAGTGATAATCTTTCGGCATGTCAACCCTCTCCCTGCTGCGCCCAGTGTAACACAAAGCGGCCGGGAGGGTCGTCAGACTCCGGCCCGCCGGCCATAGGGCACAAGGCACCCTTCCCGCCCTAACCGGGGGCCAACAGCCGCACCCCCAAACGCAGCCGCCGGGCTTAAGCCGATCCGCAGCCCACCCCATCCTAGCCGCATCCGCTCTCACGCTGCCCGCAGCCCGTTACGGCGCGCAGTCCACCCCGCTGTCGCGAAACTGGACCGTGCTGTACTTGCCGCCCCAACTTTGGACACGATTCACATCCGCGGTTGCCGGACAGGTGGCGTAGTAGGCGTCGTACCCTTCCACGTTGCCGCCTTTGACTTCCGGCGTGTTCCCTTCAATCGGGGAGACCGCGATATACGCCGGCAGGTTGATGGAGGCCAGGTTGTACGTCTTGTATTGATACTGGTTGCAGTAGAAACCGGGGCGCAGGTTGGCATCCACCTCCGCCAGGCCGTCTGCCCACCCGCGAATCCAGTCCGACCACTCCGTGCTCGTGGTGGCGGGCGTGTTGTAACCTTCGGGGTCGATCACGATCGCGTTCGGCAGCACTTTCCCCTTGTAACTGAGGATGGTTTTGCCTGCGTACTGGCCGGCCTTGTAGCCACCTTCGTAAAACGAATCCCCGCCCGCCGGCCAGCTCACCGTCCAGAACGAGAGCCACCAGACGTTGTAATTGCCTTCACTGAGCACATCGGAAATCAGCTTATCCATATTGGACGAAAGTTCCTGCGTATACGGCGCGGACTTGGTGCCAAGCGCGCCTGTGGCCGCGATTCCCTTCCACCCCATCTGAAGCGCCTTCTGCACTTCCGTGGTGGAGGTGAAGGACGCGTACACACCCACACCGGCGCTGGCCTGGGTGTTCGGCGCGGGCCGCCCCGTTTTCGTCGCAGGAGCTGGCGCGGTCGTGCTCGCCGCCCCGCCGCCCGTGAAGCCCCCGCTCAACGTGGGACTCGAATTGGACACACAGACCTTTTTCGGGGTCTCCTGGGTCGGCAGGTTGTTCCAATGCGCAGGAAACGTGCCATGGACCGCGTAGTACGCCATCATCACAGCGAGTTTCAGGCTGTCGAGCGAAGTAAATCCAGCCGCGTTGACAAAATAGTTCGCCTTCGGCGTATCCACGCCGCGGCCGCTTGGAAAGGTCTCGAACGGCGTGTGTCCGCCAGCCTGCCCGCTCGGATTAGACCAGCCGCACTCGTTGTAATACAGCGCGTAGAGGGCGGCGCCGCCGACCGCGATCACCAGATTTGACCCGTCCTGCACGAGCCCCCACGCTTTCGAAAACTCTCCAATGACATTTGAATAAGGAATTCCGGCCGCATCCGCCGCCGCGAAGCACTTCACGTAGTCGCCTTGAACCGCAGCGTACAAATAAACCTTCGACGCAGAGACTGGCATTGTTTTCTCACCTCGCGATGTACCACACTATGCAAAGCACACGAAAAGTTTGCAGGATGCGCCCGCAGCCAGGCCCGTGTCCGGCGCACCATTGGACTTCCCTGCATTGGCTGGATGAAGGAACGATTCGCTCGCCCGCTTCGCTGCGACAGCACCGCCCCCTTGCCAGGGGCGCACCCACTCGACAACGGCGCGCACGCTCATCGCGCTCATGGATAGAGATGCACGGACTTTGAAAGAGAGGTGACCACCGTGCGATACATCGCACTTGGGGATTCCATTACGGCCGGGGAATTGGCCACGTCACCAGCGCTTGCATACCCAAATCTCGTCACCTGCATGCTGCGCAAACGCGGGGTCCGAAGCTTCAGCGAGGTGCTCGCGGCGCCCGGGTGGACCAGCCAGGATCTCACCGCCGCCGTTGTGGAAAATGGGCTGGCCTATTTGCGTACCGCCAGCGTCATCAGCATTTGGGTCGGCGGTGACAATCTGGCGCATGCAGCCATTGGGCTGCAAAACGGCGCCCGGACAACCATCGTCGAACGCTCCATTGCCGCCTACGGCAGCAGCCTCGGCAGGCTCATCGGCGCGATCCGCAAAGTAAGTTCAGCGCAAATCATCCTGTGCACGCAGTACAACCCGTTCCCAAACACGCCCATCGCAGGGCAAGGCATCACCCTGCTGAACGACGCCACGCGAGCCGTCGCCAGCAGAACGGGCGCCGCGGTTGCACCTGTCGATGCGTGGTTTGCCGGGCGCGAGGCTGAACTGATTGCCGGGTATCGATCTGGCACCATTCGGGATGTGTTTACATCGCCCATCGCCCCCGTCCACCCAAACAACCGCGGTCACCGCGTCATCGCAGAAGGGTTGCTGCCCCTCGTGGCAAACGCACACACACCCTGAAATCCCCCGGCATACAGTGGTGCATCCACAACTTTGCCTGGAGGTGACATGATTGATCTCCCTGGCGCTCGCCGTCGCATCCATGGTTCAAGACATCACGTTGGTTTCAGGGTACGTCAACCAGTCATTTCCACACCCCCTGACAAAAGAACAAGAAAAGGAGTATTTCGAACGCTGGCAAAAAGGCGATCGCGAAGCCTATCACGCCCTGATTGAACACAATCTCCGATTGGTCGCACACGTCGCCAAGAAGTTTGATTCCAGCGGCATCGACCATGACGACCTGATTTCCATCGGAAGTGTAGGACTCATCAAAGCCGTTGAAACCTATCAACCCACAAAGGGAACCAAGTTCGCCACCTACGCGGCGCGATGCATTCAGAACGAGATCCTCATGCAGCTGCGCGCACAAAAAAAGACACGCAAGGACGTGTCCCTGTACAGCCCCATCGGTACAGACAAGGAAGGAAATGAATTAACGATTAGGTGTTATCTGTTTTTCTCATTGTTCGGATATTGGGATATTTAGCGATCAATTGCGACGTATGGGGGCGCGTATCTTTGCAGAAGCTGTTGCATATTCCGGCGACCAACCGGATTCGATGTATGAAAACAAATCTGCTTGGGCCACCGGTTCTTCTCGACGATCCATTTGGCCACATCGTACCCGGTTCTGGCAGCACCGAGATCGTGATCCAGAGACAAAACTTCCACTTCGCACGCCGTGAGCATCAGGATACACTCGTCATAATTCCTTGCAAGTACATATCCGTCAGGACATGTACGCATGTCGTCCAAGAATAATTTGATCCCCATGTTTGCAGCATCTCGCTTCTGCCTATGCGAACTGAGACATCCTTTCGTCCAATTTCTTCTTCCGTTATCGTACACTCTTCAAGTCGTTGAGCGTTCTAATCGCCGTTCCGTCCAACGGTACTTTCATTTTAGCAACGTCCCGCGCCGAACCAGGTTGATCGCTTCATCTGTTGTGCGGAATGGGCCTTCATCATAAAACTAATTGCCGGGCAGTTGCAAACGTTCTTGTGCCCTTAGCTTTTCACTGTAAGATTCGAACCCACCAGCTTCTTGCGTTAGCCATTCTCTCGTTTGACGCACCTCTTCGACAATTGGGTCAGTCCATCGGAATATCGGTTCGTCCCAAAAGCACGGCACATCGGATATTCAAACGTCCGTCTTGGACGTGCTTCACGATAACAAAAAGGCAACTCGCTATGAGTCGCATTTACTTGTTTCATCATTGTTCAAACGTCACTTGGATCTAATCCAAATGACAATGCCGTGAAATGTTCGATTTGTTCCTCTATAGCTTGTCGTTCCTGTACGGAAACCTCTTCAAATACAAGCCTCTTAGCTAACGCCACTAATTGCATTGCATGTTCTGAAGTCGGGTCTGGCACAGGGTATTTACTAATGTATTGTGTCAAATATCGACGTCTGCCAGCGTACAATTTGTTTTGAAATGCAATGTCGTGATACTTGGTCATAAAACGAGTGTTTGCAATCGCCATAACAAGAAACAGCATATCATTGTCTATTCCCTGTTTTGGAACAATCCAGTAACAATTGCCGTCCACTACGCATCCTTCAGCATCGAAGAAGAATTTCGGTTCGGGACTGATGTCGGGAAAAACAACTTTCGGCAACTCCCACAACGCAGGATTCTGCGGAACCCAAACTTCGTACCACATACGTCCCGCTTTACGAACATATGTCCTGCCCTCCAGCCGTTCTCTGTGCGACTCTAAGTAGTTTGCAGCCTTAACATATTCTGCAAGGTCAATTGGACGTCGTTTGCCGTTCTTGATTTGATGCGTGTAAAGAACTCTACGAGACGGTTTACTTTCAGTTGGTTTCCACCGCTCCGCATATTCAGCAGAAAAGAGTGGCCTTAACACTTCTGCTTCAGGCTGTAACTCGTCGGGAAGGTCGTCCCAATCAGACCTAATAAATACCGAGTCCGCCGTAGTCTTTATTCCCACCCTAACGTCTGCTACGTCCTCGATGCGGTATGCACATCCACTATCGACCTTTTCCAGCCATGAATTTTCTTGTGTTGTAGCCATTACCCATGGTTCTTTGTGATTTTCGGGTGTGGTTAGGTATCCAATCGAAACAGTGTAGTGCTTGGACTCCTTTTCGCTGAAGAAAGTTCCCGTCTTGTCACCATCCAACAGGTCGTAGACAGAGTCGACAGTTGGATATTCACTGCCCTTTTCACTGACGTTGTCCTCGTAAATTCTCAAGAAACGGGCACGAGACTCTTCTGAATTTGAACCGACATGCTGCTTCTTGCGGCCCACAAAAATTGCTGGCAGGACAGCCGCCCCAAACAGTTTTGTATCGCCAAGGTCTAATATCTCGATGATGTCATAATGAGTACTTAGAAACTCACGGATTGCGGCACCGCCACGGGTGGTTAGATAGCGGTTCGACGTAATGACTCCAAGTAACCCACCTGGCTTCAACTGTAGAGTCATTGCGACCAGAAAGGCGTGATACAAGTCAACTCTTCCACTCAATCCGAATTTCTTCGCCAGTTGTTGTGCCTTCTCCGCCCCAAGGATTTGAGTACGGACATACGGAGGATTTGCAATGATGACATCCGCCTTTTCGGCTAATACGTCTGAAGTTTCCTCAAAAAGCGATAGCCCAGTCTCAAGTCTAACCATGTCAAGGAAATCGCCACGAACCAAGTTCGTCTGACGTTCAAAGTCAGCAAGCCTGTGTTTTGCACTCTGAATGGACTCATCGTCCTCTTCAACACCCAATAAGCTAAAGCGTTTGTCCGTTGACTCACGTTCAAAAGCCAGCAGTAACTCACCGTCACCACAGGACGGGTCTAGGACCGTTATATTCCCGTTCTGAAATTGCCCGTTGTCCAATTCGCTTATCAGACGTCTTGCAACGACTTCTGCCAATTCGGGAGGCGTAAAGTGCGAGCCAGTGGCTTTTTGCTTCGTAACTCTTTTTTCGACTAATGTACTAGCCACAGTTTCCCACCTCTTCTGACAATCTAACAAGACTTTCAACTACGAAAGTATAGCACGCCAACCTTCCCACTTCCTACCCTACACTCACGCCACGAATACCACATGCATAATTCCCCGAACACCAACAATGCTACTTATCGTCTGTCGACACATAGTCATCATCGAGGAGAAGATCTTTCCATGAAACATCAATCGGACGACCAATTGTACCTCCATTTACTAGGGCAACGGATAAGACTGGCCCGTGAACAGAAAGGGTGGTCGCAAGAATCCCTCTCGTTCGCATGTGGATTGCATCGAACATACATCGGTGCTGTCGAACGAGGCGAACGAAACATCTCTTTTTTGAATATGAAAAGGATTGCAACAGCCTTGGATTTGTCCTTATCCGAGTTACTTGACTTTGAGGAGAAATAGCAAATGTCTCATGAAGAACAGGAACGACGTTCAACTCTCCTGCAATCAGCGGAGAAATTCGTACAAAACATCTCAGCAAGTGGACTTACTATTTATGACCCCATAAGTGTAGGCGACCCTAACTTGTGGATTCCTTCTGCTGAATTAGAGGCGTTGTTAGACACCAAGCTAATAGGATTGGAATTGGGGGACTTGCCGCTACGGACACGTTCTAAGGTCGTAAAGGAACAAGTGTGTCGAATCTTGGGCTACCCCGTACCTGAGTCGTTCAAAAAGACCCAACCTCGATTCGTCGGGCAGAACTTTGACACATACTCACAGAAATCACGTAACCTCCAAATTTGGAATGAGGAAATTTCCTCTAGTCGTAGATACATCTTGATTCAAATTTCACCCGAAGACGTCGTTACACGAGTAAAGGTCGTATCTGGCGATATGGTTGCAAAACTTGATACGACTGGTACTTTGACGCAGAAATATCAGGCCAGTCTTGTTCCCACCGACAAGACAACAGAGTTAGTCGCAGAAGAGGACACGTCGCATCTCAAGCCTCTCGTCAATCAAGGCGTGAAGATTGATGCGAACACTAGTCCAATCAGCTACCCATCGCCCGACAAGTTAATGCCTATCCAAGAAATTTTTGAACGTCTAAGCCCTTTGGTAGGCGAGTCCTTTGCTGATGTTGGTTCTGACCAAGAGAGGAATCGTGGTGCAGAACTCCACAGACTTGTTTGTAAGCGACTTGGCTATTCTGACTTCAAAGACGACGGACGCTTCCCAGACGTGAGACACCAGCTGCTGGAATTGAAACTGCAAACGTCGCCTACGATAGACCTTGGCCTTATAAGCCCTGATAGTACGGACGTACTCGAAATTCCCAAATTGAATGGTAAACAGATTCGGCACTGTGACGTGCGATATGCACTTTTCTACGGGAAAATCGAAGATGGTCAAGTAAAACTCACGCATTTCTTCCTGACAACTGGCGAAAAGTTCTTTACTCGATTTACACAGTTCCAAGGAAAGGTGCTTAACAAAAAGTTACAAATACCACTACCGAAAGATTTCTTTGACAGTTGATTCATACCGTCTACGCAATGACTCCAAGGCCGGCCCTTGGGGTCTATTTTGTTAGATGTCGAACGGCTTTGAGGGCTGTACTAAGCCACTGTTAATCGACTCCCACAGATACAATGAAGCAACCGTCTTATACGGGTTCCATTTTTCAGTAAGACACGTCACATCGCCTTCAGACATGGTGTCGTCGAACTGGTAAAGCCATCTGATGGCCCTTCTAAGCCCTGCATCACCAAATGAAAAGACGTTAATACGTCCCAATGAAAAGATAAGAAACATTTCTGCTGTCCACTGCCCAATTCCCTTGACTTGGGTAAGATACTGGATGACTTCGGTATCCGTCATACCACCTAGTTCATTGAACACGATGTCTCCCTGCACTACTCTAAAGGATAAGTCCTTCAAATACGTTACTTTCGGTTTTGAAAGTCCACAGTTACGTAGCACGTCCTGTGTCACGGTGAGTATTGTCTTCGGAGAAAGTTCACCGCAGTGGTTCAGTACATTGCTTGTTATGATATTAGCAGCTTTGTTAGAAAGTTGCTGCCCGATAATTGACTTAGCAAGTGATTCAAAGTAATTCTCCGACGTTGGAACGGTGATGTCGCCAATACGCTGAATCAAGGCACCCAACCGATTGTCTGCCGAGACAAGATACTTAATTTCGTCATCATATATCGTGAAATGGAACATCCTCTTTCACCCCAAGACTCTATTTGTAGCCTGTCCTTGGATTTGTGTTTCCGGAACCTATCAACTTTAGAAATTCCGTCCCAAAATTTTTTCAGAGACATGGTGTACTTCCCTACACCGTCTCTGTTCAACAGGGGTGGGCATGGGGATGCCTCGATTATACTTATAAAACATAAGTGGGAGGAGGCTAAGATGTCTCGTTGGCGTCACGTACGACGTGTCATAGTGAAATGTTGACCCTGCGACTCTCAAAAATGTCACGAAATTTTTTCGGGATTTAGCATTTTCCTTTGACTTCCATGCCTCCCCGACGGCATGGAAGTCTAATTCTGACGTACAATCCGGCGTTGACAATACCACGGCTACTTCAGAACTGTTTTTACACACCCACTACCTGAGACTCTAACGGCTTCCCGTCTGCCAAACAGCTTCTCGCGTGATTCCGATTTCGGCGGAAGCTGCATACCCTCGGCAGCCTTGCGATTAAACGGGTCAGTCTTCATTGCTGCAAGCAGGTCCTTAAATATCCTTAACGTAGTCTCACTTGGTCGCCGACCATATACTGCCATCGTAGCATCCTCCAATTCGTGTTTTTCGAAAGCTCGTCCGTAATAAAAGGCAAGTACCCGCCCCGCATGTTTTTTCCCTCGGGGCGGGTAGCAGCAGCAGCGAAAATCGTCCCGCAGAAACGCAATATCATCACAGCCTTGCGATTAGCGACAACACTGGCAACAGCGGCAACAGCAATGGCACGAGAGTCCGCCCCCAGACCTCAACGCCCTCATAAACTCTTCGCGCTCCTGCCTGATCTTTTCACGCTCTAATGGTGTCAACGGCCTTCCCAATCCGTGGCGCTTAAGGAAAACGTCGGTGTACTCGCTTTTTTTGCCCGTCCGTGTAGACACGATCATGGTCCATCACCACCCATCTAAGTCACCATTGCCCGTAACCAACCGGTGTAGGCTGGCTACGTCGTTCCAAAATGGTTGCAATCCGTTGCACCTCATGCGGGTTTAACAACCGGCGAGGGCGGTGCGCTTTAATCGTTGCCAATAGTCTATCCAGTTTGATGGTAGCATAACGAGGACTGCTGCCATGTAACTCACAACGCGGGTGTGAAAAGCAGATGATCCCTATCACGTCTGCATGGATGCCATGCTCCGTAAGAACGGATCGGACGACGTAGTCGTGCCTGTCCATTTGCACCGTAGGATCGGAGTCTTCTGTCAGGACTCCGTTCTTCCTGTGTTGCATTCCGTTGCGGTCAAATGCCACTTGCTCGGACCAATGTTTCGTTTCGATATGGTACACGCCAGCCGGGCCGACGACAAGGTGGTCAATTTGTTGTCGCTGACCTCCGCCTTCCAGTACAATGTCATTGAAGACCACGTAATCCCGACCTAGGAAGTGCAGTTGGTGCTGCACCATGTGTTCTCCCGCATCACCGTAGTTGTTATCAACAGGTATTCTGCCCGTCCGGGCCTTCCTACGCGGCTTACCGTGTCTTGACGGACGGTACTTAGCGAGAATTACTAAAGCGGCCAACATCAATACCCCAAACAGCAAAAATTCGATGTTTTGCTGGGCAACGGCGGCCTGGTACGAATGGAGCATTGCTTGCTGAGCATTATCCATTTCCGTCCCTCCTTCCCTTCTCCCGGGTGACAACCCCGGTTGGAACGTTAAATTCACGCAACACATTGTGACCCGCATCTTCCGCTACTCCATGACCGCACGCGCAGATGACCACGCTACCGCTCATTTCAATTTCCATACGACCGACCTGAGAACCGGTTTTCCATTCCTGCTCTCGTCCACACATTGTGCATCTGATAACAAACACGTGATCACCTTCCCTGCTCCCGGTTTTTCCTACTATGGGGAATCTGCATATCAGCCCAATAAGAGGCGTCAATTCGATCAGCACCAGTGACTCCAATTTTGTATTGCATTACGTAGCACGTCAGCGCATCCAAGTCGACCAGTTCCACGTCTGCAATTTTGATGCGTTCGTCTGTGCCATTGTTCACGAGGGGATATTGACCTAACTCTGCATTTTTGGCATACCGATGTGTCGTTACAAAGTAACCCCGTGCCCGATAGGTTCTGCACGTTTGAGCATGCTGGCGCACTATTTCCGCCCCAATTGGCGGATTACGCCAAGCTTTTACCTGTGATAGATAGCGTTGGTCTCCCTCTGTCGGATTAACAGAATCAACGTCAATTGACCCATCCCGAGGCCCGTCCACTACTTTGATGTCTATATGTCCCTTGGCCTTCAGAACATCAGCCCACAGATAGGGGACGTTCGTGTGGTGCATTGCAGTAATTTGCGCTTTGATGGACTCCAAGGTCGCAAGTGGGCGACCGCTGTCTGTGCCAATCTGCCAGTTAAGTACAGTCTCCAAGTTGGACGACATGCGCACCCACAGGTCTTGGAATCCTTGTTGTACGTCCAAAGGAGTAGGAAGCGTGTGATACATATCTTGCAGTACCACTAAATCTTGTTTGACCTTGTGCGTAAATGCGTGTAATTGGTGTGCATAAGCTAATGTCGGTATTGAGTTCCGGTATGTCGCCAGTTCCGTGGGCGAAAGCATATAGGATGGTAATGCCAAACCGGTCAGGATAAGCAATCGAGTACGCGCGATCAAATTCTCATAGATGACCGGATTCAAACCATGTTTGGAGGTATATTCAGCCATTTGTGATTCGAAGTCAAAATCCGTAAATACCTGCATCACCTTGTCTACTCTCGCCTGTGCCAGAAGCCGTGCCGCTGGACCGCTATACATCGGCGATGTTGCGAGAGTACGCTGAAGAGATACATCCAACGCGATCATTCTAGACCACAGTTTCGCGCCCCGTTTTGTCCTCAATCGCGCAGAATATTGATTTGTAGGAGCTATCTTTTTGATTTGTGACCCTGATATACCTAATTCGACCTCTATAGTGCGCATGTCCTCAACAATCGTCTTCATTTCATCCACTCTAACACCCCCTTCAATCATGCATGACGTGAAAGACCAGGACCCCAATAAAACCAATCGCTCCAATCAAGGTAACTACCCACGCCACCGCTGTGACTGCCCGAATCGCCTCAGAGATGCGCTCTAACAAGTCAGCCAGCCCGCGCACATACCGGGCTGGCGACCACTTGCGATACTGCGGTGTCATGCTTTACCACCTCCTCGTCCGACGAATGAGGCAAAGTGAATAACGTAATGCCATGCGGACTGCATGCTCGGGACACGGGGATCGACGGCCTGCGCAATAGACCAGTAACCTTGTGCTGGCATACCTGTCCAGTGTGGCAGGTATCCGAGCAATACTGCTACCTCTGCTCCAAGTGCGTAGGGCAACAATTGCACACCGAGCACTGCCGCACGCCATGCAAGGAGGATAACGGCGCGGGCTAATGCCCATGACTCAACTGTAATCGCACCCAGCACGTGGCGATACAAGACAGATTGTCGATGGGTATAAGGCATTTTGGGGTTAAGTTGTGCTGGTTCCGACTGCGTCTCTGACTTCACTGGTTTCGGCTCGTCCCAAATATGGTCGGCAAAAGAAACAGGATCGGGAACAGCGACATCAACAGTGCACATAGACTCTGTAGTATTGTTAGTTGTAGTATCTTCTTCCGAAAATGCCGAAAGTGTAGGCTCGTCGTTAATGCCCTGCTTAAGGCTCGCACTGGTTTTACCAACAGCCTTCTTGGCCTTACGATCCTGCTGTTTATGACGGGAAATCATCACCGATGACATCGCAACAGCACCTAACCGCCTGCAACCCTGTGCAATTGCAGAAACGACACGTCTTCCGATACGACTTACGTTTGGCAGTTGTTTGACGATTTTTACGTTCTTACCCAGATCCTGCTTATGATTGTTGCGTATAATCCACCTCGCTGCCTGAACAATCGTTGCGGCAGGTCCATCAATCACCTGCCGCAATCTATCGAGGTCAGTTACGATGTCGTACACACCATAGCTAACAAGTTGCCCTATGGTTTTGTTGCCTGGCACAGCATCTGGAGCCAACAAAACGATACGCGGACACTGGCGCACTGTGGTTTGGTACGCCAGCACGTCGTCCGCGCTGTGAATCGTTGCCACGTCAAGGAGCATCGTGTCAACTGGAAGACGCTGGGCCTCGGAAAGTGAGTCTCGGCAGTCCTTGACGGTCTGTACAATGTCTGCATCCCCTAGTACTCCTCGTACCGAATCCGCCGTTGCCTGCGAAGAGATCGCGTAGATCATGCTGTCACCTCCCATATGAAGCGAGCTGTGTATAACCCACGTACTCGTGCAGATTCCCCATCTGGTGATCGGGGATGAGGTAACGCTTGCCAATTTGCACTGCATACACATGGCCTTCGCGGATTGCCCGGTAGACCACTAGGTCAGTCACGTGCAGTGCCTCGGCGACTTCCGATACCGTGTGAAGTACGGGCAAATCCACATATCCCTGTCCATCTTTGCTGGCCATGACCTGGTCGGGGTAGGGATATACCTGCTCGGCCAACCTATCTGCCGACACACAATACTGCCCACCAAGCCTGACGAGGGCGGGATTCCGCCCCTCGTGTGCCCATCGGGACAAAGACGACCGGGATGTCCTGAGATATGCGGCTCCGTCTTGCGGACTCATGATCGCGGGGTACTTACGAGTTTTACAGGTTGTAGTAGACACCATGGTTTTTTCCTCCTTCCGATTTGAAGGCGACCCTTAAAGGGCCGCCTTTCCTCCACTGGTCGTTTGGCTTGACTTGTCTCCTTTGTTCGGACGGTGGACCCCGCCCAGCAGCGACATTAAGGCGAATAACCCAGCCAGCGCCAGCCACTCCCACTCCGCATATAGTGTCGGCTGCCATGTCCACGACTGCGCGGTGTTGTAGTGCCCCAGCCAATAAGACCAAAACCGCACTGGAGTCGTACCATGCTCGGTCACGGGCGTTGGCACAGAGTAAGTAGCGAGATAGTTAGGCGTAGCCGCTGCCTGCGGAGTAAACGTCTCTGCCGGAGATGTTAAGCTACCGTTACTGGGATAACTGGGTGTCGTCAGCCTCTCGACGATCTCGCCCCGCTCGTTCGCATGGATCGTAAAAGGCACTGACCACGGCTGCGTAACCCTCGGAATGCTGTGGCTAAAGTGGGTATGGTTAGTTGACACTTTGACAACGAATGCCCACGGCCAATTGGCAGGTTGTTCGCCTGATGGGTCAATACCAAGCTGCATGGTCGTGGACTCGGCCACACCGCGATATTGCACGTCATGGTATTTCGCGGGCAACGGAACGACAGTAATACTCGCAGTGTGTACGTGACCGCCACCCAGATTTACCGTGATATCGTGTTTCCCAGGAGTGGCATAAATCAATTGCCAGTATCCCACAGCAAAGTGACCAGCATAATTATCGAGTTGCGGTGTGTCATGGGATGGCAAAAATTGCGTGATGGTCTCGGCATAATTCTGTGATTGCCATTGAGAAATGATTGGTCTAACGACCTTGATCTTAGCCCCCGGCGCGTCGAGACTCGCTGTCGGCCATGTCGTGCCTAAGATCGCCAGGATAGGTTGCCCAACGTAGACTTTGTTGTCCGAAATCTCCACAAATCCTGTGTGATTATGCACCGGGTCATTGTCAGACCCACTCAACGGGTGTGCAGACGGCACCGCCAACTTGCCGGTATGCTCAAGATGCTGGATGACTTGATGTGTCGTCGGTACGAGCGCTGTTGGATTGGCGATGCCGACGCCAAGTACCGAAAGCGCGGCAATACCGGACGCAATTGCGACGTTGCGGATGGTAGTTTTCTTCATAGTGAATCTCCTCCATGAAAATGAAATCGGCGTCACTGGGACGCCGTTGGGTGAGAGTGGTAGTATTGGTAGGCGGATTCGACTTTGCCGACATACGCTTCCGTTTCTAGATACGGCGGAACCCCACCGTACTCGGCAACCGCTCCAGACCCGGCATTGTAAGCTGCCGCGACGAGCGAAATGTCACCGTTGTATTGACGATACAAACTCGCAATCATCCGCGTTGCTCCTGCGATCTCTTGTTGCGGGTCGAACGGGTCATCGACCCCCCAATCAGCCGCTGTGCCCGGCATCATTTGCATAATGCCTTCAGCCCCAGCGGGTGAGACGGCGCTTGGATTACCCCCACTCTCAACGCTCATGATGGCTGCCACTAATGCTGGATTAATACCCGCCTGCCGTGCATCCTGGGTGATGACTGGCATCCACTTGTAGACACCTGCTGACCCTTTGGCACCCGTCCAGCGAGTCGTTTGCATCGTCAGTGACTGGATCATGTTGCGTACCTGCTGTTGTTGCTTGTCGCTCATTTCCAACTCGTCCATGACACCTTGTAGTGACCGGACCGTGTAGGTAGTCTTAGTAACTTTGGTACAGTGTTTGTTAGCTCCCGATCCGTGACACGTAGTCACCTTGCGTTTGTGAGCAAGCAAAAACTGCCCGGCAAGTTGCTTGATCTCGGCGGGACTGGTATGACTGAAATTTTGGTGAAAACGCACTGCATCAATTGCTGCTAAGTCCTGCCACGGCACCATCACCCCTTTTGATTTTTGGATTTGTTCGCTGGCTTGAATGTATTGCGTTACTTGCGTGCCAGATGCAAGCGGCATGGACAGAAACAACATCGGAAGTATTACAACTAAGGCAAGAATGCCTGCCGCGAACGCCAACAAAAAACCGACGATCCGTTTGAGATCGTCGGTGTCCACAAGATACGACAGGACCTTTATCCCGGCTTTGGCGGCGGCGGTAACGGCAGGTGCGGGCATTAGCCATCACCACCCGTTATAATCCGGTGCTCTAACTCCGTGGCCTCGGTCTTCAGCCGCACGCGGTCGCGTCCAGCCAACAGTAAGCCCTCTCCACGTTTAGCGTTGGTAAGCAGTGTTTGTTCGGCTTCGGACAGCTTAAGAAGCGGAATCAATCGCTCCAAATCTCTCTCCCCTAGTCTCATTAACAGCTTGTAATCGCACGAGCCAAAAATCGCTTCTCCGTAGGATTTAGCCGACCCGCTCAGAAAATCGGATACGTTTTGGGTAATCAACCATAGGCCCGCCCCAATCGGGGGCGGACCGTATTTCCTGATCCTCTTCGCAACTTCAAAAACAAATTGCAAAGTCGCTGGATTGCGCTCATCGATCAACAGGTACGCCTCATCAATCACCATCACGATATGCCTACTACTCGAACGGGCGCGGCGGACGAGATACCACGCATAATACGTGGTCAGGTAGTACTGCGCCCGTTTCACATTATCAGCAGCGTCGCGCAATCCGTAGATGTCGAGCACTGTCAAATCTGAGTTCGTTGTGACTGTAGTTTGGCCTTGCCAGATGGCCGCATCCGCGCCCACTGCCGCCGACCGCAGCAATAATGGCAAGCGAGAGTCCTCATAGTGGGTTTGCAGATACTCGTACAGGTCTGCCATCGTCGGCCACTTTTCAACCGTAGACGGATCGGTATGCCAGTCAATCCCGTGTGTCTTGTATACCTCCGTCACCGCTTCTTCCAGAGCTGCCATTTCCGTTTGGGTTAGGTCTTGGAGATAGGCAGCAATGAACCCCCGGAAGAATTGCAAGTGTGAAGCTAATGGCCCTCGCGTCGTAGACCCGCTAGTTGCTGACTCATCCAACAAAGGAAGAACTTGCAAAGGGTTGATTCGGCCACCATCGCCTGTTGTATCGATCCAGTCGCCACCGAGTGATTCGCAAATCCCTCCATATTCTCGTTCTGGATCGACGACAATGAATTGCACGCCCTGTGCATAGTGACGTAACATCTCGACCTTAACACTGTAGGACTTGCCTCCGCCGGGGATTCCGAGTACAGCCATGTTGGCGTTAGTTGTGTTGGCTCCCTCCGATCCCCAATGATCCAGCAACACAAGGCCGCTATCTGCGTCGCGCCCTATGATGACACCCGTACCCGTATTAAGGCCGTGCTTGGTAAATGGCAACATCGCCGCAATGGTTTCGGCTGGCATATTGCGTTGTCCAGGCACATCCACAGGCAACTCAGCCCAGGGAGACGTCGCCCGTAGACCTTGTTCTTGCGCAAAAGTTAGAACTCTTGCACGCATACCCTGTGCGGCAGCGGAAGACTGAACTCGGTTGACTCGGCGCGACAACTCCTCCTGAGTGGCCGCCAGAACCAAGATCGTAACCGTTACATAGTAGACCTGTTGCTGCTCCTGGTCGATTGTACGGAGCAAGGTTTGCGCGTCTTGCAATGCCTGCTCTGTGCGCTGGCGGACTAGTGCGTTGCTGCCTTGCTCCAAGCGCGCGCCCAACTCCCCGATGGAAATGTTGATCTGTTTGATAAGTGCAGTCGGGTCGGTCGGCGTCGTGTGAACACTCAGGACCACTCCAGGTATTTGGCCAACTCGTGACAGCCACCCAATGCCTACCCGAGGCGGGTAATTTGTAACAAGTAGAACCTTGCCGTATTGGTCACCAAAGTACAGGTGGTTGGGCTGAAAACCAACTCCTGCCGGCGTGACTGCCTCGATGATTGGATTGCCCATGGTTTCATCACCTCCTCAGACTGATAGCGTCGTTAGGCTTGTGGTAACTGGGCGCTCAAACGCCGCACTGCTCGGATTCGCCCATGTGTGCAACATCCCGATTAGTGCATCGTCTTCCAACAGCGTAGCCTCAAGCCCAGCGCCTGAAAGACTGTGGGCCAGTTCGCGAGCCTGTTCCACTGCGTCTTTCTTATCACGAGACGCGACGAGCATGTAGTACCGCCACTCAATCGCTTGTCCACCAGAAACAATTAACCGGACATATGCTAGCTGATCCACCAGCAAACTGCGACGGATTCCATTTGCTTCGCGTATCTGGTTTTCTAAACTCCTGAAATACCCATACAAGTCGATTGGATGGGGTAAAATGAGCAATTGGAATCCACCCCTCAGTCCGTTAATTGCCTCATGTAGTGCTGCCACCTTTTGCTCTTGTTCGCGCTCGGACAGCAAGGACAGATTGATCGGCGAAATCTCCAGCACGGCAACGTACTGTCCGTCCTTGCGGTGAATAAGCCCCTCGTACACGTCCTTTACAGGCATCCACTCTAGCGCCGTCTTGTACCTGTGCTGCCTCGCCGTCTCTTGCGGGTCCCGTCCGTTACGTGTACCAAACACCCGCATGCACCTCCTACCACAACCAATACTCCCTCGGTCTGCTTGCCCATCGTCGCCAGAGCCGCAAATAGTCGAGTAGCGAAAACGTGCCATCGACCTTACGAGTGCATAGAAACGCGACCGCCCCGCACGTCGCCCACACCACTAGCCGCACCACAACCGGCGCGTGAACTACTCCAAGGGCAGCAAAAAGGACACCGCCTGCTGTGATGCCCAACAACGTAATCCCCATCTCCGTCCATCCAAAACCTACAAAAAATTCAAAGTGTGTAACCACGTTGGCGGGAACCAAATACTCCCGCATAAGCATCACCTCCAATCACCATTTTGCTCTCATCAGTGCAACGTGGATCGCTGTGCTTGCACCAGCACCCGCTGCCTGCCCGACGCCTGTGTGGTAAGTCCACTGGCGCAGGAGCGATGGCGTCTTATACGTCACCCAAAGTGAGGCAATCAACATAAAGGGTGTGATAATCGCGTGTCCGATAGACTGGGCCGGACTCGCGACCAACGCCGACGTAATCCAAAGCATCATTACCTGCACTACCTGGGACATACCAAGTGTAATGAGCTCCCTCCAAAATGACATTGCTATACCCCCATTGCCCAACCAACCAACGGAAAATACAGGTCCGATCACACCAATGACGATCAGTTCCACCGTACGAATCATGCTCTGAATGAATATCACAATCAGCAAGACCAAGCCTATCAACAGCAGCAGGGGTACGAGAAACATGTCAGCCTGTGCTTGCATCGCCGTCGATAGTGTGCCTTGCAGATTGGTGGACATGTTTGGTAGGGATGACCCAAACGGTGCACTGGCCACCACATCGGCCAGCCCATTGGCGACCGGGATCATGTACCGTGCCGCCCAGGGATACACCACGATTCCCACCGCCCCATACATTACCTTGACCAGCAGGTCGGTAGGATTACCCCCGTCGCCAGTAGTTCTCATGATATAAAGGTGGTACGCCTGCCAAGCCAGTGTTAATCCCAACAATGTCCCTGCAAATGCTTGAGACAAGTGGATCAGGTAGACGAGCCAAGGGGCGGAAAAGTAATCTTTCAGCCCCCCGACCGTGGTGATCAACTTGATCATGTCATGCAGCGGAGTCCCAAATAGGGACTGAGCCATATGCTGGAGCAAGTACCCAAGACCCCGCCACATCAGATTGCCAGCAACATTGCCCATACACGATCACCTCCACATTGTTCACCTCCTTGCATCAGAATCACCCGCCGAGGGTGGAGATGAGCCACTTGACGCCAGCCATGGCGAGTTCGACAATGACAACGGCGACCAATACCTTTTTGGTCGCCCGATTATGTTGCTCTGTTTGCGAGAAGTCGCCACCAGCAAACATTTTGGACAACTGGTGATAGGCAATCATTACGCCACCACTAACTGGGGTGAGAAACAGAAGCCAGGTGTCGATGGAGTTAAGCATGTTGTAAATGCCTGATACAAACTGCGGCTGACTGCTTGCAAATGCTGTGAAAGGCCAAGTCATCACGGCCAAAGCACCAATAATGGAGCGCATTATCCTGGTCATGCTATCAATCCTCCTGTGATTTCGACTTGTTGCCCTTGCCAAACAATCGCGAGGCGTTGGTCTTTTTGATTTTGTCAGTAGAGGATACTGCGGGTTGCGTAGTATCCGGCACCCACGTCTCCACGTGCGCAGTACTCACTCCCCTCTGCCCGCTGAACGCCTGTCGTGCGTCAAACGCTTTGGACGCCAGCGGCCACTCGGATAAATCAGCGAGTGGTAACTGGGCCGCGTACTCTCCGCTTTGAAGCAATAATGACTGGCCCTGCGGCCATCTCAATACCTCGTCGGGCATGATTAAGGGCCGTCCGGTTACGGATTCGGACAGCCCTAAAACGCTCGGTTGGCGAGATTGTTGGGACTGCGAATATGTGCGCACTGTGTATTGCCCTGCCTTACTACTGATGACTTTCGCCGTCTGTGGGTCTGCGGTACGCAGATAGAGCCATGTGTCACAGTTACCCGCAATTGTTTCTGCGGCCTGCCTGCCATAGACTTGCTCAATCTGTGCCAAACTCTGCACTGCCAGTAACCACCGGATGCCACGTCCAGCGCTGACAGTCATTTTCCCCGTCATATCAGGCACTTTACCAACGTTTCCAAATTCATCCATCAAAAACCACACTGGCGTTGGCAATGTTCCGCCGCACTCGCGAGCCACAGTGGTAAGCGCGGAATACATCTGGGTAATGTAGAGTGACGCTATGGTTCGCCTGGCAGCTGCTTCATCGGGCAGAAGGAGAAACACGGCTGTGGGCCTGACACCAACACTTGCTGGGTCGTGGTCACTACTGGATGTCATGGCTGCGATTCCTGCGTCAGCATATAGCCGCATGTGAGCGGCAGTGCCGGTATAGATGCTCGATCTCGTTCTACTCTCTGACAGAGCTGCCGTCCCGTAGGCTAATCTTGCAGGATGCTCCGGTGGTAGCGAACGAAACCATGCGTCCAGTTGCTCGCCACCGTCTTGCCCAAGTTCGGTTAAAATGCGATATGCGGTTGCAGGATGTTTAGCCGCCTGTGATGCTTCCCACACAACCCCTAACGAAAGTGCTGAGATTAAAGACTGTTCCGCTTGTGGCCAGATAGGGTCGGTTTGGCCGTTGTCACTCACTATCACATCCGCCAGTTCCCACGCCAGCCGCACCGCTTCTTCTGTGTCCCCTTGTTCCCGTGCCTGTCCAATGGCAGTCAATGGATTCCAGCGATTTGCCTGTGTCGGATGCAGTAAGTTGATCCGAATTACCTCGTACCCCTGCTGTCGTAACCAGGCTGCCGTCATTGTGTGTAACTCGCCTTTGGGATCGGTCAACACCATAGATTCGTGAGAATGACCAATCGTCCATATACTCGGCAGTATCACTCGCCGCGATTTACCCGACCGCGTAGCTCCAATTACTAACGCGTGCGGATTGCCCCATGTGGGGTTGGTTGTCCACGTGGTTCCTCTCTCCGATCCAACCACAATCCCCGCCACTGACGGCGCATCCATCAATTGCTTATCAAGGGTTCGTCCCCATTCTCTCCTCGTTCTCCACCGTGCCGACCCATGCGTCGCTGCGGCAGCGGTGCTCAATTTACTAAGTCTTGCGGCCAAACCACCTCGGGTACCCCAGTAGACAGCGGTGGCCAAAAGAATCATGACCCCCTGCATGATCCACCATGATTGACTGTGCCATTGCGGATGCCAAGACCAATGGCCCGATAGGGCCAGCAGCCAGTAGTTAGCAAAAAGGTTAGGGTCCGCAATCCTGATGTACCCGTGCAGATGCCCAAGTGCTGGCAAAATGCGAAAATCTACGACTAAGAGGACAGCCCACAGGACTGCCCTTATCGCCCATCGGAACATATTTTGTTTCGTCGTCACCACCCCCTCTCGTTGTCCCTTCTTTGTTCTGCGGCACGTTGCTGAACTGCTCTTCGTTTTGCGACTTCGGCCTGCGCCTGGGCTTTTAGGTGTTCCCCCTGTATTGCTTGGAAGGCCGATTGAAACACGGATTTGACGTTTTGGCGGACATGCAGTTGACCAAGTTTGGCCGTTCGATCCATATCCCCGGCCCGTTGTATTACCGACTGTGCAACACGATCCCGCAGGTCTTCATAGGCTTTCTCTCGCGCCTCTTGTAGTCGCTTTGGTTGTGAAGAGTACAAGGATGTAAGATCGTCAACTGATTGCTCCCATTGGTGCCGCACTTTAGCGAGTGAGGGACGAGATAAAACCCAGTCGGCAATGTCTCTTGCTTCTCTTTTAACTTCCTCGGGCATGAATGCCAGTGCCGCCCTGCCTTTACCGGGCATTTTTTGCGAGAGCGCGGTTAACTTATCATTTAGTTCTGCCACATCAATTGCAGGCCAGCTTGTCGGAGCAAGCACATCCTTTTCTAGCCGTCCGGTTGCTACCAATTCTCTTTCCGCTTTTTCAAGCGTTTGCTCTACCCGATCCGCCGTCTTTTCAGATGGGCGGATAGTGTCCCTTGCTTCCGCAACAATCAAATCCCTCATGATGGTTTTTTCCGTGGTTATCTGAGTTCTCAGAGGACCATAGACTTCTTTGCTCACAGCTTGCCGAGCTTTGCGTAATTCATCTTTGCTCAACATCGCTCGACGCCTTGGCGCGGCGTCATCCTGCCACATCAAAAAGTGTACGTGTGGATGTCCTGGCTCGCGGTGGTGTGCGGCTACCCAGTGATACTCACCGGGGCGTAGGCCCATGCCCTCCTCGGCTAACCGTGCCAGTGACCGTCTTGTGAGATCGCGCCACTGTTGCCCGTCGCCATAGCCGAGCGTTACGGCGTCCTCTTCATCAAGGGAAAGGACTCCCTGCCACACAGGTCCGTCATGATGACGCATGGTAGACTTTACTGCGTCTAAGTCCGGTGCAAGAGTTGGGTCAGGGCCAAACAGACCCTCAGACCGTGGTCGTTCGTCCATGTATTGCGCGTGGATGGATAGGTCTTGGTCCTTGTCCATTGATGCAATTTCGGTCTCCAAATCCACCCCTTCGCGAGTGGCAATGTACTTGGCATGTGCAACGTTTGCTACCTTTGAACGACCGTGACGGATTCGCAGCACAAAAGGTCTGCTAATCTGTGGCATCGTACTCACCTACTTCGTCGGCCAGGGGCGAACGTACATAGGCAGCGGCCTTTTTTCGGGCCTCGTAAACAGCGCTTTCCGAATCAATGCCGTCAAGCATTTCGACCATTGCCTGTAAAAGATAGAATGTAGCCTCGGCAGACCGGGCACCTTTGGCTGCCAGCTTCGCCAGCCTGTCCACATGTCTTTGCAACACGGAGTCGAATGCGTCCCGAAGAAGGGGAGTATAACGTTGGATCACCATGACTGACAGGTGTGTATCAAGGGCTTCTCTGATTAGTTGGTCACGACTTATCCCCCGTCTCACTGCCTCGGCATCCACTAGCGCCAGTGTGTCCGGGTCCACCCGTACCCTGACTTGCACTCGGTTGTCTGTCTGCGTTGCCATCCTCCGATCACCTCCTTGTGTGACACGAAAAAAGCCCGCTGTAAGGCGGACTATCGAAAGACACGGAACATTTTCCCGTGGATTTCACAAGATTAAGCACAAAGTTGTGTCACCTTTTACAAAGCACTCCCACCCGGCTTTGCCGGGTGTGTGGAACAGCGCCGGAACGGTGGTTATCCTGTATTTCTTTTCTGCAACCAGATCGCCTCCAGTAAATGTAAGAACCGCCCTGGTTGTCGAGCGGTCCATCTGGTGATAAAGGGTGTACAGTGTCTCAAGCGCTGGCCTTAGAATCCGGGTGTAGGTATGCCTCTAACGCTGCGATGACTTGGTGCGCGGTGCGCTGGATCGTGGTACCGATGGATCGCACAAGTTCAGTCCCACCATCTTGGGACGCCCATCCTGCAACGTACCCGAAACTATAGTTACTGGTATCCAGTCCGAAGTAACTGGCGACCACGAATGCTGTGCCCTCCGCCTCCGCCTCGATTTGCCCTCGTGTCTTGCCCTTGTTGTCCGAATCCACGTTGTGTAACAGGCTGTGCGTGAACTCATGGATCAACGTCTTGGCCGTTTGGTCGGCTGCCATTCCCGCTTTGATTGCGATCCGGTGTTCGCCGGGCGAATAGTACCCTTTTGCGCCGCCCGCGATGTCGTCAAACTCGACTGGAATCTGAATCACATTTATGAGAGCTTCAATCAATTCTGTGGCCATCGTACTATTCCCGTCGAGCTCGGTTGTCAGCCTTGGGAGTTCCTTACCAGCCGTTTGGCTGACATCAAATACATTAACCACACGAAATCCATAAAGGCTCGACTTTTCCACTTCCGCTCCATCTTCATTGATTTCTACCTTCTTGCAAATCATAGGAGCAAGAATCTGAATTGCTTTTTCGCCCCTCACAACATGCCGTCCAAGCTGTTTCCAAGTGTTGAACCCTGCGACATGTGAGGCGTGCGGGCACTGCATCAAAATCAACATCACGTTGCTAAAACTGTAATTGTGAAAGCGCGATTGGACCTCCAGTACTTCTCGCCACTTGTCACCGCTATATACTGCCAATACGCCCTGCTCCAGCTTGTCAACCAACACTTGTACCTTGTCCATCCTGTTCGCCTCCGGTTCGGGTGTCACCCCCTGTGGTGAGGGGCTTACCCCGATCTCATCCACGGCGTAGCCCGAGGGCAAGGCGAAGAGCGATACCGGACTGAGCGCAGCGAGGGAGGATAAGGAGCGGGCCTTGCCCGGTAAAGGGCAAGCCGTGGTATCGTTTTTGTCCCTAACTCTCAAACTCCTTTCTGAAGCAATCAGCTATGGCTTCCAAAACCGCCTTGCGTCGATTTATCGAGTCGTCAATGATGGAAGGCCTGATGTGCACGGTTGTTTTACCGTATGTTCGTACCACCTCATCGATCCGGGGTGTCTCTGTTGCGACATTGTTTGCCATGGGCATCCCCCCTATAAAACCGAAAACACCAAAAAAGCCTGGAGTCGCAGTCTCCAGACTTCTTTGGTCCCGTTATTTGCCTAGCCGTGAGTGTTTGACGCCTAGCATCAAGGTACCATTTAGACGGACCGGTATCAATCACCGCCAAGCACCAGCGAAGCCTCCTGAATCCCCTGCACCGCCTGATGCATCGTCACCTGCACTTGCCCCGGCTGGTAGCTTGGGTCGACTCTGGATATCACAGCATCCTCAATAGCACCACTGTGTGACCAGATGACGACAGCACCAGCCAAAAACACGCCAAGCCGCACCAGTCTCCACATCATCACCATCATCAACCTCCCTCTGCTGACTGCAACCACTTGTCGGCCGCCCGTACTGCCTCACTCTCTGTCATCACGTCCATGCGCCATGCCAAGCACTCGACCAGCTGTCTCACAACCTCTCGACTCAAGCCAACATCTTTGGCAGCCAACACCATATACGCCTCGGCATCACGATTGGTCATGATCCTTCGCCTCCCATAAATGCGACTCGTATTCCGCCATGTCTTGCCACAATGTCGACCGAGGCAATGTGAGATAGTGATTCATCATGTTTTGCATCGTCTCGATGGCCGCCCTGTCGATACCCGCATCCCGAGCCGCCAGCGTTGCCGCAATCACCGCCACCATCGTTTCCATCGAATCCACATGGCATCCCTCCCCGGAAGTGAGTAGACACCAAGACGGGACAGTATACCATTGATGTAATGCCCTCGCTCCCTTAATCCACCTGTATCTTCCTGACCTTCGTCCGCCTTGGTATCCACTCACCCACAGCAAAATAAAAACGTCGGGAACCCTTGATACAATAGGCGTTCTCGGCGTTTTGTAATACACTTGTATTACGTGTTGCGTGGTGTAATACAAAGTGTAGTACGAACACAGGTTTTGGTGTAATACAAAATCCCGCAACCCCTTGCGGGGCGCGGAATTGCGGACGTAATACAATGTATTACAAGGCTTGGTAGAGGTCCATGTAGCCAACCTCAACCAAGGCATCACATACTGCCTGCATAGCTGGACGGAGCCTTTTGCCGGTTGCTACGCGGCGGAAAGACCTGTCGCCGCGTTTGCAAGCCAGCGCAAGAATGTGATCAACACGCTTCAGTGCCTCCCGAGGCTCGATAACCTCGGGCGGCAGCTGGTCCACGACCAGGCGCAAGCGGAGATATTCGCGCCACCACGACTTGCGCCACGTCTGCTCGGCGTACTGCCGTGCGGTGAGACCATATCGCCACATATTCATCACCTCCTTGAAGCGAGTGTGTAATCCAATACGCCAGTTTCGCCACTGTACAATGCGATCTGCGCAACCGTGCAGACCTCCGCGATGCGGCGGCCAAGGGCATTGTCAAACTTGCGGATTGTGTCGAGGTCGAGCTCAGAGCTAATGAGCATCGGTAGCCCGTTTTGCACCCGGAAATTAATGATCCCAAAGACACTGTCAAATTCGAAAGGCGTGGGTTCCGCCGTACCCTTTAACAAGTCGTCGATGAAAAGTACATCAACCCCCCTCATTTGCCGCAATTTGGCTTCAATTAAATTGCGCTCACCTTTGAGATCGCCCTTCCCCTCCACCCATGGCCAGTAAAGCACGGATACACCCTCTGCCATGAGTTGGTTGGCAACCGCCATCAGAAGATGGGTCTTGCCCGAACCACTGACACCAAGCAAGGCGAGGCTGTTCTTATCTTCGTGACGCCGAAAGAGGAAGTCTTCGGCGTACTTCCGGGCAACTTGGTACGCGATCTGCACGGCTTTGGGCCTGCCCTTGACGTAAAAGTTGTTGAACGACTTTCGGCGAAACTTGGGACTAATTTGACTGGTTGTCATCAGTTGGTGACGCTGCGCCTCGTCCTGACAGTCGCACTTTCTTGCGGGAGGCGTTTCTCCCACCGTCTCCAGTGCCCCGAAGGGAAACACCCGGCCGTCGTCCAGCACAGCCAACCAGCCTACGTCCCGGCACTTGGCGCACTTGTATGTCTTAGTTGACGATCCCCGGCTCGATGTCGGTGCTGGGGGTGAGACCCTTGCCTTTGCCACGAGAGTGTGTACCGTTGTTCCGACTTGTTCCACTGTTATCGCCACCTTGTAAATCCCATTTTTTCTCAACAGCGCTCCGAAAGGCACCAATTGGGAAATCCATTTGTTTCTCCTTGACGTATCGGGCGCAGTCGATAAGTCGTTGTTCACCGTACTGTGCTACCCATGTGGGAAAACGAGACACGAGTGATGTAACAGATACCCCTAACTCTTGTTCCACGGCCCTTATAACCTCTTTCAAAACATCGGAATTGACGACAACAGTGTCTTGTTTGTTGTCTCTATCCTTTGTTCGGGATATGTGAACATTACTATATGTTTTTTGTTGCGGCTTGTTATCCACATCTGGAGTATCAACATCTAGATTTTCTTGATCTCGAAAATCAGGATCTGGATGATCAAGAGCCTCCAGTGGAACCTCACGGATGATGTTTTCCCATTTGGTGATCCGGCCCCGCTTATCTCGTATTGATTTTTTTTCGAGGTAACCGTACGTCTGCAATTCCTTGATTGCTGTTTGCAAGGAAGTCTTTCCATCAGGAGCTTGTTTCACCAAGTGCGCAAAAGAGATCTCCCAATCAGTGGGTAAACTCAAGAGATATGCCAGTAGGCCGCGACTCTTCCAAGACAAGCGCGTGTCCTGTAGGGTCGCCCGTGCGATCTGCGCGTAAGGATTTTCGCGATTATGTGGGTGGCGAAAAATAGTTTGATCTTCATTTGCCACATGAAGCCACCTCCGTGCCAAAACAAAGAGCCGTGCGACCTCGCACGACCCAGTGGTATACTGTGCTTACGTTTGTTTTCGTTACCGGGCGGTGGTGGCAGCCACCGCCTTAGTTTTCTTGCTTGCTTTTAACGCTTTGTGATACGCCTCGATTCCGTGCCAGGTATTGTCGTCGACCGCTGCATTACAAGCCGAGAACTGTGCCTCTTGTTCCCGGCCTGCGAGTGCAGCAGGACCAACTGCTTGCACCGACTGCGACAGTACCGCCCCCACCTCCTGTCGGCACTCCATGCGGTGTCGCTGTACCCTGAGATAATGGGACAAGACACCCAAGTCATAGCTCGGATAGTTTAGCAACAAGACCTGTTCATCGCTCAATCCGGCCATTGAATCGTATTGATAAGACCTCAACAACTCTTCCAAGCTGTCGATTAATCTTCGATGCGCCCGCTCCAGCGAAATCGTTTGTTGCTTCAACAAAGAACCGGATAGACATGGGTTTTCATCTCCGACCTCTCTCACTGACTGAACGAGTTTTTGGGCATTGCGTTCCTCGGTTTTGATGGTGTCTGCCAGAGCTTCCAAAACATTAGAAAAGGGGTGGTATGCGCCTTTACCCAGCGCTACCTGTTTGTCCGCTTTGGCCCGCCGCATACCTTGCGATGGTAGCCCGTTCTCGTAATACGTCTTAACTTGCAAGCAGATCCCTCCCTTTGCAGCCTTGCTTCCCCCCCAAACCAACGCTCGGTAGAGGTCTTACCATTGCCCCAACCTATCCCAGCTGCGCGGATGATTCTTTGTTCGTTTATGTTTCAGATCGAACAAAGAATAATATCTATACTAGTAGTATATGAAGCAAATATAATCCTGTCAACGATTGCTTCATATTTTTTCGATATTAATTTGGTTTGTGTTTGTTGTGTTGCAAAGGTTGGCTATAATGAGCTTACAGAGGAGGTATAAGAAGCATGGATTTTGGAGAGCGTTTGACCATGTTACGCACGGCCAAAGGATTGACTCAGGCACAAGCCGCTGAAAATATTGGCATTTCCCGAGGTGCTTACGCAAATTACGAGGCCGGGAAGAGAATGCCAGACGAAAGGATTTTGCGTCAAATTGCTGAGTACTATGGCGTCTCTGGCAGCTACCTACGTGGCGTACCAGAAGTGCAAATGGATCAAGTTCTAATGCGCAGCGCCATTGGGGAATCCGTAAAGCACTCCATTGATGTTTCGCAGGCAACACGCCAGCTTGCCCACATGTTGATACACAGCGACGAGAATACGACTCGTGAACATATGTACGATACGCTAATATCAATATTGGCTAGAGACCGGGCGCTTATGGTTAACAACATACGAAAGCTAATACTAACGTTTACGCCAGATTGGGAAGCACTGTCTCGGTATGCCGGAATGACACTAAACGAAGAAGTCTTAAAAGGCACTTCGGACACTTGGTCCGATCCAATGGTCGTCGCGAAGTTAGCAGAGTACTTCGGAGTTGAGCCAGGGTATCTGTTGGGCGACGAATCGTCCGATCAGCACCTGTGGGAGAGTTATGTGGGGTTACATCGTCTGGATCAGGTAGCGCTTGCACATTATACGTCGTCAACCTTTTTCGGCTTAATGAAGTCCACACTGCATGAATTGGCTAACCAAACTGGAGTGGTGCGCGCAACCGAGTACGACGTCACCACGGGAACACTTAAATCAGGTACAGAAATAATAACTGTAGTTCCGAACGTGTCCAACTATGCATTTGTCTACGTGGTAGGCAGCGAGTTTCTGGGGACCACCCAGGAAATTCCTAATATTAGGTACATAGTAGAATACGGAAATAAAGACATCTACCAAGCCGGTGGAAGGAAGGCATTGGTTCACGACTTGAAATCTAATAAAACTGAACGAGAATGGCTCATTTGTGATGTGCATAGAGAATTTGGACAGGTGTATTTACACAATGGCCACGAACTTCGGTTCCGGGCGGAGTATGATATTGAAATCATCGGACCTATTGTGAAAATCGAGTGTAACGTTGATTGATAGAGTTCACCAAAGGGATTCAGTACAGGTGCCCCTTGACTGTCAAGCTTGGCTAAGACACAATTAACTTAAGATGTCAGGGGGAGTGAGCGTCCCTTCGGAGTGTATCCGCAGCGACGCCGCAAGAAGTTAGGGGGAACAAGGGTAGGCCGCTTTACCGCGGCTTACCACCTAAACCTTGCGGCGCAACGCTGCGGATTTTATTTTCTGAGGAGGACCATATGCATGGAGTTCCCGTACGTCGAGTTGGTAATGGGTAACGGAAACAGCGGGATTGAGCAGACAACACTGGTTTCGCGGGGAGAAATGATTGCGCAGGCAGCAATTACGGACCACATGGGGGGAACCCCCCGTAATCCGCGAAATAGACTACTACGGGCAAGTGGCCTTGATCATGGCGTGGGGCAATGACGAACTTACGCAGTATGCCAACGCGGCGAACATCGAATTGCCCGTTCCACTGGCAACCATGTTTGGCGGAGAGTATGACTTCTCGGACGAATTAGGACATGTACGCAACGCGTTTCAGAGGGACTCGGACTTGATCGAATTGCTGGAGAGCTTTTCCGAATCACATCTGCTGCTGGTCAAGTTCTACGTCTACGAGAACGATAATGATAATGTGGACCTGATGACCTCGGCGAAGGCAATTACGTTGCAGCCGGGTAAGCACCTCTCTGACGTAATCGCGGAGTTTGTAATGTGGATCAGTACCCACGCTAAGTAATTCATCAAATCTTGTTAATTGGGCTGTCCCAATCCGTTCTTTTGGGACGGCCCGATCACTTCAAACAACATCGACTTAATCGTTGGTCACAGTGGAGTTCAGTAATACAAACAACTTTGAGAAATTCTTGATGGTCTGATCATGTACACTGGCAAAAAACTCATCACGATGATGTGTAAACGCGTGAGCCGGTAGGGCGTGGTCAAATTCCCCACGGCATATTGTTACTCTACGGATTATTGGCTCGCTTGTTTGAGGCAGGTCCTCAGGCGTTAAATTGGAATTAAATGCCCAGTTGTAAAGTCGAAGGTAGTCTGCGGTGTCGAACAAATCTTCGACATCGGCATTGCGTGGCAAATGAGCGCCGACATCCGAACACACTACGATGGCATTTTCGTTAACCTCATTATCACGAGCAGCCGCCAATATTCTCTCTAATTTCTTTGTGCTTCGATCTCCATCTACGAGTGCCGACACACGTAACCGCCGCCCTAGCAACGCAATAAATACAGGCATGTTGTCCACACTGCCTACTGGTATGATAGACAATCTCGGGTCTAAACCAACTTGTCCGTGAGAGATCAAGTACTCCGTAAATCTCTGTAAATAAACGAAATCACTGCTGCCCTCGACAGCCAAGTGCTGCCCAGAGCCAAGAAAGAGATGCTGACTTACTGAGTATCCCAACGCAGATTCTACAGGCAAAATGGTATCCCGATCCGCCGATAAATTGACCTTAGTCACAGAAACTCCATTATCAGGATTTTCCCGAGTTGACCGATCATGTACTCCTCGAAGTTTCTCATACCGTGTGGGATCAACCATGTGCTGGGAGTGAGTGGTATAGAGCGTCTGTTTAGATGCACCAAGCTCTCGCATTATAAATCTAACAAAATCGCGCTGAGCGTCCCCGTGCAAACTTGTACCTGGTTCGTCCAGCAAGACAATTATCGGTTCCTCGCTTTCCTGATGAGCACTAAATGCTGCGAAAAACGAAAAGAACCATTGAAAACCAGATGACCGCGTAGAAAAGTTCGTTTCAACTCCACCGTGACGTCCATCTCTCAACTGGATTTTGAGTAATCGGTGCATAATATGTCCACCATTTGGGTGCTGACCAACACTGACGTTGTCTGTATCAAAAACAACCTCTAAGTCCGTATTTTGTCGCCAATACTCAAAGGCGTGACGCGTTAAATCTACACTAGCTGCTTGGAGTTCTGCCTTTCGACTGTCGTAATTATCATCAAGAAAATCTTCCGGTCTTTCGCCCGCATGCTGCAATAAAGCAACGATGGTCTCTTCTTCTTCGTTCAGAGCTTGTCCAGCCTGTACTTTACTAGCCAAATCAGTCAAATCCGCTTCACCAGGTAAATTTTGATAGTTAGAGAAATAGAACGTTTTTGGAACTAACTCCAGAATGTCGTCACAAACGTCATCTTGCTCTGCTCCGTCAACCAGATAGGCCCACTCATCGATGCGATTAGCAAGTGTCGTCCACGCCTTGGATTGAAGAGCAGACTCACCAGCAAGTTCTTCGGCTCTTCTCCGTGCCAATGCAGCAGCTTCGCTACATGTAGGGGCCGTCTGCAACAGCTGTGACGCGTCTTCAGCGCTCAGCTCTGCTGCCTCTGCAGCAGCTTGGACGACAGCATCCAGCGGTGCTTGAAGTACCATTTTAAGTTCGTTAGCGTAGGTTTTAGAGACTCTTAGGATGGCTCCTTCTGGTAGTTCACTTTCCACCAGATCTTTTAGCGCAGCACGATCTTCGTCATCTAATATAAATGTGAGGGTTACCGGCTTCGTATCCATGATGTTTTCGTTGTTACGGCGATCACGAGCCAACCGCCACCGAGGATATTCAGTAGTTAAGTCAAAACGGTTCTTCTGCTCGTTGCCGTTCGCTGGGTGCACGCGATGAATGGCTTGTAGAATCGTTGTTTTACCAGATTCATTTTTGCCGATAAAACAGGTTACATCTGCTTCAATTTCTATGGTCTGCGGTTCCACAAAGTTCTTGAAATACTGCACAGTAACTTCCGTTAATCGCATGAACGACACTCCCGTTCGATTAGGTCTTCTATTCCAAACTTCGACATGTTCCGAACAAAACCTTCTCCATGCTTCTGCATAGCTTGTCCACGCGGACATCATGAGGTAACAGAATCCCCACGTGACCGTCATCTCTCTTCAAGTCCTCTCCGATAACAATCGGCTACAGCCTCCACAATGGCATTGTGGCGATCTGTTGTAAGAGTTTCATTGGTGGGAACAGGGGGAACAATTTTCACTGTTATATTTCCGTATGTCCTCACAATTTCCCGCTTCTCCGGCGATGCATTCCGACGCGAACTCATACGTGCACCTCCATGATGCACGTTATGACTGAGCCGCTTGTACACTTGCCCCGACAAGCCACACCTGACAAAAACTAGTGATTTTTCATCGGTCAATGGAGTAAAATCAAAGACGAAGTACAGATAAAGAAGCAAGGAGCGACAGATAAAATGGGCTTTACATCATCTGACTTTCCCATCCGACTGCAGCGAGTTTTTATGTATCTACGTAAATCGCGAGAAGATCGCGAGGCTGAGTTGCGGGCACAGCAGGAGGGCCGGGAAGACGAAATAGAAACCCTCGCCAAACATCGGCGCACCCTGCTTAATCTGGCTCACCGATATGAGCACAACATTGTCCGTATATATGAAGAAGTTGTCAGCGGTGAATACATATCCGAACGCCCAGAAATGATTAGTTTGTTGCGGTCAGTAGAGTCCGGAGAGGCAGACGCCGTCTGGTGTATGGACCTTGATCGTCTCGGGCGTGGTGACATGTTTGACCAAGGGCAAATTATACGTGCGTTCAAGGACTCGGGCACACTGATTTTAACACCAGAGAAAGTTTATGATTTGTCTGATGAAATGGATGAAGAATGGACCGAATTCCAAACGTTTATGGCGCGACGCGAGCTCAAAATGATTACAAAGCGAATGCAACGTGGACGAGTAGCCTCAGTTCAAGACGGAAAGTATATCGGCACTCGACCGCCATTTGGCTACGATGTAAACAAAGATTTGGTTTTAGTTCCAAATGCCGATGCCGACACGATTCGACTGATCTACGATTTGTACGTCAACCACTACATGGGCTGTAACCGAATTGCTGCCCGTCTTAATGAACTAGAACTACGCACTTCAACTGGCAAGTTGTGGCGCGGGGAGACGGTGTTACAATACCTTAAAAACCCAGTATATGCCGGATGGATTGTGTGGAAAAAGGTCAAAGCTGACAAACGTAAAGGTACATTCCAACAGCGACCAAGAAATGAATGGATTGTTGCTCGTGGGAAGCATGAGCCTATTATCAGCCAAGAACTTTATGATAAAGCGACAGAACTTCGGCAAAGAAAATCCATCCCGCGCGTGCCGAAATCAAGCAACATCGCGAGTCCATTAACCGGACTGGTGATATGTGGCAAGTGCGGATACCATATGATCCGTCGCCCTTACGGACGTCAACTCCCCCACCTAATGTGTGCCAATCCACACTGCGATCAAAAAAGTTCGCGGTTAGAGTATGTCGAGAGGGCCGTTTTCCGGGCACTTGAAGAATGGCTTGAAGACTATAAAGTCACAGTCGACGAGGTCATGGCAGAACTCGCTCCCACCACGCAGGAAGATACTCGGTTTCAAGAAAAGCTGTCGTATCTTGATTCTGAAATTGAAAAAGCAAATAATCAGCGAGATAAGCTACATGACCTACTGGAGCAAGGTGTATATAACCACGAGACATACTTAGAACGTAATCAGAAACTCATGACTCGGCTTGAAGAGTTTAGGCGACAGAAAAAGGCTCTCGAAGATGAAATCGAACGGTTTTCACGAACCAATGTTGCGCGTCAGCAGGTTATTCCTGAAATTCAACATGTCTTGGACGCTTACCACTATACCGACGATGTCCAAAAAAAGAACAACTTGCTCAAGAGCGTGCTAGAAAAAGTCGTATATAACAAGGAGAAGTGGCAGCGCGGAGACCAGTTTGAACTTATCCTATATCCGCTAGTCTAAATACAGATAACATCTGATGGAGAATGAAATCACAATACAAGATGTGCTCGGTTCAGACGCCGACGAGACCGAAGAAGAGGTCAGCAAGCGGATGGAGATCCGCAACATGCTCAACCTGATGAATACGCTGGATGAGCGAGAGCGGACAGTTATCGGCCTGCGGTTTGGTCTTGCAGATGGTCAAGAATGGACGCAGAATGCAGTCGCCGAATACCTCGGCATTTCCCGCTCGTACGTCTCTCGTCTCGAGAAACGTGCACTGCTCAAAATGTTCCACCAGTCTTATGCGGGCAAGCGCAAACGCAAATCGTTTGTATATCGGCCTCCAGTGGATAACTAAATCAGTATGTAGTAGCTCGATTAGAAGTCGGGTCATAAATACAAGGGTTGGGGATCCCCTGCCCTTGTATTTATCTTCGTCCTCACAAACCCAGGTCGTCTAACCTCTTTGGGCATCTCCCTGGGGTACTGACTTGTGAGAAAGAAAGTCCCATCAAATAAAGAACAGCTACAAAGGTACTGGAATCTGGTCACACTCTTCTAATATGGACGTGGTCTCCCCCAAGGTAAAATAGAGGTAATAGGATGGCAATTATCCAGCAAATCAATCCTTGTCGTTCCAACCCGATGACGAACGGACACAGGCGACCATTCAACTGCACGAAGCACGTCGTTTAAAGTAACACGACTCGTACCTAGAAGAAGTATTCCTTGGCTTCTTCCCAACTGTTGAAGCGTGGGTATCCAGTCTGATCCAGATTGTGATGAGCTGTAAACAAGATCCCTTGTCCTGGAAATCGAACAAAATGCCGTGGACTGTCGTCAATGAGGTAGTCCGCATTAACAATAGTCTTATTTCCACAAAAGACAAAGCGTTGCTCAGAGAGGAACGGAAAGTTTTCTCGCAGCCATTCGTACTTTGCGGAAAATGAATGTGGAATGTCCATGGCAGCCGTAGCAATGTATACTTCATACTGTTCGTTCAGTAGAGCGATGATTTCCTGACTGCCCTCAATGACCTCCAAGTCCCTGAAAAATTCCGGGTCGGCCAGCAAGTCCAGTATTTCCTTGGCCTTATGAGGGCGAGCATGCCAAAGCTTCTTTCCGTTTAAATCTTCTACTGTTAAAGATTCATTGAACACTTCGTTATAAACTCTCAAATGTTTGGATGTAAAGTCTGCTATGGTATCGTCCATATCAATTGCAATTCTCTTCACTAACAATCGCTCCACCTTTCAGTGTGCAACTTTCAATTCAGGGTGCGATGACGTGCCAGGGCCCATTTTCGGCCTTCCTGTCAGCCTGTAAATCCTGGCTACGCAACATGCCATCTCGAAGAGTGTAGGTGCTCACTCTCTGTGTCGGAGGGTTGGCACCTTTTTTATCATTCGTTGTTGCGGAGGATTTCTAATGCGAGTGTCGTATGCGAATGATTGTTGAACCGACAATCATCTGCGGGAGGTTAGCAGAAGGCATAAAAGAAGAGAGACCCCCATGGTTTGGCCGCCACGGTCTCTCTTCTCCACGGGGTCGTGTTTTCACACGCCCTAAGGGTGCCTTGATCTTACATGGTTTTGTTCCCCGATGTCCAGTCCTATTTGAGATTTTGTGAGCACCCAGATATATCTAAGATTCGTCCGCAAGTATGTAGCATGTGCGGGACAAATCAACCTTTAAGATTCCATGGTCATTACAAACGGAATGTGTGGTGCGAGGAGCACTGTTACAAAATTATTGTCTTTCGGTTTTTGTGTGGGAGATGTTGTGCGACCGTTAGCGTACTCCCGTCGTTTGTTGGGCGCTACCAGCGCACTGCATGGGATTTGCAAGAAGATGTATTGGCTGCCTGTGAGGACGGTGCATCCCTGGAAAAGGCGGGAAGTCTGGTCCCTCCTCCATCTGGCCCTATTTCATACCGCACGGTTTGGAGATGGAAAAAGGCATGGGAGTTGCGTATGGAATCAGCGGAGTCTGGGTTTTGGAAGTGTGTCCTCTCTGTCAGGCCAACTTTGCAATGGCCAAGAGGTACGGCTCGACCTAAAACACGAATCAGACTCTGGCAATGGATATGGCATCAGGCGGCGCCAATGGGAATGGCAGTTGGCCTCTTTCACGGCCTTTTTCGCCTGTGCCAACCATCTGCATGTTTCAAGAACTGAAATTCCCCACAAAATGTGTCTATGGAGGCTTCCTCTGAACGCTACGAAAATGGATTTGTAGCAAAAATTGAAGGAGGAAGTCTGGATGACACAGGTTTCGAGGGAACAAATTGCAAGTTTTCGCTACAGCCTCATTGCTCCAGTTGTCAGTCGGCAGACGCCGCTGAGTCCTGGAGAACTTGGGGCTTATTTGCGTGAGGTGAGTGCTCGTGAGTACGAGATTCCAGGCAGCACACGCCGGCATGTTAGTGTACGAACGCTGGAGAGATGGCTGGCAGCCTACCGTGCGGGTGGATATGATGCCTTAATGCCAAAGGTGCGGCTCGACAAAGGAAATGCCCGATTATCCGAGACGGTGATTGCAAGGGCCGCAGAATTAAGGCGCGCTCGCCCAGAACGCAGCGTTGAGCAAATTATCCTGTTGCTTGAAACAGAAGGAATCGCTGAACCGGGAAGCGTGGCAGTCAGTACGTTGGCCCGACACCTGCGAAAGATGGGACTGCGCCGCAAGGAATTGTTGGTTACTCCCCAGAACAGGGGGGATTTCCGACGCTTTGAAGCGGAAGATGTGCATGTATGCTGGCAGGCAGATTTCCAACACACATTGTATTTGCCAGATCCCAATCGCCCAGGGAAAAGGAAGAAAGCCATTCTCTTCGCCATCCTAGATGACTACAGCCGTCTGATTGTGCATGGGCAATTTTATTGGGACGAGAAGATGCCTCGGATGGAAGACAGCCTCAAGAAAGCCATTTTGCACTATGGCGTGCCGGAGCAACTTTACGTTGACAATGGAGCCGTGTTCTCCTCTCACCATCTAAAACGTATCTGCGGGAGGCTGGGAATCCATTTGTCGCACAGTAAAGCAAGACGTCCAGCTGGTCGGGGTAAAATTGAGCGGTTCTTCCGGTTTGTAGACACCAGCTTTGTCCCGGAAGCGTACGAGGCCATTGATTCCGGGTATATAGAAACCTTGGAAGACCTCAATGAGGCGTTTCAAATGTGGGTACAAGGATACTACCACGAGCGTAAACACGGCAGCACGAAGATGTCTCCGAAACAGCGAGCTGCCCAAAGCACCCGCCAGACAAAGCGAGTTTCTGAACAAGAATTGCATGAGATCTTTCTCTGGCAGGAGGAACGCAAAGTAGACAAGGCAGGTTGCGTCTCCTTGCAAGGGAATGTGTTTCAAGTAGATGATGAGTTGGCAGGAACCAAGGTGCAATTGCGATTTGACCCGTTTGACCTGACAGCTATTCAAGTCTGGCAGGGGGACAAACGATATGCGGATGCTACACCCATTGACCTCACTCGTCGCTATGACCACCGTGTAAAACAAGAAGTAGAGAAACAAGCGACCGAGTTGTTTACAGATGGTATCTCACTGTTTAAAGCTCTGGCGCAGAAACAACGGGCTATGAGTGAGGGACTGCGTTTCTCAGAAGGCGGTGAAGCACAATGACTCCGATGGAACGTTGGAACTGGCAGGCTATCCCGTTTCGACGGGATGCCTCTGGAGAGGCTCTATATGACTCGGCAGGGCACCAGGAGGCATTGGCACGGTTAAAGTATGTGATTCAAAACCGAGCGTTTGGATTGTTGACTGGTGAGGTAGGCAGCGGGAAGACAACGTTAATTCGGCGACTGATGACCAGCCTTGATGAGATGAAATATCTCCCGATTTACATCTGCCAATTGGGGTTAAAACCAAAGGACTTTTACGGCGAGTTGCTCTCCCGCCTTGGAGAAGCAATGCCATTTAGCCTTAGCAGGACTAGAAAGCTTTGGAACGAACGACTTCAAAGCCAAGGAGAGTTTACGGAACGCCAGTGGGTGGTAGTGATTGACGAAGCGCAGGATATGGCGGAAGAAATGGTACAGGAGTTGCGGTTTGTCCGTAACCAGCACATGGATGCGACTTCCCCGTTCCCTTTGATTCTGGTTGGGCAACCAGAGATGCGCAGAAACCTACGACTCAAGAAGTATGAAGCCATTTCTCAGAGGATTGATATGGCATACCATTTAACCGGGATGACACGGGAAGAAACAGGGCAATACATTCGTCACCAAATGAAACAGACCGGAACGAACCTGCCTGTTTTTACAGATGGGGCTATCCAGATGATACACACCGCCAGTCGTGGGATTCCCCGTATTGTGAACCAGTTTTGCACACAAGCGATATACGACGCAACAACAAGGAACAGCGAAGCCATTGAAGAAGGACACATACAGAGAGTCCTAACTGACCAGGAGTGGCAACGGGGTACGACTGGATAAACGTGATGAAAATGACTGACGGTACAACTGTCTAAATGGTGGCAGAATGACGGTAAAGCCGCTCCGCCAATGGCGGTGACTAAACCACCGCCAAATAGCGTGAGCGGCTACACTCTTCTTGTTTTCGATATTCGTCAGGCCAAGTTAGATAAAGATGACGGTAATGGTTGAATCCCCCACGAACACAACGTCCTCCACAATTTGCATGTGAGAATCCCATTTTATACATCAACGGAAGTTCAATTTTCCATTCATTTTCTATTATTGATTTAATATCTGAATCACTAAGATTCAGGTCAATAAGTGGAAATCTTGTTTCCACCGGTTCAAGTGCTTGATGTGAGTACAACTGCGCGAGGCTTTCCTTCCGATGTTTTTCATGTGGTCCAATACCAAAATAAAGGATAGGTTCATAACCTTCACTTCTTAACTCTTCGATGAAAATTACCGTTTGCCTTACTTTTAACTGTGATGAACACTTGGCTAGTCGGGAATTCCCCAAAAATCTGGTTTCCTCAAAGACTTCTTCAGGTGTACGTCCATCCACTCGTCTAGTCACTTCTAATCCAATATATGTCGCCACGTCATACATAAAGCGATAGTTATCCTCGTGCTCCCACAAAGTATCAGTGAAGAATAAAATGCTATTCTCCTTGCCATACCTTTGAGCCATCAAATAAGCCACATATGCACTTGATGCTCCACCACTAAACATTGCAACATGGACCGGAGTCCTAGTCATATATATCACCCATCTTCTACTCAGATAGAAATTCCTGTAATAACTTAAGTAACACTAACTGAATCTCCTCTTTTGCCACGGTACGGCTCATCAACTTCAAATTGGTTTTTGTATTGTTGTATATTAGCCGCGACTTCTCTGAAAGTTCAACGTCCCGAACGGTGTGTAATTCATCACCTACTCTTACCTCCATGAAGGATTTGTAGGATTCATTTGACACCTGCATGAGGTATGACTGGATTTGTTTGATATAGAGATTATCTGTTGCATCAGACCAGTTTTCTCTGCGGACACCGACGATGCTTTCACTTAAGTTATCCACCCATGTTTCCTCACCGGAATCCAAAATGCCCCTTACAAGCGGGTTCATAAGTTTAACCTTATTTTCTTGTGCTTCCGCCCACCTGCATAACTCAGCAAAATCCGACACCTGGGCACTAAGGAAAATCTGCTTCTCAATCCCGGAACGGTGAATCTCAAAGTAACGTTCGCACTCTTCTTTTAGTTGAGTCAAAATATCTTCGTCTTTATGCTTCTTAAGTAATTTGTATAACTCGTTTAGTGCAGCCGCTGGTTCAACTTCACCATGACGTATGATTTCCTTGAAATCATTGGCCTCACTGGAGGTCTTCAAGGTACTCTGACTGATTTTAGGTAGTTGTCGCAACCATTTTAGCAGTACCCTTGTTGAATAGACTGAGGCTGGTAAAGCCCGATCAATTCCATCAGTATACTCGTTAAAGACAGTTTCAACCTGATTTATAATACGTTCAAATTTCTTATCTGTAGGCTGGTACGTAAATGTATAGATGTGCGGATTTTCTACCATGTAGTACAGCAGTTCCCCATTTACGTCCGGAGTGTATATCAAGTTATTGTAGAACATAATTTGGTTCCATTCGGTCTTTAACAATGCGGTTAATAACACTGGAATGACCGGTCTTCTTATGCCAAATGGTGGAGATACAAAAATATCTACAAAATCTGAAAATCCCCCTTTACCTTTCCGCAGAACATCCAACAATCGTGACCTTAACTCGTTAATCAACGGGTTTTGTAAATCACGATCCCCAAATAACTCAATACCATTGTTCTTCACAACGGTCGCATAAATTAAATAGTCTGGACCATACCCATCAATGTGTAGTTGTTCGTCACTTCTTGCATTTATCAACATGTCAACGACTTTTATTGCCGCTGTTTTCTGGACCTTCGTGATGTTTCTCCTGTTAAACGATTCGTTTCTTATTTCAGGAGTAAGAGGAAATACAGACATCATTACTTCTGACAGATATTTGCCTAAGTGACTGCGCCCTGTTCTAATTTCCTTTCCCTGATGAACCCACGTACAATCTCTTACATCGAACGAATTACGTATCAATCGATTCAAGTCGAATTCTAATTCGGTATGAAGTTGCCTTAATTCATCCAATAGATACTTGTCTTGGCTCAGGAAATACTTGTCCTGCATTAGATGCTTAACAGCCCACAAACGTTCTAAAACCGGCTCAATGTAGTAAGACAACTTGTCCGTGGGAAGTCCATAAATCGTTTGAACATCATTCATACTCACCGAATGCAGGGCATTCAAAAGATTAGAATAATCTTCTTGCGTATCGTCGATCACAAACAGAACCGCAGCGTCCGATCCTTTGCTCTCAATTAGGCTGGAACTTTGTATCTCACCAGAAAGCAGTTCTGTACCAAACACAGCGTGAACTGAAGCAAAACGAGTCATGCTTTTCACGTCATTATATATTTTGGGTAAGATAAAACGTTCCGTAAGGGCTGCCTCTAACAAAAGTGCCTTTTGCCGCTTATCTACAACCGATACTTTCAATCTCTCATTGATTTCAACATCAATGTCGATTCCACTACCCTCAAACAAATCCCAAAACTCATTGACACTGTTGAATCGTATTACCTTTTTCTTTTGCAAATTCTCCAAAATATCACTTGTATGCTCAATATCCCAAAGTAGCGCAAACGAAATAAGTTCAGTACTGAGAACTTGCCTTGCGTTAAGATTAGCGATTTTCCATAGCGTAATTAGTTTAAGAACTTTTAATTCATCCAACAGATAATCGGATTCTGTCAATTTTCTCCGCAGACGATTGAACATTAAGTATGTCTGACCAATGAGCGAATCCTTTTCAAACTCTGAGAAAGAGGGCTCAAAGTAGTCGAATATTTGATTGACCAAATACCAGTCCCCGGTGCTTTGAACATGGTTCTTCAGCCCACCGCTTTCCGCACTTTCCAGGAAGGTAAACAAAGTTCTTTCGTTTTGCCCCACTAAATTGGCCAACTGTGGGATAACAAACAACGACACTGGGTGCAAAGGGAATGAACCATTGATTATCAACGACTCAATTTCAGTATAGGTCAATTCTGGAAACAGCATGAATTGGCGAAGTTCTTTTACAAACTGGTTTCTGAATTTGTCACCCTCTCTGTACTCCTCTGTTACTTTACTTGCCAACCGAACAAATGTGGCCCTATCAGCCTGGGTGTAATAGACGCTAAATCGTTTTTCTATACGCTGGAATTCCTTGTGGAACTCTTCATTAAAGCGCAGCGCATATTGCCCCAAATTCCTATGAGTAATGAGTAGAATATCCAAATTTTTCGAGTCACTGTGGTTTGCAAGTTCAGCGATATCTTGCAAGTCCTGCATAGTCTCATGAACTTCATTCGAATTCAGTGTTTGAAGAAATCTCCCGAACTCGTCGTAAACCAAAAATAAGCCATATCCGTGTTGCTTCAGTTCCCCCAGGACATGACTAACCTGCGTTACAATATCGTGATCATACGAAACGTGTAGTTGTGAACCAGATGTTAATTGTGGATAAACGGATTTAAACCATTCAATCGCATTAGCATCGTAATTTTCAACCTCACTTAACCACGTGCGATAACTCCAGTTTTTTCCAGCCAGTAGTCCTAAAAAAGAGTTAAATGTCGCCCTGTATTGGTTCTCCCAAACCGTGACAATCTGTTTTACCTCTTCTACGACTAGAGGCATTGACAAATCCAAACCATATTCCTTGAGAGTACGGTATATTGACGACAAAATATGTTGGCGGAAAGGTAAGCCGCTTCCGGTCATAATCACCGGAATGTACTTCAAGGACTCATACCTCATCTGTTCTAGGTATTGATAGATATCAGCATCAATAGAGAGAAATTTGGTCTGAAGTTCCGAAAACCAGTCTGCATCTCTTCCACTGAACGCGATATCCGCAATAAGGGTCGCCAACAATGACTTCCCCGCCCCATAAGGCCCTACAATAATGTGAGCATGATTACCCTGATTAAGAAATCCCTTTAATAATCCGATCACCGGCTCGGCATGGGAAGAAGTGGGCAAATACCTCTCACCTGAATCCGTGACGAATGTATTCAAAAAACGTAGATATTCGTAGAATGATGGAGTAAAATGGAGAGATCCGGGGATATTCTGCATTCCCCGAACTTCACCTATGAGGTGATCTCTTGCGCTTCATCATTGAACAGTCTGACGAGACCATCACCACGCATTCCGGCCTGTCCCTGATTGGACTGTTGCTGGACAAAACGAATCTCGGATCACGTTTGAACCAAACTGTTGTGCCTGGTGTAGGCACGCCTGAGATATCGAATCGTGACATCGCCTACTCTTACCTTGGCTTGCTCTGCCAGGGAAAGAGCGACTTCGATCACATTGAGCCGTTTCGTGAGGATGAATTCTTTTCTGCTGCGTTGCAAATTGGCGCCGTTCCATCCAGCCCCACACTGCGTCAACGCCTTGATATGGCTGCCCCAAAATCCGATTGGGAGTCCATCATTCTAGAGGAATCAGCCATTCTCCTCCACGATTTCGGTGTGGCCGTCTCGCCGGTTTGTTTAGGGCAGGACAAGGAGCGTCCCTACGTTCCACTGGATATCGACGTCTCGCCATTTGACAATTCAGGGACCAAGAAACAGGGTGTGTCCAGAACCTATAAGGGACACGACGGATACGCCCCCATCTTTGCTTACCTTGGCCTTGAGGGTTACGGCGTGCATGTCAATCTTCGGGAAGGCAGTACGCATTGCCAGAAAGGCACTGCAGAGTTTCTGGCCGAAAGTATTCGTTATGCAAAGTGCGTCACCTCTCTGCCTCTTTTGGTTCGAATGGATGCCGGGAACGACAGCGTGGATAACCTGGTTGTCTGCCGCTCCGAAGACACGCATGCCGACTTCATCATCAAGCGGAACCTGCGGCGAGAGAGTGCACAAGTATGGTTACACACCGCCCAGAATCACGGCATATGTTGCGAATCTCGCCCAGGGAAGAAAGTCTATCGTGGTTCGATTATGTCCCCCATGAAGGGGCTCAGTAAGTCGGTTCGGATGGTTTTCGAGGTGATTGAACGTACCATCGACAAGGATGGCCAGATGTTGCTTGTGCCCGAGATTGAGGTCGACGTATATTTGACCTCACTGCCCGATGCGGCCTCAGTAGTGATTGACTTGTACCATGCTCATGGGACGATGGAGCAGTTCCACAGTGAAATCAAAACAGATCTCGATGTGGAGAGGCTTCCGTCCGGCAAATTCGCCACCAATGACCTCGTTCTTCACTTCGCGGTGCTTGCCTACAATCTTCTGCGCATTGTTGGGCAGGAAAGTCTGAAACGGGAGGACGCGCCCCTTAACAACAATACGGTGCAGCGCCGAAGAATTCGAACAGTGATCCAGAATCTTATAACGCTGGCCGCCAAGGTAACCACACATGCACGGCGTCAATACCTCAAATTGGGCCGCAGAAATCCCTGGTTCGCCGTGTTCCAGCGCTTGTACTTGGCGTTCGGTTAAGAGTTTAAAGCCATAGCTCAGAATACCCGCGTAAATCTCACACGGGGTCTATTTGGGTTCGCAGGAAGCGTAGGCACGTGGGTGTCATCTTGCCGTTCAGCAAAAACACCGAAAGTAATTCAATGGCCGAAGAAGTTCGATACAGACGTCACGGATTCAGGTCTCATACAATTCTCCCCTCCCAATGTCGAAGCGGATATTAACACTTGGTTGGAAGTACGTTTTATTTTTAATCATACGAGTTCTCGTTCACTTCTTTCGTATGTAACATGAAGGAATTCCAACGGAGTGCGTATTCCGATGAAATCGGCCACCTATTCCGGTAATTATCAGGCCAGTGAGTCCGCTAAATATCGGCCATGAGTTCCGGTAATTGTCGGCCGCCCCGTCCCTCTCCAAAGTGTGGCTGATTTCTACTTACCAGATCCCTCAGATTTTGGCAAGCTATTTGTAATTTTCCGCATTGATTCCCCACGTAGATTCAGTTGGTAGGCGTTATGGACAAGTCGGTCAAGGATTGCATCTGCGACTGTTGCGTCAGCAAACTGTTGATGCCAGTGTTCGACTGGAATCTGGCTGATGACACATGTCGAGTGGGTTCCAAACCGATCATCGACGAGGTCGAGCAGGTCTCGACTCTCTGGTGCGGACATGGCCGCCAGCCCCCAGTCGTCAAGAATGAGTAGATCCACTTTGAGAAAGGACTTCACCAACTTAGGGTAGGAACCGTCTGCCTTAGCTATGAAGATGTCTTGAAGCAATCGAGAGAGGCGGTGGTAGCGTACCCGCAGACCCATTCGGCAGGCGGAAGTCCCTAGCGCACAGGCAATGAACGTCTTCCCGATGCCTGTCGGCCCTGTCAGGATGAGGCTATGATGTGCTGTGATCCACTGACAAGTGGTGAGGTCTCGCAGCAGGCCCTGGTCAACGCCTCGTGCCTGATGAAGGTCAATATCCTCGGGATTCGCGCGAACCTTGAGATGGGCTTCCTGCAGGAGCCGGGACAGCCGGTGGTTCTGACGCACGGTCGATTCGGCATCCACCAGCATGCCAAACCTCTCCTCGAAAGACAATTCGACAAGATGAGGGTTTTGTAGTTGGTGCTCGTATGCGTCCGCCATACCGGAGAGACGCATCTCCCGAAGTGCTTGGGCAGTCTGGTTATTGAGCATCTGACGATTCCTCCTTGGGGGCAGGCAACCTGCCCCTGAATTGGTTTAGTGGATTACTTCATCGTGTTTCGGCGTGCCGCGGTAATAATCCGCACCACGGATGTTTTCATGAACCGGCACTGTCTCGGGTAGGTCAAGTGGGAGTACGGTCTGGTCGGCATGGGTTTGGAGAATGGACTTCACACTACGAGACGAAAACGCACCGATCGTGAGTGCCCGTAGCGCGGCCGCTTCCATGCGTTCTTTCGAGTACTGCTTGCTTAATTTGAGTAGCCCTAGACATGACCGATATCCCTGTTCTGGGTGCTTCCTTGATTCGAGGATGCGTTCCACCAGGGTCCCGGTGTTCGGACCAACACTACGTCCCCAATCGATGAGCCGTTTTGGCGTCCATTCCAAGTGCTTTCGATGGGCTTCCGGCATGTGTGTGGGGTCAGTAGCGTGTTTTCCTTTGATAAACAGGCGATGATGGCTAGCGACGCGTTTACCTTTATGGAATATCTCTACGACTTTCTGGGTGAGCCGCACCTCCAATTTCTGGCCCACAAGTTGATAGGGCACACTATAATAGGCCTTTTCCGCTTCGACGTGGTAATCTATGTTTACCTTCGCAGTTCGCCAGATGGCGAACTCGTAAGGGGTGCTAGGAAGCGGACGGAGGGCCGGCTTGTCGATGTTCTCAAACAGGGACTTACGTGAGCCCTCCAGCTTCTGAAACGGCTTCTCGTTTAACTGTGTCAGCAGCGGACGGATTGCCTGGTTGATTTCTGCGAGACTGAAAAACTTTCGATTGCGCAAAACTGCCAGAATCCAACGCTCGACGAGTAGTACACCTGCCTCGGCATGGGGTTTGTCTTTCGGCTTTTTTGGACGAGCAGGCATAACCGCAGCACCGTAATGGGACGCCATTTCGTGGTAGGTTGGGTTGAGAACGGGTTCATAGCGGTCAGCCTCTTTTACACCAGCTTTCAGGTTGTCTGGAACAAGAAGTTGCGGTACGCCCCCGAAGAACGTGAAGGCTCGTACATGTCCGCCAACGAAAGACTCGAGACCTTGTGACGGCTGCGCCTCTGCGAATGTGTAGTTGCTTGCTCCAAGCACGGCGACGAAGAGCTGCGCTTGCAGGATTTCTCCCGTCTCTCGGTCGATGTAGGGTATGGTAGGACCTGCGTAATCCACAAACATCTTTTCTCCTGCACGATGCTCCCCACGCATGGATATCTGCAGGGTTTTCTTCCACTGGCGATAGCGTTCACAGAATTGGCTGTATTGATATCCACTGGCATACTCCGCCTTGTATTCCTGCCACAGCAGCTGTAATGTGACCCCCTTCTTGCGCGATTCTTTGTGGATGTAGTTCCAATCTGGCTCGGTGCAGTTTTTAGGACGACCCTGGGGGCGAGGAAACAGCTCTGATTCCAACTTGACGTCGTCGATGTCCTCGGGTAAAGGCCATTGCAGGTTAAGTTCGTTGGCCCGTGAGAGGATGCGTGAGACTGTGTCCCGCGACAGATTGACACTGCGCGCGATGGCACGTTCACTGAGTTGAATTTCGTTGTGCAGGCGTAGTACTTCTTTGATTTTGCGCATTGGCGTCCTCCGTCTGGTCAAGTAGACTTCTCTCCTTCCAATCGATGATGCGAATTGGTTTCGGAGAACGAATATTGTCTACCTGCCACGAAATTTGTCGCCAACACTAAGGGTTGAGACGAGGGGGTTTGATTCCGATAATTGTCGGCCACTGATTCCGGGAAGTGCTCTAAAAGTGGCCGGTTTCTGTCGGAATGACTGGCCGGGATTTACCGGAATAGGTGGTCGTTAATTAGCGGAATGGGGGGCCGACATTTTCCGGATTCGGTGGCCGATTTGATCCGGAATACGCACGGAGTGACTTTTGGTAGATGAACGGTGTTCAACTTGTTTGTTCGGTCAAAACTTATAGGGTAATACGGATGTACTGTCAATTGTTCTAATGCCCTAATGATTTCATTCCGTTGCATGTTGAACACCTTACCCCATAACAAAGGACTCTCTTCGATTTCCTCGATCGATAGCACTTCTACGGGGTGGTTATTTGTGTATGAAAGAAGACAATACATCAACGCAGCGAGTCCGATATCCGTGTAACGTGATGAAACTTTTGAGATAATTCCTTTGTCCTCACTGAGCAATCCAAGAACGGTCAAAGGACTTTGAATAACTTCTTCAGGGTCGTCCACCTTTTCACCGTTACAGTACAACCGCACCAAACAGTCAATATCCCGTTTAAGTGAATTCACCGAAGGCTGCTTTGCATCGTTTTGGACAATCCATAAGAGCAACTCATCTACTATGTCCGACTTTTTAATCGTCCTACCGCTGAAAGAATTAAAGAACCAATACCAAGTGGTACTCGGCTCGATGTTATCAACCAAGTGGTAATGCAGTATACTTGCGGTATCGCGTTGCTCAATAAAAGGATCAAATCTGTCAATCAACTTTCCAAAATCCGATATTTCATGAACAACCTTTCCGTGGTTCACCTCGTTGACGATACCGGTAGCAACAACCCAATAACGTAGAGATTGAACCATATTCTTGCCAAGCCCGATCTGTTCCGCAGCGCTTTCATTATAAAAGAATCTATCATCAGCCTTCAGTTGTCTCATTGCTTTCCGAAGCCAATTTACACGTAAGTAAAAACTCTGATGTTGCCCGTATCCCAACCTTGAACATCCCCCTACAACATCACTGGAATTCGCTCTCCAGTGAACTCATTCCAATTCTATCACACCAAAAATGCGACTTCTATGGTCCCTACCGATTAACAAATAATTTTTGAAACACATTCATTTACAATTCAATGAACAATAGGCTCAGTGTAGAATGGTTGTAGAGGGGGGTACAGCATGAAACGGAAGAGGATAAAAGTAAGTTATTCCAATCAAGGTGCGCTTATAGAAGGAATATACAGATACACTTTATGGCGTGAATGGAACGCTTCCGGTAAAACAATGGTTTACGTCATGCTGAACCCCAGTACTGCTGATGGTTCAGAAGACGACCCGACAATTGAGCAGTGTGTTCACTTTGCAGCACGAGATGGGTACGGTTCTATTGTAGTGGTAAATCTGTTTGCCTATCGAGAAACTGACCCCGAAGTCCTTGCGTCTATCAAAAATAAAGGTACTGCTATTGGTCCAAAGAATTGGCGATATGTTGAGCAAGAAGCGGTACGAGCAGACAAATTGGTTCTTGCTTGGGGCAGACATGGCTCTATACATAATAGGCACCTTGATGACGAGGTTCGTCGGTTATGTACGGATCATCACGTATATTGCCTCGGAATAACAAAAGAAGGGCACCCATGTCATCCAGGCAGGCTGAGACTAGACACCACTTTCAAACCGTACATTTACCCCTTCTAAAAACGGAGTACAACGAGAATGAATTTTGATTTCAAACTCATGTTAAGTTGTTACATCCGAACAGCAGCCAAACGGAAGGGGTCAAAGTACTGCCTTCCATGGCACAAGTTCCATCAATGTATCAACCCCCGATGTGTTTACCGGAAACACGTTCTTTTCACGAATTCTTCGCAGGTTGACATATCCGCTAGGAACTTCTGGCCAATCCCCACAACTCCTGTCGAACTTATACAACAAAATCCGAACGCCATCCGTCGTTACGATTCGTAGACAATGCTTCAGATTGTTGTTTTTCACATAATTCTTTGCCTGCTTATATGCGTCTTGAAGGGATTGGTCTGGCCTCTTCGCTTCAAGATCCATTACGCATTCCTCGTGCGGTTGGCTCCCCGGTTGAGGCGCAGACCTGAAGAATGCCATGTCAATCTTGTTCCACTCAATTGCCACCAGTTGCTCGGACCACCCCATACCCAACATGAGTGGTGTAATCATGTGCGCCACAATCTCATGTTCAGTTGGACGACCTTTCATCTGCACTGACTCATACCAAGCATCTAACCGAACGATCTTGGCAATGGTAGAGAGAACATGTTCCACCGCCTCGTTTGACAAGCCTGACTTGAACAAACTCATTCCGAGATCATTCTGCGTCAGAGGAATACTGATGTTGCTCGGTAGCGGTTTTAATGCTCTGGCTGGTATTGACGCTCGTAATTGTTGTTCCAAACCGGTCAGGCGTTGCTCATTGACTCGTGTGAATGTACGCTGCGATTTGTAATTATTGAACACAGGCTGCATGTGCGCCAATAGGGATAACGTGGAGGATGTGTCCCAAATAACACGTCTTGCGTGCTGCAAATCCCAACCAAGTACGTCATCAAACTGATTAAGGTATTGGTACTCGTTGTCCTTTTCTGGAATTGTCCCAACAGCAACGACTGTATGGCCGTGGCGTAGTAAAACAACATCACCCGACTTGGGTTCCTCGCAAAAGAGACGGATTTGATGTCCCATGTTTGGGTCATTTTTGAGATAAAGTTCCTTAGTATCCTCAGAAAAGGAACCGGGATCACCAGGACCAATCAGCATGACGTCGTGATCCAGAAAGAGTTTTGTATAGTTGCGAGCCCCGGAATCCCCACCCGCTATCTGCCAAATGGTCACTCTTTATTCCTCGTTCCTGTAGCCCATCTATCGAAGAAGGTTGTTCACCACGAAGTGGATGTTATCTAGTACCCAACTTTTTCTTCCTTACATGTTTCTGCGAGATAACGGTCGTTCCTCCATTGTCTAATTGGTCTGTCAAAATGTTTGAAGGGTTCCTGAGTACCGATAGCGTTCATCAATAACCGTTATTCTCCGTTGTGGGGTATTCCCCGATGACCACAGTTCTTTCGATGATGGTCAGAAAGAAGCATTCTACAAACACAGTATGGCCGTGGTAACCGGGTTTCGCAGTGGCATGGTTATGCCAGAGGAATGTAATGAACATGGTCAACCCGAGTGCGAACAAGGCGAACGACTGGTTTGGGATGGCTTTGACTGGGAGACGGCGACATCTTGGTTTCGTGGGAACCCAGAGAAATGCCAATCGTGCCCGCTATTTGGGACATGTAGCAAGCAATTCGGATTTACCTTTGACGACAAGCCAATTGCTTACGGCCCGGTGCCACAAGGCACCAAGCTGCATGCCCAGATGCTCGATTTCAGAAGGCAAATCGAGCTGTCCTTTGCGCAAGAGTCCAATGAGCTAACCACTGTCATGAAACACAAGAAGGTGCCTGTACGAACAAACAAACGGGTACAGTCCTTCTTCACCATGCAGGGATATATTTCAGCTCATGCAGACGAGGATAGATCACATTCGAGAAACCGTGCTCCCCGATGACCACACAGAGCGGATTACACAAATGTATACGGAGCAGGCCGAACAATTGCGTCTCGATATCGCTGCATAGGCAAGCAACATCTGCCCTGTAAACTAAGCTGTGGTCACTGGCAGGGGGTCGTGCGCCCATTTTCAAGGGTGAGCAGGCAATACTGTCCCATGTATAGCTCATCGCCAAATTTCCAAGGAAACAAATTCCATTTCCAGAAACTCAGATTCATACCCTTTGGGTAGACATGTACTCAACTCTGATGCTTTTCGGACACGCTCTATAAAGGGATTTAGCACACAGGAAATCGCTGAAATTCTGGGCAAAACCTCGGTCTCCGTCAGGGTCATGCTCCATCGTGCAAAGAAAGCTCTCGCGAACCAATTGGGCTTAGGCGAACCGGCCGACTCTTTTCACATCAACGCGTCAAAACGAGGTTCATAAGGGCTATGCGTAAAAAGTATGTTGATGAGCTAGTAAGGAACGCGATCCGTGACGATGCTTTGCCTTATGAACTGAAAAACGAGATGTGGAACCACATTGAGCGAAACGTGGCAGGAATGCGTGCGCCCAAGCGGAACCGCTCCTTTCACCAGATGCAGACTACCTTCGCTTGGATTGGAAGCGTGGCTATCGCCGTCTGCTTAGCGCTTGTAGGACACTACGTCATTCAAGAACATTCGACTAGCACTTCGGCCAATAAGGGGAATAACACCTCAAATGTGACTCATCATCTATCGCCAATCAGCGAACACTCGTATGCAAGTTCCGTTGAGGCATTCAATGCAATTGCGAGTCTTGAGCAGACTTTTGGTCAGTTTTATCCGTCAGGACTACCTGTTAACTTGGGTTATGGCATTCATGCCGAATTTTCTGGGGGTGCAGGCCAGTACAGCTACAAATGGACCGAAGGTCGATGGACAGTGTTGACTCGGTTCTGGGGATCTAACACAGCGGGCACTCAAGTGGCGCGAGGCATGGTTTCGTATCTCCACACGCATATGCTACCCGTGCCAGAGACTAAAGGCGTAGTTATCATTTCACAAGCGAGTTCTTCGACGACCCCGAAAATGACACAGAATACGATCGCTTGGCAAGTCGGAAACAAGGTGTTTGAACTGAAGGTGACAGGAGATTCAATCCATGCCCTGGAGGCCGTGGTGAACAGTACATCTCAGAACCCAAGGGGTGGAATGTGACGGTTCCAGCGGATTTAGAAATAGGGTCTTTGCAGCTTGGCGATCCGCTCAGTGATGCCATCACAGCCTATGGGCAACCGAAGCAAAAGACGACCGCTCACGGAACGGGAGGGCCAGAATGGATCTATCCAGGTGGAACATACATTGACGGCGATCCGATCTGGCAGATGACCGTGAATTCCGCATCTGCGGGAAGCACACCCCGTGGCATTCATGTCGGAAGTTCGCTTTCGGCGTTACAGCGTGCGTATCCCGGTATTCAAGGACGGAGCATTCCAAAAGGTGGTAGTTCGTACTTCTCGATGAATTACAACCAAAACCTATTCACGCTAGGATTCACGGTAGAACGCGGTGTGGTGACACAAATCAACATGACCAAGAACTTACCCCCATTCTAACCAGTGGTGGAGAGTCAATCGGCTCTCCATTGCATATCTCGTTATCTAGTGAAAGCAATCCACGATGGTAAAGAGATAAAGAAAGAATGAGGGTCTTGTGCGCCGTCAGCCCCTCATTCTCTAAGTTTCAACAAACAGGTTCGGACAGGATTTTAATCGCCTTCTTGCGATAGACAACACCTTAGGCTATATCCTAGTAGTCTCCCTTGTATACTTTGTGTCCCGACCCGCTCTATGACATACTTTCGTGCCCAAAATTCATAGATACCAAAGTGTTTAAGAGAGCAAGACGTCAGAGCCTACAGAAGTGCCGTCACCTTCAGAAATTTTCCCTGGAGCTTATCTACATACTCAAGCAATTTACATCACTTACGGGACACACTACCAAATGTGACTTCTCAATGCTCGGTTCCCACATCTGGACGGAAACCTGATGATTTAATGGCTTCTCGCCAATGGTCAGCCGTAATCTTGTCTACACGATAACCAGTAACACCATAGGTTTCGAAAACATATCGCACCCATGTTGTATAGTGCGACATTGGGACAGGAGAGCCAAGATGCAACCCCATTGTGCATAATACACTCATGACATCCTGTGCACACGAGGATAAGCGAAATCCCTTATTGTAAGGGAAGAAAAACTCCGTAAAACTGATCCCATTCCAGTCGACATCATCGTAAAGTGACATGTAGGTCTGTAACTCTGAAACCATAGGACATCGGAATTGTACGTACGACAGAGAACGAGCTATATTTGTGGGAAACATGGATTCCTCTTTGGCAGTTGTAACGAGGATTACGGTTAGTTTAATTCCATTAGCTAACAAACTGGTCTGCAACTCGCCTAAGATGCGTAATTGGTCTTCCTGAATTCGAGCATCGTCCAAAATAAGTAATACCCTATTCGACTCATCGCCGAGATGGGGAATTTCATTTCATACATCTCAAGTCTTTTAAGTTAGTTGGGCTGGCGCCCCACTTTCGTAACTAAGTTCCTAAACACTGGGTAATGGTTTCGCATGCGCACAGGCAAGCAACAATCTGTCCACCAAGCGATTTCCAAGCTTCCTGCGGTTGAATCGATACACGAACTCCTCAAGGTATCCTTGCTTGTATACAATCCGCCCGTGGTACGTACCATCGATAAACCTCTTGGCCAGGCTGATGACCTTGTCTATCCATTCGAACGTCTCATGGGCCTCCGGTGTACCCGACTTCGTCACTATATGGGACGCAGGCTCCAACTCCTTGGCACAGGCCACAAGCGTCTTGCTGCCGTCCGTCTCCCAGACGCAATTTGGTTTCAGCCGTCCGGATAGAACGGGAGCAACCACTTCCTTCGTGAGATTCGGTACTACCGCCATGGTGATGTACTTTGGCGTCCCACGCTCCATCTGAACGGCGACAATCACCGGGTCCTGATCCGAGCCCCTCCCACGCTTTCCTTCTCCATGGCTCTCTCCGCCAAAATAGGCGTCATCGATTTGCACGAGTCCTTCCAACTGGTACAGTGCATTGCGATCAGCCATGGCCTTGCGGATTTTACGCAACATGTTCCATGCGGTGGGATACGATACTCCAATATTCCGTTGAATGGTTGTCGCAGCAACGCCTCGCTTGTCATTGGCCATCAGGTACACCGCAAGAAACCACTTGCGCAAATCGGTTTTCGTCTTATGAAAGATGGTGCCCGCCGTGACGGAAGTTTGCCGAGAGCAGTTTTTGCACTGGAATAAGGGCATTCGTTCTTCAGCCTCTTTCCGTGAGGAGCTTACAACTTCACAATACTCCTTGCTGCCGCACTTCGGGCAAACAAAGCCATCTGGCCAACGTAGCTCAAACAAACGCTCCTCGCAGGCACGAATCGTGGAGAACCGTTCCTGAAACTCAAGAAGTGTCATGGCAATCACTCCGAACATACGTTCTATATCGCCATTCTACCACCTACGCTCCACTTTTCAATCGGAACTTAAAAGACTTGAGATGTATGTTTCATTTTATACGAGTCGAAGCCGTCTTTCATAAATCCGACTTTCCGCGCGTGATCCTTCGTGCTGTCCATAATTTTGTACAGGGATTTGGCACCCCAGTGTCGAATCAGTCCCCTATCGAATTTTCGTTTGGGGGATTTCCAGTTGATTGCTGACATGCGTCCCTTGGTGATGGGGGCTTCGGCGCTGTGGTCTCGGCTCATTGACCAGTTCGGCTGGGTGGAGATGATCGATAAGCAGGCCGACCGCGATGGTGACAGGCTCTCGGTCGGTACCAGGCTTAAGGCCTTGCTTATCAACATCGGCACTGACCGCAAGGCTCTCTACAAGGTGCAGGAGTTCTACGAGAAACGGGACGTCGAAGTCTTGCTTGGCGCCGGAGTGTCCGCGACCGACCTCAATGACGACGCGCTTGGACGGGCACTGGACATTCTGTACGACATGGGCCTCGACGCCCTGTATCCGAAGCTCGCACTGAAGACCGTCAATCAGCTGAAGGTGATGGACCACTTCGATGACTTGTTGCCCGTTCATTCCGACACCACCTCGGTGTCTCTGTACGGAGAGTACGCACAGCAAGACGATGCACCTGAGTCCAGTGAGGACAACTTTGCCGTCGCACGCGGGTACTCAAAGGACCACCGCCCTGACCTGAAGCAGATCATCTTCGGCCAATGCACACTGCGGGGCGTGACGCTGTGTGCGAACGTGGACAAGGGCAATCAGGACGATCACACCTGGAACAACGAGAACATCACGCGATTGGCCGGCCTGCTTGAAGAGCAGACCGACAAGGAACTGCTGTATGTCGCGGACTCCGCGGTGGTCACCGAAGAGAACCTGAAGTTGCTTGCAGACGAGGGGATTCACTTTGTTTCCCGGCTGCCCTCGAACTTCAAGTTGTGCCAGGAGCTAAAGCGGTCTGCGTGGGAAAAGGAGAAGGCATGGCGGGATGTCGGACAGATCGCGGCGGCAGATGACGCCTCGACCTACAAGATACAGTCGTTTCGCCGGGAGTTGTATGGACGGACGTATCGCCTGATTGCCGTGCGCTCGACCGGACTGGCGAAGCAGAAGGAGCACAAGCTGGAGGACGTGCTGCAGCGGGAGAAGACCGCACTGGAGAAGGCGGTCGAGAAGGCACAGAAGGTGACCTACAGCTGTGCTGAAGATGCCGAGGCTGCGGCAAAAGCGTTGGTTCACCAACACCGTAAGGCGCTGCACCGGCTACAGATCACAGTCGACACAGAGCAGATACAAGAGAAACGTGCCCGTCGGGGCCGGCCTCGCAAGGATGAGTCAGCGCCTGGAGTGCGCACTGTGTATCGCTTGAATGTGAAGATTGCTTCGCCCGACGAACAGACGCTTCAGTTGTGGCGTGAACGCGAGAGCACGTTCGTCCTGATTACGGACATCCGGGATGACCAACGGGTTGCGGATGAACGAGTACTGCGGTTGTATAAGGACCAAATCGAGGTGGAGAACCGGTTCCGGTACCTGAAGAGCCCCTACCACGTGGGGCCGGTGTTCCTGCAGAAGCCCAGCCGGGTGAAGGCATTCGGTTACGTGATGCTGATGTCGTTGCTGATGTACAGCGCGTTTGAGTACATCCTGCGCGAACAGATGGCGAAGGAGACGGAGCCGTTGATTCTGCCCGGGAAGCGAAAGAGCTTCCGACCGACAGGCATCTCGGTGCTGGAGATGTTCGATGAGATGACGACGATATGGATAGAGAGCGGCGACGGGCGGCAGAGGATGACGGCGAGGCCACACGACCCGCAGATCGAGCGGATACTGGCGTTCTTCGGGATGGATCTGAACATCTACAGCGAGGTGGCAAGCAGCGGTTGCTGAGCAAGCGCGTCAGCATAGGCTCGATTCCCAAATGTACACAGCCCTTGCAAAGATCGCGCTTTCACTTTTCCGAACATTTCCTTTCGAGCGTTTGCGCGGCCCACTTCCGGGCAACGAACGGAGTTTCCAATTGACGACCCCTACGCACGCGCGGAAGATGCGTTATGATACATGGAAGTCTCCTGACGGAAGCATGAAGGTTGGCAGCCGCACCTCATCACGTGCAACCCAATTTGTTCACATCCTCCATGCATGACCGGATGCTAAGCGCGGCATCGAACCCACTCCGTGCAACATAAATAGTTTGACTGGTTAATCTGGTCTGACCTGAATAGATCGGTGACTACGGTGAGATAATTGATAGTACATTCTTCTCTAAAGGAAGTGTACTCTTGACCATCCGTCTACCTGTTGAAAGTCACGACGGTCAGCCATCGATTAATCGCGTTATGGCACCTGAAGAAATAGCAGTCAGGTTGAGAGTCAGCTCCGAAACCGTGCGGAGGTGGTGTCGATCCGGCAGGCTCACAGCATACCGAGTCGGTCGTCACTATATTATTTCTGAACGGGAGCTGGAGAAATTTCTCTGGTCAACTCGCCAATACTCAAATCAAAGCCGGGACTGATCATGGGTAAAGTACTCGAAAGAGCTTGCCTCTCCTTTTTTAAATCGCGAAATGTTAGTTATTACGTTTCGGATAACCAGATAGTGTTCTCTTGTCCATTTTGTTCAGCAGATGCACATATGTCAGTATCCAATTCCGAATGGAAGTGTTGTGGAAACCACTCTGGGAACTTGGAAACCCTCATTTTAATGTCAAACGATATTTCGTGGAATAACTCGACTCTGTACAATCCCAAAACAGAACTTAAGAAAATACGTGCGACGTTCCGAAAACTCATAGACGACGCAAGTAACCCCCATCGCACAAGAATTGAAAGGTTGAGTCTAAGTGTCTATGAATTGATCGAATTTCTCCAAACAAACCATAGATCTGGAGGGCATTGAACGTCACGGGCCCTCCACGGCAGCATTTGTATCGCCGGTACGTCGATGTTGCCTTCTAACTATAAAATCCTTTACATCCGCACCTGTGGCCGAGAAATGATACGGTGTAGAGCTTATAAGTGAACCACTCCGAAACCAGCGCCGAACAGTTTCGGTTGACACCTTCAATAACTCTGAAATGTCGTTAACGGTGTAAAGTGCATCATCAATGATATTGTTGAATAAATTGGGTACCGAGTTCAAGATTAACCCTCCCTCTCAAGAACACTCAGTTTTTTGTTTATTTCTTTCAGCTTTTCAGTCCACTCCGCCAATGACATGTCTTTAGGACGGCTCCGCAACCTCTCTCTTTCTCCTTTGAGGTACTCCAATTCGTCATCACGTGATACAGGTGGACTTGGCTGGTCGGTAATGGACGACGAATCACTTCTCTTTACCGGCTGAGTACCGACCACCACGCCAGCAACTGGATCATGGTGACCCAGCCATTCACGTTCCCATTCCTCAAGTTCTTCAATCTCCCAAGGAAAGTCGAGGGCCGCCTTGATAATTGCCTTATATTCGTCCGGTTCGATTTCCTTTGTGTAATTGGTATCATTGACGTCTCCATTCTCAATATCCCCGTCGTGACGAAGATGCACCTCGGCCGCGCGTTTGACGAACCAGTATGTCTCTTTGGACTCCGCTGGCGCCTTCTTTATCAAGTCGTTGACAGAGTGACGTGTATCGTAGTAGGTTAACTCTCTCGCACGCTCTTCCCCCAAGAAGCCAACCATATCGCTCAGTGAATCCATCCACTTACTAATACTTCTTGGCCCACATTTGGATTCGGGGTCTTTATCATTGCGCCGGAATACGTAACCTTTGCCTACAGACTTTCCTTTGGTGGCCTCATAAAGGTGAGCAAAGTACTCATTAAGGAGTGTTACAAGTCGAGGAACGACGAGCGTCCCCAACCCAGGCTTAGAACCACTGTACCCACCTTTGGAGATATCATCTGGCAACAATAAAAGCCCGAAACCATCTTCATCAGGTTGAATAAACCCCTGGGAATTCAATACAAAGTGCTCGATACGCAAGTCACACAGTTCCAAATTTCTCAACGCAAGAAAGCACCCCGTCATAAATTCAACACTGTACTTCCTCCACTTTTGGGGGAATAACAAGGGGTCGCGAATCACCGCATAGACTTGCAGGATTTCTTTCCTATTCAAATAAACTTTCCGCCGTGGTTCTTCGGGTTCCGGACGAAAAGGAGGCACCACCTCGAACGCATCTTCATACTTATACGTTATACGCCGAAACTTCCTATAGTCATCGTCGTCATCAATATTCAACTGCCGCTTCATCGTAGCCAGCTGAAACTTTAAAAACGGAAGTAGGTAGGCTTTGCACATCGTGTAAAAAGTTGTGGGTGCGAAATATCGTTCCAGGTGCTCCATATCTTGCGCTCCAAAACTCTGGAGTTCAAAGCTGTACTCTCTAAAGCTGAGTTCATTTGTTTCACCCCCACGATTGAAATCGATTCCCGATCGCGAGCACAGGATTAAGAAAAATAACTTTAACAAAGTATCCCTTTGGTTTTCGACTCGACTTGCCTTCTTGTACGGTGCAAAATAATGGTTACCATATCTAAAGCCGTTAGCTCTTCTAAACTCCACGTATCTTTCAATTTCAGTAACCAACCCAGGCGGGAGCACAATCCTATAATCAACGTGTTTCATCGTATACAAACCTCCATCTTGTTAGACTATTGTTTCCGTGTTAGCAATTTCCAATACGCACAAAACACACGAAATGCTACATTTTTGGGGTAAATAACATAAGGTTATGGAACCAAATATTGTAGTGTTTTGTGTGTTTTGTGCGTCAGTCATACGCCGCGTCAAACACAGCAGGTGATCAATCATGTTGTCACACCACTGTCGGCCATGTTTACCTCACCGTCCAAATCTGTCAAACCTATACGATATGAATGTTTACGAGTGGTGAATGCTGATCATGGAGTGTGCGCAATTCGTAGGAGAAAAATTTAACATAATCGGCTGCCTGGTCCATTGTCGACTGGCGCAGCATGTCCTTTAGACTCACAGCATCGCCACCAGACATTATCCAATGTTTGGCGAATGTGTGACGAAGTGTGTGAGGACTAACCCGTATGCCATCAATCCCAGCTTTTATACCATATATCTCCATGCGCTCCTGAAAAGTACGTCGTTTGAGCGGACGATTGTCCACTGTTACAAATAGTGCATCACAGTCAACTTCGCCACGTTCGATTAAGTATCGTTGTAGAATCTTGCACATCGGTTGAGAGAGTGGGATGTTTTGTACTTTCCGATTTTTACCTTTAACGTTCCGTAGCATTCTTGCTTTCAGATCCACTTGGGAAACCGTGAGATCTACCATCTCTCTAAGGCGAATTCCGGTATCAATCATCAGTGTCATACCACAGTGATCCCTCAAACCAACAAAAGTTTTAAGGTCTGGTTGTTCGAGAAGACGAGTAAGCTGAGTTTCGTCAAACGAGTCAATCCCCTCTTTAACTCGAGTACACATCTTCAGTCCCAGCGCGGGATTGGTATTCGTATAACCATGGTTAATTGCTGTAGCATACAGCCTGCGCAAAGATTTAATGCGACCGTTTATAGTATTAGGTTTCAAGTTTCGAGCGCGCATATTGTCAAACACCATTGATTCCAACTCTTCTGTAGACAACGATAGGAGGCTTGTACCTTCGGGGAGGCATTTCAGCACTGCACGTATGTTTTCACTCTCATGCTTGACGTAATCATCCGCTTTTCGTTCTCTTCTCATGTCGGTCAGGCGTAGAACCAACAGTTCCTCGTTGCTGGGCATTGTGTTAACCATAGGTGGATTTGCCATTGCAAGGCGGACTACGTTTTTTCTTCTAGTCATTAATAACCACCCCTCATTATCCTCGACAGCGTCTACCATCAAGGCCGTATAATGACGATTCGTATATTTTATATTTTTACGAATCGTAAACCATTCAATTTTATATTATTTATACCAATTGACAAATGTCAATCCCGCTTATGTTTGATATTTTTTAACGAATCGTATATATTGGTCGCATGGAGGGAAATGAGATGACACTGGGGCAACGATTAAGAGAAGCACGAAAGAAAATGGGCTGGTCACAGACTTATGTGTCTCAAATCACGGGTATCTCTAATACAAATATATCCAACTATGAACGTGATTTCAGACGTCCTGACATGGAAACCTTAACGAAACTGGCATCCTTATATCATCAAAGCTTGGATTACCTTATCACCGGGAACAATGATGATCTCTTGCAATCAACCTTATTCGAGTCCAACAGTCAGGCAATTATGGGGAATTTTGAAGGTAGAGTCCACGATGCCAAATTTACCACGCCGCTAGTAATGGTTCCTATCTTACGGAATCCTTCACAAAGTGAGAGGACTTCTGAATTGGTCGATGAGTTCATCCCAGTATTAGCGTCAGAATTGGACATGGTTAAATATGAATATTTCTGGTTTAAGGTTCAGGACGATTCAATGAGCGGTGAAGGTATTACCAAAGGCGCCTTGGTGTTGGTTAGAAGCCATCTTAATGATTTGGACAAGCATATAGATGGAAGTCTTCGCATCGTCAAACTCGGGGATAAATACACTATACGACGCGTATACGAAACTACGATGGTCATTGCCTTAGAGGCAGCTAACCCCTCCTATCCATTAAAACTGATCCACAACCGGATTGAATTAGATGAATACGGCATGCCCGTCCCAATCGGTGCCGTTGGTAGGTACGGAGAAGGCGAAGTCGTCCGTGTAATGCACAATTGCCTACCGATGTGACGAGTTTGGTAAGTGGATTTCAAGTTTCATCCCAACTTGCGTGCCAACAACCCATAAGGACTCTGCATTACAACTTTGACCAACTTCGAATTTCCTGATCCATTGACGAACAATTCCATGAACTCGGAATTCCAAAATCTCTTGAGCTGAAACCATCCGTTCAGAAACAGATATCCGGAAATAACAGAGAAAAGGCTCCACTCTGTTGAGTAATATGAATCGAATTTAACGTGAAAATTGGAAGCTAAATCGAGGCACAGTTTCACATCTGATTCGGCCAAGGGTATGGCGACTTGTTCTGTATAGGGGTCCAGGAGTTCATCAAAATGCGATAGGTTGTTGTCACGACAACAAAGCAATGGATTTCGAGTCGCTATCAACTCTTTAATGAAAGTCACGTGAACATCAGTCAGGCGATTCATTCGCGAGATAGTTATCGAGCGACTGGGATCAATAAAGTATCTCTGTTCTGAAGGAGTTCTACAAAATAAGTCAAAAAATCCAATTTTACCTCCGGCAAGCACGAATTCGTTAGGAGATGGTGTCCGCGGTATATCTTTTCTCGACGACCTAGGCTCTCCCGTGGGTAACCTACTTGAGGATGGCAATCCTTTATGACTTTTCTCTACCGCCTTGCTAACATCGATTTTTTCAAACTTAATCGGTGGCAACTTTAATCTAGGACACTCGGAATATAAGTGTTTTTGAACATATGGGGGACGTAGTTTATTAATGTAATAGATTTCTCTGATGACTTGGTCAGCTTCAGTAGGGCACTCGGCGACATAAAAGTAATTAGTCTGGTGAAGCCACGGTGCAACACTCCGATGTTGTTGGATCCTCCTTTGTAAGTCAGTTGTTCTACCCACATACAGCGGCTCCCCGAGCCTTTTGAACGCAATGTATATTGTGTACACTACAGAACCTCCCGTAAAGGATGTTCTTAGTGTGGCAAGTCTGTAAAAATTTATTAGGGCAACCGATCCGTCACAACAGCTCTGGAAATTTTTCTGGCCGGCAGTTACTGTCCCGTGGAAACCGACAGCAGATGCTCGCCGTCGGCCACAATTTTTGGTCAAGCTACGAAAGCGAGAATCGACAGAAGAATCGGTGTTAAAAACTCAAAACCCTGACCAAACGGCGACGGGTATACCCAGAAGTGCATCCATAATCACCCCCACCATAAAAACTATGTTGCTGGCTACCATGATCTGTTCCACATGTGTATCGGCTGGGGCATTGCCCTAAAAGAAGGGTTCAATGCCCCGCCCAGTACTACATATGGTTTTCCAAGAAACTGAATTTACGATGTTGCATTTGTACGTCCGTTGAAAATAGCTCTACATACCGTCGTACCATGTCAAGCGTACTATGGCCCAAGATTTTCTGAAGCGAAAAAATGTCTCCCCCAGCCAAGATGTAATACTTTGCCATGGTATGCCGGAACGTATGGGGCGAGACACGCACATCGCGAATGTGTGCCATTTCCCCATAATCTTGGATCAACTCCTGGACGTATCGCTTGCTGATTCGAGTGCCGTCTACAGTGACGAAGAGCGCTTCAGATTCTGCTGGTCCCCGGACTTCCAGGTACCTCTGAAGGGCTCGCCGAAACTTCCCTTGAAATGGAACCAACCGCTGCTTGGCGCCTTTCCCGTGAATCCGGATCTGCCCTTCTTTTAGATGCACGTCGGTCAAGTCGATCTTGACGCATTCCGAAATACGGATTCCGGTTTCGAGCAGGAGTAGCATCAGCGTGTAATCCCGAAGCCCTGTAAAGGTGTGACGGTTCGGCTGGCGAAGAAGCGCATCGATTTGTTCTTCGGAGAACGTTTCGATAATCACCTCTTCACCTTTGATCATCGGTATATCTGCCCCAAAGTTCTTTGCAATATGCCCCTCTCCGTGTAAAAACTTGAGTAACGCCCGGACCGATCGTACCCGGCCGTTGATGGTGTTTGCCATGAGCCCCATCTCTTCAGACATATAAAACACGAAGTTCTCCTTGACCATCTTCGCGGTCAAGCTGCCTACGTCAGAAATCTCAATGCCCTGCTTTGCCAGCACCTTTTCGAACGCCGTCAGATTCTCCTTGTGCCAGCGCTGCGTTTCTTGGGACAGCAGCCGAATATCCCGCAGAAACAGCACTTTCGCTTCCGCAAGCGACAATGTACTCTCTGCCCTTTGCCCTCCTTCCACATGTGAATCCAAGGTGTTTTTCCTCCGTTTTGGCATACCGCGCACGTCTCCCTTTTCGAGACGTGTGCGCCTCCGATTTTGAGCCGCACACGTCTTTGGTAGTGTGGGCACACACGTCTTTGTGCAGATCGGAGCCAAAACGCGAACAAGGGTTCCCGGACGATTTTCCCGAAAACCCTTGTCATATCAGACTTTTTGGTGTCGAGGACGGGACTTGAACCCGTACGGTTATCCCACACGCCCCTCAAACGTGCGCGTCTGCCAATTCCGCCACCTCGACATGTTCACTGGATGACCTGCTCGTATTGCGCGATGCTCTTGAGGGTGTCGACAATTCGGCTGGCCCGCGTACAAGGTGGTACCGAAGCGCCGTAAAAGCCGACGAAGATGATTATACGGGCCTGCAGGGCACATGTCAACCAAAACTGGCTGAGATTTATTGGACTGCGCCTCGGTTTGCCGGGATGTACCTCGATGCGCCCGGTGCGTTCGGCCGTCTCCCCCCTGATTTGTGGGGGGAGGGAGATCCGATCTCGTCTGCCGTCTTGTGTCAGGACTGCGCCTGCCAGGCTTTGTCCCCGCCGTAGATGCGCTGGTAGAGGTTGTAGTTGTAAAACACGCGGTCCACGAAGTGCCGGGTTTCGCCGACGGGAATGTCGGTGATGGTGGAGAGTTCCCCGTTCCACTGGCCGCTGCCGAGCCATTGCTTGACGCGCTTGGGCCCCGCGTTGTAAGCCGCGATGGCGGCGACTTCGTTTCCGTTAAATTGCTTGATGAGATAATGAATGTACCAGGCGCCCACGTGAATGTTGATAGCTGGCACGGACAGGTCCGCGGTACTCCCGCCAATCAGCGACGGGTTGTAGGGCAGCCCTTCGCTGCGCATCTGCTGCGCGATCCACTGTGCGGTCTGCGGCATCAGCTGCATCAGCCCGATGGCGCCTGCATGCGATACATCTTCCGTTTGAAACTTGCTTTCCACGCGGATCACGCTCGCGACAAGGAGCGGATCGACATGGCTCACCCTGGCGGCCTGCTGGATATCGGTCTGGTAGCCAATGGGGTACATCCAGCGCCAAAACTGGTTGGACGTAATGACGACGATGACCAGCACCAGCAGGATGGCGCTCAGGATGGTTCGTCGATTTACGATGGTGTGCCGCCATGTTTGGCCTGTGCTTGGAGTGTTTGCCACAGTGTGCGCACCTGCTCTCTGGTCTGCTCTAGGGTTCCGGTGTTTTCTACGATGTAATCCGCCAGGGCGCGTTTCTGGTCAATCGGCATTTGCGCCTTGATTCGCGCTGCTGCGGCTTCCCTCGACAACCCGTCGCGCGCCATGAGGCGCTCAAGCTGCGTTCCTTCATCGACGTACACGAGAACGGTGACGTCGACCAGCTTCCGGGTCTCGCCTTCGAACAACAACGGGACGTCCCAAACGATGGGCTCGTCCGGGTGCTGGGAGAAAAAGCGCGCTGTTTCCTCCCGCATGCCGTCCCGCACACGTGGGTGGGTGATGGCGTTCAACTTCATCCGAGCGGCTTCATCGCCAAACACCCTGGCCCCGAGCGCCGTGCGGTTCAGGGTGCCTTCGGACGTGAGGATGGTCGGACCAAATGCCGCAACGATTTCCTCGAGGGCCGGCTGGCCCGGTTCGACCACCTTTCGCGCCCACACATCTGCGTCCACCACATAGGCGCCCAGTTCGCGCAGGATGCGCGTGACGGTGCTTTTTCCACTCGCAATGCCACCCGTCAACCCGACGATCACGACGCTCCACCTCCTGTGTGCCGCACGGGCGCGCCCGGCTTGACCGCTCTCTGCTGCCGCGGCCGTGTCTGACAGCGGGGGCATACGTGCGTTCCACGGCCCGCCACCCGCAGCTTCTCAATTGCTGTGCCGCACACGCGGCACGGTTCCCCTGCCCGCCCGTAGACGGCCAGCTCCATTTGAAACCCACCATGGCGGCCGTAGCCGTTGACGTAGGTCTTAATCGATGACCCGCCCGCATCGATGGCGCGGCGGAGAACGTCCTGAATCTGCGCGTGCAGCACCGACGCCTGTTTCCGCGTGATTTGGCTGGCAGGGCGTTCCGGGTGAATCCCAGCCGCAAACAAGGCCTCGTCAACGTAGATGTTACCGAGCCCTGCCACCGTGGTCTGGTCGAGCAGCACGGCCTTGATGGGCGCGCTCCGGCGGTGAATCCGCTGGTACAGGTCGGCTGGTGTAAAATCGGCGTCCAGCGGCTCAGGGCCGAGGGCCGCCAGCCCCTGCGGCCAAGCCTCCGGCCACGGCGCCTCCCTTGGGATGAGGTCCATCGTGCCGAACTGGCGCACGTCCCGATACCGCAGCGCGGTGCCGTCCGTGAAGTGAAAGACCACGTGCGTATGCGGCTGCTCGGGTTCCGTTTCGTCTGCCAGGCGGTACTGCCCTTCCATGCGCAGGTGCGAGACCAGCGTATAGGGTGGCACCTGAATCAGCAAGTACTTCCCGCGGCGTTCAATCGACGTGATGGTGCATCCCGCGAGCTCGGCGGCAAACCGCTGGGTGTCCTCCGGCGTTCGGATGATGCGGGGAAGACGGACCTCCACGGATGCGATGATCTTGCCCACCACCATCTGGGCCAGACTGCGCCGCACATTTTCAACTTCTGGCAACTCCGGCATGTCGGTACACCTGCGCTTATGACTTACTTGGCTTCATACCAAGTTTTCCCGTGATGAATATCCACCTGCAGCGGCACATTGAGGGTCAGTGCATTCTCCATGTTGTCCCGGACCAATTCGACCAGTTCGTCCACCTCGGCTTCCGGGCACTCAAAAATCAATTCGTCATGCACCTGCAGCAGCATCCGGCCTTTCAGTTCCGAGGCGCGCAGAGCCTGATCAATCCGGACCATCGCCAGTTTGATGATGTCGGCAGCCGTGCCTTGAATCGGCGTGTTCATCGCGGTGCGTTCCGCGAAACTGCGCAGGTTAAAGTTCTTGCTGTGCAAATCCGGCAGGTAGCGGCGGCGGTTCAGGAGGGTCGTGACGTAGCCCTGCTTGCGCGCCGTTTCCACGATTTCCGTCATGTACGACCGTACACCCGGGAATTTCTCGAAGTAATTTTGAATGAACGCGGCCGCTTGGGCGCGCGGAATGTTCAGGTTTTGCGAGAGACCGTAGTCGCTGATGCCGTACACAATCCCGAAATTCACCGCCTTGGCTTGGCGGCGCATGAGGGACGTGACTTCGCCGGGATCGACCTCAAACACGTCCGCCGCGGTCCTCGTGTGCACATCCATGCCTTGCCGGAACGCGTCAATGAGCGCTTCATCCCCCGACAGATGGGCCAGAATCCGCAGTTCAATCTGCGAATAGTCCGCGGACACAATCACCCAATCATCGTAGGTCGCTTCAAACGCCTTCCGCAGCTTTCTCCCTTCCTCCATCCGAATCGGGATGTTCTGCAGGTTGGGTTCGCTGCTGGAGAGCCGTCCAGTGGCGGTCAGCGCCTGGTGGAACCGTGTATGCACCCGGCCTGTCTCTTTGCGGATCACTTTGAGCAGGCCTTCGACGTACGTCGACTGCAGTTTGCCAAGTTGGCGGAATTCAAGAATCTTCTCCACGATTTCGTGGTAAGGGGCCAGACGTTCGAGGACGTCGGCGCTGGTCGAATACCCGGTCTTCGTCTTTTTCGACGCCGGAAGTCCCAGCTTGTCAAACAGAATCTCGCCAAGCTGTTTCGGAGAATTGATATTAAACTCTGTGCCTGCCAGTCGATAGATGTCATCCCGCAAGGCAGTGAGCTGGGCCTGCAATTCCGCGCCAATGTCCTTCAGACACTCGGCGTTCACGTAGAATCCGAGCGCTTCCATCCTGGCCAGGACAAACGCAAGCGGCAGCTCGACCTTTTCGTACAGGTCGTCCAGTTCCTGCGCAGACAAGGCACTGACGGTTGCATGGTGCAATTCCGGTAACGCGGCCGCCAGCCGCGCCAGCGCTTGCGGGCGCTCCGGCTTCCCCGGTGCAGGAACCGGCAGCTCCGCGTGCAGTTCCCGCTCCACGATGTCACCGAGCCGGGTTTCGCCATCCGACGGATTGAGCAGGTAGGACGCGAGCATGATATCGAACCAGCCGTCTTCCAAGTGCAGCGTCTGTCCATGTGCGTCGAGCAGCACGGCGAGCGCCTTCAAGTCAAACACAATCTTCTCGGCATCGCCTGTCCATAATTCGGTTAAGTCGCCGATTTCCAGGTCCGTCAGGTCGATGTAGAACGCCTTGCGGTGCGACCCGACTGCAACACCCAGCACGTTGGCCGTCTGGTAGTCGTCCACATCCATATCCGGCACGATCCCGATTGGATCGCCCAATTCTCCCCACAGGTTCTCCAGTTCCGCTTTGGAACGGATGACAAGGACCGGGAGACTTTGCAGCGGATGGCCAGGATTCGCGGGTGCAGCGTCCGCCGCAGAACCCCCCTCGGCTCCACGGTCCGCTCCGTCAGTTGTCGCCGCAGCGCCGTTTTTGTCGATTTCCCGGGTAATCTTGTCGACCAGTGACTTGAACTCAAGCTGTTGAAACATCCGCCGGACGACGTGCGGATCATACCCGGCGTACTTGAGGTCGTCCAACGTACACGTCACCGGCACATCGCGGTGAATGGTCGCCAAGCGCTTGGACAGAAGCGCCAACTCCCGGTTGTCGCGCAGGCGCTCCTGCAGCTTTGCCCCGGGGGCCTCGTCGATGTGTTCTAACACTTCCTCCACAGACGGGTACATCGACAACAGCTTGATGGCCGTCTTTTCTCCGACCCCGGGCACGCCCGGAATGTTGTCGGAAGAGTCGCCCATGAGTCCCTTGAGGTCAATGATTTGCTGCGGCGTCAGCTGGAATCGTTCGTACACAGCGGCTGGGTCGTAGCGGTCCACATCGGTGATGCCTTTGCGCGTCAACATCGCATTGACGTTGTCGGACACCAGCTGCAGGATGTCCTTGTCCCCAGACACAATGAGGGTCGGAATGTCGGCCGCGTCCGCAAAGCGGGAAACGGTGCCAATGATATCGTCGGCCTCGTAGCCGGGGACCTCCATCCAGCGAATGCCGAACGCATCCAGCAATTCCCGCACCAGAGGAAACTGCTCCCGCAGCTCGCTCGGCGTCTCCTGACGCGTCCCCTTGTAGGCTTCGTAATGTTCGTGACGAAAGGTCTGCTTCCCTGCGTCGAACGCGACTGCAATGTGCGTCGGGCGCTCGTCATGCAGGATTTTCAGCAGCATTTGGGTAAACCCGAAAACGGCGTTCGTGAACTGTCCGCGCGCGTTCGAAAGCGCGGGCAATGCGAAGAACGCCCGATAGACAATGCTGTTGCCATCGATTAAAACCAATTTGGCACGTGTCATGCCACACCCCGTTTCGCGCGCCGCGGCGCGCTTGCGAAAGAATCACGGAACCGCCGTACAACGGTCGAAGCGAGGGCCGAAAGGGAACCCAAGTCTCCCTCCCGGCCCTGGCGTACGGCCTCCGTCAGTCAATCAGCGCGCTGCCGTCACGACCTGAATCACATTTCTCACAGACTGCGCGGACTTGTCAAGTGCCTCTTTTTCTTCTGGCAGGAGGTCAATCTCGATGATTTTCTCAATGCCGTGCCCGCCCAAAATGGTCGGCACCCCAAGGAACAAATCGTTGTACCCGTACTCGCCCTGCAGGTACGCAATGGCTGGCAGCACGCGCCGTTTGTCCTTGAGGATGGCTTCCGCCATTTGGGTCAACGACGCCGCCGGCGCATAGTAGGCACTGCCGTTGCCGAGCAGATTCACAATTTCGCCGCCGCCCGTGCGAGTCCGCTGCACAATCTCATCAATGCGGCTCTTCGGCAGGAGTTTTTCCAATGGGATGCCGCCGACATACGAGTAACGAACGAGCGGAACCATGTCATCGCCGTGCACGCCAAGCACGAACCCGGACACATCCTCCACGGAGACACTCAGTTCTTCCGCCACGAAGGTGTTGAAACGGGCGGTGTCCAGCACCCCTGCCTGACCAATGACGCGTTCTTTCGGGAATCCGGAGGTCTTGTAGGCGACGTAGGTCATCGCGTCCACCGGGTTGCTCAGCACGATGATGATGGTGTTCGGGGAAAACTTGACGACCTGTTCGGTCACGGAGCGGACGATGCCCGCATTCGTGTTGACCAAATCGTCCCGGCTCATGCCTGGCTTGCGTGCCACGCCAGCGGTGATAATGACCAGATCGGAATTGGCCGTGTCCTCGTAGCTCGCCGTCCCGATGACATGCACGTCTGATCCAACGACCGGCATGGCCTCGGCCATATCAAGCGCCTTGCCTTTGGTTGGGTTCTCAAGCTGCGGGATGTCGACGAGAACAATGTCCCCGAGTTCACGCTGCGCCAGCATGAATGCCGTGGTAGCTCCCGTGAATCCAGCCCCAATGACAGAAATCTTTCTGCGCTTCAGCATGCTTTGTCCTCCCCTTGATAGGAATGATGGGCATCGCCCGGACCACCATTCCTTGCCCGGACGACACCCAGAGTCAACTTCCTTTGTACCGGCGAGCGGCCATCAAGCACTTACAGGTTGGCGATAATCGCGTCCGCGAACTGTGAGGTCTTGACTTCCTTCGCACCCTCCATCAGACGGGCGAAGTCGTACGTCACCGTTTTCTGCGAAATGGTCTTTTCCAGCGCACTCGTGATAGAGTCTGCCGCTTCTTGCCATCCCATATACTCCAGCATCATCACGCCAGACAAAATCACGGACCCTGGATTCACCTTGTCAAGCCCCGCATACTTCGGCGCTGTGCCGTGCGTGGCTTCAAACACCGCGTGGCCCGTCACATAGTTGATGTTGGCGCCAGGCGCGATGCCGATTCCGCCGACTTGCGCTGCCAAGGCGTCGGAAATGTAGTCACCGTTCAGGTTCATCGTCGCGATCACGTCGTATTCCGCAGGCCGCGTGAGAATCTGCTGCAGGAAGGCGTCCGCGATGACGTCCTTGACGATGATTTTGCCCTCTGCAACAGCCGCCTTCTGAGCTGCGTCCGCTGCATCCTGGCCCTTTTCTTCTTTGATACGATCATATTCGGTCCAGGTAAATACCTTGTCTCGATATTCTCGTTCTGCGAGTTCGTACCCCCAGTTCTTGAAGGCACCCTCCGTAAACTTCATGATGTTGCCTTTGTGCACCAGCGTGACACTCTTGCGCTTGTGCTTCAGTGCGTATTCAATCGCGGCGCGAACGAGACGGTCCGTTCCCTCTTTGGAGACCGGTTTGATGCCGATGCCCGACGTCTCCGGGAAGCGGATTTTCTTCACGCCCATTTCATTCTTCAGGAATTCGACCACTTTCTTCACTTCCGGAGTCCCTTCGGCCCATTCCACCCCTGCGTAGATATCCTCGGAGTTTTCGCGGAAGATGACCATATCGACGAGTTCAGGGTGTTTCACCGGGGAAGGAACGCCATCGAAGTAGCGCACTGGACGCTGACACACGTACAGGTCGAGTTCCTGGCGCAGTGCAACGTTCAGGCTGCGAATCCCGCCGCCAACCGGCGTGGTCAAAGGCCCTTTGATGCTGACGATGTATTCAGTAAGAGCGGTCAGGGTGTCCTCAGGAAGCCAGCTTTGGTACTTGTGATACGCCTTCTCACCTGCGTAGACTTCATACCAATGAATGCGGCGCTTGCCGCCGTATACCTTTTCCACGGCTGCGTCAAAAACGCGCACGGATGCCGCCCAAATGTCCGGGCCTGTGCCATCGCCTTCAATGAACGGGACGATTGGTTGGTCGGGAACATGCAACTTTCCGTTTTGCAGTGTAATTGGCTCACCGCTCTTCGGAGGATCATAATGCTGGAATTGCGCCATAAAAACTGCCTCCCTCTATGTACGTATGCATGCCGCACCCATCACCCTTGCAGAAGCTGTCCGAAGGGGGGCAAATGCATCTGCCTGTGACCTTTACGGACACGCCCTCGTGTGCACGGTCCGGCATCAAGCGACGCTCAAACGCCTTGCTTAAACGCCATCCAAAATCATACCACAATCCATTGGAGCAAACAAAACAGGCCGCGCCTGGGTCACACCAGGAAGCCCAGCTTCTCTTTGACCGCCGCGAGGGTCGGTGCCGCGGAGGCAGCGGCGCGCTCTGCCCCCTGCCGGAGGATGGTTTGCAGTTCCCCGGACGACAACAGCGCTCGATACCGCTCTTGGATGGGTTCCAAGGCGGCCACGACCACTTCGGCCAAGTCCTTCTTGAACGGACCATAGCCCTGACCTTGGTACTGGGCCGCAATTTCGTCCACCGTCTTGTCGGCACACAGCGCATAAATCGTCAGCAGATTGCTGATGGCGGGCTTGCGCTCCTCGTCAAACCGCACCTCGCGCTCCGAATCCGTGACAGCACGGGAAATCTTCTTGCGGATCACGTCCGGCTCGTCGAGCATCGAGATGTATGCCCCGGCGCTCTCGTCGCTTTTGCTCATCTTCCTGGACGGATCCTCCAAACTCATGATGCGGCCGCCAATCTTCGGGATGTACGGGTCCGGAATGGTGAATGTCTCGCCAAACCGCTTATTGAACCGTTCCGCGACATCACGGGTGAGTTCGAGGTGCTGCTTTTGGTCTTCCCCGACGGGCACGAGGTCCGCCTGGTAGAGCAGAATGTCGGCCGCCATCAACGCCGGGTAGGTGAACAGCCCGGCCGTGACGACCTCCTTGTGCGCGGACTTGTCCTTGAACTGGGTCATCCGGCCCAGTTCGCCATAGTACGCGATGCACTGCAAAATCCAGCCGAGTTCTGCGTGTGCCGGCACGTGAGACTGGACAAACAGGGTCGCCTTGGCCGGGTCAATCCCTGCCGCAAGGTACAGCGCCGCCAGGTTCAACGTGTTCTGGTGCAGGGTTGCGGGGTCTTGCGGCACCGTGATGGCGTGCAGGTCCACCACGCAAAAGTAACACTCGGCCTCATCCTGCAACTTGACGAAGTTCTTCATCGCCCCGAGGTAGTTGCCAATGGTCATGGTGCCGCTCGGCTGAATTCCGGAAAACACTCGTTTCATCTGCGTCTGCTCCTTTTTGCTTTCGGCCCGGATGGGGCCATGTGCTTTCTGTTCTCTTGGCGGCAACGCAAAAAATCCGCCCCATATGGGACGGATTGATTCCGCGGTACCACCCATGTTCGGCGCTTCGACGACGGCGCCGCTCTCGGTCTGCCGGTAACGCAGGCATGCGGACCCAGCCTACACAAATGAACGCATCACGCAGTTGACGCAATCCAAGTCGTCACATCACACACCGCGTATCGTCCATTCTTCAGCCGATCAACTCCAGGACCCATTCCATATCGTGTACCTGTCAGGATTCCACCCGTCCCTGACTCTCTGCAAGGCCATTCGACATGTACTTGTTCCCTTCACGGTCGTTGTCACAAGATGCGTCTGTCGAATGACGCGTCCTATTCACGCGTCGCTGCTGCGCGCAGGTCACCAATCAGCCCCATGCCGACGGCGATGACCATCAGAACGATGCCGATAAACTGAACCCACGCGGTTTGCTGCAGAACAAGAAGAAACCCAACGATTGCCACAATCGCCGCACCGATGAATTGACCCAGGAAGCTGTTCATCCCGCTTCACCTTCCACTTCGGGCGTTCTCCCCTGCTGCGCTGCAGAAGGGCTCCATCGTACAATCTTGTATTTATGGTAAACGCTCCAGGGTCAATCTGCAAGTCGAACAGGGGCCAATCGTCATGACCAGCCCCTGTTTCGATGCGTGATGACAGCTACTTCCGAACGATATTGCCGAGTTCCAGCAGTTGACGAACGCTAATGACGACCGCGATGACGTAATACCAAATGAGAATGAGGACGTGTGTTGGGTCGATGGTCGTCAGCCACGATACGATGAGCATGGGCAGGACGTCAACCAGGAGCGGGCGCGTGACGGCCGTCGCCAAGTCAGCCACCGCCGTTGAACTCCGAAGTCCGAGGAGCAGCCGTACGACGATGGTCAGACCAATGAGAATGAGGACGACCCACAAAGCAATCAACATCGCCGTGTGCGAAGCGATGATACTCAGCATGCGCTTCACCTCCAGGGCGCCGCAAATTGGGCCGCCCTGCGGAGGAGAGAAGCAGCCGCAGGGACAAAACCCGATGGCTGTTCTACCCTATGACTGCAGATACAGCTTGTGCAGCGGCGCCGGCCTGGAGGACAAATTTTCCAGCCTTACAGCACCTGTGCCCGGCCGCGGTAGACCAGACCGCGCTGCGGGTCCACCGTAATGATGCTGCCGTCCGCGATGACCTTGCATGCGTCAGCGACCCCGACAATCACAGGCTTCCCGAGCGTCAGCCCGACCACCGCCGTGTGCGAGGTGAGCCCGCCTTCTTCCACGACGATGCCAGCCGCGCGCTCCATGGCAGGGACCACGTCCTTGTCGGTGCCAACCGTCACCAGGATGTCGCCCGCCTGCACGCGCGCCAGGATGTCGTCAGTCGCGATGGCGACAACAGCTCGTCCACTGACAGCCGCCTGCCCAATCCCCGTGCCGCGGGCCAGCACATCACCAATCGTGTGGACTTTGATGAGATTGGTCGTGCCCCGCTGACCGACCGGGACCCCCGCGACAATAAACACCAGGTCGCCGTGCTTGACATAGCCCGCATCCAGTGCGCCGGACACGGTCGTCTCGAGCACTTCGTCGGTCGTTCGCGCCTGGGGCACGATGACCGGATACACGCCCCAAGACACGGTCAGGCGTCGAGCCACCTCCGGAAGCGGTGTGGCCGCCACAACGAACGTGGAGGGGCGGTGTTTGGCAATCATGCGGGCCGTATGCCCGGACGTGGTCGCGGTCAAAATCGCGCTGACGCCGAGATCGGCCGCCATCGTCTGGACGGCATGCCCAATCACGTCCGTCACCGTCTTTTCGACGACGGTACCGTGACGCCCCGGCACTTCCGCTGTGAGCAGCGCACGCTCTGCACGCTCCGCAATTTGCGCCATCATTTTGACCGACTCTACTGGGTAACGCCCGGCAGCCGTCTCGCCGCTGAGCATGATGGCATCCGTGCCGTCAAAAATGGCGTTCGCGACGTCGCTGGCTTCCGCACGTGTAGGGCGCGGGTTGCGCTGCATCGAGTCCAGCATCTGGGTCGCCGTGATGACCGGCTTCCCCGCCTGGTTGCATAGGGAAATCATCCGCTTCTGCGCGAGCGGAACTTCTTCGGTCGCGATCTCGACGCCTAAATCACCGCGCGCCACCATCATGCCATCGGCCACTTCCAGGATTTCTTCCAGCCGGTTGAGCCCCTCCTGGGTCTCAATCTTCGCGATGATGTCCGCGTGATAGCCGCCTTCCTCGAGAATCCGCCGCACTTCCAGCACATCGGCGGCCTTGCGGACAAACGACGCCGCGATGAAGTCAACGCCCTGTTCAATGCCGAAGCGAATGTCCGCCTCGTCTTTCTCGGTGACACCGGGGATGCGAAGGGTCACGCCCGGCACGTTGATGCCCTTGCGGTCTTTCAGCACACCGCCGTTGGTCACCCGGCAGTGGATGTCCTGCCCCCGGACTTCCTCTACTTCCAGGCCAATCAGACCGTCATCGATGCGAATGGGCGCGCCTGGATAGACGTCCTCCACCAATCCTTCGTAGGAAATGGAGACACGTTCGGCCGTACCGTATTCCAACGGCTCGGTGGTGAGAATGATGTGCGCGCCGTCCTCGAGGATGGCCTCACCGCCCTCAATCTTACCCGTGCGAATCTTCGGCCCTTTGATATCCAGCATGATGCCGACGTGCTTGCCGACGGCTGCCGCAGCCTCGCGTATGGCTCGAATTCGGGCTGCATGTTCGTCATAGGTTCCGTGCGAAAAATTGAGCCGTGCAACATCCAGCCCGGCCTCAATGAGCTGACGCAGGACCTCGGGGGTTTCGCTCGCAGGTCCAATCGTACACACAATCTTGGTACGTCTCATCCTTCCACTCCTTCTGTCACTAAATCGACAGCTTGTCGGCCAAGTCAAACAGATATCCATCCGGTTTCCTCGGCGTATGAAACACCGTTTCAAAGTCGACAGCGCACAGGCGTCCGTCCTGTCTCCCTGCCATTTTGCCGCCCTCACCGGCTAAAAGCAACTCGACAGCGAACGCGCCCAGCTGGCTGGCCAACACCCGGTCGCGCGCCGTCGGCGGACCGCCGCGCTGAATATGACCCAAGACCGTGACGCGCACGTCGAGCCCTGTGTGCTCCTGCAGGTACTTGCCGATCTCCATTCCGCGGCCGGCTCCCTCTGCCACCACAATGATGGAATGCTTCTTCCCGCGCGCCACGCCGCGTTCCAGCTTGTGGATGACGGTTTCGAGATTGAAGGGTACTTCGGGGATGAGGATGGATTCAGCGCCACCCGCCAGCCCGACGTGCAGTGCAATGTCGCCCGCGTGTCGCCCCATCACTTCCACCACAAAGGTTCGGTCATGGGAGGTCGCTGTGTCCCGAATTTTATCAATCGCTTCAATCGCCGTCTGGACGGCCGTATCAAACCCAATCGTCAAGTCACAGCAGGCGATATCGTTGTCAATCGTCGCTGGCACGCCAATCGTCGGCATTCCGAGCTTGGCCAGTCGCTCAGCGCCCCGGAACGACCCATCGCCGCCAATCACTACCAGGCCCTCGATGCCGTTCTCGCGCAGCACCTCCAGCCCTCGCTGCTGTCCTTGTTCAGACTTGAATTCCTCGCATCGGGCCGTATACAAAATGGTGCCGCCGCGTTGAATGATGTCGGCAACCGACCCGAGGCTCATGGGCGTGAGTGTCCCGTTGAGCAGTCCCTGGTAGCCTCTTGGAATGCCGAAGACTTCCAACCCGTGGTAAATCCCTGTCCGCACCACGGCCCGTACCGCCGCATTCATCCCCGGTGCGTCACCGCCGCTCGTCAACACTGCAATTTTGCGCATGTCCGCACTTCCTTCCAGACGCCGGTTTCCCACGCCCTACATCCTGCGCATCCATGACTGCGTCCATTCGATTTCGTGTTTTGTCCCGCATGGACAAAACACGTCCCGATCGAACCGAAAGACATGCCTGCCGAAGCAGGCACCCCGATGTATAGCAACTCTGAGAACCTTACTACCGTTCAGTAAAAGTTCCCATATCCCTGTACTTATCGTACCTCGCCGACAGCAGATCGGCAATAGGCAGCTGCGCCAATTCGTCCAAAGTTTCCACAGCTTTTCGACGAACGATTTCAATCATCCGCTTCGGGTCTTTTTGTGCCCCGCCGAGCGGTTCTTCAATGACGTCATCCGCAATGCCAAGTGCGTATAAGTCCTGTGCGCTGATCTTCATCGTCTCCGCCGCCCGCGGCCCCTGGGTGCTGTCCTTCCACAGAATGGCCGCTGCCGATTCCGGTGCAATGACGGAATACCACGCATACTGCAAAATGAAGATTCGGTCGGTGACACCCAGGCCAAGCGCGCCGCCGCTGCCGCCTTCACCGGTGATGAAAGAAATGGTTGGCGTCCGAAGCCCCGCCATTTCCCTCAAGTTTCGCGCAATCGCTTCACTCTGGCCGCGTTCTTCGGCAGACATGCCCGGATAAGCCCCTGCGGTATCGATAAATAGAATGACCGGGCGGCCGAACTTCTCCGCCTGCTTCATGAGCCGTAACGCTTTACGGTACCCGTCCGGATGCGCCATACCGAAATTGCGGTAAATGTTCTCCTTGGTATCACGGCCCTTTTGATGACCAATGATGGTGACGGGCCGCCCTCCGACGAGGCCAATGCCGCCGACGATGGCTGGATCGTCGCGAAAGGTGCGATCGCCATGCAGTTCAACGAACTCCTCGCAAATCCCCTCGATATACTCCAGCGTCGTCGGTCTGCCGGGCTGGCGCGCTAACTGCACCCGCTGCCATGGCGTGAGCTCCTGATACAGACTTTTGGAGAGTTCGTCCAGCCGCTCCTGAAGTTTGGCGACCTCTCCGGTCAAATCGACGCCGCTCTGCTTCATGAAATTCTGGAGTTCCGCGATTTTCGCGCGAAGTTCGAGAAGCGGCCGCTCAAAGTCAAGTTCATTCGCCACGTGCCCACCCCCTCGACGCGTGGACACGCAAAATCACGGCAAGGGTCTCTCGCATGTCCTTGCGCGCGACCACCTTGTCGACCATACCGTGCTGCAGCATAAACTCGGCCGTTTGGAAGTCGTCCGGCAGCTTCTGGCGAATCGTCTGTTCAATCACACGCCGGCCAGCAAAACCGAACAGCGCACCAGGCTCGGCCAAGATGATGTCGCCAAGGCTGGCAAAGCTCGCGCTCACGCCGCCGGTGGTCGGGTTGGTGATAATGGACACGAACAAGACGCCTTCTTCATGAAGACGTTCCAGCGCGACACTGGTCTTCGCCATTTGCATCAGGGACAGGACGCCCTCCTGCATCCGGGCCCCGCCTGAGGCAGTGAACAGCAGCATCGGAATGCGCTTTTCCAACGCACGCTCCATGGCCCGCGTCAACTTTTCCCCAACCGCCGCGCCCATGCTCCCCATGATAAACCGCGCGTCCATGACGCCAATGACGACCGGATGCCCAGCCAAGGTACCTTCGCCGGTCACAGCGCCTTCGGCCAAGCCCGTGTCATCCTGCGCCTTTTTCACCTTCGCGAGGTAGCCAGGAAACTGAAGCGGGTCGACCGATGTCAAACCCGCGTCGTACTCAACAAAACTGCCTTCGTCCAACGTCATCGCAATCCGTGCGTGGGCGTCAACAGAAAAATGATAACCACAATGAGGGCATGTATATAAATGCTTCTGCAATTCTCTTGCAATCAGTAACGCGCCGCACGCTTTGCACTTGTCAACCAACCCCTTGGGAATATTGTCGGCTGCGACAGGGGTCGTCTGCGGTTGTCCAAGCGTTGCGTAGTGACGTTTCTTTTGGAACAGCTCCTTAAGCACTGTGTCACCTCGTCAGAGATCGGCCAGTTCGGCATCTCTGGTTAGTCATACGAAGTGTGAAGCACGTCATTCAGCACTTCCTGCACTTCGTCCAATTCCGCTTCCGGCACCAGAATCTCAAACTGCTGCTTGGCAACATGCGCCTGCCGAACCTTGACCAGGAAGCCTTCGTTCATCAACCGTTCCTGGATTCGTTCGGCAAGCTTGGCAGATTGCGCGATGTAAATGACGGTCCACATGTGGACTCTCTCCTATACCTAGAGGTTGTCCGTAATGGGTCGGTGGCCTGTGGTCACGCCTGACCAATTCGAACGGCACGCTTAGCGAATACGCGCCATGGTCCGGGTGCGCTCCGCAATTTGCTGCGGATTCACCTGCCGCCGCGCAACGCCGCCCTCCATCGCCGCTTTGGCGACAGCTGCGGCAACAGCAGGCGCCACGCGCGGATCGAACGGGCGTGGGATAATATAGTCAGGGCGGAGTTCATGGTCGGACACCAGCGAAGCGATTGCCTCCGCTGCCGCAACTTTCATATCTTCCGTAATGCTCGTCGCATGCGTATCCAGTGCGCCTCGGAAAATGCCCGGGAAGGCCAGCACGTTGTTGATCTGATTCGGATAGTCGGAGCGCCCTGTCCCGACCACCCGCGCCCCTACCGCGAGCGCTTCTTCCGGGTGGATTTCAGGGTCAGGATTGGCCATCGCAAAGATGATGGCATCCGCGTTCATCGATTGAATCATCGCCGGCGTCAGCGCACCCGCGACAGACACACCGACAAACACGTCCGCCCCTTCGATGACTTCGGCCAGCGACCCGCGCTTGTGTTCACGGTTCGTGTTTCGCGCGATGAGCTGCTTGACGCCGTTCATCCCTTCCACACGGCCCTCGTAAATCGCTCCCTTGGTGTCGCACATAATGACATCGCGCACCCCCGCGGACAGCAGCAACTTCACCGTGGCAATTCCAGCTGCCCCGGCGCCGTTCGCGACCACGCGAATGTCGTGCATGTTCTTTCCGACCACTTTCAGTGCGTTCAGCAAACCCGCCAGCGTCACAATCGCGGTTCCGTGCTGGTCATCATGGAACACGGGAATGTTCGTTTCCCGCTTCAACCGCTCTTCGATTTCGAAGCACGCGGGTGCTGCGATATCCTCCAGATTGATGCCGCCAAACTGTGGTTCCAGCAGTTTCACGGTACGGATGACCTCTTCCGGGTCTTCCGTGTTCAGGCAGATGGGAAACGCGTCCACGCCGGCGAAGGCCTTGAACAAAACCGCTTTGCCTTCCATCACTGGCAATGCGGCAGCGGCCCCAATGTTGCCGAGTCCGAGTACAGCGGTGCCGTTCGTGACCACGCCGACGGTGTTGCCCTTGAACGTATAGTCGTACGCCTTGGCTTCGTCCAGGTGGATTTCCTTGCAAGGTTCCGCAACGCCGGGCGAATACGCCAGGCTCAGGTCATGCGCGCCCGCCACTTCCACTTTCGGCTGTACCGCCAGCTTGCCTTCATGCTGCCGGTGCAGCTCGAGTGCCTCGTCCCGCAGCGACACTGGTCCCCAACTCCCTTGCCAGAGGATACCGGTTCTCATTGAGAATCATTATAGAGGTTGTTGAGAACAGGGTCAAAACACAAATTACCTGCCGATCACGAGGCCCCTGAGGGCTGACCGAGCGCGCGGGGCAAGTTATGCGTCGGGATCGTAGGATGTCACCGCTCTGCTGTGCGCGATGCGGGCAGCCGCCGCGGCCGCGATGCCGGCTACCAAGTCGTCCAGAAAGACGTGAATCTCCTGTTCGTGGTTATTCAATTTTCCAATCACGCCTGGCTTGGCTTTGTCCAGGTAACCGAAGTTGGTGAGGCCGATGGTGCCGTACACATTGGTGATGGCCAGTGCGAGAATCTCGTCCGGTCCATACAACGGTTCATCCGCCTCCATGATTCGCTGGAGCGGCTGCGGCAGAAGCTTGCGCTCCGCCAGTTCATCCAGCGCGATGCCGGTGAGCACTGCGTGCTGCACCTCCCGCTTCTCCAGAACGTGCAAGATGCTGGTACGGCACTCTTCCATTTCCAGCTCCGGGTAATAGGGCAGCTGCAGGTTATGCACGATGGCGGCGATGTCGTCCACCGTGACACCGCGCTTTTGCAGCTGCTCAATCACTTCATGAAACATGGCTGTTCTCTCCTTCATCGTCGCCCACCGGCCGATCCCGACGGGATGCGTCCGATTCGCGCATTGCCAATGCCGACCAGCTCCTCCAGCGCGCCGATGAGCTCTGGGGTGACCGTCACGGTCCACTTCGGCTCCAGCAACCGGACACGCCGCTTCGCTTCGTCGTACAGCGCAACGCGGACCTCACCAGGGTATGTGCGAAGCAGCGATTGAATGTGTGCGACGAGCGGTCTCGTGACAGACGCGCAGCGGATATACAACGCAGCGTCCGGCTCGTCGCCGAAGGTAAGGTTCAGGCCGCCTTGCACGCCCTTCGCGCGCTCTTCCACTGCGGCGTACGCCTGATTGAGCAATTGCAGGGCCACCTCGCCGCTCGCACCGTCTGGCAGAAACCGCGCAAACGCCCCGGCTTCAAGCAAACTCTCAACCGCCTTGCGGTTACACGCGCGGTTGTTCACCCGCTCGAGGAAGTCGACCAAAGACGCAAACGGCCGCTCGCGCTTCGCCTGCAGGATGGCCTCCACGGCGCCTCGTCCCACATTTCGCACGGACAAAAGCCCCGTGCGAATCACCGTGTCGCTCTCCGCCTCATAATACGCCCCGCTTTGCGCCACGCACGGCGGCAGTACCTGAATGCCGTGCTGTCTCGCGTCCCGGGTGTACAAGGTAATCTTGTCGTTCGCACCGATGGCCATCGACAGCAGGGCCGCCAAAAAATCGGTGAGGTGATTGGCGCGCAGGTAAGCTGTCCGGTATGCCAACACAGCATATGCTGCCGCATGCGAACGGGGGAACCCATAATCCGCGAAGCGAACAATGAGGTCGTACACCTCGTTGGCGACTGCCTCTTCGTACCCGCGCGCCATGCAGCCGTCGACAAAGCGCGTCCGCTCCGCCTCCAGCACGTCCCGCTTCTTCTTGCTGACGGCGCGCCGCAGCAAATCCGCTTGTCCCAGGGAAAAGCCGGCCATGAGGCTCGCGATTTGCATGATTTGCTCCTGGTACACAATGACCCCGTACGTGTCCTGCAGAATCGGCTCCAAATCGGGGTGGGGGTAGTGGACGGGCGTGCGCCCGTGCCGCGCCGCAATAAACGTCGGAATGTTTTCCATGGGTCCTGGGCGGTACAAGGCAACGACGGCGACCATGTCCTCAAAGCCCGACGGCTTCAAATCGCGCAGCACCCTGCGCATCCCAGGCGACTCCAGCTGAAAGCACCCATCCGTTTCGCCCCGGGCCAACATGGCGAAGGTGGCCGGGTCATCCATCGGCACCGCCTTCCAGTTGAAGGGCTGCCCGGTGCGCCGCTGAATGCTCGCGACGCAGCGGTCAAGCAGTGTCAACGTCCGCAGCCCCAGGAAATCCATTTTCATCAGCCCGACAGCTTCCACATCGGCCATCGGGAACTGGGTCACTGGCGTCCCGTCCGCTCCAGGCTGGACGGGAACCAGGTTGTCCAGCGGAATCGGCGAAATCACCACCCCTGCCGCATGCACGGACGTATGCCGCGGAAACCCTTCGAGCGCCACCGCAGTCTCCCACAGGCTCTGCGCGTGCTCGTTGGCGGCGAGCAAGTCGCGGATCGCGCCGACTTCCTCCCGCGCCTGCTGCAGCGTCACGCCCGGGTGCCCGGGAATCAGCTTGGCCATCTGGTCCACCAGCTTCGGCGCCACTTGCAGCACACGGCCCGCATCGCGAATCGCAGCGCGCGCCGCGAGGGTGCCAAAGGTGCCAATTTGCGCCACGCGGTCCCGCCCGTACCGTTCCACCACGTAGTGAATGGCCTCGATGCGCCGCTCGTACTCGAAGTCCGTGTCGATGTCCGGCCAGGTCACCCGCTCAGGATTCAGAAACCGCTCAAACAACAGGCGGTTGGCAATCGGGTCAACGTCCGTGATTTTCAACGCGTAGGCCACGATGCTGCTGGCTGCCGAACCGCGGCCCGGCCCCGTCGAGATGCCGTTCTTATGCGCAAACCGGATGAAGTCGGCTACGACCAGGAAGTAATCGGCAAAGCCCAGCCGCTCGATGATGTCCAGTTCGTAATTGAGGCGCTCCAGCACCTGCGGCGAGGGTGTCCCGTACCGCCGGCGCACCCCCGCCTCCGCCGCGCGCCGCAGCACAACGGCCGCGTCTTCCCCGGAAGGCGTGGGATACTTCGGCAGCAGCGTCTGCCCGATCGGCAGTTCGACGTTGCACCGCTGTGCGATCACGACGGTGTTGTCGACGGCCTCCTGCAGTTTGGCAAACCGCCGCTCCATTTCTTCTGCGCTCGCGAACTCGTAGCGGTCACCTGGCAAAAGCCGGCCGCTGTGATTGGACTCCAGCTGCGCGAGCACGCGCTGGATGTCCGCATCCTCCCGGCGCAGGTAATGGACGTCATTGGTTGCGGCCAACGGCACAGATGCCCCGCGCGCCCAGCGAATGAGACTGGGCAGGCCGCGGCGCTCGTCCGGTACATTGTGGTCCTGCACATCGACATAGAGATGCGTGGCAGGGACCACTTGCTGCCAGGCGCGCAGCCATGCCTCGGCCTCCTCCGTCTCCCCCGACGAGAAGCACTTCAGCGCAGCCGACTCCCCGCCGCCGACCAGCGCGATGATCCCGTTTGCCCGCTCGCCGAGCTCGCCGAACGTCACGAACGGCTGGCGCTCTCGCGTATGCGCCAGGGTCACCAACTGCACCAGGTGTTGATAGCCTGTCCAGTTTTCGGCCAGGAGCACGGCGCGGTCAATCAAGGGACCTCCAGGCCGGCCCTCGCGAAGGAGGTCGTGATCGGCATCGCGTCCGACGGACAACTGGACGCCGATGATGGGCTTGATGTGGACCGCCTTGGCCGCCTTGTAAAACGAGACCACGCCGTACATCGCGTTGGTGTCGGTGATGGCTACGGCAGGCATGCCCAAATCGGCCGCGGTACGCACGCAGTCCGCGATGCGCAAGGCGCCTTCCCGCAGGGAGTATTCGGTGTGGACGTGCAGGTGCACAAACTGTCCCACCACCGTCACCTCTCCAACACTTGCGTCGTCAACAGCGCCTTGGCCGCCCGCTCCCCGCCATCGTACGCTTCGACGTCGACCTTGGCAAAACGCCGGCCGAAGTCGAGAATGCGGGCGCGCACCTCGATGCGCGAATCGACAGAGACGGGTTTCAGGAAGTACAAGGTCAGATTTTCAACCACCATATCGACACTGCGGTTGCGCCGCAGGCAAAGAATCGCGCTGTGTTCAATCAGGGTGATGAGCGACCCAGGCGCCAGCGTCCCCACGGAACCTGTCATCTGCGGCGTCACATCCCCAATCAAAGCCAAGGACCCGTCTTCTCCGACCACTTCCTCAAAGCCGCGCAGCACGTTGTCCGAAATGGTTTCCCCTACCTGCGGCTGGCGATTCATCAGCTGCAGGGCCTTGATGACATCCTGACGGCTGAGTACGCCGACAAGTTTGCGGTTTTGGACCACGGGCAGCATTTCAATGCCTTCCCACACCATGCGGTGCGCAGCTGATGCGACCGTCGTCTTCATGGTCACTGTGTACGGCTGTTTGGCCATGTACAGTTCGATGCTGTCCTCTGGGTCCGCCTCCGCGATGTCGCGTGCGGTGACGACGCCGACCAGCCGGTCGTGATCGTCAACAACCGGCAGCCGGGCGTGACCGGTTTCCTCGACGAGGTGGTAGTAGTCCTTGACGCGCTGCCCGCGCTGCAAAACGGCCAGCTCCTGATGGCCGACAATGTCTTCCACAAACAGAATGTCTTTTTTGATGAGCCGGTCGTAAATGGCTCGGTTAATAAGGGTGGCCGTCGTAAACGTGTCATACGAACACGAGATGATGGGCAGTTCCCGCTCGTTGGCGAGGCGCACAATGTCGTCGGATGCCTGGAAACCACCGGTGATGAGCACGGCCGCACCGTGTTCGAGCGACAGCCGCTGGACCTGCTCGCGGTTGCCGACAATCATGAGACTGCCGGGATCGATATACCGTGCGATGGCCTCCAGCCGCATGGCACCAATCACGAATTTATTCAGGGTCTTATGCAGTCCGTCACGGCCGCCGAGTACCGTCCCCTCGACAATGTTGACGACTTCCGCGAACGTCAGCCGTTCAATGTTTTTCTTTTGCGGACGCTCAATGCGAACGGTCCCGATGCGGTCCATCGAGCTGACCAGCCCCTGCATCTCGGCCTCTTTGATGGCACGGTATGCGGTTCCTTCGCTGACCTGCAGTTCACGCGCCACACCCCGGACGGAAATCCGGCTGCCCACGGCCAGCGAAGCGATGTATTCAAGAATCTGCTCGTGTTTTGTACTCACCCAAACGCCTCTTTCTTTCTGACTTGTTCAGCCCGTCGAGCCGCACAACAAGCGCTTCGCTGTGCGCGCTGTTCTTGGCCTCATTATACGCTACGAATCGACTTGGGGCACGAGGGCGGAGGGCGCAGGTTCGCGGCCGGCCGCCCTTGACAACCCCCGGGCGGCACGGAACGCGAAAATCCGCGCAGCGCGTACCTGCCATCGTACGCGCGCGCGGATCGATCTGCATTGATGTGTACACCGTTGTGGTGTGCAGCGCTGCAGCACCGCTCCGTGTACCGCCAGCTCCAACAAGCTTGTACGTGCTTCGAACGAATCTCGCACCAACTACCGCGGCCGATTTCGAAGAATGTACCTGCTTCCCTAGGCCTTCACGGTCTTCTCAGGTTCTGAACGCTACTTCAGCCAACTGTTAATCAGAGACTGGTTGGCCTGCATCCATTCCTGTACACCTTGGTCCGGATTTGCAGAATCCTTGTTGATGTCCTGTTCCAGGGTGCCGAGCTGGTCGGGCGTCATCTTAAAGTTTTTCAGCCATCCTGCCACCGTCGGGTTGCTGCTCGCCCACTGCTTGTTGGCCTCCGTCTGAATCCAGCCGGCTTGGCCAAAGGCGTGCTTGGGGTCAGACAAATAGTCGAGTTTGTACGCCGTAAACGCCCAGTGCGGACTCCACAGCGTGACCACGACGGGTTTTTTCTGCGCGTAGTCGGTTTTCAACTGGCTGAGCATCGCCGCAGTCGAACTCGTCACCAATTTCATGTTGGTGAGGCCGTATTCTTGTATGGCCTTCTGGGCGAGTCCCGTCTCACCGGCGCCTGCTTCAATGCCGACAATTTGGCCGCCAAACAGGGAGGCGTGCGACTCCAGGTCGGAAATCGTGTGAATGCCCTGCTTGTACACGTAATCCGGTACCACGAAGCCCTCTGTCGTCGAGCCCTGATACCATTTGCCGAGGTCCACGTAGTCCGAGCCGAACTTGTCGATATACTGCTGATGTGTAATCGGAAGCCAAGTATCGAGGTAGACGTTGAGGCTGTTGTCCGCCAGACCGGTGTACATCGGGCCGGGGTCAGAGAATTCCTTGATAGTGACGTTGTAGCCCTTGCTTTTGAGGATATCCTGCCAGAGGTAGGTAACCGCCACATCCTCGCTCCAGTTAATCATGCCGAGCGTGATGTCTTTGCTGCCGCTCGTGGACTGCGTGCCAGCCTGGTTGCCTGTACCATTACTGGTCGAGTTGCCGGTCGTGCCGCATCCAGCGACCAGCGCCGCAACGACAACCGCGCTCGTGAGTCCAATCAACGTTTTCTTTGTGTTTGACATCATCTGTAAATCCCCCCCTGGTTATTTGTTGAGATAGTCCTTGCCAAAGCCTTGCGAAATGCGGTCCAGCACGACCGCCAGGATGACAATCGCCAGTCCGGCTTCCACCCCTGTGCCGACGTTCAACGTTTCGAGCGCCTGCATCACATCGGCGCCCAGTCCGCCCGCACCGACCATCGAAGCGATCACGACCATCGACAGGGCCAGCATCAGGGTTTGGTTGACCCCTGCCTTGATGCTGGGCATGGCCAGCGGAATCTGCACCTTCCACAGCAACTGCCGGTCGGTTGCGCCAAACGCCTCCGCCGCCTCGACCAGGTCTTCCGGAACCTGCAAAATCCCGAGCCGGGTCAAGCGAATCGACGGCGGCATCGCAAACACGATGGTAGCCAAAATCGCCGGTACCGTGCCGACGCTGAACAAGAGCAGCACCGGCACCAGATATACGAACGGCGGCATCGTCTGCATCAGGTCAAGGATCGGCGAGATGACTCTGTAGAGGCCGGCACGTCTTGCCGCCGCGATGCCAATCGGAATGCCAATGACAAGCGAAATCGCCGCGGAGACAACCACCATCACCAGCGTATTGATGAGGTCGTTCCACAACTGCAAGTCGTACACAAACACAAGCCCGATGGCGGTACCGACGGCCAGCTTCCACTTGCCGGACAGGTAGCCAATCGCGGCGATGAGGAGAATGACCAGCCACCAAGGCACCCACAGCACGCCAGCGGTGATGGCGTTCATCACGTGCTCCACGAATTTCGAGATGTCCATCAGGACAGGTCCGAGGACCTTGGTAATCCAATTGACAAAATCGTTGATCCAATTGGCGAGCGGTATCTTAGGAAGCATGTGATTCGCCTCCCTGGGTCGCCATCGCCTCGAGGATGGAACTCTTCATGACCAGACCGCGAAGGGCCTTTTGCTCATCGAGCACAGCAAGCGGGTAGCGCGTTGTCACGATGGCGTTCACGAGTTCGTCCAGGGGCGTGTCCATTGCCACGGTCACGACATCTTCAAACGGACCATCGGCCAGTGTTCTCTTCTTTTCTGCGGCCAGTTTGCTGAGGCTGTCAACCGTAATCAGCCCACACAGCCGCCCCTCATCGACGACAAATCCACTGGACAGCCCTGCATCACGCAGCCTGCGCAGGGCCACCGTTGGCCCTTCTTGCAAGCGCAAAACCGGGCTTGGGCGCTTCATCACATCGGCCGCTACCAAGACCTTGGTTACGTCGACCCCCTTCAGAAACCGTTCGACGTACTCATTGGCAGGATTCGTAATGATTTCTTCCGGCGTTCCGACCTGCACCACGCTGCCATCCTTCATCAACGCGATTCGGTCGCCGAGTTTCAGCGCCTCATTCAGGTCGTGCGTAATGAACAAAATGGTTTTGTGCAACTTCTGTTGGAGATTCAGCAGTTCGTCCTGCATATCATCCCGAATCAACGGGTCAAGCGCGCTGAACGCTTCGTCCATCATCAGGATGTCCGGGTCGTTCGCCAGGGCCCGCGCAAGACCGACACGCTGCTGCATGCCGCCGCTCAGTTGCTGCGGGTAGTGGCTGCCCCACTCGTCGAGCCCGACCAGCGCCAGTTTTTCTCTCGCAATCTCAAGGCGCTTCTGCTGTGGCACATTTTGCAGTTCGAGTCCAAATGCCACGTTCTGCTCGACCGTTCGGTGGGGAAACAGGGCAAACTTCTGAAACACCATCGCGGTCTTTTCCCGACGAAATCTCAGCAAACCTTCCTTGTCCAGGCGGGTGACGTCCTGACCGTCAATCACAATGCTGCCGAAGGTGGGTTCAATCAGTCGATTCACGCAGCGAAGCAGTGTCGACTTCCCGCTCCCCGACAGCCCCATGATGACAAACAATTCCCCCGGCATGATGTCCAGGGTGACGTTGTTGACGCCAACCGTGGCACCGGTTTTGCGCCGGATCTCGTCTTTGTCGGCACCTTGCTGCAGCATGGTACGGACTGTTTCGGGCCGACCGCCAAAGATTTTTGTAACACCTTTCAACTGAATAAGCGCATCCAAGCTGCCCCACCGCCTATTGTGTAATGTGGTTGTCTGACGTTCTGTACGCCTCCTTTGTCCGTCGACGGATCGATGTGGATCCGCGCACGTTGATGCAGCGCTTCGCGATTGGGAACCGTTAGGACTTGTGAGCAGACGTCGCCCTTGGCCTCAACGCACGACGTCCTTCGCCGCGTAGTGGAAGTGATATCGGGATCATGCGGCCAGCTGGCACCGAATTGGCAAACCCAATTTGGACGCAAAAAAACCTCGATGTGAACTTCGAGGGCTTGCAATGTGGTCTATGCGGATACAATTGAGGAAAAATAGACAAGAAGTTGATCCACAAACCCTCGACCTACGCTGGCGAAGTTAGCTGACGGGCTCGGGCCGTCGAGTGGCCCGTCCTCACAACAGAGAATTTGCCCCAAATGCGTGGTTCCTCCGCTTTCCTGGCAACCAAGAAATTAAGCGCATAATTCACTATAACAGATTCGATTGACTTCCGCACGGTTTGACGCAAGTTACCAGCCATCCATCGCACAGCGTCTCACGGGCGCGTCAGCGCGCTTGTCTCTGTACAGAACTGGGTACGCCAGCAGACGTGGACACGCAGACTATGCGCGCCAGCGCGCTTGTCTCTGGGCAGAACAACGGTAAAATAGGGGAGTGCGTTCATGAGAAAATCGTGATCATGAACCGAGTGAGGCCAATCCCATTTTAGGTTAAGGGAGGCGGGGGCGTACCCCATGAATTCCGAACGGCTTAGTTTGTCGCACTGGCTGGACGGGCGGCTGCATCCGTTCCGCTCGCTGACGGTTCGCATTATTTTACTGCTGATTGGTGATTTTATCGGCGCCATCGCCTTAAACAATTTCCTCATCCCGGCCCACATCCTGTCGGGCGGGATCACCGGTTTGGCCCAGATCATGCAGCACTTCACAAAGATTGGCATCGGGACTTGGTACTTCCTGTTCAATATTCCTTTGTTCATTTTGGGGTATCGCTACTTGGGGCGCCGGTTCATCGTCCTCACCGGCGTGGCCATCATCGGGTTTTCTGTGTTCACCGATTTTATCCATATTCATTTCATCGCCAAGGGAGATCCACTGCTCATCAGCCTGTACGGCGGCGTTCTATCGGGAATTTCATCCGGAATCATTTTCCGCATCGGCGGCTCCACGGGGGGCACGGACATTGTCAGCCTGGTGTTCAACCGAAAAACGGGAAGAAGCATTGGCAGTCTGTCGTTCGCGATGAATGTGGTGGTGGTTGCGTTATCCGCCACCGTGTTCGGCGTCGAAGCAGGCATGTACACCCTGGTCGCCATGTTTGTGAGCGCGCGCGTGATGAACTCCCTGATGAACTATCAGCAGCGCAAGACGGCGCTCATCGTCAGTTCGAAAGCGGAGGAAATCGCTGATCGAATCTTCCACGAACTGGGCAGAGGCGCAACCTTCGTCAACGCTTCCGGCGCCTACACCAAACACGAACTCGGCATGCTGATTTGCGCCTTGACCCAACTGGAAATCGGCGAATTGCGGCTCCTGGCCACCGAAATTGATCCGAACGTGTTCATCACCGTCCTCAGCACCACCGAAGTGATTGGCCGCTTCCGCCACCCCGCCACATGAGACGGGCGTCGGACGGAGGCACGAGGCGGGAATTGGGTCTTGCGGCCGAGGCGGGGCGGGGGCGGGGCTGGGGCTGGGGCGGCGCCCCATACGGCGCCTTTCCTGCCTTAACGCCACCTCGGGTGCCCGCCGCGGCGCCGCATACGGCGCCTTTCCTGCCTTAACGCCACCTCGGGTGCCCGCCGCGGCGCCCCATACGGCGCCTTTCCTGCCTTAACGCCACCTCGGGTGCCCGCCGCGGCGCCCCATACGGCGCCTTTCCTGCCTTAACGCCACCTCGGGTGCCCGCCGCGGCGCCGCATACGGCGCCTTTCCTGCCTTAACGCCACCTGGGGTGCCCGCCGCGGCGACCCATACGGCGCCTTTCCTGCCTTAACGCCACCTCGGGTGCCCGCGGCGGCGACCCATACGGCGCCTTTCCTGCCTTAACGCCGCCTGAGACGGCCGCGGCGACGCCCCATACGGCGCCTTTCCCGCCTTAGCGCCGCCAAGGCGTGGCCCGACCCGCCGTCCCGGACAACCAAGCCGCGCCCGATCGCCGCCAGAGCGCCAGCCATCCCCGAATTTCAACTCATTCTCTCTTTTGACGTAATTGGAAGTTTATATTTTTTTCGCGTTGGCGATAACGATCATGAGGCTATCAGTCCGACCGGAGTCAGCTGGGTGCGCTGGCATCGGGCCAAATCGCTCGCATCTGGCGCAATGGGGTGGACCTGCCTCAACCAGCATTGCCTCGGCCAGTTGTGACTCGGCCAGCCTTCAAAAGGCATTGAAAAAGGAGGAAAGATTCAATGAAGCAGATTCCGTCAACACTGGTTCTGGCGGCTGTCTGTATCCTGTTCGCGTCCTGGCCATCCGTTCAGACCTGGGCGGACGCGACCTCCGTCCACCACTACCTGATTCATGGACTCTACATTATCGCGGGCGGATTCACTGGTTTACAGACATCCTGGTGGCTGCATCAGCCAAGCGCTGTGCAGCATGTTGAAGAAGAGAGCGGGGTGAGTTCATGAAGCGGAGCACCCGCAAGGCAACCTTGTCCGCGTATCTCGGCGCCGTTCTGCTGGTGGTTGGGTTCTATCCGGGGCTGGACAGCATCCTCGACCGGATCCCGATGTTGCACGCGCTGTGGCATCTCTGGCTGTTCATTGGCGCTGCGCTGCTGATTTACGGTTTGGAAAGCCTGCGTATCCTCGCACGCCGGTATCACCGCATGACCACCTGACACACGCACCGCGTGGACTCGTCAGGCACGCAACGTTCGTCAGGCACGAAGTGCTGGAAGACGAAAAGGCGGGAAGACGAAAAGTGCAAGGAAGGCTGTCCCTGCGGCCACCGAAGGTACGGCAACCGCCTTGAGACAGCCTTTTCCTTGAGACAGCCCTTTCCTTGAGACACCCGCCCCTGGACAGCCGCGCCTATGACGCGTGCTGCCGGGAAATCACCGCACACGTCACCGTCCGAACAGGTCTGAGGACAGGTATCGTTCGCCGGTATCAGGTGCCATGCATAAGACCCGGGCGGACGGAGGCAGGTCTGCGGCAATGGCGACCGCGAAATATGCAGAGGCTGCACCGGAAGCACCGACCAGCAAGCCTTCTTCTGCCGCGAGGCGGCGTGCCATGGTCTGCGCATCCTCATCTGTAATATGAAGAATTTCATCATAGATGTCCCGATTCAGGACTTTGGGGATAAAACCAGGGCCCGTGCCGGGGATCTTGTGCGGCCCAGGCTTCCCGCCCGCCAGGACGGGTGAACCGGCCGGCTCGACAACGTAGATGCGAATTCCTGGAATCTTCTCCTTCAAAACCTCGCCCGTCCCCGTCACCGTGCCGCCGGTCCCCGCGGTCAACACCAGGGCATCCAACCGTCCTTGGAAGTCTTCCAGAATTTCAATCGCTGTCGTATCCCGATGCGCCTCCGGATTTGCAGGATTGTCAAACTGCATCGGAATAAAGCTGTTCGGCGTCTGTTCCGCTAGTCGCAGCGCTTCGTCGATGGAACCCTGCATGCGCAGCGGCGCCGGCGTCAGGTGCACCTTTGCGCCATACGCCCTCAAGATTTTTATGCGCTCTTCCGTCGCGTTTTCCGGCATGGTGATGATGCAGCGGTAACCTTTCGCGGCGCACACCATCGCCAATCCGATCCCGGTGTTTCCCGAGGTCGGTTCAATAATCACGCTCTTCCCCGGCTCAATGTGCCCTTCCTGCTCCGCACGTTCGATCATTCGCAGAGCGGGGCGGTCCTTCACGCTTCCTCCCGGGTTGTACGACTCGAGCTTCATGAACACCGCCGCGCCGCCTGGCTTCGGAATCCGATTCAGCCTGACCACGGGCGTACGGCCAATCAAATCCAACACAGAATCGTAAATCGTGACAGTCACCTTCCTTACGGTTCTCGCCAAGGGCCTCGCCGAGGCCAAGGTCCGCCTCGCCCCAGGCCCTCGCCTGTCGCGGCCCCAATCCGCTACTATCCTGCCAGTATAGCATGTCAACGAAATCGAGCAATGCGCCTGCCTGTCCCTCCACCAGCGCCCTTGAGACCCCCGTCCAGCGGCGCCGTGTTCACCGGTAGACGGAGGCGGCCGCCGCGCTGCGCCGGTAGAGCGCCAAACACACCCCAATACATAGAAAGCCGAGAAACGCCAAGAGCGGCGGCGTGATCCAGCCAAACCAGACGAAATCCGGAATCTGGCAGGGCACAGCCGAACTGCAGGAAGCTGTCCGGGCCACGCCAGGCATGATTTGCATCAGGTAGTGATACGCCGAGATGAACAAGCCGACGATCGGAAACGTGATCGCGATACGAAAGGTATCTGACTTTCTGGCAAAGACGCCGATGCCCAAAATCACAACCAACGGGTACATGCAAATGCGCTCATACCAGCACAAATCGCACGGGAGCCACCCCAGAATGTCACTCCAGTACAAACTGGTCGCGGTCGCGATCAGGGAAACGACCCACGCCCCGAACAAAAACCTTCGACGCCCCATCCAACCTCTCCCCATCTCCCGTTTACATGCCAGCGCCGCGCGGCACAGGCGGCGCCGGCATGCTCACATCCTCACGCCTGTGGGCCGCGCCTAATCTAAGCCTCATCCCTGATGCAGTGCGAGCCAGCGCAGCGCAGCTGCCACAAAGATTTCGCTCGTCTTGTGCATCATGGACTCGTCGACATCAAAGGAGGGGTGGTGCCAGCCGTGCGGTTTCCCAGTCCCCACCCAAAAGAAACACCCGGGCAGCTTCTCTTGATAGACAGAAAAGTCTTCGCCGCCCATGGTCGTCTCCGCCGTCACGACGTTGTCTTCGCCAACAACCGCCTTCGCGGCCTCCAGCACGACGTCGGCTGTCTTTTCATGGTTGATCACGGCCGGCAGCACGCGTTCAAACTCCACCTCGGCGTCACCGCCAAAGGCCTCCGCCGTCTGCTTGACAAACTGCGAGAGACGCTGTTCGATGACATCCCGCACGTCTGGCTGCAGTGTGCGCACAGTGCCCTCAAGGACAGCCTCCATCGGAATGATATTGCGCGCCGTCCCGGCCTGAAATTTGCCCACGGTCACGACCGCGTTGTGGTGGGGCGAGACGACCCGGCTGACCAGGTGCTGCAAGCCGCTGACGATGTGTGAGCCAATCACAATCGGATCGACCGTTAATTCGGGAATTGCAGCATGACCGCCGACCCCCTTCACGACAATCCGAAACTCGTCGACGCTCGCCATAAGCGGACCTGATTTCACGCCGATTTTGCCGCACGCGAGCAATGGGTTGTTGTGTTCGCCGATGATGGCGCCGACGCAAAGGTCGTCAAACACCCCGGTGGCAATGATACTGGCAGCCCCCTGCCCGACTTCCTCTGCAGGCTGAAACACGAACAGAATGTCTCCGGCAAAGGACGCCTCGCTGTCGGCCGCCTGCTTCGCCAGCACCGCAGCGCCGAGACCTGCCGCAGTGTGAAAATCGTGCCCGCAGGCATGCATTTTGCCCTGGACTTTTGATGCCCACGGCAGGCCGGTCTCCTCGACAATCGGCAGCGCGTCAATGTCCGCGCGGATCGCGACGCACGGCCCCGGCCGTTTGCCGCGCACGATGGCCAGCACCCCCGTCTCCAGCGGATAATCGAGCACCTCGATGTGCGCTTCCTCAAGGAACGCCCGGATGGCCTTGGTCGTCTCGTACTCTTCCATACTTAATTCAGGATGTTCGTGCAACTTGCGCCGGAACGAAACCAGCGCCTGCTGCAAAGCTTCTGTCGCCATCGGTGCGCTTGGCGTGGACATAGACTTCACTCCATTCTCGCAAGGTTCTTACAAGGTTCGGGCGCCGACCGTTGTGTAAAACATCGTCAAATGCGCAACAGCCGTTGTTTGACCCGGATTTTCGTAGGTGTGCGGGATGTCTGCGGCAAAGTTCAAGGCATCCCCAGGCTGCAGCTCGTAGGTCCCGCCTGAAACCGTGATGCGCAGAACCCCTTCAAACACCGTCACCGACTCCATGACGCCAGAGGTGTGCGGTTCGGCGACGCGTTTGCAGCCTGGCTGCAAAATCATTCGAAACAACTCAACGGGACTTCCCGGTGCACGATATGTGCTGAAGACCTGGTAACGTTCTTCGTCTTCGTAAAACGCGGTCTGGTCGGCAGCGCGAACCAGCTGCAGCGGCGCTTCATCCTCCAGGAACGACGTAAACGGTACATTGAACCCCTTCGCGATTTTCCACAAGGTCGCGATGGTTGGACTGGAAATCCCCCGTTCAATTTGACCGAGCATGGGTTTGCTGACGCCCGTCAACTGGGCCAGCCTGTCCAGCGACAAGCCCCGTTCCTGCCGCATCTCACGCAGCCGGTTCCCCAGGCGGACGGTGACATCATTTCTGCCTTGCGGTTCGATGGGTTTGAGCCCCTTCCGTTCTATATGCTATATTATTCTTAATGTAAGTTATACCATACGACGGGAAGGGTTGCGGGTGCCAACTTCAAACGTGCAGTACACCCACAACAATGCAAGCGTAGCACAACCGATCTCTTGGCAAAAGGACTTTGCACGGGCGCTTGCAGATGGGTTTCCTTTGTCTGTCAGTGTATTCGCGTACGGGTTTGCGTATGGCGCCCTCGCGCGCAGCACAAACCACCTCGGATTCTCCAGCGCTATGGCACTTTCCATCTTCGTGTTTGCGGGTGCGTCGCAGTTCAGCATTCTCTCCCTACTCCACCAAGGCGCCACAACCATCGCCATTGTGGTCGGCACCTTTCTCCTGAATGCCCGCCAGATGCTTTACGGACTCACACTTGGCCCATCGCTGACACGGCTGCGGCCGCGGCGGTTGTCCTGGCTCGCGCACGGACTGACCGATGAGAGCTTCAGCATCATGGCTGTGGCCAGCCAGTCCAGGCCCATTACCGCAGCCTATATGGCAGGTGCTGGCAGCGCCATCTTTTTCCCCTGGCAAATCAGCTCAGCCCTTGGCTTCCTGGCTGGGGGACTAATTGGCGACCCGTCCCGCTATGGGCTTGATTTTGCCTACATCGGTGCCTTTCTGGGATTGCTCGCGGCACAGTTGAAACACCGCAGCCACGTCATCGCAGCCATCCTGGCAGCAGTCGTCGCAATCGTTGTGTATCGCGCTTGGGGCAGCAGCGGTGCCATTCTGGCTGGCGCTGCCGTCAGCTTTGGATATGGGGTGACGCGTAAATGACCGGGACCCATCTGTACGAGACCGGCGCTGGTTTTGCAGTACTGGTGGCACTTTGCGCCATCGCGACCTATTTGACTCGCTGGCCAGCCATCTTGCTGGGTCGAACGTGGCGCCCTTCCCCGCGCATCGCCCGCACCTTCAGTTATATTCCCATCGGAGTGTTCGCCGCCATGGTGGCGCCAGCGGTGGTGTGGCACCCCGCAACGGCGGGCCATCTGGACTGGGCGTTTCTTTCTGCCACCCTGGTCGCGCTCGTCGTGGCGCTGCTTACGAAAAAGCCCTTATGGGCCATGGTGGGCGGTGTGCTGACGATCGCCGTTTGGCATGCGCTCTAGCACCGCTGGTCAGCCGCGTCAGGCCAGCCACGACGCCAGTGACTTGGCGGATGCTTCATCGGCGCAGATGAGCAGAAGCGTATCGTCGCCCGCCAGCGTTCCAAGCAGGTCAGGAAGGTTCATATTGTCCAGGATAGACGCGATGGCGTGCGCGTTGCCGGGTGCCACGCGAAGAACCAGCAGGTTATTGGCGCGGCGGAGCGACACAAATACGTCTGCCAGTCTCCGGCGCAGGGCGTCGGCGGAAACCGGCGCAGCGGAGACAGGAATCGCATACTTGTAGCGTCCATTACTGCCGACCACTTTAATCAACTGCAGTTCTTTGATATCTCTGGAAATCGTCGCCTGCGTAACCGGAAATCCAGATTCTTCGAGCGCCTTGACCAGGTCTTCCTGGGTTTCAATCTCGCGCTGGCTGACAATTTCCTTAATTCGCATGTGTCGTTTCTCTTTCACGTTGTTGCCCCCTGAAACCAGGTACCCTGGCAATTTGTCCGAAGCGGGGGTATGGTCAAGCCCCGCCGATTGGCGGCATGCCTGGACCACCCGTTGCCAAAACTATACCACGACACGATAAGATTGTGAGAAGATGCGATCAGGGAACACAGAGGAGGCACAGGCGATGACTGCAAACGGGCAGGAGTGCACATTGAACCGCTCGATTCTGCACATCGACATGAACGCCTTTTATTGTTCCTGCCACGCGGCAGAGGAGCCCGAGTTGTACAAGAACCGCCCGACCGCGGTCGCAGGAAGCCCGCAAACGCGGCACGGCGTGGTGGTAACGGCAAGTTACGAGGCGCGTCAACGCGGCGTCCGGGCGACCATGACGGTGCAGGAGGCGCTGCGCGTGTGCCCGGACCTGATTGTCATTCACCCTGACTTCGACCTGTACCGCAAGTACGCCAAGCGCGTGTTTGCGCTGGTGCGGTGTTACACCCCGCAAGTGGAGATTGTCAGCATCGACGAGTGCTTTGCCGACGTCACAGGCAGCCGTCAGTTTGGGACAGCTCAAGAAATTGCGCAAACCCTGCAGCAACGCATCCTCGAAGAACTGGGACTGCCGTGTTCGATCGGGATCGCGCCGAACCTGTTCTTGGCCAAAATGGCGAGCGACTTTCGGAAGCCCATGGGGCTGACGGTCATCACGCTGGACGACGTCCCCGCCTTGTTGTGGCCGCTGCCCGTCCAAAGTATGTTTGGCGCAGGGGCGAAGACGGCACAGCGGCTGGAACGGCTTGGCATTCGAACGATCGGAGACTTGGCCCGCGCTCGACCGGAGCCGTTGCTGCGGTCGCTCGGGAAACGCGGACTGGAATTGAGGGCGTGGGCAAACGGATTGGATGATCGGCCCGTGCAGGCGGAACCGGATGCGCAGAAGAGCATTGGACACTCCATCACGCTGTCGAAAGACGCAGACCAACCAAACGAGCTGGCGATGGTACTGATGAACCTGTCTGACCAAGTGGGCCGCAGGGTACGACGGCACGGTCTGGCGGGGCGTACCGTGCAGCTTACCATCCGCTACGCAAATCGCGAGACCATCATACGGTCCCGGACACTGCCCGTGCCGACGCAGCTGACCGAGGAGATTTACCGGGAGGCACTCGCCCTCATGACGGAGCACCGCCGCACTGACCGCAAAGTACGCTTGCTCGGTGTAACGCTTCAAAATCTGCAGTCAGCCGAAGCCGACGGTGTATCCTCCGTGGCCGGGAACGAAGATGCGCCTGGTACACAAGTTCTGCTGCCGCTGTTTGCCGACGTTGCAGTGCCGGCGGCCGACCCAGAACCGCGGTTGACCGACGACAGGCGTGATCGGCTGCGGAAACTCACGGAAGTGACAGATCGCTTGCGTGATCGGTACGGGGAAGATATTGTAGTGCGTGGACGAATGTTGCAGCCGCACGAAAGCAGTCAGATTCGCAACCGTCGGGTTCGCGGGACATCACTGCAGAAAGACAGCTTCCATAAAGACAGCTTCCAGAAGGGGATGAACCCAAGTGCAGATTTTGGCCGGAGCGATTGAACCCATTGGCGCCATCCTGCTTTGCCTGTTGTGCGCGGCAGGCGTTGTGTTCTGGACGAGACATACATAAATCAGCTTGTCCGCAGGCATTTATCTTGTCGTGCCCCGGCACATGCCGGCGTTCAGGCATGTGCCGCTGACTGATTCATTCCCTCAGGCTCGTCCGCGTTCGCGGCGGACTGGCGAAGCCGCCGACCGTGAGGTGAACAATTCACGCTCTTCCAGGATGCGGCTGCGCTCCCGGTCGGCCCCGACGACAAAGTATAAGTTCGCTGCAATCGCCAGCCCGGCAAATAAAATCCAGATGACGCTGAAGGAACCGCCCAGGCCGTGCTGTAACGCCGGGATCCGCGGGAGGCCGTACGCCACCAGGGCCACCAGTGCACAGGTATATACTATGGCCCGCCGTCTGGCTGTGCGCCCGGGCAAGGTTTTTCTCCGCATGGTCTGTCCCCCTTTGCGTGGCTTGAATCATCTATATGCCTCGTCCCCTTCGCGTATGCTTTCCATGCATACAAAACGAGACATTGCGGAACCCTTTAGATGTTTCTTGGATTCACTTCAGAAGGGGGCATGGCCGTGGGGATGCAGGATGCAATGGAAAATGCGTTAGAAAATTTCGACCGATGGAAGGAATTCCTTGGTGCCCAAGTCGATCGCGCGCAATCCATGGGGGTCTCAAACGACCGGATTACACAGGTCGCAGCCAAGATGGGAGACTTCCTGGCGAACAAGGTGGACCCGAAAAATGCGCAGGAACGTTTGCTGAAGCAAATGTGGGATGCCAGCACAGAGGATGAACAGCAAACCCTCGCGCGCGTGATGGTGAAAATGGCTGACCGCGCACATTAAGCGCGCGATACTTGTTGGGCCGGGGAGATTCCCCGGCCCAGCTTTTGCCTGACTTTATACTTCCAGCGACTGACCGGGTTCCAGAACGACGCCCTTCATGCCTTTGGCGTCGACCGCTTTCGCGAACGACTGGCCGTCCTGATTGATAAGGTCGAACGTGTTGTAGTGCATCGGAATGACCTGCGGGGCGCGGAGCCACTCGGCCGCCAAAAGCGCGTCATCCGGGCCCATGGTGAAGTTGTCGCCGATGGGTAAAGCCGCGACATCAATCTTGTTTCGTTCACCAATCAACTTCATATCCCCGAACAAGCCCGTATCGCCCGCATGATAGAATGTCTTTCCACCCATTGTGATGAGGAATCCGCACGGATTTCCGGCATATTCAATCCGATCCTCCAATTCAATCCCAGACCCGTGGAACGCCAGCGTCAGCTTCACGTGACCAAAGGAGAAGGTGTGCCCCCCGCCCAAGTGCATCGGGTGCACATTGAAGCCCTGCCGGCCAAAAAACATCGCCAGCTCGAACGGCGCGATGATGGTCGCCTTGTTGGCGCGGGCAATTTGTTCCGTGTCTCCGACGTGATCGCCATGTCCATGGGACAGCAAAATCGCCTCGACTTTCACATCCTGCGGACCAATATCCGCTTTGCCGTTGCCGGACAGGAACGGGTCAATAATAATCGCGTGGCCGCCTTCTTCAACGGTAAAACAGGCATGACCGTGGTATGTAATCTTCATGGTTCAATCCAACTCCTTTCGAGGATGGTTGCATCAAGATGGTTGGGTCAAGATGGTTGACTTCGGCGAGGACTCAGCCCCCAGCGCCTGTACTGCCTGACGCCTCGTCTGCCAGCGGCGGCTGTATCCCAGCCTCTTGCATCACTTTCGCAAGAATCCCCTGGATGTCCCAGAAGATTACGCCGAGCTGCCGCTCGCCTTCCAAATAGTTGCGAACCAGCATGTTGAGATTGACCACTTCCGTTAGTTTCTCAAACGCCGAGCGTTCCTCCTCGGTGAGGGTTTGACCCAGCATCTGCTTTTGCTCCAGTTCCATTTGCCGCTTCCGATAATCCTGCAGCATCTCAAGCACGGCCGGATCGGCTTCAATCTTCTGCTTCACATCCCGCAATCGTTGGAATGCGTCACTTTGCCTCAGTGCATCCGCCAATTCGTAGGCCTTGTCGTACGGATTGACCATGGACATTCCCCCTTGCTGCAAACAGGCTGCCACCCGCATGCGGATGAATCTGTTCCCTCGGCACAAGCCAAATCTGCCCAATTTGGTTTCATTATATCGCACACCGGACGGACAATCACACGCCAGCGGGACATGCGTCGCCCCCCGCCGACCTGGCTGCCAACCGATGACGCGGCAACGGCGGCCGCTGCGGACTCACCGGACGCATCATCGCATCGAGCGTGATCGTCGACACACCATGTTACACTGTTGGGAGGTACCATTTGTAATGGCAGCAGCAGATTGCTTTTGTCGCCGCGCGCACGGCGGACCGTGTTCAACCACAGGGAATTTGATGACAAAGTGAGGAATAGCAGATGTCTGAGTCCAACGCCGAGATGAACCGGGCGCGGCCCAATCGACCGGCCGCCACCCAAACGATATACGATATCGCCGGTGGAGAAGCCACCATACACGCGTTAGTCGATCACTTCTATACCCGCGTCGCAGAGGATCCTTTGCTGAAGCCGTTGTTCCCCGACGATTTCACGGAGATCCGGCAAAAGCAAAAGGCGTTTCTCACCCAGTTTTTTGGCGGGCCTGCTTTGTATGCCAAACAGTACGGTGCCCCGATGATGCGCTACCGCCACCTGCGGTTCCCGATTACGCGGGCCCATGCACAAGCCTGGCTCCACTGCATGTCAGGTGCCATGGACGACATTGGGCTGCAGGGGGAGCTGCGGCGTGTCATGTTCGAGCGGCTGGCGATGACGGCAGCGCACATGGTCAATACCCCGGAAGACGGAGAAAAGGGAGACGTTTAAACGGATCGCGGCGGGCGGCCGTCTGCGTTCCTGCGGGGTCCCACCGCGTCGCGGCCGGCGGGGTCCCGCCCCTTGTAGAGTAAAGGGCTGGGCAACCAGCCCCTCCTCATCAAACCGTACGTGAGGTTTTCCCTCATACGGCTTTCCGATGTTCTTCACCTTGCGCCCTATAGCTACGCACCATAGCCTGTTACAGACTTCAGTCCCATGCCCCGAAATGCCTTCATAATCTCAGATTGGCTCTTTCGGCTGCGCTTGTACTTCTTGCGCCAATACAGTATCAGTCGTCGTGAGATGTGCCAGTCTATCTTGGCAAGAAATTTCCTGCTCGCCTTCGGGTCCGCCGCCGTGTAGTAATTCGTCCATCCTTGGATAATGGGGTTCAGCCTGCTTACCACCTGTTGTACGGTCCAGTACAGGCGGTTTCGTGGGGCAAGTTCCTCTCGCACTCTGTCCCTCATCTTCTTCATGGACTTCTTCGACGGATAGCTCCGAAACGCGTTCCACACCCGTCCCCCCGGTCGCATCATCGGCATGTACCGGTGATGGTGTCCCAGAAAGTCGAATCCCGGCTTTCCCGGCCAAAGGCTTACCAGCTTGGACTTTTCCCGGTTCATGCGCAACTCCAGCCGCTGAAACACCGCCTTCAGGACTTGGATGGCTTTGAGCGCATCAGCCTTCTTGTGGCACAGAATCACAAGGTCATCGGCGTATCGTACCAGTTTACCGAGGTGCGTGTAATTCCTCTCCCACACGGTGTCGAGGTAGTTCAGGTAGATGTTCGCCAGCAGTGGCGAGATGACTCCCCCCTGCGGACTTCCCAATTCCGTTTCGTGGAACAGGCCTTCTTCCACGTACCCGGCCTTGAGCCATTGCCTGATGAGCTTGAGTACCCGCCGGTCGCTCACTCTTTGCTTGACCAGCATGAGTAACTTGTCGTGCGGGATGTTGTTGAAATACCCTGAGATGTCCACATCGACAGCCCAATAGGTATTCTCGTAATTCACAGTCCGCTGAATTCGTTGTATAGCGTCTTTGGCACTGCGCTTGGGTCGGAACCCAAACGAGCAGTCTTTGAAATCCGCCTCGAATATGGGCTCAAGCACCATCTTCGACGCCATCTGCACCAGACGGTCCTGGATGACCGGTATCCCCAGCGGCCTTTCCTTGCCATCCGCCTTCGGGATGTTCTTCCTCCGCACTGGCAGCGGCCGATATGTGCCCTTTTTCAGCAGATCCTGTGTCTCCCGCACAAACTGTTCTTCTCCGTACTCCTCCACGATGTGTCGGATGGTTACCCCATCCACTCCCGCGCTTCCTCGATTTGCCTTGACTCGTCTCCATGCTTCCCACAGCACGTCCGACCTGTATACCTTGTCATACAGGGAATGAAACCTTCGCTTGGCATTCGCCTTCGCAGCAAGGTAGAGGGTTCTTTGGAGTTCTCGAGCTTTTACTTTGGTGTAGTTAGCAGTGTTCACTGCATTCACTCGCTCTTACCTCCCTCAGATACCCGTGAACAAAGCGGGGTAGTGTGCTCGTGCACGCCCTTCCCTCCACGGAGTTATGTTGCTCCGCTTCTTCGGTACTATGGCCCCCTCCGACTCCCTCTCCGCCGCTCGCCACTTCACCTCTTCGGCTTATAGGCTCACGCTTTACGGCTATTGCCGTGCGGGGTAGGGTCTCCCTAGTTCCAGACGCAACTGTCCCTGCATGCCGTTCCCCATACACCGGAGGGTTCTTCCACACTGCTCATCCAAGATCTTCGTGTGTTCCATGGCCTTCACCCGTACCCTCGGGGCTCGGCTCCCTCTTGTCCCTTTCGGGTCAGTTATAACGATGCGGCAGGATTCACTTCATGTTACAGCCTGCAGGTTTGCTTCACCTATTTTCTAGGATTTTTTTCACAGGGCTTCATCCTTAGGCTCTCACCGCCAGATGCCTGCTAGCTACGAGGCGGCTTGGTCCCTACCTCGGTTGGACTTTCACCAACAAGTTGCGCCTAGCTTAGCTAGGCACACAAGGCGCCTTTCCTTCCCTAAGCCGCCGCATGCCGAGCGGCGCCCCCAGCGGCCTCAGATCCCGACGCTTTAGGCGCCTTTCCTGCCTCATCCCGCCCAAAAAACAAAGGACGAGCCCCAACGGCTCGCCCCGTCCCTTCCTTCCCCTTACTTGCGGTATGGAATCGGGTCCGTATACCCCGCCTCCGCGAAGCCCTTTAAGCGCAGCCGGCAGCTGTCACACTTGCCGCAGGCTTCTTCGCCGCCTTGGTAGCAGGAGGTCGTAAGTTCGTACGGAACCCCAAGCCGCATCCCTTCGCGGATGATTTCTGCCTTCGTCCAGTGCATCAGCGGCGCCTCAATGGTGATGGGGTGACCGTCCACCCCCGCCTTCGTGCCCACGCGAATGGCTTCCTGTACGGCGGCAATAAACTCCGGCCGACAGTCCGGGTAGCCGCTGTAGTCCAGTGCGTTGACGCCGATGAAAATCGCGTTTGCGCCAATCACTTCGGCGTAGCTGCCCGCCATCGACAGAAACAGGAGGTTGCGTCCGGGCACATAGGTCACCGGAATGTCTTCCCCGACCCCCGTGGTCGGCACCTCCACGTTGTCGTCCGTCAATGCGCTGCCGCCGATTTGCCGCAAGAAGTCCATCTTCACCACCTGATGCACCGTTGCATGGTAAAACGCGGCGACCCGCCTGGCGTGCGCCACCTCGACACTGTGGCGCTGTCCATAGTCAAATGTCAGCGGGTACAACTCGTATCCGCGGTCCTTCGCAATCCCCATGCAAGTCGTACTGTCCAGTCCCCCGCTGAGGATCACGACCGCTTTCTTCCCTTGCTCTTTGCCTGCGCTCACGTTCACCCTACCCCCATCGCTTTCGCTTCGCCCTTACAGCCCGAGCGCGCCCTTGCAGCCCGAGCACGCCCTTACAACCCGCCGAGTACACCGCCGTTATTGCCAGACCCACCGCCAGTGGAATTGCCTCCGCCGGATCCGGTCGTCGGCGTGCTGTTGGTCGTGTTTGATCCACCGCCGCCGGTCTCGTTGCCCGGTCCGGGGGCGCCGCCTGTGACATTACCGCCCGTGCCTGGGCCCGTGCCTGGCCCCGTGCCCGGGGCCGTTCCATTGCCCGTGCCCTGGCCCCCCAGGCCGCCCCCGGTGGAATTTCCCGGACCACCGCCAGTTCCTACACCCGGCGCCTGCACCGTCACCGTGACAGACTGCGCCTGGCCGATGGGCGATCCAGTTGTCGGATCCACCGCCTGCACGACATAGGTGTAGGTGCCGCCCAACTGCACGCTGGAATCGTCAAAGGTTGTCGTCGACACCTGACCGATTTGCTCCATCTGGCTGCTGCCCTGTCCGCCCGCTGGCGCAGACACCGTCGAACGTTCGATGACGAAGCTTTTCGTACCGGTCAACGACGTCTGCCAACTCAACTGCACCGCGTTCGCCGCCGCGTTCCAGGAAGCTGTCAGGTTGGTCACGGCGTTCTGGGTGTTTTGATTCGGCTGCGGCGTCTGTTGGCTCGGCTGGATGTTGAATTGCTGCGGCGTCTCGCCCTGGACTGCGAGTTTCACGATGTCACTGAAGATCATCGCGCAGTTGGCCGACGGGTCAAGCGTCGTCCACTCCAGATGATGTTCTGCATCCGTGTTGTCGTACCCGATGTAGATAGACCCAACCATGGTCGGCGTATAGCCGTCAAACCAGCCGTTGCGAATCCAGTCCGGATGGGATTCCGAGGTATCGTACTGCACAGTCCCAGTCTTGCCAGCCACCCCCCAGCCAGGCACCTGCGCACGGGTACCAGTCCCGTTCTGAACCACATCCTCCATCAACTGCGTCATCGTCTGTGCCGTCTGCTGCGTCATGACCTGTTTGGAGGACGGCTGGTACTGATAAATCACGTTGCCTTCCTGATTCACAATCTTGTTCACCAAATGCTCCTGCATCTGCACGCCGTTGTCGTCGAACGGCTCATAGGCCTGCGCCATCTGAGCCGGCGTGACGTCCTCACAGCCGATGGCAGCGCACAGCTCGTTCTTCTCTTGGTCGGTGAACGTAATTCCGTCATTCTCCGCAAACTGAATTCCGGTCTGCAGCCCAATTTGCTGCAACAGCCACACGGATGCAATGTTTTGAGACTGCGTCAGGGCATATTGCAGCGTAACCCGGGTCGGCCCTTCACCCTCCCAGTTGGACGGACGGTAGTTGCCCGGGAACGTTTGCGGCGCGTTGTTGAGAATCGAATTCGGCCCCCAATTTCCGCTTTGGATGGCCGGTGCGTAGTCGATGATGGGCTTAATCGACGAACCCGGGGAACTCTTGGCATAGACGCGGTCATAGCCGAGCGCCACAGCATCCTGTCCCCGCGACCCGGCAGCACCGAGGATGCCGCCCGTCTTCGGGTCGACAAAGATACCTGCACCTTCCACAATGGTGCCAGAGGTTGGCCCAGGGAAATCGCCATTGTAGTTCGTGCTGCCAAATACGGTATCGACCGCCTGCTGGACCTTCGGGTCGAGCGTGGTGTAGATCTTCAGCCCGCCCTGCTCCACTTGCTGCGGCGTAATACTCTCGCCGTTTGGCATGTGGTTCTGTAGGTAATCCAACAGGAAGTTCATCAGAATTGGATTGGATTCCCATGGATCATCGGGAAGAGCATGATAGGACACACCCAGTCCTTGCTTCTCCGCGGCGGTCGCCTGAGCCTGCGAGATATACCCGTATTTGACCATGTTCTGCAGCACTTCGTTGCGCCGCGTCAACGCTGCGTGAGGATTCTGCAGCGGGTCATAGGCACTTGGCGCCTGCGGCAACCCGGCCAAAAGGGCCGCCTGGTCCAGGGTCAGGTGCGGGTCCTTGCGAAGGTCAATGCCAAAATACCGCTGTGCTGCCTGTTCCACACCGGTTGCACCTTCGCCCAGATAGACTTTGTTCAGATACATGGTCAGAATCTCTTGCTTTGTGTAGTGGCGATTGATTTGTACGCCCAGCACGACCTGCTGAATCTTTCGGCTGAACGTCTTTTTGTCATTGAGAAACACGATTTTGGCCAACTGTTCCTGAATGGTGCTGCCACCCTGGGACAAACTTCCCGACCACAAGTCTACGAACGCGGCGCGCAGGATGCCGCGCACGTCGACACTGGAACTGTTCCAGAAATTGTGGTCCTCCGTGGCGACCAGCGCATTCTGGAGGACCTTCGGGATTTGTTGATAGGTCAGGTCGGACTCTCCAGGCGCTGCAATCTGAAGCATGGTCTGCCCATTGTCGCCATAAACAACTGTCGGTGTCGTCATGCTCTGCAGTTTGGTGGTGTCAAACGGGATGAACTGCACCAGCGCCGTGAAGACGCCCACAAACACCGCGATGACAGCAACCAAGCCGATCGCGATGCGAATTGCGTACTTTCGCGCCAATTGGCTCACCTCGCGTTGTCGACAGACGGCATGCGCGCGCGGGCATCACGCGCGGGGGGCCGCCTGTCTGAATCAGTTCTTGTGCCCATGCAGACATCTTGTGCTGTCCAGACACAAAAAAATCCTCTCAGGACATAGTACGAGACCCGAGCCCAGAATTGTACGGGTATCCATGACAACATCCTGACTCTTGTACCACACAGCAGGGGGAAGCCAACAGCAGAACCGTTGAGGGGTGTGGCTGGATTTGCTACAATAGTGACAATAACTGTATTGATGACGCAATGACGAGGACGCGTCGTCCTGAGACTGGATGATGACAGAGAGTGGGACCCGCTGAGAACCCATTCATCCACCAGGTTCGACATCCCCTCCGAGCCATCCACCGAACGCGCTTGCCGGACAGGCTGGGCTGGTAGGCTGGATCGTCTTCCCACGTTACGGGACCAAATGGAGCGTACGACGACGGGTCCGGTCATGACGACCGGCGCGAGACGATACGCTAAGTTGGGTGGTACAGCGGCTGGAAGCCGCCCCTTCGCGGGGCGGCTTTTTGTGTGTACGCCCGGCATGGGCGGTTTCTATAGGGTGAAAGTCCCGAACGGGGGTTGGTGACATACCTACCGTTAGCCAAGAGCAAAGGTGTCCGTTGCGAGGCGGAATCTGAAGGAAGCTGGAGGCAAACTCTCGACCCGAGGTACACGAATCGCATTTGAGGCTGTGGCAGTTGGACGAGTTGCCTCAACACAACGAAGTCCGAAGTCACCAAGGGCTGTTGCAGTAAACTGCGGCGGGTGCATGAGAGGAAAGAGACCGCTCTTATCCGGGGAGGCCTGTCCGGTACGCCAGTAAAGCTGGTAACCGCGACCGGGAGGTGGCGCTGAACGGGCAGGAGTCAGCAGAGGCCATAGTACATCGGCAAGCGCTTGTCGATGGAAGGGTCGAACATGAAATGAGGATGGACTGGATGCGTTCGAACGATGAGCAGAGACAGCAGAATACCCCGCAAGGGGCCTCCTCCCAGAGGGTAGCGGTGAAGCCGCGAGAGGCTGGAGAGCGAGGGCCGAGTTCGTCGTCGGCACAAAGACAGACCCCATCCTGCGAAGGCAATACCGCCTTGCTGGAAGAGGTACTGCAGCGAGAGAACATGCTGCGGGCCTTGTATCGAGTCGAATCGAACAAGGGAGCGCCGGGCGTGGACGGAGTGACGGTAGAACAACTACGGTCGTACGTCCAGACGCACTGGGCTGACATCCGTCAGCAGCTGCTCGCGGGAACCTACAAGCCTCAACCCGTCAGGCGGGTCGAGATTCCGAAACCCGGAGGCGGGAAGAGGAAGCTGGGGATTCCCTCCGTGGTCGACCGACTCATTCAGCAAGCACTTCTTCAGGTGCTTAACCCAATCTTCGACCCGACATTCTCACCAAACAGCTACGGGTTTCGCCCAAGGCGCAAAGCCCAGGACGCGGTGCTCAAAGCACAGGAGTACATCCGGGAAGGGTACGCATGGACAGTGGATATGGACTTGGCTGCGTTCTTTGACCGCGTCAATCACGACATGCTCATGGCACGTGTGGCACGAAAGGTGAAGGACAAGCGAGTTCTCAGACTGATACGGGCGTACTTGAACGCCGGAGTACTGGAGAATGGCGTCGTGGTGAGGAGCGAAGAAGGCACACCGCAAGGAGGCCCGCTCAGTCCGTTACTGGCGAACATCCTGCTGGACGACTTCGACCGTGAACTCACGAAACGTGGACACAGGTTCGTCCGCTATGCGGACGATTGCAACGTCTATGTGAAGTCGCGCAGAGCTGGGGAACGGGTGATGGCTTCGCTCACGAAATACCTGGAAGAAGGCCTGAAACTCAAAGTGAATCGGGAAAAGAGTGCCGTAGACAGACCGCAGAGGCGAAAGTTTCTGGGGTACAGCTTCCTGTATGGGAAGCAGGCGCCGATCCGATTGGCTGACAAGACGATTGAGCGATTCAAGGACAAGGTGCGCCAGATCACACGTCGAACGCGGAGCATGCCGCTGTCGGAGCGGATAAGACAACTCAATGCATACATCATGGGCTGGGTGGCCTACTTCCGACTTGCGCAGATGAAAGGGCACTGTGAACGGTTCGATGAATGGATACGCCGGAGGCTCCGAATGTGCATTTGGAAGCAGTGGAAACGGGTGAAAACCCGCTACACCAAACTTCGGGCACTGAACCAGCCAGAATGGGCCGTCCATATGATGGCGAACTCGCGCCGTGGACCATGGCAGATGGCGAAGAACCTGAACCATGCCATGGACAAGGCGTACTTTGAGGCGCTAGGTCTGCGGAGTCTCCAGGAGAGGTATTTGCAGCTTCGTGGTGTTTCATGAACCGCCTAGTGCGGACCCGCATGCTAGGTGGTGTGAGAGGTCGGGGGCTAGGCGCCCCCTCCTACTCGATTGTCGGACGAGATGGGCCCGCCACCGCGCACGGCCTCCGCCGAGCCGATGCCATCCCAGGTTTGTCCGCAACTGATGGAAGGAGAACATTCGTATGGCACAGGAAAAAACCTTGACGAGTCAACCAGGCGCTCATCAGGCGCCGCGAAAGGTGGATGCGAAAGAAGACGCCAAGTCGCGCGAATTACGCATCCTCAACATGTGGCAAGCCCAGGACATTTTCCGCAAGAGTCAGGCGCAGCGGGAGGGCGGACCGGAGTTTGTCTTTTACGACGGTCCCCCGACGGCGAACGGGCGCCCTCATTCCGGCCACGTCATTACGCGCGTGATGAAAGACGTGTACCCGCGCTACAAGGCGATGAAAGGGTACCACACCGAGCGCAAGGCAGGCTGGGATACGCACGGGCTGCCGGTGGAAATCGAGATCGAAAAGAAGTACGGCATCAGCGGCAAGAAGCAGATTCAAGCGTTTGGTGTGGAGCGTTTCATTAACGAGTGCCGCAACAGTGTCTTCGTATACGAGGAACTGTGGAAGGAAATGTCCGAACGGCTCGGCTACTGGGTCGATATGGAACATCCCTATATGACCCTGTCGGATGACTACATTGAAACGGTATGGTACCTGCTGCGGCAGATTTTCGACAAGGGTTACCTGTATCAGGGGCACCGGGTAAGTCCGTACTGTCCGCACTGCGAAACGACGCTGTCGAGTCATGAGGTGGCGCAGGGCTACAAGGACGTGAAGGACCTGACCGTCACCGCCAAGTTCCGCGTCACGGGCGGACCGGCGCTGGCCGCCGGATCCGCACAGAATGCCGGCGCACAAGCGCCCACATACATCCTGGCGTGGACCACGACACCGTGGACCCTGCCGTCCAACGTCGCACTGGCGGTCAATCCAGACCTGACCTACGTATGCTTCCAATCCGCGCAAACGGGTGAACGGTATTGGGTGGCAAACGACCTGCGTGCGTCGTTCATGAAGCCGGAGGACACCATCGTCGACCGCAAGTCCGGTCGGGAGCTCGTCGGCTCCACCTACGAACCGGTGTTCCACTACGTCCAGGTCGAAGGCAAAAAGTTCGTCGTCGTGCCATCGGGTCACGTGACCGCGGAGTCTGGTACAGGTGTGGTCCACATGGCACCGGCGTTCGGCGAGGACGACTACCGCGTGTGCCGGGAAAACGGCGTGATCTACTGCAACTTTGTCGACTTGACAGGCCGCTTTACCGACGATGTGACCGACTTTAGAGGGCGGTTCGTGCGCGATGAAGACGTGAACGTCGACATCGTCAAGCACCTGGCCGGCCGTGGACTCGTCTTTGAGAAACACAAGCACGAGCACGCCTACCCGCACTGCTGGCGCTGCGACACGCCGCTGTTGTACTACGCGATTGACAGCTGGTTCATCCAGACCACAGCGGTGAAGGAGCAGATGATTGCCAACTCGAATGCTGTCCACTGGATGCCCGAACACATCAAGGAAGGCCGGTTTGGCAACTTCCTGGAGAACATGGTGGACTGGAACCTGTCCCGCAGCCGCTACTGGGGCACGCCGCTGCCCATCTGGGTGTGTGCATCGTGCGGCCACAAACACTGTGTCGGGTCAAAAGCAGAACTGGAGCAGCTCGCGGGCCGGCTGCCGCAGGAGCTGCATAAGCCGTACATTGACGACATCACCTGGACGTGTGCCTGCGGCGGCGAGATGCGGCGTGTGCCGGAGGTCATCGACGCGTGGTTTGACTCCGGCAGCATGCCGTTCGGCCAGCTGCACTACCCGTTTGAGAACCAGGACGCGTTCGAGCGCCTGTACCCGGCCGATTATATCTGCGAAGCCATTGACCAGACGCGCGGCTGGTTCTACAGTCTGCTCGCCATCTCCACCCTGGTCACGGGACAGGCGCCGTACAAGAACGTGCTGGTGCTCGGGCACGTGCTCGACGAGGAAGGCAAGAAGATGTCGAAGTCAAAGGGCAACGTCATCGACCCCTTTGAAGCCTTGGACATGCACGGCGCCGACGCGCTGCGGTTTTACTTCCTTTCGAACACGCAGCCGTGGAACTCGCAGCGTTTCTACCACAAGGCGGTGGCGGAAAGCAAAGCCAAGTTCATCGACCTGCTGCAGAACGTGCACGCTTTCTACGCGCTCTACGCAGGCATCGACCGCTTCCAGCCCGCGGCACACCACGTGCCTGTGCCGGAGCGGCCGCTCTTGGACCGGTGGATCACGGCCCGTCTGCACGACACCGTCCGCCGCGTCGACAACTGGCTGAACGCGTACGACGCGACGGCGGCGGCGCGCGGACTGCAGGAGTTTGTCAACGAGCTGTCGACCTGGTACATCCGGCGCAGCCGCGACCGCTTCTGGGCGCCCGGCATGGAGCCGGACAAGGCGGCCGCCTTCCTGACGCTGTACGAGTGCCTGGAAACGCTGAGCAAGCTGATTGCGCCGTTTACACCCTTCATTGCGGAAGAGATTTACCAGAACGTCGTCAAGACGGCCCATCCAGAGGCCCCGGAGAGCGTGCATCTGTGCGACTTTCCAACGGCGGACGCCGCGCTCATCGACAGTGACCTGATTGCCGAGATGGACCAGGTGCTGCGCGTCGTGGAGAGCGGACGTCACCTGCGCAACGAAAGCAAAATCAAGACACGCCAGCCGCTCCTTGCGTTGTTCGTTCCAGAGAGCCAGCGCGCGGTGCTGGAGAAGTTCAGCGAGACCCTGAAGGATGAGCTGAACGTGAAGGAAGTCCGGTTCGCAGCGCTCGAGGACATCGCGAAGCCGGAACTCTATTTGAACCTGAAAGAAGTTGGGAAGGCGTACGGCAAGCTGGTTCCCGTGCTGAACCAAGCCGCCAAGTCGGCCACGCCCGAACAGGTGCGGGCGTTCCAGGAACGCGGCGAAGTCGTCCTGGAAGGCCAGACGATTTCCAGGGCAGAAGGCCACGCGGAGATTCGCTGGCACGCCTCGTTCCCGGGCCTCGTCACCGTCAGCAGCCGCGGGTTTGTCGGGCTCAACACCGAACTGACCGACGAACTGGTCGAGGAAGGCTACGTTCGTGAAATCATCTCCAAGATGCAGATGATGCGCAAGGAAGTGGACTACAACGTGACGGACCGCGTGACGTTCGCCGCCGCCGGCGACGCCGAGGTGCTCGACATTCTGCAGCGCAACCAGGAAGCCATCGCCGGCACGGTGCTCATCGCCGAGCTGCGCATTGGCGACGACAACCTGCAGGACGCAGACCTCCGGAAGGACTGGGACGTCAACGGGAAGCCGCTCACCCTGGCAGTCAAGGGGCCAAAATCGTAACATCCACAGTGCGCGGGAGGGCCGGGAAACAGAGTCCCTCCCGCTGCTGTTTCCGAAGGGAGAGGACATCATGTCTGAATTGCTGATTGACAATGCCGGCGGGGTTCGTACGCTGAAACTCAACCGCCCGGAGCGCCTCAACGCCGTCAACGACGCGCTCGCGAGCCAGCTCATCGCCGCACTCCACGAAGCGTCCGCAGACGACAGCGTGCGGGTTATCGTCATCACAGGGGAAGGCCGAGGCTTTTGCAGCGGCCTCGATTTGACGACCGTGGCGAACCGCAAAGTGGAAACGCGGCACGATGCGCTGGATGACATGGCCTGGGTCGGACGGCTGACGATGGCCATTGTCGGCAATGACAAACCGGTCATCGCCGCGATCAACGGGGTGGCGGCAGGCGCCGGATTCGCGATGACCCTGAGCTGCGACCTGCGCTTCATGGCCGCCAGCGCCAGGGTCACCACCGGCTACATCCGCCGCGCCCTCTCCCCGGATGCGGGGCTGACCTACTTCCTGCCGAGGATTGTCGGTCAGACCAAGGCCAACGAGCTGATTTTCACGGGCCGCGACGTGTCAGCCGAGGAGGCCCTGCGCATGGGACTAGTCAACGATGTGTTTCCGGACGACGCCTTCGCCGAGCGCGTGGCAGCCTTTGCCGCACAGCTCGCAGAAGGACCGCCCATCGCGATCACGCTGACCAAACGGCTGCTCGCCGCCAGCCCGGAAACGGACTTGCTGGCGCAGCTGCGCCGCGAGCTGTCGTCCATCCGCCAGTGCTTTGGTACGGAAGACGTCCGGGAAGGCGTCATGTCGATGATGGAGAAACGAAAACCCAAGTTTCAAGGCCGATAAGGCATTGCGCTGACGCGTCCCATCGCCGACAAACACCGACAAATCGCGTGCGTCAACGGGCATGCAGCGCCTTTTGCAAGGCTTGCTGCAAAGTGGGTTCCACATGAAGTCGCGTGCGGAACCCATCGCCCGCATCCAGCAGCATTCGCGCGACACGTGCCGTCATGCCTGTCAGCGTCGTGTCGCACCCCAAATACGCCGCCCCTAAAAGAATGCGGTCCAGGATGGACATGTCCACGTCTTCCGCAATAAAGGCGCCTGAGAGGTCGATAAAGACCTGTCTCATCCCGCTGGTCTCCAACTGTTCCAGAAGCCTGCCTTCAATCATATGCAAGCGCTCATTATCCAGTGTTCCGACAATCGGAAGGACGCCGATTTCGTCAAGCAGTGGAATCACCGGCACGCTCAACGCTTCAATCATCGCCTTTTGTGTCTTCACACCCTCTTCACGATGCTTCGTGAAGCTGACATTGAAGTGGACGATGAAATTGTCGAGCGCTTCGGCCGTCCGGTCGGCGATGCCAAACACACTCGCTGCGTCAATGTCTTTGTCTGAATAGAACCGCTCAAGGAACAGCCAAATCACCTTGCGCAGCGCGTAAAACCACTCCATTTTCGAGATGATGGGAATGTCTGATTTCGCCCAGGCAGCACCACGTTCCTGGGCAAACTCCACAATATCCTGGGTCAGGCCGTCCAGTACGAGTTCCGTGATTTGATAAGCATGTTCGAGGAGGTCTTGTTTCGTGACGAACTTGGATTGAGACACGATTTGAAACGTCGTGGCTGCCTGTTCCTCCAGCAGCTCACTAAACTTCGCCTGGTTGATTCGAAAGAACTCACGGATATCGTCTGATTGCATCAGTTGCACATTGGACATGCGCAAGGTACCCCCATCTTGGTCGCGGTAAATTGGCGATACAGGAAACTGTATGGTAAAGGTTGTCCCTTGCCCCGGCTGGCTCTCGACCTGAACCGAGGCGTGATTTTCATGTAATACGGAGTACACCTGGGCCAGGCCCATCCCTGTCCCTTCCGCCTTGGTGGTAAAGAAGGGGGTGCCCAGGCGGCTCAGGCTCTCTTCAGACATGCCCACACCGCTGTCCGTGATGGAAAGAATGACCGTGTCCCCGGTGCGATGGTGCTCAAGCTGAATGACGCCTGTCGCTTCAATCGCTTCGCATGCATTTTTGACCAAATTGAACAATGCCTGTTTGATTTGATTGCGCTTGCCGCGAATGCGCGTCGACTTGTCATTCCACTTCTTTTCAAATTGAATGCGGTAGGTCTCTTGCTGAAAGAGCGACAACACATTCTCCAGTTCCACGCACAGCGAAAAATCGGTTGGAGATTCGGACTGCAAACTGGGTTTGGAAACGGCCAGCAGGCTCTGGATGGTGACGAGCGCCTGGTCGAGCTCCGAAAAGACGACATCCCAGTATTTGAAGTCATGCTCATCTCGCAGCATCTGCAAGAACCCTTTGACCGTCGTCAGCGGATTGCGGATCTCGTGCGCTACCCCAGCCGCAATCTGGCCAATGGATGACAGTCGCTCAAGCACTTCAACCGAACGAATCTGCTCATCTTTATCCGTCAATCACAGCGCCCCTTGCCAGAGAATTCCTTACAGAAACACCCGATATGAAAGGTTCTACAAAAAGCGAGTAACGCCTTCTGAAGTATTCAAGAAATGCAAGGAAACAAAAAGGAACGTCTGAGTAACCACCCGACGGGTGTCGAGCCATCACTCACACGTTCCCAGCTTCTCCTCTTCAGAAACGCTTTGGACTGCCTGACGCATCAACATCACGCCTTCGTCCGCCGCGCGCCAGCCCCTACCGCAAAGCCCGCGTCAGGTTTGCCATCTCAATCGCGGAAGCTGCCGCTTCCCAACCCTTGTTGCCTGCCTTGGTGCCAGCCCGTTCAATCGCCTGTTCAATCGTGTCGGTGGTCAACACCCCGAAAATCGCCGGTGTGTTCGATGTCAGGCCAACACTCGCGACGCCCTTCGCAACCTCGCCAGCGACGTAGTCGAAATGCGGCGTCGAACCGCGGATCACGGCACCGAGCGCGATCACTGCGTCGTATTTGCCGCTTTGCGCCATCTGCTTGGTGACGAACGGAATTTCAAAGGCGCCTGGCACCCACGCCACCTCTACGTCGTTCTCATCGACCCCGTGGCGCTTCAGCGCGTCCAGCGCGCCCGCCAACAACTTGGAGGTGATAAATTCGTTAAAGCGGGACACGACAATCCCGACCTTCAGTCCCTGTCCGAGTAAATTGCCTTCCAACACACGAACGCCCATGTCATGTTTCCTCCTGTACCTGTGCTTTGCACTGCTTATAGATGCAATAAGTGCCCCAGTTTTTCCTTTTTGGTGTGCAGATACTGTTCATTGAACGGATTATGCTCCACTTCCAGCGGCACCCGTTCGACGACTTCCAGTCCGTGCCCAACAATGCCCTTGACCTTGCGCGGGTTGTTGGTCAACAGCCGCATTTGGCGAACGCCTAAGTCGTACAAAATCTGCGCCCCGATGCCGTAGTCCCGAAGGTCATCGGCAAATCCGAGCTTGTGGTTTGCCTCCACCGTGTCGGCGCCCTCGTCCTGCAAAGCATACGCCCTAATCTTGTTCAACAAGCCAATGCCGCGTCCTTCCTGGCGCAGGTAGACCAAGACGCCTTTGTCCGATTCACCAATTTGACGCAGTGCGGCCTCCAGCTGCGGCCCGCAGTCACACCGCAGTGACCCAAACGCGTCGCCCGTCAGGCATTCCGAATGCACCCGCACCAGCGTCGGGCTGCCGTCCATCTCGCCTTTGACAAGCGCCACGTGTTCCTTTCCGTCCAGTTTGTTCACATACACGAACACCTGAAACGGCCCGTACTTCGTGGGCAGCATCGCGCTCGCCGCTGGTCCGCCAAGGTCGTTCTCGACCACGCGCTCCACCAGTTGTTCGGACTGTTTCCGATAGGCAATCAAGTCCGCGATGGAAATCAGCTTCAACCCATGCTGCTTCGCCAACTTCTCCAGCTGCGGCAGCCGTGCCATCGTTCCGTCTTCATTCAGGATTTCGCAGATCACGGCGACCGGCGGCGCCCCGCACAGCCTCGCCAGGTCGACCGCGGCCTCCGTATGCCCGGCGCGCCGCAATACCCCGCCGTCTTTGGCAATCAGCGGGAAGATATGTCCCGGCTTGCGGAAATCCTCTGGTCCCGTGGTTTCATCCACCACTGCCGCAATCGTCTGGGCGCGTTCAAACGCGGAAATGCCCGTATGCGTTTGTGCGTGGTCAATCGACACGGTGAAGGCCGTTCCGTAGGAATCGGTGTTCTTCCCAACCATCTCATGCAAATCGAGGCGCTTGGCACGTTCCTCCGTAATCGGCACACAGAGCAATCCCCGTCCGTGCGTGATCATAAAGTTGACCACAGCGGCGTCAGCGCGCGACCCAATGGCGACAAAGTCACCCTCATTTTCCCGGTCTTCGTCGTCCACCACAATCACAATCTTGCCTTGCCGCAAGTCTTCCAGCGCATCCGCTATGGAATCAAACACCTCTACCACTCCTTTGGCAGTCCCCTGATTTTCCGTTGCAAGGCGGGGGACTATATAAACCCGTTTTCACGAAGAAACTCGAGATTCATCCCCCCGCCGCCGTCCGGCGACGCCACGTCTGCCCTCACCGTATGCGGGCGCGACGATGTATCCAATCCAAGCAGGCGCTCCACGTACTTCGCGATGACGTCGCACTCCAGGTTCACCTCGGCTCCCACAGGAACGGTCAGCAGTGTTGTGGCCAGGCCCGTGTGCGGAATGATGGACACCCGAAAGGTACTTTCCTGCACGTCCATCACGGTCAGGCTGACCCCGTCGATGCAAATTGACCCCTTTTCCGCAATATAGCGTGCCAGCGCGGGCGGCGCTGCAACCGAAAGAACCACGGCATTGCCTTCTGGTACGCGGTCCTTCAGAATGCCAACGCCGTCGACGTGACCGGACACGAGGTGTCCTCCCAGCCGGTCCCCAACCCGCAGCGCCCGCTCCAGGTTGACACGAGCCCCCGGTCTGAGCCGCCCCAAATTCGTCCGGCGCATGGTTTCCGGAACTGCGTCAGCCGTGAACGCGTTGGAAGTGAAGGTGGTCACGGTCAGACACACGCCGTTGACCGCGATGCTGTCTCCCAACTGAACATCCTCCAGCACACGCTTCGCAGCCAATTCAATACGCGCACCGTCGCGCACGGATTCGATGCGCCGCACAGTGGCGACCTCTTCTATCAATCCGGTAAACAATCCCTACACCTTCTCAAACCCCGATTCAGTGTTGTGTGTCCAGCTTTGAAACATAGCCTTCCACGCGAAGGTCCGGCCCAATCTGACTGACCGACACGCGGGTCAGGCGCAAGGCTTCCGACATCCGCTCTGGGTCACGCCCCTGTACAGCAGTCATCCCGCCGCCGAGGAGCTTGGGTGCAATGTAATAGACAACTTTGTCCACGAGCCGGTCTCGCAGGAGCGCCCCCGCCACCGTGGGTCCAGCCTCCACCAGCACGCTGGTCAAGCCGCGTTGACCCAGGTCGTTCAAAGCAGCCGGCAGCAAAACCCGCCCGTGCAAGTCAGCTTCAACGACCTGAATCTCCGCACCGCGCGCCTGCAATTGGGCCGCGCGCCCACCTTTCACATCCGAAACCGACGTATATATCAGCGTCTTTCCGGGCCCTTGGAACACTTCTGCGTCGGGCCGAGACCGCAAGTTCGAGTCGAACACCACACGCAGCGGCTGCCAGGCGTTCAAAGGGCGCCCCTGCAGCCGAATGGTCAACTGGGGGTTATCCGCGAGCAGCGTCCCTACGCCGACAGCGATGGCGGGATGCTCTTGACGCAACTGGTGTACGGACTGGCGGGCTTCTGGACTCGTGACGTAGCGGCTGTCCCCCTGGTGCGTCGCAATGTAACCATCCAAGGTTGCCGCACACTTCCACACGACGAATGGCCGCCCCGTGGCCCGCCAGTGAAAGTAGGCTTCGTTGAGCGCCTGGGCCTGCTTCTCCAGGACACCCACCGTAACGCGAATCCCTGCTTGCTGCAGCCGTCGAATGCCGGCCCCGCTGACCTCCGGATTGGGGTCCGTACAGGCAACGACCACCTCTGCGACGCCAGCTTCAATGAGCGCGTCCGCACACGGCGGCGTACGCCCAACATGCGCACACGGCTCCAAGGTGACGTAGACCGTCGCCCCTTTCGCGCGGTCGCCAGCCATCCGCAAGGCATGAACCTCTGCGTGAGGTCCACCGGCCTTCAGATGCGCGCCTTGCCCGACGATTTCCCCATGTTGCACAATCACGGCGCCGACCATCGGATTGGGAGATGTCTGGCCACGGCCAAGCTCGGCTAACCTCAGCGCGATTTGCATCAAGCGCTCCGCCTCTGACATAGGGCACCTCCTGTTCTCAGACGATGACCCTTCGGGCCGTACCTTGCTGCAAAAAGCCCCCTGGAAGCATCCAGGGGGCAGTTGATCTTTTCAATCGGTGTTCCAACCACGGCCGATGTAGAAGCACCCATCTCTTGACACCTGTTTCAAGTATTGAGGTGCGCTGGCGATGGAGATAGAATCAACGTCGCACTGTCGCGTACCCAAACAAACCCCGTACAGGTTTGACCGTGGAATGAACTACGCCTGCGCATCGCACGCACATGCCGCTGGAGAAGATCCTTCTTTCATCCGGACTATACCGTCGGTACTGGAATTTCACCAGTTCATGCCTGATGGCACGACCCGACACCGTATCGTCAACCTTGTCGGTCGACTCTGTCGGATACAGCCATTCGGCTCGTGGACTTCGCATTTGCGTCACCACCGATCGGGAATTGGCACGACGCAACGCCCTGCCTCACCCTGCCCCGAAGGAACATTTCTTGCATTCAGTTATAGGTCGATCATACCGGAACCTCCCTTGAAAAGCAACTGTCTGAACGCACCCTAACGACCTGTACCCGTCTTTGATCAAATCTTTCACCCTGTGTTACAATCTTCGTACTTTTTTCGAAAGGAGTTGGCCATGGAAAGTTCCGCATTTTCTGTGACGTCGCTCCTCATCGTGTCCCTGTTGGCTTTGCTGGTGCCCTTGCTGGTCAACCGCATTCGGGCATTTCAAATTCCGATTGTCGTTGGCGAAATTTTGGTTGGTATTGTTGTGGGCAAGAGTGGTTTCAATATCATCCAAGCCAGCGACTGGTTGAACTTCCTGCAGTTTTTCGGGCTGTCCTACCTGATGTTTGTCTCCGGCCTTGAAATTGACTTCGGCGCACTGCGACTGCCGCCGACCCGTGAAGTCCAAGGGGTTCGCAGATGGTTGAAGAGCGCGCCTTCCTTTGCCATTTTCGCGTGCCTTGTGACGTTTGGTTTATCCTATCTGCTGTCCGAATCCCTGTATCACCACCACATGGTGCGCAGCCCGTTGTTGATGGCGCTCATCATCACGACCACCTCGCTGACGGTCGTGGTTCCGGTCCTGAAGGAGTATGACGTTTTGTCCACGTCCTTCGGGCAGTTGCTGCTCGCAGCGGCCGTATTTGCAGACTTTGTGACGATGTCGCTGATCTCTGTGGCCGTTTCCCTGTTTCGAGGCGGATTTTCATCCAGCGTGTTTCTCGTGTTCGTGCTGATTCTGGTTTTAATCTTGCTCTACCGCGTGTCTCGCCGCTTCATGGGCTTCAGCGCGCTGCGCGGATTGGCCCACGGTACGGCGCAGCTTGGCATTCGCGCCTGTCTTGCGCTGATGATGGTGTTTATCGTCCTTTCGCAGTCCCTGGGTGTGCAGGTGATTTTGGGTACGTTCCTTGCCGGCATACTGGTCAGTCTCGTCAACCAGCGAGAGCGGTCGGACATCTACAGCAAGCTGGACGCCATCGGGTTTGGCTTCCTCATTCCAATCTTTTTCATCATGGTGGGCGTCAACTTCGACATTCACTCCTTGTTCGGCGACCCGAAAGCGCTCATCCTGCTGCCGATTCTGTTTGTGGCCACTTATCTGTTTAAGGCCTTGCCCGTGTTGATTCTGCGCACGCAGTACCCATGGCGGCAAACCATGGCAGGCGGGTTTCTCCTGACCACCCAGATGAGCGTGACCGTCGCTGCCGCAGCGGTCGGCCTGAAAATTGGCGCCATCAGCCCTGGGGTGGACACCGCGATCATTTTGGTGGCCATGCTCACTTCTGTGATTTCTCCAGTTCTATTTGGAAAGTTGTTGCCGCGCAAGTTCAAAGTGCCGGACCGTTACTTTGTGGTCGTCGGCAATTCGCCGGGTGCGCAATTCCTGGTGGAACAAATTCGCAAGCGAGACGAAGAATGCCGGTGGTTTCAATCGGATGAAACACCCGATTACGATGTCGCCTCCACCCGGGCGTTCGTGGCATACGGCGACAACGACTTGGAGAATTTGAAGCAAGCCAAGGCGGCGGCGGCAGCCGGCGTACAGCCTTCGCTGTGCCTCGTCCGCGACCTTCAACTGTACCGAGCGCACCAGGCGGATGAGGGAATCTCCGTCGTCAACCCGCAGTTGTCCTCGGTGACCTTGATGGACCAATGGATGCACTATCCAATTTCCACGCAGCTGCTGGAGGCGCCAGTCAACCTTCAGATTCAGGAAATCCGCCTCTACAACCGCGACTTGCACCAGGCGCGCCTGATGCACGTGGAATTGCCCGGCAATCTGCTCATCTTGTCCATCGTACGCGACGGACTCCAAATTGTGCCACATGGTGAGACGGCACTGAACGTGGGCGACGTTTTGGTCGTCGTGGGTCCTCGTGACGACGTTGTGGAATTCGCGCGACTCGCAGGAACACGATGACGCACGCTGCATCGTCCTTTCGAAAAAGAAGCTACGGAACAGAAGGAAATAGAACGGAGAAAGAACGAGCGATTTGACCCGCGCGTGTGCGCTGCTTCGAAACAAGGAGGCCAACCCCAAATTTGCCCCAAACCGGCCAAATAAAGCGCTTGCATGACCAAATTCCGCCTTTGCGGTCGCGTTGTTTCTCATGTACAGTCGTGCGCATGGCACCAGTGATGTAACGCAACCTGGGTAGCGAACAGAATGGAGCTGCGCACGGATATGGTAGAAAGCATGAAACGCTGGTTGGTTGGAAGACCATTGAAGACTCGCGAAGACCAGCATGTGCGTATTGGCGTTTTGCGCGGGATGGCGGTGCTCACGCCAGATGCCCTGTCAAGCGTGGCGTACGCAACGGACCAGATGGAGTCCGTTTTGGCCGTACTCATTGCAGCTGGCGCTGCAAAGTCGTATATCAGTGACGTCCTGGGTTACTCCATGCTGGGTACAGGCGTGATTGTTGTACTCGCATTTCTTCTATACCTTGCCTATCAAAACATCATTCGGCATTATCCAATGGGCGGCGGCGCTTACGCCATCGGGCTCAATGACCTGGGCAAGCCGTTCGGACTTTCCGCAGCATCGACGCTGATCATCGGATACACCCTGACAGTCGCTGTCTCTGTGGCATCCGGCATCGACGCAATCGGACCGGTGATTCCCTTTGTCGGCACCCATAAGCTTCTGTTCAACATCATTTTGACGCTCGCAATCATGCTGTTGAACCTGCGAGGGACCGGTGAATCTGCAACCGTTTTCGTTCCGTTTACGTACCTCTTTGTCGGGTGTATCATCCTCCTTGGGTTCACCGCCCTGATTGAAGGTATTGCGCACCCCCAGCAGATTCATGTTCCAACGGCAGCGGGCGTTCACATGGTACAAGGGATGAGTCTGTACTTGTTCCTGCGCATGTTTGCAAACGGTTGTAGCGCCTTGACAGGGATTGAAGCCGTTTCCAACTCCGTCCCCGTGTTTAAGGAACCTTCCAGCGCGCGGGCGCGTCGGCTGCTGTTGACCCTGGTCATCACCTTGAGCTTGCTGTTCTTTGTGGTGTCCGGCGTGGCCACCGTCCACGGCTTGACGTACAATCCGCAGGTTCCGCTCATCAACCAGGAAGCCCTCACGCTGTTTGGAACCAGCGGCATTGGGTATGCCGTCACCGTCGTGATCTCGTTTTCGACGATGTGCATTCTCGCCATTGCGGCGAACACCGCATTTACCGGCTGCCCTGCGCTCTGGTCCTCGATGGCCAGGGACGGCTATATGCCGCGCTGGGTGCTGCACAAAGGCGACCGTCTCGTGTACAGCAACGGAATCATCTTCCTGACGTTCATCTCGCTCCTTTTGACCATCGCGTTCGACGCCAATGTCAGCCGCCTGATTCCACTGTACGGCGTCAGCGTGTTTTACACCTTTACCATCTCACAGCTGGGGATGGTGGCCCGGAAATTCCGGGAGAAGGGCAAGCACTGGATTCCGTCCGCCATTGGCAGCATGTTCGGGTTATTGATGACTGCGGCGGCGTGCGTGATTTTCCTGGTGACACACTTCACAGACGGCGCCTGGATGATTCTCGTCTGCGTGCCCTTGATGGTCATCATGTTCAGCAAAATCCGCAAGCACTACCAGTGCATCCGCGAAGAGCTGCGGTACGACTTCTCGAAGCCGTTTGAGACGACCACGGAAGGCATCACCATCGTTCCAATTGCCTCGGTGAACAAAGCGTCGGTCCGGGCCCTTCAGTACGCGGCGAGCAACTTCAAGAACGTGGTCGCCGTGACCGTCATCAGCGGCGACAGCGAAGACCAGATGAAACGACAGCAAGAAAAGATTGAGCGCGACTGGGAGCGCCTCGGGTCGGGGATTCGCCTCATTACGATTCACTCGCAGTACCGCGCCGTCGCGCGGCGCCTGCAGCGATTTGTCGAGTTTGAGCTGGGCAAATACAATCCGGAGCACATCACCATCGTCATCCCGCAGTTCATCACGCGGCGCTGGTGGCATAAACTGCTGCATAACAAGACGGGCAGCTATTTAATGGCGTGGCTCCTGCTGAACAAGTCCGTGAAGGTCGTGACCGTGCCCTACCGTTTGATGCAGTAACAGCAGCTTGATGCCGCAGCCGGACGGGTATTTGATGCCACCGTTGGCTGCGGCCTGCGGCCGAGCCGCTGCGCGAGGGTAAAAAAACAGCGCAACCACGGGTAGCGGCGCGCCATCAAAGGGGTAAAGGGTTGACTACAATGTACCATGCAGGTCCGGCTTCAACATGGGCCTTTCGACACAAAACACGTAGGACTTTTGTCCCGGACGCCCGCAAAAACCCGTTGCAAGCCGGCTGCGGCTGGTCGATGGAGGTCGATTCGCGTCGATTAGACGCCTCTCGTGTGCACCACCGTCTCCGTCTGATACAGCGCCTTCGAATACGGCGGCAGGCTTTCTGTAATCCACGCGTTGCTGCCAATCACGCTGTGGTGACCAATCACCGTGTCCCCGCCGAGCACGGTTGCGTTCGCGTACAACACCACGTAATCTTCCACAGTCGGGTGGCGTTTGGTCTTGCGCACCATCGATCCCGATTCATCCCGCGGGAAGTACAGCGCACCCAGCGTGACACCTTGGTAAATTTTCACGTGGTCCCCGACCACGGCTGTCTCGCCCACAACGATCCCTGTGCCGTGGTCAATCATGACACCGCGGCCGATGGTGGCGCCTGGATGCAGCTCAATCCCCGTGACACGGTGGGCGTGCTCACCCATCATCCGCGGCAGCAGCGGGATGTTTAATTCGACCATGACGTGCGCGATTCGGTACACCGTCAGCGCAAAAATCCCCGGATACGTCAGGATGATTTCGTCATACCCTGTCGCCGCCGGATCTCCGTTGTACGTTTCCACGACGTCCTCGTGCAGGATTTGCTGGACCTCCGGGAATCGCTCGATCACGGCATCTGCCTGCGCCTCCGCAATCGCCCGCGTTTCCACTGTCGCATCCTTTTCGATGCACTTTTGAAACATCGCGCGGTGAATCTGCCCGGCCATGATGGTCCGCAACTCTTGCATTTGCGCGCACAATTTCTCGACGTTCGCGGAAGAAAAATAATTGGGCAGCAGCACTTGCCGCGCCAGGCCAATCATCCGGTCAATTTCCGCAGCTTCTGGATGGCAGGCGCGTCCCTCAAACCAAGTGCAGCTGTTGTTTTTCAGTTGTTCAACAACCCGCTTCAGGTCAGCCATTTCGCGTGCCTCCGTTCTACACCTGAAAGTGTCAGGCTATCCACAGTATACAGACACATGACGCTCGTGACAAAGGCTCTCTTTGACTTGCCTTCCCTCTGCGCACAGGCTTATCATGGCTGAGAAGCAACCGCATACCGCTTGTGCGTCGATTTGAGAATACGGTATTGCACGCCCTGAACGAATTCACTGGACACACGCCAAATCTTCCGGCTGTCCTCGGCAGCATCTGCTTCATTTGACATACATACCGCAAAGGAGGGTCCTGATGACAACGGACTACGCATCGTATTTAGAGGCACATCGAGCAGAACACCTGGAGCAGTTGAAAGCGCTGCTCCGCTATCCCAGCATCAGTACTGATCCAGCCCACCGCACGGACGTGCTGCAGTGTGCGGAGTTCCTCGCCGCGCACCTGCGGGAAATCGGCCTTGAGCACGTCGAACTGCTGCCCACCGGCGGGCACCCCGTGGTGTACGCGGATTGGCTGCATGCCGCCGGCGCACCGACCGTGATCGTCTATGGCCATTACGACGTGCAGCCGGTCGATCCGCTCCATTTCTGGACGACCCCGCCCTTTGAACCCGACATTCGCGATGGACGCCTGTACGCACGCGGCGCATCCGACGACAAGGGGCCGACCTTCATGCACCTCAAAGCGTTCGAGGCCCTGCTGCAAACAGAGGGTGCCCTGCCGGTGAACGTGAAGCTGTGTATTGAGGGAGAAGAGGAAATTGGCAGTGCCCATCTGCCCGCCTTCCTGGAACGCAACCAGGACCGCTTCCGCGGCGACCTGCTGGTGATTTCCGATACCACCATGTACGGCCCAGGGCAGCCGTCCGTGTGCTACGGCCTGCGCGGGCTTGCCGCACTGCAGGTGGACCTGCGAACCGTCAACCGCGATCTGCATTCGGGCATTTACGGCGGCGCGGCGCCGAACGCCATCCACGCGCTGACAGAGCTGCTCGCGTCCATGCACGACAAGGCCGGGCGGGTGTTGGTCGAGGGGTTCTACGATGACGTGCAGCCGCTGACGGACGAAGAACGCAGAGCCTATCAACAGCTCGACCTGAAGGAGACGGACTACGCCAAGGCACTGGGGTTGAACGGTGCGGACGACCTCGTCGGCGAGCCGGAGTTCAGCGTGTTGGAGCGCGTTTGGGCGCGGCCGACGCTCGAGATCAACGGCATCTACGGCGGATTTGAAGGGGAAGGCACCAAGACGGTGATTCCCGCAGAAGCCCACGCCAAAATCACGTGCCGGCTGGTGCCCAATCAGGATCCGCAGAAAATTTTGGACCTCCTGGAGAAACACATTGCCGCCCACACACCCACGGGTGCGCACGTGACCGTGCAGCGGATGGACACCGGGAATCCCTACGTCACCGCCTTTGACCACCCAGCCATTCAGCTGGCCGCAGAGGCGTACACGCACGCATACGGCGTGCGCGCGGTGTTCACACGCATGGGCGGGTCGATCCCGATTGTCGAGACCTTCGACCGCCTGCTCGGCCTCCCCGCGGTCCTGATTGGCTTCGGGCTTGACACCGAGAATTTCCACGCCCCCAACGAGCACTTCCACCTGGACAACTTCGACAAGGGCCTGCGGACCCTGTGCTACTACTGGAAGGCCCTCCCGAAGGCCATGGAGGCAAGCTGAGGAGCGGGCTTTGGCAGGCTTTGGGGCGATGGGCGCGGGGGATGAGTGTGGGGTTCGTGCGCGGGCACGAGGTTTGCGCGCCGGCACGAGGTTTGCCGCGGGCACGGGGTTTGCGCGCGCCCGGCTGAGGCGGCTAAGGCGTGTTTCCTACCCTATCCCGCTCAGGCGCAAGCGACTCCCCGCCAATACGGCGTGTTTCCTGCCTAATCGCGCCCCCTCCCCCGCCAATATGGCGTGTTTCCTACCCTATCCCGCTCAGGCGCAAGCGCCTCCCTCGCCAATACGGCGTGTTTCCTACCTAATCACGCCCCGAGCAAGCCCCCCTTCCGCGACTAAGGTGTGTTTCCTACCTAATCACGCCCCCTCCCCCGCCAATACGGCGTGTTTCCTGCCTAATCGCGCCCCGAGCAAGCCCCCCTTCCGCGACTAAGGTGTGTTTCCTACCTAATCACGCCCCCTCCCCCGCCAATACGGCGTGTTTCCTACCCTATCCCGCTCAGGCGCAAGCGCCTCCCTCGCCAATACGGCGTGTTTCCTACCTAATCACGCCCCCTCCCCCGCCAATACGGCGTGTTTCCTACCTTTTCCTGCCCGAGAGACCGGGGGGCTCCGTCCCGCCTGCACAAAAAGCGCCAAGTGTGGCATCAATTCACCCACACTTGGCGCTCTTGGCGGCCGATGCGTCTTTTGCCGAGACCTGCAACGGCGGAACAGGTTGATCCCGGCCGCATCGCAGGCCTATCCATCGCTGGCCTGTCCATCGCGATCGCGGGTCAAACCCACGCCCGGCCCGGGGACTCACACAACCAGCAACAACCTACCCTTCGATTATCGATCGAACTGGCGGTTGATTTCCTCCTCGACGAACGGGTTCAAAATCCGCAAGTGCGTGCCCTTCATACCGAGTGAGCGGCTTTCGAGGGTGCCTGCGCTCTCCAGCTTGCGAATGCTGTTGACGATGACCGAGCGGGTCACGCCATGTTCATCAGCAATCTGGCTGCTGACCACAATCCCGTCCGGTGCTTCCTTCACCGCGTCCACAAGATACTTCGCGGCCTGCAGCTCGGAGAAGCTCAGGGATTCGACCGCGAGATGCGCCAGCGCACGCTGACGGCCTTCTTCTTCCTTGCGCTGCTGCCGGGCATGTACAATTTCCAGTGCGACGATGCTGGCGCTGTACTCGGCGAGGACGAGATCTTCATCGTCAAACGGATTCGCCGAACGGGCGAACAGCAAGGTGCCCTGCCGCTCACGGCCTGCGATGACCGGGGCAATCGTCAGGTGCTTCGACCGGAACGATTCGTTCTCCTCGGGCGAAAACACATAGAACGGTTCCTTGTCCTGGATGTTGGCGGTCGTCTGTTCGATGCGCAGCAGGTGCTTGTTGAAGTCGCCCGGGAAGCGCTGCTCACGAGTCATAATCTCCAGCCACTCTTCCGTCAGCGCGTGCTCTGCCACGCCATAACCAAGGACCTTGCCCTTGCGCCCAACGATGTAAACATTGCAGCTCATGATCCGGCTCAAAAACTCCGCAACCTCATGAAACTCCACTTGATCGTTTGCCGACCTCAGTAATTTGCTTAGCTCTTGGACCTTCTCTAAAAGTTTCACGTGCCACGTCTCCTAACGTTCAGTGGTCGCGCAACGCGCGCGTTCATACCCCGCCCATAACATTCTGATTTCTATCTTCAACAATCATACATTGTATCACAAAATCAATCCTAATTTCTCGTTCAACGTGCAAATATGCGACATTTTCCAGCCGATTTTCGACAAAAATTTGACGTTCGCAGCCTGGTGCACCCGAAGCCTCACGCGCTACACACCCAAATCACCCTCGCCCTCCAGCCGCTCGGCCGCTTCTGGCCCTTCCCCCGACAATTCAGCCTCCACAGCCGCACCGTCGGTGGCAGCCACCCCGGTCGGCAGGTCCATCCCTTGGATCATCCCGACTGGTTCTTCCACCACCAGTCGGAATACAGCCACCAAGCCATCCATCAGGCTGAGTGAATCCTTCCACTTGGCGCCGCATGCCTCCGCCATGTGCGCCCAAGTATACTCATCGTACAGCCGCCGGCGGGCCGCCGCGGTCGACCAGGCCAGGAAGCTGTCCCGCTGAAAGTCTTTGAATGCGTGTGCCTCGCAGTACGTCTGGGCGGACCAGGGGTTCATCTTGTCGGACGGGTTGAGGATCACGACCTGCCCCCCCGGCTTGGCCACCCGCACCAGTTCGCGGAGGCCATCGACGGGATCGTCAAACATGAACAACACATCCAAGCACGTGACGAGGTCAAAAGTGCCGTCCGCGAAGGGCAGGGCCCGGATATTCCCGACGACGCACTGCATGTTGGTCAACCCATAGTCCGCCGCACTCCGCTTGGCGCGTTCGACCATCAGCGGCGAAGAGTCCAGCGCAACGACGGTTCGACTTCGCTGTGCCAAATGCGTTGCGAACCGCCCCGCGCCGCACCCCGCGTCCAACACATCGTATGTCTCGCGCGGCCCCAGCCAGTGAATCAAGGTGCGCTGCAAGGAACGATTCCAGTCCGTCTGCTCCAGTGTGTCGAAGAACTCAACGCTACCATCTGCCCCCGTCAGCATGCTTGTCCCGCTCCCTTCTTTCATATGGTTGTCCCTCTCTGCGTACAATCAAGTGTCGGGTCGACAGCGTGCCGCGCCCTCGATTGGAGGTGCCCTATCATGAGTGAAACCCTTCGAGTCTTCCTGCTCATCCTGTCCGCTTCCTTTGTGTTCAGTGCGGCGGTGAGCAAAATTCCACTTTTGCGGATCCCGTCCTCTGTCGCGTACCTGCTGTTTGGTGTCATGCTGCACCTCGGGTCTGCGCATGTCAGTTCGGAAGAACTGCTGTGGATCAATCAACTGGGCGACTTCGGCCTGCTCTTTCTCATGTTTCTGTCCGGCATGGAAGTGGAGTTTCAGCAGCTCCACCCAAGTGCCTGGAAAGCCTCCGAAGAAAACCCGCTGACGCTCGCCGCCGCCATGTTTTGTGCCACGTTGCTGCTGAGCTTTGCTTGCGCGTGGGTCCTTGCCCGCTTCAGTCCGGGCGTGCATCCCTGGATGCTCACGCTCCTGTTCGCCACCACGTCGCTCGGTGTCATCCTTCCGATTTTAGAGGAGACCGGTACGCTCGCGACAGCCTATGGACAAACCCTGCTGCTGTGCGCCCTGTTTGCCGACTTTCTGACCATGTTGTTCGTGTCGCTCTTTGTCAGCGTTCGAACCTCCGGGTCGGCCCTCGACTTTTTACTCGCCCTGTCCATTCTGCCTGCCGGTGTCGGTGCCTATTTCGCGATTCAGTGGATGCGCGGTATCGCAGCGGTGCGCCGGTTGGCAGGCGACTCGCAAATGCGCATGCGGGCCGTGCTGGCACTCGTGGCAGGTGCGTGCGCGTTCGCGGACTTCACGGGCGCCGAGCCGATTCTCGGCAGTTTCCTCGCCGGAATGGTGGTGTCTGCCGTCCCGTTCGCCCACAAGCAGCGTTTAAAAACGTACTGCCACGGACTGGGATACGGCTTTCTCATCCCCATGTTTTTCATTTCCGTCGGCCTGCACTTCCACTTCGGTGCGTTTCGCGAACCCTCGGCGTGGCTGTGGGTGCCCGCATTGCTGATGGTCGCATTCCTGGTCAAGGTCGTGCCCGCGCTCCGACTGTTCCGTCAATTCGGGACGAAGGCGGCCCTGGCAGGGGGATTTTTGATGTCGTCACGGCTCAGTCTCGTCGCTGCCGCCGCAATCATCGGTGTCCATATTGGCGCCATGACGCCCATCCTGGCCCAGTCAATGATTCTGGCGGCAGTCGTCACGTGCCTGATCTCGCCAGTCTTGTTTGTTTCTATGGTGTGATCAGCGGACGAAGCCTGGCTGCGCCGAACCCGGGCACGATGCCCGCGAAATTCAGCGCAGCCTGTCGAGGACCAGTGAATACCCGTCCGATCCGTAATGCAGACAACGCTTGACGCGGCTGATGGTCGCTGTGCTGGCGCCCGTTTCCGATTCAATCTGATGGTACGTGGCGCCTTGCCGGAGCATCCGAGCCACTTGCAGCCGCTGGGCGAGTGATTTGATTTCTCCGATGGTGCACAAATCATCAAAGAATCGGTAGCACTCTTCCGTGGTCTGCAGGGAAAGAATCGCCTCGAACAACTGATTCAGACTTGGATCGCGCAGCTTATCCAACTGCATCCTCCCGCTCCCCTTCTCATCCCGCTGCGACCATCGTAGCACAGCCGCTTGTCCCCGCCAACTCCCCAAAGGCGGCTCCCAACTATTTCAATTCCAGCATCAAGAGTTCCGGATTCTCAATCAGCCGGCGGATGTGGTTCATAAACCGCACCGATGCTGCCCCGTCGATAATCCGATGGTCAAACGACAAAGAGAGTGTCAGCACATCGCGGATCACGATGTCGTCTCCGCGCACCACAGGTTTACGCTGAATCCGATGCACCGCGAGGATGGCCACCTCCGGGTAATTGATGATCGGCGTCGCAAACATCCCGCCGATGGGCCCCATGTTCGTGATGGTGAACGTGCTGCCCTTGAGTTCCTGAGGACTCAGCGTGCGCTCGCGGGCACCGCGCGTCAGGCGGCTGATCTCGTCCGCAATTTCGGACACGGTCAGTTTGTCTGCGTCCCGAATCACCGGCACCAGCAGCCCATCTGGCGCATCCACCGCCAGCCCGATGTGATACTCAGGCAGCAATTCGATTTCCTGAGCCTGTTCATCGAGTCTCGCGTTAAAGTACGGGAACGCACGCAGCGCGGACACCACCGCCTTCACCAGAAACGGCAGGTACGTGACGCGCTTGCCCTCCGGTTCCAGCAGTTGGTTCCAACGGTTGCGAAGCGCCACCAGCTGCGTCGCTTCGCAATCATCGAATGCGGTGACATGCGGCGCTGTAAACGCGGAGCGGCTCACGTGCTCCGCCGTCGCCCGGCGAATCCCCCGGAAGGGCACCCGTGTGGAGGTGGAAGCCGGACGCACATCCCCCGCATCCAGCCCTGCGCCCGCAGGACGCTGCGCCCCGGGCCCTGCTTCAATGCCTGTCCCGGCTGGTCGCCCGCCGGTTTGACCGGATGCATACCGTTCTACATCCTGCTTCTGAATGCGCCCGCCGCGTCCAGTCCCCTGCACCGCATCGAGCGGAACCCCCAGCTGCCTGGCCAGATAGCGAACGCCCGGCGTGGCCAAGGGGCGCCGCGCCCCGGACGGCGCCTGCCGCGCCGCACCTGATGCCTGCCGCGCTGTGCCCACGCCCGCGCCCGGTGCCGCCTGCCGCGCCGCCGTCAGTGTCGTTGAGGCGGCCTGTGCCATGGCGCCGCTGCGGGTCTGCCGATCAATCGCAGCCTGCGGCCCGTGACCCGCATCGTCGTCTTCGATGGTGACCAGCACGTCCCCGACGTGTGCAAGCGCCCCCGCGAGGACGCGAATTTCACCAATTCGCCCCGAAGCGGGTGCCGGCAGTTCCACCACCGCCTTGTCTGTCTGGACTTCAACGATGGGGTCAAACTCCCGAACGGTCTCTCCCTCGCTGACCAGCCACCGTACAATCTCAGCTTCGTGAATGCCCTCTCCTACGTCTGGCAGCCGAAATTCAGTAGGCATGCCGTTCACCTCCAGCACCTTCACTTGTATGGCAGGATTCAACCCGCAAGGGGCTTCGCCGCCCCGTTTCTGTTAAAAGGACAATGCCTCCGCGATCCCGCTCGCAATCCGTTCGGGTGTCGGCGCATGCCAATCTTCCAGCGAAAACGGCGGGGGCGGCACGTCGAAGCTCGAAATCCGAACGACCGGTGCCTCGAGCTGCAAAATACAGGCCTCGCTGATTCTCGCGGCAATCTCTGCCCCTAGCCCCAGATGCCCGACAGCTTCGTGGACCACCACGGCACGCCCTGTCTTGTTCACGGACGCAAACACCGTCTCCTCGTCCCAGGGCGACAGCGTGCGCAGGTCAATCACCTCAGCACTGAGGCCTTGTTCGGCTTCCAGTTTCCGCACGACATCCAAGGTTTCACGAAGCATCGTGCCCCAGGCAATCACCGTCAGGTCCGTCCCTTCCTGGACGACACGCGCCTCGCGCAGCGGAACCGTGTAGTAGCCTTCTGGCACTTCTTCGCGAAATGCGCGATAGATTCGCATGGGTTCGAGGAAAATGACGGGATCGTTGGACTCAATCGACGCCAGCAGCAGGCCCTTCGCATCGTAGGGATTCGAGGGCGCCACGACGGTCAACCCCGGCGTGTGCGCGAAGAACGTCTCCGTGCTTTCCGAGTGCAGTTCGGGCGCACGAATGCGGCCTCCAAACGGCACGCGCACCACCATGGGCACGGCAAACCGCCCGCGCGAGCGCATGCGAATCCTGGCGATGTGAGACACCACCTGCTCAAATCCTGGGTAAATAAAGCCCATGAACTGAATCTCCGGCACAGGCCGCATGCCATTGACCGCCAGGCCGACTGCCGTGCCGAGAATGCCGGACTCCGCCAGCGGCGTGTCGACCACGCGGTCTTCCCCAAACTCAGCCATCAAGCCCTCGGTTGCCCGAAACACGCCGCCGTTCGCGCCAATGTCCTCGCCGAGCAGCATCACGCGTTCGTCCCGTCGCATGGCCTCACGCAGCGCTTCGTTGACAGCCTGAACCAACGTCAACTGCGCCATGGTGCAATCCCCCCTTGCGCTTTCGCGGCCAACTCCGCCCGCAGGGCATCACGCTGCTTCAACAGCCGCGGCGTTGGCGTTTCGTAGATGTGGAGGAACAAGTCGTCCGGGTTCACCGGTTCAATCGACTCCATCGCCGCGATGGCCGTCGAAACCTGACTGTCAACCTCCTGCTGGAGCTGTTCCTCTGCCTCGTCGTCCCACAAGCCCCACTCGCGCAGCTGTCCGCCCAGTTTCGCAATCGGATCGCGTGCGCGCCACTCTTCCACTTCTTCGGGCTTGCGGTACTTGGTCGGGTCGTCCGATGTCGTATGCGCCCCGTAGCGGTATGTGAGCGCTTCCACCAACGTGGGACCACCGCCTGCCGCTGCCTTTTCAATCGCAGCTTGCACGGCGCGATACACGGCAATCACGTCGCAGCCGTCAATGCGAATCCCTTCGAACCCGTACGCCTCCGCTTTCTGAGCAATCGTCTCAGAGGCTGTCTGCCGGCGGTACGGAACACTGATGGCGTACTGGTTGTTCTGGCAGACAAACACGGCGGGGACGTGAAACACGCCGGCAAAGTTCATCGCGGTGTGAAAATCCCCTTCGGAGCTTGCACCGTCGCCAAACAGGGCGACTGCGACTTGATCGACACCGCGCAGTTTCGCCGCCCATGCGGCGCCGGCCGCGTGCGGCAGCTGAGTGGCAATCGGGACAGCCACGGGAAACACGTTCACCGCTTCCGGAATCTCGTATCCTTCCACCCGTCCGTTCCAGAACAAGAGTACCTTGTCCATCGGCATCCCATGCAGCATCATGGCGCCGGAGTCCCGATACGTTGGAAACAGAAAATCCTGCGGCCGCAGTGCGAGTCCAACCCCCACCTGGCAGGCTTCCTGTCCCTCCATCGGGGCGTACGTCCCAATGCGTCCTGCACGCTGCAGGCCGATACACCGCCGGTCGAAGCGGCGGATGAGCACCATTTGTCGATACATTTCAACCAACAACGCATCCGGAATGCCCGCCGGTTTCTCATGGCCTGTTGACGCTGCGGCGGCTTGTACCACCCGTTCTGCAGGCTTCACCATATCGTCGTCTCCTCCTTCAGCGCTAGCATATCACAGGTTTGCGGCAATGCCGCAACGCCGCAAACCCGCAAGCTGCTTCAAACCGTTTCAAGCACGCAAGTTCTCCCAGACCGTCGCGACCCCCTGGCCGACACCCACGCACAGCGTCGTCAGGCCGTAGCGCCCGCCCGTGCGCGCCAGCTGGTGCGTCAGCGTCGCCACCAGCCGGGCGCCGCTGCAGCCCAGCGGATGGCCGAACGCAATGGCCCCCCCGTTCGGGTTGACACGGTCTCGGTTGAGCCCCAGCTCCTGAATCACAGCCAGGGACTGCGCAGCGAACGCTTCATTGAGTTCGATGGTATCCAGGTCGCCAATTCCGATGCCCGCCCGCCGCAGGGCTTTCTGAGTCGCCGGCACGGGGCCAATGCCCATATAAGCCGGATCGACACCCGCCGCGGCAGACGCGACATAACGAAGTTTCGGCTCCAGCCCCAGCGCCTGCGCCTTGTCGCGGGACATGATGAGGACCGCCGCGGCCCCGTCGTTGATCCCGGAACTGTTCCCAGCAGTGACTGTCCCACCTTCACGGAACGCGGGCCGAAGCTTGGCCAGCTGGTCCAGGGTCACGCCCCTGCGCGGGTGCTCATCCGTGTCGACCACGACGGTTTCCCCTTTGCGCCCTGCCGGCACCTCGACCGGAACAATCTCGTCCTTCATATATCCTTTGTCGATCGCGGCGATGGCGCGGTCCTGACTTTCCTTCGCGAATTCATCCTGCGCCTGCCGGGTGATGCCATAGCGCTCCGCGACGTTCTCGGCCGTTTCGCCCATGCTGTACGGATAGTGCAACTGCGCCAGCTTGGGGTTCACCATGCGCCAGCCGAGCGTCGTGTCATACATGGTTTGATTTCCGCGCACATAGGACTCCTCAGGTTTTGGCAGCACCAGCGGCGCCCGCGTCATGCTCTCCGTGCCGCCCGCGATAAACACATCGCCTTCTCCGACCAAAATCGCGCGCGCCGCCTGATTGATGGCTTCGAGCCCGGACGCGCACAACCGGTTCACCGTCACGCCTGCAACCGTCTCCGGCAGTTCCGCCAGCAAGGCGGCCATGCGAGCGACGTTTCGGTTGTCTTCACCTGCCTGATTGGCACATCCCAGGTAAACATCTTCGATGAGTCCGGCATCCAGCTGGTTTCGCTCAACCAGGGTGCGGATGACCAGCGCGGCCAAATCATCCGGCCGCACGGCTGATAACGCCCCGCGATGCTTTCCAATCGGGGTGCGCACGACGTCGACAATCACTGCTTCACGCATGGTTCGGTCCCTCCTCCACGTCAATCTTGCGTGCGTACCACCACTGCCGCAGCAGCGGAGATGGCCGGTACCGGTCGTCACCCAGTTCCCGCCACAACGCATTGACCGTCTGCCATACGCTCGCGATGCCCAGTTCTTTCATCCACTGGACCGGACCCAGCGGGTAGCGGGTCCCCAGCTTCATCGCGGCGTCCATGTCACTGGCCTTCGCGACACCTTCCCGCAGGGCCTCTGCCGCTTCGTTCAAGACCATCGCCAGGATGCGCATCACGACACCGCCGGCGCCGTCTCGCACCTGCAGCGGCGTCCAGCCGAGCAGCTGCAGCAAACCGACCGTGCGGTCGTCCAGCGCGTCCGCGGCGTCCGCTTGCAGCGGGCGTGTCCAGGCGATGGTCTTGCCGCGCCCTGGTTCCGGCAGCGGCAGGACAGTGGCAAACCCGCGCACCCGGGCTGGCCGTGCCAGCCAACTCGCCTGCTCTGTGGCGGAAGGTCCGGCCAGCGACGTGAGAAGGAGCGCGTCCTCGGTCAGTCCCTGCTCCACCGCTTGCAGCGCCTGACGGTGATAGGCGGGTTCGCCCGCAAAGGCCGCGATGACCACCTTGGGCTGTGCGGCGTGAATGCAGCGGGTCAGTTCCGTGCAGCGCGCTGCAATGGCTGCGCTGTCCCACTCAAACACGGGTCCTTCATAGACGAGGCCGCAGTCGGACGCTTCGGTGCCCACAACGCTGGCGACCCACGCGCGCAGCGACGCTGCCAACGGCGTGTCTCCCACCACGTAGACACGCTCGGCGGAAAGGGCCGACCGCCGCTCGGTCTGCTGTTCCTCAGAGGAATAAAAAGCTTGACGGTCCCGCGGAGGTCCACCGGCTTCATCGTCGTAGCGGTAAAACCCTCTGCCCGACTTTCGCCCCAACTGGCCGACCGCTACTTTTCTCGCCTGGATGGGATGCGGACGGTAGCGCGGCTCGCCGTAAAATGCCTCGTACACAGACGTGGTGACATCAAAGTTGACATCGATGCCAATCATGTCCATCAAGCTGAACGGCCCCAGCGGGAAGCGGGCGTTGCCATGCATCAACCGATCCACCACTTCGGTGGACGCTGTCCCATCGCCCACGACACGCAAGGCCTCTCCGTAAAAGTTGCGGGCGACACGATTGACGATAAAGCCAGGGGTGTCCTTGCACACCGCCGGAGTCTTGCCAAACTGTTCGGCCAGATTGACGACGGCTTCCACCGTCTGCGCGCTGGTTTCTTCGCCGACGACGACCTCCACCAGCTTCATCACCGGCGCCGGGTTAAAGAAGTGCATCCCCACCACGCGGTGCGGGTGCTGCGTTTGTGCCGCGATCTCCGTGATGGACAAAGACGACGTATTGGTTGCGAGGATGGCCGTGTCCTGACAAACCTCGTCCAACTGCGCGAAAATCGACTGTTTGAGCGACATCCGCTCCGGCACCGCTTCGATGACCACAGCTGCATCGGCCAACGCCGCCATCTCGGTCGACAGACGCAAGTTTCCGAGCATCGCTGTGACAACGTCTGCCGTCAGTTCACCTTTCTCCACCCGGCGCGCAAGCCGTCTCTCCATTTCCTGTTTCGCACGCTGCAAGACGCCCTCCTGCACGTCACAAAGAACCACTGGAAGGCCCGCCTGCAGGGCGACCAGCGCGATGCCCGCGCCCATCGTTCCGGCGCCCACGACACCCACGCGCATGGAATCTGACATCGACTGTGCCCCCTTCTCCGCATGATCACGTCAACCGTTCAAGCCCGCAACGACCACCTCGAGGGTTCAAACACCGATTGGCGCCGTCCAGTCACTCGCCTCGATACACGGGTGGACGCTTTTCCATGAATGCCTGGACACCCTCGCGGAAGTCGTGGGAACGCCCTGCCAAATCCTGCAAGACCGCCTCGCGTTCGAGCGCGTTGGGCAAGCTGTCCGCAACATTGTTGTAAATCGCTTCCTTCGTCAAGGCATAGGACTTGGTCGGCCCCGCCGCCAACTGGTCGGCAAACGACATGGTTTCCGACAGCAGTGCGTCGGCATCGTACACGCGGTTGACCACACCGTGCGCAAGCGCGGTTTCGGCCGAAAGAATCTCGCCTGTCCACGCCCATTCCAGGGCTTTCCCCACGCCCACCAGGCGCGGCAGAAAGTAGCTGGTGCCTGAATCCGGCGCGAGTCCGATTTTGCTGAACGCCATGGTGAATTTCGCCGTCGATGAGGCGAAGCGCAGGTCACAGGCCAGCGCCAGTCCAAAGCCAGCACCCGCGGCGGCGCCGTTGACAGCGGCGAGAATCGGGACTTGCAGCGAACGCATCTTCGAAATCAACACGTTGTAGCGCTCGCGAACCGCATTGGCCAGGTTTTCCGAAATCGCGTCCTGTTCTCCCAAATCCTGACCCGCGCAAAACGCCTTACCCGCACCGGTCAGGACCACGGCCCGCGCCTTGCGTTCGGCCTCCACGCGCTTCATGGCGTCGTACAGTTCGTTCCCCATTTGGGCGTTGATGGCGTTTGCCACCTGCGGACGATTGAGCGTAATCTTCGCCACACTGCCTGCCATTTCATACTGAATCGTCTCGTACATCAGAACACCTCCGTCTCGACGTCGGCAAAGTAAATTCGGACAATGCCGCCTGCGAACTGCTGCAAATCGCGGCCGCTCGCCTTGCCCTCCGGCGACTGAATGGAGGCAAACATCGCCTCGCGGCTGTCGAAGTACAACTCCGCCATTAAAAACGGGTCTGCATCGCCGCCCCGCGCGTCAAAGAAGCGGTTGATTTCGACCCTTCGAAGGCCAGGCATCTTGCGGGCAAGCGGCATGTGAACCTGTTCATAATGCTGCAGAAACGCGTCGATATCGTCCGGACGTTTGTAAAGCGCCACCATTTTGACCACGGCGATTCATCCCCTTGTCAGACAACTTCAACCACACTGTGCATCCCCGGATGCGCCATCGTCACCTGCGAACCAGCGGTGCTTCAACCGCCGGCTCACAGGGTTCCGGCAGGCTCACAGGTTTCGCTGATCGATGACGCGAATGGCTTTCCCTTCACTGCGTGTCAAGCTCTGCGGCGGATGAACCACCAATTTCGGAGAAATCTGCAGGCGCGTATGCAACGCTCGCTCCACGGCGGCGACGAAACGCTCCAGGTCAACTGCGTCACGGTCGGCTGTCGAACGCCATTCGGCGTGAACTTCGATGGTATCCAGCGCACCCTGGCGCGACAGCACAATTTGATAGTGCGGCGCGAGCTGCTCGACAAGCAGGAGCTCCGCTTCAATTTCCTGCGGGAAAATGTTCACACCGCGAACAATCAGCATGTCGTCCACGCGGCTCTTCACGCGGGACATGCGGCGGTGCGTACGGCCGCAGCTGCACGGCGTATCAATCAAATAAGCCAGGTCTCCCGTCCGATATCGCACGACTGGAAACGCTTCCTTGCTCAGCGACGTAAACACCAGCTCCCCAAGTTCACCCGGCGGCAGCGGACGACCGGTTTCAGGGTCGAGTACCTCAACGAAGAAGTGGTCTTCCCAGATGTGCAGCCCGTTCTTTTCCTCGCGGCATTCAATGGCGACACCAGGGCCCATGACCTCACTCAAACCGTAAATGTCCACCGCGTCAATGCCGAGCAGCTGCTCAAGGCGCTGGCGCATCTCCTCTGTCCACGGTTCAGCGCCGAAAATGCCGTAGCGCAGCTTCAGTTGTTCGGCTGGAATCCCCTCCGCTTGCAACGTCTCCCCAATGTTCACCGCATAGGATGGGGTACAGGCTAGACCATCCGCGCCAAAGTCGGTCAACAGCGTGACCTGCCGCTTTGTAAATCCACCGGAGGCCGGCACAACCGTGCAGCCGAACCGCTCGGCGCCCCCATGCAACCCGAGTCCGCCGGTGAACAATCCGTACCCGTACGCGACATGAAGTATGTCTCCCGGTTCTCCTCCGGCACTGGCAATCGAGCGCGCCACGCACTCTGCCCACACCTCAAGGTCAGAGCGGGTGTATCCGACCACCGTGGCCTTGCCCTTGGTGCCCGACGAAGCGTGGATTCGCGCAACCTGATGCATCGGGACCGCAAACATGCCAAACGGATAGGTGTTTCTCAAATCAGACTTGACCGTAAACGGAAACTTCGCGATGTCGTCCAGCGTGCGAAGGTCGTCCGGGTGTATCCCTGCCGCCTCAAAGCGTTCACGGTACAAGGGCACATGTTCGTAAGCGTGGCGAAGCGTGCGCTGCAAACGGTCCAATTGAAGCGACCGCAGGGCATCTTGCGACATCGTTTCTATCTCAGGATTCCAAAGCAAAAGACATCCCCCTCACCGAGTCCGACCGCACCGCTTCTGGAACAGAAAAGCGGCGTACAGACCGACATACTGTACTCTCAATGAGCCTCCATGATGCCTCTCTATTTTATATGAATCCAATCAAAAATCCTATGAAAGCAGAAAGGAATCGCATACCAGCTTGCCGCGAACAAACCGCTGCGGCAAGCTGTTCCCATTCCGACGGGGGATTAGCGGTGAAGGGAATTCACAATTTCAATGAGGTGGCGCACTTCAGCAATGCGGTGTTCAATTTCCGATGCTTTACTCGATTGGCCCGCTTCCGACAACGCCTCTTCCAAACTTTTGATGCGGTGCTGCATGGAACGCAACACTTGTCGAATAGCGTCCTGATAACCGATTTCTGCTCCAGTCTCCATACCACACCTCACACGCGCACTCGTCACCCTGCGGCGTCACTGTGCGCCTTTCCAAATGGTTTCCCACAGGTAGAGCGCCATCACTTGCTTCCAGTATAGCGCACCCTCGTCATCGGTAAAATGCCTGGCGGCCAGCCACTGCGCTTTCGCCTCGGTGACCAGGGCGCGCGCCTTGTCAATGTGCGTCCAGGCCCCTGCATACACGTCACGCTTGCGCCCGCCCTGGCTGATGCCCGCGCGGGGTCCACTGCGGCTTGACCGAAGCACGGGGCGGTTCTCATCCTGCGCAGCCTTCTCCAGTACCTCGCGAACCGCCGCCCAGGCCTCGGTTCGCTCCCCAGCCGTCAACGCACCGGCGAAACCGGTGTACACCTGCCGCTCGAAGGGAACCAACAAATGACCGCCTTCGTCCAGCAGCTGCTGCATCAACGGCCCGTCCTCCAGGTTGACGGCAATCCACAATCGATCGCGGATTCGCCCTCGGTTCCGCCACGCCCGCCATGGCTGCATGGCTTCCTCCGCGGGCACCTTCAGTTTGGTCAACAGCGCGCGAAGCGTGTCTTCGGCAGGAATGACACGGCCGCGCTCAATGTGACACAGCATACTTTGCGTAACAATGCCTGCCGCCAGTTCGGCTTGTGTGAGTCCAGCTGCTTTGCGAAGCTGCCGAAGTTGCACCCAGGGCGGTGTCATTGCTCATCGGATCCTTCCCACAGCGCGCTGACAGGTACGCCGAGCGCCTTTGCAATTTTGCCCAGCTTGACAATGTTGTGTCCCCGGTGGCCGGACTCCACCGCGTACACGTAGCTGACTGAAACCCCGGCCCGTTTGGCGAGCTCCCGAACACTCATCTTCTGTTGTAAACGAAACGACTTGACGCGCGTACCGAGATCAGTCATGCTTTCACCCCGTTCAGCTGTCGAACAGTTTTTACGCGATTGTGTAAATTATAGCAGATCGAAACGAGATTTTGGGAACAAACATTCTCAATCGAGGAATTTGGGCGCGCTTGCGTTTCAACAGCGAAAGCGCCAAGATGTGTTCATATCATCGGTGGAGGAAGAAGCGCGTTGAAGCAGACCGGATTGTCCGATGCGTCACGAGCGAACGCAGCCGCATCCATTCAGTTGCTGCCCATCCAGCGCGAAGACGCAGCGGTGCTGTGGCATCACGCCCGTGACGATGACGCGTGGGTCACCCCCGACCGCCATTGGCAGACTTGGGTCGCTTGGGTTGAAGCCTTGCTGGCGGCGGAAGTCATGGGGTGGTCCTGGCTGAGAACGGTGTCCATCACGGGCCGGCTCGCCGGGTTTGTGACCGTGCGCACCGTGGAGGCCGCGCTGCTGCCGCCGGAGACAACCGCGGTGGAGTGCGGCACGTATTTATTGCCCGCATGGCGCGGGCTGGGCTGGAATGCCTTGGTGAAACAAGCCACCATCCACTTCGCGAGGTCCGTTGCGGGGATGGCCGCCCCACCGGACTGGTGCCTGTTTGTTGTCCCCGAAGACAACCATCGCGCCATCGCCGCGTTCCGTTCGTTGGACTGGTCGTGGTCAATGGAGCTGGGGCCCGGCGGGTCGTTTGCCCGCTTTGCGCGCCGCAAGTCGTGGGAAGCCGGCCGCCCGTGCGTCGTCTTCGGCTGCCGTGCCGCGGTGTTGGCGCCGTGATCGGCCAAGTCCGCCCTCCCCGCCAGGCGCTGCCCTACAACCCGACGCCGGTGAAGCCGGTGGTTTGCTGGATCCACATCGTGAGGAAGGTCAGTTTCCCCGAAACCAATAGGAATCCCATCACCACCATCAGCCAGCCGCCGATGCGTGAAATGACCGGGGTATAACGAAGAAACGGGCGCAGTGAGGTCAAGGTCAGCGCGAAGAGCAGAAACGGCACGGCAAAGCCAATCGCGTACGTGACCATATACCATACCCCGACACTCGGGTGCGTGGCCGTCAGGATGAGCACGGTCGACAAAATGGGTCCCACACACGGTGTCCACCCAGCCGCAAAGCCGACCCCGATCAGCGCCGAACCCAGATAGCCAAGCGGCTGCACCGCCGGGATGTGCAGACGGCGCTCACGAAGCAGCCAGTCGCTGCGGATGACACCCGCCAGCACGAGCCCCATCCCCATCACCAACACGCCGCCGCACAGCCGCACCGCGGTCTTGTACTCCAAGAACAATTGTCCAACAGCGGTGGATACCAAGCCAAGCAGCACAAAGAGCGCGGACAGCCCGATGCAGAAGCAGACCGCGTGAAGAAACACACGAACGCGCGCGGCCGCCGCCAGTTTATCCGCCCCCTGCTGGAGGTCGTGGAACGACACGCCGGTGATGTAGCCCAAGTAGGATGGAAAGAGCGGAAGGGTACAAGGTGAGAGAAAAGACAAGAGCCCTGCGGCAAACGCAAGCCAAACCGAAACGGTCGGCGTCATTCCCATCCCCCCAAGCGCCGGTCGATCACGTCCAGCGACACTCGCCGTGCACAAGCGCCGCCTCCTGGTTTGTCGCCCTCACTGTTTATCGTACACGTGTCCAGGAGTGGATTTCCAGCCGAAATCGACAGAAGCATGACAGATTGGCCCTATCTACAATTGTGGACATTTTCGGTATAATGGAGGTCAAGGAGGTGGCACGATGGCGTCGATTGCGGAGAAAGTACGTAAGCTGCGTGCGCAGCGCGGCTGGACACTCAAACAGCTGTCGGCGTACACGCGCGTCTCCATCAGCCATCTCGATGCCATCGAAAAGGGCACCCGAAAGAGCCCGTCCTTTCAAATCATGGTCCAGCTCGCGGACGCCTTCGAGGTTCCCATTGCCTACTTCCGGGACGACGTCGCGGTTTCCGACCATCCATCCGCTGCCGATCACGCCGTTCAGGCAGCACCCGCGCCGCAGACCGACACTGCGCTGCAAGGGGACGCCGCCTTGTCACGGCTCTACGACGCCGACACCCGGCGCTTCATTGTCTCCGAGCAGGCCCGGCCGTATGTCGCGCTCGCCAAGCAGCTGGCGGAACAAAGCCAGTCTGCCCCGGCGCTCGACACCTCCGCACTGCTGCAAGTTATCGCGGCGTTCATCCGCGACCGCGAAACGTCCTACGAAAGTTAGCGTGCGCCTGCGAAAGTTCGCGTTCTACGAAAGCTCCGGATGCGTTCTGACCACGTCATCCATCACGTCTTCCAGCACCGGGCCTTCTCCTTCCAGCTCTTCCACCGGCAGCACGTTGTCGATCGACGGGACAGAGCCGAGGTCTTTCAACCCTTGGATGGCCGCCGCGAGTTCGCCCTGCGACACGGCGTGCGTGACGATCACGATTTGCGCATCCTCGCCTTTCACCCGTTTTTGCAGCACACTCTCCATGCTGACGCCCGCTTGCCCAAACACGCCTGCAATCTTCGCAAAGACGCCGGGCCGGTCGAGCGCAGTCAACCGTATGTAGTACCGCCCTGCCGGGCCCTGGTTTGCATGCACCTGTTTTTTGGGCAGCCGGTTCGAGCCGCGGGTCTCCGTGATGCCCATGCGCAGGTGCTGCATCACCTCGATGAGATCGCCCACGACGGCGCTGGCGGTCGGCATGGAACCGGCGCCGCGCCCAAAGAACATCAAATCGCCTGCAGCGTCTCCACGCACAAATAAGGCGTTGAACGCGTCCGACACGCTGGCGAGCGGATGCGCCTTGGGCACCAAGGTCGGCCGCACCTCCAGCTGCAGGGCACCGTCCCGCTCCCGTCCGACGGCAAGCAGCTTAATCACGCAGCCCAAGTCATTGGCGTACGCCACGTCCGCCGCCGTGATGGAGCGAATGCCATGAACCCGCACCTCGTCCAGCCGAACCCGCGTATGAAACGCGATGGACGCCAGAATCGTCAGCTTGCGCGCCGCGTCCAGCCCATCCACATCGCTGGTCGGGTCGCTCTCCGCATATCCGAGTTCCTGCGCCTCCCGCAGCACTTCGTCAAAGCCCGCACCAGTTTCCGTCATCTTCGACAGAATATAGTTGGTGGTGCCGTTGATAATCCCTTTCAAATCGGTGATCTCGTTGGACGTCAAGCAGCCTTTGAGCGGGCGAATCAACGGGATCGCGCCGCCAACCGCCGCCTCGAAGAAGACCTCCGCCTGCGCGGCTTCGGCCGCGTCGAAAATCTCTTCCCCGTGCAGCGCAATCAGGTCCTTGTTGGCTGTGACCACGTGCTTGCCGGCCCGCAGCGCGCGCAAAATAAAGGTCCGTGCGGGTTCAATGCCGCCAATGGTTTCGATGACCACGCGCACTTCCGGGTCGTCCAGCACGTCCTCCGGACGCGTGGTCAGGCGCTCTCCTTCCAACACCACGCCGCGCGGTTTTTGTTCGTCGCGCACGAGAATGTGTTTGATGACCGGGCGTACGCCCGTCATGTCCGCAATGCGTCCGGCCCGGCGGCGGGTGAGTTCTACCACCCCTGCGCCAACCGTACCGCACCCAAGGAGTCCGATGGTTACCTTCATTTGCTCCACTCCCGTCCCTCTTTCTCTCAGCGCTCTATCTATCGAAGGGCGTATGTATGACGGAAAAATCACTGAAGTCTGAACGGAGGCTGATAAGAGGACATTGTATCGTGCGCCGCTTAATTTGGCAATAGATACTCAGGCGTGTCATCCGCTTCGTGATCGGTCCGCGGCCCCTGTGCATCAACCGCATCAGCGCCGTGATGAGACGATGAGCGCCGCTCCAAAAACGCCCGGCGCGGTTCAGGCAGCGTCTGCAGCGCCAAGTAGCAGACCGCTGCGAACAGAAAGGTGACCACCGACACGTGGAGCAAAAAGGCGAACAAAGCGATGTTGGTGGCAATCAATAAGGCGCCGGTCACCGCCTGAATGCACACCAGAACGAGCGACACCAGGCTGCCAAAGAACAGGTCAGGCCGCGCCTGGCGGATTTTTGCGGATGCGATGCACAGGTACAGCGTCAACAGGACCAGCCCCATAGCGACTGAGCGGTGCAGCCAATCCACCGTCAGGGCGGCTTGCACCTGGCGCGTCTCGGTTGGAAGCGGCCAGCCGCGGAACAGATGTCCGTAGCCTGTCGAGGCGACGTACGCGCCAATGTACATGGCGATGTAGGTATACACGAGGGTGATGAAGGTCCAAACGCGCAGGGACACGGGGGTCTGTGCCCGGAGCACCGGTGCCTCGGGCTGCAGACGCAGCGCGCGGTTGATGTAGCGAATCACGACCACCAAAAGCAGAATGCTGTTAAATGCGAGCAAAGAAATGCCAAAGTGAAACGCCAGCTCGAAGGGCGGGTCCGAAAACTTGACCCCCAGCGCACCGAGGGCGGCCTCAAGAAACACAAAGGCGATGGACAGCATCACCAATACCCGCACTTCCAGCCAGCGACGGTACTGCCACCACACCAGCGCGCACAGCGCGAACAACAGGAGGGTCGCAGCGCCCACCAGTCCGCGGTGGCTGAACTCAATCAACGTCTTCAGGCCCCAGTGGGATGGAATGACGGCCCCGTTGCAAAGCGGCCACTGGTGTCCGCATCCGAAGGCAGACCCGGTCTCGGTATCGACAAAGCCCATCGTGTTGACGGCGAAAAACCCAATCAAGGTCAAAATCGCGAGGATGGAGATCGCCCGTCGAACCCACGGGGACGTCTGGTTCGCTGGCATGGAATTCCACTCCTTTGCAAGGTTGTCCAAGAGGCATTGGTGATGCATCGCCCCTTTTAGACACGCTTCCGAGACGTACTCCTGTACCTTACGATACACGGCACAAGATTACCATCCACGACGTCCTTGTGCCAAGTTGTGAACAGTATGTAGCGGAAGTTTGTCGATTTTATCGCAACCGTGTGAGAGATTGTTGAAATCCGGTGCTTTTACCACGAAACTCGGCCCACGGCCTGTTACCATGAGAGGTGGAAGTCGAGCGTGGTACAAGAAGCACAACCGTGCGTGTCCGTCCAGGGAAGGACACGCTTGTAGGATGTGCGCCTTGCACTTCTCTTATTACTTTTTTCGCTTCAGAAAACAATGAACGGGGGGAAACTCATGCGGCCGAATAGACGGTGGTGGACGGTTGCGGCAGCAGCGGTCGCGCTACCCATACTTCTGACCGGTTGCGGCGCCAGCATCCCGGTTCTTCAGCCGAAAGGTCCTGTCGGCCACGAAGAACTGAAACTGATTATCTTTCCACTGATTCTGATGACTTGCGTGGCGCTGATTGTGTTCGCAATCTTTGCTTACGTCATGATTAAGTACCGCGCTCGCCCTGAGAACGCGGACTATGTACCGCCGGAAACCGACGGCAGCTCGCTCCTGGAGACGATTTGGACTGTCATTCCGGTGCTCATCGTCGTCGCCATTGCCATTCCGACGGTCATCGTGACGTTCCGGCTGCAGAAACCGCCGACCACATCGACGGCGCCAGCAAAAACAGTCAGCGAAACCCCAGCCGCAGCAAGCATGGCAGCGAAAACCAAGCAAAAGCCGCTGGTCATTTACGTGGCGTCTGCCGAGTGGAAATGGCTCTTCAGCTATCCGCAGTTGGGCATTGAAACGGTCAATTACCTGTACATTCCTGCAGGGCAGCCAGTCGACTTCCAATTGACGGCAATCGGGCCGATGAATTCCTTCTGGATTCCGGCACTCGGCGGCATGGAGATGGATATGCCGGGTGAAGACTTGGGCCTGTGGCTGCAGGCTGACCAGCCTGGCAAGTACCTCGGACGCAGCGCGCAGTACTCCGGCAGCGGATTTGCGCACATGACGTTCAACGTGTACGCCAAGACCCCGGCCGAGTTCTACAACTGGGCGGCAAACATCAAGGCGCATGCACCACAGCTCACGACCGCCAAGTATGAATCGCTCCTGAAACCTGGTCAGGTCGGTACAATGGCGTTCTCTGGGGACATCAACCCCAACAACTACAACGGTTCTAAGGACATGACGGGAATGCCGGGCATCGCATCGGGCATGCCCATCCCTGGCACCGTATCGCCAAGCAGCAACACATCCAGCAGTTCAATGTCGGGAATGTCCATGTCGGGAGACAATTCAAGCGGCTCGATGGGAGGGAAAAACCAGTGAGCTCGTTCATGCATTTCGCAAACACCTTCCTGATGTGGAAAGAAGGTCCGCTGATTTGGATCTCTGACGTCCTCATCGCGCTGGCCTCCTTGGGAATTCTGTTCGTCTTGTGGAAGTTCAAGAAGTTCAAATGGCTGTGGACCGAGTGGCTCACCACGGTGGACCACAAGAAAATCGGGATTATGTATATCATCGCGGCACTGCTGATGCTCTTTCGCGGCGGCGTCGACGCGCTCTTGATGCGCAGTCAGCTGGCGTTTCCGAACGAGCATTTCCTGACGGCGCAGCACTACGACGAAATCTTTACGACGCACGGCACCATCATGATTCTGTTCATGGCCATGCCGTTCATCATTGGGATGATGAACGTCGCCGTGCCGCTCATGATTGGCGCTCGCGACGTGGCGTTTCCGTATTTAAATGCAATCTCGTTCTGGCTGTTCTTCTTTGGCGCGATGTTGTTCAACCTGTCCTTTGTGTTCGGTGGTTCGCCGGACGGCGGCTGGACTTCCTATCCGCCGTACGTTGAAAACCTGTTCGACCCGGGCCCCGGTGAAAACTACTACATTATGGGCTTGCAGATTGCGGGTATCGGCACCATCGCAACGGGCGTCAACTTCCTGGTAACCATTCTGAAGATGCGCGCGCCAGGGATGACACTGATGAAGATGCCGATGTTCGTCTGGTCCGTCCTCATCACGTCGGCGCTGATTGTCTTCGCCTTCCCGGCACTGACCGTCGTGCTTGGACAACTGCTGATTGACCGCCTGTTCAACGCGCACTTCTTCACCACGACCGGCGGCGGCATGCCCATGAACTACGTGAACGAGTTCTGGATTTGGGGACACCCGGAGGTGTACATCGTCATCTTGCCCGCGTTCGGCATTTTCTCCGAAGTGGTCAGCACCTTCGCCAGCAAACGACTGTTCGGCTACTCGGCGATGGTCGCTTCGATGGTCGCCATCACCTTCCTGGGCTTTGGCGTGTGGGTGCACCACTTCTTCACGATGGGTGCAGGCGCGGCCGTCAACTCGTTCTTCGGAATCTCGACCATGGCCATCGCCATTCCGACCGGCGTGAAGGTGTTCAACTGGCTGTCCACGATGTGGAAAGGGCGAATTCGCTTCACCCTGCCCATGCTTTGGACGTCTGCCTTCATTCCGTGTTTCGTGCTTGGCGGTGGTGTGACGGGTGTCATGCTCGCCGTGGCGCCGGCTGACTATCAGTTCCACAACAGCTACTTCCTGATTGCGCACTTCCACTACACGCTGATTGGCGGAACTGTGTTCGGCATGATGGCGGGTCTCTATTACTGGTGGCCAAAGATGTTCGGCTTCAAGCTGGATGAGAAGCGCGGCCGCTGGGCGTACTGGTGGTTCGTGATTGGCTTCAACGTCTGCTTCCTGCCCCAGTTCCTGCTTGGGCTGATGGGGATGACGCGGCGCATGTACACCTACCCGTCCGGCCTTGGCTGGTGGATCCCGAACTTCATTTCCACCATCGGCGGTTTCATGATGGGTGTCGGGTTCCTCTTGATTGTCTATCAGATTGTCTGGAGTATCCGCTATGGCGAACGCGATGTGACGGGCGACCCGTGGGATGCGCGCACACTCGAATGGTCGCTGCCATCGCCGGCGCCGGAGTACAATTTCGCGCGCACGCCGATTGTACACAGCCGCGACGAGTGGTGGTACATCAAGCAGGGCAAGTACAAACAGGAGTTTGTGGAGTCGGAAATCCAGCCGATTCACATGCCGAAAAACTCCGGTCGTCCGTTCCTGCTCGGGTTGTGCATGTTTGTCGCTGGCTTTGGCTTTGTGTTCGAGTGGTACGTGTTCGTCATCCTGGGCTTGCTCGGTGTCTTGGCGATTATGCTGCGTCGTTCGTTTGAGTTCGACTACTATCACTACATTCCGGTCTCTGAGATAGTGCAGACCGAAAAGTCGCTCGGGAGGCTGTGACGATGGAACCAGTCGTACATCATGCTGGGTCAGCAGCACCTGGCGAACCGCTGGAGTACAGTACCGAGGACGGCAGCCTGCGCGTCCTCGGGTTCTGGGTATTCTTGGCTGCTGAGTTTATCCTGTTTTCCTGTTTGTTTGCCACGTACGTGGTCATGCATCCCATGACAGCGGGCGGCCCTTCGTCGAAGGAACTGTATGATGTCCCCGGATTCGCTTGGGAAACGTTCTTCCTCTTGACGTCGTCGTTCACGTGCGGCATCGCCACGTTCGAGATGCGGCGCGGCAACAAGAAGGGCGTCATCGCCTGGATGCTTTTGACCATCGCCCTCGGCCTGTGCTTTCTTGGGTTCGAGATTTCGGAGTTTGTGGATGACGTGCAGCACGGTGCTTCCATGTCGACCTCCGGGTTTCTCTCTTCGTTCTTCACCCTGGTCGGCACGCACGGTGCCCACGTTTCGATGGGGATTTTGTGGATGACGTCCGTGGTCATTCAAATCGCGGTACGCGGCATTGACAGCATGACGTCGCGCAAGATGTTCATTGTGAGTCTGTACTGGCACTTTCTCGACGTGGTTTGGATTTTCATCTTTACGGTCGTGTACCTGACAGGGAAGGTGTTGTGACATGACACAGACAAATACTTCCGGACTGCACGGCGCGAATCAGGGGAGTGCGAGTCATGGCGGACATCACGAGACGTTCCCTTGGAAACACATCATCGGCTACGTGCTGTCGTTGATTCTCACGATTCTGGCGTTCTGGATTGCGTTGAAGCTGCACCTCTCGGTGGGTGCCACCATCGCCACCATCTTGGCCCTGGCGATTATTCAGATGGCTGTCCAGTTGTTTATGTTCATGCACATCACGGAGCGAATCCACGGCGATACCTTCCAGAAGGTGATGATTTACAGCGGCATTGTTTTCGCCGCAATGGTCGTCATCGGGACCATCTGGGTCATGACCTTCAAGTCGACCGTCTCGTAACCGTAACGGAAAGACAGGCAGCAGGCGCCGCAAGCAGCCTGTCAAAAACCCGAATCGACAAATCATCTCATGCGTGCAAACCCCTGGCAGCGTCCAGGGGTTTTGTTCTGCCTCCCCTGATGCCTCCTGTGTCGCCGTCCCTCCTGCGCCCATGCCCACACGAAACCCCTGTCAACTTCGCATTCCTTGTGGATACATGCTCATTTGTGTCTTGTTTGCAAATTTTTTTCGTCTGAAACGTGACATTTTAGAGTTCATGTGGCATACTATAGTCACAAGCAACGGAATGTTCAGTCCATTTGGTTCTGTCCATCACGAGGAGGGATTGCAATGAGTATCGGTCACCTGGTCGACGATGATGAGCGGTTCTTCGAATCGTCGGTGGCGGGCGCGGATGAACGGTTGATTGTCGAAGAAGTCGAAGAGCCCGCCGTCGCGGTACGGGCAGTTCCGAGCACTTCGCGCGAGATCACATTCATCCTTGCGTTCTTGATTCTGGTCGGCATCTTCATGGTTCTCATTTGACCAGTTCATGAAAACGCTTCACATGCACCGACAAGCAGCCACGTAAAAGGGGCCGCCCGCTCGTGGTGAAATGGACAGGACAGCCCCTTTTCGGGAATACGCACCGACCCTACAACACCGCCCGGCGCAGGGTTCACGCGTTCACGGGGCGGTTTTAGGCGCGCCTCAGAATGCGCTTCACCGCTTTCCTCGACGGCTCTTCGAAGGTCAGCGTCATCTCCTCCATCGACTTGTTCGCCGCCTCGGGCAGCAGGAAGGTCAGCAAAAATCCAGCCAAGGAGAACAGCGCAGTGACGATGAGCGTACCGCGCAGCCCCAGTGCGTACGACAGAAGCGGGAAGATGAACACGCCAATGAAGGCCCCCACCTTTGCGGTACCGGCCGACAAGCCGTGCCCGGTCGTTCGAACGCTGACCGGGTACAACTCTGCAGCCAGGATGAAGGTTGTCGTGTTGGGCCCAAACTCCGCAAAGAAGTAGCTGACCCCATAGAGCATCAGGAAGGGACCGACGGTCGCGGTCGCCCCCGGAAACACGCCCATCGCCAGGAACGCCAGCCCCATCACCGCAAAGCCAATCAACTGCAGCCGCTTATGTCCAATCTTGTCCACCAGGCCCACAGCCAGGTAATACCCCGGCACAGCAGCGACGGCGAACACAATCAACGTCCAGGCCTCACTCTGCAGGAGCGTCGCATGCGGGGCAATCATTTGCATGATTTGCGGCGTGGAGATACTGTTCCCGTAATACGCATAGTCAAACAGGAACCACGTGCCTGCCGTGCCAAGCAGCGTCAGGCGCATCTTGCGGTTTCGGATGAACTGACCGAAGCGTACAGCCCCGCTCCGCTGATCAACCGCCGAGGCCGAGACATTTGAGGCAGGACCCGGTTCGGTCTCCGGACCGACGGGCCGTACGGCACGCCGTGCCGCCCGGTGCGCTTCATAGCGTGGGGACTCCGGCATTTTGCTTCGCAGGTACACAACCGCGAGCGACGGCAGGGCGCCCAGCCCCAGCATCAGGCGCCACACCAGATTGTGCGGCATTCCGCTTGCCAATAACGTGATGGCCACAATCGGACCGGCAATCAGCCCCAGCGCCTGCATAGAGAACACCAGTCCGACCAGCTTGCCGCGGTCGCGAACATTCGCGTATTCACTCGTCATCACCGCGCTGAGCGGGTAGTCTCCGCCAATGCCCACGCCAAGCAAGATGCGAAACGCGATGAGCCAACCGATGTTTGGCGCAAACGCGGTGCCAATCGCCGCCAGCGCCATCAGCACAGGGACAAGTACATAGAACCGCTTCCGTCCAAATAAGTCGGCCAACCGGCCAAACAGAAATGCGCCAATAAAGTTCGCCACCAGTGTCGTGCTGCCCACTAGTCCAATCATGGACTGGGAAAGGTGCCACTGGTCTTTCAGTAATGCCAGCGCCGCGCCAATCACGAACAAATCGTACGCGTCTGTAAAAAATCCGACCCCTGAAATGACGACTGCCCGCAGGTGAAACAGATTCAATGGCGCTTCATCGAGGTTTTGAATCACGGAGCGATCCGCCATGTTGGCTGGAATTGCAACGGCATTATCCGTTGCAACCCTGCACCTCCATTCCTGCTCTGAAGTTTGAGTATGCGGTTGCTTCAAAAGGAGGACTGAATGCACCCCGTTCCATTCCACGTGGCGCAATGATTCTCCATCATTCGATTCTGTTCGATTTTAAAATTAGCTTCAAATTGTTAAGTTCGTGTTAAGGCAACGTAAAAATACGGTTACGATGAAACCCGTTTGCATCACAGCTTGTACCCATCGACGGTCCGGGCGGCGTTTCTTCCATGGGCAAACCCCCGGCGCACATACCTGTGCGGACACCCTTCCCATGCAGCCCCTGACCGCATCAAAGCCGTCAAGCACCGAATGAGTCGTGCGTTGACGGCTTTACGTCGCGTTCAGAATATGAAACCCTTGTTAAACCCCGCTCACCCACTTGCCAGCGCGCATCACCGGGACGCGCTTGCCATCGGCTGTCTCTCCATCGATGTCCAGCTGGTCAGAGCCAATCATAAAGTCGACGTGATTCAAGCTCTCGTTCAGCCCATGCGCCGCCCACTTGCTGCGCGGCAAGTCGTGGCCCCCTTCAATCAATGGATACGCATTGCCAATGGCCAGGTGACAGGAAGCATTTTCATCGAACAAGGTATTGTAGAACAACACGCCGTGCTGCGAAATCGGAGAATCCACCGGCACCAGCGCAGCCTCTCCGAGGTAGTGGCTGCCTTCGTCCGTCTCCACGATGCCCCGCAGCGCGTCCTCGCCGGCGCGCGCCGAATACGCCACAATCCGGCCGTTTTCAAACCGCAGCTGAATGCCTTCAATCAGCGTGCCGTTGTGGTTCAGCGGCATGGTGCTGGTGACCGTGCCGTTGACGCCGTGCTTGTCAGGCACCGAGAAGACTTCCTCCGTCGGCATATTGGCGACAAAGCGCACGCCCTGCGGTGTATTGGCGCCCGCGCTCTTCCAGTAATGCCCCTTCGCCATTTCAATCGTCAGGTCTGTCCCTGGACCCTGGTAGTGCAGCTTCTGCAGTTTTTGCTGGTTTAACCAGGCCGCTCGCCTTTCCAGGTTCTGCAGGTGGGTCTGCCACGTGCTGATGAGGTCAGGCCCGTCTGCTCTCGTGCACTTCAAAATGTCCCGCCACAGCGCCTCCACCCGCTCATCCTCCGGCAGCTCTGGGTGAACCTTGTCGGCCCATGCCTGCGTCGGAACCGACGCGAGGGTCCAACTGTACTCATCGTTCGTGCGTCGGTCGTTGAAAGGCCGAAAAATGGTCTTGCTTGCTCTCGTGGCCGTCGTGACCCGCTCTGGGTCAATGCCTTCATACAAGGCCGGGTCCGAGGATGGGATCGCGACAAATGCCGCCCCCTCAGCCGCCAGCTGCTCGACCCACTGCGCCTGCCAGCGCGTTCTGGCTTCGAGCGTTTCCAGTGACCCGCGCTTGACCGTTTCGCGGCGCCAGTGCTCATCGCCCCAGTCAATCTGCACAAACTTGGCACCCACATCGTAGGCCACTTCTGTCAACATCCGGACAAATTCAATATGCTCCGGAAACACCTGGCGTTCTCCATACCCGACCACCAGGTGCTGACCCGGCTGCAGGTTGACACCCACCTTCACAACGAGCTCTGCGTACTTTCTCAGTTGTTCTTTATCCAAGATGAACGCTCCTTCAGGTTGAAGTGAATCCCTGACGCATCGTATCTATAATAACAATATACAACTGCTGCAGCCAAAACCAGTGCCGCGCCGTCCTGCGACGGCTCGTAAGACGGCTCATCCGCCCCCGGCGGCGGCCCGTGCGCTGCCCGCTGGAAGGCTCGTTCAGGAGGAACTGTTCATGACCGATGACACCCATCACGACCAGCCCCCGTTCGCTGTCACCATCCTGGTCGACGCGGACGCCACCCCGCGGGACTGCCTGGTCACGGTCGACAAGCTGGCAAAGCAGTATCATGCCGTCGTCACGACCGTTTCGTCCGTCAACCACCAGTACGACCGCCCAAATCACGTGTCGGTTGACCCGCACGCGCAGGCGGTCGATATGGAAATCGTGCGCCGGCTGCAAAAGGGGCGGCCGTTTGTCGTGATCACCCAGGATTATGGACTCGCCGCGCTGTCCTTGGGGTATGAGGCACGCGTCGTGTCTCCGCGCGGCGTGATTTTTACCGAGCAGAATATCGACCAGTTTCTGTACGAACGAGATCTTCATGCCCGGGAACGCCGCGCAACGGGCCGCAGCCGGGGCCCTCGCAAACGGACGCAAGAGGATGCACAGCGGTTTGAGGCCGCGCTCACCGAGGTGCTCGAAGCCGATTGGCCAGCCGAACATTCGCACAGCCGCGGCCTGCACTGATGCGCTGCCTCAACCAAATCTGGAAAGGCTAGAAGAAGTGATGAAAGCATTGGACAAGCCAATGGCCCGCCAGCGTGATGAGAAACGTGGAACCAACGATGCCGACAGCGATGCTGATAAAGCTGCGCACGGGATTCCAGCGCAGGCCGTGACTAATCGCCACGCACAAATAGCCGCCAATGAGGGCGGCTAAAGGACTGAGCACCCAGACGCCATGCGTGCCGTATTTGTCTGCCCATTTGCCGGCCTTACTGAGCTTCTTGCGAATCCAATGCCATCTTTGAATGATTTGGTCAAACGCGAACATCATCAGCGGAATGAGCATGAGGTTCGCAAAGACGCTGATGACGGCGCCCGAAACAGGGCGAAAGCCAAGAGGAATGCTCGCGACAGCCGCCGGCTGCGCCTCAAACAGCAGCGATATGCCAATCAGCGACATCGCTGCGAGGGTTTTGTGTTCCGCAGCCCCAACCAACAGGGCAGTGAGAAAGAAGACCAGCCCGCTCCCCAGACAAGCAAAGAAGATGGTTCGAGACCGTAAAGCCGCCGTGTGCAATGGCAGATGCACTCCCCCGCTTTGCATCCGGGTTCTGTCCCCGAGCGGGCCGCCTGAACAGTGCACTGGCCCCATACACTGGAACCAATTCACAGGACGGCCCTGAGAACATCTTACCTCATTTCTTGGCCTTATTCTGACCGATCATTGCGGCGGTACCGCTGCATGTGCATGCCTTGCGCGGCATTTCCGCGAAAGCCGCCGCGGCGCTGGCTGTTCCCGCGGAAGTTGGACGCCCGTTTGGCGCGAAGCGGCTTTTCTTCCGTCAGGGTGATTGGAATCTCGCGGTTGGTTTTGGACAACAGCTTGAGGGCCGCGGCGACCAGCATGCTGGAATCGTACTGGTCCAACAGTTCCTCCGCCAAGGCCTTATAGCCGCCCAGGTTGTCCTCGGACACTGCCTTGGTGAGCTGTTCCATGGCAACCCGCTGCATCCCGAGGCGGGCTTCCGTCAGCGTAGGCAGCGGACGGCGTTCCAGCCGGCGCTTGGTCACCCGCTCAATCAACCGCAGGTGGTCAACTTCCCGCGGCGTGACGAACGTCGCGGCGAATCCGCTCATGCCTGCCCGGCCCGTACGCCCGATGCGGTGTACGTAACTGTCCACGTCCTGAGGCATGTCGAAGTTGAACACGTGGGTGACGCCGGTGACGTCCAGCCCTCTCGCCGCTACATCCGTTGCGACGAGCACTTCGATGCCGCCGTCGCGGAACTTGCGCATGACCGCGTCGCGCTGACTTTGGCTCATGTCCCCGTGCAGCCCGTCCGCCAGGTAGCCGCGCGTCTGCAGCGCGCCGATGAGCTCATCCACGCGGCGCTTGGTACGCCCAAAGACAATCGCCAGCTCTGGGTTCTCAATATCGAGCAGGCGCGTGAGCGCATCGAGTTTTTGCCGTTCATGGACTTCGTAGTACACTTGTTCGATGCTTGGAACCGTCACTTCCTGCGCCTTGACAGCGATTTGCTGAATGTCGCGCATGAACTTTTTGGACAGGGTCTTCACGCCAGGCTTCACCGTCGCGGAGAACAACAGGGTCTGTCGTTCACTCGGGCATTGTCCCAAAATCGTCTCGATATCCTCAATAAATCCCATGTCCAACATTTCGTCCGCTTCATCGAGGACCGCAATTTTCACACTGCCCAGCCGGACCGTCCGCCGCTGCAAGTGGTCAATCAGCCGTCCCGGCGTCGCGACAATCACATGCGGATGATTCCGCAGGGCGCGAATTTGCCGGGAGATGTCCTGGCCGCCGTACACCGAGAGCACACGCACCCGTTTTCTCGAACCCAGCTTGGAAATTTCCTCCGCAACCTGAATACACAGTTCGCGCGTCGGGGTTAAAATCAGCCCCTGGATGGCATCGTCGTCGACATCCACTTTTTCCACCAACGGGATGCCGAATGCGACCGTCTTCCCTGTGCCAGTTTGTGCCTGGCCAATGATGTCTCGCCCTGTCAGCGCGACGGGGATGGTTTCCGCCTGAATGGCGGTTGGTGATTCAAAGCCCATATCCTGCAAGGACTGCATGACGGGTTCACTCAAAGCTAAGTCTGAAAACAGCGTTGTCATTTCCTCCACTCCACTTCACAACCGTGATCTGCACATCGATGTGTCAGTCACGCGCTTAATCAATCCATCCCTCAGAATTCTCTACTCTCCAGCAGATGATACGAGCCGCCGGAAGGATGCTGGAATCGGCGTCTCAAATCGAACTTCCTGCCCGGTCACCGGGTGTCGAAACGCCAGGACGCGCGCATGCAGCGCCAGGCGCCCGAGGGGATTCTTTCTGGCGCCGTACCGTTTGTCCCCCGCGACACTGTGGCCAATGCTTTGCATCTGCACACGAATCTGATTCTTCCTGCCCGTGTCCAGCCGGACCTCCACCAAGGCGTACGACGGACCCTGCTGCAACACCCGGTAATGAAGCACCGCCTTCTGTCCGTCGCCCGGCCTCGCCACATACATCGTTTTGGTCTTGCTCTCCTTAAGCCACGACGTGATGCGCCCCTCCGGCTGTGACAGCGTGCCTTCCACCACGGCGACATACACGCGGTCGGTCACCATTTCGTGCCAATTCTCCTGCAGGCGCTGCTGAATCGTCTCCCGCTTGGCAAACATCATCACCCCTGAGGTGTCGCGATCGAGCCGGTGCACCACGAAAATCCGGCCTTGCCCATCCCGCCGCTGCACATACGCCGTCAGCACGTGATACGCCGTTCGCTCCCGCTCTGGTTCGGCCGCGATGGAGAGCAGCCCCGGGGGTTTGTCGATCACGATGAGGTCGTCGTCCTCGTACAGGATCCGCACGCCGAGCAAGGCGTCCTTGTCCGCTTGGCGCCCAGCCAGAACCGTCACCGTCTGCCCGGGCTGCAAGGGATGGTCGTGCCGGGTCACCACCCGGCCGTCGACCAGCACCAATCGGTGCGTCAAGAGCGACTTCACCTTGTTGCGCCCCTTGCCGGACAACCGCGCCAACAGGAACGGCAGGAGCGTGGCAGGTTCATGAACCGTCAGTTGTTTTTCCTGTGTCATCAGGCGCTTGCCAAGGCCTCCCGTTTCGCCAGAAATTCGTCGTACGTCCCCTTAAAGTCAAGGATGCCCGCTGGCGTCAGTTCAATGATGCGATTGGCGACATCGCTGACCAGTTGGCGGGCGTGCGAAACAAAGATCACCGTTCCTTCGAACGCCGCGAGCGCGTTCGACAGCGCGTCGATGGACTCCAAATCGAGGTGATTCGTCGGTTCGTCGAGCACCAGGACGTTCCCTTGCAGCAACAGCATCTTGCCAAGCATCAACCGTGCCGTCTCGCCGCCGGACAAGACGCTCGTGGATTTGTGCACTTCATCTTTCGAGAACAGCATTCTTCCCAGAATACTGCGCAGCGTCTGCTGGTCGACCTCACGGTCAAAGCGCTGCAGCCACTCGAACACCGTCGTGTCTTTTTGAATCGTCTCATGGTGGTCCTGGGTGAAATACGTCGGCTGTGCAGACTGGCCCCAGGTCACGCTGCCAGCGTCCGGCGCCAGTTCCCCCATGAGGACATTCAACAGTGTCGTCTTGCCGATGCCGTTCGGACCAATCACCGCCGCCTTCTCCCCGCGGCCAATTTCCAGGTTGACGTCGCGCAGCACCTGTAAATCCCCAAACGACTTGTGCACGCCCTCAAGGGCCACAACTTGCTTGCCCAGCGGCTGCTTCGCCGTGAACTTGATGTACGGCGAGACGCGGGAAGACGGGCGGATTTCCTCGATCTCGATTTTCTCGATTTGCTTTTGCCGGCTGGTCGCCTGCTTGGCCTTGCTCTTGTTGGCGGAGAAGCGCGCGACGAATTCCCGCAGCTCCGCAATTTTCGCCTGATTGCGGGCGTTCTCCGCGAGCCGTTGTTCGCGCGCGAGCGTGCTGGCCGCGACGAAGTAGTCATAGTTCCCGGAGAACATGGCAATCTGCTGGTAATCCACATCGACCATGTGGGTGCACACGGTGTTCAAGAAGTGACGGTCGTGGGAGATGATGACCATGGTCCCTTTGTGGTCCAGCAGAAAGTGTTCCAGCCAGCGAATGGTGTCGAGGTCCAAGTGGTTCGTCGGCTCATCGAGGAGCAGGATGTCGGGGCGCCCAAACAGCACCTGCGCGAGCAGAACGCGCAGTTTGAAGCCGCCAATCATGGAACTCATCAAATCCCCATGTCTTTCGACCGGGATGCCGAGGCCTTCCAGCAGTTCCGCGGCGAAATACTCGGCGGAATAGCCGTCCATCTCCGCGAAGGCGCTCTCCAGCTCGCCGACCCGCATGCCCTCTTCCTCGGTCATCTCGGGGCGTGCGTACAGCCGCTCCCGCTCCTGCATGACTTCCCACAATTCCGGGTACCCCATCATCACCGTGTCGAGAACGCGGCAGTCGTCATACTGATAGTGGTCCTGCCGCAGCACACCCACCCGGAGGCCCGGCGCAATCGTGACCGTTCCGGTGGACGGTTCAACATCGCCCACAAGAATCTTCATGAAGGTGGACTTGCCGGAGCCGTTTGCTCCGATGAGTCCATACCGGTTGCCCTCGTCAAAACTCAGATTGACATTTTCGAAAAGTGTACGACTTCCGAACGAAACAGATACATCCTTGACACGAATCATGCAGGCAATCCTTCCTTGTTTGAATCAATCTTTAGATCATACCATAAAACGCCCAAAAAGGCACGAACCACCTTGCCGCTTTTGCGCCGGCGTAGACAGTGCTGATACAATCAATGGCGAGCAATGACGAGTTCCATCTATATCCCAAGCGGAAATTCACAGGAAACTGGGTGAGGCGCACATGCAACTCAGTATTCTCGACCAGTCACCGATTTCCATCGGCGGCACTGCACGACAAGCCATTCAGGAGACCGTCCGCCTGGCACAAGCGGCGGAGCAGCTTGGGTTTCACCGGTTCTGGGTATCCGAGCACCACGACGCGCCATCGTTGGCGGGGTCGACACCGGAAGTGCTGCTCTCGCACCTCGGCGCCAAGACAAACCGCATCCGGATTGGCTCCGGCGGCGTGATGCTGCCGCACTACAGCGCGTATAAAGTCGCGGAAAACTTTCGAATGCTGGAAGCCCTGTACCCAAACCGCGTCGATCTCGGCCTCGGCCGCGCACCGGGCGGCATGCCGCGTTCGACGATGGCACTGCAGGAGGGCAAATCCCGCGAAGTCGACTACGGACAGCAGGTTTCCGACTTAAAATCCTACCTGACCGACACGCTGCCGGAGGACCACCGCTTCCCCGGCCTGCGTGCCACACCGATTGTCGATACGGTGCCGGAACTGTGGCTGCTGGGCTCCAGTGACTGGAGCGCGCACATGGCCGCTTATCAAGGCACCGCGTTCATGTTCGCCCAGTTTATCAACGGGGACGGCGGCGTCGAGGCGGTTGAAGCGTACCTCGAGCGGTTCCAGCCGTCGCCGCTGTTTGCCAAGCCGAAGGCAAGCGTCGCGATCTTCACGGTCTGCGCCGACACGGAAGCCCAAGCGGAGCTCATCGCCTCCACCCTCGACCTGTCGCTCGTCATGTTGGCCAACGGTCAGCGGTCGGAGGGTACGCCAACCATAGAGATGGCGCAAAATTACTCGTACAGCCGGTTCGAGCTGGCGCTCATCAAGGAGAACCGCAGGCGCATGATTATGGGGGACAAAACCTCCGTCAAACAGCAAATTGAGGAATTGGCCAAACGGTATCACACAGACGAAGTGATGTTGACCATCCGTGCACCAGAATTTGCCGATCGCGTCCATTCCTTTGAACTGATTGCAGAAGCCTTCGGCCTGGTTCGAAACGGTTGAGCACCGAAACGCTCGCGTTCGAATACGTACGTGCACCGAGGAGGGGAACACTGTGGAGAACGGTAACACAAAGCCCGTTGACAAGCAGGCATTGAAAGAAAGGTTGACCCCGCTGCAGTACGAGGTCACCCAGCACAGTGCGACGGAACCGCCGTTTCGCAACGAATACTGGGACAATGACCGCGACGGCATCTACGTGGACATTGTCTCTGGCAAGCCCCTGTTTTCTTCGCGCGACAAGTATGACGCGGGGTGCGGCTGGCCCAGTTTCACGCGGCCGCTGCACGATGATGAAATCGAAGAACGGACGGACTTCAGCCATGGGATGGTCCGGACGGAAGTGCGCAGCCGCAGCGCAGATTCGCACCTGGGTCACGTGTTCGAGGACGGTCCGGTGGAAGCCGGGGGGCTCAGGTACTGCATCAACTCTGCGGCATTGCGGTTCATTCCGAAAGAAGATTTGGACAAGGAAGGGTACGGGGAATACCTGAAGTTGTTCGAGGATTGAACGCTGTTGCGGCAACGCTGAAGACCATCACGGAAGGCAACCAGGATGAGGGCTGTCCGCGTGCACATCGAAGCGCACCGGGCAGCCCTGTTTGGTGTATTTCGCCGTGCTTCGGGTCAGCTCCCCTGCTCGGTTGGGCGAATGAGAATTTCATTCACCGACACCGTTTCCGGTTGGTCGATGGCATAGGCAATGGCGTTCGCGATATCCTCGCCGCGCAGCGGCTGCTGGATGGGGGCCCGTGCCTTGAGCGCCTGCATCGCGTCTTCGTCCGTGATGGTCTGCAAGAGCTCTGTCTCCACCATCCCCGGCGAGATGATGGTGGCGCGAATGCGGGACGTCGGCGACAACTCCATGCGCAGGCCTTCCGTGATGGCGCGGACTGCGAACTTCGTTCCGCTGTACACCGCGCCGCCAAGGCCCACACGGTGCCCGGCGACGGACGACACATTGATGATGTGACCCCCGCCTTGCTTCTCCATGATGGGAATCGCAGCCGCCATGCCGTACAGCACCCCTTTGATGTTCACGTCAATCATGCGATCCCACTCGTCAATCTTCAGCTTGTTCAAATACGACAGGGGCATCAGCCCCGCGTTGTTCACCCACACATCCAGACGCCCGTACTGCTCGACCGCAAAGTCCGCCAGTGACTTCATCTGTTCCTTGGACGTGACATCGCTTGTCCGGTAGACCGCCTCTCCGCCGGCTGCGCGAATCTCGCTCACGGTTTGTTCGAGCCGCTCCGTGCGCCTTGCAGACAGAACGACCTTCGCACCTGCTTTTGCGAGCACACGCGCCGTGGATTCACCAATGCCGCTGCTGGCGCCCGTAACTACGACTACTTTTCCTTGGATTGTCATCCAGTCCACCCCTTCTGTCCGGAACGGCACCCAGCCGTTCCATTTGTATCCGCAGACAGGTCTACCACGAATCTGCACGGGGTGCAAATAAACATCACCCCGCATCCGTGTTCGACTGCGCCGGCTGGGTGGCTGGTTGCCGAAACCGGCCGCCGCCCATCCAAAACACCAGCACAACGGAGAGAATTGCCGGAATCAAGTCCCACACCATCGTCTGCGTCACGGAAGTGGACAGCGCGTGTACGAGTTTCGAGAGAATCACGCCCGGAATCTGCGCCCGGGTTTGAGGCAGCAAAATCGCACGCGGGTCCATGTTGGCAAAGCTGGACGATACCCTTGCCATCCCCGCAAACTGCGTCTTTAGCTGCTGCTGAAAGACGTTTTTTTGCAAAACCCCGAGAATGACAATGCCAATGGTCATCCCCAACTCCCGGATGAAGGAATTGGTGGAGCTTGCCGCACCGCGGTCGCGCGCATCAAACTCACTCATCGCAGCCATCCCGCCGACCGAGAAAGACGGCCCGATGCCGAGCCCGACGATAGCCATGTAGGCCATCAACTGCAGGGTGCTGCTGTCCGGGGTCAACGTCGTCAGCAAATAGATGCCGAAACTGAACACCAGGCAGGCCGGGAACAAAATCGCACGGTACGACAGCCGGCTGGCCAACTGTCCGCCAAGGGGCGCCGTGATGGACGAACCGAGCATCATCGGCAGCAGTTCAAGGCCCGCATTCACCGCTGACCCGCCGCGTACGCCCTGTACGTAGATGGGAATGTAGACAACCGCCACCACGAACGCGGCCCCCGTCATCACCCCGACGAAATTGGCGCCCGCGAAGACCCGGTTGCGGAACATCGAGAAGGAGACAATCGGTTCTTTCGCCTTTGCCTCCGCAACGGCAAACGCCGCGAACAACAACGCCGCCGCAAGGAACCCTCCGATGATCTGAACCGAATTCCAGGCGTATTGATTGCCGCCGAATTCCAGCGAGAAGGTCAAACAGACGATGGCCGGGACGAGCGTGACCACGCCGAACCAGTCGATGACTTGGCGCACATGCCGCCTCGACTCATGGTAGAAGAAGGCCACCAAAATCAGCGTCACAATGCCAGCTGGCACATTGATATAAAACACCCACCGCCAGCCGAAGTGGTCTGTGATATACGACCCGAGCAAGGGCCCCACGATGCTGGACACCCCGAACACCGCGCCGAACATCCCTGAGAACTTGCCCATTTGCTGCGGCGGAACCACGTCAAAAATAATGGTGAAGGCAATCGGCATCAGGGCGCCCCCGCCCACGCCCTGAATCGCACGGTAGAGCGCCAGCTGGTCCATGTTTTGCGCTGTCCCGCACAGGATGGACCCCAGCAAGAAAACAGCGATGCCGAACACATAAAACCGTTTGCGGCCGTACATGTCGGAGAGCTTCCCGAAAATCGGCATGCCAGACATCTCCGTCATCAGGTAGCCAGCCGTGATCCACAAAATTTTGTCGATCCCGCCGAGGTGCGCGACGATGTTCCCCGTCGCCGTGGCGACAATGGTATTGTCCATGGATGACACAAAAATGCCGAGCAGCAACCCCGTCACCACGAGGCCAAGCCGGGTCTGTTTCGCTTCCACAAATTTGTCCTCCTTTGCCTCATCCGCCTGTCTCAAACGAACTTCCTCACAATTGGCGGCACTCGCCCACCACGGCGTCAGCGCGCCGCGAGAACGTGTCCTGATACTCCACCACGTCAATCACACAGCCGCGCCCGACAATCACGTTTTTGCCCCGGACAACCTTGGCAAGCGTGTTTTCCAACACGACGGAATCTCCCTCGATGACGGTCGCGCGAAGCTGATGTCCGGCGGCAGACTTGGCGAGCTGCCTGCGGCGGCGGACTTCAATCTCCTCACCGCCAATTTCTTCGACACGCGAGGAGCCGTACAGGTGAATCGAGACGCGGTCGGCGCTGAGCAATCCGTCGATGATGAACACGCCACGCGCATGAAACCGGTCGAGGCTGCAGTCCCCTCGGACGGTCAAGTCCCCGAGGAGTGCAAGCTCCTGTCCCGTCCAGGTCCCTTCCACGCCGCAAGTCCCCATCACGCGGGCGCGCGCTGCATGAACGTTCCCCGTCACCGCCATTTCGCCCATCACCTTCAGCGTGTCGGTGTGCAGATGCCCCTCCACCGTCGCCTCACCCATGACGGAAACGCGCCGGTAGGCGCCGCCGGCCGAAACACTGGTGCCCATAATGCGCAGGCTTGGTTTTGCATCCTCTTTGTGCGCCACGCGCTCACCCCCCGCTCCCGAGCTGCCGGTGCTCGTGGACCACAGCGTCTCCCTGCCGCTCGAACCGATGGCGGTACTCCACCAGATCGATTTCGCAGCCGTTGCCAAGGGTCACCTGATTGCCTCTCACCACTTTGGCCTTCACCGCTTCCAGGTGAATGTCGTCTCCCTCAATACTGTCCACCGTCATCTGTTTCAGCTTGCTGAACAGAAACCCGCGCGCCCGCTGAACCCGAATGACCTCGCCGCCAATTTCCTGAACCCGGCTGGGTCCGTGCGTGCGAATTTCAATTTGGCCCGCGTTCAGCAGTCCGTCAATCGTGAAGACCCCCTCCATCTTCAAGGTCTCTGCACTGCAGTCGCCGCGGACTACCACATGCCCATGTACATCCACCCAGGTCGCCGCAACATGTCCAAACACGGTGCCGCTCCCGTGGATGCGAATTTCCTCCGCCTTCACCATCCCTTGCAGAGTCGCGTTCCCATGAATCGTCAATTTGGTACAGTCGAGATCGCCTTTAATCTTGCCCTGTCCGTGAATCGTCACCTGGTCGGCCACGCCGCCGATGCTCGTTCCGTGCCCATGGATGATGATGTTTGACGCTCGCTCGTTTTTCTCCGGCACCTTGTTCCCTCCATTCGTGTCGGTGCCTGGTGCCCTTTTGCCCAAGCTCCGCAAATTGACCCGCACGTCCAATGAAATGACCAAACCGCTTATAGCAGCTTCAACTTCAGCTCTTCCATCAACGTGCCAAGATGGACGATCGCGACGACTTTCGTGTCTGGTTCAAACGCGAGCTCGCCCGCTCCGCCCAACAGCGCGCAGGTGGCGACCCCCAGCTTGCGGGCAAAGAACAGCTCGCATGGCTTGCCCGCAAACGCCGGAAAACAATGGATCAGACAGCGCAGCGCGATTTTGCCTTCGTCCAGGTTGATGTCGCCGCTGCGCAGGAGAGAATCCAGCGCGTACGTGAACAGAATCTCGTCGAAAGACAGTGCCTCGGCACCCGGCACGACGTCCAGATAAAGGTCGATCGCCGGTTTCGTAACAATGTTTCGTTTTAACAACTCCGATACAGAAAGAAAGATCGTCGGTGTCGGCGAAAACTGATCGGCAATTTCGTCGAGGGAATGGTCGTCCTTCATGCTCATGATGCGTTCAATCCGAGCCAGGATTTGATCTCTCGGAAAAAAGGTTTCCTGCCCCGTGAACGTGGATTTGCGAATAAACCATTCCTCCGGTATCAAATTTTTTCGCTTCCACCGATAGAGCTGCCCATAGGAGATGCCTGTCAGCTCCAGCAGCTCTTTTTTGGAGATTAGGTCTGCGTCCACCCATCGCACCCCCTCTTCGTTCAAACCATAACATAACACTGTTACGTTATGCAAGTGAAAGATCGTGCGCTGCCCATCGGACTGGCGCGCGGCCGAACGGGCGGCGCAGCACGCGCATGAATCCCGCGCATGAATCCCGCGCCGCTGTCACAGGCTATCCGATAGCTAGGGTTGTGATGCCCGATGGGAGGTCATGCAATGCTACGAACGACAGGGCAACCCGTCAAACAGCAACGCTCGGTGGGCCGCCTCATGTCCGGCGGCAGCTCAGGGACGGGCCGCCCGGGCTCACTCGGTGTCCCCGGTCTGGTTCTCATCGGCGTCGGCGGGATCATCGGCGCGGGGTTCTTCCTGGGTGCGGGTCTGCCCATTCGCACAGCCGGTCCCGCCGTGCTGCTCGCGTTTCTCATTGGTGCGCTCGTCATGGCGCAGGTGACCGGTGCACTCGCGTCGATGGCCATCGACGACCCCGAGCCCGGGGCCTTCATGACTTACGCCGAGCGGTACATTGGTGTCTATGCCGGGTTTCTGGAAGGTTGGACGTACTACATCGCGAGCATCCTCACCATCGCGAGCGAGTCGGTGGCGATGTCCATCTTCTCACACCTGTGGATCCGGTTTCTGCCCTCATGGGCGCTGACCGCGGTGTATGCAGCCATCGTGATCGCCATCAATGCCTTCGGAGTTCGCAACTTTGACCGTGTGGAATCTGTGATGAGCATCATGAAAATCGGCGCGCTGGTCGGGTTTATTTTGTGCATCGGAATTTTGCTCATCCACGCGTCCAGCGGCGGGGCGGCCGGCGGACTGCTTGGCAGCAGCGGAGCGGCCCGCGGGCGGTTCGGTACGGGGCCGGGCGGCTTCTTCCCCACTGGGGCGTCCGGATTGTTCCAGTCCATGCTGGTGGTGATTTTTGCCTACGCAGGCATCGGCGTATTCGCCACCGCAACGACAGAAATGCGCAATCCAAAGGACATTTCCAAAGCCGCGTGGATCACGGTGCTCGGCCTGACAGTCCTCTACATCGTCTCCATCTTGCTGCTGCTGTTCGTCCTTCCCTGGCAGCAAATCAGCACATCCAACAGCCCGTTCGTGATGGCGCTGCAGGCCACAGGCATCCCCGTCCTGGGCGACGTATTCAATCTCATTATTCTTATCGCGTCGTTCAGTGTGATGGCCGGATCGGTCTTCTCCGCCAACCAGATTTTACACGGCCTGGGGGAGGTCCATCAGGCACCGCGATTCGTCTTGGATCGCAAAGGACAGCGCGCCCCCTACGGCGCACTCGCCATCACAACCTTCGCCGTCGGCGCAACCATCCTGATTTCCTACCTGCTCCCGGCGAACGTCTACAATTTTTTGATCAGCGCATCCAGCTTCCTGACCTTTTTGAACTGGTTCATGATTCTCTGGGCATTTCTCTCTTGGCGGCGCCACAAAAAACGGCAGAGCGGCGAACGCCAGGCGGGCGAGGAAGTCAAGCGGCGCGAACTGGGCGAACTGGGCCGCAAACAGCGGGGCGGCCTTGGCGGCGTGCACATCTCTTCGCTCGCGTTTGGCCAGCCCATCTCCAGCATCCTCACGCTGGTGTTCATTTTGTTTCTGACTGGGTACGCCTTACTGCAGCCGGATCAACGACTGGGGTTCTACGCCTTCGCGGCCCTCTGCATCCTCGTCTCCATTTGCTATTTTGTCATCCCAGGGCTGCGAAACCGGACATAGCCGACGCTGTGGCGTGGTGCAATGGGGCCGGGCGCGATAGGGGCGAGTGACGGGGCGGGGAGGCAGTGAGGCTGGGAGGTTGGGGGCGGGACGCGATAGGGGCGAGTGACGGGCCGGGTGCGGGCGGCCTTGGCCTCCGGCGCTTAAGGCACCTTTCGTGCCCTACTGCCCCGGCGGGCGGCCTGGCCTCCGGCGCTTAGGGCGCCTTTCGTGCCCTACTGCCCCGGCGGGCGGGCTGGCCTCCGGCGCTTAAGGCACCTTTCGTGCCCTACTGCCCCGACGGACCGCCTGGCCTCCGATGCTTAAGGCGCCTTTCGTGCCTTACTGCGCCGACGGACGGGCGCTATCCTGGCACTTAGGGCGCCTTTCGTGCCCTACTGCCCCGACAGCCGGCCTGGCCTCCGGCGCTTAAGGCGCCTTTCGTGCCCTACTGCCCCGGTGGACGGGCGCGATCCCGATGCTTAAGGCGCCTTTCGTGCCCTACTGCCCCGGCGGACGGGCGAGATCCTGGCACTTTAGGCGCCTTTCGTGCCCTACTGCCCCGGTGGACGGGCGCGATCCCGACGCTTAGGGCGCCTTTCGTGCCCTACTGCCCCGGCGGGCGGGCGCTATCCTGGCACTTTAGGCGCCTTTCGTGCCTTACTGCCCCGGCGGACGGCCTGGCCTCTGGCGCTTTAGGCGCCCTTCGTGCCCTACTGCCCCGACGGACGGCCTGGCCTCCGGCGCTTAAGGCGCCTTTCGTGCCTTACTGCCCCGACGGACGGCCTGGCCTCCGGCGCTTAAGGCGCCTTTCGTGCCCTACTGCCCCGGCGGACCGGCGAGATCCTGGCGCTTAAGGCGCCTTTCGTGCCCTACTGCCTCGACGGACCGGCGCGATCCCGATGCTTAGGGCGCCTTTCGTGCCCTACTGCCCCGGCGGACGGCCTGGCCTCCGGCGCTTAAGGCGCCTTTCGTGCCTTACTGCCCCGACGGACGGGCGAGATCCCGATGCTTAGGGCGCCTTTCGTGCCCTACTGCCCCGACAGCCGGGTGCGCTCCTGGCGCTTAAGGCGCCTTTCGTGCCTTACTGCCCCGACGGGCGGGCGCTATCCTGGCACTTTAGGCGCCTTTCGTGCCCTACTGCCCCGGCGGACCGGCGAGCTCCTGGCGCTTAAGGCGTCTTTCCTACCTTAACGCCCCAGCCGGGCAGCTCCAGCCGGGCGGCCCCAGCCCCCCGGCCACTCCTAGACCACCCCGGCCCCGCCGCCGCTCTCAACTGCGTCGCCACCGTGCGAAACGTGCGATGGCGGGGCAAGTTTTACTCCTTACGCTTCGCCGACAAACCGCTCCCAGGCAGCTCGCTCGGGCGCATAGGGGTCCTGTTCCACATGGGGATCCGACCCAAACACGAGTAACTCCCGCTTGTCGAGGGTGTAGCGCGGCCAGTGCGGCAACCCTGCCCCGCTGCGCTCTACTCCAATCGGCAACCCTGCCCCGCTGCGCTCTGCTCCACTCGGCAACCCTGCCCCGCTGCGCTCTACTCCACTCGGCAACCCTGCCCCGCTGCGCTCTGCTCCACTCGGCAACCCTGCCCCGCTGCGCTCTGCTCCACTCGGCACCCCCGCCCCGCCAGACTCCGCACCACCGCGCACTGCCCCGCCGCCCGCTGTCGCGGCCTGTGGGACCCCGGTGAAATCGTTGGGATCGCCATTGTGGGCGAACGCGATCCAGGCCAGGTGCATGTGGTCTGCGATGGGCTGGCGGTCTGGGGCGTCGCCGGTGAAGCGTTCGACGCCGAGCTGGTGAAGGTTATTGAACACGAATGGGATTTCCAGTGCATGACATGCACCAAGCTTGCCGCCAAATGCGGTGGACTTCCAGTCAAACCGGTAGGCCCAAACGGGTGCCCCCTGCTGGGCCTGGAGGTCCGCTGTCTGCAGCATCCCGCGCACAAACACGCGGTACGTGCCCAATTTCATCAGCCGATCGTAGGTGGATTCGCCGGGCACTTCATTCAGATAGAAATCGATGATGGCGTCCGGCAAAGGCCCCAGCAGCGACTGCAGCTTGCTGCGAAGCGCGGCTTCATCGCCGGATTGCCAAGCGGGATCGTACGATGTAAACAGGCGGTACTCGTCCAGGTTGACGCCAATCATCACGGGAATGTCGCGGGCCGCGCCCGCAGCCAGTGCGCTCGGCGGGAAGTCGGGGAGAACCACGCCGTCCATCACCGGCCCAAACGGCAATCCCGCCCCCAGGCTCGCACCGACTTCGGCAAAACGCTCGGCGGGTACGGCGTGGAGTGCCGAAACGTCGCCAGGCGCAACGCCGACCTTGTCGAGGACGCGTTTGGCCACTTCGGTGGCAGAAGCACGCGTCCGGATGCCCAGGCGCCCCGAGCCGCTCTGCAGGATGGCCCGATGGAACAGCCCTTTTGCGGCAGGTGCGGCCAACAGGGCACCGACACTGCCCGCCCCGGCCGATTCTCCGAAGATGGTCACCCGCGATGGATCACCGCCGAACGCCGCGATGTTGTCGTGAACCCACTGCAGGGCCGCGATCTGATCAAGCAGGCCCAGGTTTCCGCTGGCTGCGTACGCTTCGCCGAACAGATCTCCGAGGTACAGATAGCCGAGCGCTCCCAGCCGATAGTTGATGGTCACGACCACCACGTCGCCGTTTTTGGCGAACGCGGCACCGTCGTACCAGGCGATCGCGCCCGACCCGGTGAGGTAGGAGCCCCCGTGAATCCACACCATCACCGGCCGGCGTTTGTCATCCGCTCCCTTGGACCAGACGTTCAGATACAGACAGTCTTCACTCTGCGGGAGCTTGCCTCTGCCTGCGACGCTGGACAGCACGGGGTTCTCCACCTGCAGGGAAGCTGGACCAAACGAACGGGCGTCGCGCGGTTCGGTCCAGCGATCCGGCGGCTGCGGCGCCTGAAAACGAAGATTGCCAACGGGTGGTTTCGCGAAGGGGACACCCTTCCAAACACACACGTCACCGGCCTGGAAGCCGCGCACCGGGCCGGACGTGGTGTGCACAATCAAGTCGTCGCTCATGAAACCCACGCTCCTTCGTCTTCAGGTTACCACACCACACAGGACGTACGCCTCCTGGCATGCGTTCAACGACAAAATGCCGCCCCGCAAGCCTTTTTCGGCCTGCGAGACGGCGCCATGTGGGGCGCTCCCTTCCATGTGGGGCGCTCCCGTCCGTGTGGGCGCTCCCTTCAACGAACCATCTTCAGCCCGCCGGCACGGCGGACAACGGCATCGCCGCTTCCTCCGTGTGTGCAGCCGCGCGCGGGCCCCACCCGGTGCTGCCGAGGTCAAAGGCAGCGTGGAGGGCGCCAACGGCCTGCTTCATCTGGGACTGCTGGACGAGAACCCCAAGTCCGTGGGACAAATGCCCCGTCTGGACCATCTCGATGCCTTCGTCCGCCAGCACCTGTGCCACTTGCGCCAGCACGACGGTGTCGGACGCGACGCCGCCGACGACGACCACCTTGGCAAAGCCGCAGGTGACCTCGACCCGGAGACCACTCGGCTGCAGGCGTTCCTGCACGACCTGCGCGTGTTTCTCCCCGATGACGCACGAGAACTGCCCCGGGTCGGACGCAATCCAGTCCACATCCAGCCCGCAGCGCGCCAAGCCGTCGAGGATTTCTCCACACCGGTGCCCGACCGACTCCACCATCAAACGGGCGACGTCGCTCTGCTGGGTCACGCCAATGACAGGGCGCGCCAGCGTCCGGCCGCCTTCCAGCGGGCCGTCGGCGTGGCCGATGAGGGTGCCGCTGTCCGTCGACGTCGTGCATCGAACATACATCGGCACCCCCTTTTGCATCGCCAGTTCCACCGCCCGGGGGTGTACGACCTTCGCACCTTGCAATGCAAATTGGTACATTTCCTGATAGCTTAAGTTGGGCAGCTTTTGCGCGTCTGGAACGATGCGGGGGTCCGCCGTCATCACACCAGCCACGTCGGTGTAAATATCCACCGCCTCTGCCTCCAGCGCGACACCGAGTGCGGCCGCCGTCGTGTCGCTTCCGCCGCGGCCGAGCGTCGTGATCTCCCCGGACGGACTGTACCCCTGGAACCCCGTGACAACCGGGACACACCCCTTTGCGAGTTCTGATTCAATCCGCGCAGGATTGACGCCGAGAATGGAAGCATCTCCGTGGCGGTCATCCGTCATGATGCCCGCCTGCTGCCCGTTCAGCGCTGTCGCCTGCACGCCGTGTTCGCACAGCAAGTTTGCAAAGACAACGGCGGAAATCGTCTCTCCGCACGCCATCAGGACGTCCAGTTCTCTGGCGGAAACCGCGGCGTCCGGCCCGACCAGCGACAAGAGCGTATCGGTGGCGTAGGGGTCGCCGGATCGCCCCATCGCCGACACGACCACGACGGCAGGAACGCCTTGCTCGAGTGTCCGCTTCACATGCTGCACGGCTGCGGCGCGCGCTTGCGGGGACGCAACGGAGGTACCGCCAAATTTGAGGATGCGGACGCTCATCGACTTCCCTCCCGGAACAGAATCCATCGTTTCATCGCACCACCAGTTCCGGCTTGCGGGCCGCCACGAAACCGGGCCTCGGCTTACCGCCGGAATAGGGCGGCTGCAAGGCATTCTCGACACTGTTGTAGACAACAAAAACGTTGCGGCGAGGCAGCGGGGTAATGTTGCTGTTGGAACCGTGCATCGTGTTGCACTCGAACATCAAGACCGACCCGGCCTTGGCGCTCGGCATTTGCAGGCCGTAGCGATCGACCAGCCAGGTCAGGCTGCCGCGGTCCGGCACCCCCACCTCCTGGCGGCGCAGGGACTGCTTGTAGTGGTCCTCCGGTGTCTTGCCCACACACGAGATGAAGTGCTTGTGCGACCCTGGCACCAGCATCAGCGAGCCGTTGAAGGGGAGGTTGTCGTCCAGCAGGATGGAGAAACTGACCGCCCGCATCCGCGGCATGCCGTCTTCCACATGCCACGTTTCGAAGTCGGAGTGCCAGTAGAACTCCTTTCCTTCGAAGCCAGGCTTGAAGTTGATGCGCGACTGGTGCACATACACCTCACTGTCAAGGAGCTGGCGTGCGCGGTCGAGCAGCCTGCTGTCGCGCGAGATGCGGTTGAAGGCTGTGTCCGTTTCGTGGATCGCGAACACCGACCGCACCTCTTCGCTCTCCGGCTCACGAATGACCGCTTGTGAATGGCTGCCTTCGTTCTCCTCCAACACCCGCGCCATCTCCGCGCGCATCTGCTCCACTTCGGTTTGTGTAAACAAGTTTTCCAGCATCAGAAACCCGTCCCGTTCGTACTGGGCGAGCTGGTCCGCCGTGAGCGGACCGTCCGCCGCCAGCCCGTTGCTGCGGTACACGACCGGGTCCTTGCGCGCTTCGATGGAGGGACGGTCGTGGACACGCGATGGATAGACGTCTGGCACGATGGTCTGTTGCACAAGTCACACTCCTTTCACCGTTCTGGCCTTCACCCGTCAAGTTGACAGCGGATAGGCGCCATCCGGGCCATGGACTTCCCGTCCGGTGCACGGCGGGTTGAACACACACACCAGGCGCAAGTCGGTTTTCGGCCGCACCCGGTGCTGGTCGTGATTGTTCAAGAGATACATCGTGCCTGGGCGAATCGAGTGGACCTCACCGGTCTGCAAATCCTCGATTTCCCCTTCGCCTTCGATGCAGTACACGGCCTCAATGTGGTTTTTGTACCACATCATCGTGTCGGTGCCGGCTTTCATAATCGTGTCGTGCAGCGAAAAACCCACGTTGTCGTCTCGCAAAATCAACCTGCGGCTGGACCACGTCTCCGCATGTACGTCGCGATCGGTGCCCTGGATGTCCTGCAGTTGTCTGACAATCATGGATGGATCCCCTCCCGTTGGATGTACAACAGTCGTGACGACACAAATTCACCGTTGGCTCCCAATGTTTGCACCGCGGCCGGTTGGCCGGGGTTACAGGACGTGTTCGATGCTGTCCTCCAAAATCTGCAGTCCTTCGTCCAGGGTGCTGGGGTCAATCGTCAGCGGCGGCAGCAGCTTGACAACTTCGTCATCGGGACCCGCCGTTTCAATGATGAGACCGCGCTCAAACGCCGCTGCGGAAATTTGCTTTGCTTTTTCTGGGTCCCCGCAGACGAGCCCCAAAATCAGCCCCCGGCCGCGCACCTTCGCCTTCAGGCCCGGATACTTGACCGTCCATCGTTCGAGCCTCGCCCGGACGCGCTTGCCTTTGAGGCGGATCTCCTGTTCGAGGGTGTCGTTCCGCCAAAACGACAGGGCCTCCGTTGCGGTCACAAAGGCCAGGTTGTGGCCGCGGAAGGTGCCGTTATGTTCACCGGGATCCCAAACGTCAAGCTCTGGTTTGATGAGCGTCAGGGCCATGGGGAGGCCGTAGCCGCTGATGGATTTCGACAGGCACACAATGTCCGGCTTGAGCCCGGCATCCTCAAAGCTGAAGAAGGCGCCTGTACGTCCGCACCCAACCTGGATGTCGTCGACGATGAGGACGATGCCCATCCGTCTGCAAAGCTTCTCGACTTTTCGCAGCCACGCCGCGCTGGCTACGTTGACGCCGCCTTCCCCCTGAACGGTTTCGAGAATGATTGCAGCCGGGCGGGAGATGCCGCTGCCCCCGTCAGCAAGCAGTTGTTCCAGGTAATCGACCGAATCCAGGCCGCCTTCGAAGTAGCCGTCGTAGGGCATCGTCACCACGTTCGACAGCGGCACGCCCGCGCCGCCGCGCTTGAACTTGTTGCCTGTGACGGCCAGCGAACCGAGGGTCATGCCGTGAAACGCGTTGGTGAAGTTCACGACGGTGGTTCTGCCCGTGGCCTTGCGTGCCAGTTTCAGCGCGCTCTCCACCGCGTTCGTGCCGGTCGGGCCGGGAAACATGACCTTGTAGGTCAGCCCCCGCGGTTCGAGAATCACCTGCTGAAACTGTTCCAAAAACCGCGCCTTCGCCTCTGTTCCCATGTCGAGGCTGTGGGCGATGCCGTCGCTCGCCACGTAGTCCAACAGCTTTTCCTTCATTCGCGGGTGATTGTGCCCGTAATTCAGCGCGCCTGCACCAGCAAAGAAGTCAATATACACACGGTTCTGAAGATCCCACATGCGTGAACCGCGCGCTCGTGTAAAGACCGTGGGAAAACTTCGGATGTAACTTCGCACCGAGGATTCCAAATCTTCGAAAACGTCAAGGGGAGACAACATCGTTTCTTGGATCGCGTTCAGCAAACCGGCAACGCCTCCTATTCAGATTGACCCTTCATGCAGCGGGCCGATGTGGTACAGGTGTTCAGGTTGATGCGATTCACCCGGGAAACATGAGGCAGGAAAACAAGGCAAGACGGTACAGGTTGCATTTCGCGCCTTCGCAATACCGCGAAACAGCGCGTCGGAAGGGCCGTTGTCAGGCGTAACCGTGGCCTCCAGCCAGGTCGTGCCCCGACACGCTTCACTGTCGAGCAGGGCCTCTAACAACCGAGTGCCGAGCCGCTGCCGCCGAAAATCCGGATGAACGGCAACTTGCCAGACAAACAGGGTATCGGGCTGCTCGGGCAAGTGAAATCCCGAAATAAATCCCGCGAGACAATCGCCAGCGTCAGCCACCAGGCAGGTCTTGTTGAAGAACTTGCTCAGCATGAGGTAAGTGTAAGGAGAATTGAGGTCCAATGTGCCCGCATCCCGAATCAATTGCCAGATGCGCGGCCCGTCGTCGACAAGGGGTGATCGGACGTGCCAGTCCATCCGTACTGTCATCAGCCTTCGTTCGCGGTGGACCGTGTCTCGGGTCCGGTAGACGCCGCGAACCTTTCCCACCTCGCTTTCGAATGCCTTCAGTTGTGTGAACACCGTTGCGTGGTTTATTTTGCCGGAAAGCCAGCCAGCGCTCAACCCGCAGGAAACGGCCTGAGCCGCCGCCTCGCGGCATCTCGCTGGATAAGAAAGCCTTACATAGCATGAACGCCAGAATCCTCCCGATTCCACTCGGATTTATCCGGAGCGCCTGTGCAGCAGCGCCTGACGTTGAAAAATCGGTTTGAAATTGGACAAGCCCGAAGTTACGATGGCAATGGAAAAACGTTTTCAACCCTTCCAAGGAGGCCACCCATCATGATGCGTGTGAGTTTCGTAAGCATTCCGGTCACCGACCAGGACCGGGCGCTCCAGTTTTACACCGAAAAGCTCGGGTTCGACGTCGTCACCGACCAGGCGTTTGGCAACGGCATGCGCTGGATTCAGTTGAAACCCCCCGGCGCCGAAACGGACGTGGTGCTGTTCACGCCGCCAGGCCAGGAAAACCGCATCGGCGGCTACCAGAACATCGCCTTTACCTGCGAAGATGTGGTCGGGACCTGCCACACTCTGAAAGCCCGCGGCGTCGTGTTCGTCAAGGAGCCGGAGCGGGCCAATTGGGGCGGGATGGAAGCGATTTTTCAAGATCCCGACGGAAACACGTTTGTCCTCGCCAACCCGCGCGAATGAGCAGCAAACGCAGATGGTGACGGGCACGCGGACGGGTACGCGCCTGCGTGCCCGTCCGCTGGCGCGGCGCGAAGCGCAAGCGGATGTTCATGCAGCCATTTTCAAGTGAAATTCAATCCTGCGCGGTCAAAATCGGATTACAGTCCTGACCCAGGAGGGGTGCGGCCGTGTCCGAAACGAACCGCCGAACGTCTGAGCAGCAAGCGCGGATGTGGCGCAGGCACCGTCTGTTGACGGCCCTGTCGTGGGGTACGTTTGTCCTGGCATTCCTTGGCTTTTTCACCATTTGGGTAAAGGTATCCCACACATCGTCCTCGCCGTCGGCCTCGATGCCGTCAACCGGGGCTGGAATTGCCTCGGGGGGCGGGGCAGCACAGGGTACAAATCCATATCCTTCTGACGGCTCCGGTGGTGTGTTCCAGGGCTCGTCCCCATACACCGGCGGAACGCAGGGCAGCTTGTTCGGTGACAGCGGCGGAGCGGGCGGCGCAGGCATCGGGCAGCAAGCCCCTGACTTTGGGTCCGCTGCGTCGTGATCAGAACATGCTGCACACCCTGTCATTCCATGCGATGGGCACCAACATGGAGCTCGGCATCTGGGCGGAACCGCAGCCGCCGGATTCACTGGTGCATGACCTGAACGACGTGCAAGCCGAAATTCAGCGTCTGGAACAACGCCTGTCAAGATTTGAACCCGCCAGCGACATCAGCCGCCTCAATCAAAACGCCGGCGTGTGGGTTTCCGTACACGCCGAAACGCTTGAGGTCCTGCACCTTGCAGCGCGTGCGTTTGTGGAGTCGGAGGGGCTGTTCCACCCGGCGCTCGGGGCGCAAATGGAGCAGCTTGGCTACGACCGGTCGTTTGACGTTGGATTGGACCGCGCCGAGTCTGTGGCGCGCCGCACGACGGCACCGGTTCCGCCGCGGCTGCCCTGGACCTGTTCGGCAGCCGGACAAGTTCGGCTGGAGGCCGGGTGCAAGATTGACCTCGGCGGCATCGCCAAAGGGTGGATTGTCGAACAAGCTGCCCATATGCTGCGAAACCGAGGCCAGCAAAACTTTGTGGTGAACGCGGGCGGAGATATGGTGTGCGCCAGACGCAAGGGAGACGCGCCCTGGTCGATTGGCATCGCCGACCCCGCGCAGCCGGACGTGTACGTCCTCACCCTGGACGTCGAAAACGCCTGTGTCGCGACCAGCGGAACCTATCGGCGCCGCTGGCGGACCGGGCGCGACGTTCGCCACCACATCCTTGACCCGCGCACGGGGCTGCCGGCCGACTCGGACCTGGTTTCCTGCACCGTGATCCACCCCAGTTTGGTCGCGGCGGAAGTGATGGCCAAAGTGTTTCTGATTTTGGGGCTGGAGCAAGGCCGAGCGTGGATGGAGAAGGTGCCGAACCGGGGCTGGGCAGCCATCCGGTCAGACGGAGAGGTGACGCATTCGTGGACATCGTAGAAGAACCGCAAGTCTTCCCATTCGTGTTGACCTGCGTCTTGACCTTTGTGCTGATGGCCATGACCTACGGCATGACGTACCTGCTGCATCTGCCGACCACGCGGGCGGACGACCTGTACTGGTACTTGACCCGCGCCGCGGCCTTCATCGCCTATGCGCTGTTGACGTTGACCGTGATGCTGGGTGTCTCCTCATCCAGCGCCCTGTGGGATCGCTGGCGCGCGCGGCGCCTCATGACACAACTGCACCAGTTTACTTCCTTGATGGTTCTGCCCTTTCTGGTACTCCACCTATGGGCACTCCATCAAGATACCTCCGTACCCTTTCCATGGCCGGCGGTCTTCGTTCCATTCGAGGCTTCCTACCGTCCGTTTGCCACAGGGCTCGGCGTGCTCAGCCTGTTCACCGTACTAATTCTGTGGATCACGTCGTTCCTCCGCGCCAAGCTCGGCACGCGCACCTGGCGAGCGATTCATTTCCTGTCGTTTCCGACCTATCTGGCGGTCACCCTCCATGGGCTGCTGTCTGGTTCCGACAGCGGCGCAGTGTGGGCGCGGTGGCTGTATCTGCTTCCGCTTGTCGTGATTGTGCTGCTCAGCTTCCAGCGGCTGCGGGCTCGGCGGTAGGCGCCGTCAACGTGGCCGTCATCCGGAACAGGGTGCCGATGGCATCCTCCATCCGCAGGAAAATCGGGATGAGGTCCGGCGGAATGTCCATCCCCCGGATTTCCTGCTTGGTGTAGGTGCGGACGCTGTCCAGCACACCGTTCGCCGCATCCGGATGCGCAGCTTCCCCCGCCGCCTGATGCTCCACCGCCAGCGCCAACTCGGACAGACAGCGGTCCACGTAGGTGAGGAATTGCTGCACCCGCGGGTCAGCCAGGACATCGCGCGGTGCGTTTCGCGTGTACGATTCCACCCACAAAATGGCGTCGGACAAGCGGTGCAGCGCCGTGAGCATACCCTCGACCGACGCAGCGTCCCAGGACTGTTTCCCAGGTTCGTTGACGGCCTGGTTCACCAGGCTGACCGCATTGGTGCGGGCGAGCCGCGTCTGCTTTCGATAAAATGCCGGATCGTGTTTGGAACGGTCTTCGCGGCCGCCCCGGTCCGCGAGCTGCCCCGCGTCGTCCGTCCGCAGCCAAACCGAACGCAAATACAGCTGCTCCTGCCGAATCACACGCGCAATCGCCGCGGGGACATTCCGCCGCTGCCAGGTTGGCCAGACAATGTAGGCCAAAAAAGCCAGCAAGCTGCCTGCAATCGTGTACACGACGCGATTGACCAGCATCGCGAGCGGGGCAAGGTGCTGAAAAAAGGACAGCAGCACGACGACTTCGGCCGTCAGGAAGGTCGAGAAAACCACGAGGTTGTAATTCAAAAACGCGTACATCCCCCACAACAAGAGCCCCATCAGAACAATGCCCAGGGTGTGGGTTTCATCCGGAATCGCGATGAGCCCCGTGGCAACCACAGCCCCGATGAGTGTACCGACAGAGCGGCCCACCCCGCGAATGAAGGTTGTGGAGAACTCCGGCTTCAAAATGACCAGCACCGTCAGGGGCAGCCAATAACTGCGTTGAAGGGGCGACACCGACTCCAGCAGCACGGCGATGCACATCGCAGCAGCAAGACGCACGGCGTGACGGAACGCCGAACTGCGAAAGGTGAAATTGGTGCGCAGCGTTTCCCATGCCGTGCGCAGGGGCGGCGGACTGAGCCGCAGCCGCTGTTCCAGGAAGCGCTGTCCAAGGGTCCGCCGGTCGCTCTGCACCCGCTCCATCATGCGGTGCAGTTCCTCGCACGCATGGCGGACGCATGTCGATGCATGCTTCCAGCCGCCCGCCTCCAGCCGGCCTGCCGCGGCCTCCAGCGTCCGGAACTGCTGCGCCGCCGCCTGTCCCTCGGGATGCGCCCGCGCCGTTCGGTTGAACAGCATCGTCCGCGGTTCACGCGCCAGCCGGTCCGCAGCGGCGGTGAGCAGATGTGCGACGGCCTCGCGCGCAGCGGCCACATCCCGCAGCAAGCGTCCATCCTCCGGCGCCTCGGCGTCGCGTACGGCTCGTTCCATACCGACGAGTGCCACCACCTCAATGCGAATCGATTCTGCAAAGTCCAGCAAGGTCCGAAGCGTCTCCCACCGGCTCTGCACCATGAACGAATCCGACAGTCGAGCCCCCGCGTCCAGCAAGGTGGACGCCACCTTCAAGTCGGCACCGCGGCTGGGGGTTCGCGCGTACTGTGCAATGGCGCGCAAAGCGGCGCTCACGCCAGCTCGTTCCGCGTTGGAGGTGCGCAGCCACTCCACGGCGATGAGCAAAATCATCTGCACCAGCGCCCCGCACAACATGAACAGCGACCGTTCCAAGGCCTGTCCGGCCGTCAAGTGACCGGCAGGCATAAACAAGATGGCAATGATGGACCAAGTGCCAATCATCCCCGCCTCTGGACTGACGCAGGTGAGGAGTCCAGCGAGGAAGGACAGCAGCGTGATGAGGACGACATGGAGGGCCGTATCCGCCGTGACGCCGCCAACCCAGGTGGACACAGCCATCCAGAATCCAGCGAACGTCAGCGTGCGGATTCGCCTGCGCGCCGTACCGCTCAACACCGCGAATCCAGAAACCTGTGCGCCAATGGCCGCCCCCAGACCATCCGAAAGATTCCCTGCCAAAACGCCAATCACCAGGCAAATCACAACGGCAATCGCCGTCCGCAGCCCGACGACGGTGTTCAACTGCGAACGGTCCCGGCGCACAATCGCCTCCAGCCCAAGGAAACGAGTCTTCACGTTGGCTCCCCCAGTTCATCAAACGTCAATTATCGAACGAGCACCAACTGGAATGTTGGCCAAACGGACGGGCTGAGCAACGGGATCTCGTCAAAAGGACCCGGCAAATTCGAGGAGCGGCGACTGTGCTAGCTCCCCGGGCGTCGGATGCGCGACCCCCGGACACAGGTCAATACCTGCGGCACGGTACGCGTCCACCCACAGGGTTGTACAAATGTGACGGGTTCGGCTGGAATAGACCGGCATCGGGATCACCGCGCCGAGAATCTGGCGGCACGCCAAACTGCCGAAGCGCAGGTAGTCATAACCGGACCCGGCCCACTGCAGGACGGCATTGATAATTTCACGCCGCTGCTCCTCCGTGACAAGCGGGCACCGGTACACGTCTGCCACACCCTTGTAGGTTTCCACTGACTCAAAGCCAGCTCTGCGCCCTGCCTGAGACTCAAAAATTTGGCCTTCGTCGACCAAACCAGCAATGTGTGTATACGGGCTTTGGGTGAGCCACTTAATGGGTCCCGCAATGCCTTCTGTGCCCCGGATAAAAATCAGATCCGCTGGCTGCACAGTTGATCCCTCCACTTACCGTTCATTTCACCACTCACCCCTGCAGCAAATGATGATACACGACAACAGGCCATTTTACGAATCCGTACCGTTCGCTGCGCCTGTACGGTTCGACGAGACTGTGCTGTTCGTCGAACCTGTGCTGTTCGTCGGACTCGTGCTGTTCGTCGGACTTGTGCCGCTCGACGAACCTGTGCTGTTCGTCGAACCTGTACTGTTGGTCGGACTCGTGCTGTTCGCTGGGCCAGTGCTGTTGGTCGGACCGCTGCCTTTTGAGGGACTGCCGCCTTTTGAGGAGCCGCTGCCTTTTGAGGTACCGCTGCCCGTGGAACCCTTTGCTGGACTGGACCCGCCCGTGGATGTCGCCGGCGGCTTCGCAGGTGCCGTATAGTGACCCGTCACCGTTACCAGCGTTCCGTAATCCACCAGCGACCATACCGTCCGCGCCGCATCAATCGGCAGTTCAACGCAGCCCACACTCTGCGGGTACCCGTATGCGGCCCGCTGGAATCCATGCACGGCGTCGCTTCCGTCAAAGTAGTTGATATAAGGTACGCCGGGATCGACATATTTGGTGCCGTCCGGATTGGTACCCGACATGGTTTGCGATTGGTAGCGAAGGTAGATTGCAAATGTGCCGTCCGGGGTCGGCGCCGCGGGTACACCCGTATTCGCGGCGCTGGAAAACACCCACTGTCCGGCACGCCACACCTGGAGGCGCTCCGGTGCGGGGCTCTCGGTCACCAGGATGTATGTGTACGCATCCGAGTCGGATGCGGCGGATGCTGACAAGAGGGCTTGCCATACCTCGGATCCGACGACGCCATCCACGGCAAGTCCCTGTTGGTGTTGAAACGCGATGACAGCGCCGCGTGTGATTTGCGTAAAGGTATCGGGCGCCCAGTCCGCCTGCAAGGAGGCAGGTGTGTTGGCGTAACGCCAAGTGAACGTTGCTTGCGGCGGGCTGCTGAGGTTCTCCTGGGTAATCTTCGGCTCAGTGCCCGTGAGGGCCACGGGCAAATAGCCCAGTTCCGCCAGCCGCTCATTCAGGGCGAGCACAGCCGGCCCCGAATCTCCCAACGTCAAGGTCGGAAAATGGAAGGATGGTTTGTTCGCATCTGCCTTACCGGTTGATTTCGCCGAGCCGGTTCCGCTCCCGGTCTGTCCGCCAGCCGCCGCGACACCCTTCTCGCTGACCGTCGTCGCATTCACGCCAGGGGTGCTGGCCGCTCCGCTGGTCCGCCCAGCCCCCCCAAATAAGGAACCACACCCTGTGATTGCCGCACACGCGGTGAGAATCAGCCCGGCCGTCCAAGCTCGCTGTTGCTTCATCTTCATGCCACCCGTCCCGATCTCCGCGTCCGTCTGCAGAGATATGTTGTTCTACCAAATTTTACACAAGTTTTAAGAGACGCGACAGACAGAAAGCGACCCGTTTGTGAATTTGTTTCGCACGCGTTGTTTCTCGCGTTGGATGGTTCGTCCGCCCCATATTCATCCAAACATACGCGCGTCAACAAATTCTATTCATCAAGACGATTCAACCGCTTGTCCAGTTTCAGGATTCCGCCGACCATTTTTTCAACATCCTTCGCGCTGGGCCCGGTCGCCGGCCCCCGGCGCGTCACCGCCAGGGCGGCAGATGCATTCGCCCACACCGCCGCCTCGGTGGGCGTTTTGCCGCAGACGAGCGCTGCCAGGAACGCGCCGGTATGCGCGTCCCCGGCGCCGTTGGTATCGACGGCATGGACGGCGAACCCATCGATACGGTTTGGAGGTCCGCCGGCTGCCACGACCACACACCCGTTCGCGCCATCGCGCACGATGATGTTCCCGCGCGTGGTCCTTGCCGCCAGAAGAGCCGCGGCCGCTTCCGGCTGCCGCACTCCTGTCAGCAGACCAGCCTCACGGGCGCTGCAGGTCACCCAATCGGCCCGGTGCAGCACGCTTTCCAGGGCCTGTGCGGGCATCTCCTGGACGAGCGGCCCAGGGTCAAACACCACCTGCACCGCCGCGGGCAGCGTCGGGATCCACCCACCAATCGCCGCGCAGTTGCTCGGATACAGGAGGCTGTAGCCGGATACGTACACCCAGTCCCCGGGCCTGACCGCAAGCGCCGCCAGGTGTCGAGGCCGGAGGGTGGCTTCCGCGCCGGGCGTCGTCACAAAGGTCCGTTCGCCCGCTGCGTCCACCATGCACACCACAAAGCCCGTGTCGCGCCCCGGTTCAGGCGGTGATACGGCCGGGATGCCTTCCGCCGCCAGCGCCTGCTTCGCCAAATCCGCAAACGGCCCGGTCCCGAGCACACCCCCGTACACCGCCGGCAGCCCTTGGCGCACAGCCGCCGCCATGACATTGAAGCCCCCGCCCGCCGACATCAGGCTGCCTGTCGCCAGCACGTCGCCGCCCGTCTGCGGGAGCTGCGGAATGTTCAGCACGAGGTCGATCACGACGTTCCCCACATGTACCAGCCTTGGCGCGGTCAAACTCATGGCGCTCCCCTCCGGTCTGCGTCTGCCGCCGCCTCTGCATCGAACGCGCCGCGCAGCGCGAGCAGCGCGTCGACCAGCGGTTCCAGACGCAGGTGGTTGACTTCCGTCACGATGCGCCGCGCTTCCGCCGGAAAGGCCCGGTACCCCAGACACGCGCCAGCCACCGCGCCTGCCATGGCCGCGATGGTGTCGCAGTCGCCCCCGACCGACGCGGCCAGGCGGCAAGCTTGCCAAGGGTCGTCCGGATGAACCGCCAGCACAGCAAATGCGGCGGGCACAGACTCCTGGGTGGCGAGGCTGGTGCCAATCAACGACTCGATCAGCGCGGCCGCGTCCTCGCTCCCGTCCAAAGCCGCGACGGCCGACACGGCAAAGCGGATGCGTGTCGCCACATCGGCGGCCGCAACCCAGGTCCCGCGGCCGGACGCCAAGGTCGCTGCGCGAATGGCCGCAGCGGTCGCCGCCGCCACGTCGGCCCCATCAATTCCGGCACTCACCGCCGCTGCCACGGCGGACGCCCCGGCCAGAGCCACGCCCGTGTGGTGCGTGATGCGGCTGACGGCCTCGACGCGGTTGACCAGCGCCATCACGTCATCGCTCGGCGTACAAATGCCGACCGGCGCAATGCGCATGGCTGCACCGTTGGTAGTGCCCGAACGCCCCACCTCCTGGAGGTCCGCGCCGCCCAGCAGGTCTGCGATGGCGCGCGAGGTCGACGGCCCGAGCAGGTCCCGGGAACCACGCCTCTGCATGTCCGCTTCCCACGCCACCAGGCGGCGGGCAAACTCATGTGGGTCCGGCGCGCCGTTGGCGTCCACCAGCAGTTGAGCAAGCAGCAGCGCCTGCTCGGTATCGTCCGTAATGCTGCCAGCGGGCAGGCCGCTGGCAATCGGATGGTCGGGCGGTGCCGGCTCGAATCGCTCAATGCGCGGCCCGTAGCGCTCGACGATCATGGCACGGGGCAGGGACTGGGTCGGCATGCCGAGCGCGTCCCCAATCGCCAGCCCATACAGGGCACCCAGGGCGCGATCGCGGCGCGGCACGCTCATACGCCTGCCTCCGCGTATCGCTGGAGGACATCGTCCACACAGACCACCTCTATCAGCGGCTGGTACAAGCGGAGCGCTGCGAGCGCCCGTTCGTGAGCCGCATCGTCCACCCCCGCACAGGCATCCGCCACCACCTGCACGAACACCCCTGCATCCGCGGCAGCGAGCGCGGTGGACAGCACACAGCAATCCGTGCTCACCCCGGCCAGCAGCATACGGCTGCCCGCCGGAATGGCCTGCGCCAGTTCTGGAGTCCACTTGCCAAACGTGGTCGCGTCAATCCGCAGCCCGTCCACACCTGCGAAGGGCTCAATCAACTGGTAGTCGCGGCTGTCCGGCGGCTGCAGCGCAAACGGCCACTGCTCATAGTATGGAATCCACGCGCCCTCCGGCTTGGCAGGCGCCACAAACCGGGTGAAGCAGACCCTGGGCGCGGCAACCGCGATGAGCGACTGAATCGGCGCAATGACCTCCGTGAAGCGAGGTGCGCACCAAGGACTATCGGGATCGCCAAAAATATGCTGCATGTCAACGACAACCAACCAGGGGGACACTGCCGCCCCCGCCTGGCGTTGATGTTGTGCCATCATTCATTCGTCTCCTCACGATTCAAAGGATGCATCAAAAGCCCCCCCGCTCGCTCGTCCCTGCATGCCCTGAATGAAGAAAGGCGCCCTCAGGCTGAACACCTGAGCGCACCCGGAAGCATGGACCAATGACTGCATTAGGGGTTGGGCGCCGTCTCTATTTTGCCCTGTTGGGCCTGATTTCCGTGTTGCGCAGCTTCCTGACGCCGCACCGCGGTACGGCCAAACAGCAGCCACCCGAGGAAGCACAGCAGCAGTGCGAGCACAACCCCGAGGTTGCCATAGGCCCAGACACCCGTCTTCCCGCCCAGCCCAAGCGGGCCCAACAGGTAGCCTTGCCAGCTGAGCCAACTGGCAGACGTATTCACGACCGTTCCCCAGCCGAGGAATGTCCCAAGGACGACCAGGAACGTCGCCAGCCAATTGACGCCGCCATAAATGCCGGAGGGCTTGTAGAGGTCGGCATCACTGTAGGATTTCCGACGAAGTGCGATGTCCGCCAGCATCACACCGCACCAGGCGGCGATGGGCACGCCGATGGAAATCAGGAAGCCCTCAAAGGGACCCAGGAAGTTCTGCGGCGAAAAGAAGACGATGTAAATGGTGCCAACCACCATCAGGACGCCGTCGATGCCGCTCGCCACGTAGCGCGGCACCCGCAGTCCCGCCGACAAAAGCGCCAGTCCGGACGAATAAATGTCCATATCGGCACCCCCGACCAAGCCCAGCACCGCGACAATCACGAACGGAACCAGAAACCAGGTGGGCAGCAGCGCAGCGAGCGCCCCAATGGGGTTGGCGGACACAGCCGTGCTGAGGGACTGGCTGGAACCCGCCAACAGCAGCCCAAAAATCAGCAAAACCGCCGGACCCAGCGATGCGGAGAAGGTGGTCCAGCCGACGACCGCACCGGAGGACACCTTGCGCGGCAGGTAGCGGGAGTAGTCAGCGCCCGCGTTCACCCAGCCGAGTCCAAACCCGCTGAACATCAAAATGAGGCCGCCAATCATGTCTTCGATGTTCCCAGGCTTTTGGCTGAGCACACTCGCCCAGTGAATTTTATTCAAGGTCAAAACGATGAAGCCAATTGTCAAAATGCCGGTGATGACCGTAATCACGCCTTGAATTTTCATGAGTACGTCAAATCCCATAATGCCCCCGGCGACAATCAGGGCGACGACCACAATGAGCGCGATGACCTTGACCAAGCTCCCGCTTCCCCAATCCAGCCGCCCAAATACGGTCGCCGTGGCTTCAACGGCCAGTGCCGCAAGGACCGTCTCCCACCCGACACAGAGAATCCAAGACAGGACGGCGGGAAGCTTGTTGCGCACCCCAAACGCAGCGCGGCTGAGCACCATCGTCGGCGCTGCCCCGCGCTTGCCAGCCACCGCAATAAAACCGACCAGAAGAAAGGAAAGAACAATTCCAATCAATCCTGCGATGGTCGCCTGCCAGAAGGAGATGCCAAACCCGAGGACGAACGCCCCATAGCTGAGCCCCAACACGCTGATGTTGCTGGCGAACCAGGGCCAGAACAAGCTGCGCGGTGCGCCCTGCCGCTCGTCTTCACTGATGATGTTAATTCCGTTCAACTCCACGTTGGCCGTAGGAAGCCCCCCTTTCCAGATAATTTTCGCTATCTGACTTTCGCCGCCACTCGACAAAGTCCTTCTCCAACAAGCGGGTGTTCCACGGGACATCCCCAGTTTCTGATGCAGCGCAGCAGAATCCAGTCAGTACCCCGCCTCAGTACTCCGAACGGCGCGCCGGATACCACAGGCCGCGGATGGCCGAGCCCAGCCATGCTGCAGCGGCGCACAGCAAAACCCCGAACAGGATGGTCAACAGCCAGACCACCCAGCCGTCCGTCACACCAAACCCCATCATGCCCGCCAACACGGAAGACGCCTCGCCGACCGAAACCGTCCGCGCCTGCCACAGCAGCGGAAGCACCCAGCCGAGCCCACCGGTCAGCACGGACAGCACGATTTTCGTGCCAGCGCCGCGCCAACCCAGTCCGATGACGCCGCCCACCACCGCCGTCGCCCACCAGGCTCCAACGTGATTCGTGATCCACATCACCGCCACCCCGACCACAACGGCCGCCAGCCCGGCCCACGTACGAGATGAAACCATCGTCATCGCTCTCCTCCGCCAAAGGGTTCACCCGCATCGACGACACCTGCTGCGGCGCCGTGCGGAGACCATCGTCCGTTCCCCCCTGCCCGTGTCACTGCAGGGTCCACGTCACATGCCCAGGTGCACCGGCAGCAACCTGCGCCGACAACATTGGCGCGTACTGGCCATTCCACCACGGCTGAATGAAGTTCTCATACCACGGCGACATGGGGTTTTCACTCTGTCCGCCCGGGTAAATGCCGAGTGCCTCACCGTCCCCCCAGTCCATGATGAACCGCCAGCTTGGACCGGCTGTCGAAAGGAAGCCGTCGCTGGAATCGGCCGCATCGACCGTCCAATTGTCGCCGCCGCTCGGGCGCGGCCCGTAGGCAAGGGACGGAATCTGTGACACTGCCTCGAACGCCCGGTCATGCAGGCTGCCCCATTGCCAGTTGGCAACATTTGTGCCTAGCTTTGTCGAAAGCTGCTGCACCGCCTCGGAGAACGCCTGCTGCATTACGACGGGCGCCGTCCGTTTGGCCCCGCCCGGGGCCGTGAACGTCGAATTCGTCGGGTCGTGCAGGGTCCACGCCTCGAGATCCTCGTCGAGCGCCGCCTGGTTTGGCCCGATGGCCAGCGACGGGTCGCTCGCGACGGGCACCTTGTCCGCCTTCCACCAGGGCCCGAAGGTGTCCTGCAGGTACTGCGTCCAGAACGTCCACCAAATCGAAGCGGCGGTGGAATTGACGTCCATCTGGTCGTTCCACTTGGACAGCGCTGTTTCGGCAGCCTGTTCGGGCAGAGTCAACTTTGCCCCTTGCAGCGAAGACAGGAGTTTCGGCACAATCTCCGTCGCCAGGTAGTCGGTGGTGCTGTTCTGCAGGTGTTCCATGTCCTGCACCGTCAAATTGCTGCCCTGGCTGAGCACTTTGTAAATTTCATCTGCCCGGTACCCGTTGTCAAAGAAGTCCATCGTAGTCCCGATGTAGTACGGGTAACTCGGCCCCACTTCGCGCTGGTTCGCGGAAAACACGATATGGCTGGACGGGTCGTAGGACTGCGGGACATCTTTGTACGCAATGGTGCCAATCACGTCGGACTGCCCGGTGCCTGGCAGCGGCAGCCACGGGTCACCCTGCTTGACGATTGGGTAGTAGCCGGCAGAAATCAAGCCGATGTTGCCTTTGTCATCGGCGTAAACGAAGTTCTGCGATGGCGCGTGCCAATTCTTCAGCGCCGACTTGAACTGTGCAAAGTTACTGGCATGCACCACGTTCAAGAGCACGTCGAGGTCTGGACTGGGTAGGGCGCCCATCCAGTCCACCGCGAGCGTTTGGCCTTCCTGGGTCATGATGGGACCGTGTACAGTCAACTGAACGGTGAGGGGAACGGATGGACAACCCTTCACAGGGATGTCGTACTGAACCGACTTCATGGGGCGCCAGGCCCCGTTCCAGAAGTATTGATTCGGATGCGCCTTGTCGGTTTTTTCCTGATAAAACAGCGTCGCCTGGTTTTGCACGTTGGTTTCGCTCCAGCTGATGTGCTGGTTGTGACCAATCAAAATGATGGGCACACCGGGAATGCTGACTCCGCTGAAGTGTGTGTCCGGAGTGTCGCCCGCGACCTGGTACCAAATGGCAGGCAACGTCTGCTGCAGGTGAGGGTCCCCCGCCATCAGCGGCTTGCCGCTCGCCGTCTTCGTTCCGTCCACAGCCCAGTTGTTACTGTTGGAGCCTTGATGAATCGCGTCAGCAGGCAAGCTGCGCAGCCGCTGCTGCAAGCTCAGCACGGACTGGAGTTCTGCGTCGGAAACGGTTTGCAGGGATTCCATCGGTGCGGCACCGTCGCTCGTGTAAGGCCCCGGATCGTACGGGTGCTGTGCATCGGCCGGCAGCACGGGGAAAAACTGCATCGTTTGCCGGTACCCCAGCGACTTGACCAGCAGCGCGTAGTCCAGCGGCGACGTGCTGAAGTCCAGCGACTGTGTCATATCTCCCTGAATCACCAGTGAATCTACGGGCGTCCAGGTCTTCGGCTGGTAGCCTAACAGTTTAAAGAGGGCAGGCAGATTGCCGCTCTTTTCATCCTGCGCAATGCAGTCATTGACGCCTGCCGAGTACGCGAGCAGTGCGGCACGAGCGGGGTCGTTCGGCTTCATTTGCTGCCATTCCTGCTCCGCCGTGCGCTCCAGCCCCAGTTGCAGTTCGAATTCATCGCTGGAGAGGGCCTTTTTGCCGACCACCTGCGACAGCAGCCCCTCTCCTTGGCGCCGCATGAGGTCCATTTGATCTAAACGAAAGTGGGCGTGCAGATACCCCATCGCCAGGTACAGGTCGTGATCGTTTTTGGCCTCGATATGGGCCACGCCATTGCTTTCGAAAATCACCTGCACCGGCTGTTGCAGCCCGTCGATGTGGAGCGTCTGCGTGGTCGGGCGCTGCGCGTCCGAGGCCATCTGCCACACCCCGGTTCCTGGGTTAAACCCAGGACCAATGGGCGGCAGCGGTCCTGCCCCCTTCGCCCCAGCGTAGACCAGGGCCGCCGTGACAACCGCTGCAGCCAGCAGGTTGACCCCTTTCCAAGCGGGACTTCTCTTTTTCATCTGCGGTTTCCCCCGTCTCGTGTGCATGACCGAACGAATGGTCGGTCGTTTACTGTGGATTGTAGCACATGCGGCAGGTTACGGGAGCGTTTTCATCGCGTGGTGTGCGATTTGTGATAGAATTTCCATAAGAGACTGATTTCAGGGGGCTGAGTCCATGTTTCGGACCGTTCTTGACACCCCATTGTTCGCAGGTATCGTGCCGAGCGATCCGGAGTGGGTGGTGTCCAGGTTTACGGAGCGGTCTGTCCCCAAGCACCAGGTGCTGTTCTATCAGGGTGACCTGGGCACAGAAATGTACGTCATCAAGTCCGGCGTCTTTCAGATTTTCCTGCAGGAGAATGCCCACATCCTCATCATCGGGCACCAATTCCCGGGCGAAACGGTCGGGGAGTTGGAACTCATCCATGTCGACAACCAACGGGTCACCTCCGTGTCTGCCGCCGAAGACGCCGTGGTCTGGGTCATTCGCAAGGCAGACCTTGAAGATCTCCTGTCTCAGTATCCGCTCCTGCTCCGCAGAATCACACAGGTGATTGGCGAACGGCTCACCCAAGCCGATCGAAAAATATCCTACCTGGCCTTTATGGATACGCGGCTGCGTGTCGCCAATCTGCTGCTGGACCTGTATGAAAACTTCGGTGTCGAACGGGAGAACGGGTACCTCATTCAATGGAAAATCACCCAGCAGCACTTCGCCAACATGATCGGTGTCAACCGTGAATCGGCCACGCGCGCGTTGCAATCCTTTCAGGACGAAGGCGTTGTCACCCTCCGAAACCGGCAGATTACCATTACGAATCTCAGCAAGCTGCAGCGAATCGCCGCGAAGGAAGCCGGCCTGCAGCGGCGGTGGCACGCGCCCTTGAAACACCGCGTTTGAGCTCGTCACCCGATGCGCCGAAAAAACCCAAATATTCGTGATCGCGATCACAGATTTCCGCCCTGTCCTTGGCGTACAATCATACAAAAGTGAGCCACACACAGCCGCGATGTACGCGCCGTCGTCAAGTGGTGAAGGGGGACCGCTTGTGTCACCCGGGTGACACAAGTGAGAAGAAGAGAGGCCGCCGCTCGTTTCGAGGAGGCGGCCATCGTATGTCAACACGGTCCGCACGACACCGCCCGTCCAACTCGGATGGGTGGTTTTTCACGCACGGGTGGATTTCTTCTGCACGCTCGCACATCTCGACAGGTTATGCCAAATCGCGCTATGATCACGATGTTCGGCATGACGATTGACAACAGGTTTTGCATGGGCCTGGTGAATGCACCCCAGAAAGCTAACTCCGATGGCCCTGTCACCAGGAGGGACCGGCGTGCAGACATCTCGAGTTCGCAATCTACTCCCCATTAACATCTATGCCTTTTCGCTGAGTTTCCATTCATCCGCACTCCTGACCATCGTCGTTCCAGCAGCACTGCTGCAGCTCGATCCCGCCCGGCACACGCAGGATTTGTCCCGGCTCGCCGCCATCAGCGCCATCTTTGCGATGATTCTCCCGCCCATCATCGGTTCCTGGTCCGACCACGTTCGCCTGCGAGGCGGTGCTCGCCGCTCCTTTGTACTCGCGGGCGGGGTCATCAACACAATCGGGTTGGTCGGGATGTACGACACCCACTCCCTGCCTCTCTATACGGCGTTTCTGTTTCTCTCGTTACTTGGGCAAGGGGGCACACAGTCAGGCTACCAAGCCCTGTGGTCAGACGTCGTTTCCGAAGAAGACCGCGGGGCGTCCGCCGGCGTGCAGGGCGCAGCCACCTTGCTCGGCAATATCGCTGGACTTGCCAGCGCCGGCATTCTGGGCGGCCACCAGGTGGTCCTGGTGATGGCGGCAGTGATGATGTGCGGGATGCTGCTCACCGTGTGGCTGGTGCGCGAATCCACAGGCCCGAAGCCCGCGGCCGCCTCGCCGCGCCCGCGCCTGCAAATTCAAAACCGGCGGAACTTCGCAATCGTTTTCTGGTCGCAGGCATACGTCGCGTTTGGCATGACCTTGCTCATGACCTTTGTTCTGTACTTCTTCCGCGACGTGCTGCACGTCCAAAACGCCACCAGCGGCACCGCGTCGGTGGCCATTCTCGCCTTGGCGGGCGCCGTGATCTCCAGCATTCTGATGGGGCGTGTATCGGACGGCGGCAAACGGCGGACGCTGGTCGCTGCGTCCGGCCTTCCCATGGCGATCGCGGCCATCGGCTTCGCCGTGCTGCAGCGCGCGGATTTGCTGTGGCTGTTCGCACTGCTCTTCGGCCTCGGCTACGGAACGTTCCTGTCGACCGGTTGGGCACTGACGGTGGATACGCTGCCGGATCCGCAAAACGTCGCCCGCGACCTGGGCGTCTGGAACGTGGCGTCCACCTTCCCCACCGTCCTGGCGCCCATTTGCGGAGGATGGGTGCTCTCCGCTTATGTGGGCTCGCCAGCCACAGGCTACCGGGTGCTGTTTATTCTTTCGGGACTCTTTCTCGCCGCCGGCGGGGCGGTGATTCTGCGCATGAAGAGCACCGTGAAGTCTTCCATTTGGTTTGTCCCGATTCGTCTGCTGGCCGCAGCCGTGGTGTATCTGTATTTGCGCACTGCGTACACCGTCCGGGTGGAAGGCCGCCTGCCGCTGCGCAGGCCGGGTACACTGGTGGTGTCGAACCACTTACACGATCTCGATGGGATGGTCATTCCCGCGTGGCTTACCCTGCAGGGCCCGTGGCGCCATCCGGTTCGCTACGCAGCATCCCCCCGGCTGTTTGAGCCGGGCTTTATGGCGATGCGCTTCCCACTGCTGCAGCGATTGCTCTATCGCTTGAACATGGGGGCGTTTTTCCGCGCGATTGGCACCCTTCCGATTGAAAACCAGCCCCTCAAACGCCCCTTGGCCAGCTTTGGCTACGCGGTGCAAAAGGCGTATGGCAACCTTCCACTTGCGGACGTATTTCAGCCTGAAACCTTGCAGCGCGTGGGCGCAAAGACCACCGACCGGCTGAGCAGCTTGTGGAGCCAGCGCCTGGCGAAGGCAGCGCAGCGCGACGCTTCGCTGCTGGACTTGAAGGAGCCCTGCCGCACCTGGTTTCTGCACCAGCAGCGCCAATGGCTGGAGGAACAGCTGCAGGCGTTGGTGGCCGCCGTCCGAAGCGGGGATACGCTCTACATCGCACCCGAAGGGCGATACAGCCTGGACGGGCGGGTCGGCAGGTTTCGGCTCGCTTGCGACCTGCTCAGCGAGGCAAGCCCCTGCACCTATCTTGCGCTGCTCTCATACGACCCGCTGGCAAAACGCAAAACGCCCATCTACCTGCACTTCATCGCCAGCCGTCCGGGGATCCCGCTGGCGCTGCAGGTGCGGGCAGCCCGCCCCATCACGGTCGGGCACGTGCTCGCGCACTGGCTGCTCACATCCGACGCAGCCAGCTTCACCGAGTCGGATGCCATACAAGCCGTCGAATCCGCGCTTGCGCGCCTGCCGCAAGGGGCGAGCCTGGCCGTCCCGAACGCCCAGGCTCGGCACAAACTCGTCATGCAGTCGCTGCGGTACATGACCCGCCTTGGCGTGCTGCGCCGGCAAGGAGCCGATTATACACTCGGTGCCGTCAGAGTGCACGAGATGTTTCCACAGGTCGAAGATATCCTGGCTCATCAACGAAACGCGCTGCTTGACATCCTGGAGGCCTTGGATGCCCTGCAGTCCCTGGAGCCCGAGCCAGCTCCGGCGCCGCTCCAGGTACAACCCTGATGAAGCGGCATACATTTCCTGCCTTGGGGGGAGGCTACCGTGTGCCCGCAATCGTCGTGGTGGTGAACTGCACGCCAAACCGTCGATGCGGGCAGCAGTCGTAAGGATTGGGGTTCTTTTCCGTGAACAAGCGGCCCATCAAACCGCTGCTGCGACGGCGGCAGGTCCATGCCAGTCTTCCAACCGAAGTACAAACAGAAGCACAGGCGGAGGCTCGTTCCGACATCCGTCCCGCCGGTTCCGGCAACGCATCATCGGACGCTGGTACGAGCCGTCAACCGCCCGCTGACCCGCTTCCGCTGTACCGCGACGTGAGCGCCAATGAAGCCGTTTTGCGCGCGGTATTCCACAATTGTACAGATGTCGTCTTTCGAACGGTCTGGGTGGATGACGTGCACAGGCTGCTTTTGGTCTACATTGACGGTGTGGTCGACCAGAAACGCCTGGAGGACGAAATTCTGCGTCCGCTCATCTACGAGTTTGTCCCGGCCTATCCCCTGATGACTAGCCTGCACCACGCCATTCGTGCACAGCTGCTCCCCATCGCTCAAACGAGCACCGTGTCGTCCATCCACGAGGTGGTGGACAACATTGTCAAGTGCAACTCGGTCATCCTGTCGGATGGTGAGGACGTGGCCCTGGTCCTCGGCAACAAGTCGTGGACCGGGCGAGGGGTGGAAGAGCCGGCGGCGGAGACGGTGGTACGCGGGCCGCGCGAAGGGTTTACGGAGACCCTGCGGGTCAACACCAGCTTGATTCGGCGCCGGATCCGCAACCCGAAGCTGAAAATGGAAGCGCTGGTACTTGGCACGGTGACCTATACTGATGTCGTCATCGCGTACATCGAAGGGGTCGCCCGGGAAGATATTCTCAACGAACTGCGCACCCGACTGGGTCGCATTGAAATCGATTCTGTCCTCGAATCAGGCTATGTGGAAGGGATGATTCAGGACAATCCGTTCTCTCCCTTTCCACAAATCCAGAACACCGAACGACCAGACGTCGTTGCGGCGGCGCTGCTCGACGGCCGCATCGCGATTCTGGTCGACGGCACGCCCTTTGTGCTGCTCCTGCCCATGACTTTTTGGATGTCGCTCGAAGCCTCGGAGGACTACTACGAGCGGTTCTTGTACGCCAACGCCATTCGGGTTGTGCGGATGATTTTCCTGCTCATGTCCTTGTTCTTTCCGTCTCTCTACGTCGCAGTCACGACGTTTCACCCGCAGATGCTGCCCACGCAGCTGCTGCTGACCTTTGCGTCTGCCCGCGAGCCGAGTCCGCTGCCGGCGGTGGTCGAAGCGCTCATTATGGAGTTCACCTTCGAGGGACTGCGAGAAGCGGGTGTGCGTCTGCCCCGGGCGGTCGGTTCCGCAATCAGCATCGTGGGCGCGCTGGTCATTGGCCAAGCCGCTGTCCAGGCAGGGATTGTATCGGCGCCGATTGTCATCGTCGTTGCATCGACCGGAATTGCCTCCTTTGCCATCCCGCGCTACAGCTTTAGCATTCCGTTTCGAATGCTCCGCTTTCCATTATTGATATTGGCCGGAACATTGGGCTTTTACGGAATCGCAGTCGGGCTGATTGCCATCATGATTCACGTGGTGTCCCTGCGGTCGTTTGGCGTGCCTTACTTTTCGCCGATTGCCCCGTTCAACGCCCGCTCCGCCAAAAACCTGGTCGTTCGGCCCCCGATTTGGACCATGCACAGGCGCTCAGACAAGCTGACCGGCGGCAAATCCAAACGGATGCCCAAAGGCCAAGGCCCCCGCAAACCAAGGGAGCGTGTCGAGTGAACAGGCGCTGTTTACGTTTCATTCTGCTGCTGCTCATTCCCATGCTGGCGACCGGCTGCTGGGACCGAACGGAACTGAGCGATCTCGCCTTCAAGATGGGCCTCGCGATGGACAAGGCGTCCGACGGTCAGTACATTGCGACGGCGCAAATTGCGGTGCCGTCCCAGCTCGCAGGGAACCCTTCCGGAATGGGCGGAGGCGGGCAGGACAAAGGCTATTACGTTGTGTCGGGAGTGGGCCAGGACACACGCGACGCCATTTTGGACATGCAAAACAAGCTGTCGCGGCGCGTGCATGCGGGGCAGCGGCGGGCGATTTTCGTCGGAGAGCGCCTCGCAAAGGAAGGGATGAACACGATTCTGGATGCCAACACGCGCGACCCAGAGACCCGTCTGCGCACCGATTTGTTCATTGTGAAAGGCGGAGAAGGGCGCGACATCCTCAATATCTACTATCCATTCGAACGTGTGCCCGTGATGGGGACCACGAAAATGCACCGCGTCATTGGGGGTACGGCAGATACAGAGTTCAGAGATTTCCTGATGGACGTGTTCGATGATTCCACCGCCCCCACGCTGCCGGTGATTGAGGAATACCAGGACGCGGAACAACAAAGCGGCGCCTTTCGGTTCGGCGGGCGCGCCATCTTCAACAAGCAAGAGCGGCTGATTGGTTATCTGAATCCTGACGAGGGAGCGTATCGCTCCTGGATTCGGGGAAAACTCAGATACTACGTGGTCACCGTTCCAGTTCCTGGACCGGAGGGGCAAAGCCAGGAAGACAACCAAATTACGCAGCACATCAGTGTGAATCTGACGCACCTGAAACGGCGCGTTCGGACCGTCGTTCAGGACCATCAGGTGACGATTGATGTCTCGTTGACGGCACACGGTGACGTACGTGAAAACACAAGCGCGCTGGACCTCGGAAAGCCTGAGAATCTCGCGCAGACGGAAAGCCTTTTAAATCAATATGTGAATGCGCAGGTGCAAGGACTGGTGGAAAAGTGTCAGCAGCAGTATGACGCCGATATATTCGCGTTCGGGACAGCCGTCCACCGCCAACATCCGGTCGCGTGGAAACAAATGAAAGGTCAGTGGCCAGAGGAATTCCCGAAGGCCCGTGTGATTGTGCGCGCCAACATCAAAATCAAGCGCATTGGGCTGGTGACGTCCATGATTGACACAAACGAGGTGTCCGCACAGTGAATATCAAAGTGTCCGTTTGGCAGCTCATTTGCCTCGTCTTCTCGTTTCAAATTGGCCTGTCTCTGCTCCTGTCCTTGACGCCAGCCGTCCAGTTCGCCAAACAAGATGCGTGGATTTCCGTCGTCCTCGCAGCCCTTGGAACCATCGCGATGACGTTCGTCTGTTATCAGGTCAGTGCGATGTACCCCGACAAAACCATTGTCCAGTTCAGCCAGCTCATTCTTGGCAAGTGGCTCGGGAAATTCATCATGATTCCCTACTTTGTCATGTGGTTTGCTGTCTCCGGCATGGTGATGCGCCAGTTCTCGGACTTTGTCCACGTCACCATGTTCACCTACACCCCGCTGTGGGCACTCATCATCCCATTCGTTCTGCTCGGCGCCTACGCGATCTACAAGGGCGGATACGAAGTGCTGGCGAGATGCAGTGAAATCATCGGTCCCCTGGTCGTCGTCGTTTTTTTCACCGCGGTGATTTTGGATGTGCCGAATATGGACCCGAGCAATCTACTGCCCATCTACACCGACACCGGATGGTTGAACATCCTGAAAGGGAGCTTGCCGGTTCTCTCTTTCTTCGGTGAACTCGTGCTGATGTTAATGACCCTCCCCTTGCTGCAAGAACCAAAAAGCGCCTTCTGGGCCATTTCCACAGCCGGTGGTGTCACCGCCCTGCTCGTGCTCATCGCTGTGCTGGTGGAAATTATGACATTTGGTCCAAACCTGACGGCCCGCATGCTGTTCCCGACGTTTGAAATCGCCCGCTACATTTCGGTGATGGAATTCGTCCAGAACCTGGACGTCATTGTGGTGCTGGTGTGGTTCCTCACCTACTTCGTCAAACTGGCGTCGTATTTTTTCTTTCTCTGTTTTGGCATTACCCAGTGGCTGAATTTGAAAGATTGGCGAAGCCCCATCTACGTGGTCGCACCGCTCACAACCATCGTCGCGATGTTGCCCGCCAGTTTTACGACCGCCACCGTCAGCTTTCTGAACCAATTTTGGATTCCCCTCGTGCTGCCCATCAACATGATCGGGATCCCCCTGGGGTTGTGGATCATCGCCATCATCCGGAAAAGGAGTGTCCAACATGCACATCAAGAAGAACATCTTGGATGATGCAAAGTTCAGCGGATTTCACGTCCGGCTCACGATTTATTCGTCGGGCGGACCATTTTTGGATGGGTACATCCTCAGCATCATCGCCATCGCGTTCATTCAAATCACACCACAATTGCACCTGAACACAACCTGGAGCGGCCTGATTGGCGCTTCCGCGCTGATTGGCATCTTCATCGGGGGCTTCATGGGGTACTTCACGGACAAATTCGGCCGACAGTTGATGTACACCCTTGACTTTATCCTGTTGATTGTGGCGTCGATTTTACAGTTTTTCGTACAGACTGGCTGGGAACTGTTTCTCATTCGTCTGATTCTCGGCATCTCGGTCGGCGCCGACTACCCCATCGCCACCTCCCTGCTGGCGGAGTTTTCACCGAAGAAACAGCGCGGCGCGATGCTGGGCGTGACGCTGGTCGCCTATTACATTGGATCGACGGTCGCTTACATCGTCGGGCAGCTGATGCTCCGAATCGGCCCGGATGCCTGGCGCTGGATTCTCGCCAGCAGTGCGGTTCCTGCCATCATTTTGGTGCTGCTTCGAATGGGCACCCCCGAATCCCCGCGCTGGCTGCTGCAAAAGGGTCGGCAAGCGGAAGCCGAACAGGTGTTGAAACAAGTCTACGGCCCGAGCGCCTCGCTCGACGATCTCGCCGTGCCCGGCACGCCCAGCGGCCAGACGAGTTATTTTCGGCTCTTTGGACCTGGCTACCTGAAACGAACCCTGTATGTTGGTCTGTTTTACATGGCCGCGGTGGCCCCCCTCTTCGCCATGTTGACCTTTGGACCGCAGATGCTTGCGTCCTATCACCTGTTTCAAGGTGCAGCAGGCTACGGGGCGGCCATCATCAGTGCGCTCTTTCTCGTCGGGTGTATTCCCGCGCTGTTCCTGGTGAACCGGATGGGGCGACGTTTGATGATCATCGTCTCGTTCGCCGGCATGACGGTCGGCGTTCTCCTCCTCGGGCTGTTTCCGCGCGGTCCGCTCGCCCTCATCCTGCTTGGGTTTGTCGTGTATGCGATGTTTTCGGGCGGGCCCAACGTCATGGAGTGGCTGGCGCCCAATGAACTGTTTCCCACGGAGGTTCGCGGGACCGCCGTCGGCATCACCACGTGCATCAGCCGGTTTGGGGCTGTCTTCGGTACATACCTGTTTCCGTGGGGGCTGTCGCGGTTTGGCATCGGCCCCACCATGCTGGTCGCCGCTGCCGTGACCTTTGGCGGATTCATCGTGTGTGTCCTGCTGGCGCCGGAAACGACGAACAAATCGCTCTACGCAGCCAGCCGGCCGAGCCGGCCGGGCAGGCGCAATAAAAATCCGGCGCCGTAATGGCTCCGGATTGGCCCTTCCTTCACTTCGTTTCGCGTGCGGGCGGAGCCATGAACTCTGGACCGACCGGGTCGGTGATGACCGTTTGCAGGATGTCATCGATTCGCTGCAGGTCTGCCGCGCTGAGGTGCCACCCAAACACACCCCGGACGGGATCAAGCTGACTGGGGCGGCGAGCCCCCCACAGCGCAGTCGAAACCCCGGGCTGGTCGAGCACCCAGCGTACGGCGAGCTCTGTCACGGACTTTCCATAACCGCCGGCAATCTCCGACAGCCGCTGCACGGCCCGTAAATACTGTTCATAGCGCGGCGGCTGAAATTTCGGGTCCGTCTGGCGTAAATCATCACCGCTGAAGGTCGTCTCAAGCGACATTTTGCCCGTCAGCAACCCTCGACAGAGGCTTCCATAGGCGAGCACCGCGACGCCGTTGTCCCTGCAGAATGGCAGTACGTCGGCTTCAATGCCGCGCTCGAACAAATTGTACGGCGGCTGGTCTGTGTCAAGCGGCGCCACACGCAGCCATGCCTGCATTTGTTCCGGAGAAAAGTTGCTGACGCCGATGGCGCGGATTTTCCCTTCGTCGCGCAGTTGAACCAGCACCTCTGCCACTTCTTCCACCGGAACCAGCGGATCCGGCCAATGCACCTGGTACACGTCAATGTACTCGGTGCAAAGCCGCCGGAGCGAGTTTTCCAGGTCCCTGCGAATGAAGCTGCTCGACGTGTTGCGCCGCACTTCGCCGTTCGGAAGCACTTCGATGCCTGTCTTCGTCGCGATCACGACCTCGTCCCGCCGGCCATATGCAGCAAGCGCCTTCCCAACCAGCTCCTCGGATCGGCCGTTTCCATAAGCCGGCGCTGTGTCGATCAGATTGATGCCCATGTCGAGTGCGGCCAGGATGGTCTGAACGGAATCCTGCTCGTCGGTCCCGCCCCACTTCCATCCGCCGATTGCCCACGTCCCCAATCCAACTCGACTGACCTGGATGCCGGATGCACCTAAGGTTGTATGCTCCATGAGTCACAAACCTCCTTCATCGAAACGATATTTTATCATTCGTACCGAAAAGCATGAAACAATGCACCTCATGGGTCCGTCTAATCATCGTGACACGCAATCGTAATTCCCCGGGTTTCGTCCAAGGTCGCACGCCGCGCGCATCGAAATTGCTTGCAACAACACCATAGAGTGGAGTGACACACGTGCCTGAACCAGGAAAAGGTCGTGGGCGGTATATGGGGGGATTGGACGGGCTGCGAGCATTCGCTGTGCTGGCCGTTGTCGCCTATCACCTCAACCTCAGCTTTGCACCCGGGGGACTCCTCGGTGTCGGCGTGTTTTTCGTTTTGTCCGGTTACTTAATCACCGACCTCTTACGGAATGAGTGGGACACCCATGGGCGCATTCGCTTGAAGGATTTTTGGGTGCGGCGCGCGCGAAGGCTGCTGCCCGCCCTGCTCCTCATGCTGCTAGTCGTTGTGAGCTTCGTCACGCTGTTTGACCGCTCGCAGCTCGCCACGCTGCGCGGGGACCTCATCGCCTCGCTGCTGTATGTCAGCAACTGGTGGTTGATCTTTCATAAAGTGTCCTACTTTGCGAGTTTCGGACCGCCCTCTCCCCTGGGGCATCTCTGGTCGCTGGCGGTAGAAGAACAATTCTATTTGATTTGGCCGCTGCTGCTGGGCTTTGGCATACGATTCTTGCCCAACCGAATGTGGCTTGTCACGCTGACGCTCACAGCGGCCGCGGTCTCTTCACTCGCCATGGCGGTGATCTATCAGCCAGGCACTGACCCCAGTCGTGTTTATTACGGCACAGATACGCGTGCATTCGCCCTGTTGGTGGGCGCCGCACTCGCGTTGGCGTGGCCCAGTCGGCAGCTATCCGCCGAGATTTCCCGAATCAAGCTGCACATCCTCGACATCCTGGGCGGAACAGGCGTCCTGGTCATGCTGTACATGATGTTGCAGACCAACGAGTATGAGGAATTTCTCTACCGAGGCGGCCTGCTGCTGCTCTCCATCGTGACCGCCGTCGTCGTCGCTGCGCTTGCCCACCCGGCCAGCAAACTGGGCAAACTGTTCAACCTTAAGCCCCTTCGTTGGCTTGGCGTGCGTTCCTACGGCATCTACCTGTGGCACTATCCGGTGATTGTGTTAACCACCCCCACCCTGGCAGGCAGCCATGTCAACGCGCTGCGCGCCGCCTTGCAGGTCCTGGCGAGCATTGCGCTTGCAGCATTGTCTTGGCGGTTTGTGGAGGAACCCATCCGCCGCGGCAACGCACGGCAGCGCGCGCATTACAGACGTCTCGCGCGCAAGGCCAGCCGCAGATGGGTGGATACAACCTGGCTGCCCCCTGTCACAGCTGCCTTGGCGGTCGTGGTCTGCGTCAGCATGGTCGAACTCGTGCCGACAGCGCATGCGGACGCCGTAGCGACCACCGTAACCGCCATCGGCCCTGACCACACAACCGGCCCTGACCACACAACCGGCCCTGACCACACAACCGGCCCTGACCACACAACCGGCCCTGACCACGCGGTTGCTCCTGACCAAACACGGGCAAGGCAGAACCAACGTCCCCCCGATTCGACCAGCCGACCGGGGGTAAACTCGGCCGGCGGAACGTCGGGATCCCAGACGAAATCGTCCCGGCGGCCCATTTCCAATCCCGTGAAGACGGCTGGGACAAACCCTCCGTCCAAAGCGGCCGCTTCCCCAACGCCACAATCAGGCGTTGGCATCACGGCGATTGGCGATTCGGTGATGATTGACGCTGCGCCGTACTTGGAGAAACTGCTGCCCGGCATCATCGTAGATGCGCAGATTGGCCGACAGGCAAACCAAGCGCCCGGTGTGATTGCCGAGTTGAAATCAAAGGGAGACCTGGGCAGCCGTGTGATCGTTGAGCTGGGGACCAATGGCCCTTTTACCAAGGAGCAACTCGTGTCCCTGCTCCAATCTCTGGGGCCGGTCAAACAAATCATTCTCGTCAACACCCGCGTGCCCCGCCCTTGGGAAAGCGATGTGAACCACACGCTGGCGCAGGTTGCAGCCGCGTATCCACACACGACGCTGGTCGACTGGTATGCAGCCAGCGCGGAGCACTCGTCTTACTTTTACCCGGACGGTGTCCACTTGAACCCAACCGGCGCCAAGTTCTACGCCTCCCTGCTCGCCAAGGCCGTCGACACGCCCTCGTCCGGCGGCGTCAACTGAGTTTTTGCGCCGCGTCCAGCGGTGCCTGCTTCCGCGCAGTCGCGGCAAGCTGCACGACAATCATCGCGAGGACAATGACAATCATCGCCGCCACGGCTGACGCGAATCTGTGGGTCGCATCATAAATCCAGCCGAGCAGGATAGGTCCCAAGGCACTGATGACATACCCGACCGACTGCGCCTTCGCAGACCACGCGGCTGCCTCATGGTGGTCACCCGTCGCGTCAATGGGCAGCAGCAGATTCAGAGAGAACAAGCCGCCAGCGCCAATCCCAATCAACGCGCTGGCCAGCCAGGGCAAGAGATTGAACACCAGGCACAAGAGGCCCGCCAGTTCAAACAAGGATTCCGTCACGAGCCACACGCGTCGAGAAGGGAAGCGTTTGAGCACCATCGGCAGCACCAGACTGACGGGAATCTGAATCGCAACGAACACGGTTAACGCGTTCGCGGCATAGGCCTTCGAGTACCCCATCCCTTGGATAATCTGCGGCAGCCAGGCCGTGAACGAGTAAAATAAGATGCCCATGAGCCCAAAGGACACGGTAATCAGCCACGCGCGCCCGTTTCCCCAGGGCAGTTTGACAGCCCTGCCCGCGGGAGCAGCCGTGTCCCGCTTCCGCATTTGAACATTGACAAACGCCCACCAGAGGATGGCCGCAACAAAGGCAATCGCTGCCCAAAAAGCAAGGGACGCCTGCCAGGCGTGAAACGTTTGCTGCAGCGGGATGGAAAACGAGGTGCTGACGGCAGCCCCGAGCGTGAGCGCGACGGTGTACACGGCAATCATCGGAGGGACGTGTTTGGGGAAATGCAGCTTGATAAACCCCGGGAGCAGCGGACCAATGAACGCAATCCCAGCGCCAGCAATCAACGCGGTCACGAGCAGTACCCCTGCCGAATGCGTGAAGAGGCGAAGGGCGGTTCCCACCCCGATGACCAGCAGCGACGCGCCAATCACCCGTTCAATCCCCCACTTACCACTCGCCTTTGCGGCAATCGGCGAAAACACGCCCATGCAAAGCACAGGGATGGACGTGAGCAAACTCGCCGCCGCAGCACTCATCCCCAAATCCGAGCGGATGCTGCCCAAAAGCGGCGCCACCGAGTTAATCGCCAGTCGCAAATTCAGCGCTGCGATAAACAGCGCCATCCCCATCAGAAACACGTTTTTCTGCAATTTTAGGCGCTCCCCTCCAGCAGACCCACATGACTAGAACAAATCCTACTGGAGGATTCAATATTTATCAATCAAATCGACTTGATCATTATGATTGAAAGCATGATTGAAAGCGTTGATTCACGGCGCCGAGGAACGGCCGCGCACCGAACGCGCCGCTCAGTAGAGCAGCGTCATCAGCGCCTCGCGCGAAATGTTTCCGAAGTAGTGGTGCACGTCGACATTCGCAAGCGCCTGTTCGATGCAATCCTGGTCGTAGCGGATGCCCTCCAGCTTGGCCGCGAACTCGCTCACGTCTCCCACCCCGAAGAAGTCGCCGTAGATCTTCGCGTGTTTGATCACGCCGTTTTCCACAAGGAGACGAATGTCCACGGTCCCGGCCGGAAACCGCCGCTGACGCTGCACGTTGAAGGGGGGCGACATGCCGTAGTTCCAGTCCCACTGCATGTACCGTTCCTCGGCAATCCGATGAATCTGCTCCCAGTCATGGCTCGTCAATCGGTATTCCGGAATCGCAGGCTCGCCTTCGAAGATAGACGCAAGCAGCCGCTGCTTGAATTCTTCGATGGTCATGTCGGTCTGCAGATAATCGCGGATGTTCCCCACGCGGCTGCGGACGGACTTGACCCCTTTGGACTCGATTTTCTCCTTGCTGACCTTCAGCGCCTTTTCGACGTTGTCCAAGTTGACATCGAACATGAGGGTACCGTGGCTGAACATACGGCCCCTCGTCGCAAATTGCGCGTTTCCGGAAATCTTCTTGCCGTCTACGACAATGTCGTTTCGGCCTGTCAGTTCCGCATTCACGCCCAGGTTGTGCAGTGCGCGGATGACCGGCTCTGTGAACTTCGCGTAGTTGTGAAAGCTGTCCTTGTCGTGCTTCGTCACGAAACTGAAGCTGAGGTCGCCCGGGTCGTTGTAGACGGCGCCCCCGCCGGACAGCCTGCGCACGACATAGACGTGATGCTGCCGTACGCAGTCTTCGTTGATCTCTTCAATCGTATTTTGGTTCCTGCCCACGATGACGGACGGGTCCATGGAATAAAAGAGCAGATACGTGTCTTCCGGGTCCAGGTTATACAACACGTACTCTTCGATGGCCAAATTGATGCGCGGGTCCATGATGTCCTGGTTGTTGATGAACTTCATCGCACAAACCTCCCCGGAACTATCATACCCCTAGCAAGCCAGGCCATCACGTCCGGTGAAACGTTCCTTCCTCTGCGCGCGCCAACTCCGCCGACCATCCGGCCAGTTTGTCAATCGCCTCCCACAAACCGTTCAGATACGCAATCCCCAAGGCGCGGTCATACAGCCCATACCCGGGTCTCCCGCGTTCTCCCCAAATCATCCGGCCGTGATCGGGCCGAAGATAGCCTTCGAAACCAATGTCGTGGTAGGCCTTCATGATTTCAAACAGGTCGAGGGAGCCGTCGGACGACAAATGCGATGTCTCGTGAAACGACTTCTCACCGATAAACCGCACATTGCGAACGTGCGCAAAGTGGATTCTGCCGATGGCGCCAAACCGGCGGATCATCGCCGGAACATCATTTTCCGGGTTGGCCCCGAGCGCGCCGCTGCACAACGTCAGCCCGTTGTACGGACTGTCGACGAGCTTCAAGATGCGCTCCAGGTTGCGCTCGCAGGTGACGATGCGCGGCAGCCCGAACACGGACCACGGCGGGTCATCGGGGTGAATCGCCATTTTCACGTCGACTTCCTCGCAGACGGGAATGATTTGTTCGAGGAAGTATTTCAGGTTGGCAAACAACTGTTCTTCATCCACGCCTTGGTACTTTTCAAACAGCGTCTTCAGTTCTTTCAGCCGCTCGGGCTCCCAACCGGGCAGCGTGAATCCATTGGCGCCTTGCTCCACGTCCTCCACGAGCCGCATCGGGTCAAGGTCCTTGATGGCAGCATGGTCGTAATACAACACAGTGGAGCCATCCCCCAGCGGCTTGGCAAGGTCGCTGCGCAGCCAGTCGAACACAGGCATGAAGTTGTAACAGATGACCTTGATGCCTGCCTTTGCCAGATTGCGAATCGACTGGCGGTAATTTTCGATATACCGGTCTCGGGTCGGTGCACCCAGCTTGATGTCTTCATGCACGTTGACGCTTTCGATGACCTCCAGTTGCAGACCGGCGTCCTCTACCAACCGTTTCAGGTGCAAAATCTTCTCCAACGGCCACACATCCCCGACGGGGACGTCGTACAGTGCCCCGACGACCCCCGTCACGCCGGGAATTTGCCGAATGTGTTCGAGCCTGATGGTGTCGTGCTGCTCGCCAAACCAGCGAAACGTCATTTTCATCGTCTTTCATCTCCTGTCCGAACGCGTGCGGATGGTCACTCGGCGACGTACTTTGCCAGCGTATCTCTGACGGCATGTTTGCCCGCTGTCATTTCTTGAAAATACCCTTCGATTTTCGCTCCCAAGCCCATTTCGTAGAGATTGACGCCAAACAGCTTCGAATTGCTGAGTATCGGCCGAAGACGCCCCGCAGCCGAGTCGGGCTCTCCGAATCGAATCCCCGACAAGGCCGAAGTCAGTTCCTCCAGCATCGGATCAGGACTGAGCTGCATCCGCTCCCCCTGGTCGTCCACGCCCAGCAGGTACCGGCACCAACCGGCGATGACCAGTGGAATCCAGCGCAGCGCTGTTACGTCCAAGTGCGTGCTGGCGGCATATGCCTTGATGGTTTCACCAAAGCGGATCGCGATTTTCTGCGATGTATCGGTCGCGATGCGCTGGGGCGTGTCGGGAATGTACGGATTCGGCAGCCGCCGCTGCAGAACTTCCGCTAAGAACGCCCGTGGGGGCAGCACGTCCGTCTCCGGCGCGACCGGCAGGCCCTCATCGTACCCAAGCCGCGTCACCAGCGCCCGCAGGCGCGCGTCCTTCATTTCGTCTGCGATGGAGGAATACCCCAGCAGGCAGCCAAACACCGCCAGGGCGGTGTGCAGCGGGTTCAGGCAGGTGGTCACTTTCATACGCTCCACCTTCTCGACCGTCGCGCGGTCCGTGAACAGCACGCCCGCATGTTCCAGCGGCGGGCGGCCGTTCGGAAAGTGGTCCTCGACCACCAGGTACTGCGGCACTTCCGCATTGACAAACGGCGCGATGAACGTGTTTTTCCGCGTTTGGAGAATGTCCATGCCCGCTACCCCGCTGGACGTCAACGCGTCGCGTACGAAGCCGGCGGGCCGAGGCGTAATTTTGTCAATCATCGACCAGGGGAACGAGACTTTGTCGGGATGGGTCAGGTAGTCGACAAAAGCCGCATCGACCCATCCCCGCTCGGCCCAGTGATGCGCAATCGTCACCAGGGCGCTGCGAAGCCGGTCACCATTGCCTGCACAATTGTCCATGCTGACGAACGCGATCGGCAAAGCCCCCGCCAAGTACCGGGTATACGCCAGTGCAGTCACTTTGGCCATGGTGCTGCGGGGCTGCGCTGGACCTTGTTCAACATCGTGCTGCACGTCGGGCGAAAGTTCACCCGACCACTCCGTCAGGTCATAGCCTTTTTCCGTGATGGTGAAGCTCACCATCTGCAAGGACGGCTCTGCAAAGATTTGGTTCAGCCGCGCCCAGTCAGCACTTCTCGCTGGGTCGCCAACGAGACTTTCCGCAACGCTGGCAACCAGCTTTTTTTCCAGTGTTCCGTCTGGATGCATCAACACCAGCAGGCTGAGGTTATCGTGCGGCCGATAGACCCTGTCAATGATGTCCGTGTCATACGGCGATACGACGACAATGCCCGTATCGGCCCTGCCCTCGCTCAGCAACTGTTGTTGCAGCACAGCGATGAAGCCGCGAAAAATGTTGCCGCCCCCAATGTGCACCCACACAGGGTGTGAGCGGGTGCTGTCGGTCATGGTTTCTACATCGAACGTCGGACATTCGATGCCGGCCCGCTGCCAATCCGAAATGCGCTGCAAGGCCCGCTTGTTCAACTCGAGCATCGTGGCCACCCCATCTCCGGTTCTCCTTTGTCTCTCACGGACACGTGTGTGGTGCGGACTGCCCAACGGCTGTCATCGTTTGTTGCCCACAATTCACATACTAGTATACAAGTTGTCTCCGTAAGAATGCCAGTGTGTCTGAATTTCCTCCAGCGTCTTCCCCTTCGTTTCAGGCAGAAAACGCAGGGTAAAGAGAAACATCAGGATGCACATCAGCGCAAAGATGAAGAACGTGATGGTCGCGCCGAAATGATGCATCATCACCGGGAAGAACTGGGTCACCAAGTACGTTGCGCCCCACAGCGCAAACGAACCGATGGCCATCGCCTGGCCGCGGATGCGCGTCGGGAAAATTTCCGAAATGACAATCCATACGCCGCCGCCCCAGGACAGCTCAAACGCGATGGTGTGCAACAGGATGCACGCCAAAACGAGTCCCACACTGACGTGTGCCATCGCAAATGAAACACCAAGCGCAATGAGAAAAACCGCCATGGCGGACGCCCCAACCAGCAACAGCGTGCGGCGGCCGACGCGATCGATCAACAGCATCAGCACAATCGTAAAAATCACCTTCAACGCGCCAATAAACACCGTTTCAATCAACGCCGCATTGGCGCCAGCACCGCTGTCTTTGAAGATAATCGGTGCATAGTAGGCGACAGCACTGACACCGGTAAACTGTTGCATCACAGCCAGCACAACCGCCACCAGCAGCGCCACGCGCAGTCCCTTTTTGAACAATTCACCGACGACGCCGCGCTCTGTGAACTCTCTCTGAAGAGAAGCTGTGATGGAAGAGAGTTCGGTGCGTGCCACACTCGCTCCGTTAATGCGCTGCAAAATAGAGAGTGCATGCTCCGCCTTCCCTTGCTTGACCAAGAACCGCGGACTCTCTGGCACCCCAAACAACAGGATGAAAAATAGAATGCCAGGCACGGCGCCGACCCCGAACATCCAACGCCACCCGCTGAGTTGATCCCAGCTCGCCGTGTGCTCGTTCGCAATGACAGCGTTCACAATGTACACAATTAAAATCCCAAGGACGACGCCCAGCTGGTTCGTGCCGACCAGTCTGCCGCGAATCCGAGCCGGAGAGATCTCGGAAATATACATCGGCGAAACCATCGACGCCACACCAATGCCGAGGCCGCCAATCAATCTGAAAACGACCAGCATCGCCACCGAGTGTGCCGCGGCACAGCCGAGGCTCGACACCACGAACAGCAGCCCAGCCAACAGCAGCACGGGTTTTCTGCCGGCTCTGTCACTGACCACACCCGCCAGGATCACACCTGCCATTGCACCCAAGGGGATGCTCGCGGAAACAAACCCCATCAGTCCAGCGCTTAAATGGAAATCTGTTTGAAGATAGCCAATGGCTCCCGAGATTACGCCCTGGTCATAACCAAACAAGAAACCGCCAATCGCGGCCACACAAGTGACCAAGGTCACAAACAATGCGCTTCCCGTGTCCTGTTCCGCCGGAACTGAAGTTGCTTGCGCAGACATGCTCTCACCTTCCATTCTCGTTGTGATGTGCCTCCGCCCGCGGAAGTTACCGCATCAAGCGTCCTCGCCACCCACAGAATCACCTTGTTTGATAACGCTTTCAATCGCGCTGCCAAAGACCGTCTCTCCCGCATACCACGTGGAATACACGAGGTACTCGCACGAGCCCAGGATGTATACTTGTATACCAATGCAAATCCAATAGACTACGCGTTCACAAAATAGGACGGGTACTTTTGCTTCACGGCCTGGATATCGGTGTTCAGGCGACGCAGATGTGCGGTCAGAACCTGGATGGCGGTCGATTCATCGTTCCCCTGAATCGCGTCAAACAACACCTCATGTTCCTGAATCAAGGAATCACTGTTTTGAAACTCCTGTAAGGTCAGGGTTCGCACACGATTGAGGTGATATCTCATCTTTGTCACCATGGACACCAGCGTCATATTCCCCGTAGACTGCAGCAACAACCGATGGAACCACTCGTCAGCCACCAGGAATTCGGCGGCATTTTTCTCTGCTTGTGCTTGCCGCTGCTGTTCCAAATTGGCCTGCACATCGCGTTTCAGCCGCTGATACTGCAGTTGCTTGCTGTCCCAGCTTTGTACAACGCTCCGAATCGCACCAATTTCAAGAATCTCGCGGACGAACCGGGTTTCCTCCACCTTGCCCTCAGAAATCAGTGCAACCTTCAGGCCGCGCTGAGGCAGCACCTCAATTAATTCTTCCATGGCGAGCAAGCGGACCGCCTCACGAATCGGGGTTCTGCTCATTTCCAGCATATTCCCCAATTCCGCCTCATAAATCGCCTGTCCCGGTTCCAGACGCAGTGTCAAAATCGCCTCACGAATCGCCTCGTACGCCCGCTCCGCCAGCGATTTTTTAGTATCCCCGACGACGCCGTTCATCTGCAGCCCCATGTCTCACCTCCTCCTTCGGAAACGGCTGAACCATCCGAATGGAATGCCGACCTGCATCCGTGAGCACCAGTCGAAGTTCGCTCCATTCGTTTGGTCTTTATTGTATTGTATACTTGTATGCAAGGCAAGAGAGGCGGCCCGCGGTGTAGGGTTCATCTGGATGTGCCAGTGGGTGCTGGCGTGTGCGTACAGGCGTACTACAGATTGGTTGTGGGCCCTTGATTGGAGGAATGTCGTGGTTTCCACTGAATTGGCCCATTCCCAAAATGTTGCTGCAGATCACGCGCGAGGATTCGTCCGGCCAGGATGTGACCGGCTCGATTTGGGTGCCATGCGTTTCCGTAGTATTGCTTGTACGTTTGGTGATGTGCCTTCATGTAGGACTGCATTTGCTGATACACGTTCATATCGATCACGTTCGGGTTGTGAAACGACGCACCCACCCGAAAGAGCTCATGAATGTAAGTATAGACGCGGCGATGGTCGACCGTATCCAATTCTTTTGTCACTGGCGGCGTGACCAACAGGACCACTGCATGCGCACGGAGCGATTGAGCGATTTCCTGCTTCACCGCGCGCCCAAACACCCGGACTGTGTCTCGGTGCCGGCTGTTCATATCATTCTCCAATCCCCAAGCAATCACCACGACCTGTGGATGCTGATGGAATAAAATCCGCTGGAAACGCCCCGGGTAGCGTTGGCTGAATCGCAACGCTGTATATCCAGGAATGGCATAGTTCATATAACGATACCGAGTGGGTGTCGTGATGGAGCGCCATTGAAACGCTCTGTGCACGAAGGAATCGCGCGTCGGGTCAAGCCATCCGTCCGTCATAGACCCCCCGAAGACATCGACCGTCTCCACACGGCTCGTCGGCAGCATGGACAAAACCGGGATCAAGTCCCCTTCTACCCGCCCACGCACAAGAAATGCACACACCAAGGCGAAAATCCCCATCAGGCAAACAATGGCTCTGCCTCGGGCTGTATGCTTTCGAAGGCCAGGATGCAATCCGCTCGTCTCGTTCATGCGCAATCCCTCAGAACACTGAATGATTGGAGCTGCGACTCCCAGCGTCAGTCTAATTCAGAGACATTAGGATTCGATGAAGAACACATTAAAAAAGCGATGCGACAGCCTGACATATCTACCATCATAATGAAGCTGGGCACGAGTTGTTGGAGGACGAGGAGTACGCCAGGTTCGGAACGTCATACCGGGGCGGACGACGGGGCATGAACACGTCTTTCACTTCACTGGAAGAATCCGAATTTTGGCGTTTAGAAGCGCAACGCCAATCGTCAAAGCCGTCATGATAATCCAAACAACGATAAATCCGACAATAAACTCCTTCCACAAAAAACCTGAACGCTTTTATGGTTGAGCCAACAGCTTATCCACCTTCGCTTCAAGACGCAGGACGGAGTCCTTTAACTGGATCCATTCGTCATGCGTTCCACCACCGCGCCATCATTATACAACTCATTCGTTGATTTGTTGATTTCAATTAAATCGAAGTCTTGCAAATGAATCTCGCGTGAGCGCTGCCAATGCATCCTGTTCGTTCCCGTGTCACCAGGCTTCACGCAGTTTCCTCTTGACCCAATCCCTGTGCTTCTCCGATGGGTGCTCCAGAACATTGCGCATCATCTCAGGCAGCGCAGCAATGAATGAGGTGTACCCGTTCAATCTGTGAAAGGTACGACCAGTGAGTGCTACTTCCCCTCTAATCGCGAAAATTCATATCAGCTTTCTTCACCTTTAGCGATCAGGCGAATCGCCTTGGCGATTGCATCCCTTGTCTTCTTTGGGGTTTTCACGGCATCCGGGTCGTGAGACGGCCCAAAAGGGTGTGTCGGCGTCCAGGCGGTGGCCAAGGCCATGATTGCCGTCAGGAGAAAGTCAGGTGTGAACGTCGTTCCTATCAGACCGTCGTTTTGTGCTTTCATTATCGCTTTAATTTTCTTGTCGCGGACGGAGGTACGTTCGGTGATATTCTCCGTCTTCTGCTCCAAACTGTACCATGACATTAACCGTACTATATGTGGATGTGTCATGGCCCAATCGAATACTTTTGCCGCATAACCCGGAAGGTCCTCAGGTGTGAAGGGAATTTCTTCATAAACGCGCGTTAAATGTTTCTTGAGAACTGTTGTAAAAAGCGTGTCTTTATTTTCAAAGTAAACGTAGATCAGATTCTTGTTGCATCCAGCGTTCTTAGCGATGCGGTCAACACGCGCGCCTGCAATGCCGTAGGAGGAGAACTCCTCCAAAGCCGCCGCTAAAATTCGTTCTTTTGTTTCCTCAGCGTTTCTCACGGATTGTCCCACCTTGTCCAAGCATGTATTTCGTGTATTCACTATATCACACGAAATACAGTTGACTAACTGGTTGGTTAAGATTAAGATGTAAACAACCGGTTAGTTACATCATAGGAGGCAACAATTGGTGGGTGAGACAATCTGGAAACTCCTGTGAAGAATGGGGAATTGCACGATGGCACGATCCAACGTCGTGCTCAAAACACAGGCTCAAGCTGGAGGCGAAATTTGATGAAACTTTCGGGAAACACAGTATTGATTACAGGCGGAGGGACTGGAATTGGGCTGGCTTTTGCGGAGCGCTTTATCAAAGCCGGAAATGAAGTGATTGTTTGTGGACGACGTGAAAGTGTCCTTCAGGATGCCAGGGATAAATCCCCAAACCTCATTACTCGCGTCAGTGATGTTGGCGTTGAATTCGACCGTACAGCATTGTTTGAGTGGGTGACAACGAACTATCCCAACGTCAACGTATTAGTGAACAACGCAGGTATTCAACAACGTTTTCATGTGTTGAAGGCAAATGCGAAGGACAATTGGAGCTATTACAACAATGAAATCAAAGTCAATATGGAAGCACCTATTCATCTATCCATGCTGTTTGCTTCATTTTTTGCGAGTAAAGAAGATGCAGCCATTGTGAATGTGACGTCCGGGTTGGCTTTCACACCTCTGGCGATTGCCCCCGTCTATTCGGCAACCAAAGCAGCGCTGCACTCATTTACGATGAGTCTCAGACATCAACTTTCCGATACATCTGTAGAAGTCATTGAAGTAGCTCCACCGATGGTAGACACGAATTTAGGTGGCGAGGGCTTGAATTCCCAAGGAGAACCATTAGACGCTTTCGCAAACGGAATTTTCCAAGGGCTCGCAGAGGGGAACGTGGAGATTGGCTATGGCTCGTCTGTGGGTCGCCTGCGCATGTCACGTGACGAAATCGACGTATACGTAGATAAAATGTATCAAGCGATGAAAAGCACTATAGAGTAATTTTTGATGAACATGGGACTGCTTCCGTCCTGGATTTCACCGCTCTCGGGACAGTCCCCCATCATTTCATTTTTTGATGAACAGACTCACTATTCAGCTAGTCTGCCCCTAAATGCAGGAATGATGGTAACTGCCAACCGTAGGTTTATTCAGAAATCGATACGGGAATGCTTTTGAAGTTGGCGGGCATGACATTGACAAACACACATGTTCTTGATAACTTTTCAACTTTTATTTCATACTTTCATGTTACCTTTAATGCGTTAGTTCGTCATTTTTACAGAACGGAGAAGTGAACTGTGCGTAATTCTGAGACATTACCCGAAAAAACGTCCTCAGTTGTACGAAACGAACGGGTGACGGCTCTTGCTGGTGCCATACTGTTTGTACTCATCCTGATTGAGCTCGTAATTACGGCGAACCTTCATTCACTCATTTCCGTACATGTCTTTGTAGGTGTATTGTTATCTGGACCGCTCGTGGTCAAAATGAGCAGTGTCGGTTACCGGTTTTTTGGCTATTACATGGGATCCCCTGCGTTTGTTCAGAAAGGGGCACCAAACATTTGGCTCCGATTGTTATCCCCTATCCTTGTCATAATGACCATTTTGGTCTTCGTTAGCGGGTTTGGACTTGCGATTGTTGGACCTACACATATGGGACTGTGGTTCAAGATACATGCAGCCAGTGTAGCTTTGTGGTTGCCGCTTATCGCTGTCCATATCTATGCCCACATAAAGAGAGTGCCAGGTCTAATCGCCAGTGATTGGCGTAGGCAATTCGGAAATCAAGTTTCCGGTCGGGCTGGGCGTCTGGGCATTAATGTCATTGGATTGGCTGCAGGTGCTGTTGCTGCGCTCATGATGATTCCCGTTTCTGCTCCTTGGCGTCATTGGATTATTCATCCCGGATTGCCAAGTCCACTTGTCTTAGGCATCATCGCTGCTGTAATTGTGATCTTGGTCGCGATTCCACTTCTTCGTACAACCCGGTAATCATTACGATCTTTGCGCGTAGCGCACGGATTCACGTTTGAAGTGCAAGGTTTGGTAACAGGTGTATTCCGCATAATAAAAGTGCAGCTACAAAGGGCTGAGCTGCTCATTCTCGACGAAATGGGTTTTGTACCCTTTCCCAAAGATGGCGCTGAACTGCTGTTTCACGTGTCTCGGAGCGCTACGAGCAGAGAGAAGCGTGCTTGTTACCTCGAACCTTGAATTTGGCCAGTGGAACACAGCCTTGAGGGATGCCAGGCTCACAGCCGCACTCGTGGACCGGCTCGTCCACCATGCACACGTCCTGGCGTTCACCGGCGAAAGCTACCGGCTACAGCATGCTCTGTCCGGAGTAAAGTCGTCGTAATCTTCAGTGTCGGAGGTGCCGATGCACAGATCCGCAGCGTTTGTCTCTCATCTTGTTACTATCATAACGCGTAAAAGTTGACCGGGCATTGGGAACCTGTTGAGAACCCATGGACAACGTTGACAAGGGCTGCCCCAAAAAATTGAAGAAAATTTCTAGTCCCACAACGCCCCAAAATCTATATCTACCGTATTCAAAATGGAAATTGAGCGTCTTCTATCGATAAGTTGTTTTCAAAGTGGGCGCTAAATGGAAAAGGTAACGTTCGCCTACTTCAGAGCTGGGATAGCGCCAGGTGGAATGAAATTGATCCCGTCTGGCACGTTCAGATACCCCGCCGCCGTACCTGGAATGCCAGTGTGGCCATACTGCCAGACAATTTGATTTGTCTTTGGATCGATGATGACGACCCGATCGTTGTAGTCGTCATTGAGTGCTACATCTCCGTTTGGCAGCGGAATCGCCAAGGACGGATGATTTAGCTCCCCAGGTCCCGACCTCTTATAGTAGTCCCATACGACCTTCCCTTGCGGCGTCACTTCGATTACGCGCCCCGGGTTGCTATAGTCCACCACCAGCAAGTTACCATTGGGGAGAAGCTGAGTGTCGGAGGGGTACGCAATGAGTGGAAGCTGTACGCTGTACATCAACTTTCCGTTCTTGTCGAGCCTGTCCGCATATCCTTGTCCGGTATTGCCCGAACCGATCTCGGTGACGATCATACCACCGTCAGACAACACTGGCGTGTCTCCGTTTGGTGCCTCGAAGGATTTCGGTGGGTTATGATACCGAAGTCCCGTCGTTCCATATTGCTTGACCACCGTATTCGTCTTGGGATTGATGAACAGGATACGCTGATTGGCGATGTCTGCCACTGTGACCAATCCATTCGGCAACTGGTATGCATCATCCGGCGTATTCAGATACCCCGGCGCTGACCCTGGCACCCTGTAGCCGCTCACGCTGCTTGGCGGTGAATTTCTCACCGACATTGGCGTGAAAGTCGTAGCGCCAATCCGTCATCGTGGTGGTCGTCGTGCCGTCAATCATTTTAGGCGTGGCGGAGCAGCCGGTCATCCGGCCACCCCTCGTTGCCACTCCTGGTCCGCCAGCACTCGCTGGATGTTGGCATCTTCCACGACGTCACTGTCTTTGGCCGCTGCGTCGTACAGGGCCTGCAGGCAGATTTGGTTCACTACCCGTGGAATCCCTCGGCTTGCCCCATAAATCAAGTGCAAAGCACTGTCTGTAAACAGCGGCGCCTGCCTTCCGGTCAACCGAATCTGGTGGCGGACGTATTCAGTCGTCTCCTCTCTGGTCATCCCAGTCAAGTGGTAGACCATTTCAATCCGCTGTGAAATCGCCTCATACTTCTTCAATCGCAGTTTCCGCCGCAGTTCCTGCTGGCCAACCAAAATCAACGGGAACAGGGACATGGCGTCCATCCGCTGGTTACGGACAAACCTGAGCTCCTGCAACATCTCATCGGAAATGTCCTGCGCCTCATCAATCACCACAGCCCACCGTCTTTCGCCGGCAAGCCCTCCAGTCTGGACCCGTTCGTTCCAAAGCTTCCTCGCACGGCTCACAGAGAAGGGATTCGCCTCTCCGAGATGCGAGAGAAGTTCTCCGTAAAATTCCTTGGGGCGCAGGCCGGGTACGCAAATGTAGACGGGAAGCCATTTCATTTCGTCCAGTCCGCCAATGAGTCGGCGAATGAGCGTGGACTTTCCGCTGCCTACCTCGCCAGCCAGCAGCCCCAGTGCGTTTTGCTCAAGTACCCATTCCATCCGGGCCAGGGCCTCCCGGTGTGCGGCTGTCTCGTAGAGCTCGTGTCCTTCCACGTCCCGCCGGAACGGCAGCTTTTCAAATCCCCATTTCTCCTGCGGCGTCACTTGTGTTCACCACGCTTTGTATCTGAGAATCGCAGCGGGGACTCTTCAACTGCAGCCTGCTTGCGCCGGTTATCCGCTGCCTGGAAGAAGGACACGTGCTCCGTCGTTGGTTTGTCGCTCTTCACTGTCGAGGCAACCCTGCGATCATAGCGGCGAGTCAGGTCCACCGGCTTTGCGTCGGGCCATCGCTTGTCGTCGAACCAGACTTGAATCACCGAGAGATCAAATGGGTCATAACACAGTGTCACCTTCCGCCTGGCCAAGTCAGCATCCACCTCGTAGGTGTTGCCCATCAGGGAGACACATGCGGCCTTGTCTGCTGTACGCTCTTCCTCCCAAAGGAAAATCTCTGTCAGTTCCGCCTCTGAAACCCGCTTGGGAACCCGGTTGCTGCTTGCGGCTCTTTCTTTTGGCGGTATTCCTGTGCTGCCATGCTTGCGCAGGTGGTAATACCCATCCACCCAGGCCCAGAACGCCTCATTGAGCTCGCCGAGGGTCCGGATATGTCCCGCTTCCACTTGCTCATAGGCCTCTGGAATGAAGCTGGTGTCGAGGAAACGGAATATCCGTTCAATTTTCCCACGACCCGCTGGACGGTAGGCTTTACTGTGGGAAAGGTGAATCCCCAGTCTTCCGCAGATGCGCTGTAAATGCTGGGATGAGAACACCGCACCGTTGTCCACATAAAGTTGTTCTGGAATGCCGTATCGCAGAATCGCCTTTTTCAGGCTGTCCTCCAGGCGTGGCAACTGCTCATCCCAATAAAACTGCCCATGGACAATGAGCCTCGAATAATCATCGAGGATCGCAAACAGAATCGTCTTTTTCTTGCGCTCCGAGTTGCTTGGGTCAGGCAAGTACAGCGCATGCTTAAAATCCGCCTGCCACAAGACATGCACGTCTTCCGCCTCAAAACGCCGGTATCCCCGGTCACTGGAACGAAGCAACTCTTTACGGCTTGCTCCTAAACGACGCAAATGGCGGGCCAATGTGCTCTGTGCCACTGTGCCTGGCTCCACAACACCGCTTGCCTCCAGCAAGAGGATGATCTGCTCCACGCTGCGCTCGGGTCGCTCCCGCCGCAACGCCACCGCCTTTTGAATCACTTCGTCTGGTAACTGGTGGCGCCCTTTGTCGCTGCGGGTCTTCGGCATCAGGGCATCATATCCGCCTTTCCGGTACGCTTCCAGCCATCGTTCCAAGGTCCGCACGCTGAGCGTCGTTCTAGTGGTGCCGGGAATCACGTAGGATTGTTGTACCATCCGCTCAAAATAGATACGCAATTCCCCTGGAGACAGCGGCGTTTGTCTGCTCACAATGGGCGCAATCGTCCCGTATCGAAACGCCGCAATCTCCTTGGCCAACTTCTTTCGGTCCATGACGCCATCTCCTCCCCCGAGAATCGGTACAAGCCTATTCTCGGACGGGAGTGTCTGGCTGCTCCATAGACATAAATTGTGGGATTAGCTATACCATGCTGGCCGACTTTGACTGGCGGAGCCGGTACAGGCCGTGAAAGAGACCAATGTTCACTTTGCTTGGCGAAAGTTCCATCCAAATCTGCCGCCAGTATCGCAGGCGGTGGGTTGGCCGCTCCCGTCCCCGTGGCATACGGATGGTAGGGTGAAGTGAGATCACATGCTCCCAGAACTGGCTGTCAAGCTTGTCCATATACCCCTGCCAGCGCTTCATCCACCGCCACACCGTGCGAGCGCACAGCGGACCAATCGGGGCAGGAAGGGCCTTAGCTGCTTCCTCCAGGGACTGCTCGCCATCCGCATGCGTACAGACGAGTTCTTGAACATCCCAGACAAATCGCTCATAACGACCGACGAAGCTCGGCAATACACTGCATGTCCGCTTGCAATCCGGATTTGCACACCGGAACCGAAACACCCGAATGCGCCAAAACTTCTCCTCTGCCCACACGTTCCGGGCATAGCTGCCATGACCATGCAGGATCGGACACCCGCAATATCCGCATGACGGTGGACGCAATAAATCAGGGTCAGGATCCTCACAAAATCGCAAATAGGACTCGACGTTTGCGAAGGGAATCGAATATGATAGAGACATAATCCAATATAGGCACGGGAAAACCGTGACCTTGCAGAAGGAGAGACCGGGGCCGCCAAACCTTACAGGTCTCTCTTCTTTTACGCCTCCTGTCGATGATTGTCGGTATGATATGGATCGTCATACGACAATCAACGAGAAAACCCTCTGTCGTTCAAAGCAACAAAAAACCGCTCATCCTCCGCCAAGCAGCGTGAGCGGCTACAGCACCCCAGCGTGCCCATAAGACCAGACAATTTTCTTGGTGGCGATGTCGATGATCGCGATCTTCTGATTATCTTCTTCATTAATGATGATATGTTGGTTATCAGGTGTCAGGAATGCATCGTCAGCCCCGAGAGAGTGAACCCCTTGGGTGCCGGATCCACCCATGGTCATTTGCCAGACGACCTTCTTGTCCGGCGTCACAATCAGTAATCGACTGTTGCCGCGATCTGCAATGAGCATATCCCCTGGCAGGGGACCCGCAGGGACTTTCACTTTCACGGATTGAGCTGATGCGTTCTGGGTCGAGAGTGATTTCGTCCTGGTTTTTCCAGTCTCGGTGGAATTGTTTGTACCTGTACTCCCACAAGCTACCGCGCCAAGAAGAAGTGTCAGGGTGCTGGCGGCCAAAAGTCCCACGCATACACGACGGTTCATCCTCCATCACTCTCCCATTAATACTTTCCATACTTCGGAGTTGGTCTGCCCGGACGACAAGACCCCGCCTGCGATGTATCCGACCGAACCAACTTGGGTGTATCCCATGTCCGCAAGCGCACTGGGCAGTTTGCCAACTTGTTTTATGGCGCCAGTCTTGACGTTCATGGCAAGAATCTCATCGGTTGGTTGACCATCGGCCCGATTCCCACCGGCGATTACGATGGACATTGATCCAGCCGCGAACGCCGCTGCCTTATCCAAGGCGGAAGGAAGCGTCGCCAAGTGTCGAACTTCGTTTGACCCACTCGACCACACGTAAACGTCATCGCTCAATCCCCCGGACGCCGTTTGTCCACCAGCGATAAATACCTTTCCATTTGTGGAAGCAACAGCCGGATACCGGAGTCCTTCCGGCAAGGTGAACAAAGTCTGCCAATGCAGATGTCTTCCTTGAACACTCACAAACTTCGCAACGCGGTTAAAGATTTTCCCATCGTACCCACCAATCAACAAGAGTCCCCTTTGCCCGTTGTATACATACGGGATACTGACAGCATCAGACAGTCGATTCGGGAGCGATCCAACAATTTCTGCCGCCCCTGGACGGACACGAATGATAGTGTCATACGACCAGCTTTGTCCACCACCAAAGACATACAAGTCTGGGCCCAGAAATCCCGCTGCTGCATCGTGACTAGGCACCGGCAAGTTGGCTATGTTTTGTACATTCGGCGTAATCTGGAACACATTGGTAACAGAAACAGCACCAGTGTACCCGCCTACCGAAAAAACTTGTCCCTGTGCATTTGCAGCCAGAGAATTGCCAAGAAGGTGCACGGGCAACGTGGGCAGGGATTGGACACGTACGACTGGCCATTGGGGAGAAGTTGACCGGGTTTGGAACGTCGATGGTCGCGGCCCAGGATGCTGATTGTTCGAGGTTGTGCCAACCCCACACCCGCCGATCAAGGCAAGAACCAAGACGCCCGTCGACCACATGAATCGTTGTTTCACCGCTCACCCTTCCCTCTTGGTCTCGGATTGATGTTTGATGCAAATGCCTCCTTGCACAACGACAATCTAAGATTAGTAAATCCTTTCGTGAACTTGGTAGAAAACCCATCGAGAAATGTTTGTGGACTGGTGGAGAAATGCCGGAGTTCATCGAATTCCATAATATTTACATCAGTTTCGGATCTTCCGAGGTTGAAATGGGTGTCAATTCTTGTCGAGAGCACTCAGGTAAATTGGGGGACTTGGCGCCATCATCTCGGTGGTTTTTCAGTATGCGACCTGTTTCAACATGTTGCCTTGTGGAACTCGGGGAGTGATAGAAAATTCAGACTCGAATGCATCCGACGCCCATTGTAATACTCCATGAATTCAACTACCGCTTCGTATGCCTGTGCATAACTCGCGAACTCGTTCCTGAAGACTGCCCCGTGTGTTTCCACATCCAGGGCAGCCATATCTCTGATTCACGCCAACATCAATTTCTCTAGGCACCGAACTCAACCGGCCGATTCTACATTCAGCTCACGGGGCTGGGTCGCTTCCCGCGTCATCAACGAGACCACGACCACCACAATGAAGTTGACAAGCAACGCCCAGAACCCCGTGTTGACGCCCCACAAGAGGGAGAGGTTGGACATCGTGAAATAGACGACCATCGCAACACCCACGATGATCCCGGCGAATGCGCCCGCTTTACTCACAGCCCGACGCGCAAAGACGGCCAGAAGTACGGTTGGGAAAAACTGCGAGACGAAATTGTACCCCATCAGCAGCAGCGCTACAATCGCCGCATTGCTGTGGATGGAAAAGAGGAATGTCACCGCTGCGACCACCCAAACCATCACCCGTGCAATCGTTTGGAGCTGCTTTGGAGAGGTGTTGCCGCCAACGAGAGGACGATAAATATTCTCCGCAATCAGCGTTCCTGCGCACATCAGCATAAGGGATCCCGGGACGATGGCAGTCAGAACACCCGCTCCCCCGATCACGCCTGCAACCCAGCCGGGAAACACCTTCTGCACCGCGTCGAGCAGGGCCAGGTTGCTGTTGGTCAAGCCCGGCGTGATCAAAATGGCCGCGAAACCGGCAAAGAACACGAACAACAAGATCAACTGATAGAGAGGGAGGAATATGGCGTTTTTGCGAAATACGCGTTCATGTTTGGCGGTGTAGACGGCACCGAATGCATGCGGCCACATATAGAAGCCGAGCCCCGTCAGGGCAACCGTTGAAATAAACCAGGGAATCCCCATGCCCTTTGCACCCAAAGTCAAGAACCCTGGCTTCTCCGCATTGATTTTCGTAAACATTGCGGTCAGTCCCCCGACATGCATGGTGTGGCCGCTCGGATTATTTGACGGTGAAATTCCAGATGTCATTGTCACCTGGAATCGGCGCGGAAGTTTCACGCATTTTGTCGGCCTTTGAATAAATAAAGGGGGCCGCCTTAGGCGACCCTCCTGCCAACGTGCTCGTCTAGAAGTATATCCACCTCGCAGTGTAAGTTCGGTTGCGCATCAGCACGAATGCGTCACTGCGCTGGTCGTCTTCGTGGAAGATCGCGTACCATCCCTCAGCACACCACTCTATTCTCGCGTAGTAATATCTGTCGCCGATCTCGATTTCAATCGGGTCTCCGCAATGCAAGTCATGTTCATCTTGTTCATCTGCAAAGTACCATCGGTCCCGCAGTGAACTGAATCGTAGATTTCCCGTCATGAGCCGCTCACCTCCATCCATGCCCGCTCCACATGACTGTTATCAACGACGCTGTGTCCCAACGTTGCAGCGTCGATCAGCGCGCCACGACACAGTGTGTTAATCAACCGGGGATTACCTTGGCTGGTTCTCGCAATCAACTTCACGGCATCAGCTGAGAAAATCGTTCTCTCCTGACCCACGCTCGCCAGCTGCTTCGAGACATAGTCCTGCACTTCAGCCTCGGTCAACGTCCCCATGTGGTAGCGAATTTGGATTCTCCCGGATAGTGAAGTCAGGATTCGGAGTTTCATCTTCTCCCGCAATTCTGTTTGTCCCACCAGCCAGAGGGAAATCGGCGAGAATGAATCAGCCCGAAAATTGTTGAGGAACCGAAATTCGGCCAGCATCTGCGGGTCGAGTTCATGTGCTTCATCGACGATAATCACGACTTGTTGGCCTTTTTGGTAGCTTTCTTCGAGCACCTGGTGAACGAGCGCCTGGTTATCTACCTGTCGAAACCTGGGCTGGATCTGCAGACGCTCGAGAATCACGCGGTATAGTGTTTTGGGCGTAAGTCCGGCGTTGGCGATATACATGAACTTGTATTGGCTCTCATCCATTCGCTTCATCACAGCGCGTACGGCCGTTGTCTTCCCGGTCCCGGTGTCCCCGGTTACAAGTGCCATGTGGCGGTGTTCCGTCGCGTAGATGAGCCTTGCAGAGAGCTCGCTGTGACCGTGAAACGCCACCAAGCGTTCGACCGGGATGTCACGGTCAAAAGGCTCCTGAGCGAAGCCAAAGAACTCAGTCATCATGAGATTCACCATCTTTCAGGGCACGAGCAAACGAGGTTCGCCCAAGCGACTGTTGCCTCTGCTTTTCGTGGGCTGCGGTAATCGTTTCGAGAAAGGAAATCCCTGGTTCGGTTGGTAGCTCTGAAGGTGGGGAATCGGCTTGCGTTACACGTTTGTCTGTGTGTCGGCGCATCTTCAGCGGGACGGCATTCGCGTAGTGCTTGCCCTCCAGCCATACCTGAATACGAGTGAGGTCGAAGGGGTTGTAGCGCAACGTCACGGTTCGCCCAACGAGGATGGACTCAACCTCGTACGTGTTTCCCTGCACTGAAATGCAGGCTGTCTTGTCCACCTTTGCCTTGTAGGTCCATTGAAATGCGTCTTCGAGCACATGCGGGTCCACCAACCGCAACGGACCGTGCGTGGTCAGTACGGCTGCAGGCCGTTTTTTCAACGTGCTGTGGGTTCTCTGGTGATACATTTTCTCCAGCCAGGCACGGAAGTAGCGATTGAGGTCGTCGAGATTCTGGATGGTACTGTTCTTCACACACAACTCGGCTTCCGGGCGGAAAGAGCGCTCTACGTAGCCGAAGTATCGTTCCAATTTCCCGCGCCCTTGGGGGAGAAATGGCCGGGAGTGACGAATCTCAAACCCGAGTCTGGCAGCCACCTCGCTCAACTGTTTTGACTGGTAAATCTTTGCATTGTCGCAGTAGAAGATTTTCGGCGTTCCATGCGTAGTAATCGCTTTTTTCAACGCATCCTCAAGCACCGGCAGATTCTCTCGAAAATAAAACGCGGCGTAGCAGATATAACGACTCTTATCGTCAAGTACAGCAACCAATCTGGCTACCCGCATCTGGCCCCCAGAGTTGGGGTCTGGGACGCGCAAGGAATCACAGACGTCACATTGCCAAATTTCGTGAACTTCATTGGCGGTATACCGCTGCCAGGTACGTTGCTTGCGCACTGCCTTTGTACGCTCCACCTTGGCTCTGCGCAAATGCGCGGACAGTGTGCTGCGCCGAATAAATCCTTCTGGAACGAGTCCTTCAGTCTCCAGCATCACAATGAGTTGCTCCACTGTGCGCAAGGGTTGTTCCTTACGCAAGGCCACAGCTCGTTCAATCACATGAGGGGGCAACACCCGCGGTCGGCGGTCGTCTGCCCGAAGTTGGGGAAGCAGCCCATCTACCCCTTCCTTTCGGTAGCCTGCCAAATATCGCTCTAGCGTGCGTTCCGAGAATCTTCTTTTCTCTCCGTTTGGCATCTCATGTTCCTGACTAGCCAGTTCCTCCAGCATCGCTTTTTGAGCACCACTCTCGGTTTGCCGCAATATCGGGGCAATAAGACCATAGCGGAACAGAGCGATTTGGCGTCGCGAATCATCTTGCATGTCCAGCTTCTCCTTCCCATACGAGATAGCCTCATTCTGGGGGCGGGTCCCATCCGCTCGGAAGATGGTTTTCTGTGGGATAAGCAGCGTTGTTACGGTGGAAGGGCTGGGGAGAGGCCATACGACACCCGCTTCACCGACAACGATGGGGCAAACAGGCAGACGACTTCACGCCTGAGATTCCAGAAGTCACTGCCGCCAGCCACGTCAAGCAGCACAAGCCGGTCATAATAGGTGCACAATACCGAGTCTCTGACGTTGTGGCGTAATGGAGGCAGTGGTACATCTGGCCGATGAAACTGGACAATCCGGGAGACCAAGGCGATGACTTTGGTCACCTGCCCCTGAATCCGAGTAAACCAGTTGCGGGCACATGACTCGGATAAGCAGACGCCGCATTCGGCCAATTTGGCTAGGGCAGCGTCTACCGTCAGTGTACCTGCCAAAAGGCTCACAAGAAGATCCTGGACCATGATTGTATACCGCTGGAAAGGTGCGACAAAGGATGGCAGGATTGCAAATGTCCGTTTGCAACTTGGGCACTGCCGCCGTTGTTGTAGGAAATCATGGCGCATCTCGCCTAAATCGAATGGGCGACGACGGTAGTATCCGTGGACGTACGTATACGAATGTGAACAGTAAATACAAGGCACGTCGCGCGGTAGCAGCTTCTGTACAGCGAGGGCGTATTCTTCCGGGCTTACCGGATTGACAGATTTGCATTCTATGGATACGCTAGGCATACAGCGAGAGCCATTCGGCCTCGAATTAGGGAACGAAAGTAACTGGCCACCAACCGAGTACACTTACGTTACCCTGCGCAGATGATGGGAACGCCACCTGGGCCTACTGGGCACAGAGGGCGTTTCTGCATTTCTCGACAATATCCTGCTAAAGTCCCCGACAGCGAATCAAAGAAAATCCACCGACAATGACGTCAAATAATCTGAGCATAAACACATGGGAAGCGCGATGCCAATGACGATGACAACGGCCAGAATCGTGATGTCTTTCAAAACGGCTGTCCATGCGGTGCCATGTACGCCGCTGATGGTCACGTAAAAGGCGATCACCAGCATCGCGATGCCGATCGCGACGGATTGGTGGATGGCTCCGTACGATGCGGTTTCCACAATGAGCCCGAGACCGGTCATCTGGGATTGCAAATATGGAATAATGGCGACGACCCCAACAATTGCAACGAGAATGCCCAGCCACTTGCTGTCAAACTTCTTGTTGAAAAAGTCCGGCTGAGAGATTAGGTTGTGTTCCTTTGCGTACCTCCAAATCGGCGGCAGAATAAAGTAGGAAAACAGGTAGGCAACCGCGCCGTAAGCAAGGATGTATACGGTCGGACCGCCTGTCCCATACGCCCAGCCGCTGCCGCCAAGGAATGTGAATGTCGTATAGATCTCGCCGGCCAAAAGCAGGAACACGAAGAGGATGCCAAAGCCGCGCCCGCCAACGGTCCACTGCTCCATATCCATCTTTTTTCTGCGCTGCGAGAGAAGTGCGAGAACCAGTGCAATCAGAATCGTTGCAAAAATAATCACAATCGGCGCCTTGTGCATCGAACTACTCTCCCTTCTTGTTCGTGGGATCAAACTTGTAAACAATTGCGATGCAAATCGATGTCAAGATGACACAAAGGACGGTGTAAAAGAACAAAAAGGGCATACCGAGGACGATTGGTGTTGCGTGATTTGCAAAGGCGATGCCAACAAAGATAAACAGCAGCGGGACAACGGCCAGCCAACGGACTGCCACGTATGGTCACCTCCTTCCACTTGCGGTGTGTATGGGCGCTTTTGATGAGCCGCTCTCGATCCTGCGGAGAGCATTCTCCGCATTTACGCGAGCGTCTTGAGGACGATGCTGGTAAATGCCTCTACACCGATGGGCAAGGAGGCTTCATCAATGGTGAATCTTGGATGATGATGTGGATAGACAATGCCCTGCTCAACATTGCCGGCACCCACGTTGAAAAACGTTCCTGGAACGACTTTTTGGTAAGCTGAGAAATCTTCTCCTCCCATATGAGGCTCCCCCTCAATCACGACGTCTTCACCGAACGTCTCCACGAGAACCGCACGAAGTTTTTCCGTCAAGGCTTCATCGTTCACCACGGTGGAATATCCTTTCTTGTATGTAAACTCGTACGTGGCACCATGCGCCTCGGTGAGTCCCTTGATGATTTGCTCCATGCGCTGCGGGACCTCGTCCCTCAACTCTTCTTTAAAGGAACGGACGGTGCCATTCAGTTCAACCGTTTCAGGAATGATGTTGTGCGCTGTCCCTGCGTGAAACTGTGTCACGGAGAGTACCAACGGATCGAGCGGGTCGAAGTTTCTTGACACGATGTGTTGCAGGTTGGTGACGACCTGTGCGGCGATAACCACCGGATCGACCGTACAATGGGGCTGTGCAGCGTGTCCACCTTTACCTCGAATCGTAATGTGGAATTCGTCCGGCGATGCCATGAACGGACCGGATCGAATTGCAATTTTTCCGACTTCGAGCGGCGACCAGAGATGAATGCCAATGACTGAATCCACGCCTTCCAGCACACCCGCATCAATCATCTGCTGCGCGCCGCCAGGGAAGAGTTCCTCAGCGTGCTGAAAGATAAAGCGAACTTCGCCGTGAATCTGGTGCGCAAATTGCGTCAGGATTTTCGCCGTACCCAAGAGCATTGCGGTATGCCCGTCGTGCCCACAGGCGTGCATCTTTCCGGGTGTGTTGGAGGCAAACTCAAACGTGTTCTCCTCCGTAATTGGCAATGCGTCCATATCAGCGCGAATCGCCAAAACAGGGCCAGAATGCGCGCCTTTTAAAGTGGCAAGCACACTGGTTTTCGTCGGTCTTGTCACCGTTAAGCCAGGAAACGTCCTTAAGAGGTCATAAACGAATTGCGAAGTCTTCTCCTCCTCAAACGACAGCTCCGGGTTTTGGTGCAGGTACCGGCGCCAACCGACAACTTCCTCTTTCACGGATTCTACGATGGAATGAAGATCCGACAGATGGACGGACATATTGTCACCTTCCCTTTCCGTAACGACTCGCAAGACAAGCTGTGAATATGCTTGTATTTACGGTTTATTTTCGGCTGACTAAGAATGGTCTTATAATAACAGCATTTAGAGTTATTAGACAATCATTTGTTTGTGCTTCACTGTATTCATTTCAAGTGTTGTTCTAACAACTGATTGGTTCTGCCTCTCGCAGCGACCTATGTGACTCGTTATAAGAGCGGGAAAATGGTAGCAAGTGTGGGGAACGGCACTTCACGTTTGGAAGAAGGGGCCACCGCACATCACGTAAATTTTCGCATCATAAACGGAGATTGGGCATTTGCGAAAAACCCGCATCGATGCGAATTGCAATGCCCATTGACTGCCTGCAGACAGTCAGCCGAATCCGGCTGACGTCCGCTAAATCTGAATGTCGTAGATCTTCCGAGGCCTGCCGCGCTGGTATGCCGTTTCTTCGCCAACGACTGTGGCCAGTCCGTTCTCTTCCAACCTCAAGAGAATCCGCCGTGCACTTCGCGGCAGGATGTTGAAGTACTCTGCTAATTCATTCACTGTGATGCGGGAGGACTTCCGCTTTGCGATGATCCCTGCGATCTTCGACAGCGTGAGTGAACTCAGCGCGATTTCGCCACTCAAGTGTTGAAAGTCTTCCCGGGCATACTCCAAAGCAAGGGTTTTGTGCCCTTCCTCAAGCGGAGCAATGAGTGTATTTGTCTCCAATGTGCAGCCCCAACTTCCCGGTCCATGCCACTGCGCCTGCGAAAGTGCCAACCGAGCGCGGCCCAGGGCCTCACTGACAGTTGAACCGACGCCAATCCCGCCGCAAGCAGCTTCATCAGGCAGCCCGGTCAGTTGTCGGAACCGCGGCCGGGTGCGAAAATTGTCCGTAATCTCTTCCATTGCCCCGCGGGTTGTATAGACCATCCAACTGCTGGCGTTCACTTGCTGCTTTGTGCCATGCAAACATCGGGCGTACCGATGGATTGCTGCATCGAAATCTGGCTCAGTGACGATGGCGTTCTCCGAACAGCGCTGAACGAATTGAACGACGACCTGTGCGTTTCGGGACACAAGCAAATCATGCGTCTTCACGATGGCATCAAGTACCTGACGAACTTCACTCGCGGTTGGAGTGATGTGTGTCGCTGGGATGCCAAGCTTTTTCAACTTCAATTGCGCCGATCTCAGGCAGGTAACCGCAGCCTTCGTAAGCCCCTGCTCCCAGAGCGACCGGTGGAAATTCACCAATTCATCGGAGTGGATGGCCCCTGTATAGTGCTTTAGGTGTACCTGACATGCAATGCCGACGCTCGCCAGAAACTGATTCACAGAATCCGGACTTAAGGTGTCAAAACTGAGATCCGAAACCCTCAGCCCTTGTTCGTGAGATAGAAACAGCAGAACTTTGTACAGGCCTTCGCCAGAGTGACGCGTATAAAACACGGGACGGTCAGGATAGAGCTCCTTGGCAACGGAGTACGGGACTTGACCACTACACAGCCACATGTCCACCTCGTTCTCAAGAGGATGCATTCGTTCTTTGATTTCGACCTCTTCCCAATACACAACCGGTCTCATATTGATTTCGCCGAATTCTCGCGCAACTTCTTCGATGACAGCGAGGGAGTCGTCCGCACCAAGGACGCCCAAACGAATTTTACTCATGGAAATCACCCCGTTAAGACGACTCAGCCGCCATCGCCGCCTTTGGCCCGATCACGGCCGTGTGGGCACAACCTGTTTATTTATCAGTCTCAAACGTCAGAGGCTGAAGAATGGCAGAAACGATGGCATGCGGATCGAATGATCGCGCTTGCTCACTCCGTTGTGAACACGGCCCTCTAACCAAATGAAAAATCACCACAGTATTGTAGCTCAACCGACTGTGGTGATTTGCCGTTCATTTGGAGCGGGTGATGGGAATCGAACCCACGCGACCAGCTTGGAAGGCTGGAGTTCTACCATTGAACTACACCCGCAAATTCTGCGAGTCCGTGTGGTCTACACCCATCATACACTGGTGGGCCCACTAGGACTCGAACCTAGGACCAACCGGTTATGAGCCGGCCGCTCTAACCAACTGAGCTATGGGCCCAACATGGAGCGGAAGACGGGATTCGAACCCGCGACCCTCGCCTTGGCAAGGCGATGCTCTACCCCTGAGCCACTTCCGCACTAATCAACGTCGTTGGCCGAGTCATACCGGATCACAACGCAGGTATTATTTTACCACGGCCCGGCTGACGATTCAAATGCCAAGTATGTCCTTTTGCGTGGAACAACGCCCGCCTGAGACACTCCGCTCACAAGTCGTATCCTTGCTGTGTTTCCTTCGACACAGGCTGCTCCACTGCGTGCATGCCGCAAACACCGAACGGAAAGATGCCCGCCTGGTCCACGTGAAACGTTGTCGCCATAATTTTCTTACTTTGATCGGCCGGAACGAGTTTCCCACAGTACATACACCAAATCTCAGGACTTTCCTTAGGTCTGCCTCTGTAGTCTCTCACCCTTTGATGCCCCCATCGACCAGACTCTTTCTCTATCCTGAGATTAGCACAGCGATAAAGTCGATTCTTGTCGATCTGTGGCAGTACCGGCTTGATGAAATATGAATTTTGAACTTCCAATCAACAGGGCCCAGCAAAGTGCTGGGCCCTGTCTTCTCTCGCCTGGCGGCGTCCTACTTTCCCAGGGGTCTTCACCCCAAGTATCATCGGCGCTGGAGGTCTTAACGGTCGTGTTCGGGATGGGTACGCGTGTGTCCCCTCCGCCATTGCCACCAGACTTGCGCTTGTCCATATGCTTCGTATTGCTGCATCTGTCCAAGCTCTCAATGCAAGGTGCTGTACCTTGCAAACCAGATAACGACTTTCCCCTATGCTTCCCGTCTTCCCCAACACCACGCTGGTGAAGCCCTCGACCGATTCGTATCCGTCCGCTCCACGTATCACTACGCTTCCACTCCGGACCGATCTACCTCATCTTCTTTGAGGGGTCTTACTCCGTTGACCGGATGGGATACGTTATCTTGAGGCTGGCTTCGCGCTTAGATGCTTTCAGCGCTTATCCATCCCCGACTTGGCTACCCAGCGCTGCGCCTGGCGGCACAACTGGGACACCAGCGGTCGGTTCATCCCGGTCCTCTCGTACTAAGGACAATTCCTCTCACGTATCCTGCGCCCGCGGCAGATAGGGACCGAACTGTCTCACGACGTTCTGAACCCAGCTCGCGTACCGCTTTAATGGGCGAACAGCCCAACCCTTGGGACCGACTTCAGCCCCAGGATGCGATGAGCCGACATCGAGGTGCCAAACCTCCCCGTCGATGTGGACTCTTGGGGGAGATCAGCCTGTTATCCCCGGGGTAGCTTTTATCCGTTGAGCGATGGCCCTTCCACTCGGAACCACCGGGTCACTAAGCCCGACTTTCGTCCCTGCTCGACCTGTCCGTCTCGCAGTCAAGCTCCCTTTTGCCTTTACACGCACCGCGCGATTTCCATCCGCGCTGAGGGAACCTTTGGGCGCCTCCGTTACCTTTTAGGAGGCGACCGCCCCAGTCAAACTGCCCACCTGACACTGTCCCCGCCCCTGCTTCAAGGGGCCAGGTTAGAAGACAGGCATCTCAAGGGTGGTATCCCAACGTCGACTCCACACAGGCTGGCGCCCATGCTTCTCTGTCTCCCACCTATCCTGTACATGACATACCCATCTCCCATATCAAGCTACAGTCAAGCTCCACGGGGTCTTTCCGTCTAGCCGCGGGTAACCTGCATCTTCACAGGTATTACAATTTCACCGGGTCTCTCGTTGAGACAGCGCCCAAGTCGTTACGCCATTCGTGCGGGTCAGAACTTACCTGACAAGGAATTTCGCTACCTTAGGACCGTTATAGTTACGGCCGCCGTTTACTGGGGCTTCAATTCAGAGCTTCGGGTTTCCCCTAACCCCTCCTCTTAACCTTCCAGCACCGGGCAGGCGTCAGCCCCTATACTTCGCCTTTCGGCTTCGCAGAGACCTGTGTTTTTGCTAAACAGTCGCTTGGGCCTTTTCACTGCGGCTCTCTCGAGCGCCCCTTCTCCCGAAGTTACGGGGCCATTTTGCCGAGTTCCTTAACGAGAGTTCTCCCGCGCGCCTCCGTGTTCTCCACGCGCCCACCTGTGTCGGTTTCCGGTACGGGCACCTCATAACTCGCTAGAGGCTTTTCTTGGCAGTGTGAAGCTCAGGACTTCGGTACTGTTCTTCCCTCCCCTTCACAGCTCAGGCTTCCCAGCGTGCGGATTTGCCTGCACGCCACCCTCGCTGCTTGGACGCCCTCTTCCAGCCGGGCGCTTCCCTGCTCCTCCTGCGTCACCCCTTCGCTCATGCGCTATTCGGTGGTACGGGAATTTCCACCCGTTGTCCTTCGACTACGCCTCTCGGCCTCGCCTTAGGTCCCGACTTACCCTGGGCGGACGATCCTTCCCCAGGAACCCTTGGGCTTTCGGCGGACAAGATTCTCACTTGTCTTTTCGCTACTCATACCGGCATTCTCACTTCCATGCGCTCCACCAAGCCTCCCAGCTCAGCTTCTCCGCCCATGGAACGCTCCCCTACCATGCATTCCTGCATCCATAGCTTCGGTGTCCAGTTTAGCCCCGTTACATTTTCCGCGCGGCAGCACTCGACCAGTGAGCTATTACGCACTCTTTCAATGGTGGCTGCTTCTAAGCCAACATCCTGGTTGTCTGTGCACCGCCACATCGTTTCCCACTTAACTGGCACTTCGGGACCTTAGCTGTTGGTCTGGGCTGTTTCCCTTTTGACCACGGATCTTAGCACTCGTAGTCTGACTGCCAAGGTTGATAAAACGGCATTCGGAGTTTGACTGAACTTGGTAACCCTGGTCGGGCCCCGCACTCAATCAGTGCTCTACCTCCGTCCCTCTTCCCTTGACGCTCGCCCTAAAGCGATTTCGGGGAGAACCAGCTATCTCCGGGTTCGATTGGAATTTCTCCCCTACCCCCAGTTCATCCCCCGGCTTTTCAACGCCGGTGGGTTCGGGCCTCCATGCGGTGTTACCCGCACTTCACCCTGACCAGGGGTAGATCACCCGGTTTCGGGTCGATGACAACGAACTATCCGCCCTCTTCAGACTCGCTTTCGCTGCGGCTCCGGCTTTCCCGCCTTAACCTCGCTCGTCATCATCACTCGCCGGTTCATTCTACAAAAGGCACGCCGTCACATGTCACGCATGCTCCGACTGATTGTAAGCACACGGTTTCAGGTTCTCTTTCACTCCGCTCCCGCGGTTCTTTTCACCTTTCCCTCACGGTACTATCCGCTATCGGTCGCCAGGGAGTATTTAGCCTTAGGAGGTGGTCCTCCCGGATTCCCACGGGGTTTCTCGTGTCCCGCGGTACTTGGGTCCTTGTGCCACGAAGCTGATTCTGTTTCGCCTACCGGGCTCTCACCGTCTCTGGCCGGCCTTCCCATGCCGTTCGACTACAGACTCAGTTTCTCACTTCGCGACGGCCTTGCAGTGCCCTCCGCACAAGTCCCGCTACCCCAGTCCTGCAACGGCTGCAACCTTTTACACAGCACTGGTTTGGGCTCTTCCGCGTTCGCTCGCCACTACTTGCGGAATCACGTTTGTTTTCTCTTCCTCGGGGTACTGAGATGTTTCAGTTCTCCCGGTTGCCTCCACTTACCTATGTATTCAGTAAGCGGTACTGACCCATGACGGTCAGTGGGTTCCCCCATTCGGACATCCACGGATCCATGCTCGCTTACAGCTCCCCGTGGCATTTCGGTGTTCGCCCCGTCCTTCGTCGGCTCCTGGCGCCCAGGCATCCTCCGTGCGCCCTTCCTACCTTCACCTGTTTGCGTCCTTCGATCCGCTTCGGACTGCTTTCGCATTCCTCGCGTCTCAAATTCCGCATGCTCACAGTTACCCACTGTGTTCGTGTCGGTTTGACTTCTTCATAGGAGTCGTTATCCAGTTTCCAAGGTACATTCCGGCTCTCGATCTGCTTTCGCACATCCAAAGCCCCTTTGAGTTCGCCTGCCTGCTTGCGCAGTTTTGGCTCCCTCAAAACTAAACACGCACCGCGACAGTGCCTCTTACTCCGTAGAAAGGAGGTGATCCAGCCGCACCTTCCGATACGGCTACCTTGTTACGACTTCACCCCAATCATCAACCCCACCTTCGGCGGCTGGCCCCCTGACGGGTTACCCCACCGACTTCGGGTGTTGCCGACTCTCGTGGTGTGACGGGCGGTGTGTACAAGGCCCGGGAACGGATTCACCGCGGCATGCTGATCCGCGATTACTAGCAATTCCGGCTTCATGCAGGCGAGTTGCAGCCTGCAATCCGAACTACGAACGGCTTTCAGGGGTTTGCTCCACCTCGCGGTCTCGCTTCCCGTTGTACCGCCCATTGTAGCACGTGTGTAGCCCAGGACATAAAGGGCATGATGATTTGACGTCATCCCCGCCTTCCTCCGACTTACGCCGGCAGTCAACTGTGAGTCCCCACCTTCACGTGCTGGTAACACAGTTCAAGGGTTGCGCTCGTTGCGGGACTTAACCCAACATCTCACGACACGAGCTGACGACAACCATGCACCACCTGTCTCCCCTGCCCCGAAGGGAAACCGCATCTCTGCGGCTGTCAGGGGGATGTCAAGCCCTGGTAAGGTTCTTCGCGTTGCTTCGAATTAAACCACATGCTCCACTGCTTGTGCGGGCCCCCGTCAATTCCTTTGAGTTTCAGTCTTGCGACCGTACTCCCCAGGCGGAGTGCTTATTGGGTTTCCTTCGGCACTGAGGGTGGTACCCCCCAACACCTAGCACTCATCGTTTACGGCGTGGACTACCAGGGTATCTAATCCTGTTTGCTCCCCACGCTTTCGTGCCTCAGCGTCAGTCACTGTCCAGCAAGGCGCCTTCGCCACTGGTATTCCTCCGCATATCTACGCATTCCACCGCTACACGCGGAATTCCCCTTGCCTCTCCAGCACTCAAGTTACGCAGTTTCCAAGGCATTCCCAGGGTTGAGCCCTGGACTTTCACCCCGGACACACGCAACCGCCTACGCACGCTTTACGCCCAGTGATTCCGGACAACGCTTGCCCCCTACGTATTACCGCGGCTGCTGGCACGTAGTTAGCCGGGGCTTCCTCTCTCGGTACCGTCTCTCAAGGGGCTTTCCACTCCCCTTGCCGCTCTTCCCGAGTGACTGAGCTTTACAACCCGAAGGCCTTCTTCGCTCACGCGGCGTTGCTCCGTCAGGCTTGCGCCCATTGCGGAAGATTCCCTACTGCTGCCTCCCGTAGGAGTCTGGGCCGTGTCTCAGTCCCAGTGTGGCCGTCCACCCTCTCAGGTCGGCTACGCATCGTCGCCTTGGTGAGCCGTTACCCCACCAACCAGCTAATGCGCCGCGGGCTCCTCCATCTGCGGTGCATTTGCACCTTTCCCAGCGAGCAGATGCCTGCTCGCTGCCTATCCGGCATTAGCACCCGTTTCCAGGCGTTATTCCGGTCAGTTGGGCAGATTACCCACGTGTTACTCACCCGTCCGCCGCTGACCCCGAAGGGTCCGCTCGACTTGCATGTATTAGGCACGCCGCCAGCGTTCGTCCTGAGCCAGGATCAAACTCTCAAAAAGGTTTGTCTTGCTCATTCGACTTTCGTCGATTAAACTACACTGTCGCTTTCTTGCGTGTTTAGTTTTCAAGGAACCAACATTGCCTTCCGCTTCACAACTTGTCTCTCGTTTGGCGGTTCAAACCGGGTCAACGTGGAGAAAAGCTTGATGTGACGCGGAATTTCGGGTGGTATTCAACCCGGCCGCCTCGGCGGCGACATCGACTAATATACCACGCTGGATAGGCGAGATCAACTGGTATTCGTGCCCAAATTGAAATTTATTTATACGTGTTCACCCTGCAGTTCGGCTCGACGGCCTGCAACGCAATGCCCAAGGGGGCTTTCATTCACCGCGCCCTGTCACGTGCGGCGCCCTGTCACGTGCAGCCCCGGAACTATGGAATCAGGCGAGCAGAATGCTGCCTGCTCGCCTGATTCGCTACGGGGAAACCAACCGGAACGGGGAATTACTCGGCCTGTTTCATGCGTTCCTCAATCTCCTGACGTTCCTCGCGCCACCACAAAGATTCCTCATTCTCCTGAAGGACTTCGACAATCTCGCCTTCATCCGCAACAGCTGGCGGGGAGCCGCGCAGCGGTTTTCCGGACGTGTTTTTGACGAAGATGCTCATGATGATCAGCCCGATGACGCAGGAGAAAATCATGTAATACGCCGGAACCAGGCGGTTCCCCGTGAGCCCAATCAGCCAGGCGACCACCAGCGGCGCAGTACCGCCAAACAGGGAGGTTGAAACGTTGTAGGTAATGGCGAGGCCGCCGTATCGTACGTTCGTGAAGAACAGCGATGGCAGCAGCGCCGGCATGGTCCCCTGGAACGAGGCCAGACCGACGGCCAGAATCAAAATACCGCAGAAGACACTGATGTTGCTGCCGGTGTCGATCAGCAAAAACGCAGGGATCGACAGCACAATCAGCCCGACCAGCCCAATCTGCACGAGCCGCTTGCCGGTGATGCGGTCGCCCAGCCGGCCCATCAGGAGGACCACCGGGATCATGATGATCATCACGATCAGAATGAGCAGCAGCCCTTTTGTGGCGCCGTATCCCAGCACCGTCGTCAGGTGCGAGGGCATGTAGGTCAGGACGGTGTAGTCCACCACGTTATAGAAGAAGACCAAAACCAGGCCGACCAAGAGCGGGCGTTTGTGATACAACAGGACTTCCTTGATCCCGACGCGCTTACGCTCGGCACGCGCCCTTTCCATCTTCTCAAACGCAGGCGTTTCTTCCAGGTGGGTGCGCAGATAAAGGCCAATCATCCCGAGGGGAGCCGCGATGAGGAACGGCAGCCGCCAGCCCCAATGCAGCATGGCTGTGTTGCCTAGCCAAAACGTCAAGAGGGTGACGAGGCCGGATCCGAAAATGTATCCAATCAGTGTGCCGACTTCGAGGCCGCATGCCATTCTGCCCCGTCGTTTGTCCGGTGTCGATTCCGCGATAAACGTCATTGCGCCCGCATATTCGCCGCCCGTCGAAAACCCTTGAACCAAGCGGGCGAACAGGAGCAAGAACGGAGCCGCGATGCCGATGGACGTATATCCAGGAATCAACCCGATGCCAAGTGTCGCCAGCGCCATCAACAAAAACGTGAAGGTTAAGACCTTTTTGCGCCCGATGCGGTCCCCCAAGGTGCCAAAGAACATGCCGCCAATCGGACGGACGAGAAAGGCAACTGCAAAAGTTGCGAGACTATAAATGAGCTGTGTCGGTCCTGAGAACTCTGGGAAGAAGACCTTGCCAATGATGGTCGCGAGGTACGAGTAAACGCCAAAATCGAACCATTCCATTGCATTGCCGACTGCGGTGCCGACGACCGCCTGCCTTGCTGCGCTGAGGTCTACAACCATCACGTCGTCTTTTCGCAATCGCCTTTTTGCAACCAAATCATCGTCCCCCTTTTTCAGTTGTTTCTACAGTTGTTTCATGTGAATTTCTCTCCTTTGCCGAAACCACGAAACCCCCGCAGGAATCCTTCTACGGGGGTAAGAAACGCCAAACACACGCGGGCATACGTCCACTCCTCTCATACACGCTTGCGAAGTTAGCTGCCGGGTTCGGACGAAGAGGACTGCCCTACCAGCCAAATGGCCGGATTCACCCCGAAACATTGGTTCCCCCGCTCCCCTGAATGGGATTCAGCGAAAACGATATGTGGTTTTACCGTATGCGGTTGTCTGTTATTCAGTGTATTTTTATGGACAGGCCCTCATCAACCAGGGATTCACATCGAATCCTTCCGGATATGACAGAATATGCGAGCTATGGTCAGTTCAGCGGCTGTAACCGCGTTTCTTGCGGGAATCCTCCGAATGGATGGTCGATCGCGATGCCGCCCAATGCCCATTCCGCCTTCCCTCGAATGTCAATCCCGATGCCGGCCGATATCCCTGCGCATCTGCATGCCCGGGAAGTGGATGCGTTCTGCGAGTTCATACGCCCGGCGCCTGGCCACGTCAAAGGTTTCACCTGTGCCAAGCACCGTCAGCACCCTGCCGCCAGCCGTCACGACCGCATCGCCCTGACGCTTCGTCCCCGCATGGAAGATGAACGTCCCTTCCGCTGACGCCGACGAGCCCGCCGCCGGAAACGTGATAACGTCCCCAACCCGCGGCGTTCCGGGGTAGTTTTGGGCGGCCAGCACGACGCACACCGCCGCGTCCCCCGCCCAGTCCATCACCACCTCTTCCAGGCGCCCTGCAGCCGTGGCCCACAGCACCTCGAGCAGGTCCGAGCGCATCAGCGGCAGGACCACCTCCGTTTCTGGGTCTCCGAAGCGGGCGTTAAATTCGATCACGCTGGGCCCCTCGTCGGTCAGCATCAGTCCCACGTACAGCACCCCGCGGTACGTGATGCCCTGCGCCTGCAGCGCCGTCAGCGTCGGGCGAACGATGGACGCCTCCACCATCGCCGTCAAGCCCGCATCCAAGAACGATTGAATCGGCGCGAACGCGCCCATGCCGCCGGTGTTCGGGCCGGTGTCTCCGTCGCCCACCGGTTTATGGTCGCGCGCGGGCAGCATCGGCACCACCGTCTGTCCGTCGACAAAAAACATCAGCGACGCCTCGCGCCCCGACAGATACGCCTCCACGACCACGCGGCGGCCCGCGCTGCCGAACCGCCCGCCGAGCATTGCGTCGTCGACGGCCGCGATGGCCTCCGCAACGGTCCGCGCCACCGTGACCCCCTTCCCTGCCGCCAAACCGTCGGCTTTGACGACGATGGGCGCACCCTGCCGGCGGACGTACTGCCTCGCTTCTTCCACGTCGGTAAACACCGCGTAGCTGGCCGTCGGCACACCCGCACGCTGCATCAAGTCTTTGGCGAACGCCTTCGACGTCTCCAGCTGTGCCGCCGCCCGGGTGGGGCCAAACACCCGGATCTCCCGCCGCTGCAGCTCATCCGCCAAGCCATTGGCGAGCGGCTGCTCCGGCCCGACGACGACCAGGTCGATTCCCTCCCGTTCAGCAAACGCAACAAGCGCGGCCACGTCTCCCGCGTCAATCGCCACCAGGCGGCAAAGCGCAGCCATCCCAGGATTGCCGCGGGCCGCGTAGAGCACCGGCTGATGCCGGCTTTGCGCCAGTTTCCAGGCAATCGCGTGCTCACGCGCGCCGCCGCCGACCACGAGCACACGTGCCCTGCGGGGAATGCTGTCGATGATGGCCAATCCGAACCCCTCCGTTCCATCGCTCGCGATTCAGTGCAAGAAATGCCGCTCCCCCGTGAACACCATGGCGATGCCGTGTTCATCCGCTGCGGCGATACTGTCGGCGTCCTTGATGGACCCGCCCGGCTGAATGATGGCCTTGATGCCGGCGGCAGCCGCCGCATCCACGGTGTCGCGCATCGGGAAGAACGCGTCCGAAGCCAGCACGCTGGCCGCCGCGCGAGGACCGGCCTGTTCGATCGCAATTTTCGCCGCCCCGACGCGGTTCATCTGGCCGGCGCCGATGCCCGTCGTGCCTTCGGCGGTCGCCAGGACAATCGCGTTCGACTTCACAAACTTCACCACCCGCCACGCAAACGCGAGCGCCGTTCGCTCTTCGTCCGTCGGCTGACGGCGGGTGACCACCTGCCAATCCGCCGCCACGGCACGATCGACCTCCTGCACCAGCAGCCCGCCCGACACGCGGCGGTACACTTTGTCCCCCGGACGCCACTGCGGCTCCTTCATGTCCACCGTCAAAAGCCGCACGTTTTTCTTGCGAGCCAACTCGGCGCGGGCGGCGTCTGTGAAGGCCGGTGCAATGATGATTTCCAGAAACATGCCCGCCAGCCGTTCCGCCAGCGGCCCATCCAGCGGCCGGTTGCAGGCGATGATGCCCCCGAAAATCGACACTGGATCACTCTCATACGCACGCGCAAAGGCGTCGTCGAGCGTGTCCCCGAGGCCGATGCCGCAGGGATTCATGTGCTTGACGGCAACGACTGCGGCCCGGCCAAGATCGTCAAACGCCCGCAGCATGTTGAGCGCCGCGTCGGCATCCTGAATGTTGTTGAACGACAGTTCCTTGCCCTGCAGCTGCTGCGCGGCAGCGATGGATGCGGGAGACGGGTCGATGTCGGCGTAGAAGTGGGCCGCCTGATGTGGATTTTCGCCGTACCGCAGGGCCTGGCGGTGGACGACTGAAATGTTCAAGGTCTCCGGCCAGCCCTCTGTCACAAGGTGCTCGCTGAGGTACGACGTGATGAGCTGGTCGTAGCGAGCCGTCACGGCGAACACCTTTTGCGCCAGGCGCAGCCGTTCGCGGTCACTCAACCCCGACGGGCGCGAGAGCGCGTCGGCGACCCACGGGTAATCGTCGGGATCGACCACGGGTGCACAAAACCGGTGGTTCTTCGCAGCTGCGCGCAGCATCGACGGTCCGCCGATGTCAATCATCTCCACGGCTTCCTCAAACGTGACGCCCGGCCGCGCAATCGTCGCTTCAAACGGATACAGGTTCACCACGACCACGTCGATGGGGTCAATCTGGTGTTCCGCCATACTGGCTTCGTGCGCGGGGTTGTCTCGAATCCCCAGCAGCCCGCCGTGAATCCGCGGGTGCAAGGTTTTGACGCGGCCATCCAACATTTCCGGAAAACCGGTGTAGTCCTCGACGCGGGTGACCGCAAGCCCGTTCTCCTCGAGGTGTTTCGCGGTGCCGCCGGTCGACAGAATGCCGTACCCCGCCTCCACCAAGCGTCTGCAAAATTCCGCCACGCCGCGTTTGTCAAAGACACTGACCAATGCCCACTTTGCCAATTCATGCACCTCCGCGCGTTTCCGCTGACCTTGTCAGACCTGTTTGTCGGACCGTTGTTTCACGACTGCTCACCGCCGGACCGTTTTGTGTCCGCCCGCTCCGTTCGCCTTGCGCAATCAAATCCCGCAGTACAGCGGGGTACAGCCGGTGTTCCACCGCGTGAATCCGAACCAATAGTTCCGCTTCCGTGATGCCGTCCGGGATGTCGACGGTCTCCTGGGCGATGATGGGCCCTGTGTCGATGCCCTCGTCCACAAAGTGAAGGGTCACGCCCGTGACTTTCGCACCTGCGGCGAGCGCGTCCGCGACCGCGTGCCGTCCGGGAAACGCCGGCAGCAAGGAAGGATGAATGTTGACGATGCGCCCCGGATAGGCCTTTAGCAGCGTGGGGCCAATCAGCCGCATATAGCCGGCCAGCGCAATCCACGCGACCCGATGGCGATGCAGCGTGTCCAAAATGGCCTGCTCGTACGCCTGCTTGTCCGGGAAGGCCTTGGGGTCCGCCGCAAACACCGGGACCCCCCGCGCCTGTGCCCGTGCGACCGCGCCGCACCCCGGACGGTCCGTCACCAGGCACACAATCTCCCCCGGCCAATGATTGGCCGCAGCTGCGTCGAGCAGCGCCTGGAAGTTGGTGCCCGATCCCGATGCGAACACCGCCACCGGCACCCGCCGCCGCTCCGTCATCCTTCCGCCTCCCAGACCACCGCCGGTGCCGCGGCTGCAGACGGCGAGGCCTCGATGCGGCCGATGGGTACCACGCTCTCGCCGAGATCGGTCAGAAAATCCGCCACCCGCTGTGCCTCCTGCGGCGCGACGACCACAGTGAAGCCGATGCCGAGGTTCCACACGCGCGCCGCCGCCGCCAGCGACATGCCCCCTTGCCGCATCAGCCAGTCAAACACCGCGTGCCGCTCCCAGGCGTCGAACGACAGCCGCGCCTGCAGGCCTTGCGGCAAACACCGCGGCAAGTTGTCCACCAGCCCGCCGCCCGTGATGTGCGCCATGCCCTTGATGGGCAATCCGGCCTGCAGCGCCGATAAAATTGAGTGCACATAAATCCGCGTCGGCCGCAGCAATTCATCCGCCACACTGCCGCGCCAGCCAGGCAGCCGCGCTTCCCAGCGCAGCCCGGCCTGTTCGACCAGCCTGCGCACCAGCGAAAACCCGTTCGAGTGCAAGCCGTTGCTGGCCAGCCCCAGCACGACATCGCCGCGTTCAATGCGCGACCCGTCGACGACGGCGTCTTCATTCACGACCCCGACCGCAAACCCGGCGATATCGTACGCGCCCGCCGGGTACATCCCCGGCATTTCCGCGGTTTCCCCGCCGACCAGCGCACACCCAGCTTCCTTGCAGCCCTCGGCGATGCCGGCCACGACCGCTTCCGCTGCGTCCGCGTCGAGTTTCCCCGTTGCCAGGTAGTCCAGGAAAAACAGCGGCTCCGCCCCGAGGCAGAGAATGTCGTTGACGCACATGGCCACGCAGTCAATGCCGATGGTGCTGTGCCGCCCCGTGGCCTGTGCCACGGCCAGCTTCGTGCCCACGCCGTCGGTCCCGGACACGAGCAGCGGCTTAGGGTAGCGCTGCAGGTCGAGCCTGAACCCGCCGGCGAATCCGCCGATGCCCGCAGCCACGCCCGGCCGCATCGTGCCCGCCGCAATTTGTCCATACCGTTTTGCCAGGGCGTTGCCCAGGTCGACGTTGACGCCTGCTTCCCGATACAAATCCCGCTTCCCGCTCATCGCACCGCCTCCTTGACCCGCTGCTTCGCCGACACGACGGGTTCGTTTCCGAGCTTATCCACCTCGTGAATTTCCGTCGGATACTCCCCGGTGAAGCACGCGTTGCAAAACGGATATGGGCCCTGTGCGGCGAGGCCAAACGCGCTCATCAGCTCGGGCACCGTCAAAAACTCGAGGGAGTCGGCGCCAATTTCGGCACAGATCTCCGATACGCTGTGGTCGGCTGCTACGAGTTGGCCCTTGGATGACGTATCGATGCCGTAGTGACACGGGTGCCGGTACGGCGGACTCGAAATCCGCACATGCACCTCCACAGCCCCGGCCTCCCGCAGCATGCTGACAATCCGCCGAATCGTCGTGCCCCGCACAATCGAATCGTCGACCAGCACCACGCGCAATCCTTGCACCACTGACCGAACCGCGTTCAGCTTCAGGCGAACCCCGAGGTCCCGCTGCCCCTGCGAGGGCTGAATGAACGTGCGGGCAATGTACTTGTTCTTGACCAGGCCCATTTCGTACGGGATGCCGCTTTTCTCCGCATACCCGGACGCCGCAGAAATGCTCGAATCCGGCACCCCAATCACGATGTCCGCCGCAACCCCGTGCTGCTCCGCCAGAATGCGGCCGAGCTGCTTGCGCACGGCGTGCACATTCCAGCCATCGATGTCACTGTCCGGACGTGCGAAGTAAATGTGTTCAAACGTGCACATCGCGGTGCGGCGCGGCTCTTCTGAAGCCTTTGCGTCCGGGTACATGGGGAGGCTGTGCAGACCCGCCGCGTCCATGGCGATGATCTCGCCAGGCGCAACGTCGCGCAGGAACACTGCCCCGATGGTCTCGAACGCGCACGACTCCGACGCCACCACATAGCCGTCTCCGAGCCGCCCGATGCACAGCGGGCGCAAGCCCAGCGGGTCGCGGGCCGCCACCAGCTGGTCGTCCGACAAGAACACCAGGGCGTACCCGCCGCGAATGTCGTGCAGGCTTTGGCGAATGTTCTCAAGCAAGGTGTCTTCCTGTTTGCGGGCGATGAGGTGCAGCACCACTTCCGTGTCGCTCGACGACTGGAACAGGCTGCCCAGCTCTTCCAGGCGTCGACGCAGGACATGGGCATTCACCAGGTTGCCGTTGTGGGCCATCGCGAGGTTGCCCTGGTAGGTGCGCACCGTGATGGGCTGCGCGTTCTGAACCGTGTTCGATCCCGCCGTCGAATACCGCACGTGCCCGATGGCGGCGCGGCCTGGGAGGGCGTCGAGCTCGCCGTTCGCGAACACGTCCGCCAACAGTCCCAGCCCGCGGTGGCTGTACATGCTGCCGGCTTCCACAGCGGCGATTCCAGCCGCCTCCTGCCCGCGGTGCTGCAGCGCCACCAGCGCGTAGTATGTCACGATGGCCGCATTCTCGTGGCCAAACACGCCGAACACGCCGCACTCCTCATGCGGTTTGTCATCCATCATGCGCTCATCTATGCGCTCATCCATTTTGACAACCCCGTTCCATAAGCTGCTTTGAGGTCTGCGACCAACACCGACAGCCAGGGTTCTTCGCGGTCGCTCACGCTAAGCGAGTCGCCCCCCGTCTCGCCAATCACCGTGAACGGTACGCCAGATGCTGCCGCCGCCGATTGAACGGCGTCGACGTCGGACGGCGCGATCTCGATGCATACCCGCCCCTGCGCCTCGGAAAACAGCCACCCTGCGCGCACCAGCGGCGTGGCCGCGTGCAGCGGCAGGCGAATGTAGGCGCCGATTTCGTCCGGCATGCACATTTCCGCCAGCGCCACACCCAGGCCCCCTTCACTGACATCGTGTGCGGCGCGGATTTGCCCATCGCGAATCAGCTGGTACAGCAAACGCTGGAGCCGCGCCTCGGCCGCGAGGTCACAGCGCGGCGCATCGCCCGCTGGCCGGCCGGCTAGCCATTGCCAGCACAACGAGCCGTCCAGCGCGTCGTCGGGCGCGCCAAGCAGGGCGACGACCGAACCCGTCGACGTAAAACGGTTTGGCGTGACAAACCGGACGTCTTCCACCACCCCGACGGCGCCGACGACGGGCGTGGGGTAGATGTCGATGCCGTGGCTCTCGTTGTAGAGGCTGACGTTGCCGCTCACGACCGGCGTATCCAGCTGGCGGCACGCTTCGCTCATGCCCGCCACGGCTTCGGCGAGCTGATACATGACCTCCGGCTTTTCCGGATTGCCGAAGTTGAGACAGTCCGTAATCGCCAGCGGTTTGCCGCCGGCGCACACGATGTTGCGCGCGGCCTCCGCCACGGCAATCGCGCCCCCGCGGCGCGGGTTGAGGTACACGTAGCGCCCGTTGCCATCTGTGGTCAACGCGACCGCGCGCGCTGTGTCCGGCACCAACACCACAGCGGCGTCGCTGCCTGGCCCGACATAGGTCGAGGCCCGCACGGTGGTGTCATATTGCCGGTAAATCCACCGTTTGTCTGCAATGGAAGGGTGACTGAGCAGGTCGGTCAGGGTTGCCCCAAGGTCCGCGAACGCGGACGCGTCGGGCAGCGGCACGCCCATGCCGGGCGGTGTCTCCGGCGCCTTCATCGGCCGCTCGTAGACCGGCGCCTCGTCCACCAACGCCTGGACGGGAACTTCCCCCACCACTTCGCCGTGGAACTTCAGGCGCAGCTGGCCGTCGTCCGTGACGCGCCCAATCTCCGCCACCTCCAGCCCCCATTTTTGAAGGATGTCGAACGCCGCTTGTTCACGCCCCTTCTCCATGACCACGAGCATGCGCTCCTGCGACTCCGACAGCATCATTTCATACGGCGTCATGCCAGCTTCCCGCACAGGCACCTTGTCCAGTTCCAGTTCGAGCCCCCCGCCCGCCCGGCTGGCCATCTCCGCCGACGAGGAGGTCAGGCCGGCAGCGCCCATGTCCTGAATCCCGACCACCGCCCCGGTCTGAATCAACTCCAGGCTGGCTTCGAGCAGCAGCTTGCCGAGAAACGGGTCGCCGACCTGTACGGCGGATCGCTCCTTCGCATGCGGGTCCTCCGCCGAAGCGAACGTCGCGCCGTGAATGCCGTCGCGGCCCGTTCGTGATCCGATCAGAAACACCGGGTTGCCGACCCCGGACGCGGTGCCTTTGACGATGCCGCTGGCGGGCAGCACCCCGACGCACATCGCGTTGACCAGCGGGTTGTGCTGGTACACCGGGTCGAACACCGCTTCCCCGCCGACATCCGGAATGCCCACGCAGTTGCCGTACCCCCCGATGCCAGCCACCACATTCGCAAACAGGTAGCGGGTGTGCGGGTCCCGCAGGTCGCCAAAGCGCAGGCTGTTCAAAAACGCGATGGGCCGCGCGCCCATCGTGAACACATCGCGCAGAATGCCGCCGACCCCCGTCGCCGCACCCTGATACGGCTCCACGGCGGAGGGGTGGTTGTGACTCTCCATTTTAAAGGCAATGCCGATGCCGTCGCCGAGATCGACAACCCCTGCGTTCTCACCGGGCCCCTGCAGCACCTGCGGGCCGCTGGTCGGAAACTTGCGCAGGTGCACCTTCGAACTTTTGTAGCTGCAATGCTCCGACCAGAGCACGCCAAACAGCCCGCATTCGAGATGGTTCGGCAGGCGTCCCAGGTGTGCTGCGACGCGGCGGTATTCGTCGTCGCTGAGTCCAAGCTCGCGGTAGAGCTGATGGTCGCGAATCTGCTGCGGCGTCGGCTGCGCCGGCGTAATGGATTCAGCCAGCGTGAACACCTCCTTGCATATCTTCCTGCACAACGCTCGGCCGCTGACGCGTCACGTACGTGTGCATGGACTGAAACAGGCGGATCCCGTCTTCAGACCCCATCCACACCGCCACCGCCCGCTCAGGGTGCGGCATGAGGCCGAGCACATTGCCCTTCGCGTTCAGCACCCCTGCGATGTTGCACAGCGACCCGTTGGGGTTGTGCTGGTACGCAAACGCGATTTGGCCCGCCGCCTGCAAGTCAGCGAGCGTTGCTTCGTCTGCATGGTACCGGCCTTCGCCGTGTGCGATGGGGATGTGAATGACCTCCCCGAGGTGATAACCCGCGGTGAACGGAGAGGTGTTGTTGCGAACTTCCAGGGCCACGCGCTCACAGCGAAACTGCAAGTTTTCGTTGCGCAACAGCGCTCCCGGCAGCAACCGGGCTTCCGTAAGCACCTGGAACCCGTTGCAAATCCCCAGCACCAGCCGGCCCTCGTCGGCCGCCTGGCGCACCGCGTTCATCACGGGCGAAAACCGGGCAATGGCACCGCTTCTCAAGTAGTCGCCGTAAGAGAACCCGCCGGGCAGCACAATGGCGTCATAGCCGTCGAGCGTGGATTCCTGATGCCACACGAGGTCCGCCTCGTCGCCTGTGGCCCGACGAATGCCAAGGACGGTGTCCTGGTCGCAGTTCGAGCCGGGAAACACGATGACTGCCCACTTCATCGGCTTTCTCCCGCCTTGGCGGCTGCTTCCGCTGGCTCAATCCGCACAATTTCGTAGGTCTCCATGACCGGGTTGGACAGCACCGTCTCACACATCGCGCGCACTTTCTCTTCCACGGCGGCGGCTGACTCGGCCGTGACGCAAAGCATCATGGCCTTGCCAATCCGGACGTGGCCGACCCCTTCATGCCCGAGACTCAACAACGCCTGTTCCACGGCGTGACCTTGTGGATCAAACACACTGGGCTTCAGCCACACCTGCAGGTCTACGTTCCAAGCGCCCATCAGGACTCCTCCTCGCTGACCCGGCGCATCATTTCCTGATAGGCGTCTTCGACGCCGCCCAGGTCTCTGCGAAACCGGTCTTTATCAAGTTTCTCGCGCGTCGTTGCGTCCCAGAAGCGGCATGTGTCGGGCGAGATTTCATCGGCCAAAATCAACGTGCCATCCTTCAGCCGCCCAAACTCGAGTTTGAAGTCGACCAGCAGCACGCCGCGCGCCCGCAGGTACGCACCCAGCACCTCGTTGACGCAGAGGGCCATCGATTGCATCTGCGCAATCTCCGCCGCCGTCGCCCAGCCGAGGACCTCCACGTGGTCGGGGGTGACGAGCGGATCGCCGAGATCGTCCTGTTTGTAGTAGAACTCGACAATCGGCCGGGACAGCTCGAGCCCTTCCTCCAGACCCAGGCGCTTCGCCATCGACCCCGCTGTGAGGTTGCGCACCACCACCTCAACCGGCACAATGCGCACGGCACGAACCAGCGTCTCCCGCTCGGACAGCTGCTCGACAAAGTGATTCTCGACGCCATGGTCTTTCAGCAGCGCGAACAAGCGGTTGCTCATCTGGTTGTTGATCACGCCTTTGCCCGCGATGGTACCGCGCTTTTCCCCGTTGAAGGCAGTGGCGTCGTCCTTGTATTCGACAATGTAATAGTCCGGAGAGTCGGTGGCGTACACCTTTTTCGCCTTGCCTTCGTACAGCTGCTGGCCCTTGACGGCCATGACGGTCACGCTCCTCCCATGTATTGGCGGCTCCCTGCCTTTTAGATGCCAAACCGCTCCAGAATGGTGTCCACGTGCTTTAGGTGCCAGCTCGGGTCGAAGCAGTCTTTGAGCTCGTCTTCCGTCAGGTGCTCGCGCACCAGCGGCGCCGCTTGGATGATGTCGTAAAAGGACCGGCCCTCTTCCCACGCCTGCATCGCGCAGGGCTGGACGGTGTCGTAGGCCTCCTCACGCGCGACCCCTTTTTCAATCAGCCGCGTCAGCACGCGCTGCGAAAAGGTAAGCCCAAACGTCCGGTCCATGTTGCGTTTCATGTTCTCCGGATACACGCGCAGGTCCGACAAGATGCGGTTCATCCGGTTCAGCATGTAGTCAATCAAAATCGTCGCATCCGGCAAAATGATGCGTTCCACGGAGGAGTGACTGATGTCCCGCTCGTGCCAGAGGACCACGTCTTCCATCGCCGGCGTCACATAGCCGCGCAGCACGCGCGCCAGCCCGCTCACCTGCTCGCACGAGACAGGGTTACGCTTATGCGGCATTGCCGACGACCCTTTCTGCCCCTGATAGAACGGCTCCTCCAGTTCGCGAACCTCAGACTTTTGCAGCGCGCGAATCTCCGTCGCAATTTTGTCGAGCGTCGTCCCAATCAGCCCGATGACAAACACAAACTCCGCATGACGGTCGCGCTGCAGCGTCTGGGCGCTGATGAGCGCCGGCTTCAAGCCGAGGCGTTCGCAGACAAACTGCTCAACGAACGGATCGACGTTCGCATACGTCCCCACCGCCCCGGAGATTTTGCCGTACCGCACACGTTCGGCCGCCGCGTCAAAGCGCTCCAGGTTCCGAATCATCTCGGCGTACCACAGCGCCACCTTGAGGCCAAACGTCGTGGGCTCCGCGTGCACCCCGTGCGTGCGCCCCATCATCAGCGTGTGCCGGTGCTTGCCCGCCAGCTGCTTCAAAGTATCGAGGAGCGTCTGCAGGTCGGCGCGAATCAGCTTCACCGCCTCCTGCAGCTGCGCCGACAGGGCCGTATCGACCACATCCGTCGAGGTCAGCCCATAGTGCACCCACTTGCGCTCCGGCCCCAGGGACTCAGAAACCGCGCGGGTGAAGGCCACCACGTCGTGGCGCGTCTGCTGCTCAATTTCGAGGACGCGATGGACATCAAACCGCGCCTTTTCGCGAATGGCCGCCGCATCCGCCCGGGGCACAACGCCGAGCTCTGCCCAGGCCTCCGAGGCCAGAATTTCCACTTGCAGCCACCAGTGAAACCGTTGTTCGAGTGTCCACAGGCGGCCCATTTCCGGTCGTGTATAGCGATCGATCACTTTGATTTCCTCCCAATTTATCGGCTGACGAGCGGCGTCGTCCAAATCCCGAGTTCCGCAATCTGGTCGAGTGCCGCTTCGGTCGAATCGGCCAGCACGGTCAAGTGCCCCATCTTTCGTTTTGCCGCGGCCCCTTGCTTTCCGTATAGATGAAGCTTCACGTTCGGCGGCAGGTTCGGGGCAGCCGCAACGGCCGCCCGCAAATGCTCGCCGAGAATGTTCACCATGACCACCGGCGACCAGCGCGTCGTATCACCAAGCGGCAGGTTGCAAATCGCCCGAAGATGCTGCTCAAACTGGGAGGTCAGACAGGCGTCGTAGGTGTAGTGCCCGGAGTTGTGTGGACGCGGGGCGATTTCGTTGACCAGCACTTGCCCGTCCCGCGTGACAAACATCTCCACGGCAATCAGCCCAACCACCTCCAGCGCATGCGCCGTACGCCGCGCAATCGCCTCCGCCGTTTGCTGCAGCGCATCGGACACGCGCGGCGGCACAATGGACAAATGCAGGATATGATCACGGTGCACGTTCTCGGCCACTGGAAAGGTTCGAATCTCGCCCTTCGGACTGCGCGCGGCAATAACGGACAACTCACAGGCGAGGTCGATAAACGCCTCGGCGATGAACCGCGCGGCGACGTCCGCAGTGCCTGCAGCGCCCGCGGCAGGAACACCCACGGCAGGCACTTCCTCGGCGGCGCTCGCCCACACTTTTTCCAGTTGTGCAGCCGATTCAATCCGCCACTGGCCCTTGCCGTCGTAGCCGCCAGTGGCCGTCTTCAACACCAGCGGAAAGCCAAGCGTGGTGCCTGCAACCTGCAAATCGTCGAGCGAGTGCACTGGGCGGTACGGTGTGACCGGAATGCCAAAACCCGCCAGCGTCGACTTCTCCAGCACCCGGTGCTTCGCGACCCGCAGCAGCCGGCTGCCTTGCGGCACATACGAACGCTGCTCCAGAATCTGCGCGACTTGCGCGTCCACGTTCTCAAATTCGTACGTGATCACGTCGCACGAGGCAGCGAGTTCCTCCGCTGCCGCCACATCGGTGTAGGGCGCCACAATCTGCCGGTCCGAAACTTGGCCGGCGGGGCAGTCCGGGGTTGGGTCCAGGGTCACAAACCGATACCCCATCCGCCTGCCTTCCAAAATCATCATGCGGCCCAACTGCCCACCGCCGAGTACCCCGATGGTTTGCCCAGGCAAGATGATCCGATCAGTCCAGTTCACTGTGCTCCACCACTTCCTGTGTGATGCGCGCCCGCCGTTCCGCAAGCCGCGCCTGAATCTCGGGGTATTTCAATCCGAGAATCTGCGCTGCGAGCAAGCCCGCATTGACCGCGCCAGCCTGTCCAATAGCCATGGTGGCCACCGGAACCCCGCCTGGCATCTGAACGATGGATAATAAAGAATCCACGCCGTTCAGCGTGGATGTTTTCACCGGTACGCCAATCACAGGCAGCACCGTCTTGGCCGCGACCATGCCTGGCAGGTGCGCGGCGCCCCCGGCCCCGGCAATGATGACTTCGATGCCCCGGCCAGCGGCGTTCTCCGCGTATCCAAACATCATGTCCGGCGTCCGATGCGCAGAAACGACCCGTTTTTCAAACGGGATGTCAAGCTCCTCCAAGATATGGCAGGCGTGCGCCAAGGTATCCCAATCTGAACGACTGCCCATAATGACGCCGGCGAGCGGATTCATTCTCGTCCCTCCTATGATGAAGCCCGAAAAGCAATTCCCTCGCATTCAGTGTACAGACTGACCGGAAAACCTGTCAACCAAAACACGAACATTAAACACCATTCGTTCATAAACGTTCGGATTTATGTGAGCAGGGCGCGCACTCGAGCTCGCGGTGCGGACCCAATTCGCGTCCATTCGCCGCCCGTTCGGTTGTAGGTCCGACTGAATTGTGGTATGAACGGTGTAGGTCGCCGGACTCATATCCCACAACGGAGGCTTTGGCTGATGACGGAAGTTCGTAAGACCATCCAGGCATGGGAACAGGAATACGGCATCGTGATCCTCGATCTAGATGGATTCGATACGGACGATCCGCAACTATACGATCGCCTCTTTTCCCGGTCAGAATTTGAAACAGCGCTCGCGTCCTGCACAGTGATTCAGCGCCGCAGGGCGAAGGACGGCGCTAAAGCGGCTGATGGGGAGCCCCCTGCCGAGGCACCGACTGGCGCAAACGGTGTAAACATCCCAAACGGGGCAGGGTTCTCGCAGCCGTTCGTCGCATCGGCTGCAGCGCCGGTATCGGCAACTGCGCCGCAATCGGAAGCTGCGACGCTATCGGCAGCAACGCCGGCACCCGCATCGGTGGCGGCAGACCGGACAGATCCGGCGGACCGCACGCATGCACCCATCCCGCCTGCGGACGAACCCAGCCCACGCAAAAGGCGCCGCGCGGACCCCAATCGTCAGGCCGCGCAGCCATGGCAAGCCAGCGCCGCCTCTGCGCAGCGCGGCCTGAAGAGTGCCTGGCGGCGGCGATCGGTGCGCCGGCTGCTCATCTTGTTTACGATGCCGACGCTGGCAACCTTGTGCGTCCGCGCCCTGTATCGACTGCTCGGACGTTTTGTTCGGATCGCCTGGTATTGGCCGCTCCTGGTCATTCTCATCGACCTGTTCATCATTCTGTTGGCACCCGTGGCGCCGATTGTGTCTGGCCCACTGTATCTCTGGTACGTCATCCTGAACGCGCTGGTCCACATCCTGGGCTGGCTTGCCCGCGCCGCCATGGCGCTGACCCCGTGGAAATCGGCCTTCGCCAATCTCGGCACGCAGCCCTTCCTCAACGGCGTGGTGCTCTCCGGCAATCGACTGCCGCTCTATTTCACGATGGGGGCAGCCGTGGCGAGCAGCATCGTGCTCGGCACTGGCATCGGGTCCATCGCTGAACTGTGGCAGGCAACCCGCAGGGCGATGCAGCGCAGCCATCCAGGAGCCGCAGACCCCACCGACCCGTCTTCACCGGACGCATCCTGAATTCCTTCCCTTATGAAATCAGGCGGAGCACACGAGGCTCCGCCTGATTCACACTGCGCAAGCTGCGGCCTTGCGCACACCTGTACATAGCGGCTTACGCCGCCGTTTTGCGCACATGCCGTGCCGCGATGAGGTAGTACACGATGCCTGTGATGATGGGTGCGGCAAAAGCCGTCAGGTCGGCGCCGCCAAACCACGCGTTGGACAGCGGGCTGGCAAAGTCCTCGCTGTTCGCCGTCAATGCCGTGCAGATGACACCGATGATGTAGGCTGTCATGGCACGCCAGTTGACGCCGCCGGTGTACCAGTAATCAGAACCCGGGTGACTCTCGGCCAACCCGGATGCACTGTACTGCCCGCGAATCAATCGATGATGAATCAGGTAAATGACCGCCCACGGCGCGATGAAGATGACCATGAGATCCAGGAAGTTCTGGAAGTTGCTGACGAAGCCCGTCGACACAAACAGTGCATACACGCCGAGCGCCGTGCAAATCAACCCGTCCAGTGCCACCGCCCAGTACCGCTTCAGATGAATGCCCATGGAAAGAAAGCTCATTCCGGAGCTGTACGCGTTCAGGTAGTTCGCGGTGATGTCGCCGACAATCACGGCAATCAAGAAGGGAATCGCTGCCCAGGACGGGACCGCCTTGGCAATGGCCATGACCGGGTTGCTCGAGAACGCGGCCGAGTTGACGAACGTCCCCAGCAGAATCCCAGCGCCCATCATGACGAAACTGGCGATGCCCCCGCCAGCAAATGTGACGCCCACAATCTTGCGGGTCGGCGTCTTCGCCGGCAAGTACCGCGAATAGTCGGCAGAGAAGTTGACCCAGCCGTAGAATGTCGAAGCCAAGCCAATGGATGCGGCCAACAGGAAGGTTGGGAACGGACCCTTTGCGGCCATGTCCGCAGCCGGCGTCGAAAAGCCCCAATTGACGTGCGGCAGAATCGCGATCACGACCAGCACCGCACAAATCGCCAGCACGAACGCGAGAATCCGCTGCATCTTCAACAGCGTCGCATGCCCCAGAATCGGCACGGTGTAGGTCAGCACCAGCGTGATGATGAGCGCAATCACCGTCGGTCCGGCGCCGCTCGACGGCAGACCAACGTACTGCGCCAGGCTCAGGAACGCCAGCACTGTCAGGACCATCGTCACCGCTTCCCAGCCGACCGCCGTGATCCAACTGAAGAAGGCAGGCACCTTGCTGCCATTTACGCCGAACGCCGCTTTGGAAATCGTCAACGTGACCGTGCCGCCGCGCGGGCCCGTCGACGACGCGTAGCCGAGCACCGCAAACGACAAAGAACAGATGACTGCCACCAGCAGACTTTCCCAAACGTTCAAGCCGAGCGCGGTCAACAGCTGCCCGGTCACCACACCTGTATACGTCAGAACCGCAGCAAACCAGACAAAGAACAGTTCGCGCGGAAGCCCGTATCGTTTGTCAGGCGCAATGATGTCTGTCCCCGCGGTTTCCACGTGAAACCCGCCGTCTTTTTGGGCAATCGGCAGTTCCGGCGAAATTGCTTTGCTCATCCCTTTTATTCCTCCCCAAACAATGTCTCGTTCTCTCCAGCAAAACTGCGCCATGCGTCATGTGCGCAGTTTTTCGTTTATTCCCATTCAATCGTCGCCGGGGGTTTCGAAGTGATATCGTAGACCACCCGGTTGACGCTTCGGACTTCGTTCACGATACGCGTCGAGATGCGTTCCAGCACTTCATACGGCAGCCTCGCCCAGTCGGCCGTCATGCCCTCCTGGGACACCACGGCCCGAATCGCGATGGTATGCGCGTAGGTCCGTTCATCCCCCATCACGCCAACGCTCTGTACGCCCGTCAACACGGTGAAGTACTGCCACACCGCCCGTTCCAGGCCAGCCTTCGCAATCTCTTCCCGCAAAATCGCGTCCGAATCGCGCACGATGGCCAGCCGCTCCGGCGTGACCGCGCCGATGATGCGAATCGCCAGCCCCGGCCCCGGAAACGGCTGCCGCCACACCAGCGATGACGGGAGCCCCAGCGCCTCGCCGAGCGCCCGAACCTCGTCCTTGAAGAGTTCCCGAAGCGGCTCGATGACCTGAAACTTCATGTCTTCCGGCAGCCCGCCGACATTATGGTGCGACTTGATGGTCGCCGCCGTCGCTGTTCCGCTTTCGATCACGTCCGTATACAGGGTGCCCTGCACAAGAAAATCGAATGGACCCAGGCGCTCGGACTCCGCTTCAAAGACGCGAATAAACTCTTCGCCAATGATTTTGCGCTTGCGCTCCGGGTCGCGGACATCCTGCAGCTTGCCCAGAAACCGCTCCGAGGCGTCCACGCGAATGACGTCGATGCCCAGCTGGCCGCCGAGGGTATTCATGACCGCCTCGGACTCGCCGGCGCGGAGCAGGCCGTGATCGACAAACACAGCCGTCAGTTGGCTGCCGATGGCCCGATGGACCAGCGCGGCCGCCACAGACGAGTCGACGCCGCCGGACAGCGCGCACAGCACCTTCGCTCCGCCGACCTGTTCACGAATTTGCGCAATGGCGCCGTCAATCAGCGAATCCATCGTCCAGTCGCCGCGGCAGCCGCAAATTTTGAAGAGGAAATTGGACAGCAGCGCCATGCCTTCATCGGTGTGCCGCACCTCGGGGTGGAACTGGACAGCGTACAATTGCCGGTCCGCACGGCTCATGGCTGCGATGGTCCCAGAGGGCGTTACAGCATCAACTCGAAATCCTGCCGGGACCTCCCGAACCACGTCGCTGTGGCTCATCCACACCCCCTGCTCGCGCGGCAGCGACGCAAACAACTGGCACGCGTCTTCTTCCACAAGCAGGTTCGCGCGGCCGTACTCCCGAATGTGGTCACGCTCCACCTTCGCCGCAAACTGTTTCGCGATGAGCTGCATCCCGTAACAAATCCCAAGAATCGGCACGCCCAGCTCGTAAACCCGCGGATCGATGTTGGGTGCATTCGGCGCAAACACACTGTTCGGCCCTCCGCTGAAGACGATGCCCTTGAGGTTCTTTTGGGACAACTCCTCAACGGAAACACTGGGAGGCAAAAGCTCACTGTATACGCTGCATTCGCGAATCCGCCGCGCGATGAGCTGATTGTACTGACCCCCAAAATCAATGACCACAACCGATTCGTGTACCGTGGAACCTTGCGCCGTCATGCATCTACCTCCCGTGAACATTCCATCCCGATGAACGGTGACACTGTCACATCATCGAACGCATCAAAAAATCCGACCCTCCTCGTTTGGTTTAGCCTGTGCACCTGCAGTTGCACACATACGAGGATAGTCGGATAGATTTACAGCCTGAGACCACGTGGCGGACAAGCAATGACACACCGCGTGCGTCTTTGCTCGTCGTCCTGCCTGTGTCTCGCAACGGCTGCCAGCAATATGACTAACCTCGTAGTCGAACGATTTACGGTCGTCCGGTAGAGACTGCCGAGCCTTATTCCCGGCACTATACGAGATAAATGATTACAAAGAACGACCCTATTCTACTGATGACTGCCCAAAACGTCAACTCATCCTGCGGATTCGAAGGGTCACAGGCTGCTAGAGTTGCGAGACCTTTTCCGGCGGCCCGGACGGCCTTGCTGCAACAGCGCGGCAATCCACCTCTTCCAGGTTTGCCTGGCGCGCGCGACATCCTGCGCGGACGGCGCCCCCGGCCCATACCAGGCGGCTTCCGCGGTGGTGAGGAAGTGGCGAACCTCGTCTTCCGGCAGTTCCGTCGCCAGGGCGGCCTGATACAAGTCCCGGACGCTGAACACGACCCCGCCAAGCCGACCGCGCGCGGCGAGCAGCTTGATGAGATAGTGCATGCCGCGCGTCATGCCCGCAGGCGAATCCGCCCGCCACAGGCGCTCCGCGCGGAACAACAGAATCCGCCGGCGAAACACCCAGGCGAGCGCCGCCAACAGCGCGAGCAGCCCCGCCAACACCAGGCCCGCCAGCTGCATCCACCGCGTGACGTTGACAGCGGACACGCTGGATGTATTGGCGGGCGCTGGCTGCACCTTGGTTTTCGGCGGCGTCGGCGCAGCCGGCGTCGAATTGACGGCCGGACTCGAGGCTGGCGACGTGGTTCCCTGAGAGAAGGGCATGTTGAAGCCCGGCGTCGGGTCAAACGGGATCCACCCCAGTTTCGGGAAGTACACCTGCACCCACGCATGCGCGTCCTGGTTCTCGATGATGAACCGCTCGCCCGGGCCCTGGTAGGCGTAGTCCTCAGTGCCCTGCGTAAACCCGGTCACAAATCGCGTCGGGATGTCCACCGCCCGCAATAACACCGCCATTGCGGAGGCAAAGTTGTTGCAGTACCCTTGGTGGGTCTCAAACAGAAATTGGTCCACGTAGTCCTGGCCGGGGCCGGGGACCGGGATGTCCTGTGTATTGTAGGTTTCGAACGACTGAAGATAGCTCATCACGCTGGTGACCTTGCCGTACTCTGTTGCGTCGTCCGCCGTGATCTGCTTCGCCAAGTCCCGCACTCTGGCCGGCACACTGCTTGGCAGCGCCAAATCCTGTGTCACGCTGGCTGGGTAAAGCGATGTCGGATCTGCGGGCAAGGGTGGCTGCGACATGAGGACATCCGTCGGATCCGCCAGTTCGCGGCTCGTCACCACGTACTGTTCGTCCGGCTGCAAGGGCGAACCGGACAGGCTCCCAGACGAGTCATCGAGCACGATAGACGCAGACGCGCCAGCCCCGCCATGACCTGCCGAGCCGGACCGGATGTCATTCACCTGTTGAATGGCATAGGCGCCAAACAGCACAGGCACGTTCAATCCGCCATGAAGAACGGTGACCTTTTGTTGAACCACCTGCGTCGGCAGCGAGGCGGCAAAGGTCGACTGCGGGTTGTACACATTCTGGTTCAGGGGAACGACTGCGCTCGCAAAGCTGCCGGGCAGCCATCCCTTTCCCGTGTAAACATTCAGGACCTGCCCCTGCAAGTACGCCGGCTGGGCGGCAATGACGCTGAGCACCTGCGTGTCGCTCATGGTGAACGACCCACCGAGATGCGCGTCATCCATCTGATAGCCAATGACCTTTTCGGTCGCTCCTGACACCGCCTGCACAGACAAGCTGCCCGACGCGCTGGGAGAAAACGGATTGGCCCACACCGCAGGCTCATCGGGCAGGGCCAGGGACACGCCAAAGAGAACGGCGCAGACGATGGCGAACGGAACAAAAAATCGCAGGCTGGGCGATCCGGACTGAATCAGACTCGACCGCATCTGTGCGTACCGTGTCATGCCAAGCACGCAGACACAGTCCAACAGCAATACGACCAGCGCGGCATTGGGGTGCACCCCCGTGTTCGCATCGATCGCGCCGAGCACCAGCACCGCGAGCGCATTGTAGAATATCCACAGCCTTTTGCGGCGTGCGGCGTACGTGAGCAGCCAGAAAATGCCGAGCAAGGAGAGCAAAAACAGCTGGGTCTGCAGCGGATCCTGAAAGCCAGTGGTATGGCGCAGCAACCCGTATACCTGGAGGCCTTCTTCCCTGAGCAAGCCAAGCAGCCCCCGCCAAGCGCCGGTGTGACTGGGCCGAAAATACCGCCACATGTAGGCCACAGTACCCAGCACCCCGGCGGCCAGGCGAAACCAGCGGCTTTGCACCAGCTGCGCCAGTACAAAAACGCCGAAAATCACCCACGCGAAGGAGCGCGGGTTGACCAGCAAGCCGAGCTGCTGCATGGGCGGCAAAAACACCCACAGCCAGACGGCGGCAGCGACGGCGATGAACAAGCGGAACACGATGTTTGGGGATGAATCAGCCCCCCGCGGCACGATGCATTCCTCCTCGCTGCAGGGCGTTCAAGGACTCCGGGGACGGGATGAGATAGACGCGGGCCCCGGCGCGCTCCAGCATCTCAACGCCTTCACGCTGCCCGTCCGTCAACTGCCCGCCGGGCACCGGCATGAACCATTCGACGGGCGACCGATGGCGCACCGCATGCACAGCAGCGGCCGTTTCGCGGTTCACCTCCGGCGACAGCACCACCAAGGTGGTCCCGGGTACAACCTCATTCACCATGTGCAGCAGCGTCTCTTGAAACCCGGTTTGTCCGTCTGGCCGGGCGAGCGCGAGTTCTTCCATGCACCGGAACAACAAGGCCTGGTCACGGCCCGCCGGCAGGGACACCACACCTCGAGCGTGCATCGTGAACGCAAACTGACGCCGCAAGTCGAAGGCGTGCTTCAACAGCGATGCGGCGACCGTCATCTCTAGTTCAAACAGACTCGCGGGCCGGGATGCAAAGGAGGTTTCCGCCGCGTCAATGAGAAACAACAGCTCGCTGGTGACGTGCAGTTCAAACTCCTTGGCCTGGAGTTCGCCGCGGCGCGCACTTGCGGGCCAGTGAATGCGGCTCAGCCGGTCGCCCGGCACATAGCTTCTGACCCCGAGCACGTTGGTCGATTCCTCCGCCCGCCGGCGCGTCGGCTGCCGCAGGCCCTGTTCCTCCGGGTGGTACCCCGCCCAGCCGCGGACAGGCACAATCTGCGGATACACCATCACCTCGTCAAAGCGGCGGATGCACGCGGTTCGGTGAACCAGCCCAAACACATCCCCCGTCTCAACAGTGGTATCGCCAAGCGCGTACACCCCCCGCTGCACCGCGTCGACCTGATAGACGAAGGAAGCCTCCGTCGACCACATGGGCTGCAACACCCGTTCTGCGCCCAACGTTTGAAACCGCCAGCGTTCGGGCAGGTCGTCGCGCACCCGAACCCACAACAATGGCCACCAGCCGCGGCGGGTCAAAGACAGCGTGATTTCAAGCGGCTGCCCTGCGGACAACCGACTCGCTGACAACGAGCGTGACGTCTCGACACCGCGCAGTCCGAAGGACCAAACCAACCCTTCATACACCACCAAAAGCGTCCAGAAATAAAACAGAAACCAGGCGAAAAACGCCCCTTGCACACGAGCAAAGACAAACAACGCGCCCCAGATCAGTCCGACCCCCGACAGCCCGAGGACTTTGAGGACACGCATCAACGACGCACCTCATGCAGGACCGGAACCGGAATCGCAGCCAGGCAATCCTGAATGAGCGCATCGACGCGAACCCCCGACAGCCGCGCTTCCGCAGACAGCAGGACCCGGTGCTCCAGCACATAGGGGGCGAGCAGCTGAATGTCGTCCGGGACGACGTACGGTCGGCCTGAAATGAACGCCAGCGCCTGCGCCGCCTTGAACAGCGCAATGCTGGCCCGCGGACTCGCCCCCAGGTAGACGCTTTTGTGTTCACGTGTGGCCTGGACAATTTGCACCAGATACTGACGCACCTGGCTGTCGACGTAAATTTCAGCCGCTTCGCGCCGCCATTCCAAGACCCGTTCAGGGGTTGTGACCGCCGCAATCTTCGCAATGGGATGCCCTTCCTGCTGACGGGTCAAAATATCCACTTCATCTGCCAATGTTGGGTAGCCCATGCTGAACTTCAGCAGAAAGCGGTCCAACTGCGCCTCCGGCAGCGGAAACGTCCCCTCAAATTCAATGGGATTTTCAGTGGCCAGCACAAAGAAGGGGGACGGCAGGCGGTAGGTGACGCCGTCCGCAGACACACTGTGTTCTTCCAACGCTTCCAACAGCGCAGACTGGGTTTTCGGGGAGGTGCGGTTGATCTCGTCGGCCAGCACCACTTGTCCGAAAATCGGGCCAGGCCGAAATTCAAACGCTTGCGACTTTTGATTATAGATGGAAACACCCGTCACATCCGATGGAAGCAGGTCCGGCGTGAACTGAATGCGACGGAACTCACAGCCGAGTGACCGCGCTGCCGCGCGAACCAGCATCGTCTTGCCCACCCCTGGCACGTCTTCAATCAGACAGTGCCCGCCCGCCAGCAGCGCCACCAGCAGGAGCCGAATCACATCCCGTTTGCCCACAATGACCTGCTCCATGTTATCCACGACGGCTTTGAGTTCCGGGTTCCACTCTTCCAACGCAACCCCACGCTGTACCTGCTGCACAGTAACACCCCTTCGCCGATTTCACTGGCGTACCACAGCGAAATCCCTACTTGTCTATTGACGATTGTACCTTCAATTCTGTTACGAAAACACCCAAAAGTTTCACTAGTTTCACACGAAAAAGGCAGGGTACCCTGTTTTTGGCCAGACGCTTTCGACGAAATCCATTGATTCCTCTGAAATCTTGTGATAAGACTTAAGATATAAATCGGTCAAGTGACCAATTTGGACACACGTTGACGGGAAGCGGGTACGTGGAGCACGTGAAAACGAACACAGCCGAGCGCATCCTCGAAGCCACCTACCAGTGCATGGCGCGCAAGGGTTCGGGAAGCGTCTCAACCAGAGACATTGCACAGGAAGCTGGCGTGACGCTCAGCCTCATCCATTATCACTTCCCGAGCAAGGAAGCCCTGCTGGTCACCGCCGCCGCGCAAATCATCCAGCGTCACTTGCACGGCTTTTTGCTTACGCTGCAGCCCGAACAGTCGGTGACGGAGCGGCTGAAGCAGGTCATTGCCTTCGTCCGAAGTCGATTTGAAACCGAGGACAGCACCTGGAGAAAGGTCTACTTTGACCTGCTGGCCATGGCTGCATGGTCGCCTCGGATTGCGGATGAGGTAAAAAAACTTCAGGACCAAATTGTCGACCTCATCGTCGCCGGCATCCCGGCCGACAACATGTCCGGCAACGACCTGGCTGGCGGCGCCCGCATGTTTCTCGCCGCACTCAACGGGCTCGCCCTGCAAGCGCTGCACGGTACCTCCCGTGAGGAATTGGACCACGCATACACGTTTCTCGAGCGGGCCATCCTCTCGCAGTTCCGGCCGCCGCGCCGCGATTGATTGTGAAGAAGTCCATTGACACACACGCCGACACACCCGGTGTGTCCAAAAAGGAGCGATTCCCATGGCAGCGGAGTTTCGGTTGCAACCCCCCACCTTTCAATCCGTCGAGGAAGAACGGCTTCATCGGAAACAGCGATTGGCTGCCGCCTTCCGCCTGTTTTCCAAGTTTGGGTTCGACGAGGGCGTCGCAGGCCACATCACCGCACGCGATCCGGAGCGGCCTGACCACTTCTGGGTCAATCCATTTGGCATGCACTTCGGTCAAATCCGGGTGTCCGACCTGATTTTGGTGAACCACAACGGCGATGTGGTGGAGGGCGACCGCCCGGTCAACCGCGCCGCCTTCGCAATCCATTCGCAGGTGCACAAAGCCCGCCCCGACGTGGTCGCCGCAGCGCACGCGCATTCGGTCTACGGCAAGAGCTGGTCAACCCTGGGCCGGCTGCTGGACCCCATCACCCAGGACGCCTGCGCCTTTTATAACGATCACGCCGTGTTCGACGACTACACCGGCGTCGTACACGAACTGGAGGAGGGCCGCCGCATCGGCGAGGCCCTCGGCAAACGGAAAGCGGTCATCCTGCGAAACCACGGGCTGCTGACGGTCGGCGGTACCGTGGACGAAGCCGCATGGTGGTTTATCACCATGGAGCGCTCCTGCCAGGCCCAACTCTTGGCGGAAGCGGTCGGAAAGCCGACGCTCATCGAACCTGAGTACGCACTGCGCACATCGCGCTATGTCGGTTCATCCATCTCAGGCTGGTTCCAATTTCAGCCCCTGTGGGACCGTATCGTCAAAGAACAACCGGATTTGCTGGAATAGAGCTGCTGGAATCGACCTGCCGGAACCGCCCCCGTCTCGGTCAGAAGGCCTGCCATCCGGAGATGACAGGCCTTTTGTACACCTGAAAAGAGAGTGCTTAAGAGACGGTTGAGAAGGCGATGTGGGTGAGTCAATACGGTTTCGCCGCGCGCATCACGCCGTTGTGGACGGCGTCAGAATCACGAGTTCCTGATGCACAGGGTCCAACGTCATCGCCAGGTGGTTGTCCACGAAGAATCGCAAGCCGAAGAGCCCAGCGTCGGAAAAGTCGGGATCGACAATGCAGGGCACGTTGTGAAACGTCTTCCCGCCAAGGTACAGGGTGCATTCCGACTGATAGGCGTTGGCCGTACCGCCTACGCCCCCGATTTGGATGCTTCCGAGATTGGGTAAGCCGAGCTGCCGCGCCACCTCACCGTTAAACGTCAATTCAAAGGCACCTGTATCCATGACCATGCCCGGCACTTGTGTACCGTTCACCGTGAGCGTGAAGTAAAATGCATCGTTCTGAACCTGACCATGAATCACCGCGAGGTTCGCATACGTCGCCATGCTGCATCCACCTTCCTGCAAAAAATTTGGAACGATGCATGCTATGCGCGACGAAAGAAGGTGGACAGGGCATTCTCCCCGCTTGCTACCACGAACCACGGTTGTCCGTGGTCGGATGATGGACATTGGGTGTCAGCACCAGAAAGACACCCAAGTGCTGGATGCAGGCGCGCGGTTGCGCGGCCTAGGGGCTGAGAGAGGGGCATGACGAGGGAGCACTTTATTTCGTGGCTTGAGTCGCCTCCGTGACGCGCGGGGTGAAATCCATGTGTGTGCATGGTGTTTCCCCGCATTTAGCTAAAGGATAGTTCACGCCTTCGATTTGTTTGAATCCCGTACGAAACACATACAACTGCGCGTGAACAGGGACAACTCGACGGCAAACTAGACACCACGCTGCTTGGGTATGCAAAATGTGCCCCCCTACCCTCGACCACAAAACGTTTTTGTCTGTTGTATACAATGTTACTATTTTCAACCCGGACTTCCCGGGACTTTTGTCACTTTCGGGATAGGTCTTTTGTCCTTTTTTCTTTCGTGGATTCGTCAGGGAATATGCCGTACGGGTAGATCCCATCGGCGGTGATGTGATACACCGTCGTCATAATGCGATGCGCTTCCGAGGATGGGCGCAGCTGCTTTTCGGCTTGACTCCACGCCAGCGGACTCTCCAGCGGCCTGAACCTGTAGTCTTCCATACTTTGCATTCACCCTGCTCTCACTCAAACACAAGAGGAAATTCACGATGGATTTTATCATGTCGACGCAGATTTTGTTGGCCATTTCGACATAATGCGACGAAAAGTTCATATTTTCGAAAGCATGCAATAGGACGTATGGCGTGCCGGACGGCACGCCATACGCTGTCTTCCCTATTGGATGATGTCGGAACGAGAATTGGAACAATGAATCAATGGACCGATGATGACTGGCCCTGCGCGATCCGCTCCAGGTTTTCGCGATCCGGTTTATGGAAGAAGAACACCGCGACAACCGCCGACAGCGCCAAGATAAACAGCAGCCAGAACGCGTTGGTGTACTGTCCCGTCGAGTTGACCACCCACCCCGTGATGACCGGCGCTGCAAATCCAGCGATGGCGAAGAAGGTGTCCATGACGCCCAGCGCTGTACCGGTCCGTTCTTTCGCGATGTCGACGTTCACCGCGTAGAAGGTGGAGTTCGAACTCATCGCAAACCCTACGGCCAGCGAAATGAAGATGAGCGCGACCGTCAGGTTATGCGTATAGATGACCGGCAAAATGCACACGGCCGCGAGCAGCATCGTGATCCAAATGGGATGTGAACGAGCGAGCCGCAGCCGACCGGTGCGCCTGAGAATCGCATCGGACACATAGCCAAGCAGCCACAGCAAAACAGCCGCCAGCAGCCAGGGCAGGATGCCAAACAGACCGACGGTCGCCAGCTTGAGGTGATACTGCTGCTGGAGATAACTCGGCAGCCAGGTCATAAAGAAGAACAGATAGTACCCAAACACGAAAAAGGCCCAGTCGTTCGCTAACAGCGTGGGGCTGGTCAGCAAGTACTTCCACAGCCCCGTGACCTGCGGCCGATGCGAAATGGTGCTTTGTTGGGCTGCTGAGTCAAGATTGCCATCGTGAATGTGCCGGAGCTCAGCTTCATTTACGTGTGCACTTTGTTCCGGACGGTTGCGGAAGAATCCGTACCAGAAAGGCACCCAAATGAGCCCGACAATCCCCAGCACGATAAACATGCCGCGCCAGGACAAGTGGATGATGAGCTGCGTTGCAACAGGAGCCCCAATCGCCAGCGCCAACGGTACAGAAACGAGGGAGTTGGAAAGCGCGATGGCTCGTTCATCCTTGGACAGCCATTCCGCAACGGCCCGGTTCATTGCCGGGAAGTTCGGCCCCTCCGCAATACCGAGCAAGATGCGCATGAGATAAATCATCACAAACCCAACGGCGACCCCCGTGAGGCCGATGGACAACGTCCACAGCAGAGAGGAAATCGTCAGGACTGTTCGCGCGCCGGTGTGATCGACCCAAATCCCGCCGAAAAAGGTCGTGATCATGTAACCGATCGCGAACGCGCCAAGAATCATCCCAGACTGCGCATCGTTGAGATGAAATACGGACGATATGTCGGAAATGGCATAGGAAATGGCTGACCGGTCGACGTAGTTGATGATGGTGATGATGAAAAGCAGGAGTACAATGACCCAGCGAAATCTCGTGGCCTTCAATGTTCGTCCCTCCTTGATGCTCTCGCAGTCATTTGTGGAAGTTTCGGAGATTCTTGATTGAAGTAGTACCACCACTGATTGCACATGCATGACCGCCCTGCTGGCTTCTCAACACGTTTTCTCGCCCGCTTTACCTCGGTCCCTCCCTCACTTCAGTTTTGATGCCCCTTGTGCCTCCCTCCGTTGACAGGTTGGGAAACTCCCCCATTTATGATAACGCATTCAGGAACATTCACAGCGGCAGAATGAGAAACTGATTGTGCCGGTTTTACAAATTATGCTTCACCCGCAAAGGACTTGAGCCAATTTAGGCGTTTCACCCCACAACGATTTTATATATTACCCACGTAAATCTGTTGAATGGTCTATACAAATGAACGAGAAATGTTTTCTTGTTCACCTTCATTTTTACAAATGGATGTTTCTGGGGACACTTTTATTGACCAGGCGGGAATACGGCGCATTGCCCTCTCTCCGCCCGAATTTATACATATGTCCCGAAGAGGAGAAAGTACAGCAAGTCGCGCCAAGAACTAGATGTAGGGCTTTTAACCCGAATTATTGTTCAACGTAATATTCTACGTAACTCTGTGCGTAACCTGGTGCGGTGTTGCTGGCTGTTTTCCGCAACCTAAAAAATGCAGAAAAACACGACGCTCCGATAGACTACGTTCTTTGCGTGTCCTGTTATTCCTATAAACGTGTAATGAATCGAGATGTAATAGCGTCTTACTTGTCGACAGGGAGGTGAACGTGCTGTACAACTTTGAAACAGTGCAAGATTGGTTTCGTGACTATGGGGATGACGTTTATCACTTTCTCCTCCATTACGTGGGCAAAAGGGACGCGGAAGATTTGACACAAGAGACCTTTGTGAAGGCACTGAGGAAGATTCACACCTATCGAGCTGAGGGAACACCGAAGGTGTGGCTCCTCCAGATCGCCCGCCGCACTGCAATTGATTATGCGAGGAAGCACAGATATGACAAATACACGATGCCCCAAGATAAACTTGAAGTCGTTGAGTCGAACGATATAACGCCTGAACAAATCGCAGAACGAAATCATGATGCACACTTGCTCAAATCCATCTTAAACCAGATGAGCCCGAAATATCGGAGCGTTTTAGTTCTTCGGGGGTTGCAGGAATTGTCTGCACAGGAAACGGCAACAATTCTAGGTTGCTCTCCAAATAGTGTACGAGTTACCTATCACCGTGCGCTGAAAGTTGCGGATAAGATGCTCCAATCACTTACAGGGGGAGGGAATGCTAGTGTACGAAAGAATAACCAATATGCTAAAGAACAGTGAAAGAGCTACCTTATCTGCACAAGCCAGGGCTCGAATTCAGGCCTCTCTGGAACGGGAAATGCGGACTTTAACTCGGCATCCAAAGAGACGGCGGAGCATACTACCGAACCTGACAGCTGGAGTAGCGGCGGTGATTATACTTGGTGCATTGGCCGGATATGGCTACCAATCGATGCACCATGAACATCCCGAGGTCAGTAAATCGACCGGCGCGGGTTTTGGTCAACCACCGACATCGGTTTATCCATTTGTCTTGCCGCAACCCCAATGGGTGTTACCCGGATACACCATGACACAACCGACAGCACACGAAGGAACCGGGAATCCGTTTATTGTTTTCTACGAGCAAAACGGGCCTAAAAATGTATATAAAATCAGTGAATCGCCAGCGCCAAACAATGCGCTACCAAGAGGAGCCGGACCTGTTTCACTATTCGTACCATACCACGACTCTACAGATACGATATCTCAATTTCAGTATAACGGAGTTACGGTAGGAAAGTTCGAGGATATCCAGTTGCCCCGCATGTTGGAATACCAATTTATTTGCCACAATGTATGGTTCGATATATCAACACAGGGAGGTTCACAACAGGATGACATGAAATTAATTGACTCCTTGATCCATCACGTGTATACGAAGCCGCTGAGCCAAATTCCTGTAGAAAAACCTCGTACTTGATGGCCAATGGGAGGCAGTGGCCTCCCATTGGCTTTCCTGGCTTTAGCCGATTAGTATTTGGTGAACGTTGCCTCCATCCAGTACGTAGTTCCGTCTAGTGTAGTATATGTCCATTCTCCGAAGCACGAGTAATTCGGACTGCTGATAAACTCATACTGGACATACGTAATATCCCATCCACCGTGAGACCACGTGTAGTACCATATCCCTCCTTCACTCTGGGTAAGTTGCAAGTCTTTCGATAGTGCCAACCAAGTATTGGGGCCAACAATGCCGTCAGCAGTTAAACCTTTGAGTTTTTGATAACACTCAATGCCCCTTTGCGTGTCTGGACCATAAATCCCATCCAATCCACTTCCGCCAATGGAGCAACCATATGCTTGAACCATTTCTTGAACGGCCATAACTATCGCGCCCGATGTTACATACCCGGTTCCGATGTACGGACCATTATTTTGCCACACAATGCTCGCATTGAAGTCGCCGTTATAAGAACTGCACATTGCGTCTGCCATGATTGTCATCTCCTTAAGAACATTGGCTCGGCCTTGTTCTCTTTCGCCAAGCCTTACGCATTATATGTCCTGAAACGTTCAGCGAAGCGGCATAATACACGTATTTCCTTAAATGGGTATGTACCCCTGAGAACTATTCTCTCTCCTAGATACGTTGCCCTTGAGTGGCATTACTGTGTCGCTCGTACAAGTGAATATTCATACAGAAATCGCCGCAAGGGCTTGTTTAGTTCTTCGAGAGAGTTCAGAGATACTGACGCCTTCCTGATACATCCTTCTAACTTCCATTTTCTCACTCCCAGTCATCGTGGCACCTCCCACAACGATGTGAACAGTGCCGTAAATTCGACAAAGGGCGGGGAATTCATCCCGATGATTTTGGGGAATATGAATCCGTTATTTTTGGGGAATCACAATCCGCTGTTATTGGGATTTTACATCCGATGTTGACAACATGGGCTCGGCAACGCTGCCAGGTCGCACCGACCAGTGTCGTTTCAATGGCTGACCGCAGTCCCTCGCGTGCATCGCTGAACGCCAACTTCACACTCTTGAGCCCATGTGCGACGAGGCTACTGAGGAATCCCTGCCCGAACAGACCGTCTTCACTGGTACCGATGTCAAAGGCGAGCACCTCACGCTCACCGGTAGCTTTCACGCCGATAGCAGTAGCGTACGCCATGCTCTGGACTCGTCCTCCTTCTCGTACTTTCGGGAAGGTTGCATTCAGCTAGACGTAAGAGAATTCACCTTCGAGAGGGCTGTTCCTGAACGCCTGAACTACATGGTCGAGCTCCTTGCAGATACGTGAGACCTCGCTCTTGCTGATTCCATCCAGCCCAGCGACTCCACCAGTTCGTCGACTTTGCGGGTGCTCACGCCATGTAAATAGGCTTCTTGAACGACATTCAATAAAGCCCTCTCAGCTCGTTTGCGGGGCTCCAGCAAGCTGGGGAAATAGCTTACATTGCGAATGTTAGGGATGTTCAGTTTGACGGTGTGAACTCTGGTACCCCACTCCCTTGGGCGATACCCATTGCGGTAGTTGTGACGCTCTGTGTTTCGCTCAAAGTGCTCAGCGCCGACTAAGTGACTAACTTCTACATCCATCACTGCTTCAGCTAGGACCTTCAGTCTCTGTCGGAGGAAATCCGCATTCCCATCGTCAAGACCGATCTTGCAAATCATCTCCAAATTGGGCATGAAAAAAGCACCACGCAGGGTGCTGATACGCGTATTGTTTTAGAATTACAGAGGTCACTTGTTTTCTTCAAACCATTCCGGTTTGAGGGTTTGAATCCTTTCGCGCAATGCTCTGATCAAAGGGCCGGAAGTCGGGAAACTGGTGAGCTTCCTTTCATACATGTATCTCCAATTCACGAACGCGCTTCCTGCGTCTTTCAAGAAACTGCTCAAATCGAGTTTTGTTCCAGGTACTCGTTGCACCATGTCTTGAACGAGTGGATCTGTCGCAACAAACTGGTTATATAACTTCTCAATCTCTACACGATTTTCTTTGCTAAGCTGACCGAACAATGTGTCCCATTTATGGGACCGTGGAGCTGGTCTCCCGTGATCAAGCATAAATAGACATTTCAAATACACCTCAATCGTAAATGAGGCGACCGTGACGAATGGTGACACATAAGTTGCAATGTCGTTTGTCTGACCTAATTTCGCAACAATTGCAGCTGTCGCTGCATCAAAACCAGTCGCGGTCTTAAAAACATCCTGAGCGTCATATCTCATCACCCATCCCCCCCAAACTCAAATTGCCGCCGCTTTTCGGACCCGTGAAATAGCTTGGAATGTCAAAAGAATGTCAAATGCGTACATCGAAAAGAAAACGCTCTGTTCGTCTGTATTGCGGTTTTCCGAACATTGCGGTAGGATGAATGCGAACAAACGTTCGAGGTGAGACGCTGTGAACATTCATCATATCCGTGAAGCCCATTTCCGGAGTGGAGTCGTTTGTCCTCGCTGCGGCAGTAAATCGACGAAGCGTGACGGTAAGATGGTCGGGACAGGCCGGCAACGTTATTTCTGCAAGGCATGTGGTCGAACCTTCAGTGACTTGACGGGAACCCCACTATCATATACCAAGAAATCGGCAGAAATGTGGGATGAAATGGCTCGGTGCATGCGAGAAGGCAAGTCGTTACGAGCCACGGCCGAAGAACTCAACATCGCCGTCTCGACCGCTTTTGCATGGCGTCATAAAATCCTGGCCTCGTTGCGGGAACACACCGACGAGGACTCCGAACTGGATGGCATCGTCGAGGCCGACGAGACATTCTTTCGCCGTTCGTACAAAGGCAGTCACTTCAAGGACAAATTGAATCCTGATGCCCGCAAGAGGGATTTTGAACAACGATTCGGACGTAAACCTCGCAAGCACGGTAAAGGCGCATATAACCAGGGCGTCCATAAACGTGGACGGAGCAAGGATCAAGTGCCGGTGCTTGTACTTCGGGACCGTACGGCTCGTACCGTTTCGCTCGTTCTGGAGCGAGTGGATGCACAGACCTTACGTCAGGAAATGATACCGGTCTTGGGTACTGATGTAGTGCTCTGCACCGACGCTTTGCCCGCCTTCAAGAAAGTTTGCAAGGACGCCGCCATCGAACATGTTGCTCTGAATGCGAAAGCCGGTGTGCGAAGCAGAGGTGTGTACCACATCCAGAACGTCAACGCCTATCACGGTCGCCTCAAGGACTGGATGGTACGGTTCAAGGGCGTGGCGACAAAGTACCTCGCCAACTACATGACCTGGTTTGAGTACCTGGACACGACCCGAGCGATCACATCCGGCGTTTGGGAAAGGAGATTCCTAGCGATGGCCTGCATAGATACGAAGAAAATCCACCGCAAGATGGTCTATACAAGTGAATGTGCGATTTGCCACCAACCGATTCGTACAACAGACGAAGCGGCAACTCTCATCTGTGTCTCACATGAGACAGGCGAACGGAAACCGGATCGACTCTGCCACACGGCGTGTTACGACGCCTTGATCGCCGAAACCCATGCTTCACAAGCAATCAGTTGATTGCTATGGAATAGCAACAGTTGTTAAGAACAGAGCGAAAGAAAAACCCCTGCCGCAGCAGGGGTTCTCGGTGTTTCAGCTTACATCATATCCATGCCGCCCATGCCGCCGGGCATTGCGGGGGCCTTTTCCTTCTCCGGCTTGTCAGCAACGACAGCTTCGGTGGTCAGGAACATGCTCGCCACGCTGGCTGCGTTCTGCAGCGCGCTACGCGTGACTTTGGCCGGGTCTACGATACCCGCCTCAATCATGTCGACCCACTCACCGGTGGCTGCATTGTAACCAATACCGACCTTTTCCTTCTTCAGGCGTTCCACAATCACAGAGCCTTCCACGCCCGCGTTGTCGGCAATCTGACGCACAGGCGCCTCGAGGGCCTTGCGAACCAGGTTGACCCCTGTGGCTTCGTCGCCCGTTGCAGACACCTTATCCAGTGCAGCGAGGGCGTTGACCAACGCGGTACCGCCGCCAGCCACAATGCCTTCTTCCACACCAGCGCGCGTCGCGTTCAAGGCGTCTTCGATGCGCAGTTTCTTTTCCTTCAGCTCGGTTTCGGTCGCGGCACCAACCTTGATGACCGCTACGCCGCCGGCCAGTTTCGCCAAGCGCTCCTGCAGTTTCTCACGGTCGAAGTCGGACGTGGTGTCTTCGATTTGCGCCTTAATCTGCTTGATGCGCGCTTCGATTTCCGCCTTGTCGCCGAATCCATCGACAATGATGGTGTTTTCCTTGCTGACGCGCACCTGACGTGCACGGCCCAGTTGTTCAAGGGTGGTGTTCTTCAGTTCCAGCCCCAGCTCTTCGCTGATGGTCTGGCCGCCCGTCAAAATACCGATGTCCTGGAGCATGGCCTTGCGGCGGTCACCGAAGCCAGGTGCCTTCACGGCGACAGCGGTGAAGGTTCCGCGCAGCTTGTTCACGACCAAGGTCGCCAGTGCTTCGCCTTCGACATCTTCCGCCACAATCAGGAGCGGACGGCCGGACTGCACGACGCGTTCCAGCACCGGCAGCACTTCCTGGATGTTGCCGATTTTCTTGTCGGTGATGAGAATGTAAGGCTCGTCGAGCACGGCTTCCATCTTGTCGGTATCCGTCACCATGTAGGGCGAGATGTAGCCGCGGTCAAACTGCATACCTTCCACGACTTCGAGTTCGGTCACGAAGCCCTTGGACTCTTCAACCGTGATGACCCCGTCCTTGCCAACCTTCTCGAAGGCGTCTGCGATGAGGACGCCGATTTCATCGTCGCCAGCGGAAATGGCTGCGACCTGCGCGATGTTCGCACGGCCTTCAACCGGCTTCGCGATGCGCTTGATTTCCTCCACAGCCGCGTTGACAGCCTTCTCAATGCCTTTGCGCAGCACCATCGGGTTGGCGCCAGCCGCAACGTTCTTCAGGCCTTCGCGAACCATTGCCTGTGCCAAAACGGTCGCCGTCGTGGTCCCGTCGCCAGCGACGTCGTTGGTCTTTGTCGCGACTTCCTTCACCAACTGTGCACCCATGTTCTCGAACGTGTCTTCGAGTTCAATTTCCTTTGCGATGGTTACGCCGTCATTGGTGATGAGCGGTGAACCGAATTTCTTTTCCAGCACCACATTGCGGCCCTTCGGTCCCAATGTCACTTTTACGGCGTCAGCCAATGCGTCGACACCGCGCAGCATTGCACGACGCGCGTCTTCGCCAAACTTAATGTCCTTTGCCATGTGTGTGTCCCTCCTTAACGTGTATGTACCTTACTTTTCTACGATGGCCAGAATGTCGCTCTCGCGCAGGACCAGTACTTCCTCGTTGTCCACCTTGACTTCGGTGCCAGCATACTTGGAGTAAATCACGCGATCGCCGACCTTGACATCCAGTTCAACACGCTTGCCGTCTTCGTAACGGCCCGGACCCACCGCGATGATTTCACCTTCCTGTGGCTTTTCCTTCGCCGTATCCGGCAGTACAATGCCACTGGCGGTCTTTTCTTCGCGGTCTACCGGACGTACCACGACGCGATCAGCGAGTGGTTTCAGCATGTGTGAATACCCTCCTTGGACAGTTCAATATCAGCACCCCTGTTAGCACTCATTTCAATCGAGTGCTAACGCCACCACCTATGATAGACGCTCGCCGATTGGTTTGCAAGGACGCATCAAAAGATTTTTCTCCCCTGCCTGACCCACAACTGCCTGACCCGCAAGTCACTTCGCAAATTCCTGTTGAACAGACTGTCTGGCTTTTCTCCGTTCAACCAGCTTGGACAAACCAATGCTGATTTCGTACAGCAGCACCATGGGCAGGGTCACACTTAAATGGGAGATGAGTTCCGGAGGGCTGATGAGCACCCCAATCACCACGATGACCAGGTAGGCATAGCGGCGGATCCGACTTAGAAATCGCGGTGTCACCAACCCGATGCGGGTGAGGAAGACGACCACCACCGGCAGTTCGAAGATAAAGCCGAACGGCAGGCAGATGGTTGAGAGAAACGAAAAATAGTTTTCTGCGCGCAAGTTCACGGTAAACTGTTTGGCGCTCAGGTACAGCAGGAAGTGGAGCACCCTCGGAAACACGATAAACCAGGCGAAACATACGCCGGCCACGAACAGCGCCAGCGTGACCGGCAGCAGGCGCACGGTGTACCGGCGTTCCAGAGGGGTGAGCCCTGGGCGTACAAACAGCCAGATTTGGTAGAGGGCAAACGGTAAGGTCAAGCCGGTTGCGACGATGCCGCCGACCGAAAAATAAACGGTCACAACCTCACCGGGGGAAATGACCATCAACTGATAGCCAGCCTCATGCAAAGGAGAGACAAGGTAATCAAAGATGTGGGACACAAACCCGAAACAAGCCATCAGCAAGATGACGAAAACGATGAGAATATAAATGATGCGCCTGCGCAGTTCGGACAAGTGGTCTATGAAGGTCAACGCCCATCGTCCTCCTGCTGGAGAGGTGATCTGAGAATCGCCAAGGCCAAGAACTGGTCAGCCTTCGGCTGCCCCTTCGAACGTATGGCCGTGATGGAATCCTGCCCAACTTACTCGGCCTGGGATGGACGCGTTTCCTCTGGCGTGCCTTCCTGAAGCACGATGGGCTCAACCGTCGCGGCCGCGGTGCCAGAAGACGCGGTTCCGGGAGACGGAGACGACGGATCGTTCGAATGTCCGCGGACAGCGCCCGCCACATCGTCCGTCATTTCCTTCGTCGCATTGCGAAATTCCCGCAGCGACCTCCCAAATGCCTTTCCGATTTCCGGCAGTTTACTCGGGCCAAACACGAGCAAAAGCGCGATTAAGATGAGAACGAGGCCAGACCATCCAATGTTTCCCAACATCTCCGTCGCCTCCACGCATGTCGTTCAATCAATCCGATGCAGACCAACCGAGAATGTCATCTGCCAATTCAGTGAGTTCTGCACCATGATACACCCGCCGTCCCAGTGCGGCAACCCGCTGCAGCGCATCGTCCAGCCGTTCACCGCAATAGACCGCGCGCAGATTCGCCAAATGTTCAGACTGGAGCCAGTCCACATCCGCTGGCCGTCGAACCACAGCCACCTTCGGCCAGTCGCTCTTCTTCCATCCTTCCGCCGCCAACACGTCGGGCGCATCGCCCACCTGCGTCATCCACGCCAACATCCCCCGCGCCAGGTCATCCAGGTTCTGGGTGCCCGGATGGCGCACCATGCGCAGCAGGGACTGCCCCCCGCCCGCGACCAGCGTGGCCGCGGCACCCGATTGTGCATAGCGCACCGTGTCCGATCCCGGCTTTTCCCAGTCATCCACCGGCGCAGCCGGCACACCCAGCGCATGGCCTGCCTGCACAGCCGCATCCACGTGCCCATCGTGCTTGAGCACCGCCACGCGCAGTCCGCGCGCCGCCCAGTGAGCCACCAGCCCCTGCAGCAGCGTGGTCTTGCCCGCATCCTGTCGCCCGACGATGCAGCAGCAGATGGGCGGCCGGACCGCGCCCTCGCGCACGGGTTCACCAGGCTTGCGCATGCCCTCCCGTGCGCCGTTCCGCATGCCTTCGCGCGCCGTTTCAGTCATTCAGCCACCCACCTGCGCCCAGCCGCGCGATGTCGTCCTTGCTCCAGCGAAGGCCCGCCAACACGCGGGGCAGCAGCAAATCAAAGGAGGTGACCTTGTCGTAAATCACCGCACCCGGCAGCCCGAAGATGGCCGTCTCGCCCCGGTACGCCAGCATCAGCATCGATCCCGGCAGCATCGGCGTGCCGTAGGTAATGACCTCTGCGGCCGAATGGCGGATCGCGGCTGGCGAGCGATCATCGGGATCGACCGACATCCCCCCGGTCACACACACCAGCGTCGCGCCGTCGGCGCAAGCGGCCTCGATGGCTGCGACGATGTCCGGCAGGTCGTCGCCGGGGAACGCCTGACTGATGACCTCCACCCCGAAGGCGTTAAACTTTTCGCGCAGGGCCGGCCCGGCCTTGTCGGTGATGCGCCCGGACTTGATTTCGCTCCCCGTCGTCACCAGCGCCACCCGGTGCGGCTGGTACGGCACAACGTCGATCACCGGCCGCGGCGCTTCCGCCGCAATCTGCTCCACACGCTCGACTTTGTCTTTCGTGACGACCAGCGGAATCGGCCGGACCCCCGCCACCGACATCCCGGCCTTCACCGCACTGTCGGGCTGCCGCGTGGCGATGGAGATGTCGTCGATGCGATTCATTTGAAACAGCCGATCGCGATCGACCCACAACACCCCGTCCGCCTTGGCCTTGAGAATCACCTTGCCTTCGTGGACATCCGACATCGAGACGCCTTGTCCGGCCACAGCGTGGGCCATCCGCAGGGCGCCGTCGTTCTCATGGAGCTCGTCCGGCCCAATCTCCAAGACGTAGATGTGCCGCTTGCCGATGTCCAGCAGCAGCGGAATATCCGCCTCTGTGATGATGTGTCCTTTCGCAAACGCGCGGCCTTTGAATTCCCCTGGCACAATCCGCGTCATATCATGCGCAAGCGTCATCCCGATGGCTTGTTCCACGGGTACTTCCCTTGCTTTCATCACCGCTCACCTCCCGGGCCAAGAGGCCCACTCTACCTGTCCAGGTTCTGATTCAGTGCGCTGTCGGTTGTCGTCGGACCGCAGCCCTCCGCTTCCACCCAGGCCAGCCATGCCTGGTAGTCGCCGGGTGTATGCACAGGCTTCGTCCACCACACTGGCCAGCCCTGTGCGTCGGCGTCGATGCGCAGGACCGCAAGCGTTTCCAGGACCGGCAAAATTCGAAATTCGCCCGCTTGGGCCGCCTGGCGAAGCACACACCCAACGCCCAGCCTGTAGCAGCCGAGGAGCGGCTGCAATCGCCCGTCCCGCACTACACAGGCCGCATCCGCCGCGCCGCTCGCGTTCGGACTCGCCATACCGTCCGGACTCGCCTCCGTATCTGCAGCGAGCAGCGCCTGGCGGCAAGCCTCCAGCACCGCGGGCTGGAGCCCGGGCAGATCCGCCGCGATCACGAACACCACCGCATCCTCTGCGCCGCCGCCAAGGTCCTGCGGCCTCGGCCAGGCCCGCCCAAGCGCCTGCAACGGGCCCTGGTAGGCGACCGCATCGCGCACAACGCGCACGCGCCGCCCGCTGGCTGCCGCCGCTTGCGCAGGCGACGCAAGGTCCGCCACCCATGACCCCGCCTCCTGCGCCGCGATGACCCACACCTCATCCGCGACGGTCTCGGCCACCTCCACGACGCGGCGGGCGATGGGCTTGTCCGAGCTGCGGCACCACGGCAGCTGCAGCTTGTCCTGCCCCATCCGGCGGCTCGCCCCGCCCGCCAGCACTAGCGCGACGGACGGCATCGAACCACCCCCGCCTCGGTGACCACGTCATGAACGCGGACGTCGTGCGCCGCGCTCGGCAAATCGTCTGCGAGCAGCAAGTTCCATGCCACACCGACGCGTACCGCATGGGTATTCACATCCGCGAACCAGCGGTCGAAGTACCCCCCGCCGTAGCCGAGCCGAACGCCGTCACGGCTGAAGGCGACCCCCGGGACAATCACGATGTCGATTTCCTCCCCCGGCACCGCCGCGTCCTCGGCTGCGACCGGCTCCAAAATCCCGAAAGGCCCGGGCTCAAACGCTTTCGTATCGCTTGGATTCGCCTTGAAAAACGTGAGCGTCCGCTCAGCCTTGTTGGTCTTCGGGTAGACGACCGTCCACCCCTTTTGCGCAACAGCAGAAAGCGCCTCTGCGACGTCCGGCTCTCCCCGATGTGCCACGTATCCGGCCACAGTGGGCGGTGCAGCCGCGCGACCAGCCAATTCCGTCAGAAAGTCGGTCAAGTGCCTAGCCAGCGCCCGGTTCCACGCCTTGCGCTGATCCGTCGTCACAGCCTCCCGCAGCCGCAGGTAGTGTTGGCGAAGTGCCCGTTTGTCCTGTGCCATCGCGCCTCATTCCTTCCTGCGCACGTTCAATCCCCCTTAACCCGCCGATACAAGCCGCACTGCACAAACGCGTACGGCGCGCCCAGGGTACACCACAGGCTGACCAACAGCGCCCGAACGACCAGCCACCCCGTATCCGCTGGCCACTGTATCACCCATTGTAACGCAATCAGCCCCGCCATGCCGATCACGGCTGTACACACCCGCCGCCACCACGCGGGTGAAATGTCACTGCCCACGTAACGTTCCTCCAACAAGATTCCGATGGCGCCCCCCAGCATCCACCCCGCATACTGCGCGTCCATCGGCCCGCGGTGGACCAGCAGGAGCAGAACCAGCAGCACGAGGGCGACCGTCGCCCGCACGGAAAACGGGTAGCTGCGGTAGGTCCACCACTTGCCCACACTCCAGCCGACGAGCGAAAACACCGTGCCCAGCGCCAGCCCGAGCAGCACGTCGGTCGGCCAGTGCAGGCCTTCGTACACCCGGGACAACCCCATCAACAAGGCCAGGACAAAGGCGCCCAGCCAAGCCCACTTCTTTCCGCGCCGCAAAGCCGCCGCCAGCGCGCCAAAAAACGTCAACGCCTCCTGGGTGTGCCCGCTTGGAAGCGAGTAACTGGGCCCCGTGAGCACGTCCACCGATCGGATACCAGGGATGCCCGTCGGCCGCACGACGCTGAGCGTCACCTTCAGCCAGTTGTTCACGTACATCGAACTGAGCAGCACGTAGCCAAGGCGCATGCCGAATTTGCGGTGGATGGACCAGAATACAATGGGAAGCACCAGCAAATAAGTGCCTTCAATGCCCAGCCACGCGAACCAATGTGCCACGCGGTCCAGCCACGGCGTTTCGAACTGCTGCAGCCAGACGATGAACTTGTACTGCCAGACATACCCTGCTGGCATCGGGAAATCCGGACCGCTCATACAAGGGAACCTCCTGTCTGCTACACTAGTGAACAGCATCCATCCTGCAAGGATACAAGTCTCGCTTCATTCGTCATGTTCGTTCTATGAATCTTTGCGGACGACCTCATCCGTGTCTGATTGAGTGTATGACAGATAGGGGACTGGCTATGATTCTTCTTCAGGCGAATCGGATCGCCAAGCAATTCGAGGGCCACGACGTGCTGCTTGATGCTAACCTCATCGTCCAGGACGGCGAGCGAGTCGCGCTCGTCGGAGCCAATGGGGCAGGCAAATCGACGTTCCTGCGCATTATCATCGGCGAAGAAACACCCGACAGTGGTGCAGTCAGCCTGGCCAAAGGCGCCAGCCTGGGGTATGTGTCGCAGTTTCTCGACACGGCCCCCGATACCACGGTGTACGGGTTTATGGAGCAGGCATTCACCCAGATTTTCGAGATGGAACGGGAACTGCGGCGCCTCGAACGGGAAATGGCGACGCCTTCGGTGTACGAGGACGAAGCACGCTTTGCGGCGGTGTCATCCACCTATGACCGGCTTGTGCAAACGTTTGAAGAAGCGGGCGGCTACGCGGTCGAGGCGCGCATCCGGCGTGTGCTCGCCGGGCTCCGCTTTCCCCAAGAGATGCACACACAGCCGGTGGCAAGCCTCAGCGGCGGGCAGAAAACGCGGCTGTCACTCGCCCGCCTGCTGGCGGGGGCGCCAAGCCTGTTGGTGCTGGACGAACCGACCAACTACCTGGACGTGGAGACCCTCGGCTGGCTCGAAGATGAGTTGAAGACTTACCCAGGCGCGGTACTGGTGGTGTCGCACGACCGGTACTTCCTAGATCAGGTCGCGAGCGTCGTGTACGAACTGGAGGACGGAAAGACCACGCGTTACCCCGGAAACTACACGGACTACGTGGAGGCTTCAGCGGAACGGCTGGCGATGGAAACCGCTCGCTTCGAGGCACAGCAAAAGGAAATCGCGCGCATCGAGCAGTTCGTCCAAAAGAACATCGTGCGCGCGTCCACCACCAAGCGCGCGCAGAGCCGCCGCAAATGGCTGGCGCGGATGGAGCGGCTCGATGCGCCCAAGACCACCAATGCCCGGCTCGCGCTCTCGTTCCAGTGCGCACGTCCATCGGGAAAGGATGTGCTGCAGGTTCACGATGTCGTCGTCGGGTACCCCGACAAGCCCCTGGCCGGGCCCATCAACCTGCAGGTGGCCCGCGGACAGCGCGTCGCGATTGTGGGGCCAAACGGGATCGGCAAAACGACCCTGCTGCGCACGCTGCTGGGACGGCACGCGGCACTGGTGGGATCGATTCGCTGGGGCAGCCATGTGCAAATCGGTTACTACGACCAGGAGCAAGCTGACCTGGATGAGGAAAAGACCGTCCTGTCGCAGATTTGGGACGCATTCCCGCGCCTCGACCAAACCACCGTGCGCACTGCACTCGGCCGCTTTCTGTTTCGCGGCAGTGACGTGGAAAAACCGGTCGCGGGACTGTCGGGCGGTGAGCGCAGCCGGCTGGCGCTGTGCCGCTTGATGCTCCAGCAGGCGAACGTGCTGCTGTTTGACGAACCGACCAACCACCTCGACCTGCCAGCGAAAGAGGTGCTCGAAGACGCGCTGCAGGACTACGACGGGACGATTTTGTTTGTGTCCCACGACCGCTATTTTATTGACGCCATCGCAACCGACGTGCTGGTCATCGAACCGCAGGGCTGCCGCCTGTATCTGGGGAACTACACGGATTACCAGTGGAAACGCAAGCAGGAGGAAGCCGAAGCCGCACGGCTCGAAAGCGCGGGGCTGGACAGCCCTGCGACGGGCACGGACGGCCGGAATGCGAGCGGTGCCGATCGAGCTGACAGAGCTGACAGAGCTGACAGCGGTGCCAATGAAGCCGGCGGGACCATACGGGTTGACGGAGCGCACCCAACCGCCGCGGGGCCGGACATCAACGCCCGCACGTCTGCGCCGGTGCGCTCGGCAGATGTCCGCAAACTGCGTGACAAGGTGGCGAAGCTGGAATCGGAAATTGCCGAGTCGGAGGCACGCAAGGAATCCCTCGAGAAAGCCCTCCTGGATGCAGGCATGGCGCAGGATTTTGTACGCGCCGCACAACTCCAGGAAGCGTTGGAACAAGTCATGGAGTCCTATACGGCGCTGATGGAAGACTGGGAGACGGCCGCGGCACAGCTGGAGGAATTGGAACAGCGGATGTAGCCGAGAGCCGAGCGGCAGCCGGGGCTCGGCTCTCGGCTGGGTATTGGACTGGCACTGGGGCTGGCACTGGACCCGGAAACGACTGACCCAATGTGTCGAAAATTGTCCAACATCCTCGAATGAAAGCATAGACGAGCTCACTTGATTATTATATCCTTCTAGTATCTTATTTTGTGGAAACCTGCCCTGCGCAGGCCGTTTACAACACTTAGGAGGTATTGCGTTGGCCCGACGATCCGTGCTGCTCTCGACCAGTGGCCTGCTCGCGGCAGTGATCGTTGCATCTGTCGCCTTGACTTTTCACTCAACCCACACCGATGCGGCGCTCGCCGACGCTTCGAATGTGACCAACGCGACACAGATGGCGACCGTGGCCCCGTCCAACAGCGTGTCTTCCAACACCACTGGGGCTTCCTCCAGCAATGCCACTGGGTCGACCACAAATGCATCGGGATCGACCACACAGAAACCGGCGTCGTCCAGTGCGACTCCATCCAAGCCCAAAGTGGTCAACTGGACCAAACCGACGGGCGGACCCTACCCCGTGCTGCATAAGGGGGAATCGGTGTGGATCGACGTCTCGATTGGCAAACAGCGTCTGTATGTCAAGTCTGGCAACAAGACACTGTATACGATGATTGTTTCTTCCGGAATTCAATCCGACCCGAGTCGCCGCACCCCTTTAGGAGTTTTTCACATCCAGGCAGAACGCGGAACCTGGTTTTACGCGCCTCGCTTTCAGGAAGGCGCAGAATACTGGGTTTCTTTTCTGAATCACGGTGAGTACCTGTTTCATTCGGTTCCAATGAACGCGAACAAACAGGTCCTCACGGCCGACGCAAAGCGGCTTGGGCAACAGGACTCCCACGGCTGTATCCATCTCAGCATTCCAGACGCCAAATGGTTCTACTACCATATTCCAGAGGGAACGAAGGTTGTCATTCAGGCGTAGAAGAGAGAACATTTTCAGGGCCGTCGCCAAGGGCGTGATCAACCCTTGTGGGGCGGCCTCATTTTGTCTTTACGCGGCAAGACGCGAGGGCTCACCTTATGCCTAATGCCCCGCCGCGCCCAGCCCAGCCCGCGACGTTAAGGAACCTTTGATGCCTAATGCCCAACCGCACCCAGCCCAGCCCGCGGCGTTAGGGAACCTTTGATGCCTAATGCCCCGCCGCGCCAAGCCCAGCCGCTGGCGTTAAGGAACCTTTGATGCCCAATGCCCCGCCGCGCCCAGCCCATCCGCCGGTGTTAAGGAACCTTTGATGCCTAATGCCCTGCCGCGCCCAGCCCATCCGCCGGTGTTAAGGAACCTTTGATGCCTAATGCCCTGCCGGGCCCAGCCCATCCGCCGGCGTTAAGGAACCTTTGCTGCCTAATGCCCAACCGCACCCAGCCCAGCCCGCGGCGTTAGGGAACCTTTGCTGCCTAATGCCCAACCGCACCCAGCCCATCCGCCGGCGTTAAGGAACCTTTGATGCCTAATGCCCAACCGCACCCAGCCCAGCCGCCGGCGTTAGGGAACCTTTGATGCCTAATGCCCAACCGCACCCAGCCCAGCCGCCGGCGTTAGGGAACCTTTGATGCCTAATGCCCCGCCGCGCCCAGCCCATCCGCCGGCGTTAGGGAACCTTTGCTGCCCAATGCCCCGCCGGGCCAAGCCCATCCCGCGGCAATAAGGAACCTTTGATGCCTAATGCCCTGCCGGGCCAAGCCCATCGCCGGCGTTAAGGAACCTTTGATTCCTAATGCCTCACCGGGCCCAGCCCTTTTTCATTCGCGTAAGCCCCATTCGACCCCGTCCGAGGGGAAGTGCATTGTGGACAGTTTTTATCGACAGCTGTGGAAATTTGTCGAAACCCGCGTGTTATCAACGATTTTCCTGTGGATAAGCCTGTGGATAGTGTGGATATCCAATGTGGATATCGCTTGATGGAATCGCCTTTACATCCACCCGCGCCCTTCCCATACCGGCGCCTCCACGGTACTCGCGCCCTTCCATACCGGCGCCGCCACGGCACCCGTGCACCTGCCATTCCTGCGCCTCCACGGCACCCCGCGCCCTTGCCATGCCTGCACCTGCCACACCCGTACCTCTATCGCATCCACGCCCCGACCACGTCGTCACGCCCCGACTGGGCCTGCCTCCCCTACCTCACTCCTATCTCGCCGCCGGTGAAACTTTCCTGCCACACGTTGAGCGGCAGCGTCGCGTAGGCGTTCAAGGATAAATCATGGGCTCGTCCAGCCGCAGCGTAAAAGTATGCCGCTGCGCCGATCATCGCGGCGTTGTCTGTGCATAACTGGATGGGCGGAAAATGCACGTGAAATCCGTCCTCTTTCGCGCGTCGCTGCAACGCCTGGCGAAGTCCGCGGTTCGCGGCGACGCCGCCTGCAACCACGACGGTGGACAATCCCGTATGTCGGACCGCCCGCGCCGTCTTATCCACAAGCACCTCGACGACGGCCGCCTGAAAACTCGCGCACACATCGGCAGCGACGATTTCCTCACCCCGCTGACGGCGTTTCGCCAGTTCATTGTGAACGGCCGACTTCAGGCCGCTGTAGCTGAAATCAAAGCTGTCCTCCTCCAGGAGCGATCGCGGAAACGCATACGCCGTCGGATCGCCCTCCGCCGCCAGTGCGTCCACGCGCGGGCCCCCTGGGTAGGGCAGCCCCAACAAGCGCGCGACCTTGTCATACGCCTCCCCCGCCGCGTCGTCCTTGGTCCCGCCCAGCTTCCGAAAGGTCAGCGGCGGTTCGACCGCCAACAGCTCCGTGTGCCCTCCAGACACCACCAGCGCCAAGAGCGGCGGCGCCAGGTCCGTCTCCACAAACGATGCCGCCACGTGGCCTGCGATGTGATGCACGCCGATGAGCGGCAGGCCCGTGGCCAGTGCATAGCCCTTCGCGGCGGATACCCCCACCAGCAGCGCCCCGAGCAGCCCCGGTCCACAAGTCACCGCGATGGCATCGATGTTGGACCACGTCAGACCTGCCTTCGCGAACGTGGCCGACACCACAGCGGTGACCGATTCAACATGGCGGCGCGATGCCACCTCTGGCACCACACCGCCAAATTGTGCGTGAATCTCCATCTGGGACGCAATGGTCTCGGCCACCACACGGCGGCCGTCTGCCACGATGGCTGCCGCCGTTTCATCACAACTGGTTTCAATCGCAAGGATGTTCATGGTCGACTCCTTCAAGGATGTGCATCGCTGACGCTTTCACAATTGGCTCGCCAAAACATGGACGCCTGCATGGCTGACTCCTGATTGCCGCAAACCGACAAACGTTTACAGCAGCGACTGCGCAGACGGCAAGGTGTCCGCCGGCGGCAGGTCTGCCCACATGATAATCGCGTCTTCGCGGTTGTCTGTATAGTATCCTTTGCGGATCCCGGCCGCCGTAAATCCGAGTTTCCGGTACAGGTTCTGTGCCACGCTGTTGGTGACCCGGACTTCCAGCGTCATGCGGCTGCCGCCGTGCGCCGCGCAAATCGCCATCAGCGCGCGCAGCAGCGTCTCGCCGAGATGCATGCCGCGATAATCGGGATCGACCGCGATGTTCGTGACGTGCCCCTCATCCACGATAATCCAGACCCCGGCGTAGCCTACAATGCGACCATCGTCTTCCGCCACAATGTACCGCGCAAACTGGTTGTCGAGCAGTTCCGTCATGAACGCCTGCCGTGACCAAGGCGCCGTGAATGAGCGCCGCTCCACGACCAGCACGCTGTCCACGTCCCGCAGGGTCATGCGCCGAAGTTTGATTTCCGCTTCGTTTTGATCAACGTCTGCCCGTGTCATTGCCACGTGCCTCGCCCCTCTCGGCCAACTTCGCTTCCGCCTCCACCGGCAACGCGTAATCCGGCGAAACGGCGTGGATGTCATCGCCCGCATACACGACCGCTTGCCCACCATCTGCCAACCGCAGCAGCGCCGGCCCCATGCCCGCGGCGACGTCACACAGCGCAAGCGCCACATCCGCAGCGGCGCGCCACGCCGATGCCGTTTGCGCAAGACTTGGCTGCTGGTTGAAATCATGTACGAGAAAGCGAACCTGCGGCGTCCCGTACGCTTCCGCCTGTAACCCGTGTGACGTGCGCGCGCTGCCACCTGACGTCCCGTCTTCGCTGCCACGCCATGCCGCCAGCCAGTCGTCAATCGGCCGCACCTGCACAGGCGTCTCGACCTGCCAGGCCAGACGCTCGGCGCCCGCCAAGGTGTACGCCGCCCCAAAGGCCCGTGCGCGGCGGGCGTAGAGCAGCGGCATCACACGCACCGGCCCATCGCCACGCTGGGGAACCGCCGCTTCCGCCATGGCCAGCAGCGTCGACACGGTATACAGGGGGATCCCGAGCGTCACCGCCATCGCCTTCGCCGTGCTGACGGCCATGCGCACGCCCGTGTACGATCCCGGCCCGATGCCGACGCAGATGCCGGTCAGCTCTTCCGGCCCAAGCCCCGCTGCCCGCAACAGCTGCTGCACGGTCGGCTGCAACAGCCGTGAATGCCCGCGCGGCACGCGCACCGCCGCACTGGCAATCGCTGTACCGCCGGCCCCCACCGCGGCCACCAAGGTCTCGGTTGCCGTGTCCATGGCTAGAACAGCCATTGTTTCACCCACTCATCGAGCAATGCAAAGCTGCCCGGTCCCTTCGCGCGGCACAGAAAGTCGCGTTCATCGAGGCGCGGCATCGGCGCTCGTTCGATTCGGACAAACAGCGCATCCTGCACATCGTCAGCAATCGCTTCCGGCCACTCAATCAGCACAGCCGCCTCGCCTTCCAGATAATCTTCCAGCCCGGTCTGCCACACGGCCTCGGCATCGGCGCCCAAGCGATATAAATCAGCGTGGACGAGCGGGATGCGTCCGGTGTACTCCGCCACCAGCGTGAAGGTTGGGCTGGTGACCTCACCGATGACCCCCAGTCCTTCTGCCACCCCTTGGGTGAACGTCGTCTTGCCAGCGCCGAGTTCCCCGGACAGCAGGACGACGTGGCCAGGCTGCAGCAGCCGCCCGAGCGCCGCACCCAGTTTCCTCGTCTGCGCGCTTGAATGCGTCGAGATGGATATCGACTTGTCGTCTACCATTGTCTACCCCCGCAACCGAAAGGCGTTGCCTTGGCTGGTCACCGTCTACTTAAAATGATTGTACCCTCTTGGCTCCACCAGGTCGATGCGCCCATCCGGAAATTGTGCGACGACTTCTCCGTCTCCAGGCTCCACACGCCCAATTTGCGTCAGTTTCACACCAATGCTCTCGCACTGCGCCAGCGCGCGGGCAAATGCGAACGGGCTGGCGGTGCCGACGAGCTGGTAGTCCTCGCCGCCGTACCAGGCATACTCGTACGGGTCTTCCGATCGCGATCGGGCAAAGTTCTGCAGTGCCGGCAGCAGGGGGATGCGCGCTGTGTCAATGCGCAGGCGCACCTGGCTGGCGCGCGCAATCTCGTTGAGCTCGCTCGCCAGGCCGTCGCTGATGTCGTCGAGCGACGTTGCGCCGCAGCTGCGGAGAATCTGCCCGGCCCCTACCTGCGGCAGCGGGCGCTGATGGCACGTGCGCAGTGCCGCGGCCTCGTCCGCCGGCAGCAGCACGCCGGATGCTTGCAGGAGCGCCAGGCCCGCGCCCGATGCGCCGACGGTCCCTGTGACGAACACCACATCCCCAGGCCTGGCGCCGCTGCGCTTCACTGCGGTGCCCGCCGGAACCCCGCCCAGCACGGTGCTGGTGATGACGAACGGTCCCGGCGTGTGCACCACATCGCCGCCCACCAGCGCACAGCGCGCGTCGCTGCAGATGGCCGCAACCCCGTCGTACAAGGCTTCCAAATCAGGAAGCGAGACGGCATCCGCAATCGCGATCGACAGCACAACATACCGCGGCGTACCGCCCATGGCCGCGATGTCGCTGACCGACGCGGCGACCGCTTTGTACCCCACATCGGCGAAGCCCATGGTCTCGGGCAGGAAGTGTACGCCTTCCACCATGGTGTCGGTGGTCATGAGCAGCTCTTCGCCTGCCACCGCGGCGAGGACGGCAGCGTCATCGCCGATGTCCACCAAAACGCCCCCTGCCGCAGGCTCCTGTTTCTGCAGCGCCGCTCGATAGCGCGCGGTCAGGTGAGCAATCAGCCCGAATTCATCCAGGCCGTTGAACCGAGTCATCAACTTCCACCTCCAGACCAACCGTTCGCCGCATAGGCGACCTTTCCCCCGACAATCGTCAGCAGCACCTTTGCGTCCCGCAGCTCATCCGGGTGCGATGGGTGGACAACGTCGCGATCGACCACAGTGAGGTCCGCCCACCACCCGGGCGCAATGACGCCTTTGCACGCCTCCGTCCCGTTGGCAAAGCAGGCATCCCGGGTGAACAGGGAAATCGCCTCCTCTGGCGTCAGCGCCTCCTGCATTTCGTAGCCTGGCCCAGTCTCGTTGCCATCACGCCGCGTGACCGCCGCATGGATGCCGAGGAGCGGAGCCAGGGGCTCGATGGGCGCGTCCGACCCGCCGGCCAGATGCAGGCCAGCATTCGCCAGCGTACGCCAGGCACAGACAAACGGCGTGCGATGGGGGCCGACGCGGTGTGCCACCCACGGGAAGTCGCTGCACGCAAACCGCGGCTGCACATCCACCACCAGCCGACTCCCCAGGGCCCGCATCCGCGCCACGAGGTCGGGGCGAATCAGTTCGGCATGGACGATGCGGTCGCGCAAGGTGCGGACCTGCCACGCGCTTGCGTTCGGCGCGCTGACTTGCGGGGTTGGCCGGCTGGCCGCGATGGCCGTCAGCGCGGCGTCCAGGCCGGCATCTCCGATGGCGTGGATGACCGCGGGAAAGCCCCGCTCGCGCGCGCTGCGAACACGCTCGGACAGTTCCTCCGGGGTGTACATGGGTGTCCCAACGGACGCCGGATCATCCCAGTAAGGCTCGGACAGCCACGCCGTCCGGCCGCCGAACGCGCCGTCTGCAAACAACTTGGCGGCGCCAACCTCCAGCCAGTCGCTTGGCGCAATGCCGGACTCCAACAGCGTCAGGCGGGCGTCGTCCAGGTTGTGCCAGTCCACCAGTTGATGGACGCGAAGGGGGATGCCCACCTCCCGAATCAGGTGATCATAGATGCGCCAGACGGGCGCGAATCCCCCGACATTTCGCGTATCGTCCGTGTGGACTGCGGTAATACCCACCTGGAGCGCAGCGCGCATGCCGAGGGCGAGCGCCTGCGCCCAGTCGGCTTCCGTCCATTTCGGAATCGCGCGCCGGAGCGGCACAGAGGCATTTTCATAGACCCACCCGTTCAGATGCCCGGCCTCATCCCGACCCAAGCGGCCGTCCGGCGGGTCAGGCGTGTCGTCCGTCAATCCTGCACAGCGAAACGCCGCGCGATTCGCCAGATACGCATGTCGGCAGACCCGGGTCAACAGCATGGGCCGCCCGTCGGCGGCGGCATCCAGCTCGTCGAGACTGGGCACGCCGCCGTCTGTAAAGCGGTTTTCGTCCCATCCCAGCCCAATCACCCAGGCATCCGGCGGCTGCGTTTGGGCACGCTGGCGGACCGCTTGCAGCAAGGCGGCTTTGGAACGCACCTCGGTCAAATCCAGCGCCATGGCCTGCTCGCCAACGGCGGCGATGTGCAGGTGGCTGTCGACAAAACCAGGCAGCACCGTCGCCCCTTGTACGTCCAGCTCGTGATCGATCTGGCCTGCAAACATCGTCGAGAGGTCAGACCGCCTTCCGACAGCTGTGACAATCCCGTTGTCGATCACCAGTGCATCAAATCGAGTCTGTTGGGGGTCAAAACTGTATCCGTTCGCGCCCGTGAGCATCCACACCATCGCGGCCTCCACTCCGTCTGCACGTCACACTTTAATTGGTAACCACATGATACCAGTTTTCGGCGGATGACCAGAAACGGGTGGGCCGATACGCCCCCACGCAGTTCCCTGCACAAATTCCCCTGTTGGTGACAGGAATTTCTCTATTTCTGTCGAAGTAGTTTGAGAGGCTTTGTCGAGGCACGGACCTTTTTGTCATGCGCTGACGAAAGCGCACGGTTCATCTATATAGCACTTTTCTAGCAATTCTCGTGAAAAAGGAGCGATTTACTTTGCGCGCAGCTCGCCGCCTCATCATCGGATTCTCATCGGCAGCGGTATTGGCCTCGATGACCATTGTCCCAGCGTATGCCGACTCACTTTCTTCTGAAAAGCAGCAGATGAGTCAATTGCAAGCCGAAGCGAACCAAACCGACAAGCAAATTTCACAAGAGAAAGCCAAGGCTGCCCAGCTCACTTCTTCCATCCAGCAAACCAACACGTCACTCGCCAATATTCGTTCCGCAATCGCTGCCAACCAGCAGCAAACCGCCGCAGTCCAAGCGAAAATCAACGTTCTGAATACCAAGCTCCAGCAGAACCAGGTGAAGTTGAACGCGGACAAGGCTGCACTGGAAGCACAAATTCGCACCATGTACGAAAATGGTCAGGTACCGTACATGAATGTGTTAATGCAGTCCACCAGCTTCGACGATCTCCTGTCGCGCCTGTATATGCTCGAACAAATCAGCAAGGCGCAGCAGCAGTTGGTGCAGCAGGTCACCGATTTGCAGCAATCCATTGAACAGCAGCAGGCCGAGCAGAAAGTGCAGTACGCGGACTTGCAACAGAAACAGGCACAGCTGCAAACGTATGAACGGGCGCAGCAAATCCTTGAACAGCAGCAGCAAAGCGCGCTGGCCGAAGTCAAGAGCAACTTGCAGCAGCAAACCCGGCAGCGCACCATTTTGGAAAGCCAGATTCAACTGACACAGTCGCAAATTCAACAAATCGAAGAGGAAACGGCGCAAGCGCAGCAAATCGCTTCCAGTCATACCACGGGTTCGCTCGCGCACGGAAATGCACAGCAAATCATCCAATTCGGGGAAGAGTTCATGAATACGCCGTATGTGTGGGGTGGAACATCACCCAGCCCCGGATTTGACTGCTCGGGCTTTGTCCAATATGTGTACGGCCATTTCGGGATTGGGCTGCCACGCACGTCGGAGGAGCAGTACTCGGTCGGTGTCCCTGTATCTGAAAGCAGTCTTGAACCCGGCGACCTGGTGTTCTTCAGCACCTATGCGCCAGGTGCCACGCACGTCGGAATTTACATTGGCAACGGGATGATGCTGGACGCGGAAGACCAGGGCGTGGTCATCGACAACATCACCAACTCTTACTGGGGACCGAAATACATCGGGGCGCGGCGCGTGATTCAATAACACGTCGTGACATGTCCCAGCCCCTCCGATCGTAAGCATAGAATGACGCGGACAACCGCGGACTGCTGACGATGCGGAGGAACGCTTGGTGTGGAACTTATTTGGTGCACTGGCCCGTGATATCTTCGCCCTCGGATACCCAGGAATCGCACTGGCCCTCATCATCGAAGGCCTGGGACTGCCGTTCCCGGGTGACGCTGTGATGGTGCTGTACGGGTATGCAGCCGCCGAGGGTCATTTCGCCTTGCCCGGTGTCATCCTGTGCAGCATCGCTGGCTACCTGATGGGCACATCGGTCGCCTACTGGACCAGCTATTATTACGGGCCTGAACTTGGGCGCTTGGTCGACCGACTCCCCGTTTTCAACAAACGCAGCATGATGCGCACCACCCGACTCATCGACAAGTACGGTGCATTCCTTCTCATCCCAGGCAGGTTCGTCCCAGGCATTCGCTCCGTGACGTCCTATGTCGCTGGATTCAGCCGGATGGACCTGCGCCTGTTCCTCCTTTACACAGGCATCAGCGCTTGCCTCTGGTGTTCCACCTGGGTGGCCGCCGGTTACTGGTTTGGCGAAAATGCCACCCTCATGATGCATACCCTGCAGTCCTATTTTGCCTACATCGTCGGCATTGGTGCACTGGTCGGCCTCATTTGGTGGCTGGCCCGCCGGCCGAGCACCTGAGGCGATGCGCGCACGATGGAATGGACGGCCTCGTCGGGAGGTCGGTTCCAACGAAAGGTCGGCCCCACGAAAAGGCCCCTCACTGAAAAGACCCGCCCCGGAGCATCCGAGGCGGGTCCATTTCCATCCTGTCTTTCCGAGCATCCCAACCCGATGGTGCTGAAGGCTGGGCCGCGCTTCCACTCAGCCCACGGACGTAGTGTCACTCTGAATGACACTGGCACCCACCTTCTTGACAATGGTGCCTTGCGAAAACGTGAAGATGTTTTTCGACACGATGAGGTCCATCGCGTTTTCCACCGCGGTGTTGTCAATGGGCTGTACCGGGTTTGGCACATTGACGTGGACCTTTTTGTTCTGGTCGGTTAGAAACTCCATTTGCAGGGTTGCTTTGCTGGCCATCTGAATCCCTCCCTAGAACGTGATGCGCGGTCTGCACAAAGGCGGCAGACGCGTCTTCGTACCGTGCTGCGCCGTGATCGAAACCGAATTACGCGTTGCTGGAAGCGCCGCCGGCCGCGCCGGAAGCCCCCGTGTTGGAAGCCGTTGCGGCGGCAGCCGCGAGGCCGCTCTGGTCGAGCCGCGCGATGCCCAGCAAGGTCTCACTCGACAACGCGGCGAGCGCCTGTCCAACGGCGAGGATGTCGTCGTCCGCCGCGCTGGGCGACACGTTGGTGTACGACTGGTTCTTCACCTTCGGTTTGCCACTGGCAAGCGTGCCGTTTTGAAACTGCAGCTGCAAGTGTCGAGACAATGGAGTGATGGTTGCCATTCGTCTCTCCTCCTTCTGCGCGTTTGGCGTGGTTTCTGTCGCGCATACAAGGAGATGCAGCAAAACGAGCGGAAGGGGGACAGGGATGCTATCCCCGCCGCCCTCACCGCCCGTCGTTGCCGCCCTAGCGATGGCTGACTTCCGGAAAGCCCGCGAGTCCAATGTCGTGTACAGCGCCATCGTGCGCTGCCTCGACCAGCCCTCGGAACAAACCGAGAAACACAGGCGTCGTCCGCCACAGGTTCTCCGGATGCCACTGAACGGCGACCAAAAACGTCCCTCTCCGCGGCGTCCCGGGACCCCCGGGCACACCCGGCGTCCCTGACCCACCGGCCGATCCCAATGCATCCGCCGATCCCGATGCCCCTGGCGACCAGCCTTCCTCCGCCTCCACAGCCTCCACCAGCCCCTCATCATCCCAGGCCACCGCGACAAGTCCCGGTGCGACGTCACGTACGGCCTGGTGGTGAAAGGAGTTCGTCCGCAGCGTCTCCGCTGCGCCGAGCAGGTGAAACAATTGGCTGCCCGGCTTGATGTGAACCTTGTGACTCAGGTGATGCCTCGCGGCGCGTTGACTGTGCTGAATGGAGCCTGCCCACTCGCGGGCCAAGTCCTGGTACAGCGTGCCGCCGAGGGCCGCGTTGATGACCTGCATTCCCCGGCAGATGCCGAGCAGCGGCTTTCCGAATTGACGCGCGTAGCGAACCAACGTAACTTCCAGCCAATCCCGCTCCGGGCAGACCTCGCCCAGCCCCTTGTGCGGCTCTTCTCCGAAGATGGAGGGGTCGATGTCGTTGCCGCCCGTCAGAATCAGGCCGTCGAGCCGCTCCACCACGTGGCGAACCGCCTCTTCCGTCTCTAGGTATGGAATCACCAACGGGATCCCGCCTGCTTCCTCAATTGCCTGTGTATAGTCGTCCGCCAGCACTGCGCCCTGCAAATCCGGTCCCGGTTTGTTCCAGGCAAATTTGTGCCGATAGCTGGTCAGTCCAATCAACGGCTTCACCCAAAACGCCTCCCGCCTGATGGAGCGCCCGGGGTGCGTCAGGTGAACCGAGCTGCGCCGTGAGGGTCAGTCGCTGTGCCAACTGGTCAGGTAAGTGCGCTGCCCGGCCGACAAAGCATCAATCTCGACCCCCCACGCCGCAAGACGCATCCGGGCGACCGTCTCATCGAGTTCCTTCGGGATCGTATGCACACCAGGCGCATACTGGTGCTCGACAATCTGCCGAAGCCCCAGGGCCTGCAGCGCGAACGTCATGTCCATCACTTCCACCGGATGACCGTCTCCGGACGCCAGGTTCACGAGCCGTCCATCCGCCAGCAGGTACACCCTCCGGCCGTCGCGGAACCGGAACTCCTCGACGTTGCTGCGCACCGTGCGTACGTCCGTGGCGAGGGCGTGCAAGTCCGGCTTGGAGATCTCGACGTCAAAATGCCCCGCATTCGCCAGCACGGCACCGTCCTTCATGACTTCGAACGCCGGGCGGGTGATGCAGTCGCGGTTGCCGGTGACCGTCACGAAGAAATCCCCGACCTTCGCCGCTTCGACAATCGGCATCACGGAAAACCCATCCATCATGGCTTCCAGCGCGCGAATCGGATCGACCTCGCAGACGACCACACGCGCCCCCAGGCCCTTGGCCCGCATCGCCACGCCCTTCCCGCACCAGCCGTACCCGACCACAACGGCCGTTTTTCCGGCGACCACCAGGTTGGTCGTGCGCATGATGCCGTCCCACACCGACTGCCCGGTGCCGTATCGATTGTCAAACAGGTATTTGCAGTAGGCGTCGTTGACGGCCATCATCGGAAAGCGAAGGCTCCCTTCCGCCTCCATCGCCTTGAGCCGCAGGATGCCCGTCGTCGTCTCCTCACAGCCGCCGATGATTTCCGTCGTCTGTGCTGGCCGATCCCGATGCAGCGTCGCCACCAGGTCACCGCCGTCGTCAATGATGGCATCCGGGTGAAAATCGAGCAGCCGGTTCAGGTGCGTATGATACTCCTCGTCCGTGGCGCCGTGCCAGGCAAACGCGGTCACGCCGCGATCGACCAGTGCAGCCACGACGTCATCCTGCGTCGACAGCGGGTTGCTGGCCGCCACCGCCACCTGCGCGCCCCCCGCCTGAATCGTCAGCGCCAGGTACGCCGTCTTCGCCTCCAAGTGCAGGCAAATCGCCACGCGTTTGCCCGCAAACGGCCGCTCCCGCTCAAACTGTGCCCGCACCTGATTGAGCAGCGGCATGTGTGCAGCTACCCAGTCAATTTTCAGGTTTCCCGCCCCCGCCAGACCGATGTCGCGGATCATCGAGTTGGCCTGGGCGCTGGATTGGGCATGAGCTTGGGCGCTGGATTGGGCGCCGGCCTGGGCATGAGCTTGGGCGCTACCCTCCACGCCGGCCTGGGCGTTGGATGCGCTCCATTGGCCCGAATCGTTCCTCTGGGTAAACTCGTTCAGCTTGTCCAAGTCTGTACTCTCCTTTGATAGGGATTTCATTCGGAATCGCAGGACTTCGGATTGGGCGTCGTTCCTTCCTTAACGAGGGTCCGGCCTGGCCGGACCTTCCGACTTTAGGCGCCTTTCACGCCTTACGCCGCAGCATCCGACCTGAGGGCCCGCCGCATAAGGCAGCCTTCCCGCCTTAACGAGGGCCGGCCTGGCCGGACCTTCCGACTTTAGGCACCTTTCACGCCTTACGCCGCAGCATCCGACCCGAGATCCCGTTGCATAAGGCAGCCTTCCTTCCTTAACGAGGGGCCGGCCTGGCCGGGCCTTCCGACTTTAGGCACCTTTCACGCCTTAGACCGACGCACACCCGTGAGGGCCCCACCGCATAAGGCAGCCTTCCCGCCTTAACGAGGGTCCGGCCTGGCCGGACCTTCCGACTTTAGGCACCTTTCACGCCTTAGACCGACGCACACCCGTGAGGGGCCCGCCGCATAAGGCAGCCTTCCCGCCTTAACGAGGGTCCGGCCTGGCCGGACCTTCCGATTTTAGGCGCCTTTCACGCCTTACGCCGCAGCATCCGACCCGCGGGCCCGCCGCATAAGGAAGCCTTCCTGCCTTAACGAGGGGCCGGCCTGGCCGGACCTTCCGACTTTAGGCACCTTTCACGCCTTACGCCGCAGCATCCGACCTGAGGGCCCGCCGCATAAGGCAGCCTTCCTGCCTTAACGAGGGGCCGGCCTGGCCGGGCCTTCCGACTTTAGGAACCTTTCACGCCTTACGCCGCAGCATCCGACCCGAGATCCCGCCGCATAAGGCAGCCTTCCTTCCTTAACGAGGGTCCGGCCTGGCCGGGCCTTCCGACTTTAGGCACCTTTCACGCCTTAGACCGACGCACACCCGTGAGGGCCCCACCGCATAAGGCAGCCTTCCTTCCTTAACGAGGGTCCGGCCTGGCCGGACCTTCCGACTTTAGGCGCCTTTCACGCCTTACGCCGCAGCATCCAACCTGAGGGCCCACCGCATAAGGCAGCCTTCCTGCCTTAATGAGGGTCCGGCCTGGCCGGACCTTCCGACTTTAGGAACCTTTCACGCCTTACGCCGCAGCATCCGACCCGCAGGCCTGTCAGGATCCAACGAAAAATGGAGACGTTTGATTCAACCAACGCCTCCATTCCGAGCTGTATTCATTTCTTAAAAATCCACAAGTCCAAGGCTGATTTGCAGGGCCTCATCAACGAGTTTCATCGATCGCGCATCCAAGTGCGTAATCTTGTCTGTCAAACGTTGTTTGTCAATCGTCCGGATTTGTTCCAGCAGAATCACAGAATCGCGTTCCAAACCGTACTCCTCAGCCATGATCTCCACGTGGGTTGGAAGCTTTGCCTTTTGGATTTGGGCTGTGATTGCGGCGACGATGACCGTGGGACTAAACCGATTGCCGATGTTGTTCTGGATCACGAGTACAGGCCGAAACCCGCCCTGTTCGGACCCCACGACTGGCGACAAATCGGCGAAAAACACATCCCCTCGTTTGACATTCAACCATTTACACCCCGCTAACCAGACGTTCGACGGTTCCTCCCGCTTCTTGCTCCAGTGGGAACGCCTCTGACGCGATGCGCAGGTTAATACGTGCCATTTCCATGTAGCCTTGCTGCATTGAATTCCGAATCTCGAACTTCCGTTGCTCCGTCACATACTGCCGCATCGCTTCCCGAATAACCTCACTCCGGTTGGTTCGACCCCGCTCTGCCATGACATCAACCTGTTCCAGCAGCTGCGTTGGAAGGTAAACTACAATGCGCTTACGATCGGACACGCGCGGCACCTCCACACCGATACATTCCATCCGCTATTATAACGATAGGCCTTTCCGAGTGTCAAAACGGTGCATCGACGTCCAAAACGGCAAAAACCCCGTCGCAATGGGCTTTTCTCCGATCACGCCCGATTCCCGCCGCCAAAATTTTTTCGGCCCAGCCCTGTCACACATAGATGCGCGGCACCCGGTTCGAAAGGGCGCACATCAGTTCATAGGAAATGGTGCCGGCCAAATCGGCCAGTTCGTCCAACGACAACACGGGCGCATCGGCCGCGGCCGCAAACGTGGCAGCCAGCCACGACGGGTCCGCCATCCGGTCCACCATCGCCGAATTCCCCGCGCTCGCATCCTCCGCCACCCCCGCGTCCACGCTCCCAAAGCGGCGGTTCCATGCGTCCGGGGCATACCGGCCGTACAACGTGACGCAGTCCCCGACCGCGGTGTCGGGAACCTCCGTCACGTCAATCATCAGCTGATCCATGCACACATTCCCGACCACCGGTGCGCGATGTCCGCGCACGACGACACTCGCGCGGTTTGACAGCGTGCGAAAATACCCATCCCCGTACCCGACCGGCACCGTCGCGATGCGCACCGGCCGCTCCGCCGTGTAGGTGGCGCCGTACCCGACCGTATCCCCCGGCTGGAGCGTCGCGATGCGCACGATGGGGCTGTACAGGTGCAACGCCGGCCGCAGCGGGACCGGGCTGTCGTAAACGCCCGCCGGGCCGTACCCATACGCCGCGATCCCGACTCGCACCGTGTCAAACTGCCAGTCCGTCCGCCGAAGCGCAGCCGCACTGTTCGCCGCGTGAATGACTGGCGGGCGAATCCCAACCTCCGCCAATGCACGGAGCACACTGCGAAACTGGTCAATCTGCGCTTCGGCATGCGCCAGGTCCGCGCTGTCTGCGCACGCCAGGTGGGTGAACACGCCGTCCAGCGAAACGTCCGGCCGCGCCTGCAGGGCCAAGGCCAGTTGCACCGCCTCTTCTGCGCCGCGCGCACCCAGCCGGCTCATGCCCGTGTCCACCTTGAGATGCACGGAGAGACGAGGGGCATCGCCCTGGGGTTCGTTGCCTCGCCGGACTGGCAGCTGCGCGGCAATGCCGTCCAGGTCCGGGTTGCCGATGGTGATCGCGACCTTTGCCCGACGCGCCGCCTCCGCCCCCTCGGACGTGGTCACTCCGAGGACGAGAATCGGCGTGTCTATCCCCGCCTCGCGCAGCGCCAGCGCCTCTTCCACCGTCGCCACGCCTAATTCGGTCGCCCCGCCAGCGACGGCGGCACGTGCCACCTGTACCGCGCCGTGCCCGTAGCCGTTGGCCTTGACCGCCTGCAGCACCCTGGTGGACTGCGCAAGTCGTGATTTGATGCCACGAATGTTCTCCCGAATCGCAGATGTGTCCACGATTGCAAACGTTCCACGGTACATCCGAGGTCCCTCCGCCCGATGTCCTGATTTCAATGGGTCCATGTCCTATCTTGCACCTGACGCGCGCGGCCCGCAAATGGAAAATGGGGACCTGCGCGCTTGTTGACAGCGTGCAGGTCCCCCGTGCCAGTCAGACCAGGTCCCCGTTCCAGGACCCCGTGGTACCCATCCGAATTCCTATTTGCCGACTTGCCCCAGGGTCGACATGGCAATTTGCTGGAGCTGTGCATCGGTCAGGTGAGCGGAGGTCAGCGCGAATTCCACGCCGTTGTCCAGCCACATCAACTGCTTTGCGCTGCCAGCGTTCATCTCCAGTGCCGGAACCCCGTACAAGTCGACCAGACTTGCGGACGGAATGCCGTCCGTACCTGGATTCGGCCGCCACTCCGACAGCGTGAAGTCGTACGGGCCTGTATAGCGCAAGAGGTAGTCGTCCTGCGCCTCCGGCTCTGCTTCCGCCAACTTGTCGTTGAGCGTGTCGGCCGGCAGGATGTACCCAAACGCTTCGTCGACCGTGGTCGTCTTGGCCGTTCCGCTCTGTGCCAGCTTCTGCGGGTCAAAGTCCGCATCCTGGAACTTGACCCCTTTCTTGAAGGTCTTGAAGTCAATCAGCACAACCGCCTGATTGTCGCTGTCGTACAGAACCACCTTTTTCGGCTGCAGGTTTTTGTCGAGTTCCACCTGTTCTTTCGTGACCACATCGTTCGCCGGCGTCACCGGCATTTCAAACGAGTAGGTGTCCCCCGTCTGAGACAGCTTGAAGTTGCTCGAAACAATCTGCTGCAAGATTTGATCGTACAAGTAAATATGTCCCTGGTTTTGCGCCCAGTCCCCGTTGAACCGGAAGACTTTCTGAAGCGACGGACTGACAATGAACATCCCATTGGGGTTCTTCACAATAATTTGGTTGATATTCTTGTTGCTGTCCCCCAGCTCAATCCGATACTTGTCAGGCCCCTCGTAGGACGTCTGAACATAGTACGTTTGCGAGTTGTTGTCCGTTTGAACGGTCATCATGGCAGTGCTGGTGTAGTTTTCCTGACTGAGTGTCTGCGACTCGGACTTGAGCTTGCCAACCATTGCGTCTTTGGAGGGTGCACCGCAACCGGCAACGATCGCGATGACGAGCCCAGCCGCCATGACCAATCCTGCAATTTTACGCATAGTCCACCTCGCCTTTCTTCGACAAGCGAGTTCGACACTGTGACGTACCCCGGGGGTTGTGTCGAAGGACCGGTGTTGCTTTTACTGCTCTTCCAAATCCGCGTGGAACGCCTTGCCAATCGCGTCTGGGATCGCGTCGACGACATCACTCGCCAGCGTGCTGACCAGCGTCAGACGTTCCCCCGCAAGTTCCCCTGCCGCCCCGTGCAAAAAGGCACCAGCACAGGCTGCGAGGAAGGAGTCGGCGCCTTGCGCCAACAAACCGCCGACAATGCCAGCCAGCACATCCCCCGTACCTGCGGTCGCGAGTGCGGCGTTGCCGGTTGCGTTGACCCGCACACGGCCGTCTGGGTGGGCGATGATGCTGCGATAGCCCTTCAGAATCACCACCCCGCCCGTCTCCCGCGCCAGCCGTGTCGCGGCTTCCAGACGACGGGCCTGGACGGCTTCCGTCGACGTCTCAAGGAGCGCGGCACACTCCTTCGGGTGCGGCGTCAGTACCCATTGGCCCTCCGGCAGGCGCTGCAGTGCTCCGTTCTGACGCAGCAGCCGCAGTCCATCCGCGTCGAGGACGCCCGGTTTCTCCCAGTGAGCCAGCAGGTTTCGCGCGGTCCGCTCGGGAAGCCCGCCGCCGTCCCCGAGTCCAGGGCCGATGACGAGCGCCTGACTCTGTGCGAACACCGAAGCCATGTCGTCGCGAAACAAACGCTGTACGAACTCCAGCGGCGCGCCTTGCACCCTTTCTTCGCCCGCCAGCATCACCAGGCCCGCACCTGCGCGCGCTGCGCCGAGCCCCGCCAGGACCGCCGCGCCGGTCATTTCGCCGACCAACACGCCCACGCGGCCGTACGTCCCCTTGTGCGTCTGCGGGCCGCGGTGCGGCAGTGCGGCCCGCACATCCGCAGCCGTCGTGAAGGCGGCGAGTTCGGCGGAGGGCTCAATGCCAATCCCTACGTCCGCCACGACAACGTCCCCGGCATACAGGCAGCCCGGCGTAATCGCGGTGCCGAGCTTTTGTGCCGCCATGGCAATCGTTTGCTGCGCCCGGACGGCTGGGCCGGCGACTTCACCGGTCGTGGCGTTGACACCCGTCGGCACATCCGCCGCGATGACCCAGGCGCCTGATGCCGCGACGACGGCCTCCAGCGCCGACACGAGGTCAGCGAGCTGGCCGGACAGCGGTCTGGCCGCCCCCGTGCCAAGAATGGCGTCCAGGTACACGTCCGCAGGCGGCAGAGGCTGGCCGGGCGCGTAGACCTGGTGGGGGACCCCCGCCGCGATCGCCGACGTTGCTGCCGTCCGCGCATCCCCGGTCAGTTCCGAGACGTCGACCGTGCTGACCACCTGCACCTGGTTGACCCCCTGGTGGCGCAGCCAGCGCGCAGCCACCCAGCCATCCCCGCCGTTGTTGCCCTTACCGCACAGTGCGACCACGCAGCGGGGCCGCTTGGCCAGCGCGGCTTCGGCAAGGGCTTTGCCGGCGTGATCCATCAATACAATCCCGGGTACACGCAGTGTCGAAATTGTTCGCTTGTCAAACTCTCGCATTTGCTCGCTCGTTACCAGAACCACCCGGTACCCTCCCCGAGGATTGATATACTTATATTCCGCCCGTCCCATCCTTAGTACAATCCTGCCAAGCTGTGTACGACACCGTGCACGGCACACGCTGCCCGACACAGGCCGCGTTCCGAGCGCGCAGCCGCAGATCGCGGCGTTACCCGTCCTCCCAAATGGCGACGGCAAACGCTGTCGTATCCGAGTGGGAAATGGACACGTGCCAACGCCCCTCGGCAAACGGCCGCGCGTCGTCCTCGTCTCGCCAGTGAACCACCGGCTTGCCCGCGGCGTCCGCCTCGATGGACACGCTGCGCATGCGCAGGTGTCCGATGCCGCGTCCAATCGCCTTGCCAATCGCCTCTTTCGCAGCAAATCGGCCAGCCAAAAACTCGATGCGCCGCGGGTCGGGCAGAGCGGCCGCGAGCCGCTGCTCCGATTCCGACAGGATGCGCGCTTCCAATTTCGCGCCGTGGCGGCGGGCCGCAGCCTGGACGCGGCTGATTTCCACAATGTCCGTTCCGATTCCCCGAATCATCCATGGCCTCCCAAAACACCTGATACGTGACGTGCGGCACACCATTCTCGGAAACATTCTGATACAATTTAGTCTTGTCAAGGTTGTCCTGTTTTTCCTGAGAGACGGCCCGGGCCAGGGGGCGTTCGCCGCCCATTGCTGCGGGCACTGACACCGCGGAAAGGATGTTCTGTATGGTGCGCCGGTTCTACATCGCGATGGTCTGGCTTGCAGTCGTCGTCACCGTCTTTACTTGTTTGTCCTGGCTATATTTGTACCTCAATCACGTGCCATTGTCGAAGCCTGCGTCCACCATGCAGACCCTCAACCTCCCGACGACCGCGCCCTCCATCTGGAACATGACGATGCCCATCGTCGCGGGCACCTGGTGGCTGCCGGTGGTCGTGTTGATTGTGCAAGTGTTCATCACAGGGGGATTTTACGGGACGCTGGTGCGTGTCAACACAGGCACGGCGGCGAGTGCCGGGAGTTTCCTGTCGGACGCGTTGCGCGCATTTTGGCGGCTGCTCGGGTGGAATCTGGTGTGGATGCTGCTGTCCCTCTTCGTGATTGGGCTCTACAGATTGTCCGCGCCGCTGTCCATCGCCCTGTCGATTTTGCTCATCTTCGGCCGCTACGTCTTTCTGTTCTCGGATGTGGCGCTGGTCTGCGAAATGCAGGCGCCGATGCAGCAGGCTCTGAAAAACGCCGCGCTGGCCTTGCTGAACGGCATTGTGCCGATGCTGCCGTACGGTGTCTGCACGATGATTTTCACTGGCTTCGCCATGACGCTGACGGATTATCTGTCGATGACAGACCTGCTGTGGGTGGGTATCCTCTACGGGCTCGTGATGACGTGGATCGCGCACATGATTACGGCCCGCTACCTGGCGCTCTCCGACTGGCAGGCGCGCGCCGTGGGCGGCGAGCGCATTTGACGCTCGGCGCCTAGGGGTGTACCCAGTCCACCGCTCTCGTCGATACGACCGCCTGGTCCCCGAGCAGTGAAATCAGCTCGGGGATGTGCGGTTCGAGGCGCTCCTTCACGTCGACTGCCGTCAGAATGATGGGAATGTCCTCCCGCCGCACAAACCAGCCCGGGCGATGAATCCGGCGCTCAGCGCCAAAGCCAGCCATCCCGCGGGACGTCGAGATCCACATCACCTCTTTCGCCCGCAAGTACTCCGCCGCGGCCTGGTACACGGGCTTGCCCGCCACCTTGCTGCCTTCCAGTGTATAAATCTGCAGCTGCACGCCTGCTTTCGCCGCCTGTCGTGACATCGTCGACAACCTGTCCCCCTCCTGCCGTCCCCGTGCTTCCCCGCGCAGTGCAGGCATGTTCCACACCTGCACCGTTTCACAGACAATCACGCCTTGGTCGCCAACCCGCGCACGCGCGGTTTCCAAAAACGGTGTCAGCGCCGTCCCAGCCTCGAGGAATTCCATCCACAAGGGCAGTTCGTTGGAGCCAATCTCACTCTGGACCGTTCGCCACACACGTCTGCGCTGGCTGCCTTCAACTTGGGCCCAGACGGTGCCGCCGCCCATCCCCAGAGTAACCGCGTCGGTCAACAGGCGCTGGTAGAGCAATTGGCCGCCTTTGACCGTTCGGGCTCCGTTCCAGATCCCGATTTTCACGCTGACTCGCGTCTGTGGAACCCGTTCGTTTGCTGTCACAGACAAACGCACCTCTCCTGCGCGCAAGATCGCATGGCCGTGTTCAGGCCGTCTCGTTTTGTATGCCTGTCTTCGGATGGGTTTGATCAAGCAGCCTTGATAGTGCAATATATGAGGGGACGTAACACAATAGGCGTGCAACGGAAGGCGGGCTTTTACCTTGCATGAACTGCTGCATTTGTGCTCAATTCTCATTTTAATTGTGGTAACCGCAGTGATGTTTACGCTGCTGGTCATCAAACGGCCTGGCGCAAAGCCGTCCTACAGCAAAAAAACCATTGTCGGGCTGCTCATCGTCGGGGCCATCATCGGCATCGCATTTTATACCACCCAGAACCTCTACGCGCCATCGCCAACTGCCTGATTGGCGTCATCGAATCGCTGAGACGCTTGTGACGGCAGTTGGCCGGCACTTGGGATACGTTGTGGCTGCGGGCAGTCGCTGCCCGCAGGGGTTTCGCTTGACCGTGGTCGGCGCTGAATCAGTCTTCATCAATCGACCGTCCAGAACCGACTGTACTGCTCAATGATGACATCCTTGCCGAGGCTGACACTTTCGCGGGGATTGTTGATGGTAAACGGAATCACCAATCGACCACAGGTCGGACAATTCCACGGATGATTGAACTCGGCGCTCGAAAAAGCAGGTTCATTGCAGTGTGGACAAATCGCAGAAGGCATTGGACGTCCTCCGTTCAATTCTATCGGAGTCAGAGCCAGCGGCTCTGGTGTGTGGAAAGGCAGATCGATGCGCAGGACGACCTGCAGCTGCTGAAGAATGACTCGTCCCTCCTATTGTCTCTCACCGCGATTTTACCGTCAATAGAGCCGCGCATCGAGGTCAACGCAGGGCCCCCAAAGCCGTCATTGGGGGCCGCTGCTGACGGGGTGGCCTAGTGGTCCGTATCCATCACCGCTCCGAAACGGTCCAGTTGCCGAACAACCCCTGTACCGTGATGGTGTGCGCATCCTGCGCGTTCTGCGTGTCCTGCTGAACCGTCAGCGTCTGCCCGCTCAGCGTCCAATGCAGCCCGGCGCCGGACCCCCCCGTGTAAGGTGCCCACGAAGCCCCGCCATTGGTCGTGATCAGCATATACAGGAACTGCGTGTTCGGGCCCGTCCCCGTTTCGGGATTGCCATACACCGGAATGAACCCGACGGTCGGTGAGAAGAAGATGGGGTAACTGCTGCTTCGATAGAAGTTTGCAAAGGCAGCCGGAATCGGCAGTTTCTGCTCTTGCCAGGTCGCACCGCCGTTATGCGTGACAAACAAATCAGGTGTCACGGCATACGCTGGCGAGTTATTCAAGAGATACCCCGTCTGTTCATTGATGAACGAAACGCCCATGACATCACTGTAATGACCCGTGGAGACGTTGGTCCAGGTTTTTCCGCCGTCCGTGGTCTTCGCAAACTGATACATGAAATTACTCGCGCCGCCGCCGAGATTGGTCACTTCAAATCCGATGGTTGGCGTCAGGAACACCTGATGCGAGCGACCCGCATTGTGGAAGGTTTGGTGAAACGATGCTGCAGCCGTCCGCCCCTGCGAAGCGCCCGAATTGCCCTGTTCGACGACGGTGGTCAGCGCATTCACCGGGTTTCCGCTTTGTGTGAGCTGGTAGACTTCCGTTCCTTCCTGCCAGGCGATGGTTGTGCGCGCCGCGATGGTCACCGCATTCGGGTCGGTGCTGTTGACGATGATCACACCCTTCTGCCGCGGCGCTGGCAGCATATGCGTGTGGAGATAGGCGACGATGTTTTTCGCGATTTGCTCGCCGTTCTGATTGCCTGTGTACCACAGCACCTCCACCGTCCAGTTGCCTTCGTGCCACTGTAATCCTTGATGACCGAGGCCGCTGTCGGGCACTGCGGTAATGCCCAATCCCAAATTCACCGTCGGGCGGTTCGCCGCAAACGAGAGATACGTGTCCTCGCGCTGAATGTTGTCGATCACGCCCGCCGCGGCCGCACTCGTGGCATAGCTTTGTTCCGCAATCCCTCCCTGTGTGGTCGTCTGCGGAGGGTTCACCGTGTTGCTGGGTTGTGCGCGGTCGTCAGAAGCCGGTTCGGCCCCTGTGCGGTTGGCGCCCGTGAAATGGGCCCCTGTCGTCTGAAGCTGGACCGCCGCTGGATGGTGCTGGTTCAATGTGATGCCCAATCCGCCTGCCACCACCGCAACTGCGGCCACAGCAGCCGCAGCGCCTGGCCATACGCCCATGGGTCGTTTCCTCCTTGGTTGATGGATTGTCATTTCGCTTCGCAGGTGCTGGAGGATGTCCATTTTGTCATCCGCGCTCAGTTTTACTTCGTTCAGCGCGGAAAAGTCCCGACCTGTCTCCTCCTGGAAATTCATCTGTCTCACCCTCCTTCGTACCCGTCGGTTCGTCAAGCGAACGACGCAAGTCCTGGATGGCGCGATGCAGCGTTGTCTTCACTTTGGCTTCCGTCCATCCGAGAATTTCCGCCGTCTCCCGCACGGACATCGCCTGAATACCTCGCAGTGTGAAAACCTGCCGCTTGTCGTGGGAAAGCTGCGCCACGGCCTCCTCCAGTTCAACCAGCGTTTCCAACGAGACGGAGACTTTGCTTAAATCCGGCTTGTGCCGCTCCAAGTACGTTTGCTCCACCCGTTTCTTTCGGAGCAAATCGTAAATGTAGTTTCTTGCAATCTGAAACAGCCAGGTTCGTGGATTCGCGTCTTGCCGGAAGCTGTCCCAGGAACGAATTGCGCGAAGAAAGACCTCCTGCACGACATCTTTCGCATCTGCCGACTTGGGCGCAGCGTAGCGCGCGTAGCGGTAAATTTCATCTGCATACAGTTCGAACAGCTGTTCAATGGATTCATTGAGCGAAGCCATGTTCTGCTTCTCCCCTCGTTTTACAGCCCGGGCTGTCGCTTCCCGCACAACGGGAAGACACATGGGTAGACGAATGAAGTCGAAGAAGGTTACAAACGAATGCGGACACCCGGCCACATGCGGCCGCCCAATTCGCACCCTCGCACCCAGGCAGCACCCCGCGCCCGCCCCCCGCAAGCTGTGTCGCTGAAATAAAAAAGGGCCCGTCTGGGCCCTTGAACCGATATGCGTATGGATTTGATGACCTGTGCCGAGCCGAGCGCGTTACGCCTCCATCGCCGGACGCGCCACCTTCGAACCCTTCTTCTCGCGATTGCCCCGGCGAATCGCAGCCTCTCGCTTACTGGCGTAGAAGAACACAAGTACCAGTGCGATGGCGGTGAGAATCGTGGCGACCCAAAACGCGTCGTTGAGCCCCATCACAAAGGCCCGTTCTTGCAGCAGGCCGGCGTAGTCCGTTGCTGCGGTGCTCTGTGCTGCGGCTGCCGGCAACCCTTGCGATTGTAACGCCTGCTGCAGCTGCGTCAGGAACTGCCCCTGGTAGGTAAACGGCGTAACATTCTGCGCCATGACGCCGAAGTGGAACTGTTCGCGTTGCGTCATGATGGTCGTTAACACGGCGGTCCCGAGGGACGACGACACTTGGCGAGCGGTGTTCGACAGGCCGGATCCCTGGCTCATCAATTGCGGCGGCAAGGTGTTCATACCCGCCGTCATGATTGGCATCATCGTGAGGCCCATCCCGAGGCTGCGAAGCACGTACAGCCACTGAACATACCCGACGGACGTGTTCGGATCGAGCCGCGTGAATCCGATGGTGACAATCGTGATGGTCAACAATCCGATAATGCCCAGCGGCCGCGCACCGAACCGGTCAAACAGCCGGCCGCTGATGGGCATCATCACGGCCGTCGCAAGGGCTGCGGGCATCATCAGCAGCCCGGTTCGCATCGCGGACAGGCCGACGATGTTCTGCAAATACAGCGGCAAGAAGAAAATCCCGGCAAACAACGCAATGTTGATGATCGCGCTGATGATGGTACTCATGGTGAACATGTAGTCCTTGAACACCCGGAACTGAATCATTGGATCCTTCACCATGAACTCTACAATCACCAGCAAAATAATGCAGATGACCCCGACCGCCACAAACACATCCACACTCGGGGATCGCCAGCCGTCCGACGGCACGTTGTTCAGCCCGTACAACAGGCTGAAGAATCCCACGGTCGAAAAGATGAACCCCCACAAGTCGAACTTGGCCTTCGTTTCATGCGAGAACTCGTGCATGAACAGAATGCCGAGCACCAGCCCTAAAATCCCAAACGGCACATTGATGTAAAAAATGAGCCGCCAGCTCGCGTATTGTACCAAGTACCCGCTCAACGTCGGACCCACAGCCGGCGCAACCATGATGGAAACGCCGAACAAGCCCATTACCACGCCCCGTCGATCCGGCGGGAAGATGCGGAAGATCATCGCCTGCGCGACCGGCATCATGAAGCCGCCGCCAATGGCCTGAATCAGCCGGAAGAAAATCATCGACGACGTACTCCACGCCATGCCGCACAGCGCTGAGCCCAGCGTGAACACCGCCAGCGAAAACAAAAACAGATGCTTCGCGCCAAACTTGTCTGTCAGCCACCCGGAGATGGGCACAAGTACGCCAATCATCAGCATGTACCCAGTCAAGACCCACTGGATTTGCGCCGTAGTCGCGTTGAAGTCGTGTTCCATCGTCGGGATCGCGACGTTGACCACGCTCGTATCCAAAATCGCCATAAACACGCCCAGGATAATGATGAAAAGCTGCAATCCGGGCGCTTTCATTCGTGTGATTTCATACTGGTGCTGCACAGTTTGTTCCATTTTGATCTCCCCAGGTCATGGTTTCACCCACTGCAGATCATTCTATCGGATAATTATTCGATTGCCAAATCATTTATGGCGATCGAATGTAGCGTATCATTTAGTTGTGGTACAGTGGAGAATACAGTGAAGAGATGCGCATCCGCTGCCCTACGCGCGAACGCGCCAAGGGGCACGAGGGCTAGGGAGGTTTTTGGGTTGATCGTCATGAAAAGCCGCTACGAGGTAGACCTGATGCGGGAGGCTGGGAAGGTTGTCGCGGCCTGCCATGCAGGCCTGGCAGAGTTCATAAAGCCGGGTATTTCCACCCGTCAAATTGACGAGTTTGTGGAAAATTTCATCACCAGTCACGGCATGGAACCGGCGCAAAAGGGGTACAAGGGGTATCCATACGCGTCGTGTACGTCGGTGAATGACGTGATCTGCCATGGATTCCCCAGCGACTACGTCCTCAAGGACGGAGACATCATCACCGTCGATATGGTCGCGCTGAACAAAGGGCTTCACGCGGACTCGGCCTGGAGCTACGCCGTCGGCGATGTTTCGCCGGAAGCAAAGCGGCTGCTGGACGTGACGAAGCGCGCATTGTTTGTGGGCATTGAGCAAGCGGTCGCCGGCAATCAAATTTCCGACATCGGCCACGCGATTCAGACGTATGTCGAAGGTGAAGGGTTCTCGGTCGTGCGCGACTTCATTGGGCATGGCATCGGCCGGCAAATGCACGAAAGCCCGGAAGTGCTCCATTATGGCCCGCCGCACAAGGGACCTCGCATTCGCAAGGGGATGACTTTTACCATCGAGCCCATGGTGAACGTAGGGAGTTACGAAACCAAGGTGGACGATGACGGCTGGACTGCGCGTACGGTGGACGGCAGTCTCAGCACGCAGTACGAGCACACCTTGTACATCACCGACAACGGGCCGGAAATCCTGACACAGCTCTGAATCGAATCCGTATCGGCCGTCCGGCGCGGCCCAGCGCGGCAGGACCCGTCCGCTTAAGGCGCCTTTCCTACCCTAAGCCGCAGCAAGCGCCCTTGGATCCCGCCGCTTAAGGCACCTTTTCTACCTTATCGGCACATCTACTGCCGCCGCACGGCCGGCTTAAGGCACCTTTTCTACCTTATCGGCGGCCCCCTGCCGGTCCAACGCCCCTCAGCCCCTTCGCTCACCCGTTGATGAGCATCGAACCCAACACGCCCAACCCGTAGGACACCACGCCGACCAACGCGCCGACTGCTGTCATTTCGAGCCCGCTGGCCCACCAGGTGCGCACGGTGATGAGCGACTTGGCTGCCCCCACCGCGAAGTGGGCGAGAATACTCACCACGGCCGCAACCAACATGGCCGTGAAGCCGTGCAGAAAGAAAAATGGGATCAGGGGGATGATGGCACCGACGAACGTGGACAAACTCCCAAACAGGGCCGACCGCCACGGGTTGCCCTTGCTTGTCTCGTGAATGCCCAGTTCTTCCTGCGCCATGGTCTTCAGCAACAAGTCTGAATCGCTGGCGATTCGGTCGGCGATGCCCCTTGCCTCTTCCGTGGAAAAACCCTTGAGTTCATACAGCAGCGCCAACTCTTCCACTTCGTGCTCTGGGTCGTGGGCAATTTCCTGGCGCTCCTGCGCCATCTCGTTCTCCATCAACTCATTTTCGGACTTGGTCGCAAGCCATGCGCCCGCCCCCATCGACAGGGTGCTGGCCAATGCGCCGAACAATCCACTCACGAGCACCGTGTTGTCACTGGAGGTATATCCCGCAACACCGGCAATGATGCCGAAAATGGCTCCCAGCCCGTCATTGACACCATAAATCGCGTCTCCAACCCAGCTCCCGCTGTCCTTCCGATGCCAACGCTCCTCCCGCCACAGGCGAGAGAGACGCGACTTGGCACCGGTCGAGGGCTGTTTGGCCAGTTCTGCAACCACCGAGTCATGGTCGGCTTCATCCGCGTCAATTTGGTCGAGAATGCGCACAATGCTTTCGTCGTCAATCACGTTGCGCTGCGACTGGTACCAGGTCGCATTTCCGCTTTCAATCGCTTCAATCTGTTCCAGCAGCTGCACCTGGGAGGCGCCGCGCTGCCGTTTGTCGAAATCGGGCCGTGGCATCGCGGCACGCAGCGCGTCCACGTCCTCACCGAGCAGAGCCAGCTTTTCCTCCCACATGCGTGCGTGTCTTCGTTCCACGTCGGCTAATTTGAGCAAAATCTCCCGCCGCCGTGCGTCGCGTTCAGCAGCCGCAGAGACCTCGTACAGTTGTACTGCCATCATCTCGCGACGCCAGTTTTCCTTCAGCATTTTCGTCAAATAGCGTTCATTCTTCACGTCGTTCACCGCGGAGCTGACCACCTTTTCGCGCAAAACCGGCGTATTTCTGACTTCGCAAGCCGATTAGGACTTCTTCCGTCGCCAGTGTACCATGCGGCGCGTATCCCCGCGAAGTACCAGGTCGTCAGCCAGCCACTGTTCATCGACTTCAAAATGTGCATCGGCCAGCGCCTTTGCCAAAACAGGCATCGGGGTGCGGGCCACCTCGCGGTACACGCGCTGCGTATACAAGTGGGTCGCGTTCGGGAACTCGCGCTTCAACTGACTGCGCAGCTTCATGCCGGACTCGTCCGCGTCCACAAAAATGTACACATCCTCGTCCTGAATCTCCGTAAGCAGTTCTTCCAGTCGCTCGTAACCGAGGGTGCCGCCCGTACAGATGATTTCGACTGGCTCCGTCAGGATTTGCAACAGCCGATCACGGTCGGTCTTCCCTTCGACCACCAACACCTTGTCGCCGTCAGGACGTTGCCTTGTCACAAGCAAGCACCCCTTCAATCCGTCAAGGATTTAGTCCGATAGGATATGCACGACAGTCTCCCGGCAGTATGGACGATACACCTCTGCCCGGCAAGGGACACCATGTTCACGCCACGCCAACGTCATCAGGTCGGCGGCCTGCCAGGCCGCCCCCTCGTCCTGGCACCACGCCAGCAGCGACGGCCCCGCGCCGCTCAGCGTCAACGTAAGCGCGCCGCCGCGAATCGCTGCATGCCGAACATCCTCGTATCCGGGTACGAGAGACTTGCGATACGGCTCATGAAGCCGGTCGGCAAAGCCGCCGCGAAGAAAATCTAGGTTGCCGGTGGAGAGCGCGAGTGTCAAACGGGACGCTTGTGCAATATTGAAGACCGCATCCGCTCGGCTGACGGTCTCCGGGACAACCGTCCTGGATTTTTCCGTATGCAAGGTGAAGTAGGGTACTGCGACCACAAAGCACAAATCGGCTGGCACCGGTACGGAGAAGGTATGCGTGCCATGCTCGTCCATATAACTCAGGGATGCGCCCCCGAGCAGCGCAGGCGCGACGTTGTCAGGATGCCCTTCCAGTTCCACCGCAATATCGAGCAGCTGCCGGCTCGTCAGGGGCGTACGCCCCGCGTGTTCAACCAGTGCGTTGGCCAGCAAGAGTCCCCCGACGATGGCCGAGGCGCTCGACCCAAGCCCCGAAGCCACCGGAATGTTGTTTTGCAGCGAGAGGCGCCACTCGTGGTCCATATCGGCGCAACCCGCGCGCTCAAACAGAACCCGCATCGTCTTCACGACGGCGTTCTCCTCGTTGGCAGGCAACAAATTCGCGGACTCTCCCGTGATCTCGACGGAAAACGGGTGCCCGGTTTCCACACGCATCTCATTGAACAGTTCAATCGCGATCCCCATACAGTCGAACCCGGGCCCCAGGTTCGCGGAGGTCGCGGGTACATGCACGGAAAACTTCATTGCATGCCCTCCAGCAATTGGGCCACCGCGTCAGCCGTGGCGTCCACAACCTGCGCCGCGCTGTCACTGTGTTTCATGGCACTGTCTGGGTCTTTCAACCCATTGCCAGTGAGAACGCAAACGACGGTTTGGCCGCGTTCAATTTCGCCAGCATCTGCGAGACACATGAGGCCCGCCACGGACGCCGCCGACGCGGGTTCAGCGAGCACCCCTTCGGACGCAATCCATCGATAGGCCTGTGCAATCTGCTCGTCCGTGACGGACCGAATCGCCCCTCCCGAATCCCGGGCGGCAGCCACGGCGAGATGCGCCGACGCTGGTTTGCCGATGCGAATGGCGGTCGCAAACGTCTCCGGGTGTTCAATCGGATGCCCCTTGACAATCGCCGCAGCGCCTTCCGCCTCAAAGCCGAACATGCGCGGGCTCCGGTCGGTCTTCCCGCCCCGCTGATACGCCTGGAAGCCTTTCCAGTACGCGCTGATGTTGCCCGCGTTGCCGACCGGAATGCACAATACATCCGGCGGCGCCCCGAGCGCGTCGCACACTTCAAACGCTGCAGTCTGCTGGCCGTCCAGCCGGTAGGGGTTGATTGAATTGACCACCGTAATCGGGAAGCGGTCGGACATGTCCCGCACCAATTGCAGGGCTTCATCAAAGTTCCCGCGGATCGCGATGATGTGCGCTCCGTACATCATCGCCTGCGCCAACTTGCCGAGCGCGACGTATCCGTCCGGAATCAGGATGATGGCCCGCATCCCGGCGCGTGCGGCGTACGCAGCGGCAGAGGCGGACGTGTTGCCGGTGGAGGCGCAAATCACGGTGTTCGACCCTTCCTCCTTGGCCTTCGCGACGGCCAGAACCATGCCGCGATCTTTAAAGGACCCTGTCGGGTTGGCCCCTTCGTACTTCAAATACACCGAGGCGTTGACACGCTCACTCAGACGTTCGGAGAAAATCAGCGGCGTATTCCCTTCACAAAGGGACAACCGCGGCGTCCGCTCGGTCAGCGGCAGCCACTCCCCATAATGATGTAAAAGTCCACTCCATCTCTCTGTTTTCTGGTTTACCTGTGCGACGATGGCCGCCTCCTTCAATCCGTCAATGTTCGTCCATTCGAGGTGTTCATAGGCGAGGGATCTGTCCAGCGTGATCCATGAATTAGTCCTATTATTCATAGAATACACGGGACTGTCAACGAACGGAAGGTCATGTGGTTTGTCGTGCGAACGTGATGCGTGGGGCGTGCGGATAGTCGTCCATTCATTTGTCCCCTCGCAAACATACACTGTCGGGAAACGAAACACGAGGAGGAAATTACGTGGCCCAGGGAAAGGCTCATCACAAGATATCCAAACAGCGCGGCCGGCACCCGCTTCCCCGCCGTACGGCGATGGGTGCACGGACGGTTTCGTCCATGCCGCAGGCCCCCCAGTCGGTGACCGTCATTCCGAACAGCGCTGACGCCGTCGACGCAGACGAGTGTCTCCTGCCCTTGTTGTTGTTGTTCGGCCTGTGGGGCGGTGCCTCGGCAGCGCGCAGGCGCGCGTACGCAGGTGGTGGATACGGCCCGGGCGGTTATGGCGCCTACGGAGCAGGCCCTGGCGCAGGTGCGTTCGGCCGCGGCGGGTTTGGCAGATTTGGCGGATATGGCGGAAACTTCGGCGGTCCCTGGGGCGGCCCAGGGGGGCCCGGATACGGTGCGGGCTATCCAGGCGCGTGGGGCAGCCCGGGCTGGTTCGGGCGCGGCGGCTTCTTCTGGTAAGCTGCCGCAAGCCATCATGGGGCCTGGCTTGCCTGCAGCAAGCGCGGCCCCATGCGGCTTGTGACGTCGGCGCAGTGTTCAAGGAACAACCGGCGTGGTCGTGCACGTGGTTGTTTTGTACACCGGCACAAACAGGAAGAACAAAACGAAGATAATCAGGAAAACGACTGCCCAGCGTGTATACCCCCCAAAGACGCCATAGCCGTACATTGCCGTTCCCTCCTTGCGAAATTTTACATGCCTGCGTTGTCAATAGATGCGCATCCCGCACATTCCGAAATGGATAAACGTCCATTCTCACCGACGTGCGGCTGCCAGGAATGCGCAAGCCTTGTGATATAATGAAAAAAGTACCTCAGATGAAGCGCCACCGAAATTCTTCCGGACGGGAGCGGACTGTTCATGCTGGCTGAAGCGGACGACTATGAGCTGAAACAGACCTTGTGGCAAACCGAAGGCCCTGTAGTTGTCTTCTTCCACACCCCGCTTTGCGGCACGTGCAAGGTCGGCCGCAAAATGCTTGACGTTGCCCTCGCAGCCCTCCCAGACATTCCAGCCTTCGCCTGCAATCTGAATGCCATGCCCCACTACGCACAGGAGTGGCAGATTGAAAGCATTCCCTGCCTGGTGGTCGTGGAACGCCTGAAAGTCGTGGAAAAAATCTACGCCTTCCAATCCGCCGGACACCTGTTCCGCGTCTTGCAACCCTACTGCAGTTAATCCGCCTATCCACTTCGGACATCCGTTTGCCGGCCCCCTTTTGAAGCACCTATGAAACCCATTGTGAAACCCCTTGACCACCCTTGTACGCAATTTCCCGTCAAAAAAAGTTCACAAACGCCTCTGTTCATCGCTGATTACGGTGTTATAATACAGCACATAAACATATGCTGTTGTTATAAAACACAAGCAAAACAAAAGGAGGCTGTCATTCATGACGCGGAGAGAAGAAGAAGCCCGGAAGCTGCAGGAAGCGTGGGAAACTGACCCCCGATGGGCGGGCATCACACGTCCATACAGCGCAGAGGACGTCATCCGTCTGCGTGGTTCGCTGCAAATTGAACATACCCTCGCCCGCCGCGGCGCACAGCGGCTGTGGCACCTGCTGCACACCGAGCACCATGTGAAGGCCCTCGGCGCCCTCACCGGGAACCAGGCCGTGCAACAGGTCAAAGCGGGTTTGAAGGCCATCTACCTGAGCGGGTGGCAGGTCGCTGCGGACGCAAACCTGGCTGGACAAATGTACCCTGACCAGAGCCTGTATCCAGCGAACAGCGTGCCGCATGTCGTGCAGCGCATCAATCAGGCGCTGCAGCGCGCCGATCAAATCCACCACGCGGAAGGCAATGACGACATCGACTGGTATGCCCCGATTGTCGCGGACGCAGAAGCCGGGTTTGGCGGCCCCCTGAACGTATTCGAACTCATGAAATCGATGATTGAAGCTGGTGCGGCCGGGGTTCACTTTGAGGACCAGTTGTCATCGGAGAAAAAGTGCGGCCACATGGGCGGCAAGGTGCTCATCCCGACCGCCAACGCCATCCGCAACCTCGTGGCGGCCCGGCTGGCGGCTGACGTCTCGGGCGTCCCGACGCTCATTGTCGCCCGCACGGACGCAAACGGCGCGCACCTCATCACCAGCGACATCGACCCGCGCGACCACGAATTCCTGACCGGAGAACGCACACCGGAAGGATTCTTCCGGATGCGGGGCGGCCTCGACGCAGCCATTGCGCGCGGCCTCGCCTACGCGCCGTACGCGGACCTCATCTGGTGCGAGACATCCGAACCTAACATCGACGAAGCGCGGCGCTTCGCAGAGGCGATTCACGCACAGTTCCCGGGCAAGCTGCTCGCGTACAACTGCTCTCCTTCGTTCAACTGGAAAAAGAAGTTGGATGAAGAGACCATCGCCCGTTTCCAGGACGAACTGGGCGACATGGGTTACAAGTTCCAATTTGTCACGCTGGCTGGGTTCCACGCACTGAACCACAGCATGTTTGAGCTGGCTCGCAAGTACAGCAAGCGGGGAATGGCGGCATATTCGGAACTCCAGCAGGCAGAGTTCGCCAGCGAGCCCTATGGCTACACCGCCACACGCCATCAGCGCGAAGTCGGAACCGGCTACTTTGACGAGGTGTCCCTGACCATCACCGGCGGTACGTCGTCCACCACAGCGCTGACGGGCTCAACGGAGGCCGAACAGTTCGTCGAAGCGTGACCGCTGTGTGAAACACCCAGGCGCCGGAGCGAGCAAGGCGCACCCACCCGCCACGTGAAAAAGCAGCCCCCTGGCATCCTGCGTCAGGGGGCTGCTTTCTCAGTGCTTTCCGCGTCATCCGGCGGGTCGGTCGGCAGCGAAATCTCCACCGTCGTCCCCTTCCCCACCACACTCCGAATCGAAAGGGTGCCTCGATGCGCCTCGACGATGCGGTGACTGACCATCAGGCCAAGTCCCGTCCCTTTCTCTTTCGTGGTGTAAAACGGTTCTCCCAGTTTGGGAATGCGTTCAGGCGGAATACCGCAGCCGTTGTCCACCACCTGAAAGGTCACCATGCCGTCGGGCCCGCTCCGGGAAGTGACGTGAATCGCGCCCCCCGTCGGCATGGCCTCAATGCTGTTCTTCAGCAAGTTCATGAACACCTGTTTGATGTGATTCTCGTCACACCAGATGGCTGGCATGTCCGAGCCCACGTCATTGACGATTTGAACATTGTTCAACATCGCCTGTGTCTGCATAATCGCGATGACCTGTCCGAGCATGTGACAGGGGTCAACGTAACGAAAGTCGGAAATCTGCGGCTTCGCAAACAAGAGAAACTCCTGAATGATGGACTCGATGCGGTCGAGCTCGGTCAGCATGATTTGAAAGTATTCATGCTTGCCGTCGACGGTCGATCGCATCAATTGAATGAACCCCTTTAACGACGTCAGCGGGTTTCGAATCTCGTGCGCGACCCCTGCCGCCAGCTGCCCAACCACCGCCAGCTTCTCCGACTTGATGATGAGCTCTTCTGCGCGTCGAAACTCCGCGACATCCCGGCCGACGAAAAACAATCCAGTGACTTCTTCGTCTCGCACGACAGGGACAATTTTCATCCCGAGATCGACAATGTGTCCCTTCTTATGTACCAGTCTCAGATATGAATTGGCGCGGCTGATTTGTCCACGAATCATGCTCTGGAACTGATCGTCGATGGACTTGTCGTAGTCAGGCGGAAGCAAATCATGATAGTGCATGCCGATCAGTTCATCGGCTGCGTACCCAACTGCGTCGCGGCATGACGCGTTTGCATGAACGATTCGCCCCTCTGGGGAAACCAGACAAATCGCTGCAGGGTTGTTGTCCACGAGGCTCCGATACGTAAACTCGCTTTCCCGGAGCCGCTCCAACTCCTCCTGCACCTGTCTGAACCCATCCGGGAGGCCGTCCATCCCCCCGCCGCCGTGCCCGTGACGCTTGAATGAAGTCATGCGATGGACTGTGCTGAACACACGCGGTTTGCTCTTGTCCATACTCCAACCCCTTCAAGCCTTACCCACCATCGACTTCGACATCTCGGGACGGACTCCTGCCCGCAGCCTACGACTGAATTCGTCTCGCGCCCACAAAATGAGCTGCCCAATAGGAAGTATTCATCCCCAGCACCTGCACTTCCGATCCCGATGCGCTGACGAAGCGGTCGCTGCCCGCGTAAATCCCAACGTGCGAAGCGCCCGATCCGGCCGTGTCAAAAAAGACGAGATCGCCAGGAAGCAGGTCTGCGCGGTCCACGGCCGACCCGGCGCTGAACTGACCGTAACTGGTGCGCGGCAAGTGAATCCCGAAGTGCGCATAAACAAACATGACAAACCCGGAACAGTCAAACCCGGACGGCGTGTCCCCGCCCCACTCGTACGGGGTGCCAACAAACTGTTCCGCGTACTGTACGACCTGGGTTCCGAAGACGCCCTGCGCGAGGGCTCCGTCCTGGTCTTCAGACCGGCTGCTGAGGGAAGCACTGGATGACGCCGGTGCGGATTTGGATGCAGCCTGTTTCGTTGTGGACACGCTGTTGCTGACAGAAACCGCCGCGGATTGCGAAACAGCAGGTTGAGACACCCTCGATTGCAAAGCCGCAGATTGCGAACCCCCCGACTGAGCGGACGCGGGTTGAGGTGAAGGACGCCAGCCCGGCGGTTTGACGAGGGACAGGTGCTGCCCGGCGTGCAGCGGCTGGTTGACCGCCAGGTGATTCCACCGCTCCAAGTCCGACAAGGAAACGTGGTAGCGGCGAGCGAGCGCCCACAGGCTGTCACCGGACTGAACGGTCACATAGCGAGGTTTGACTTGCCGAGTGTTGGTTTGCAGCATATCGAGGAGCGTCTGCCCCAGCCACAGGTCGGAGACGGGCCGAGGGGCTGTGCGCGTACGAAGGAGTGGCGCCGCCTTGACTGGGCGAGGCTTGGGGTGCGCAGCTGCCGCGTCCAGGGTGCGAACCGGTGCGGGCGTCGGTTCAAGCGGTTTGTCCAGCGCAGCCCGGCGGACCGCTGGATTTGTGGAGCACCAGGCCAATGCGGGAATAGACGCCAAACAGAAGGACGACCCAACAATCACGCGCAACGAATCTCGCAATCCTCCGATCGCTCCCTTCGCATGTGGTATGTGGCATTATAGTGTGTGGACAAGCCAGCCCGCAACTGCGCCTGTCCGCCTGCCGCACCATGCGCGGATCGCCCGTCGCCCCCATCCCTTGACCCGAATTACTTCACAATCAGCGCGACACCAAACAGAATGACCACCACGCCAGCCCACCGCCAGACGGAGACGTGTTCATGAAACACAAAGATGGCGATGAACACCGTGGCGACGTACGCCAGGCTTTGCAGTGGATACAGCAAGCTGATGGGCAGCTTGGAAAGCAGGTAAATCCACACCACCGTTGCAAGTGCGTACAGCACAATGCCAGCGAAAATGAGCGGAGAAAACAGCGCGGTAAACGCGCTGGTCCAGTGGGTAAAGGAAAGCTTCGCCACACCTGTTTTCCACAGCGTCTGCCCAGCCACGAGCAGGAGAATGTTGACGGCAATCAGTACGTAGTTCAGGATGCTCCCCATCGTTCCCTCAGCTTTCACGGTTGTGGTTTAATCGAAGTTCGTACATGTCCTTGTGCTGCTTGACAATCGTGTCCAAAATGAACCCGCACGTCAGCGCGTTGGTCGCCAGCAGAATCAAGCCGACGGCCAAAATCGCGGACGGCATCTTGTTGATGCGGTGCGTGAGGATAAACTCACTGATGACCGGAATGCCAACGGCGAGCCCGGCCAGCAGAAAGAGGAGCGCCCAGCAGGCAAAGAACGCCAGCGGTTTGTAGTCCTTGAAAATCCAGAACACCGTTTTGAGCACGCGAAACCCGTCCGACCAGGTGTTCAGCTTGGACACGCTGCCTTCCGGCCGGTCGCGGTAGTCAATCGGGATCTCGCGGATGGAGAACCGCTTGTCCAGCGCGTGCAGCGTCATCTCCGTCTCAATCTCAAAGCCTTCACTGAGCACCGGCATGTTCTTGACGAACCGGCGGTTGAACACCCGATACCCGGACATGATGTCGCACAGCTGTGCGCGAAACAGACGATTGATGAGGCCCCGCACCAGGCGGTTGCCCGCATCGTGCATGGGGCGCTTGTTCTCCTGACTGTACGACCCGTTGGACAAGCGGTCGCCAATCGCCATGTCGACGCCGTCGTTTTCCACACATTCAATTAACTCATGCACAAACTCGGCAGGGTACGTGTCATCCCCGTCGACCATGACGTAGATGTCCGCATCCACGTCGCGAAACATGGTGCGGACCACATTGCCCTTCCCCTGCCGGTGCTCCCGCCGGACAATGGCGCCGTTTTCCGCAGCGATGCGAACGGTGTCGTCTTTTGAGTTGTTGTCGTACACGTAGATGTCGGCCGTCGGCAGTTCCCGTCGAAAATCCTGCACGACCTTCGCGATGGTGGCCTCTTCGTTGTAACAAGGAATCAGCACGGCGATACGGCTGGAACGCCCGCCTTGCGGGTTCGTTGCATACCTGTCTGAAGAAGTCTCCCTGGGTGGATTGGAACGAACCTCACTCACGCCGTACCCGCCTCCGATCTCCGTCCGGCCTTGCGCGGTTTCCCGCTTTGCAAGGCGCCTGCCAAAAACTGCAGCAGAGCAAACAGCCCAATGAAGAAGAATGGCATCATCGGAAACGCATACCGCGGGATCGGCAGAAACGGAAGCTGGGTCACCAGCAAGTAAATGACCAGCCACGACACGACCCGCAATCCAGGTTTCCGCAGCAGCAACAAAAGCCCAAGCGCACCGACGATGACCAGCGCGGGCTGCAGGTGCAGAAACAACGCATCTCGTCCGAGCCACGGCTGTCCGAACAGAAGCCCCAGCTTATCCAGCGTATACCACTTCAATTCGCTCAGCGGATGTGTCGAAAACCCGTGCAGCGCACGCGTGATGGCGAGGTGTTCCTGCTGCGTGGAACTCAGCCCCCGGCCGAGGTTGGTGTCCACGGCAAAGTGGGGGTCGGACCCAAACAACAGCGGGTTTCCGACGTCCGTGTCGGTCAGCAGCAGCCGGTGAAACACCACCCAGTTGCGAATCCACCACGGCACCATCGGGATGAGAAAGCCAATCAAGTGGGCGAAAAACCCCGTGATGCCCTTTGCGGCAGTCCCCCCCTGGCCGTGGAGCCCGGCGCGGGAAAACTGAAGGAAACAGGCAGCGAGCCCCGCGAGCACCAGCGGCATGACGGTGGGGCGAACCAGCGCCGCCAGCCCAAGAATGAGCCCGCTCAGGAACCACCATCCGGCCGTTTTTCGTTCCAGCGAGATGAGGAACAGCCAGACGAAGGCGCACAACAGCGGGACAAACAAGGCTTCCGTCAGCAGCTGTCCATAGGCGCCGTGCGTCGTCGGATAGACAATCCACAGCAGTCCGACAAGCACCGCCCAAAAGCGGTTGAGCACGCGGCGGCTGATAAAGTACAGAACGCTCGCGGTCAGCGCCGCCAGCACCCATTGTGCCAAGAAAGCCAAGTGCATCCCCGCATGCGGGTGATTCGAGAGGTGTCCGCCAATCCAGTAGCAAACCGCCAGGAACAATGGATATCCCGGCGTCACCTGGGCATCCGGCCCATGACCCCAGTAGGTGTAAAAGTGCTTGGTCAACAAGACGCGGGCCGACAAGTCATAATGAACGGAGTCTCCATAGAGCTGATATGCGGCGGGCCCTGGAAAGGAGTGATACAGGTAGGCCAGCCCGACCACGGCGAGCGCCGCCGCCAACAGCCCGTCCCAGGAAGCACCGGTCTTCCACGAGCCTCCGGTTGTCTTCGATGATTTCTTCTTCGGCACGATGTCCCTCCGTCAAATTCCGCATATTCTCGACGTCCATCCTAGCGTACATCCACCCCGTACGCAACGCTTGAGGGGCTGAACAAAACCCTCCGACTTCTCGATTGAACGCGGAATATTCAGTAGAACCCCCAACAATCCGACAGGTCCCATCGAAACGTTATGACGTAAAGCGCGAAGTGCACTTCCCAGCGTGGAGGGGATCGTCAATGAACACGAAGCACATCGAGCCCAGCACCACAAGCGCCAGCACCTTCGGCGTCCTGCCCCACACGGCAACACCGGATCCATTGATGATCGCGCTCGGCGCCCTGCTGGCAGCCGCTGGCGCCGGCGGCATTGTGCCCGTGCGGCGCTGGCTGCAACGCGCCGGACAGGCGGGGCGGTGATGCGCCATGGCCACCACCCCCCGCGTCCGCAGCCGAAAGTCGTGGGTGCTCGCCATCCCGTTGACGGTGCTCGCCATCGGGATCGGCCTGCTGTGCTACTTCGGCTGGGACTACGCGCAGCAGACCGTCTTTGTCAACGACCAACAGGAGCCCACGTACGACGCCGCGGCCTACGGCCCGCGCTTGTGGCCCGTGAAACCGGCCGTCGGCACCAAAATCGGCGAGCTGGACATCCCGTCCTTGCACCTGGAAGCCCCGGTGATTCAGGGGACCGGGTGGAATCAGTTGAAGCACGGCATTGGTCACTACGCCTCCAGCGCACTGCCGGGTCAAGGCGGCAACGTCTTCGTGGCCGGGCACCGCGACACGGTGTTTACAAAGCTCCGCTATTTGAAAAAAGGCGCGGACATCATTTTCGAAACGCCCTACGGAAACTTTGTGTACCAGGCCACGTCGTTTCAGATCGTGAAACAGACGGACACCAGCGTACTGGCCCCAACCAACCATGAAACCTTGACCCTCATGACCTGCTATCCGTTTTTCTTTTTTGGATTCGCGCCTGACCGATACATCGTCCACACCAAGCTGGTGTCAGAACCGAACGCCGCTGCGCGCGAGGTGTTGTCCCAGGCGAGCCAGCACTCGTGATGAAGACGACCTCTCCAGGTGCGACGGCCTTTTTTTTGAAGAAATATTCCGCAAAAACTTTTGTGTACCCCTAAATTCGACAAATTTTTCAAGTTGAAAGCGCTACAATGATGCCGAATCACAACCGACCGGTTGTTCGAGGAGGCGGAAGTCGATGATTCAAATGAACGCAAAAACGGTTCTGCCAGCGGCGGCAATCGTCCTTTGCGGCGTTGGCGCCTACTGGGTCACACACTTGCTGGACAAACACCCGCATCCACATACAAGCTCGTCAACGGTTTCCGCGGTCAGCGGCAGCGCACCTTTATCCGCTGGGCCGGGGGCAGGCTCGGGCGCGGCGGGTGTCCTCACCGGACTGTCGTCAGGCACCCCGTCCGGGTCCGGCGCCGGCACTTCGCCCAGCCAAGGGGCCGCTTCCGGCGGAAGCGGCAACGGCGGGATCTCCGGACAGACCGGGCAAAACTCGAGCCATCCGGGCAGCAGCACAGGCAGCACATCCGGTGGCGGCGGTGCGGGAGACAGCGGCGGTGCCAGCAGCAACAACAGCGCCAGCGGGTCCAGTCCTTCCGCCGCCAACCCCTCGCCGTCCGGCGGGTCGCCGGCGAACAGCGGCCCTGGCCTCGCGGGCGGCCTGACATCCACGCTGACCGGCACCCTCAGCTCAGCCGTGGGTGCCGCGAACAACGCCGTGGGCACGGCGACCGGCTCGCTTGGCAGCACTCCGCTCGGCGCGGCTGCCAACCAAGTCGGTTCCACCTTGGGTGCCCTGACGGGGGGTGTCAGTTCAACGGTCAATCAGCTGGGCAGCACCTTGAACAGCGCTGCGGGCGCCGCATCGAAAGGCACCAGCCCGGCCAGCAATGCACTGGGCAGTGTCACCAGCACACTGACTGGAACGCTGTCGTCTGTAGGTTCCTTCCTCCGCTAGGAGGCATCGGGCGCGGGTTTGGCAGGCGTGATGAACCCGCGCCCCGCTGATGCCTCGCCCCGCTTATGTACGATAATCCCCATTGATGCGCACGTATTCGTAGCTCAGGTCACAGCCCCACCCCGTGGCCTCGGCGGTGCCGTCCTGCAGCGTGATGGACACCTGGATGTCCCGCGGCCGAAGCACGCGCTTGGCTTCCTCTTCATCGAATGGGACCGGTTCACCGTCCCGCATCAATTCGAGAAGTCCCGCCGCACTCGCGAACGCAATCGACACGCGTGCCACATCGAACGCCGCGCCAGCGCGCCCCATGGCTGCCAGAATCCGCCCCCAGTTCGCATCCTCTCCGAAGAATGCGGTCTTCACGAGACTCGAGGTGAGCACCGTCTTCACCAGCGCCCGCGCATCGGCCGCTGTGCGCGCCTGTCGGACCGACACCTCGATGAACTTGGTCGCGCCTTCGCCGTCGCGGGCGATTTCCTTGGCGAGAAATTCAAGCACGTACCGAAACGCCGCGCGAAACGTCTCAAACCCGGGATGCTGGGCGGTCAGTTCAGGGCCGCCCGCCATACCGTTGGCCAGCACCGCGACCGTATCGTTGGTGCTGGTATCGCCGTCGACCGAAATCATGTTGAAGGTCACGTCCACCGTCTCCCGCAGCAGCGTCTGCAGCGTGCCGCGCGGCAGACGGGCATCCGTCGTCACGACGCCCAGCATGGTCGCCATGTTGGGGTGAATCATCCCCGAGCCCTTCGCCATGCCGCCAATGGTCACGGGGGTACCGTCCACTTCCACCTGCACGGCAATCTGCTTGGGCACGGTATCGGTTGTCATGATGGCTTCCACGGCATGGCCCGCACTTTGCACGCCAGGTTCCAGCGCGTGGCATGCCGCGGCGATGCCGTCCAGCACCCGCTCGATGGGCAGCGGCACGCCAATCACCCCCGTGGAGGCGACCAGCACCTCGGACGCCAAAACCCCGCAGCCTTTTGCCGCCGCCTCTGCCATTTGCGCTGCGTGGCGCTCACCCGCTGCCCCCGTACAGGCATTCGCGTTGCCGCTGTTGATCACGATGGCCCGCACCGGGCCCCCGTTGTTCATCACGCCCTGCGAATACACAACGGGCGCCGCTTTCACCAGGCTTTGCGTAAAAACTGCCGCGGCGGTCGCATCTGCGTCGGACAGCACGACGGCCACATCGCGGCCCGACGGTTTGATGCCCGCAGCAACCCCCGCAGCCCGAAACCCGACGGGCGCCGTAACGCCGCCTTCTATGACTTTCATCAGGCGTGACTCCTCTCCCAATGGACACGCTTCGCTGTTTCCCGTACCGGCACCGCTTTAGTGCTTGGTGCCCATGACGGCCCGCCGAAGCACGTCCCCGTTCACTTCCGTTTCATCAAATGTCACAATGGCCAGATTTTCCGAAAGGTCCACATCGACCCCGGCCACGCCTCGAATGGATTTCAAGGCCTTGGTAACGGTGTTGACATTGAGCCCTTCCACAGAAATGTTCATGGTATCCACAATCCATCCCTCCGATCGCGGTTACTGTATCACGAGATCAAAGGGATTATCCTCGCCCCGTTGCACCCACACCCGCTCGGGGACTTCAGGTCTGCCGAACAAGTAGCCTTGCATGTGCTGGCAACCCACGCGCTGCAAGAACTTGCGCTGCGCCTGCGTCTCCACACCTTCCGCAATGACATCCACATGCAGCGCGCGCGCCAGGGTGACAATCGAGGTCACAATCGCCGCACTGTTGCGATGGTCGGGCAAATCCCGGACAAAGGATTGGTCGATTTTCAGACAGTCTACCTGATAGCTCCGCAAATAGCCAAACGACGAGTACCCTGCCCCGAAGTCGTCAATCGTGATTTTGATGCCCATCCCCCGCAGCACGTTCAGGTTGTTCAGCACCGTCTGATTATGGCGAACAAAGGTGGATTCTGTAATCTCAAATTCGAGATACCTGGCGTTCACCTGCAGGTCGGCCAAAATCCTGCGCACCCGTTCTGCGAAGTCCTTCTCTTCCAACTGCCGCACCGAAATGTTGATCGCGACGTGGAGGCGGCCCCACGCCTTTTGCTGCGCCACAGCCTGACGCAGCAGCCACTCGCCAATCGGCACAATGAGGCCGCTCGTCTCCGCCAGCGGGATGAATGTCGCTGGAGAGACCAGCCCGCGCACGCTGTGACGCCACCTGGCCAGCGCCTCGACGCCAATGAGCCGGTTTGATGCGGCGTCCACCTTGGGCTGGTAGACCACGTACAATTCTCCGCGCTCCAGCGCGAACCGCAAGTCCTGTTCGAGTTCCAGCTCGGCGATGCGGCTCTCCGGTTCCGCCGCGTTGTCCTGATAGTAAATCACCCGGCTGCGGCCCCCCTGTTTGGCCGAGAACAAGGCCAAATCCGCGTTTCGCAGCAGCGACTCGACACTTTTTGCGTCATCCGGCATCACACTCACGCCGAGGTTGCACGTCATGGGCGTGAGCCGCGTCTCCAATGGGAACGGCTCGTCGATCACGGCGTGGTGCACCTTGTCCACCATGGATTTGAGGGCTGCGGGGGACACGTCCCGCAGCAAAATCGCAAATTCGTCCACGCTCAGATGCGCCAGGACCCCGTCGCTCGGCAGGACGCGCTGCACCCGTTCTACGACCAGCCGCAGCAGCTGCTCGGCTTGTGACCGCCCGAGCGCGTCCGAAATCACGTTGATATGATGGAGCCCCATCATGACCACGGCGATGCTGGACGGACGCGCGGCCGGATCGGCAGTCAATTTCTGCAAGTATTCTTCCAGGTAGGTGCGGTTTGGCAGCCCCGTCACCGGGTGGGTATACGCCAACTGGTGCAGAAGTTCCTGACTCCGTCTTTGATAGCTCACATCGTGCGCCAGCAGCAACCAGGCTTCCTGTCCTTCAAACGTAATCGGCTTGCCCCGCAGCTCCACGTCAAACGAGGAACCATCCGCGCGCACAAACTTGACGGCCAGCGGCGGCCCTGGCATCGACAAATCCTGCGCACGACGCATCAGCAGCGGTACATCCTGCGGATGCACGAACTCCCAAACGGACCGGTCGTCCATTTGTTTCAGTCCCAGCTGCTTCAGTCCCGCTTGATTGATGTACAGACAGCGGCTGCCAGCGACGACAACGACCATCTCAGGGAGCATTTCCATCAGGGTTTCATGTTGTTCGTGGATTTCCTCGAGTGCTCTGCCATCCACAGTACGCCCGCTCACACAGGTTCCCCTATCTCTGCACGAAGATTGACGAACTTTGTCTCGTCAAAATATTTCGCGATCGCGCCATGATCTTCCTGCTGACGGAAGGTTACTGTATGGAGAAAGCTTGGTCCAAATCACGCAAGAGATCGCCCGCGTCCTCGATGCCGACCGACAAGCGCAGCAGCCGCTCCGTCACCCCGCACTGCTCGCGAATGTCTTGCGGAATGTCCGCGTGCGTTTGTCTGGCCGGGTACGTTAGCAGTGTTTCCACGCCGCCCAGGCTCTCCGCAAACGAAATCAGTTTCACCGAGGCGAGAATATGCGCAATTTGTGTACTGTCCTTCACTTCAAACGCAATCATCCCGCCAAACCCGCGCGCTTGCCGCACGTGGATGTCCCGGCGGGGATGGTCCGCCAGCCCTGGATAATATACTTTTTCGACCGACGGATGCGCGCGCAGCCAGTCCGCAATCGCCAGACTGTTTTGCTCATGCCGTGCCATCCGCAGGGCCAGTGTCTTCATGCCGCGCAGCAGCAGCCAAGCGTCCTGCGGGCCCAGCACCGCGCCAATGGAGTTTTGCAGAAATCCGATTTGCTCTGCCAACGTGTCATCGCGAACGACGATGAGGCCCGCCATCACGTCGTTGTGTCCGCCCAGGTACTTCGTCGCAGAATGTACGACGATGTCGGCACCGAGTGCCAGGGGCTGCTGAAAATAGGGTGTCATGAAGGTATTGTCTACAACCGTCCACACACCATGCGTACGCGCCAGCGCCGCGCATGCTGCAATGTCGGTGATTTTCATTGTGGGATTGGACGGGGTTTCAATAAACAATGCCTTCGTGTTCGGCTGAATGGCCCGCTCCACCGCCGCCAGGTCCCCCGTGTCGACGTAGGCCGCCTCAATCCCAATCCTGCCCAGGACCTGCTGGAGAAGCCGATAGGTCCCCCCATACAGGTCGTTCGAGGCGACCAGGTGGTCACCAGGCCTCAACAGGCCAAACACCGTGCTGATCGCCGCCATCCCCGACGCAAAAGCAAACCCGCGGACACCCTGCTCAAGGTCCGCGATGGTCTCCTCTAAAATTTGGCGTGTCGGATTGCCGGTTCGGGTGTAATCATACCCCGTGCTTTGCCCCAGTGCTGGGTGCGCGTAGGCGGTGGAGTAATACACCGGCGGTGAAATCGCACCCGTCGCCGGATCGCGCCGGTTGCCCGCCTGCGCAAGTTTTGTGTCGAGTCGAAAGTCCGCTGGTGCGCGCGTTACTTGTTCACTTTCGTGTGGGTCGGTTCGCTCCATGCTGCCTGATCGCCCTCGCATTGTCATTTTGAATTCTACAATAGGCGTTCCTGCCCAAAAAGAAAAGGCCTGCCCGAAGGCGTGTTCGAGGCGAGCGCGAATATGGATATCCGGATCACGTTTCACTATGAAAAGTCGGATACCATTGTGTTACGAAATTGTGGACGCCACGACGCTGCACTTGGCCGTCCTTACCCCCCAAAAAAAGAGACGGCGCATCGCCGTCTCCGAATCTTCCTCTCACTGCCCAAACGGATTGCCGCTCGAGAACGGACTCGACCCGAACGGGTCGCTGCCCCCCTCGTCGCCTCCGCCGTACCCATACTCACCTGAACTCGGCGTCGTGGTACTATCGTTCAACGCGGACGTGTCTTCCTTCCCAACGGTCACGGTCAACACTTTCCGCGTGCTCCCGCGGTAGATGGTGACTTGAACCTTCTGACCCGGCTGCAGTTTGAACAGGTCGGTTCGTAAGTCAGCCGAGGACTGCACGGTTTGGCCGTTGATCGCGACGATCACATCGCCTTGCTGCAGCCCTGCGGCCTTCGCCTGGGCGGATGTGACCTGCTCCACGTAAACCCCGTAGTTGACCGGCACGTTCGGCCACATGGACTCCGGCAGCTCAGACAGGTCATAGGCTTCGATACCAAGTGCAGGGTGGACAGCGGTCCCTGTTTTAATCAGTTCCGCCGCAATGGTCTGCACTTCGTTGGACGGGATGGCAAAGCCCATTCCTTCAAAGCCCTGCTCGACAATCTTGCTGCTGTTGATGCCAATCACCTGTCCGTCAATGTTCAACAGCGGCCCGCCGCTGTTCCCAGGGTTGATCGCGGCATCGGTCTGGATGACCGGTTGATAGTCGAGCGTCGTGCTGCCGTCGGGGGTTTCCACTGGCATGAGGCGCTGATCACCGCTGACAATCCCGGACGTCACCGAATCTTCAAAGTCAAGCCCCATCGGGTTGCCAATGGCGATGGCAGGCTCGCCAACCTGGATATCGTCCGAATTCGCAAACACTGCAGGCTGCGTATTGTCAAAGTTGGACACCGGCACCTTCAGCACCGCCAGGTCCGTGTACGGGTCGGTTCCGACAATCGTGGCTGCGACGTGCTTGCCAGACTGCAGGACGACTTCCACCTTGCTTCCGCCTGCGACGACGTGGTTGTTGGTCACAATATAAGCACTCTGTCCGTCTTTATAGAAGTACACGCCCGATCCGATATCGGATTCCTGCAGCTGCGATTGTTGGTTGAAAAAGTTCGACACCGACGTGTAGTTGACCACTGCAACCACATCCGGTTCGACACTCTTCACGACATTGGTAATCTGGTCGTTCACGTTGACGCTCACGTTTTTCGTCACGCCGGACGGTGCCGTCGAACTGGGAGACGCGAGCGTGGAAACGGCACCTTGCCGATCGAGCAGAGGGATGGCTGCCAGTGTGGCACCGGATCCGACGAGCGCGGAAAGGACGACGACACCCGCCCACTTCCAGATGCTCGTGTTCCCTCTCTGACGTGCACCGCCTGGTTCACCAATCGAACCTTTGTTGTAGAAACCCACAAGTGTTCGCCCCTCTCCATGACGCCCCGCAGGTTCGCACCCAGGGGCCGTTTTTGCTGATTCGCGTCGATCCCATGTGATCGCTGCTATCCAAAGGTATAGCCAAGAAAGATTGAAATCAGTTCAAAAAGAAAGCCGCCAGCGGCGGCGAAGGGACCCAATTTGCAGCATCAGGAACCAAAATTGCATCACGACGACATGTTTCGTCATCAGGAAGTGAACCGGATGGGACCACTGCCAAACGCCGTCACGAGGTCGTTGGCCAGCAGTGCGCCGGCCAGCGCATGTCCCGCTGCATCTGGATGCCAGCTGTCGCCATAGTAGTTCTGCCAGGTTTGATGGTGGGCTTTTAAATACGCCTCCATTTGGTGGTATACGTCAAACACGTACACATTCTTGCTGTGGAACGCCTGTGCATCGGCAATCTCGTGCGCGATGTACACCTCTTGCATGGGGTGATCGCCCTTTTGTGAGGCCTCCGTGACGGGCGGCGTCACCAGCAGCACGACCGCGTGGACGGCCAGCGCCTTGGCAATTTGGTCGTGAATCGCGCTGTCAAAGACAGCCAGCGATGACTTGGCGTGCATGTCGTTGAGCAGGCCCCAGGACAGGACGACAATCTGCGGCTTGTCCGTCTTCAGGTCACTTTCATAGAGCCCGGGCTTTTCTGTTTCAAAGTAGTCCGCCTGCCCCCCGTCCACCGTCCGGTCCACGATGTGATAATTGGTATTCGTACTCTGCTGCCTCGCCGCAAACGCCCGTTTTAAATAGGAATCATCATGTGGATCCGCCCAGCCGTGCGCCATCGATCCGCCGAACACATCGACCGTTTCAGTGCTCAGAGAACTGGCGAGTCCTTTCGGGTCTGTGTGCTGCGCCAGCGTGACAGCGGTCGACGCTGGGCTCTGCTGCCTGGAAACACGCCATCCAACCGCAAACGCCGCTGCCGCAATCACGACGACGAAGGCGACAGACGCGGGCGCCTTCCATAACTTTCTCCTCTGCCTCATCTTGGTGTTCTCCTTTCCTCGGCTCCCTCGCACATTCCTGAACACGCCGCGCTTCTCCGGATGTTCACTGGAAATTTCGCGGGTCAAAGCGGCGCTGCCAGGGTTCATTCGACCTTTGATTTTTACCATACAGGCTTATGTTTCTGCAAAACTTCCTGTATCATTACCTCTAGTAATTCTTTCTCATGAGTTTCTCATATTGCTCTCACCAAAGCTGAATTTCGTTGGTGAATTCAAGGGCGATTCAAGGGAGCCGCGATATGCTGGTCAAGATTTCACATCAAGGAGAGGATTGTCCTGAAGAGCAGACATCTGTATGAAATCGACCTGATGCGAGCGTGCATGATACTCGGCGTCATCTTCGTACACGTTGTCTCTGCGATTGACGCGGTATCGACGCCGCTCTCGGTTGCAAATATAGGGCTGGACATGGTCCTCATGCCCCTGCACTTTACGCGTGAAGCCTTCATGTTCATTACAGGGCTGGTCCTGTTTTATACCTATTATCACAAACCATTCAGCACAACATCCTTCTGGTCGAAACGCTTCAAGCTCATCGCGATTCCGTATGTGTTTTGGACGGCACTCTACATTGCGTTTATCGGTGTCATCAGTGGTCCTGGCTATGACTGGGCGCCTGTGAACCTGCTGCACGTGTTTATTCGAGCGATTTTGACCGGGAACCAGTACTTCCTGTACTTCCTGGTCATCTCCATTCAGTTCTACTTTGTGTTCCCGCTGCTGTTGATGATGATGCGCAAACTGGAACGGTGGCACGGCTGGGTACTGCTCGTCAGCTTTCTCGTCCAGCTGGGCTTGATGGGCATCGTCCAGTGGGTGGTTCCCGTCCTGCCGACGGACACCTACCCGGTCTGGCTGAGAACCATCATTCATTACGAAGACCGATTTGTTCTGTCCTATCAATTTTGGTTCATCGCAGGTGCTGTGTTCGCTGTTCACTACGAGCGGATTCGGACGTGGGTCCTCTCCCACCGCAGCACGGTGTGGTGGAGCATGGCCGCCGGCGTCGCAGGGCTTTGGTGCTATTACGCAATCGCCCGGTTCATCTTCCATGAGTCAGATGCGGCGGTCGTCAACGTGCTTCAGCCCGTGATGGTGCCGTACGCATTTCTCGTCTCGGTCACCTTGATGGTGATTGGCGTATCCTGGGCCCGCGTACGTGAAGAGCGGTCCATGCGGTTCGTCTCACCGCTCGTGCGGTTCTTTGGCGGCGCGTCCTTCGGCATCTTTCTCGTTCATCCCATCATGCTGCGCTTTGTTGACCAAGCGGTCGGCCTGCTTCACGTGAACGGCATCGACCGGATTCCGCTGATTCCATTGATGGCGGTGGTCACGTACTGTGCCTCCGGCGTCGTTGCGTACTGCTTTGGCAAGGTTCCGTTGTTCAGCTACGTCGTCGGTATCAAAACGCGGCTTCCGAAGCTGAACCGTCCGGACAAAGTTTCAACGCCAGCATAAGACGACCGTATCGCTCAGAGATTCATCTTGTAGGAGGTTTTCACTGATGCAGCAGTTTCATGCGCACACCGATCGGAGAATCCAGGTCAACCTGTTGTCGCGCCTCGATCGCATCCCCATCACAAAGACGATTGTCGGTGTCATCGCCTTGCTTGCGCTGGTCTGGCTGGCGGAAGCGTTCGACATCGGCATCGTCGGGCCGGTGCTCTCCACGCTGGAGAAAACCTGGAGCCTCTCGAGCTGGCAAACGGGCCTGTTGGCCATCTCCTCCACGCTCGGTGTGGTGACTGGCATGATTCCGGCGGGGTGGCTCGCCGACCGCATCGGACGCCGCCGGGTCGTTCTGTTCGGGATTTTGTTCTTTTCCATCCTCACGCTGCTCGGGGCAACAGCCTCCAACTACTGGCTGCTGCTTGCCATTCGGCTGCTGGCAGGTATTGGCGAAGGCGCCGTCTTGCCGATGCCGTACCTGTTCTTGTCTGAGTTCGTGAACAGTCGGCGGCGCGCCGTCAGCGTCGGGTATTCGAACGGCATTTTGACCGCAGCCTACGTCATCCCCAACTTGGCATCGCTGTGGGCTCTGCATACCTTCGCGCCCGACTTTGCGTGGCGCATGCCGTTCCTGTTAGGCGGCATTCCGCTGTTGATGCTGATCCCGATTTACCGCTGGCTGCCGGAGTCGCCGCGTTACCTCTTGGAGAACAACCGCGTCGGCGAAGTTCAGACGATGGTGGAGCGGCTCGAACGCGAAGCCGGCCTCCAACACGATACAGCCCTGTACGATGAGCGCGTCGCCGTCACCTTGGAGCAGGACGCGTTTGACAGCTGGATTGCCTTACGTACGATGCTGCGCGCACCCTACCTCGGCCGAAGCTTGATGGTGGTGCTGCAGTTGACCGCGGCGCTCATCCTGTTCTATATCGTTCAAGTGTTTGGACCCTCCCTGTTTCTGTCCCGCGGCATCGCGACCGGCAATGCGATTTTGTACGCCGGCATCATGATGGTCGTGGCCGGGGTGGGATCTGTGGTGCAAGGCTACCTGTCGGACCGCCTGGGCCGCAAACGCATCCTGTTCGGCTACGCGGTGCTGGCCGCTGCAGGCTGCCTGCTCTTCGCCTTCGGTTCCTCCGCGCCGCTGTTAATTGCGGCCGGCTTCCTGACTTCCTTCTTCGGCCTTGGCATCTTCCCGGTGTCGAAGCTGAGTGTGGCGGAACAGTACCCGACGGAACTGCGCGGCCGCGGCGTATACCTGAACGAAATGACCGCGCGCACCCTGAGCGGGATTGTGACCACCTACTTCATCCCGTTCTTGCTGAAAGCAGAGGGCAGTTCCTTCATTTTCATCGGCATCTCGATTGTACTCGTCGCCTTCAGCCTGCCCTACTTCCTGCGGGCCCGGGAAACGGCACGGGTGCACATGGAAGAGGCTGGGACACGGCTGCCTTTCCAGTTGATTGAAGCGGAAGTTCGCGCCTGAGCGAACGTTCACGGGCTGCACGAAACGTAAACCGAATGAGTACAAGGAGGCATCGTCCACATGTCCCGATTGACACAGGCGATTGAACGTTCCCTATCTCGAGTCGATGCAAAGCTGATTTTCGATCACGGCCGCTGGTTTGACGCACGCGAAACAGCCGACGATGTGGCGCGCATCCAGTGGAGACTGCAAGCGCTTGGGGTGCATGCTGGCGATCGCGTCTTCATCGCGCTGCCGAACTCCTATGAGTTCACGGTACTATATGTCGCGGTCCTGACGTATGGCGCCATCGCTGTACCGATGAACCCCGCGATGCCGGCGCCGGAATTGGCAAAGACGCTGGGGAGAGCAGACGTGTCCGCCGCGTTCATCGGGCGCAAGTGTGCAGACGGCTGGGCCGACGTCCTGACGGCAGCTGACCTTTGCGAAGTCGGTGCAGCGGACGCCCGAGGCGGCGCCGCATCCGGCATCGACGACCGCATCAGCCTGTTTGTCCGGTCCGCCTTGGCCAAGGCGCCTGCGGCGTCCGGCAGCGAGTCCGCGTCAAGTGTCAGCGACGACGCGCCTGCCGTGTTGATGTTTACCTCGGGGACGACTGGCGATCCAAAAGGGGTGCTGCTGCGACACCGCCACCTGTGGGCCGCGGTGCAAAACGTGACAGGCAGTCACCAGTTGACAGACCAGGACGTCGCGTACTGTATTCTGCCGCTGTTTCACATCAACGCGCAGGTGATTGTTTTCCTGTCGACGTTGTGTTCGCAAGGCAAGCTGGTGATGGCCGAACGGTTCAGCGCCTCTTCGTTCTGGACGACCATTCAGAAACACGGCGTCACCTGGGTGTCGGCAGTGCCGGCGATTCTCACCATCCTGGCCAAGAAGGCGCAGGACCTGCAAGCCGCAGCCTCTGGCGACGGCACACAGGTGCAGGCCATGGCGCGTTCGCTGCGCTTCATCCGCAGCGCGTCCGCGCCGCTGCCCACCGCTGTGATGCGGCAATTCGAATCGACCTACGGCGTTCCGGTCATCGAATCGTACGGCATGACCGAAGCGGCGGGACAAATCTGCATCAACCCACTGCCGCCGGGCGTGCGGAAGACGGGGTCAGTCGGCATTCCCTACCAGGTACAGCTGCGCATCGTCAGCAGCGACGACGACCGCCGCGTGCTCCCCGCCGGACAGACGGGCGAAATCGAGATCCGCGGGGACAACATTATCGAGTCCTACGTGCAGACCGGAGCGTCGCTGCCAGCGCAGCCGAACGGCCGTGCGGCGGCCAGCGCCGGTGCTGAGAGAGGTGAAGACCGTCCCTGGCTCCCGACGGGGGATTTGGGCTGCATGGACGAGGACGGCTATGTCTACATCACCGGCCGCGTGAAGGAAATCATCAACCGCGCTGGCGAAAAGTTCAGCCCGCGCGACGTAGAGGAAGTCCTGTACGCACATCCGGATGTGGAGAAGGCGGCCGTCGCAGGTCTCCCGGACGTCACCTATGGCGAACGCGTCATGGCGTGGGTAATTCAGCGGCCGGAGAGCAGCCTGCCGCCGGAGACCCTGGCTGCGCAGTTGCTTGACCTGTGCCAGCGGTCACTGGCCAAGTTCAAGTGGCCGAGCGAAATTCAAATTGTTGACAACCTCCCCGTCGGTGCGACCGGCAAGGTCAAGAAGCACATGCTGCGGCAAGAGCCGATTGCAGGGATGAAGCGCGTCCTGTCGTACTCCGGCGCAGGCGCCCTGTAACCCCCCCATTGCTGCCACTGGAACAGATTTGCGCACAGGGCCTGTCACCTGCGAACGCCGCGGGACAGGCCCTTTTCCGATCTATGTGCGGTCTTGGATGAATTTTATAGGCCCTTTTGGCTAACAAAACCGTTATAGTGGAATCAGACTCTGGACGCCGTTCGCTGCGGCCGCCGCTTCATCAAATGCAATCCGCTCTTGACCACCCATGATTTGAACAGAGGAGAATGTTGCTGTGAAACGCCTGTGGCCATTTCGACGCGAACCGATGTCGTATCGCTCGGAGGACCATCCTCAAACCAGTGACCATCGGCGCCGGACCTATATCTTCCGGGTGAATGTGGTTTCCTTCTCGGTTTTTTTCGCCTTATCGTCCTTGATTTTCCGACTCGGCTACCTGCAAATCACCAAAGGCGCCCAACTGAAGACACAGGCTTTGACCACCTCTGTCCAGTACATCCCGGTCCTGCCCGCGCGCGGGCGCATCTATGATGCCAACGGCAACCTGCTCGCGTACGACCAGCCCACCTACAGCGTGTACCTGACCCGTGTTCAGCACGTCAACGATGACACAGCCACCCTGTCCAAGATGGCCGCGCTGCTCGCGCCCGTGTTCCACAAGACCACGGCGCAAGTCCTGCAGCTCATGAAGGCGGACAAGCAGTACACCACAGTCACGTTGTTCAAGAACATTACCACCGACCAGCTGTCGTTCATCAGTGAACACCAGGCCCAGCTGCCTGGCGTCAATGTGGAGGTCGATTCCGAGCGCAAGTACCCGTACGGCGACTTGGCCGGCCAAGTCCTCGGCTACGTCGGACCCATCACACCGCAAAACAAGAAGTACTACGTCGACGAGCAGCACTATCTGCTCATGCAGCAAGTCGGCGCAGCGGGGCTGGAACTGCAGTATGAAAACCAGTTGAAGGGCAAGGTCGGCTATCAGGAAGAACAGTACAACACGGTCAATAACGGCGTGAAGCCAGTCGGGTACATCCCGCCTGTATCAGGCAACAACCTGCAGCTCACGCTGGACGGGGCACTCGAGGCCGACACGCAGAACGCCGTCCTCAAGGCTATTCAGTCGTTTGAAAGCGAAAACCACACCCAGGTGCAAGACGCGGCCGCCGTGATGATTGACGTCAAGACGGGCGGTATTCTGGCCATGGTCAGCTACCCCTATCTGGACCCCAACTGGTTTGTCAACGGGGACTTCACCCTGCACACCAACTACCTGCAGAACGGGGCAGAGATGAACAACGTCATTCAGAACCCACATGCCCCAGGGTCCACGGTGAAACCGGCCAACCTCATCACTGGACTGGAGCACGGTGCCGTCACCCCCAACACGGTCTACGACGACTCGGGCGTCTGGCAGTGGATTGGCAACTATCACATGCATGAAGACGCCAGCTACGGCCTGGTCGATGACGTGACCGCCATCGCCGTGTCCGACGACCGCTTCTTCTACACCCTGGGCTTGAACCTGGGCGGTTGGCTGGGCAGCTCTCCGTACGACGGCGGCTACCCGCGCGGCGGCAACCTGCAGCGGTGGCGGGACACGGACTTCATCAAAGGCCTGCTGATGCTGATGCAGGGGGAGATGCGGTTCGGGCTCGGACAAATCACCGGGATCGACCTGCCGGGTGAACAGGCCGGGGCCTTCTACATGGAGAACCAGTCCAACAACACGATGGTGACGATGTCGGCGAAGGACGTGCAGTCTATCGCACAGACCGTCGCCAAGCAGGGCTCGTACACGAACTACGGCAGCCCGTACGACCTTGCGGCGATGGCCTTTGGTCAGTCGCAGCAGTTCACGCCGATCGAACTGCTGCAGTATGTATCGACCCTTGCGGACAACGGCAAGAAGCTGCAGCCGCACCTGCTGCAGGCAGTCTACCCGCCGGGACTGACCCAGAACTTGTCCACAGCGAATGAAAAGCCGCTGCAGACGGTTGCGCCCAACGTCCAGGCCACGGTCAACATCAACCCGACATATCTGAAACTCGCGCAGGAGGGCATGTACGCGGCCTGCAATACGCCCCAGGGCACGGCCTATCCGAGCTTTGGCAACGCCCCCTACAAGGCCGCCGGAAAGACGGGCACCGCCGAAATCACAATGGGCAGCAAGTCCATCAACAACTCCGTGTTCATCGGCTACGCGCCGTACAACAACCCGCAGATCGCCGTCGCCGTCATGGTGCCTGGCGCTGGCTACGGGGCAGTCACCGCCGTGCCGATTGCGCGTCAGATGATGGACTTCTACTTTGAGGAACACCATGCCAACTTCATGCCGAAAAGCACGTGGGTCCCGACCACCATTCCCGCGAACTGGACGCAGTCCCCGGCCTACAAACTGCCTGAGCAGTCCAACTAGCCGCGCACCGCGAACAAGCCGCCCCGGGGACACTGTTCCCCCGGGGCGGCTCGATGGCACCTGGTTATCCTTCCTCTGACGACGCGGCGCACCCCGGGGCGCGTACCACGGGTGCTGTGTCCCGCGGTTTCGCGCAGCGGACAAAGGCCACCTTCATGTTGAGAATCCGGAAAATCGTCAGCCGGATGAGTTTTCCTCTGCACCGAAAGTCCGTCCGGCGGCCGCGCATCTGCTGCGTTTGTCGTTCCAACCGCCAAAGTTTTTGATTGATTCTCCTCAGCTTGTCGGTCTGCTTGAACACGGTCTGTCCGCGCTCCTTTCCCCCGGCCGTCATTGCCCTTCGAACGCAGGCTGTGCGTCGAACACCACTTCCTCCTGCGCCTTCTGAATCTCGAGGTTCTCGTCGCCAGGCATCAGCCGCATGCGTTTTTTCAACACGTACCGCAGCCAAGCGCCAGCCATCCAGGAAGTGAACAGCGCCAGCATGACCAGAATCGCAAAGAAGTTCTGGTTGATGATGCCGGCCGCAAACGCAACCTGGGACAACACGATGCCCGGCCCGCCTCTGGCGTTCATCGCCGCCGCCAGGTTGAAACTGGTCAATTTGTCATTGCGGATGGCTCGGCAGGTGAAGTACACGACCGCCGTCTGCACAATCGTCGCAAACACCAAGTACAGGACAAAAAAACCCACGTTGAAGTTCTGTGCAAGATTGAGAGACAGCCCGACAATCCCGAAGTACAGCGGAATGAAGAAAGAAAAGGAAATCTCCTTGACGCTCGATTCGACGCGCTTCCACAGCCGCTCTGGCAGTGCCAGCTTGGTGGCAACGCCCGCCAGCAGTGCACCGTACATGACGTCGACGCCAAGGTATCCTGCCGCATCAGCCAAAATCAATAGAATGAGCAGGAAGTAGCCGAGAAAGGAAGCACGGAACAGAAAGTTCGCGCGCTTGGATGTGATTCGCTTCAACACCCACGGGACGATGAACAGGCACACCAGCAGGAAGCCGAACGTGATGCCGAGGTTTTCCAGCAGCGCCCCCGCATTGACGCCGGCGTGCGACACCGCGATGCCGGAGGCAATGGCCAGCGCTACCCACAAAATGATGTCGTGGACGCCCGCGATGCCGATGATGATCTTGGCGAAGCGCGAGTGCATGATGCCGAGATCGGAGAAAATTTTCGAAATGACGGGAATCGAAGTGACGGCGATGGAAATTGCGACGATGATTTTCAACGCGATGACACTGTGGTCCGGCCCCAAAAACTGTGCCGGATTGAACAAGTACGTGGACAGCCAGCCAATCACAAACGGAATCACGGTCGACGCGACGATGATGGAAATGCCGATTTTCGCGTCGGACTTCTCAAAGCGATACTGGAACTTGAGCCCGGAATTGAACATCAGCATAATCAGCCCCAATTCCGAGAGAAACCCAAACAACTGCCCTTCCGACCCGAAACCAAGGTACAGCCAGTGAAACGCGTGCGGGAAGAAAAAACCCATCAACGTCGGGCCCAGCACGATGCCGCCGGCAACCTCCCCGATGATGCGAGGCACTGTCAACCGTTCCGCGATGTAACCCAGCAAGTTGCTGGCGAACAACAGCGCTGCGACGGCGAGCAGGAACCTGGCCAAATCTCCACTCGCTAAACTGAACATTAAACGACCCCTCCCTGTAGGTTGGTTTCAGAAGCCGGGCCGCACCGCCAGCTCTGACACCTGCCGTATCCCTGCCTCCTTCGGCAATGGTGGAATACCCTACGCGCGTAAGAGGGACATTCGAAAAGGCGTTTGTCCGCCATGGACAAACGTCAGATGGATTTAGGCGCAAAATTCAGCCGTTGTCCGTACGGCGGACATCCCGCGCCGTGCGCTGCCGTTGTGGGTACCGCTGAATCGGCACCCAAACGCCGAACCGGCGCCAGAAACCAAAAACTCCTGCAGACCGCATGACCTGCAGGAGTCATTATCCACACGAGTGGAACTTAAGGTGAACTCCATCACCTGCTGTTTGGTTGTCAACTGACTGCTGTAGCATATGACGAAGGTGCCGCTGCGGAAACCGGGCAAGGGTCTGCTTTTCTGCAAGGACCGCGCCCGGCACGCAGCGTGATGCAGGAAGGGGTTGCAGTTCAGATCTCCTCCACCGCTGCGCCAAGGTAATGCCGCGGACTAAAGGATGGAATGAATCCGTGCTGGTCCGCGAAACTTCGCCCGATGATCCACTCCTGGCGCGTCATGTGTTCCACCCCATCAAACAAAATCAGCACTTTCAAGGGGTGTTCCTGGGTGAACTGCTGGAGTCGCCTGGCCACCAGCTGCACCCACTCCGCGCTCTGGCGTCGTGTCAGCGGCGGGTTCTCCCAGACCAATCCGTCCAAGTACGGCACGGTCTTTGCCGCAAGCAGCTCCAGCCCGTTGTTTTGAATGAGCACCGCGCTCGGGAACCACTTGCGCAGCTGCGAGACAAATTCCGCGGCCGCCTGGATTTGGCGGGGCTGATCTGGCAGACGCTGCAGTTCCACGTTGCCGATGGTATCGAGAAAAACCCCGTCGTACCGGTGTTCCGTGAGGAGCCGGCCGATTTCGTACAGGAGCATCCCGCGCCAATGGCTCGATGTCATGTCCAGCACGTAGTTGCCGTACTCCGGCTTGGTGATTCGCTCGCCGCTCGCATCATGCAGGAAGTCGGATTCTTCCAGTTGGTGGTAGAACAACTGATGCGGACCCGCCTCCATGACGCTCGTATACCCAATGACGATGCTCCCCGTGTCCTTGAGTGCTTCCACCGAGGCGGGTGTCTGCGCGCTCGGCTCCACAATGAACGCATCAGCGTGCTCGAGCCGAACGGCCTCAGGGCGGCCATAATACACCATAAAGCTCTTGATCCGTTGGAAGATGTCCCTGGCAGGCACCCTTTACGCCCCTCCCGACTCGATTATTGCACCTGCTTGCGCAAATGCTTCTGCCGGTGCAGGTATTCCGTCCGAACGACACACGTTGCGCATGTCCGGCCGTGCGCCTGGCACGCGTTGTCACCGAGCTCCCAGCACTTGATGCTGCCGGACTCCGCGTACACAAGACACGATTCGCAAATCTCCTTGGGCACGCTCAGCATCTCGTGACAGGCTGCCAGCGGCTTGCCCTGGACCTCAGGGTGCGTTTGCACGCGGGTGAGCCAGGTGATGAACGCGTTGACCACTTCGCCATCCAGCTGCGTCCCGACCGCTTTCAACAGCGCCGCGATAGCTTCTTCAAACGGCACAGGGTCGCGCCACGCCCGGCCGTTGACCTTGGCCAAATAGAACTGCACGACGTACAGAATCCGCGCGCCGAGCGGAATCGCCTCACCCTTTAAGCCGTACGGGTAGCCGTATCCGTCCACCCGTTCGTGATGATGCAAAATATAGGAGGCGGCCCGTCGGTTGCCCGTTGCCAGCGTGACCATGGATGCACCAATTTCGCAGTGCATTTTCATCGATTCATACTCAAACTCGGTGTATCGGCCTTCCTTCGTGAGCAGCTCGCGCCGCAGCCCGATCACGCCGATGTTGCTGAACCGGGCGGCCAAGCCTAAATCGAGCAGTTCTTGCCCTGACAGCCCCATCTCGCGCCCCACCGACAGCGCGTACCGCATCATCTGCTCGGAATAGCCGACCGTATAAGGATTCAGGTTGTCAATCATCTGCACCAGGTTCGTCAGCAGCTTGACGTTGTTTTTGGAGAGCACGGCCTGCTCGGCGTAGTCGAGAGAGAGCCGTGCCACCTGCGCTGCCAGGGTCCGGATTTGGCTGAATTGTTGCTCCGTCACCTGCGACTGGTCAAAATCCTTGTCGTACAAAAATACGAGCATCCCTCGGTTCGGCACACGAATCAACGCGGCCGCGCCGATTTCCAGCGACGCGATGCAGCCAGGCAGTTGGTAGAAATCCGCGCTTTCCCGGGTGAGCAGCCGAAACGGGCGCTCTCCAATGATGCGGCGTAAGCGTTCCAGCGCCTCCGTGTCACCCGACAGCATGTGCGCGGCATCCACCGCACCGGCCGCGCCGTAGACGCCGGTCCCTTCCACTGGGTTGTCCTCCAGGTACATGCCGCCAAACCCGCCGGCCACCCCCGTGAAGGACTGCACCAGCACCTCAATCGCACCCTGTGGATCCGTCGCGACCGCGGCCACCCGGCGAATCGCAGCGTCTGCCGAAGCCACCAGAGCCGCCCGGTTTTGCTGGCGTTCGCTGAAGATGAGGTCGTCGACCACCGCTTCGACTTCCCGCAGCAGTTTGACAATCCTCAGTTCCACCTTGTTCGACACTTTTTCGACCGTCACCAAGTGGACGAGCGCGAGGCGCTCCCGCGTCACAAAGGTGAGCGCGTGGAAGCCGCCCGCCATGCCGTGATACACCGAATCATCCACGCCGGGGTCATCGATGGTCACCGGCGGCACGTACGCTTCACGGTTCGGCAGCGCCAAGCCGCTGTAGCTTGGCCCCACGCTCGCAAAGGTGTCGTAGGGATGGCTGACCGCACGCAGCATGTAGCGGTTGGTCTGTTCATCCATGACATAACACGCGAGGTATGGCGCCGCCACGACCTTGCCCACCGCATCCAGCACCTGCGTGAGGTTGTCTTCCAGTTTGTTCGTGCTGCGCAGTCCGTGCAGCAGCGCTTGCAAGCAGCGCAGCTCTTCCTCGTTCGATTTTGCCAGCCGCCGCTGCCAAATGATGAACGACAGCATGCCCAGGAAGACAACGATGGACAACGCGCCGATGAGCATGCCGAAATGCGGATGCGCCGTCTTCAGAAGCCCGCTGAACGCGGCAATGAGGTTATGCGTTGACATGGCTGCCGGCGCCTCCTTCTCTGACCGCCGCACCCTCCCCGGCCATGGGTCCACCGGCCGCACTGCGAACCGGCTGGTTTTCCGCGGCCGCCCTGGGCGCTGAGACTTGATGCAGCTTCGCCTCCAGGATGGCCACAGACTGTCCAATCTCGCGCAGCCGGTGGTCCAGCTGGGAGATTTGGGTCGACTGGTAAATCACGATGGTCAGCAGCACCAAAATGGCCACCAGGTACAAGAGGGCAGGCGGGTAATCGACCCCGACCCAGGCTGCCACGCGGTTCAGGACCCCGGGAAACATCGCCACGAACAATGCGGCAATGGTTCCAAACAGCCACAGAATGGTGGTGCGTTCACCCAGCTTTTTTCGGGTCATCAAATACAGGTTCCCGATGGTGTAAACCAAGGCAATCACGAAGATGGTCAGGCGCAGCAGCGCGCTCATGTCGTCACCCCGCGTTTCCCGAGCAGGTGGTTCAACGCGACACCAATCATGCTCAGCGTGACTTTCCCCATGTACACCAGGGGCTTCCACCCCGCGTGCATGCTCTGCCCCTGCTCCCGTTCATGGCTGCCAATCGGCACCTCGACGACCATCCATCGGCGCAGCAGGACGTCTGTGACAAAATCCGCGTCTGGGAAATCCTCCGGGAAGCGCGTCGAGCGCGCATAATGATACAGCAGCCTGCGGCTCAATCCCCGCAGCCCGGACGTCGGATCGGAGATGCGCTTGCGCGTGAAGACGTAAATGAGGAGCCGAAACCACCGAATCGCGACCAATTTCAATGCCCCGGGCCGGAACGATGGGTCGCCGGCAAATCGCGATCCGATGGCTAAGTCCGCCCCGGACGTCCGCAGCGCCTCGCGCAAGCGGACCACATCGTCGGCGTTGTGCTGGCCGTCCGCATCGTACTGAATCACGTACGAATACTGCTGACTCAAGGCATACTTGTACCCGGTCTGCAGGGTGGTTCCATAACCCAGGTTGCACGGATGGGAAATCACCGTCACCGGGTACTGCCGCGCAAGACGTGCCGTGTCGTCGGACGACCCGTCGTCAATCACCAAAATATCCGCATCCATCCCTTTGGCCAGCAACGCGGACAGAGATTTTTCAATATTGGCAGATTCGTTGTACGCCGGCACCACGATCAACGTGTCGCTCATCCCGCACCCTACCCTTTGACCATTCCGAAGTCTTTTGATGGTTCTATCTTTTCTTGTTGAGTTGATGTTTCCTTGATGAGCCTATCTTGGTGTTGTCACGCCGACGGCACCGCGGCCGCGCAGCATGGCGAGATAAACGAGGCCGATCACGATGCAAACACCGCCGAGCAGCAGTGCACCGCCCCATCCATTGGACAGGCGTCCAGGCATCCTGAACAGCTGCAGAGCGCCGAGCGCCATCAGCAGCACGGCCGCATTGGCCAGTCCGAACCGCCGCACCGTCTGCGGTGCATGCCGCAGCTCGATGCCAAGGACGCGCCGAACGTACCAAAGTAAGAAGAGAGAACAAAAGCCACTGCCTGCTGCGGCACCAACGCCTATCGTCAGTGGTCCGAAGTGCGGTGTCATGAGGATGTCGAACACAGCATTCCCTGCACATGACAGCCCTGTGACAACGACAGGCAGCCAAAGCCGTCCCGTCGCAGCCGACAACCGGAACAACAGCGCCGACAATCCTTGCATCACAATCGCGATGGCGTAGCCGCCTACGAAAGTGGCTGTCAACGCGGCCGAGTGCTGGGAAAATGCGCCGCGTTCGAACAAGATTTGAACCAACGGGACACGGAATACGAAGAACACAATCGAAATGGGCAAACACAGCATCCAGCACAGCTCAACGGCTTGTCTCAGAATGCGTTCCACCTCGTGCATGCGCTGCTGTGCCACTGCTGCACCGAAGCCAGGCAGGAGAAACACGCCGAGCGCCGAAATGAAAACCCAGTTTGGGACCTGTCCGACACGATACGCATAGCTGAGTGCCGCTAATGACCCCGGGCCTAATTTCGACGCTGCGAATCGCTCCGCAAACCCGACCCCCTGCACACAACCCAAGTAGAATGCATATGAAATGACGATTCTGACAAGGCCAGTATATAAGGTTTTGATAGAAAAGTCTAACCTTGTCCGTCTTTGGAAGACGATGTCGTTTTTCCTTTGCCACCGCACCCAAACAAAGGCCATCGACACCATCATCAGCATGGCGCCCGCTGTGATGGACGCACACAAAACGACCGCGCCCTGTGTGAGCGGCATGCGGTGCAGCGCCGCCCACTGCGACGTCGCCAGCACCATCAAGTTGAGTAGAATGGGCACGCTGATGCTCACCCGAAAGTGCCCAAGCGCCTGCATCGCTCCCGCAACAGCATAATAGCAAGGATAAATCATCACGCTGGGCAAAAGCCACAGGTACATGCTGGACATCCCGGAAAGTTCAGCTGCATTCCTTGCGTACAGAGATAGAAAGGGCATGCGCACCGCAAGCAGCACGGCGGCGACGGCGACCGACATACAGAGAACCAGGCCCACCATCCGCACTGCGATGCGGGTGTAGTCCTGCGGACGCAAGCGTTCAGCCCAGTCCCCCAGTTGAGCCGCGGCGGCGACATTCACTGCGCTGCCAAACACGTTGTTGCCAATCGTGTCCACAATCGCGTACGTCGCCGCGAAGGCGTCCGCGGCGGCACTGGTTCCCAAGTACCCGGCGATCGCGACGTCTTTTCCAAACCCGCTCAGCGCCACCGCGGCGTTCAACAGCATCATGGACAACAGGACCCGGTGCGTCTGCAGCCATCCCATCCATCGCCGGACCCGGGCGGAAGCCGGCAGAACCGCACGGACCAGCCTGGCCGCCGCGGTGCGGTACCCTCTATCGAAATGCAACCTGGGTCCCTCCGCTTCCTGCCAGTTCTACGTCCGGAACGTCTTGACCGGCCACGACGTCCTGCAGCCGGCCAAACTGAAACTGTGCCAGCAGCCGCTGCAGCTTCCGTTCGGTCGTTCGGAGGTGATAGTAATGAGTGAGTCGAATGACGGGCGACCGTGTGATGCGCGGCTGTTGTACATCGACTTCCCAGGGATGCACGTACACCATGCCCGCCCGCTCCCGGTTCACCCGGCGCAGCATCGCCGTAATGATGCCGACGGGCAGGATGCGCAGATACAGGCCGCCCGAAAACGGAAACGCGGTACCGAACAGCCGCGCGACGCAGGAAGGAAACTCCACCAAGTTCAGCCGACGCCCGCCGACGACCGGGTGGAACGGGTGATGCGGCACGCCCTTCATCCCGGACAACGGCGTACGAAACGGCTGCAGGCTGGAGTCGACGCGAAACCCCAGTTCCTCCAAAAGCGCCAGGACCTCCAGGTTCTGATGAGAGACGGACCAGGACGGCGCCCGAAACGCGGTGACCGCCTGCCCAGACAAATCTTCCAAGAGGGCCTTCGACCACGTGAGGTCGCTGCGAATCTCCGCCAGGGTCATGCGTGTGAGCATCTGATGCCAGCCGCCATGGGAAGCAAGTTCATGCCCCCGGGAAACAATCTCCGTGACCAGCCCCGGATGCTTCTTCGCCACACACCCCAGCACAAAGAACGTACCCTTGACCCCAAACCCATCAAACAAATCGAGCAGTTTCCGCGTGTTGGCATCCACGCGGTCCTCAAAACGATCCCAAGTTTGAAGGGGAAAATCAAAGTCGCTGGTCTGGTACCAGTCTTCCACATCCACCGTGAGTGCATTTTGCACGCGCGATTCCCCCTTGCCATTCATCGTCTGCGAAACAGGTCACGCCAGGTCTCTTTCCGAACGGACAGGCCGCACAGCGCCCACAGGTAACCAAAAGTCGGGCCGACATCCGACCAGGAGAGAATATCGTCTTCCCCGCCAGCGCGCCGTCCGCCGAAAAACGGCGGATGACTGGAGAACCGGCGTGGATTGGCAAGGAAATGCAGCATATCGGCCGGCAGCAGCGACCGGCAGATAACCCCTGTCTGGTACTGAAAACAGGGCGCAACCTCGCGGTCAAGTGCCAGCTGGTAGTACATCCAGGGAAAGTCCACGCCAGCCAGGATGCTGCAGTGCAAGGAGTTCCAAAACCTCGTGTTGGCCTCCATAAAGGTGAGCTGCCCCGTCGTCCCGTTTCGCATGAACTCGAATTCGATCACGCCGCGCCAACCGATGGATTCCGCAAATTCGCGGCACATGGCCAAAAGCGGCTCGTCCGCGATGCTTTCCTGTGCGCTGCTCGGCCCATGGCGAATTGGGAAATGGCGCAGCTCGCGCTGCACAAACCCGGCCACACACCGGCTGTCGTTCGTCAGCAGCAAGCACACGTCGATTCGCTCACCAAGCGGGACATACTGCTGCACCAGCGGCGGCCGCCCGTCGCGCATGCCCGCCCGCCACTGGTCCACGACATCCTCCAGCGAGTCTGTCACAGACAACCCGCGCGATCCCGATTGGCACCTGGCTTTGACGACCCAGGGTGCGGGCCAGGCGGCAATCGTGTTCCGAAGCACGGTTTCCTCTGCCGTCCCGCACGTGGCTGGACAGCAAAAGCCAAAGTCCCGGGCCGCTGCAGTGGCAGACAGCTTGTCCCGCATCTGCCAGTAGACATCCGGCGGCGGCAGCACACGCAAAATCGCCGCGGGGAGGGGTGCGTTCGGCTGCATCAGCGCATCCATCACGTCATCGTCCATCGGAAACAACACCATCGGCGACTGGGCGCTGGCTTCGGACGTCAGCCACGCCAGGAAACCCGCTGGGTCAGCCGCTGGATTGGGATAGACGAGACGCCGTCGGCAGAATTTCGACCAGGCGGACGGATTCAGACGACTGGCTTCGGCCACTGCAACACCCACACCGCGCCGACCCAAGCTTCTCGCCGCGGCAAGGGTCTTGCGCAGCATCCCGTTCGTCAGCAGTGCAGAGGGAACACGGTTGTCCGAATGAACCTGGCGCGTTTTACCCATCGTACTTCTTCTCCTGCGGCTGGACATCCGCTGTGATTTCGTAAACCGTCAGATGTGCATCGTGAAAGTACACTTTGACTGGGTGATGCTGTTCGTAAATGGACAACCACTGTTTCAAAGCAGCTCGGTCCTTTGCCTCTTGTGCGTACAAGGGCGCCTCCAGCGGATAAATCGAGTTGGACTTGCTGACTTCGAATATCTGGTTCGGATAATAGAGAAACACATTCGGTGCGATACCATCGTACGGATGATGCTGACCATACTTGGTCAATGGAGGTTTCGCTGGGTCAAAGGTTCGCACGAATTCGCCAATGTCCATGCGGTACCCGCTGCCGAGCACCAGTGCGTACTCTTCGTTGTTCGCGACGAGCATGTACCCCGCGTACTGAAACTGGTTGTTGATATGAAGATAGGCTTCCACGTCTTCCGGCCACTGCATTTTGTAGGGAATGATGGGCGTGAGCCCGCCGGTCGCGACGGCACCCGCTATTCCCGCCGCCGTGAGCGTACTGCCGGACCAGCGGACCATCTGCTTGCTCCGCCACAACGCGCACACCGCGTGGACAGCCAGGGCGACCACGAGCGGCTGCGTCACCGCCCACAAATCCAGTGCTCGGGAAATCAGGACGAGATTCTGTGTCACCGGCCCTCCCGCGTAATACAGGAGGAACACCAAGCCCCCAAACACCGCGCCGATCAACCACTCGCGCCGCGGATTACGGCGCGTCAACTGCACCAGCGCTGCCACGACCAGCACAGCCAAGGCAAGCAGCCCCACCATGTCCAGCCAGGTGAGCGCAGGGGGGTGAACCGTTTGCTGGACGGTCGACCCGGCAAAATCACTCGCGGACGTGTTAAACCCACGGTGAAAGGCAAAGCCCAGTGCAATCGGGGCCACCGTCACCCCACAGGCGATGACGCCTGCCGCAAGGGCACGGAGCAGGCGGCCTTTCGTGAACGGCCCCGGCAGGACGGCGTGTGTGATGACCACCGCCGCGCACCCAAGGCCGCAGAGGACGAAGGCAAGCGGATGGGTCAGTCCCGTCACCGACAGCCCGGCCAAGGCGGTGGTGTAGTCCGTCCGGTCACCGTGATCGATATACCGGTTCAAGAAGTAGAGCGTCGGTGCCACGAAGATAAACCCGAACTCCTGCGAGTTTGTGGCTGCCTGGCGCGCCCAGTCGTCGCCCAGCAAGGTATGCCCGAACAGGCCGTACAGGACTGCCGCGACGAGGCCAATTGCGCGCTGCCCCGTCAACCGCGAAGCGGCGAAATACAGACTGTACACAATCAGCACCGTGTCCATGGGCCCCGCGTATTTCAACACGAAGAGCAGGTTGATGAACGCAAATTTGCCGAGTGTCGCCAGGTAGAAATAGAGTCCTTGCGGATAAATGCCGTCGTGAAAGAGAATCCGCTCGTTCACATATTTGATCCACGCCAAGGTCACATAGCCATCGGACATCGCGGGCGCTGGACTCGTCACCGCATCGTAGCCGCGGACATACACCGACGCCGCCATGACGACCAACAGCAAGATGACTTCCACCGTCGCGGGAGACCAGGAGATCCGAAGTTCGCGCCGGGACTTTGCCCACCAGGCTTGCACGGCCGGAATGGCCTTGCGCAGCCACTGCTTCAGGAGGTACCTCGTCTCCACCAAGTCGTAGAACAACGCCATCGCAGTCGCGCCGACGGTGCTCCGGTGCTTGCCGCTGCGGCTGCGGCGAACCAGAAAGACGATGAACACGACGCCTAAAAAACCCAGCGCTTCGTACAGCTTGGTGATGAGCAAGGCATAGCCAACGAGAATCACAAAACACACCATGCGCATGTACATGGAGACGATGCCGTCCGTCCGTGATGCGCTCGCGAGCGGACGGAACAACAGACGCGGCATGAGGACATACACCAGCACAAAGGCGAGCAGGAAATGCCCCAGGTTGTACGCTTGCACAGGGAGGGAACTGTAATCCATGACAGCCTCCGTTACGACAGCAAATAAAGGTGGTAGTCAAAGTTCCGGAACACTTGAAACACATTGCGGGTTGTGAAAAACAGAAAAATGATGCTGCCCGCGAGAATGCCCCAGACGGCATCCGCGTAGCTGAACCAGCGGCTGAGCAAGAACCCGGTGGCGAGGTTCACGGCGACCGACAGCAAGATGGGGCGTACCACCAGCTCAGGGCGGTTCAGGGAGAACATGGTGACCGCGTTCAACAGCGCGATGGAAAGAATCGAGTACGAAATCAGACCGATGACGAACACAAAATTGCTGGTGGAAGTCAGCGTGACTGCCTGCGGCAGATGCATGAGGTAGTTGTCGAGCAGCCACTTCACGCCGAGATAGACCAATACCGCACTGATCGCGGCGGTGATCACCATCGTGACCATACTCTTGCGGTAGTCTGCGAGAAAGGCGCGGTTCATCTCGGCGGCCTCACGGCCGGCATACTGGCGCTGCGCCACCAGGGCAGCATTCATAATGCGCGTGACCACCACTTCGGTGACGCCCAGCGGCAGAATCATCGTCGCCAGCGCGAAGTCGAGGCCTGCTTCATAGTCGCCGCGAAACCAAATGAGGTACTGCGAGAACGCAGAGTTCGTCGACCAGGCCATGACGCGATCGACAAACAGAAGCACAAAGTACAGAAAGCCGTATAGAAAATACGGCAGCGTGGAGTACACCGTCACCCCCGGCCGCGGCAGGTGGGGCTGGATGCCGTGTTCGAGGCGGTTGGGAGAACGGCGGAAAAAGTACAGCACCAAGAGCATGCCAACGAGCGAGATGAACAGCATCGCGGCCAGCTGCGCGATGATGATGTTGATGTGCAGCCCCCGAAAGCCAATCCATACCAATCCGATGCCGCTGGCCAAGAGCCCGGTGAAGAAGACCTCCCGTTTCAACACGTACATGACGGTGACCGACAACCAAATGGCGTTCAGCACAATGTAGTAAGCCAGCCCCACGAACAGCATGTGGAACGGCAGAATCGGGAACAACCCGTTGATCCAAACCAGGAGTGCGGAAATCCCGACAGAGGTATAAATCCCCATGCGGATGTATTGAAAGGTGACCCGCTGTGCCATCTTGTAATAGCCCTGGAAAATGTAAAAGAACGCGCGGCGTGCGATGGCCTGCATGAATCCACCGACCGTGAAAAAGCTGAGAATCGTCCCGATGGCGATGGACGTCGCCAGGGAAACACTCAGGTTCTGATACGACCAGAGTGAAAAGTGCAGCGTGAGCATGGAAATTTCGGACAGCACCATAGGCAAGGCAAACACCATGCCGCGCGCGAACTCGCGAACCGCGTTCACCACCGACTGCCACACCGGTGTTCTCGGCACGAATTCGTTCGCGCGGGCGTGAATCGTACGGCGCTGCATGCCCCACAGCTGGCGCGCCAAGTCGAACACGTTGTCCATGCCAAACCGCTGCCGCACCCGCAAGTCGTTCCAGCCGATGGATTCCAGCAGCGCCGCGATCTCGTAAGGGTCCTCTGGATGCAGATGCTTTTCCTGAATCTCCTTCAACAAGTCGCGAAGCTCATCGGTTTCTCGCAGCGATCCAGAACCGCGGTACATGGTCAATCACCGCAGCCTTCGACGACCATGTTCACAATCAGTTCCACCAGCTTCCCCTCTTGCTCCGCCAATTGAATCGCAGTCTCCGTAATGACCTCACCCTTGCCAATCAACAGGTCGCCCTGGCGATCGAGGATGTCCTTCCCAGACCGTTTGCCGACAATATACCGGTGTTTGATGCGCTCAATTTCAGCCGGATCGCGCTCGGGCAACGGCCGTCCCAGCAACACCTCGTCCGTCCGCTGGTACACGGGCGCGACCGCCTCAGCCACGGGCGCCGCCTCAGCCGCCGGGGCCGTTTCCTGCCGCGGATCCGGCTGGGGTGCAGGGTTTGGCTGGAGTGCACCTGGTTCTGGCGGCAGCATCGACGAGACACCGCTCGGTTCGGCCGGTACGGTGTGCTCGTCAGGCACGGATAACGTCCCCGCGGCGGAGATGCGTGCAGCCACACTTTGAAACGACGCACAGGCTTGCAAGGCATCCGCCAGCGACGCCGTCGCATCAGACGGCACGCGCGCCTCCACGGCCGGCAAACCACCTGCTGGGGTCGTCGGCCGTGCACGTCCCATGCGCGGGAACGAGCGTATCACCGTCACCCCGCGGACCACGCGAAGGCGCCGGGATCGCACCGTGTCCGCCAGCTCCGGCGCACGCTCTGCAGCAGGGGCTGCAGCCTCTGTGCGGTCCGCTTCGGAAGCGGCGTGATCGGACGCAGGATTCATCCGCTCTCCAGCCAGCAGTTTCCGCAGCTGCTCCGGCATCCCGGACGTCTGACGCGCCTCGGATGGCCCCGCTGTCTCCGGCGTGGACGGCGTGGTTGGCGCAGTCGCTGTGCGCGGGGCAATCGGCACCCGCCGGGACGGGACGCGGACGCTAACGGGCGGCACCGGCGGTGTCTCCGTGGCCGGCTGCTGCTTGACGGGCTGCTGCTTGACGGGCTGCGCTTGAACGGCGGACGGCCCCTGAACACGCTGCGCCTCGATGTGCTGCGCCTTGACGGGCTTCGCTTCGATGGGCTCATCCTTCGTTGGTGCGAGAAAGCCATGTACGATGGTCCGCCCGCTGGAGAATCCATCGTCGTCGCTTCGCGCATTGAGGTCCGGGAATGGCTTCCCGCTCGGTTCTTCCCTTGCCTCGACGGGCTCCACGACAGCGGTGTCACGCGCTGCGGTGGAAGCGGCCGCCGTCATGCGGGCCGCCAGCGAAAGCTGTTCCGCTGCAGCTTGGGATGGCGGCGTGCCAGTGCCTTCGCGTTCGGCGTCCAAGCTGCCAATCAACTTGTGAAGCCGCTGCGTCATCGAAGGCTCACTTCGGCTGCGGCTCACATCCCGAAACGGCACCACGTTCTGCCGCGGCACCGTCGGTCGATCGCCAGTCCCTTGGGCCGGCTGTTGTTCGTTCAACGCAGCGACAATGGCTTCGATTTCACTCCAGAGACTGTACGCCATATTCACCACCCGCAACCCATTCATACTTGAGCCGTTCCAATCTGGCCCGCTCCCGTTCGCCAAGCGCGGCATACATTCGACTCAGTTCGAGGCAAAACACCGGGACGGCCGGGCTGTCTTCCGCAATCGCGACAGCGCGGCGCAAGAGCGCGGCTGCCTCGGGCAGCTTGCCAAAATCCGCCAAGGCCAGCGCACGCTCCGCGAGCAGCTGCTGCCGTCGTCGTAACAGGGTCTGATGTTGTCGAATACTTGTTTCTAGTATACTGTGCGCAGTCTCAAAGTCCTGCTGTTCCACGCGCAGTCTGGCCAGATCCGCAAGCAGCACCGGCGTCGCCGGCGAATGCGGTGCGGCCTCAACGGCCAGGACCATCTGCTCGAGCGCCTCGTGCCGAAAGCCAGCGTCCAATAAGGCGTACGCCCGTTCCATGTACATGCGCTGCGCATCAAGTGCGCCCTGCCGCCTGCCGCCGCCCGCCACGGGCTCAGCCGCCGAAGGCGCAGATTCGGCGGCCCCTGCTTCTTCCCGTTGACGCCGCAGGTCGGTCAGGTTCACCTGGAAGCGTGCCACCGGCTGCAGCGGAGTGTGCGGTTGCGCGACGCTCAACTTCACGTAGGCCTTGAGGTACATTTCCAGGCTGCGTTCGAGCGTAAACAAATTGAGCGCCCGATCGCGCGCGTTTTGCCCCATTTCGCTGCGCAGTCCGGGGTTGTTCAGCAGGCGAATCAGGCCGTCCGCCAATGCTTGCGGTTCTCCCGGCGGCACCAGAATCCCCGTGTCGCCAAGCGCTTCGGAGACGCCGCCAACGTCGGTCGACACAATCGCCTTGCCCGCCAGCATCGCCTCCACAATGGAGTACGGGAACGCCTCCGAAATGCTCGACAACACGGCCACGTCCCCTTGCTCGTAAGCCGCCGCGATGTCGGATGTCTGTCCACAAAACACCACGGTATTCTCCAGCTTCAATTCCTTAACCAGCCGCTCACACGCTTTGTGATAGTCTGGCACCGAGACGGCCCCATATACCAGGAACTGAACGTCCGGAATCTCCCTTCGCACCAAGTCCGCTGCCCGGATGAGGCCGAGAATGTCCTTGATGGGGTCGATACGTGCCACCGCCACTACGGTGGGCCGTGGGTGTTCGAGCGCACGCGCCCGGGTGAAAATTTCATGGTCGACGCCGTTGTAGATGACTTCAATGCGCTCATGGCGGTCCGTCATGACACGCTCCCAGCGCGTGTTGTAGTGGCACACCGGAGAAATTTGGTCCGCGAGCGCATAATTCAGGTCAACGACGGCGTGAATCAGGCGAATCAGGAAGGTGTTCAAAAAACCCGGATAACCGCGTTTCGACAAGGACAGATACTGCTCGCGCAGGTATACCCCATGTTCGGTGAGCAAAAACGGTGTTCCGTATTTGAGTTTGGCAATCACGCACGGCAGGCCGCAAAAGGCAGCGGCCGAGGCATGCGTCACCGTGGTACGAGGCACAGGTGTATTAATAATATTGAAGAACCGGTACACCCAGCCCAGACTCTGGATGAGCGAGTAGATGTCCGGCTGCGGCATACCAAGCTCCGGATTTTTCACCGCCTCCTGAATCAGCCGCTTATAGGCTTCCCAGACGCGAGGCGATTTGAACGACACTTTATAATCATAATCCGTGAAGAAGTCGTACAGTTCGACGATGAGGTTTGCGAACGCGAACGGATCCTTCCGCACCGCGATGATATGCTGGACAAGCCGAACGAACAGCGGTAAGAACTGGTCTTCAATCACCGCATCGGTGGTCCGCTGCTTGCTGAGGTAAGTCGTACTGAAACGCTGGTCGAGGTGCTCGCTGGGCTCTTCCGTCCCCCACAACGGCACCTTGACTAACGCCGTTCCCTTCGGCAGCTGGTACTGCTGCGCGACGAACGGATCCATCTGTACACTGAACACGGTATAATCCACCGATTTCAATCGATGAACCATGATGTCGCACCAGGTGCTGACGCCGCCTGGAGAGAATGGATAGGTTCCTTCCGTGGTCAGCAGAACGGAGATTTTCCCCGTTTCACCGATTCCCCGCGCCATGGTGTCTCACCCGTACCCCTCGTATCGTCTCTATTATTTCTCTGCACATTTGCGCGCTTTCACCCTGCCGTCTCTGGCACGTACGATGGTGCGCTCTCTTTCATCTCTTACATCTATTTCAATCGGATGCCATGTTATCCACAGAAAAAGCGGAGTTACCCACAGAAAAACCCGGGTTATCCACAACACCGCCGTGGATTTGTCCACAGGAGCAGTCTCATGTTTACACAGTTGCCACGGCAGCGTCAAGCAAAAAATAATGGTCAGCCCCCACAAACTGACAGCAAACGACATCAGCCGTCGGCTACAATAGCGCTAATCTTGTCAATCTATCGGCCGTTTGGTCGAGTGGACCGTGGAGGGATGAAGATGTTCACAGCAGAGAGAGTAACGAAGAAAGCGCTTGCGTTCGCGGGGGCCGTCCTGGCAGGGGTGGTGTTGACCGGAACCGCTGCGTTCGCCGCATCGTCACTCAAGGCCGTCAAAGCACAAGCGCAGTCAGGCATCAACTACAACGGGGTCAAGGGAGATCGACTCGTGTATCAAAAAACAACCTATGCAGAACTGTACGCGATTCAGCAAGCCTTGAAGAACCAGGGGATTCAGAATCAGTGGAACGGAACGAGCGGTCAGTTTACGATTCAAACGCCGACCGAAGTCCAGTGGATGCAAAAGATCTTCGCCGCTGCCACCCAGCTCTCGAGCAGCGACCAGGTCCAAGTCATGAAGGAACTCGCGGCCATCGAGTCTCCCAGTCATACCGAGAGTGCCGCGCAACGAATTGCTGACCTGAGCCAGTTGTACCAGGATATTGAACAGTCGTTGGCGACCACCGGCACCCCCGCCGATCCGCTCGGGGGACTGCTCAGCACCCTCACGAATGCGCTCGGGCTCGGCGGCTTGCTCGGCCAGTGAGGTCACAGCAGCGGCGCCAACAACCGTGCGCACCGGTCAGTCACGCGCCCAAACCACGGCCGCTCCGCCAGCATCGCTTGCGTCAGCCGCCTGGCATCCTGTAAATCGGTTTCAAATTGGCTCGTCAGGTCCGAGGCGATCGCCTCACTATAGAGCAGTTCGCCCACTTCGAAGTTCAGCCGAAAGCTTCGCAGGTCCATGTTGGCCGCGCCAACGAAGGCGATTTGCCCATCCACAGTCATGACCTTCGTGTGCAGCAGGCCCTTTTGATACTGGTAAATCTCCACACCAGCGTCCAGCAAGTCGCCAAAATAGGTGTGACTGGCCAGCCCAATCATCTTGTGGTCCGGGCTGGCCGGGACCAACAAACGCACCCGCACGCCCCGCGCGACCGCCGTCTTGAGGGCGTGTGTGATGGCCGGGCTGGGGACGAAATAGGGGGTGGTCACGTCCACTGTGTTTGCGGCCGTGGAAACACATAAAAAGAACACATCGTGCGCGGTCTGCACATGCGAGCTTGGCCGGCTGTCGATGGTCTGCACCAACGCATGCCGTGACACCATCAGCTTCTCTTGCGGCTCAACCGGGCGCGAGGACGGGTCAGTGGCCAGCTCTTCACTCCACTCCCCATCCAAGCCCCACGCAGCCGCTGCGGAAACGCCCGAACCCCCCGCCCAACGCACGCCTGCAAGCCGTGCCGGTCGAGCCGCCGCGCCGCGTTCGGACGAAGCAGGCTGCGGCCGCTGCCGGATGGCGCCGCGAGCGTGAACAGGCGTCGCAATGGACCAATTTCGCTCGAACACAGCCATGATATCCGGCACACACGCGCCGGTCAGCTTCAGATGCGTGTCGCGCCACCAGCCCACGCCCGGCTTCAGTCCTGTGTATTCATAGCCGACGTTGATGCCGCCCACAAAACTTTGCGCGCCGTCGACCACCACAATTTTGCAATGATCACGATGATTGAGCGTCGGCCGCAGCCACGGGAACCGCAGCGGGAAGAAGATGCGGCAGTCGATGCCGCTGGCCTGCATTCGGCGCAGTTCCGCCCGCGGGAACTTGCGGCTGCCCATCCCGTCCACCATGAACCGCACCCGAACCCCGGCGGCCGCACGCTCCTTGAGGATCTCGGTCATTTGCCGCCCAATTGCATCGTCCCGGTAGATGTAGTACTCCACGTCGATGCTTCGCTCTGCCGCCTGGAGGGCTTTGAACAGTGCAGCATAGGTGGGACGTCCGTTCACCAGCACCTGGACGTCTCCGGGCTTGGCCGGACAGCCCGTCCGGCGTTCCACGGCCAAAGCGACCGATGGTACGCCGCCATCAAGCGAACCACTGGCCGAGCCCGCCCCAAGAGAACCCAATGAGTTCGACGAACGCGCCCGCGGCCGGCTCGTGCGGTCCATGGGCAAAGGACGATTGAGGAGGAGATAGAGGATTGGACCCACCAGCGGCAGCACGACGCCGATCATCACCCAGGTCAGGGCGTGCATCGGGCGGTGCACATTGGCGATCGCGATGGCCAGCACCGCCAATGTGTTGATGCCGTAAAGACACGTCAGCACAATCCAGGCCACGGACAGCCCCCTCCCGTCATGATGTCTCTCATAAGATGAGCGTCCGGGCACCCGGGTATACGGCATGCTTCTTCACAAAGCGCGAAATCGCGAGGTTGAGCAATGCCGGCTGCTTGCTCGGAATCCGGTGGCTGGACGCTGGAATGTAGACCAGCTGACTGTTCGGCAGCCGTTCGTACAGCTGTTTCCCATACGGGTGGAAAGGCCGGTCATGCTGCCCGTACAGCAGCAGCACAGGCTGCTCGATGGCCGACACCCGTTCGGTGCAGTCGTACGTCAGGCTGCAGCGGTAGTACGCTTGTGCGTCTGCGAAGCTGCACTGCAAATTGGCGGCCAGAGTCTCTCGGAAGGTCTCCCGGACGGAGTTGGTCTTCGCCAGTCCCCACGCCAGGAAGTGCTGAAACCAGGGGTGCGTCAGGGCGATGCCGGCGGTCACCAGCCCCCGGAGATACAGGCTTTGCACTTCCGAAAAGCCGCCGATGAGGATGGCCCCCTGGGCTCGTTCAGGACATTGGAGCAGAAACTCGAGCGCAATCGAACCGCCCATGGAGTAACCGCACAGGAACGCCCTGTCTTCGCCCGCGGCATTCAGCACGGCCTGCATGTCTGACACAATCAAGTCATAGGTCAGCGGGGTTGGCGAAGCCTGGCTGCGACCGTGGCCGCGAATATCAAACGTGATGGTCTTGAATGTTTTCGATAATGCGGCTGTCTGCAGTGCAAAACACGTGCTGCTGAGCACCGGTGGATGGATGAACAAAATCGGGACCCCTTGTCCCCGCACTTCGTAGTGCAGTCGTACGCCGCCGCTCGACAGGTATGGCACGTCATTCACTTCCCCGTGTAGGTGTCCCTTCGTCGCACACCCGTAGTGTGGAAGTTCGCGCCGCATCCCATGCCGGCCGGGGCTGGCAATGATTGACGCCGTTGGGAAGCGTATTTTCGGCCCGTCCGACTGTATACACTAAGCACGGAGGCCGAAGGGGGTGCGGTGCGTTGAAGTCGCTCACACTGTTGGAGGCCGCAAGCGCCTTGTCGGCAATGGGAAGTGTTGCAATCGCGATCACGACGCTGTACCAAATTCGGCGGAGCAGCCGCGAGTCCGTGCTGCCGCTGGTCTATCCGGAGTTTGTTTCCGTCGACGAGAAGACGATTCAAGTCAAGCTGCGCAACTACGGCCGCGGGCCGGCGATTGACGTGCAAATGACCCTGTTCGTTGGCGGACGCCCGGTGTATTTCACCGCCTATAAGAATAAACAGCGCGTTACGTTCCTCAACATCGCCACCAACGAGTCTGAGGCGCTCACTCTCTGCACCGATGAGCCCGCGGCCGACCTGCTGCTGCGGCTTCGCTACAAGTCTGTGCTGCGGGAAAAGTTTCACCGGCGCATCACGGTGCGCAACAGCGAGGTTCTGGGGCTCGACGGCAATCCGTCCCTCTTGGTGCGCATTCAACGCCTTGGACGTGGAACACGCCGAAAACGGCGGGCTTGGTGGTGACGCCGGCATCTGGCGCATCAGGCTGAAAAGCTTGTCATCTGCAGGAGCCCTTCGAAATCGGCGACCGGGATGGGTTTGCTGTACAAATAGCCTTGCATTTCGTCACAGCCGTAGCGGGCCAACAGCTCGTGCTGCTCTTCGGTTTCGACCCCTTCAGCGACCACCGTCAATTCTAAACATACATCTCAAGTCTTTTAAGTTCCGATTGAAAAGTGGAGCGTAGGTGGTAGAATGGCGATATAGAACGTATGTTCGGAGTGATTGCCATGACACTTCTTGAGTTTCAGGAACGGTTCTCCACGATTCGTGCCTGCGAGGAGCGTTTGTTTGAGCTACGTTGGCCAGATGGCTTTGTTTGCCCGAAGTGCGGCAGCAAGGAGTATTGTGAAGTTGTAAGCTCCTCACGGAAAGAGGCTGAAGAACGAATGCCCTTATTCCAGTGCAAAAACTGCTCTCGGCAAACTTCCGTCACGGCGGGCACCATCTTTCATAAGACGAAAACCGATTTGCGCAAGTGGTTTCTTGCGGTGTACCTGATGGCCAATGACAAGCGAGGCGTTGCTGCGACAACCATTCAACGGAATATTGGAGTATCGTATCCCACCGCATGGAACATGTTGCGTAAAATCCGCAAGGCCATGGCTGATCGCAATGCACTGTACCAGTTGGAAGGACTCGTGCAAATCGATGACGCCTATTTTGGCGGAGAGAGCCATGGAGAAGGAAAGCGTGGGAGGGGCTCGGATCAGGACCCGGTGATTGTCGCCGTTCAGATGGAGCGTGGGACGCCAAAGTACATCACCATGGCGGTAGTACCGAATCTCACGAAGGAAGTGGTTGCTCCCGTTCTATCCGGACGGCTGAAACCAAATTGCGTCTGGGAGACGGACGGCAGCAAGACGCTTGTGGCCTGTGCCAAGGAGTTGGAGCCTGCGTCCCATATAGTGACGAAGTCGGGTACACCGGAGGCCCATGAGACGTTCGAATGGATAGACAAGGTCATCAGCCTGGCCAAGAGGTTTATCGATGGTACGTACCACGGGCGGATTGTATACAAGCAAGGATACCTTGAGGAGTTCGTGTATCGATTCAACCGCAGGAAGCTTGGAAATCGCTTGGTGGACAGATTGTTGCTTGCCTGTGCGCATGCGAAACCATTACCCAGTGTTTAGGAACTTAGTTACGAAAGTGGGGCGCCAGCCCAACTAACTTAAAAGACTTGAGATGTATGATTCTAAATCATGGCCCAGTGCAATGATGGTCCGCGCCACCGCCCCCTTGTCGTCGTGCATCTCGCGCACGAACGCCTGGTCAATCTTGAGGGTGTCGACCGGCAGGTGTTTGAGGCGGGCGAGTGAAGAGTACCCGGTCCCGAAGTCGTCGATGGAGACCGGAATGCCCAGGAATCGCAGCCACTTGAGCTTCTCGATGACATCGCCCTGGTGGTCGATAAAGGCTCCTTCAGTCACCTCAATCTCCAGGAACGAAGGATTGACTTGCGTTCGCTCCAGTATCTCCTGGACTTGTTTGACGAAGCGCGGCGCCAGGAGCTGAAGGGGCGAAACGTTGACTGCAATGCGCACCGGCGCCAGTCCCGCCTCCTGCCAGGAGCGGATTTGTTCGCAGACTTGCTCCAGCACCCACATCCCAATCTCCACAATCAACCCGCTTTTTTCCGCGATGGGGATGAACACGCCGGGAGAAATCAGTCCCGAAACCGGATGGTGCCACCGCAGCAGCGCTTCCGCACTCGTCATGCTGCGCGTCTGCACATCCACCCGCGGCTGGTAGACCAGATAGAATTCATGATTGGCCAACGCGCGCTGCAGGCCGGTTTCCAGCATGACCCGTTCACCAAATACGGCGTCCATCGATTCGTCGCAGAGACGGTATCCCCCTCTGCCGTCCTGCTTCGAGTCGTGATAGGCCAAGCAGCGAATGCGGCGGTTGTGACGGTATTCCCGCACCAGCACAAACAGCCCGATGGTCACGAAACCTACGGCAAGGAGACTGGCAGCTGCAAGGACTTGCTGATTGACTGTGTCCTTTGCGACAAACGTCAAGTCGAAGACGACCTGCGCCAGCATTCCCCCGACCATCACCCAAAATCCCACAACCACGGACCATACGGGCGGTGCGCCCGTACGGCGATGCTTCCATTCCACGGATAACGCCCCCAACTGCGCTCGATCGTGTTCTGTATGTAAAAAAGACACTTGTCCGATTCAGGACAAGTGCTGATCCATCCACGGCAACTGGCTGGCATGGGAACACGTTCCCGAAGCCCCTATAGTTTTGCGTCCTCTCCGTTTCCGAAGGGTTGCCTTTTACGCTTATATTCGACATAATGCGACAAATATCTACAACTATAGACATTTTACATCACAGACCTGGCTTTGACTAGTCCTTCTATGCCGCGTCAAATCCGGAGAAATCATGACAATTCGCTGCAGATGCCGGATTCCGGCAGGCGCTCCGGCAGTCGTCCATGGCCACTGGCAGCGGGTGCTGTATAATAGAGTCGGAGGTGCTGCCAGTGGAGGACAGCCTGCGTGAAGCCCTCATGCACGTCCAACTCTCACAACTGCTCATCCCTGCAAAAAACGTCGCTTGTGTATTGCGCTACAACAACCTCGAGCATGCGCTGTTGATTCTCACCAAGGCGGGCTACACGGCGGTGCCTGTCTTGGACGACCACGGCAGCGTGTGCGGTACCATCAGTAAAACCAACATTCTGGATGCCATGTTGAGTACGGATAAGATTGACGTCGACAAGCTGCACGAAGTCCTCGTGGAACAAGCCATGACCACGAAAATTCCGCGCTTGACGACATCCGACTCCTTTCTCAAAGGCATGGAACTCCTGATTAACAACCCCTTTGTCTGCGTTCTGGATGCGGAGGAACACTTTCATGGCATTCTCACCCGAAGAGCGGTCCTGATTGAAATCGAGCGGAAGCTTCGGCGGCGCGACTGACGCGTCGCTGGCTTCCCGTCGACCGTCCACTGCCTCCCGCGCCCTGGCGAATGGAATGCGCGCCGCGCGGAACAGCCTCGTCGTTTGGGAAGTATGGAATGCAGACATACTGGAATCGTGTAGACAGCAGACGCTGTATACAGCGGACGCTGAATACAGCGGAACGCGTGAAAAGCGGAAACCAGCGCAGGCGCTTGAAAGGGGGCAACGCGAAGTGTGGAAAAGGGTATTTGTCGTCCTGTTCTCCCTGCACCTCATTCTTCTGGCAGGAGTGCTCGTGTGGTTTTTCTCGCTCCCAAAGGCCGGTACAAAAGCCGTCCAGGCCCTCGCGTCGAGCAACGCGTCCGGCGAACCGTCCACCGCCGTCGAGATTCAAATCGACCAGAATGCGGCCAACCTGTTTTTGGCCCAAGCGCTCGCCAACCAGCCCGAGCTGTCCAACATCCTGTCGAGCGCCAACGTCAGTTTCGGGGACACGTGGACAACCGACCTGAACATCAAGGTCGATCAACAGGTGGTTCCCTTCACCCTCACGTGCTTGCCGACCATTACGAACGGGAACCTCGACCTGCAGATTGTCCATGCATCCATCGGCGGAACCACGATGACGGACACGTTCGTGAACATCCTTCAGCTGCTGCATTTACCCAGTTGGATCACGTTCGATCCCGCCGCCGAAACCATCCACATTGACTTCGCCGACTTACCGGGCGACAAGGTGAAAGTCCACCTGGAGCGCTATTCCGCAGCGCGCCATACGCTCACCGCACAGGTTGTCCCCATGCTTCCAACGAGCGGGTAAAAATGGTGATGAACGGGCGACGAATGGGTGATGAGCGGGTACCCACGCACCGCCCGGCATCCAACATGCCCTGCCAGCGTGTGCGCGTAAGCCCGGGCTGTTTCAGCCAGGGCTTCATGAACGAGACTTCTGCTGACGCATCCTTTCTTCGTACTCGGCGTCCTTCAGCGCCAGATAGAGCGGCTTCTCAATCGGCACCAGCCCCATTTGACGCAGTGCCTCCAGGCGCTCCGGGCCAATCATCTGGGCGACCTTTTCTTGTGTCTGACGGTCAAATCGCTTCACCGCCGTGTACTCTACCAAGTTGGAGAACTTGTCCATGGTGTGCTGCCACCGCAGGAGAATGGCGGCGCGTTCCAGTGCCCCCAAGTGCTCTGTTTCAAGAACATCGCGCGCAGCCACTTCAGGAGAACGTTTGTCTACCTTTTTCCGTCTTATCAACATGCGACCACCTTTTACAATTCATACCCGTCCGGTTCGAGTTTATCACAATGTGGATTCTGCGTGACCGTTCAGCGGTAAAATTCATAGAAAAATTTCCGGTTCCATTCATGCCGGCCGCGGCAAAAAGGCGCGCCGAAGATTCGACGCGCCCGAAATCGCCTCGGACTTAGGAAGATGAACGCAGCAGGTGTTCGATGTCGTCCGCAATGGACTCTGGCGTCGTCTGGGGAGCATAGCGCTTGACGGGGGTTCCGGATGCGTCGACCAGGAACTTTGTGAAGTTCCATTTGATGGCCTCCGATGAGAGAATCCCCGGCTTTTCACTGGTCAAATACTGGTACAGCGGATGCGCATTGGGACCGTTGACGTCAATTTTCGCAAACACGGGAAACGTCACGCCGTACGTGCGCTCACAAAACGCCTGAATCTCTTCGTTGGTTCCAGGTTCCTGGCCGCCAAACTGGTTACATGGAAACCCCAGCACCGAAAACCCGCGGCCGGCAAACCGCTGGTGGAGCGCCTCCAGCCCTTTGTACTGCGGGGTGAAGCCGCATTTGCTGGCCGTGTTGACAATCAGCAGAACCTTGCCCTCATAATCGCGCAGCGAAACCTCGTGACCGTCCGCCGCCTGAACCGTAAAGTCGTAAATGTTCATACCGTGCCCCCTTCTTGAACCATTACCTCGCACCGAACCGCCCGACAGAAGACGACTTTCAAATTCAGAATAGCACGATTTCGCACAAGCGCGTGCATTAGTACATCATGCGGTCATCAAAGTAGTATTTGAACTCCAGCAGATTGTTGGACGGGTCAATCAGGAAGAACGTTTCGTGCTCTTCCACCAGCCCCTGAAAGCGGTGCGTCGGCTCCTGAAAGAAGGGAATGTCGCGCATCTTCGCAAGCTTGAGCAGGTTGTCATAGGACTGCTTGTCCTTGAAGGTGACGCCAAAATGGCGCGGGTACATGGTCACATCGCGATCCCACTGGTCTGACAGGTGGCAGACGACCTGGTCGCCGAAAAAGTCCAGCGTAATGCGGTCGTTGTAACGCCGTGCCAGTTTGCAGCCCAGCCGCGTCACGTAAAAGTCATAGGCCTCATCGAGGTCGCGGCAGGGAATGGCCAAATGAAACACGTTGTCAGGGTTGCGCATGGTCGATCTCCTCTCTCCATCAAAGATACACAACATTCGGGTCCACTGGCATGCCGGCAAGCGGCGCTAGAACTGCAGCAAGGTATCCGAGCGCAGGCCGAGGCGGAGCGTCTCCAAAGCCATGGCGTCATCAAAGGAAATGTTGCCCAAGTTGACGTTCGACCCGAACAGGCGAATGAAGTACGTTTGCAGCTCCTTGTTCGGCGCCTCAAAAATCAGGCGGTCGAGGTGAACGCCGGACTCGGCGATTTCTTCAATGAGACCGTAGCGGACTTCGCCATTGCTGCGGCAGATGCCGCTGGTCCCGCTTTCCCGGGCTTCGGTGATGACCATCGACGCCCCCGCCTCGAAGTCTTCCCGGATGAAGTCAATCCAGCGGGCAGGCGACAAGCGAATGGACTTCTCTTCGTCCTTATACCCGACCTCGCTGATGACCGTAAACTCCTTGGCGAACGCTTCTATGTATCGTGCCTTGTCCGCGTTCAACAGGTCAATCGTACCATTCGAAATCTCTACGTACGTACAGCCATGTTCGTGCAAAAAGGCCCGGTAGCCGTCCAGCCGCCCCTGATGCAGATACTTCTCGAACAACGTTCCTCCGAAGAACCAGCCGACGCCGTTGTCCGCCAAACAGCGAATTTTCGCGTCCAGGTGCTTGGTGATGACCGACGTGCCCCAGCCAAACTTCACCAGATCGATGAATCCATCGAAGCTGTCAATGACATCCTGAAAGTGGTGCAGCGGCACGCCATTATCAATCAGAATCGTAATGCCATGGGTGCGCGGCTTGGCGGGCCGTTCTGGCAAAACCAGCTGGGCAGTTGACAAGGGTACAGATGACATGTTGGAATCCTCCCTTCAATTTGCGCGGCGCATCAGGCCGCAAAGCCGTGCTGTGCACAGGCTCAGGAAACAGACTGAGATACCACCTTGCCAAGGGCAGGGCGCTTGCGGGATGTCTTGCGGCCTACAACATAAGAGACAATCGGGATCTTCCCAAGCCAGTAGGCAATGACCATGCCCGTGAAGTACACAAACAGGATGCAGAACGGCCAAAGCGCGAAGTGAAGCCACGCTGGGCCATGATGCCGGTGCATCGCGACGATGGTCCGTTCCATGTAACTGAGCGGGAACGGCTGCAAGAGGAAAATGCCAAAGGACGTGGCCGAACCGACGCCGACAAACCGAGAAAACCACCGCCATCCGGGTCGTTCCCGTCGGCGCGCCCACTGCACCCCCGCGTACCACATGTTGGCAGCCACGAGGAAGCTGTACGGAATCATGATGGGCTGCAGCACCAGTTCACCCATCGACTCCGGCTCATGCAGGGCCAGGCGGTCGTAGAAGTAATGCGCCCACAGCACGGCCAATCCAATCAGCAGAGCTGCGCGCAAGGCGCGAACATGCCGGTTTGCGAAGGCGAGAATTTGGTCGTAGTGGCAGGCCATGATGCCGCCGGCAACAAACCAGAACTGGTACGTCAAAATGAACCGATCGCGGTATTCCCACAGGTACTTCCCAAATCCGGTGAATGATGCGGCCGGCAGGTTGCCGTCTTTGTTCAGCCACATGAGGAACAGCTGAAACAGGAAACTGGCGATGAACACGTGCAGGTGCCACCGCTCCAGTTTTCGCAATCCCCACAACAACAGCGGAAACACGATGTACAGCTGCATGGTGACCACAACGTAGTAGAGGAAGAACTGGTCTCCGGTGAGCAGCGATTTGCCCAGGACGTGAAGCAGGTCCGTCGGTGACCAATCCGGGTTTTGCGCATAGGTGTTCTTGAACAGGATATACACGACGGTCCACACGATGTACGGGACGACAATCAGTGCAAACCGCTTTTTCCAGAACTGAAACAGGTGAAACTCGCGGTGGTAATACGTCACAAACAACACCAGCCCGGTAATGAACATGAACGCCTCGCGCGTGAAGTGCAGCGCCGTGATCGCTGCTCCCATGCCGAGAAACGCCGGTGTCATGTCGGTATTCATTGAGTTGAAAAAGGACGTCGTGTGGACGGAGAGCACACACAGCATAATGAACGCGCGCATCAAGTCAATTTCGTAGAGGTGTCGCCGCTTGCCGTCCAAACCCAATTCCTCCCCGCAGCATCTCACACGAACTTTGTCCGTCTGAGCACTACCTTACGGAAGAAGCTTTGAAATCTCATTGAATTATACTATACCTCTCATCAATTTCTCATAATAAGAGACCGAGCTGGCCATGATGAAGCCGCCTGCCATGAAGCCGGCCGTGCTGAATCAGCTCACCCCGGGCAAGCCATGCACAGCGCGCGGCACGGCCCTACTCGTCGTCCGACAGGCCGACCCAGGCAATCTCCAAGTCCGACGCCTGCGCCAAGTTGACTTCATACGGCTGCACCTTCCCGCCCGCCGCCGCCAGCACCAGGACCACGGGCCGCTGCAGGTTGTCCGGGTTCGCCCGCGCGACGACGCCCGATGTGCCGTCACTCAACGCCACAGGGGTCCCGTTCGGGTAGATGTTCACGTGCTTCAAGAACAGGTCGACAACCGCCGGGTCAAAGTGCGATCCCGCCTCCTTCACGAGATACGCCACCGCCTCATGCGGCAGAAACGCCCGGCGGTAGACCCGGTTCGTCACCAGCGCGTCATACACGTCCGGCACCGCGAGGAGGCGCCCGAACTCGTGAATCTCCTCGCCTTTCAACTTTCGCGGATAGCCTGTCCCATCGAACTTTTCGTGGTGCTGCAGGGCACAATGCGCAGACAAGATGGAAATGTCCGGCTGCCGCCGCAGAATCTGATAGCCCAGTTCACAATGCCGCTCGATTTCCAGCCGTTCTTCGGCAGACAACCGGCCAGGTTTGTTGAGAATATCGGGATCGATGAGCAGTTTCCCGATGTCGTGCAGCATCGCGCCGACGCCGAACTTGCGGATGCGCCGCTCGTCAAAGCCCCTGGCCATCCCCAGCGCCGCCGCGAGAATGCCGACGTTCATGCTGTGGGTGTAAAGGTAGGCGTCGCTCGAGTAAATGGCGGTGAGATTGACGATGAAGGTTTGATCGCCCATTAACTCGTCGAGCAGCAGCTTGAACAGGTCGGCAAACTGCTCACCGACATCCGCCAAGCCAGGTAGAAGACCGTCTCCCGCATCGCGCGCTGCAAAGTCCGCGTCGTCCAGGTCCGCGCCCTCGAGGCTCGAGTCCGCACGGATGATGCTGTGCCGGACGGCAGCCACGGAGGCGCTGTGACGAGACGCTGCGATGCGGTCAAACGTATGTTTCACTTTCATGACGACTTCCTGCTGGACCTCGGCACGCACCGTTTCTTCGATCACGATGTCATAGGTTTCATCATCCTGGACGTAGACGTAGACAAACCCCATCGATTTGAGGCTGCGAATGTAACCGGGTGTCAGCTTCACCCCCGCCCGCAGCAGCACCCGTCCATCGGCATCAAACACGTGCTTCGCCAACACATCATCGGTTTCAAGCTTGTGTACCGGCTTCAACCTCACCCATCTCACCCACACCCATACCGACCATCCGGTAGACTTTACCACTGTCTTTCATCTCTGATTTCCTCATCTTATCCCAAGTTTCGACCCATCGCGACTCTCTGCGCGAGAAACACCGCCGCAGGATGGATTTCAAGATGATTTTTTACCTTTAGTTGGCACACATTTGGGCAGGATTGTGTCCCTGCATCGCGAATAAGGGCGTATACCATGCAGCGCACTGTTTCGACAATCACTGGTACGGGAAGAAAGGAAGCTCACCTTGTTTCCTCACAGACGCACTGCCGCTCCGCGTTCCAACCGATTGCGGTCATCACGGCTGTCCACGGCCGTCCTGGTGTGCCTGGCTCTTGGGCTGGCTGCGCTGGTCGTCACGATACCGTTGTTGTCGACGCTGCGCATGGGCCCCCTGCGCATGGATTTGCTCCGCTTGCTCGCCCTTATCGTTACGTTTGCCCTGTTGATTTTGTTTTGGAGCCTGACCGAGCGAAAACTGTGGAAGCGGCAGCAGGCTGCCATCCAGACCAGCGAACAGCGGTATCGGTCGCTCGTGGACAACAACGAAGACATCGTCCTGTTTGTCGACACGAAGGGGCTGATTCAATCCGCCAATCCTTCCGTGGAAACGATTCTTGGGTACGCCCCGGAGGCACTCCTGCAAACGCCGTACTGGATGCTGATTGACCCTGCGCACCACGCCGATTCGCACCATCGGTACCTGCGGGTGATGCAAGGCGAATCGCAAAATGTATTTCTCACCTTGCTGCATCGAAACGGCAGCAAGGTCGAAGTCCATGAGAAGAAAATCCCGGCCATTGTGAACGACGTCGTCACTGGGTTCTTCGTCATTGTGCGGGACAGGACGGCCCAACGAGCGGCGGAAGAGCTGCTCATCAAGTCGGAGCGGCTTTCTGCCGCTGGCGACCTTGCGGCCGGCATCGCACATGAAATCCGCAACCCCCTCACGGCGCTCAAGGGCTTTGTGCAGTTGATGCAGTCCTCGCGGAGTGAGTATGACCAATACCTCACCATCATGACGGACGAGTTAAACCGCATCGACACCATCGTCAGTGAACTGCTCGTGTTCGCCAAACCCGCGGAGCCGCACCTCGTCCGGCATGACCTGCGGCGCGTCGTACCGGAGGTCGTTGAACTCCTGTCGCCGCAGTCGGTCCTCGGCGGCGTCACCCTGCAAACCACACTCCCGGATGATGCGGCAGACGTCATCTGTGACCCCAACCGCATCAAGCAGGTGATGGTCAACGTGATCAAAAACGCGATGGAGGCCATGGCCGAAGACGGCGGTCAGATCTCCATCACGATGCAGTCCGCCGCCGGCGCAAACCGGTCGACTGTGACCCTCACCATCTGTGACGACGGCCCCGGCATCCCGGAAGCCGTGTTAGCGCATGTCGGCGAACCGTTTTACACGACGAAAGCGGCCGGCACTGGACTGGGCCTCATGGTCAGCCGCAAAATTATCGAAGCACACAACGGCGTGCTGCACGTGACAAGCCGCGTTGGCGAGGGAACCCAAGTCGAGATTGTCCTGCCGTTGGCGTAACGGCCGGCCGCCGCGGCAAGCACGCGGGCCATGGGCTTAAAACCCCTGGCCGCGCCCATCCGCCTGTCTGCGGGTTAACCCTGGCGGCTTTGAATCATCGCCAGCACCCGGTCAAAGTCACCCTTTGCGGTGGCCAGGATGCCGTTGGTCAGCGTGTTGCGCTGGTTGAACACGAGCGGCTGCCCCGCCTTGTCGGTTGCGCGGCCGCCCGCCGCCTCCACGAGCGCCACCCCCGCCGCGATATCCCATTCATTCTTCGGTCCCAGGCTGAAGGTCGTGTTGGCGCGTCCCGCAGCGATGAGCGCCAGCTTGTACGCGATGGACCCGACCGCTTCCACGTCCGCCAGGCCCTCGAACTGCACAAACTCACCGCGCTTGATTTCCGAACGGCTGCCGAGAATCAACAGAGGCTCCCGCTTCGGCGCGACCGCTGCCATCGGCTGGTCGTTCAGCCAGGCGCCCACACCCTTCAATGCATGAAAGCACTCGTCCCGCGCCGGGTTGTAGACCACGCCCAGCACGACGTCGCCGTGATGTGCGAGGGCGACGGAGACTGCGTACTGCGGCACGCGCTGCACGAACTCCTTGGTTCCGTCGATTGGGTCAACAATCCACACATACGCCTTGTCCAAGCGGTCCTCGCTGTCTCTCGTTTCCTCCGACAGCCACCCCGCCTCCGGCAGCAAGGCGCACAGGTGCTCCTTGAGGTAGTCGTTGGCCGCGTGGTCAGCGGTGGTGACGGGGTCGTTGTGCCCCTTATAGTTGGTCTCAAATCCTTCGGCCGCGATGGTTTCGACCATCTCTCCAGCCCGCCGTGTCACCTCAACCACCGCGTCAAGAAAATGCTTGTCCATCTTCTGCAGGTCACATCCTCACACGTTGTCGTTGGCTTGCCATCCCGGCGGCATCCACACCGGCGGGGGTTCCGCCGCAAAAAAATGATCGTCCCACAGAGGACGATGCCGCCAAACCGATTCGATTGTCACGCCTTTGCGGGACACGCCGTGATGCAGCGGCCTGCCGCACACCTCTACTTTTCCGAAGGTTCCTCTGTCGGCTGCGCCTGGCGGCGCCACTTTTGAAACTCCAGAAACTCTCGAAACTCGTCCTTGCTGACCCCGGATGCCATGGCTTCCTTGACGATATCAATCCACTCCGGGTCGACCGAATCTGCGGGAAGCGCCTCGTCCTCGGATTGAATCAGGTACTGCACCGGAACCCCCAGCACAGACGCAAGTTTTTCAATCACGTGAATCGAGGGATTCACTTGAATGAACCGTTCGATGGCACTCAAATAGGACTTCGCGATACCCGCACGGTCAGCAAGTTCGGACAAGGACAGGTTTTTCTCCAGTCGTAAGCGATGAATGCGTTCCCCCAGCATGTGACCTCTCCTCGTCTTCGAAGTGCAAACCCGGCGAGCCGGCCCGTATGGCTAAGCCATTCATATGGCTAACTAATTCGTGATGCGCGTCCCTTTCCCTGTCGGTTGTTAAAAATTATTCTCACCAACAGCCTCCTTCATCCGTAAAAACGTCCTGACTTCTTCCACCGTTAATCCAATATGACGCGCGAGCAACACCAACTCCAGCCATTCTTCGTCGAACTCCTCGACAGCCCTCACTTCGTCCACTAGAACCCCCACCCCTTGTACCCACACAATAAACACCCCAAGACAGCACCCATGCCACAGTCTGTACCTGTCTGTTTCTGATCTGTGTTTTCCAAACTGGGGCGACACGATGGACAGACGGAATCCAGAAGAGCCCGACCACGAAAGCCGTATAGCTGCTCAAACGTTTATTTCTTAAACTTTGTCATGCATCCATTGTATGCACCTGGGGGAGCAATTATCAACGAATAAATTCCTGCAAATTGGAAGCCTGTTCGACAGGCGTCGACCGCGATGGACAGCCGCGGCCGGGCGTGCGTGGGAATTGTTCGGGTCTGACGAGGTTTGATGGCGGGTCTTGGCAGAAACCGAAGCCCATCCAGGCTTCGGTTCCCCTTATTTCGCGTGCGACAGCAGCCCTTGGGCCGTCGTATAGTCTGTCACCAGCACGTTCACCAGCCGGGCAATCAACGAGGCACGAATCGCCTCCAGTTTCTCGGCGCCGTGAGCAATGCCCACCACCGTTGGAATGGCTTTCAAGTCTTTCAGGGAAATCGCGATGACGCGCGAATTCCAGGAGACGTTCGACGCCTCCCCTTTGGCGTTGATGAAATTGTAGCAAATGTCGCCAATCACGTCCGAATCCATCAGATCACGGTCGCGATCGGGCCCCATATAGTTTCTCACCATGGTTGAGTACTCGGGGTACCCCCCAATCCCCACCAGCGCCACCTTCGCCTGCCGCGCCTGCTGGACGACTTCGGCGATCGACGATTGCTGCAGAAACATCGCCTTGGCATCCGCGGTATCGACCACAGCCGGTGCGTGCAGCAACTTGTAATCGGCATTCAGCCGTTCCGCGATGCGGACGACAATGGTATTGGAATGCACGTCGATTCGCGAGTCACCGATGCCGCCGATGAGCGGCACAATGGTGACCGACGGCAGGTTGGCCTTGGGCATCTCGTTGGCAAGTTCCAGGAGCGTCGTGCCGCCGGAGACACCGACAATATCGTTGTCTTTGACAATTCGAATCAGGTATTGACCCGCAGCCGCGCCAAGTGCCTTTTTGACACTGTTGTCTCCGCTTTCGGACACGACAATGGCCTCCCGGAGCCCGAACGTTCGTTCCAACTCCGCCTCGACAGCGGCGTACGGATGAGCCACCTCATCGCGGATGGAAATCTGAACAATTCCGAGTTCCTTTGCCTTGGCCAGGTATTTAGAAATGAGGGGCCTCGAAACACCCAAGGTTTCAGCAATTTCGGCTTGTGTATTTCCATCTTCGTAATACATGTGCGCAATCTTTGACAAGATGCGCGAGTCATCCGAGTAGGCCAACATCTCTACCTTCTTCAGTCATAGTGTCGCTGTCCAAGCTGCCGCGTCTTCGTGCAAGCGGCGCAGTCAGGGCGCCGCATCGCTTGATTCTCCCAAAACTTCCTGCATTGTTTATTTTATTTTAACGAATTTCGATGAGAGTTCCTATACTGACTTTCGGCAGTTCAAACGGTTTCACATAGACCGATCCCGGCAGGATTTCGGCCGGCGGGTCTGTAAAGTAGATGGACAGGTGTCCGAGTTCAGCGAGGTTTTTCATGGCCTCCGTGCCAACGGAGAGAATTTCGTATTCGTTCTGCCCCACGACGAGGCGGCTGGCAGATGCTAAGGCGCCGCGGTCGACCTCGACCGGTTCGTGAATCACAGAAATGTCCCGCAGCTCAGCTGGAGCTTGAGTCCCAAAGAGGATGAGCACCTTTTCTTCCTCAAACGCAAACGCCATGTCTCCGATGTATGTCACGGTCGACTTCATCATGCGACCCCCTCCTTCATGTCTGGACGAGAAACACTCGGCTGCCACGGCCTGCAGCAACCGAGTGTCACCACATACTTGTCAATTCATCTTACGAGTACATGCCCAGGCTCGCAACGTATCCCAGCAAGACGGCGACGACACCAGTAATCAAACGACTGTACAGAACCGCGGGCACACCGTACTCAATCGTCTCTGGCTTTGCCTCACCGAGCGACAGCCCGACCGGAACGAAGTCGCAGCCCACCTGACCATCAATGGCGAACAACGCGGGCAGCGCGTACACCGGCGAGATGGCCTTCGTCGCAATCTGCGTGCCGACGAGCACGCCGATGATTTGCGCGATGACCGCGCCCGGCCCCAGCACAGGGGACAAAAACGGCAGCGTACACACAATCACCAGGACAATCAGTCCGCCCAGACTGCCGGCCAGCGGCACGAGACCGTGCGCGAGCAGCTTCCCCAGCCCCGTGTAGTTGATAATGCCGACCAACATGCTGACGAACGCCATGAACGGAATGATGTTTTTCAACAACATGTCGACCGAGTCGCGGCCCGCCTGGTACAGGGTGCCAATCACCTTGCCAATGCCGCGGGAGATGACCATCAGCCAGTTCGAGTTACCGCCCGACACCTGCGGCTGCGGTGCCTGAAAGGGGTTGTCGCTCTTCTGTGCCGGCTGCGGCCCAGCTTCTGTGCGGGCTTCCCCCTTATCCGCCAGCACAATGTTGCGCACGGTCACCCCGGAGACAAAAATGTCTTCCTTAATGAACTTCGACAGCGGCCCCGATGGCGAGGACGGCAGGACATCCACCGTCGGGATGCGCTTCATCGGGTAGACGCCAATCCGCGCCGTCCCCCCGCAGTCAATCACGACGCACATCATTTCATCTTCTGGTACAGCCGTCGAGAAGCCATCCACCGCCTGCGCACCGCTGAGTTCTGCGATTCGCTGTGCGACCGGGTGAATCCCGCCCCCGGTTACAGAGACAACCTTGGTCCGCTTACCCTCTGGTGCCACGACCAGCCCAGTTCCCCAGCCGCCAGAACCTTTTTCAATCCGCACTGCTTGCCCCATCGATATCCTCTCCTGAGATGAATAGTTTGGTCATGCGTTCGCCGCGCGAACACTGTCTCGTCCCTTCTCAGTTCGCGGCACCCTTTACAACGCCCACCGTGCGCCTCGACTCCATCCGGTTCGCCAGGTATTTCGTAATGTTTTCCGTGACAACCCCCCGGATGAAGATGACCACGATCCCAAGCAGGAAGTACCGCACCGCGAGCGGTCCCATGGAGTACCCGGCTTTTTGGATTCCGTCCGCGATGCCCAGCCAAACGAACAGCTCACCGGCATTTGCATAGGGAAAGAAAGCGGTTACGGGATGGACAAATGAAACAGCCGAATCGTAGAATGCTGGTTTGTACCGTTCTGGCAGAAATCGGCCAAAGGTATAGCACATCGGGTTGGTAAGAATCAACACGGACAAGATGGGCATCAAGGTGTACCGCAGCACCAGGTACCTGGAAGCAAACATAATCGCCCGGTTTGCCCGCTCTTCGCCAACCAGCTTCACCACGGTGTACGTGAATGTGAGCAGCACAATCAACGTCGGTACAATCCCCGTGATGTCCCCCATAAAGACCTTGCCGCCTGCGTTAAACAATCCGATGAAGTGTGACCCGAGCCACTCAATCCAACTCATCCTCTGCTCCCCCTTGTTTCATGGTTTCGCTGCATGCCCACGCGCTGCCACATGCCTACGCTCGTTACTGCGCGACGGTCTCTTTCCTCGTCAGCACTGGCGGTTTCGCAGCGCGAACGGCATTTTCGGCAGCCATTTTCAGGGCTTTCGCAATGGATTGCTGCCTGGCTGAGATCCGCCGTTTTCGCTGCAGATCGCGCTCGGCCCGCTCGATGGCCTCTCGCACGCGCATTCCTGCGTATGCGGGCTCCTCTTTGAACTTCGCGAACACACTGATGCCGGTTAACACCTGACACTCCCCAATTGTCTGCTGTTGGTCCACAATGATGAGTACGATGGCGCCGCTGCCTAACGCCTTTCTGGCCACGCCGGAGAACAAGCTGAACCCTTCTGCATGTTGGTACTTGTGCACCAGGTCACGCATTTTGCCGCGGTAGTGGCGAATTTGCAGCCACGTCAAAGCGAACTGCAGCAGCCACGCTGCGCCAATCAAAGCGATGAATCCAAATACACTGTGCATGGTCATCCACCTCCTTCGGATTGGATGCCCCTAAGCGCCTGACGCGCTTAGGGGGATAGACGCTGATGGTGAAGCGGACTGGCTCGATTTTGCTTGCTCGATTTGTTCTATCTGTATCAGCCTGAATCAGCGGAATAATTGATTTTGCAGTTCGCGAAGGTGCCAGACGGTTGTACTCCCATCCAGTTCGATGTCGTCTGCCGTCAGGAACTGTCCATCCGCGATGTCGCGTTTGGCCACGGCTCGGCCGGCAATCAACCCAATCGGAACATGACCGTTCGCTTCCATCTCTTCATGCCGTTCGAGTACACCACGCACCGCGTATCCGCCAATGCCGTCCACCGGTTCACCCGCGCGAATCGGCCGCTTCGCGACCGCGACGGTTTCGGAAACGGGTCCGCCGAGCGGCGCGATGGTTGGGTCGTTGTGCAGGACCGCCCGCGCCACCGATATCGGCGTTTCCAGACTCGCCAGATGAAACGGCCGATACAACGCGTAGTAAGGGCCCTTCCCGACAGACAGGTAACGGAGTTCCTCGTCCACAGGTTCCAGCGGGCTTTTCACAATTACGAAGACGCCCGGCGCCAGTCCATGCACGTACTCGACGACACCGTAGTGGTTGAGGCATCCCCCTTCACTCACCAACCTGAGCTGGTCGACGACGGTTTGAATATCCGCATGCACACCATGCATGCCGACAACGTCCGGGATCAGGCCCGTGGCATTGCTCAGCAGATTCATTTCCGCCATCGTCTTCGTACCGTCCTGAAACGCGGCCAACATGTGCGGGCTCATGTGCTTACGATTCGCTTCTTCTGCACAAGTATCCGGGTTGGCCGACGGAATGAATGGATTGTTCTTGCCCTTGCCGGCTACGACCACTTCCAGGCCAATCGTTCTCGCGAACTCCACCAGCTCCAGCGTCACCGCCGGTTCGTCTCCTGCAGAGCCCGTATAAACGAGATTGCCAGCCTTGAATAGGTTGGACAGAATCGAACCAATCGTTACATCCGCCTCCACGTTCAGGAGCACCAGGTGCTTTCGTGCGGTGAGTGCGTGCAGCGCAATCCTCGCGCCCACCTCGGGCACTCCCGTCGCGTCCACGACCGCATCGACATCGGGCCGCTCGATGACCGCCCTGAAGTCACTGCTCACAGCGACTTCGTTGTTTGGGTACGAACTTTGCAACTGGTAATAGCGAACGGCCGTCTGTGCGGCTTCCAGGTTCACATCACATACGCCGGCGACCCGCATGCCGGGCACGCGTGAAATTTGAGCAATCAGGCCGCGTCCCATTTGCCCCGCGCCGATGACCGCAACGCCGATGGATTGGCCCGCCTTTTCACGCAGTAGTAGTTCACGATAAATCGACATCTGCACCCGCTCCCATTCTCATGCTGAATGACTGGTAGACGTACCAGAGGCCGGAACATCCTCGGTGAACCATCACGTCCTAGAGCATCACCCAGGCAATTCTTCGGTCTCCAAAAACACGGTCAGCGCGTGCAGGGCCTCCTGTTCATCCACCCCGTCAGCAACCACCTTCACCTGGCTGCCCTTGGTACAGGCGAGCGACAGAATCCCCAGGATGCTTTTGGCGTTGACCGTCTTCTCTCCCTTAACCAGCGAAATCTCTGATTGATAACGATTTGACAGTTGCACAAATGTCGCAGCCGGACGCGCATGCAATCCAGACTGCAGCGCCACGGTGACAGCGCGTTCCACCATCGTCCAACCCCCATCCACGTCGATTGAATCGACGATGATTCGTAACATTTGTTACGTGATGAATCATGTGTAAACATCATAAGGGCTGAATACGCTTTCGTCAACACATTGACGAAATAATTTTTCACTTGTATCATTCGATACATATCATATCAAATGTTATAAGGAGGCGGAGGTCATGGGTTCCCAGGCAAGCGACCTCGCAAACACATTGCAGATGCCAGACAGCGTCAGCGCCGCCGCGGATGAACTGTACTACCGCATGTGGCTGGTCCGCTACTTTGATGAAAAAGTAGACGAGATGTTTGCCAAGGGCATGATTCACGGCACCACCCACTTGTGTGTCGGGCAGGAAGCCACCGCCATCGGCGGCTGTGCGGTGCTCCGCGATGAGGATAAAATCACCAGCACGCACCGCGGCCATGGCCACTGCATCGGCAAGGGCGCGGACGTCAACCGCATGATGGCGGAGCTGATGGGGCGAGCCACCGGCTACTGCAAAGGGAAGGGCGGCTCGATGCACATCGCTGACGTCGAACGCGGTAATCTCGGCGCGAACGGCATCGTCGGGGGCGGCATTCCACTCGCAGTGGGTGCAGCGCTCACGTCCAAAATGATGAAACAGAACTACGTCGTTCTTTGTTACTTCGGAGATGGTGCCTCCAACGAAGGCAGCTTCCACGAAGCCGTCAACCTGGCTTCCATCTGGTCGCTTCCCGTCGTTTTCCTGTGCGAAAACAACCAGTACGGCATGTCGGGTTCGGTCAAGGAAATGATGCATATCGAACACATTGCAGACCGGGCGGCCGCCTACGGGATTCCGGGCGTGGTCGCCGATGGAAACGACCTGCTGGAAGTCATCCGCGTGACGGATGAAGCCGTGGCCCGCGCACGCCGCGGCGACGGCCCGACGCTGATAGAGGCCAAAACCTACCGCTGGAAAGGGCACTCAAAGAGTGACGGCCGCAAGTATCGGACGCGGGAAGAGGAGGCCGAGTGGAAGGCCAAAGACCCCATCCTCCGCTTCGGCAGCACCCTGCTGGCGTCAGGCGCCTGTACGCAGGACGACCTCGACCGACTGCAGCAGCGGGCCCGCGCAGACATTGAGGCGGCGGTTCAATTCGCGTTGGACAGCCCCATGCCTGACATCGCGACCCTGGAAGAAGATGTATTCGCGTAACTTGAGTTGGAAGGAGGGCCACGCAATGAGGCAGATGACTTATCAGGAAGCTGTCCGAGAAGCCATGAGTCAGCTGATGCGCGAGGATGAGCGCGTGTTTTTGATGGGCGAAGACATCGGGATCTACGGCGGCGCGTTTGGTGTTTCTCGCGGCATGATTGAAGAATTCGGGCCGGAGCGAATCCGCAACACCCCCATTTCTGAAGCCGCTATTACCGGCGCGGCGGTTGGTGCGGCGTTGACAGGGATGCGGCCCATCATGGAACTGCAGTTCTCCGATTTTGTGACCATCGCGATGGATCAATTGGTCAACCAGGCAGCGAAGCTTCGCTACATGTACGGCGGCAAAGCCTCCGTGCCCATGGTGGTCCGCGCCCCGGGGGGTTCAGGCACCGGCGCCGCGGCACAGCATTCGCAGAGTTTGGAGGCTTGGCTGGCGCACGTCCCCGGGCTCAAGGTGGTGCAGCCTGCCACCGCCTACGACGCCAAGGGGCTGCTTCGGGCGGCTGTGGAAGACAACAACCCCGTGATTTTCTACGAACACAAGCTGCTCTATGGAACGAAATCGGAAGTTCCGGAAGAACCGTATACCATCCCGATTGGCAAAGGGGACATCAAGCGGGCAGGGCGTGACGTGACCGTCGTGGCCACCAGCATCATGGTGCACAAGGCGCTTCACGCCGCAGAGGTGCTGGAGAAAGACGGCATCAGCGTGGAAGTCGTCGACCCGCGTACACTCGTCCCGCTCGACACCGAGCTCATCTTGAACTCCGTGAAAAAGACCAGCCGGGTGGTCGTCGTCTACGAAGCGGTGAAACGCGGCGGATACGGCGCAGAGATTGTCAGCACGATTGTCGAGAGCGACGCGTTCGACTACCTGGATGCGCCCGTCGTGCGGCTGGGCGGTAAAGAGATTCCCATCCCGCAAAATCCAGAACTCGAAAAGCACGCGGTGCCGCAGGTGGACGACATCGTCACCGCGATCCGCAAGATGATGCGAAAAGCCTGAGGGGGTGAGAAGATGGCGGAGCCAGTGACCATGCCAAAGCTTGCAATGACCCAGGAATCGGGGACGATTTTGCAGTGGTTCAAGACGGAAGGCGAGACAGTCCGGGTCGGTGAACCGTTGTTGGAAGTGATGACGAATAAAGTCAATATTGAGGTGGAGTCGTACACCGAAGGCGTGCTGCTCAAACGACTGTACGAAGCGGGTACAGAGGTGCCGGTGCTGGACGTGATCGCCTACATCGGTGAAGCGGGCGAGCCCGTGCCGACGAACGAGGCGGCGCCTTTGCCGTCGGGCGGCGAGAACGCTGCAGTTCCATCCGCATCCGACACCAGCGCCGCGAACGCCCGTCCATCCTCGAACGAGCCGGGAGCACGCGATGCTGCAAGCGACGCCGGACAGAAAGTCCGCGCCACGCCCGCCGCCCGTGCGCTCGCGCGCGCCCATGGCGTCCCTTTGCAGCAAATCCAAGGTTCGGGCCACCTCGGCCGCATCCACCGGGAAGATGTTCAGGCGTACCTGGAGCAGCGAATCGCCCTCGAGAATGCGTCCCCGGCACAGCGGCGAAGCAAGCCTCGCGCGACGGCCGACGCACCTGAAGCCAAGGCAGCCAGGCAAGTGACGGCCGACACAGACGACCAGACCGTCGTTCCGCTCACAGGGATGCGGCGCGTCATCGGGCAGCGCATGGCCGAGAGCGCCTTTCAAGCGCCGCACGTCACCCTCTGTCTGGAAGTCGACATGCGAGCTGCTTCCGAATTACGCACCCAGTTGATCCCGCTCGTCGAGGCCGAAACCGGCACTCGGTTGTCCATGAACACCTTGATTTTGAAGACGGTCGCCCGTGTCCTTCGAAAGCACCCAAACGTAAACGCGACCTGGGCGCAAGAGAATGCACTGGTGCAGCATCGAAGCGTCAACCTGGGGATGGCCGTGTCGGTCCCAGGCGGACTGCTGGTTCCCGTCATCCCCGGCGCCGACCGGCTCGGGCTCGGCGAATTGGCTGCCAAAGCCAGCGAACTCGCGGACCGAGCGAGGGCACAGAAGTTGTCGCCCGACGACCTGCAAGGCGGAACCTTTACCGTCAGCAACCTCGGCATGTTTGGCATCGAAGAATTCACACCGATCATCAATCAGCCCCAGGTCGCGATTCTGGGGGTAGGAAGTATGATTGAGAAACCCACGGTCCATAATGGTCAAGTCGTGATCGGACCACAAATGAAACTGAGTTTGTCGTTCGATCACCGGGCACTGGACGGCGCAGAGGCGGCCATGTTCCTGCGCGATGTGAAGCAGTCTCTTGAATCTCCCATGTCACTGCTGCTATAACTTCCCGTGCCATCGACCCTGGTTCGCGAAGCATTCATCCCGAAGTCACGACCATCACGGTGATGTGCGCACTTCGGGATGATTGTCTCCAGCAAATTCTGTACGTTGTGCCGGGTTGTATCATATGATATGAGCAAGAAGATATGCTGATGCTTGTGGTCATCGTGAAAGAGGTTGTCCGAAAAGGTGGAGGACGGACATGAAAGCGATTGGGGATTTCGTTTTTGGCGTCATCTATTCCGTACAAGAGAAGGCTCGTCGGAAAGGCCGTAAATGGGGCGGCATCCTTCGCGACCCCTCGCAGCGGCAGCAGTGGGAAGAGCGGCTCATTCGCCAAGGCAGCGCCTATCGCAAGGAACTGACGGAAGAACTCGACCGTCGAATCCGCAAGCGTGCACTGCCCGACGCGTTGAAAGTGCCCGGGAAGTCCCACAACGAAATTCGCAACGGTCAGGAAATCTGTTTTTACTCCCTGGCCGACGAGGCTGAACTCAAGGGCATTGTCGTCAACGACACCCTGGTTCAAAACAAGGAGTTCTTCCTCGCCCAAGTCAAACACCCAGACGGCTCGCTGAAAACGTATATTTGCCGCGACTGCGGTGACCAAATCATCGGCGACCGCGAGTTTTGACACGACCTTCTCCACCCGACACGGCGACTCCCGCCTGCTCTGGAGACACAAAATCCAGTCGTCTGGCGAAGAATATAGTATCATAGCCCCCTTGAGGAGTGATGACCATGACAGCCCTCTTTCTCATCGTATCCGTCGCAGCGGTACTGATCGTCCCCAACCTGTTCTTCCGGGCCATGACGCGCCAGCTCGAACAACGGCTGCGCCAATTCAACGAGGCATAAGTCCGCTCTTTTGAAGAAGGGATTTCACACGGCATTCTGGTCACTCGGTGACCGTCGTTGGGCAAATGACCCGCTATAAATGTGTTCTCATTAAATTTCTCCCTTCTCTCGTAATAGAACGATGTACTCTTCCTCAGACATCGGACAGTCCACTAGACGGTATCGCTCAGCCGGAGACAACCGAAGCTGCCATGCCATGTTTTTGAGCAGTTTGCCACCGTACTCTTTTATCCCATGACTCGTTTTCGTGAAAATCGCAGTTTTCTTCCCGTTTACGTACATCCTGAAATTGGCTCAGTAAATGCCCGTAGATACGAATGGGAAGCCTGTGTCGATCTTGCAGGCTCGAGGCAGGGTCACTTCTTCAGCAGCCTCAAGTAGGCCCGCAGAAACGACCCCCATCGGCGCGATGGGCCGTAGTAGCTGCGAATCAGCGTGCGGAACAGTTCATACTTGCCCTGGTAGGGGAACCAGTTGACCTCCCGCGTTCGCCGGCCTTTATCGACCATGACGGAGGTCTGCACGCAGAACGTCCGCAATCCGGCGGTGCTGTGGTAGCGTCCGATACCGCTGGCGCCTTCCCCGCCAAACGGCAAGTCATGGTTGACGATGCTCACAATGACGTCGTTCACGTGCGAATTCCCTGTGATCAACTGCGAAGCGACGCGCCGCCCGCGGCTGAGATCGGCGGTCCAGACGCTGGAGGACAGCCCATACGCCGAGTCGTTGGCGAGACGAACCGCCTCCTCCTCGGTGTCAAATGGGAGAACGGGCAGCACGGGGCCAAAGGTCTCCTCTCGCATGATGCGCATGTCCTGTGTGACGCCGGTCAGGACCATGGGCTCGATAAACTGCCCGCGCGACAAGTCCCACTGCTCCGGCGGCTTCCCCGTGTGGAGCTGGGCGCCGCGGGCGAGGGCGTCTGCAACGTGATCGCGCACGATATCCACCTGATGGCGGAAGGTCATGGCCCCGATGTCGGCGTCGCTGCCGGTCCCCTGCCGCAGCGTGCGAACTGCCGCCACGAGTTTCTGGACAAACACCTCGTAAATCGGCCGCTCCACGTAGATGCGTTCGACGGACGTGCAAACTTGCCCGGCGTTGAGCAGCCCGCCCCACACCGCGGCTTGGACGGCGCGATCGACAGGCGCATCGGCGAAGACAATCATGGGGTCCTTCCCGCCGAGCTCCAACGTCGTCGGAATCAGGTGCTTTGCGGCGGCGGCCTGGATGATGCGGCCGGTCCGGACCGATCCGGTGAAGAAGATGTAGTCCGGCCTGCCTTCCACGAGAGCAGCGCCGAGATCTTTCCCGCCGTGGGCAACCTGCACGACCCCCTGCGGCCAGCCGGTAGAGCGGAACAGCCGCTCCACGATTTGCCCGGTGCGCGGCGTCACTTCCGAAGGTTTCAAAACCACCGTGTTGCCGCCGACGAGGGCACTGAGCATCGGGACGAGCGTGAGCTGCAGCGGAAAGTTCCACGGCGCGATGACCAGGACGACCCCGCGCGGTTTGTATTCTACATAGGAAGATTTGCCGATAAACAGAATGGGTGTCGGCGCTTTTTGCGGCGCCAGGTCCCGCGCAGCGTGCTTTTCGATATGGCGGATGGCCTCCAGCACCGGCAGGATGTCCGTCGTCAGGACTTCTGTGGCAGGTTTGCCGGTCTCCTCGGCAACCTCGCGGGCAAGTTCGTCGAGGTGGTCCACCACATAGGTGCGCAGGCGCGCAAAGTACGACAGCCGCTCGGCAATTTGCGTGGCGCGCCAGGTGGCAAAGGCCGCACGGGCTTGTTGGTAAATCGTCGCTACATCCGCCTCCGGGCAGACGGGCACGTCTCCCAACGGCTGCAGGGTGGCGGGGTTCATCACGGGCAAATGGGTGGCCGTCACGGCTGCACCTCCTGCACATTCGATGATTGATGAGTGGACAACGCGCGTGTTACGTCAGCCGGATATCGACAGACATTTGATTGAAGGCGTAGAATAAAGCATGAAAGCGGTCCCATGACGCAGGCCGCATCCAGCCGTGGACGGCAGGTACCTACCAACCGGTCGGAACTCTGCGGTCAGAAGGACTTGTGACAGACGATGAACGCATCGAAAACGATACTCCCACCATCCTCCCGCCCAGCGAGGTGACAGCGTGCGCCAACCAAATTACGAATATTATAAACGCATTTTTGCGTCCTTGCCAAAGCCGCTCGCGTATGTGGATGTTGACTTGCTCCAGGAGAACATCGCCGCCATTGCACCGCGCAGCCTTGGCAAGCGCATTCGCATCGCCAGCAAATCGGTGCGCTGCAGGGCCGTGCTGCGGCGCATTCTGGACGCGGGCCCGCCCTGCCAGGGCATCATGTCGTACACCGCCGCGGAGGCCATCTTCCTGGCAGACCATGGCTTTGACGACATCCTCCTCGGCTACCCCATCTGGAACGCGGGACGCATAGCAGACATCCTGCGCCGCGTCGGTGAGGGCAAGACCATCACCTGTATGGTGGACAGCCTCGACCACCTTCGCCAGATTGAACGAGTGGCCAAGGACGTCGGCGTGCGCGCCCTCGTGTGCATCGACGTCGACATGTCCACCGAGTTCCCCGGCCTGCACTTTGGCGTCCGCCGCTCCCCGCTGTCCACGGCTGCTGACGTAGAACCCCTGCTGCTGCACGTCGCAGCGTCCAACTCCCTGCAGCTCGACGGCATCATGGGCTACGAAGCCCAGGTCGCGGGTGTCGGCGACCATGTGCCGGGGCAGGCCGTCAAAAACCGCGTGGTCCACTTTTTAAAAACTCGGTCCATTCCGCAGATCGCCGAACGCCGCGCGGCGGTGGTGGAGCTGATTCGAAAAATGAAGCTGCCGCTGCGGTTCGTCAACGGCGGCGGCACTGGCAGCTTGCACACGACATCGCAGGAGGAGGTCGTGACCGAAATCACGGTCGGATCCGGCTTCTTTTCACCCGGCCTGTTCGACAACTACCGCAGCTTTCGCTACCTGCCCGCCGCGGGGTTCGTGCTGGAAATCGTGCGCCAGCCGCGCCCGGACATCTTCACCTGCGCGGGCGGCGGATACACCGCATCCGGTTCACCCGGCTGGGACAAGGTGCCAAAACCTTACCTGCCTGTCGGACTGTCGCTGCTGCCGAACGAAGCCGCGGGCGAGGTGCAGACGCCGTTTCGCTACCGGGGGGAGACCCGGCTTGCCCTGGGCGATCCGATCCTGATGCGCCACGCCAAGGCGGGCGAGCTGTGCGAGCGGTTTGCGGTGCTGCACGCCATTTCAGACGGCCGCATCGTCGATGTGTGGCCGACCTACCGGGGGGATGGACAGTGCTTCCTGTGAAAGCGGCGCAGCAGTGGACGAACTGGTCAGGGATTGTCGCTTGTACCCCCGCCCAAGTGGTGTATCCGACGTCTGTCGAGGAGGTGGTCTCGCTCGTCCAGTGGTGCAACACCACGGGGCACCGGCTGCGCGTCGTCGGGTCGGGCCACTCTTTCACCCCGCTGGTTCAAACCGACGACGTGCTGGTCTCGCTCGACCGCATGTCCGGCCTGGTGGAGGTGGATACCGCGGCACGGACGGCGGTCGTGTGGGCGGGCACGAAGCTGAAACGCCTCGGAGAGCTGCTGCATCGCCACGGCCTCGCGCAGGAGAACCTCGGCGACATCAACGTCCAGTCCATCGCTGGCGCCATCAGCACCGGGACACACGGCACAGGGACTGCCTTTGGCACCCTCGCCACCCAAGTCATCGGCCTGAAGGTGGTGCTCGGGAATGGGACCGTGATGGACTGCTCGGAGGAAGAACACCCGGAATTGTTCAAGGCGATGCAGGTCTCGTTCGGGGCGCTCGGTGTCATTGTGCAGGTCAAACTGCGCCTGGTACCGTCGTTCCGCCTGAAGTATGTCACAGGGCGGATGAAGCTGGACGACTGCCTGCGCAGCCTGGACACGCTTTGTCAGCAGAACCGTCACTTTGAATTCTACTGCTTTCCGTACAGTGACACCGTGCAGGTCAAGTTCATGAACGAAACCCATGAACCAGTGACACAGCGCGGGTGGAAAGACTATTGGAACAAGATTGTCATGGAAAATCGTCTGTTTTGGGTGCTGTCGGAAGCCTGCCGGCTGGTGCCCGCGCTGACGAAACCGGTGAGTCGGTTGTCGGCCGCGAGCGTCCCGGTGTTTGAGGAAGTCGCGTACAGCCACGAATTGTTCGCGACGCCCCGGCTCGTCCGCTTCAACGAGATGGAGTACAACATTCCGGCAGCGCACATGGCCGAGGTGATTCAAGAGGTGCTGGCGTGCATTGAGCGGGAGCGTATCGCCGTGCACTTCCCCATCGAGTGCCGCTTTGTCCGCGCCGACGACATCTGGCTGAGCCCGGCGAGCGGGCGGGAATCGGGGTACGTTGCGATTCACATGTACCGCGGCATGCCGCACGAACGGTACTTCCGCACAGTGGAGCAGATTTTTCTGCGCTGCGGCGGCCGGCCGCACTGGGGCAAACTGCACTACCGAACGGCCGAGGACTTCCAGCAGATGTACCCGATGTGGGACGAATTTCGCCGCGTGCGGCTGGCGGCGGACCCGAACGGCGTGCTGCAAAACGACTATTTGGCGGTGCTGTTTGGAGGGCGTCTGGATGCGAGTGGGGACCCAAACGCAAAGGCAGCGCAAACCGCAGCCACGTTCGAAAGGGAGTGAGCGGCGTGCGTCAGGGCGATGGGAGCGCGGACGGAGTGAGTGCGGGCGAAGCGGGCGGGGTGCGGAGGGGTGAAGCGGGCGGTACCGTGCAGCCCGACCGCGGTGCGCAGGAGAAATCTCGCTGGAGCCTCATTTTCGGTTTTGCACTCGTCACCGCGGCGACGCAGGTGTTGTGGGTGACGTTCACCCCGATGACCACCCAGACAGCACAATGGTACCACGTGTCCGCTGGCGCAGTCGGCTGGCTGTCAGAAGTGTTTCCGCTGCTGTACGTGGTGCTTGCGCTGCCCTTCGGGGTCCTGACCGACCGTTGGTTTCGGGGATCGCTGGCAGTCGGCGCGACGTTGACCCTGGCCGGTGCACTCGTTCGCATCCTGCCGAGCTTCACATGGGCGCTCGTCGGGCAGATCGTCGTGTCGGTTGGGCAGCCCCTGGTCATCAACGCGATCAACAAAACCGCCGCCCGGTACGTGGCGCCGAATCAGCGCCCGACCGCGATCGCCGTGGGGTCCGCCAGTATGTTCCTCGGCATTTTCATCGCCATGCTGTCCGGCCCCCTCCTCCTGCCGCTGGGCATGCCGGTGGTGCTGTGGAGCCAGGGCCTGTTTGCGGTGGTCGGCGGCGTGTGGCTGCTGTGGGCGCTGCGGACACGCCCGACGTACGGCGAGCCGGTACAGAACGAGGTCGAGACGCCGAACGGAGAGCCCGCGCGGGAGCGGGCGGGCATCCGACAGGTCTTCGCCGATGCGTCGATCCGCACGCTCTGCCTCCTCCTGTTTGTCGGCTTCGGCTGGTTCATCGCCGTCACCACGTGGCTGCAGGTGCTCGTGGCAGGGCATGGGGTCGGCGATGTGCAGGTCGGGATCGCGCTGGCCATCATGACAGCCGCCGGCATTGCCGGTGCGGGCGCGCTCCCTGCGTGGGCGATTCGAACCGGGCGGTCGCGCCTCGTCGTCCAGTTCTCCCTCGCCTTCGCGGTGGCGAGCCTCCTTGCGATTTGGGTCGGACGTCCGTTCTGGCTGATGACCCTGCTGCTTGCGGCGGCGGGATTTCTCTTGCTCGCGGACCTGCCGATTGTGCTGTCCACGGTCGAGATTCACTGCCCGCCGAACCAAGTCGGCACCGCCAGCGGCCTGCTGCTGCTGTTCGGCAACCTGGGCGGCATCGTGTTGGCGTTGCTCGTGCAGGTGTTGGTGGGGAGTCCGCACGTGGCGATTGGCGTACTGGTGATGGTGAGTCTTCTGGCGATCCCGCTGGCCCGCCGCTTTCCACTGGTGTCTGCGGTAACGCGCGCCGATGCTGGCGGAGTGCGTGGGCCGGATGGGCAGGGCGGAACCGACGGGCCGGGTGGCCCAGCTTAAGGCGTGTTTCCTGCCTTAGGCGGCCGCGAGCGGGCCGGGCGGCCGTCGCATAAGGCACCTTTCCTTCCTAATCGGAGGTCCGGTCATGCCGGACCATCCACCTTACGGCGCCTTTCCTGCCTTAGGTGGCCGGGAGCGGGCCGGGCGGCCGTCGCATAAGGCACCTTTCCTTCCTAATCGGAGGTCCGGCGCGGCCGGACCATCCACCTTACGGCACCTTTCCTTCCTTAGGTGGCCGCGGGCGGGCCGGGCGGCCGTGGCATAAGGCACCTTTCCTTCCTAATCGGGGGTCCGGCGCGGCCGGACCATCCACCTTACGGCGCCTTTCCTTCCTTAGGTGGCCGCGGGCGGGCCGAGCGGGCCGGGCGGCCGTCGCATAAGCCACCTTTTCTTCCTATTCGGAGGTCCGGCGCGGCCGGACCATCCACCTTACGGCGCCTTTCCTGCCTTAGGCGGCCGCGAGCGGGCCGGGCGGCCGTCGCATAAGGCACCTTTCCTTCCTAATCGGAGGTCCGGCCATGACGGACCATCCACCTTACGGCGCCTTTCCTGCCTTAGGTGGCCGGGAGCGGGGTCGCACCCCAACGCCCACTGGCGCCCCGACGCCACTCGCCACCCAGCGCCACTGGCACCTTCCCTCAAAAAAGGCGCCCTCCCGTAAAGGAGGGCGCGCTCATTCATCTGAGGTCGGATTATCCGACGCAGATGTGGAGGCGATGTCCTCGTCCCACGGCGCTCCGTCTGCCGTCAGTCCATCGATCCACAAAATTTCATCCACATTCTGCTCTCCTTGACCCGACAACGGACGCCACAACATGGCCACTCACCTCCTACGAGGAGGATGAGCATTTTATGGATAACTCATGCAACATTTGGATATCCGCCCAGTCCCATCACGGAGCGCACTCGCCGGCCCTCCTTCGCTCGGTGCAACAACCCGCATTTTCGTAGATTCATAGACGCGGCACCTTCCACGACAAGGCATCGCCATCCCCCGCCTTCCGGCATCCTCCAAATCTGCCAGGGCGAATCTATCAATCGTGTTCGGCAGCCTGGCTCCCTCCAGCCCCACAAGACAGGCCGCGGCGCGAAACCTATCTACCGTTCGGTCGGATCCCGGCGACTATATGAAATTTTTCATTGAAGCGATTTCATCGGATCGCGCCTTGCATACTTCGCTGCGCGCTCTACTACATATCAAACGACAGTGCTGCTTCGACTGTAGTTTGAAACAAGGGGGATGCCCGCGTTGCACACAAACCGCCTTCCTGGAGACGTCCAAACCGACACCCTGACAGACACCCCATCCGGGGCCAGCCACCTGGGTGCCTCTGCGCATGCGCCCGCCCGGCACCCATGGCCGGATGCGGCGAACGGGCCCCATGACGCCAACTCATCCAATCCCGCCAACTCATCCAATCCCGCCAACTCATCCAATCCCGCCAACTCATCCAATCCCGCCAACTCGTCCAATCCCGCCCACCTGCCCGCTCCCGCCGCCTTGTCCAATCGCGCCGACCTGCCCCACCCCGCCGACGACGAATCCTGGCAGCGCCGCCGCGGCGAAGACGTTCTGGTCGCGATGACGGTCAATCCGCACACCGCGCACGTATACTGGGATCTCGACTGGCTCAAGCAACGCCTCCTCGCCGACTACCTGGCACGCCCGTGGCACGACGTTCGCAAGGTCCTGCGCGTCTGTGATGTGACGTGGATCACGTTCGACGGCGAAAACGCCCACGCCGCCCGCGACATTGTGCTGAACGCCGATGCGGACAACTGGTACGTCACGGACCTCGCGGCCGGGCGCGACTACGTGTTTCTCTACGGCGTGGCGACGCACGATGGAGACTTTCTCGCGTTGCTTCGCTCGAACACCGTGCGGACTCCCCGCGCCCACGCGACAACCGGACAACAACGGTACACCGGACCCAAGGTCTGCTTTCAGGCGCTCCCCGCCAGACAGACGCCGACACTGACCAGCGGCCTCACACCTGCGCTGACCGACGGCCCGTCGACCGCGCACAACGGCGCCCACTCGCCCGCGCCCCAGAGCGCACGCTGGCAGGGGCTGTTTACCGGCTACACCCTGCATGCGCCTGCCGGCCTGCTGAATGACCATTCCAATCCGTCACGCACCGATCCCCTTGAAGAGGAGCAAACTGCATGCCCGTAGGATATTTGTGTTTTGCATTACATGCTCATCTGCCGTATGTACGGCACCCTGAACGCCCGCACGCGCTGGAAGAACGCTGGCTTTTCGAAGCCCTCACGGAGACCTACCTCCCGCTGACCATCGCCATGACACGCTGGACGCAAGAGGGCATCGACTGGCACATGGCGCTGTCGGTCTCCCCTACCCTGGCAGCCATGCTGCGCGACCCACTTCTGCAGGACCGCTACAGCGCATACCTCGACCGTCTGATTGAACTCGCCGAAGCGGAGAAGACGCGGCTCGCGGACGATGCGGACTTTCGCCACCTGCCCATCTTCTACCTCGGCCGGCTGCGTGAAATGCGAGGTGCATACCGTGCGTTCGATCGCGATCTGACCCGCATCTGGTCCCACCTGGAGGCGCTTGGGCACCTGGAGTTGTTGACGACTGCGGCGACGCATGCCTTCCTGCCGCTGGTCCGCACGGAGGAAGCGCTCAAGGCGCAGATTGAAGTGGCGATGATCCATCATAAAGCGGTGTTTGGCCGAGCACCGCGCGGCATGTGGCTGCCCGAATGCGCGTATCGTCCCGGAATCGACGAGCTGCTGCGCTCATACGGCATCGTCTATACGTTCGCCGAGACGCAGGGGGTGCTGAACGCGGACCCGCCGCCGGTGTTCGGCGTGTACGCCCCCATCCTCACCCAGGGCGGACTGGCGGTGTTCGGGCGCGATGCAGAAAGCAGCCGCCAGGTTTGGAGCAGCACCGACGGGTACCCCGGCGACTTCGACTACCGCGAGTTCTATCGGGACATCGGGTATGAGCGTCCCTTCGAGGAAGTGCAGGTGTGCTTGCCGGAGGGGATCCGCACGGACACGGGACTCAAGTACTGGCGCATCACCGGCCATCCACATGACAAAGCGCCGTACCAGCCGCAGTGGGCGCGGGAAAAGGCGGCGCAGCACGCGGGGCACTTCCTGTGGTGCCGCCAGCAGCAAATGGCGCACCTGGCGGACAAGATGGGCCGCCCGCCCATTGTCACGGCTGTGTACGATGCCGAATTATTCGGCCATTGGTGGTACGAGGGGCCGGAATTTCTCGACATGTTGGTCCGTAAAATGCACTACGACCAAACGGAAATCGCGTTTGCGACGCCCTCGCAGTGCCTCTCGCTGTGCGCCGACTGGCAGACGTGTTACCTCGACATGAATACGTGGGGCCGCGACGGCTATGCGGACGTCTGGGTCAATGCCTCGAACGACTGGATTTACCCTGCGTTGCACCGCATGGAACACACGATGATTCAACTCGCCGCCGCGCACCCATTCGCAAGCGGACTGCGCAAGCGCGCGCTCAATCAGGCAGCCCGTGAGCTGATGCTCGCCCAAAGCAGCGATTTTGCGTTCATCATGGATCACCGGACGGCGGTGGATTACGCCGTTCGCCGGACCAAACTTCACGTGAACCGCTTCGAACGGCTGGCACAAATGGTCGAGGAAGACCAGTACGACGTCGGGTTGCTCGACGAGATCGAACGGCGCGATAACCTCTTCCCGGCCATCGACTATCGCGTGTACCGCTCGCGAAACGCCGCGGCCGGGGCGAAAGCCGGCTCCGTGACGGGTGCGGAGGCGGTCAGCGCCGGTACCAGGCCCCATGCCGCACGGCCCACCGTGCTCATGCTGGCTTGGGAGTATCCGCCGCTCATCGTGGGTGGCCTCGCCCGTCATGTGGGCAGCCTGGCGGAGACGCTCGTGGAGATGGGCTGGGACGTCCACGTCATCACGCGGTCGGACGCCGCCGCTCCCCCCGCCGACGCCTCGCACCCCGGCGCCGTCGCTCTGGGTGCCGATGAGGCGGAAGTGGTCAACGGGGTGACTGTGCACCGCGTGTCGGTCACGCGCCCGCACGGGGGCGGTTTTCTCGACTGGGTGCTGCAACTCAACCTGGCGATGCTCGACAGGGCCCGCCAGCTGCTTGGCACGGGAGTGCGCATCGACGTGCTGCACGCCCACGACTGGCTGGTGCACCGAACCGCGAAAGCGCTGAAGGAAATCAGCGGCGTCCCGCTCGTGTGCACCATGCACGCGACCGAGCATGGGCGCAACGGCGGGATTGTCTCCCAGCTCCAGCGCCGTATTCACCACGAGGAGTGGTCGCTCACTTACGACGCCGCCCGCGTCATTGTGTGCAGCCAGTTTATGCGGGACGAAGTCATCCGCCTGTTTTCGCTGCCGGACGACAAAGTCGCGGCCATCCCAAACGGCATCACAATGGCGCCATCGACGGATTCGACCGCGGCTTCAATCGCGGCCGCCACAGCTGCCCCTGTCGACGCGCGGCCGACGGTGCTCTACATCGGCCGCATGGTGCGGGAGAAGGGCATCCACGTGCTACTGGAGGCCGCCGTACACATCCGGGCCGCCGTGCCGGACGTCCGCTTCGTGTTGATCGGCCGCGGGCCCATGGAGGACACGTTGCGGCACCAGGCACACCGGCTCGGGCTGGACGGCGCGGTCGACTTTCTGGGCTTCGTCTCCGATGCCGATCGCGACGCTTGGCTCCAGGCCGCCGACGTTTGCGTGTTCCCCAGCCTGTATGAGCCGTTCGGAATCGTCGCCCTGGAGGCGATGGCGGCCGGGATCGCCGTCGTCGTCTCCGACACGGGCGGGCTTCGCGAAATTGTCACCCACGAGGTGACGGGACTGACGGCCTACCCCGGCCATGCGATGTCGCTGGCCGACCAGACGGTACGTCTGCTGCAAGACCGCGATTTGGCGGAGAACCTGGCCCGGCGCGCACGTGCAATGGTGCGCGAGCGCTACGCGTGGCAGACAGTCGCAGCGCGCACTGCCGAGGTCTACGAACACGTCCTTCAATCTGTTCGACATGAGGAGGCACCCACAGGATGAAGGCTGTCATCATGGCTGGAGGCCGCGGATCACGATTGCTTCCGCTGACCAAACACCTCCCGAAACCGATGGTTCCGCTGCTCGACCGCCCTGTGATGGAGTACATCGTGGAACTGCTCGCCACGCACGGATTCCGCGACATCGGCGTGACGCTCGGGTATATGCCTGACCCGATTCGGTTCCACTTTGGGGACGGCCGCAAGTTCGGCGTCCACATCACCTACAAGGAAGAACCCACACCGCTGGGCACAGCCGGCGGCGTCAAGCACATCGCGCACGACTACCGGGAAACCTTCGTTGTGATGAGCGGGGATGCGCTGACCGACATGAACCTCACGGCGGCGCTTGCTGCGCATCGTCGATCCGGCGCATGGGCGACGCTGGTCCTGTCGAGGGTGAGTTGTCCGCGCGGCTACGGGGTAGTGTCCCTGCAGCGGGACGGCGCGGGTCGAGATGGCATCCTTCGGGACGGGGCGAGTCGGGATGGGGCGAGTCGGGATGGGGGCCTTCCGGACGGGGCGATGCGTGACGGCGCCATCGCGGAATTTATCGAGAAGCCGCAGACCTGGGACGAGGGGCGCACCTACACGGTCAACACCGGGGTCTATATCCTCGAGCCCCGCATCCTCGACTACATCCCGTCGGACCAGCCCTATGACTTTGGCAGCCAGCTGTTCCCCCGTCTGCTGGACATGGGGGCCCCGCTTTACGGGCACGTCATGGATGGGTACTGGTCTGACATCGGCACCCTCCTGCAGTACTACCAGAGTCAGCTGGACATGATCCACGGACGGGTTCAGGTCCGGCTGCCGACCGAGATCATGGAGAAACTTGGGGTCGCTGAAGGCCTCGCCGAGGGCGCATCCGGCGCGTGAGGGGCCGGGGGCGGGGGCTTTCGCGACCGGGGGCCGGGGGCCCCTCCGCTTAGTGGACAATTTGGTACTGGCCGCCGGCGTAAGGAAGGAAAGGCGCCTTGTGTGCCTAGCTAAGCTAGGCGCAACTTGTTGGTGAAAGTCCAACCGAGGTAGGGACCAAGCCGCCTCGTAGCTAGCAGGCATCTGGCGGTGAGAGCCTAAGGATGAAGCCCTGTGAAAAAAATCCTAGAAAATAGGTGAAGCAAACCTGCAGGCTGTAACATGAAGTGAATCCTGCCGCATCGTTATAACTGACCCGAAAGGGACAAGAGGGAGCCGAGCCCCGAGGGTACGGGTGAAGGCCATGGAACACACGAAGATCTTGGATGAGCAGTGTGGAAGAACCCTCCGGTGTATGGGGAACGGCATGCAGGGACAGTTGCGTCTGGAACTAGGGAGACCCTACCCCGCACGGCAATAGCCGTAAAGCGTGAGCCTATAAGCCGAAGAGGTGAAGTGGCGAGCGGCGGAGAGGGAGTCGGAGGGGGCCATAGTACCGAAGAAGCGGAGCAACATAACTCCGTGGAGGGAAGGGCGTGCACGAGCACACTACCCCGCTTTGTTCACGGGTATCTGAGGGAGGTAAGAGCGAGTGAATGCAGTGAACACTGCTAACTACACCAAAGTAAAAGCTCGAGAACTCCAAAGAACCCTCTACCTTGCTGCGAAGGCGAATGCCAAGCGAAGGTTTCATTCCCTGTATGACAAGGTATACAGGTCGGACGTGCTGTGGGAAGCATGGAGACGAGTCAAGGCAAATCGAGGAAGCGCGGGAGTGGATGGGGTAACCATCCGACACATCGTGGAGGAGTACGGAGAAGAACAGTTTGTGCGGGAGACACAGGATCTGCTGAAAAAGGGCACATATCGGCCGCTGCCAGTGCGGAGGAAGAACATCCCGAAGGCGGATGGCAAGGAAAGGCCGCTGGGGATACCGGTCATCCAGGACCGTCTGGTGCAGATGGCGTCGAAGATGGTGCTTGAGCCCATATTCGAGGCGGATTTCAAAGACTGCTCGTTTGGGTTCCGACCCAAGCGCAGTGCCAAAGACGCTATACAACGAATTCAGCGGACTGTGAATTACGAGAATACCTATTGGGCTGTCGATGTGGACATCTCAGGGTATTTCAACAACATCCCGCACGACAAGTTACTCATGCTGGTCAAGCAAAGAGTGAGCGACCGGCGGGTACTCAAGCTCATCAGGCAATGGCTCAAGGCCGGGTACGTGGAAGAAGGCCTGTTCCACGAAACGGAATTGGGAAGTCCGCAGGGGGGAGTCATCTCGCCACTGCTGGCGAACATCTACCTGAACTACCTCGACACCGTGTGGGAGAGGAATTACACGCACCTCGGTAAACTGGTACGATACGCCGATGACCTTGTGATTCTGTGCCACAAGAAGGCTGATGCGCTCAAAGCCATCCAAGTCCTGAAGGCGGTGTTTCAGCGGCTGGAGTTGCGCATGAACCGGGAAAAGTCCAAGCTGGTAAGCCTTTGGCCGGGAAAGCCGGGATTCGACTTTCTGGGACACCATCACCGGTACATGCCGATGATGCGACCGGGGGGACGGGTGTGGAACGCGTTTCGGAGCTATCCGTCGAAGAAGTCCATGAAGAAGATGAGGGACAGAGTGCGAGAGGAACTTGCCCCACGAAACCGCCTGTACTGGACCGTACAACAGGTGGTAAGCAGGCTGAACCCCATTATCCAAGGATGGACGAATTACTACACGGCGGCGGACCCGAAGGCGAGCAGGAAATTTCTTGCCAAGATAGACTGGCACATCTCACGACGACTGATACTGTATTGGCGCAAGAAGTACAAGCGCAGCCGAAAGAGCCAATCTGAGATTATGAAGGCATTTCGGGGCATGGGACTGAAGTCTGTAACAGGCTATGGTGCGTAGCTATAGGGCGCAAGGTGAAGAACATCGGAAAGCCGTATGAGGGAAAACCTCACGTACGGTTTGATGAGGAGGGGCTGGTTGCCCAGCCCTTTACTCTACAAAATCGATGGTCCGGCCCCGCCGGACCTCCGATAGGGTAGATAGGGTGCCCTATGCCCCCGGGCCCCCTCCCCCTGGCGACCGCTTTGGGCAGGAAAGGCGCCTTAAAGTCGATGGTCCGGCCTGCCGGACCTCCGATAGGGTAGATAGGGTGCCCTATGCCCCCGGGCCCCCTCCCCCTGGCGACCGCTTTGGGCAGGAAAGGCGCCTTAAAATCGATGGTCCGGCCCTTCCGGACCTCCGATAGGGTAGATAGGCTGCCCTATGCCCCCGGACCCCCTTCCCCTGGCAGTCACTTTGGGCAGGAAAGACGCCCTAAAGTCGATGGTCCGGCCCTGCCGGACCTCCGATAGGGTAGATAGGGTGCCCTATGCCCCCGGGCGGGCCCCCCACCCCCCACCCCCCACCCCCCAAACCCCACAGGCCCCCACAGCTCCGCCTCCACCCAAGACAGGCACATCCCCATCCTCCTCCACACATACTGTGGGGGAGGGAGGGATCAACCATGCGCGACGCGGCCCATCGGGTCCTGGAGACACTGCGAATGTCGAACGGCCTCTATTTGGCAAGCACGTCAGACGCTTATCGCTATGTGTGGATCCGCGATGTCTGCTACATCTCCCTGGCCTTTCTACAATCGCACCCGTTATCGCTGACGCCTCAGCTGCAAGTGGCACCTGAGCGAACTCCGTCAACCGAACTGCAGACATCACCCAGGCACCCGCAGTCGACACACCCACAGCCGGACGACCGCTACGAGCAGACCTACCACAGCATGCTGGATATCTTTCACCAGTACCGCTGGAAGCTGGACTACCACGCGGAACACCGGCCGCGGGAGGCCTTTGAATATATGCATCCGCGGTACCATGCGGACACACTGAGGGAATTGGAGGAGCCGTGGGGGAATGCTCAGAACGACGCCATCGGTGCGTTCTTGTACGGCATCGCGATCGGCCTCAGACACGGCAAACGCATGATTCGACACGAAGCCGATTGTGATCTGATCAATCAATTCATTCGCTACCTCACCACGCTGGCGTTCTGGGAGGACGCGGACAACGGCATGTGGGAGGAGAACCGCGAGATTCACGCCAGCAGCATCGGCGCCTGCACGGCCGGCCTGCTCGCGCTGCAGCCCTGGTTTACGGTCGACTGGGACGTGATTCGCCGCGGAATGACCGCCTTGTATGCGCTCCTGCCGCGTGAAAGCGCTTCGAAGGATTGTGACTTGGCGCAGCTGAGCCTCATCTACCCGTATCAGCTGGTACCGCCCGATGTCGCCCGCAGCATCGTGGCGCGGGTGGAAAGCGAACTGCTGCGCGATCGCGGCGTCATTCGCTACAAAGGCGACCAATACTACCGCCGCGCCGAAGGCGAAGCCGACCACGCCCAGGCCCACACTGGCCACCCCGGGGCCCCCGGCGACCCAACCGGCCACGCCCCAACTGACCACACCGAAGCCGAGTGGTGCCTGGGGCTGCCCTGGCTTGGGCTGTGCTGGTTCACCTTGGGCGATCACGCCCGCGCCCTGTCGTATCTCAGCCGCACCGAACAGGTGATGACCCGCCCCGGCGTGCTGCCGGAGCTGTATTACGGCGGCACCGACCGGCCGAATCCGCAGACGCCGCTGGCCTGGGCCGTCTCCATGTATATCCAGCTATTCGACGCGCTGGCTGGCTTGCGCGGCTCCACTCTCTGAACCTTCGAGGGGAATGCCCCGCAGCCACTTCGCGTCGGACGGGGGCCGAGACGTCAGGTTGTGCGCATCGGATGCGACAAAGTGCACGTACCCCTGCGCCTGCATCCACTCGGCCACCCGGACGGCGGCGCTCGCGGCATTGCGCGGTGCGTCGAAGCATGACGCGGTCACCTGCATGAGCACGCCCGCGTCGATGAAGTCCTTAATTAGTGATGTGTCCTTTTGGATCGCGACATTCCGCTCTGGGTGCGCCATAATCGGCTGGTAGTCCCGCACCAGGAGTTCGTGCATCATCTCAAACATCGCATCGTCGATGACCTGGCTCGGAAACTCCACCAGGACGTAGTTCGTGTCGCCGAGGGTCGGAACGGTGCGACTGCGCAAATCGTCCACCAGGCGCCTCGTCACACGCACCTCGGCGCCCTTGAGCAGTCTCGGCCAGGCATCGGCTTCCGCCCCGCTCGGTCTCGCCGCCGTCAGCTCCGCAAACGCCGCGTCAATCTGCTCCTTTGTCACGTCAAACATCGGGTGCAGATAGTGGGGCGTACAGATGACTGTTTCCACGCCGCAATCACGAAATGCCCGGAGCAGCACGTCTGCTTCAGCCAATGTATCCGGCCCATCATCGAGGCCGGGCAGTACATGTGCATGGATGTCGATGGTCATGAACTCCATCCCCTGTCGCAGTTCACACTGATTCTATCATATTGAATTTCTACATACATGTGTACAAGGGCCCTGTCCCATGTGCGCTTACAGCGAACGAATCTACGCCGATGGAGGACATCATGCGGGTCAAAATGCCAGGTAAATCACGGTTTCCAAACGGAGCGTTCTCCCTTGCGCGGCAGGCCGGCCGAACGACTGCATCGACGCGTGCTGGCGCCAGCCGCTACGCCAGCCCGCTCGGCCGCATCACGTCCGGTCCCGGAGGCCGGGAAATCCGGTTTCTCTTCGACCTTGCCGCCATCACCTTCAGCGCCTTTCTCATCGCGTTCGGCGTCAAGGAGTTCCTGGTGCCGGCAAAGCTCTTGACCACCGGACTGTTTGGCATCTGTATCATTCTGTACAAGCTGCTGGAGCTGCCCATTGGCATGCAGTTTCTCCTGTACAACATCCCGCTGCTCATCCTCGGCTTTCGTTCGTTCGGGAAACGGTTCATGGTTTACACCGTGATCTCCGTGATTGAACAGTCCGTCTTCACCAACGTGCTGCACGTTCCCCGGGCGTTCACGAACGACCCGATTCTGGCCGCCATCTTCGGCGGGTTCATCATTGGGTTCGGAAGCGGCTTGACCTTGCGCGTCGGCGGGTCAGCAGGCGGGTTCGACATCCTGGCGCGGTTCCTGGCGCGCCGGCGGATCCCGATGGGCACCACGACCTTGGTCATCAACTGCGGGGTCATCCTGGCGGCCATGGCGCTGTTCGATGTCGAGCTGGCGCTGTATACGCTGATGTCGATTTTTGTAACGGCCAAGACGTACGATGCGGTGCTGAACAATATGGACAAAGTCAGCTTGATGATTGTGACGACGGACGCGGCACAAATGCAGCGGGCACTGATGGAGGAATTGGGTACGAAGATGGAGATGACCCTGTGGGATGCGGGCGGCACCAGCCCTGCCCGGCCGCGGCAGGTGCTGTACTGCATTGCCGTCAAGGAGCAGGTGCCGCAGCTCAAGGCGGTGATTCAGGCGGTCGATCCACTCTCCGTCTGCACCATTGTGCCCGCGTCCGACGTTATTGGCGGGAATCTGCGTGGGTGGTGATTCGGCTGGCCGCAGGGCCGACAGGCACCAGCTCAAAGGTGTAGCCGCGGGCACGGCAGACGCGGATGATTTTGGGTAGCGCCTGCGCGGTATAACGACTCGGCGAAATGCCGTCGTGAAACAGCACAATCGCCCCAGGCTGCACGTTGCGCAGAACGGTATTGACGATGGGCGCCGCTGACTTGGCGCGCCAGTCCCCGGAGTCCAGGGTCCACAGGACGACCGGGTGCCCGGCTTTCGTGAGCATTGCCATTTCCCGTTGGTCAATCATGCCGCCCGGCGGGCGGTAGAGCACCGGCGTGACACCGCTGGCCGCCCGAATCGCCCGCTCAGCCTTGGTCACATCCTGACGCACCCACACATCCGGCTTACCCGTGATGACCTCGTGGTAGAAGCCGTGATTGCCCAGTTCATGCCCCTCCAGGCGGATGCGGCGAACCAGGCCAGGGTATTCCTGCGAGCGTGATCCTAACACGAAAAACGTTGCACGAACGTGCTCCCGTCGCAGGATGTCGAGGATTTGCGGCGTATATCGCTGGCTCGGGCCATCGTCGAACGTCAGGTAGAGTGTTTTGTGCGACGCGGCGGGTGCGTCGGCTGCGCCCGCTGCGGCAGATCCGGCGGCCGATGCCGCCGTGCCCGATGCAGGCTGCTTTGCAGCCTGCGCCGGACGCGCAGGCGCCGCGATGACAAGGGTCGTGAGCATCATCGACATGATGAGTGCCAAAACAGTAGAGGTGCGGTGTCCCATGGAAACCTCCGCAGAGTATAGTGTGTCGTACGCAGCTTATACTCTGTCCGAGATTTGGAAAATTCATGCACACCCCTTGGCATCGGCGAGGCCGGACCGGTTCAGGTCACTCTGCGGTGCCGCCGCGGCCGCCTCAGCGGCCGACGACTTTGCGGCGGTTGCGCGTCATGGTGTCGATGGTGACCGCGATCAGCAAAATACCGCCCTCCACGATGTATTTGGTGCTCGAAGGCGCGCTCAGCAGGTCCATCCCGTTTTCCACACTGCCAATCACCAGCGCGCCAGCCAGCGCGTTCCAAACGCTGCCTCGTCCCCCGAAGAGACTGGTGCCGCCAATGACCGCCGCCGCGATGGAATCGAGCAGCAAGTCGCCGCCCCCGGATGCGGGCGACGCGGACCCGAGGCGGGAAGCCCCGATGATGCCGCCAATAGCGCCCATCACGCCGCTTAGGGTGAAGACAATGACGCGAATCGACCTGATGTTGATGCCGGCCCGCCGCGCCGCTTCCTTATTCCCGCCGACGGCGTAGATGTGCCGGCCGAACACGGTCGCTTGGGTGATATACGCAAACAGCACGACAAACACGAGCAGGATGAGGCCAGCGACAGGCACGCCGCGATAGGAGTTGAGCGCCCCGACCACCACGACCGAGACAACCCCCAGGAGGACCAAGCGCCAGGTCATCGAACGGGCCGACATGGCGGACAGGTTTCGTTTCCGCCGCCCTTGCTGGATGCCAATGAGCCCAGCCGCGTACCCCGCCACCGCGACAACGACCAGCGCCCAGCCCAGCCATCCAGGCACATAGGAGGCGGCGATGTTGAGCAGGGTTTGGTTGAAAATCGGGACCGTACCGGTGTTGCCGAGAAACGCCAACAAAATGCCCTGATACCCGAGCGATCCGGCGAGCGTGACGATGAACGCCGGCACCCCGATGATGGTGACCCAAAACCCTTGGAACACGCCAATTACGGCGCCGACGACCACCGCGGCCAGAATACACAGCCACGGGTTCACGTGCGCGCCCGACATCAGCACCAGAACCGCCGCCGCGACCCCGCTCACGGCTGCGATAGACAGGTCAATCTCGCCGAGCAGGAGGATAAACGTTTCGCCGATGCCGAGCATGCCAATCTCCGCGATCTGCAAAATCAGATTGGACATGTTGCGGCCCGACAGGAAGTGACTGTTCACACTTTGGAAGATGATCCATATGACAACCAGTGCCAGCATGACCGGCAGCAGGCCCAGTTCTCCGGCTGCGATGCGATCGCGCCAAACGCCCGCTAAGCCACCTTGCTGCTGCTGTTTGCCCTCACGCAGCTGCATACTCATTTGCCCGTCAGCACCTCCTCTGCTGAACCGGTGATAGCGGCGACCACTTCATCCAGGCGCGTCTCCTTCGCCGTCAAGTTGGCAACGGTTTTCCCCAGCCGGAGCACGACAATCCGGTCGGCAACCTGGAACACGTCACTCATATTGTGGGAAATCACCAGGACACCGACGCCCTTTTCCGCGAGGCGCAGGATGAGGTCCAGCACCGCTTTCGTCTGTGTGACCCCCAGTGCAGCCGTCGGTTCGTCCAGCAGCACCAGTTTGGACCCCCACAGGACCGCCCTGGCGACTGCCACGGTTTGGCGCTGCCCCCCGGACAAGCTCGCCACTTGCGTGCTGAGCGGCGGCAGGTTGATGCCGAGTTCCTTCAAGATAGGAATGGCGCGCTCCTCCATCTCCGCCTTGCGGATCGATTTGATGACGCCGGGGATGAGGGTGCGGTGCAATTCGCGCCCGAGAAAGAGGTTGGAGACGATGTCCAGGTTGTCGCACAGGGCGAGGTCCTGGTACACCGTCTGAATGCCAAGCTGCTCGGCAACCGCGGGACTGGTCAGGTGCACCTCGCGGCCTTCGACGAGAATCCTGCCTTCGTCGGGCGTCTCCACCCCGCTGATCATCTTAATGGTCGTCGACTTGCCTGCGCCGTTGTCGCCAACCAGCGCGACCACCTCTCCGGGGTAGACTTCCAAAGAGACATCCTGAAGTGCCTGTACGGCACCAAACCGCTTGCGAATGTGCTCCACCTGAAGCAGCGGGCGAGGCGCCGGCTCTGCTGTATCGTGGTGCGTTTGCGTTGCTGGACTCAATTCTGCCACCTCCACAGACGACGTGAAAACGAGACGTGAGGACGAGACGTGAGAACCATGAGTGAAAAAGAGAGCGCAGGAGATTCCCCGCGCTCTCCCATCACTACACCTGCATCGAGGCGTCAGCTCGACGGATGTTCAATCTTCTGCATCGTGGTGAAGCCATCCTTGATGACCGTCGACTGGATGTTCTGCTTCGTCACAACGACGGGCTGCAGCAACGCAGCGGGGACGTCCTCGGCGCCGTTGTTCACCTTGGTGTTCACCAGGCTCGACGGAATCGGTTTGTTGTCCACGATGTCAACCGCCAGCTCTGCCGCAAGTTTGGCTTCCTTCGGGACCGCCTTGTACACCGTCATCGACTGCGTGCCCTGCATGATGTCGTGCAGCCCAGCATCCGTGGCGTCCTGGCCGGTCACCGGCACTTTGCCGGCGAGTCCCTGGGCCGCCAGGGCCTGGATAACCGCACCCGCAAGCCCGTCGTTCGCTGCGAGCACAGCGTTGACTTTGTTATTCAGTTTCGTAAGCGCCGCTTCCATCTCCCGTTGCCCGTTGCTCGGATCCCAGTTGGGCGTGTAACTCTCGTACCCCTTCCTGAGCTGCCCGCTCTTGAACAGGGGGTCGAGAACGGCGTGCGCGCCTTGCGCGAATTGCAGCGCGTTGTTGTCCGTCTGGGCACCGTCAATCATCACGACCGTCCCCCCTTTCGGCGTGTGCTGCGCGATGTACTCGCCTTGCAGCTTCCCAACCTCTTCATTATCGAAGGAGACGTAGTAGTCCACTTTCGCGTTTTCAATCATTCGGTCATAGGAAATCACTTTCACGCCGGCCTGGTTCGCCTCGTTCACAATCGTTGCCGCCGACTGCGAATCCACCGGGTCAATCACCAGCACCTGCGCGCCGTTGGTGATCGCGGCTTCCGCCTGCTGCTGCTGTGTCGAATCGCTGCCTTGCGCATTCTCGTAATCGACCGTAATACTCGGGTCGAGCGCCTTGACTTCCTTCTCGAAATCCGGCTTATCCTGTGTCTCGTAGCGCGCCGAGGAGGTTGTATCCGGCAGCAGGAGCGCAATCATCTTCCCGCCTTTCGAGCCCGAGCCTCCCGACCCGTTGGACGTTCCGTTGCCACCGCCGCTGCTCCCGCAAGCGGTCGCGAGTGTCATCGCCGCGATGACGGCGATGCCTGCCACAATCCCTTTCTTTTGCTTCATGCTCGTTCCCCCCTGAACTTGTCAATCGGTGTGATTTGCTGCGAATCCGCCCTCATTGGTTGTCTCAAACAACTATTACAGTACAATCAACATAAATGTAAGGCCTTTCATGCTAGTATAAGCGCTTCTCGCTTTTCTCTTAGTTTGTATGGTAAACTAAACACGGACGTTTTGCAATATTGTAAATCTAAATTGATGGATCGATGCCTCTCCGATCCAATCTCCCAATCCCGATGCAGATTGAAGCGAGCACGAGGTGACGCTGATGAGCAAGACCATGGACTCCACCGCCATGCGGCAGGTGAATAAGAAACTCGTAACCCAGCTGATTTATGAACGCAGCCCGGTGTCGCGCATCTCGGTGTCGCAAATGACAGGCTTGAACAAAGCGACTGTCTCCTCGCTGGTCGACGACCTCATCCGGGACCAATACGTGATTGAAGTTGGCTACGGCCGCTCGCGGCGGGGACGCAAGCCGGTGATGCTGGAATTTAACGCAAAAGCCGGCTACTGCATTGGGGTGAACGTGCAAATCACCTATGTGACCACGGTCCTGACGGACCTCATGGGGCAAATCGTGCACAAGCACGTCCGCCCGATTGATTTTTCCCAACATCAGTTCTCGGCGGCGGAGCTGAAACACATTCTCCTGACCGAAATTGACGCCGTCGCCGCCAAGGCGCCGGCCAGTCCGCACGGCATCATCGGCGCGGGCATCGCCTTGCCTGGCATGGTGAACTTCGAAACGGGCCTCGCCTACTATCTGCCCAACATTGAAATCACGGAATGGGACGTCTGTCAGGCCCTCTCAAAGCACCTCACCTTTCCCGTCTTCATCGACAATGATGGAAACTGCGGCGCATTGTCCGCCTACCGGGCCCACCCCTCCACCCCGCTGGTGTTTGTCAACGTGGGCATCGGCGTCGGGACCGGCATCGTCATTGACGGCGAAGTGTTCCGAGGCTACAAAGGCATCGCAGGCGAATTCGGCCATATGACCATCTCGACCATCGGGTTGTTGTGCCGGTGCGGCAACTATGGCTGCTGGGAACAATACGCCTCCGAGCAGGCGCTCCTCCGCTATTTGCAGGAAAGGGGCCAGATGGAGGCGTCCGCAGACTTGGAGTCGCAGTTCGCGCAGATTGTCGTGGAGCGAGCTGTGCAGGGGGACGTTCACTATCAGGAGGCACTCACCACACTGGGCGGATACCTAGGCATCGGGATCGCCAATATTGCCAACGGCGTGAACCCGGAACGCATCGTCATCGGCGGCCCCATCGCTGCCGGGGCAGCGTGGCTTCGGCCCGCGATTCGCTCGGTGCTCCGTCACCGCTCGATTCTCTCCAATAAAGACGTCGAGATTGACTTTGCAGAGGAAGACGCGGTGGTCAGCGGGGCGGCTCGCCTCTGCATCGCCCACCTGATTTTGTGAAGGGCGCGGCGCCACGTTGTCCGAAGGGGGCTGCGCGAAGTTGCGTGATGAGGGCTGCGCCGAGCAGGGTGCTATGTATTTCCAGTCTTTCAACCGTCAATTCTCTGGACGACACCTCGAACAGTATAGGGAAGCGGCGAATTTCGAGGCCGTTTCTTCTCCTTAGATTACCCCTTGTTCGTCTGAAGACCGTACCGTCCAACGGCCTTTCGACACAAGGGGTTTTTCTAGGGAGGTCATTTTTCCAGGGAAGTCCGCTTCAAACCGAGAAACCAGGCGGCAGCGACGGCGGTACATCGAAGTTAGGGTTGTATTGGCGGCTGGCGGAGAATCCGATGATGCAGTAAATCACAATGAACGCGATGCTCACCGCGTAGTTCACCCCTGGAATCACCGTGCCGATGTACAACAGCAGCCACCAGCGGCTGATACCGAAGGCCTTCAAGAACCGCGCCTGCCAGATGATGACAAACACCACGTCGACGATTGGAACCAACAACCACAGAAGATTCCACGCGCTCTTTTTGATCACGCGCATATAGGGCCACAGCTGGGCGATGGGGATAAACGCCAGCCAGGCATGATGGACGCCCGCTTTTCGGAAGGCCATGAAAAAAGCAAACGCCTCCAGGATGTAAATGCCCAATCCAATGACAAAGATGAATGCTCCAAGCACCATAAAAATCCCGAAGAGTCCCAAATATCCCGACACGTATTCACCCTCCTTTCATCGGAAATCAACACTGTACCATCCAGGTCAGGGCGAGTGACATCAGCACCGACCTTTGCTATCATAGCGTGGCTGCGCGAAAAAAGATACGGTCATTTGAAATCCATTGTTTGGTTCTCCTGAGCCCCTCAAATCGCCGCAAGCCGTCCGGGTTCACACCAGGATTCGAAGCCCCATGTACAACCCAAAGGACATCACGACGGCGGAAATCACCCACACCGTCCACTTGTACGCGCCTTTCATCCGCCACTCCGCCGGCAGCACTTTCGCCTCCAACAATAGTAAGAAGCCAAGGACAATGGGAAGCAGCAGCGCGTTCATGACCTCCGTGTCGACGGACAGGTTGACGAGGTTGATGCCGCTGAACACCAGTGCCGCCCCGCCGATGTGCGCGAGGGTGTACACCACATAGAACCACTTGGCCTCCCGCACCTTGTTGTTGACGCTGTGCGGAAATCCGACCACCTCGCCGATGCCCCAGGCGCCCGCCAGCGAAACCACCAGCGCCGCGACGAAACTGGCCCCCAGCATGCCCAGACCGAACACCACTTTGGCCCCCGCCGCACCGAGAAAGGGCAGCAGGCCGCCGGCAATTTGGCCGACGTCGTTCAGCGGTTGATTCGGATTCACCTTGCCGATGGTGGCCGCGATCATCACCACGACCGCAATCATCACCAGCTGCGTCACAATCGATCCCGTCAGGGTGTCCCACCGCGCCGCCTTCAAATGGTGCTTTCCAAGCCCCCGGTCGACGACGGCGGACTGCTGATAAAAAATCATCCACGGCATAATGACGGCCCCCACATTGGCCGCCAGCAAAAACGTATAAGAGGGGTTTCCGAGCGGGATGGTGGAGAGTCCGGACCACAGGGCGTGCGCACTCGGATGCGCCATCAGCGCGGCCGGGAGCAGCAGCAGTTCAAACAGCCCCATCGCAATGCCGATGCGCTCCACCCGCTTGTAGCTGCCGGTAAAACCGAGGCCAATTAAAATAAGCGTGGCCACCGACACACTGTAGCGAGGCGAGATGCCGAACAATTCACCCACCCCGGCCACGCCGCTGAACTCTGTGACCAGCGCGCCAATCGCAGACAAGAACAACGTGGAGACGGACAGCCATGCCCACTTCTGCCCAAAGTGCTCGCGAATCAAATCCCCATGGCCCTTTCCCGTGGCAACGCCGAGACGGACCGTGATTTCTTGAACCAAGTATACGATGGGAATCAGTACAAGCTGCGGAAGCACCATTGCGTATCCCCACTGCGCCCCAGACTGTGCGGCCGTGATGATACACCCCGCATCGGTGTTGGCCAGCATCACAATGATGCCCGGACCAAACAGCGCGATGATACGCAAGAGTCTTTTGATGGAGCCCCGTGGTGGGTTGGCCGCTTTCAGTGCTTCCAAGGTGTACCTCTCCCAAGCTCTGGTTTGATTGATAGAATGACAGTTGTTAGTGTATACTAATTAACAAACCGATGGCAACTGGAGGCGGACGCCTTTCTTCCTTCGAAAGCAGCGTTCGATGGCGGCGTTCGGTTCGCTCGTTCGATGGCAGCGTTGGACCTGCAGGCAGCATTCGGCTGAACCGCAGCGTTCCGCGTTGGCATGAAACAGGGGAGAGCGCCACTCTCCCCTGATCGTAAACGTTCGTTTTAGATTCCCCCCCAGGAATCCTGACGCCAACGTCGTATGCCACCGTTGCGAGCACTGGTCACCAAAGGAGAATGCCCAGCAGGGTGCTGACCACCAGCCCGATGATGACGGGCAGGAAATTCTTCTTCACCAAATCCTGGACATTCACGCCTGCGATACCCGCCACGGCCACCAAGGAAGACCAGGCAATGATGGTTCCGCCTCCAGTCCAAATCGATCCGACCTGCCCGACCGCGCCCAGTGTGCCAATGAACGCGGGATGGCCATTCGCCAGGGCGCCAGCCGTGCTGCCCACCAAGGGCAAGCCGGCAAAGCCAGAACCATCCACCCCAGTGAGCATCCCCAGAATGAGCACCCCAAAGGCGGCAAGGGCACTGCCCGGCGGAAGTGCGTGGCTGATCTTCACGGCCATGTCGAACAGGAAACCCGGCGCATGCGGCCCGAGGACTGCCTGTGCGCCATCCGAACCCCCGAGGAAGAAGAACCCAGCAATCGGAATGACTGGCCCCATTGCACGAAAGGCGAATACGAACCCTTCCACGAGGAAGTCACTGACCGCTTCCAATCCCCCGAATCGGCTCTCGGATTTGTGAGACATACCAATGACGCACAGCAGGAGTGCACCTGCACCACCGAGCAGAGCCGTCGCGTCACCGCTGCTGACGTGCCCAAAAATCATGACCGCGACGACAGCCAGGAGGACCGCGGGAATGAGCATGGCCATGACCACAGCCACCTTCGAACTGCGGACAGGTCCCGTCTCAACGGCTTCACTTGTCGCCGCCATTTCCTGAATGGACAAGATGCCTGCCGCTTGCGTCCGCTCTTCGAGGCTGCTGCTGGCAAAGGCGATATCTTCGCGCCGCTGCATCAGGTACCCAATGCCCAGGGCGACCACGCCAGTCACGGCCGATAGAATGGCGGCTTTGCCCAACACCATGTCGGTTGGAATCCCGGCTGCACTGGCCGTGATTTTAGGCGCTGCCTTAATCACCAAATCGCCGCCGAGCGCCATGCCCTGGCCGGCCATCGCCACCGCCATGGCAGAGGTCATCGGGCTTAAGCCAATTCGCACCGCCGCTGGAATGAGCAGCGCACCGACCAGCGGAAGCGCCGGGGTTGGCCAGAAGAAAATCGAGATCACAAATGTTGCCACGACCAATATCAAGTAGGCAATCGCGGGCGACACCATCAACTTCTGAATCGGCTGAATCATAATTTTGTCTGCCCCCATCGCGCTGGCCGCTTTCAGCATGGCCACCATGATGGTGATGAGCAGAAACACGTTGAACAGTTGTCCCGCCGCATACAAATCGGCATTGAAGACCGATTCGATGCCAAAAATCACGGAGCCCTTGAACGTCCACGCCACCAAAATTGTAAATACAATACTTGGAACCACCACATTTTTCCGAAAAACCATGGCAACAATGATGACTAACGCACCAATCAGGTACATCCAGTGTGCGAGGCTCATACATAACCTCCCCTGCGAGTTTTTGAATCCCCCTCTGATGATTCAACCCTTGCTTGACCTGTGCTCCTTGCTTGAACCTTACGTACGAAATGTTCTGACAATACCTGCAAGCCACTTTCATCCCTCATGGTTATACCAATTTGTATAGAAGGATTATAATCGCATTCCCCCTTTCCAGGTTGTCGAGCTTAGGAGTTTTGGCCAGGCAAATGTTGGACTTCCTCTGGGCACGACACGTTCGATGCCGCGGCCCGCGACGCGCGTGCACGAAACTGCTGCCACACCCACGCCAAGAGCAGCGACCACAGCGCGACGCCCAGCCCGATGGCAGCCTTTGCGAGGTCGTTTGCTGCAAACCAGTGAAGCATCAGCGTGTCTCGCATGAATACACTGGCCGCCGTCCAGGACAAAATCCCGGCTCCCACCCATAACAAGATACGAAACCGGGTGAGCAAACGACATATGATTTGACTGCCCCACACCATGATGGGAATGCTGATGGCCAGCGCGATGGCCATGGGCAGCACCTGGTTCTGCGCGATCCCGGCGATGGCTACCACGTTGTCCAGGCTCATCACAAGGTCGATGAGCAGGACGAGCAGCATCGCCTTCCACAGGGAGCCGTCGTGTTTTGCCTTGGGGTCCGCTTCCTGTTCGTCGGAAAGCACCAGCTTCAACGCGATGTACTCCATCAGTGCGCCGCCAGCCATCTCCACGCCAGAGAAGTGCATGAGCCGGCTGGCAATGCCCGTCAGCGCGATCAGCAGGACGATCAACAGAAGAGTGCCGTAGACGAGGGCGCGTTTGCGGATACGTTCCGGCAAGCCGTATAGCACGGCAGCGATGGCGACGGCGTTGTCGCTGCTGAGCAGGAGGTTGATAAATACGATTTCGGCGATGACGACCATCACATGCACTCCGATATGCATTACCTATGCCTCCCTCCAGCAGGTCTGCTGGATAGCGTCTCATGTTTGTATAGTGTGTTTTGTATACCAAAATTTGCAGTAAAAAAAACGAGTCACCTAAATGCCCATGACAAACGGCGCGGTCAAGTTTTTCAGAAGCTTCATGATGCTCATGGCGACAATGACGCCCGTTTTCGGGTTCTCGGATGGGAAATTGTTCACTTCAAAGGAAAACCGCCCAAACTCCCCCTCGACCTCAACCTGGTGAACATTGTGCTGACAAGCTGGGTCGACCCAAATCTCCACGCTCGTTTGATCTAATCCAACGCCAGCCAGTCCCACGGCAGCCGCGACGTTCACACTTTGCGGATAGCGCTGGGCAGCTTCACGCGCCGAGCCTTGGAAAACACGAACCGGGGCGGTGAGACGGTCGAGATCGTACCGGTGTTCGACGCCCGTGCCATACCAGGCGGCAGGCGGCTTGCGCGTCGTCAGCGACACACGGTCGAGGCGCCCTTCCCGAGCTGCCGCGATGCGGTCCAGTCCGGCCAACGCACAGGAGGGAAAGAACACGCGCACGCCCGACGCAGCCGCGGCGGCCTCGATGTCCCTGGCGAGCCCGTCATCGCACAGCGCGCCGACACTCGTGATGACCAGGGAACAGCCAGCGTCCAGAATCGGCACCGCATAGGCGCGCACCGCATCCTGTCCGGCGGCCTCGATGACAAGGTCCATCTCATATTCCAGAAACTCAGACAACCTGGAGGTGGAAGGAATGCCCGGAATCATGCGGTCAGAGCGGGTCAGAACCCCCGTTACGACCCAGTCACCAGATGGTTCACGACCGATTCTTTCGATAACATCTCGGCCGATGGCCCCGTACCCGATGAACCCAATGCGCAAATCTGTTCCCGCCTCTCACCGCGATCATGATGTTCGTTGGTTGTGAATCTGGCTGAGATTTTCATGCTAATTCTGGTTGCGAATGTGGCTGCGACAATCTATCAGTGCATGCACGCTGTTTTGGGTCTACTTTCTATCACGGGTATACTGAATATTGCATATAGTATACCATATGCCAAAAAGAATCAAGTATTCCGTCAACATTTTGGAAGAAAGCACGCACCGAATGCAACTCGGTCAGGCCCTATCACGCTCCCGACGGCCTAGGTGTGTGTCCGAGTAATTTCCGGTTTCCCAAAAGGTAATAAAAGGATCACTGTCGAAGTCTCCTGTAGCTCACCTTTGGAGGCTTCGAGATGACCAAAAAGTTTCGTCCCTACGACCCGAACCAGATCATGCTGTTGCCACCTTCTCTGGACGAATGGCTGCCTGAGGATCACCTAGTCCACTTCATCGACGACATCGTCGACAGTTTAGATATCTCAGCGATTCTGTCCGTGTACGAGCGAGAGCTCAGAGGCTTTCCACCGTACCATCCAGCCATGTTGCTCAAGGTGCTCATCTACGCGTACTCCACAGGCACCTACTCGTCGCGGAAGATCGCGAAGGCTTGTCAAGAGAATGTGGCCTATCGGATGCTGTCAGCCAACCAATTCCCTGACTTTCGCACCATCAGTGACTTTCGCAAACGTCACCTGGCGGCATTCGAAAACCTGTTCCTTCAGGTGCTGCATATCTGCTCTGAGTCCGGCATGGTCAAACTCGGACATATCGCGCTGGACGGGACCAAGATCAAAGCAAACGCCTCCAAGCATAAGGCCATGAGCTACGGGCGGATGAAGCAAGACAGCGAGAAGCTGCGCAAGGAAATCCGTGACCTTCTGCGTCAGGTGGAGCATGTGGACGAGCGCGAAGACCGACGGTACGGTTCCACCCGTGGAGACGAGTTGCCTGTTGAGCTTACTCGGCGGGAGACCCGCTTGAAGAAGATCCAGGAGGCCATGGCCACTCTTGAAAAACGTGCCAAGGAACAAGCGGAACAAGAGTCAAAGGATAACAAGGATGACCCGGATGGCAAGGGTCCTGGCGGCAAGCGGCGTGGGCGTCCACGCAAGCAACCAAAGGATCTGCCAGCAGACAAGGCACAGATGAACTTCACAGACCCAGAGTCCAGAATCATGAAGACGGCGAATGGGTTCATCCAGGGATACAATGTTCAGTCAGTCGTCGATGAAGCATACCAAATCATCGTTGCAACGAAGGTCACGAACAGCCCGGCGGATGCAGGTCATCTTCGAGACATGATGCGGATGGTCGAAGAGAACATGAGCAAGAAACCCAAGCGGCTTTCCTGTGACGCCGGATATTTCAAGCAGGATGACATCACCTGGCTGGAATCAGAAGGCATCGACCCATATATTGCAACCGGGCGACAGCCACACAACACCATGCCAATCACGGTCAGAGGTCGGATACCGAGTCACTACGGCGTCAAGGAACGAATGGCTCGAAAGCTGAAGACGAAGAAGGGACATGCCATCTACGCCAGACGAAAGGTCATCGTTGAGCCGCCGCACGGGCAAATCAAGCATTGCCGAAAGTTCGACCACTTCTCCCTTCGAGGCCTCGCCAAAGTTGAAGGCGAATGGTCGTTGGTAGCCATGTGCCACAACCTGCTGAAGTTGTTCCGTTACGGAACGCCGAAGTGGGCTACGGTGTGAACCAGACACCCAAGACTAGCTTCGACGGACCTGCTTGGTGTCAAAGAGCAATAATCGAGTGATTTCGGCCTTTATCGGTTCAAAAGATCCAATCGATACTCGGACACACACCTAGGGAACCAAATACGCCCTAAAGTCGATGGCCCGGCCTTGCCGGGCCTCCATTAAGGTAGGAAAGGCGCCTTAAGCTGCTGAGCCCGGCCTTGTCGGGCCTCCATTAAGGTAGAAAGGGTGCCCTAAACGGCCAGGCCCCCACCCCTCGCAGCATCCTAGTGAAGGAAACACTCCTTAAAGTCGATGGCCCAGCCCTGCCGGATCCCCCTTAAGGTAGGAAAGGCGCCTTAAGCTGCTGGGCCCTGCCACACTCCCGGTACCTTAGGGAAGGAAACACGCCCTATCGTCTAGGCCCGGCTCCCCTTAAGGTAGAAAGGGTGCCCTAAACGGCCAGGCCCCCCCTCGCAGCATCCTAGGGAAGGAAACACTCCTTAAAGTCGATGGCCCGGCCCTGCCGGATCCCCCTTAAGGTAGGAAAGGCGCCTTAAGCTGCTGGGCCCGGCCACACTCCCGGCATCCTAGGGAAGGAAACACTCCTTAAAGTCGATGGCCCGGCCTTGCCGGATCCCCCTTAAGGTAGGAAAGGCGCCTTAAGCTGCTGGGCCCTGCCACACTCCCGGTACCTTAGGGAACCAAACACGCCTTCATACCGATGGCCCGGCCCGGCCGAGCCTCCATTAAGGTAGGAAAGGCGCCCTAAGCGGGCAGCCTCTCTTGAGCTAGCGCTTCTTCAGCTGTTGTTGGTAGGCCTCAACCGAGCGGTTGATGTGCTGATGGACCAGCTCTGCAGCACGCTCGCCATCGCCCTGCTTCACGGCCGCGAGAATCTCGCGGTGCTCTGCCGTGGCTTGCGTCGCCCGACCCGGTTGTTCGCGGCCGACCCGCGCGGTGGCGTGAAGGACATCGGCGAGTCCCTTAATCATCTCTTCCAGGCGCTTGTTCCGGCTGACCTGGCAGATCGCGTGGATCATGCTCTCCACCGTCGTCTCATCCACGGATTCGAGAATTTTTCGGCTTTCGGGCGTAATGCGCTCCGCAGCCTGGCGTACAGCGAGCGACTCCAGACACTCCAGAATCCGAAACATATCAATGATTTCCTCATTGGAAATCTCTAGAACAACGCCGCCCTTGCGGGGAATGATCTGAATCAGGCCTTCTGCGTCCAGCTTTCGCAGCGCTTCGCGTACAGGCGTGCGGCTGATGTGCAGTTTGTCCGCCAGATCGCGTTCGATCAGCCGCGTTCCTGCCTCCAGTTCACCGGACAGAATTTGTTCTCGCAGGATTTGGTGCACCTTGACTTCAATCGGACTAAAATCTTCCTCAAACAAATGCGTCTCTTCCGCCATTCGAGCCGTCACTTCCAGTCTGCCCCGACCCAGAATGATTGCCGTGAGCTGTCTATCGATCTACTCCATATCGTACCAGCGGCTTCACGGCGTCGCAATATGGGGCAGACTCAGCCCAACCCCCGCTTCTCATTCAGGAGGGCTGCGGACGCCTCCGTCTCATCGTACTTCTCCCAGAATTCCTTCAACTTCTGGTACTGTTTTCCTTTCGCTTGGGCGGCATCCCACGTGACGGTGCAGTCCCCATAGGCATACGTCTGGCAGCCCAAGCGGTACCCCTGGTGGACGAGATCGCCAAGAATCCGCTCCTGCGCCTTGTTGACGGGAGACAGGTTCTCCAGCCCCTCCTCCACATGCATCTTGCACGTCCCACACCTGCCGCCGGCACAGCGATAAGGCAGTCCGCCGCCATAGCGGATGGACAACCGCAGCACGTGTGCTTCGCTCCCCGTACCCAGTTCAATCTTTTGACCCGAAGTCTTGAAATAAATGTAGTGTTTGGTCACGGTCTCCCGCCCCTTTGGATAATGTACCTAGAGAAAAGGCCTACTTCTTGATGTCGGCGGACGTGATGACGGAATGTCCGGACGTCTCCAGGTGTTGTGCCAGTGCAGCCAGCGCGGCCGTTCCGACCGCGGTGTCCTGTTCGCCATTGCCGCCGCTGATCCCGATGCCCCCAATGACCTCTCCATCCACAACGACGGGGAATCCCCCCACGAACACGGCAAACTTGCCTGGGAACATCAACTGAATGCCATATGCCTCATTGTTCGGCAGCGCCGGCCCGTTGGGTGGTGTGTTGAACAAGTGGGTCGAGCGCTTGTGTCCTGCCGCGGTGAATGCTTTTGCGATCGCGATGTCCGGACCGGTGATGCGCGCCCCATCCATGCGTTCCAGTGCAATCAAGTGCCCGCCCTGGTCCACGACCGCGATGGTCTCCAGCACCCCAATCTCTTGAGACTTCTCCTTCGCGGCCTCCAGCATCACCCGCGCTTCTGCGAGTTCGAGTTGGTATGTCTGTTTCATCCCGCACACTCCTGTCAAATCCGTAGGGTCAGTTGCCGTAATAGACGGTCTTGATTTGCGTGAAAAACTCCAGGCCCACCCGGCCTGACTCGCGGAAGGTCGACGTACTCGACCGCTTCAGCCCGCCAAAGGGTGCCTGAATCAGATTGCCGGTGGTGGTCCGGTTGACCTTCACCGTGCCGGCCTGAATCGCCTTGACAAAGTAGTTCGCCTTCGCGATGTCCCGCGTGACAATCGCAGCGGACAGGCCGTACTCCACACCGTTTGCAATGGTCAGGGCTTCTTCGAAGGAGTCGACCGGGAGAACGGCAATCACCGGGCCGAAGATTTCCTCCTGCGCAATCCGCATCTCCGGTTTCACATCCGCGAACACCGCCGGCCGTACAAAATATCCGTTGGCGTATTGGCCCTCCGTCAATCGTTCGCCGCCAATCAGCAGGCGGGCCCCTTCCTTCCGGCCGATGTCGATGTACGACAGCGTCGTCTCCAACTGACCTTTATTCGCCAGCGGGCCCACTTCCACGCCCGGTTCAAAACCGTGGCTGATTTTCAGCTTTCCCGTCGCCTCAACCAGTTTTTCCAAATAGGCATCATAGACAGAACGCATGACGATGACCCGGCTGGTCCCCGTGCAAGCCTGCCCCGTCAGTTCAAACCCGCCCTTGATGGTCAGCGTGACCGCTTTGTCAAGGTCCGCGTCTTCCATCACAATCAGCGGGTTTTTGCCGCCCAGCTCCATCTGCGTACGTGTCGTCAGCTGGGTCGTCCGGTGAATGCTTTCGCCAGCTTCGGTCGATCCGGTGAACGTAATGGCACGAATCAGCGGGTGCGCCGTCAGCACCTCGCCGACCCGCGAGGCGGATCCGGTGACCAGGTGAATGACCCCCTCCGGAAGCCCCGCCTCCAGCAGGCACTCCACCAACCGCAGGGCAATCACCGGTGTGTCGGAAGCCGGCTTAAACACGACGGTGTTGCCGGAGATGAGGGCGGGTGCGATTTTCCGGGCGGGAATGGAAATGGGAAAGTTCCACGGCGTAATGACGCTGACGACGCCGAGCGGTTCACGATGGCTGAACACAAAGCTGCCCCCATCGTCGACCGGGTAGGTCTCTCCCCCGAAAGCCATGCCTTCCTGCGCATAAAAGCGGAACGTCGCTGCCGCACGTTTCACTTCATTCGTCGCCGCCTCGATGGGTTTCCCTTCTTCGCGGGTCAGCTCGGCACCGTAGTCCGACGCGCGCTGCATGAGCAAATCCGCCGCCGCCAGCAAAACGGCCGCACGTTTGCTCACGGGTACAGCCGCCCACGCCGCAAACGCCGCTCCAGCCGCCTCCACTGCAGCGACGGCTTCCTCGCGTGTAAAATTTGGCAAACTTCCAACGATATCCGACGTGTCCGCTGGGTTGATGCTGTGAATCCAGTCGCCGGACGCAGAAGTCCGCCATCCGCCCGCGATAAAACTCTTATACTCGGTCGAAGACTTTGTGGTTTGCACGAAACGCGCACGCTCCTTGTACTCGTATACCCGCCTCATGATGCGACAAGAGCGGTGCAAGACAGACACCGCTCTCCCTGTTGTGTGCATCCAGACGTTCCTGCCCAATCACGCCTGCCTGCCAAAGTCCGTCAGCAGATGCGCGTCATGAGGGCGGTGTGTTGCCAAACACCTTACACCGCAGCCGCGGTGCCCAGGTCATTCTTCACATACGCCTCGTACAGCCCGTTGGTATAGGTCCAGCGCATGTTGGCTCCGTCTTCAATCACTTGCAGGCAGCGCTGCTGCAGTTCCGGCGTGTTCGCATAATCCAGCACAATCTGATAACCGCGTTCTCCGTGAATCTCGTCGGACACAATGTGCAGCGAAAAGAACTCTGCCTCTTCTTCCGTGAAACCGTACTTTTCGAGCAACGGCGGGTATTGCTTCCGGTAGATATCCGGCACCTGCGATTCCAAACCGACAATCAGCGCCGCGGTCGCCACCACAAAGTGCTCCCGGATGGCCAATGCATAGCACCACGACTGCAGGCCGCGCGTCGTCGGCAGCATGTTGCGCTCGTTGGTCACGGCCTCGGCAGTGGTGCCGCAAGCCTCTGCAAAGCGGATGAGGAGGTCCGTGTGGCGTACGTCGCTGATTTCTTCCTCGTACATGTTCTGCAAAATGAAGTCTTTCGCATCGGTGTACTGGTCGGGAATGTTGGCATAAATGTAGGAAAGGTAGTCTGCGAACGGTCCAACGTAGTGGTAGTGATTTTCCGCCCAGCGTGCAAAGTGGTGACGCTCCAGCTTGCCTTCCGCCCACGCGACACTGAACGGCGCGCCCTTCGAGTGTTTTCCCTTAATGGCTTCTTCCATCTTCGCCCGAAACTCTTCCCTCGATAACAACTCCGCCATGTTGAACCCTCCTCATTTTTGAATCGACGGCTGCTTCGTTTGCTCTCGTCGATTAGGTATTCTGTATACCAAAAATCAGTTGGTGAATTTGGTATACTGCATACCTTCTAACGCAAACTATAGCAATCGCTTTTGCATGTGTCAACAGAATATTCTTTTAACACTTGATTTTCGTTGCTTTGTGAGCAACGACGCTTCAACATCGGTTCGCCAGCACCGACGCTTCAACGCCTCATCATCAGACCACGTTCAACCGCTGTTCTCAAGCCAAGCCAAACAGCTGTCTCGCTGCAGCCTCAAGTCCATCCAGCGCTTCTTCCACGATGGCCTCCCCCGCTGCGCGGCTCCCTGCCGGCGCGTTGCCAATACACCCATTGCGGGTCATGTCATCGTAGAAGTGAAACCCTTGAATGGCGTTGCCCGGCCGCAGCAACCGCCAGTTTCCCTCCTGAATATCGCCAGCCGCAAGCTGGTCTTTGCGCACGATGTCCGGTGCCATGTACAAGGCTTCAGACACCTCCCGTTCACAGCTGTGGCCGTACAGCTTCGACTGTACGTGTTCGGAAATGGCCTGCTTCGCCGCAGCCGTCGTCTTCGCATAGTACACCTTCGCACCCAGCTCGACGCTCAGCTGTGCGGATGCGACACTCAGCAGCGACTGGTTTCCCCCGTGGGAGTTGACGATGAGAAACTGCTCCAGCCCGTGCTGCTGCAGTGACCACACGACATCCCGCAGTACGGCGATGAGGGTCTCCGGCCGCATGGTGATGGTGCCTGGAAAGTGAATGTGGTGAATCGAAATGCCAAATGGAATGGCGGGTGTCATGACGGCATACGGTGCCAGGCGGTCGACCAGCCGCCGCGCCATCTGCTCCGCCAGCACGGCGTCGCAGCTTTCATTCATGTGCGGCCCGTGTTGTTCGTGCGCGCCGAGCGGAATGATGCCGACCTTCACCGTCTTCAAAGCCTCCTGGACTTCCGGCCATGTCATGTCCGCCAGAATGTATCCCATACCATCACCCCTTCAAACCTTTTGCTCCAACCGCTTCCACGCCGGTTTTAACGGAAGTCTGTCCTGCACGATCTCCAAGTCATGCGAAATGGTCAACTGGCAAAGCAGGCGATAGCCTTCCGCCAGCTTGTCTTCGCCGAGCATGCGCTCCTCTTTCCAATTCGGCGGCGGCAGGTGCTCGGCGCCGCCGATGACCCGCGAGGCGCAGCGCGTGCACCGCCCCATTCCACACGAATATCGAAGACCGGGCAATTTCTTTACGCCAGCGAGCACCACCAGGTTGCTGCCCTCCGGAACCTCGTGTTCACTCAGCCCGTCGACGCCGTGAAGAATAATCTTCACCATCTCGCGCTCCCCCCTCCTGCAGCGTTCGTGCCATTGACCCTCTCGCAATTTGGTATACAATATACAATATAACACATAGACATTCCTTGTGGCGTTGCACTTCAAAATAATTTGAGTGTTTGCATGGACCATCATTTGCGAATTTGCATGTGAACGTTTGCGTGAAACTGCGGCAACAGCGGCAACTGCATGCCCAAGGCCCGTGCGGTGTGTCTGTCAACGGGCCCTCGGCAGAAGGATGTGGAGCAATCGGTGGGCGTCATACGAAAACTTCAAGCGGTCGGTGCAGCGCGAGGCTACATCTTTTTATGTTCTGTCCTGCTCTATCTGCTCTCAGTCATTTTCCCGTTTCCAGGCGCCCAGGTGCTGCTTGCCGTCAGCTCCGTCTGCTGCCTGCTGGCGGCGTTTGCGTACTGTTCACTGGTGTCCAAAGCGCTTTCTGTCGCGTTTGTCGTCTGCGGCCTCTACTTTGCCCATACGTCGAGCACATCGTGGTTCCACATCTTGACCTCTTTTGGAAGCATGTCAAGCCTGCTATGCTTGTTCGCAGTGGTGCCGCTCATCGCGATCCCGGTGCGTGTCGGACACTACGAGGTGTCGGTCAGCCAGGTGCTGCAAAAACGGCACCTGTCCGACCGGAAACTGTACTTCACCATCAGCGCCTTCGCGTATCTGTTGGGCAGTTTGATGAACATCGCGACCATCCCGATGATGTATCACGCCGTACGCGGGGTGGTCGAGCGTTCAAATCTCCGCGATGGCAAGCGTTTCCTGGTGCAGAGCATCGTCACCGGATACGCGATGCCGCTCGCCTGGAGTCCCGTCACAGCCGTCGTGGCGGCGGTCGTGAACGTCACCCGCGTCGCCTGGCTGGCCGTACTGCCCCTCACGCTCATCATCAGCTTCGCCGGGCTCGCCCTCAGTGTGCTGTTGTTCAAAGGGAGCCGCGGGCCGGCCTTTCAACCGGAATCGGCCGATGTCTACATCGCGGCGGCGGCTGAATCCTCGGAGGAGACGAATGCGCCGACGCGCGGCCACAGCATCTGGCAAATCCCCATCGCCATTGTCGCGTTCATCGCCTGCATGCTGCTGATTCAACACTGGAGCGGGTGGTCGATGCTGGAGGTCATTTCGATTCTATCCATTCCGTTCGCCGCCGCGTGGTCGGCACTGATGGGCGAGGGCCTGTCCTTTGTGCGGCAGCTGGCCCGGCATCACGCGACCGTGCGCAATTTGCACGGCACCTTCGCCGTCTTTACGGCGGCTGGCTTTTTCGTCTCCACCCTGGAACACGCACAGGCCAGCGCATCCCTGAACAGGACCTTCGTGCATGTGGCGGCCGCCATCGGGCCGTCCGTCTTCATCGCGGTGATTCCAATCATCGTGATCGCGATGTCGATGATCGGCTTCCACCCGGTGGTGAGCATCGCGCTGCTTGGCACATCGCTGCACCCATCCGTCCTGCATATGTCGCCGATTTGGCTGTCCATTGCGCTCTTTGGCGGCGGCGTATTGACCTTTATTGTCAGCCCGTTCAACGCTACACTGAACGTGACGGGTACCGTTGCACAGCAGAGTCCTTGGACCATCATGCGCTGGAACGTCAAGTTTTGCATTTGTTTTCTCGTCCTCATTGTTGCGATTGTCGCGATCGGCCAGCGGCTTCTGCCCCACTGGACGCTGTGATGAACACGTTTCGTCCAGGAGGGTTCGCCGCACTCGCGCAGGCCCGGCATGCCGGTGCACACAAGCCTTCCATTTTATATGGAAATCTGTAGAGAAAGAGTTGATGACATGTCCAAGCCTGCAATGCACAACACGATGCTCGTCCTCCTGACCACAACCTCCGGCTGTGTGGACGCCATCAGCTTCCTCATCCTCGGTCAGGTGTTCGTCGCCGCGATGACCGGCAACACGGTGTTGTTCGGGCTGAGCCTGATTCACGCCGACGGACTCAATCCGCTCAACTACGCGTCCGCCTTGCTCGGATTTATGCTGGGCGCGGTGACAGCCGCCTTGATATTCCGGCGCACGCGCAAGGGTTCAGGGTGGACGCCAACCGCATCCGTCGTTATCACCGTGGAGCTGGCCGCCCTGGTGCTGTTTGCACTGTTGAGCCGCGCACCGCACATTCTCGACGACGACTGGAAGCAGCTGCTCATCGTCGTGCTCTCGTTTGCGATGGGGACGCAAGGCGTGACAGCCCGGCGGGTGGGCGTGAACGGCGTCACCACGACGGTGATTACCAGCACCCTCACAGGGCTGATGGAAATTTGCGTGTGGAAGGTCGGCCAGCGGCTGAAACTCACCCCCAACGCGGACGATGCGAAACAACCGGAGAACCAGGTGACACCGCTCACCCTGTCGATGTGGGTCATCGTGATCGTCGCATATGGTGTTGGCGCTGCCCTGTGCGGCGGCCTCGTGTCTGTGTGGCATTTGCAGGCTGTGTGGCTGCCGGTGGTAATTGTCCTGGCGGTGGTCATCACGTCATCCGCCTCGATGATGCGCATGTCTTCGGAACGACGGTCGGAAATCAGCATGTGAATCCTCTTGCCGGCGGATGCCAATGGTGTGATGGGCACAAAAGCGGGGTACATGCGCCTGTTTTGAAGGCTCCATGTACCCCGCTGTCACGAAAGGAGATCCGGACGGCGTCGCAAAACGCTGCAGACCGAGGGCTGGTGCTTGCGGCTGGTCATCTGGTCAAAACCGGCCGCGCGCGCTCGTGCTTACTTTCCCTGGACCAGATTGACAAACTTGTCGACGATGGAATCCAGAAAGGCCAAGGTGTTCTCATCGACCAGGCGCCCATCCTTGAACTTTTCGTTTGCGAACGTGATGAGAATCTCGTTGCCGCCGGGCGGGAGTGTCCGCGCCGCGATGCCAGGGCTCACGAGCACGTCTCGCAAGTGCTGCTGCGCGCGAAGTGTCCCCATCATGAACGGTGACACCCCTGCGACCAGTGTCGGTTTGTTGTTCATCGGTCGATCACCACGAGACAGCCAATCCAGCGCATTTTTGAGAACACCGGAGAAGGACCAGTTGAACTCAGGCGTGACAATCAACACACCGTCCGCTGCCGCCACCTGCTGGTGCAGCTTTTTGGCGGCTTCCGGCATCGGGTCTTCCTGATCTTGATCGTAAAAGGGCAAACTGCGAATGTCCGCATACTCAATGGCGAATTTGTCCTTGTAGCGCTCCTCCATTGTCTCTACCAAATGAAGATTGAACGAGTCCTTGCGCAGACTTCCAACTAAGGCGACGAGCTTCATCTGTTTTCCTCCATCCTCTTGGCACCTGACGGTCCCGCACTTCGTTGGCGGAACATCAACGCGGAACAATACACTAACATTATGTTAGTTGATAATCAAATAATATCAGACAGCGTCTACGGATGTCAAACGGAATGGTTTGGGCAGCTTCCCAGCGGTGGATGGAAGTTGACGGAATTGCACTTTGCGGGATTGACAAAGAGAGTGCCCGCGCGCTTCATCGGGCACTCCCACGGAATCAAACTTGGGAATCATCCTTGGGTAGGTATGAGCGATGCAGCAACTCAAGCACTGGGCGAGGGCAAGCATGCAACGCGAGACGTGGGACTCGTCCCCGAACCAGGCGGGCCGCGCATGGGCCAGGCAATCAGCTCTCGATGCACCCATGCTTTCAGACTTGGTTTTTGCCACCACAACAAATGTGCCATTGCTCACTCAACTCCTTCGTCGGTGAACATGAACTCAAATGTTGCCTCCAACTGGCGGCAGGCTTATTATGTACCGCGCTTGGGTAAATATGCATGCATACATGAAAAATTTTTGGGCGGGCAAGGCGTTGGGGCTTGCCCCCTACCGCTTCCCTCCTGCTACTGCGCTACATACCCCCCGTCGATCACGACCGCCTGGCCTGTGATACTCCGGCCATGATGGGACGCAAGAAACAAGGCGTAGTCTGCCACCTCGGCTGGTTCAAGCAGCCGGCGCTGCGGCACGAGCGGATAAATGACTTCCTCCAACACCTGCTCAGGGGAGATACCGCGCACGCGGGCGAGATCGGCCAGCTGGTTGCGCACCAGCGGCGTATCGACATACCCTGGGCACAGCGCATTGACCGTTATACCAAATCCCGCTCCTTCCAGCGCCGCCACTTTGGTCAGTCCGATGACCCCGTGTTTCGCCGAATTATATGCGGCCTTCCCCGCGAAACCAATGAGTCCGTTGATAGAGGCGATATTCAAAATACGTCCGTACTGGTGCCGCTTCATCACCGGAAAGATGTGCTTCGTGGCGATAAACGGGCCGACCAGCATCAAATCAATCATCCTGCGATACGTCGGCACTGGAAATTCCTCGACATTTGCAACGTGCTGCATGCCGGCGTTATTCACCCAAATCTCCACCGTCCCGAACGCTTGCAGCGCGAAGTCCACCAGTGCCTGCAAGTCTTCTTCCGCCGCAGCGTTCACAGCTCGTCCGACGGCGGTATATCCGCGTTCCGCCAGAACCCTGGCGCTATCCATCGCAGCCTGTTCACGAATGTCCGATACAATCACATTCGCGCCCTGTTGCGCAAAACGCTCCGCGATGGCAAACCCAATGCCGCTTGCTGCTCCCGTAATCACCGCAGTTTTCCCATCCAGCCATTTTTGCCCCATCCATCATCCTTCGCATTTCTCTGCCCGCGGACAACCTCATTAAATACCGAGGTGCGTTGTTAATTCCTCGCTCTCCGCCAGTTCGCTCACGCGTCCGCTCATCTGAACGATACCCTTATTCAGGACGTAGGCGCGTGCACTCAACTGGAACGCGAAGCGCGCGTTCTGTTCGGCGAGTAGAATGCCAACCCCCGTGTCGGCCAAGGTGCGGACGTGTTCGACCAGTTCTGCAACCACAATCGGGGCAAGTCCCTCAGTGGGTTCGTCCAGCAACAGGATGGTCGGTTGCAGCAGAAACGCACAGGCCATCTTCAACATTTGGTTTTCTCCGCCAGACAACACACCGGCGTTCGTGTTCACTCGCCGCGCAAGCGCAGGGAACATCGCAAACGCCTCGTCTAGTGCCTGCTTTCGTCGAGCTCGACGAAAGCTGTTCTCCACCGCAATGAGCAGGTTCTCTTTGACCGTCATCATGGGAAACGACCGTCGCCCGCTGGGGACATAGACCACGCCAAGCTGTGCAATCTGATGCGTGCTTTTGCGGCCAATCTGTCTGTCACCGAGGGTCACGCTGCCTGTCGTCCGCGGCATGAGGCCCGTGAGAGCGCGAAACGTCGTCGTCTTCCCTGCCCCATTGCGGCCGAGCAGGGCCACGACTTCCCCGGCCCCCACTTTCAGCGAGACACCTTGCAGTACATGGCTTCTTCCGTAATACGCGTGTAAATCCTCGACCACGAGTTGTTGTCCGTCCGCTGCTGGGTGCGTCTGCGTATTTTCACTCATTGTGCTTCCCCCAAGTACGCCCGAATGACATCCGGATTGTTCCTGATTTCTTCCGGCGTTCCCTCAGCGAGCACACTCCCCGCCTCAATCACAGTAATCCGGTGAGCGAGCCCAAACACCACGTCCATGTCGTGTTCCGAGAGAATGACGGTGAGACCGCGATCGGCAATCACGTGCTGCAGCAACCGAATCATTTCCTGTGTCTCATAGGGTGACATCCCCGCAGTGGGTTCGTCGAGGAGCAGCACACGCGGCTCACTGCCGAGCGCGATGGCGACCTCCAATGCACGCTGATCGCCGTGCGCGAGCGTGCTCGCAAGTTGGTCTTTGGCGTCGGCCAGGTGCACCATCTCCAGGATGTTCAGCACCCGCTTTACCATCTCGGCATCCCGCCGCCCCCAGAAGTGGAACTGGCGCCGATGGTGAGCCAGTACAGAGACGAGGACGTTGTCGAAGACAGTGAACGAGGGAAAGATGTTGGTCGTCTGGAAAGCCCGACTCACGCCCCGCCGAGCAATGTGATGGGGCGCCCGCCCGCCAATTTCGACGCCATCCAGCAGCACCTGTCCGCGCGTAGGCTTGAGGTGCCCGCTCAACAAGTGAAACAGGGTGGTCTTGCCGGCTCCGTTCGGACCGATGATGGCGCGGACTTCGCCGTCCGCCACGGTGAAATTGACGCCATTCACGGCCGTGTATCCACCAAAGGACTTGGTCAGTTCCACCACCCGCATCACTGTCCGCGCCCCCCATTTCCGAACGAACCCAGTTTTCTGGCCAATTGAACGACCCCGCGAACGATGCCCCCCGGATAAATCAGGATGAGTGCGAGGACCACAACGCCGATGATCAGCTCCCAGTAGGTTGTGATGCCCCCGACGAAGTTCTCCAGCAGTGTATAAATGACAGCCCCCACGACCGGCCCGGCAAAGGTCGACATACCGCCCAAAACAGACATCAGAATCGGGGCGCCGGACGACTGCCAATTGAGCATTTCTGGGTAGGCATGCTGCTGATAGACAATGAACAACACACCGGCCAAGCCGCAAAAGAACCCGCTGATGACGAAAGCAGCCAGGAGCTGCACATAGCTGTTCATCCCCAGCGACTGAGCCCTGCGCCTGTTGTCGCGAATCGCCATGATGGCGAGTCCAAAGGGCGTCCGAACGATCCACCACAACGCAAGTCCACCTGCTGCACCGACGATAAAAATAAACTCATAACTCCAAAGCGGCGACCGCAGGAAACCCGGAAGCGGGATGCCATAGATTCCCGTATCCCCTCGCGTGAATCCATAGAACACCATGCTTAGGTTATAGAAGAGTTGAGAGAATCCAAGTGTGAGCAATGCAAAATAAAACGCGCGCGCCCGCAGCGACAGCGCACCAATCACAAGCGCCGCCAATGCAGCGAAAAACGGCCCCAGCACAACGGCCACCCAGAACGAGACATGCGTGTGCACCGAGAACAAGCCAATGGTATACGCACCGATGCCATAAAACACGGCTTGGCCAAATGTCGTCAGCCCAGCATGATGGACCAGGAAATTGGTGGCCAGCGCGAAAACGGCGGCCACAATCATGCCTTCGATCAGCAACGTGTTGTCGACCGAAAGCCAGAAGGGCACGCTGGCGAACACCACCAGTGTGACGACCCAACCTGCGAGGCTCGCCAGCCCTTGCCGCGGCGTTCTTTTGCGCATGCGTAATGCGGGGGGTGTCTGCAATTCGGTCTGTACCGGCTCGGCAGCGTTCTGCTGATGCATCTTCATCCCTCCACCTTTCCGAGCAGTCCGTGCGGTCGGATGACCAGGATGAGAATCATCACGATGTACGGTGCAAGACTAGCAAGTTCAGGTACGTACAAGTTGCCAATGGACTGAAACAGTCCGATGATGATGGCCCCAATCGCCGCCCCCCAAATGTTGCCGAGTCCTCCAATCACAGAAACAATGAACGCCTCAACGATGATGTTCATGTCAATGCCTGGTCCGACAGAGGTCGCTGGCCCCATGAGCGCCCCGCCGAGGGCGGCAAGAAATGTTCCGACCACAAACACCTGTGTATACAGGCGATTGACATTCACGCCAAGCACACGAATCAACTCGACGTCTTGCACGGCGGCCCGAACAAGCCGCCCAAACCGGGTGCGTTGCAGAATCAGCCATAACGCCAGCGCGATGGCCAGCGCGACACCAATGAGAAACAAGTCGTACTGCGGAAATTGCTGACCGTTCATTTGGACGCTGCCGTTGAAGGCCCGCGGCAGCGCGGCGGTAAAGTTCTGGGGCCCCCACACCATGATGGCGACCTGGTCGAGAATCATCAAAATCGCCCACGTGGCCAAGAGTTGAAGCAAATGGTCGGAACCGTACAGTCGACGCAGAACCAACACTTCGATGAGGAGCCCCACAACCGCTACAATGGCTGCAGACACCAGCAGCATCACTGTGAATCCCAGCGCGCGGCTCGAAACAGCCCCGAACGTCACCGTCACCAAGTACGCGCCGAGCATGTAAAATGTGCCGTGCGCCAGGTTAATGACCCGCATGGTCCCAAAAATCAGGCTCAGGCCAACCGTCACAATAAACAGGATTGCTGCCGTCGCCAGCCCCGCCATCACCGAAATCATGTACTGACCCCCCGTTGCTTGTGTTCCTTGCTGGGCCGAGCAAGACATCCCCTCGGCCGTTCACTTATTGCCCGGTGCTCATGATTTGGCTGGGACTGAAGTACGTGATGTGGTTCCAAATCGCGAATGGATACTGACTGCTTTTGGCGACCTGACCAACCCACTCGCCCACTTCAGCTTGATGTGTGGACGGGTCGATTTTGATGTCCCCACGGACCGTCGGAACCGTCGCGCCGCTCAAGGCGTCAGCTACTTTATCGGGATCGAATGAATCTGCCTGCTTGACGCCGTATTCCCATGTTTGCACTGCACTGTAGGCGAGAATGGCCCAAGCGTCTGGATATTGGTTGTAGGCCTGTTTATACGCGTTGATAAAGTTGGTCATATCGGATGTATGAATCGCGAAGAAGGGGGCCCGTGAGTAACCCCACGCGCCAACCGGGGCCTGACTGCCTAAAGCTTCGAGCACCGTTGGGTCCATCATGCTGACGAAGTTGGTCTTTTGGAACATGCCGTACTGAATGCCCTGCTTCGCGAATGTAACGAGGTCGCCGCCGAATACGGGCGAAAAGACCGCCTGTGGATGCTTGGACAGGATGGTACTGATGTAGCTGCTGTAATCCGTTGTTCCGAGCTGGGGCCACTGCTGGCTGACGAGGGTGTAATGAACCCCCAGCTTGGTCAACATTTTTAGGAAGTTGGCGATCGTGTCGTGGCCGTAGGAGTAATTTGGCGAGATCGTCGCAATTTTCGTCCACCCCTCCTTCTTGAACAACAATGCAATCGCTGTGGATTCCATATTGGTGTTCGGGGTGACCTGGAAGGCGTATTTGGTAAAACCGGTTGTCGTCAGTGAGATATCATTACTCGTATGGAAGAAGACCAATGTATGATTCTGGGCGGCAATCGGTTCGATAGCTGCCGCCACAGCACTCGATACCGGGCCAAAGACAGCGTTTACATGATCTTTTAGAATGGCCGTATCTGCATATTGTGCACCCAAGTTGGGCTGCGCGGCGTCGTCGAACTTGATCAACTTAATTTTCTTGCCGAGCAACCCGCCGCTCGCATTGATTTGATTGATCGCCAATTCTTCCGCCTGGTAACCCGGGACCCCAAGGTCCGAGATGGAGCTGGTGAGGGAGGTAATGGCCGCCACCGTCACAGTGCTGGAGGTGGAGCCACCCGAATCACTTGAATTGCCGGCGGTATTGCCATCGGAACCCGCACCGCTGCTTGCCGCTGTATTACATGCCGTCAAGACACCAGCCAGCGCCAGCGACGCAGCAACTGTCATAATCCCTTTCCATCTTTTTTTCAATTCACTTTCCCCCTCCGAAATCGTCTAAGTATTCGATGAACGCACTGTCGGTATAATGCAAGTCTCGTGCCAATGCATACGCGTCCAGTACGATCCGAATCCTTTGCCCGCACACACTTGCGTTTCTGACGCAGACGCAGCAGACGCAAGCCGACAACGGGTCTGAAGTTCGGAGGCAGGTTCCAAAACGGTGGAAAGCCATTCCGGAAATCCGGAATACGCCTCAAAGTTGATAATCTATTAGTTTTTGATAGAGTGCAGATTTACTGATGCCAAGCAGACGCGCCGCTTCCCGCTTGTCGCCCTGCGCAGCAGCCAGTGCGCTGCGAATCGCTGACTTCTCCGCCTCAGCCACACAATCCCGGAGAGCCATCTGAGGTTCTGCGGTCGCCGCGGGCCCACAACTGCTGTCTGACATGGAAAAAGGAAACGTGATATGCTCCGGCCGCAGCACGCCATCCTCCATGAGGTGCAGCGCCCGCTCGAGTACATTTCTCAATTCTCGTACGTTCCCTGGCCACCCATGCTGCTCCAGCTTGCGCCAAACGCCCTGTTCAATGTCTCTCACCTGATAACCCGTGCTTTTTTCCAGCTGGCTCAGCATTTGCACAGACATACGGCGAATATCATTTCGACGTTCGCGCAGAGGAGGAATATGGAGGTTCATGACGTTCAGTCGATAAAACAGGTCTTCACGAAACCGACCGCAGCGGATCTGCTCCACCATATTTCGGTGGGTCGAGGAGATGATCCGAACGTCGACTGGAATCGGCTGCGTGCCACCGACCCGTTCAATCTCGCGTTCCTGCAACACGCGAAGCAACTTTGCCTGTAGCGAAAGCGGCATGTCGCCGATTTCATCGAGGAGCAGGGTGCCGTGGTCGGCCAGTTCAAACTTCCCTTTTTTCCCTGAGGGGGACGCGCCCGTGAACGCGCCCCCTTCATACCCGAACAGCTCCGATTCCAGGAGCGTTTCGGGGATCGCGGTGCAGTTCACCGAGATGAACGGACCCAGCCCGCGAGGGCTGGCCGCGTGCATCGCGCGCGCAAGCAGTTCCTTGCCCGTCCCGCTCTCACCGGTGATGAGCACGGTGGTATTGCTCTTCGCAACCCGCATTGCCAGCCGCTTCAAGTCGACCATCCTCGGGTCCTCCCCGATGATCTCGTCAAAGCTGGTCGTGACCCGTCGGCCGTGGCGCGATTTACGGCGGAGTTCCCCCTTGTAGTAGTCCACCTCTTTGCGCAGGCGGTCGACCGTCGCTGCGAGCGCGTAGAGCTGCTGCACATCCTGGAACAACACCGTGCCAATGACGGCAACGACGCGGCCGTCGCGAACAATCGGGATCCGATTGGCAATCATGTCGTTGCCGCGAATCCGCTGCACATCCGCGATTTCCGCCTTGGCCGTCTGGGCAACGATATGCATGCGGGTGTTCTCGATGACTTCTGTGACATGCCGGCCGACGACATCCTGCACGTTCAGAAACTCCTGATAGGGTTTGTTCATGTAGAGAATGTAGCCGTCTGCATCGGTCAACACGATGCATTCGTACGTATATTCGAGCGCGTCGCAGAGGATGTTGCGGTAGTTGTTCTCGAATTGAGGGTACACGCTCATAGGGACGCCTTCTTCCGTTCGCGTTCTTGCTGGCGCAGCACGGCCCGCTGAATCTTGCCGGAGGGTGTCATCGGAAATTCGGACACGAACTCGACCTCCCGGGGATACTCGTGGGCCCCCAGCCGCTGCCGCACCCAGGCCTGCAGCTCCGACTTCAACGCATCGCTTGGTTCCACGCAGCCGCGCAGGCGGACAAACGCCTTGACGACTTCTCCGCGGGTTTCGTCCGGGCGGCCAATCACCGCTGCCATCAGAACGGCCTGGTGCTGGACCAAGGTCTCCTCCACTTCCGCAGGACCGATGCGGTAGCCGGCAGAGCTGATGATGTCGTCGTCGCGGCCCACGAAATAGAGATAGCCGTCCGCATCCATATACCCCATGTCTCCGGTTCGCAGCCAGTCTCCCACGAATTTGCGCTCCGTCGCGGCCGGCTGGTTCCAGTACCCCAAGAACATCACAGGGTCCCCCCGGCGCACGCCAATCTCCCCTATTTCCCCGTGCGGCAGCGGACGGCCCTGGTCATCGATGATGGCCACGTCGTGTCCGGGGGCGGGTTTCCCCATCGATCCCGGCCTTGCCTCGAACAGGCTTGCGCAGTTGCTCACCACCATGTTGCATTCCGTTTGTCCGTAGAACTCGTTGATGTGCACACCGAGCGTCTCCCGCGCCCAGCGCAGGGTCTCCTCGCCCAGCGACTCGCCGCCGCAGGCGATCGTCCGGAGCGAAATCGGCCAGCGGCCGCGCGGGTTGTCGACTTGCCGCATCAGCTTGACGGCTGTGGGCGGCAGAAACACATTTTTGACCTGCCAGCGCGCCATCAGGTCGAAGGCCTCCAGTGGGTCGAACTTCGGCATGCGCCGGGCGACAATCGGGACGGCCCAGTAGAGCGCTGGAAACAGGACGTCGAACATGCCGCCGATCCACGCCCAGTCTGCGGGCGTCCAGATGAAATCGCCGGGTCGTGGCATCAGGTCGTGCGAGACACTGACGCCGGGCAGGTGGCCGAGCAGCACGCGGTGACCGTGCAGTGCCCCCTTCGCTTTACCGGTCGTGCCGGAGGTATAGATGATGATGGCCGGGTCGTCCGCCTTTGTCTGCACAACCTGGAACTGGTCACTGCTTTTGGCCATCAAGTCCGGGACAAAGAGGGTGCCGGCCGCCGGCTCATCCACCACAAGGATGTGTTCGAGGGTCGGCAGCTGGGGCAGACAGTCCAGCACCAGTTCGACGTGCTCGCGGTCTGTGATGAGGACGCGGGATGCGCTGTCGCCCGTGCGATGAACCACCGCCTCGTGGCCGAACAGGGTAAACAGGGGCACCACAACAGCACCCAGCTTGTAGACCGCAAAGTGTGCGATGGGCAGCTGCGGGGACTGCGAGAGAAAGATGGCCACCCGGTCGCCTGATTTGACCCCAAGGCCCCGCAGCGCATTGGCGAGCCGATTGGAATCCGCCTTCAAATGCCGGAACGTCCACCGCTCCGACGTCCCTTTGCCCCGATCGAACAGGATGGCGACTTTGTCCGGATGCGCCGCCGCATGCCGGTCGCACGCCGCGATGGCGATATTGAAGCTCGCAGGAATGTTCCACTCGAAGGACGGATAGAGGTGCTCGTACGCGGATGCAGCTTCCCTTCGCGCATAGGGCTCCCAAATGTCTTCCATCATGTCCACCGTGTATGTACCCCCTCAGACGACTGATGATGTCCGCCCTGCGTCACCCCATCGAGGTTCTTACAAATCAGTGCCGGGCCTAAATTGATGACAAGCCACCGTGAAAGCGCTGGCGCTGCGTCTTTCGACCGACGACGTACGACAAAACGGGCACCTTCCCAAGCCAACTCGACAAGGCCATCGACGCGAAATAGACCGCCAGGATGCTGACAGGCCACAGGCTGTAGTTGAGCCATTTGGAGATGCCCATGGTGTTGAGTGCACCCACCAGCGCCTCCACAAAGACAATCAGAATCGGCTGAATCAACAGAATACCGAAGGACGTGTTGGACGCCAATGTGACAAACCGGCTGAACCACTGCCAGTTGGGCTGCAAGCGGCGGGCCGCAAAGGCGCACCCTGCAACCAAAGTCGCGATGGTCACGATGAGGCTGTACGGAATCATCATGGGCTGGAAAATCATCTCCGCCACCGACTCGTCCCGCCCGAGCAACATCATGTCGCGTAAGTAGTGCGCCCAAACGCCGAGCACAGAGAGGATGAGAACGGTGGTGACCCACCGAGCGTGCCGCACCACCCACGCGCGCACCGCTGGGTAGTGGCACGCTGTGATTCCACCGCCGATAAACCAGAACTGGTACATGAGGATGAACTGACCGGCATGCTGCTTGAAGGCCAGCAGTGCAGCGGGCATGGAAGTGGTTGGCATGTCCGCGATGTAAAACTTGTAAATCCCCATCAACAGCACCTGAAACACGAAACTCCCAATGAAGATGTGCACGTGGTACCTGCGGAACCGCTGCAGTCCTTTGACGAGCAGCGGGAACAGGAGATACATCTGCATGGAAACAAACAGAAAGTAGAGGTAATACTGGCTCCCCGTGAACACGGAATGCAGCGTATTGGAAAGGAGTGCTGCCGGGTCCCAGTAGTGATTTGGCTGATAATAGAGTCCCTTGAACAGGATATAGGCAAACGTCCACACCAGGTATGGGATGCCAATGAGCATGAACCGCTTTTTCCAGAAATCCATAATTCGAAACGGACGGCCATAGTACGTCAGCAGCAGAACGATGCCCGTGATGAACATGAACGACTCCCGGGTAAAGTGCAGGGACGTGAGGATGGCGCCAAACCCAAGGTAGGATGGCGACTGTACCGGGACGGTCGTCATAAAGACGATGGTGATATGTACACAAACCACAAAGAACATAATGAACGCCCGCATCAAATCGACTTCATAGAGGTGCTGCTTTGCCACGAAATGACTCCTTTCCCCAGTGTGAAACACTCACCGAAACACGGAAAGCCCCCGTGCTGGCAACACGCTGTCTCATGGACAGGGTACGTGAGCAATTTCGAATTCAACTTGAAGGGCTGCCCCAACCACAACAAGGGTCCTTCATACCTGTTGGACAGCCCGCCGTGATTTTCCTGCCGCGCTCCCATCCGCTCGCGCGCCGCCGAGGCAGCGTCGCTGGGTTTGTATCGGTTATGCCCGCCCTGCGGCGAGCAGGGCCAGAAACTCAAAGGCCATCGTCGCGCCGGCGAGCGCCGTGATCTCCGTTGGGTCCAAACTGGGCAGCACCTCGACGACATCGAAGCCGACAAAGTGAAGCCCTGCAAGCCGGCGCACCATGTACTGCGCTTCAAACGTGGTAAAGCCGCCGATTTCGGGCGTGCCGGTGCCCGGGGCATAGGCCGGATCGAGAAAGTCAATATCAAAGGTCACAAACACCTTCGCGTCTCCCGCCCGTTCGCGCGCGATGGCCACCGTCCTGTCGAGTCCCAGATCGCGGACCTGCTCGGCTGTAATGACTTCAAAGCCCAAGCCGCGGCCCTCGTCAATGTCACGAGGGTCATACACGGTGCCGCGCATCCCAATTTGTGTCGATCGCGACACATCGAGCAAGCCTTCTTCTAGGGCCCGGCGGAACGGTGTCCCGTGCGTATACTTCTCTCCCCAGTATTCGTCCCACGTGTCCTGGTGCGCATCGAACTGAATCAGCGCGACCGGGCCGTGTTCCTTGGCGATGGCCCGCAGTTCCGGGAGCGCGATGGCGTGGTCACCGCCGAGGGTGAAGGGCACCGCACCCTGTCGTACCCAGGCCTGGATTCGCTCGGTGATGTAGTCGTAGCTGCGCTGGGTGTTCCCTGGAATCACCGGAACGTCGCCGCCGTCGACGATGTTCAGCACGTCCGCCGGGCGCACCTGATGATGGACGTGCGCGGGCCGAAGCAGCGAGGAAATCCGGCGAATCGCCTCCGGTCCAAACCGGGCACCCGTTCGGAAGGTGGCCGTCGTATCCAACGGCGCCCCCAAAATGACGACATCCGCCGGTTGCGGCTCCGGTTGATAAGGCAGCCGCATGAAGGATCGAACCCCTTCAAAACGGGGAAATGCGGTGGGTTGCTGCGTCCAGTCCTCTGCCACTTGACAGGCCTCCTATCGTTTGTCGCCGTCAGCGCTCATCTGCCGCCATCCGGGCGAACTTTTCCTGCACCGCGGTCACGCGCTGACGAACCTCGCCATTCCATACCTGCTGCAACTGACCGTCCTGGACCACCGTTTTGCCGCCGACGACGACGCGCCGAATGGCGGTCGGCTGCATGGCATAGACGACGTGCGACAACAGGAGGTCCTTGGACGATGGATGCAGGGACAGGTCATTCAAATCGATCGCGACAAAATCCGCCCGGTATCCTGCCTCAATCTTTCCGATCGGCAAGCGCAGGATTTCGCCGCCCGCGCTCGTCCCCATGCGGTATGTGTCGGCGGCGCGGATGATGGTCGCGTCCAGCGTCCGCACCTTCTGTAACAGCGACGTCATGCGCATTTCCTCAAACACGCTGATGCGGTTGTTGCTGCAGGCCCCGTCGGTTCCCAGTCCAATGTTGACGCCAGCACGCAGGAGTTCGGGAATTTTGGTGATGCCGTCCGCCAGAAACATGTTGCTGGACGGACAGTAGGCGAGCGACGCACGGCGGCTGCCGAGAAGCTGAATTTCGTCATCTTCCAGCCAGACGAGGTGAATCGCGAGGGTGGAATCGTCCAGCACCCCCAGCGAATCGAGGTAGTGCACGGGACGTACGCCGTAGTCGCGCAGGATTTCATTGACCTCGAACATCTCTTCCGCAACATGGATGTGAAAGGGGGTGCCCAGTTCCTTCGCCAGCCGGTGCCCGGCTTGAATCATCTCGGGCGAAGCCGCATGCGGGCTGTGCGGGGCGGGGTGAATGGTGACCCCGTCGCTCCCTTGATACTTCACAGCCAGGTGGCGCGTTCGGCGCACGGCATCCTCGACGCGTTCGCGGTAGGCGGTCGGTGCCCCGTCCCAGTCATACATCGTCCGCGCCATGACGAAGCGGATGCCTAAGTCCGACGCGGCCTGAATCACCGCCTCGTCGTTTTCCGTGCCGTTGTCGTGCACGTAAAAGAAGTCCGCCACCGTCGTGACGCCGTGCAGCAGCATCTCCGAAAAGGCGAACAGCGCACCCGCGTAAACCGCGTCCGCGTCCAGGCAGGGGGTGTACTTATATAAGGCTTCGTCGCGCCACACAAAGAACGGTTCGTCGGCCGCGATGCCCCGCAGCAGGCTTTGAAACGAGTGGTTGTGCGCGTTGACCGTCCCCGGCACGAGCGCAAACCCGTGCCAGTCGATGCGCTCCGCATCCGGGTGCCTCGCAGCCAACGCGTCCCGCGGCCCGATGTCCGCGATGGTGCCGTCGAGGACGAGCACACTCACGTCCTCCTGAAACTTCTGGTTCATTTCCACGTATCTTGGCTCAAACAACTGCTTGGTGCTGGCTGCTTGTGCTCTCCGCACTTCACCGGTCGCCATGACGGTACCCCTCCTCGGTTGCGATGGCCGTGTCCAGCGCCATAGTGGCTGCCGCGAGGACATAGAACGCCTGCTCAATATCCTCCATCCGCGATGCCTCTTCCTTGCAGTGACTCTTCCCGCCCAAGCTCGGCACGAACACCATGCCCGCGCGCGTGAAACTGGCGATGTGCGTCGCATCATGGCCGGCCATGCTGGCCAGGTTCATGTAGGGCAAGTGCAGCGCGGAGGCTGCCTGCTGCAGTGCCTGAATGACCTCGTCGGACATGGGCTGCGGCTGCTGGTCGAGCATCAGATCTCGGCGGAACGTGACGCCGCGCCGCGCCGCAATGTCTGCGAACACCTGCATGCAGGCATCCCGAAACCCGTAGACCTCCGCCATGTCGCCGCCGCGAATCTCCAGAATCCACTGACATTCCCCTGGAATGATATTGGCTGCGTTCGGCGTCACCGTGAGCCGGCCCACCGTCGCGATGAGCTCCGGGTTATCCGCCGCTTGCAGCTTCTGCTCGATGGCGAGCAGCATCTCGCTCGTCGCAAGGAGTGCGTCGCGTCGGTCCGGCAGCTGAGTCGTCCCGGCGTGGTTGGCCTCGCCGGCGACCGTGACGGTTTCCCGGTAGATGCCGCAAATGCCGGAGACAACCCCAATCGGAATCTGCGCCGACTCCAGCCGCCGGCCCTGCTCAATATGCAGCTCCAGAAACGCGGCGATGTCATCCCTGGACTTCCGGACCTCCGCCAGCCGATCACGGCCGCCCCCCGCCGCGGTCAGTGCCTCCCACAAGGGCCGGCCGTTCCAGTCCGCCGCGGCGTTCAACTGGTCTTCGGTAAGCCGTCCGGCAACCGTTCGACTGCCCAGCGTCGACAGATCGAACGGATTGGGCTCTTCCGCCGTAAAGGAGACAAACGACAGCGGAAGCGCGTTCTGATAGCCCGCTTCCTGCAGGGACTGAATCACTTCGATGGCCATCAAGACCCCGAGCGGGCCGTCGAACCGGCCGCCGTCCGGCACAGAGTCATGATGCGAGCCAAGCACGATGGCCGGGCCGTCCACCTGCCCGGGGCGAACGCCCCACAGGTTGGCGACAGCGTCGAAGTACACTTCGAAACCCGCTTCTTCAGCCAGCCGCACGAGCCATGCGCGAGCTTCCAAATCCGCCGGACTGCCGAACGGCCGATTCATGGCCCCGGAAGCAGAACGCCCAATTTCCGAAAACGCGTCGAAGCGCTGTTTGAATCGTTCCACCCGAAACGGTGGCACGCGTCGTTGTGATTCCAGTTGTTGTCCCAACCCAAGTTCTCCTTTCACCGCTCGTAATACACCCCGTGACGACGGTCTTGCTCCTCGATTTGATTGAGCCGCTGCATGGATGCTTCGGGGGTGAGCTGCGCCACGCGGCGAATCAAGAGATTGAACAACGCAATGGGCGTCGCGTACGAATCGAACAGCGACGCGGTGGTGACCGGTACGGCAACGACTGTGGAGAGGTGGGCTGCCACAGGGGCATTCGGATGGTCGGTGACGGCGGCAACCTGAAAACCGCTGTCCACCAGTTCCTTGACCCGCTCGACCAGCACGCGCGGGTAGCGCGGGAAGGCCAGCGCGACCACCAGCACGCCGTCTGGCTGTTCGGCCGGGAGCCGCTCCCACAGTACATCACCAGGCACCGCCGCCTCGACGTTCGGACGGACCTTGCTGAGAAAGTAGTGCAAATACGGAATCAGCGTCGCGGAAGCGCGCGCCGCCACCAAAATGACTCGATGGGCCTGCACAATCGCCTGCGCCAAGTCTTCGAACACCTGCGACGCCAGAATGTGGTTCAGGGATTCAAGGTGAAGGTGCTCGCTCAAAACAACGCGATCGCCAGACGCATCGGGCGTCGACAGTGTCGGATGGTCGGCGAACCACAGCCGCTCCGGCCCGGAGAGCTCCGCACGAATCATCCGCTGCATCTCTTTGCTCCACTCGCCAAACCCTGCAAAACCGAGACTGTGCGCAAAGCGCGTGATGGACGCTTGGCTTACGCCCACGGCTTCCGCCAGCTCGGCCGAGGTCATGAACGCCACTTTTGTGAAATTCTCTTCAATATAACTGCTAATCACACGATTTACTTCGGAGCCGGACTTGCCGCTCTTGATCCACTCATCCAGCGCCGATTTCACAGATGGAGGGGTCACAGGATTCGACGTCCTTTCACAAACAACATGCCAACGTGCGAAATGCCAAAGTGCGTCAGCACGTACTCCGGGTTGGGCGCAGCGTACACGACCACGTCAGCGGGGCGTCCTTTGCGGATCACGCCGGCCACATCTCCCCTGGCAATCGCGTACGCGGCATTGCGCGTGGCGGCGTTCCAGATTTCCTCCGGCGTCATGTGCAGGGTGAGCAGCGCCAGGCTCATCGTCAGCCCGAAGTTCTCGGACGGGCACGAGCCTGGGTTATAGTCGCTCGCCACCGCCACGGCGAGGTTCGCTTCATCCAGCATAAACCGTGCACGCGCGGGGGTCTTTTGCAAGTAGAACGACGTACCTGGCAAACAGACGGCAATCACGCCCGCTTCCGCCATTTTGACGAGGCCCTCGTTGGACGCAGCCAGCAGGTGGTCAGCCGAGGTGGCGCCCAGTTCCGCCGCCAGTTCGGCACCGCCGATGGGCGCGATTTCATCCGCATGGATTTTCGTTTTCATGCCGAGCGATTTCGCTTTCATCAAGATGTGCCGTCCTTCTTCGACCGAGAACACCCCGTCCTCCACAAACACATCCGCAAACTCCGCGCCCGCATCGTGCAGGGCGGGCAGCATGTCGACAATCTGCTCAATGAACGCCTCGCGCGACGTGGGCAGGTCCTTGGGCACCGCGTGCGCCGGCATCGCTGTGTGCACCAGCGAGAGCGGCTGCGCCTCGGCCAGCTGTTTCGCCACGAGCAGCTGTTTCATTTCTCCCTCGAGGGTGAGGCCGTAACCGGTCTTCGCTTCGACGGTCGTCACGCCGAACCGGCTCATGCGTTCGAGGCTCACCTTCGCCTGGTTGAGCAGCGCCGCTTCGGACTGCGCCGCGGTGTCCCGGACGGTCCGCAAGATGCCGCCGCCCTGGCGAAGAATATCGAGATAGGACGCGCCGGCGATACGCAGCGGGAGTTCCTTCTCGCGCGACCCGCCATGCACCAGATGGGTGTGCGGGTCCACCAGTCCCGGGCTGACAAAGCCGCCCTTTGCGTCGATGATTTCGGTGTCGGCATCCGCCATGTCCAGAATCGACTTCCGCGGCCCGACGTCGGCGATGAGCCCCGCGGCGTCGATCGCGATGGCAGCGTTCTCGATGGCCCCCACCGTCCGCATGGCCTCGCGCCCGCAGCGCGGGCCGTCAGTGTGATTCGCGTCGTCCATCGTCCACAACAGGCCAATGTTGTCAATGATTCGCCGGATTTGTGTCATCACGCGCACCTCCGTTGGATTGCTGGGCAGCTGGGCACGGCCGCCAGCTCATTGGCCGGCGCCGCCGTACTCCTGCATCGGGATCCGCACACCACGCGCCTTGGCGACTTCCGCTGCCTTCTCATACCCGGCGTCGACGTGGCGAATGACGCCCATCCCTGGGTCGGTGGTCAGCACTCGCGCGAGCTTGCGCGCCGCCCGCTCCGACCCGTCCGCGACCACGACCATCCCGGCGTGCAGCGAGTAGCCCATGCCGACACCCCCGCCGTGGTGTACCGAAATCCAGGACCCACCAGCCGCTGTGTTCACGAGCGCATTCAAAATCGGCCAGTCCGCGATGGCGTCACTGCCGTCCTTCATCGACTCCGTTTCGCGGTTCGGAGAGGCAACGGAGCCCGCGTCCAGATGGTCGCGCCCGATGACAATCGGCGCGCTGATCTCGCCTTTGCGCACCAACTCGTTCATCGCCAGCCCGAGCTTCGCGCGCTCGCCGTAGCCGAGCCAGCAGATGCGTGCCGGAAGCCCCTGAAACGCGATGTCCTTTTGCGCCTTCTGAATCCACGTATGGAGGTGCTCGTCGTCCGGAAAGAGTTCCAGCACCAGTTCGTCGGTGCGGTGGATATCGGCGGGATCGCCCGAGAGCGCCGCCCACCGGAACGGCCCCTTGCCTTCGCAGAACAGCGGGCGGATGTACGCCGGCACGAACCCCGGGAACGCAAACGCATCCTTCAGCCCCTCGTCGTAGGCCACCTGCCGGATGTTGTTGCCATAGTCAAACACCACTGCGCCGCGCTTCTTCATCTCCAGCATCAGCTCGACGTGTTTCTTCATGCTCTGCTTCGATTTGGCAATGTACGTTTGCGGGTCGCGCTGGCGCAGCGCTGCCCCCTCCGCGAGCGTCATGTGCTGCGGCAGATAGCCGTTGAGCGGGTCGTGCGCAGAGGTCTGGTCGGTCACAAAGTCAGGCGTGAGGTCATGTGCGATGAGCCACTCGTAGACGTCGACGGCGTTCATGTGGATCCCGATGGACAACGGCTCCCCCTTCCCCACCGCCGCCTGCACCCACTGCATCGCTTCCTCCATGCTGTCCGTTTTGCGGTCGAGGTAGCGCGTTTCGATGCGGCGCTGGATGCGCGTCTCGTCGACCTCCGCGATGAGCGCAACGCCGCCGTTCATCGTGACGGCTAACGGCTGCGCACCGCCCATGCCGCCAAGGCCAGCCGTGAGGGTCCAGGTGCCAGCCAGCGTGCCGTTTTTGTGCTGCCGGGCGGCCTCGGCGAAGGTTTCATAGGTGCCTTGCAAAATCCCCTGCGACCCAATGTAAATCCAGCTGCCTGCCGTCATCTGGCCGTACATGATGAGTCCTTTGCGATCGAGTTCATGGAACGTTTCCCAGTTCGCCCACGCTGGGACCAAGTTGGAGTTCGCCAACAACACGCGTGGCGCGTCCTCGTGAGTTTTGAAGATCCCGACCGGCTTCCCCGACTGCACCAACAGGGTTTCGTCGTTCTCGAGGTCCTTTAAGGCACCTACGATGGCGTGGAAGGCCTCCCAGTTCCGCGCGGCTTTGCCAATGCCCCCGTACACCACGAGGTCCTGCGGACGCTCCGCCACCTCCGGGTCCAGGTTGTTCATCAGCATGCGCAGTGCCGCTTCCTGCTCCCAGCCTTTGCAGGATTTTTCGGTACCTCGCGGGGCACGGATGGGTTGATTCACGTCGATTGACATGGTTTGTTCGTCCTCCTTCATGGTGATAGTTGTGGTGCTTGGCGGCATGGGCGTGGGGTTGTTCGGGCGGGCGACGGGGGGTGCGGGTGCTCCGCGGATTCGGGCGAGGGATGCGGGTGCTCGGGCGGAGGCCCGGGGCCTTAGGGAGCCTTTGCTTCCCTAGCGGGGCCCGGCTCTGCCGGCCCATCCGACTTAAGGCGGGTTTCCTACCTTACCACTCAGCCCATGCCCCCACCCCGGCCGACATAAGGAGCCTTTGCTTCCCTAGTGGAGGCCCGGCCCTGCCGGGCCATCCGACTTAAGGCGGGTTTCCTACCTTACCACCCAGCCCAGGCGCCCACCCCGGCCGACATAAGGAGCCTTTGCTTCCCTAGTGGAGGCCCGGCTCTGCCGGGCCATCCGACTTAAGGCAGGGTTCCTACCTTACCACTCAGCCCAGGCGCCCACACCGGCCGACATAAGGAACCTTTGCTTCCCTAGCGAGGCCCGGCCCCGCCACCCCGCCACCCCGCCACCCCGCCACCCTGCCACCCTGCCACCCCGCCACCCTGCCGCCCCATCCCCCCATCCTGCGCTCATGTCACCTTCGCCACTGCCTCGCCGCGCGGCCGGTTCACTGTCGGCTTCGTCACCAGGTAGTACAGGGGCGCCGACACCACCAGTCCGACTATCCACGAGATGTCCGCGCCGCCCATGGCGTTCGACAGCGGACCGACGTAAAAAGTCGTGTTCATAAACGGGATCTCGACCAGCACGCCCACCACATACACAATCAGCGTCCGCCAGTTGTAGGCGCCGTAGATGCCGTCCAGTTTGAAAATATCCGGGATGCTGTATTCCCCGTGCCGTACGAAGTAGAAGTCCACCAGGTTGATAGCGGTCCACGGAATCAGGAAGTACGCCAAGAACAGGATGAAGTTCGTGAAGTTGTCCAGGAAGTTGCCTTGCCCCGCCAGCGCGAGCACCGTCCCTACCAACGCCATCAGCGTGACGAACGAAGTCCGGCTCTTCCGGTTGACGGCAAACTTGAAAATCGCCTGCGTACAAGTGGTGATGGACATAAAGGCGCCATACAGGTTCAGCACGTTGACGGCCACGATGCCAAGTGCGATGATGACGTACATCAGCACTGCGATACCGCCCTTGCCGAGCAGGTTGGCCACATTGACGCTGGAGTTGTCGAGGAATTTCGGGATCCCGAGCGTCAATACGACCCCCAGAATCATCATCCATCCGCTGCTGAGCACCGTCCCTGCATAACTGAAGAGAAACGTCTTCCCAACCGAGGTGTTTTTCGGCATGTAGCGCGAGTAGTCCGCAACATACGGCGCGTACGCGATCTGCCAGGTGACCACGATGGTCAGCGTCAGCAGAATCATCGGCCAGTTTGCATGCCCAAACGACCAGCTCCCGGCAGGCATCGGCAGCGAGAAGGCCTTGATGCTCACGAAGATGAACACAATCGCGAACACCAGGGACAGCCAGCGCTCCACCGCGTGAATCAGGTCGTAGCCAATGATGGTCACGATAAGCGTGATCACACTGAGAATGATGAGCGACCAGTTCATGCTCACATGTGTGTTCGCCAAGCCGTTGATGGCCTGCGCACCCAGCACATCACTCGAGGCGAAGAACCCGACATACATGAGGATCACGATAATGAGCGGCAGAATCGCCCCGATGACGCCGAACTGGGCGCGGCTCTGAATCATCTGCGGGATCCCCAGTTTCGGCCCCTGTGCCGAGTGGTACGCCATGAAGATAGCGCCAATCAGGTTGCCGGCGATGATGACCACCAGGCTCCAGGCCAGGTTCAACCCCAGCTCCACAGCCAGCGCTCCCGTGACCAGCGGCGTCATCTGCATGTTGGACGCGAACCACACCGTAAACAGGTTCATGATGTGTCCGTGCCGCTCGTCCTCCGGGACGAAATCAATGGAATGGTTCTCAACCTGCATAACAACCCTCCTAATGAATGGAATTATTCCTACGTGAATTGACTCATTCAGATGTATGAATATTAAATTATGTTTGGTTATAAATCAATCGATTTTTTCAACAATTACAGACCAAATAAACCGCGCATGCGGCCATGGAATGCCTGTCACGCATTCCAGTTGACCGCCGCGGGTTTCATCGGGGCTGCGACTCGTTCGGGCTGGCTCGCGCTCGGCAGGGACTGGGCCGGTCAAGCTTCGTCCGAGCGCCGCCCGAACTTCGTCCGAAACAACATCATCCACCCCAGTCCAATGAACAGCGCGAACAAAGGCATCAAGGGGTAGCGGAAGCGGTCCCACGCCGGGAACAGCATAAAGAGCAGCGTATAGTAAATCACAAACAGCAGCGGGTAGAGGGTATACCGCCGGCCACCGACAGCAGCCGGGTTCATCTCCGTCCGCGCGGACGGCCGAATGCGCCGAATCCACACGACAATCCCCGCCACCGCCAGCACCATGAACACCCAATACAGGCCGGTCGTAAGCATCTCCACGCCGTAAAACAGCAGCCGGGACGAAGACACCTGGTGCACGGTGTACCACACGGCGTTGGTGTCCACCTTGTATAAGTCGAAAATCTTGATCAATCCGTTGACAAACGTTGTCTCGGGGTGATGCAGGATGTAGTTCTTCGCCCATTGCTTGCCAATCTGGTTCTTGAGGATCTCGTTGTTACCCGCCGCCAGCAGTGGATTTTTCCACGGCAGCCAGGACCAGTAGTAGCCTCCGTTGATGCGCGTTCCCTGCCACAGGTCGACGCCGCCGTTGGTCGACACCACAATAAAGTGATGCATGGCAATCCAGTTCCGGATGGTCACGGGTGCGACGCCCGCCACAACGCCGACGCCGAAGGTCACGATGCGCAGCAGCGTACGCCGCCAAGCTGCGATGTTCACCACCAGCTCGTACACCAGCATGACCGCCACGAACGCCAGCGGGATGGGCCGAACATCGCAGGCAAAGCCCCAGATAATGCCGGTGACGAGAAGGCCCAGCCAGACGGGCCAGCCAAGGCGTGATCGAACAAAAGACGTTTTGTACAGCCCCACGTACAGGTACAGGGCAAGCAGGAACAGGAAGGTAAAGGATTCTTCCGAGCCGAGCACTGCGTTCCATTCGATCTGGCTTGGCAGCAGCGTGTAGGCAAGCGCGGAAATGAAGGCGGCCTTTCGATTCGCGAACAACTGCATCGCGAAGGCATAAATCACATAGACAATCGCGACACTGAACACCGCGTTGAGGATCAGTCCGGCCGTCAGATTCGGCCCGGTGATGCGGAACAGCAGGGACAGGATGAACGGCCAGCCAATCGGCCAGTATGCCGTGTATGGGCCGGACGTTCCTGCGCTCCACCGGTAGCCGTGCCCCGCCGCCATCGCAGCTGCGTGGGTGAAGTACCACTCAAAATCGGCGTCTTGCTTCGGATGCATCACGAGCAGCCAGGCTGCACGAAGAATCACGTTCACAATCAGTAGAATGACGAGATCGCGCCGGGAAGACCCGACCACTTCCAATGGTTTGTCCAGGGTAGCCCTCTCCTTGTGCGTGCGCCCTGATGACGGCGCACGGATTGCAGTCACGAGTTTTCAAAGGCGGATCGGTTGCAGACTCGACGCACAGGTTCGACCCGCTGATCATCTGCGGGACCGTCCTATTATATCGGATTTCACCTGCAAAATTCATGAAAAGGCGCGCCCGCAGCGCGAGCCACGAGATTGGCCGGGCACCGGGCGGGATTCCATTGGCAGGATTCCGTCCTCCCGTGTCGAAGGTAATGCCATACGGAATCAATTCGGCAAACCCATTCGAAAGATGGGGACGCAAAGCCACGGGTCTACGGAATGCACTCGTTGAGACTTCCATGATCGCCGGGTTGCTGAACCGCAAGGTCATCTGCAGGTGAACGCACCCCCGTGGCCACGGGGTTTTTTTGACGCCTTGCCCAGGAAAGCGACGATGAGAAGTGACGGTTCAAGGGCCCCCGACCAAATTGGGATTGAGGTAACGAATGGCGAAGTACACACTCTCTGACCTGTCATGGAATACGGATGTGATGTTTTTGCCCGGCCGTCGAAGCCCTGTGCCCTTGCGGCTGCTTTCCTACGCCCTGGAGGGTGAGGGTGAAGACAGCATGTGTACGATATCCAATGCAAGAACCGGTGCCATTCTCGTCGAAGTGAATGTGCGGGACGAAGAACGGCATCGGTTCTCTGCTTTACAGTCTGCGATTCTGAAGGCGAAACTGAGTGTGTAAGTCGTTGGCCGGCTGGGCTTGTGCCAATGATAGCCGGCCAGTATGGCGGGCCGTGAACCAATGATAGCCGACAGGTCCTGCACCCAGGGCGAGCCGTTTACCCACTATCCTGCACCGGAGTTGACCCCTTTTGATCAATCAAATTCAGCGAGTTTCCGTGATTGGCCTCGGCGCCATTGGCGCGGCCTACGCAAGCCGGCTGTATGACTACGACCCCAGCTGCATCCGCGTCATTGCAGATGAAGCGCGCATCCAGCGCTACCAAAATCACGACGTCGTCGTCAACGGTCGAAGCTACCGATTTCAGTATGTCTCCCCGGAGGCAGAAACCCAACCGGCCGATCTTATCATCGTCGCCGTGAAATACGATGGGCTGCCGCAAGCCATTCAGCAGATGCGCGGCCATGTCGGCCCAGAGACCCTCATTCTGCCGCTGCTCAACGGGATCTCCAGCGAAGACATCATCGCTGAAGTCTACGGCCGCGATCGCGTGCTGCACGCCATGTGCGTCGCCATTGATGCGGTCCGGGACGGCCGCACCGTGACGTTCTCCAACATCGGCCGAATCTGTTTTGGCGATGCACAGAGCAGCCCTCTGCCGGAAGGAGCGCCCCTTCCAAATGCTGTAGAACGCGTACGCGATTTATTCGAGCGTGCGCACATTCCATACGAGATTCCGGCCGACATCCGCCGTTCCATGTGGTGGAAATTTATGATCAACGTCGGCATCAACCAGACTTCCGCCGTGCTGAGGGCGCCGTATGGCGTGTTCCAGAGCGTCCCGGAGGCACACCATGTTATGGTCAGCGCCATGCAGGAAGTCATCGAGCTTTCCCAGCATGTCGGCGTGCATTTGAACGATCGTGATCTGGCCGAGTTCGACGAGATTTTGCATGCCATGTCTCCAGAAGGGAAGACATCGATGCTGCAGGACGTGGAAGCCGGGCGCAAGACGGAAGTAGAGTACCTGGCCGGCACCGTCTGCGAGCTCGGGAGTAAATACGGCGTGGCGACGCCGGTCAATCGGATGCTGTATGACATGATCCGGACGTTGGAGCAGACGAGCGGCTGAGGCGGTGGAGCGGACGAGCGAGCGGACGAGCGAGCGGACGAGCGGCTGAGGCGGTGGAGCGAGGTTGGCCAGGGTAGGGTTTGGGGTTCGCCGGGGCCGAGTTTGGCCGGGGCCGGGGTCGGCTTCCCGGGCGGCGCGGAGTTTGGGATTGGCTGGGGCCGAGTTTGGCTGGGGCCGGGGTCGGGAACGAGGTCGAGTCGGATTAAGGCGGGTTTGGTGCCTTATGCGCCACCGGGCGGCCGGGATCGCCGCGGCTTTAGGCAGGTTTGGTGCCTTATGCGCCACCGGGCAGCCGGGATCGCCTCGGCTTTAGGCAGGTTTGGTGCCTTATGCGCCACCGGGCTACCGGGCCCGCACCGGCTTTAGGCGGGTTTTGTGCCTTATGCGCCACCGGGCAGCCGGGCCAGCCGCGGCTTTAGGCAGGTTTCGTGCCTTATGCGCCACCGGGCAGCCGGGCCAGCCTCGGCTTTAGGCAGGTTTCGTGCCTTACGCGCCACCGGGCAGCCGGGATCGCACCGGCTTTAGGCGGGTTTGGTGCCTTATGGCCCTCCCAGCAGCCTGGCCCGCACCGGCTTTAGGCAGGTTTGGTGCCTTATGCCCCCCCAACAGCCTGGCCCGCACCGGCTTTAGGCAGGTTTGGTGCCTTATGCCCCCCCAACAGCCTGGCCCGCACCGGCCTTAGGCAGGTTTCGTGCCTTATGCGCCACCGGGCAGCCGGGATCGCCTCGGCTTTAGGCAGGTTTGGTGCCTTATGCGCCACCGGGCAGCCGGGATCGCACCGGCTTTAGGCAGGTTTCGTGCCTTATGCGCCACCGGGCAGCCTAGCCCCCCTCGGCTTTAGGCAGGTTTCGTGCCTTATGCGCCACCGGGCTACCGGGCCCGCACCGGCTTTAGGCAGGTTTGGTGCCTTATGCGCCACCCAGCAGCCTAGCCCGCACCGGCTTTAGGCAGGTTTCGTGCCTTATGCGCCACCGGGCAGCCTAGCCCGCACCGGCTTTAGGCGGGTTTGGTGCCTTATGGCCCCCCAGCAGCCGGGATCGCCTCGGCTTTAGGCAGGTTTGGTGCCTTATGGCCCCCCCAGCAGCCTGGCCCGCACCGGCTTTAGGCAGATTTGGTGCCTTACGCGCCACCGGGCAGCCTAGCCCACCTCGGCTTTAGGCAGGTTTCGTGCCTTACGGCCCCACCCAGCGGCTACCCCCGCCCCGGATTAAGGTAGCTTTGGTGCCCTATGGGTCGCCGAGCATCCAACGCCACCCCGGCTTAGGGTACCAAAGGCGCCTTATGCCCGCCCCCGCTCCCTAAACCAGCCCAGCCCGCCCGGCCCACCCCACTCCCCTCCATCTTCCATGGAACGATTAGGATCCCAACGTTGGAAAGGTATTTCCATACCTATCTCGAACTGATCTAAGAGATACATAACACCCCATGCATACAGGAGGTAATGTTTTGCGTTTCAAAAACACACTACTGACACTCTCCAGCTTAGGCATTGTCTCGATCACCGGAATGACCACTGCTTTCGCATCCACCTATACCGTCAAAGGGAACGATACGTTCTGGTCGATTTCGCAGCGCACGGGCATCCCGCTCCAAACGCTGCTCAAGGCCAACCCGAAGGTGAATCCGCTGAACCTTTACCCCGGGCTCAAGATTCAACTCCCGACGACCCAATCGTCCACATCCACATCCACAGCCGAATCAACCAAATCTTCCGCAGCAGTCGGCCAATCGTCCACTGCCGCTTCTACGTACACCATCCAGGGGGACGACACATTTTGGAGCATCTCGCAGCAGAAAAGGATCCCGCTCGCAGCCCTGCTCGATGCCAACCCGAACGTCAATCCGCTGGACCTCTACCCCGGCCTGAAGGTCGCGATCCCCAAAGAAATCACCTGCGTCGCGACCGCGTACACCGCAAGCCCAAGCGAGAACGGCTGGGGGCCCGTGGACTACTTCGGGAACCCATTGAAACTAGGGACGATCGCGGTTGACCCTTCCGTCATTCCCCTGAAGTCGAAACTCTACATCTCCGGTTATTCGTTCTCGGCGCTTCCCACCGGCGGAATGGTCGGCAGCGCAACCGACGAAGGCAGCGCCATCAAAGGGGACCGTATCGACATCTTCGTCCCGACAAGCGAGGCCGTGGCAGACAATTTTGGTATGCAGACCGTCAAAGTCTATGTACTAAATTAAAAACCGCAGCCGGTCAAGTGGAAGACGCCCCCGCGATGGAATGGCAAAGGCCAGTCACCCGACGAGGATGACTGGCCTTTTTCCTGCTGTTCAGCACTAGACGCCGCGCCGAACGCACCCGCCCAGGTCCGGTGTGGCGCGAGGCCGCATGCACCGCCTACGAGTGCGCCGACACATACGCCTCGATTTCGTTAAAGAAGGTGCGAACCCCGTACGCCCAGTTCGGATCCGTCGCATACACACCAGCTCCTGCATGATTGGCAGGATCATTCAGCCAGATGATGGCATCCTCTCCCGCGGGTGGAGGCGTACTGAGTCGGACCTGAATCAATTCCGCGGCCAGTGCTGCGGATTGTTCGAGCGTTGTGTGATACACCGCCCAGCTGCCGTAGTCGTCAAATGGGTTCTCCAGTTTCCACGTCTCATACGGCGTACCCTGCTGCACGAAATCCAGTTCCTGTCCGGTAATCGCGAGCATCAGCGCGGGATTGATATTGTAGGACTGTGCGACGCTGCAAATCGTTTCGATGTCACTCAGCGTGAACGCCGAACCTCTCGACGCGACGAAATCATACAACACCGTCGGCGAGATGTCCTGGTACCGAAGCGCAGGCACCACAACTTCGGACGACCCGTTGTGGTGGGAGAGAATCTCTTCCTGCTGCTGCGCCTCAATTTCCAGCTGCTCAATCTGGCTCTGCGTCATGTGCAGTCGTTTCAGGAGCGACTCCTGCTGCTGGGAAAGCGCCTGCATTTGACTTTTTGCGGTGCTCAAGGCATCCTTCGCAGAAGCTTCTTCCTGCAGCTGCGCGGCCTTCATGGACTGCAGCTGTTGTTCCTGCCCAACCAGTGTCTGGTAATCCTGGTTCTGCCGATCACGTTCGGTCTGCAAGGTCTGCTGCAACGCAGCCACCTGATTCAGCAGCTTTCGCTCACCCTGCGTCAAAATCGACAATTCCTGCATCCGGCTGAGCAGATCGTTAAAGCTCGTTGCATTCATGAGCACCGACAGATAGGAGACCTCGCCGTCCTCGTATTCCGTTCGCAAGATGGCCTTCAGCGTGTCCTCGTCGGCGTTCCATTCCGCCTGGTTGCGGTGGATCTGCCGCTGCAGTGCGTGAATCTGACGCAGGATCTCCTGCGTTGACAACTGTTTCTCCCTGATTTGTGCGTCCAAGTTGCTAACGGTCGCACTCGCCTCTGCGGCACGGTGCGCCGCAGTCGCCGCCGTTTGCTGCTGTTTTTGCAGCTGGCCCTTGGTCTGCGCAATCTGGTCCTGCAACTGTTGCTGCTGCTCCTTTGCGGTGGACAGCTTGTCCGCTTCGGAAGTGCTGACCAGACAACCACTCATCAATAGAAACACACTCGTCGAAATGAGCACCTGCCTGCCAAGCTTCAAAGTCACATTCACTCCAATCCCATGATGCCTGTCACCTGCGGCCCGCTCATGAACAGCAGCGCCATCGCCGTGACGTACGCTGGGTACGTGACAACCACGTCGGAAGCAACTCCCGGACGCGCAGCCAACGCGTCAGCAGGAAGCCTCCTCGTTTGCGAAAACAAGGCCCGCAGTTGATGATCCTCGACCATGACTCTCGCCGCATGAATCGCGTCCCGCCGAGCACCAGGCTCCGTCGGACACAAATCGGGCAGTTGTCGGATATCCACCCGGTACGCTCGTAAATTTTCCTTGTACTGTTCGATCGCCTTGCGCCTTTTCATCCGGTCCGCTTCGTCGTGCGCCGCCACCTTCACTTCTACGGCGCTGTCCCGCTTCGGAAACCGCGATTTCAGCGGGTGAAAACGTTGCAACATGTGATGTCCTCCCAGGTGCCGCGCAACTCCCGTCGAACGTCCACTCCGTCCAAAACACAAGAAAACCCGTCGCGAAGGCAACGGGGTCAAAACATCAAATCATTGTGGAACACACCACTCTCCTAAACGCCTACGAAGTTAGCTGTCGGATTCGAGCTTAAGAGATTGCTCTACTGGTCGTCGTGACCAGATTCACCCCGATAGATTGGTTCCCCCGTTCCCTTGCGGGACTCAGCGATCCGTATTCAGTTCAGGCGTTAGTATAGCGTTTCTATCAGGGGGCATCAAAGTGGATGTTGGGGTGGAAACGGAAGCATCCGCGAGAATTCCACCGCATTTCGGCGCACAACGTCGATGAACCGTACATTGTCGCACCCTTGCACCCGCCCTGATGATACGACGCTCAAACATGCTCAGACTGCAATTTCCTCCAACTCCGTACCAGGCTTGATATTTGGGAGCGCCAACGCAATCCACTGACCAAGAGAAATGACGACTGCAATGATGATCCAAGTGACTGTCGCACTGGTGACAGAGATGAGCAGCGTCCAAATGAGACTGCCGAGCAGCAGGCCACCCGTGAAGATCGACCCAAGGAACCCAATCGCGGTACCACGCACGCGCGTCGGAAAGCTTTCACCCCAGTACGCATACCCGGCACCGGACCAAGTCCCGTTGGTGACCTGGTAAATCACAAAGTACAGGATAAAGACAACCGTGTGTCCATGGATGAACATAAATACCAAGTTCAATGGCGCAGTCAGCATACCGCTGATGACCAGTACACTCTTCCGGCCAAACCTTTCACCCAGCACGCCGCCGAGGACGTAGAAAAAGTAGCCAATCCCCCCAGCGATCAAGAGCATGTTCGCCGCTTGTGTTGCCGTCCAGCCATCATACTTGGTAAGCCAGTAGGTAATGTATACGTTCGTCGCCACATACGAGGTCGCATAGCACAACCACACCACCGTCAGCAGAGAGACTTGTCTCCGTACATATCCCTTCACCGAGAACAGTTGACGCCAGGTCACCTCATCGGCATGCGTGGTATCGACCGGATACAGTTTCAGCAGGCGTTCTACTTCGTCTTGATTTCCTTCCTTCAATGCCTGCTTCACTTTCTTCATGTGAAGGAAACGATCGGACTCTCTCACCCAAATCCGCGCGATGATGACAAAAATAATCGGAATCACACCCAGCAGGAAAACAGTCCTCCAACCGTGACCAATGAACGCCAAGTACACGCCCGACGCAAGGAACACGCCAAGCGGCCAACCGCCTTGGACAATGGAGTACAGAAGTCCTCTTCTTCGCGCCTCCAGTTGTTCGTTCACGAGCGTCACCGAGATGGCTAATTCAGACATCGCAAATCCTGAAGCAAGCGCACGGACAACCGCTAATTCTGTGTAGTTCCCAACAAAATACGTCAAGCCAGTGAAAATGGCTGCGAAGACCAGTGAAAACTGCCACATCCAGCGCCGCCCGAGACGGTCCATTCCGTAACCCACAAACAGCGTGATGATGAATTCCGCTGCATATACGAAAAAGCCTAGCAGACCGACGAGTGTCGATGACAGATGCAAATCAGACGCAATGTTCGGCATCGTCAGGGTAAGGAGGTTAAAGTCGTACGAAGCGAGTGCCCAGCCTGCAAGCGCGACAATCACCAAATAAACAGTGTACCAGCCTGGTCTGACCTGCCGTTGATACTCAACCTGCAACTCCGGCGTTGCCATAAACGTTCCCCCTGTTCACTGGAAGGTGTGCAGTCGTCGACGCCCACTGTTTCTATACGCGCTTTCACTGACGCTTGACCTGTATGACCGGTTCCTGTATTACTGTTCCCCCTGTATTACTGTTCCGACAGCAGAGCAATCGCACGCCCCGGTCCACCCGTGGACCCTTCGACCTTCACAGGCAAAAAGATGAACCATGCGCCGCGCGGCGGTAATTTCTCCAAGCCCGTCAACATTTCGACGTACCGCATACCACGACTCAACCCCTCCTGATGAACCGGGGCCCCATCATGGGCCGCGCCAATGCTTGGAGCGTCAATGGCCAGACATTTCACGCCGCGTTCGTACAGGTGCAAAACAGCGCTTACATCAGGCGCCGGCCAACCCTTCCCTTCGCCGTGAACCAATGGCCGTTTCGCGTACTTTTCGCCTTCAGGGCCCGGGACATAGTATCGGTCCCAACCGGTATGCAAGAGCACGACCGTACCCGGTTCGATGACACCGTAGCGAGATTCCCACGCTTTGATGTGTTCCGCCGTGATCCATGGACTTTCCCCGGCGGGAACGGACTCATTCGCCAGATGCGTGACGTCTATGCGAACAGCTGGGCCCATCAAGTCCTGCAACGGAACCTGCTCACCTGTCTGACTCCCCAATTCCCCCGCCCACGGAATCCCGGAATCGGCCGGCGCAACAAAGTGCGTGGGTGCATCAAAGTGCGTGCCGCAGTGTTCATCGATAATCCAGAATCGCGTCTGGTATGGGGCCTCGCTGCGTACATGGCCCTGTCTCTCGTTCAGCGGCACGTAGTAGTTCCACACCTTGGCCTGAAACGGCATGTGCGTTGGCCAGCCTGAAGGCAGTGTGTCAGACACCGTCACCGAAAGGTCGATCACCGTACACCCATTGAACACTTTTCGCATGATACCCGCCTCCCAGAAGGTTAAGAGAATTTGTCTGCGAGCGTTGCGATTGATCCCGCCATTGAACCAAGCAAAAGAAACCGCTATCATCCCCCTCCTAGAGGAAACGGAATCCATCTACGGAATCCGTCTCCTGCCTCTCTTTTGGCTCCATCAGCCCGGTCCGTTAGACCGGCTGATAAACGCCTGCATATGTGATGGCCGCACGAACGGCTTCCACCATCGAGACGGCCGACGCAATGCCTTTGCCGGCGATGTCAAATGCGGTCCCGTGGTCGACGCTCGTGCGCAGGGTGGGCAGGCCAATCGTGATGGACACGGTGCGTTCGAAGTCCATCATCTTGGACGCGATGTGCCCCTGGTCATGATAGAGCGACAGCACGGCGTCGTACTGACCCTTGCGCGCAAAGTGAAACACGGAATCTGCGGGTACGGGTCCGACGACGTTCAGCCCATCGGCAGCCGCTTCCTGAACCGCTGGACGGATGGCCTCAATCTCTTCCCTGCCGAGCAAACCGCCTTCCCCGGAGTGCGGGTTCAGCCCAGCGACCGCCAGCTTGGGCGAATCCGCATGGAAGCTTTGCAGCGCGCGGTATGCCCGGCGGATCCCGGCCAGCACAAAGTCCTTGTCGCCGCACTGACGGCAGGCTTCAATCAATGGAACGTGCCGGGTCAGGAAGAAAATCTTGACCTTTTCAATCAAAAACATGGTCATCACCGATTCGGCATGCTGTAAATCCGCAATCATTTCCGTGTGACCGATGTACGGCACATGCGCCGCTTTGAGCGCTTCCTTATTAATAGGTGCCGTGACAATCGCATCAATTTTGTGCTGATTCGCCAGGTCGACGGCCATGCGAATGTATTCAAAGGCTGCCTGCCCGCACTGCGCCTGCACGACGCCCATCTGCAGGGCAGCCATGTCGATGTTGTCAATGTCAAGAATATCCACCGTGCCGAACTCAAATTTACATTGCGACAATTCGTTCACGATGTTGAACTTCAGGTGGGTCCCGCTCTGCTGCTGTGCCAGCTCCAACACCTTGGCCGAGCCGACGAGAAATGGACGAGCCTCTGCATAGGCAAACGGCTCTGCCAGCGACTTGAGTGAAATCTCCGGGCCGATCCCAGCGGGATCGCCAATGGTTAACGCTAAAATGGGTCGTTCAGTCAACGTGAGGACCTCCTGTGGTGTAAATTCCTGTGTTTGGTTCATCCATGGTGGAGAGCAGCAGCCGGACACTGTCGACCAAGGCTTCGGGGTGTCCGACCGAACCTCCCTTGGTGACGATGTAGAGGCCGCGCGGCCCATCGACCACTCGGCTCAACACGCCAAGCGGACAAATCTGCAGCAGCGGCTCCAAGGCGCGGACGCCGAGTGCCTGCAAGGTTTCGTATGCCACCTCGCCGCCCGAGACGTACAGGCCTTGAAACGCCACATGGTCTAGAATGTCCAAGGCCAGCTCGGCAATCGCGCGCGTGATGGCTCGCCCTTCCACCTGTGTCGGCGGCGCAGCGCCATCGGTCCGAAAGCCGACCACGTTGTGGCGCTTGAGGCCAGCCAACACCTCAGCGACCCGTTCGGCGTGCTCCGTCCTGCGCGAGACCGGGTCCAGCAGACGGTCCAGGCGGACGCGGACCAGCTTTAAATCATACGCCGCTTCCAGTGCATCGAGCTGCTGTACCGACGTGGGCATGACACTGCCAGATACGACGAGCACGTGCCGGTGCAGCCGCTGCTTCGCAGCCATGTAGGCTGTCGTAAACGGGCCGGGATCGACCGAAAGAATGCGAATCGACAGACCGGCAAACAAGTTGGCCCATGCTTCGATGTCCGCCTGGCTCACAGCGTCACAGACCAAAAGCGGACGGTCCCCCGCCTGGAGCCAGCCCGTGATGCTGCGCCGCGCCTCGTTTGGCGCCTCCAGCAGGTCGAGCGGCAGCCTGTGCACAGGGCGCGCCGCCCTCCCGCGCAGCACGCGGCACACGTCCGCATCCAGCACGGGCGTATAGGGGTCCTGCGCAATTTCGGTCTCGTTCACAGGGACCCCGTGGACGAGCAGCTGGCCCGCCCGCACCACGCGCCCGGATGCCGGAAACGCGGCGACAACCACGGCGCAGTCGAGGTTCGGCAGCGCATCCATCATCGCCTCGGTCTCGGCCGCGACGTGGCCCCGGAGCGTGCTGTCAATGCGTTTCCCCCACAGTGCGTCCTCATCGGAAATACGGGCCCTAACGCGCGTCACCATTTGATGAACGCGCGAAACCGCTTCCTGTTCGGACAATAAACGCGATGCGCTGTTCCATACCACGACGCCGCCGGGATGTGTCCCTGCGTCCCCGCATTCCTGAGGGTCAATCCAGGTCGTGATGCGCCAACCCAGTTCACGAAACAGGGCTGATGCAGCGTTGCATCCAGTCAGGTCGTCCCCAACGATGATGGCGTGTTTCAAAAGCGGTCACCAGCCCCATCCTGTCAAGCGACTGTGTTCGAACGTTTCGAAGCCAAATATAACATATATTCACACCAAATCAAGCATTATTGCCGATATATATGATACATTATGTTATATCATGATAAAAAACGCATGGTTCTGGCGCAAATTTTTTGATGAATGGTAGGAACCCGGGACGGAACGTGCTATCTTAGGATTGTGTTACAAACGCTGTCACTGGAGTGATACTCGTTGTTGTCCGCGCAAAGACGGAAAGAAATATTCCATCTTCTGAACACGCACGGTCAGGTCGAACTGAACGACCTTGCACAACGATTCGGCGTGTCTGCGATGACCATCCGCCGGGACTTGGAGAAGCTGGAGGAAGTCGGAAAGGCCAAACGCGTACACGGCGGGGCTGTTCTTTCTACCCAAACGTGGGAACCGGAGTCCATCACCCAGAAATCCATTACAAATATTCACCTTAAGCAGGTCATTGCTCAAACCGCTTTACGCATCATCCAGCCGGGGAGTTCGATTTTTCTGGATGCCGGCAGCACGACGTATGAAATTGCGAACGCCATCCGGACGATGTATTCCGAGCCCCTGACCATCTGCACGTCCGATGTGCGCATCGCCAATCTGCTGGCCGGCGAAGAACGCCTGCAGGTCTACATCTGCGGCGGCAGCCTGGACACCACCACCGCCAGTGCAGGCGGCCATTTTGCGATTCAAATGATTATGAGCCTGCACGCGGACCTCGCGATCATCGGCTGCGACGGCCTCACCATTCATGACGGTGCGATGAGTTCCCGCATCACGCAGGTGGAAGTGAAGCAAGCGATGCTGGCTCGAAGCCTCAAGTCCGCGTTGGTCGCAGACTCAACGAAATTCGGCCGGGTTTCGTTCGCAAGCATTGCGCCTTTGCGTGCATTTGACTACATCGTGTCGGATTCGCTCGTCGATGCCGAAACCCGGGATGCCTTGGAAAAAGCGTCCGTGGAAGTGGTGCTGCCGGACCCTGCCACGTTGGAACGAATGTGAATCGTCCGAGCGCAGCACGCGATGCTGCCAGGTCAGACACACATAGCCAACGCCGCCACAGTGCAAACTACCCCAAAAAGGAGGAGTTGCTGTGGGGCGATTCAGAATATTCCCCATCATACTTGCCTGTTCACTTATGCTCGCTGGTTGTACGACTGTGAATTCAAATGCATCGAACACCCAGGGCGCCAACACCCAAACAGCCAACACCAGTCAAAGTGGTGCCATCGCTTCAGCGGCAGCCTATCAAATCAAAAGCACAACGTACGAGCCAAAGAGCGGGACCGTGACCATCCACGTTGTACCGTCCCAAGGGCAATCCCATCCCGACCGGGATTTGATTGACGTGGGCACGAATGAAGGTGCCGTGAACTATGCGACTTCCAAGTTTTCTACCAAAACGGTCCGTCGCGTGGTGCTCACATCGGACGACGCTTCCTCGACCGCATCCGCAGCCGCGCTAAGAACCAGCACCGCGCGCCCGATTTACCGCATTATTTCCGTCCCGGCAGCAACGGCTGCACCGAACACAGCGTCGCCGTCCTTGCCCCCCTTATCCACATTCAGCGGCGGCGCGGACACGCCCCTCCCGCCGCCCGGCGCACGGATGGACACTTCCATGACGCCAGTGGCTGGGCTGAATGCCGCGAGAACGGCGAAAACAAAGGCCGTATTGGGGGTCGCTCGAACGAAACTGGGAACCCCCTACATTTGGGGTCACAACGAGGACCGCGGCCAGTACGGATTCGACTGCTCCAACTTTACCGAGTACGTGTACCATCATGCCCTCGGGTACATCATCACCACGTACAGCACAGGACAGTACAAGTCGGTTGGTGTCCCCATCCCCCGTTCGCAAATGCAGCCTGGCGACCTCATCGCCTTTGAGCAAGGGCAGCACGTCGGCATCTACGCTGGCAACAACCAGGCGATTCAATGCGGCGGCGGCCTGAAAAAGGTGGGTTACATCAGCGTAAAACCAGGCACGTACTGGGGAAATCATATCAGTGCCGTCAAACGGATGTACTAAGCCCTCTCCATCATGGGTGAAAGGGCGCGGACAAGTTGCTGTCCGCGCCCTTCCCTTTGCACAAGCGTTAATTCGCAGGGGTCGAATCCGTTGGGGTCAGCCAACTCTGGAGGGCATTCTCCAGCCCCTGGTCTTCCAGCCCCGCCTTCCATATTGCAATACCGGCGACACCGTATGAAGCCGCAAGGTTCAACTTTTGCTGGATGCTCGCCTGGTTTTCATAGTAAACCGTATGTTGATCACCGCTCGCATCCGTATAGTTGAAATACGGTACAGCGTCCGTCGCATCCCAGCTTGGGGTGATCTGATCTTTTGCAATCAGCGCATCCACTTGGCTGAGCGAATCCGCCGCCGCATAGCCGCCGGTCGTCGTATTCCAGTCATATCCATAGGCACCGATGCCCAACAGAATTTTGCTCTTCGGCATGGTGGACGTCGCGTACTTGAGAATCTGCTCATCCCAGTACAAAGGTGCAATCGCGCCCGCTGCGCTCCCCTGCCACGAATCGTCATAGGCCATGATGGGTACAACATCCGCAATGTTGCCGATGGCCGCATAGTTGTACGCACTGTACCACGGCTCAGACGTCGGCCCGGTTTCCGCAGGAAGCGTCACTGACAATTCCTTGTTGTTCGCATGCAGCTGACTCGCCAGCTCCGTCAAAAACTGCGTAAAGATGGCTTGGTCGCTGGTTTTCACGTTCTCAAAGTCCAAATCGACGCCCTTGTACCCATCGTTCACGGCCAGCTTCACCAGGTTCTGTTCCAACGCCGTTCTGGTCGAGGCGTCGTTCAGAATCGTACTGGTATACGCACCGTCAAAGTTGTTGGTCGATGGGCTGATGTTCGTCACCGTCGCAAACACCGCCACGTTGCTGCTCTTTGCATCCGCGAAGAGCGTCGACAGCGCGCTCGCGGACGTCGCATCCGTCACACTGCCATTGCTGTTGATGTTGTAGTTGTCGTTGTTGATCTCGGTGATTGGCGCGTTCTGCTCCGCATCCGCCAGGGAGGACGCGCTGTTCGCCCACGTCATCACCGTCTCCGCACCGCTCGGGGTACTCGCTGGCTGTGCCGGGATAGTGGATGGCTGCGAGAAAATCGTCGCTAACCGCTGGTTCAACGCCAGCCAGGTTTGTTGACCGACAATGCCGTCGACCGTAATGCCACTCGCCGATTGAAACGCTTTGACGGCGACCGAGGTGGAACTCCCGAAGACACCGTCAATCGTCCCCACGTTGAACCCAGCCGCATTCAGCTTTTGCTGCAAGAGGACGATGGGGTATCCGCTGTCCCCGTCGTACAGCGTCGGGTACTGCGTTGGGTCAGCCACCGTTGTACTCATCGGCGGCGGCGTTGTGATTTTCCACGTTGTCCCGTTCCAGGACGATCCGATGCCCAGCCGGTTCAGCAGCTGCTGAATGTACCAAATCGGCATATAGGATGTGGGCGTTTTGGAACCTGGCTCTGTGTAAACAATGCGGCCGACGTGGTACATGACTTGGCCGTTGAGCGTAATGACGTTTGCACCGCTCGTCTTCGGCACATTGGTCAGGTCTACAGGCATACTCGCTGGTGCCTGAATCGTCCAAGTGTTGAGGGTTCCGTTCCAGGTGTTGGTGATGCCAAGCTGCTTGAGCGCCTGGATGACGTACCAAATCGGCATATAGGTGGTCCCGCCGGAAACAATCCCGGCAGGCTGCACAAGCAGCTTGTTGTTGACATAAATCGCCTTCGTCCTGACTTGATACGACGCGGCCAAGGCGGGCTGCGCAGCCGACAGCCACGTCACGCTTGCCACAGAAGCCATGCCGAGCAGTGAAGTGAATACGACGCGTCTTTTCAATGTATGCACGTCCCCATCCGTGGAATTTTACAGAACGCGCCGGGCGCCAAAGTAGTGCGCCGCCCAGTAGGTGTTGCTCAAACTGGCGATCACGACCGCGTTTTGGCTTGAAGATTCTTCAATGAAGTTGCCGTTCCCAACGTAGATGCCAACGTGGCTGACCGTGTTCGTCGCCGCAGTGGCGGTCGTTGTGCCGCTGAAGAACACCAAGTCACCGGGTTCTAAGTCGCTTTCCGCGACAGGAGTTCCTACCGTGGCCTGATCGGCTGAAACACGCGGCAAAGTAATGCCGTTTTGCGCGAACACATATGAGGTAAATCCGGAGCAGTCCCAGCCCGCCGGCGAGTTCCCGCCGAACACGTACGGATGCGCGCCGAGGTAGCTCTCTGCAGTCGCCACAATCGCTGCGCCCGTCGGTGTTGACGACGTCGCTGCAGGTGTCCCGGTGCTCGCAGGCGCCGTCGATGTCGCTGCGGCCGTAGACGACGTCGCTGCGGCTGCCGACTGCGGAATCAGCAGGACTTGTCCCACGTAAATCAGGTTCGGGTTGGTCAACTTGTTTTGCGATTCAATCGAAGCTGCGGTCACTCCGAATTTCTGTGCAATTTTTGAGAGACTGTCGCCCGCGACAACCGTGTACTTCGTAAATGGAAGGGTCAACACCTCTCCCACGTAGATGTTGTTGGGATTGGCGATTTGGTTCATCGATACCAGCGTGCTCGTGGCTGCGCCATACTGCTGTGAAATCTTATATAGTGAATCGCCCGCTTGTACGGTGTACGTGACACTCGTGGTGTTTGCCAGGGCAAGAGGAGCTGTCGAAAGGAACAAACCGGCGGCGGAGATGATTCCTGTGATAATTTGCTTTTTCATTAGGGCCTCCTTGGTGTCAAATCCATTAAATGGATTGTTTTGAACACAAAAAAGTCTCGTACAGAGCAATGCAGGCAATCAGCGGTCTGGCGATCATATCCTGACATCAGGACGTAGACCCATGACTTTGCGCCCCTGGCTTTCGCACAGGTTTGCCTTTTGTAATTGCCTCGAACTCGCATTGCTCTGTCCGAGACGATGTGATTATCACAGATTTATGCGCGTGAATCTAGGCGTAATTTCTGGATGTCCGCCGCAGGCGAGGAAATCCGCGCGCGCCGCCTCTCCGAATGGATTCGCTCGAAAGCGGGAAGACTCTTGTCAAACCTTCCACAATTGGAGACTGATTATGGACGAACAGGTTGTTTCGCGTGGAGTTTGGCGAGCAACGCTTGCCATCGCGATCGCGGTGATTTCGGTCTCCGTGATATCCGAACGCTTCTCCGCGTATGTGCAGCGCGTTTGGGCAATCCATGCACAGCTTGACATCGTGTTCGATTCGCTCATTTGCGCACTGGCAGTCGTCCCTTTGACGTATTACTCCGTAGCGCGGATTGCCCGTTCGTTTCGCGAGGCAAACAACAAATTTATTACGTTGGTTCGACAGAATATCACGGGGATTTTCATTTACCAAGAAGGTAAATTTCAGTACGTCAATCCGAGGTTTGCCGAGATGTTCGGGTACGAAGTGAGCGATCTCGTCACTGGCGGCATCTCCTTTTCGGACATCGTGGACGAGAAATGTATTCCCCTCATCAACGAAACGATTTGCCGGGAGGTCACGAACACCCGGGACCCGGACAGGCATTATGAGCTGGCATGCAAAACCGCCCAAGGAGAGTCCCTTGCTTGCGAGGTCTACCTGACACGAAGTTTGTATCGCGGGAAGCCGGCGATTATTGGGACCATTATCGACCGGACGGAGCGAAAACAAATTGAACTGGCGCTGTCGAGAAGAGAACAGCAATATCGCGCGCTGTTTCAACACAACCCCAGCCCAGTCTATTCCCTCGATACAGCCGGGTGCTTTACCGATGTCAATCCCGCCGGCCCCGACATCATTGGCTATCCAGTGGACGAGCTGATTGGCAAACCGTTTATGCCCTATCTCTTGTCGGACGACCTGCCGGAGGCTTTGTCGGCCTTTCGAACCGCCCTAGAGGGAGAGGCCTGTCACGTGAACCTGAGCGTGATTCATAAAACAGGGGCCCACCGAAACCTTGAATTGAACATCATTCCCATTGTGGTCAATGGCCAAGTGGAAGGGGTCCATGGCATCGCGCGGGACGTCACGAAGGAAAAGAAGGCAGACGCGTTTCTGGAGGGGCAGCGACGCGTTCTGGAGATGATTGCGAAGTCCGAGAAACTCAACCATGTCCTGAAGGAACTCATTGACATCGCCGAAAACCAGTTTGAAGGATGCATCGCGTGCGTGTACTTGATTGACAAGCAGACGAACCACTTGGTGTTTGCACTCGGTCCCAGCCTGCCGGCGGCATGCCTGGAAAAGGTCCGTGACATCGCCATCGACGCACACAACGGGTCCAGCGCCAACGCCGTGATCCGCAAGGAACCGGTCATTGTCACCAACATCTTCGCCGACCCGCGGTGGTCAAATCTGCGGACAGTCGCGCGCGAGCACGATTTGCACGCTTGTTGGTCGATCCCGATTTTGAACGCGTTTGGTGAGGTGCTCGGCACGTTCACGCTGTCCTTCGGCTCGGAGCAAAGCCCCGACTTGAAAGAACTGGACTTGATGAAAACCATCACCTACCTCGCGGGACTGGCGATTGAACGGAAACAGAACGAGGAGTATGTCGAACACCTGGCATTCTATGACCCGCTGACCGACTTACCCAACCGTCGGCTCTTTACCGAGCGGTTGTCTCAAGCGGTGGACCACGCAAAGCGCAGTCTGCAGCGACTGGCCGTGATGTACGTCGATGTCGACCGATTCAAGCAAATCAACGATTCGCTCGGGCACAACTACGGCGATTTGTTCCTGATTGAGATTGCTCAAAGACTCACGCAGTGCGTACGGGATACGGATACGGTGGCACGCATGAGCGGAGATGAATTCACCATCCTCCTGTATCCGATGAACGTGATTGGGGATGCAATTGAAGTCGCGCAGCGCATCATGCGTGCGTTTGCTGAGCCAGTGATGCTGGAAGGCAACGAATTCAACATCACGGCCAGTATTGGCATTGCCGTCTTTCCCGACGATGCCGACCACGTCTCTTCGCTCATTCGCAACGCCGATGTGGCCATGTATGCAGCCAAGTCCCTCGGCAAAAATACGTATCAGGTGTACACCCCGGCGATGAATGACAAAGCCTTTGACACGCTCATTCTCCAGTCGGCCATGAGCAAGGCCTTGGCGAAGGGAGAGTTTGTACTTCATTATCAGCCCCGGGTCAACGTACACACGAGCAAAATCGTGGGTGCAGAAGCATTGATTCGATGGAACCATCCTGTGAGAGGCGTACTGGCGCCCGGTGAGTTCATCCATCTGGCAGAGGAGACCGGATTCATCGTTCCACTTGGCAAATGGGTCATTCGTGAGGCCTGTAAACAGAATAAGGCATGGCAAGACGCCGGACACCCACCGATTCGAGTCGCCGTGAACGTGTCTGCACAACAGTTTTTTCAAAACAGCATCGTGTGCGACATTGCAGAGGCGCTCGAGTCGACCGGGCTGTCGCCCAGGGATTTAGAAATCGAGATCACCGAAGGGACGCTCATGAAGCATGAACGTACGATTGTGGGCATTCTCGAGGAACTCCATGCCATGGGCGTGCATATTTCCGTTGATGATTTCGGAACTGGATACTCGTCATTGAGCTACCTCAAACAGTTCAAAGTGCACACGCTGAAAATTGACCAGTCGTTCATCAAAGGAATTCCGGACAAGCCGGACGACACCGCGATCGCCGAAACCGTCATCGCCCTCGCGCGCGCGCTCAAGCTCAGCGTGATTGCCGAGGGCGTTGAGACGCAGGCGCAGCTCGAATTTCTGAGGAGCAAACAATGCGACGAGCTGCAGGGCTACTTGCTGGGGCGCCCGGTGCCGCCGGAGAAATTCTCTTTCGAGATTGAGATGGCGCACGCGCCCTGAATACTCATTTATCTTCTTTTGGAAAGCGTTTTCGAGATCGGCGTGTTCTCTGTGTGATTCAACCGAACACGCACGTGCTTCCGGAATGTGTTAACCCGGAGTCCTTTATTTCAAATTTCAAGTTCACAGTTACGGACTCGATCAGTGATAAAAGAACTGATATGCGCTTTGAAACAACGACTCAGTCGTTGACAGCAAGTCAGCGACCGCCTCGTACGGAACACACCCCCAGTCAACAATCGTGTCAAACCATTGGTCGAGCCCTTCGTTCAAAGTACAATGTGAAATTCCGCTGCTTAAAACATAGCGATTCAGATAGTGCAACGCCATGTATAATTTGCGGTAACTCCCGTCCTCCGACAGTTGCACTTGAGCTTCTTGAACGAGCAAACTGGACACCAAAACATGGTACATACGATTCATCAGGATTTTCGCGTAGAACTCCCTCGCGTGAGAACCGAGTGACATCACGTGATGGGTTTCTTCCTCCAAAATCTCCGTAATTCGTTTCATGATTTCAGATACCCTTTGAACGGCGGGATCACGAAGATCAGACATACGGCGGTAAATGTCTTCAAAAAATATCTTATCTGCACCCTTTTTATCGATCGCGCGCAAAATATCCAATGCCATCATGTTCGTGGTGCCTTCCCAGATTGATCCGAGATGTGCGTCCCTCACTAATCGAGGATTAATCCAATCTTCGATATAGCCATTTCCCCCGCGAACCTCCATAGACTCTGCCGTTACGTATCTAGCTCGTTTGCAAATATACCCTTTGGCAAGTGGAATTAACATTCTCAAGAGCGTTTCCGCATCTTCCCCACCCGCATCTGCCCTGTCGTAGGTATCTGCTGTAAAGAAGACCATTGACGTGGCAGCTTCACTGTCCATTAACAGTTCGAACAAGGTATCACGCATTAATGGGAATTCCTCGATCACTTTACCAAACGCCGTGCGTCCGCGAGCGGATACAAGTGCCTCAAGAAGGCTTCGTCTCATCATGCCACTGGAGCGTACCGCATTGGACAGGCGAGAGGCGTTCACCATAGACATCATTTGCTTAAATCCGTTTTCCACCTCTCCGACCACAAAAGCCGTGGCTCCTTCAAACGTTACCTCTCCTGACGCCATGTCTCGCGTTCCTAACTTATCCTTTAGACGGTTAATACGATATTGGTTCAATGAGCCATCCGAGCGTCTCCGAGGCACCAAAAACATGCCCAATCCCTTTGTCCCAGCAGGAGCTCCCTCAGGCCTCGCCAAAACGAGGATGACGTCAGCCGAAACATTGGAACAAAACCATTTGTCTCCCCATATCTCCCACTCCTGGCCGTTCTTCTTGGCAATGACCTGATTCGCTCCGACGTCGGAACCACCTTGCTTCTCTGTCATGAACTGCCCAGCTGTCCATAGTTCATCCATGTTCGTAGCGATTAAGTGAGGTAAGTACTGTTGTTGAATTTCGGATGAGGCATACTTCTCCAATACCCGGGCTGCCGAGTCCGTCATGCTCATTGGACAACATAGTCCGAACTCAGCTTGAACAAATAGATACCAAAACGCATACTTTAGTACGTGTGGCAATTTCGTCGGCCAGTCAAAGACACCTGACCGATGTGACATCGCGACTAACCCAAACTGTCCATACCCAATTCGCTCCATTTCTTTATATGAAGCATGGTATTGCACCTCGTCAATTCGCTCACCTTTCGCGTTGTAGTGAATGAGCTCCGGGATATGCTTATCCGCCATGCGTGATAGGCGATCTAACTCCCCTCCAGCGATTCCGCCGAGTTCTGATAAGTGTCTACGAATCTTTTCATAATCCGTTGGCGATACGTAACGCTTCAATACGAAGGATACGTTCTTATCCGCTTCAAAGTAGTTCATCCCGGCAGTATCAGGCATGCCACCCGTAACAGGGACTGATTTATGATTCACCATCATGGACATATCAAACACCCCTAGCGCACATTTTCATAATCATCCGGATAATTCGGTTAAACCTTCATTCTTCGTACGGACTCCACCAATGAAGATCAACAGTCCGCACACCACCATAAGGATGCATAAAAGCCAGAATGCGCCTCGAGCCCCCCATGTGCTCATGCCAGCCAAAATGATATACGGAGCAATCACTCCTCCCAGGTGGCCGACGCCGTCTGCGACTGACATAGCGGATGCTCTCGCACGTGTTGGGAAAATCTCAGAGGTGTAGGTATATGCAATTCCTGATAACGGCAAGATCATTAAACTGGTCAGAAACGCCCCAATGAATACCACGAATCCGGAGTGACTGATTGCCAATACCGCCATTGCGACGCCCATCATCAAAGCCGACACAAACAAAATATACTTTCGTGCAACACTTTTGATCACAAGGAGCGGCAATGCGGCGCCGATAGGGAAAGCGATGTCTCCGAGTGCGGTATAAAGAATGCTCTGCGGACTGCTAAGTCCCATCTTCCCAAGCAATACTGGTTCATATCCAAGAAATCCGTATACTACCAGGTAGAGTAGGATCCAGTAAAGGAAGACAACGAGCAGTCTCGACAAGTACGGCCTTTTGAACAGTGCCAATGTTGGAAATCCACTACCCTCAGCCTCGGCCGGCACATCGATTGCATCGGGCAGCGCAGTACCAGTCAAATTCAGTACTTTCTGCTCCATCTTATCGACGATCCCTTGAGCCTCCTCAAGTCGCCCGTGAAGTGCAAGCCACCGAGGAGATTCCGGCAATGTACGGGTGAAAAGTAATGCAACGAGGGCAATTGCACCGACCGCGAACACCCACCTCCATCCCCCGACAGAACTGTTCACGAGTGCTACACCCACGAACGGTGCTGCTGCGTCACCGACACCTGCCCAAATCACATTGATTTGGACATATTTGGCTCGTTGATTCGCAGGTGCAAGCTCAGACATCATCGTTGCGCAAACAGCAATTTGGGCACCTATCCCAATGCCTGTAATGAACCTGAATAGCGCCAACGATTGATAGTTCCATGAGCACGCAGTTAGCACTGCGCCCAGCGCAAGCACAAGCAGCGCCCATTCAAGCGACCGCTTTCTTCCGATTGCATCCGCCAAACTTCCAAATAAATAGGCACCGATGATATATCCGACCAGGTTCGTCGTGAGGGGTAAAGCGCTTTCAGATCCCGTGAGATGATACTGCTTAATGATAGATGGTAAAGCGACGCCTGCCGCGGTGATGTCATAAAAGGCAAAGAAGTATGCAAACGCCATGAGAGCCAATACGCCTGCTCCAATTCCTACTTTAGGCAACCGATCAATTCTCGCATTTAAAGACGCGACACTTTGCGTGTTCAATTGACTCGTCACAATGGTCCCCCTTTCAATCGCATGCAGTCCTTGAAACTCTTCTCTTTACACAACTGAAAGAAACACGTGGCATTGCCTCACCCCATCAGATCACCCCTTTCACTCGAAGTTCGTGAATCTTTGTATCTGAAAACCCCAATTCGGTTAAAACCTCCTCTGTGTGCTCCCCTAGAAGCGGCGGTGGCGTCTGTATCCGGGCCGCTTCCTTCGAGAAGTTGACGGGAAATCGAATCTGTTTTAGCCTTCCCGCAACAGGATGCATCACCTCTTGTACCATTTCTAACGCTTCCGTTTGAGGATTGTTTACATAGATATCTTCTAAGTTCCAAATCGGCCCGGCTGGCACACCGGCCTTGTCAAGCAACCCACACCAGTACTGCGTGCTCCGTTCGCGAAATATATCGGACAATATCGCTCCCAGCTCTTTTTGATTTCTAACTCTATCCGCGTTTGTTTTGAATCGACTATCATCCGCGAGGTCAGGACGGCTAAGTACAGAACAGAGCTTCTGCCACAATGCGTCATTTCCGACCGCTAAAACGATGTTCCCATCGGATGTCGCAAAGGGTTGATACGGTGCAAGATTGGGATGTGCTGACCCAATTCGCCTCGGGACCTCTCCTGTCGCAAAATAGTTTGTCGCCCAGTTGATGTGGAATGCCAATTGTGATTCATATAAGGACGTTGTGAGGTACTGTCCCTGCCCAGTTTGGCTTCGATGGAACAGTGCACCCAGAATGCCCGCCAAGCCAAACATTGCTGCTCCTAAGTCGGCCACCGCAAATCCCGCTTTCATCGGCGGACCATCTTCGTCGCCTGTAAGACTCATGACTCCTCCCATAGCTTGCGCCAGTACATCGTATCCTGGTTTATTCCGATCGGGGCCTGCCTCCCCGAATGCTGATATATGCAACATGATCAGCGACGGGTTCAACTGCCTCAGTGAATCATAATCCAGACATAATCGATCCCTCGTATCATTCCGAAAGTTCTCGACCACAACATCGGCACTCGACACCAACTGTTCTAACACCCTGCGGCCTTCAGCCTGCTTCAAGTCGAGCGTAACTGAACGCTTGTTTCTGTTGATCGCCAGGTAGTATGTACTGTCTTCTCCATAAAACGGCGGTCCCCAGTGTCTCGTGTCGTCCCCTTTACCCGGCTGCTCAATTTTGATGACGTCCGCTCCCATGTCCCCAAGGCACATTGTGATGTAAGGCCCAGACAAGATCCGAGATAAATCTAACACCCTGATGGTCGACAAGATCGCCAACTTTATTCCCCCGTTCTTCGTTCCGGAGTGAACTGCAAAATACTGCGATTTTATGTTTTCATATTGGTTCAGCCACGCCGCCCAGTGCCTTCGCAATGAGATCCGCCGTACGAATGAGTTCGGGCACGACTTGCGTTAGGAAGTCGATCCGGTCGACATCTGCCGTGCGCGTTGAAACATTAATTGCTGAAATTACGGCTCCGTCTGATGAAACAATGGGACACGCGGCAGCGCGCACGCCTAATTCATACTCTTCTTCAGAAATCGCCCATCCCTGTCGTTTGATTTCACTCAGTGCACCGACCAGGAGACTCACGCGGTCAATCGTCCTGCTGGTGTACGTTGTCAATTCGTCTGAACCGTATCGCTCAATCACCTCTTGAGTCGGGCGATGAGACAGCAAGACTTTCCCCACTGCAGTGGCGTGCGCTGGAAGCCTAGTGCCAATTTGGACACCTACACTGAGTGCTTCGCGTACTGAGACGTGTGCGACGTACACAACGTCAACGCCGTCGAGGATCGCCATGCTCGTTGAAGTCATCGTTTTTCTGCAGAATTCCTCTAAATATGGAACGGACTTTTCAGGCAGTGAGACGGATCGCAGGTACGTAGATGATAAGTCAAGTACTCGAGAAGTCATTTTGTATTTTCCATCTGTGGTTCGATCCACGTATCCCAAATTGCACAAGGTGGTCAAGAACCTACGGGTCGTTGCCTTGTCGAGTCCAGTCCCCTCAGTGATAGCGCTGAGCGTGAGCGGGAATCCTGATTTTGCAAGAAACTCGAATACAGAGAAGGTCCGAATCGCAGAGTTATTTAAGTACGCTTGAGATCCGTCATCCAATCTCTCCAGCCTCCTCCGTTTATTCACGTCCATACTCAATCATGAATTTCACTAAATGATACGATCGTTTCATTTAATGACTTTTAAATTATACCCACAACAATGAATTGTCAATCTTTATCGTCCATTCTGCACAAAAAAACTCCGGACCTGGGCTGCGTCCCACATGTCCGGAGGATGTCTTGAGCGAGTATATCCACTTCAAGCTTTCGATACAGTCTTTGCGATCCGTTCACCCATCGGAGGGCAAACGGTCGGAGACCTCTTTTGCAGCCTGGCGCACGTGGTGGATAAAGTCTTGCAAGGATGTGTCCGTCCTGCGGTAGATGGGACCGGCGACCGCCAGCCCCGCCAACAGCCTTCCCTGCCGTGACAGGATGGGTGCCGCAACGGAGTAAGCGCCCACATCCAACTCTTCCTCGCTGACGGCGTATCCAACTTGCAAAATTCGCTCGAGTTCCGCCATGAGCGCGCGCAGTTCATTGCCGGACAGCTGCGACTCAGCCTGCTGCAGAACTTTCGTGCGCTGCGCCGCGTCCGCGAAGGCCAGCAGGACTTTGCGCGACGCACCCCGATAGAGCGGGCGCACGCTGCCGACGCGGGTCGTCAGTTTGATCGGCGCCGGACTGTCAATCGACGCAATGCAGACCCCCTGCAAGGTGACGGCGTCGATCACGTTCAGACTCACAGTCTCGTGCGTCGTCCGCGCCAGCCGCTCCATCACCGGTTCGGCAAGGGTGCGCATGCTTTCGTTCGGATTCGCATGCAAACCGAGCAGATAGGCCCGCAGCCCCAGGCGGTACTTGCGCGTGTCCGGGTTCTGGGCGACATACCCCGCCTCCTCCAATGTGGCCACCAAACGGGCCACATTGGTTTGCGGAAGCTGGAGCGCCTGGGTCAGCTCCTTAATGCCAAGTTCCTGGACGTCGGGATTCGCAAAGCAATCCAGAATTTGAAGCCCTCGCGCCAACGTCTGGGCGGTGCGGGTTTTTGCGTGATGGTCCGCCGCCGCAACTGTCTCGCTCGGATTCAGACGTGACGCGGCACTTCTCATTCCGCCTGACCCTCCCAAGCTGGCAGCATCTTGTTGAGCTGCTTGTCGACGCGGTAGCCCAGCGCATACTCGGCTTGCATAATGGTGTGGATCTCGCGCGTCCCTTCGTAAATCACCAGCGCCTTCGCATTTCGCATATACCGTTCCACGGGGTACTCGTTGGAGTATCCGTACGCGCCGTAAATCTGAATGGCGTCAGACGCGCTCTGAAATGCCACATCGGAAGCAATCCACTTGGCCAGCGACGTCTCCCGCGTATTGCGGACCCCCTTGTTTTTGAGCCAGCCGGCCCGGTACACCAACAGCTGAGAGATTTGATAGCCGGCTTCCATTTTGGCGATCATCTGCTGCACCAGTTGGTGCTTTCCGATTTCCACGCCAAAGGTGTGCCGCTGGTGTGCGTATTCAACCGACGCATCCAAACAAGCGCGCGTCAATCCAGCCGCACCCGCTGCGACCGTGAACCGGCCGTTATCCAGGGCAGACATGGCGATTTTGAACCCTTCGCCTTCTTCGCCGAGCCGGTTTGCAGCCGGTACACGGACATCCTCCAAAATCACTTCGCCCGTATCGCCGCCGTGGATGCCCAGCTTGCCTTTGATGGGGCGCGTCGTCACACCCGGAAAGGAGCGTTCCACAATGAAAGCCGTCACGCCCCGGTGCTTCTTGTCCGGGTCAACGGTGGCAAAGATGAGGAAGTTGTCCGCGTAGTCGGCCATCGAGATCCAGATTTTTGAGCCGTTCAAGATGTAGCTGTCTCCGTCGCGGACGGCCCGTGTCTGGAGCGAGCCCGCATCCGATCCGGCATTCGGCTCTGTTAGCCCAAACGCCCCCAGCTTCTTCCCCTGCGCCTGCGGCTTCAGGTATTTTTCCTTTTGCTCCTCCGTGCCCCATTGCAGCACCGTCATGCTGTTCAGCCCCGTGTGTACCGAAACCGCCGTGCGGTACGCCGTATCGCCGTATTCCAGTTCCTCACAGACAATCGCCAGGGAGTTATAATCCATCCCTGCGCCGCCGTACTTCTCCGGAATGCAGACACCCATCAAGCCCAGATCTGCCAACTTGCGAACCACACCCATGTCAAAGTGATGGTCCTCGTCCCACTGCCGCATGTTCGGCGTGATCTCCGCCTTCGTGAATTTCCGCACCATATTCTGCAAATTTTGTTGCTCTTCCGTCAATGAAAAGTCAAGCATTGCATACAACTCCCTTCTCCATCATGAATTGAATCTGATGTTCGTCATAACCCAGCTCGGCGAGGAGGGTGGTGGTATGTTCTCCGTGGAACGGCGGCGGCAGCCGCAGTTCAGGCGGGGTCTCGGACAGCTTCAGCGGACTTCCGACCAGTTGAATCTGTCCCGCCGTTCGATGCACCACATCCCAGACCATGTCGCGCTGGACTGTCTCCTTGGCGCAAAGCGCCTCCTGGACGCTGCGGACGGGGCCGCAGGGAACCCCCGCCTTTTCCAAGCGGCGAATCACCTCCGCCGTCGACATCGCGCCCAAGTGCGCTTCGATGAGGGGGCACAAGGTGTCCCGGTGCTTGACCCGCATCGGATTGGTCGCATACCGCTCGTCCTCGTACAGCGGCGGGATCCCAAGCTCGTCGCAGAAATGACGAAACTGACGGTCGTTCCCCACCGTGATGACAACCGCGCCGTCGCGCGTGTGGAACAGCTGGTACGGCACGATGTTCGGGTGTCCATTGCCCAGACGGGGCGCGTCTTTCCCGCTGATGAGCACGTTGCTGGCGACGTTCGCGAGCATCGCGATCTGCGCATCGTACAATGCCATGTCAATCGCCTGGCCTTCGCCCGTGTGTGCACGGTGCATGAGTGCCGCCTGAATGGCGACGGTCGCATACAGCCCCGTGAACAAGTCGGTAATCGCGACCCCGACCTTCATTGGAGGGCCGGCAGGGTCGCCCGTAATGCTCATGAGTCCGCCGATGGCCTGCATGATGTAGTCGTACCCAGGCCGTGCGGAGCCCTGACCATGCCCAGAGATGGATGCGTAAATGATGTCCGGCCGAATCGCTCGCACCTGCTCATAGGACACGCCCAGCTTCTCTGCGGATGACGGCAGAAAATTCTGCAGCACGACATCCGCCCCCTCAATCAGTCGAGCCGCAACGGCGCGCCCCTCCACATCTGCAAGGTTCAGCGCGATGGAGCGTTTGTTTCGATTCACGCACAGGAAGTACGCGCTTTCGTCCCCGGCGAACGGCGGGCCCCAGCCACGGGTTTCGTCGCCATCCAGGGACTCAACCTTGATCACGTCCGCACCGAGGTCTGCGAGGTTCATCGTACAGAACGGCCCGGCCAACACCCGCGTAAAGTCAATCACACGCACCCCAGACAGTGGCAGCATGGTTTCACCTCCATTCGCCAGTTCTCCTGTGGAGAACAAGACTGCCTCGATTCCCTTGGCTCTATATTCCTATTATCGGAATTATATTCCGATAATTAAGTGAATACGGTCATTCTATCGCAGTATTTTGAGGAGTTCAAGTAGAATCGGCAACAATTCAAAAGGGCCGCCTCCGTGCAAATACACGTTCAGCGAGCCCTTTTATCGGCACAGCATCCACTTGCAGCGTCCTTATGCTCCTGATTCGTTGACTTCTTCAACTGTCAGCGCCGACGCTTGCCTTCCACGTTCACGTGTAAATAGCAGTAGGCCAAGGCCGCTGAGCAGGGCAAGGATAATCATGACCATGAATCCACTGCTGAAACTCCCTGTCGCCTGACTCACAAAACCCATCAGAGCTGGCGCGACAATTCCGGATAGCGCAAACGCGGCATCTACAAATCCTGCAGCCGCAGCAGGTTGCTCGGGGGCCGCATCAATTGACACCACCCACCAAAGCGGGCCCGTCACCATCCCAAAGCCAATGCCCAGGGAGATGAACGTAATGGAAACGCCAAGAGAAGGAGATGCGATGATCGGGATGAGCGATGCACCCGCAAGCAGAATTGCTACGCCCATTGTGATAAATCGCGTGCGGATGCTGGCACGACGCTTGTAGAACACGTCAACCAGGTATCCCCCAAGGACAGCGCCCACAGTCCCCGCCGCCCATGGCAGCACAGAGAATGCGCCAACCGCGGCGAGATTGAGCTTATATACCTGACCTAAATAACCCGGAAGCCAGTACATGAACGCCCAAAACATGAACCCCCATGCGAAATAACCGAACGCTGACCACCACAGGTTTCCGTTCTTGAAAATCTTTCCCCATTGCGTGCGCTGCAGGTGTGTCTCCTTCTCTTCCGCGATTTGCCCGGCCTCAATGTACTCACGTTCCGCTGCATTGACACGCTTGTGCTGACTGGGGGTGTCGCGGAACACACCAAGCCACAAGACAACCCAAAGCAGCCCCAGTAAACCAAGAATGACGAAGGTGCCTTTCCAGCCAATGCCACCTAGCAATGCGGTGACGACTGGGCCACCAATCATCAGACTGAAGGGTACCCCAGCTCCGACAATGAGCCCGAGTGCCTTCCCTCGTTCCTGGTTAGGCAGCCAACGGCTCATGGCTCGCGTTACGGCTGGAAACGCTGGTCCTTCGGAAACGCCCAGCAACACGCGGATGATGAATAGACCGACAGCTGAAGCCGCACCAGCCGTGAGAATCGTGACGATCGACCAAACGGCCGCTGCGGAAGTCCATACCCGTTTCACGCCGAAGCGATCAACAATGGGCCCCCCGACAAACGCGAGCACCAAATAGCCAATCGAGAAGGCGCTGCCAATGATACCCCACCAGAAATTATTAATGTGCAGCGCAGAGGTAATTGGCGCCGTGGCGTAGCTGACCGCGGAACGATCCAAATAGTTAATCAACGTAATGAACGCGACAAAAACAACAATCACCCATCGATACTTGGACCTCATCAAAAGCCCTCCTCATGTTAGACTTTTAAGTCTCCGTCGAATATTCGAACAGACAAAAAACCACCTCCCTCATTCCGCATTACAAAACGCGTACCGCAAAGTGAACACTCTATCGACAAGAAAGGAATTGGATTAGAGGAGTCATCTGGCTTGATTTCTACCGACGGAGGCGCCCTATCCATTCTGCCGCTGTTTCTACGCAGGCGATGTCAGCTAATTCATCGAGTGCACGTCGTTTGACATCTTCACGGAAGCTCGCGACTGCATCGGAAATCACAGTAATTTGCAAATCCCGCAAATAGGCGTCACGGACGGTCGCTGCAACACCGCCGTTCGCCGTGATCCCGCATACTGCCACACGCGTAATGGCCATGTCCCGTAAGAGGATCTCCAACGGCGTACAGTAGAAAGCGCTGTACCGCGGTTTGGTGACGGTGAGCGTCGGCGCTGGCAATTCCCTAGACCACTGACGCCCAGCATCGCCTCTGCGAAACCCGTAATCCCTGAGAAAAGGCCGATGACGCAAGAGTTGGTGGGAGGTCAGGACCGCGCCGTCCACGTCCTGGAAAACCGTAAACAGCGTCCCGATGCTTGGGAACCCCGCCGCCGCGGCAGCATTCGTCAAACGAGCAATGGTTGGCATGATGGCCCGAGTGGCCGAAATATCCATTCCACCGCGTGCGTATGCCCCGTCTGGGGCACAAAAATCCTCCTGCATATCCACCACAATGAGCGCTTCTCGTGCCCTATTGACCCCTTCTGCACCTTCCGGGCTGTGCAACATAAGCGACATCTCATCACCCTCCTGCAGGTCGTGTTCCGGTCATATCACCCATACGGACTGACAACGCTTGTGCTGCCTCCAACAATCTGGATACGATGTGAGATTCGGACTGCCGCAGCCGCTCTTCCGGACCCGAAACCGTCAGTCCAGCGACCAATACCCCAGACTTGCCACGCACTGGCGCCGAAATGCCACAGGCGCCTTCAACGCGATCGCTGTACGTAATGGCATACCCTTGGCGCTGAATCATCTCTAGCTCCTGGACTAGCGCCTGGCGCCTGTCCGCGTCTTCGGACGGTATCGCTGCATCGATAATGGCGGCGGCCTCCGCATCTGGCAAATTCGCCAACAGCACTTTACCGGAAGCGCCCGCGAGCAATGAGTTTCGAGTTCCAATCTTCACGAAGTTACGAATGGCATGGGACCCCTCCACGAGTTCAATGCAGATCCGCTCCCCACCGTCGAGTACGTTCAGATTGACGGTTTCCCGTGTTTCCTCGGCGAGGCGCTGCATAATGGGCAGCGCACTTCGCCTCAGATCCATCTGATTGCCCACAATCGCTCCCAGCGCGAACAAGCCGAACCCGAGCCGATACAGTCCTGTCCGCTCATCCTGCTCAATCCACTGGTGCTTGCGCAAGGCGCTTAACAAGCGGTACACCGTAGGTTTTGGAAGATGTGCAGCATCCGCAATTTCCCCCAGGGACAGCTCCTCCACGTCCATCGAAAAACAGTTGAGGATTGCAACTGCTCGGTCGATCGACTGGACACCGTCGTGGCGTGGGGACTGCCCCGTTTCTGGCCGTCGTGATTGTCCCGCCATGAACTTATCTCCTGTCTTCGCAAAATCGGCGATTACATGTCCGCCGTCTGCCGTTTCATTCGCCATCGCCCGCTCTGCCCCTGCTTGTGTCAAGACGATGATAGCGGCAGGACATACTCGCCAGCCTCTTCCAAGCGCCGCGAGGTCCCTTCAGAAACGGACAGAAGGAGGTGTCCATAGGAATCAACGACACATGACATGTTCGGTTCTACGACGGTTGTCGTGTCAAGCTGCTCCACAATGGCAGGTCCATCGAATGCCGCACCAGGCCGCAAATGTTCACGAAGGTAGACCGGCGTCTCAACAAAGCGTCCGTCGAAGTAGACGGGCCTTGTTTTGATAGGCGCCGGCGAGTCCCCTTGCCCCGGTGCCGTGTCCTCGGCATCCTCGATCAACCCGCGCAAGTCAAACTTGGGGCGAATGCCAATTACCGTCGCTCGAAGTGTTTGAACGCGAATGGGGATGTTCTCGAGCACCCGCGAAAACTCGTGCGCATACACTTGTTCAAAGGCGTTTTGCACACAGGCCAGGGTCATCTCTTCTTGGGGTAATTCGACCAGCACCGTGTGCGTCTGACCCTCGTACGCCATGTCCGCCTGATACACCACTTCTACATCCGTGACCGCCACACCACTCTCCTCGAGCAGCCGTCGTCCCTCCGCCTCAAATCCGCGGAGAATTTCCGCAGCTTCGTCAACATCGAAATCATCGAGCAAACGGTTTACAGTGCGGAGATAATCATATTGAACGTTGGCGGTAATGCAGCCGAGGGCAGAGGTGATGCCTGGATAGTAGGGGACAACCGCTGTGCCAATGCCGCACTCCCGGATCAAAGCTGCGGCGTGCAGGGGGCCGGCGCCTCCGAATGGCACCAACGCGAAGCCGCGCGGATCGTGGCCGCGCTCAACTGAAATGAGCCGCAGCGCACCGGCCATTTTACTGGTTGCCACCTTGAGAATCGCTTCCGCCGCCGCGTAGGCGTCCAGACCAAGCGGCTTCGCGATGTGCTCCTCAATCGCACGCTTCGCTCCTTCTACGTCAAGCGAAGTTCCCTTGGCTCCGATCGGATCATCCGCATCAATGCGCCCCAAGATGACGTTCGCATCGGTCACCGTTGGCCGCGTGCCTCCGCGGCCGAACGCAACCGGCCCCGGATAACTCCCCGCTGACTCCGGGCCAACTTGCAAGAAGCCGGCGCCGTCCATCCAGGCAATGCTGCCTCCGCCGGCACCGATGGTTGTGATTTCAATCATCGGCACTCGCACAACCACACCAAACTCAACCTTTTGCTCACTCTGCATGCTGGGTCTGCCGTCTGTGATGAGAGATACATCGAACGACGTTCCACCCATGTCCGCAGAAATCACATTGGGGAACCCCGAGGAAAGTCCGACTTGGGCAGCTGCAATGACCCCTGCCGCCGGTCCAGACAGCACCGTATTTACCGACTTGTGCCGCGCGGTATCTGAAGACATCACACCGCCATTGCTTTGAATGATTGACACGTCATGTGTATAGCCATTGTCGGCAAGGCGTTTCTGCAAAAGGCTCAAGTAGTGGTCGATTTTCGGCTGAATGTACGCGTTCACCACGGTAGTGGACGTACGCTCCCACTCCCTGATTTCCGGCAGAATATCATAGGATGCACTGATGTATGCGTTGGGCCACACGCTCCGGAGCAATTCGACGGCTCGTTTTTCGTGACTGGCGTTCGCATACGAGTGTAAGAAGCAAACAGCGAGCGACTCCACCCCCGCCGCCTTAAGTGCCTCCGCCGCGGCCAGGACCTCCTGCTCATTCAGTTCTTCCCGCACGGAACCGTCAGCAAGCACCCGCTGTCCCACCTCGAATCGCCACTTACGCGGTACAAGTGGTTTATAGTCGCCCCACAGTCCCCAGGTTTGCGCCCGTTCGCGGCGCCGCATTTCCAATACATCACGGAATCCTTTGGTCGTAATGAGACCGACATTGGAACCTTTGCGCTCCAATACAGCGTTGGTGCCGACGGTCGTGCCGTGGATGATTCGCTGAATCCTTGAGACGTCAACGCCGGACGCCTCAATCCCGCACAAAAAGCCAATCGACTGGTCTTCCAACGTGCTCGGGGTCTTCACTACGCGTACTTTCCCAGTGTCGGAGTCGAAAATTAAAATATCGGTAAACGTCCCGCCAACGTCCACACCCACTAAAATCGCCATCGAATGTATCCTCCCTTGCTCCCGTTGAATGTCGACTCGAACGCCAGTACCCGGTCAGATCGCGCTGCGCGTTGTGACATATCCATTGTCCACGTCGTCTTGAAGCGCTTGAGCAGCGCGTTCCGACGCAGGTCCGTACCCTCCGCCGCCTGGCGTTTCCAGTCGAACTCGATGACCCCGGCTGAGTTTCACATCCACCACTTTCGAAACCATCGGCGGAACCTCTTCTTCCACTCCTCGCCGGAAAGATATACGGTTGAGCGCAGCAGATTCTCCTCCGAGCACGCCAAAGGGCGCGAACTTTCCCCTGTCTCCTAGGAAGAAGCAGTTGGCCTCTTCTCCGAGCACTTCAATCTCATAATTGGCGCCAAGCCCACCACGGTGTCTACCTGCGCCAAATGAATCCGGACGCAGGGACCATTCGGTAAACATGAGTGGATACGCAGCCTCTACCAGCTCAAGCGGAGTGATAGACGCGGTCGAAATCGGGTTGCTGCCATGATTCAGACCGTCCGACACGTTGCTGCCCCCTAGACCGCCGCCGTAATACATGAACATGATGTAGTTCTCTCCGGGTTTCTTCTCGCCGCTGATGGCCAAGCAATTGACTGTTCCATACGGTGCGGCATACGAGCGCTCCGGTGCCGCCTGCGACATAGCGCCGAAAATGACGCCAATGACCCGCAGAATCACTTCGAGATAGCCGCCAACCGGCCGCGGTGGCTGTACGTTGAGCAGCGTCGTATCTGGAATGTGGATATCCACCGGCTCGAAACACCCTGCATTTGCGGGTGCCTCCGGAAACAATTGTTTAAGCGCCACATAGCAGCAAGCGACTGCTGTAGAATAGGCGATGTTCAGCGGTCCGCGGCAAGGCGGGGAGGTCCGAGAGAAGTCCAGTTTCAGACGGTCACCCGCGATGGTGAGGTCAACCGCAATTTTTAGCGGCACATCGTCAATGCCGTCGTTGTCCAGCCAGTCTTCGAAAGAATAAGTCCCATCAGGAATTTTCGCGATTTCTGACTTCATAAGCCGCGCAGAACGGCTTCGCAGTTCGCGCATCACGCCGAGGATGGTGTCCTTTCCGTATTGGTCGAACAGTTCACGAAGGCGCCGCTCCCCAACCTCCAGCGCATTCAACTGCGCGTATAAGTCACCGTAGGCGTAACGCGGCAGACGACTATTCGTTAGAAAGATGTCGACAATGTCTTCATTAAGTACACCCTTCGACTTCAACTTGACTGGCCGGACCATGAACCCTTCCTGGAAGAATTCCGTTGCCTTTGCGTTAAAACCGCCCGGGACGGCGCCGCCGACGTCCATCCAGTGTCCTGTACCCGCCATATAGAACAAATGCTCCCCTTCATAAAAGAACGGCTTCACGAGTTTTACATCCTGCAAGTGAGTCCCCCCAAGGTATGGGTCATTGAAGATGTAAACATCTCCTTCTTGTAAGTCCCCCTTGGCGAGCACGCGATCGATCACCGCCTTCACGGCAAACTGCATTGAACCAACAAAGATGGGCAAACCATTCTTTCCTTGAATGATGGTTCCGCCAGAATCTTTCTCATAGAACCCATGACATGCGTCGTGCCCCTCCGCGATGACCGGGCAAAATGCCGAACGATACAAAGTCAGGTCCATCTCGTCCGCAATTTCTTCAAGTCGACCCTTGACGACGGCAAGAGTAATCGGGTCCATTCCATCAACCTCCTTGTGAGTCCCTGGACAAACCAGGCGTCAATCGACAGCGTACATCTGCTCTAGTTGGTTTAATTCTTCAATGCCCAGCAAACGATTGAGTTCAGGGAATAACATCATTTCCTGCAGGAGCGGCTGGCTTGATCCATGGTCTCGTAAGCTTGCAAGGGCTCGCTCTACATGCCTTGCGACAATCCTGGTGACCATGTTTGGGTAAATCACGATTCGATATCCGATTTTTTGTAGTTCCTCGTTCGGAAGCAAGGGCGTCTTTCCCCCTTCGACCATATTCGCGAGGCAGGGCGCCGCAATCACGCGATTCAATTCCGCCATCTGCTCGGGACCCGTCGGTGCCTCAACGAAAATGACATCTGCCCCTGCATCCTCGTATCGCTTCGCCCGCTCAAGCGCGTCAGCAAATCCATTCACCGCTAACGCGTCCGTTCGGGCAATGATCAGCGTATTCGGATCCTGACGTGCGTCCACTGCGGCCTTTATTTTCATTGCGCCTTCTTTTGCCGGTATCAGCACTTTCTTGGCCAAGTGGCCACATTTTTTGGGATATGCTTGGTCCTCGAGCTGAATGGCGAAGGCACCGGCTGCCTCGTACATCTGCACCGTTCGCCGCACGTTCAGAGCGTTGCCGTACCCGTTATCCGCATCAGCTATAATCGGAATCGCCACGCCTTGACGAACGCGTTGGAGCGCCTGCAGCATCTCGTGAAAACTGATGAGGCCTAAATCGGGTTGCCCCAGCGTACTGTACGAGACCCCAGCTCCGCTCAGGTACACTGCCTCGAATCCACTCCGCTGCACCAGCTTCGCCGTAAGGGCGTCATATGCACCAGGTGCTGTGACAATGTTGTCCCGTCCCTCCACGCGCCGCCGAAATTCCGCTCGCGTCCATTCTTTCTCCTGCCGACTCATCGTGCTGCATCCCCTTCATTCGCGAATCTGCTTTCCAGGTATTTCACTAGCCCCCCTGCTTGCAGAATATCCATCACGTTTTGCGGGAAAGGGCGAAACGTATACTGTTCTGACTTCGTCAGGTTTACAATGGCGCCTTCCATCAGCCTGACTTCGAGCACATCCTCCTGATCAATCCGGCCAGCGTCCGCACATTCGAGCACGGGCAGTCCCAAATTGATTGCGTTGCGATAAAAGATGCGCGCGAAGAATGGAGCGATCACGGCGGCGATACCGGCATCCTTCAGTACGCCAGGCGCCGTCTCGCGGCTGGATCCACAGCCAAAGTTCTTCCCCGCGACGATGATGTCGCCAGCTTGAACCTTTCGGCCAAACGTCGGATCCACACCTTCCATCACATGCGCGACCAGTTCCGCCCCAGAGAATTTCAAGTACTGCCCAGGAATGATAACGTCTGTGTCGACATTGTCACCGAACTTCCAGCCACGTCCTTGCAGTATCGCGTTCACTCCGCCACCCCCCGTGCCACTGCAGCCACTTCTGTACCAATGGCATCCGTACCAGCCACGGTTGCCGGGTCTGCCACATACCCTGCCACGGCAGATGCGGCCACAGTTGCAGGCGACCCAAGGTACACCGAAGACTGTCGATTCCCCATTCTGCCCGGGAAATTTCGGTTGGTGGACGAGATGCACACTTCTCCCGCAGCGAGAATACCGTGTCCAAGCCCCGCACATGCGCCGCAACCCGTTGGCAGAAACTGCGCGCCAGCCTCTAGCAAGGTCGTGACAATGCCCGCTTCCACCGCCTGCCTGAATACGCGAACCGAAGCAGGCGCAACCAACAAACGAACCCCTGGCGCAACGTGTCTCCCGCGCAGCACCTGTGCCGCAGCCTCCAAATCTGTGAACTTGGCTCCCGTGCAGGCACCGATGTAGGCTTGATGAATCCTCACGCCTTCATCTTCAAGGTTTTTGGCAGTGTCGACATTCTCTGGGGCGTGTGGCTTCGCCACAAGCGGCCTTAAGGCCGAGGCATCCATTACAACTTCTCGAATGTAGTTTGCATCGCCGTCTGCATAGACCGCGTCAAACTCCGTTACGCCTCGCTCCGCCAGATAATCGAAAACAATCTGGTTAGGTGCAATGACTCCAGCCTTCGCTCCGAGTTCGATCGACATATTGGATAAAACCAAGCGCTCATCCATGGACAACCTCTCCACAGCCGTGCCGGTGTACTCAACCGCTTGATAGGTCGCACCGTCTCCACCCATCTTGGAAATGAGTGCGAGCATCATGTCCTTGGCCATCGCACCCTTCGGCAGATTTCCCTTCCAAGTGACCCGAATGGTTTCTGGAACCTTGATCCACGTTTGACCCGTGACCATGATGCCGAGCATATCAGTTGACCCTACTGCGATTGCAAATGCGCCGACTGCTCCCGCAGTCGTGCTGTGCGAATCGGCTCCCACATACATCATTCCGGGCCGAACATACCCCATTTCGACGGGGACAATGTGACAAATCCCCTCCGCCTCATGGAAACGTTTGATTCCTTGGGCCTTCGCAAATTCACGCGTAATCCGCAGAATTTCAGCCTCCACGGAATCGTTGGCAGGCGTAAAATGGTCCGTAATGAGTACCACTTTGTCGGGATTCCACACCTTGCGTCCCAATTTCTCCATCGTTTTGCCAATGCGGCGAGGCCCGGTGGAATCGTGCATCATGGCGATGTCTACGTTGACCGTGACGATCATCCCTGGCTGCACGTCTTTCACGCCACTCGCCCGCTCGGCAATTTTCTGAACCAGTGTCTTTCCCATCCCAGTCACCTCATCTCATTGAACTCCTGTGATGGCGCCCGCTGCATGCGTACCGGCGATGTACCCGAGCGCCACAGCGGAAAGCAGTCCATTCCCGGACAGGTACCCCTTCGGCTGGTCGCCTGAGAGGCCCTCTGCCGCACCGCCTCCGGCGTACAGGTTCGTGAATATCGTCCCGTCTTGACGCAAGACTTGAGCGTTTTCGTTGATCTTCAATCCGCCTTGCGTATGAAACAACGCTGGCCCGATGCGAATTCCATAATAGGGTGCCTGCAGTGGTCGACAATCCGGCCGGCCAAACGCATCTTCCGCGTCCAGGTTCTTGTGATACTCGGCGAGCGTGTTTCTCACGGACTGACTTGGCAAATGAAAGGCAGTCTCGTATTCATCGAGTGTCTCAAATCGCCGGACCGCACCTACCTCAATGGCCATTCGAAAATCGTGGACGGTATAGGCGGCTTCATAGGCGGCTTGATCGAACAGCTCATACGCGACACCACCGGGTTGGCGTTTCACCTCCGCCGCCATTTCGGAATATCCCTGTAGTTCATTCGCGAACCTTTCGCCCCTTTGATTCAGCAAAATGCCACCCGTCATGACCGTGCCCCAAGTGATAAGAATGCCATGCGGAACTGCAACCGAAGCATGCCCCTGGTAGCCGTGCATCGATGCCCATATGGCGCCAAGTTCCCTGGCCATCCGGAGTCCATCGCCCGTGTTTCCTTCATGCCCGAAGTACAGTGCGTCAGCCATTTCCGGGATAAACGTGCGCACCATGTCCGGATTGCCTCCAAAGCCATTGCACGCCAGCACTACCGCGTCGGCCTTGACACGCAGCGGTTCATCTGGCTGTTCAACAAGAACGCCCCGAACCCGAGTACCATCTGCCTCATCAGGAATCAGTTTTCTGACGGGCGACTGGAGCGCCAGCGTCAAGTTGGGGCATCGCTTTGCCGCCGTTTCCAGTGACCGTAGCAGGTCACGCCCAAATCTGGACGATGGCGCGTGCATCCTGAACGCACTGAAACCCGGGTAGGCAAACTCCGTACAGACAGTCAGGGAGATCCCACATCTGTCAACCAGCCATTCAACAGCTGTGTTGGCGATTTCACTCACCGCCCGCGTCACCACCGGATCACTCGTACCGCCATTTTTGCGCATGATGTCGTCATAGAGCATTTGAGGTGAATCGACAATTCCAAGTTCTCGTTGAAAGCGAGTCCCCGCTGCCGGAATCATGCCTTGACTGAGTGCTGTGTTCCCTCGCAATTGTGCCAGCTTCTCCAAAACCACGACGTCAAACCCACGTTCCGCCAAGCGCAATGCCGCAATCAGTCCGCATGCTCCCGCCCCGACGACAACGGCGTCGACTTCGAGATCCCAGAGGTACGCCACCTTCAACACCGCCTTGCAGATCGGATTTCGCAGAGTTATTCCGCAATACGAAATGCATTTCGTATTCAGATATGTATATCATAGAAGAACAAATTTGTACTGTCAATTCAGAAGATCATACTTTTACGACAAATCTCACTTACATTTCACGGAATAATTTGGGACAGGATAATGGCACACACAACCTTGATTGAAGGGTGTCACACCAGTTGGACAACTATCGGAATCGAAACAACAAATACAGACGATACAAGGCGTATGTCAGCGTGCTTGGCACCACGCAGCTGCACAGACACAATCCCTACATCGTCGCATGGTGGTCGGCGGCGTTCCCTGGGTTTGGCCATCTCCTGTTAAGTAAATACCTCCGTGGATTCGCATTGTTCATCTGGGAAGTGTTCGTCAACTATCAAGCCAGAATCAACCTGGCGATGGTCGATACATTTCGAGGGCACATTGAACTCGCAAAATATGATTTGCATCCACGGTGGGCACTGATGTACATTCCCGTGTATCTATTTGGGATTTGGGATAGTTACCGCACCGCCGTCGACATGAACAACCTGTACTTGCTCGCCGAACACGAAGACGCTCCCTACAACACCTTCAGTATTGGCTCCATTGAAATCAATTACCTGGACAAGCGAACGCCTGTCTTGTCCGTCATTTGGTCACTCTTTATGCCTGGACTCGGCCAGTTACACATCCACCGTATTTTGACCGCATTCTTCGCACTCATCTGGACGATTGTCTTTCTCTATGCATCCCATGCGCTGGAAGCCGTACACTTTCTGTTCCTTGGGGACATTCCCCGCGCAACACAGGTATTAGACAGGCAATGGCTGCTGTACATGCCTTCCATGTGGGGATTCGCCGTTTACGATTCCTACGTCAACACAGTCGAAAACAATCAATTGTATGAGTCCGAGCAAAGAAAATTTCTCATAAAGAACTACCAGAGTCCCGAGTTTCAAATTCGAAGAGGGAAAGTTGTTGAGCGATGAAGCAGATTTATGCCACTTTTGAACACTGTGTCCGCCTGGAACTAGCCATCAGCGCACTCGAACACGAACGCATACCCAAAGACCGCATTTTTGCGGTGCCTCTTCACAACCGCAAGGGAGAACGAAGATTATTCGATACCATGCACCAGTCCGACGGCGTTTCTTTTATCGGTACAGGCGCAGCCATTGGCACGGCTTTGTCCGTCGTTGGCGCCAGCGTGGGGTTCTCACTGAAGTGGGGACCGATTTATTGGGGGCTCATTGGTGCTGGCGCCGGATTCGTCATCGGATTTCTGATTGACTTATTTTTCAATACAGTCATCCGAAAACAACAGAGGCGCCTACGAGGCAAGCATCCGCAAGTGGTTCTCATTGTGACGTGCGACGACCAACAAGCGGATACGGTAGAGGACATTCTTTGGCACTTCTCGGCGTTCGGAGTCGCCAGCGTGGAATGCCAACCAGAGGGGTGATTGCTCGTGCCTCGCGTGTAAACCCTGTCCCTCCACTGCCCGACTATCGGCTATAAAATCTTTCATACATATCAAGTCTTCAAAGTAGCCTGGGCTGACACCCCACTTTCGGACTACGCCGCCTAGATATTTACAGGCTTTGTGTTCGCACAAGTAAACAACAATCGTTCTACCAGTCGATGCCCGAAATGCCTTCGATTGAACCGATACACAAATTCCTCAAGATAACTCTGCCGATACTCCATACGACCGTGGTAGGTGCCATTGATGAACGCCTTCGCAAGGCTGATGATCTTGTCAATCCATTCGAACGTCTCGTGCGCCTCCGGAGTCCCCGATTTCGTGACGATATGGGATGCCGGTTCCAGTTCCTTGGCGCAAGCGGCATAGGTCGTGCTGCCGTCAGTTTCCCATACGCACGAAGACTGTAGCCGCTCGGACAACACGGCTGAAACCGTCTGCCTAGTGAGATCGGGCACCATGGCCAGCATGATATGCTTCGGCTTGTGACGCTCTACTTCCACCGCTACAATAACCGGATCCTGATCCGAACCCCGTCCACGCTTGCCTTCTCCGTGGCTCTCTCCACCGAAAAAGGCATCGTCGATTTGCACGAGGCCACCCAACTGGTACCGGGCATTCCGATCAGCCATCGCCTGCCGAATTTTATTCAACATGCTCCAGGCTGTCGGGTACGACACCCCGATATTCCGGGCAATCGTTGTGGCCGCCACGCCACGTTTGTCATTGGCCACCAGGTACACCGCCAGAAACCACTTGCGTAGATCAGTCTTCGTCTTGTGAAACAGTGTCCCGGCCGTCACGGAAGTTTGTCGAGTGCAGGCTTTGCATTGCAGTAGGGGCATTCGATCCTCGGCGTGACGACGGGCTTTCGAGATAACTTCCGAGTAATCCCTACCTCCACAATGCGGACATACAAATCCGTCGGGCCAACGCTGAGCGAAAAGATATTCATCGCAGGCCATTTCCGTAGCAAACCGTTCCTGAAACTCAAGCAAATGCATAGACAATCATCTCCGAACATTTGTTCTATAACGTCATTCTACCACCTCCGTCCCACTTTTGCAGTCTCACTTTGAAGAGTTGATATGTATGAAATCTTTTGAACCTCATTTACGAGGTATGTATAAGACATCCCTTTCGAACGAAGGCTTGGGGATGATAATAGCGCACAAACGTGATGCGCAGTCTCTTCCACCAGAGATACTGCAGACCACCATCCGTTTGATGAAGCTCGAACGCCTCTTGCTTCGTCATTGCGGCCCTGCCTGCATCAAAGACAATGTCACCACAACAGAGAACAAGTGTGGGTTCCACAATCTCAATCTGCTTGAGAAGTACATCGGAACCCTCTTCTAAAAGACCATGAAGCGTGGATGACCCGCGTTCCAAGCCACTTCATATATCAAAATTTCAGGGATAAACGGCCCTGAGAGGGTGTTGCGGCGTTCCCATTCTATAAATAGTCGATTGAGTTGCCGTCTTCGTTGTCATCGATGCACCTTTTTTCTGCCCTACTCTACTTTAGAGAATCTGCATAGCGCTCCTGTAACCACGGATCGCCATGTGGATGATACCCGAATCGCTCCCAAAATCCCAATTTCTCTTCCGAGGAAAATTCAATGCCACGAACCCACTTCACACTCTTCCAAAAGTACAAGTGCGGCACGACAAGGCGCAGTGGAAAACCATGTTCTGGTGACAATTCCGTTTGATTATATCGATAAGCAAGCAAAACGCCCTCACGGAGCAGGTCATCGACCCGAAAATTGGCCGAGTACCCCTGTTCTCCGTAAACCATCACAAACTTAGCAGCTGGATCCACCTCAATGAGCCCAAATATATCAGAAAAGCGAACGCCTTCCCAGTCATTGTCCAGGCGGGACCACGTGGTCACGCAGTGTACGTCGGACGTGTAGTGAGATTGAGGAAGAGACTTCACATCATCCCACCTCAACCGCATTTCCGCTTTCACAGCGCCGAATAGATGCAAATCCCAGTCTGCCACATTGATTTGTGGTACAGATCCGGCATTCATCACAGGAAACTTTGTCGTTGCAATTTGCCCAGGTGGCAACCGGCTATCCCTCGCCCCATCGCGCACCGAACCACCTCCCGCTATTGTATGTCCACACTGTACCACACTCCCTTCCTTATTTAACGCTAGCATTCACACGCACTGGTCCAACGGGGTTGTGTTAATATCGATCACGACATGAAGCCACGGAGGCATCAGAATGGGGACCGAAGAGCATACCAATGTGAACGCGCCAATTCGTCTGATTCTACAATTTGAAGTGGACGGCAACGGGACGACCCTTCACAAAGAAGTCATCGTGGACCTTGAACCCGACGCCAGTCCAAGTAGCGCGAACCCCATCCACGTGATCAACAGAATGACCGCAGCCATCTTGCAGTTGCTCGGGCAAAGCACTCAAAGGAAAGAGAGCGTACAGAAGGAACCAACCGCCGAAGATATACCATTCAAAGGCTTCACCGCGCGGGAGATGGATGTTCTTTCACATGTTATGACCGGCGCTACCAATGCAGAAATCGCGAAATCGCTTGGAATATCCCCCAACACCGTCAAGTATCATGTAAAGAACATCCTTCAAAAATTACACGTGAAAAACCGAGTCGAATTAGCCATTCAGTTTCATCAGCGATCGTCTTCAGAGAGCCGGACATGATGTGACTTCCACACCACTCTCCCCCTTCGTACCATGCGTCGCCTATGGTTCACATAAACTCCACACAACTTACCCCAACGGGTAGGTTCAGTCCTGCCTTTCCCCTGTTATGCTAACCAAAGTAGCTAGAGTTACTAAACTAGCCAACGACCAGTGACACGAACGAGCGCTTGGTATAGGGGATGTGATGGAACGATGACGGCGATGCTACATAGCATTTGGTTACAGGTTGTCATCGCATTAGTCACTTTACTAATTAGCGTCATTCTGATGACGCCAACAGAAAGAGGAGCCAGACGCCTTATCACCAGATTTGAACTGCATTACGCACTTGACGCGGACACAAGTACCGTATCGGTCGGTGGCCGGCCAGTGGAACGTGCCGAAAAACAACAAATTATCGAAGACTACAACCAGGCGATTTTCATACAACGGTATGATTATCCCCCGCAGCCCCAGGTGACACCAATTGTCGTCCACACCAAGCAAGGGAATGCCGATGTCACGCTTTCGCTGTATGTTTACGCCGATCACGTTGATGTCGTCAAACAACGCAACAAGAAATCCGCGGCATTCAGGTTGTGGTACTCAGACCAGCGAGGCTATAACTATCGCAACGCGTGAGAGGCCATGAATTTACAGACAAACTCCACAAAACCGCATGTTTATTCCACGCTTCACCGTGCCGTGTGAATCGTTGAGGCTCCTAGACCGTTAGGCACCGAACCCTGTGTCCGGTGCCTAAGAGGGACCCGTTCTCCATTCGTGAAACACATGCCTAGTTCGCGGAGGACTTGTACACCCATTCTTGATTTTTCGCAAGATTATCTTTCGTAATAATTACGTTGTCGAGTTGTACAAAGCTTTTCACCTCACTCTTTTTTCCAGTTGCAAGGTCATACGCATACTGGACTGCCATTTGTCCTTCCAGCATAGGCTTTTGTGCAATGAGCGCTGATATGAGCCCCGACTGAAGGTCTTGGATTTCGGCCGGCTCTGCATCGTAACCAACAATCTTCACAGCACCCAGCTTGCCCGCGCTGCGAACGCCTTCTGCACCACCGGAAGCTGAGGTGTCGTCCGTACCGAAGATACCAACGAGATCCGGGTACCGAAGCAGCAGGTTTTGTGCGAGCGTTGCAGCCTTCGTCGTCTGTTCATTGTCATACTGCACACCGACATAGGTCAGATTGGGGTACTTCTTAATCTCCTGCGCGAACCCTTGTACCCGGGCAGCGTCTGTGGTAATCCCCGGTGACGGATCGAGCACGGCAACCACACCTTTCTTGCCATTTGCCGCCTGAGCCAAATAATCCGCCGCGGCCGCACCACCTTGCGTGTTGTTGGATGTGATTCGAGATGACAGCAAGGACGTATTCGAAATGGTGGAATCCGCAGTGATCACAGGGATACCGGCTTGCACTGCCTGTTGGATCGGCGGTTGCATCGCCGTTGCGTCTGTGGGACAGGTGATGAGCACGGTCACCTTCTTCGTCACCATCGCATTAATGTACGGTGTCTGATCGGACGGAGAGTACTGCGAAGCGCCCTGCCAATCCAGCGTCACGCCTAGCTTTTTTGCTTCTTGCTCTGCACCGACCTCCATGGAGATGAAGAATGGATCTGTCGTCGATCCCGGTACAAATCCAACTGTGATCTGCTTACCAGAAGTCGATCCGCTGACGGAATTCGAGGACTGGTTCGATGCCGAATTCGTCGTTGCTGTTCCACAGCCGACTGCGAGTAACAAGGATGCACCCGCCGCCACAAAGCCAACACGGTTCTTCAAACTTGTTCCCCCCTTGAACTTTTGTAAAAACCTGCAACAACTCACTTCAACACGCGGTTCCGATACCGACGTTGGTCGACGTACACCGCGAGTATGATAATGACGCCAATCGAAACCATCTGCCAATATGACTGGACGCCCATTATCACCAATCCAACTGTAAGTACAGTAATGATGAGGCCACCAACAGTTGAGGCAATGACATTGCCCCGACCGCCGAACAGACTTGCCCCACCAATGACCACGGCAGCAATCGCATTTAGCTCGTCATTCTGCCCTTCAAGCGGGGAACCGGAGACGAGTCTCGCTAATACCAAGACACCCGCAATTCCACTCAATAGGCCTGACAACGTATAGATTTTCAACAAGTGACGTTGGACGTTGACACCCGACCGCCTAGTCCCCTCACGGTTACTTCCGATCGCGTATGTATACCGCCCGAATCGAGTGCTCCGAAGTGCCAGTGCGGCAAGAATGACGATCACGACGGTGATCACGAACGGCACCCCTAAAAAGTGGAGCCATACAGTATTCCCAATCGACCCCAGCTGCGGTGGCAAATTTACAATGTCACTGCCATTCGTGATGAGAAAAGTAAATCCAGTGGCAACACCCAACATACCGAGGGTTGTGATGAATGGCGTCACATCCATATACGCAATCACTAACCCATTGATGAAGCCGAGCAGTGTTCCGCATAACACCCCGACGACAATACCAGCGCAGAGCGCCAGCATCGAGTTGTGCGCCAACAATTGCTGCATGGTCCAGCCGCCCACCATACCTGAAAGTCCAAGAATGGCGCCCACGGATAAGTCAATTCCCGCCGTAATAATGACGAACGTTTCGGCAACCGCCAGTATCAGCGTCTCCGAGGCTGCGACCGTCACACTCACAAAATTCTGGGCAGAAAAGAAGTTTGGTGCCAGTAACGAAAACACCAAGACCATGAGGATAAGAATGCCAATGGTCCACCAGTCACCCAAGTCCTGAATTGACCAACGCCGGGCAGATTCCGCCTCCCCAGACTGGACTCTACCGATTTCCGCCATGCCCAATTCCTCCATCTGCATCCTGTTTAGGACGCCTCTTCTTTCGAACCCGTAATCCAGGAAACGACCTCGTTCAGGTTGGCTTCTGCTGTTTTTAACGAAGCAACTTTCTTTCCCAGTCTCATGACTTCGATGCGATCCGTAACTTCAAGTACATGCGGCAGTGTATGGCTGATGAAGATAACAGGGATTCCTTGTGCACTAACGTTCCGAATCAGCTTAAGAACCATGTCCACCTCTTCCACCCCAAGATGGTTGGTAGGTTCATCAAGAATCACAAGCTTTTTTCCCCACGCTGCTGCCCGAGCTACCGCGACAGCCTGACGCTGTCCACCTGACAACTCGGCAACAGGAACCTTTAACGACGGGACATGTACATGCAATGAGTCTAGATAGCGCTGCGCCTCCTGGGCCATGAATGTTTTGTCTACAGCGCCAAAAATTCGTGTCCATCCACTGCGTAAGCGTTCTCTCCCGAGGAAAATGTTTTCCTCGATGTTCAGGTGCGGAGCAAGCGCCAGGTCTTGATAAACGGTTTCTACACCAAGTTGTCGGGAGTCTGCTGGAGAGTGAAAAGCGACTGTACGGCCATCGAGTTCGATTGTTCCAGAGTCCGGCTGGATGGCCCCTGACAGTATTTTGATCAATGTTGATTTTCCAGCCCCGTTGTCTCCGACCAAACCGACGACTTCTCCTGGATATATCTCAAAATCCACGTTATCCAGTGCAACGATCTTGCCGTAGTTTTTTGACACACCACGCACTTTCAGGGTAGGTTCCATTCCCGTCACTTCCTCAAGTGATTTCTCACGATTCAGCATTTACAATCGCGTGACGCGGCGCCTTCGCCGTTTTACCCAAAATGGTATAGTTCGATGCTCCCCCGCAGGCTGGAATGTTATTGGCGAGATGATGCTCATTTGCAAATGCGAGAGCAGCGAATTTCATTGCCTCCTTAAATTGAGCAGGTATGCCGTATTCGTCGGAGACGGTCAATCGGATATGCGATGGAATCTCCTGTTCAATCCACCGCATGAGTGTCTTGTTTCTTACCCCGCCGCCACTTGCAATTAAGACTCCATATTGTTCCATTCCAACTACATGTGATTTGATTGATTCGGCGATTGAAACAGCCGTGAATTTGCATAGCGTTGCAAGCATATCCTCCCGTGAAAGGGTGTGATTCTCACGCAAAATGCGAGCCGCAAAGTCCTCGCCGAAGTCCAGTCGCCATGCCGAACGAGGGGGCTTGCGACGGAAAAAGTCGTGATCGAGCAAGCGCTTTAGTAGTTCTGTGTTCGGCTTGCCGAGTGCCGCGTATCGCCCATCAGGGTCGTACGGCGTGCCGAATAGCTGCAGACTTGCAAAATCCAGCATGACATTGCCCGGACCAGTGTCGAACGCCATCATGCGCCCGCGGTCGCGATGAACGACTTGGCAGTTCGCAATTCCCCCAATGTTCAGCGTAAGCACAGGTGCCATGTCGCGAAATGAAACAAAGTCCAGGTACTGCATCAACGGAGCCCCCGTACCCCCAAGCGCATGGTCGGCAGGCCGAAAATGGGTAACGGTGGTCACGTTTGTGTGGGCCGCGATGACTGCTGACTCCCCAATTTGCAACCCCACTGGATAGGGGCCATTCATCCACTTGTTGACTGGCGAACATTCTTTGGGGAGATTTTGCATTTCGTCTCGATTTGGAGGCTCCTGATAGATGGTCTGCCCATCCACACCGATGAGTTCAATGTCTTCACTTGACTTGCCGGTGACGTGCATGAGTTCTGTCGCAGCCTGTGCGTAAATCGCACCTACGACATAGTTCAAACGTGTTAATTCGAAGATGCTCAGTTGGTTTTGAAACGCTTTCAAGACGAGATCGCGTACGTCCGACGGCCAGTCAACAGAGATCCCATGAAGGTAGACCGGCTTATTGGGATGTCCGTCTGCCCCGAGTGAAAGATCAACCAGCACTGCATCGATTCCGTCGAATGATGAACCACTGTTCATTCCAATCACCAATCCCATGAAGTCCCTCCCATGCATTCCGAATACTCGCTGTTTCCCCAAAGGTGCATTTACGACCTACGCCTTCACGCGAAGCGCTCCATGGTTTTCCACCCGACAGGTTCCTATTTGGGCGCCTTTGGCGAGGTACATGACTCGCGTATCACCAATTCCGTTTTCAAAATGATTTTCCGGTCATTGGCCTGCCGGTAGCTTCTTTGCCTTTCCAGCAGGGCAATCAAGTGTTCAGCAGCGATGCTTCCGATGCTGTACGTTGGCTGCGTCACGACGGTCAACGGCGGCGATAAAACCTGTGCCAAATCAAAATCATCCCATCCAATTACGGAGATGTCATCCGGAATCGTCATGCCAGCTTCACGGATCGCTAGAAGCACACCCGTCGTCATCAAGTTGTTCAGCCCAACGATTGCGGTTGGACGTTCAGCCGCAGGCATATTCAACAATTCCCGCGCCGCATAGGCCCCGCTTTCTACGCCCAACAGTCTTCCAAGCTTCACCAAGTCATCGCGAAACTGCAACCCGAAATCTTGAAGCGCTTTCATGTAGCCTTGCAAACGCTGATGTATGGAAGAAACCATCGACCCCCCCGCCACAATCGCGATCCGTTCGTGACCAAGTTGGATGAGATGGACGACGGCCTCATAAGCGCCCCCGAAATTGTCCGCCTGAATCACCGGTACATCGATGCCTTCTGCCTCGCGGTCAATAAATACGGTCGGCGTTTCCAGGTAAAATTTGCGAACGGGTCTTGGAATCTTGCGTTCTACCTCACACGCGGTGCAGGCAAGAACCCCGTCAACGCGTTTTTCCGTCAAGGTCTTCAAATAGGAGGCTTCCTTGTCAATACCATCGTCCGTGTTGCAGATCACGAGATTGTACCCATACTTGATGAGCGTGTCGTCCACCGCCCGAGCAATCATTCCAAAAAATGGGTTACAAATATCAGAAACAATCATCCCTACCGATTTTCTTTGCTTCCCCTTCATGCTCTGTGCGATTGTGTTGGGATGGTAATCCAGCTGCCGAATCGCCTCTAGCACCCGCTGCCGTGTAGGTTCAGAAACTTTTCCGTATCCTCCGATGACTCTTCCGACTGTCGCCGGTGACACGCCCGCCCGCTTGCCGACCTCGCGGATTGTCACTTCGTTTCCTGGCGACTCATGCTTCATGAATTCCGCAGTCTCCCTCCCAATGACTTCTTTATAAAATATTTTTAACATTATTTTTAATGAGAACGTTCTCACAAAAAAGTTACCACGCCTCATCCCGAATTACAACAATAAAATGTGTGAACATTTAACACACACAGATGAATACATTGAACATTGTCTCCCCCGCCTTGGGACAGTTTGGTTTGCCGGACCACGCGGAGCACTGGCACTCGTCATGGACAGACCTGTACACCTTCAAGACAACAACACATCTGCTCCGTCAAGCAGGTGCCTCTACAGCGCACCAATCGCCGTCTGTCGAAAACGTCCTGGGGATACACCCACCTGACGCTGAAACAGGTTTATAAAGTGGGTCTCACTTTGATACCCTACCATTCCGGCAATTGTGCCGACTGTGTGATCCGTTGTCAGAAGATATTTCTTTGCCACTTCAATCCGATACGCCCGCAAGTACTGCATCGGACTCTGCCCGGTCTGCTGCTTGAACACATGAGACAGATGGAACGGGCTTAGAAACGCCGCCGCCGACACCTCCGCCAGCCGGAGATTCGCAGGGTAGTTTTCGTGGATGAATTGCTTGGCCACGCTGACCGCATTAGCAGCACTTGGCCTCCTTTGCATTGCAGGACGATGATGAAGTTCTCGCATCACCTCCGCGAGCAACACGGCTAACAAGTGGTCGCAGATGTAGTTGGACTCAGGTCCAGGATGTACGTATTCCATCCATAATTCATAAAACTTCTCTTTGATAGAGAGGTACCGATGCCGCAGTGGAATCACCGGAGGCACGTCTGACGCTAGAAAATCCCCTGGCGGCAAGCCTGAGATCTGTACTGAAGAGCATCCGATATACATCATGCGATGAGCTGAACACGGAAATGACCTCTCTTCGTGCCACACGCCGGGATTGTACACAACCAAAGACTGAGGGCGAACGGAGTACCTCGTTCCACCGATGAGATACTCTCCTTCCCCTTCTGTAATTAACAAAAACTCCGTCCATTCCGGATGCTTGTGCACTGACTTATGAAACAATTCATCCGCACGATAGGACAACTGACCCGCATACAATAGATGCGGTGCCTTGTCTGCCAAATCACCCCGGCCTTCCCTCGTCATCACATCCACCCCCATAACCGCAAAATCGCATAGTATTAAAGCAATAATCAAAATATTATTTTCGGTAATTTATCATACAATCAACCCAAAAACAGCACATCATCTGGAGAGGGGATAAAGCATGAACGCAGAACTGCCACTCACGACGATGGATACGGCGCTCAAAGAATTGGGGGTGTCCACAGACACGCTAACGGCTGATGAACGCAATGCGCTTGATGAACACGGCTACGTAGTTTTTCCCAACCTGATTTCGGCACACTGGCTCCAGCAGCTCAGGACAGCCTTCGACGCCCTGTTGCGGAAGGAAGGGAGCGCCGCAGGAACCGAAGTACATCAAGAGGAAGGTACGGCCCGTCTATCGGATCTGATGAACAAGGGAGAAGTCTTCGACGGCTGCTATACCCATCCAAAGGTACTCGCAGCTGTACACCATATCATTTCAGCCGATTTCAAAGTGTCAGCCATGAACGGACGCGAGGCCTTAGAAGGCGGAGGCCGTCAGGCACTCCACGAGGACTGGAACGACTCATTTTTCGAATTAGGCGCCGTCGCGAAAGATGGTCAATACCGCCAACCAAATGACCCCTTTTACGTGGCGATATCGTTGTGGCTGCTCGATGACGTCACCGAAACCAACGGTGCAACTCGAGTCGTTCCAGGCTCACACCATCGGCGCGCGCCTCAGTTTGAATTAGAAGATCGCTTCGCGGATCACCCGGAGCAAGTCCTGCTCACAGGAAAGGCTGGAACCGTCATTGTGATGAACAGCCATCTCTGGCACGGTGGAACCACGAATACGTCCGGAGCCCGGAGAAGAGTACTCCACCCTTATTATGTCGCAAGGCAATTCAGGCAACAACAAAATCAACGAGAATACATTCGCAAAAGCACCTATGACCGGATATCACCCGCCGCACGCTACCTATTAGATGTCGATTGAATCGGTCGGAAACTCAAAAGCAAGAAGGAAGGTCTCGATGAACTGAAACAGTCAGGTCGCCAAGTGATGAACAGGGGAGGCATCGCAAAACAACCGACGACCTCCCCTTCCATGAGGGTCACACATCCTTGTACAGTTCGGGTGACTTCATGGCATCGATATACCGCGGTTCTACAGCGCCCGTCCGAACCAACAAATTCCCTGCGATATCCACGACCTCTTCTCGACTGCGAGCCCGGCACTTGGCTTCAATTGAATGCGTGGTCAATAAATCAATCATTCTGTGAGCCTTCTCTCTCTCCCCTGATGTGGATTGTCCGATCCCGTCCGAAGGCCACCGTCGATTGTGGCAACCAAGTAGGGAGCAATGTTTTTGAGCAGTTTGTTCATCTCTCTATCGACCGCAGCAGGCTGCGCGATGCGAAAATTCTCCCTCGCCTTGGCGTACTCCTCGGTATCGACCAACTGCTTCAGCTGGCTTTTGGTAAATGAAGTGAACCCATGCACTTTCATTCGTGCGAGTTGAATTGCCACGACAACGATGAATTCCTCGCAGTTGACCCGCGGCGGCCGTGTTGTTGTGTCTGTTGCGGAAAGAACATTCGTAATCCGGCGCATATCGGCCAAGCAGGAGAGGATCAACTCGTCGATGTGGCGAACCTGAATGGGGCCAGGCTTATTTAGACTGTCCGGAGATGCGTTTTCCCGAATCAAGCGCAGTGCTGCGTGTCTGCGGAGCAGTTCCGGTCCCTCTACCTTCGCGCCGTAGTGGCGTTTCCGGATAAGCTTTAGTCCTGCATTATCCAGCCAGGTTTCGGCACGATCCATGTCCATGTAGACGGTGCGTGGGCTGGCCTTCAGCACATCCTCCAATTGTTTCACCAAAACAGGTTCGTCTTGAAACAGGAGTATAGCGAGCAGTCTGTGCAGTCTTTGTTCAGAGGCATGGGTTTTGCTGACCAGCGCCCGCCCGCTGCAAACGACTTCTGCCAGTCGAGCCTTGGCTTGGTTGTCTCCTTCGAGCCGCACGCCGTTTCTTCGACGCACAAGCGTGACTCCGACGTCGGCACAGACCTGCTCGATTTCGTCCAGATCGTAACGGATACTTCTTTGCGTCACACCGAAATGATCAGCCAGAACGCCTGTTGTCACCGGGTGCGATTGTTCAATGAGCATCGATAAAATTCGAAGCGTCCGGGGTTTCAAGTCGCTGACGGCCAGCATACAATCCCCCCTCTCGTGCCCGTGTACGCCCATTCCATACGGAAATTCATTGCAGCCCACTCGAGCGATGTAACCTCTTACAGGTGAATCATATGAGGCATATGCAGCGCACAAGACGGAAAAAACATGCAATCCATTTCCGCAGTACCTCCGGATGGTGCGGAAACGAGATTGCACAGGGTTACGTTGGTTGGTTTCAGATCGAAAAAATCCCCCGAATGGGGGATTTCGCTGTATCGTACCGAAGATTTCATTGGACCTGCAACAATGCCCCTACAAGCGAGCGTCACCTTTTCAGAAAGTCGTCCACCGCTTCTTTCACTTGGCTCAGATGTGCTGCCATCAACACCCGGGCTTGTTGTGGATCACGATTGGCAATGGCCTTCATGACGGCCGTATGCTCATCCAGTGAATGCCGCGGCCGGTGAGGGATTTGCAGGCTTGTACGTCTTGTTTCTTTGAGCACGCCGAGGAGGGTCCACATCAATTTGACGAAGACGAGGTTCTGAGATGCTTCGGCAACAGCGATGTGGAACTGCAAATCACGCTCGTACAGCACGCTTAAGTCTGTCTTGTGGTTCCAAGCATCCTCCATGATGGTTTGAAGCCGCACAATGTGGGACTCGTCCGCACGCTCTGCGGCCCAGCTCGCTGCTTGCGGCTCCAAGACTTGTCTTGTTTCGAAGGCATCACGAAGATTCAGCTCGTTGGGCTCAAAAATAATGAGTCCGTTATCCGATGGCGAGCCGGAACCGCTTACAAAAATCCCCACACCGTGCTTCACGTCCAAAATGCCTCGGCCAGACAAAATTTTGATGGCATCGCGAATGACCGTTCGGCTCACACCAAACATTTCCGCCAGGTCTCGCTCCGTCGGCATTCGGTCACCCGGACGCAGTTCACCGCGAATAATGGCGTCCGTAATTTGGGCGATGATTTTTTGGCTCAAGGCAGTTTGGTCGGAAACACGTTGAAACATCTGCCTCCCCCTTCCCAATGACTTTCAAGGCTCGGACAATTGTGCGAGGGACGTACTTGGTGCGGCGGTTCTTTCTTTGCCTACTTTGTAAATTGGGTGAAAATGAGTTCGGCGAGCAGCGCTGCCCGGCGGGGTATCTCACAGATCCGGACAAACTCATGGTAAGCGTGCGCACCTGCGCCAACCGCGCCAAGACCGTCCAACGTGTCCACACCAAGCGCCGCCGTAAAGCATCCATCGCTGGCCCCGCCTGTACTCGCTTCTGTTAACGTTATCCCCAGTGAGCCCCCGATTTCAAGTGCCTCGGAAAAAAGTCGCTGCGTTCGTTCCCTCATCATGGGCGGGCGAATCATCCCGCCCGTGACCGATACGGACGCTTCCTGGTTCTCGGGCTTCAGGTTCATCAGTTGCTGCGTGATGCGCTCTGCCTCGTACTGTGTCGACACACGCACATCAATCTCTGCAGACGCTTGGTCCGGAACGATATTTACCGCGGTCCCGCCCGTAAGGGTCCCAACGTTCAAAGTGGTACCGCGTTCATAGTCTGTGAGGCGTTGGACGGTGAGAATCTGCCGAGCGATTTCTTCAATCGCGCTCACCCCTTGAACATGGTCGATGCCGGAATGGGCTGCCACCCCCGCCACATGCAGCTGAAACCTGCCAACGCCTTTTCGGGCCGTCTTCAAGGCGCCCGCTGCACCCAGCGCCGGCTCGAGCACAAACACGGCGCTGCTGCGCTTCGCCTCTTCTTCAATCCACTTGCGTGAACTCGGGCTCGTAATTTCTTCATCCGTGTTGATGATGAAACACACCTGATGGGGGACCTGAAGCTGTTCGTCCAACGCCCTCAGCGCGTACAGTCCTTGCACCAGTCCGCATTTCATATCGAATATTCCCGGCCCGTATGCGCATTCCGCATCTCTGCGAAACGGTCGCCGCAGGGCTTCTCCCTCCGGCCAAACGGTATCCACATGCCCCAACACCAGCACCTGCTTGTTGGCATTTCCAATTCGTATTTTCAGCGTGTCTCCCAGCTGTGCATCAGCGTGGCGTTCGATTTGGGCGTCCATCCATGATGTTGCTCGGGACACCAGAAAATCCAACGCGGCATTGGTAAGCGCGCGATTCCGGGAGGGCGTATCCATGTTCACCAGCCGCTCCACGTCCTGCAGCATGTCTTCCAGATGACGCTCGAAGTAAGCAAGAAAATCCGTCAATGTCCTTCACCCTCGGAATGTGACCTGAGCCATTTTGCGATCAATCGGAGCCGCGCAGCCCGCTGTCTCGGCCGACCCTGGCTCGCCATGGCATGCGACGCACCCGGAAATCGCACGTAGTCCACTTCTTTCCCCAGTCGCTTCAGTGCAGTAAACCACTGTTCAGACTGTTCAACCGGGCACCGATGGTCCGCTTCGCCGTGCATCAGCAAGAGCGGCGTATGGACATTGCGCGCGTACCGAATCGGCGAGCGTTCCATGATGAACGACTCGTCTTCCCACAAATCCGCGCCGCCAAGCTCAACACGGTTGATCAGGAAACCGAGATCGCTGTTGCCAATCTTGCTGTACAGGTTGCAAATGGACCGCTCGGAGATCGCGCCCCGAAATCGGTCGTCGTGCGAAATCAACCAATTGACGAGATACCCGCCGTAACTTCCGCCCATGACGAAGGTGTTTTCACCGTCCATATCCCCTCCGCACGCGTGCTCATAGAACCCGAGGAGATCGCCCACATCCTGGCGCCCCCATTCGCCGAGAATGGCGGAAGAAAACGTCTGTCCGTAGCCATAACTCCCCCGTGGATTGCAGATCACGACCTGATACCCCAAACCGCACAGATAATGGAAATCCATGTGGTAGGCGTCCCCGAATGCCATGTGAGGCCCGCCGTGAATCACCAGAACGGTCCCCCGGACCCTGCCGGCCTCCGGCGTCCTCCGCAAGACCCAGCCCTGGATGTTGATGGAATCCGCTGTGGTCCACCAATGTTCGGACACATGCAAGGGGGGCAAGGCCAGGGTGTATGCTTCATTGATATCCGTTACGTTCCGGACGGCGCATGGTCCACCATACACCCAGTCAACAATGGAAAGTTCCGCAGGATGCCGGAACGAATCCGCCACAACTGCCACTTTGCAGCCTGCGGCGGTCGATTCGATGGGCGTGAATGACTGGATGCTCCCGTCAAAGTCCAGCAGTTCCACTTGACCCCTTTCCACATCGACGCAAAGCAATCGCTGCCGACCTTGAGTGGTGCCAATCGTGATGATTTTGCCGTCTGGTAACACCGATAAGACGGGATTGAACCCGGGCCGTCTGGCATCGCTGATGACATGGCAGCCGATGGCCATGTCCAACGCATCCGTAACCCACTTCGTTTCATTTCCGATTTCGAACAGCTTGTCAAACTCAACACTGGTCTCCATGTCGCGCTTGCCTGCACCGTACAGCTTGCCGCTCGCCGCAAAGTGCAGTTCGGTCACCGATTTCACCGGCAGGGGCATGCTTCGAACCTTACCGGTCTTGACATCGTATCGATGGAGGTACGGTACCTTTTGGGTGTCCTCCCCGTCCAGGTAATGCGACACAAACGCCAGTTCTCCTGACTGCGGATGAAAGGTGATACAGCCATGGTCGGACCTGGCCATCGACACCTTCGTCACCTTTCCGGTCTGCACCGCGACCAGAAACACATGCGTGTATCCGTGGGTGAATCCTTCTCCGTCCAACTTGTACCGCAGCCTCGTCACCCGATTGAAGACGGCGTCAATCGCTTGGCAACGAGCGGTCCATGCGATGAATTGGCTGTCTGGGCTCCAGACAAACTGCTTGACATCCACACCGGGAACCAGACACCGTACATTTCCAAACTGGGCATCACACAGCCACAGCTCATTTTTTCCCTGGTTGTTTTGAAGAAAGGCAAGGTGGCCGCCGTCCGGCGCCCAATCAGGCGAATGTCCCAACAGGGGTGCTCCGCCAGGCGCAAGACTGCGCATGAGGCGCCCAGTTTGGCGATCCACTTCAACAATTTCATGATCATATCGGTCGTCATCGAAATTCATCTTTGAAACGGACAGTGTCAATCGGCCTGGTTCGGTGATACGAACTGCAGGCCTGCCCAGCATGACCACCGACAGCATCTCCTCAGGCTGAAGGCACATGTTGACCGCCTCCGTCCGACGCCATCTTGGGGAAATGACACGCCACCCAATGGTCCTTCCGAATCTCTCGCCAAGACGGTTCTTCCACGCTGCACCTCGCTTCGGCAAACGGGCAGCGGGTGTGAAACCTGCACCCGGATGGCGGATTCATGGGACTTGGCAAATCTCCGGTCAGAATGATTTTGGCCCGACTGCGCTGCTCGACCGGGTCGGGCAGCGGGACTGAGCTCAACAAGGCAAGCGTGTAGGGATGAGCCGGCCGCGTGTAAATGTTGTCGTTGGTAGACAATTCCACCATCTTGCCCAGATACATGACCCCAATGTGGTCACTGATGTGGTGCACAACGGACAAGTCGTGCGATATGAACAGGTACGTCAGTCCCAATTCCCGCTGCAGACGCCGAAACAAGTTGACGATTTGAGATTGAACGGACACATCCAGCGCCGACACAGGCTCATCGCACACAATGAATTTCGGCCGGAGCGCGATGGCGCGCGCGATGACGATTCTCTGGCGCTGACCTCCGGAAAATTCGTGCGGAAACTTGTTCAGACTGTTTTTCGGCAATCCAACCAGGTCTAACAAGGTGTCCAGTTCTTGCTGGAGCGTCCCCGTTCCCATCCCATGGATGTGAAACGGTTCCTCTAGCAGCGTCCGGATGCGTTTGCGTCCATTCAACGAGGAAAATGGATCTTGAAAAACAATCTGCATCTCTCTGCGGAGTGCGCGCCATTCTTTGCGCGATGTGCTCAAAATGTCACGCCCTTGAAAACGAACCGCCCCGGATGTCGGCGGCTGCAAATTCAGCACGGATCGTCCGACCGTGGACTTCCCGCACCCACTCTCCCCCACCAGCCCCAGCGTGGTGCCCTGCGGCACGCTGAAGCTGATGCCGTCCACAGCTTTCACCACCTGGCCTCTGCCGAGCGGCGAGCTGACCGGGTAGTACTTCTTCAAATCCCTGACTTCAAGGAGCGGTGTTTCATACTCGACTTTCGCAGGTATCATCCCAAGGCCTCCTCACGCAAGCTAGGATGCCAGCAGGCCGCGAAATGCTCGCCGTGTATCTGAGACAGGGGCGGCTCGTGCTGACGGCACTTGTCAGAAACTGCAAAGCAGCGCGACTGAAACGGACACCCAGGGGGTAAGTCGCGCAAATCCGGCACCGTCCCCGGGATGGACGGCAAGTCTTTGGACCGATCGCCGGTCATCGATGGAATACTTTGCAACAGGCCCCGTGTGTACGGGTGCGCCGGGTGCGCAAAAAGCTCCTGCACGGGCGCCGTCTCCACAATCCGGCCCGCATACATGACCGATACGCGGTCGGCAAGGTCTGCAATGACACCCATGTCATGCGTAATCAACAGGATGGACGTGCCCCGCTTTTCCCGAATCTCTCGAAGCAGCTCCAAAATTTGATACTGAATGGTCACATCCAACGCAGTCGTCGGCTCGTCCGCGATGATGACCTGGGGTTCGCAGGCAAGGGCCATGGCAATCATGACGCGCTGGCGCATGCCGCCGGACAGCTCAAACGGGTACTGTTTGATTCTCCGTTCTGGCTCCGGAATGCCGACAGATTTGAGCAAACGCAGCACGGCAGCGGTTCGTTCACTCGCCGAAAGCTTCGTGTGCAGCGCCAAAGGTTCAGCAATCTGTTTCCCCACCGTCGCCAGCGGGTTCAAGGCCACCATCGGTTCCTGAAAAATCATCGAGACCAGATTCCCCCGGATGGTGTGCATCGCCGACTCGGAAACCTCCAGAATCGGAACGTCGTTGATCTGAATCGCGCCGGACAACACCGTGGCATTCCTTGGCAGCAACTTCATGATGGACAGGGAGGTCAGACTTTTTCCGCTGCCACTTTCCCCGACCAGCCCCATAATTTCGCCATGCCGAATCTCAAAACTCACATCGCGCAGTGCTGGCACCAACGTCCCGTCGCGATCGAACCCAATCGACAGCCCCTCCACCTTCAGCACGGTGGCATTATCCATGCGGACCACCCCACAGCCGTTCAGATGCCGTCTCGTGGAACTGGGAAACATAGTGGGTGCTGTGGTAGTCTGCAACCTCCTGGCAGGTCGCCCACCACACATCGTGATGGCTGCGAATCCGCCGGATGAGTCGTTCGAGTGCTGCGATTCTGGACGCCCTTCCGGAAATCCACGGATGCATGGTGAGAAGAAAGAGTCCGCCATACGCACGCAGCCCAGTGTACTCTTCCTCCCAGAGGCGGTACACGTGACTCGGGCGCTGCGGCGGGTTTGCCTGTCCACCGCCCACGTAACGGTAGAAAATCGCGTCGTCCAACAACCACTGTACGGGGACCTCCGGGACGCCTTCCATCCAGTACGGATGGTCGTAGCCCATGAGGGAGCTGTCATATGTCAAGCCGTGCCGCTTCAATGCTGCAAACACGGCAGGCGTCATCTCCCAGGACGGCGACCTGTAGCCGCAGACGGGACGGCCCGTGATGTCCTCCAATTTCTGCTTCGCGGCCGCGATCGTCCAGTCGAGTGTCCCATCGTCAATTTCATCAACACGCTCGTGTACGTAGCCGTGCAACCCGATTTCGTGCTGGTCGCGCACAATGGCTTCGACCGCCTCCGGATATCGTTCCGCAATTAGACCGGGAACAAAAAAAGTCGCCTTGATATGCCACTGCTTCAACACATCAAGAATTCGGTAGATGCCAACGCGCGGACCAAATCTTCTTTGCTCCATCTCCCCAATGACGGAACGATTGATGTCTCGTGTCCGCCACAGAAACGGGGTTTCCCCGTCGAAATCAAAGCTCAAACTCACTGCAACGGCATTTCCGTTGGGCCATCGGTATGTCGGCGCATGGGACATGTCATTCCACCTCCTTCCCGGCCTACGACCGCTTATACAACCCGGCCAATCGACCGCCATCCACGTGTAAGGCGGTGCCCGTGATGAACGATGCTTTCTTGGAGCATAAAAACAAGATGGCTGCCGGCGCATCTTCCGGTCCAGAGGTTCTACCCAGCGGAATGGTAGAAATCATATTCTGAACATACTCGTCTGAAAGGCCGCTGACTTCGCTGCCCGGTGCAAACCCAGGTCCGACTGCGTTCACGCGGATCCCGTAGGCCGCCAGTTCCAGGGCAAATGCCCGCGTCAGCATGGCAAGCGCCGCTTTGGATGTGGAATAGTGACCGCCCCCAATCCCCACCGTGCACGCGGCCCCTGAGATAATATTCACAATGCTGCCCTGAATCCGGTGCTCGATCATTAAATTTGCCGTAGATTGCGTGATGATGAAGGGAGCTGTGACGTTCAGGCGCATCGTCCGATTCCAATCTTCAACAGACATCTGCAGCAGACGATGGCGCGGGTAAATCCCTGCATTATTGATCACGATATCGGGCGCACCCCAACGTTGCGCAATGCGGTCTGAAAGATCATAAACGGCATCCGCGTCGGTCAGGTCCGTGTGGTCACAAACGACTTCACCGGTCGACGAAGGCAAGCCATTCACGAAGGTTGCCAATTCCGGTTCGCGAATATCGGATAACCAGAGGCGTGCACCTTCCGCTGCGAACGCCTCGGCGATCCACCGACCAATCACACCTGCTGCTCCAGTTATAAGCACACGTTTGCCGCGAAACTCTTCCTCCAATTTTCATTCCTCCCCACATCACTTCACTGCTTTTGGATCCAGCCGGTCCCGCACGTAGTCCCCAACCAAATTCACCGACAACACGACAATGAAAATTGCGATGCCCGGAAAGGTGGCAAGCCACCATGCGGAGTTGATGTACTGCTGCCCTTCCGTAAGCATGGAACCCCAACTCGGATTTGGCGGCTGGACGCCCAGCCCCAGAAACGACAATGAGGCTTCAAAGACAATCATGAGTCCAATTTCGAGGGTTGCGACCACGATGAGCGGCGGAATCACCTCGGGCAAAATTTGCTGAACCAACAGCCGCCAGGACGTCGCTCCGAGCGCTTCTGACGATCGCACAAAATCCTGATTGACCGTGCTCAACGTCTGTGCATATGCAACCCTGGCGTAACGGGGCCAGCGTGTCAGCCCAAGGACGACAATCAAGTTCATCAAGCTTGGTCCCAGCACAGCAACCGTCAACACGGCGAGCAGGAAAAACGGCACGGAGAGAACCATGTCCGCGAACCGCATGATGATGGTCCCAAACACTTTTTGAAAGAAGCCAGCCATCATCCCCAAAAAGCCCCCGACAATGCCCGAAATACAAACCGCGACGCTGGACACCAGCAGGGAAACGCGTGCGCCGTAAATCAATCTGGCATACACATCCCTGCCGAGTTCATCCGTGCCCAGCACGTACGTCGAGCCACCCATGTGAGAGAAGGGCGGTTTCATACTCTCCATCAAATTGGTCGTATTCGGATTGTGAGCGGCAAACAAGGATGGGAACAGCGAAATGACGACGAACAGCAAAATGATGATTGAAAACGGAAGGACACGAATTATCCCCCGAAGCCGAACCGTTCGGCTCCTTTTCAATCGGTTCGAAAGAGCGGCCTTTGGTCCATCCGTCATTGAGAGACTCATACGCTTTTTGCCCCTCCCAGTTGAATCCGCGGATCAATCCAGACATAGAGCAGCTCCGTTATCAAGTTGATGACGATATACACGATGGACACAAACAGCACGATCGCTTGCACGACTGGAAAGTCTCTCGCCGTAATGGATTGAATCGTCAGCGCCCCAACACCCGGCCAGGCAAAGATGGTTTCCGTCACGACAGAGCCACCGAACAAGTTCGCGATTTCCAAACCCACAATCGTTACGATGGGAATGCTCGCGTTGCGCATGATGTGCTGCACCATGATGCGGAACGTCTTTGCCCCTTTCGATCGCGCCGTCTTCACGTACTCCTTATCGAGCTCTTCAATGAAACTTGACCGGGTCATGCGCGCAATCGTCGCCATCGACAAGGAAGCCAGTGTAACGGCGGGCAGCACCAGAGACTGAATGCCGCCAGCTCCAGAAGACGGGAGCCACTTCAATACGACGCTCATCAGCAAAATGAGCAAAATCCCCGTCCAAAAGGCGGGCATGCTTTGTCCGATGAGCACCAGCGGCATGAGCAGCCGCTCAATCCAAGTTCCCCGAAAAAACGCGGTCAACATGCCAATCGGAATGCCAATCACCAACGACAGCACGAACGCTGTACATGCGAGCTCAAGGGTAAAGGGGAGGCGCTGCAACAAAATGGACAGCGCCGGTTGACTTTGTACGTAGGAATACCCCAAATTGCCTTCCGACAGGCTGCGGAGAAAATTGAGATATTGGACCCACAGTGGCTTGTCCAGCCCCAAGGAGTGCGTGAGCACCGCAATGTCGTGCGCACTCGCATTTGGTGGAACCATCAGCAGAACTGGGTTGCTTGACAAGTGGAGAATGAAAAAGACGATGGTCGAAACACCCAGTATCGAAACGATGGCCTGTAGAATCCGCTTCAATACATACCACCACATGTGGGCCGCCCCCTTATTGCAGCTTCATGTCCTGAACAAAGAAATTCTCTTGCGCATCCGGCGTCCACTGAAGATTCTTGGTTGCCCCGTACAACGCATCCACTTGCCACAGCCCCACGCCAGGAACGTCCTGCTGCAGGATGTTGAATGCCTGTTGATAGTCCGCCAGACGGGCCGCCGTGTTGGTCGTCGTTCTGGCAGCTGTTACAGCCGCGTCAAATTTCGGGTTCGAATAACTGCTCCACACGGTGCCGGAGTGGAACAACGGATAAATCGTTCCATCTGCATCCATGCAGGCGCAGGACCACAGCCCCATCCGAATACTGCCCCAGTTATGTGACGGCGACTGGACTTTTTCCAAATACGTGGATTGGTCCATATTGTCAATCTTCACCTTGATCCCGATTTGACCCAACTCGGCTTGAATCGCCTGCACCACGCGCTGGTCGTAGGACGGAGAGGTATCAAAGTCCAACGTAAGGCCGTTCGGGTAGCCAGCTTCTTTCAGCAGTTCTTTGGCTTTGGTGGGATTGTACGAATAGCCCGCCACGTGATTGTCATAGCCGAATGCGATGGGCGTCAGAACTTCCTTCACCGGCTGCGCGTGGCCATCTTCGAGCGAGGAGATGAGCCCTTTATAGTCGATGCCGTACGCAATGGCCTGACGGACCAGAACCGACTTGGTCGGCGTGTTGCCGAGCGCATTGAACGCCAGGTACGCAACCCGTTCCGTCGGCACGGAAAGGACCTGCAAGGCGCTGTCCCTTTTCACGGTGCTCACATCACTCGGCGTAATGGGAAACGCGATATCCGCTTTGCCCGACTGCAAGTCCGCAATTCTTGTTGCGTCATTGGGGACAGACCGGAACTCAACATTCTTAATGGAAGGTTCGCCACCCCAGTAATGTGGATTCGCCTTCAACGTCACGCTGCTCCCCTGCACCCACGACACAAACTCATACGGACCGCTTCCGACCGGATGGAGGTTGAAGTACTGATTCCCGTGAGCCTTGATGTACTGTTCCGGCACAATACTCAGCGTGACCAGTTCATTCAGCAGTGTCGGATCCGGCTGTGCCGTGGTGATGGTCACCGTATCCCCGCTCGCGGAGACGGATTTGACCGCGCTGAAATTGGAAAGCTGCGGGCTGTTCAAAGACGGATTCAGAATGCGCTGCAGACTGAAAGCCACATCGTTCGCGGTCAGCGACTCACCGTTCTGGAACTTGACCCCTTTGCGGATGGTGAAGACCCACGTGGTCGGAGATTGCTGTTTCCAAGAAGTCGCGATCCACGGGACAATTTTTTCAGTCTTCGGATCACGGTGTAAGAGATTGTCAAAGATATTGCGGTAGACAGTGTAACTCTCGGTGTTGTACTGCAAGCCCGGGTCAAGCGTGGACGGGTCACTATCCTCGTCGACGACCAGTGTACTGGACGCCGTCGCCTTCGGGCTTGTCCCAGACGTGGACGAAGTGTTCCCACAACCCGCGAGAAGGCCGGTCAGCGCGAGCGTGGCAATGCCGATTTGCGTGAATGATGAGATTTTCACAGAAGAGCCCCCCTTTGTACCTTCTAAAATTGGAATTAGGTATTACCACATACGTCAGATTTTTCGAAAGTATATTAGCGCGATTCAAACTTGTCAATACTTTTTGCCCATCCCTCCGATTCCGCACATCGTGTCCAGGTTCAACCAGAAGCGTGTCGCACGGCCCTGCCCAATTCACGAATGCCCAAACGACAAAATGGAGACACCTGCCTCCATAAAACCAAGGTGCGCAAGTGTCTCCAGTGTTCTGGTCGACTAAATATAGTATTCTCATGCGATTACTAGGACAAATAGTATCACGGTGCGTGCGGCAGGTCAAGCGAGTCACCCGGCTGGAGGATGAGGATATCCCCCTCATGCATCCCTGTGTCCGGGTATTTGATGCCCGCCCCGGTGTTCAGCAGAACCACCCTCTCACCGCTCCGAATCCAGCCGCTTTCTCTGAGTTTCCTGGCTGCAGCAACCGTTGCGGCTCCTTCAGGACACATGAACGTCCCTTCCGCCCTGGCAGCTGCGCCCTGCTCGCGCAGCAATTCGTCGTCGTCGATCGCGATGGCGCACCCGTCCGTTTCATAGACGGCCTCCAGTACCAGAAAATCTCCGAGAGCCTTTGGCACGGTAATGCCGAACGCGACGGTGGAGGCATGCTCCCAAAATTCGCTGCTCTTCTGCCGCGCTTCCCAGGCCCTCACAATGGGCGCACACCCACTCGCCTGCACGGAAACGAGGCGCGGCAGTTTTTCGCCAATCCACCCCAGTGCCTGGAGTTCGCGCAGCGCCTTATAAATCCCAATGAGCCCTACCCCGCCCCCCGTTGGGTAGAGAATCACATCGGGAATCTCCCAGTTGAACTGCTCCAAAATCTCGTAGCCCATCGTCTTTTTCCCTTCGAGTCGATACGGTTCTTTAAGCGTGGAGGCATCAAACCAGCCGTATTGTTCCACCGCCCGTCCAACAATTTTTCCCGCATCACTAATCAGTCCGTCGACCAAATACAATTGGACCCCTGAGATGCTGCACTCATTTCGTGTGATTTTCGGGGCATCCACCGGCATGACGATCACAGCCTTCATCCCCGCCCGCGCCGCATAGACCGCCCACGCGGCGCCGGCATTGCCATTAGTTGGCATGGCAATGGTCTCGATTCCCAGTTCCTTTGCCCGTGACACTCCCACCGTTGCGCCGCGCGCTTTGAATGTACCAGTTGGGATAATCCCCTCGTCTTTCATCCACAAGTCTGCAATCCCGATTTCTTCTCCCAACCTCTTGAGCGGGAGCAAGGGTGTCATCCCTTCACCCAGCGACACGATGTTGGCTGCATGTTGAACCGGTAACAATTCGTGGTACCTCCACAAGCTCGGAGGCCGTTGTGTCAGGTCTTCTTTACTCAGGTGATTCCGGGCCGCTTCCAGGTCATATCGAGCCAACAAGGGTGAGCCACACTGGCACAGTTGATTCACTTGGCTGGCCTCGTACGTCGAGTGACACTTCGGACATTCCAGGTGCGACAAGAAACTAAAGGTCATACTTCGCTTCCTTCTCTCGTTTTCGTAATCGTATAAGCAAAAACATCATAGGTATGTGGTATTATCTTTGAATGTAAGGAACTCCCCCAGTAAAGTCAATCCATTCTGTCTTTCGATGTATATTGTTGTATAACGGAGGTGCAGAAAGACAGGGAAGACGATTCCTTCCCTGTCTTTCTGCATCGATGAAACCAAACGTACAAAGAGAGACTGGAACCCGTTGCGATTCACCTACGCCTCCGCCGACACCTCGCAAGACAACGCCGCGCCTTCTGTCTCGGTCAACGTACAAGTGACACACCGCGTACTCTTTGAACGATTTGTCGATTTGTGCCAAATTCCCTCGTTGTGTATGCTGTAAAGGTGTAGATTTAAACGTTCCTGAATCCGTGACGGCTTGACCAATTTGCTGTTTCTGTGGGCAAAAGTGGAAGAAGTTCGGCGCCTACGAAGTTGCCCACGGTGGTCGTTCCGGTGTTGGTCATCGAGTTCGCATGTCATGCCGCCTTTGGAGTGACGAAGTCCCAAACCCCCTGGTCTTGGGAGCTTTCGGGAGGTTGAAATTCCAGTTCGACGGCCGCCTTGTCGTCACGAGAAGGTCAAATACAATCTTCGAAACGTGGGAAGCCACCGATTGCCACGGCCCAGTTTTAGCTTTGTCTGCCGGGCATGCCGGACCATCTTGGCGGCCAGTGTCATCAAGTTTTGAATCACCGTGCGAATCCGGCGGCGTTCTACCTTTTTGCGCAGCGGTGAATCACCCCGTTTGAGACTTTCCTGGCCTATCACCCGCAATAGGTTATATGCTACGACGACGAAGTGCAGGACCAGGCTATTCGTCGCAAACTTACCGGAGGGCAGCCGTTCCGCATCCAGGTCTGTCTTGATCTCGCTATGGAACTGCTCCATGACAGCGTGTTCCCGATAGAGTTGAATGATGACCGCCGGGGCGTCCGGTAGTGACGTCCAGTAGGCGCTAACCTCAATCTCCGGTACGAGCAGCATTTGCCCGTCGGCGGTTGTCGTACGTTCAATGACTTCAAACACCATGCGAACTGGCTGAGACACACTTTTGACCGGGCAGAGTAGCGAGCCCTGATAAACCTTCTTTCCGGGACGAGGCTCCTCGCAGGTTCCATGTTGCTGTGCAGTGATCAGCCAGGCGTCAACGCTCTCTTTCCGCAGGTTTCGCTTGATGATGAAATCTGCCTTGCTGTCCTCCGCCTGGCAGATTGCAATGTTTTCGGCACTGTCATTCCCTGCATCCATGCGTACGAGCAGCGGTAGGTCAGTTACCTGTCGAGCGTATCCGATGCTCTCTCGCAGGAAGGCGGCGGTTCCTTTTTGGACATGTGTGCTGCCTTCCCGAAGCTGAACATGGACAGCGTATCCCTCTTGACCCAAATAAGCGAAGATGGGGGCGTACCCGTCCAGTCCCTTGTATGTACGAGAGACGCCTTCCTTCTTGGTGCCCGAGTTGTCAAACGGCGAGACGTCGATGTCCAAAGGGACGTAGAAACGATGATCGGAGTCCTGTCCAAGCACGATGGGGCGAAGTGTCACTTCCAACGTTTTCAGCAACTTTGCCGACTCTTCCAGGAGAATGGACTCCCATCCGGATTTTCCTGCTGCCATGTCAATGCGTTGGCGTAATGTAGGGCTGGAGGGTACACTCTGAATCTGCAGCGCATCCAGGAAGTAATCATCCTCCCGGAAGGGTTCGATATGGTCGAAGTCGGTTTTGCCTTGGCAAAGCAAGCCAATATACGCATGTGCAATGTCCCAGTTCGAGATTTCTGGAGTTCCCATGCCGTCTAACCGAGTTTGATTGAGACGTTCGCCGATTCGAGTCTTTTCAAGGAGCAACCCAATCAACGCCATACCTGAATGGGTAACAATGACTTCATCGGATTCCTCAATAATAAAACGCAAAAGATCACCCCGGCGGTGAAGCGGATCTGGAGGAGCACAGCCCCAACTATCCCTATTCTACCGGAGAAAACACACGTGTTGGCGGGGTTCTACGGGTCAAGCCGCCACGGATTCAGGACGTTGGTAGGAAGACAATTGCTGGGAGGACAAGCCTTGTTTGTCAAGCGCCCTTTGTTTCTTGCGATTGTAGTTTGGATGGCATTGCTGGTGCGACTATTGTTCGTGTCAAAGGTCCACCCAGTGCCCGTTTCGGATTTTCACTGGTATTACACCCAGGGCATGGCGATCGCCAATGGACAGGGTTACCGATATGATGGCCAGCCGACTGCGTATTTCCCGATCGGCTATCCACTGTTTTTAGCTGGCGTCTTTAAGATATTTGGAGAAGGCTGGTGGCCAGCCGTTCTTGCAAATGTGGTGCTAGACAGTGCCACTGCTGGTTTGGTGTACCTCATCGCAGAGTACCTCTGGAGTCCCGTGGTAGCCCTGATCAGCGGATTAGCCATGGCACTCTACGTACCGCACATCCAGTGGTCCAGCGTGATCTGCAGTGAAATCATTTTCTCGTTTTTGTTCCTGCTCACAGGATATTTGTGGCTGCGGTCGGAGCGTCGTTCTTGGACAATTTTGGTGGCATCGGGCATCACGCTTGGCATGGCCTGCCTCGTGCGCCCCATCACATTGTTATTTCCAGCGGCCTATCTCATTTACGCTTGGTTTCGGAAGTTCGGTTTTTGGCAGAGTGTGCGCCGATTTGTTGTCATCGTTGTCGTGATGTTGATCACGATTTCTCCTGTCACCATCCGCAATTATGAGGCTTTTCATCAAGTCCTGCTCGTATCTGCGAACGGCGGCGTGAATTTGTGGCAAGGTAATAATCCAAACGCGAACGGCAGCTACTTTTGGCCAGAAAATCCAAAGCAGAATCCATTTCTCGATTACGAGGCGAAAGCTGTCCAGGAAAACCCCATTGCGAAGCATATGGCGGAATCCTATATCCTGCACCATCCGCTCCACACCATTCGCATGGGGTTTGTGAAGTGGCGCTACTTCTTTAGCGGTGTGTATTACGCTCAGTTCTACACCACACGCATATCGCAACCACCCGTTACACAAGCCTTCGCCTCGCGGATTGCCAGATTGTCCGAAGCTAGTTATGTGGTGACATACGTATTGGGGGCGCTGGGAATCGCATTCGCTGTCGTTGAAGCACTTCGGCGTCGAAGCCTTCGCTCCAGTATCTTGTGGCTCGGTATCCTCTATTACTTGGGCCTGTTCTTCATCTTTCCGGCGTGGGACCGAATGCGAGAACCGATGTCTCCCTGGGTGATTGTCTTTGTCGGCCTGGCGCTTTGGCCTTTCAACAAATCCCGAGCTCCATCGCGATAGATACCTGGCATTCCGTGCGTGCGCTCAGTTCAGCCGACCAGCGCTGATATTATCCACTTCCGCGCGTACACCGCTGCGGGACTCGTTGAAAAACTTTCGTTATCATTAGTAAAAAGTGAATATATTCTCTTGATCCGGGAATAATTCCGATGAATTCCATGAGCGGTCAGTTGGACCACACCCACAGCGGAAGAGGGGAGCTCGAATGTGAAGGAAATTTCGTTCGCCGATGCGAGAAAGGTATTCCGAGACTATTTACAGGCACACAAGCGAAGTCCACGAACATGGTATGGGTACGATTCGGATTTGAAATCCCTTCAGAGGGATGTGGAAGAGAGACGCAACCTTCCAGTCAAAGTAAGAGAGATTACCCCAATGGACATCGAACGATTCATTCAACGTCTCGGTACTCAAGGCATGAGTGGGCGAACCATCAACCGCAAACTCCATGCGCTTAACTCCTTTTTCCACTGCATGCAAAGTCACGGCGTGGTCGCGGTCAACCCCGCACAAGTCGTGGCGCGAATTTCGGTAGAGAAAAAGGAGCGCGGATTTTTAACCCATGAGCAGTTAGCCGCGTTGCTCAATCAACCGACCGATCCACTCATCACCCCGCCGCTTTGGACACTCGCTTATACCGGCCAGCGCGTCTCCGAATTGTGTTCTCTCCAAAAGCGAGATGTCGATTTGGATCAACGAGTGATTCGTGTTCGCGGCAAAGGGAATCGCGAGCGTACATTGCCGATCCACGATGACTTGCATCACATTCTCGAAGGCTATACACACCATGAACTTCGAGGAGTGGACGCCTATGACCACTTCTTCCACAGCCACAACACATCTACATTGTCTCCGTCCACGATGAACCGCTGGCTCCGTAACATCGTGACTCATTTAGGATGGAGCACCCATGTGACGGTGCACACCCTTCGCCATACGTTCGGCTACATGTACGTCGATCACGGTGGGAACGTGGTAGAGCTGCAGAAATTACTGGGACATGAGAGTCTGGCTACCACCAGCATTTATTGTCACACCACCCACACCCGTCTATCGGAAGGCATCTCTAGGTTTCCGCACTTCGGAAGGTGAACAAGGAATATACCACTTGGGAGGCGCTGTGAAAATGGATGCTCGTGCAGAAGCGTTTGTTAGGCGCGTTCAGCAGTATGTCGCGGAGGGAATCACAATGGGAGAGGTGGCAGCCCGGGAAGGAATCGCTTACGCATCCGTCCTTCAGCGCCTTCGCCGCTGCGGATTCAGATACGACCGTTACACCATGGATATTGTACCCCTGTCGCAAATGCCCGGACAACACATCGTGGAAGGCAATCCACTCCCTGCCCGGGCGGTTCACGTCGTCGAAAGTCTTCGCCTTGTCAATTCCGATCCAGATGAAGTGGCTCGGAGGTTTGATTTTAGGGACGTGGAGGAAATGGCGGGTTATCTGAAACTCAACGGAATGGTTTGGTCCACAGACTTGAACGACTATGTACCAACAAAAAAATTTCCTCACACAGAAAAGTCTACTGGCGGTACGACCGAGATGTTCGCACTGATAGATGCGCTCGCATCATTCCTCATAAGACCGTCTACCGTTAAAGAAAACGGCCGTGACGTGATGCCGGCTAAAAGAATTCACCAGTTAGACAAGCCTGCCACCATTCCACGGTATCGTACCGGCGCTCGACGATTGCCGAAGACCTTGACCATGGCCTTAAACCTGCAGCAGCTGTTAGGCAAGGTTTCACGCGAATGCAACATGAAACAGAGTGAGGTTTTTGAGGTAGCCTTTATCGACTTTTGCATCAAATATGGATATGAAGAAGACGTTCGGAATTTGCTTTGCTAGTTCCATCTCGTGGACTGGTCTACTACGACCTTGTCTATATTCCGCGTGATTTATCGTCGACGCTCCCTTCTAACACTCTCCACGATTCACGTTGAAGCCGTCTTTTGTTTTCCACAACTTAAAAGTGCAGAAGGCATCCACCCTTTGACAGGCAGAACGATGGAATTTCACGGGCTCAACTGAGACCCTGGGAGACATGAGAGGGTAAGCCACAAAGGTGAATGTGGACATCTAATGTGCGTCCATATTTTAGAAAAAGGGGCATAGCCTCTATTTACGCACACCCATGTATCTGATCCAGGCGTCACACCCGTATCTTCCACACAATCTGTTTGTAGAGTCAAACGAGAAATACTGCGAATGAGCTAGAATGAGGAAGAAAACGAAGGATCTTAGAGAGAGAAACGCGGTGTTCAAATTCCCTACTATAGAATTCCGTGCTTCGCGTGTGGGTGCACTTGACATGGAGCCTCTGCGGGCATGATTCCTTACTGCAACAAGGCTGGCAGGACGCTCTGCCATGAATTCGGATCGGCTATCAAGCCCACCACTCCATGTCAAGTGCATTTAAAACCGAGAAAAATACCGTCATGTTTTTCTGTATTTCATTTTATGTATGGATTGCTCACTTACGACGTACGTAATGGTGCAATGGCGCACTCAAGTTCACTGTCTTGACAACAAATACCGACAAACGCACTTGAAACGTACGCTTACAGGCATCGTTGCAGCGTCAATGGTTCTCGGCACAATGGCGCCGGTGGCGTTGGCCAGCACGAGCTCAAGCAAGTACACATGGTCGACGCGTTCCATTTCGGAAAACGGTCAAGCCATCTCAGCACTCGCTAAGGTTCCTGGCTTCACCTACGACAACACGTACTACATCTCCGTCTACGACGTTCAGTACCTTCTGAACCAGTTCGGAGCGAAGGCAACATGGGACAACGGCACGCTGAACATCACCACGAGCAACACCGTTGACACCTCCAAGCTCCCGACGAACCAACCTTCCAACGCCAACGCATTCATCAATGTGAATGGCAAGCAGGTCTTCAAGGGCAACCACATCGTGTTGACCCCTCCGGGCGGCAAGTTTGCGACCTCGTTCATGCAAGTCTATGACCTGCAGCAGGTCCTGAACGCCCTAGGGTATGACGCCAGCGGCTACAACGGCGCGGCGGGTACATGGAACATTCTCAACGGTCCTTCTGTCGGCAATGTTACTGGTAAAGTAAACAGTGATGACACTGTGACAGTAACAGGTACAGACGCAAATGCGGACTTCGTAACCGTTAGCGTAGACGGAGGTACGCCAGCGAATGCAACGCTGAATTCCGACGGTACGTTCACGTACAAGACGGCCGCGCTTGGCATCGGATCGCACAGCATTTCTGTTGTTGCGTACAAGGGAACTACAGCTTCCAAGGCTGCTACCGCTTCAGTCACAGTGGCTGCTCCGGCTGTCCAGAGTGTAAAAGCTCTGAACCTGAAGCAGGTGCAAGTGTACTTCAACAAACCTGTTGACTCCACAACGGCTGGTGACATTTCCAATTACGGAATTTACACATCTGCCGGCGGTTCAACAAATTTGGTAGCTGCCACGGGTACCGCTGACGTGCAGTCCGACGATATGAGCGTCATTCTGACCTTGGCTACTGGCCAAACCTTGACCAACAACGGCACGTTCGAAGCGACTGTGTCCGGTGTCAAGGATCAAGCCGGCAACAAAATCGCCGACTACGACCAGTCCGGCATTGCTGTCTCTGATACGACCGCACCGACGGTAACTGGTGTTACTGCAACTGGTCCTCGGACCATCCAAGTAACATTCAGTGAGCCGGTGAAGAGTGCCTCCAGCAACTTGGCTGGCGATTTCGCGGTGGATAACGGCAACTATGTGGTATCGAGTGCAACCGCTAGCGGTGACACTGTAACCGTCGTCGTAGGTGCGCCCTTGACTGACGGCTCACACACGATTGCTGTAAACAGTGGTACAACAGATTTGGAAGATTATGCTTCATTGCCGGTAGCTGCGACGAGCAAGAGCTTCTCAGTGACTGCTGTCACGACCGCACCGACGGTATCAATCGCTTCCGCAAGCCAGACGAAGGTCGTACTGAAGTTCAGTGCTCCAGTATCGGAAGCTGCGGTTAGTGCTGCGACCATTTATGGCGTCTACAATAACGCGACTTACGGTGATGTTGCGACTCCATCCCCCGATACAAATGCGACAACCTACAGTGACGGTACTACGACATACGCCGACACGTACGACCTCAGCTTTGCGTCGCCGTTGCCGACCGGAACGGATGCGTTCTACATTAACAACAACACATCCACACCGATCGTTGACGCTTGGGGCAATAAGGTTGCAGATACAACGTTGAGTGCATCCATCGCTAATGATACAACGGCACCGACCGTTACGAGTGCTACGATTGCACCGAACGCCGGCAAGACAGCCCATACAGTCACCGTTGTATTCAGCAAAGACGTTAAAGATGTGTCTGGTGCTGCACCGGGGACAGCTAATGTCGTGCTGAAGAACTCTGACGGCACTCCTGTCTCGTTGTCGCTGGATGGGTATAATGCATCCACGGATACGTTGACACTGGATACGACAGCGGGATTACTGCCTGGTGGTACGTATACTTTGACGGTTCAAAACTTGGAGGATACTACACCTAACGAGAATAAGCTGGCAACGTATACGGCCACGATCAATGTGCCGAACATCATTCCGCCAACAGCTACCGCAACCTATAAGACAACTGGTAAGTCTGTTGAGGTGTCTTACAGCACGGCTATGTCTACATCTGGAACAAGTTCGATTGCAAATGCTGCGAACTATCAAGTTGTAGGCAACGGCGCAAGCTCAGCGGATCCGATTTCCGCTGTGAAGGTCCTTGACGACAAGGACGTTGTCCTGACGTTGGAAAATGCACTTCCGGCCGGGGATCCGACGGTTAGCATTCAAAACGTAACGGACACCAATAATAATCCGCTGAAGTCGTTTGGTGCTGATTCCATCACTGCATCGGCTGATAATGGCGCGCTGGTGACCTCCGTGAAGGCAATTAGCACTAGCGAAGTCCAAGTGACATTTGACCGTGCACTGACTGGATTCTCGGCTGCTGGGTGGAGCTTCGACGATGCTACGTCAACTCCGTCGGCATCGGCGGACACCGTTGGATATCTGCAGTCTGTGACAACGAACTCGGATGGCGACTCTGTCGTAACCCTCCATCTGGCCACGCCGCTCCACGCGGATGCAACAGATGGAACGGCCAACCTGGAATTGGAGATTGGCTCTGGTAACACAGCGGTCGACGCACTGGGTGTGGCGCCGCAAGTGAATACACCGGCAACATCATACAATCCCACCGCGGATGCGTATGATGTGGTCGATGCTATTGCGCCAACGCTTACGTCGGTTGCGTACACGAACGCGACTACCTTGACTCTGACCTTCAGCGAAGCGCTTGATACGAATACATTTGCGACGAACACCGCTAATGGATTCAGCGTTTCCGGCGGTGGTACTCTGACAAGTGTTTCTGTCAGCGGTGACCAGGTCACGATCACGGGCACAGGCTTTGTCCAGGATTCGACGCAGGTTAGCTACAATAGCGTGGCCGGAGTTGCGGACCTCGCTGGTAACAAGCTTGCATCTTTCTCAGGACAGGTTGCGAAGTAAGTCACTAGCTAAGGTTAGACCAATAAAGAAGGGTCCCACTCGGGACCCTTCTTTATTAGTACGCCCGGCATGGGCGGTCTCTCCAGGGTGCAAGTCCCGAACGGGGGTTGGCGACATACCTACCGTTAGCCAAGAGCAAGGGTGTCCACCGCGAGGTGGAATCTGAAGGAAGCTGGAGGCAAACTCTCGACCCGAGGTACACGAATCGCATTTGAGGCTGTGACAGTTGGATGAGTTGCCTAAACACAACGAAGTCCGAAGTCGCCAAGGGCTGTGGCAGTAAACTGCGGCGGGTGCATGAGAGGAAAGAGGCCGTTCTTATCCGGGGAGGCCTGTCCGATACGCCAGTATAGCTGGTAACCGTCACCGGGAGGTGGCGCTGAACGGGCAGGAGTCAGCAGAGGCCATAGTACCTCGGCAAGCGCTTGTCGAGGGAAGGGCTGAACATGAAACGAGGATGGACTGGATGCGTTCGCACGACGAGCAGAGACAGCAGAATACCCCGCAAGGGGCCTCCACTCAGAGGGTAGCGGTGAAGCCGCGAGAGGCTGAGGAGAGAGGGCCGAGTTCGTCGTCGGTACAAGGACAGAACCCATCCTGCGAGGACAGTACCAACTTGCTGGAGAGGATGCTGCAGCGGGAGAACATGCTGCAAGCCCTCAAGCGAGTCGAGTCGAACAAAGGAGCGCCGGGCGTGGACGGAGTGACGGTAGAACAACTACGGTCGTATGTCCAGACGCACTGGGCTGACATCCGTCAGCAGTTGCTCGCGGGAACCTACAAGCCTCAACCCGTCAGGCGGGTCGAAATTCCGAAACCCGGAGGCGGGATGAGGAAGTTGGGGATTCCCGCTGTGATCGACCGACTCATCCAGCAAGCGCTTCTCCAGGTGCTCACACCCATCTTCGACCCTGGATTCTCACCGAACAGCTACGGGTTTCGCCCTGGGCGGAATGCCCATGACGCGGTGAAGAAGGCGCAGGAGTACATCCGAGAAGGGTATGCATGGACAGTCGATATGGACTTGGCGGCATTCTTCGACCGCGTGAACCACGACATGCTGATGGCACGAGTGGCACGCAAGGTGAAGGACAAGCGAGTTCTGCGGCTGATACGGGCGTATCTGAACGCGGGTGTGCTGGAGAATGGAGTTGTGGTGCGAAGTGAAGAGGGCACGCCACAAGGCGGGCCACTCAGCCCACTCTTGGCAAACATCCTGCTGGACGACTTCGACAAGGAGCTTACGAAACGTGGGCACAAGTTTGTCCGTTACGCGGACGACTGCAATGTCTACGTAAAGTCCCGCAGGGCTGGCGAACGGGTGATGGCGTCGCTTACGAGATACCTGGAGGAGGATCTAAAACTCAAGGTCAATCGAGACAAGAGTGCCGTAGACAGACCACAGCGACGAAAGTTTCTGGGGTTTAGCTTCCTGTACGGGAAGCAGGCGCCGATTCGATTGGCCGACAAGACCATCCAGCGATTCAAGGACAGGGTGCGCCAGATTACAAGCCGAACACGAAGCATGCCGCTGGCAGAGCGGATACGCCAACTCAACGCCTACATGATGGGCTGGGTGGCGTACTTCCGACTCGCACAGATGAAAGGGCATTGTGAACGGTTCGACGAGTGGATACGCCGAAGGCTCAGAATGTGCATCTGGAAGCAGTGGAAACGGGTGAGAACCCGATACCGCGAACTCCGTGCATTGAACCAGCCGGAATGGGTCGTCCACATGATGGCAAACTCGCGCCGAGGGCCATGGTTCATGGCGAAGAACCTGAACAACGCCATGGACAAGGCGTACTTTGAGGCACTTGGTCTGAAGAGTCTTCAGGAAAGGTACTTGCAGCTTCGTAGTGTTTCATGAACCGCCGTATGCGGACCCGCATGTACGGTGGTGTGAGAGGTCGGGGGCTAGGCGCCCCCTCCTACTCGATTTGACGGACGGGTTCGCTCCGTTAAAGGCAAGCGAATGTGAAGGTTGTTACTGCTGTCCCACTTGGCAAGAGGATCAAGGCAAAAGATCATTGATTTCCTCAACATACATCTCAAGTCTCGTAAGTCATTTGGGCTACGTCCCCACTTTCAAGGAGTACGTGGAATTATTTAGGTTAGTTGCTGCACAAGCCCCCAATAGGCGCTCAACGAGTCGGTCACCAAATCCTCGTCGATTGTATCGATACGTGTATTCCTCCATGTACAGCTGGTCGTCAGTTTGACGGCCATGATATGTGCCGTCGATGAATTTCTTGAAGTTACTGATCGCCTTGTCCAGCCACTGGAACGTTTCGTTCTTGCTTTCATCTTTCGAAGTCGTTATCAGATGACTCTGTACCTCCAGTGCCTCTGCGCAACTGGCGTAGGTCGGCCATCCGTCCGTCTCCAAGATGACGTTTGCGGTGATTCGCCTGGAGAGCACCTTCAGCACGGAGCGTTTGCCCACATCGCTCACCAGATCCATGAACAGATACTGCGGCTTGCCCTGCTTCAATGAGATACCAGCCACCACAGGGACCTGTTCCGTACCGCGCCCGCGCTTGCCTCCTTTGCTTTCACCGCCCAGATAAAAATCGTCGACCTGAACGATACCGTCGAGCTTGTACTTGGCATTGCGGTCCGCCATCGCGATCCGAATCTTGCGCAACATCAGCCATGCGGTCGGATACGACACGCCTAACGCGCGCTCGAGGGTTGTGGCAGCGATGCCGCCCTTGTCATTTGCCACCAAGTATATGGCAAGAAACCATTTCGTCAGTGGCGTCTTGCTCTTGTGAAAGATGGTGCCTGACGTGACCGACGTTTGGCGATGGCAATCCTTGCACTCAAAGAGGGGCACGCGGTTTTCCGAATCCCTTCGATGTGTAGCTTGCACCCGCATTGCGTTACGACTGCCGCACTTCGGACAGCAGAATCCTGACGGCCAACGGAGTGAGATGAGATGTTCCTCACATGCAGACTCCTCGGAAAATCGATTCATGAAATCGACCAGGTTCATCGTCGATCACCTCAAATGGGAACGTACGTTCTACACTTAAAATATCACTTTGTCCCCACTTTGACTACCGAACTTTCGAGACTTGACATGTATGTAACACAATTTCTTCGTTTACTTGAAATTCGCTTAATGAAATGGAAGGTATAGTTCTCTGGATTCGTGGGAGGGTTAAGTATGCAGACCGTATTGCCAGTAGTCTTACACGGAAGCACATGTTGGGACGATGAAAGACTGCCCGTTGATGAATTCGAACACCGTCTCCGCCATGTGAGGCTGGAGATGATCCGGCTGGGAATGGATGGGCTTGTGATCTATGGCGATCGCGTGGATTACTCCCTCTTAACCTACTTGACCCACTATATTCCGAAGCACAGTTCCGCCATCCTCCTGGTGCCAGTGGTTGGGGAACCGACAATGATTGCAAAAGTGGCCGGTACGCGAGACATTCCTTCGATTCGGCAGTTGACTTGGTTAGCGGATCTTCGAACGGCTAATAACATTAAGAAGGATGTCCAGGAGTTCTATGAAAACATAAGTGCCGGCGGTAAGGCGGTTCAGATAGGTGCGGTTGGCCTCGGGCGGATGAAGCAGCCAATGTATCAGGATGTAATGGCTGGGCTCGACACAGAGACGGTGCCATCCTACGACTCGGAATTCGAGCATCTATTGTGCCAGAAGCGTCCTCGTGAAGTGGCTGTCATGCGCGAAGCAGCAAGCATACTAGGTTCTTCGGTCGCCTCGATGAAAGAGGCCATGTCCAGGGGATGCGGTGTGGTCATCTCCGTTCTGGAGGCGGAACGAACTGCGCGTAACCTTGGCGCTCAAGATGTACGCATATTGTACAGCTTGGACCGTGGACAAACTTTTGAGCCGTTTATAACTACTTCTGAGGTGCGAAATGATCCATTGGTGACTTACTTCGCAGTAGAGTTCCGTGGGTATTGGGCCGAGGGCATGGTCAGTCTGACACAGAATGAACGTCCCATTGATAAAACGGCGCGACAACTCCTGGCCTTTCTGGAGAAGTCTCTCGTCCCCGGTGTCTCCATCCCCGACATCGTCGGGAAAGTTCAAACGATGGTTGCACCGTACCATCTGCATCGTCTGGTGCAGGGTGGCTTTGGTCATGCGATAGGGTTATCTGTAGAAGAGCAGCCGTATTTGCGGGGTACCGCAGGACTGTATGTACCTGATTCAGCTGGTGATTCAATCATTGAAAAGAATCAGGTATACAGCATTTACATTGGACTCACCGACGGACAGTCTGAAAACTCTCTGATGTCCAGAATGGTACTTGTGCAAGAACATCAGAATGAGATTTTGTGGTCAGAGCATTTGCCAGTCGGAGGGAGCACCCATTGACAGCCCTCAGACAGCTCGCTGAATATATCGTCGGTGCGACATTTACCCGTACAGATTTGGAGGAGGCGAGTCTCCACGCAGCAGACACTTTCATCGCTAATGCCTGTGGCTGTCAAACGACGGAAGGGCAAAAGATTTCTTCCTTATTAAATGGTGCTGACCACGGTGTGTTACCAAACAGGCTTTTGACCGAGAGCGATCTTCTTCAACGGCTCTCACTTCGGAGCGCGATTACGCGGTTGACGGAGATCGATGATATTCATAGAGCATCGTGTGTGACTCCCGGCGTCGTGGTGGTTTCGACGGCTGTGGAATTGTGGAAGGCGTCTGGCGGTTGTTCGGCCGCGTCGTTTTTGGAAGCGATTATTGTCGGGTATGAGGCGATGACTCGCCTTGGCAGAGTTATCCAGGGTGCCGACGTCGTGTATCGCGGGATTTGGCCCACATACTTTTGTGCAGCTGTCGGGAGTGCCACGGTAACTGCCCGGCTTCTTGGACTGTCGGAAGAGGCAACTGCTCACGCACTTTCAATGGCGTTGACCCTTTCCACCGGTGGGGTGAACCGAGGAAACAGTTTTCCGTTTCGATGGATGACCTTGGGACGTGCCACTGCGGATGGATGTTACGCTGCGATTGTTGCGGCCAATGGATTCACGGGGACATCGGACCTCAGTGATACCTGGTTCCATCAAACCTACGGCTTGCAATCAAATATCGCCCTTCTCACGAGTGGTCTTGGTGACACACCCCAAATTTATCAGTGCAGCTTGAAACCTTATTGTGCAGCGAAGCAAGCCATCCCTTCCATCGAGGGCATGAAGAGGGCTTTGGAGAGTGGTGTTCGCATTGATGATGTTGAGGAGATTCGTGTGTTTGTGCCGCCTCAGTTTGTAACTATGATAGATCATCCACCGGCCAATCGGCTTTTCTCCATATCAAGCGTTCCCTATGGACTGGCGATTTCCGCGCATCTTCCTGAGCAGTTGTACAATGTGTCGCGGGACGGGATCGTGATGAATCCGCAGGTGTTGGATTTGATGAACCGCGTGAGCGTGTATCCGGATGCGGGGTTGCTTGCGGATTATCCGGAGGTCTGGGCGACACGGGTGGAAGTAAGGACCAGGCATGAGACCCGTGTTGAGGACGTGGTGGAGACCCTGGGCGATCCGGAAATGCGGCTGGACATGCAAGGGTTGGAGCAGAAGTGGCGCACTATTTTGGATACGGGTGACAGTGATGGGGTGAGGCTGGTAAGGCTGTGTTTAGAGGTAGTTTGTGACGTGGAGCGGGTGATTGAGGCTGCGATGGAGGTTGCTGGCTATGTTGGGTAATGAGAGTGCGGGCTGATCCGACTGTTATACCTGAGTAGGAAACTAGTAAGGTTCGGACTTGGGTACGGAGTGAGCGGGTAATCACCCCCGGAGAAGCGTGGGCTACGACTCCTTAATACCACAACGTGTCGTATACAGAACGAAGCCTGTACTGCCCATAGTGTTGCGGTTCCGTTAATTACAAAGTTAAAAGGCGTGGAGGGACATTTATGAACGCTACACCACATGGATAAGCGGACCAGAGACTAGTCCAGAAAATTTGGCTGCGTACACTATGCTGGATGCTTTCCAAAAGGCGCGGGTATCATATATATTTGGTAATTTTGGAAGCGATCACACGGTGGTCATTGAAGGACTTGCTCGCGCGAAAGTAAACGGGATTAACATGCCGCAAGCAATAATTTGTCCTCATGAAATCGTTGCATTATCAGCAGCGCACGGGTACTCATTGGTCACAGGCGAAGCGCAGGTAGTCATGGTGCACTGTGATGTTGGCACGCAAAATTTAGGCGGTGCTGTTCATAACGCGTCTCGCGCACGAATACCAGTTCTTATCTTCGCAGGTGAGACTCCCTTTACGTTGGGTGGCGAACTACCGGGTACAAGAAACCGAACGGTGAATTTCCATCAAGACATCTTTGATCTCATCTTCGCGCTATAAACTGGGCTAACCAGCTGGAAATTACACCTGTAAGCACAGTTGGTTGAGCGGGCTCATTTGCCTTCCGTTTTCTGGTTCTATGAAACTGCGATCATTTGTAAATTTGATCACATATGGTAATCCACGGTACGTGTTGCGGTCGGTTGCTTAGGCCAGCTTATTCATCTCGCTGTACACGCTCGTGCCCGCGCCGAGCATTTCGAGGATGCGTTTAGGCTGCCCATCGACCTGAGGTCCTTTGCGAATGACTCGCTCGTCCGCGTGGATGAGTACCATCGCCAGTCCATCGAACATCTCCAACAGTGACGTCCCCGTTGGGCGCATACTCTTTCTCTTTCCGGGTAGGATGAGCGGTTCGGATTCTTTGGCCATCTGCACTCGAATCATGTATTCAAAGGTCGCATACAGGATAACGGCCATGAGCATCAGACACCCGAATGCTTCCACCCGGTCAGGATTTTGTAAGTACACAGGTCCCACGAAGTAGGGACTCTTCAGGAAACGGAAACGGTACTCAACTTCGATTTGCTCCTTATAGGCCTGAAGCACTTCCACGTTGCTCATGGCCTGTTCGTCGAGCACATTGGTAATCAGCACAAACATCGATGCGACCCGTCTAGCCTCTTCCAGCGCCTCCGGACTGGGCTCATGGATAGTGACTCGGTTTCGGAACACCTTACGCGTTGGCGCAGGAGCATCCTTGCGCGGTCGTCCCCGAGTCGGACGTTTGAGCACTTCCATCTCTTCGTTCGTCTGAACCTCAATCGTGTGGTAACCCTTAAGGCTCTTGAACAATTCCGCAGCGGCTCGCTCTGCATCCTCCCGGCATGAGTAGGTTCGCTCACTTTCTTCAGCCGCTACCCGGGTGAACTCCCTGTACTCAGTCTCAATGAGCTTCTCCAATCGCTTCCTCTTGCGTTCGTCCAATGCGCTCGACTGGACTGCAATAAACCGGTAACGTAACCCATCCATCTCTCGATGAAATGACTGAATGCGGTAGGTGGCTGTGTCTTGCCGCTCTCCCAATCTGCCAACGTCTTCCCAATAGTTTCTCTCCAATGCACTGCGCTTCACCTTGTCACACATGGCAAATGTATTGGGTAAACGAGAGATGAACCGAACACCGTGTTCATGAAAGAGCGGCAGGTTCTTCGTGGTGACAGCGGCGGAATCCGCGATATAAAGGGTCTGGCTAAGCTTCTGTGCTGGAAGACTTTCAGCCAGCTTGGCAATAGTTTGCGCATTCCAAGTCTTGTCGTCGAGGTTCCCGTTCTCAGGGCTTGCCAAGAGCGGGATACCGTGTGCGGTGACCATGCCGAAGATCACTTGTTTCAAGTCAGGTCTGTGATCTTTGGAATACCCCCTGGTAATCTCGAGACGGCTGCCTTCCTCATCATCCGGGGCACTCCGGTAATTCCGATAATGACCGTAGAACGACATGGACGTGGTATCTCCATGCAGGCGGTCCAAGGGCACAGAGGCAAAGTCCAGTGCTGAGAATGAGGCCATACTCAACACCCCGTCTATGCCGGCCTCATGAATTGCATCCAGAGCACGGCCAAGGGCGTCGTCATTCAGCGCATCCGACGCCACATCCGGACCTACAAGCGACTCTACATCGTATACTTCATAGAACTCCTGCACTTTATACAAGGCCTTACGGTCAGTCAGGATGTTGACCAACAGAGCTTTTGCTCGTTCACCCACAGAAACCCGACAGTCCTCAGGCGCAACCTCAACAAGCTCATCTACCTTGCCCACCCAACCCAGTTGGTCAATCATCCATGACCAGATGGGACCTGAGCCAAGCTTCTTGGTTGTAAGTTTGAGATTATCAAGCAACTGGAAATCCTCCTCGGCATGCAACAGCCATGGAGGATATTTCGACCCGGACGGCCAACTCACCTGCAATAATTCACTTATAACCTTAGGTTACAGCGCGGAAGATGAGTCGTATCGTTGACGGACTTCCATTACAAATTGTTCAGCCAACTCTACGGAAAATGATTATACACCACGCTCGGCAAAATACTTGTATAGCTCCTTCCAAGCGTAATCATACTGCCACCGCGTGACTATGTTGCATTGGCTTGATTGCGTTTCTTGTTTGCGCAATCAATTCTTCCAGCAGTAATCGCTCCACTATGTCTACCCCCCAACATTTTTCCGGGGACGGAACCCGGTGTCATAAGTATGGGAGGGCACTGTAGAGAACTCTATATGTTATCCCGAATCCTCTAATCCTCGGTTGCTGCATGCTGTGTAAATGGTGCGCCCTTCGGGCCGTCCATTACAAAACTTCGGGATAACTAAATCGTCGGGATAATCTTTTGGCCGGCGAGGGCGTGCCGGAATCACTGCAAGCCGATAGTGTTCAGCCATCTGCTGAAACGAGGATTGAATTTCTGGTTCATACCGAGATGGCTTGGTAACCGCGGCTTTGAGGTTATCCGGGACGATGATTGCGGGTGCGCCCCAGAACTCCAGCGTATTGCAGACCGCTTGGATGAGGGAGGGTACGTCCTGGCTTCGACACCCTTCCACATAGGCGTAACTGCTGGCGCCCAGCACAGCAACAAAAATCTGTGCATCGTGAATCTCGCCGGTTTCCGAGTCGATAATGGGCACTGTTGGGCCGGCAAAATCTACGAAGACTTTTTCACCCGCCTTGTGGTGTTGCGGTGCAGCGACTTCGCGTTCAGTCGTCCACTCGCGGTAGATTTCGCAGAAACGCGAGTATCCGTAAGGGCGTTTGTGGGTTCGCGCGTATTCCTCCCACAACAACGTGAGTGTCACCCCCTTCTTGCGTAACTCGGCGTGGACCCAAGCCCAATCGACTGGATCCTTGACTTCGTTGCGCGCGGGCGGCGGGTACAGCACCTCTTTAAGCGTCGCTTCGTCGATGTCTTCTGGTAGCGGCCAGGACCACTGTGACGCCTCGAACCGACGAACGAGCTCGAGGACGGTACTGTGGGAAATAGACAGGCTCTGGCCCACTTTCCGAATACTGAGTCCCTCCTCATACTTGAGTCTGGGTAGCTCTCGAATCTTGCGCATGGTTAACCTCCGATTGGCCAAACCATATCCCCCTCCCAGGCCCTGAATGAGACCCATAAAGAAGCATAAGGAATGGCAGAATGAGATACCCAGCGCCTAAACACGTTTTTCCAATGATGGGAACTAAGAAATGAAAAAGTGAGGGTATAGAGGGAGAAGAACTACCAACAATTAGTGGTCGGTTTCACTCGGAACAGGTGGTCGGTTAGCGTTGGAATGGGTGGTCGGCATTCGTCGGAATCGGTGGTCGGTTTGCTCCGTAATACACAGCCGATGACGTTGGACCGGGACAGAGTGTAACGTGGCAGGCACTTGCAAACGGAGATTATACAAGTGCAGCGAGCAACAAAGTTGAAACACAAGGATTGTCTTGATGGCGTAAAACAAAACGGCCCCTTGTTCGTTTTGGCGAGAGGCTACTTCAACTAACGCCCACAAGATGTTTTATCGTAGGGAATTGTGGGGTGAAATTTGGTGAAATCAACATGGGTATCAGTTGGAGGTCTAGTAGTAGTTGCATTAGCGTGTGTGTTAGCGAGCGTTGACCGCTATCGCTCCATTGGGGTGGTTGACATGCAATATACCGATGCCGTTGGTGCCTTCATGGCCCATATTGACGCGAGGGATTTCAGCCCGAAAACGATCATCGGGTACCGCAGTGATCTTGAGCGATTTCGGCGCTTTTTTGAACGAAAATACAACCTAGGGTGGGCAGTTGAGGAGACGACCCCGGCCGACATCGAAGAGTTTCTGATTTGATGCTGAGGGATAGAGATGGTCTCAAAGGTCCGAGCCGCAATCGAATACTCGCCTGCTTACGCAGCTTCTACGCTTTTCTCGAGAAGCGAGATATATGCGAGAACGTTGCCGTGCAGGTGGATTTCATCGAGCACCACCGCCGCCCGGTCAAGTACCTGCAATTCGACGACGCTTTAAGACTGATTGAAGCAATTGATAACTACCTGATTCAGGTTGTTTCGTATACGCTGTTGCGCACCGGTATGCGCATGTCCGAGGCGACCCGACTCAGGGTGCAGGATGTGAACTTGAACGCATGGCAAATCCATGTGATTGGCAAGCGACAGAAAGAACGGGATAATCCAATCAACACAAATCTGATGGATTTACTCGAGTCATTTGTCGGCGGGATAACAGGAAGGAAGCCGGAAGCTCGGTTTTTCTCACTACCATCGACGTGGCGACGGGAGCGCGCGGGGGGGCTCGCGCAGGAGGGCTGTCTCCGTCCTACTTCAACAAGGTACTCAAAGATACAGTGGAGAGAATTGAATTCCCGGTTCACGTAACAGCACATATGTTTCGCCACACGTTCGCAACCAGTTTTATCAAAAGAGGTGGTTCACTGGTCGATCTTCAGCACCTTTTAGGACACGCATCTCTGACGGTTACGAGCCAGTACCTTCATTCATTGGAGGACGATAGGCGCAGCAGCATTGAACTACTTTGAATTGATTCCCAAGGAGGGTAAACCATGAGCGAAGCGAGGAATTTGAACTACCACAACGCACAAAAGTTTTTGACGCACGTGCAAAATCCATTGGTTCGTCTCTTTGCGACAACGATCCTGTTTACAGGAATGCGGCCATTCGAATGCGCAGGATTACGATACAACGATGTGGATTTGGTTAATGGCGTCATCCACGTCAGGGGCAAGAAGGGGAAATACCGTGCAATACCAATTCACCGGGAACTACATTTGATGCTGGAAGACTATGCTGCATCACGCAGTGAGGAAACGGTGAAAGGCAACGGGTGGTTTTTCGAACGGGCCGATGGGGGTTCTCCACGTCCTTATTACTACACTCGTGTGATAAGACAGACGGCAAAGAAGCTTGGATGGGACGCCCCGACCTCTCCAGCTCAACTACGACACGCATTTGCGACGGAACTTTTTAAGCAGGGCGTTTCATTGAGAACGACAGCGGACGTGTTGGGCCACTGCCACAGGGAGGTGTTTGTCAGACTGTCTCCAATTAACGCCGGGGATTTACGCCAGGCAATTGAAAAATTGCCGTTGTTTATGCTCAGATTATTTGACGTCATTGTCGGTGGATTTTCTTTGATTCGCTGTCGGGGACTTTAGCAGGATATTGTCGAGAAATGCAGAAACGCCCTCTGTGCCCAGTAGGCCCAGGTGGCGTTCCCATCTGCGCAGGGTAACGTAAGTGTACTCGGTTTGGTGGCCAGTTACTTTCGTTCCCTAATTCGAGGCCGAATGGCTCTCGCTGTATGCCTAGCGTATCCATAGAATGCAAATCTGTCAATCCGGTAAGCCCGGAAGAATACGCCCTCGCTGTACAGAAGCTGCTACCGCGCGACGTGCCTTGTATTTACTGTTCACATTCGTATACGTACGTCCACGGATACCGGATTGACACCCTTAGTCTGGACATAGCTCCCGTTTTCTAGCGTTATCTTAGACTTTCACATTTGACTTGGGCATGATACCTGTTTCAACATGTGCCTTGTGGAACTCGGATGGTGATAGAAAATTCAGACTCGAATGCATCCGACGCCCATTGTAATACTCCATGAACTCGACTACCGCTTGGTATGCCTGTGCATAACTCGCAAACTCGTGCCTGGACAGACAGTCATCTTCCAGGATCCTATGGAAAGATTCGATATGTGCGTTCATATTCGGCGTCCTTGGCGGAATTCTTTCGTGCTCCACCTCCAGTTGCTCACATGTCGATTCAAAGACCATGCTGACAAACTGTGGACCGTTGTCGGACCGGATTGTGGGTAACTGCTGAGTTCCGCCAAATAGGCGCCTTTTCCACAGAGCCCGTTTTAACGTATCCACAGCATCTGTCGCTTCACACCGCAGTCCGATGTGATAATCCACAATCTCCCTGTCGAACACGTCGATGTAAGAGAGCACGAAGAAGAACCGGTCCTCACCGTGGACGTATCCATACTTGATATCCACCTCCCAAAGTTGGTTAGGTTCTGTGACTTCACGATTTCTGGCGAGCTTTCGTGGATGCTTCGACTTGATCTTCCGTTGGGGCTTTAGAACCCCGAGTTCCTTACACAGGCGATATACCTTCTTCCTGTTGATAACCAGGTTGTGCTCCCGCCTTAGCCAGTGCGTCAACTTCAGATACCCGTATCCAAAACCATCCCCCTCAATGGCGTTCATAAGCCATTCCTTAACCTGCTCGTCGCTTATCTTTTGCCCATTCTTCGTATAGGTGTATTGGGTCGCAGGACGCCCTCCGGAAGACGTTTTCGGCTTCGGTTCGTGTGTCTGTTGATAATAATAAGTGGACCGAGAGACCCCCACGATGCGCAGCACGATGGTGACTGGATACCCGGCTGTGATCCACTTGTGCGCAATCGCTACTTTATCCGCAAGTGAGGGTTGGCTTTTTTTAACAGGTCACGGAGGATGGAAATTTCAAGGGCCTGTTCGCCCATTGTCTTTTTCATCCGCTCATTTTCTGCAATCAATTGCTGCTGTTCTGCTTGCAGAGCCTGCAGTTCCTCAGCAGTTGCATGTGTAACCTTACCCCTGGTCTTGGGGCTCGACATTGCGCTGCCATTCACCTGCTTAATCCAGCGGCGAACCATATTCGCATTCAGGTCATGCTTCCTGGCCACCAAAGACACGTTTCCCGTTTCAGAGCACTCACGAACGATTTGCTGCTTAAACTGCACTGAAAAATTCCGTCGTTCCATATTTCATCCTCCTGCTGTTCCAGTATGCTATCCAGCAGGGAGTCTGTCCAATCCGATTTCGGGGCTTAAGAGATACTACCGTCGTCGCCCATTCGATTTAGGCGAGATGCGCCATGATTTCCTACAACAACGGCGGCAGTGCCCAAGTTGCAAACGGACATTTGCAATCCTGCCATCCTTTGTCGCACCTTTCCAGCGGTATACAATCATGGTCCAGGATCTTCTTGTGAGCCTTTTGGCAGGTACACTGACGGTAGACGCTGCCCTAGCCAAATTGGCCGAATGCGGCGTCTGCTTATCCGAGTCATGTGCCCGCAACTGGTTTACTCGGATTCAGGGGCAGGTGACCAAAGTCATCGCCTTGGTCTCCCGGATTGTCCAGTTTCATCGGCCAGATGTACCACTGCCTCCATTACGCCACAACGTCAGAGACTCGGTATTGTGCACCTATTATGACCGGCTTGTGCTGCTTGACGTGGCTGGCGGCAGTGACTTCTGGAATCTCAGGCGTGAAGTCGTCTGCCTGTTTGCCCCATCGTTGTCGGTGAAGCGGGTGTCGTATGGCCTCTCCCCAGCCCTTCCACCGTAACAACGCTGCTTATCCCACAGAAAACCATCTTCCGAGCGGATGGGACCCGCCCCCAGAATGAGGCTATCTCGTATGGGAAGGAGAAGCTGGACATGCAAGATGATTCGCGACGCCAAATCGCTCTGTTCCGCTATGGTCTTATTGCCCCGATATTGCGGCAAACCGAGAGTGGTGCTCAAAAAGCGATGCTGGAGGAACTGGCTAGTCAGGAACATGAGATGCCAAACGGAGAGAAAAGAAGATTCTCGGAACGCACGCTAGAGCGATATTTGGCAGGCTACCGAAAGGAAGGGGTAGATGGGCTGCTTCCCCAACTTCGGGCAGACGACCGCCGACCGCGGGTGTTGCCCCCTCATGTGATTGAACGAGCTGTGGCCTTGCGTAAGGAACAACCCTTGCGCACAGTGGAGCAACTCATTGTGATGCTGGAGACTGAAGGACTCGTTCCAGAAGGATTTATTCGGCGCAGCACACTGTCCGCGCATTTGCGCAGAGCCAAGGTGGAGCGTACAAAGGCAGTGCGCAAGCAACGTACCTGGCAGCGGTATACCGCCAATGAAGTTCACGAAATTTGGCAATGTGACGTCTGTGATTCCTTGCGCGTCCCAGACCCCAACTCTGGGGGCCAGATGCGGGTAGCCAGATTGGTTGCTGTACTTGACGATAAGAGTCGTTATATCTGCTACGCCGCGTTTTATTTTCGAGAGAATCTGCCGGTGCTTGAGGATGCGTTGAAAAAAGCGATTACTACGCATGGAACGCCGAAAATCTTCTACTGCGACAATGCAAAGATTTACCAGTCAAAACAGTTGAGCGAGGTGGCTGCCAGACTCGGGTTTGAGATTCGTCACTCCCGGCCATTTCTCCCCCAAGGGCGCGGGAAATTGGAACGATACTTCGGCTACGTAGAGCGCTCTTTCCGCCCGGAAGCCGAGTTGTGTGTGAAGAACAGTACCATCCAGAATCTCGACGACCTCAATCGCTACTTCCGTGCCTGGCTGGAGAAAATGTATCACCAGAGAACCCACAGCACGTTGAAAAAACGGCCTGCAGCCGTACTGACCACGCACGGTCCGTTGCGGTTGGTGGACCCGCATGTGCTCGAAGACGCATTTCAATGGACCTACAAGGCAAAGGTGGACAAGACAGCCTGCATTTCAGTGCAGGGAAACACGTACGAGGTTGAGTCCATCCTCGTTGGGCGAACCGTGACGTTGCGCTACAACCCCTTCGACCTCACTCGTATTCAGGTATGGCTGGAGGGCAAGCACTACGCGAATGCCGTCCCGCTGAAGATGCGCCGACACACAGACAAACGTGTAACGCAAGCCGATTCCCCACCTTCAGAGCTACCAACCGAACCAGGGATTTCCTTTCTCGAAACGATTACCGCAGCCCACGAAAAGCAGAGGCAACAGTCGCTTGGGCGAACCTCGTTTGCTCGTGCCCTGAAAGATGGTGAATCTCATGATGACTGAGTTCTTTGGCTTCGCTCAGGAGCCTTTTGACCGTGACATCCCGGTCGAACGCTTGGTGGCGTTTCACGGTCACAGCGAGCTCTCTGCAAGGCTCATCTACGCGACGGAACACCGCCACATGGCACTTGTAACCGGGGACACCGGGACCGGGAAGACAACGGCCGTACGCGCTGTGATGAAGCGAATGGATGAGAGCCAATACAAGTTCATGTATATCGCCAACGCCGGACTTACGCCCAAAACACTATACCGCGTGATTCTCGAGCGTCTGCAGATCCAGCCCAGGTTTCGACAGGTAGATAACCAGGCGCTCGTTCACCAGGTGCTCGAAGAAAGCTACCAAAAAGGCCAACAAGTCGTGATTATCGTCGATGAAGCACATGAACTCGACCCGCAGATGCTGGCCGAATTTCGGTTCCTCAACAATTTTCGGGCTGATTCATTCTCGCCGATTTCCCTCTGGCTGGTGGGACAAACAGAATTGCGGGAGAAGATGAAACTCCGAATCCTGACTTCACTATCCGGGAGAATCCAAATTCGCTACCACATGGGGACGTTGACCGAGGCTGAAGTGCAGGACTATGTCTCGAAGCAGCTGGCGAGCGTGGGTCAGGAGAGAACGATTTTCTCAGCTGATGCCGTGAAGTTGATTGCGAGAACCAGCCAAGGTAATCCCCGGTTGATTAACACACTGTGTCGTGGCGCGCTGATCGACGCTGCAACGTTGGGACACAGCGTCGTTGATAACAGTCATGTGGAGCGGGCATGGATGGAGGTGAGCGGCTCATGACGGGAAATCTACGATTCAGTTCACTGCGGGACCGATGGTACTTTGCAGATGAACAAGATGAACATGACTTGCATTGCGGAGACCCGATTGAAATCGAGATCGGCGACAGATATTACTACGCGAGAATAGAGTGGTGTGCTGAGGGATGGTACGCGATCTTCCACGAAGACGACCAGCGCAGTGACGCATTCGTGCTGATGCGCAACCGAACTTACACTGCGAGGTGGATATACTTCTAGACGAGCACGTTGGCAGGAGGGTCGCCTAAGGCGGCCCCCTTTATTTATTCAAAGGCCGACAAAATGCGTGAAACTTCCGCGCCGATTCCAGGTGACAATGACATCTGGAATTTCACCGTCAAATAATCCGAGCGGCCACATGCCGTTTCTACAGGGAGACCTGCATGAACGGGACGACTGATTAACCGGTCGTAAACCGTAGTACAGCAAACTTTAACGAGGGATTCATGATGAATGAAGTGCAAAGGCAAGCGAGAATACAACAAGTGCTGAGTTCCCTTGAGGCCGGGCTTTCCCGTGACCAGATCGCCGAGGTGCTTGGGATCGACCGCAAGTCACTTGATCAGTTCATGCGGCGCAACCATTTTCCGTGGGACAACATCTACGAGCGGTACGTCAAGAAACCCCAGGAGCAGTCTTTCAGAAGAAACCCCGATCGGTTCCAAAAATCTGATCGGAGGGCACGAAGTATCATTGATGCCTAGTGAACCGGGTGCAAATCCAAAGGATGTGGCAAAGGGCTTGGGATTTGAAAGTGCTGTGCAAATGGGGAAGTACATGAAGGCGAGAGGGTTTGACTGGTCAGATGAAATTGACAACTATGCGCCAGTGGGAACTCCCGTCGAGGGAGATGAAGAGCCTGCGGTTGACGTGGTAGCGGAGTTTAGCAGCGACTCACCGGACATGATGGCTGCGAACGTAATGCCGGGTTCGGTCTTACAACGATATCTGCCCATCCTCATATGGATGGACAGGCACAGGGACCAATTCGTGGCACTGCTTAACACTGGAACGGAGAGTCAAGCGCAGATTCCACGCTATACGGTTCCGGGGCAGCTCACAACGAAGTCGGTACACATGGCGAGTTCTCTGGCGCAATTGGTTCAGGATTTCAGCCGGGAGAAGAATGTTCGGCAACGGGACATTTTCGAAATTGCGTTGCTCGAATTTTTCCGGCGACACGGGTACGCAAAAGAGGTTGAGGCGTTGCTGTCGCTTTGACTAGTTCCACAAGAAGATTACGAAGGGACAAGATGCCGTGCTCATAAAACAGTGCATCGCATGCGGCGGGATATCATTCGGGTTCAAAGCGGATGGCCTGTGGATTTGCCCGTACGACGGCTGCAAGTCGGACCTGTCCGCTACGCCGGGAACGCCAATAATTCCACACGATCCCGGACGTCAAGCGATGGAAGAGATCATGACAGGGATAGCGGAGTACAGAAATCGGCATGGAACCCGTTCATTTGATGGAGGGATAAGTTATGCTGACTACTGGTCTCACCCGCCAGCTTGACGAGTATGGACGAATTATTCTACCCAAGGAATTACGAGAAAGTCATCACATGGACACCGGAGATCCGGTTGCCTTCTTCTTGGAGGCGGATTCTATCATGTTGAAGGCTCATAATCCGGGATGCGTCTTTTGTGGAAATGTCGGCGGGACAAGTGAATACAGGGGATGTATGGTTTGCACCACTTGCAAGGATGAATTGGTTGCGCTGGCCGATTCTAAACGTCAGTCTCAGGCGCACGGTTGACTTACACACGTTGTATATACTTCACCGTGGTCGAACCTATTCGTAGAGTGATAAAATCAGTGGAAAGGTTAATAGAACGGAGGTGCCTGTATGCTGTGGTCCGAAGTAAGAGAAATGTTTCCGGATCAATTTGTGCTGGTTCAGGAGCTGAACTCGCATTACGTCGATGGAAACAAGCTCCGAGTGGATGAGGTCGCTGTTGTGCGCCCCGTGTCTGACCCACATGAAGCTTGGAAGGAGCTATTTTCGGCGCCCAAGGGACAATTCGTGTACCACACATCAAAGCCGGAAGTCGTTATCGAAGTTCGAAACGCTCCAATGATTCGAAGGCAGACGTCAAATGAGAGTTAAGTATCGTGAAGGCCTGCTATTTACGACTGTCACGTTGACACATGGCGGACACACACTTGCCGTTTCGGATGTCATCGTTGATACTGGCGCTGCGCAGTCGCTCATTTCGACTGATGCCGTGGATGAAATTTTCCAGCGCTATGAGCCTAGTGACAAACTCGTCACATTGGGTGGCATCGGAGGGGATGCTGTTTCGGTTCGCAGAAAAATCGATTTGGTCCAGTTAGATGATTTTTCGGCAAGGGATTTTTTCATCGACTTTGCCAGCATGGCAATGCATCCAGGTATCAATGGACTCCTTGGGATGGACATTCTTACAGCAGGCCGGTATACGATCGACCTCGGGGACATGCGGGTCTGGCGTGACACTGACCGATGAAACGGAAAATCGTAAACTTCAACCAAGAGGTGTTTGATGATGCATCCAGTCACGCATTGCTGACATAGGAGGTATTGAAATTCATGAGCAAGAAGGCTGCCCGACAGAGGCGGAAGGCAGTTCGAGAAGGTGGCATTGAACCATCGATCAGTCGGCTTCAGTGGATGCGAAAGCCGCAAACTCAAGTGGTTCCGAATCGAAAAGCAGAGCAGCGCCGGTCGCTTTGCCGAAAGGGCATCGATGACGGCGCTGTTTCTTGTTACAATGTCGCTAAACAGCCTATCGATTTTTCCACTTCGTGGATCGCCCAGATCCTTTCCGTTCGATTATCCCTTCTTCATGAAGTTGTTTTAGAACCGCATTGATGGTCGGTCTTGCTATATCCGGACAACGTTCTTCGAGATCTCGAACGGAGAATGGACCAACAAACCCGGAAACAATTTCACGGATTCTCGCAGACTTTTCTCCTCGTGTACGTCTTACGACAGCGGCTCGATCCTCAAGATCCCGGTATGCACGTAGAATTACCCCGAGAAAATAACGCAACCATGGCAACAAATCATGCTGTCCCTCGTGCCACCCCTGGGATGAGTCGTACAGAGCCTGATAATATTGCTCCTTCGTGTCTTCCACAATCTTCTCTAGCGAGATGTAGCGACCCACATTGTATCCACCATGGTACAAACAAAGGAGCGTTAAAAGCCTCGACATACGACCATTCCCGTCCCAGAATGGGTGAATGCAGAGAAAGTCCAATATGAAAGCCGCCATGACGATGAGCGGATGAGGAGACTGATCCTGGATTGCGTTCGCATATTCGTTACAGAGCATCTCCATTGCCTCTGGCGTCAAAATGGCTGGCGTTGGTGTAAAGCGAATGCGCTCCGTCCCGTCTGGATATTTTTCAGTGATTTGATTATCTTTCGGCTTCCACTTTCCGCCCTCTCCCGGCGAAAACGAGTACAACAAGCGATGAAGTTGCAAAATTACACCTGGCCGAATCGGGATGTCCGCCCCGGAGGCGTGAATCTGATTTAATACCGCACGATAGCCGGCAACTTCGTTTTCCGATCGACTCTGTGGGGTTGTTCGCTCTTCGACCAACTCTTTGAGCCGCTGGTTGCCAACAACAATTCCCTCCAGACGGTTGGAGGATTCTGTACTCTGAATCGTGGCGATGTGCTGCAATTGTTTAAGAAGTTCAGGCGCCCGATCTTCATAGTAAGCCTGCTTGCCCTTACGTTCAGAAATGTCGGCGATCAACTGTAATACTTCCATTGACGCAATATGTGAAGAGTGCTGTGCCAAATAGTTGTTTGCAAAGCTGGACATTGCAGAACCTTCCTTCATACAAACACCATTTTCCTATATTTTAGCACAAAAAATATATGAATAAACGGATTCAATAAGATTACTTTGTTCATAACGATGGAAACACACTCTAGGAACAAGTCCCCGGTTACTGTAAGAAACGTTCTATATGCATCCGTTCACGCATTTTCTGACATAGAGGGTATTGAAAATTCATGAGCAACAATGTAGCCCGACAGAGGCGAAAGGCAGTTCGGGAAGGTGGCATCGACGCATCGATCAGTCGGCTTCAGTGGATGCGAAAGCCGCAAACGCAAGTGGTTCCGAATCGAAAAGCAGAGCAGCGTCGGTCACTTTGCCGAAAGGGCATCGATGACGGCGCTGTTTGTATTTACGGGCTGTGCCTGATTGCCTGTCGCTAAAATTCATCTTGCGCTTCACGTCAAGGGACTAATCCTCTTCTGCGTACTCCGCCCAAGGAATATTTTCTTCCTGCAACATCTCAACAAATTCCTGGGGCGTCTTTCCTGCCAATCGAGCGGCTTGATCCAGAGGGAGTCTTTTCATAGTCATTAGGCCAATCGCAATCGTCACTCTTGCTTTGCTCGGGTCATCATCTGGTCCGACCAGATAGGGCTTGAACTTGATGGGAAGAGTGAGGCGAAACACTTGGTTATTCGTTGACATCAACATCACCGCCCTCTTCAGTGGCACACGTCTGTCTTGCGGCGATGCCTTGCGAGGTCGATCATATACCCAAAAGGCAACGACACATACCCCAAAAGGTAACCTAATTACCCTCCGAAGGTATCGTTTAGAACATCCACCACGTTGCTGCACCCTTCTCTCTTCACTTTATCACACTGATCTCAATCAGATTGTTGGATCTTTGTGGATTCCTCTCAAGGCCGCAATTCAAATATGCAGAGAAACGCTGCGGTTTTCTGTATGCAACCCGATAACAGGGAACGTTAGAGACTTTGCGCCGGATAACGCATTGATGATGTACGGCACCCAGTCACGTTGGGTGCCGTAGGTTCATTCCTTACGCATGATAGCGTCAGAATACGCAGCGGTCAGACCCGTGATGTCACTGAGTTTGTCTCCCACAAATATACCCGTGTCCTGTAGCAATTGCAGTGGTCCGCACTGCGTAAGCACTGGTACGGTATCCTGCACAAGATGGTGAGCTTGCAGCAATTTTTCGTAGGCTTGATTCACTGCCTCGGGGTTCGCTTTCCCCATATCAACATCCCCCTTATCAATTCACCATAGCAACATGCGAACACCTTAGGAGATGTTGATGGGAATTGCAAGTTTGCAATGGAACAACGTCGACTCGGATGGTCCTACACAACAATTGGAAATTCCTCTGCCAGAATGCAGAATTCAACATGGAAATGGGGCATGAAGGAAAAACACTCCAAATGTCGGATCCAAGCAAGGAACCGAATATTTTGGCAAACCTTCCGAAAGGCGGGGACGCAAAGCTACGGGCCTAAAGAGATCGAATTTCTCCATGGTCGCCTGGTTGCTCTCAGGCTTATTTGGGTCTCCTGCCATTGATGCCGTTTTTACCTAGATTTCGTGTTCAACATGCTTTGCTCCAACCAACTCAAAATTGGTAAGGGCTGATACTGCATGACGAGAAAGGACAAGGATGATATATCTGAAATCCTTTGGACGGGGTTAGTTGGTCTGCCTGCGCTTGCTGCATTTGTCATCGGGTTTCATCTGTCACATTCTGCGGGAACTGCCGGAATTATCGCAGGTGTGATAGCTGGAATAGGCATTGGCATACTTTTGCTGAGAAGAATATCTGCGGATGAAAAGTTGAAGCGTTCAGGTACCCACGACATCGACAAAATGAGTGGTAGGCAATTCGAGTATTACCTGGGGCATTTGTTCAGGACTCAGGGATACAAAGTACAAGTGACTCGTGAATCTGGTGATTTCGGCGCTGATCTGATCATACAGAAGGACGGGAAGATAATCGCTGTCCAAGCCAAACGCAAAAAAGGTAGTGTCGGTATCGATGCTGTGCAAGAAGTCCAAGCATCAATTGCGCATTACAAAGCTCATGAAGCATGGGTTGTCACCAACAGTAGATATACAGAAGCAGCAAAGTCACTGGCAAGGTCCAATCGGGTTAGGCTCGTAGACCGTAATACATTGGTAGAAATGATTAACAAGGTGAACCCTAAGGGCCTTCCAAGTTCACCAGCGAGTATCGATCGGTAGAAAAATTAATTGAATTGCAACGGTGCGGGAAGCGTACAAGTTCTCAACAAGTAATAAGAACCAGCCTGAAATAAATGAAAAGTGGGCACGTTGGGGTAAGAATTTTGGTTGATTTGAGACTATAGCCACATCACTGGGCATCCGTTGTTCGCAGCGCTCCAAACCATAGGTGAGGCGGTGTGAAAATGGCGAGAAAGACGATTGAGCAGTTGCAGCAAGGCTATCGGAATGGAAACTTTACACCAACGGAGATAGTGCAGGACTATATTCGTCTTATCGAAGTTCGTAACGAAAAATTGAACGCCTTTATTACCGTCACTCAAAAGGAAGCGTTGGCGGAGGCCACAATAACGGATGATCGTAAGGGCCAACTCTATGGAGTGCCTGTGACGTATAAGGATTTGATCAGCACGAAGGCAATACCTACAACGAACGGTTCTTCCATTGAGCGGGGCTATGTGCCAGACCGAGATGCTCCCATCGTCGCCACTCTCCGGCGAGCCGGTGCCGTTCGACTCGGTAAGGTCAACCTGCACGAGTATGCGTTCGGTATCACTTCAAACAATCCTCACTTTGGCCCAGTCAGAAACCCTTGGAATGAGAACGTAACTCCAGGGGGATCAAGTGGTGGGTCGGCTGCAGCCGTTGCCTCCGATCTCTGCATGTTCTCTATGGGTACGGATACAGGTGGATCGATTCGAATCCCTGCGGCAAGTTGTGGCGTGGTTGGCCTTAAACCTGGTGTTAGGCTGAAATAGTGGACACAACGAATCGAGAATGTAAGAATAAGGCGATTCGGGGTGAGCTACATGACACAGAAGTACGACAAGGAATTCAAACTTCATGCAGTTCAATTGGCTATGGAGAGTGGGAAGCCAGCGAGCCAGGTCGCTCGGGAACTTGGCGTCTCACAAAAGACACTGTATGGCTGGATGGCGAAGTACAAGGAGGATCCTGCTACCCCGTTCGTTGGTAGCGGGAACCTCAAGCCGGAAGTGAAGGCCTTACGGGATCTTGAGCGGGAAAACCGTGAACTGCGAGAGGAGAATGCAATCTTAAAAAAAGCGATGCGCATCTTCACCAACGACCGGAAGTAAGGTACCAATTCATCCACAGACACCGCTCCAAATTTCCGGTTGAGAAGATGTGCAAAATATTGGGTGTATCTCGGAGCGGGTATTATGCGTGGTGTGGACGCCCTGAGAGCGAGCGGTCCAAGCGTCGCAAACGAATCACGAAGCGGATTCATCAGATATTCGTGAAATCCCGTCGTCTCTATGGCAGCCCTAAAGTCACGCAGATCCTGCGCCAAGAGGGCGAGCGGGTGGCACAGAAGACCGTGGCCAAAATCATGCGGGAGAATGGGCTTAGAAGCCGTACAGTCCGCAAGTACAAGGCAACCACATACTCGAACCACAATTACCCTGTGCAGGAGAATGTGTTGAACCAAGCGTTCGTAGCCGAACGGCCCAACCAGGTGTACATGTCAGACATCACCTACATTCCAACGGACGAGGGTTGGCTGTACTTGGCCAGTGTCGAGGATCTGTGCTGCCGTAAGATTGCAGGTTGGCGTGCGGGTGCAAGGATGACGAAGGAACTGTGCATCGGGGCGCTGGAGCAGGCCTACGAACGCCAGAGGCCGACAGGACCTGTGCTGCATCATTCGGATCGTGGGAGCCAATACGCCTCTCATGACTACCAGGAAAAGCTGCGAGAATACGGGATGGTAGGCAGCATGAGCCGCAAGGGGAATTGTTTTGATAATGCATGTATCGAGTCGTTTCACAGTATTATCAAGCGAGAGCTCGTCTATCTGGAGAAGTTCAAGACGAGAGAGCAGGCAATGAAGCGCATCTTCGAATACATCGAGGTCTGGTACAACCGGGAGCGAGTTCACTCATCGCTGGGTTACCTAACGCCGGTTGAATTCGAAAGAAGATATTACCAATCCTTAAAAGATGCAGCAAGCTGAGCAATAACAGGCATCATATCAGAATATTAAAACTTACAATTTCTCTGTTCTGGGGTGTCCACTTTATTGACTTAATACCAACCAACCAGAGGTCTTATCAGTACGGTGGGCGTTACACCTTTGTCATGGACGTTGGATCACGTGGGACCATTGACGAGCAGCGTTGCCGATATGTTCAACGTCATGGAAGTGTTTTTAGGTGAAGCCCTGTTGCGACACAGAACAACTGATATCCGTGGTCTCCGAATCGGAGTTCCGAAGAGTTACTTCAACGAGCGGTTGGACGAGGATGTATATCGCCTCTATAAGTCAGCTCTCAGCCAGTTTGAGGATATGGGGGCTATTCTCATTGATATTGATGTGCCGGGGGCAAGTGAGGCTGTTCCTCTTACTTTCACACTGGCTGCAGCGGAGGCCGGGTACGTTCACCGGGAGAGAATGGAGAACTCAATGGACTTGTTTGGACCGGATGTAAAGGCAGTGCTCCAGTCGAGCACCTCTATCCCTGCATCTTCCTACATCGATGCCCTCAAACAAAGACAGGAAATCACCGATGGTGTATCCCGGCTGTTCGACGATGTTGATGTCATTATCGCCCCCACGCTGCCCACCACGCCAAAGGAGATTGGTCAGGAAGAGGTCGTCATCGGTGGCGTAAAGGAAGACCTGTTTGGGTGTATGATTCGATATACTTGCCCGTTCAATCTGACGGGACATCCGGTCTTGGCAGTTCCTTGCGGTATCGCTGACGATGGCTTGCCTGTTGGAATACAGATTATCGGCCCACATGGACGAGAGGAACGGTTGCTCAAGGCTGGGTATGCTTACGAACAAGCTGCGCTCGGAAGGTTCTATGAGATCCGGGATGAGCGTTGCGTATAGTCATCATTGTCCATCTGCGGAATATGGACGGAACGTAAGCGAGTTAAGCGAGGGAGTTTCATCGGAGGCGAGAACTATGACGGATTCCGAACTCCGGATCCCGTATGCACTGAACGAGAATGGTACTGTGACTATCCCCGACGAAGCAGCCAGAGGTGAGGTGTACTATTGCCCAGAGTGTAGTGCGGATCTTGTATTCCGATTCGGCCCTCGGGTTCGTAAGCACTTCGCTCACAAAAGGATTCCTGAAAACTGCCGATTCCTGAATGAGGGATGGTTGCATATTTCAGCCAAGCACGCCGTGAAAGGCCCGTGTCACAGTGGCTCGGAGGACATGGTGAGCCTCCAGTAATCAATCGAGAGTGCGGAAGTTGTTACGGAAAATATACGCAACCAGTGCCACCAAAAGTGAAAAGTGTAGAGCTCGAATATCGGGTAGATACCGAGATAGGATTCTATGTGGCAGACGTAGCTTTGCTCGACGATAAACGTAATCCTGTATGTATCATTGAAATTCGTGATATGAAGTGGACGAAGAGAAGCGTATAAAACTTGGGAGTATGCCGTGGCTTGAGTTAATGGCTCGGGAGGCGTTAAACAACCCTACTTTTTGGAGTCCAATTGCACTTGGAAATTTGAAGGGGCGAGATTGTCCGGCGTGCCGGGAAGCGAAAAAGAGAGCCGTAAGACGTCCAATTATCCATCGTGGGCTGGCGATTCATGTTGACAAGTGCCCAATCCCTGCACGGGTTTGGCGGGGGAAGCCGTATGCAAATGTGATTGATGATTGTTTGGCTGGTTGCCCATACTGCGTTGCGACGGATGAAGGTGATCAATTTGACGAGGATGGACAATGGTTTTATTCCGGAACTACAGCGGTGTACTGTTCCGCTAAAGTCGTTGATTAGTAATCTCTCTTCTACCAAACAACCGAACAGAGAACGTAATCACAAATATTTTTGCGCTCAAGCCGAGTTTTCGAATGAATTATCTTGGTCACTTTAACGTGAGGAATGATGCAGATGGCAAGACGAAAGAAGAACGACACTTTTGAACTTCTTTGGCAGGGACTAGTCGTACTTCCTGCCCTTCTTGGGTTTGCAATTGGATTTGAGTTGTCACATTCTGTGGGCATTGCCGGCGCAATTGCTGGCGCAGGAGCTGGAATTGGGATCGGTATACTTGTGATTAGAAAATTGTCACTGGATGAAAAATTGAAGCGGTCAGGTATCCGTGACATCGACAAAATGGATGGTAGGCAGTTCGAGCATTACCTGGGGCATTTGTTCAAGTCACAGGGCTATAATGTTCAGGTGACTCGAGCATCTGGTGATTTTGGTGCCGATCTGGTCTTACAGAAGGACGGGAAGGTAATCGTCGTCCAGGCTAAACGTCATAGCAAGAACATTGGGATAAAGGCAGTTCAAGAAGCGCAGGCATCAATTGCACATTACAAAGCTCATGAGGCATGGGTTGTCTCGAATCGTGACTACACCGAGGAAGCAAAGTCATTGGCGAAATCCAATGGGGTTAGACTCGTTAATCGCAATGATTTGGTAGAAATGATTCTCCGAATGAATTCTGGGTCAGTTCCCAATCCAAATCAGGTCATGACTTCAATGCAGCAGGAAGAGATGAAGTGTGATAGGTGCGGAAAAGCAATGGTGTTGAGGAAAAGCGCTAGGGGTGAATTCTGGGGGTGCAGCGGGTTTCCGAAATGCCGAAACATCAAGCAAGTAAGCGGATGATGAGTGCCTTGTATATAGCTGACAAAACAGTTCTGTGGACGGGAAGTGGTTATAAAAAGAGTACCGGATCAATGGCGAACGGGCACATCAAAGGGTTACGGGTACCGAAATTATAGCGCAACACCAAGAAATTACACTCTTACAAAACATGCAACGTGGATGTTTTCAGCGACCACTATTGTAAATTAATGCTTTTCACCGTACGTTTATTGACCCATGTGCAAGGGGTGAAGTTGTTGCTACAGATCAACAACATCGACGGTTTTCGTAGGGTCGTAAACGCTGGCACGGCCCTTAAAGTCTAACCTAATTCCTCCTACCTGCTGTTTTCACACATCGGGCGAGTATGTCCCGACAGATATATGTTGCGATGTCCATCCAGTTACGTGCAGTCCTATCTGGTGTGCCAAATAGAGCAATGTACTCCTCAGGCGTCAAGATCGCACGGTAGCGCTCGTAAGACTCCAGCGTAACGACTTCATTTGAGGCACCACACTCTTGGTAGGACACTTTACGTATGACCTCCTAAGCATAAAAAAGCCCCGCATCCACGGGGGAATGGTTCGACCGGAGAAGACCGAGTAATAGTCGAGCAACCCGGCGATCATAGGATGATTCCCGTAGACCCGTGGCTTTGCGTCCCCATCTTTCGAAGGGTTTGCCGATATATAGCTTGCTGACAACTTTCGACATGCAGTTGTCGAATCCTTCATTTGGCCTGGGATGGTTATAAAAAAAGAACCCGATCAATGGTGAGCGGGCTCATTGAGGGATAAGGGTATCGTGGCAAGTATAAAGAGAGAGGGTTTGGTATACCAAAATATGGAATGTTTATCTCGGCACAACCTTCTTAAGTTGCGACGCAGTGATGCATCAATCGGCGTCACTCCCAATGGCTTTTTCCACCGGGTCGCCACATATGGGTAGTTAAAATTATCACACCGCTTCGAAAACCGAATTCAAAGATCAAGGACGAGCGCACTGAAGGGCTCGGCTCGTCCTTGATAATATCTACATATGGAAGAGGCTTACCTTTGTACTACGACGTTGCCGGCCTGAGAACCCTTTGGCCCTTGGACGACTTCATAAGTGACACGCTGCCCTTCTTCGAGGCTCCGATATCCAGAGCCATCAATTGCACTGTAGTGGACAAACAAGTCATTTCCGTCTTCTCCTGCGATAAACCCGTACCCTTTTTCTGCGTTAAACCACTTCACTGTACCCTGCACTGCTAAGCCTCCTGTAACTTGAAATATCCCGTCTCTTAGCAAGAGATCTGAGGTTGGTTTGTAATATATTAGCATAAGAGGGAACGACATGCTAACCCACGAAGTTCGATGTGGTGATTATTGCTCCAGGAATGTGGAGATTATCCAATATTGTGCGGTTGTGGCCGTCCCTCCTGACTTCCCGATTCCTCAGTGTGGCAGCCGCTCCGCTTTCGGATTGGCAACGGGTCGCCGTCAATAACCCTTGTGGCAACCCGTCCCTTCGTGGCGGCCACAGCTTGGCCTTGTAGTACGACCGTAAAAAAAGAGACACACCAAAATCATCTAGCGTGAGTTTCCGGGTTACGAGAATTTTTTCCAGAGAAAATCAGCGCACAATTTAATTTGCTCCCCGTGAAGATGCACCCCAACTGCAATTGTTGGATGGATATTTGTGGTTGAATATCCATCCAAAAGTATTACCCTACTTTTGTCGCGGTATATTTCTAGTAGATTTGGCTATTTTGCGCCGCGTTTGCAGGTGAATGGACTTCGTTGTCGAATGTATGTATTACCCTACTGTAGAGGTGGCGATTGACCTGGCTTCCATCATCAAAAAGAAGAAGAAGGGCCAAGTGTATTACTACCTCGTGGAATCAGCCCGTGTCGACGGGAAGCCTCGCATCGTACGCCAGAAGTATCTGGGCCGTGCGGAGCACATCGCTGCAGCCATGGATGCACCATCTGATCTGGACCAACCCAAGTACAGCATTGTCCTTGAGTTTGGATCTGTCATGGCACTGTATGACTTGGCCAAGCGACTGGGTGTCGTGGAACTCATCAATCAGGTAGCTCCCAAGCGCTCGCAGGGTCTGACCATCGGAGAATACATGCTCATTGCTGCGATCAATCGAGCGGTGGATCCCACAAGCAAAAGCAAGATTGCTGCATGGTTCACGAAAACATGCCTGGATCGGGTTATCCCAGCCAAGGCGCATCATTTGTCCAGCCAACGCTTTTGGGATCATATGAATGCCCTGTCTGAACAGGCGATTGGTGAGTTTGAGGATGTGTTTACTCAAAAGGTTGTCCAAACCTACGGGCTGAGCCTGGACTGCTTGATCTATGACACGACAAACTTCTTCACATTTGTGGACACCAACTCGGACAGCAAACTGCCTCAGCGCGGCCATAGCAAAGAGAAACGCGGCGATTTGAAGATCGTCGGCTTATCCATGATGGTCTCTCCGGATTTCAATGTCCCGCTCTTTCATGAAGTGTACGCGGGGAACCAGCCGGATGCCAGGCAGTTCCTGGACGTTGTCGAAAGACTACAAAAGCGGTTCGAAAAAATTTGCGACCGGAAGCTTGAACCAACGCTTGTGTTCGACAAAGGGAACAACTCGCCGGAACACCTCAAACAGCTACAAGCCGGAACGACGAAGTTCCACGTAGTTGGCTCCCTGAAGCTTTCCCAATGCAAACCGTTGCTGGACATTGACCGAGCAGAATTCGTGCCGGTTACGGGCACCAAGTACGAGGGGGTCACGGCCTACCGCACTACGTATCCAGCGTATGGTCAGGACATGACGGTGCTTGTAGTCCACAATCCCAGGCTGGAAGAAGGCCAACTGCAGGGAATTCAAAAGAACATCGAGAAGTGCACGACTCGCCTGCGCGAACTGCAGACAACTCTCAAGGCCCGTCAGGAGGGAGTGATTCGGAAAGGGCGCAAGCCCACCCTCAGCTCCGTCCAACATCAGGTCGACCAGATTCTGCATGCAGAGTTCATGAAAGATCTGTTTGTCGTTGAGCTATCTACCGTGTCGGATGCGGTTCAGTTGGAATTCTCGCTGGACCTGTCGCGGCTTGAAGAGCTGCGCAAACGTCAGTTGGGGAAAACAATTCTCTACACGGACAACCACGACTGGACTAACGAACGGATTGTCACGGCTTACCGGTCGCAGTATCACATTGAGCAAGCCTTCAAACAAATGAAGAACGCAGATCACCTGGACTTTCGACCGATCTATCACTGGACTGATCAAAAAATTCGGGTCCACGCCTTCTACTGCGTTCTGGCCCTTCGCTTGTGCAGCCTGCTGAATCGGGAACTGCATGGTCACGGGATCGACATCAGCATCAATCGGATGCTGGACATCCTGGGCGAAGTCAAACAGGTCATCACCGTATACCCAAAGAAAGGTGCAAGCAAAAAGGATCGGCAATCGTTCTCGCTGAGTAAACTGGATCCGGATACAAGACGCATTGTGGAAGCTTTGAATTTGGATCAGTATCGAATCGGTGGGTAATACAACGACTCCCCCGTAATCCCTTGCTGGGCTTACGTTCCTGAGCATTCGCTAACATAACCCGGAAACTCACGCTAGGTTTCCAAGCACAAAAATTGGGAGAACCAAAACTGTCAATGTGGATACCATTTGTCGCCCGCACCTTTTATTAACCTATGAACAGCCAATGGTCCATTGCAAAACCATTTGAACTACAAATGTAGGCATCCAGAGCCGCATTTTTCTTGGGTTTCACCTCATGCAACTCCATAACGTTCAAACGCACTTGAAACGTACGCTTACAGGCATCGTTGCGGCGTCCATGGTTCTCGGTTCATTTGCGCCGGCGGCTTTGGCAGCGACGAGCTCGAGCAAGTACAGCTGGTCTCACCGTGCTATTGAAAATAACGGTACGACTATTTCGGCACTGAAGAATGTCCCAGGCTTCACGTACAACGGGACCTATTACATCTCGGTGTATGACGTTCAGTATCTGCTGAACCAGCTCGGGTTTACCTCGACTTGGGATAACGGAACGCTAAACATCCAAACGACGAATACGGTTGACAGCTCTAAGCTCCCTGCAAATCAGCCTTCCGGAGCAAACGCTTTTATTCAGGTGAACGGAAAGCAAGTCTTCAAGGGCAACCGCATCGTGGTAACACCTCCGGGTGGTAAGTTTGCGACCTCGTTCATGCAGGTTTTTGATCTCCAGCAAGTCCTGAACGCACTTGGTTTCAACGCAAGCGACTACGAAGGCTCCGCGGGGATCTGGAATATCGTACCTCCAGCGGCTCAAGCTGGCGCACTTGCTATCACGGGTGCACCGACCAGCAACATTGCTGTTAACACACCTCAGAGCTTGGGGTTGACCAACAATGGTGCGCCCGTAACGCAGGGCGTAACATGGACCGTTGATAACAGCGGTGCTGTGGTTGACAACAATGGTAATTTCGTTGCGACCAAAGCAGGTACTTACAACGTGACGGCTTCATATGAAGGAAAGACGGTAACTACAAAGATTGTTGTATACGGTGCCGCGGCAGGGGTTCAATTGGCTCCTACTTCAAGTACCCTAGTGGCTAATGGAGTGTCAACGGACACCATTACGGCTACGGTTGTTGATGCCAACGGAAATACTGTTTCCGATTATAATGGCACTGTAGATGTGTACCTGACGACCTCGTCGTCTGATACGCTTACTAACCCAGATGGCACGAAAAGTGCCGGAAACGTAAGTGATCCAATCGCGTACACAGCGAAGAATGGCACAGTGACAATCACGTTAAACAGTGGTGGTTCCACGACAGGCACCGACACCATTTATGCTGGAGTTCCTGGCGCGGCTGGTGTGGTTAGCCCGAGTGACTGGACTTCAACCGCTGTTAGCGTAGTAGCCCCCGTTCCCGCGGCAGTTGCCTTTGGGTCCACCGCTCCGACCGCAATTGACAGTAACGTAAACTACGGAACAAACTACTTGTCTCTTCCGATTAATGTGGTAGACCAAAGCGGTAATCCGATTGCGCAAGGTAATACTACTGCAACCGTAACCGTCGCGGGACCTGCTACATTGAGTAACGGATTGACGACAGACTCAGTCACGCTTGAGAACGGTTCTGGCACGGTCGGGATTGCAACCAATAGCAACAAAACCACTGGACCCATCACTATTACCGTGAGCGTTCCGGGGCTTGGCAGCGTCACTAAAACGTTGACCGCTTACGTTGGTGGTGCGTACAGCCAGATTGCTTTGGCCTCAGCGCCAGCCAATACGTCGTTCACGGCCGACCAGGTTGCGGCTGCCACTTCATCTCCGTTCTTGACGTATAAAGTCGACGAAGAGGATGCCAACGGGAATATTGCCGATACCGGTACGGGAGACACTGTTTCCGCAACCGTTACGGGTCCGAGTGGGGCGTCCGCTACCGACGTGACTGCGACTCCGACTTACGCGAATGGCGTTGAGACCATCGCATTGACTTATCGCAGTGGCAAGGTCGTCGCGGGCACCTACAAGGTGACCATCTCTGATAGCTCTCACACGTCAATTGAGCCTTTAACCGAAACATTTACTGTGACGCCGGGTGCTCCTTACGACGTAACTGTGAAGCCAATGACTATCACAGTACCTGCCAGCAATCCATCTGGCACAGTTTCTGCTCAGTTGGTAGACCAATTTGGAAACGTCGTTAAGGAATCAGGTGTAGTCGTCGACTTTACGGCTGGTGGAACTTACGCACCGACACTGAGTGCATCCAGTGTGGCAACTGACAGTAATGGCGTTGCTTCCGTGACAGCCACAGAACCTAACACACCGTCCGACACAGGCACAGTTGCTGTCAAGATCGATCCGAACTGGGCGGCAGGCAATAGCTTGAGCGAAGGTTCTGGTAATACTTCGACACTTACGGTCGCATCATCTGTGGTAACGAAAGTTGGTGTCACCACGGACAAGACTTCCTATAGTGCAGATTCCGCAACGCCGGAGTTATCGTTCACAGAGTATGATTCTGCGGGCGCACCAATGGGCGACAACTTGGCATATACTGTGACGGGACCGACAGGATTCACAACAGTCACCGGCACGACAACAGGTACCAGCCCAGTTACATTGCCCGCGTTGACCATTGCAGGCACCTACACTGTAACGGTCACTGACACAGCGGCCGCCGGCCAACCATCAGCTACGGCAACATTCACTGTTACACCCGGTGCCCTGGATAAGTTCGCCTCGACCGTAAATGGCCAGGATGCAACGACTGGCGTTGCTGTAAAGGCAGACACGCCGGTAGCGGTTGTGATCACGGCGGAGGATAAGAACGGCAATGCTGTAACGGCAACAACACCTTTGACCGTATCTCTGAATGACGTTCTTAGCAGCGACGGTTCAACTGCGGGCAACGGTGCATTCTCTCTTAGCCAAGGTGGAAGCCCTGTGACCACAGTTACGATTCCGGCTGGTCAGAGCAGCGTGACGGTGTACTACGTAAACGCGAACGCAGACACGTACGACCTGTCTGCGACATATCAAGCCGCAGCGGCTAACATGGCGCTCACAACGAACTTCGGCGGGGTAGGTACTGCGGAATCCAGTGGACCAGCGGCGTACTCCTACTCAGCTACGGTTACACTTACTGATGCGGAAGCAGCTGCCTTTACATCCGCTGATCCGAGCAAGTTTACGTTGAGTGTGGGCGGTGACAATTACACCTACACAACCAATGCTCAACCTGGCCTTGACCAGTTTACAGTGACACAGGGCGCCTCGCCGAATGACGACCAGTACACCATTACATTTGGCAGCAACGACGCCACATTGTCTGGAGCAACCGCAACTATCGGTTATCCTGGTGTCTCGTCTGTAACAACTCCGCAATTCTAAGTGTGGATGTAGCAGAACACCCGGGGCTTATGCCTCGGGTGTTTTCTATGTCTGCCCGGCATGGGAAAATCTTTCGGGCCGGAGTTCGGAGTGAGGGGTGGCGACACACCCGCTATGCTCCAACAACCAGCAGAACATTTGAAAGCCCTTGATGTTCAATCCTCATTTCAAAGTGGATGTTCCCCCTTGGAACACGTGAGAGAGGTATCTTATGCCAAATCTAACAAATTGGCAGTGGGAACACAGGCGTCTCCGATTGAGGTCCGACACACGTAGCGTGAAAATGCATACTCATAACGGAAAGGTCTCGTTGCCACGTAGGTGCGTCGTGTTATCATTAGAGTCATCGAATCCAAAGTTCAGTGTAAGGGGAAACAGAGATGCATGCCCAGCGTGAACGAACACACCAATTGTACTTGCTCTGCCTCTTTCTCCTCCTAGCTGCGTCTGTGCTTGTGCACGTCATCACGCTCCACATGCCGCTGTACGCGTCGGACGCTTGGAGACAGACAGATGAAGAGAGCATTGTTTGGCATTTTACATATGTCCTGACGAATCCGTTGAAACCACAAATCTTCTATGATGGGACGCATGACCTCTTCGTGCAGTTGGAACTTCAGGTCATTCCCTGGCTCACCAGCATTTTAATGCGCATATTTGGCTGGCACACCATGTTGCTTCACGTGATTCCTGACGTATTTTTCAGCCTGAATGTGTACTTGATTTACCGCATTGGCGTGAAGCTGTTTACTCCGGCGTATGGCCTTTTCGGTGCTCTGCTGTACCTGCTTGTTCCGTACGACATTTATTACGGACAAGCCCTCATGCCGGAAATTTTCATGATGACCATGCTGTTGGTGACAGTCCTTACAGTGAACGCTTACTTGGAGAACCAGACTTGGGGTCGTGCGTCCGTTGCAGCCCTGTCTCTTCTACTGTTGGCGTTGTCCAAACTGCCGGCGGTCACAATTTTGCCTGGCCTGCTTGCTTTTGCTATGGTCAAGAGTGGATGGCGGTCGTTAATTTCTCCTAAGGTCATATTGAGTGTTGTGTTCGCTGGCGTATTTACCGAGCTTTACTTGCACTATGAAGGTTCCATTGCGGCATCGAAGTTTGTATCGGGTGACACAAGTGCATACCTCCTTCGCCATATGGCCAGCAATTTGCATCTCCATGTCTACCATCAGGCATTCCAATTTATCACAACGAGGTTATTGTTTCGTCCGATTTCTGCATTGGCAATTGTGGGGCTTTTTTTCCCAAGGCTGAACTCGAAACTGTATGCGCTCTTGATTGGGTGGGGATTCGGTGCCTTTATATTCGAAGCCTGGGTTGCAACGCACAACGCCCTGCAGTATTACTACCTGGTAATCGCGTTGCCCGGTGTCCTCATGGGGGCATACGGCGGGTACGCGCTGTATCATTATTTCCACCGTTGGTCGCTGATCGCGCTCGTTCCAGTCACGGCTTTAGCAGTTAGCGCTGCGTGGCAGCACACGCCCGTGCTGTACACGCCGTATCAGAAGAATATTTATGAACTTGGCTTACGTTTCCGGTCCCTTCCAGCGAACGACCGCATCTTATGGATTGGCACAACCCCCATCATCTTCGACTATTCGCGACATTACGGGTGGCGTGACTTCAACACCAAGGAGACACTAGCTGAGAAGGAGGCGTGGATTCAGGAGAAGATACGTGAGAAGGCTGCCGTACTGGTTGTGGAGCATCAGACGGCGCCCGACAATCAGCCACTGATGGCTTACCTGCAGAAGAACTTTCGACATCAGGTCGTCGACGGATACACGGTGTTCTGGCTATAAATGCCGCGTTGGTTGTTCGTAATCGTGTGGAAGGCAAACCGGGTGGAGGGTACTTACCGCCTCAGGCCACCCGGTCAGGCTTGGACAACACTGTCCGCTTTTTGGTTGACCTCCAGGTCCAGGCGTTGTTTGCGATGTAATTGAAGACGGTCGCACACGCGATTCCAACGAGATTAGAAACCAGATAATGAATGTGTGCGCCCTTGTACAACAAATCAAGCACGAGAATATTCACTGAGATCCCAACCACGGAAGTCACGCCGTACTTCAGCGCTCGTTTATGCAGGGATGTCGAATGAACTTCCCGCCATGTCAAGGAATCGTTCAGTATGAAGTTAGAGACCATCGCGCAAATGGCAGAAATGAATGCGGAAAGGGGCACAGCCAACCCGAGGTGTACCAATACATCGTAAATGACCATGTTAATGACGACACCAGACAGCCCCACCAGTGCAAACAGGTAGAACCGACGCTCTTCCGGAATTTCTATCATCAGTTTGAGCAAATGCCGAAGATAGTTCCATTGCTCCCGAATCGACATCTTGGATTCACCAGCGTTTCTTGGGTGAAACCGGTACGGGATCTCAACGATCCGCTCAAACCTTCCACGCGCAAGCACTTCAATCAGGATTTTCCACCCAATTGGGGACAGCGTCACGCCGCGAATGCACTCACGTCTGAACATAAAAAAGCCCGACGTGGGGTCGCTGATCTTGCGAATGGACGTTAACGCCAGTTTTCCAATATACCGGGCAACAGCCGACACGACCTTGCGATGAAAGGCGAGTCCGCCATCGTCACCGCCTTCGATGAATCGGCTGGGAATGACCATGTCCGCGCCATTCATGATTTCCTTCATCATCGGAACCAGCATGGAAGGAGGATGCTGCAGGTCTGCGTCCATGACGGTGAGAACATCGCCCTGGGCTTTGGAGAATCCCAGCACAACGGCAGTGCCGAGCCCCTTCTCCCCAGTGCGATGATAAAACCGGACGTATGACCGCTCGTTGGCCAGCGCTTGTAATCGCTGCGGTGTGTCATCCGTGCTGTCATCCACAAAGATAATTTCAAAGTCGACCTTACCCTGCAGGGATGTATAGATTTGATCGGCTAAAACCGTAACGTTGTCCAGTTCGTTGTACGTTGGCACGACAATGCTTAATTTCATGATTCGCCACCTTCCAAGGGCATCATAGCAGAATTGTCTCCTTCATGCATGTCTAATGAACACGGCTACTAATGAGACGAAGAAATATCCTGCCGTGTTTCACCCCCGGGGTGGCCTGCTGAAACGGAAAGCGCCCCGCGTCCTTCTTTATTTTCACCCGGGTCGGGGTTATGAGACGCCAGGCTCAGAAATCGCATAGTTCGTCGTGTCCGGCGGATACCACTGCACAGCAACGCTCGGATGCACTCCGTCACTTCGATTTTCCTGAACCAGGGTGGACGGAATGGGTGTATTGCCAATTTCAATGACAGTTCGTGCTGGATTTGATGTGTAGAACGTCAATCCACGGATCTCATCCAAGCTAGGAACGTGGGTACCCAGCACCGGGTCGGCGATAACTAGAATGTGGATGTACGCCGTCCCATTCTGGTATGTCACTTTATACTTCACGTATTGCTCGGTCACGTTGTACTGCAGCAGGCGGCTGGTCCGCGCGACGAGAATGCGCCCGTCATGGTATTCCGTTGCGAGCTCCTCCAATGCGGTAACCGCCGATTTTGGCAGCACATCCGGGTAGGTCGTCCCGTCCAGGTGTTGGGCGATGATGGAGAACTCGTGCTCCTTCTCCAGGTTCTTCAGCTTTGTCATGGTAATTTGATTGGACAGCTGGTATGGTGTCCAATTCCACACCGGGCTCCCCGTTTTGGTGTAGCTGGAATTTGTATACCGCCAGAATCCCCAAACCTTTCTTCCATCTGGAAGCTTGATGGGGTAAATCATCGATTTCATGCCAAACTGGTCGCTGGACATATCGGGCCAGACAAATTTGATGCCGTACGGAATGGTAATATCCGTATGGTAGTACTTGGATGATGGGTTTGCCCCTTGCTGATAGTTATAGAACGCCGCCCTTCCGTATGCGCCGAAGTTGTCGACGTTTGATTTGTTGCCATGGTCAGTCCAGACGGTGATCTCATCCTGGTTTTGCTTTAACGCGGCAATGCCTTGTATGGCCAGTTGGCGAGTGAACAGCGTCTGACTTTGGTTGACCCGGCTGAAATCGCCAAACGTATGCATGGTATCAATCCAGCCGTCGTGAATGTAGGCGTTCAGCACAGAGGCTGCGTAGGGCTGGTCGGACACCCCTTTAAACCAGGTCAACTCCTTTGACATCGGTAGGTTGTTGATGTCGACTGCACCCGGCAAGTTATCGCCGTTATACATGAAAAAGGAATCGGCAAAGTCAAGCCCCAACCCACGCCCCAATGGAGTCATCTGGGTCAGAAACTCGTGAACGAGGTTGAACTTACGCAGGGTTTGACTGTCCGCATCAGAAGAAATCGCGAGCATGGCCTGATATGGGTAGGGGAACTTTCTTAGTCCGTACACCGTTGGTGAGAGGCCTGTATCAACGACCGCGTTGATTCTTTTCTTTTCGTGTGTTCGATCGGCAATCGTTTTTGGAGCCGATTTGTGCGGCGCATTTTGCGGTATTGCGGCGCATCCAGTCAACGCCAGCAGAACGAAGGCCAGCGCAGCGAGCCCTGCGGTATGGCGACGTTTTGAAGTCAATGTACCCACCTCATTCTGTGCGGTGTGTGAGCCCCAATTCGGTGATATCATTGTAAGCGCGCAAAATGAGAATTTCATGTTAAAACATGAAATTCTCGGTAAATCTTTATGATGCGCATCCAGTTGAGTTTTATGCAGGTTGATGAATGATGCACCAAACACGTATGCGCACAGTGGGTTGAGTAACTCATTGGAATTGGGGGATGTATCTGTCTCGGAATGGAGTGCCCAATACTTTGATAGCGGATATTTGGCTCACCGATTCTTGAACGCACTTTCCATGTCCTTAGCTAGGATATTCCAGCCAGGCTTGGTTTGGCGGCATCCGGATGACATCCGTCGGCTTGCAAACTTTCATAGGAGATGCGGTGAACGCTACGTACTGTCCCATCTGACAATATACGTCGAAAACATAGACATCTGGGTTATGGAACCATGGGGCCGTGTTTACGTCGGCCTGAAATTAGGCAGGCAAAAGCAAGATACTAGGTCGTTGTTTGTCGGTGCGGAACTGGAATCTCCATGTGAACAACTTGCATGAGCGCACGTGTTGTATAGAGCGGTTTAGAAATACAAAAAAACGCGGCAACATTTTTTCCGGTTTTAAAAGCATTTAATAGTGGCGGGCATGACAGCCGTGCGAATTCGTGGCAAAGTGTCCCGTCAGCTTTATATAACGAGGAATCATGCCAGCAGAGGCTCCATGTTAAATGCACCCAGAGGCGCGAAGTGCGTTTGTCGGTGTTTGTTGTCAAGACAATGAACTTAAATGCGCCATTGCAGCATTACGGACGTGATAAATGCGAGATCTATACATGAAATTCTGCAATTTAAGTTTCAAGGTGCGGTGTGGATGGGGTAGAAACTCACGCATACGCCTGTAAGCGTACGTTTCAAGTGCGTTTCTCCTCCTTAGATGGTACCAATGAATTTCTACTGATGGGATGGTGACGAGTCACCTGCAATACAACTCGTGTTCTCGTCTCCTGCGTACATCTGCATGGGACCTTCCCTTCGGGCATCCCGCAAGCGCGTACAATCTCCGTCCACCGCGCTTGTGTGTTGCTGTCAGGGTGTCATCCAGCAGTCTCGCAGGAAGACATCCCTCCCTTCAGTGCGTAGTGTGTTGCGCCCGACAGTTTGACCCCATTTTTCTAACGTTGTCGATATTTGAAGTAGTGCTGATAGAGACGCCTACTCCACATGTACGACAAAACTGCCCAATTTCCTTGTTACGGGCCAAAATTCGTCAAATTATTTGTTTCCTCCTCGAATTATGTATAGGGTGTCTCTTGTTGTCGGCACTCCGAGGAATCTACTACAGATTGGTATTATACAGATAATACCGGGCTGAGTAAAGCACCTCAGGAAGGTTATGTCCGCGATTTGTCGCGGTTTTTTCGTCTCTCAACGCTTCCTGATTGTCGTCGATTGGGGTATGGAATGCAACGGTTCATTCGACCCAACATTGCCATTCATATGGCAGCGTTGGAAGATTAGAACCTGCATTGAGAACACCCCTGCAAAAATCGACAAACGGTGTGCTCCGAGAGTGACCTATCGACCGATGGACAGGCGGGCCTGATTCGCCCACAGTGATATAGACGGAATGCCCCCTGCCCACGTTACAACGGGCTTTCATTTTGATTGTGTTAGACTGGGCGGTGCAAGGGGGAATTCGCTCGTGGCACGGCATAAAGGCGAGTCAGATCGACTTGGGGCGGCAGAACATAACGAAGCCCCTTTGACGGATGGTACGGAGCGTGACGGCGGGCCGTGGTTGGTGGAAACGCGGGTCGAGGAAGAACGCATCATTAAGAAGTCTCGGTTCATCGGCCTGCTGGTGCCGGTGGACAGCGTCGAAGCCGCGGAAACGGTGTTGTCTGAGGTCCGAGAGGCGCACAAAACGGCAAATCACAACTGTTATGCGTATCGCATCGGGATCGACGGTGTACCTATAGAACGCTTCTCCGACGACGGCGAACCGAGCGGGACGGCCGGGCGGCCGATGCTCGAGGTGCTGCGGCGGAGAGATTTGCACAACGTCATCGCGGTGGTGACGCGCTATTTTGGCGGAACGCTGCTGGGGGCGAGCGGGCTCGTACACGCGTACCAGGACACGACCCTAGCCGCTGTTGGCGCGGCGACGTTGCTGCGGTGCGTACGCATGCACGCGGCGGAGGTGACCTGCGACTACGGCGCCTACGGGCGGCTGGAGCATGCGTTGGCGGAGATTGGGTATCACATGACCGACCGGGTGTTTGGCGCGGACGTGTCGTTTCGGGTCTACGTGCCGGAGGGCCAGGCGGACGGGTTTGCGGCGCGCATTGCGGACTTGACCAGCGGGCAAGCCTTGGTGGAGATTCCGGCCGCACGCTGGATGGGCATGCGGCCAGACGGGACGTTCGTGGTGCTTGCGGAGACGTGACGCGCGGGCGGATGCCAGGCGGTGATGCGAACGTCTCGCGGTGATGCGGGGTAGACTTAAATCTAAATGTACCGCGGGTCCCACCGGCCGCGCGGCGTGCTGGGCGGCGGAATGAGCTCCTTATGTACGAGTTGGAGCCGAAATACGTCGGCCTCGTTGCAGTGCTGCTGGCAGGTGGCCTTCGACACCAGCGCCGGGATTTCATAGCCGGAACCTTCCAGGCGCATCACGCTCTCCCCTTTCGCGACGGCGCGGATGGACGCAATTTGGCCGATCGCGATGAACCCACGGGACCCGTCGTTTGGGTACTTGGGTGTGCGCGTCTTGATGGCGGCGAGCGCATCGCCGATGTCGGGCATCGGGATGTGGCCGGCCAGCCGGCGGCCGAGGAACGCCTCGTGCCACGCTTGCAGATTTGTCAGCCCGTAGTGTGCGGCGATGTGCCGCGTGACGGTCACCACGCTGGCGGCTACGTAGCACCTCGGGCCGCGCGTGTCGAGCAGAAGGCAGTGGTCGCCCCCGCCCTGCAGGTACTGGGGGACGACGCCGACGAATTCCTGAATCCAGCGGTCGAGGCGCGGCATGTCCGACCACCGCCGGTACGTTGGCAGCCCTTTGATTTCCTCGACCGTGTACATATCCCCGTTGCTTTGGTTCCGTCGCGATGGGGATGTTTCCGCCTCTCTGGGTGTCTGTTCGTTTGCGGCTTTCTCGTGCGGTGTGTTGTCCTCCCCGCTGCTCGATGTCTTCATTTGTAGAAAGTCTCCCCCCACCCAGTCACCCGTGATCGGACAGCCGATTCCGCCGGGTTGTTCATTGCAAATCTATTCCAATGGTTCCATCCTACCAGAATAGGATGACAAATGATAGGAATCATCTGACCGATTTTGCTAAACATTTACGCGGATGTGTGAGACGCAGCCAAGTCACCCACCCGTCAGGCGGCTTGTCCCCCGCCGCCTCCAGCGCCCGGCAGGCTGCGGATTCGCGGCGGGACGCGGTGCCGGGGCAGGTGGTGTGTGGCAGCCCCGGTTTGCATGCCGGTCCTTGGGTATGAATCTTTCTCCCATCCACGCTGCCGCAGCCACGGAAACTCGATGAGTCTCCGCCAACTCACGGTTCGCTCCCAGCTTGTGAACCCCGTAGAGTCAAGTCTGCTAGCAATTCTCAAGGAGCCGGTTCCTTTGACAGGAGCAGACGAACATGGAAGACAAGCAGCAAGGGAAAGCGAAGGCCGCATCCAAGGGAGCCAACGGGGTGGACCCGTCCGGGCGCGAACCGAGTACTGCAGACACGCCGATGCTGACCGAACCAAGCGCTGCGGACACCCTGGCGCTGGCGGCGCGGGATGGGGACAAAGCAGCAGTGGACCAACTTTTTGCAGACTTTGGGCGGCTCATGCGGAAAATCGCAGGGCGGTATGCGCACCTTTCGTATGAGGACGCGGTGCAGGAGGCCGGCCTGGCGCTGCTGGAGGCAGTGCAGTTGTGGGATCCGGCGCGCGGCGTTCGCTTCGCCGCCTTCGCGGCCGCGAAGATGCGCGGAGACGTCCGAACCGCAATGCGGCGCGAGTGGACCCTGCAGGCGCGGACGCTCCGCGGCCGCATCGAGGCCCCGTCGGACGGAGACGACGGAGCGGTTCGGGACCGCATCACCCAGACGCTCGATGCGTCGGCCGTCGCCGACTGGCGGGTGAGCGCCGCGTCCGCCGAGCTGCAGCTCACGCTGGACGCGGCCGGCCTCAGCCCCCGCGAGCGCCAGTACGTCGAGGGCGCACTGTGCGGCTATACAAATGCTGAGATTTGCCGCGCCCAAGGTGTATCCAGCGAAACCGTGAAGACGTGGCGAAAGCGCGCCTTTCGGAAAGTCCGCGGCGTATTGACGACGAACTAAGACGACGCCCTAACCCGTGGTGTCCGGCACGAACAGTTCTACAAACGCCGGCACGGACATCGCGCACAGCGTGTCATACGACCGGCAGGCGGCGAGGATGCGTTCGACCTGCGCGCTGTGAAAGTGCGTCGACAAGTTGGCGGCGAACTTCTCCCAGAGCTTCGGGACGCCCTCGTCCCGCCGGCGCGGATGGCCAATCGGGTACTCCACTTCCACCCACTCGGTGGCCGACCCGTCCGTGAACCGCACCTGTACAGCACTCGCGATGGAACGCTTCTGTGGATTGAGGTAATCCTCACTGTACCGCTTGCACTCCTCGACCACCATCTTGGCGCGCAGGCGGTCAATGCGGGGGTCCGCCGCCGCGGCGTCCTGGTAGTGTTCGCTGGTCAGGGTGCCAAACAACAGGCCAATGGCGACGATATATTGCAGGCAATGGTCGCGATCGGCAGGGTTCATCAAGGGCCCCGTCTTGCTGATGATGCGGATCGCGGATTCATGCGTCCGGATGGCGACTTGTTCGATGTCGTCGAGGCGGGCGGCGACCTGCCCGTGCAGCCGAATAGCGGCTTCCAGCGCCGTCTGGGCGTGGAACTCGGCGGGGTAGGAGACTTTGAAGAGGACGTTCTCCATCACGTACGACCCGAGCGTCTCGGGCAGCCGCACCGGCTCCCCGCCCATGACCACATCCTCAAAGCCCCAGTGCGGAGCGGTCAGTGCGCGGCGGTAGCCCATTTCTCCCTTGTGCGCCATCAGCGCCAGGTAGACCCCGCGGCTGGTCGCGTCCCCCGCCGCCCACGACTTGCGCCAGCCCGTGTTCGGTGCGTGGCGGTAGGTCCGCAGGCTCGCGTTGTCGATGAAGGCGTTGGAGACGGCGTTCACCACCTGAGCCTTTGAACCGCCGAGCAGACGCGTCGCGACGGCGGCTGTGGCGATTTTGACGAAGAGGACGTGATCGAACCCATGCGCGTTCAGGCTGTTCTCCAAGGCGAGGGAGCCTTGAATTTCGTGGGCCTGCACGAGTGCAGTGAGGACGTCCGCCACGGTCAGCGGCGGCTCGCCGCGGGTGGTGCGAACGCGCGACTCGTGGTCGCAGAGCGCGAGAATGCCGCCCAGGTTGTCCGACGGATGGCCCCACTCCTTCGCGAGCCAGGTGTCGTTGTAGTCCAGCCAGCGAATCATCGAGCCGATGTCGAACGCGGCAAGGACGGGATCGAGCTCGTAATTCGTTCCGGGCACGCGCGCCGCGTGCGGGACGACGGTGCCTTCGACGAGCGGCCCCAAGTGCCTGGTGCAAGCTGGATACTGCAGGGCGAGGATGCCGCAGCCGATGGCGTCGAGCATCGTCAGGTGTGCGGTGCAAAGCGCCGTGTCGCCAAAGGTGGTTTGACCGACAACGTAGTCTGCAATCTGCTCCAGGACAGCATCGACTTCGCCGATTTCGCCGGTTGTTTGCGCTTCTGGCATGGTCCACCCTCCTTGTGGCTGGAAGCATGGAAGGGACGCCCTGCGGGAGCGCCCGCTGCGAGCCCCGGCGCCCCTCCCATGCGTGTACAGCTCGATGATCGCGTCAGACAGACGTGGAGTGCGCGTCTTCGACCCCGGTGTTCAAGGTTGGAATCTGGTTAAGTTCCTCCAGCGGCCGCGCGGTGGTCTTGGGCGCAAAACCGCCGATGTCAATCATGACAATCACCATCGCGATGGCGACGACACTGAACATCGCGGTGGCGCCGCTCGTCTGCAGCAGCGGCAGGAGCACGAACGGCATCAGCCCGCTCGACAGACGGCTCAGGCTGTACCCGGCGCCAGAAGCGGTGGCCCGAATGGACGTCGGGTAGATCTCCACCTGGAAGATGTGGTACGCGTTCGAGAAGATGTTGCTCACCAATGTGTACAGGAACCCGAAGATGATAATCAGGGCAGGCGAATTGGAGATGCCGAACAAGATGCCGAACGCCCCCATGCAAAAGGCCGTTCCGACAATCAGCCACTTGCGCTGAATCCGCTCCACAATCGGCAGCGAGATGAGCGAGCCGACCGGGTACCCGATGAACGTCAGGGTGGTGTACGTCAGAGAGCTGTGCACATCAAACCCCTTCTGGGCCAGCACCAGCGGCACCAGGGTGCCAAAGCCGTAGTAGCCAAACGTCTGGAGGATTTGGAACACCCACAGCAAAATCGTGCGCCGGCGGAACTGTGCGATGAACAGCGTGGAGACAGGCAGCTTTTCCTGGGGCGGTGCCAGCACGGCCGGCGGCAGGTCCGCGATGTCCACGCGCTGACTGGCGGTCAGGTGCTTCTCGAAGCGAACCATGATTTTCTCCGCCTCCGACTTGCGGCCGACCGACTCCAGCCAGCGCGGAGACTCGGGCAGAAACTGCTGGAGCGCCCAGGCAAACACGGCACCCAGCGAACCGATGATGAACATCCACCGCCAGCCGGCCATGCCCACGTTGGTCGGCACAATCCAGCGCGCCAACAACCCTTCGACGGGCATCGAGCAGAACTGCAAGGTATAGGCCCAGACCATGATGGTGCCGCGGCGGTAGGACGGCAGAATCTCGCTCAGATACGTGTCGCACAGCGGTGCTTCGGCGCCAATGCCAAAGCCCGCGAGGAAACGAAACAGGACGAGCAGCGAAACATTCGGACTGAACGCGCACAGAAACGTGAAGACCGAATAAATCAGGAGGTTGAACATAAACGCCTTGCGGCGGCCAATCACGTCTGCCATGCGGTTGAGGAAAATCGCCCCGAGAAACATCCCCAAAAACGAAGAACCGAGCAGCAGCGACTGCGTCACGCCGCTGATGTGAAACTGTTCTGAAATCACAGACCCCAATACACCGGATAAGTAGACATCATACAGTTCGAAGAACAAACCCAATCCAATGATAAACGCGGCCTTGCGGTGAATCGAGCTGACCGGGATGCGGTCCAGTCTCGCTGCAATCGACAGGGTTGCCATCGCTTCCACCTCCAGAATCTCTCCTGTATCCCCTTACCCCGCGACTGATTCTACGATTTCTCTCTGGCTCCACTGTGAATGAAGGAATGAAGCTGTACGCGCTTACGCGCGTGCGACGGACGCACGCAAGGCATCCAGTAACCACGTTCGCGTCTGTGCTAACCCCTCCTCGTCGATCCCGGTTTCAATCCCCATCCGGTGCATCCAGCAAACGACCTTCTCTGTGTCAAGGTTGCCTGGCGCGTCCGGCACAAACGGACAGCCGCCGAGTCCCCCGAGCGCCGTTTCGAACGTCGTCACCCCCGCCATCAGCGCCGCGGTGATGTTGCCGAGCCCAAGTTCATAGCGGTCGTGCAGATGCAGCACGATGGGCACCCCCTCCCCCACGCGCGCTTTCACGCGGCAGAGCGTCTCGTACACCACCTGCGGCGTCCCGACCCCCACCGTGTCCGCCAGGCCCAGTTCCACGGCCCCCGTCTCCACCAGCTGTTCCGCAATGTCGGCGACGTGCGCGGGCACGATGGTCTCGTCCGAAAACGGCGACCCGAACGCACAGGAGATGGCGCCGCGCAGCCGAACGCGCCCCACGTCGGCGCCCGCAGCGCTGCCGCCTGTGTCGTTTCGCTCGGCGATCCGCCTGAATTGCTGCAGGGAATCCGCCAAGGGCATGCGCAGGTTCTCCTGCTGATGCATCGGGCTTGCCGAGACGACAAACGTCACCGCGTCGACCCCTGTGGCAAGGGCGCGATCGAACCCCTTCTCGTTGGGGACGAGGGCAATCGTTTCATGACAGTCTCGCAGGGCTGTGGCAACCGTCTCCGCGTCTTTCATGAGCGGCACCCACTTCGGCGACACGAAGGCGGTGATTTCCACGCTCCGCACGCCCGCGTCATACAATGCCTTGCACAGGCGGATTTTCTGCTCGCTCGTCAACGCGCCGTCTGCATCCTGCAGGCCATCGCGCGGCGTCACATCCACAATGCGGACGGACTGCGGCCACTTCATCGAGCAATCACTCCCTTCTCCACCGCCGCTTCAATCTGCGCGTCGTCCCAGTGCAGGATGGTGCGCAGCACCCACGCCGTGTCATGCCCCAGGCAGTTTCCGGTGTGATCGACACCGCCCGGAAAGTTCGTGAGTTTGGGCACGACACCCGGCATCCAGACGGCGCCAAGTTCTTCCGACGGTACTTGGATGATCATCTCCCGCGCCTGATAGTGCGGGTCCGACGCGATGTCCGCGACGTTCATCACGGGCCCCGCCGGCACTTCGTACGCATTTAATTTTTCCCAGAGGTCCGAGAGCAAAAAGGTTTGCGTCCACTCCGCAATCATCGCGTCCAGTTCTTCGATGTTGGCCAGCCGCGCCTGATTGTCGATGAACCGCGGGTCGTTCGCCAGCTCCTCGCGCCCCATCGCCGCCAGTAGCCGCGGGAAGATGCGCGGTGTGTTTGCGCCGATCGCGATGTACCGTCCGTCCTTGGTGGGGTAGATGTTGGACGGCGCCGAGCGCTTCAGAGCATTCCCGGTCCGCTCCTGAATCACGTTGGCGTGCTTGTACTCCGTCATCGCGCCCTCCGTCAAGCTGAACACCGCCTCCGTCAGCGCGACATCGACGTGATCGCCCAGCCCGTCCTGGTGCCGCTCACGGCGCAGCAGCGACATCAGCGCGCCAAAGACTGCGTAGAGCGCCGCGATCTCGTCGCCGATGGAAAACCCCACCCGGACCGGCGGCCGGTCGGGAAACCCGGTCACGTACCGCATGCCGCTCATCGACTCCGCAATGTTGCCAAATCCCGGCCGCTCCCGGTACGGGCCGGACTGGCCGAAGCCGGACACGCTTACGTAGACAATCTCCGGGTTCACCTGCGACAGGGCCTCGTAGCCCAGGTTCCACCGGTCCATCTGACCCGGTCGGAAGTTCTCCACAATGACGTCGGCCTGTTTGACGAGGTCGCGCGCAATGGCCTGCCCTTCCTCGTGATGCAAGTCCAAGACCATCAGCTTTTTGTTGCGCGCCTGCGCCTGCCACCACCACGAATCCCCGTTGTCCGCCAGCAGCCCCCACTGCCGCAGTGGGTCGCCCTGCTCGGATTCAATCTTGATGACCTCTGCACCAAAGTCAGCCAACAGCCGCGTGGCAAACGGCCCGGCAATCAGCGAACCAAACTCCAGCACGCGGATTCCTTCTAATGGTCTCGGATGCCTGGATGTTACCGAAGAATCCACTCTGCTCCACTCCCCACAGTCGCAATGCGTTGCGTTGATCGGTGGCCCCGCGTACCGGGCGACGGCGCGTGGCTATGCGCGTGGCTATGCCCGCATGTGCCCCAACCGCTGCGCGGCATCCAGCAACAATGCCGCGATGGCCTCCGGGTCCTTCTTCGAAAATTGGTAGGTCGATCCCGATATCGACAAGGAAGCGACCACCGTCCGATTCACGTCGAACAGCGGGGTCGCCAGGGCGGCCAGTTCTGGATCGCGCTCGCCCACACTCAGCACCCAGCCTCTTTGCTGCACGGCGGCCCACCAGGCGGCGTCGCGGTGCAACTGGTCCTGGCCGGGCCGCATCCCGTCACGGCCGAACCGCGCCCGCGAACGCCGAAGCAAATCCTCGCGCAGCCCCTCGGACAGCCATGCGGTCAAGATGATGCCGGAGGCGCCGAGGTGCAAGGGCAGCAACTCGCCGATTTTCACCGCCGGGCGCAAAATGGACGGGCCCTCGACGCGATCGACACAGACACGACACTCTTCCATGCGGACATACAGGGATGCGTTCAGGCCCGTTTGGGCAGACAAGCGCTGCAGGTGCGGGCGGGCGAGGCAGAGAATGTCGCGATCGTTCAGGACCTCGGCAGCCAGCGCCAACACGCGCGAGCCCACGGCGTAACCGGTTTCATCGCGCGTGAGAAAACGCTCCTCCTCCAAATCCTTCAGCAGCCGGTGCAGCGTCCCCCGCGGAATCTGCAGGTCCGCAGCCATCTGCGTCCGCGAGCGCTCTATTCCCCTGTGCTGCGCAATATAATCCAGTATGGCGCCGACCTTCTGGATGACCAGCGTCCGATTCGCATCGCGCGCCGCGCCGGCCGTCCCGTCCACCATGTCCGTCATATGGTCACCTCGACTGTATTGCGGTCAATGTCAGAATACAACGAATTTTAAGGTGCGTCAACGGGTGAAAAACGAAGGGTGAGGAAGGTATATTATGGGTCTTTACAGAGGGGGGTGTGGTGCATACCGATGGTGATTTCAGGAATATGAGCGTCCGACATCCAGGGTGCCGGTCTGCACCGGAGGGCGTAAGGCAGGAAAGGTGCCTAATGCGGAAGGGTCCGCGAGGCCTTCTCCGCCTCGCGACGCCTTAGGGAAGGAAAGGCGCCATATGCGAGCACCGATGGACCTGGCTGGGGCTGGGTAAGGCGCGAAAGACGCCTTAACTCGGACGGTCCGGCCCCGCCGGACCACCATTTAGGTAGGAAAGGTGCCTAAAGCGGCGGGGCTTTCTCCGCCTCGCGACGCCTTAGGGAAGGAAAGGTGCCTAATGCGGCGAGGCCTTCTCCGCCTCACGACGCCTTAGGGAAGGAAAGGCGCCATATGCGAACGCCGATGGACCCGGACGGAGCTGGGTAAGGCGCGAAAGGCGCCTTAACTCGGACGGTCCGGCCCCGCCGGACCACCATTTAGGTAGGAAAGGTGCCTAATGCGAGTGCCGGTGGGCCCGGCTGGGCTGGGTAAGGCAGGAAAGGTGCCTAATGCGGAAGGGTCCGCGAGGCTTTCTCCGCCGCGACGCCTTAGGGAAGGAAAGGCGCCATATGCGTACGCCGATGGACCCGGACGGAGCTGGGTAAGGCGCGAAAGGCGCCTTAACTCGGATGGTCCGGCCCCGCCGGACCACCATTTAGGTAGGAAAGGTGCCTAATGCGGAAGGGGCCGCGGGGCTTTCTCCGCCTCGCGACGCCTTAGGGAAGGAAAGGCGCCATACGCGAGCACCGATGGACCCGGCTGGGGCTGGGTAAGGCAGGAAAGGTGCCTTAACTCGGACGGTCCGGCCCCGCCGGACCACCATTTAGGTAGGAAAGGTGCCTAATGCGGAAGGGGCCGCGAGGCCTTGGGGAAGAAAAGACGCCACCCGATGCGCCGGGATCACCCCAGCGCAAACACAAACTGGCCCTCGCAGACGACCTTGCCGTCGACGGACGCGACGCCGTGGCCTTTGCCGATGGAGCCGCGCAGGCGGTCAATGTGGACCTCCATGTCGAGTTTGTCACCCGGGCGGACCTGGCCGCGGAAGCGCATCTCGTCGATCCCGGCGAGCATCGGCTGCTTGTCCGCGTAATCGTCCATGAGCAAAATGGCGACGCCGCCCAACTGGGCCATCGCCTCCGCGATGAGCACGCCTGGCATCAGGTTGTAGTCCGGGAAGTGGCCGGTGAAGTGGGGCTCGTTTGCGCTGACCATCTTGTAGCCGACCGCGCGTTTGCCAAGGTCAAGTTCGGTGACGCGATCGACCATCAAAAATGGGTAACGATGCGGCAGAATTTTTCGGATGTCTTCCACGTACATGGGCAGTGTGTATTCCAACGTCGTATCTCCTTTGCACTGTTTCCTTGGCGCGCTGCGGCTGCATCGGGAACGGGCGGTGCCGCGTCTCCAGAATGTGCCTCGGACGCCGAATGGTACCGACATAGCGGAAGCTTGAACGTTGCACAATAGGAGCAATCCTCTCGCGGGAGGTTCGCATAAGTGCTGCGGGCGTCCGCTGGCGATGTGCTTGGGTGGCGTTTGCTGGGCGGCAGACTGCCCACGGCAGTCGTCAAGCGGACACTCAGCACTGGGGTTGAGTCAGGCGCCGGATCTCGGCGGCGATACGGTGTCGATGTGGTCATGGCGCAGATGCGGTCATGGCGGCGCGATTTGCATTCGAATCACAGCACCCGCCGGTGAATATCAATAATTTGCATGCTTGCTACATAAAGAATGCTGGTAATGTACGATAATACAATCGTGAAGCCCATGAACCACTCGCCAGCGGTTTGCGTCGGCCAGGCGAGAATGATGGCGCAGATGGTGATGTAGTACGCGACCGTGGTCGACTTGCCCCATTTGTTGGCTTTCGGCACGGCGCGCTTGCCTTGAAAGTGAAAAAAGGCTGCGCCGACAATCATCGCGGCATCGCGGAACACGAGCAAGCCGGCAAAAAGCCACGGGACGCGTCCGGACTGAATCAGCGAAAACAAGACGGCGACCATCATAAGCTTGTCCGCAAGCGGATCGAGCAATTGCCCTGCCTGCGTCTCGAGCCCCCGCCGTCGCGCGATATAGCCATCGAGAATATCTGTCAAGCCTGCCAGCAGGAGGATCACCAACGCCCCCACTTTATGCTGGCTTGGGGTCGCGTAGAAGGCCCACAGATAGATGGGGATAAGACAGAGCCGAACGACCGTCAACGTGTTCGGAATGTTCACGCTTCCCACGCCCCCTCTGGTGTACATGGCAATTATACTGGCGGCTTGGGGGCGGTGCAAGGATATGGGAAGGAATCGGTGGAAGTCGGCGATCACGCCGAGCGGCGGCGGACTTGGCCGGGGGCTTGGCCGGAGGCCTGCAGGGCCTCCAGGGTCTAAGGCACCTTTCCTGCCTAATGGGTGGTCCGGCGCAGCCGGACCGTCCGACTTAAGGCGCCTTTCGTGCCCTAGACCGCCGCGAGCCGCAGAGAGCCCCGCCCCTTTAGGAACCTTTCCTGCCTAAAGGGTGGTCCGGCCCGGCCGGACCGTCCGACTTAAGGCGCCTTTCGTGCCCTAGACCGCCGCGAACCGCAGAGAGCCCCGCCCCTTTAGGCACCTTTGGTGCCTAATGGGTGCTCCGGCCCAGCCGGACCGTCCGACTTAAGGCGCCTTTCGTGCCCTAGGCCGCCACGAGTCGCAGAGAGCCCCACCCCTTTAGGAACCTTTCCTGCCTAATGGGTGGTCCGGCGTGCTCCGGCGTGCTCCGGCCCGGCCGGACCGTCCGACGTAAGGCGCCTTTCGTGCCCTAGGCCCCATAACCAGCAACAGACGACCCCCATTATGCAGGGTCGTCTGTTGGCTGATACTCGGCCTCTATCCAGGTGAACCCCCACCCCACCAGACGCCGTTCGCTTAGTTCGCGCTGGTTGCGGTCGAGGAGGATGAGTTGGCCGATCCCGTTGCATTCGTGGCGCTGCCGACCGTGATCGTCACATTCCCGGAGTTCGAAGAATCCGCTCCACTCGCGTTGCCACTCGCACTACCCGTCGCGGTTGCTGTGGTGCTCTGGTTCAGCTGTGCGGTCAGGGCCTGCAGGGCGCTGGCGGCTTGTTCCATCGCAGCGGCCTTGGCTTGCTCGCGCGTATCCGCGGCGGCAATTGCCTGGATGGCACGTGCCAGTTTACCCTGGGTCTGCGCGGCCGTCGACGTGGCGACGCTGGTCTGCTCCGCTTGCTGATCGGTCAGGGCTTGCTGGAGCGTGCTTTCAATTGACTTTGCCTGGGTGAGGGCGTTCTGCACGCCGGTCGTGTTGCCGTCCGCGATGGCGTTCTGCAGCGCCACAACGAACTGGTGCAGTGCGGTGTTCAATGCCTTGTGCGCGGCTTGTGCGGCGGCGATGTCCTGGTGCAGGGTCTGGAGTTCCTGACGCAGGGTCGCGACGGTGGCACTGCCGGTCGTGCTGGTGCCTGTCCCAGCGGTGCCGGTCGATCCCGTCGTACCCGCGGCCGTCGAGGTGCTGGCATTACCGTCCGTCGATGCGGTGCCCGACTGACCATCCGTCGTCACCGTGACGCCGGTGCTCCCGGTCGAGGTGAGGGCAGCGGTGCTCTGGTTCAGCTGCGTGGTCAGGGCCTGCAGGGCGCTGGCGGCTTGTTCCATCGCAGCGGCCTTGTCTTTCTCACGCGTGTCCGCGGCGGCAATCGCCTGGATGGCGCGCGACAGCTTGCCCTGCGTCTGTGCGGCCGTCGATGTGGTCACGCCGGTTTGCTCCGCCTGTTGGTCGGCCAGCGCTTGGTGCAGTGTCTTCTCAATCGTTTGTGCCTGGGTGACAGCGCTCTGCACCCCGCTGGTGTTGCCGGCCGCGATCGCGTTCTGCAGCGCCTCCACGTACTGCTGCAGCGCCGTGTTCAGCTGCTTGTGCGCTGCCTGTGCAGCCGCAATGTCGGCGTGCAGCGTCTGGATTTCCTGATGCAGGGCCGCGACGTCCGGGTTGCTCTGCTTGGTGCCCGTCGTACCGCCGCTGCCAGCTGAACTGCCCGTGCTGGTGGAGACTTGGCCGCTTGCGCCTGCGCCAGTCGTGGCACTTGTGCCCACGGCGTTGTCATCACTGCTGGCGGTCAGGTGAATGACGCCCTGTTTCGCGTGCTTATCGGCAGCCTTGGCCTTCACTTGAGCATGCAGCTTCGTGCCGGCGTCTGGTTTGCTGTGGTCAGGAGCCTTCGCCTTGGCATCGACGGCCAGTTTCAATTTCGTATTGTGAAGGTTCGCGTGAACAGAACCTTTGGCACTGTGACTGCCTGTCCGATTTACGGCATTCGCGGAAAAGGACACCCCGCGTGAGCCGTCGCTGCCTTGGTGGCCTTCGGATGCAAACGCCGTTCCCATCATGGAGACCGTCATGCCCATCGCCACTGCTACGCCTGCCATCGCGGGTAAAATTCTCTTCACGTCAAATTCCTCCTCATTCTGGGGATTCTGTAGGGCTGCCCTGTTGGGATTCTGCGGGTCGCCCTTTTCGGCTCAGTGAAGCTGACCTACAACATTGGTGATGTTGTTGACTGCACCCTGCGCCTGCTTGGCCTGTGCCGCCGTGATGCCCTTCCCGACGCCTTTCGCCGTCACATTCGTGTTGGCCAGCTGGGACTGCATCGACGCGTTGCTGGTGCCGGCCGCCGCATTTGCGGACCCGCCGCTGGAGGGTGTCCCTGCCGAAAGCGTATGCCCGCCGCATGCCGACAAAAGGGCGACCAGGCCAAGCGAGCAGATCGCGATCGTGATCTTCTGTACCACGCAGTTTCACCTCCAGGGATGGGCTGGCTTGGGTGCGGACAGGATGGCCGCTTCAGATGCCGAGATATGCGCCCTGCCAGCACAACGCGTCGCGCGAAGGGCTGTGGGCGGGTTGATATGTATGCCCACCCTATGAATCTCGCAGGCACCTTGCCCATTCGTTGATAGAATTCGGACAGGCTGTGGCGGTTTGTGTCCGTTGTTGTCGAAACAATTGTGCGTTTTGTGTACATGGGAGGATGAATGGGAAGGAAAGCCGGACCGAGCGGCGAGGTGGTCCGGCGTCACCTGCGAAACGGCTGGAGTTTTTCATTCATGCGCCGTGTGCTTTCGTAGATTTCGCGATAGATGTGGTAGAGGGCCTGGTACGTGCGGACGTTTTCGGGGATGGGATGAACGCTTGTCTTCTCCTTCAGAAAAACCCGTGCACACGCCTCCAGCGTGGGGTACCACTCGCATCCGACGGCAGCAATCATCGCGGCGCCGAACGCCGGCCCCTGTTCGCTGTGCAGCCGCACGACCTCACTGTTGAAGATGTCCGCCTGGATTTGCAGCCACGTGTCACTTTTGGCGCCCCCGCCGATGGAGACGATTCTTTCGATGCGCCTCCCCCTGCCGCGCAGGATTTCGATGGCGTCTCGGAGTGAAAACGTGATGCCCTCGACGACAGCGCGGGCAAAGGCGTCCAAGGTGTGGCTCGCGTCCACGCCGATGAAGCTGCCGCGGATGTTCGCGTCTGCGTATGGTGTGCGTTCTCCGACCAGGTATGGGGCGAAGAGCAGGCCTTCGGCGCCTGGCGGAACGCGGCGCGCACGCGCCAGCAGATCGTCGTAGGCCTCATTCGGCACAAACGTGTCCCGAAACCAAGTCAGGCTGTACCCCGCCGCTAGGGTCACGCCCATGGAATAGAAGGCACGAGGCTGCGCATGGTTGAAAAAGTGCAGCTTGCCTTGATAGTCCGCGGAACCATCCTGCTCATGATGAAGGATGACCCCGGACGTACCCATGCTGCACATCGTTTGCCCTTGTGAAAGAATGCCGGCACCAATCGCCCCGCACGCATTGTCTGCCCCGCCGGCAAACACCCGGACAGTGGCCGCGAGCCCAATGCGGGCCGCCACTTCCGGCAGCAGGGTGCCCACACACGCGTCCGAGTCGACGATGGGCGGACACAGGTGACGCGGCAAGTCGAACGCCGCGACGACCTCGTCACTCCAGCGCCGGTTCGCCACGTCAAACAGAATCGTGCCAGCAGCATCCGAGGGTTCCATGGCAATGTTGCCCGTCAATCGAAAGCGCAGGTAGTCCTTCGGCAGAAGGAAGGTCTTCGCCCGCGCAAAGTGGTCGGGTTCATTGTGTTGAACCCACAGCAGCTTGGGGAGCGTGAATCCTTCGAGGGCCCGGTTTTTGGCCGTCGCCAGCAAACGTTCCCCCAACCGCTCCTCAATCCTCCGGCATTCCGCCGACGTTCGGGTGTCATTCCACAAGATCGCGTTGCGAATCACCTGGTGATCCTCATCCAGCAGAACCAGGCCATGCATTTGCCCCGAGAAACTGATGCCTTTCACCGCGTCTCCTTGCACGCCGCTCGCCGTGACGAGGGCGTGCAGGGCGTCGATGGTTCGCTCGACCCACACCTCCGGGTCCTGCTCGCTCCACCCGGAATGCTGTTGAATGAGGGGATACGCGCTTGATGCTTCCCCGCACACGCTGCCCCATTGGTCGACGAGCAGCGCCTTGACGCTGCTCGTTCCCAAGTCGACACCAATCACGTATTCCATGGCTTCCATTGCTCCTTGGCTTCCGTTTTTCTTACTCAACTTCGAGCAGGTACTGGTTGAGGACAGCCAAAAGGTACTCCTGTCGCCCGGATGTCGTCACGCGAACATCTTTGTCGAGGATGTACGCTTCGAGCGTCGCGAGGGTTGCCTTTCCGTCGACAATGTCTTTGCCGATGCCTTCCCGGTAGCTGCGATAGCGCGCCGCGATCCAGTCGTCCAGCACCTTGTCTTCGATTAATTTTGCCGCGACTTTCAACCCGCGCGCAAAACTGTCCATGCCGACGATATGTCCGTAAAACAAGTCGAGCGGCGTCATCGACGCACGGCGCACCTTCGCGTCGAAGTTGAGACCACCGGAATGCAGGCCGCCGTTCTTGAGAATCTCAATCATCGCGAGTGTGGTGGCGTACAGGTCTGTCGGGAATTCGTCCGTGTCCCAGCCCAGCAGCGGATCGCCCTGATTGGCGTCGACCGATCCCAACATGCCGTGGATGCGGCTGACAGCCAATTCATGCTGGAAGGTGTGCCCGGCGAGTGTGGCATGGTTCGCTTCAATGTTCAGCTTGAACCGGTCATCGAGTCCGTACGTTTTCAGGAACGCGATGGTGTTGGCAGCATCGAAGTCATACTGGTGCTTCGTCGGTTCCTTTGGTTTTGGTTCCAGCAGGAACTGACCCTTGAAGCCAATCTCATCCGCATAATCACAAGCCATGTGGAACAACCGAGCCAGATTGTCGAGCTCAAGCTTCAAGTCGGTGTTCAACAACGTTTCGTACCCTTCACGCCCGCCCCAGAAGACGTAATTTTCAGCGCCCAGCCGCAGCGCAACTTCGAGTCCCTTCTTAACCTGCGCGGCCGCGTAGGCGAACACATCCGCATTCGGAGATGAAGCGGCCCCGTGGACAAACCTCGGGTGGGAAAACATGTTTTGTGTATTCCACAGCAGCTTCTTCCCACTCGTCTTCATATGCGCCTCAATCATCGAGACAATCACGTCAAGGTTGCGGTTGGTCTCTCGCAGGGTCGTGCCCTCCGGCGCGATGTCCCGGTCATGGAAACAAAAATACTGAACACCGATTTTCTCCATAAACTCGAAAGCCGCTTCGACGCGTTTCTTCGCCAAATCCATGCCCGTGTATCCGTCCCACGGGCGAATCATCGTCGCGTTGCCAAACGGGTCCGTTCCCGGCAATGTGAACGTGTGCCAGTAACTCACCGCAAATCGAAGGTGCTCCTCCATCGTCTTGCCGAGCACGACTTCCGATGGGTTGTAGTATTTGAACGCCAACGGATTCGTTGACTTCCGCCCTTCAAAAACGACTTTCTCGACCTCTGGAAAGTAAGCCATGTTGTCCACCTCTCATGTGTCTAGTTGAATGCGAATGAACGAATATGGCGCACCGCCTGCGTGCGCACCGGCATCCTGGCACTTTAGGCATTCCGACGCTTTAGGCACCCTGGCGCTTTAGGCACCTTTTCTACCTTAGTGGTGGTCCGGCACGGCCGGACCTTCCGACTTTTGGCGCCTTTTGTGCCCTAAGGTGCCGATAACCGGACTGGCTCCTGCCCCTTTGGGCGCCTTTCGTGCCCTAAGCCGCCCCCTGCACACTGGGATCCCGGCGCTTTAGGCACCTTTCCTACCTTCGCGGTGGTCCGGCACGGCCGGACCTTCCGACTTTTGGCGCCTTTTGTTCCCTAAGGTGCCGATAACCGGACTGGCTCCTGCCCCTTTGGGCGCCTTTCCTTCCCTAAGCCGCCGCCTAAGCACCGACATCCCGGCGCTTTAGGCACCTTTCCTACCTTCGCGGTGGTCCGGCACAACCGGACCTGCCCCTTTGGGCGCCCTTCCTTCCCTAAGCCGCCGCCTGCACACTGGGATCCCGGCGCTTTAGGCACCTTTCCTACCTTAGTGGTGGTCCGGCACGGCCGGACCTTCCGACTTTTGGCGCCTTTTGTGCCCTAAGCCGCCGCCTGCACACCGACATCCCGGCGCTTTAGGCACCTTTCCTACCTTCGCGGTGGTCCGGCACGGCCGGACCTGCCCCTTTGGGCGCCTTTCCTTCCCTAAGCCGCCGCCTACGCACCGACATCCCGGCGCTTTAGGCACCTTTTCTACCTTAGTGGTGGTCCGGCACGGCCGGACCTGCCCCTTTGGGCGCCTTTCCTTCCCTAAGCCGTCGCCTGCGCACCGACATCCCGGCACTCTAGGCACCTTTCCTACCTTCGCGGTGGTCCGGCACGACCCGTCCACCCTAGCTCGGTCCACCCTAACCCTAACCGCCCTAACTGCTGGTGCGGAACTTCGATGACATATCGAACCAAACCGCAACAATGATGACCAGTCCAGGCACGACGTATTCCCAGAAGGGCGCCGCGTTCAGAATGCTCATGCCGTTGTTGATGCTGCCCATCACGAGGGCGCCGATGATGGAGCCTGGGATAGTGCCAATGCCGCCCAACAGGCTGGAGCCCCCGATGACGCAGGCTGCGATGGCGTCAAGTTCGTAGTTTGTGCCCGCGTCTGCCGTGCCTGCCCCCATGCGCGCCACCAGGAGCACGCCGGTGAGTCCAGCCAAAAGCCCACTCAGCGCAAACACCAGGAGAACCCGCCGCTTCACGGGAATGCCGGAAATGCGCGCAGCCTCACGGTTTCCGCCGATGGCGTACAAGTGCCGGCCGAACCGCGTGCGGCTGGCAATGAACGTAAAGATGGCGGCTACGACAATGAGGATGAATACAGGCATCGGAATGCCAGAATACAGATTCATAATGAAGACAAAGGCCGCAACGAGAATGATGACGCCGGACATCACCAGAATTTCTGACGTCAGCGGCTTGACGGGAAACTGGAGACGTATCCGTCTGCGGCGCTGCTGGATGGTCAACAACACGTACAGCACGACGGCGATGGCACCGAGGATGATGCCAAGCATGTTGCTGAGATACGTCTGACTGATGCTCATGAAGGTCTGCGACAACGGGGCTATACTGGTGCCGTTCGTGAGTCCGATGAGGATGCCTCGAAAAATCAGCATCCCGCCCAAGGTCACAATAAAGGACGGCACGCGACGATACGCCACCCACCAGCCTTGCCATAACCCTGCAACCAATCCCGCCGCCAAACCCGCCAGCACGGACAGGAACGTGTTCCAGTGAAACGATACCTGACAGATCGCCGCAATGCCGCCTGCGAGACCACACAAAGACCCCACGGACAGGTCAATTTCTGCACAAACGATGACCAGCGTCATCCCGACCGCCAGGACCGCGGTTTCCGCGGATTGCTCAAACAGGTTCGACAGGTTTCTGGGAAGGATGAACATCCCTCCGGTCAGGATGGAGAACAATACCCATAACCCTGCCAACGCAAGAACCATCGTGTACGCCCGAATGTCCCACTTGCCGATGAGCGTGCGCAGGGTTCGCTCGCGCACCGTTACATCCTGAACGTCATACATGGTGCTCCCTCCCCATGGCCAATTCCAACACCTTCACTTCGCTGGCTTCCTCTCGTATGAGCGTCCCCTGGACCCTTCCATTCGCCATCACCAGGATGCGGTCGCTCATGCCGAGAACTTCCGGCAGTTCGGACGAAACCATGATGATGGCCATGCCCTCGCGTGTGAGCTCATTCATCAACTCGTAAATTTCATGTTTCGCGCCCACGTCAATGCCCCGGGTCGGTTCATCCAGAATGAGAATCTTCGGCTGAATCAACATCCACTTGGCCAGGACCACCTTTTGTTGATTGCCTCCGCTGAGGGTTCTGACAGGCGTTTCGAGGGACCGGAATTTGACCCTCAGCTTCTCCACAACGTCGCTCACCGAAGCAACTTCGTCCAACTGATTTAACATCGAGAGCCCCAACCCACGGGAAATCCGGGCCAGCGTGGCGTTTTGTTGAATGTTCATTTGCAGCACCAGCCCTTGCTCTTTCCGGTCCTCCGTAACCAGCCCAATGCCGTGTTCCATCGCGTCTCCCGGACGCCGAATCACGACCCTTTTGCCGAACACTCGAATCGTGCCGCTCGATTTACCCGGGTAGGCACCGAAGATGCTGGAGACCAGTTCCGTCCGGCCCGCGCCGACCAGCCCCGCGATGCCAAGGATTTCCCCTTTCCGAACTTCAAAGGAAACATCCTGAACCACGTGGCGGCCGGAGGTCCTGTCGTAGACGTTCCAATCCATAACCTCGAGCGCGCATTCACCAATGTTCGGATCCCGCTTCGGGAAAATCGTCGACAGGTCCCGGCCAACCATCATCGTGATGATTTTGGACTCTGTCATGTCGGCAGCAGGATGGGTTCCAATCGTCTTTCCATCCCGCAACACCGTGATGGTGTCCGCGATGGACATCACTTCTTTCAACTTGTGCGAGATATAGATAATCGAAGTGCCGCGTTGTTTCAGGTCCAGGATGATGCCCAGGACAATCTCCGTTTCCTTGTCGGTCAACGCCGCAGTCGGCTCATCCAACACAAGGATGTCGGTCTTGTTCTTGATGGCTCTGGCGATTTCGACGAGCTGCTGTTCGCCGATGCCCAGATTTTTAATCTTCTCGGTCGCGGGGACATGCAAATTCAATTGCCGCAGGAGTTTTTGCGCCTCCTGCTGCATCGCCGCAGGCGAGATGATGCCGCCGCGCCCCAGTTCCTGCCCGAGAAACATGTTTTCATAGACCGCAAGTTCCGGGATGAGGTTCAGCTCTTGATGGATAATGCCGATACCGGCTCTCTCTGAATCCTTCACGGAGTGAAACCGCGCTTCCTGGCCGCGGATTCGAATGCTGCCCGTGAACGTTCCGTGCGGATAGACCCCGCTCAGCACTTTCATGAGAGTCGATTTTCCGGCGCCGTTTTCCCCGCACAGTGCGTGAATTTCGCCCGGTTTTACTTTGAAGGACACGCCATCCAGGGCCTTTACACCCGAGAACTCTTTGGTGATATTGTCCATTTCCAGGACCCAGTCCGACATGTTGCAGCCCCCTTTGCCAGGACCGCCAACCGTTTGTTCGACGATCCTGGCAAGCATCGGTGATCGCTAGTTCTTCGGCCATTGTGACTTCGGCACGTTCGCGTAGACCTGGGCCTCCGTATGAAAACCGCTCTTGACGATTTCGTCCATCATATTGCTCTTCGTCACCGCGACCGGGCTGAGCAGGATGGACGGAACTTTCGTGAATCCATTGTCTGTCGTGCCCGTCGTCTTCGGGGTCTTGCCCGCAGCCAGGTCAAGCGCCGCTTGTGCAGCATCGTCCGCTTCGGTGTTGATGGGCTTATACACCGTCATGGTCTGCAAGCCTTCGACGATGTCCTGACAGTTCGCCAGGTCAGCATCTTGGCCGGTGGTGGGAACCTTCCCGGCAAGGTGTTGCTGCTTCAACGCCTGAATGGCACCCAACGCAATGGAGTCGTTTGCATCCAGCACCGCCGTCACGTTGTTCTGCGTCTTCGTCAGCGCATCTTCCATTTCCGATTCGGCGGTATTCGTATCGTAGTTGTTCGTCCATTGCTTATAGACGACTTTGATAGAACCATTCTTAATGTACGGATTGAGCACTTTCATTTGCCCATTGTAGAACTGCGTTGCGTTCGGGTCGGTCGGATCACCCTCCAGCAACACGTAGTTTCCCTTCGGCGCAACCTGCGTGAGATATTGTGCTTGCAGTTCTCCGACCTTCTCGTTGTCATAGGAGACATAGAGGCTCACCGGCCCGTTTTCAATCATGCGGTCGTAGGCAATCACCGGGATCCCGGCTCGTTTCGCGTCATTGAGCACCTGGACCAGCGCACTCCCGTTTTGCGCGTTGATAATGAGAACCTTGACGCCTTCGGAAATCAGATTTTCACACTGCGACACCTGGGTTGAAGAACTGCCGTTGGCATCCTGCACAAGGACTTGCGCGTTCGGATCATGCGCCTTGATGTAAGACGTAATGTCCTTTTCGTCGTGGGGCCACCGCTCCAGGTTCAAATCCCCAAATGACAACCCAATTTTGACCGCCCCCGACGCACTCGTCGAATTGGATGAGCCGGCATTGCTGCTGCCAGCATTGCTCCCCGTTCCGCACCCTGCCAAAGTCAGCGCCGCAGCGCATCCGACGGCCAATACGCCCGTGAACTTGGAAAACTTCCTCTTCATCTTTTAACCCCCTAGACTCCTTCGTGATTTTTTGCAGAATGTTTGCGGAATGTTCAATGAAGATTTCCGTCAAAAGCACCACCAAAGAGATTCGGCCAAAGCTCCATCTGCAACCCATCCTGTGATGGACCCGAGCGATGGCCCCCCAACCTACCGAACAGACAAACCGTATCCACCCCCAAACGTACAAACGGAATCAGATGAAACCTCGAGACACCCTTTTGAAAACCCTTTCTTCAATGCCAATAAAAACAGGTTGTCTCGAGAGAAAACGCCGATATGTACGCCTTGTGCACCGCGCTGCTCACACACCCTGGTGCACCTGTGCACGTTCGAAACTGCTGCAACCGCTTTCGAACCCGACCAACTCAAATCGGCCACGTTTAAACCCATCTAATAATTTGGCCAATCAACAAACATATAGTAGCATCCAACACAGAAGATTTCAACTAGAGCAGACCGGGAATTCCAGGTCTTCGCAGATTAAAATTCGATGATAAATCCTCTTGCCATCGAGGTTCCAGGAAGAACCGACTGATATCATGGGATTCTTCACTGCGTGAAGCGCGTTACGGAACATTTTCAACTGATCTTCGCCGCCCCGGCATACAGGCGCCGTCTTCTCCGCTTGCTGGGCGTCATCGCCCCCATGCTGCCCCCACCCAGTGTGATTTTTCCGCTTTCTTTTATTCCGTTTGTATATTCTTCATACAAATAGTGTGCTAATGTTTAGAGGGAAGCTCCAAGTTGTATGCTGTGGACAAAGAGTTGAGGTGAATCACGTGACGCGCACCGGCGACCAAGCCTATATCAAGGAACTGAATCGGACCATTTTGCTGAACGCGCTGCGCTTTCAAGGGGAAATGTCCCGAACACAACTGGCCGCCATGACCGGTCTCAATAAAGCGACCGTTTCTTCATTGATTGACGAATTAATCGCCGGCCACCTCGTCGTTGAGGTGGGCCACGGAACCTCACAGGTCGGCCGCAGGCCCATTTTGCTGATGTTCAACGCATCGGCCGGTTTCGTGATCGGCATTGACCTGCAAGTTGGTTTTGCACGGATTGTCGCCACCGACCTGGCCGGACAAATTGTTCAGGTGATGGAATCCTCCGTCTCCTCCTTCGAACCGCAACATGTTATTGATACCCTCGTTCGCAAGGTGCGTGAACTGGCCACGCAGCTGCCCAGTTCACCCTTAGGGATTGTGGGGGTCGGTGTGGCGGTGCCGGCGCTGGTGGACTTCACCAGAGGCATCGTGATCAATGCGCCGAACCTGAATTGGAAGAACATTCACCTGAAGGCCCTGCTGGAACATCACCTCAGTGTCCCCGTCTACGTGGATAACGAGGCCAACGCCGGAGCCTTGGCCGAGAAACTCAGCGGTGCTGGGCGCGACGTCTCTGACCTGATCTATGTAAGCGCCGGCGTGGGGTTGGGCACCGGGATCATCGTCAATCACGAACTCATTCGCGGCGCCGACGGAATGGCTGGCGAATTTGGCCATATGATTGTTGAGCCTCAAGGCTGGAAGTGCCACTGCGGGAGCCAAGGGTGCTGGGAGATGTACGCCTCGGAGAAAGCACTGGTCAGTGTGTATCAAAAATTATCGGGCCGCTCGTGCACGAGCGAAGAAATTCTCGGTCTTGCCAAAGCGCGGGATGCATTCGCGTTCGAGGCCGTGCAGTTCGTCGGGAAGTATCTCGGCATCGGCATATCGAATATCGTCAACGCACTGAACCCGACACTCATCATCATCGGCAACCGATTGCGTGACGCAGGCGATGGGCTCATGCGGCAAATCCACCAAACTGTCCAATCCCGGTGCTTTGTCGCAGGCTACGCAGACGTCCAAATTCAATTCACCTCGCTCGGGCAGGACACGTGCGCGGTCGGGGCGGCTTCTGTCGTGCTGCATGACTTCTTCTCCGGCCCCCGCGTCCATCAGTCCGTCGACGCCGCGCAATTGCAGTCATAAAAGACGCGTTCGAAGGGGAGGGGATGATCTGTGAAAGCAGGTCAGTCAGCGCGGGCCCTCGCGTCAACCTACGCCGGCATCCCGTGCGTCATCTTGGAAACCGATCGGTCGCAGGCTGTTTACTTGCCCACCGCAGGCGGCAATCTGATTGCATTACGCGATACGCACAGAAACCTGCACTTTCTGCACGAGCCTGTCGACGACGAGGCCTTCGGGGCTCAGTACGAAGGCGGATCCGGCGCAGAGTACGGCGGTGCGCCCTCGATGGAGCGGTATCGTGCGCAGCCCTTTTCCTATGGAATCCCGGTGCTTTTTCCACCCAACCGTATGGAAGATGGCCGCTTTTCCTTCGAAGGCCGCGACTATCGCTTGCCGATAAACGAACTGGAGCGCAACAACAACCTGCACGGGTTCCTGTATGACCAGCCGTGGACCGTGCGCGATTTGGGCAGCAGTACGGACGAGCATGGGCTCGGCGCAAGCAAGGACATCGAGTTCAGCGCAGGTAAGGGCGAGCTCATGCGGGGCGGCGAGGGTATCGCTTGGTTGACAGCGGACTTCCACCTCCAGCCGGGGACTGCGCTCTATGAGGTATTCCCGCACGAGTTCCGCATGTCGATTCAATACGTTTTAGGTCCAACCACACTGGTTCAACGCGTGGAGATCACGAACCTTGGCAGCACAGTGATGCCCCTGATGCTCGGATTTCACACCGCCCTGCGGGTTCCCTTTGACCCGCGAAGTGTGGCCGCGGATTATCGATTTCGCATCCAGGTCGGGGACGAATGGCTGTTGAACGGTCGAGGCCTGCCGGAAACGTCGCGATCGACCCCCGTACAAGAGGCTCTGAATCGGGGCGTCTATCCCTTCTTCCAACCGCTCGACTCGCACTTTTTTGCGCCACAAAACAACCAGCCGCACAAGGCCGAATTGACGGATCTGCGGACTGGTGCCACGCTCACCTATGAAGTTTCCCCCGCATATCGGACATGGATGGTGTGGAATCATGGTGCCAAAGGACCCTTTATCTGCCCAGAACCCATGACCTGTGTCGTAAACGCACCCAATCTCCACTTTCCGCCGGCACTCACGGGCCTCATCGGCCTGAAGCCACAGGAAAAATGGACCGCGAAGTCCACGCTGTCCTGGGGATGATTGAGGTGAGGGCGGGAGGCACCCGGCCGCCGGGCGGTGCGGGCCTCGCCGCGTTAGGCACCTTTCCTGCCTAATCGGGGGTCCGGCCAAGCCGGACCGGCCGACTTAAGGCGCCTTTCATGCCTTGTGCGGCCGCCGGGCGGGGCCAGCCTCGCCGCGTTAGAAACCTTTCATGACTAATCGGGGGTCCGGCCAAGCCGGACCTTCCGACTTAAGGCGCCTTTCATGCCTTGTGCGGCCGCCGGGCGGGGCCAGCCTCGCCGCGTTAGGAACCTTTCATGACTAATCGGGGGTCCGGCCAAGCCGGACCGTCGTACTTAAGGTGCCTTTCATGCCTTGTGCGGCCGCCGGGCGGCGCAGGCCCCGCCGCTTTAGGCACCTTTCATGCCTTAATGGGGGTCCGGCCAAGCCGGACCGGCCGACTTAAGGCGCCTTTCATGCCTTGTGCGGCCGCTGGGCGGGGCGAGCCTCGCCGCGTTAGGCACCTTTCATGCCTAATCGGGGGTTCGGCCAAGCCGGACCAGCCGACTTAAGGCGCCTTTCATGCCTTGTGCGGCCGCCGGGCGGGGCCAGCCTCGCCGCGTTGGGAACCTTTCCTGCCTAAAGGGTGGTTCGACATTGGTCCGGCCAAGCCGGACCGGCCGACTTAGGGAGCCTTTCATGCCTTGTGCGGCCGCTGGGCGAAGAGCTCCGTTCGCGACACATGGGCTGACGTGTGACGTTGACGTATGACGTGTGAGGCGCGCGTAACGGCGAGATCGGCAGAAAATTCGGCAAATGTTTCGGATGGAAACGAAACTCTTCTCGGCGTCATCGACGAGCGGGATCGACCGTGGTATTGATAGAAGGGTGAAGCACAATGCGACCGGAGTGGGAGGCGTGGGTGTGGATGGAGTTTGAAGAAGCTTATCAAAGTTGGATCGCATCTCATCGCCGCAAGCGAACGGGCGACGCGGGCCGAAGGATAGAGAACGGCCTGGGACATGCGGAACGCACCTTTGCGGAAAAGGTTTGGTGGCCGGCGTTCTACCAATTCGACAACCTCCACCCTGAGTACGCCGTGCGCGACTTCAGGGATGGGCTGCGCTACATTGATTTCGCGTACATACAGCCAGGGTTTCAGATCGCGATCGAGATCGACGGCCAGGCAACGCATTGGACCCATTCGCAGGAGGAATTCATAGACGACCGTTTGCGCCAGAACGATCTGGTGATTGATGGGTGGTACGTAATTCGATTTCCGTATGTGGTAGTGAGCGATCGCGCCCGGAACTGTCAACGCACGCTGCAGCAGCTCATCGGCCGGCTGACGGTGGAGGTCTCGAAGGGACTTGGCGCACTGCGTGTGCTCGACCGAGAGATTGTTCGACTGGCGATTGGCGCAGGGCGTCCAATCACCACGCGGGACATTGTCACACGATTCCGGCTGGAGAGGCACGCGGCGAGCGAGCATCTGAAACGGCTGGTCGCGAGTGGTTGGCTCGAGCCCGCGAGTGGCTCTCAGCGGATCCGGTCGTACCGGGTTCGCCCGCAGTGGGCGAATCTGCGGGTATAGTGGTCGGCGGCGCAGTGGGACGGGATGGAACCTGCCTGGGCCTTGGGCGTGCCTGTGCCATGGGCGTGCCTGAGACTTGGGCCCTCCCCGCCGCTTTAGGCACCTTTCATGCCTTAATGGGGGTCCGGCCAAGCCGGACCGGCCGACTTAGGGCGCCTTTTGTGCCATAGGCGGTCGCCGGGCCGGGCCCTCCCCGCCGCTTTAGGCACCTTTCTTGCCTTAATGGGGGTCCGGCCAAGCCGGACCGGCCGACTTAAGGAGCCTTTTGTGCCATAGGCGGCCGCCGGGCCGGGCCCTCCCCGCCGCTTTAGGCACCTTTCTTGCCTTAATGGGGGTCCGGCCAAGCCGGACCGGCCGACTTAAGGAGCCTTTTGTGCCATAGGCGGTCGCCGGGCCGGGCCCTCCCCGCCGCTTTAGGCACCTTTCATGCCTTAATGGGGGTCCGGCCAAGCCGGACCGGCCGACTTAGGGAGCCTTTCGTGCCATAGGCGGCCGCCGGGTGGCCGTCGGGCGGGGCTGGCCAGGCGCCGTTGGCTGCCGGCCGGGCGTCGGTCCTCCCCGGCCTTACCCCTCCCCGGCCTTACCTCGCCCCGGCTGCGGTTACCCCTGCAGGCTCGAGGCATCCTGTTGCATCTGATTGGTCAGTTGCAGGGCTTCTTCGTTGATCGCGAACATCTGCTGCGCCTGAATCATGTCGGTCATCTGCACCGTCAGGTCCACGTTGCTCATGGCGAGTGCCCCCTGCTGAATCGTGCCGGCCGCCGCTGTCGCAGCGCCCCCGGCCCCACCCGCGGCGTTTACGATGCGCGGCGTAAACCCAGGCTGCACCGTGAAGACATTGTTGGACTGGGCGACGAGGGAGATGTTGGGAAGCGGGATCTCGGCGATCGCGATCCGCTGCTGACGCGCGGTGCCGCTGGACGCCCCGCCGGATCCAAATGACACCGTCCCATCCGGCCCGACCGAAAAGCTGCCTGTTGGATGTGTGGGTTCGACGATGGGATTCCCATTCGTGTCCAGCACCGCTTCCCCGGTGGGCGTGGTGAGTTCAAACTGGCCGGCGGCGTTCTTGCTCCATTGGAAGTTGCCTGCCTTGGTCAGTTCGATTTGCCCGTTGGCGCCGCGCACCAAGAAAAAGCCAGAGCCGTTGATCGCGAGATCGGTCTGGTTCCCCGTGGTCTCCAAAGGCATCTGGGCGAAGTTGTTTTCGGTTGCGGTGGCAACGACGCCCGTCCCCCCGTTCCATCCGGGCGGGGTGAGTCGCCCAGCGACCCCCGGGGCGGTGGCGTTCGCGGTCACAGCGCTGGTCAGTGCATCCTCGAAGGACTGGGTGTTCTCCGCGAAACCTGGTGTATCCTCATTCGCGACGTTGTTGCCGATGTTGTCCAGCCACTTAAGGCCGGCCTGCATCCCGGACAAACTCGCGGAAAATGCCTGCATGGCGTGACCCTCCTAAGGATTTCGTTGCGCGATTGGCGCTGGCGCAGCTTCCACACGCAGCCCCGCACGATTTCCCGGACGGCGCAGCTGCTCTACCGGCTCTGCGCACGACCGCTCACTATCCGCTCACCTTGCCGACGTCGCTGGTCGCAAGCCCCAGCATGGCGTCCTCTGTCTTCACGACTTCCTGGTTGGCCTGATACTGGTTCATGACCTGCATCATCTGGGTCATCGTCGTGGTGACGTCCACGTTGCTCTGCTCGAGTTCGCCCGGGTGAATGGAGCCTGTGCCCGGCCGTAACTGGGCCATCACCTGCGCTGTGGTGAGGCTTTGCCCAACCTGAAACTCGGTCTGCCCAAGCGGCTGCAACTGGGTGACGTCCGCGTCGACGGTGCCCAGACGGGCACCAGGAATGACAGTTCCATTGGCGCCGATGACCCGATACGAAGGCTGACCGTTCTGGTCCACGACGGGTCCGCCCGTCGGGCTAAACAAGTCCGTGCCCTGGTAGTTGGTGTTGATCACGATGTGCGCCCCGGGGATGGGCAGGCCATTGGCACCGACCGCCAAAATGGCGTTGCCGGCGGCGTCGACGAGTTCGTGGTTCGAATTGACGCTGAGACTGCCGTCGCGGGTCAGGACAATCCCCGATGGACTGTAGGGCGACTGGAAGTCGACCGGATAGAAGCTGTGCAGGCCCATGTCGTCCTGGTCACCGATGCGCAGGCCAGCCCCTTCCCACTGCGTGTCGGCTGGGCTGCCGACCGTCTGGCCCGCCGCATTGACGAAGACGTACGATGGGTTGCCGTTGCTGTCGTAGTTGGGCGATCCGTTGGCAGCGTACAGCGCCGAGCCCTGGTACGCCGGATTCCGCGCGGCGTACACGCCCGGCATGACGTCGCCCGCGCTGTCCAGCACCGCGAGCGGCTGGCCGTTGATGGACAGGATGTTGTTGGCACCGACGGTCACGGTTCCGTTCACGGAGACGGGGAGCCCGCCGTTCGCGCCCTGACCTGCGTTGGCCCCGCCGGGTCCGGCCACCGCCGCGTACGTGCCCGCGGGCGTGTTGTCGGTGATGGCGACATCGAGGTTTCGCCCGGTACTGGTCAGGCTGCCCTCTGAGAAAATGGGGACGCCTTGCTGCATGACGACACCGGTGCCGATTTGCCCCACGGTTCCGGATGACTGGCCCGTGGCGCTGTTGATGTTTTCAATGAGCTGCTGCGGAAACTCGGTGAGCTGCCCGTCGGAAGACTTAAATCCCGGCGTCTCGGCGTTCGCGAGGTTGTTGGCGAGCAGCTGCTGCAGTCGTTCATCCGCCAACATGCCGGATGCTGCGGTTGTCAAGCCTCTGAGCATGGGTTGTCCCTCCACATCTGAATCGGGGCGCGCGAGATACACGAATGCATGGCCCGCGCCGGTGCGCGGGCAGCCCGTACAAGCCCCGCCGGTGCTTGTCCGCCCTCACCACCAGCGGCGGCGGCGTGAACGTGTACGCGGCGCTGACTGAATCCGCCGGCGATACGGGCTGTCGATATACATACCGGTACCCACCACCACGCAGGACATCGGGTCGTCCGCAATGTGCACCGGGATCTGCAGTTCATGCATCATGAGCTTGTCCAATCCGTCCACGAGTGCGCCGCCCCCGGTGAGCACAACACCTTTGTCGAAAATGTCGGCGGCGAGCTCCGGGGGGGTTTGTTCCAGCACGGACTTCGTCGCGGCGATGATGGCCTCAATCGGTTCCTGGAGTGCGGAGCGCATCTCCTCCGCATGTACGGTCACCGTTTTCGGCAGGCCGCTCATCATGTCGCGGCCGCGGACATCGGTCGATCCCGTTCGGCTCCCTTGATACACGGTCGCCAGTTCCTTCTTCAGCTCTTCTGCGGTACGTTCACCGATGAGCAAATTGTATTCCTTGCGAATATATCGGACGATCGCCTCGTCGAGCTTGTCCCCTGCGACGCGAATGGAGGCAGAGGTGACGACATCACCAAGGGACAGCACGGCGATATCGGTTGTGCCGCCACCGATATCCACCACCATGCTGCCACTTGGTTCAAAGATGTTCAGTCCCGCGCCAATGGCGGCCGCTTTGGGTTCCTCAATGAGGTCGACGTGCTTGACGCCGCAGGCTTCCGCGGCTTCGCGCACCGCCTTTTGCTCGACGGACGTAATTCCCGCAGGTACACAAATCATCACTCGGGGTCTCGCCATCAACCCTTTGCCAAGCGTTTTGCGAATGAAGTGACGCAGCATGATCTCCGTGACTTCGAAGTCAGCAATCACGCCTTCGCGCAACGGCCGAATCGCCACAATGTTTCCGGGCGTTCTGCCGAGCATCTGCCTGGCCTCCTCGCCGACCGCGACAACCTGTTTGGTCAGCTGATCGATAGCCACCACCGAAGGCTCGTTTAACACGACCCCCTTACCCTGAACGTGCACCAGCACGTTCGCCGTGCCCAAGTCAACACCAATATCTCTGGATAACATTACGGCGAGTCCTCCCCAACTAGGCGTGCATCTGAGCGTGTATGTTGTCACTTGGTGTCAACATTTGTCAAGGATTGCGAATCTGAATACGGATAAGTTTTCTACAGTCCGACAGAAACTCCTTCTCCACTTTGAAACGTTCATAGACGACTTGTTTCTCGGCGTTCTCACTCGGCGACTTTGTGCTTCGCAGCCTTTTACTTCGCGACCTCAAAACTTTTCGTGTCATCTGCGGCCACGTCGTCCTTGTGGTACTTCAACTTGGTCGCCTCGCCGCCGCGCAAGTGGCGAATGGACTTATGATATTCGAGAATTTCCTTGACGCGGTTTGCCAAATCAGGGTTGATTTCCGGCAAGCGCTCCGTCAAGTCTTTGTGGACCGTGCTCTTGGAGACCCCGAACTCCCGTGCGATGGTCCGCACCGTATTCCGGGTTTCAACAATATACTCTCCGATTTTCAGAGTACGCTCCTTGATGTAATCATGCACTCCCCTCGCCTCCCCATTTCTCCAAATGGTCTGATACAGTATATGAGGGGGTGTACACGGTATGCCTTGCTTTGCCGGATTACAGCTTGTCAGGACTCGTTTCTTTACAATATCTCTTTCTATCTCTTTTTTTCTCGCCGGGAAATAATATCGAAATCCGGGCAATAGAGTCGTGCAGTGACAACACAAAAAAGAAGCCGTCCCCGCGAGAACCCTGCGTGCTGCAGTGCCCTGGCTCAGGACAGCCTCGTCAATCTACCGGAGGTGGCGCCGCCGTTTGGCGCACTGATGAGACGGATGGTGACGCCGCGGGTGGGGTTGGCGCGGCACCCGCAGCGTCGTGTCCTCTCGTGGTTATTGCTGCTGCGGCAGAACCGTGGCCGGATCGACCGGCTGCGCGTCCTTGTACACCGCGAAGTAGAGATGGTTACCTGCGCTCTTCTCGAACAGGCAGGTACCGCTTGTGCCAATCACCTGGCCCTGCTGCACGACGTCGCCAACTTTGACCTGGACCGAGCCCAAGGATTCATAGCGCTCCGTGTAGCCGTTGCCGCTGTCGATGATCACGGTCTCGCCATAAAGTTTGTCGTTGGTGACTTGCGTGACTTTGCCGCCCGCAGCTGCGGTCACCTGGAAGGCGGACCCGTCCGTCGTCTTCAGGTCGTACCCTTCATGCGGATACCAGGCGTTGTCGTAGTTCACCATCGCCTTGGCCTGCTCCTCCTGGGTACCCTTCACCGGGAAGAAGCCCAGCGAAACTTGAAGGTTGGTCCCCTGTGGTGCGGGCCAGTCAAAGGTCTGCTGCGTGGTTTGACCCGTCGTCTGCCCCGTTGCGGCGCTGTTGCCCATGTCGCCGCCGGTCGACGTGGTGGTGACGGTCGAAGAACCTCCCATCTGGCTCTTGACGTACATCAAACCGATGATCAGTGCTGCCGCCCCCAGGTAGATTGCCGGGTAGACCCACTTCTTGGAGAACAGTCGGCGCGATGTTGCCATTTTTGGCGCCTCCTGCTTCACCTCGGGTGCCTTCCCCGTTTCTTGCTTCTCTTGACCAGTTTGCGGTTGATTTGGATGTTTCTTTTCATCCATGTGGCGTTCACCTCATTACGACAGTGTCGCCACGAACTTCGCAATCTATACCTGCACTCAAAGTCAATTTGAAAGAAGCAAGATTCCCATAGGTATCGGGTTTTTACGCCGAGATGAGCAGCCCGGTGTGGATCACGCCGATGACCGCGGCCGACAGAATGCCCGGAGCGCACGCCCGGTGGCCGCGGCGGAGAGAATGCCCGGAGCGCACGCCCGGTGGCGCCGGTCTACTTTCCTGCCACGAATGGCGTGTCCTGTGTCATCTGTGTGCCTGGATAGAAGACTGCCAGGATTTGCGCTGCACGCTTGCCGCGCGCAGCGTAGACACTCGCTTCATGCAAGCTCATTCCGATGTCGGTGCCGACCCCCTGGGTATGCACCGTCAGGGTGTCCCCGTTCACCTGCAGCTGGAAATCCGCCGACGGCAGCCCCAGCATGTTCGCGAAATCAGTGCCTGTCCAGGCCTTCGTTGAAGCGCTGGTCCCGGCGGAGGAACCCGTCCCGCTGGTGGCGCCGGGATTGTACGTCACGGTGCTCACGAACCCGTCCTTGCCGCGGGCGGCGATGTGGATCGCGGCTGGATTGAGCCCCTTCGCCGGGAGATTGAGGCGGGCGGCGAGATCGGCCGGGGTGAACGTGTGGGTCTGGCGGTCGGCGGGGACGGCGCGATCGTCCGGACAATTGACGACCGGCAAGTACGGCAGCGACTTCCCGAAGACGGCCGAAGCGTCGCGCGTGCGTCCGGGGGACAGTTCAAACAGAAACGCCGGGATGGGCTGGCCCTGGTAGGTCAGCACTTCCCCGTCGGTCGACGCCACGGCTTGTTGGAGACGCGCGGTGTAGGTGGTGTCGTTCGCGCCGAACACCTGCTGTTGCTGCGCTTCGGTGAGCCACGGGAGGTCGAGCAGGCCGTCGTCGGTCACGTCCGCCCCGTGGCGCTCCGCGAAGGTCTCTGCGCCGGTGCCCTGGTGTGTCATCAGGTAGATCACGTAGGTTCGGCTCGCCACGGCCGCCGCCTGCAGGGCGGGCATCGGCGCGGTCGGCGGAAGTTCCGCCGCCAGCACGTTGACGATGTAGTCGTTTAGGGGCAACCGCGTGACGGTGCCGCTGTTCATTCGGTAGACGGAGACGGTCGTCTGCGCGTCGGCGCTGTTCAGCCAGCGACTGATTTGGTCGGGCGGCGTTCGGTGTGTCGCCCATGCGGTGAGCGCGGGCAGCCCAACAATCGCGGTGAAGACCGCGGCCACGGCCCGACCCACGCGGGTGGGGCGGTCGATACCGTTTCGCCACGGGATCCAGCGGGTCCACCGAGGCGCCCCATCAGGGAACCAACGGTCGATTTGGCGCGCGACGAAGGTTGGGGCCTCCAAGGTGGGGGCATTCAAGGTCCGGGCATTCAAGGTCCGTGCCTCGCCGCCGCGCGCATCGTCGGGCGCCGTGTGTGGATGAGGGCGAAGCCGCGGGAAGACGGTCACACGTTGGCGGCTGGGAACAGGGCGGAAACGTTTGTGAGTCTGGAATGGCAAGCGGGATCCCTCCTATGAAGAAACCGATCGGTCAGCCTGGCGACAGGTCCTCCTGGCGAAATCGAGATTGGATTGAAAGCCGCGGGCCGAGGCCTCGGGCGTACTGCAGGGCGCTCCTATATGTGGCTGGCGGATGCGGCCCCGGTTGATGTGCACCTGGCACTCGGGCCTGCGACGGGGCGCTCGGAGCAGGCTGAGTGCTCGGGCCTGCGGCTGGACACTCGGGCCTGCGGCTGGGCACTCGGGCCTGCGGCTGGACACTCGGAGCAGGCTTGTCTATTACACAGGTATGCGGACGAGCCGGGCGATATGAATGAAGAGACATGGGCTTGCGGAAGTGGGTATGGGGTGTGGCCGGGCTGGACGGGGCTGGACAGGGCTGGGCTGGCGGGGCCGGCGGGGCGGAGTCCGAACCAGCGTGCGGTTTGCGGCTGCCTATGGCAGGAAAGGTACCCTAAGTCGAAGAGGCCGGCCTCGCCGGACCACCGTTTAGGTAGCAAAGGTGCCCTATGCGGCGGGGACCACACCGAACGGCGGCCGCCTAAGGCAGAAAAGGCGCCCTATGCGGCGGGGTCCACGCCGGACGGCAGACGCCTAAGGTAGGAAAGGTACCCTAAATCGAAGGGGCCGGCCTCGCCGGACCACCGTTTAGGTAGCAAAGGTGCCCTATGCGGTGGGGACCACGCCGAACGGCGGCCGCCTAAGGCACAAAAGGTGCCCTATGCGGTGGGGACCACGCCGAACGGCGGCCGCCTAAGGCACAAAAGGTGCCCTATGCGGTGGGGACCACACCGAACGGCGGCCGCCTAAGGCACAAAAGGCGCCCTAAATCGAAGGGGCCAGCCTCGCCGGACCACCCTTTAGGTAGCAAAGGTGCCCTATGCGGTGGGGTCCACGCCGAACGGCGGCCGCCTAAGGCACAAAAGGCGCCCTAAGTCGTAGGGGGCCGGCCTCGCCGGACCACCCTTTAGGTAGGAAAGGCGCCCTATGCGGGCCTGGCCTGGCGTGGCCGGCGAGCCCGGCAATGGCGAGCCCGGCAATGGCAATGCCCGGCAACGGCGGGCGCGGACCCAGGTCAGGCCGGGCCAAACCCGCCTCGCGCCCGCCAGGCACCCGCACCGCCACACGCCTCCCCCCTGTCTCAGTCGAGGAACGCGTTCAGCATCCACACGTGCTTCTCGAGGCTGGCGTGGATCGCGAGCAGCATATCCCCTGTCGTCTCATCGTTCTGCTCGTCTGCGAGCGCCATGCCTTCCTTCAACTCGCCAATCATGACGCCGAAATCGTCGACGATGGTCTTCACCATCTGGTTGGCGTCTTCGTTCCCGGACGCCTCCTTCACGGATGCAGCCTGCAGACTTCCGGACATCGTCGCGATGGGCTTGCCGCCCAAGGCCAGCAGGCGCTCGGCGAGATCGTCAATATGAGTTGCCGCCTCCGTGTACAATTCCTCGAATTTCGCGTGCAATGTGAAAAACTGTTGTCCCGTTACATACCAGTGATAGTTGTGCAGTTTCACGTAGAGGACCGTCCAGTTCGCAATTTGCCGATTGAGCACTTCTGTCAGCTGCATGTCATCAACCTCCGTATGACGGATCTCGGCGCCGGTCCCCACCACCAAGCGCGGTGACGATGGCACATCCGCCTGATGGCCCCACCGACAGATCCCGGTGGCACATCCGCCTGATGGCCCCACCGACAGATCCCGGTGGCACATCCGCCTGATGGGTCCCCTCAGCACATGCCAATCTGCTGATCCCGATGATGGGTGGACCTGAATGCTGCCGTCCCGTCAGATTTTGTCCAAGCCACCCGGTTGCCATCCATTATAGCCCATCGAAGCAGGAAATTCCTGTCGAACGGTGACGAAGGCGGTCCCGAGGACCCAATCGGAAGGCCCGCCCCGCAGAGAAGCCCCCAGAGAAGCCCCCCAGAGAAGCCCCCCAGAACGTCGTCCGGGGGCAAGCCTCGGCAGCGCGATCACGATTGCAGGTGGTAGGGTACGGTGACGACCACGACGTCTTTGTGCCGAATCATCCACGCGCGGATCAGCAGCGACGTCTGCACGTGCAAGAGGTTTTCCCACCACCGCTTGGGAATAAATTGCCCAATGATGAGCTGGATGTGGTCGGGCTTGCCCCCTTCATGTTCTTCCAAGCGGCGAATCAGCCGCGACAGTGGATGCAGGAGCGAGCGGTACTCGTTTTTGACCGCAACCAACCGACACGGCGACCCCCACTCCTGCCACTTCTGCTCCATCCGCTCAATTGACTCGTCATCAAACCCGATATACAGCGCCAGGACATGCTCGCAGGTGCTCTGTGCGTAGGAGATCGTTTCGATAGCCACCCGGTGGATGCCGGACACAAGCACGACTGCAACCACACGGTGCTTCTTGGGGCGGTCGACCTGCAAATCGATGTGCAGCTCTTTGGCCACGGCCTCGTAGTGCTTATGGACTTTGAGGGCAATCGAAATCATGAGCGGGATCACGACGAGCACCATCCACGCCCCACTGGTAAACTTGGTCACCGCGACGACGAAACAAACGACGGTGGTCACCACGACCCCAATCGCGTTGATGACGAGCTTGACGCGCCACCCTCTGTCCCGGGTCTTCAGCCAATACTTGACGAGTCCCAATTGGGCGAGGGTAAAGGCGACGAACACCCCGATGGAGTACAGCGGGATGAGTGCGTTGGTCTGCGCGTGAAACACCTCCACCAACAACGTCGCCAGGGTGGCCAGGACAATCATGCCGTTGGAATAACCGAGTCGGTCGCCGCGCAGTTTGAGCGCGCGCGGCAGGAATCCATCATTCGCCACCAGCGCGGCAAGCTGCGGGAATCCGGTGAAGGTTGAGTTCGCCGCCAGAATCAATACGACGAGCGTCGCCCAAATGATGACCTGATAGATGGGCCCATGTCCAAAGTACCGGCCTACCAATTCAGAGAGCATGGTATTGTGCGGGTTGGTCACAATGCCTTCACGGTACAGCAGGTACGCAAAGCCAAGCAGGGTGATGCTGGTGATGGCGCCGAGCACGGCGTACGCTTTCAGCGCGCCGTTTTTGCCCTCGCGAAAAATCGGCACCGCGTTGGAAATCGTCTCGATGCCCGTCAGCGATGAACAAGCGGAACTGAATGCTTTGAGCAAGAGCAGCACTGTCAATCCGCGCGGGACACTGCCAAACGGAGGTGCCGCCGGCATGCTGGGCCCAAGGCGGGCTTCATGCACGAACCCCACGCCGATGAGGAACAACATGCACACCATGAAAAACAGCGTTGGCAGCGAGAACACCTTCGCAGACTCGGAAACGCCGCGCAGATTGACCAGTAGAATGACAACAATACAGGCCACAGACAACGTTGTTTCAAAACGCGTCAAGGCCGGGTAGGACGAGGCCATCGTCTGGATGCCGGAAGACACGGAAACGGCAACCGTCAAGACGTAGTCCACCAACAGCGCGCTGGCCGCCAGCAGCGACACCCACGGCCGGCGAAAGTTGTCTTTCGCAATCGCGTACGCGCCGCCTCCGCTCGGATAGGCGATCACGCCCATCATATAAGACACAATGAGAATGCACAGCAAGAGGACAGTGGCAGTCGTGATCGGTAAAACCAGCCATTTGGCGGCAGCCCCGAGCGGGTCGAGCTCGGTCATCCCAGCTTCCGGTCCGTATGCGACGGAGGAGTACAAGTCGGCGGCCAAAATAGGCAGTGCGACAAGCCACATCAGTTTTGTGTGTGCCTGATTAAGCTCCCGCGATTTCATGGGCCGCCCGACGAGGGCCCGCTTGACGACACTAAAGTTCACGGTGGCCATCATCAAAGCAAGCACCGCCAGGCACACCAGTACAGGGTGAATCCAGCGCCATTCTCCATGCATGCCGAATCTATCCTCTCCATTTAACTGACGTTATTGTACGCCACGTGGAACGCATTCAATCGATTCGTGCCGCGTGCAAGCAAGAAGAAAAAATGGGTTTATGAGAAGATTCGAAAGCGCGGCGGGGCTTGTGAGGCACATGGTGCAGAGGGCGAAAGGCAATGCGAACAGGCACCCCCGGAAGCCGGAGGTGCCTGGTTGATACCTTGCCAGGTTCGCCCGCTACGCTGGCCGCGCAGCGCGACGTGGAGAGCGTTCGACGAAGCGATTGCGCGCGCCCCGGTACGCGTGGATTACACAGAGGCAACCACGCGAAGCTGGGGACGGTCATCGTCATCCACGCGACGGATGCGCGCACCCAGCGACTGCAGCTTGAAAACCAGGTTGTCATAGCCGCGATCGATATGGTGCAGCCCGTGAACCTCTGTCAGCCCGTCCGCCATCAAGCCGGCGATGACCAGCGCGGCCCCCGCACGCAAGTCCGTCGCTGTGACCGAAGCGCCGGAGAGTTTCTCCACACCCTCAATGATGGCGGTCCGGCCTTCGATTTTAACTTCAGCCCCCATCCGCTGCAACTCAGCAACATGCAGGAATCGGTTCTCAAACACCGTTTCGGTGACGGTGCTGGTCCCGATGGCCGTCGACAGACTGGCGACGATTTGCGCCTGCAGGTCGGTTGGATACGCCGGGTAGTAATGCGTCTTGACGTCGAGCGCCTTCAGCCGGCCCCGCTCCACGGGCCAAACGCGGATTCCGGCCACATCGTCTTCGATGCGCGCTCCCGCTTCTTCCAGCTTCGCGATGAGTGACATCACGTGTTCAGACACGGCATTCTCCACGTACACGCCGTTGCCCATCACCGCGCCCGCCAGGAGATACGTGCCTGCTTCAATGCGGTCGGGAATCACCGTATGGGTGGCGCCCTGCATCGACTTCACGCCGTCGATGCGGATGGTGTCCGTACCCGCACCCCGCACGTGGGCGCCCATCGCGTTCAGGTAATTGGCGAGATCGACATTTTCCGGTTCTTTCGCCGCGTTTTCGATAATCGTATGGCCTTTGGCCAGACACGCAGCCATCATGATGTTCTGCGTGGCGCCGACGCTGGGAATGTCCAGGTAAATCCGCGCGCCGTGCAGGCCGTGCGGCGCCGTCAAATGTACGCAGCCATCGACAATTTGCGCCTTTGCGCCCATGGCTTCGAAGCCCTTAATATGCAGGTCAACGGGCCGCGGTCCAATGTTGCAGCCACCGGGTGAAGCGATTTTCGCCTCACCGAATCGGGCCAGCAGGGGTCCGGCCACCGTAAACGACGCGCGCATGCGCCGGACCAGGTCATAGGGCGGCTCCGTGCTGTGAATCGTTGATGCATTGATCCGAACGGTGCCGTTTCGCTCCTGAACGGTCGCGCCAAGCGCGGCCACGGTATCCATCATGTTCTGTACGTCCAATAATGACGGGACGTCTTCAATCACACTGACTCCGGATGATGCCAATATACTCGCTGAGAGAATGGGGAGCACAGCGTTCTTGGCGCCGCTTACGCGGACTTTTCCCTCGAGTCGCCGACCGCCTTCAATGATGATTTTCGCCAAGTTCGACTACCTCCGTGTTTCGATTGCTCCATCCGATCTGTGCTGCGTTTCGCCGACTGCGTCTGGACTGCTTGGATGCGATCGGTGGACGTGAAAAGGCCGCGTCCAAAGAGCGTGATCGTCCGGATAGGTGGTTTGATGCCCTTACAGCATTCGATGGAACCCTCCAATTCCAGAGGGTACCCCCTTGTGGGCAATTGGATATGCTTCAACGGATGGCAGTGCCGAGGTGACTGTGCCAGCCAGCGTGCTCATGCCGCAAAGCGTGTACCGTACCACAGATTCACACCTTAGCATTTCTCTGTTTGCCATTCTGATTCCTGCTGCGCACTGTTGGAAATCGTCAGGATTCGTCGAAATCTGGAGCCACTGCTAGGTCGGGGAATCAGACATATTGATTGTAGTTGGGCGGCGCCGCGTGTGTCCAGCGATTCTGTTACAATTGGCTGAACAGTTGCGTCGCCAGGAAGAAGATCGCGATCACGAAGCCGAACAAAAACCCGCCCACCATGCCGATGAGCACCCGCAAGAGGCGCGCCTGGGCACCGAACGGATCGGCTGTGAATTTGTCCCAGCGCAGGATGCCGATGGCGCGCCAGGTCATGTACATCCCGAAGAGGAACGCCACAATGAACATCAAGGCGTCCATCCCAATCACGTGCATCAATCCAATATTGGCTGCGGCGTTCGATGTCGTGATCACGATGTTCCCACCATTCCGTGCAGAGTTGTGCCCGATGCGCTGGGGGCGTTTGGGGGCGGGCATTTGGAGCCTCGCCCCACCGGCCGCACAGAACCAAGCCCTCCGCCTAAAACCACTTCGCCTCGAGCAAGGCGTGCAGCAGCGACGCCGGTACAAATCCGAGCACCAGTGTAGCAGCCGCACACACACCAAGCAAGGCGTTCATCGCCGCACTCACGCGAATTTTCGGGAGCACCACAGCCGCGGTCGCGGCCCGACCAGCCGACCCCGGTGCCGCGCCGCCGTCACCCGACCCACCACCGTCTCCCGCCGCGCCGCCATGCTCCAACGCCGCAACCACAACGTCCGAGCGGAATACCTTCCTGAGCCAGCCGAAGTAGTAGAAGAACGACACAACACTCGTCCCGAACAGGATGATGCCGAGCCAGGCTTCCTTCAGATGAATGGTGTCGGTGAAGATATAGAACTTCCCGATGAAGCCGCCGGTCAGCGGGGCGCCGGCGAGCGACATCACAAAAATCGTGAGCACAATCGCCAGCCACGGCGAACGCTTCCACAGGCCCACGAGGGCTTCGTCGTCGACCGTGCGGGTTGCGTGGGACACCACGTGGACCACAGCGAACGCGCCGATGGTCATGAACGTGTAAGCGAACAAGTAGAACAACAGGCTCGTGAAGACGCTCGCCCAGTCACTCAGCTGCGCGGTGCTGCCCGCGGGGTCGACCGCCCCCAGCAGCGCAAAGGGAACCAGCACGTACCCCGCCTGTGCCACACTGGAGAAGGCGAGCAGCCGCTTCATGTTTCGCTGCGGCAGGGCAATGAAATTGCCGACCACCATGGTGACCGCCGCGAGAATGGCCGCCCAGTAGAAGATGTGCGGTGCTGACGCGTTGAAAATATAGAGCATCATGCGAACCAGCATGCCAAAGGCGGCCGTTTTGGAGAGCGTCGCCAAAAAGGAGCTGACGGGCGCCGGCGCGCCTTCATAGGCGTCCGGGGTCCACATGTGGAACGGGACCAGCGACAGCTTGACCCCCATGCCAGCGAGCATGAGCAGGAAGGCCATCACCACCACAGCCGGGTATTGCTGCCACAGCGTCATCCCGTTTTGACCGAGCGTATCCAGGTTCGTCGTGCCGCCGATGCCATAGATGAACGACATGCCGTACAGCAGCACGGCCGATCCGATAGACCCCATGATGAGGTACTTCGCCCCGCCTTCGACTGCGCGCACCGACCTCTTGCGGACCGCCACCAGCACATAGCTCGAGATGGAGAGCAGCTCGAGGCCGACATAGAGCGTGACGAGATCGATCGCCGTCGACATCGCCAGCGCACCCGCCAGGCCAAACAGAATGAGGTACGTATGCTCTGCCGCGACGCGCCGCTTACCGCTGTAGTCAATCGTGAACAAGAGAATCAGCAGCGCGGAGATAAGCAGCAGGATGCTGAAGAGGTTGCCGAACGCATCGGCAATCATCGTGTTCAGCGCCAGCACCTGCGGTGCCGAGAACTGCAGCAGTGCCACGACCAGCGCCACTGCGACGCCGAGCATGGAAATCCCGGCCAACCAGCGTTTGTCCCCGCGGCGCACGATAAACTCGAGAATCATGACCACGAACGCAGTGATGGTAATGACGATGAGCGGCCCCATCGTGGCAAAGTACGGCTGGTGCAACATGTCCAGTTGAGTCGCCATCGGTTACCCTCCAATCCTCAGCAGCGCCTGTGCGGATAAGCCGAACAAGTGGCCAATCACGTCGGGGTACACACCCACCAAGAGCACCAGGCCTGTCAGAATCACGATCGGTACGTACTCCAGGGGCCGCGCGTCCGCGAGTGCAGCGTAGCGTTCGGCGGTCGGGCCGAACGTCGTCTTCTGCATCGCGTACAGCAGGTAGACGGCGGACAGGATAACGCCGACCACCCCGACAAAGGAGATGCCCGGATACGTCCCGAAGCCGCCGATGAAGGCCTGAATTTCACTGATGAAGCCGCTGGTCAGGGGCAGCCCAAGCGAACCGAGCGCCGCGACGAGCAGAAACCCGGACAACATCGGCATGCGCTTGGAGAGGCCGCCCAATTGACCAATCTCGGCGGTGTGTGTACGGTCCTTGATGCTGCCGGTCAAGAAGAACAAGAGCGCCGTCAACAGGCCGGAAGAGACCAGCATGAACATCGCGCCCTGCAGCCCGGCGGTGTTCAAGGCCGCGATGCCGAGCAGCACCAGCCCCATGTGACTGATACTGCCGAAGGCAATCAGCCGCCGCCAGTCTTTCTGGGCCCACGCTGCAAACCCGCCGTAGAGGATGTTGATGACACCCAGCACCGCGATGAGCACGCCGTAGTGCCGCACCTCGCCCGGCAGCATGCCAACACCAAAGCGCAGCAACACGTAGGCGCCGGTCTTGGTGAGAATACCGCCAATCAGCATGTTCGTCGACGTGTCCGCGTGCTCGTGTGTGGTTGGCAGCCAGGTGTGAAACGGCACGAATGCTTCTTCAATGAACACCGCGAGCAGCAGCATGATGAAAATCGTGTGGCGCACCGCGCTCGGGAAGATGGCTGTCGACGCCTGCCCGGTTGTGGTGATGAGGGCCGGGATGTTCAGCGTCAGGCTGCCGGTGCCGGCACTTCCCTGCGCGATCGCGCTCGTCGGCGCAAATCCGCCCACCGCCGCGTAGGCGAGCACGATGAACGCCACCAGCAGGGCCACCGTGGCGAAGCCGCGGTAAATCAGAAACTTGAAGGCGGCTTTCTGCCGGCCCTTTTCCCCGAAGATGTAAATCAGGAAGAAGGTCGAGAACAACGACAGCTCCAGGGCCGCCAGAAACGTGAACAGGTCCAGGGCCGCGAAGACGCCGAAGAGGCCGGCGGACACCATCGTGATCCAAAAATAGTACTCCTTCGCCCTGGCGATGGACCCTTTGCCGGCGATGACGGCCACCGTCGACACCACCGCGGCCAGGGTCAAAAGCGGCAGCGAGAGGCCGTCGACGCCAAAGGTCAGGCCGATGACGAGCGGCTTGCCTTGCCACAGATTCGGCAGGGTAAACCAGGTGAGCTTCGACACGAACTGAAAGCCGCCGATGGACGACGAATACTGCACCCAGGCGGCCAGGCTCATGACGAGCGGCACGACGGATCCGACGAACGCGATGAACTTGTAGAAGGGTCCGCCCATTTTGGGCAGGACGAGGATGAGCGCGGCTGCGATGAGCGGCGCGAGCACCAGCCAGAACATCATGCCCATGTCAGAAGACACCTCCCAAGTGGAACATCGCGATGACCAAAATCAGAAACAACCCGAACGCCGCCACCACGCCGTACGCCTGGACCTGCCCGGTCTGGGTGTACTTCAGGCCGAGGCCGATGATGTAGCCCAAGCGGGCAAAGAGGTTCACCAGGCCGTCAATGATGTAGCGGTCGACAATGGAGACGATGGCCGAAATGACTTTTCCGCCCCCGACGACGACGTAGTAATAAATTTCATCGAGGTAGAACTTGCGGTTCGACACCAGCCAGAAGAACTTCAGCGCCGATGCCATCTTGGCGGGCTGAATCACCGGACGCCAGTACATGAGCGCCGCCAGGAGAATGCCGAGCAGGCCCACGCCGACACTGATGGCCATGAGGCCGATGTTTTCTGGAAAGACTTGGCCGATGGTCGCGACGACTTCGTGCGCGCCCGCCCCGGCGCCCTGCTGCAGCACGCCTGGTGCTGCAGCGTAGTCGTTGAACAGGTACTTCTCCAGCCCATAGCCGTTCAACGGACTGTTGAAGAACCCGGCGATCACGGCGAACACCCCGAGCACGACCAGCGGCACCATCATCACCCAGCTGCCTTCGTGAGCGTGTTCAAACCGCTTCTCGTCTCGGGGCACCCCGGTGAACGTCAGGAAGAACACGCGGAAGATGTAGAAGGCCGTGAAGAAGGCCGCGATGAGGCCGAACCAATACAGGACCGGATGCCCGCTGGAAAGCGCTGCGCCGAGAATGTCATCCTTCGACCAGAATCCGGCGAACGGGACGATGCCGCTCAGCGCGAGCGCACCGGCCAGGAACGTCCAGGTCGTGACCGGAAGCTTCTTCCACAAGCCACCCATCTCGAACAGGTCCTGTGTGTCAACGGCATGAATGACAGAGCCAGCCGCCAGGAACAAAAGCGCCTTGAAGAACGCGTGCGTCATGAGATGGAACACACCATAGGCGTAGGCGCCAACGCCAAGCGCCATCATCATGTAGCCCAGCTGCGAAATCGTCGAGTAGGCGATGACCCGCTTGATGTCGCGCTGCGTCGGCGCGATGAGGGCGGCAAGCAGCGCCGTGATGCCGCCGATCCACGCCACCGTGGTGGTGGCCGTGTGGCTGAGTTCGAACAGCGGATACACCCGCGCCACCAAGTAGACGCCTGCCGCAACCATCGTCGCGGCGTGAATCAACGCCGACACTGGCGTGGGACCTTCCATTGCGTCCGGCAGCCAGACGTGCAGCGGGAACTGCGCCGACTTGCCCACCGCGCCCAGGAAGATGAGCAGGCAGGCCAGCGTGACAAGGCCGCTCCCGGAAATCCAGCCCAGCGCCAGGTGGTTGCTGGCCGCTGCCTGGAAGATGGTGTCATAGTCGAATGAACCGGCGGACAGAAACAGCAGGATAATGCCAACAAACAATCCGGCGTCGCCGATGCGCGTGACGATAAACGACTTTTTGGCAGCCAGCGCGGCTTCCGGCTTGAAAAACCAGAACCCAACCAGCAGGTACGAGCAAAGACCAACCATTTCCCAAAATATGTACAGTTGCAAAAGGTTCGGCGAAATCACGAGCGCCAGCATCGAAAAGACGAACAAGTTGAGGTACTGGTAGAACACGTGAAACCGCTCGTCTCCATGCATATACCCTTTAGAAAACAACAGGACCAACGTACTCACGAGCGTGACCACCACAAGCATCAGCGCATTGAGGTGCGTCACCTGCCAGCCGAACTCAATCGTGCGCGAGCCGATGGATAACCAGTGGAACTGGTACGTGACGCTGCCCTGCGGCCCCGTGCCCAGGCCGCGGAAAATGGCGATGCTGAGCAAAAACGACACGAACGTCAGGACCACCGACACGCCCGCTGCGAGCCACTCCGGCACGCGTCGGCCGAGTGCCAGCAGAACCACGTAGGCAACCAGCGGCAGCAATGGGACAAGCCATGCAGTCTGTGCCACAAAATCACCTCTTCAGAGTGTCGAGATCTTTGACCTCGCTGGTTTTGCGCAGCCGGAACACGGCCAGCAAGAGCGCCAGGCCGACAGCGATCTCTGCCGCAGCAATCGTGATGGTAAACAAGGAAAACACCTGGCCGTCGAGGCTCGGTGCTGCGCCGAGCCGAGAGAACGCCACCAGGTTGATGTTCGCGGCGTTGAGCATCAGTTCGACCGAAACGAGCACCATGATGAGGTTGCGCTTGGTCAGTGCGCCGTACAGCCCAATGCAAAACAGGAACGCGCCCAAAGCCAGGATGGAAGCCGTCGGGACCTGTATCAACGCTGCACCGCCCACGTTACTCGTCCTCCTTTCGCTCTTGCGCGAGAATGACGGCACCCACCAGCGCCACAATCAACAGCAGCGACACCAGTTCAAACGGCACCGTGTACTGCTTGAAGATGGCGAGGCCGACCGCGACCGCGTTGCTGTTGCCCTGGTTGACATCCACCGCCTGCTCTGCAGGCCACGACACCGAGCGGATGGTAAAGAACAGGGTTGCTGCGAGCAGAATCGCGCCCACGGCCGCGCCGACATTGCGCAGGTTCCAGTGAGTCGGCGGCTCCATCGCCTCGTGGTTCGTCAACATGATGGCAAACAGGATGAGAATCGTAATGGCGCCAGCATAAATGGCCACCTGGGCGATCCCGATGAACTCCGCACCGAGCAGAAAATAGATGGCCGAGCAGCCGATGAACACGCCGCCGATGGAAAGCGCCATGTAGACCACTTTGCGGAAACTCAGCATCATGATGGCGCAGCCGAGAATCGCCAGGGCAATCAGAAAAAACGCGATGGTCGGCAGATTCCAGGTGAAGCTCATCACGCGTCACCCGCTTTCTTCGGCGCAGCTTCATCGGCGGCTTTTGCGGCCGCCTCGACGGCCTCTGCCGCTGCGGCAAAACGTTCCGGATGGTTCTTTTCGTATCGCAGCTCATTCTCGTATAACCAGTGCATATCGAGGTACAAGTCATCCCGCGTGTACTTCGCCATTTCAAAGGTGTCGGACATCAGCACCGCCTCCGTCGGACACACCTCCGTGCACAGGTCGCAGAGAATACAAATCTCAAAGTTGATATCAAAGGTGTCGATGCGCATTTTTTTGTTTTGGTCGCGTGCACCGGACAGTGAAATGCAGCTGGTCGGGCAAATCCGCGCGCACTGCTGGCACGAGATGCACAGTTCCGGAATAAACCGGTGGACACCGCGAAACCGCTCCGGCCACTCAGGCATGACGTCCGGGTACTGGAGCGTCACTTTTTTCCTCGGTAATTGGCTGAGCGTGACGCCGAGTCCCTTGAGGAACCCAAACATGATGTAATCCCCCTTTCAAGAGGCTGACGCTACCCAACAAGCGCCTTCAGGACGGCCGTGATCACGAGGTTCGCCAGGGCCAGCGGCATGAGCACCTTCCAGCTGAAGGTCATCAACTGGTCGACGCGCATGCGCGGCATCGTCGCCTGAATCCAGAATTGGATGGTGATGAACAAGAACACCTTGATGGCATACCACAGCCAGCCAGGCAGGAACGGGCCGCTCCAGCCGCCGAAGAACAGCGTCGCGCACAACCCCGCCATGGCGAACAGGTATACGTACTCCGTCAACATGAAGAAGGCGAAGCGAAAGCCTGTGTACTCCACGTGATAGCCGGCGACCAGCTCCGACTCGGCTTCCGGCAGGTCGAACGGCGTGCGGTTGAGCTCCGCCGTGGACGCCACCGCGAAGATGCAGAAGCCGAGGAACTGCGGAATGATGTACCACCAGCCATGGGCCTGGGCGGTGACAATGTCGTTCAGGTTCATCGTGCCGGCCATCAGGACGACACCCACGATGGACATGCCCAGCGGGATCTCATAGGACAACATCTGCGCCGCGCTGCGCATGCCGCCGATGAGTGCGTACTTGTTGTTCGAAGCCCAGCCGCCGAGCATGACGCCGTGAATCGTGATGGCGCTGAGCGCCAGGTAGTAGAGCACGCCGATACCGAGATTGGCCGTAAACACGTGATGCGCCGAAAACGGGATGACAGCAAGCGTCATGAATGCGGGAACGAACGCGATGATCGGCGCGATGAGAAACAGCGGACGGTCGGCCATCGCGGGCACCACGTCTTCCTTGATGAGCAGTTTCAACACGTCGGCGGTCGTCTGCAAGAGGCCCAGCGGGCCGACGCGGTTCGGACCGATTCGGCCCTGCATCCAGCCGATGATTTTCCGCTGCCAGAGAATCGTGTAGGTGACGACCCCCAGCGTCATCAGCAGGATGATGACGCCGCCGATGAGCATCGCCAGGATGTGCAGCCCGGTGAGGGGCTGCCCTTGCCAGTTCCACATCAGGCATCCACCTCCCCAAGCACGATGTCGACCGCGCCGAGGATGGCGATGAGGTTCGCGATGTTCTGTCCCCGCAGCAAATCGGGCAGGATTTGCAGATTGACGAAGGACGGCTTGCGGATTTTCATCCGGTACGGCTTATCCTTGCCGTCGCTGACGATGTAGAAGCCGAGTTCGCCGCGTGCGCCTTCAATGCCGGCGTAGTGCTCGCCTGCAGGCACACGAATGAGTTTAGGCACCTTGCCGAGGACCGGGCCGGACGACGGAATTTGGTCGAGCGCCTGCTCCACAATCCGCAGGGACTGCTCCATCTCCAGCAGGTGCAGGTAGTACCGGTCAAAACAGTCGCCGTTCTGGCCGACTGGCACGTCAAACTCAAATCGGTCGTAGATGGAGTAGGGCTTCTTCTTGCGCAGGTCCCACTCAAAACCGGTCGACCGCAGGTTGATGCCGCTCATTCCCCAGGCGAGGGCCGTCTCCGTGTCGAACTTGCCAATGCCGCGCACGCGGTTCAAGAAGATCTCATTGCCGCTGATGAGTTCGTCGTACATTTTCAAGCGTTCGCGCATGAACGGAATGAATGCGCGCACTTCTTCGAGCCAGCCCTGGGGCGCGTCCCATTTGACGCCGCCGACACGCATGTAATTGTAGGTGAGCCGCGCGCCGCAGATTTCGTTGAACATCTGGACAATGCGTTCGCGTTCCTGGAAGACGTACAAGAACGGGCTCATCGCACCCAGGTCGAGCAGATACGCGCCGACGAACAGCAGGTGAGACGCGATGCGGTTGAGTTCCATCACGATGATGCGCAGATACTCGGCGCGCTCTGGAATCTCCAGCCCCATCGCCTCTTCCACCGTGTGACACAGCGCGTAGTTGTTGAGCATGGCGGCCAGGTAGTCGAGCCGGTCGGTGTACGGGATGATTTGCGTGTACTGCAGGCCCTCCGCAAGCTTTTCGGTGCCGCGGTGCAGGTAGCCGATGACGGGATCGGCATCGAGAATCGTCTCGCCGCTGATTTTTACGACCAGGCGAAACACGCCGTGCGTACTCGGGTGCTGCGGTCCAACGTTCAACAGCATCTCCTCGGTGCGCACCTCACCGCCCGTTTCATTCGCAGCGGGTGTGAGCGCGTGTGCGCGTCCGTCATTCGTCTGACTCTGGTTGACCAGCGCCATCGGAATCCTCCCCTCCCTGCCACTCGTTGTAGTCCTTGCGCAGCGGGTGTCCGGCGAATTCGTCCCACAGCATGATGCGCCGCAAGTCAGGGTGGTTGGTGAATGTCACACCAAGCAGGTCGTAGATCTCCCGCTCCTCCCAGTTCACGCCGGGGTGGCTGGGCACCAGCGAGGGGACTTCGGCCCGATCGCGGTCCGTCCGCGTTTTCAGGCACACCCAGTGCCCGAGCGACGTGGACTGCACGTAAATCACGATTTCTATGTAACCCTTGGCCGGGTAGTCGGTCCCGACCATACATTCGATGTAGTTGAGCTTCCACGCGTCGTTCGTGCGCAGAAAATCGACCGCTTCGTACCAGCGGTCTTTGGCGATCACGACCATCGGCGTATGCAGTGCAGCCCCGGTCTCCTCAACAACGCCTTCGCCAAACTTCTCAACCAGCGCGGCCTTCAGCTTTTCCGCCTCGGCCTTCGCAGCTTCTACCCGCGGATCCGGCGGCGGCGCGGGCTTTGAAGCCGGTTTCGCGGCGGCGCCAGCCGGTTTCGCGGCCGCCGGTTTGGGTGCAGGCCGTGCGGCGGGCTTGGCATCCGACGCAGGCTTGGCGTCCGGCTTGGCCTCAGGCACAGGCTGTGCGGCTTCGACGGCTTCCGCAGGCTTGGCCTCGGGCGCAGGCTGTGCGGCTTCGGCGGCTTCCGTCGATTTGGCGTCGCCCGACCGGTCGGCGGGTTCCGCAGTGATCGGCTGCTCCGTTCCCTTGCGTTCCTCGTCTGTCACGCAGGATTCACCTTCTTCCGGCGTGCCTCGCTGCGGATTTTCTCCTGCAGCAGGTTGATGCCGTAGATGAGTGCGGGCGGGGAAGGCGGGCACCCGGGAATGTAGACGTCGACGGGGACAATTTGGTCCACGCCTTTCATCACGGAATAGCTGCGAACATAGGGGCCGCCGGCGGTGGCGCAGGAGCCCATGGAGATGACCCACTTCGGGTCCGGCATCTGGTCATACAACCGCTTGAGGAGGGGTCCCATCTTTTTCGTCACCGTTCCAGCGACAATCATGACGTCGGACTGGCGCGGCGAGGCGCGGAAAATCACGCCGAAGCGGTCGAGATCGTAATGCGACGCGCCGGCGCCCATCATTTCGATGGCACAGCAGGCCAAGCCAAACGTCAGCGGCCACAAGCTGTTGCTGCGCGCCCAGGCTTTGACCTGTTCGAGGGGAGCCAGCAGCAAACCGCCGCGGCGCAATTCTGCGTTCTCTTCCGGCGTCAGTCCCTCGTACTCAATCACGGGGAGTTGAGCAGCACGGCTCAGGTCCATTCCAGCACCTTCTTTCTCCATGCGTAAATCAGGCCGATGACGAGCATGAAAATGAAGATCAGCATTTCGACCAGCCCGAACATCCCGAGTTTATGAAAGCTGGCCGCCCAGGGATAGAGAAAGAGTGTTTCCACGTCGAATACAACGAATAAGAGCGCGAATAAATAATAGCGGGCATTGTAGCGGACGTGGGCGTCCCCGATGGGATCGACCCCGCTTTCGTACGAGGTAAGCTTCTCTTTGCTGGGCTTGCTGGGACGGAGAATCGGCCCCAAAACCCACAGCGCGGCAACGGGCAGGATGACGCCGAGCAATAGAAAAAGGAACACGTATAAGTACCCGTTCCAGTACGCAAACATGGCCTTCCCTCCATGTTCTACAGATTGTGAACCTTTGCACAATGACCTTGAACATTATATCAGACGGGTATTTTTGTGTAAAACCGATGGGAACTTGCACCAGTGGTTTGGAGGACGGAAGCCGGGCTGGGGATGACAATTCACGAACCGCGATTCTGAAAAGGACGGAGCCCACGAAGGCCGGCCACCCTGCGGCGGCAGTCCTTGCGTGAACTCCGTCCTCGTGAGCCCGCCGCGCACCGCGACGGGGTTACTGACTCGCTGACTTGCTGAGGACCTTCTCAAATACGTTCCCTGACGCGTTCGACAGCTCCAGCATTTCCAGCCGGCGCAGCGCCCGTGCCCGGGCCGCCTCGGCCCGGGCAATGTCGATGCCCTCGCCTCGCTTCGCGAGCCGCTCTTCGGCGCGTTGCTTGGCGCGCTGTGCACGTTCGACATCCAATGTGGCGGACGTTTCCGCTGCGTCGGCGAGCAGCGTGATCCGGTCGGGGCGGACTTCGAGGAATCCACCGCTAACCGAAATGTAATCCTCGCCCTCTTCCATCCGGACCTTCACGATGCCCGGCTGCACCGTGGTGGCCAGTGGTGCGTGCCTCGGCAAAATGCCGATTTCGCCGAAGCCGCCGCGCACCACGACAAAGGTCACCGGATGGGACAGGAGGAGTCGGTCAGGCGTCACGACTTCCAACAGCACCGTGCTCATTCCGCCGCCTCCTTATTTAGACCGCAATGCCTTCTGCCTTCGCGGCCTCGTACACCTCATCAATCGAGCCACGGTAGCGGAACAGCACTTCCGGAATCTCGTCGCACTTGCCGTCGAGGATGTCCTTGAAGCTGCGCACCGTGTCCTTCACGGTGACATACTTGCCTGGCACACCCGTGAACTGCTCGGCCACGAAGTTCGGCTGAGACAGGAAGTTCTGGATTTTACGCGCACGCGACACCGTCAGCTTGTCATCGTCGCTCAATTCGTCCATACCGAGGATCGCGATGATGTCCTGCAGTTCTCGATACCGCTGCAGAATCTGCTGCACAGAGCGGGCCACCTGGTAGTGCTCCTCGCCGACGATGTCCGGAGACAGCGCGCGGGACGTGGACGCGAGCGGATCGACCGCGGGATATAAGCCCATCGCCGCGATGTTACGGTCGAGGTTGGTCGTGGCGTCCAAGTGCGTGAACGTGTTCGCAGGCGCTGGGTCCGTGTAGTCGTCAGCTGGCACGTAGATGGCCTGGATGGAGGTAATCGAACCTTTGACGGTCGACGCGATGCGTTCCTGCAGCTGCCCCATTTCCGTCGCCAGGGTCGGCTGATAACCGACGGCGGACGGCATGCGGCCGAGCAGCGCCGACACCTCGGAACCGGCCTGTGTGAAACGGAAGATGTTGTCGATGAACAGCAGTACGTCGCGCTGCTCTTCGTCACGGAAATACTCCGCGATGGTCAACCCTGCGAGCGCCACACGAAGACGCGCGCCCGGCGGCTCGTTCATCTGGCCGAACACCATGCTCGTCTTGTCGATGACGCCCGAGTCGCTCATTTCATGGTACAGGTCGTTTCCCTCGCGCGTCCGTTCACCCACACCCGCAAACACGGAGTAACCGCCGTGCTCCTTCGCGATGTTGTGGATAAGCTCCTGAATCAAAACGGTCTTGCCGACGCCCGCGCCGCCGAACAAACCGATCTTCCCGCCCTTGACGTACGGAGCGAGCAAGTCGATGACCTTGATACCGGTCTCGAACACTTCCATTTTCGTGGTCAAATCTGAGAACGCCGGCGCCGGACGGTGAATGGACCAGCGTGTCTCCGTCTCGACCGGACCTGCTTCGTCAATCGCTTCACCCAGCACGTTGAAGATACGGCCGAGCGTCTGCGGTCCGACCGGAACACTGATGGGCCGGCCCGTGTCGACCGCTTCCGCACCGCGCACCAGACCATCGGTGGACGACATGGCAACGGTGCGCACCACGTTATCGCCGAGGTGCAGGGCAACCTCCAGTGTCAGGTGAACGGGAACGTCGCCTTCGTAGTTGATGACCAAGGCGTTATTGATGGCAGGCAGCTGTCCTTCGGGGAACCGAACGTCCACGACAGGACCCATGACCTGAACCACTTGCCCCTTATTCAAATCCTTCGCCTCCCTCTGGAGCATACAGCGCTCGCTGCATCCTCCCAGTGTGGTTCCGATTCTTGATGGCAATCATTTCAGCCCGGCGCGCGCGTGATCGCGGCGGTTACTTCAGCGCTTCCGCGCCGCCGACGATTTCCACAATCTGCGTCGTGATGGCCGCCTGGCGCGCGCGGTTCAACGCGAGCGTCAGCTTTTCGATCATCTCGTTCGCTGTGTCCGTCGCGTTGCCCATCGCCGTCATCCGGGCTGCGTGCTCACTGGCCTTGGCATCCAGAACCGCCTGGTACACCAGGGTTTCTGCATACTTCGGCAACAGGGCGTGCAGCACCGTCTCCGCATCCGGCTCATACAGGTACTGGACCGTTCCCTGTGCAGCGTCGTCACTTTCCACGTTGCTGAGCGGCAGTACCTTCTTCACGACCGGAACCTGCGACACGGCATTGATAAACTCGTTGTATATGAAGTACAGTTCATCGAACTGCTCTTCTGCATAAGCCGAGACAACCTGTTCAGCGAGCGCATTCACACTGTGGTACGTCGGCGAGTCCGGCAAGCCGATGACCTCACCGGCGACTGGGTAACCGTGACGGACGAAGAAGTCGCGGCCGCGGCGCCCCACCGCATAGATGCTGTAGCTCGACTTGTCCTTGCTGCGGAACTGTGCCAGCGCCAGCTTGATGACTTGGGCGTTATAGGCCCCAGCCAGTCCGCGGTCGCCGGTAATCACCAGGTACCCCGTCCGTTTCACCGGACGTTCCGCCAGCAGCGGATGCTTGACGTAGCGCGCTGACTTGGACACGTTCGCCAGCATGCTCTGCATCTTCGCCAGATAAGGCTTGGACAACTGCACGGCTTCCTGGACCCGGCGCAGCTTGGCAGCCGACACCATCTCCATCGCCTTGGTGATTTTCGCCGTATCCTGCTTGCTCTTGATGCTTCGCTTAATGTCTCTGGTGTTTTGCGGCACTCCGTTCACCACCTTTTCGAGGTCGTCCGGTTACGCGACGAACGTCGCCTTGAACTTCGCGACCGCTTCCTTCAACAGTTCCACCGTGTCATTGCCCAGGTCCTTGGTCGAAACAATGGCCTCGTAAATCTGCGGGTAGTTCGCCGCAACATACGCCAGCCACTGTTCCTCAAAGGTGCGCACGGCACTGACCGGCAGGTCATCGACATAGCCGTTCACAACCGCCCACAGCGATACGACCTGACGCTCGACGGGCATCGCCGCATACTGGTTCTGTTTGAGGATCTCGACCGTCCGCTCCCCTCGCGCCAGACGCGCGAGTGTCGCTTTATCGAGATCTGACCCAAACTGCGCGAACGCCTGCAGTTCGCGGTACTGGGCCAAGTCCAGCTTCAGCGTACCTGCCACTTTTTTCATCGCCTTGATTTGCGCGTCGCCGCCAACACGAGACACGGACTGCCCGACGTTGACAGCAGGTCGGATACCCGAGAAGAACAGGTCGGACTCCAGGAAAATCTGACCGTCTGTAATCGAGATCACGTTCGTTGGAATGTACGCCGAGATGTCGCCGGCCTGCGTTTCGATGAACGGCAGCGCCGTCAGCGACCCGCCGCCCAGCGCATCGGAGAGCTTCGCAGCGCGTTCCAGAAGGCGGGAGTGCAAGTAGAACACGTCGCCAGGGAACGCCTCACGACCGGGCGGACGGCGGAGCAGCAGCGACATTTCGCGGTACGCCGCAGCCTGTTTGGTCAAGTCGTCGTAGATGATGAGGGCGTGCTCGCCCTTGTACATGAAGTACTCACCCATCGCGCAGCCAGCGTAAGGCGCCATGAACAACAGCGGCGCCGGCTCGGACGCACTCGCCGCGACGACGATGGTGTAATCCATCGCGCCGTGCTTCTTGAGCGTCTCCACGACCTGGCGGATGGTGGACTGCTTCTGGCCGATGGCGACGTAGATACACTTCACGCCATTACCCTTCTGGTTGATGATGGTGTCGAGCGCGATCGCCGTTTTACCGGTCTGGCGGTCGCCAATGATGAGCTCGCGCTGTCCGCGGCCAATCGGGATCATTGCGTCAATCGCCTTGATCCCGGTCTGCATCGGCTCGCTGACGTGTTTCCGCTGAATTACGCCCGGTGCCGGCGACTCAATCGGACGGTAGGTATCCGTCTGCAGCGGTCCAGCGTTGTCAATCGGCTGTCCGAGCGGATTCACGACGCGGCCCAACAGCGCTTCACCGACCGGCACCTGCGCAATGCGGCCGGTCCGCTTGACCTGGTCGCCTTCCTGAATGCCTTCGACGGAACCCAGAACGATGACACCGACGTTATCCTCTTCGAGGTTGAACGCCATGCCGTATACGCCGTTCGAAAACTCAACCAACTCGCCGGCCATGACGTTTTGCAAACCATACAGGCGCGCAATACCGTCACCAACCGACAACACAATCCCTGTGTCGTATACCTGGACCTGCGCCTCAAATTGCTCAATCTGCTTTTGTATGAGCGCGCTGATTTCATCCGGCCGGATACTCAAAGGGTTCCCTCCTTGGTGGCCCCACTGACCAGTTTCTGACTAAACTGCGCAAGCGCGCCCCGAATCGTCGCATCGATGACCCGGTCTCCGACGCGAATTCGGCAGCCCGCAATTAGATCGGGATCGACATGCAAAGACGCGCGAACTTTCTTGTTCAATGACGCACTCAGGTGTTTCTCAATCTCTTGCAGTTGTTCCTCCGCAAGCGGCATCGCGCTTTGGACCTCAACGGTCAGCTCGCCTTTCGCCGCTTGGGCAAGGGCGTGGAAACGTTCGTAAATCGCGGCGATGTACCCGCCGCGCCCACGGTTCAGCAGCACTTTGACGAATCGCGCCACCAGCGGATCGAGCGCTTCGCCGAAAACGTTTGTGATGGCGTTTGCCTTGCTGTCCGCATCAATCAACGGATGATTGAGGATGTCCTGCAGCTTTGGATGCGCACCAAGCACGTCCGCCAGCAATTTCAGGCTCTCATCCACCTTGTCTACAGCTTGCTGCTGCTCTGCAAACTTGAACAAACCCTGCGTGTATCGGTTCGTGACGGCCCCGCTCAGCATACGAGTTCACCCAGTTGTTTTTCCGCTTCTTGCAGCATTTCCTTGTGAACTGTCTCAGACACGTGGTTGCGAAGCAGCTTGCTGGTCAGTTCGACCGTGATTTCGGCCACTTGCTGCAGCGCCGCGTTCAGCGCTTCCGTGCGTTCACGTTCAATCAGTTGACGCGCTTCATCGAGCAGGCGCTGCGATTCTGCCTGCGCTTCCGCGATGATGCTGCGGGCCTGTTCGTCCGCGCGGGCTCGAGCCGCATCGAGCAGATTCCTGGCATCCTGCCGGGCTTGTTCAAGGAGCGCCCGCTGTTCAGCCAGCAGCTTTTCTGCTTCGGCGCGCTGCTGCTCGGCGTCGGAAATCTGCTTCTCTACGTGCAGACGCCGCTGTTCCATGATATTGGCGAGCGGCTTGAAGCCGAACCTTTGAATCAGCCAAAACAGAATCAGAAACGTGACAATCGAAACCACAAACGTTCCTGTTTCAAACACCAGAGGCCACCTCCCTTGTCAGACTACGCGGGCCTTCGTTCATGCTGTTGCAACGCGGCCTAAACCTGTCCATCTTTCGAATTTGGCTCCGGACAGCCGGTGTGCCAAAGCAGTGACTTACAGTTTGCCGACGGTAAACAGCAGAATGAAGCCGAACGCAAGCGCGATGACAGGGAAGGCTTCAACCAAGGCAACACCCAGCAGAGCGCTGGCAAAAATCGAACCACGGGCTTCCGGTTGACGTGCAACTCCCTCTACGTACTTGCTCATGACCAAACCGTCACCCACACCAGAACCAACCGCAGCCAAACCGAGCATCAGAGCGACCGCGATATCCGCTAACGCTTGTGCCATTGTCATGAAAGAACGTCCTCCCTTTTTTCGTACAAGCTTATTTGAACTGATGTAAAACTGGGACTGCTAGGGTACTCACACTTTTCTGCGAATGAACAATTTAGATCTTGAACTAACGCTGGCTCAGCCTGCTCATCGCTCGATTAGTGCGTTTGTCCTTCAAAAGATTTGTTCCCAATGTATAAGCACATCAGAATCGAGAACACGTATGCCTGGATGGTGCTCACAAACCCACTGTAGAAGAGCCACACCAACAACAGCGGCAGCCCCGTCGGCACCCACCCAAACAAATACGGAATGCCGAGGAAGATTCCAATCAGCGCTTCACCCGCGAAAATGTTGCCATAAAGACGCATGCCGTGCGTGAGCGGGTTCGTGATCTCCTCGAGAATCGCCAGTGGAGACGGCGACACGAAGTGCTTCAGCCATATCTTGGGATGCCGAAGCCCGCGGGCGTGAGCGATAATCCACACCATGACGGCCAATCCGAGCGTCATGCTCATATTGGCGGTCGGTGAGTCAAACAACATCACCTCACCCTTGGATTCGCTCAGTTTCTCAGCCGTGATGCCGAGCGCTGGCACGGGATGGTGCAAGTGGATCGCGACGGTCGCGATGAGTCCCAGCCAGTTCGAGACGAACAAAAAGATGAGCATCGTGAATGCGAGCGGCATGATCCACTGGACCACCTGCTCATTGGGCATCGTGTCCTTCGCCATGGTCGCGGTAAATTCGACAGCCCACTCCATCACATTCTGAAATCCCCGGGGGTGCATATCCAACTTGCGCACTGCAATACGCAGGGCAATCAACACCACCAATCCGGCGAATACCATCATCGCGATGGTCGTCAGGTTGATAGGAAAAAAGGTGTTTGCAAACAGGTACGGGAACGCTGGCACGTTATCACCTACCTTGCCCTGGGAATGGAATTTTGGTTTCTGACATAGCCATAGAGACCGGCGAAAATGAGGACAAACCCGAGCATATAGCCGATAACTGCGGTATAAACATTGATGTGTGGCACTTTGAGGGCAACCACCATCACCGCCGCCAAAACGACCCACCGCGTCACCATGCCGATGATACCCGAGGCAAACAGCAACGGCCCCTGTGTATCATCGTTGACATGCCCCTGGCGGATCATACTAAACACAACGTATGCCCCGCCAACCTCGCCGAGGATCAGCCCATTCATCACCTCGCGCCACTCACGCGCGAAAAACCACGCGAACAGCCATACGACGACAGTCAGGACAAAAAACGCCAACCCTGTCAGTTTGATGGCGCGCAGCCGACGATTCAGACGATCCAAGTCATTCATGGCTTATCTCCCAAGAACTGTTTTGCGAGGAACGCGAGTCCGGACGCACCCACGAGCGTACCGACGACCACACCAATCACACTCCAAGCAGCGTGGTGCCAACGCACAGCGAATACATGTCCGAAATAGCCAAAGACGACGATGCACGTGGGCAACTGCAGTGTGGCTCCGGAAAACAGAGCGAGCATCTGCCATGGCGTCTTTTCGCTGGAAGGCTTATCTCCCTTTGACGGTTGATCTCCCTTGTCGGCGAACTTGGCCACCACCCAACCGAACGGATCGTGAACGCGCAGACAGCGAACATGGCGCTTGACTGTTTGCCACTGGCCGTCGCCAGGACTATGCCAGCGCCACCTTGCATGCGTTTTGCCGGTGCAACGTTGCCGGGCGTCTTGCTGGTGCGGTCGACAGCGCACTTCGACAAGTCTGGATCATTATCGACACCCAACGAGCCGCCAGGCGAACCTGTCCGCTTGTCACCGTTTCCGTTTGGAGATGCTACACGACACTGCGACTTTTCCGTAAGCACTCTCAGTGTTGCATCCTGTGGAACAGCAGCACCTCACAGTGAAATGCCAGAACCCTCGCTAATAGTACACTACCCCAATTTTCGTTGTCAACGAAGGAGAAAGCGGTTGCGCCGAAATCAGTCGTGATCGACCAAGGATGTCACAAAACTGTTCTAATCACTTTCTAATGCAGAGAAGAAGGACGGGTGAAAGCACGCTCAAGAAGTGCCTTCATCCGTTTCAATGGATGGGAATTGTTGGGTGGCGTCGGCGTAATCGCGCGAGGCGACGGACGGTAGGCGGACGGTAGGCGGACGGTAGGCGGACGGTAGACGGACGGTAGACGGACGGTAGGCGGGCAGGCGCTAAGGCACCTTTCGTGCCCTATGCTCGCCAGGAGCCCGCCAGCCCGCAGGCGTTAAGGCACCTTTCGTGCCCTATGCCTGCCAAGGTCCAGTCAATCCGCAGGCGCTAAGGCGCCTTTCGTGCCCTATGCCTGCTAAGGTCCAGTCAATCCGCAGGCGTTAAGGCACCTTTCGTGCCCTATGCCGGCCCAGGTCCCGCCAGCCCGCAGGCGCTAAGGCACCTTTCGTGCCCTATGCCGGCCCAGGTCCCGCCAGCCCGCAGGCGCTAAGGCACCTTTCGTGCCTTATGCCCGCCAGGAGCCCGTCAATCCGCAGGCGCTAAGGCACCTTTCGTGCCCTATGCCCCGGCCGGGACCCGTCAATCCGCAGGCGCTAAGGCACCTTTCGTGCCTTATGCCCGGCCGGGACCCGTCAATCCGCAGGCGCTAAGGCACCTTTCGTGCCTTATGCCCGGCCGGGACCCGTCAATCCGCAGGCGCTAAGGCACCTTTCGTGCCCTATGCCTGCCCAGGTCCCGCCAGCCCGCAGGCGCTAAGGCACCTTTCGTGCCCTATGCCTGCCCAGGTCCCGCCAGCCCGCAGGCGCTAAGTCGCCTTTCGTGCCTTATGCCCGGCCGGGACCCGTCAATCCGCAGGCGCTAAGGCGCCTTTCGTGCCCTATGCCTGCCCAGGTCCAGTCAATCCGCAGGCGTTAAGGCGCCTTTCGTGCCCTACGCCTGCCCAGGTCCCGCCAGCCCGCAGGCGCTAAGGCACCTTTCGTGCCCTATGCTCGCCAGGAGCCCGTCAATCCGCAGGCGCTAAGGCACCTTTCGTGCTCTATGCCTGCCCAGGTCCCGCCAGCCCGCAGGCGCTAAGGCACCTTTCGTGCCCTATGCCCGGCCGGACCCGCCTCTAGGCCAGCGGCCCGCCTCTAGGTCACCGGGCCGCCTCCAACACGCCTCCGCCCCCCCACCAGCCCGCTTATATGCGCTCCACGACCATCGCCACGCCTTGGCCGCCGCCGATGCACAGCGTGGCCAGGCCGTAGCGGCCGCCGCGCCGGGCCAATTCATGCACGAGGGTAACGAGCACGCGCGTGCCGCTGGCGCCAATCGGGTGGCCCAGCGCAATGGCGCCGCCATTGACGTTCAGCTTGTCGTCGGGGAACGCCAGTTCCTGGCCGACCGCGAGCGACTGCGCCGCGAAGGCTTCATTCGCCTCAATCAAGTCGAGGTCGGCGACGCTCAGACCTGCTTTCGCCAGGGCCTTCTTGGTCGCGTCAATCGGCCCGAGGCCCATGACGGACGGGTCAACACCGGCGCTCGCGTAGCTGATGACGCGCGCCATCGGCTTCAGCCCCAGGGCCTGTGCCCGCCGAGCCGATGCCACCACAACGGCCGCCGCACCGTCGTTGATTCCGCTCGCGTTGCCCGCGGTCACCGTACCGTCCTTCTTGAAGGCCGGCCGCAGCTTGGCCAGCGTCTCCGCTGTCGTATCCGGCCGCGGAAACTCGTCTGTGTCGAACACCACCGTGCCTTTGCGCTGCGGGACTTCGACCGGAACGATCTCGTCCTTGAACCGGCCGCTTCGCACCGCCTCGGCTGCGCGTTGTTGGCTGCGCGCCGCAAACGCGTCCTGCTGCTCGCGCGTGAGTCCGTAGCGCTCGGCGATGTTCTCGGCGGTAATACCCATGTGCGTGTCGCAGAACGCGCACCACAGGCCGTCGCGGATCATGCTGTCCACCACCTTCGCATCCCCCATGCGATACCCGCCGCGCGCACCCGGCAGCAGATACGGCGCGTTCGTCATACTCTCCATGCCGCCTGCGACCAGCAGCTCCGCGTCGCCAGCCCGAATCGCCTGTGCGGCGAGCATGACGGACTTGAGTCCCGATCCGCACACCTTATTCACGGTCGTCGCCGGCACCCCATCTGCCAATCCCGCGTGAATCGCCGCCTGGCGTGCCGGATTCTGCCCGAGCCCCGCCTGCAGCACGTTGCCCATGATGACTTCCTCGACGTGATCGCCACGCACACCAGCACGCGCCAACGCTTCTTTGATCACGATGGCGCCCAGCTGTGTCGCCGACAACGGCGCCAAGGTCCCCTGAAAGCTGCCGATGGCCGTCCGTACCGCGCCCGCTAAAACGACTTCCTCTCCCATCGAAGACACGCTCCTTTCGAATGATCGCGCCTGATTCCGCCTGCCCCCCACCAGATTACGACCGACTGTCCCTGACGGCGCCGGTCCAATCCGCCCGCCGTGACGGCGGACTTACGCATGCCGACCTCACCGATACTGAAACGCCTCCGGCCGCGGACCGCGGCCAAAGTGGTGCAAAATGGCCTGCACAATGCGTTCCGATGCGCGGCCGTCGCCATAGGGGTTCTTGCGCCCAGCCATATCATGGTATTGCGCCGCGTCCTGGAGCAACCCGGACGCAGCGTCAAAGATGGCACCGCGGTCGGTCCCAACCAGGCGCAGCGTCCCCGCCGTGATGCCCTCCGGCCGCTCCGTTGTGTCGCGCATGACGAGCACTGGGATGCCGAGTGACGGCGCTTCCTCCTGAATGCCGCCGGAGTCGGTCAATATCAGGTACGCCCGAGCCATAAAGTTGTGGTTGTCCACGACACCCAGCGGGTCAATCAAATGAATGCGCGGATGATTCCCCAGGATGGAGAAGGCGGTTTCCCGGACCACCGGGTTCAGGTGCACCGGATAAATCAGCTGCACATCCGGAAACGCCTCCACCACGTCCAGCGCCGCGCGGCAGATGTTCTGCAGCGGCTCGCCCAGGTTTTCCCGGCGATGCGACGTCATGTAGAGAATGCGGGCGTCCCTCGGGATTTGGTCGAGCACCGGGTGGTGGTAGTCCTTCTGAACAGTGGTACGCATCGCGTCAATCGCGGTGTTTCCCGTGATGAATACCCGCTCCGGCGCCTTCCCTTCGCGCGCCAGGTTATCCGCCGACCACTGCGTCGGCGCGAAAAACAAGTCGCACAGCACGTCCGCCAGCTGCCGGTTCATCTCTTCCGGATACGGGCTGTACTTGTCGTAGGTGCGCAGGCCCGCCTCCACGTGGCCAATCGCCACCTGCTGATAAAACGCGGCCAGCGCGGCCGCAAACGTGGTTGTCGTGTCGCCGTGAACCAGCACGATGTCCGGTTTGCGGTCCGCAATCACCTGCTCCAGGCCCTCCAGGGCCTTGCGCGTGATGGTGCCGAGCGTCTGGCTCGGCTCCATGATATCCAGGTCGTCATCCGGAAAGATGCGGAACACCTCCAGGACCTGGTCAAGCATTTCCCGGTGCTGTGCCGTGACACAAACGGTGGACACGATGTCTGGTGAAGCCTCCAGCGCCTTCACCAGCGGCGCCATCTTCACTGCTTCGGGCCGTGTCCCAAACACCGTCATCACACGTACGGGAGACGTGGTCAAGATGAATCCTCCTTACTGCTTCTCTGCACCTTGGTGTCCGGCTTGTTTCGGTGCCCGGTTTACTTCGTACCGTACAAGCGGTCGCCGGCATCGCCCAGTCCCGGGACGATATAGCCGTGATCGTTCAGGCGTTCGTCAATGGACGCGACGTAGATGTCGACATCCGGATGGTCACGCTGCACTCGCGCAATCCCGTCCGGCGCGGACACCAGACACATCAGCTTGACACTGGTCGAACCGCGGCGCTTCACCGCCTCAATGGCAGCCGACGCGGACCCGCCCGTCGCCAGCATCGGGTCGACCACAATCACTTCGCGCAAGTCCATCTGCTGCGGCAGCTTGCAGTAGTACTCGACCGGCTCGAGCGTCTCTGGATCGCGGTAGAGGCCCACATGCCCCACTTTCGCGTTGGGAATCAGCTGCAAAATCCCGTCGGCCATGCCCAGGCCCGCCCGCAGCACCGGCACAATCGCGAGCGTCTTGCCGTGAATCACCTTGGCCACGGTTGGCGCGACCGGCGTTTCAATCGCGATGGGCGCCAGCGGCAAGTCCCGCGTAATTTCGTAGGCCATGAGCATGGCGACTTCCTGCACCAGCTCCCGGAACTCCTTGGTTGGCGTGTCCTTGGAGCGCATGATGGTCAACTTGTGCTGAATCAACGGGTGTTCCAAAACGTGTACTTGTCCCACGAATGCCAACCGTCCTTTACCTGGTTTTCCGAAATCGGACACATCCTTCAGTATCTTTTCGTGCCGCAAGTTTGATTGCCCGGATTTTGTCTAGAATGAGTGAACATAGCCATTATAGCAGAACCGCCTGTGGTACAATGTGGGCCACAGAGGTTGACTGAGAACGCGAGGTGTACACGGTGCCCGCCGTTTCCAGGCTTCTGATTTTGTCGGCTTCTTATGGAGAAGGACACCAGCAGGCTGCGGTCGCTGTACAGGGCGCCATGTCTGCGATCAGTCCGGAGACGGACATTCAAATCATCGACTACATCCGCGCGGTGCATCCGATGCTGGACTCCGTGGCGAAGTACTGTTACTTGACGAGTGTCCGTTATGCGCCCGCATTATACGGACTGTTTTATCGCGGCACCATGCAAATTCCACCAACCTCCCTGATTCAGCGGCAGTTGAATTCCATCGGCCTGCACGCGCTCGAACGCCAGATTCGAACGTATCAGCCGGACGTGATTCTGTCCACGTTCCCGACCCCCGCTGGCGTGGCGTCCTTCCTGAAGGAACAAGGGCGCATCCAGGTGCCGTTGGCCACCGCGATCACCGATCACGCCGTCCACAGCCAGTGGATTCACCCTCATACGGACCTGTATTTCGTCGGCTCCCAACGTGTCAAAAACGGGCTTGTGCGCCGCGGCATTCCGGCCAATCGCGTAAAAGTCACGGGAATCCCGATTCGGCCCGCGTTCGCCCTGTCCTATGACCGCGAGGCTCTGGCGCAAAAATACGGATTGGATTCGTCCATCCCCACGGTGCTCATCATGGGCGGCGCATACGGGGTGCTTGGCGACATTTACGCCATCTGCGACGAGTTGTTTCATTCAAAATACCCGCTGCAGGTGCTGGTGGTCACGGGAAAGAATGAGCGCATGAAGGTGCAGCTGGACGAGCTCGCCCGGGACGCATCGACGTCGGTGCATGTGTTTGGCTTCGTGGAAGCCATTCACGAGTTGATGCACTTGTCCGATGTGATGTTGACCAAGGCTGGCGGGCTGACCATTTCCGAGGCGCTCGCCGTCCAGCTGCCGATGGTGCTGTATCGGCCCATTCCAGGGCAGGAGGTCCAGAATGCGGCCTTCCTCTGTAAGTCAGGCGCGGCGCTGTTGGCGCGCAACCGTGAAGAAGTCGTCCACCACCTGTACGATTTGCTGATTCACAACCCGGGCCGGCGCCTCCTCATGCGCCAGCGGACGGCTCGCATTCGCAAGCTGCACGCCGCCGCGGAAATCGTGGATGGACTTGTGACACTGGCACGCCGCCCTTCCGCGGCGGGCTACCGCGCGGCGAGCGAACAGGGGTCGTGAACCGCGGCAGCAGCAGGCGGCGGCAAGCGCCGGGAGCGCGCGTGCGCCCGCGATCATCGAAAACGACTTTCTCCAAAAGGATGACTGCCTGATGGATTTGAATCAGAGGACCGATACCAACGTCCATCTGCATACCGATACAAACGGTCCCAGCCACGGTCAAGCCGGCACCGATCACGACCGCACGGGTCACGGCGGCACGGGCCGCAAGCGATTCCGCTGGCTGGAACCGGAACTGTTTCAGCCGTTTCTGTTCACCGTACTGGCCTGCCTCGCGCTGTCGGAATTCGTCCGCGGCGCGTTGACCCTCAGCCTGCTGCCGACGTACGGCCGGACCGTGCTGCTGTTTGCGGTCGAGTGGACCGCGCTGGCGCTCTCCATCCAGTACGCCGTCGATACCTTGCTGCGGTCGCCGGCTGGATGGCTTGCCGATCGCTTTGGGCAGCGGCCCGTGCTCATCGCCGGCTTCACCATTGCACTGGCCTCCGTGTACTGGATGATGAACGTCCACACGGTGCGCATGCTGCTCGCCGCTGCCGCTTGTTACGGCGCAGGTGTGACCCCCGTTTGGCCAGCGGCGATGTCGGCCATCGGAATCGCGGCGCCAGAACACAAACGCGCTGCCTTCATGGGCTACCTGTACATTTTTTGGCTGGTGGGCGCGGGACTCGGGCCGGTGCTCATCAACTTTGTGATTGGGCGCACGTATGTCCTCGCGTTCTGGCTGCTGCTGTTCATTCTCGGCCTGGCACTGCTGCTGGCGATTTTGTTCACCGGCCGGCCGCAGCCCGCAGCGGCGGACACCCGGGACGCCAACCGCAAGGCTGATGCGCAGCGTGCGCTCCGGTCGCAGCGGCGGACCGCCATTTACTGGCGGCGCCTCTGGCAGAATGTGCGGGAGGTCGCGTTCCTGTTTCCGGGCATGTTTGCGCAGACGTTCGCCGTGGCCTCGCTCATCCCGATTCTCTCCCTCTACGCCAAGCTCGTCCTGCGCATCAGCGGCGCTGCCTACAGCACGATTCTGGTGGCCGGCGGTGTGCTGACGGTGGCACTGTTGATCCCGGCTGGCAAACTGGTCGACCGCTACGGCCCGCGCCGGTTTCTGGTTGGCGGCTTTGTGCTCGCCGGCGTGGTGCTCGGCTTGTACCCGCTGCACCATACCCTGCCGCTGACCTATGTGACGGTGTGTGTGCTTGGACTCAGCTACGCGTTTATTCTGCCTGCGTGGAATTTCGTGCTCGACCATTCGATTGATGCAGACAAGAAAGGCACCCTGTGGGGCGTATTTATGACTGTTGAAGGCATCGGATCGGCCGCGGGCCCCTACATCGGCGGCCTTGTCTGGGACGCCGCGGGCACATCGGCGCCGTTTTGGGTCAGCGCTGGCGTGATTTTGTGTATGGGCCTCCTGTACATGATTCTGCCGATCGACGCCACGGGCAGTCGAGGGTCCCGGTCGTTGCGCCGCACCCACCCCGACAGCGAAGGCGGCGCCGACACAAGCAGCGGCATCGCCAGCGACGCCAGCACCAGCACCAGCACCGGGAACGCGGAATCCATGCGTCCGTCCCGAAATCGCCGCAGCGGCCCCGGCGGCCCTGGCCCCGCCGGCGTGTAGTCAGCGCGCGTGTTAGCCAGCGGCGGCGCAGCGGGTACCTCGCAGCAGGCGCAGCGGGCACGCCCAGCCGCGTCAGGGCGGCGCGCCCAGGGCTGTTGAATTCAGGGGCCTGTCCAATGCGCCCTAGGAAAGGAGCGAGCCTGGATGCCATTACGCGATGGCGCCAACCATGGCGCCAACCTCGATGTCCCTGCCCGGACCCAATGGAATCCCCGCGATTTGTTCAACGCTTATCCATTGTGGCGCCGCGGGCTGATTTTTTGCTGGCAGCCTGTGGAGGCGCTGTTCACCAGGCTGTATCACGTCACCGATGTCAACGACATGTTTCGTATCAGCCCGGCCGTGTGGCATCATGGCGAGCGGTTGAACAAGGATGGAATCACCGTCCTGTACGACGGCGCCCCCGTGCTGGACCTGCACTTCCAGAACCTTACACTCCTCCAGCTCTCCAATGCCAAGGACAACCGCGCTTTGATTCGGGGCCTTCGCGACGCCAAGCGCGGTCTGACCGACGTCGCCGCATTGCTCCGAGACGACGAGCGGTACCGCGACGTGCGAGCCCTCACGGCATTCACGTTGATTCATCGCGGTATCGATCTTCTTGGATTTCACGTCGAGCCACTCCCCGACACATCCGAAAAACGCAGGCTGCAGGCTTATATGCGGTTCCTCATGGGCATGTACCACCCCGAGGGGTTCCGGCGGCTCCGAGAAGGACGGCAGTCGCTGGAAGTGAAGCTCGTGTGGATGAGCCGCGAAGAGCTGATGGCGGCCTATGGGACAAACAACCCCGCTCTTCGTTGATTCGTCCCTGTGGATTGGGTCTGCTCCAGCTACTCGTACTTTGTCTTAGAGCTCAAGGGCTTCTTGAATGTCCGCAATTCGCGCTTGCCCATGAGCCCAAAGCGGTGGAACAAGCGCGCAAAGGTGTTGGCGTTTTTCGCAGAAACGGGTTGATGGCCGTAGCGTTCCGCTTCATAGGCGTGGATAAACTGATGCAGGACGTGCGCTGCGTCGCGATCGGGCAGGGCACCCGCAGCTGCCACTCTTTCTGCGTATGTCCGAACGGTTTCACCCGGCTGCAAGGGGTATCCTTTTTGGGTCATTTCGCGCAGGAAGCCGAGCAGCAAGTTGCCGAGCACGGTGGCGGCCTGCGGCAGGCGCCTTCTTCGCGCGGGCAGTCGCACGCGCTCCAGCTTCGGGGCCTCTTCTGCAGAGGCTGCTTCACCGAGCGCCCTTTTTTGCGTCAGCAGCCACCACAACAGCACCCCCATGCAAAGCCCGATGCCCCCGACCCAGAAGTAGTCCGGGACATGCATCACATGAGGGACGTCCACCAGATGCGTCGGCCGATTGGGCTTGCCTGTGGACAGCGAGTGCATGGCCCCCTTGTGCTTCGGAAGGTGCACCATCTTCGAAAGGACAAACAGGAAAACTGCAAAGGCGGACAGCGTGCCAAGGGTCACCAGGATGCTGAAAAGTGCGGATCGCCGTGAAAGTCCGTAGATCACGATTGCGGCCAGGAGGACGACCAGAATAACAAGGCGAAGCGACGGAAACAGGTACATGAGCGCAAAGGCGGCTGCGAGGCCGCCAGCCATGCCGTAGACGCGCCAGCCAAATCCCGCCGGCTGGTAAACGCCGGCTGCGATGGCCGCTTGGACTTGCCCCATGCGCATCTCCATCATCCGGAAGAAGAAGGCCGCCACGAACACGCCCATATCCAGGGTTCGGATGGCGGCTCCATTGGCCATGGCATGCGTCGCGGCCAGCAGAATCAGCCAAGCTGCAACAATCATGACCGCGTCCCACAGCATGCGGCGGTCAGGGGTATCGACATCCGCGTACCCGCGAACGTCCCGAATGCGCCGCACGACGAACAAAGCCCAACCCAGACAGCCCGCCGCCAAACCGGCGGGACCCGCTATCCACGTGCTGACGATGCCGAAAACGACCGTGATAATGACGAAGGCTGCCAATGCGACGCCGCTGCTTCTCCGCGGCGCAGCGGTGTGATCGACCATCGACGGAGCCGCGGCCATCACAGCCCCGCTCACAGCCAGCGCAGCGAGTGCGGTGACCCCCAGCATCCAGGCGTCGGCATGTCCCGTGAACAGACAACTCAGGCCAAACACGATGGCGGCAGAAATCCCACTGTCCGCGGCCAGCCCGGCCACGTTGAGCGGTCGCGACGATCTCATGGCGTTCCCTCCTGGGCGTTCACCGGGCGGCCTGCTTCAGCGGCTGCGATTGGCTGGAGCGCGTGTACCTCTACGCTGTGCCCGCGCCGTCTCAAGCGCTGGACCTGCATATCGATGGCGTCGTCCCAGTACGCGGTCACAACTTTGATTGGACATGGGCCCACCGCCTCCCGCGCAACCTCCTGCAGCACCTGTTCGAGACGCGCGTTTGAAAACACTGGAATGGCGCCAAGCGCATGCCCGAGCGCCATGTCCTGCTTCGCGGACCAGCGACCGGACAGGGTCATCAGGTGATGCCGCTTGCTGCTGGTTTTGCCTTGAAGCGCTGTATTTGTGTAGAGTCGAACCGTCGTCCCTTGTCGAATCAGCTGCTCAATGATGGCATATGCTGCTTCACAGACTCGGTCGACCGTCCCCGCATCCGCTGCCCAGTAGTCACGGTCCACTTGTGCGCTGACGACGACGATGGCGTCGTTGGCGAAGGAAGACGCTCGGTCCACCACAATCAGTTCATTCCGCCTGGCACTGAGTAACCAGGCAATGTCCCGGACAGAGTCACCAAACTGGTAGGGCCTGACGTCCACCCAGTCGAGCGATGTGGGAATGCGCCTTCTCGACGAAGGAACCGCGCCAAGCCGCGTCATGTGCTCCGTGACGCGGGGCGCACGCCCCTTCTTGGGATGCACTACGAACGACACAAAGGCATCCAGCTTACGCGCTTCACCGGCCGATAGCAGCCCATCGGAAAGTGTCAGCGTGAGCGTGGTGACGCGGTACGTACCGCGCGCAACACCGTAAACCTGGTAGGACGCCTTCACCATTTCCCGCGGTCGAAGCGAAACCGCCAGGGAGATGTTTCCCTCCGGCACACGGGCAGACTGAGCGGCCGATTTCGCCGCATCCCGCAAGGACAGCCCCGCGGGCAGGTCGATAGCGCACCTGACCATAGGCGCGGGCAGCCAGGCGTGGTTTTTGACCTTCACGGTGACACACGCCGACTCACCATAGGGCAGCGAGCGAACGTCTGCTTCAAGTTCGGCCTCCACCTGCGGCGCAACCACACGCTTCCACACCTGATGCCATCCCACCATGACGCCGACCATGCAGAAGAAGGCGAGCAGACACAGCGCCGTCATACGATGTCACGCTCAATCGGAACCTCCACGGATTCAACCAGCTGCTTCAGCCATGCTTCCGGGTCTGTACCGGAGAACTCCATATGTCCCTGAAACACCAGCCTGTGGAGGAACACGGACGCGATGACCTGCTGGACATCGTCGGGAATGACAAAGGTTCGATGCGCCAACACGGCATGCGCACGCGCAGCGGCCGCAAGCATGACCATCGCCCGTGGACTCGCCCCAATTTCAACGTCGGGGTGACTGCGCGTCGCTTGAACCAGCCTGGAAATATACGTGAGGATGTCTTCGTGCACCTGCACCCGGGCCACCGCCTGATAAAGCGCGTCAAGCGCCGCGGGGTTCAGCGGTGCATCTGCCGGTTTGGACGGCGCATCAGAATCGCCCGCCGCCGCATCCAGCTGCAAGTGGAGCCGCAGCAGCCGCGTATCCTGTTCAACCGGTGGATAGCCCAATTTCGTGCGCAGGAGGAAGCGGTCGACCTGCGCTTCCGGCAGTGGAAAGACGCCTTGGGATTCGATGGGGTTCTGCGTGGCGATGACCAAAAAGGGTTCAGGCAGCGGCAGGGTTTCCCCATCCAGTGTCACGTGGCCTTCCGCCATGGCCTCGAGCAGCGCGGACTGCGTTCTCGGCAGGGCCCGATTCAATTCATCGACCAGCAGCAAATTCGCGAAGATGGGGCCCTTTCTCAGATGAAACTCCCCATCCTTCGGGTGAAATACGAGCCCGCCAAGAACATCGGCGGGCATCAAGTCCGGGGTACACTGAATGCGGCGAAACGACAGTCCGAGGCTCGCCGCGAACTGCTTTGCCAGCTCCGTTTTTCCGACACCTGGCACATCCTCCAGCAGGATGTGGCCGCGTGCCATGAGTGCGATGAGCAAGGCGTCCACGGCGTGCTCGACCCCGAACAAGCGCGCCCCAATCTGGCGGCGAAGCGACTCGATGGTCTCCCTCGCCGCTGAAAATGATTGATCCACCGCTGCCGTTTCGACCGTTGTCAACGAGCACCCTCTCCCTTCACCGAACACAGGTTTTCCATGTACTGGAATACGGAACCGATACAGCGCCGTCGACGCGTTTCGAATTATCCGACGTACGTCAGGTCTTCGTACAGCGGGAAGCGGTCGGTCAGTGCCTGTACGCGGCGGCGCGCCTCTGCAGCGTTCGCTTCGGTCAACTCGGAGGACAGCGTCAGTGCAAAAATCTCCGCGATCTCGACCATCGCATCCGTGTCCATGCCGCGCGACGTAATCGCCGGCGTCCCCACGCGGATGCCGCTGGTCACCATGGGACCGGCCGGATCGAACGGAATGGCGTTCTTGTTCACCGTCACGCCGATCTCGTCGAGCCGCCGTTCGGCCTCTTTGCCCGTGAGGCCGAAGTTGCGCACGTCGATGAGCAGCAGGTGATTGTCGGTGCCGCCAGAGACAAGCTGGAAGCCGCGATCGGTCAGCGCGGAAGCGAGCGCCTTTGCGTTGTCGATGATGCGCCTGGCATAGTCCTGAAACTCGGGCTTGAGCGCTTCGCCGAAAGCGACGGCTTTGCCGGCGATGACATGCATGAGCGGCCCGCCCTGCACGCCCGGAAAAATCGCCTTGTCCACGGCTTTCGCGAACTCCTGGGTCGTCAGAATCAGGCCGCCGCGCGGACCGCGCAGGGTCTTGTGCGTGGTGGAGGTCGTGAAATGCGCATGCGGAATCGGCGACGGATGCAGGCCCGCTGCGACGAGCCCAGCGATGTGCGCCATGTCGACGAACAAATACGCACCGACCTCGTCGGCAATCGCGCGCATGCGTTCGAAGTCAATGATCCGCGGATAGGCACTCGCCCCCGCCACAAGCATCTTGGGGCGGTGCTCCTTGGCGATGCGCAACACCTCGTCGTAGTTGATCGTGTGCGAGGCTTCGTCTACGCCATACGCGACGAAATTATAAAGCTGCCCGGAGAAATTCACTGGACTGCCGTGCGTCAGATGACCGCCATGCGCAAGGTTCATGCCGAGCACCGTATCGCCGGGCCGCAAGACGGAGAAGTACACGGCCATGTTCGCCTGCGCACCGGAATGGGGCTGGACGTTGGCGTGCTCCGCGCCGAACAATTGTTTCACGCGGTCGCGCGCGATGTTTTCCACGATATCCACGTATTCGCAGCCGCCGTAGTAGCGCCGGCCCGGGTACCCTTCCGCGTACTTGTTGGTCAGCACGCTGCCCATCGCTTCCATCACGGCGCGGCTGACGAAGTTCTCCGACGCGATGAGCTCAATCTTGTCCCGCTGCCGGTTCAGTTCCTGTTCCATAGCGTTGGCGACTTCTGCATCCCACGCACCCAAATTTGGCATCTCCTGCTCCCCCAATCGCGCACCACTTGGTGCGTTCTTCTATTGCAACCCCAACCGCCGCTTTGCTTCCTCAGGGTCGTAGACCGCGCGCGATCCGCCAATCAACGGCGGACGCGTCCGCGCCATCACCACATGCGCCGCACCCACTTGCGTCAACGTCCCGCGCACCGGGACCGCGACCGGCTTCAAGTGCATCCCAATCAATGTATCGCCGATATCGATGCCAGCGTCCGCTTCAATCCGCTCCACCAGGCAAGCGTTCGGCAACGCGAAAAAAGCGTGGGCCGCCACGGCGCCGCCTGCGCCCATGACCGGCACTGCGCTGACCTCTCGCCAGCCTTTCTGCGCCGCCAGGCCGCGCGAGACGACCAGTGCGCGATTCAGGTGCTCGCAGCACTGAAACGCCGCATCACACCCGGTGGACGCGCAGAAGTCGAGCACCGTTTCCACGACCACCCGGCCCAGTTCCCCCGACGTCGCGGTACCAATGCGCTCACCCGCAATTTCGCTGGTGGAAGCGCCGACGACCAACAGGCGGCCGCGCGACAGGTGGGCGGCCGTGTGCAAATCCGAGAGGCACGTTTGCAAGGCGCTGCGAACTGCCGCTGGATCTGCCTTCAGCATCCGGCGCCACCCGCCAAATCGGCTGCTACGTCCGCCGGCGAGCGTTTGCGGTCGAGCTGGTTCATCTTGTCCACCCGCCGGGCATGCCGGCCCCCTTCGAACTCGGCAGCCAGCCAGACCTTGAGCACCTGTTCAGCCACCCCGACGCCAACGACCCGCTCCCCCATCGTCAGGACGTTCGCGTCGTTGTGGCGGCGCGACATCTCGGCGGAGTACACATCGTGCGCGGTGACTGCGCGGATGCCCGGCACCTTGTTGGCCGTGATGCACATCCCAAGGCCGCTGCCGCAAATCAGCACGCCGCGATCGTACGCGCCGCTCGCAACCGCCTGTGCAACCTTCAGCCCATAATCCGGATAGTCCACGGAGGATTCGTCATAGGTTCCGAAGTCGTCATACGTGACACCGAGCTCCTTCAACGTCTCCACCATCGCGTTCTTTAACCGCAAGCCAGCGTGGTCAGACCCGATGGCTACTTTCATGCTTCAACACCTCATCTTCAATCTCGCCGCAGCCCCCGCCCGGCCCATCACACCGAGCCCTGCGGTCGGACGACGGGCCGCTACGCCTGGTCATCGCGCGACGTCAACCGGTCGATCTCGGCGTTCGCCTCCAGCTTGTTGAGAAGCACATCAATCGCCTCTTCCAGTTTTCGCGCACAGGTTTCGTAATCTTCGGCCGTTCCACCGAATGGATCTACAATATCACAGCCTGCGGACGATTGGCTCCCCTCATCGGAAATATAACGAAGAAGTTCGAACGTTTTGTCCGCAGCCTGTGGGAATTGACGAATCACATGCTGCCTGTGGCCGGCGGTCATCGTGAGAATGATGTCCGCCTCTGATACCAGTTTCTCGTCCAATGGCTGCGATACGTGGTCGACCTCGATGCTGCGCCGCTCCAGAGCGGCCGCCGCTTCGGGGGAAATCGGGACGCCAGCAACCGCGCTCACCCCCGCCGACTTGACAGACCAAGGCAAACCGCGCGCTTTCAGCCTGGACTTGGTGATGAGCGCCGCCATTGGGCTGCGGCAGGTGTTCCCTGTGCAGACAAACAAAATGCGCAACGCGGACACCTCCCCGCCTCAGGATGTGACAATGACATGGATGCTGCCTGGTTCCAGTATATCCGGGGGAATTTTGTGCATGCAATGGTGTACCGGCAGATGCACCGGAGCGAACGCACCTGCGGATGACCAAAGCTTGGAGGACGGCGCCGGGATCTGCACAGCCAAGCTGAGGGCGCAGGACGAGTGCCCGGGTGACGGCCGCAGTCAAGCGGCATGCTAGGTACAGATGAAGTGCAACCCGTATCCGATGAGAATTGCAGCGCCCAGCAGTTCACCATATGTACCGGTGAGCTTGTTCGCACGCTTGCCGACAAGGATACCCAGCACACACATGATGGTCGCCACCACGCCGAACGCGAGTGCAGCGACGATGCCGTACGCCGCGCTGCGAAGGCCCAGACTGAACCCGACAGACAACGCGTCAATCGACACGCCGCCAGCAAACAACACCCCTCCAACGGCAGTGGCACCAAGCGGTGCCTGCTCTTTTGAGTCATTGTGGTACAAGCTTGCATAAACCATGTGCAGCCCCAAGCCGACCAACAATGCCCCACTGAACCACTGCGCGACCTTGCCCAACATCCCTTGCAGAATCACACCCGCCCATAAGCCTGCCAGCGTCAAAGCTACATGAAAAAAGCCGATGTACACCGCGAGCCGAAGCGCCCGCTGCCGGGTGACACCGTGCAAACCCAGCCCGATCGCGAGAGAGAACGCATCCATGCCCAGTGCGATTGCCATCATCATGATTTCCAGTCCGTCGTGCACGTGGTTGAACAAACGCGCTCCCCCCTCGTCACCCTCAAACCTATGCACTCGTCCACAAGAAAATGTCCAAGCGTAGTGGATGGATGGGGAGTAGGGATGGGGGTGGGGAATGGGGGTGGGGAATTGCGGTGGAGGAATTGCGGCCCCGCTTTAGGAACCTTTCCTGCCTAATTGGGGGTCCGGCACAGCCGGACCATCCGACTTAAGGCGCCTTTGCTGCCTTAGGCCGCCGCAGGCCGGTGAGCGGACCGCCCCTTTGGGAACCTTTCCTTCCCAAATGGGGGTCCGGCACAGCCGGACCATTCGACTTAGGGCGCCTTTGCTACCTTAGGCTGCCGCAAGCTGGTGAGCGGCCCGCCGCTTTGGGAACCTTTCCTGCCTAATTGGGGATCCGGCACCGCCGGACCATTCGACTTAGGGCGCCTTTGCTGCCTTAGGCCGCCGCAAGCTGGTGAGCGGCCCGCCGCTTTGGGAACCTTTCCTGCCTAATTGGGGGTCCGGCACAGCCGGACCATCCGACTTAAGGCGCCTTTGCTGCCTTAGGCCGCCGCAACTGGCATACCTCAGGCGCACCTCAAACCGCCGCAAGCCCACGGCAACTCACACGCGATAGACCCTGCCTTCGGAAGCCTTTTCGAGCCGATTCATCACCGCCAGCCCGAGACCTTCCGGCGGAACGCCTGCCACCGCAATGGACTTCGCGCCGCACCGGTCAAACGCCCGCAACAGCCTGTACAAATTGCGGCTGAGCGACTCGACGTAAGACTCGCCGGGATCTGGCCACCAATCGACTGGGCGCGTACGCCCGTCCGCCAGTTCGCCTTCTACGCCAGCCCCAGTTCCGGCTCGTTCCCGCGGCTCGCGCTCGGCGCCACGTCCGCCGGCTGCCTGGCCCGCCGGCTCGGTGTCCGTCAGTGCGAGTCGAACAGCTTCCGGACGCACGCGGTTCGGCGCGATGATGGCGACCGGTGCGCGGCCGGGATCGGCGGCGAAGGTGCGGATCACGTCTGTCACCCGCGCCTTCTCCCCTGTCCACACGGTGACCGCTGCGTTCGGCGCATAGTGGCGATATTTCATCCCGGGCGCCAGGGGCTGCCCCATGCCCCCCGACGGCCCGACGCCCCCCGACGGCCCGACGCCCCCCGACGGCCCGACGCCCCCCGGCCGCCCGGCGCTCGGCGCCCCGCCGTCCGCGTGGCGCAGCAGCAGGTGACGGTCCAGCGCCACCGGAATTCCCAGCACCTCCTCGAGCGCCTCCTTCGATACACCGCCTGGCCGATAAATCGTGGCCTGGTCTCGTCCGATGGCCACCACGGTCGACTCCACGCCGATTGGACAAGGCCCCCCGTCGATCACGCCGTCGATTCGCTCCGCCATGTCCTCCATGACGTCGCCGGCTGTCGTCGGACTCGGTTTCCCGGACTGGTTCGCACTCGGTGCCGCCACGGGACAGCCCGCGGCCTCCAGCAGCGCCAGCGCCAGCGGGTGGTCGGGCACGCGAACCCCCACCATCGTCAGGTTCGGGTGCACAGAAGGCGCCAACCGCGCATGAGCGGGCATCAGCAGGGTGAGGGGGCCCGGCCAGAATGCGGCCATCGCGCGGCGGACCGGCTCCGGTAACGCGGCCACGTTGGACACGACCCCGTCCAGCCACCTTATCCCCGGGACGTGGACGATTAACGGGTTGTCGGCCGGGCGCCCCTTGGCGGCGAACACCTTTCGCACCGCCCCTTCCAGCCACGCATTTGCGCCAAGCCCGTACACTGTCTCCGTCGGAAATGCAACAAGGCCGCCAGCGCGCAACACCGCCGCTGCGGCCCGAATCTCACTGGGCTGATTGTGCCAAATCTGCATCTCGCCACCCCATCTCTCTGCATGAACCTGCTCTGCATGAACCTGCAATGAACCTACAACACGCGCTCGATGGCGTGCCACAATTCCTCGCCGTAGTCGACTGACGCGAGCCGCACCTGAACCTGAGTGGGCTGCCCGTCCGATCCCGGCACTTCAATCGTCTCCAGCGGCGGCAGGTCGGGGAATCCGCCGGTGTTCGGCACGGCGTCCCCGTCCGCGATGTCGACGAAGCAGAGGGGCGGGAACAGCACACACCACCAGTTTTGCCCCTGGCCGGATCCGAGGGTGATGCGAAGCGCCTCATACTCTCCAGCCGGATATACTTGATTGCCGTAAATTTTGGTCGGGAACGGCACCTTGCCGACATCCGTGCGGACTGCATATGTAAAACCGTGCTGGCGAACCACTTTCGTCGCCAGCGCTTCAATCTGCGGTTCATGGTCAATCACGATTTGCTTCGCCTGTGCTTCGCTCTTGGCGCCTTTCAGCCACTGTGCAACCTGCACGACCACGGCGTTGCGCACGTCCAGCTTCACAGCCTGGTCGCTCGAACGGTCGCTGTTGGCGATGATGCGAAGCCGCAGCGCCTCGCTCGGAATGGGGGTATCGTGCGGCTCGGCGACATTGTACAAGGCGGCGTCCGCGTTCGACGCTTGTGCCTTGTTTTGCGCGTGCGCCGCCATCATGCGCCCGATGCCGACCACGCAGACTGCTGCCATCACCAACACGGCCAACCGTTTCGCAACCATTCTATCGACCTCCTACCATCTCTAGCAACAGTCTCGCCAGGAGATGATAGGTTTAAACCTTCAATCGTGAGATTTGCTGCGCTCCCCGGTGACGACGCGCGGAACCCCGCGCAGGTCGTCCAGCACCGAGAACCGCCATCCCTGCCACAGATGGGCATAATCTTCGGTGAAGAGGCGCTTCACCTGAACCGCCTGGTCAAATCCAACCTCCATGAACCACGCCGCAGGCCCGTCCAGGAATGCGCCGTCTCCCAGTGCCGCAAAGCGCCGGTAGTAGGCTAGGCCATCCGGCCCTCCATCCAGCGCCAAACGGGGTTCGTGGCCGCGCACCTCGACGGCTAACCCGGGCAAATCCCCGGTGGGGATGTAGGGCGGATTGCTCACCAGGACCTGGATGGGATGGTGTTGCAGCCACACGAACCCGTCGCCGACGTGAATGGCGACCGATGCCTGTAAGGCTGCCGCATTCTCAGCCGCAATGGCTGCCGCATCTTCGGAGAGGTCGACCGCCGTGACGACAGCATCCGGGCACTCGAGGGCAATCGTGATCGCTAAAGCACCGCTGCCGCAGCCAAAGTCCAGCACCTGTGCAGCGGGCAGATGGGCGCGGATCCACGAAACGGCCGCGGCGGCCAGCACCTCGGTTTCTGGGCGCGGTATGAGGCAGCCCGGACGCACACGAAAGAGTCGGCCGTAAAATCCAGCCTGTCCCGTCAGGTATTGCAGCGGCTCCCCTGCGGCGCGGCGGTGAACCAGCGCAGCCAATTGCTCCGCCGCACTGGGTTTTAGCCCTTCACGAAGCGACACGACGAGCTGCGTCCTGGTCAAGCCCGTGACGTGCAGCAGCAGGGTCTCTGCCTCGGCGCGTGCCCGCACTGGGTCGGTCACCGGATCTGCGTCCCGCTGCAAAAAAGAAGAAGCCCAGGCCAAGGCTTCCCCCGTGGTTCGAAATGGATAGGATGTTTCGCGTTCGTTCACGTTACGCCTCCACCGCTTCCGCCAGACGTTCCGTTTGCTCGGCGACCGAAAGAGCGTTGATGATTTCGTCGAGATCGCCATCCAGAATCGACTCAATCCGATGCAGCGTCAAGCCAATCCGATGGTCCGTCACCCGGCTCTGCGGGAAGTTGTAGGTGCGGATGCGCTCGCTCCGATCGCCCGTTCCGACCTGCCCTTTCCGCTGTGCCGCAAGTTCCTGTTGCTGCTCCATCTCGTACTTCTCGTACAGCCTGGCCCGCAGCACCCGCATCGCTTTGTCGCGGTTCTTCAACTGGGACTTTTCGTCCTGGCATGAGACAACGATCCCGGTGGGCAAGTGGGTGATGCGCACCGCCGACTGGGTGGTATTGACACTTTGTCCGCCCGGCCCCGTCGAACAAAAGGTATCGATGCGAATGTCCTTTTCGTTGATTTCAACTTGAATGTCTTCGACTTCCGGCAACACCGCAACGGTGGCAGTGGAGGTGTGAATGCGTCCGCCAGATTCGGTCACCGGAACACGCTGCACTCGATGTGTGCCGCTCTCATACTTCAGCTTGCTGTAAGCGCCTTTCCCCTGAATCGACAGCGTGGCTTCCTTCAATCCCCCGATGTCTGTGTAGTGCGCGTCAATGACCTCCGTCTTCCAGTTATGCCGCTCGGCGTACCGCATGTACATGCGCAATAACTGGGACGCAAACAGTGCCGCTTCGTCTCCACCTGCAGCACCGCGCACCTCCAGAAAGACGTTTTTGTCGTCGTTTGGGTCACGCGGCAAGAGCAGCCGTTGCAGTTCACTTTGCAAGCGCTCCTCTGCCTCGACCAACTCGTCGATCTCCGCCTTTACCAGCTCGCGCATCTCGTCGTCCAATTTCTCCTGCAGCATCTGTTTCGCTTCCTGAAGTTGCTGCGTGACTTGCTTATACTGCTTGTAGGCCTCCACCGTGTCCGCCAGTTCCGCCTGCTCCTTGGAATAGTCGCGGAGTTTCGCCGGGTCGCTGATCACGGCCGGATCGCACAACCACTCAGACAACTGGTTGTAGCGCGCCAGGGTGGATTCCAGTCGATCGAACATGTCGTACACCCCCTTATGAGGTTGTCGTACTGTCTCAGCACTTGGCCCTACGCAAAGAGCCTGGCATCCTCCGCCAGGCTCCTGCTTTTGCACCGCAGCGTCGGAATCGGCATCTGTTTCGCTCTGCTTCGGACACGCGGCCGCATCCTGAAACAACCTGCTTGGAACAGAACCGAGACCAGGCTACTCTGCTTGCTTCAGACCGTATTTCTTGTTAAAGCGATCGACACGACCGCCTGTATCCACAAACTTCTGCTTACCCGTGAAGAATGGGTGGCACTTGGAGCAAATTTCGACACGAAGATTTTCCTTTACGGAACCCGTCTCAAACGTCTCCCCGCAGGCACACGTGACGGTGGTTTTATGATAGTCCGGATGGATCGCAGCCTTCATTGGATTTCACCTCACTTCAAACAGATCATAAGACACTGCGCATTAGTATACCACGCGTCGATGAAAATGTCACGCCGGAATGCACACATCGTCCATTCACAGCCAGCGCTGTTGAAAATCTACCCAAATTCTCCAAAACAATCATAAGATTTTCTGCCCATCATTGAGTCATTTGGGACCTGCACGTAAGATGTCTACAGAAATACAGAAACCACTTCTTGGGGGAGGGCCCATCATCATGAAAAAAGTTTTCATCGTCACTTGTGTCAGTCTGAGTCTGATTGGATTTTGCACGCCCATCATGGCGAATGTCTTACCCAACAGCACGACAACCCTTGCTGCGACCGCCAATGCCGCACCGACCACAGCGCCGGTCACACCATCCGCCGATCCAGAATGGCCAGACTGGTTCGATGTCACAACAGCCCCAAGCGACCCCGCGTAAAACCTGTTTTTTACGTTTCGTCTCAACTTCATAGCTGAGTTTCGACTTGCGACTGTCTCACGGCGGCCCGTCTGGGCCATCCGTGGGGCGGCGCGAGGGTGTACGAGCCAACCTCCAGCCCAGGGCACTCTGCTTTCAAAATCTCAATGACTTGCGCCATTCCGAGCAGTTCTCCCTGCTGTGCGGGAATGCGCTCGAGGTAATACTCCGGGTCGATGTTCAAGTTGCGCATCTGTACCAGGCAGACGCCTGTTTCCCGGAGAAATTCAACCATGGCCTCCACTTCCTCCTCACGGTCGGTTACACCGGGAAACACGAGGTAGTTGATGGACGTGTAAACCCCGTGCAGACGAGCATACTTCAGGGAGTCCGCCACATCCTGCAAGGTATACCCGCGAGGCTTGTAGTAGGCGTTGTAATGCGCCTCCAGCGCACTGATCGTACTGACCCGCATTAAATCGAGCCCAGCGTCGACCATCGCCTGGATGCCTTTGGTCATGCCAGCATTCGTGTTGATGTTGATCAACCCATCGGACGTCGCTTCCCGAACCCTTCGAATGGCCTGTACGATGTGCGGCCACCGTGTGGCAGGCTCTCCCTCGCAACCTTGCCCAAAGCTGATGACGCCCTGGGGATTGTTGCGAATGTGCGTCAACATCACATCGACCATCTCATCGACAGACGGGGTGAACTGCAGACGAGTCTGCGGGGACGGGAACGGCGCGTCTTCCGGCTGTTCTGAAATACACCCCACACACCCTGCGTTGCACGTCGAGGACACCGGCAAGGCTCCTTCAAAACGCCCAAGAAACGTATTCTTCGCCGTCAAGCAGCCGTATTCAAGCGCGCAGCCTGACAGGTGCTGAAACAGACGATTCTCCGGATGCGCCTCCAACATGTTCGTGACCGCGGCGCGAATCTCGTCGTCGCGCACCCGGGCCGGATTCCACGGCTCAGGATCGGCAGTGGCATGCGCCGCGACCACAAATCCTCCGTCGACCCATCCCACCGCCGTGTAGCCGAACAACGGCAATGTTACGGGTGGATCGGAGCGGCGTTTGACATACCCCGGCAACAGCAGCCGAGTAAAGCCCTGCGGCAACAGGGCGCCGACGGCATAGGCGTCTTCCCCAAGCGAAACCATCTCGCCCGTATCCGGGTCGACACCGATGGCACGGGTCCCCGGCAGCCATGCCAAAGTGGCGCCCTCGGGAAGCGGAATCCATTCTGCCGCTTCCACTTCCGTCAGCCACGCACCCGTGCGCGCCGCCGGGAACAAGCGGTCGTGATTCATGACCTGACCGCGCGCATCGGCATACAGCAATCGAGGATAAGGTTGTCCGAAAGGGGGCGTCTTGCGAGCGGCCCGTTTCTGACCCTTCCTTTGTTGTTTCATGTTCAAGCCTTCCGTTCTTTGGATTCCTTGTGAAGTTCCAAACTGGCGAGGAATTCTTCATTCGTCTTATAGTGTTTGAATTTGCGGATAAACAATTCCGTGAAGTCCTGGTTATCCCCCATGGACTTGCGAATCGCCCAGACCTTCTCAAGCTCATCCTTCTTCATGAGCGCTTCCTCACGCCGCGTTCCCGACCGGCGGATGTCGATGGACGGGAACACACGCTTCTCGGCCAACCGCCGATCGAGGTGCAATTCCAGGTTGCCTGTCCCCTTGAACTCTTCGTAGATCACGTCGTCCATACGCGAACCGGTGTCGATGAGTGCGGTGGCCAGGATGGTCAGGCTGCCGCCTTCCTCGACGTTGCGCGCGGCACCGAAAAAGCGTTTCGGGCGGTGGAATGCTGCCGGATCGATACCCCCTGACAGCGTCCTCCCACTGGGCGGTACGACGAGGTTGTAGGCCCGCGCCAAGCGGGTGATGCTGTCCAGCAAAATCACCACGTCACGCTTGTGCTCCACCAAGCGGAGCGCTCGTTCGAGGACGAGTTCGGCGACCTTGATGTGGTTTTCCGGCACTTCGTCAAACGTGGACGCAATGACTTCACCGCGGACCGAACGCTGCATGTCGGTGACTTCTTCCGGACGTTCGTCAATGAGCAGCACAAACAAGTCAGCTTCCGGGTAGTTGGTTGCCACGCTGTGCGCAATTTCCTTCAGCAGCATGGTCTTGCCAGCTTTCGGAGGCGCAACGAGCAGACCGCGCTGACCAAAACCAACGGGCGCAAACAAGTCCATAATGCGCGTGGCGATTCTCTCCGGGGTTGTCTCGAGCACCATCCGCTTGTCCGGGAACAACGGGGTCAGCGCCGGGAAGTGCAATCGTTCGGCCGCCACTTCGGGACTGACACCATTGACGGCCTCAACGTGCAGCAGGCCAAAGTAGCGCTCATTTTCCTTTGGCGCACGAACCTTGCCGGATACAAGGTCCCCTGTCCGAAGGTCAAATCGCCGGATTTGCGACGCTGCCACGTAGATGTCCTCTGCACTCGGCAGGTACCCTACGGGACGAAGAAATCCGTACCCTTCGTTCATGGTCTCCAGAACGCCTTCGGCGAACATGAGTCCGTCTTTTTCCGCCTGCGCCTTGAGAATCGCGAAGATTAACTCTCTTTTTTTCATGTTTCCGTAGTACGGAATCTGGAACTCTTTCGCATATTTATAGAGGTCCGTCAACCGCATTGCTTCTAAATCACGAATGTCCAAATACGCGTCCCTCACATTCTCGGGTACGACAGCGATTTCACCTGCCGTACCCCGTATTTACATGTTTGCCCGTTCCAAACCTATTCTATGCCGGATGTTTCTGATTGGCCCAGATTCATATAGATGATTGAGGGGTACTGTCTAACATATTCGGATTAGAGAATGGATTTGCGGGACAAATCATGTGTGGCTTCTATCAGTCGAACGGTCCCTGTTTTGGCGCGCATGACGATGGAGTGTGTCGTGCCGCGCGACTTGCTGAGAAATCGCACGCCTCGCAGAAGTTCGCCGTCCGTTACACCCGTCGCTGCAAAAATGGCATCGTCACCTTTGACGAGGTCATCCATGTGGAGAACTTTGTTGACATCCCGGATACCCATGGCCAGGCACCGTTCTCGTTGTGCGTCGTCTTCCGGGACGAGGCGGGCTTGCAGTTCTCCGCCAAGGCACTTCAGAGCCGCAGCGGCCAGAACGCCTTCCGGTGCGCCGCCTGTACCGAACAGAATGTCAACACCTGTGCCCGGAAATGCCGTGTTCAACGCCGCGGCGACGTCTCCGTCGCTGATCAGCTTGATGCGCGCGCCCGCAGCCCGCACCTGTTCAATGATGTGCGCGTGGCGTGGGCGGTCGAGAATCACAGCCACCACGTCGGATACGTCTTTGTCCAGTGCTTTAGCGACTGCTTGTAAATTATCAACGATCGGCGCGTCCAAGTCAACTGCCCCCCGTGCCTCAGGGCCAACCGCGATCTTCTCCATATACATGTCCGGCGCATGCAGCAGCGACCCAGCAGGCGCTACGGCGACGACGGCCATGGCGTTCCACAAGCCCTTGGCGAGAATGTTGGTGCCCTCCAGCGGATCAACCGCCACATCGACCTGCGGCGCGTGCCCAGTTCCCAATTTCTCACCAATGTAGAGCATCGGCGCCTCGTCCATCTCACCTTCGCCAATCACCACGGTTCCATCCATCTGCACCGTGTCGAACATCCGGCGCATCGCGGTGGTTGCAGCTTCATCCGCCTCCACCTTTTGCCCGCGCCCCATCCAACGCGCGCAACTCAACGCTGCCGCCTCCGTTACGCGCACAATTTCTAATGCCAGTTCCCTGTCCATTCCCGTCACTCCTCGGCAGTCGGGCCGCGTCTGTCGCTGTCCCGGCGGCGCCGTCCAGCCTGTTTGGTATGTCACAATCAAAAATAGTATAACACCGATGGAGGCTGGCAGCATCCAGGCCGCATCCTTCCGCCGACCGTGGTATGATCACGATGACGGCGGGCCCCGTCCCAATCACAGCACGCCCTGATGAATGGCGCCCGCCACATCCCATGCGCAAGGAGCGAACCGACGTGCCCGATACCACACCACGCCTCAGCGCCCTCCTGAATCCGGCGGTAAGAAGCATCCAAATCTCCGGAATCAGGCGCTTGTTCAACCTGCTGCCGCAATACCCCGGGTCCATATCCCTGACCATCGGTCAGCCGGACTTTCCCACACCGCAGCATGTCAAGGAAGCCGCCAAGCGCGCGATTGACAACGACGCCACGACCTACACCCACAACGCGGGTACGCTTGCGCTGCGACAGGCGGCGTGCGCGTTCATCGAGCACAAGTACGGACTGACATACCGGGCCGAGGACGAGGTCATCACGACCAACGGCGTCAGCGAGGCGATTGACATCGCGCTGCGCACCCTGCTCGAACCCGGGTGTGAGGTGGTGCTGCCTGGCCCTGTGTACCCTGCCTACGAACCGCTCATTCGCATGGCGGGCTGTACACCGGTGTACATCGACACACGCGAGACCGGCTTCATCCTCACCGCCGACCAACTGTCGCGGGCCATCACACCGCGGACGCGGTGCGTGATTCTGCCCTACCCGTCGAATCCAACCGGCTGCGTCCTGTCAGCGGCACAGCTGGCGGAGCTCGCCGACGTGCTGCGGGGCCGGCCGCTGTTCGTGATCTCAGATGAGATTTACAGCGAACTGGTGTACGACGGCCCCCACCACTCCATCGCGGCACTGCCGGGCATGCGCGAGCAGACCATCGTCGTCAACGGGCTCTCGAAGTCACACGCGATGACCGGGTGGCGGATTGGTTTCACGTTCGCACCGCGCTGCATCACAGAGCAGATGTTGAAGGTGCACCAGTACAACGCGACCTGCGCGAGCAGCGTCAGCCAGGCCGCTGCGCTCGAAGCACTCACAGGCGGGATGGACGACGCGCTGCCGATGCGCGAGGTGTACCGGGAGCGCCGCGACTACGTGTGCAGCCGTCTGGAGAAAATGGGCCTCCCGCTGACCCGCCCGAGCGGCGCGTTCTACGTCTTTCCGTCCATCGCCCAGTTTGGCATCCCATCGTTTGAGTTCGCGGTGCAGTTGTTGGACAAAGGCCGGGTGGCTGTCGTTCCCGGGAGCGCGTTTTCCGACCTTGGTGAAGGGCACGTGCGCATCTCTTACGCGGTCTCGATGGAGACGCTCGCTGAGGGACTCAATCGGATGGAGCGGTTTGTGCAGTCGCTGTGACGGCGGCCGCCCCCGAACATCGGTGCCAACCCTCGACATGGGTGCCGCCGAAAATCAGTGGCTCCGATTACCCGTTGGTGGCCGCACCCTCGCCGCACTGCGACGCGATGTACGCGACCACCGTGCGGACCGCCACGTCAATCGCCGCTTCATTCGGGCTCATCTGCCCGTGATGCAGGCCGTAGGGCGTGTCCACCCCAAGCCAAAACATGAACCCCGGAATCTCACCGAGGAAGTACCCAAAGTCCTCACCGGTCATTGCCGGGCCGCACTCGACCAATTCGGCCGTACCCGCCGACTGCACGAATGCCATAAAGCGCCGCGTCAACGTCTCGTCGTTCCACACCTGCAAGTAATTGGCCCCATAGTCGATGTCTGCCTGACAGTCGAAGCCGGCCTCAATCCCGCGCACCAGCGCCTCCACCCGCGCCTTCACCGCCGCCATGGCAGGCTGAGACAGGGTGCGAATCGTCCCTTCCAGGCGCGCGCGCTCCGCAATGATGTTCTGCTTGGTGCCGCCTGTCAGCTTGCCGATGGTGACCACGGCGGAATCGAGCGGGTCGACATTGCGCGCGACGACGGTCTGCAGCTGCGTGATGAGGTGCGCTGCCGCGACCACCATGTCCCGCGTCCGGTGCGGATAGGCTGCATGACCGCCGCGGCCGACGAGATCGATAAACAACTCCGAGGTGTTCGCGAACAGCAGGCCTGGGCGGGTGGCGATGGTCCCCACCGGGTATTCGGGGGCCACATGCAGAGCCAGCATTTGATCCGGCCGCCACGCGTTGAACGCCTCGCTTTGCAGCATCGGCAGCGCACCGCCGGGGCCCTCCTCAGCCGGCTGAAACACAAACAGCAGGTCGTCCGCGGGCGGGTGATGTGCGAAGTGGGAGAGCACGCCGATCGCGATCGTCATGTGCACGTCGTGACCACAGGCGTGCATCCACCCTGGGTGCTGCGACGCATACGGCAGCCCCGTTTCCTCCTGCACGGGCAGGCCGTCGATGTCCGTGCGGTAGCCGATGCACCGCCGCGGCGCTACCCCCGTGCCGGTGACCCGGACAAGGATGCCCGTCTCCCAGGTGCGCACGGTCAAGTGGGACTGGGGCAAGGACGCGATGATGGAAAGCAGGGTGCGCTGCGTCTCAAACTCCGCGAACCCGCCTTCCGGGATGCGGTGCAGGGTGCGCCGAATGTCGACAAGGGCCTCGGTGTCCAGCATCAGAGCTGCCTCAGTTCCTGCTTAATCTCCACCTTCGCCTGGGTGCGGCTGTCGATGGTCTTAATAACGCGTGCCGGCACGCCCGCCACGACCGTGTTCGGGGGCACATCCTCGATGACAATCGCCCCCGCGGCGACGACCGAACCGGTGCCAATCCGCACGCCTTCCAGGAGCACCGCATTCGCGCCGACCAGCACGTTGTCCTCGACCACCACCGGCTTCGCCGATGGAGGCTCGACCACGCCGGCCACGACCGCACCCGCGCCGATGTGGCAGTTGCGGCCAATGATGCCGCGGCCGCCGATGACCGCATTCATGTCAATCATCGTGCCTTCACCAATCACCGCGCCAATGTTGATGGTGGCGCCCATCATAATGACCGCGTTGTTGCCAATCTCCACCTGGTCCCGGATGATGGCGCCCGGTTCAATGCGGGCGTGCAGGTTCTTGGTGTCCAGCAGCGGAATCGCTGAGTTGCGCCGGTCACTCTCAATCACCACATCGTCAATCTGCGCCGCGTACGTCTCCAGCAGCGGCTGCAGCACGCTCCATTCGCCGAATACCACGCCGACCGTGTCAGTCACAAAGGCGTGTACCTCAGGCCCAAACGGAATTTCCTTCAAGCGCCCCTTCAGGTACGCCTTCACCGGCGTTTTCTTTTCACTCGAGCGGATAAACTCGATGATTTGCTCCGCGTCCATCAACTCACCTCTTCTCGACTTTGCTCCAGTCTGCCAGGAATCGCTCGATGCCCTGGTCGGTCAGGGGGTGCTTAATCATCCGGTCCAGCACCGCGTACGGACAGGTCGCGATGTGCGCACCGGCTTTCGCTGCGTCTGTGACATGCATGGGGTGACGAATGCTCGCCGCGATGATTTCCGTGTCGATGCCATGGATATCAAAAATCGTCGCGATGTCGGCAATCAGCTCCACGCCGTTGAAGCTGATGTCGTCGAGGCGCCCAATAAAGGGGCTCACGAACGTTGCACCCGCGCGCGCCGCGAGCAGGGCCTGGTTCGCGCTGAACACCAGCGTCACGTTGGTGCGGATGCCGCGCTTGTGGAAGCGGTGCACCGCCTTTAAGCCTTCCGCCGTCATCGGCACCTTGATCACGATGTTCGGATGAATCTGCGCCAGAGGCAAACCTTCCTCGACCATGCCGTCGGCGTCCAGGCTGACGACTTCCGCACTGATGGGCCCGTCGACAATCTGGACAATCTCCTTCAACACTTCCTTGAAGTCGCGGCCTTCCTTGGCCACCAGGCTGGGGTTGGTGGTCACCCCGCTCAAAATCCCCATTTCCGCTGCGTTGCGAATCTCCGCCACATTGGCGGTGTCGATAAAGAGCTTCATTCTCCCTCATCTCCTTGTCTACGCTGGGTCTTGCGCGGCTTCACCCGTGCTGCGCCCCGATGCCCGGGGAATTCCGAGCATGCGGCGCGCTTCGTCGGGCGTCGCGATGGGCCGGTCCAGTTCGCGTGCAATCCGCACCACTCGCTCTACCAGCTGCGCGTTGCTGACCGCCAGTTCTCCCTTGCGATAGAAGATATTATCCTCAAAGCCCACCCGCACATGCCCGCCCAAGGTCACGGCGAGCGCCGCCATCGGCAGCTGGTGCCTGCCCACTCCCGCCACGCTCCAGGTTGCACCCGGGGGCAGCAGCTCGGTGAGATACAACACATTCTTCGGCGTCGCAGGCAATCCACCGGGGACACCGAGGACAAAGTCAAAGTGAAACGGCGGCTCCACCAGTTCCATGTCGGCGAGCTGAAGCGCGTTGGCAATCATCCCCGCGTCGAAAATCTCAAACTCGGGCCGTACGCCGTGAACTTTCAGCGCCTTCGCAAACGCCTTGAGCTCGCGGGGTCCGTTCCAAAACACGTCTTCTCCGAAGTTGACCGTCCCGCATGTCAAGGTTGCCATCTCTGGGCGCAGCGACACCGGCTGCAGGCGTTCCTCCGGTGTCATGCCCACCGCGCCGCCGGTCGACACCTGGATAATGATGTCGGTCGCTTCCCGAATGCGCGCAATGGTCTCTTGGAAGCGATCGCGGCTTTGCGTCGGGGTGCCGTCGTCGTTGCGAACGTGCAGGTGGCAAATGCTCGCGCCTGCTTCCCGGCATTCGCGGGCAGCTTGTGCGATTTCATCCGGTGTGATGGGCAGATTCGGCTGCGCTTCCCGGGTGACCTCCGCGCCCACCATGGCCGCTGTGATGATGAGCTTATCCACGCGCGCCACCGTCCACTGTGCCGCTGGCCGTGCGCCGCTGCCTGTCTTTTGGCACCACGCAGGTGCCGGTGGCATACGTCACGACGACCGGCGGGTCGAGGACGCGCGCGGCCGAGGGCACGTCGGGATGGATGTTGCTTTCGATGACCTTGCTGGCTGTGAATTCCATTTTGCGCGAGGTGTTGCCGACGTGTGTGATGCGCCCGCGCGCTTCAATGTAGTCACCCGCATACACAGGCGCGCGGAATTCCACGCAGTCATACGCCACAAACAGCCCTTCATCCCCGTCCAGCCGAATCAACAGCTCCGTCGCAATATCGCCGAACAGGGCCAGCATCCGCGCCCCGTCCACCAGCCGACCGCCATAATGTGCATCGTGCTCGCTCATGCGCAGTCGAATCACGCTCTCCACCGCTGCCGTCACTGCCGACCACCCGCCTTTCGAAGCTGCGCCAGTCCCTGCACCCTACATCAGGTGCGCGTTGACCGCCTGCCGCAGTTCGTCGATGTCAAAAGGCTTCGTGAAGTGGGCCAACGCGCCGAGTTCCATGGCCTCTCGAATCAGATTCAGTTCGCCATACGCCGTCATCATAATGACCTTCGTCTCGACTTCGAGCTTCCGAATCACCCGGAGGATTTCCAGCCCATCCATGCCGGGGATTTTCATGTCCAGCAAAATCAAATCAGGGTTTTCCTTCTGCACAATGTCGAGCGCGGTTGGTCCGTTGTTTGCCTGAAAGATTGTATACCCTTCGCGTTGCAGCACTTCCTGAAGGAGAACCCGAATGCCAAATTGGTCGTCAACGATCAAGATTTTTTTCGGCAATTCAAGCCTTCCTTTCAACCCTATGATTCACCCTGATGACGCAGCGCAGCGCGAATAAATTCGCGAAACAAAGGCTGCGCGCGATTGGGGCGCGAAGTGAACTCAGGATGAAACTGTACACCCACGTACCATGGATGCGCTGGCACCTCGATGATTTCGACCAGCCGGCCGTCCGGCGAAGTCCCGGAGATGCGAAGTCCCGCCGATTCCAGGATTTCACGGTAGCTGTTGTTAAACTCGTAGCGATGGCGGTGTCGTTCTGTCACCCACTCGTTGTCGTACGCGGCAGCCGCCAGCGTACCAGGGGCGAGCCGGCAGGCGTATGCGCCAAGCCGCATGGTTCCGCCCTTGTCTTCAATGTCCTTTTGCTCCGGCAGCAAGTCGATGACAGGGTGCGGTGTCCCCGCATCGATTTCACTGCTGTGTGCACCCCCTAGTCCCGCCACGTGACGCGCGTATTCAATGACGGCCACTTGCATGCCCAGGCAGATGCCAAAGTACGGAATGTGATGTTCGCGTGCATATCTGGCTGCGTAAATCTTACCATCAATGCCGCGATCACCGAAACCACCCGGCACAAGAATTCCGTCGGCATCGCCGAGCAGGTCCGCGACGTTGTCTGGGGTGACCTCCTCGGAGTGCACCCATTGGATGTCAATACTCGCGTCGTTCGCGAACCCGCCGTGCTGCAGCGCGGCAATCACGCTGGCATAGGCGTCCGGCAGCGCAACGTACTTGCCCACCACGGCAATCCGCGCGCGGTGATGCAGGTGCTTGATGCGGTCGACCATGCGCACCCATTCTGACAAATCCGGTTCAGGTGCCTGGATGCGCAGGTGCTGTAAAACAATGTCGTCCAGATGCTCTTCGTGCAGCAGCAGCGGGACTTCGTACAGCACGTCAGCATCGCGGCACTCAATCACACCTTCTACGTCGGTATCGCAAAACAGCGCGATTTTGCGCTTCACGTCCAGGGTGAGCGGAACTTGTGTGCGGCAAACGATGATGGAAGGAGAGATACCGATACTGCGCAGTTCCGCAACGCTGTGCTGGGTGGGCTTGGTCTTGACCTCCCCGGACGCCCCGAGGTAGGGCACCAGCGTCACGTGAATGAAGACCACGTTCTCGCGGCCGACGTCGCTGCGCATCTCGCGAATGGCTTCCAGAAACGGCAGGCTTTCGATGTCGCCGACGGTACCGCCAATTTCGGTGATCACGATGTCTGTCTCCGGCGTCGCGGCCTGCATGATGCGGTCCTTGATTTCGTTGGTGACATGGGGAATGACTTGCACCGTACCCCCCAGATAGTCACCCCGCCGTTCTTTCGTAATCACGGACCAATAGATTTTTCCGCTTGTGACGTTGTTGGCCGCCGTGAGGTTGTTGTCGATGAATCGTTCATAGTGTCCAAGGTCCAGGTCGGTTTCCGCGCCATCCTCGGTCACGAAGACCTCGCCGTGCTGATAGGGACTCATCGTACCCGGGTCAATGTTGATGTAAGGGTCAAACTTCTGGATGGTGACACGCAGTCCCCGGTTTTTCAACAACCGGCCCAGAGATGCGGCAGTGATTCCCTTTCCGAGACCGGACACCACGCCCCCTGTGACAAAGATGAATTTGGCCATGCTGCTCCCCCTCAAAAATTCACACACATCTTACCTTGCTTGTCCCATGTCAAAACACAACAATTCCGGCCCGATGTATACCACAATCTGCACCGCGCCGGTTCCAAGTCATCACTCGCTGTTTGTAATTCGAAAAGGGGTCAACGTTTCGTCTCTGTGCGACCCCTTCTCTTCCCAGGCACAAGGCTTTGATACAGTCAACGGTCCGTCATCGAGGCATGCTGTGCTGCGGCGTACCGGGATTCCCGGCAGAAGGGTGTCAACGGCGAGGCATCAATACGCGTCGTCTTCGTCCTCGTCCGCAGCCTCCTCTTCCAATTCCAGTTCGTCGTACTCAGCGGCTTCTTCGTCATCGGCGATTTCCGCTTCGTCCTCGAACACCTCTTCCTCTTCTTCGGCGTCCGCGTCCACCGTTTCGACCACGTCGACGTCTTCCTCGTCGGTCTCATCTGCAGCGAGGAACAGGTCTTCCTCTTCTTCATCGACGACCTCTGGATCTTCAAAATCCGCCTCGAGGTCTTCATCGTCGTCACTGAACGCGTCGCCGCTGCGCCGGACGAAGCGCTTGCTGGTGACCGATTTCTCGGCCACTTTGTCCACCGGATACCAGCGCTTGAGTCCCCATACGTTTTGCCCAATGCAAATAAACCGGCCATCAATGTTGATCTCGGTGTAGAGACGTGCCATGACGTCCATCGCTTCTTCGTCCGTCATGCCGCGGAGCGCCTGCACTTCGCTCATCAAATCGCGAAAGTAGTACGGCTCCTTCTTCTCCTTGAGGATTTCCCAGACCAACTCGACCAGTGGCATCTCTCGAATCTCATCCTGGGATTTCGACAATGTCACAGCCATGCATAATTCCCCCTCAGGGATTTACGAGGTTGTCCGAAGCGGCCAAACGGGCCCGTTTCGGATGCACCCATTCACAAATGTGATGATTATAGCACATCAAACGGCAGTTCGCGAAACAGTCGTTCGGCAGCATCGTAAGGGTCCTCACCGCCGCTTCCCTCAAGCGCTTCCCGCCATCCGGGGTCGGTCGCTGCGCGGTGCGCAATGTAGCGACGGAAGCGTGCCATGAGCAGCTGTTCGGTATCCGCTCGATGCCGCGCGCGCCGCCGCGCCTCCCAGTAGCCGTGCTTGTGCAAGTGTTCGGCGTGGCGGCCAATCTCAGCCCACAGGTCGTCCAAGCCTGCACCTTCGATGGCACTCACCGGCACGACCGGCGGGTCCCAGTCTTCGCGGCGCATGCTCCGTTCATGCAGCATCAGCCGCAGCTCGCGGACCAGCGCATCCGCGCCGGGCAAATCGCGCTTGTTGACCACAAAGACATCCGCGATTTCCATGATGCCAGCCTTCGCGGCCTGAACGTGATCGCCAGCGCCAGGCGTCAGCACCAGCGCCACCGTGTCGGCCACCGACATCACATCCAGTTCGGCCTGACCGACACCCACGGTCTCCAGCAGAATCACGTCGCATCCGGAGGCCTCCAGTGCGTACAGCATCTCGCGGGAGGCCGCGGCCAATCCACCCATGCTGCCGCGGCTGCCCATGCTCCGGATGTAGACGCCGGGGTCGGCGCTGTGGCGCGTCATGCGGACGCGATCGCCGAGCAGTGCTCCGCCCGTGAACGGGCTGGACGGGTCCACGGCCAGCACCCCGATTGACAGCCCCGCCTTGCGCAGATGGGTAATCACCTGGTCAACCAGCGTACTTTTGCCCGCCCCGGGTGCGCCGGTGAACCCCACCACGTGCGCACGGCCAGCGGATGGATACAGATCCTTCAGCAAGGCGCGTTTGTCCGGACCGTCGTTTTCAATGATGGTGAGCGCGCGTGCCACCGCGCGCCTGTCACCCGCAAAAATCCGTTGGACGAGTGGATGCAACGGAGGGTCCCTCCTTCGTGCCCCTTTGTCCTTACCGTGGTCAGCCGCGCACTTCGTTCAGGAGGTTGCGCGCGATGACCAGACGCTGGATCTCGTTTGTGCCCTCGTAAATCTGCGTGATTTTCGCGTCGCGCATCATGCGCTCGACTTCGTACTCACGAATGAAGCCGTAGCCCCCAAACACCTGCACGGCCTCCGTCGTCACCTGCATCGCCGTGTCAGACGCGAACACCTTGCTCATGGCCGACGCCTGGCCATACGGGAGGCCTTTGGACTCCAGCCAAGCCGCCTGATAGGTGAGCAGCCGCGCGGCCTCAATTTTCGTGGCCATATCCGCAAGCTTGAACTGAATGGCTTGCAAGTCCGCGATGGGCGCGCCGAACTGCTTCCGCTCGACCGCGTACGCGCGCGCTTTCTCATAGGCGCCGCGCGCAATCCCCAGCGCCTGCGCCGCGATGCCGTTGCGGCCGCCGTCCAGAGTCATCATCGCAATCTTGAAGCCAAACCCTTCCTCGCCCAGCCGATTTTCTTCCGGCACGCGGACGTTGTCGAAAATCAGTTCCACGGTGGTGGAGGAACGAATCCCCATTTTCTTTTCATGCTTGCCAATCGAAAAGCCCGGCATGCCCTTTTCCAGGATAAAGGCGGTGACGCCGCGCGCGCGTTTCGACGGATCAGTCAGCGCGAACACCACGTACACCTCCGCCGGGCCGCCGTTGGTGATGAACACCTTGCTGCCGCTCAGCACATATTCGTTGCCGTCTTTGACGGCTGTGGTGCGCATGCCAGCCGCGTCCGATCCCGACCCCGGTTCCGTCAATCCGTAGGCGCCAATCCACTTGCCCTCGGCCATCGGCCGCAGGTACTTCTGCTTCTGTTCCTCCGTGCCGAATTTGTAAATAGGCCAGCCGGCAAGGCTGGTGTGCGCAGACAGCACGACGGCCGCAGACGCGTCGACGCGCGCCAACTCTTCAATGGTGAGTACGTACGCCAGGTAATCCATGCCCGCGCCGCCGTACTGCTCGGGCCAAGGAATCCCCGTCAGCCCCAAACTCGCCATCTTGTCGAAGATGCCGCGATCGAACGCCTCTTTCTCGTCGCGCTCCGCTGCCCCCGGCGCAATTTCCTTATCCGCAAAGTCGCGCACCAACTGTCGAATCTGCTCATGCTCTTTATCCAGCAAAAAATCCATCCAACTTCCTCCTAATCCCCATGTCGATGAGGCGCAAAATGCACCCAGCGAGCGATCACGGTCGTCAAACCGTTCCTTAAATCCGCTTCACGTCATTCAGCTGCCGGGCGATGACCACCCGCTGAATCTGGTTGCTGCCTTCGTAAATCTGCGTGATTTTGGCGTCGCGCATGTACCGCTCAACCGGGAAGTCCTTGATGTACCCGTAGCCGCCGAACAACTGAACGGCGTCCGTGGTCACCTGCATGGCGGTGTCGCTGGCAAACAGCTTGGCCATGGAAGCCTCCCGCGTACACTTTCGGTCCTGCTGTTTGAGCGCTGCGGCGTGGTACGTCAACCAGCGCGCCGCCTGAATCTTGGTGGCCATGTCCGCCAGCATGAACTGCACACCCTGAAAGCCGGCCAGTTCCTGACCAAACTGCTTTCGGCTGTGGACATGTGCGTTGGCCGCATCGAAGGCGGCTCGCGCAATCCCGAGGGCCTGCGCCGCGATGCCGATGCGCCCGCCATCGAGCAGGCGCATGGCGATGGAGAAGCCTTGTCCCTCTTCACCCAGCCGGTTTTCCACCGGCACTTCCGCATCCTCAAACAGCAGTTCGCAGGTGTTGGAACCATTCAGCCCCATCTTGCGCTCTTTCTTGCCCACGCGAAAGCCCGGCATCCCCGGCTCCACCAAAAACGCCGTCACACCGCGGGCGCCTTTCGTCGGATCGGTGACCGCGAACACACAGTAGACGCCGGCTTCCCCTGCATTGGTGATGAATATTTTCGAGCCGTTGAGGATGTATTTGTCGCCTTGACGAACCGCACGCGTCCGAATGGACGCCGCATCCGTGCCCGCACCCGGTTCGGTCAGCGCAAAGGCGCCGATCCACTCTCCGCTGGCGAGCTTTGGCAGGTAGCGCTCCTTCTGCGCCTGTGTGCCAAAGTAGAGAATCGGGAACGTCCCGACCGATGTGTGGACGGCCAAGATGACGCCGACCGCCGCTGAGGCGTAAGCAATTTCCTCAATCGCGGCAATGTACGAAGGGAAGTCGGCGCCGACGCCGCCCCACTCCTCCGGAATCGGCAGCCCCATGATGCCGAGTTTCCCCATCTCGCTGATGATGTCCCGGGGAAACTGGTCCGTCTCGTCAATCTCAGCCGCCCGCTTGGCGATGACATTGGTTGCAAAGTCTCGTACAACCTGGATGAGTTCTTTTTGCTCTGGTGTAAATTCGAAGTCCACAGCCGGTTCCTCCGAATCAGTCGTATTGGTAGAAGCCGCGGCCAGACTTTTTGCCCAGCCATCCGGCCTTCACATACTTGCGCAGCAACGGGCAGGGGCGGTACTTGGAGTCGCCGAAGCCTTCGTACAGCACTTCCATGATGGCCAGACAGGTGTCCAGGCCGATGAAATCCGCCAGTGTCAGCGGACCCATGGGGTGGTTCATCCCCAGCTTCATGACTTCGTCAATCGCCTCCGGCGTCGCGACGCCTTCGTACACACAGTAAATCGCTTCGTTGATCATCGGCATCAGCACGCGGTTCGACACAAAGCCCGGGAAGTCGTTGACTTCCACCGCCGTTTTGCCCATTTTGACGGCCAATTCGTACACGGTTTGATACACCTCGTCCGATGTCGCCAAACCGCGAATCACTTCGACCAGTTTCATCACCGGCACGGGGTTCATGAAGTGCATGCCAATGACCTGTGCAGGCCGTTTGGTGACGGCCGCAATTTCGGTGATCGGCAGTGAAGAGGTGTTCGAGGCCAGAATGGCATGAGCTGGCATCGTTTCATCCAGCGTGCGGAACACCTGCAGCTTGATGTCCAGGTTTTCGGTCGCCGCCTCGATGGCCATGTCGCAGTCTGCGGCGTCGTTCAAGGTGGTGGAAAGGGAAATCCGTCCGAGAACAGCGTCCATTTCCGCCTCCGTCAGCCGCCCTTTCGACACATTGCGTTCGAGGTTCGCCCGGATTCTGTTCAGTCCTTTGGCGGCATAGGCCTCGCTGATGTCGTTCAACAGGACGCGAAGCCCCGCCTCCGCAGCGACTTGCGCGATGCCGCTGCCCATTTGGCCAGCCCCGATGACAATCAACTTCTGTACGTTCTGCGTCACAAACCATCGCCTTCCTTATCTCTTAGAAATAAAGGATATAAAGGATGAAGCCGTCAGTTTCCGGACACTTCAACGAGAACCGCGTCGCCTTGTGCCGCCCCGCTGCAGATCGCCGCGATGCCGAGCCCGCCGCCCCGCCGACGGAGTTCATAAATCAACGTCGTGAGGATTCTCGCACCGCTCGCGCCAATCGGGTGACCCAGCGCGACCGCGCCTCCGTTGACGTTGACTTTCGATTCATCCCAGTCCAACATCTTTCCAGCTGTCAGCGTCACGGCCGCGAACGCTTCATTGACCTCGAACAAATCAATGTCCGAGATTGATTTTCCGGTCTTTTGGAGGAGTTTTTGAATCGCCAGACCCGGTGTCGTCGCGATGTACTTGGCTTCCGCGGCGACTTCCGCGTAACCCAGGATGGTCGCAAGCGGCTGGCGGCCCGTCTGCTGTGCGTAGGTCTCGTCCATCACCACCAAAGCGCCCGCGCCGTCGTTGACACCCGGCGCGTTGCCCGCCGTCACGGTCCCAGCGGGATCGAACACAGGTGAAAGCGCTGCCAGTTTATCCAGCGATGTGTCCCGGCGCGGTGCCTCATCCGTATCCACTGTGACCTGCTCGCGCTTCTGTGTGACGGTCACGGGCACGATTTCTTCCCGCAGGATGCCGGCGTCGATGGCCGCGATGGCCCGCTGATGACTGCGCAAGGCAAAGGCGTCCTGCGCTTCCCTGGAAATGCCGTACTCTTTGGCGACCTCACTGCCCAAAACCGCCATGTGGACGTTGTGAAAGGCGCAGGTCAACCCGTCGTGAATCATCAGGTCGATGACCGCACCGTCGCCCATCCGCAGGCCGCGGCGCGCGCCCGGTACGGCGTAGGGCGCATTCGACATACTCTCCATGCCGCCAGCCACGGCGACCTTGACATCCCCCGCGCGGATCAGCGCGTCTGCCAGCGTCACCGCCCGCAGTCCAGAGGCACACACCTTATTCACGGTAACACTCGGGGTTTCCCATGGCAAGCCAGCGTATCGGGCCGCCTGACGGGCGGGAATTTGGCCAGCGCCGCCCTGCAGCACCATGCCCATCAGCACCTGTTCCACTTCCTCGTCCCGCACGCGCGCCCGGTTCAACGCTTCCCGAATCGCAATGCCTCCCAGTTCTACCGCAGGCCGTGCGGCCAACGCGCCATTCAGGCGGCCAAAAGGTGTGCGCACGGCGGATACAATCACCGATTTCCCCATATGCCTCCTCCTTTTCGTGCACCTGTGCATCTCGCGGGCGGCACTTGGTGCTCAAAAGGGCACAACGCGCCGGTCCGAGACAATGTGGTGCAACACCACAGGGGCTGTCCCAAAGGCATTGGATTGCCGAATGGGACCGCCCCCTTCTGTGTTGAAAAATAGTGACACGGCTGTGCGTATAAACCTCACAGGCAGCTTCTGAACCGCAGGTTCGCGGCAAAGAGACTGCAGCGGGTCACAAACAGGGTCAGGAGACCCCTTCCGCAACGGCGGGCGCCGGCACGTCCACGGACATCGCCAGCAGCTCAATCACATCGTACGTGCTCACGTCTTCCTCCGCGCCGTTTGCCTTGGTCCCGTCGATCAGCATGTTCATGCAGTACGGACAAGCCGTGCCGACGATGCTCGCACCGGTGTCGATGGCTTGCTTCGCGCGCATCACGTTGATGCGTGTCCCCGTCTCTTCCTTGAACATGCCACCGCCGCCGGCCCCGCAGCACATGCCCTTGTTCCGACTCCGCTCCATCTCAACCAATTTTACACCCGGAATGGATTCGAGAATATAGCGCGGCGCGTCGTAAATATCGTTATAGCGGCCCAAGTAGCACGAGTCGTGATACGTGATGGTTTCTTCGACCTTTTTGGTCGGCTTCAACTTGCCCTCTTGCAGCAGCTTCGCCACGAACTGTGTGCTGTGCCAAACCTCTTCTGCCTCGAAGCCGAAGTCCGGATATTCGTTCTTGAACGTGTTGAACGCGTGCGGGTCGGTGGTGATAATTTTCTTCACACCGTATTCCTTGAACACCTCGATGTTGCGCTGCACAAAGTCCTGATACAGGAACTCGTTACCCAGCCGACGGGCGGAATCTCCGTCACTCTCTTCTTCCGTCCCCAGGATGGCGAAATCAACCCCTGCAGCCAACAGCAGTTTGGCGAACGCCTGTGCAATTTTCTGGGCACGCTGGTCGTAGGACGCCATCGTCCCGACGAAGAACAGGTATTCCGCCTTCCCTTCAACTTCGGCCATGGTGCGAACCGGCAGGTCCTTCGCCCAAGCCGCACGCTCCCGGCGGTTGATGCCCCACTCGTTGGACTGACGTTCGAGGTTGGCAAACACCTTGGAGACTTCCGGAGAAGTCTTGCCTTCCGTCAGCACCAGCCAGCGGCGCAGGTCAATGATGTCCTGCACATGTTCGTTGGCAACCGGGCAGGCCTCTTCACACGCCCGGCAGGTCGTGCACGCCCACACTTCCTCTTCGCTGAACGTGTTCGCCCATACCGACTCCGGCTCATAATCTTCAGCTCCGGCAGCCATCTTCGCCAGCATGCCAGGACCGGCCTCGTTCAAGTGGTCTTTCATCTTCAAAATCAGATACTTCGGCGACAACGGCTTGCCAGACAACGTCGCTGGGCAGTTGATGTGACAACGGCCGCACTCCGTGCATGCGTAGCCGTCGAGCAGCTGCTTCCACGTGAAATCGAAGACCTTGCCAACACCGAATTCCTCAATGCTCTCGTCCTCCAGGTCCAGCTTGCGCAGCTTGCCGGGAGCGTCCAGACGGCGGAAGTACCAGTTGAACATCGAACCAATCATATGGGAGTGTTTGGACCTTGGAATGACCATCAAGAACACCATGATGGTCAGCACATGCACCCAAAACGCCACTTCACTGATGGCAAGGAGTGTCCCGCCGGACAACCCGGCAAAGACCTCGCTGACCCAGTTCAGCACAGGTGCTGCCCAGCCCGGGTGAACGCCCGCCTTGGCCAGGTCGGCGCCGGTCGCGATCCAATACGTGATGACAATGATTCCGATGAAGCTCAGAATCAAGCCGCCTTCGAAGCCCTGGTCGATGCGCATAGGCTGAATCGCGTAGCGGCGGATGGCCGCGATGATGAGGGCGGTAATGACGAGAAGCGAAAACATTTCTTCAATAAACAGATAAGCAGGCGCCGTCCCCCACGGGAAGTGCCAGCGCGTCAGATGGTAGACGATAAAGTCCAGGTCACCAAACACCAACGCGATAAAGCCCCAGAAGATAAAAAAGTGCGCCAAACCGGACGGCTCAGCAATGACCTTTCGCTGGCCAAGCACGTACTTGACAAAACTCCAGGCGCGCTGCCCCGGTCGATCGGTGCGTTCCACATCCGGCTTGGCCGCCTTCAGCAGCTTGAAGCGGTTGTAGATCGCGATTCCGAAGGAGTACAGCGCACCGAGCAGAAGCACAATAAAGACGATGCCTTGAATGACATACCACATCTCTGGTTCCTCCTCCCTACCAAACGGTCGGTACGAACAAAACCCGGCAAACCGCCCATGGTCCGCTTGGTCTACCCTCATAGAGTACGTAGCGATTGCCGAAGTATATGTCTCGTCTTCAGACTCTATTTAAAAATACCACAGATAGGGTCGATCAGGGAAACGGATCTTCCGCCCATGTGCTTCTGCCCGGTGCGGCCGCTGACGATTTCGAGGTCTTTACCAATTGAATTTCATCGTAAACCACTTGCCATACTGTTCCACCTTGTACCATTTGCCCGGCTGCAGGTCGGTGACCACCTGGCCGTCCGCGTTCTCGATATTCAATCCGACAACGGCCGACCTGGAGGGGAGATTTCCGGGAGACAATTCAAAATCGCCTCGCAGGGTGGGCGAAACACGGAACCACAAGCCGCCGTTCAAACTCCCGAGGGTGTAGATGGAGGCGCGATCGGCCCACCAATACGTGTGAAGGCCGCGAAACACCGTTTCGTTCGCACTCGTTTGAGAAGGCGAGATGGGCTTGTTTGCGTCGGCAAATCCGTTCGCACTTTGGGATAACGGAGATTGTCCGCGAATCGTGACATCAAACGTGGCATAACGAAGGTTCTGATACAAGTTCAGCCCAACCAGAATGACGACCACGGCGATAAACGGCATCATGAAAGAGAGGTTGACCCGGGTTTGCCTGTCCTGAGGCAGCTTCATACAAACACCCTCCTCTTGCGGCGAACGGTCCTTTTGGAAGGTGGTTCAAAATATAGTTAAGAATTTTGTGATTTTTATAGTTCGACATCCAGTTTACCAAATTCGACGTGCGCCTTCCATACCTTTGTACGTGCTTTGCAGCAAAGGAAGGACCACGTTCTCGCAAGCTGAAGTCGGCGGCCTGCACCGCTGCGTGGTTATTCCGCCAACCCCAGCGCCTGATAGACCGCGAGGTTCACAACGCCGTCCACCGTCAGGTGGTGTGCCGCCTCAAACGCCTTGACGGCTTTTTCGGTTTCGAATCCGAAGCGACCGTCGCATGGTCCTTCGTAAAGGCCGAGACGGGCCAAGCGGTCCTGAACCAGCCAAACATCGGAGCCAATGTGGCCCAGTTCCAAGCGCCGCCCATCGCAGAGCGGGTTCCCCTCAATCAGCACCGGGGTGCCGATGCGCACCTTTGGGTAGAGGGCCTCCACATCCTGGTTTCGCATGCGAATGCAGCCGCTGCTGACGTCCCCGCCAATCAGATGGGGTTTATTGGTGCCATGAATGCCGTAGATGCCCCACGGCACGCTGATGCGCAGCCAGCGCGTGCCAAAGCCGTCACCCCAGCCCCGCTGCTTGTCGGTGACGACCCATTCACCAATCGGCGTCGGCGTGTCCGGTTTTCCAAGCCCGACTGACCAGATGCGAACCGGTACACCGGCCTCATACAATGTCAGGCGGTTTCGTGCGGTGTCGACAACAACGAAAGCCTGACCCGGCGCGGCGACGGGATCGACCCCGTTCCACACGGCAGCCTGCGCCGCCGGTGTGCGGACGGCGCAGGTGACGAAGAGGACTGTTGTGACGAATGCCCAAAAGCCGCATCCCCTAAGCAGGATGCGGCTCGTTGAACGCCCCATTACTCGCCGGTTCCCTCTCTGCGGGCGTTGCTGATATACGCAATGTAATACAGTGCACCGACGAAGATCGCGCCGCCGACCGCATTTCCCAGGAAAACGGGCACGAAGTTGCGGAAATAGTCCGCCCAGGTATAGTACCCCGCGAAGATGGCTGCCGGAATGACGAACATATTGGCCACAACGTGCTGGAATCCGATCGCGACGAAGGCCATAATCGGAAACCAGATGCCCAGGATTTTCCCCGCAAAGTCCTCCGCCCCGTAGGCCAGCCACACCGCGAGACAAACCAGCCAGTTACAGCCAATCGCCGAGACAAAGGCGGGACCGAACGGATCGCCGAGCTTCGCCTTCGCCACCGCCACCGTTTTCAACAGGTAGGGGCCCGTCTCCGTTAATCCGACAATGTGACCAAAAAAGTACGCGACACAGACGGAGCCGATGAAGTTGGTCACCAAAATGATGATCCAGTTGGCAATCCCTCGCCCGACCGAGATGCGCCCAGCAAAGCACGCCATCGGGACGGACATCATGTTCCCCGTCAACAGTTCTGCCCCAGCCAACACCACCAAAACCAGGCCGACCGGGAACACGGCAGCACCGAGAAACGACCCAAACGACCCCCAGGCTGCGGGCAGGTCGCCGCTGACCCGGATATCGAGCAAGAATCCGACCGAGATGAAGGCGCCCGCCAGAAACCCGAGAATCGCCATGGTCCCAAACGGCAGCTGCGCCTTTCGTTCACCGGCATCGACGGTCAGTTCCGCAATGCGCTGCGGTGTGTGAAATGCCATAAAATGAGGCCTCCTCACGTCAGTTTGCGCACTGTACAAGTGTGTCCCAGCGCGCTCGTACTGACAGTAATTTGGCCTTCTCACGCGGATTCATACATAACGCCCGGCCATGACGCGCGGCCGTCACGCCCGGCATGACACGCAACACGGGCTGGCGCGAACGCGCGGCGCGGACAGCGCGCAGTCCCGTTCACGCCAAATTGCGCCGCACCATCTCCTGCACGATAAACGAAGCCACATCCGGGGCCAGCGTCCCCGGCCCAAACCCGGCGTCATAACCCAGCTCCAGCGCTAGCTCATGCGTGATGCGCGGTCCGCCCGCAACCAGCACCACCTTGCGGCGAATCCCCTCGGCCTCGAGGAGATCGACCAGGGCGCTCAGGGTGTGCACATGCACGTCCTTCTGCGTCACCACCTGAGACACCAGAATCGCGTCCGCCTCGAGCTCGACCGCCTTTTGCAGCAGCACTTCCGGTTCGACCTGGCTGCCCAGGTTGAACGCGCTGATTTCAGGGTACCGCTCCAGCCCATATTCGCCGTTGTAGCCCTTCATGTTCATAATCGCGTCGATCCCGACGGTATGCGCGTCTGTCCCCGCACACGCGCCAATCACGGTGATTTTCCGCCCAATCTGCGCCCGGATGAACTGGTTGATCTCGTCAAAGTCCATCCTGGCGGCGTCCACTTTGGGCACTTGGAGATGGGCGTAGTCGACGGTGTGGACACAGCTGCCGTACATCACAATGAACGTAAAGTTTTCGCCGATGTCCTCGTGATGCACGACCGTCGGCTCGGCCAGTCCCATCTTTGCCCCCAGCTGCCGGGCCGCTTCCACCGCCTCCGGCCCGTCCGGCACCGGCAGTGAGAAGCTGAGCTGCACCTTGCCGTCATCCATGGTATCACCGTACGGCCGGACGCGCGTCCAGTCGACCTTGGCGATTTGCGTCCGCCAGTCGACCGCTCGGCGGTCAGACGGCCGCGGGCGCTCCCCTGGCTCGATCGGCGTCCATTCTTTCGCTCCCCCGCTCATGCCTTCACCCCCGCGTGTTCCGCAGACAACCCCAACCGCTCCCGCAGCGCCGTTTCGAACGGATTGAAGTAGTCCGCCTCGCGCAAAATCACCCCAGACAGCCCCCGGCCGCCGGTTTCCGCTCGCTTGACATCCGCAAACATCCCCCGGCTGAGCGCTTCGAAGAACCCAATCTGAACGATCTCTTCCAACAACGCCACCGCCTCCTGCAGCACCTGCCGGGCGCGCTGGACGATGATGCCGTCCGGCTTGAACTGGATTTCGTCGCCGAGGTGGCGCGCGTTGTTGAAAATGTACTTGGCGCTCTCGATGGCCAGGTGACGGTCGTAAATCAACGGCGTATGAATCTGCTCCGTCATCATCCCAAGCAGTTGAATGCCCTGCTGCGTCATGATGCCGACCAGGTTGAACAAGGCGTCCTGTACGTGGCCGCGAAAAATATTGCCCGTCATGTGTTTCGTCGGCGGCATGTACTTGAGCGGCGCGTTCGGGAAAATCTCCCGCGCCATCTGCGCCTGCGCCAATTCGTACAGCAATCCGTCCTCAATCATCGGGTTCATCTCAAACGCGTGCCCGAGCCCCATTTGGGCCTCCGGCACCCCAGCGCAGAGCGCAAACTGCTCGTTCAGAAACTGTGAGGCAAGCACAGTGTGCGCCGCCTGGACCGCATCGGCCGTGGTCAGGTAATTGTCTTCTCCCGTGTTGATCACGACCCCCGCATACGCGTTGATCATCCGCGAGAAATGCTGGTCCACCAAAGTCCGTTGCATGTTGATGTCGCGGAACAAAATGCCGTACAGCGCGTCGTTCAGCATCACGTCCAGCCGCTCCAAGGCGCCCATGGCCGCGATTTCCGGCATGCACAGCCCCGAGCAGTAGTTGCACAGGCGGATGTAGCGACCCACTTCTTCCCCGACCTCGTCAAGCGCCGCCCGCATGATGCGAAAGTTCTCCTGCGTCGCAAACGTTCCGCCAAACCCTTCGGTGGTGGCGCCGTAGGGCACGTAGTCGAGCAGGCTTTGGCCGGTGCTTCTGATCACGGCGATGATATCCGCCCCCTGCCGCGCCGCCGAACGGGCCTGCACCACATCTTCGTAGATGTTCCCTGTCGCGACGATCACGTAGATGTACGGTTGGCGGCCTTTCCCAAGCCGCGCCAACAGCGCCTCCCGCGTCTGCCGGTTGGCCGCGATGCGGGCGAGCGTGACGTCCGCAAGGTCCTGTGCCTGGCGGACCACCGCCGCCTCGGGTGCCTGCGGCAAGTCCGCCAGCGAGACGGCACCATGGGCGACGGCCTCCGCCAGCGCCTGTGCAGACAACCCGGTTTGGATGAGGCCGTTCACAAACGGCCTTGTGATGCCCGCCCCGAGCGTGCCGGCGCGCCGTACCGTTTCCACCACCGCGTTCGGCAGCGGCACGCCCGCGCTGTCCACCCCGTCCACGCCGAACAGCCGCAGCACCGTTCGCTCGATGGCCACCGTGGTGCGGGCCGCCAAAAACGCCGTGACCGAGTCGGCAATCTGACTGGCTGCCTGGCGCCCGCGGCGCACGAGCCCCTCGTCCAGCTGCAGCTTTGACGGCCGGTTCGTGTCAGGTGTGCTCGTGTCGATCCGATTCACGTCCGTCATGTTCACGCTCCCCCTCTGCGAGAAAGTGCCTGCCCGCTTGCAGCACGTCGGATGGCAGGCCCAGCCACGCGGCGACCCGCAGCGCCTCCTCCGGCATCGGTTCGTCCGCCCACCGCAGCACGCGGTAGTCCATCGCCGCCGCAAGCCCGCGAAGAACGTCGACATCCTCCGCCGCATCCCGTGCCGGGGCCCCATCATCCGTCAGGTGCCGCCAAACCGCGTCTTCAGCGAGGCCCTTCACGCGAAACCGCGTGATGCCCGGCACGCGCGCGGCGCCGGCAAAATGCGTGACCACAAACCAGATGGAGTCCCGCTTGTCGCGCACAACCGTTCGCAGCAGACCGACTACCAGCGCTTCCCCTTCCGCCGGATTGGTGGATCGCATCGGCTCATCGAGACAGACAAACGCGCGCCCTTCCGCGTGCAGGGCCAAATGGTGTTTCAGCGTGATGACCTCCTGCCCGAAGGAACTCAGGCCGCTTTGCAGGTCGGTCTGGGCATGCCCTGCAAAGCGGGCCGTCCGAAACAGGCGGGTTCGAAACGCCTGCGCTGGCACCGGCAGCCCGTACTGTGCCAGCACCTGGCAGATGAAAAGGAGGCTCAACGACACGGTCTTCCCGCCCATGTTGGCACCGCACAGGACGTTCGCGCCAGGGTCGGGATCGACCGAAAGCGGTACGTAACGGTCTGCTTGGCCCAGCCGGGCCGCGACTTGCGGGTGGATGCCGGCCACCAGTTCCACGCGATGGGCCGATGTAGGGACGCAGCCCGCCCCAACCGCCTGCCAGCGGCGAAGCAACGCCACCTTCGCAAGCCGCACATCCAGGTCGGCGACGTCCGCCTGCAGCTGGAGGAGCGTCGGCAGGTGGGCGCGAAGGGCGGCGCACAACCGGGCCAGCACCTGCTCGGCCGCGTGCGCGAGCTGCTCGCGGGCAGCGCTGACCTGTTCGCGGCAGGCGCGAATATCCGGTGTTTCGACAACCTCAAAGAGGCTCTCGAACGGTGTGTCCTGCAGCCATCGAAGCCGCGGGTCCACTTTGAGTTCGCCAATCAACGCGACGTGATCCGGCCGGCGCAGCACCAGTCTCCCCGCCCAGTCCGGACGAACCCCGGCCGCTTCCATCCATTGTTCATCCCGCTCGTGCAGCCGCTCTGCCAGCGTGGTCGACGCGGCTGCGAACGCCCGAGCCGCGGCGCGGTAGGCGTCGTCTGCGACGTGATCGACGGCGAATGTAGGTGTCAACGGCAGCAGGGCGCCGTCGGGTTGGCGGGCCTGCTGTGCGCGCTGGGCCTGCTGGCTTTCGAGGGCCTGTTGGCCTTGGAGCGCCTGCTGACTTTCGAGGGCCTGTTGGCCGAACAGGGTGAGGATCAGCGTCCAGTGCTGCGGCGTTGTCCACGCGAAGGATCTGGCCTCCGCGGCGTTGGCCAAGGCAAGGCCGTGAAACAGGTACTGCTTCAGCAGCAGCAGGTCCTTCTGCGACAGCACGATGCCAGGCTGCCGCAGTGCGGCGACAGCCTGCGCAATGTCTGGCAGTCTAGTCAGGTACACCGAACGGAGGGTGTCGAGCGCACCGTCGCCCGCCCGGTCGCATGCGGCCGCGTCCGATCGCAATTGTGACAAGGCAGCCTCCCAGTGTGGGTCATTGCCGGGAAGAAACGGGCGCATCGCCTGCTTGGCGCGGCGGCCGTCCGGCGTCACCGGCTCAAACGCGCGCCAAAACGCATCCCAACCGACTGCGTTGGCACTGGCGTGATCGAGGAAAGTTGCTCGTTCCGCGTTCACGGCGGGGTTCGCCGCGGCGTTCAGAGTCGAGGTCATCGCCGAGTGCATGTCAGGCCTTGTCGCTGGGTTCATAGTGGAGCTCATCGCCGGTTTCATGACTGCGCCACCCGCATCCACTCCTTTGCATTGATCACCGGAATGCCGGGCGCGATTTGCCGGATGGCGTCCTGCAGCGGCTCGCTCGGCAGGTCGTACCCGGTGATGCTGTGGGGATTTACGGCGATCGCGGCGATTGGCACCCGCCGCCACACGGACAGCCGGTGCCCCCGCCGGAACCACCTGGCGATGGCCTCTGCGCTCGCCAGAATCTGCGCCGGATGAGCCGCAACGAGGTGCATCACCCCGCAGCGCGCGAGCGCCTCCAACAAGGTCGTGGTCACGGCCCCGGGCACATAGCAGGTGATCGACGGCTGATGCGCAGACGCGCACGCCAAGCTCGGCGCAGCCGATTCGAGGCAGCGCACGAAGTCGGACACCCCCCGGCCCGGCACCAGCGTCAACGCCGCATGGGAAGGTTCTGACGGGGAGGCGCCGGGCGAGATGCCACCGCGCGGGAAGGGACCGGGCGGGTAGGCGCAGGGCGGGAGGGCACCGCGCGGGTAGGCGCAGGGCGCCTCCGCAGCCGCGCTTGCGATGAGCACCCCGCCGACATCCTGTTCGCGGGCAGGCTGCAGGGCGGCCTTCAAATCGGCCGGGATTTCCGGCAGCCGAAATTTCTGCAGCAACAAAAACGCGTGGCGAGCGGCATCTTCGACCGTTCGCCCGTGAATCGCGCCGACTGCAATGACGACCGCGTCGACCAGGTCAGGTGCTGCGGCTGCGACGCGATCGAACGCCCCGTCAATCAGCACGAGGTCTGCGCCGGCCTGCTCGAGGGCTGGTGCGGCCAGCTCGACGTGGTGTCGTTGGCGGATCCCGGCGAGCACCACCCGCCCCGCACGCTGCACGCGCGCGACGAGCACCGTGCCGAGCGGCGATTCAATGGGCAGCGCCGCCAGGTACTCCAGCTCCGCATCCGAATCAGCCAACGCGCGCTCCGCGGAAGCGATGATGGTCCCGGAAGGCGCCTCAATTGCAGGTTTCGACACCCCGAGAATGGTGTCGAGTCGTTCGCCGTCGAGACCGACACTGAGCAACCCGAGTGTCGAAACCGCGCCGGGTCGGGTCGAACGGTCTGCGGGAGACCGGGGAAGGGCGGAATGTAGGGGACCGGCGGGGCTCTGGAACCGGGCCTGGCCCGCCCGCGCGATGAACGCGTTGAGGGCGGTTGTCTTGCCGGCGTGCTTGGCAGTGCCGATGAACGCGACGCGACGCCATCCATTGACGATGCACTGTGTTACCAAGTCCATCAGACAGCACCTCCTAGCCCCCCACACTCGCGCGTGGCACGAATCAGCAGCACAAGGCAAGGCACCACTTCTTCCTAATCGGCCGGCCAGGGCTTGGCGCGCCTGGCCCAGGCACCCTGCGGCGGCCGCATAGGGCGGGTTTTCTTCTTAATCGCCTGGCCCAGGCACCCTCCGCCAGCCCCATAAGGCGGGTTTCCTTCCTAATTCGCTGGCCCAGGCACCCTCCGCCGGCTCCATAAGGCGGGTTTCCTTCCTAATCGGCCGGCCCAGGCACCCTCCGCCGGCTCCATAAGGCGGGTTTCCTTCCCTAACGGCCGGCCCAGGTACCCTGCGCCAGCCCCATAAGGCGGGGTTCCTTCCCAATCGGCCGGCCCTAACCGGCCCAGGTACCCTGCGCCAGCCCCATAAGGCGGGGTTCCTTCCTAATCGGCCGGCCCTAACCGGCCCAGGCACCCTCCGCCGGCTCCATAAGGCGGGGTTCCTTCCTAATCGGCCGGCCCAAGCATCCTCCGCCGGCCCCATAAGGCGGTTTTCCTTCCTAATCGGCCGGCCCAAGCATCCTCCGCCGGCCCCATAAGGCGGGGTTCCTTCCTAATCGTCCGGCCTAGGCACCCTCCGCCGGCCCCATAAGGCGGGGTTCCTTCCTAATCGTCCGGCCCAAGCATCCTCCGCCAAGCGCATAAGGCGGGTTTTCTTCCTAATCGCCCGGCCCCAACCGGCCCGAAAGCCCTCACTCCCGCCCCAAAACCCCCACCTCACGCCCGATGGTGGTTTCGCTCCGCGCGCCTGAGGCCCTTTGGTTCCAGGGCGAGCTGCACGTCGTTCAGCAGCCGCGCCACGCCAATCAGCTCCTGGTCATCCTGCGCATGGTCGTGCGTGCAGGTGGGGGGACAGCCGCGATCTTCGTAAGTCGGTTCGTGATAGGTCGTGATGACACCTTCAAAATTGCGCAGAATCACCTTGCCGTGACCTTGGGAAATCAGGTACTGCGGCATGACCGGGATCTTCCCGCCGCCTCCGGGGGCGTCGACGACGAAGGTTGGAATCGCATAGCCGGACGTGTGGCCGCGCAGCTGTTCCATGATCTCGATGCCTTTCGACACCGTCGTGCGAAAGTGTTCGATGCCTTCCGACAGGTCACACTGGTAGAGATAATAGGGACGCACGCGAATTTTGACGAGCTCGTGCAGCAGCTTCTTCTGAATATGGACACAGTCGTTCACACCGCGCATCAGCACCGTCTGGTTGCCGAGCGGCACCCCGGCGTCGACCAGCTTTTCGCAGGCCGCCGCAGCTTCCGGCGTAATTTCGTCCGGGTGGTTGAAGTGCGTGTTCATCCACACCGGGTGGTACTTGCGCAGAATGCTGCAAAGATTGTCGGTGATGCGCTGCGGAAACACCACGGGTGCGCGGGTACCGATGCGAATGATTTCGACGTGCGGAATCGCACGCAAGCTGCTGATGATGTACTCCAAAATCCGGTCGTTCACCAGCAGTCCGTCGCCGCCCGACAACAGCACGTCGCGGACTTCCGGGTGATTGCGAATGTAGTCAATCGCGGTGTCCAACTGCGGCTTGGGCACGGCGTGGCCGACCTGCCCGGAGAAGCGGCGGCGCGTACAGTGGCGGCAGTACATCGAGCACTGGTTGGTGATGAGGAACAGCACGCGGTCCGGGTAGCGGTGCGTGAGGCCCGGCACGGGCGCGTCCTCGTCTTCTTCCAGGGGGTCTTCCATGTCCCAAGGCGACCGCTGCATTTCATTCGACAAAGGCACCGCCTGCATGCGAATCGGGCAGTTGGGGTCGTCGGGATCCATCATCATCGCGTAATACGGCGTGATGCGCAGCGGAATCGACGCTTTGACGTGATCCACCCCCTGAATTTCCTCGGGCGTCAAGTGGATGACCTTGCCCAGGTCTTCGAGCGTGTTGACGGTGTGGGTCAGCTGCCACTTCCAGTCATTCCACTGTTCATCCGTGACGTCTTTCCACAATTCGACTTCCCGGAAATGACGCTGCTTCTTGCCGTACCGATTCGTGATTTCGCGTTCGAGGATGCTCATTTCGATTCCTCCCCTGATGAAAACTTCCCTTCGAAAACCCGCAGCAGTTCCGGACACTGGCGCACCAGCTGCAGTGCGTGTTCAGCGTGGCCGCGGCAGTATCCGTTCCCAATCATCAACTGCACGTCTTTCCCCACGCCCTCGGCGCCCAGCGCAGCCGCCGTAAACTGGGTGGCCATGCTGAAGAAGTACACCGTCCCCCGGTCTTTCGCGCATAAAATCGAAGCCATTTCAGTGTTTTGCACATTGACGCAGTTGATCACGACGTCTGCCCGCTCTTCCCCCAGCACCTGCCCCACGGCTGCCAACACGTCTGCGGGCCGGCTCGCATCCACGTTCAGCACCGCATCCGCCCAGCCAAGGGCGCACAGCCGCTCACAAGCCGCATCTCCATAGTCCACCGCGACCACCCGCCCGCGCGTCCCTGCCGACAACCTCGCCTGCCGCAGCACGGTCAATCCCGACTTCCCGCTGGCACCGAGAATCACCACCGTGTCTCCGGCCCGCACGAGCCGGGCCGTCTGTGCCGGTGCGCCGCAGATGTCGAAAATGGCGAGCGCAACGCGATCGGGCAAATCATTCGGCATTTTGGCGTAAATGCCGCTCTCAAAGAGAATCGCCTGGCCGCGGATGTCGACCTGCGCGTTGTGCATGTCGATGCGGCGAATTTCGTCGATGTGAAGCGGCGTCAACGACAGCGACACCAACGTGGCAATCCGGTCCCCCACCTGCAGGTCGCCGCGGCGGCGGATGACATTCCCCATGTCCGCCACGCGGCCGACGAGCATGCCACCCGAGCCGGTGACTGGGTTGTGGTGCTTCCCCCGTTCGCGGACAATCCGCATCATCGTCTGCGCGACACGCGCCGAGTCCCCCGCCGCCTCCTCGCGCATCTGCGTAAACGATGCGGAATCGATGTTCAAAACCTCCACATCGATGAGGATCTCGTTGTCCCACACGGTCATCTCATTATCGATGCGCCAGGCGGCTTGCGGCATGACCCCTTCCGGTTCGCGCACCCGGTGCAGTCCAAACGCGTCACCCTTTCGCATCCATTCACCCCTTTCGGCGGTGAAACATCGTTTATTGAGTTATCATGCAAGAATGATGCCAATCGACTGAACGTTCACAATCCAAATTGTCGAATCCGGTACTGGAGGGTTTGACGAGGCAGGCCCAGCCGCGCGGCGGCACGGGAGACATTGCCCGCAGACTGCTCCAGCGCGCGGGCAATCACCATCCGTTCGAGCGCAGACTGCACATGTGGCCAGCTGGGGGCGGCCGCGTCCAGCGACTGTGGAGAAGATTGGGGGGCTAGCCGTTCCCAGAGGTGGTCCATCCCGGCGGCGACTAAGGGAGCGACCCAGGGATACGGCGCCTCTGCTTCTCCGGGGACCACCGTGTGCGGCGGCGCTGCCGATTCGCGGCGATCCACCTGACTGCGGACATCTCCCTGACTACGGGCTTCCCCCTGACTGCCGCTCGCCCCGTTCGCCTGCGCGTCCCTGCGCTCCCGGAGATGTGCGGGGAGACTGTCCCAGTCAATCTCGCCAACGGTGACGAGGTTCATCGCCGCTTCGATGGCGTTTTCCAACTCCCGCACATTCCCTGGCCAGGGATACGTCGAAAACAGGTGCGCCACCGCAGGCGTGACGCCGGAGACGCGCGTGCCGAACCGGTTGTTCCATTTGGCAATGAGGTGCTGGGTCAAGTAAGGAATGTCTGCCTGGCGTTCCCGCAGCGGCGGAATGTCCAGCCGGACGACGTTAATGCGGTAGTACAAGTCCTGGCGAATCTGCCCGGCCGTGGCGGCCGCCTCCGGAATCTGATTCATGGCCGCGATGACCCGCACACTCAACCTTCGGATGCGGGTGTCGCCCACGCGCATGATTTCCCCTTCCTGCAATGCGCGAAGCAGCTTCGCCTGCAGTTCGAGCGGCATCGACTGAATTTCATCCAGAAACAGCGTGCCGCCGTCCGCCAGTTCAAACATCCCGGGCCGGTCCTCCGCACCCGTGAAGCTGCCGCGGACCGTGCCAAACAGGATGCCTTCCAGGAGCGACCCGGGCAGTGCCGCACAGTTCACCGCCAGAAAGGGGCGATGGCTCCTGGGACTGGCGTTGTGGATCGCTTGTACCAACAGCTCCTTGCCCGTCCCGGTTTCCCCGTAAACGAGAATCGGGGACGAGGTCTCTGCAGCGCGAAGCGCACGCTGCTTTAGCGACAGCATTCGCGGGTCTTGCGTGAGGATGTCCGCAAAGGTGTACGTGGCCTTGGGCGACACGAGGTCTTCGCGGCGTCTGCCTCTGCGTTTTCGCCCGCCGTCGACCACTTGTGCCTGCAGCGCCAGCACTTGTTCCGACAGGTTTCGTACTTGTGTGAGGTCTTTCGCAATCTCCAGCGCGCCCACCGTTTGCCCCGCCACCCGGATGGGCAAAGTGGTATTGACGGTGTGCACTGTGACGCCGAGGTAGTTGGTGTAGGTTTGCGCGCGGTTCTGGATGGCCCGGCCGCTGCGCAGCACTTGCAGCAGCGTGCTGGTGTCCTGCCCGAGCGAAGGAAATACAGAAAGGACATGTTTGCCAATCACGTCCCGCGGCGCGAGGCCGTCCATTCGTGCCGCCGCGCCGTTATAGAAGATGGTGACGCCATCCACGTCGACGGCGTGGATACCCTCATCAATCGTATCGAGAATGGCCGTCAGCCACTGTTCGTTGGCTTCAGGTGCCGTCATAGAGCATCGCCTCACAGACAGGTCGGGATCGACTCGACATTTGCGCCCGACAACAGCGTCAACTTGATTGTACGATGTTAGGCGACATTTTTGTTTATGAAGTGCTGAATTTTCAGCATTCGCTCATTTTTGGGCAGCCTTCGACAGCGCGGACTGCCGAAAACTCAGCGAATTTTACAAGCCTATGCTGAAGCTGAGACTGCGCCGCTCACTCGACAACCCAGCTGTTCGGCCTACTGACTCCCGGTGGGAAAGGTGTATACACTGTGACCTTGTCATCCTCGAGGGACGGCCGCCGAGGTGCATCGTCCCCTCGTCAGCCGTCCCTTTCGCTGTAACCCCGCCGGCATTACCGATTTTCGCGAATCGACACAATCGCCCATAGGATTGAACAGATGAGGGTTGCGCCGCCGACCCAATTTAACATTTCACCGATGAAGTTGCCGTTCACTCCGTAAAAAAACGGAAGTACGTACGGGACCAATCCCGTACCGACCACGCCTGGGATACCCGAGAGATAGATGAGATAGACGACAAGGACAACGAATACGCGGAATAGCAGTCTAGGTGTGTGTCCGAGTAATTTCCGGTTTCCCAAAAGGTAATAAAAGGATCACTGTCGAAGTCTCCTGTAGCTCACCTTTGGAGGCTTCGAGATGACCAAAAAGTTTCGTCCCTACGACCCGAACCAGATCATGCTGTTGCCACCTTCTCTGGACGAATGGCTGCCTGAGGATCACCTAGTCCACTTCATCGACGACATCGTCGACAGTTTAGATATCTCAGCGATTCTGTCCGTGTACGAGCGAGAGCTCAGAGGCTTTCCACCGTACCATCCAGCCATGTTGCTCAAGGTGCTCATCTACGCGTACTCCACAGGCACCTACTCGTCGCGGAAGATCGCGAAGGCTTGTCAAGAGAATGTGGCCTATCGGATGCTGTCAGCCAACCAATTCCCTGACTTTCGCACCATCAGTGACTTTCGCAAACGTCACCTGGCGGCATTCGAAAACCTGTTCCTTCAGGTGCTGCATATCTGCTCTGAGTCCGGCATGGTCAAACTCGGACATATCGCGCTGGACGGGACCAAGATCAAAGCAAACGCCTCCAAGCATAAGGCCATGAGCTACGGGCGGATGAAGCAAGACAGCGAGAAGCTGCGCAAGGAAATCCGTGACCTTCTGCGTCAGGTGGAGCATGTGGACGAGCGCGAAGACCGACGGTACGGTTCCACCCGTGGAGACGAGTTGCCTGTTGAGCTTACTCGGCGGGAGACCCGCTTGAAGAAGATCCAGGAGGCCATGGCCACTCTTGAAAAACGTGCCAAGGAACAAGCGGAACAAGAGTCAAAGGATAACAAGGATGACCCGGATGGCAAGGGTCCTGGCGGCAAGCGGCGTGGGCGTCCACGCAAGCAACCAAAGGATCTGCCAGCAGACAAGGCACAGATGAACTTCACAGACCCAGAGTCCAGAATCATGAAGACGGCGAATGGGTTCATCCAGGGATACAATGTTCAGTCAGTCGTCGATGAAGCATACCAAATCATCGTTGCAACGAAGGTCACGAACAGCCCGGCGGATGCAGGTCATCTTCGAGACATGATGCGGATGGTCGAAGAGAACATGAGCAAGAAACCCAAGCGGCTTTCCTGTGACGCCGGATATTTCAAGCAGGATGACATCACCTGGCTGGAATCAGAAGGCATCGACCCATATATTGCAACCGGGCGACAGCCACACAACACCATGCCAATCACGGTCAGAGGTCGGATACCGAGTCACTACGGCGTCAAGGAACGAATGGCTCGAAAGCTGAAGACGAAGAAGGGACATGCCATCTACGCCAGACGAAAGGTCATCGTTGAGCCGCCGCACGGGCAAATCAAGCATTGCCGAAAGTTCGACCACTTCTCCCTTCGAGGCCTCGCCAAAGTTGAAGGCGAATGGTCGTTGGTAGCCATGTGCCACAACCTGCTGAAGTTGTTCCGTTACGGAACGCCGAAGTGGGCTACGGTGTGAACCAGACACCCAAGACTAGCTTCGACGGACCTGCTTGGTGTCAAAGAGCAATAATCGAGTGATTTCGGCCTTTATCGGTTCAAAAGATCCAATCGATACTCGGACACACACCTAGACAGTTTCAAGGTTGGCTGCCTCCATCGATATGCCTCTCAGCCTGCATACATAAGTACGCTCATTGTATCACGTTTGGAAAGACCCACCACCAAATCCTGTGTGAATGCACATCGTAGGTCCATGTAATCGTTTCACTGTTCACCTTCATTGAGGTCTTCAATTCGAACTCGTATCCTCAGGATAAAGAGATATCATCACTACAGGAACGGAAGTTTTCGCTTGTACAATGGCAAAGGAGGGCTTCGCGTTATTCCTCGCGGCGCTTCCCGCTAGGTTCTCCCACGCATATCGTGGGATGTAAGGACTGAGTAACCCATTCGTCCTCTCGAGCGATTGCTAATTGCGAGGCCCTTTTGGCTTCATCTGTATGTTCATCGATGATCTGCCCATTGGCAATTTTGATCATCACCGTATGGCCTCGGTGCCGCGCGCGAATGATCGTGTAAATCAATAAGATGAAGAAAGCAATTGGGAATACGACGGAAATCCAATTTGGCATGCTGAACCCCCCAGTTTACGATATCCTAATAGACGCCTTTTCGAGCAACATTTTTCCATACCGATTCCATGCGTTGTTAATTTGTAAATATGTTGCTCCAGGATGCTCGGTTTGATATTGTGTATAAAACTCTTGCTTCAGTTTACCGATACTTAGATCAACTTTGTAAAAGGTCGGTGCAATGTGAGTCCAGTATTCCTGGTCGGATACACCCAGCCCTTTTTCTTCAGCCTTCAGAATCTGAATGATTTGACTTGCATTTGATTGGCTTACTGTCTTCGACGGATGTTCGAGCGTCTGTTGTACTTTTAATGCAAAATTCTTTGCTTGTTGATCAGACACAATGAGACCATCCTTTTGAGCCTGCTGATACAGGACTTGGTTTCGATTAAACATCTGAATAATTTGGTTTTCGTTTATAGACTGGTGATTGAGTTCTGATACAAGCTCCTGACCAGCTTTAAACGAATCAAATTCCTGGTTGGACACTGGTGTTCCGTTGATATATTCAAAGATTCCGTTCGCGTGTGCAGCGGACCGCAAATTTTGCGTGTAACTGGACAATAAGCTGGACGCCGCCGCCAAACCGCCACCGGAAATTATCACCACCGAAATGATTATGCAGAAAATCATTTTCTTCGTTACCTTATGTGGCGTCGTTTCCTGCTTGCCGTACTTCTCCCAAACCACTTCAAACGATACGGATGAAGTTTTTGAATCAAGTACACTATGCAACGTATCGCTTAATTCGACATTAAGACTCTTCATTCAGATCGCCACCTTCGTATAATTCGTTCAAGCGGCTAGGCAAGTTTTTACGGAGTTGCTTCACGGCGTGGTTCAATCTAGACTTACAAGTTCCGATCGGGATGTTTAGCGACTCAGCCATCTCACGCAAAGACATGTCGTTGAAATAGCGCAGAACAATGATTTCCTTTGATTTCCGGGAAAGTCGGTTGACAGCCTTCAATAGCTCGGCGCGGATTTCTTCCTGAAAGAGTCGGGTTTCCACCCCTTCATTACCCGTCACCAAGTCAAAGTCTAAGGGGACCGTACGTTGTGCCGACTTCTTTTTTATCGCATCCCGAATCACATTCAGTGTAATCTTATAAATCCAAGGCTTTAAGGGGCGACCTGGGTCGTACGATTCATACGAACCGAAGACCTTCAGGAATGTGTCTTGAGTGATATCGTCAGCCAAAGCACTGGACCCAGTTAAAAACCAGGCTGTACGATACACATAGGATGAATACGACTCAAAGATCCGCCGCGCCGTTTCGTTATCCACAGTTTTCCAGCAGCCCCCTTCCCCTTGCCTCAGTACTTAATACCTTAATAATTAAAAAAGGTTCGATCCTCTCTTCATGAAATTTCTTGTAGGAATTTTTTGTATTGGATATCGCCGGGTGACGGTAGTGCCCCGTCAAGTGGTGTAAATTCACCACTTGTATCTAATTTGTAACGTGGCTAGCTTTGCCCTGTAAGCAGTCCTGTAATGAAGTAATTGGGTTTGCTAGATTAAAAAACCTCCTGGTATCGTGAGAGTTGTGGACCATCACGAAAAACGCAGGAGGGTGAAGCAACAATGGCAAGGAATGTAGACGCCAGGATTCAGCGCATCACGGAGGGTACACTCATCGTCGGTATCGACATCGCCAAGCATACGCACGTTGCAAGAAGCGTCGATTGGCGAGGCATCGAACTTGGCAAGCCCCTCACCTTCGAGAATACCAGGAATGGACTCGAAGGTCTAGAGCGGACGTCAAGAAGAGCAAGGAGCTTGATGACAACTCGCCAACGAAGAACGACGTGAAGGATGCGCCCGCCATCACCGATGCATGACCTCGTCTGTCCAATCACCTACCGAATCTTCCGGGTGGACGTTGCCGTGTTGTCTGGCGCTTGTTCAAGAAGCATCCGGGCGCGTTTGTACAAGAGTGCCCCAAAACGGCCGCAGACGGCGGTTGTGGTGTCGCCAAAACTTCCTTCCTGTACGCCGGACATGCCGAGCTCATTGGCCACTTCCACGCGCATGCGCTCCATCAGCTCCCGCAGCGCGTCGGGGTTCCTGCGGCCCGTTCGGGCAGGCATGTCCTTGCGGAATGGTTTTTGTTTTCCTTGGGCGCTCATGGACTCCCCTCCCCGCCGCAGGGAAATCACGGCCAGGCTGGCTTGTTCACGCCGCTGGCCGATTCCCCGCTCATACCGATGATGGCTTAATGATTTGGTCTATGGGTGCGTGAACCACAGCAGCGCTTCCCGAACCAGCTTCGCCGCCAAAATCTGCGTTTGCTCCGACGGGTCGATGACCGGCGCAACTTCCACCAAGTCGAAACCGACGACATTCAGGCTGCCAAGCAGCTCCATGGCCTCCAGGCCTTCTTTCGCCGTGATGCCGCCGTGCTCCGCCGTCCCTGTCCCCGGCGCGCAAGCTGGGTCGAACACGTCGATGTCCCACGTCACATACACGGGCACGTTCGCCAGACTTGGCAGCGCCTCGCGCAGCGGCCGGACGACCTCAAACGGGTAGAAGTGCGTGTGTTCGCGGGCGTATTGCCACTCCTCGCGCGTGCCGGAGCGAATGCCAAACTGATAGACGCGGTCGGGGCCAAGGCCTTCGCACACTTTGCGGATCACGGTGGCGTGCGAATAGGCTTCTCCCTCATAAGTCTCCCGCAAATCCGTGTGCGCGTCGAGGTGTATGACGCGCAGGTCTGGATAGGCCTCCCACGCTGCGCGGATGGCGCCGATGGACACCAGGTGTTCCCCACCAAGGCCCAGCGGAAACTTGTTCGCCTTGTACAAGGATGTCACGTAGTCGTAGATTTTTTGCACGCTGGCCTGCGGGTTGCCAAACGGCAGCGGAATGTCGCCCGCGTCGAAGTAGGTCAGGTCAGATAAGTCGCGATCGCTGTACGGACTGTACTCTTCAAGCCCGAGGGACACTTCGCGGATGCGGGCGGGGCCAAGGCGGGTGCCCGACCGAAACGAGACGGTCCAGTCCATCGGCATGCCGTACAACACAGCACGGGCCGCCGCGAAATCCTGCGACGCCCCGATGAAGACGTTGCCGCTGTAGGCCGGATCGAACATAGGCTGGCTGGGTTGGCGGCCGCTTGGTTGGCCGTTCGCGAGCTCCGTCATTTGCGCAGCAACTCCTGCAGAAACTTCGGCAGCACGAACGACGCGTGATGAATTTCCGGCGTGTAGTATTTGGTGTCGGCGACACGGCACGTGTTGACCGCGAGGGGGTCATGCTTCTTGCTGCCGAGCGTAAAGCTCCACATTCCCGTCGGATACGTCGGGACGGTCCCCCAGTACAGCTTCGCAATCGGGAAGGTGTCCTGCACGTCGCGGTACACGCGCGCAATGAGGTCCTGGTTAATAAACGGAGACTCGGTCTGCGCCGCAAATACGCCGTCTTCCTTCAGCGCGTTGAAGACAGCCTGGTAAAACTCCTTGGCGAACAGCCCCACCGCGGGACCGATGGGATCGGTCGAGTCCACCAAAATGACGTCGTACTCGTTGGGGTGATTCTGGACGTGCAAAATGCCGTCTGCCACGTGCACTTCCACGCGCGGGTCGGACAGTCCGCTCGCGATGTGCGGGAAATACTGCTTGGAGATCTCAATGACGCGGCCATCGATTTCCGCCAGGACAGCCTTTTCGACAGAGGGATGCTTGATGGCCTCGCGGATGATGCCGCCGTCTCCCCCGCCGACCACGAGCACCTTCTTCGGGTTCGGGTGCGTGTGCATCGGCACATGGGCCAGCATTTCGTGATACACGAACTCATCCTTGTCGGTGGTCATGATGCAGCCGTCGAGCACCAGCATGTTGCCGTACTGAACGGTCTCCACGACGTCCATGGTCTGGTACTCTGTCTGCTCACTATGTAAGATCTTTTTAATGCGCAGGCCAATCGTCAAATCCTCATTCTGCAATTCCGTGAACCACAAATGGGTGTTCGCCACGGAACGGACACCTCCCTCTGTTTTCGGAAAACCTCGGACACTCTATTATAGAGTTTTGCCAGACCGTTAAGCAAAAATGTGGCCAATTCCCTGCATAAGCCATGCCGGCCCCCGGGCATACTACCCGCGACGTTTGCCACCTGACTGGCAGCCTTGGAGTGAATCTATCGATGCCTTATGAGCAGCCACAACTAGAAGAAACCGCCTCGCAGTCGTTCGGACCGGGCGACTGGTGGAGAAAGACCCCGATTTGGATCAAGGCCGTCGCGGCCCCTTTGTGCCTCGGGTTTGCAGGGATGTCCCTGCTGCTGTTCGCGCTGCGAACAGCGCCCCTGCCCGAGCAGGATTTGTCCACCCCGACAGAAATCGAGTCGGCGGACGGACAGTCGCTTGCGGTATGGTCGCTGCACGCGTCCCGCGGTCAACAGACGTTGCTCGCTGACATTCCAAAGTCTTTGCAAGAGGCGACGATTGCAGTCGAAGACGCAAAGTTCTATCAGCACCACGCCTTCGACCTGCCCGCCATTGGCAGGGCGTTCCTCACCGACGTAGCGCATGGGAAGATTGTCGAAGGCGGATCGACCATCACCCAGCAGTTGGCGAAGAACCTGTTTTTGAACCAGGACCGAACGCTCTCCCGCAAGCTGAAGGAAGCGTTGTACGCCATGCAGCTGGAGCTGCATGAGTCCAAGCAGAGCATTCTCGAGCAGTACCTGAATGTGGTCTACTACGGACACGGCGCTTACGGCATCGGGGCTGCCGCTGACTTGTACTTTCACAAACCCGTCAGTCAGTTGAACCTCGCCGAGTCGGCCATGCTGGCAGGCCTGCCGAACGGCCCGGGCATTTACTCTCCGTTGACCAACTTTCGGGCGGCCAAGGCCCGGCAGCGCGTGGTCCTGCAGCGAATGGTGGCCTGCGGGTTCATCACGCAGCAGCAGGCCGACGAAGCCTACCACACGCCGCTGCACTTGTCTGGGCTCCGGTCCCCGTCCATCCGGGCGCCGTACTTTACCTCCACCGCGATTTCGGAGGTTGAACACCGCTACCACTTGACCAGCGAAGACCTCTATCAAGGCGATATGACCGTGGTGAGCACCCTCGATTCCGTGCTCCAGGAGGCGGCAGAGCGGGCCGTCGCCAGCACCTTGCCGAAAGACAGCAAACTGCAGGCCGCGTTGGTCGCGCTCGATCCCGACACTGGCGCGGTCAAAGCGATTGTCGGCGGACGGGACTTTACCACCAGCTCGTACAATCGGGCGTTTGCGGAACGACAGCCAGGATCGACCTTTAAAGCGATTTTGTATACCACCGCACTCGAACATGGCTGGCAGCCTTCGCGCGAAGTGCAGAGCGAAATGACGACGTTCCTGTACGACAAGGACAAGGAATACACCGTGCACGACTACGGCGACTTTTATGCCCACCGGGCATTGACGCTGCGAGAAGCCCTCGCGCGGTCAGACAACGTGTACGCGGTGACCACGAACCTGGAGATTGGGCCGGAAGAGGTGGAGAAAACGGCGCACGCGATGGGCATTTCGTCGCCGCTGCAGCCGTATCCGTCGCTCGCGCTCGGTGTGTTCGAGACCAGCCCGCTGCAAATGGCGACGGTCTACGCCACGCTCGCCAACGGCGGGTATCGAGTGGAGCCCTACACCGTGAGCGAGATCCGCGACGCACATCAAAACCAGGTCCGTCAGGCAAACCCCAGCCGGACCCGCGTGGTCACGCCGCAAGCCGCGTTCCAAATGAGCGACTTGCTGCAGAGCGTCCTGCAGCCGAACGGGACGGCCTACTTCGTGCGCCATTACCTGCGCGGCCCGGCGGCCGTGAAGACGGGTACGACGGACGCCGACGCCTGGACGGTGGGGTACACCCCACGCATCGTCTGCGCCGTGTGGGTCGGTTATGACGATGGCCGGCCGCTCACCGTTGCGGAGTCTCACCTCGCCGCGCCGATTTGGGCCAAGTTCATGGGCATGGCGCAGCAGCACCTGCCCTCGCCGTGGTACACACCACCCGCCGGGCTCGTGAAGGTGACGATTGACCCGGCGACTGCGGAAGTGGCGACGCCAGCCTGCCGCATCACCGAGACCGATTACTTCTTGCCCGGCACAGAACCGACCAAGCCCTGCCACTTGCACGCTGTGCCGGAAGATACTCCGCCCGTACAGAAGTGGCCGCAATGGCTCCGCAGGTGGTTGTGACGGAATGACGTTTTGACGTGTTGCGGACACCCTGTCGTGATGCGGGGCCATGTTGACGCAGGATTGACTTGATTTTGGCGCAGGATTGGCGTGATTTCGCCGCAATGTTGGCGAAATTCATGGTAAAATTGGGCTACTCGAATCTCGGAAGGGGCGTAATGAATGGAACAACGTTTGTCGAGCCGCGTACGGAAGATTGCGCCGTCCGCGACTTTAACCATGGACGCCAAGACCAAGGCACTCATCGCCGAAGGGCAGCCTGTCATCAACATGACCGCGGGCGAACCTGATTTCGACACACCGACGCCGATTGCCTATGCAGGCGTCAAGGCCATCACGCAGGGATTCACGCGGTACACGCCAGCCGCAGGGTCGCTCGACCTGCGCCGCGCCATCGCCGGCAAACTGATGAAGGAAAACCATTTGTCCTACGCACCAGAACAGATTGTACTCTCGTCGGGCGCAAAGCACTCGTTGTTCAACATCTTCGCAACCATTTGCGATCCCGGCGACGAAGTCATCCTCCCGGCCCCTTACTGGGTCTCCTATCCGGAGCAGATTCGGCTGGCTGGCGCGGAACCGGTTATCGTCGCCTGCGATGAATCCACCGGGTTTAAGATGACGCCCCAGCAACTAGAAGCCGCGATCACGCCGAAAACCAAAGCCCTCCTCCTGAACTCCCCCAGCAACCCGACGGGTGCGGTGTACTCGGAGGCGGAGCTGCGAGGGCTTGGCGAAGTGCTGCAGCGTCACGACATCTACGTGGTGACCGACGAAATTTACGAGAAGCTGGTCTACGGTGCCGAGCACCACAGCCTGCCTGCGCTTTGCCCGGAACTGATGGACCGCACACTGGTCGTCAACGGCTTCTCCAAGGCGTTCGCCATGACGGGGTGGCGCCTTGGCTACGTGGCAGCCCCGCTCGACCTGGCGAAAGCCATGACCAGCTTGCAAAGTCACAGTACTGGCAGCCCCTCCACGATTTCGCAGAAAGCCGCTTTGGTCGCATTCGACGCCTTTGACATCGCCATGGTGCAGGAGTTTGAACGCCGCCGCAACCGCCTGGTCGAAGGCCTGCAGTCCTTACCGGGTGTTTCCATCCTCGCGCCGGAAGGTGCGTTCTACGTATTCCCGAATGTGTCCGGATTGTTCGGCACCACGTACCGCGGCAAGCCCATTCAGAACGCGGACGACTTCAGTCAGACCTTGCTCGAAGCGGAGCTGATTTCCAGCGTGCCAGGAGACGCCTTCGGCTCACCCGGGTACATTCGCCTGTCGTACGCAGTGTCGTACGAGCAAGTGGAAGAAGCCGTCGTGCGGCTGGAACGGTTCGTCAAGGCGCTGCAGCGGTAGGGGAGAGACGGCGGTGTCGGGGGCCGGGAGAGCTGCGAGTCGCGGGAGCCTGCCGGGCTGGGCGAGCCGTGCGTGGCAGGTGAGCCTGGCGGGCTGCGAGTCGCGGGAGCCTGCCGGGCTGGGCGAGCCACGGCGGACCCGTTAAGGCGGGTTTCATGCCTTATCCAGGACCTGCAGGGCCGCCGGGATCGACCATAAGGAACCTTACGTGCCCTAGCACGCGGCTGCACCCGCCACGGCGGACCCGTTAAGGCGGGTTTCATGCCTTATCCAAGACCTGCAGGGCCACCGGGATCGACCATAAGGAACCTTACGTGCCCTAGCGCGCGGCTGCACCCGCCACGGCGGGCGCGTTAAGGCGGGTTTCATGCCTTATCCGGGACCTGCAGGGCCGCCGGGATCGACCATAAGGAACCTTACGTGCCCTAGTGCGCGGCTGCACCCCCCTTGACCCGCCGATCCCGACGCGTTAAGGCGGGTTTCATGCCTTATCCGGAACCTGCCGGGCCGCCGGGATCGACCATAAGGAACCTTACGTGCCCTAGCACGCGGCTGCACCCGCCACGGCGGACCCGTTAAGGCGGGTTTCATGCCTTATCCAGGACCTGCAGGGCCACCGGGATCGACCATAGGGAACCTTACGTGCCCTAGTGCGCGGCTGCACCCGCCACGGCGGACGGGTTAAGGCGGATTTCATGCCTTATCCAGGACCTGCAGGGCCACCCGTCGGTGCGAAGCCCCCTGCCCCTAAGGGTGCTCTTCTCCCTCCGGATCGATCCATGCGCCGTCATTTTCAATGTGGATGTAGCCGTTCTCGTCGAGGGCATGCATGACCTCGAAGATGCTGTCCCGCTGTTCATCCGGCAAGCTGCGCACGAATTCGTTAATCTCCTGCGTCGGTTTCAGTTGCGTAAAATGTACGCCCCCGTACTTGCTGTGGAGGGAACGTTCGAATTGTTCACCCATGCCTGCAGCTCCCTTCAGAGTCTGTAATAGTGCCTTCCGCCCCGCGTGTCCCCGCGCGAACCGCCGCGAGCCATGCGGCGCAAGGACCGTCGCGATCGCTAGTCTGCCTTGGCAATGGGACGTTTATCCCCGCATCCACCCTCACCATTTCCGCAACATCCCAATAGAATATCGTGATGAGAGAACACCGCTGGACGGGAGGTGGAAGCATGCGCACACGCAAGCCCCGTGCTGAGTCGCCACAACACTTGCGCCAGCTTCGCAGGCAACTGAAGGAGTTGGACGCTTCCCCGCGCCCCAACCAGCAGCTGCGGGCCGAGCTGTTGCGAGACATTCGGCTTGCCAAGGGAAACCTGCGGCAGCCTGCCAAGTCTGCCAGGCGGCCTGCTCGACGAAAGCCCGTTGCGCGCCCACGTCCAAAAAGCAGGCCCGCCACCGTGACGCCGGCGAAAAAGAATCACCTCGGCGACTTGTTGACGCCGAAAAACATCCAGGAATCCATTAAATCGGTCGGCAGCCTTCGAAACACGGTGAAAAACTGGATGAAGTACTTGCAACAGGCCGATCAAATCCTAGATACCTTGTTCGTCACGTCCAATTCCTTACGGGAAAGTGGCGTGCTGGACAAGTTGGTCAAGAACAAGGGAAAAAACCTGACGACGGAGGACTTCACGAACGTCCTCATGGCGCTGATGAATTCTCCACTGGGCAGCCAGGTGTTGGGCGGCCGCTCCGAGGGAGGCGAAACGTCGTCCCAGGACGCTGCCGCCAACACGCCCAAAGAGTAAGGTGCGCCGCAGCCCGCCAAGCTCGAGCGCCCGGCGCCAACGGTCACCTGCGGGCCACCCGTGGCTTGGGCCACCCCGCGGCTTGGGCCATCCGCCCCATCCGCCCGTTCCTGCCGCCACCCCGCGGCTTGGGCCATCCGCCCCCATCCGCCCCATCCCCTCCCCTACAAACGCAAAGCGGCGAACCTCACGTTCGCCGCTCCTCGCCATGCCGCGGTGCACGGCTGGCGCGTGCACCAGGCTGGCTGCATCACCGAGATCGACACCATGCTGCTTCCTTCGTGGTTTCTCTTACTTTGTCGATTTGGGGACGAATTTCTTGATTTCTTTGACGGTCTTTTCGTCGACATTCTGCCCGTACTTTTGGACCAATTCGTCAACGTTCGCATTGGGGCCGTTCTTGGTGGCGTCCTTATAGGCGTTCACGAACTGCTTGATGCGTTGTTCAGGTACCGGGAGGCCTAGTTTATTGGCGAAGTTTTTGGCGAGATTCTCGACCTCGTTCGGATCTTGCCATTGGTCAGGCTTCACCTTTTTGACGTCGTCCAGTATCTCAAAAATCGCTTTCCGCTTCCCGCTCAAGTTGGATTTCAAGGTTTCGAACGCGGATTGACGCCCAGGTGCCGCAGCCGCGGATGGACCGGCGGCTGGCTGCCGGTTGCCTGACGGCGACGCTTGTTTCGAATTGGCTGTCAGTTGTCGGCGAACGCGTTTGACAGGTTTCTTCGGCACGGCTTACCCTCCTCTGTCCATGTCACTCCTTGCAAGGAGTCTCTCCATACACTATGGCAGAGGTGCGCGAAGTGTCCCCGCCATTGCGGAATTTCCGGTCGATCCCGGTAGGCCTCCGCAAACTGGGTTGCTATAATGATGTCTGGCGTACCGTGGAACGAAACCGAAGTTCAGGACACAAAACCATCGTCGGAGGGATTTGCCGTGGCGAACACAGAACCAATGCACACCGGAAGACTGGGCAAAGCCGTCCTGCTCGGCTCCCTGACGGCATTCGGTCCACTGTCGATTGATATGTATCTGCCGTCGCTCCCTTCTCTAACCAAGGACCTGCATACCACCGCATCCATGGCGCAGCTGTCATTGACCTGCTGCTTGCTGGGCCTGGCGCTCGGACAGCTGTTGGCCGGGCCGCTCAGCGACGCCAGAGGGCGGCGGACACCCCTCTTGGCCGGCGTCGGCGTGTACGCCATCGCGTCGCTGCTGTGCGCGTTTACGCCCTCCATCTGGCCGCTCGTGGTTTTGCGGTTCATCCAGGGCCTGGCGGGCGCTTTCGGCATCGTGATCGCCCGGGCCGTCGCACGCGACCTGTATTCGGGCAGTGAGCTAACCCGCTTTTATTCGCTGTTGATGCTGGTCAACGGGGTGGCACCCATCCTGGCGCCTGTGGTCGGCGGACAGCTGCTGCGATTCACCTCCTGGCACGGCGTGTTCGTTGTGCTCACCATTCTGGGCGCCCTCATGCTGACGGCAAGTGCGCTGTACCTGAAAGAAAGCCTGCCGGCTGAGCGGCGTGTCCAGGGCGGGATTCCGAAAACACTCCGGAACTTTCGCGGACTTCTGAGCGACCGCAGATTCGTCGGCTTCGCGGGGTCTCAAGGCCTCGTTTTCGCGGCCATGTTTTCGTATATTTCCGGCTCGCCGTTCGTGATCCAAAACATTTTCGGACTCTCTGCACAAGCATTCAGCGTCATCTTTGCCGTCAACGGCGTCGGCATCATCATCGCGAGCCAACTCGCCGGGCGGCTATCCGGACGCGTCGGAGAGTTGCGTATCTTGATGACTGGACTGCTCATTGCCTGTGTGTTCGGCCTGGCGCTGCTGGTGGTGGTGCTGACGGGTCCGAACCTGACGGCCGTGGTCATCTGCTTGTTCTTCGTCGTCGCGAGTGTGGGCCTCGTCTCCACAACCGCCACCTCGCTCGCGATGCAATCGCAAGGTCAGGCAGCCGGCAGTGCTTCGGGGCTGCTGGGCGTTGCCCAGATGTTCGCCGGCGGTGTCGCCGCACCCCTCGTCGGGTTGGGCGGCAGTTATGACGCGGTGCCGATGGGCATCGTGATCGCGGTGTGCGAAGCGGGGGCGATTCTGTCATACGGCCTCGCCGCGCGCACCCACAACCGCACGCCCTATGATGAACAGCCCCTGTCGATGTAAGCCAATGCGGGACAGCGGGGCCACCAAATGAAAGGTGGCCCCTTCTACCAAAGAGGGGCAAATAGCCATTGGAGGATGATGCAATGATGACAAGGGTGTTCCCCATCCTGCTGGGTACGTCCGTTTTGATGAACGTAATCCTTGCATTTGGTATTGTAGCGCTATGGCATCATCGAACATCACCAGGGGCAATCGTCTATCAAAGTATTCAAGTCCACAATGGGATGGACGACCTACAGGCATTTCGGCAAAATCACCGGGAGTCGGCTTTACACGACGCTGCTGTCAAGTTTCTTACGGTATCCGGTGAATACCAGCAGTACGCTGCTGCAACCAACGATCTTTCATTCGAGGAATTATCCATCATATTCAGTACACTCGGGATGGATAGTATTGAGAATGACGTTTCAAATGCAGATATGGAACGGCTGCAGTCATTCTTGAAGTATCTACCTGATAATAGCAGCAAAATGGATGAAATGAAGAATAACAATAAGCTATTTTTGTCTAGTATACAAAACTATCTAAATGAACTGAATAAAAATAAGCTGATCCTTTAGGTTGTCCGGTGAGCTTGTTGGTTTATGGGATTGTGTAGAGTGTTACCGTGCTTGCTGGCTCGAGTCGTCGAGCAGGTGCTCAACACTCAACAGGTCACTTCCGCCCAGCGGCCTGTTCGACGAGCGCCTTTGCGCACCTGTCATCGCGGCTTTGCTTGTCGGCACCAGTCTGTAGATTCGCGAGGCCGTCACCGAAACGCTTGTGCGGCCGCCACAGCCTTGCACCATCCGGCGTACGCTGCCCGCCGCGCTGCGTCATCCCACCGACTCGTGAACTGCCGCTCGAGCGACCAGTTCTGCTGGATGTCCGCGCGCCCCTGCCAAAATCCCACCGCAAGCCCTGCCAGGTACGCCGCGCCCAGCGCTGTCGTCTCCAGCACCCGCGGCCGTTCGACTGGCACGCCCAGCAGGTCGCTCTGAAACTGCATCAGGAAGTCGTTGGCCGTCGCCCCTCCGTCCACACGCAGGGTTTTGAGCGTCAGCCCGGCCTCCTCTTCCATGACGCCGAGGACGTCCTTCACCTGGTACGCCAGAGACTCCAGGGTCGCGCGAATCAAGTGCTCCTTCGTGGTGCCGCGGGTCAGGCCGAAAATGGCGCCGCGGACATCGGGATCCCAATAGGGCGTCCCCAGCCCCACAAAGGCCGGCACCACGTACACGCCTTCCGTAGAAGCCACGCGGTTGGCGTACGTCTCCGTTTCGACCGCCGACTGAATCATGCGCAGTCCGTCGCGAAGCCACTGCACCGCCGCGCCGGCCACAAAAATACTGCCTTCCAAGGCGTATTCAACCTGCCCGCCCATCCCCCAGGCGATGGTCGTGAGCAGCCCCTGCGAAGATACGACCGCCTGCGTACCCGTATTCATCAACATGAAGCAGCCGGTGCCGTAGGTGTTCTTGGCCATGCCCGGCTCAAAGCAAGCCTGCCCGAACAGCGCCGCCTGCTGGTCCCCGGCGATGCCGGCAATGGGGATGGCGTGGTTGAAAAACAAGTCTTTGTCGGTCACGCCGTACACCTCCGACGACGGCCGTACCTGCGGCAGCATGCAGGCCGGGATGTCCAACATCTGCAGCAGTTCCTCATCCCACGTGAGGTCGTGAATGTTGTACAACAGCGTACGCGAGGCATTGGTGTAGTCCGTGACGTGCACGCGGCCGCCGGTGAGTTTCCAGACAATCCACGAGTCCACCGTCCCAAACAGCAGTTCCCCGCGCTCCGCCTGCTGGCGCGCGCCAGGGATGTTGTCGAGAATCCACTTCACCTTGGTCCCCGAGAAGTAGGCGTCGATGAGCAGCCCCGTTTTGCGCCGAACCATCTCGTCGTACCCTGCGGCCTTCAGCGCCTCACAGAGGTCGGCCGTCTGTCGCGACTGCCAGACGATGGCGTTGTAAACCGGCGCGCCGGTCGCCTTGTCCCACACCACCGTGGTTTCGCGTTGATTGGCGATCCCGATGGCACAAATCTCCTTGGGGTTGATGCGGTGGGCGGCCAACAGCTCGGCAATCACGGACTGGACGCTGCCCCAGATTTCCATCGCGTTGTGCTCCACCCAGCCGCGCGCCGGGTACAGCTGCGTGATTTCCCGCTGCGCCATCGCCTGCATGCGGCCCGCGCGGTCGAACAAAATCGCCCGCGTGCTGGTCGTGCCCTGGTCGACGACCAAGATGAACCGGCCCTGACTGCCGGCCGCCTGACCTCCAACGGACTGACTGCCCACGGCCTGGCCGCCCGCCGCCTCACCACTCGCCGTCCCACGGCCCGTCCCCTTTGCCAACGGCTGCTTCATACTGGTCCCCCCCGCTTCATCGACAATCCCAGCCGCCCCCGCACGAGGTCAATCTGGATGACCCGCACCTGGACCACGTCCCCCACACTGACCACGTCCATGGGATGTCGAACATATGAATCACTTAGTTCGGAGATATGCACGAGTCCGTCATTTTTGACGCCCACGTCGACAAACGCGCCAAAATCCACCACATTCCGAACGGTGCCCGCCAGTTCCATGCCGACGGCGATGTCTTCCAGCTTCATCACGTCCGTTCGCAGCACGGGCGGTGCAACATCTTCCCGCGGATCGCGCCCGGGACGCTCGAGGGCCTCCAGGATGTCGCGCAGGGTGGGCGCACCAACGCCGAGATCGGCTGCCAATTCGTGCAGCGGTTGTGCCTGCAAGGCAGCGAGCCACGCGGAGCGCTCAGGCGGGTTGCGCAGCACCGCCGCGTCGCGTCCGGTGCGGGCCAGGAGCTGTTCGACGACCGGATAGGACTCCGGGTGAATAGGCGTCGCATCGAGGACGTTGTCGCCGTCCGGAATGCGCAAAAAGCCCACGCACTGCTCGAGCGTCTTCGGGCCCATGCGGGGCACCTGCGCCAGGGCCGCGCGGCTGCGAAAGCGCCCATTTTGTTCGCGGAACGCCACGATGTTTTTCGCTGTCGATCTGGTGAGGCCCGAGACGTACGCCAGCAAGCTCGGAGACGCGGTGTTGACGTCGACACCGACCTGGTTGACGGCGCTTTCGACGACTGCACGAAGCTGCGCCGCCAGCTCCTTTTGCGAGACGTCGTGCTGGTACTGGCCCACCCCGACGGACTGTGGATCGATTTTCACGAGCTCTGCCAGCGGGTCCTGCACCCGCCTGGCGATGGAGATGGCGCTTCGTTCCGACACATCAAGGTCGGGGAACTCCTCGCCCGCGAGCGGCGAAGCGGAGTAGACGCTGGCGCCGGCTTCCGAGACGATGAGATAGGGCACGACGCGGTCGGACGACTCGTGAAACGCCCGCACGCAGTCGGCGATGAACGCCTCGGTTTCACGCGAAGCGGTGCCGTTCCCGATGGCAATGACGTCGAGTTCATGCCGCGCAAGCAGCTGCAGCACCGTCTCCGTGGCTTCCTGCACCTTGTTCTGCGGGGGGGTGGGGTAAATCACAGCCACCTCCAACAGCTTCCCGGTGTCGTCGACGGCGGCCAGCTTGCAGCCCGTGCGATAGGCGGGATCGACCCCCAGCACCCGCTTTTTGCGAAGCGGCGGCTGCAGCAGCAGACTGCGCAGGTTCTGGCCGAAAATCTGAATCGCGTGCGCCTCGGCCCGCTCGGTCAGGTCGGCACGAATCTCCCGCTCCACGGCGGGCGCAATGAGGCGCTTGTAGGCATCCGCGACCGCGTCAGCCCGGTACCGCGCGGCGCATGGTGCGTCCGGCACGGGGTACATCCCAATGTGGTGGTTGGTCAGCACCGACAGAATTTCTTCCTGCGGCGCAACAATCGAGACCTTGAGCACCGCCTCGCGCTCCCCGCGGTTCATCGCCAGGATCCGGTGCGGCGGGACTTTGCGAAGCGGCTCCGTGTAGTCGTAGTACTGCTGGTACACGGTGACCGCGTCCGGGTCAACGGCAGCACTGCGAAGACTGGCCTTGCGCAGCGTCAAGCTCCGGACCAGCTGGCGGGTCTTGGCATCATCCGAGATTTGCTCCGCGAGGATATCCAGGGCGCCCTGCAAGGCGTCCTCAACGGTCGGGACCTCCTGGTCAGGTGAAACATACGCGGCGGCTTGTGCCTCAATCGCGGACTGCGGTGTATTGGGTGCCGCCTGCAGCAGCCACGCCGCAAGCGGCTCGAGCCCCCGCGCCTTGGCAACGGAGGCGCGCGTCTTGCGCTTCGGCCGGTACGGGCGATAGATGTCCTCCACTTCCGTCAGGGTGCTGGCAGATGCAATGTTGTTCAACAAGTTGCTGGCAAGTTCCTCATCCGCAAGCACGCCTTGCTCTTCCAACAGGCGCAAAACATCTGTCTTGCGCGCATACAACGTCTTTTCGAATTCATACCGCTGTGCGATGTCACGCAGTTGGTTTTCATCCAGCTCGCCCGTCATTTCCTTGCGATAACGCGCGATAAACGGAATCGTGTTTCCTTCTTCAAGCAGACGAATCGCAGCGCTGGCCTGCTGCACGCGAATGCCTGCGTGACGGCTGATGAGAAGGCTGTAATCTGGAGATTGCAGGGAATGCAATACAACAACTTCCTTTCCAATCGGGCGATGGCACCCTGTTCCATGTTCGGTCAGTCATATTCAGCCAGTTCAATGTGGTACACTCCATGTTGATTGTACCGTATGAAGGCAGGAATTTACGGCAAAGCGTGACACGGAGGCACAACATGTTTCTGACTGGCTTTCTACTCTCCCTCTCGTTATGTCTGGACTTGGGCATCGTGAATGTCGCCATCATTACAACCGGATTGGAACGCGGTTTTCTGCCGTCATTTTGTGTCGGTTTTGGCTCGTCGTTTGGGGATTTGATGTACGCGGTCCTGTCCATGGCGGGCATTTCCGCCCTGCTGCAGTTTGCCGCCATCCGGTGGGTCCTGTGGATCGGTGGAACCATCGTCCTCCTGTGGTTTTCGATGCAGATGGTTCGAGAGAGCATCCGCCCCGGGCGGCTCACGGCCGGCGCAGCACCCACCGCGGATGCGGCGGCGGGAACGCAAACGCAGGGCACCGCCGCCGAAACAGCCGCCACAACACCCGCGGCAGCGGCAACGGGCGGGGCTGGCGTTCGTGATCTGCTGACCGGCCTCGGCCTGGCCCTGTCGTCGCCGACGTCCATCTTGTGGTTTGCGACCGTGGGGGGCAGCATCATCGCGGCCGATGACCACCACGGCACGCCCGAGGCATCCCTTCTCAAGCTGTTTCTCGGGTTTTTTTGCGCCGGGGTGGGATGGTCGGGCGCCATCGCCTTCGTCAGCGGCCAGCTGGGCAGGCGGATGGGCCCCGCCCTGCTCCGGCTGCTGTCGCTCACCTTCGCGGGGCTGTTTCTCTATTTCGCCATGCGAGTCTTTCTCAATGGACTGCACACGCTGCCGTCCATTGCATAGATTTTCGCTGCAAACATATCACTAACCTATTGCGATCGGTTTGTCCATCACGATGGGCTGAAAAGCGAGGGTGGCACATGCTGATTCAAAATCTCAACGATGCCAGCTTGATTGGCATTGGACTCCTCATCATCCGGCTGGCGATTGGGATCACGATGATGGGCCATGGGTGTCAAAAGTTGTTTGGGTGGTTCGGCGGCGGCGGCCCGGTTGGCTTTGCACAGTGGCTGAAATCGCTTGGCATCGAACGCGGCGGCCGCTTCTGGAGCATCGCGGCTGGGCTGTTTGAACTGGTCGGAGGCTTTCTGTTTTGCACCGGGTTTCTGACTGCGGTGGGCGCTGCGCTCATCAGCGTGGTCATGATGGACGCCATTGCGATTGTGCACCGGAAAAACGGATTCTGGATTGACAAAGGGGGATTCGAATACACCTTCATGCTCATCGTCGTCACCATCGGGATCGCCCTCATTGGCCCGGGCCCGTACGTGCTGTTTCCGAGTTAACCCGACGGGCGCTTCACCCGATGCGTGCCGCCTCCTGTGAAAAGAGGCCCCACACCGACCCGACGACCCGTTTCCCCGTCATTCGACTCTGTCACTTTGACCGGAGTGTGGTAGGCTTGGCGCAGGGGGCGGTTTGATGAGTTTGACAACCCGTCACGAGACGGTGAATTTCGTGTCACGCCGCGTCATCCTGTTTGGACTCGTCGTGTACGACATGTGGGCCAAGATGACCACCGGTGCCGTCGTCGTACGCACCGCGACGATGCTGGAATGCGCACTGTATGGCGCCTACATCCTCGCCATGCCGCGCCGGCGCACGACGCATCGCTGGTTTCCCCTCGCCAGTGCAGGCATGCTTGTGGTCACCGTCTGCCTCTCCTTGTTTGTACAACACAATGAATTGGGCAGCACACTGACGTTTTTCATTGCGGGCATGACAGGCTCCAGAGTGCGCGGGAAAGCGGCCTGGTGGATGGGCCTGCCTACGTTTACCGGATTTCTGCTGATGCTCATCGTCGTGAAACCGTTCGGCTCAGCCCCGCTCATCGCCTACATCGGCTACCTTGCGGGTCTGGTCGGGGTTTACCTGGGCACCCTGTCGGCGGGCGTGCGCCGCCGCGCCCGCGAAGCACAGCAGCAATACCTCCGCGACCTTGAGCTTGCCCATCAAGCCTTGCAGGCCGCCCACCGCGAGTTGCAGGAAGCGTCCATCCAAGCGATGCAGGCTGCGGTGCTCGCAGAACGTAACCGGATTGGCCGGGAGATTCACGACAGCGTCGGCCATGCCCTAACCTCGCTGGTGGTCCAGTTGCAGGCATTACAGCATCGCATCCGACAGGACCCACAAGGCGCCGAACAGCAGGTGAAAGCGCTGCTGCGGGTGACGCGTCAGAGCCTCCAGGAAGTGCGCCAGGCGGTACGGGACGTGGCGAGCGCGGCGCCCATCACCAGCGCGGATGCGCTGCTCGCCCTGGTGCACAGTGTGGAAGCGAACAGCCGCCTCTCGATTGATTTCCATCTGCCCAGTCAGTTTGACCACTGGGCCCTCGAGACCGGCGTGGTCATCTACAGAGTGCTGCAGGAAGCGTTGACCAACGTGGTCCGCCACAGCGAAGCCACCCGCGTCTCCATCTGGCTGGAGCCTGTCGATCTGCCGGACGGCCCCGCCATGCGCCTGATTGTCGAAGACAACGGAAAACTGCGAGCCTTTGCACCGCTTGCGGAGGGCTTCGGCATGCAAAGTATGCGATCACGCTGCCAAGATGCGGGCGGCAGCTTTCACTGGCGGGCCCTGGAACCCCACGGGATGCGCATCGAAGCGGTCATTCCATGGCCTGGTGAACTTGCAAGGGAGGCGATGCAGCTTGCCGACTGACGACAAAACCATCCGGGTTCTGCTGGTCGACGACCAGCGGCTCATCCGCGAAGGGCTGCGCTACCTCATCGACGCGGAACCAGACCTCTGTGTATGCGGCGAAGCGGACAACGGCGAGGCTGCCGTTGAAGCCGCCCTGGCTGCGCAGCCGGACGTGATTCTCATGGACATCCAAATGCCAAATGGAGACGGCTTGACCGCCACCCGCCGCATTGTACAGGCGCTGCCCAATGCCAAGGTCCTATTGCTGACCACCTTCGACGTCGCGGACTATGTGTACGACGGCATCCGGGCCGGCGCCGTCGGCTACCTGTTGAAAGATGTCGAGGCGGACGAACTCATGGCCTGCATCCGGGCGGTGTATCGCGGACAGGCGCTCTATCGCACGGCCGCCGCCGCCGCGGCGCTGGCCCGCGCGATTTTGCAGAAGCCCCGCGATGCGGCAACATCAGCGGCGCCCGAGCCGCCGACGCCAATGCCGCCGGCACCAATATCACTGGCGCCCGAGTCGCCAACGCAAGCCCCTGTGTCACAGGTGGGGCTGGACCCATTGACCGACCGTGAGCTTGAAGTCCTGCAGGAGATGGCATGGGGCCTGCGCAACGACCAAATCGCACAGAAACTCCATATTTCCGAAGGCACGGTCAAGACGCACGTGCACCGGATTCTGCAGAAGTTCGGCGTCGAGGACCGAACACAAGCCGTGGTATTGGCACTGCGCCACGGAATCGTCCAGTGAGGACGGGCCGTTTCGTGTTCCGGTCGGGATCGGACCTCTATCTGAAGATAGACAGGGCCGTGAAACTTCGTCGTGCAATGTCAGCCTGCGTGTAGACGCCAATTCTCTTGTGGTTCGGTACGCTCATCTTGCGCCATTGCGATACCCCATCGCGACGGTGCAAAGTCCAGACACACAGGAGGAATTCAGGTGCACGACGCATCTTACGCAAGAGATATCATCATCGGGATTGTTTTGCTCGGCGTGCTGATTCAGCGCCAACTCACGCCGCGGCCGCTCAGCGGCAGGTTACTGCTTCTCCCGGGAATTTTGGGGGTCTACGCCATCTATGCCGCTGCTGGTAACGCACAAGTCGGACTCGCGGGGTGGATTTCCCTGCTCGTCACCCTCGTGCTCAGCCTGGTGGTTGGACTGATTCGGGGACGTTTGACGCACGTCTATCAAGAAAACGGCCGTTGGATGGTTGCAGGTTCATGGAAGACGCTCGTGTTTTGGCTGGCATCCATCCCCATTCGATACGGCGTCCACTTTCTGTTGGTGCCCCTGCTGGGCCCCGGTGCCGCGTTTCAAGGCTCCACCAGCACGCTGCCCTACCTCTTCTCCATCGCGGGCCTCATGCTGGGGCGTGCCGCCATGCTTGCCCTTCGGCACCCAGAAGCCGTCCGGCAGGCGAGTCTCGACCGGAAACGCGACAGGGCCGCACGGCGCGGGCGGTAAGCCGGCGTTCGCAGTTCACATGAGGCTGCCAAAAGCAGAGACAAACTTTGTTATCATGGAGGGGGAACAGCAAAAAAGTGAGGCGTGCTTGATACCGTCGAGATCGGAATTCAAGTACTTGCATCAACGAACACAGGTGTCAAACGGGTCTCACCTGCTGCTGATGTCCAGAATGGGGTGAGCCTTTTGAAGCAGCGAATCCTGGTCATCGAGGACGATGAGAACATCCGTGATGTGTGCAGGCGCTATATGGAACGAGAAGGGTACGAAGTCCTCGCCGCGTCTGACGGATATGAAGGCAGTGCAATGTTTCAACGCTGCGAAACCGATCTCGTCGTCGTCGACATCATGCTGCCGGGAAAGGATGGGTATGAGCTTTGTCAGGAGATTCGCCAGCAAGCCGACACACCCATTATCATTCTCACCGCCCGTGGCGACGAACGGGACAGACTGATGGGACTGACCCTTGGTGCCGATGACTATCTCACCAAACCGTTTTCCCCACGTGAACTGATGCTCCGCATACACAACGTTCTCCGGCGAGTCAATCTTTCAAAGTCTCTTGACCCGCAGGATTCAGCAGTTTTGTCCTACGGTCGTCTGACCATCGACTTGTCGGTGCGGCGAGTCATGATTGCCGGCCAGGCGATTGATTTAACAGCGAAGGAATTTGAGGTCCTCTGCGTGATGGCACGACGGCCCGGGCAGGTTTTTTCAAAAGGACAATTGTTAGATCTCGTATGGGGATACGACAATCTCGTGAACACCAGCGCCGTCACCGTACTGATTCGCAGACTTCGCGAAAAAATCGAGACAAACCCTTCCCAGCCAGTTTTCATTCGGACCGTCTGGGGAATTGGTTACCGATTTGAGCCCAGTGGAGAGGGCCGTACATGAAGCTTCGGACACAGTTACTATTGATTAACGCGGCAAGCATTGCCCTGTTGGTGGCTGCCGTGGCGGCAAGTCACACCATGATGCTGCTCGATGTTCATCAGGCACGGCTGTTGACCATCATCACAATCGCTGCGGGCATCCTCTCGTCTGTCGCCTATTGGGGGATGACCATCCCGGTAAGCCGTTCAATCCAGGAACTCATTGGGTTCGCCGAGCAGGTGGGAGACGGGCAGCTGGAAGACGCCTCCATGCATCCATCGGGACCGTATGAAGTTCGTCAATTGACCCGGTCCGTGCAAGACATGAAAGCGCGGCTCCAAAGTCACCTGCGCCAGCTTGAACTCGACGAAAAAACCCGCCGGGAATTGATTGCCAATGTATCGCACGACTTGAGGACACCGATTGCGTCAATTCAGTCGTTCGTGGAAGCGCTGCAAGATAGGGTCATCGATGATACCGAAACATCGCAAGCCTATCTCACGACCATCCATCGAGAAGTACGACGATTGAATTCACTCATTGACGATCTATTTGAACTCTCAAAACTCGAGGCGGGACAGGAGACATTTGAACCAGTGCCCTGCCACCTTGACCAAATTATTATTGAAGTACTGGACAGTTACTCCGTGCGAATTCATGAAAAAATGCTGCAGGTCCACGTGTCTGTCGGTGACGACATCCCTGTTCTCCATCTGATGCCGGAGAAGATGATGCGAGTCCTCAACAATTTGGTCGACAACGCGGTCCGCCATTCCCCCCAAGGCGGCCTGTTACGAATCAACGTCCAGGCACACCCCCATGCAGGCTTTATTGAAGTGACGATTCGAGATGAAGCCGAGCGGGTGACCGGCGAAGACGCGAAACGAGTCTTCGAACGATTTTACCGTGTCGATAAATCGCGTAACAAAAGGTCGGGCGGAGCTGGATTAGGCTTGGCGATTGCCCGTTCCCTTGTCGAACTCCATGGCGGTGAAATTGGCGTACGTACGCCGCCAAACACCACGCAGGGAAACGAATTCTGGTTCACGCTGCCCCTGCACAAACGATGATGCCCATCCGCTTGTAAGATTTGTGAAAGAAATCTGTTCAGACTCTGAAAGATCGCAGCTGTAGTATACAGACCAAGTGAATGCGATCTGCGCTGGGAGTGGATGAACATGCGGATTCAGTGGTTCAAACACGGAACATGGCCCAAGTGGCTGGTCGGGCTGCATCACTACACCATTGCATCCTTCATCCTCTTGACCGCCAGTGGAATGGCACTCTACCTCCCAGCGGTCCACGCCCCCCTCATTCCCTATCTGCCGATTATCTACCGAATTCACATTTTGCTCGGGCTCATCTTCGCCATCACACTGATAACCCCCTTTCTGCGGATTCTGCCCAAAGGGCGGCGCATCTGGAAATTCGACTGGACGCTGCCCATCCTGTTGGGCGTGCCGCTGGTGGCCACCGGCATCTTTTTGTGGGGTGGCACCGTGCTGCCAGCCACCATCACCAGCCATGCGTTTTCATGGCACGGCTGGCTGACCATCGGGTTGGGCGCGTGGATTCTCATTCACGCATTTTATAAAGCGCTCGGCATTCGTCCAAACGCCGCGGGGGTCGCCGGCCGTGTCGATCCAGAGCGTCGATTGTTTCTCCGCTCCGCGGGCATGGGCGCCTTGGGAACACTGGCCATTACGTTTATCGATCCAATCTCGATTGTCCGCGCCCTGCACGCTGCTGGGCCAGGGGCCAGCAGCAGTCCGACAGCGAACGCGCGCGGTGTCCAGCGCTTTGGTGCCTACTACACAGTGGTCAACGGCTATCCGTCCATGGCATTGGATGCTTACCGCCTTCGTGTGGATGGCGACGTCACTTCCGCCAAAACACTGTCGTGGTCACAAATCAAATCCCTCACACCCTACAGTGAAGTCAAGGACTTTCACTGCGTCACGGGCTGGAGCGTACCCAATGTGCACTGGCGGGGGATTCACTTGTCCCAGTTGGTCAGACTGGTAGAGCCCACAAGCCGCGTGAAGTACGTCAATTTCTACTCCTTTGATGGCGCGTACACCGAATCTCTCAGCTTGTCAGAGGCGTTGGACCCGTCTGTCCTGCTGGCGTACGAAATGGACGGTCAACCCCTGGAACAAGCACAAGGCGCACCGCTTCGCTTGGTGGTACCCAAAATGTACGGGTATAAGTCCATCAAGTGGCTAAACCGTGTGGAATTCAGCGACAAGCCCATCACTGGCTATTGGGAGCACTACGGTTATCCCAATGAGGCGTATTTGTAACAAAATAGGCGTATGGCATCACCTTTCGGCCCACGGCTGGCACAGCGCGGCCTACGCTTGTTCAGCAAGGTTCTCCCGGACTTCCGCCCGCCCAATAAAAGCATTGCGTCCCGCGCCCATGCCAAAAATGAACAGCAGCACCGTGATGCCGATGAGCATGAGGAGCGGCACCGTCCAGGCACCGAGCGCATGGTGCAAAAATCCGACCAAAGCAGGCCCGATGGCAGCCATAAGATACCCAACAGACTGCGCCATGCCCGACAGTTTGGCGGCTTCATCGGAGCTTTGGGATCGCAGCCCGAAAAAGGATAAGGCAAGGCTGATGGCCGCGCCGCCAGCGACCCCGATGAGCACAACCCACAACCAATTCAATGCATTGAGTTCACACAAAAGCCCTGCGTAGCCGATCAAAAACAGCAAGCTGCAAAACACCACCAAGCCGCGTTGACTCGCACGCCTCCCTGCGACAATCGGAACCACGAACGACGCTGGCAGGCTGACAAACTGCAGCAGCGACAACATCCAGCCGGAAGCAGTTTCACTCATGCCGCGGCTTTGCAGAATCTCCGGAAGCCAAGCAATGCTGACATAGAAAAGAAACGACTGGAGACCCATGAAGAAGGTGACTTGCCAGGCTAAGCCGGACTTCCACACATTGACCGCAGACTTGATTGCTTGAGGAATGTGGTGCTTCCGCATTTGCGGCAGCCAGACGAGGATGCACACAATCGATAAAATTCCCCAGCTCATCATCGACCCGCGCCATCCCAGGTGCAAAACATGGGACAGTGGGACACTGATGCCCGAGGCAATCGCTGCCCAAACGCTCATCGAGATGGTGTAGAGCCCCGTCATCAGGCCGACCCGCGCCGCAAAATCGCGTTTGACCAAACTGGGCAGCAGCACATTTCCCATGGCAATCCCCACGCCAACCAGGAACATCCCCACGAATAACCCAATATCTGAAAAAATGCCGCGAACCACGATGCCAACGGTGAGCAGCCCCATGCTCGCAGCCAGTGCAAACTCAATCCCAATGCGCCTGGCAATCACCGGCGCAACCGGTGAGACGACCGCAAATGCAACAAGGGGCAAAGTCGTCAGCATGCCTGCCCATGCGGTTGACAACCCTGTGTTCTGACAGATTTCGGTCACGAGCGGTCCCACGCCCGTGATGGCAGCTCGCAGATTCGCCGCCGTGACAATGATGCCCGTCACCAACAGCGCCTGGCTTGCCGCCTGAAAAGACTTCCCCAGTGGCTGATTTCGCTTCTCCACCCAATCTACCTACTTTCTATATCCGAAAGATTACCGGACAAAGCTGCGATTTCGCTGCCCTCCGCAAGGATGGCTGCCTTCGACTCAGCAATATAACGATGTACCACTTCAACTGCCTCATCTACATCGCGACGTACAATCGCTTCAACGAGCTGGCGGTGCATCTGGGAGTGGACGGATGCGCCGGCCTCCTGGCGAATCAGACTGGTAATCAACGATTCCAACGTTTCCGCAATGTGTTCGTAGAGTTCAATTAAAATTTCATTATGCGAAGCACTGATAATACATTGATGAAGGAGGATGTCCTCTGCGATATACCGGTCCGTTTCTCCGCGCGCCAACGCAGACTCACAATTGTCCAACAACACCAGCATCCTGTGTGCCTCATCGTCCGTTCGCCGCTGCGCCGCCAAATAGGCACCCTCACGTTCGAGCGCATGCCGGACCTCCAACGTATGCAGCCGGTTCGTCCTCAAAATGCGTCGGTGCAGCATAACCCCCAGGGCACTGGATGAACAGACATATGTTCCATCCCCCTGCCTTGTCTGTAACAGACCCGCATGCGTTAACGCCCGAATCGCCTCCCGCAAGGTATTGCGGCTGACATTCAAATCCGCCATCAACGCGGGTTCCGGCGGAATGCGCATGCCAACCGGCCACGTCCCGGACTCGATCAACGCTTCCATCTGTAAGACAACTTGTTCAACCAGTGTCAATCGGTTCGTTTTCTGCAGCATCGCATCACACCTTTCAATGCACCAAACATAGGATGATTCGGTGATTGGTATATTAGGAAGTTTAACATATACATCAGTGCACCAGCAGCACCTGAGCGATTTCCTCTTCACAAGGTGGTATGCATGCACCCAATGCCCGTTGTAAATTGGGTGCTTCACGAGAGCATTGATGACACTGGACGAGCGTGCTGCGTTTTTTATCCAATCCATGCATCGTCCTAAATCCGGCCTGAATCCCATACTCCATCAGCATGCTGGAAAAAAACAGCGGAGCATCAGGATTTGGAGTCGCAATATGTGTAAAAACTTAGGGTCAAAAGGATTTTCGCTCACTGAAAAATTTACGGTTGCCTTTTTCAGGCCTTTGTGCATATCATTTAAGCAAATGTTGGTCTAGGGAAAAAGTTTTAGTTTTGACTAATTATCCGGCAATGTTCTTACACGATGCAGTGATTCTGTTCATGACACTGAAGTGGGGCACTTTACCTCAAAAGTTTCCCTAAACTAAAATTCTGTCGTACACCTAAAAGTTTGTCTCGCATCTAAGTTTGCTTGGTAGTCCCGTAAAACAACTACGAAGGGATGTGTCTTTAGTGAGTGTTCCAGCAGCAAACCTGCCATCGGAAGACAAAACTGTTCTTGCTGCCCGCGCAGCTATTGCACGGCAACGCAAAGGTATTCGTGCACTCCTTCCGTTTCTAGGCCCGGCTTTTATCGCCGCAGTCGCGTACATTGACCCAGGAAACTATGCAACGAACATTCAAAGTGGTTCAGAATTTGGCTACAAGCTGCTATGGGTTGTCGTATTGGCAAATGTCATGGCGATGCTGATTCAAAACATGTCCGCAAAGTTGGGTATTGCAACTGGTAAAAACTTGCCTGAGATGTGTCGAGCACACTTTCCGAAGTGGTTGTCATACCTGCTTTGGGGATTTTCCGAAGTTGCGGCAATGGCAACGGACATCGCCGAATTTCTTGGGGCAACGCTTGGATTGAATTTGCTTTTTCACATTCCGATGCTGATCGCCACGTTGATCACAGGTGTCGCGACATACCTAATTTTGATGCTCGATCGATTTGGTTTTCGACCACTCGAGAAGTTCATTAGTGCACTGGTCATCGTGATTGCCCTATGTTATCTCGTTGAAACCTTTCTCTCGAAACCCCATTGGAGCCAAGTCGCATATCACAGCTTCGTTCCGTGGATAAGTGGGAATAGTGATGCGGTATTGCTTGTGGTCGGAGTCATTGGCGCGACCGTAATGCCTCATGTGGTGTATCTACATTCCAGTCTGACGAAGGACCGCATTGTTCCTCGTGATGACACGGAAAAGAAACGGATATTTGGCTTCAGTACCAGGGAAGTTATCATCGCGATGACGCTTGCCGGACTTATCAACCTGTCCATGATGTATATGGCCGCATCCGTTTTTCACGCTCACGGTCAAACCCAGGTTGCAGACATACCCACGGCATACAAAACATTGACGCCATTGCTCGGACCTGCTTCTGCAGCAGTCTTTCTGGTCTCCTTGCTGTCGTCAGGCTTTTCAAGTTCCGCAGTCGGAACCATGGCAGGACAGGTGATTATGCAAGGGTTTGTCGGATTTACTATTCCATTGTGGATCCGTCGCGTGGTAACAATGATCCCCACAGTGATCATTGTCGTACTTGGTATCAATCCAACACAGACACTCGTCATTAGCCAGGTAATCCTGAGTCTGGTCCTCCCGGCACCGATTATCTCCCTAATCTATTTCACGCGCCGAAAGGACATCATGGGAGTACTTACGAACCGTCGCATTGTGACGTACGCCGCGACGGCTTGTGCAGTCGTCATTGTCTTCCTGAACCTTGTGCTCATCTATCAAACCTTGGGCGGACCCCTTCCTGTTTGACCTTCGGTTCGGTGGCTAAAGTGAACGCGAAATATTCGCATGATAATCGGGGTGTCATGAAGATGACCTTCAGCCCGTTAAAGTCTCAATTGGTGGTGTAAATTCTGAGGCTTGATCTTGACGAGAAAGCCATCGAGTGCAATCTACTAAAAGTGGCCAAACAATCAGTAGAGGAGGCACTCGATGGCTTCTATGGACAAGATCGCACTTTTGGAGCTGATTCGCAAGATCGGTTTGGAAGATGGAAATGTCGATTTTCTGCGGGAAGGTTTGAAGGTCCTCGCCGAAGCCGTGATGGATGCGGAAGTCAGTCAACTCATCGGTGCTGAGCGCTTTGAACGAAGCACGGAGCGCAAGAATTACCGCAATGGATACCGCCGCAGAGAGTGGGATACGAGGGTTGGAACGATTGAATTGCAAATTCCCAAGCTCCGAAAAGGCAGCTATTTCCCCAGCTTGTTAGAGCCACGGAGGAGAGCGGAGAAAGCATTGCTCAACGTCTCCCAAGGTTCGTGAAGGTGGCCGGGTCCAGCGCATGGCGTTCGTCATTGCGATTGGTATGAAAGCCACCGGCGAGCGTCAGGTGTTGGGCTTTCACCTTGGCACCAGCGAGGACGGTTCCTTCTGGCTGACCTTCCTAAGGAGCCTGGTGGTAAGAGGATTAAAGGGGGTGAAATTGGCGATCAGCGATGCTCATGAAGGATTGCGGGCGGCGATTGAAACGACGCTGGTCGAAGCAACGTGGCAGCGTTGCAAGGTACATGTCATGCGCAACGTATTGAGCCAGGCGCCGAAGTCGTCGCAAGCCATGGTGTCCTCGATTGTTCACACGATTTTTGCCCAGCCAACACAGGAGGCTGCGAAAGAACAGCTTGCTCTCGAACCAGACTTCAATTTGTTCGCCGAGTTGGCGTACCGTGACCGTGCGGCCACTGTACTGCCAAGGCACTCCGTAAAGAACCCCATCAAAACTTACGTAGCCATCCATGCTTACCTTGCGCTCCTCGCGCAGGAACTTCGCGAGTTTCTCTGGAGACGGCAGGGGACGTAGCTGCTCCTGAGGCAACAGGTCACATGGACGCTCTCCTGTGGTACCGTGAATTCGCTGATCGATCTCATGACACCAGGCGAGTGCTTGGCGATTGAGATCTGCAAGGTCAGTGAACTGCCGAGCGACCCAGAAGTTCTCCTTCACATATCGAACCGCCCGTTCCACCTTGCCTTTGGTCTGAGGTCTGCGCGCTCTGCAAAGCTTTGGTGTCAGTCCAACTGCTAGCGCAAAGTCCTGAAAGGCAGGGTGCCATATGGGACTGCGGTCATCGTTGGTGCAAGCACGACCGTCTTCATCCTGTCGGTCAGCGCAATCTTCGGGACGCCACCAAAGTGTTCAAGCGCGTGTGTAAAGCAGCGCAGGAAGCTGTGAATATCGCAGCGACGCGTGAATTCAATATACGTCGAGCGGGAATGACCTAAAATCATCACAAACACGGGAATTTTTCTACGAGCGCCGTGTTCATCAAAGTACTCGCAGATATCCCAGTCGAGCTGAGCCTGCTCACCAGGCTTCGTCTCGTATCGGGGAGTCGCTTTCTGTCGCTTTGCCGGACGAAAAGGGTGCACGTAATCTTTAATAAGCGTCATCCCACCGAAGTATCCCTGTGCCCGTAGTCGCTGAAACATGACTTCGCAGTTAAACAATCCAGTTGCCATCCATGCGTCAATCAGTGGTTTGTATGCATCCAACTTCGAGCCACGCTTTGGACGTGAGCTAGCTTCGACAACCATCCCACCACGGACGTACTTTCGAATCGTATTACGCGAAAATCCTGTTTGTCTGTTTTCCGCGGTTCGAATTTGCAGAAAAACGCGGCGCTATGTTATTCATGATTTCTGTATATCCATGCAAAGCCCTGTGACATCTTGTTGCGCTATAGGAGCAGGTTAGCTGAATACCACGTTTCATAAAAATCGAGGTCAAATGTATGTTTTAAGTTGGGATAGTAATGCCTCAAGATTTTGAAAACATATAGGACTTCGAACGGAGAGTTCATTTTGAGAACAAAAGGGTTAGTTTGGCTTTTAAGTGTTGTTGGTATTTTGGATCTAGCAGCATTGATAGCAACAATTTACTTGAGAATTTCACTGTTCAATTGGGGAAAAGCGAATCCATTAACGACTCTAAACATTGCATGGATTCCAGTCCGCATATCGGTATACAAATGGTGGAGTGGGTTCGAAATTGGGGTTCTTGCAGTAGTTATAGTAGTTTTATTAATAATATTGATTAGTCGTCAAAACAGACATAAAGAATAGGGTTCAACAAGTGTAGGAATATTCGTTCTAAATTAGTATGTTGTTGTATCGGTTAATGGAAGAAATATGCAGCATCATCGTTATTGAGAATATTGATAGTCATGACGCTTAATTTCATGTGTATCTCTATCTGCTTTCAGTGAGGAGGTGCTGAGTATGTCGGATAGTATGCTTGATGCGGTCATTATTTACGGATTCAGTTTGCTTTCGTCTTTGACTTGTATCCTTGTGGGCTACATCTTAATTAAAGGCTCTTTTCGTATAGATTGTTGCTAATAGGTCTAGGAGGTGGTTATGATGAATGCCTATGCATATGAAGGATGGCTTTTTTGGATTATGTTTTACTTGTGGATTGCATTAGAAATTATGTTCGGAATGCGGGCACGGTTATTGAAACGTGGACAACCGAAAAACGAAAAGAATGACCGTGGCTCGGTTATTCTCATTGTTTTGGGCATGTACTTTTTGGTTGCTGTCTCTATCATTTTGTCAATGAATCGTTTGGGTGTTGTTCCGGATTGGATGCGCTATGCGGGATATGCTTTGATGATTGTGGGTATGGTGATACGATTTTCCGCTATTTATCAGTTAGGAAGATTTTTTTCGCCAGTTGTCAGCACTGTTTCTGATCAAGAGATTGTCCAAACGGGTTTTTATCGACTAATTCGGCATCCAGCATACACGGGTGGATGGATAACGGCTGTTGGTATTGGGCTGGGCTTACAAACATGGTTGGGTACTTTGGTGTGTGGAATTGGAATGTTGTTGGCTTATATATATAGGATTCACATTGAAGAAAGAGTCATGATTGATCATTTTGGTGAGAATTATCTGAGCTATATGAAGGCTACAAAAAGAATGTTTCCTGGTATTTGGTAGGAGATTATATAGGGAAGCTCTGAAAACAATGGCTGTAGAGCAACAATTTTTGCGAAAAGAGCCTAATTAAAAATGATGCTCTACGTCCTTATGTTGGAATTCGTACACAAAAGGGACTAAACGATCCAGAGTGGAGACGGAGGGCAGAGAAACTTGCAGGACGATGGTATTTACGTCTTGGTGTGATTTGGACAATACTGACGCTTATCCTGTTCTTGTTTGTCAGACAGGTTGGGGTAGAAGCCGTGTTTATCATAACGGCAATGGCGATACTTTGCGTGCCCCTACTCGCATTGAGGACATAGTGACTGGGGGAACAAACGGGCGCGTTGTGGCCGCTCGGATTATTTGACGGTGAAATTCCAGATGTCATTGTCACCTGGAATCGGCGCGGAAGTTTCACGCATTTTGTCGGCCTTTGAAATCGAGTAGGAGGGGGCGCCTAGCCCCCGACCTCTCACACCACCGTACATGCGGGTCCGCATACGGCGGTTCATGAAACACTACGAAGCTGCAAGTACCTTTCCTGAAGACTCTTCAGACCAAGTGCCTCAAAGTACGCCTTGTCCATGGCGTTGTTCAGGTTCTTCGCCATGAACCATGGCCCTCGGCGCGAGTTTGCCATCATGTGGACGACCCATTCCGGCTGGTTCAATGCACGGAGTTCGCGGTATCGGGTTCTCACCCGTTTCCACTGCTTCCAGATGCACATTCTGAGCCTTCGGCGTATCCACTCGTCGAACCGTTCACAATGCCCTTTCATCTGTGCGAGTCGGAAGTACGCCACCCAGCCCATCATGTAGGCGTTGAGTTGGCGTATCCGCTCTGCCAGCGGCATGCTTCGTGTTCGGCTTGTAATCTGGCGCACCCTGTCCTTGAATCGCTGGATGGTCTTGTCGGCCAATCGAATCGGCGCCTGCTTCCCGTACAGGAAGCTAAACCCCAGAAACTTTCGTCGCTGTGGTCTGTCTACGGCACTCTTGTCTCGATTGACCTTGAGTTTTAGATCCTCCTCCAGGTATCTCGTAAGCGACGCCATCACCCGTTCGCCAGCCCTGCGGGACTTTACGTAGACATTGCAGTCGTCCGCGTAACGGACAAACTTGTGCCCACGTTTCGTAAGCTCCTTGTCGAAGTCGTCCAGCAGGATGTTTGCCAAGAGTGGGCTGAGTGGCCCGCCTTGTGGCGTGCCCTCTTCACTTCGCACCACAACTCCATTCTCCAGCACACCCGCGTTCAGATACGCCCGTATCAGCCGCAGAACTCGCTTGTCCTTCACCTTGCGTGCCACTCGTGCCATCAGCATGTCGTGGTTCACGCGGTCGAAGAATGCCGCCAAGTCCATATCGACTGTCCATGCATACCCTTCTCGGATGTACTCCTGCGCCTTCTTCACCGCGTCATGGGCATTCCGCCCAGGGCGAAACCCGTAGCTGTTCGGTGAGAATCCAGGGTCGAAGATGGGTGTGAGCACCTGGAGAAGCGCTTGCTGGATGAGTCGGTCGATCACAGCGGGAATCCCCAACTTCCTCATCCCGCCTCCGGGTTTCGGAATTTCGACCCGCCTGACGGGTTGAGGCTTGTAGGTTCCCGCGAGCAACTGCTGACGGATGTCAGCCCAGTGCGTCTGGACATACGACCGTAGTTGTTCTACCGTCACTCCGTCCACGCCCGGCGCTCCTTTGTTCGACTCGACTCGCTTGAGGGCTTGCAGCATGTTCTCCCGCTGCAGCATCCTCTCCAGCAAGTTGGTACTGTCCTCGCAGGATGGGTTCTGTCCTTGTACCGACGACGAACTCGGCCCTCTCTCCTCAGCCTCTCGCGGCTTCACCGCTACCCTCTGAGTGGAGGCCCCTTGCGGGGTATTCTGCTGTCTCTGCTCGTCGTGCGAACGCATCCAGTCCATCCTCGTTTCATGTTCAGCCCTTCCCTCGACAAGCGCTTGCCGAGGTACTATGGCCTCTGCTGACTCCTGCCCGTTCAGCGCCACCTCCCGGTGACGGTTACCAGCTATACTGGCGTATCGGACAGGCCTCCCCGGATAAGAACGGCCTCTTTCCTCTCATGCACCCGCCGCAGTTTACTGCCACAGCCCTTGGCGACTTCGGACTTCGTTGTGTTTAGGCAACTCATCCAACTGTCACAGCCTCAAATGCGATTCGTGTACCTCGGGTCGAGAGTTTGCCTCCAGCTTCCTTCAGATTCCACCTCGCGGTGGACACCCTTGCTCTTGGCTAACGGTAGGTATGTCGCCAACCCCCGTTCGGGACTTGCACCCTGGAGAGACCGCCCATGCCGGGCGTACTAAATAAAGGGGGCCGCCTTAGGCGACCCTCCTGCCAACGTGCTCGTCTAGAAGTATATCCACCTCGCAGTGTAAGTTCGGTTGCGCATCAGCACGAATGCGTCACTGCGCTGGTCGTCTTCGTGGAAGATCGCGTACCATCCCTCAGCACACCACTCTATTCTCGCGTAGTAATATCTGTCGCCGATCTCGATTTCAATCGGGTCTCCGCAATGCAAGTCATGTTCATCTTGTTCATCTGCAAAGTACCATCGGTCCCGCAGTGAACTGAATCGTAGATTTCCCGTCATGAGCCGCTCACCTCCATCCATGCCCGCTCCACATGACTGTTATCAACGACGCTGTGTCCCAACGTTGCAGCGTCGATCAGCGCGCCACGACACAGTGTGTTAATCAACCGGGGATTACCTTGGCTGGTTCTCGCAATCAACTTCACGGCATCAGCTGAGAAAATCGTTCTCTCCTGACCCACGCTCGCCAGCTGCTTCGAGACATAGTCCTGCACTTCAGCCTCGGTCAACGTCCCCATGTGGTAGCGAATTTGGATTCTCCCGGATAGTGAAGTCAGGATTCGGAGTTTCATCTTCTCCCGCAATTCTGTTTGTCCCACCAGCCAGAGGGAAATCGGCGAGAATGAATCAGCCCGAAAATTGTTGAGGAACCGAAATTCGGCCAGCATCTGCGGGTCGAGTTCATGTGCTTCATCGACGATAATCACGACTTGTTGGCCTTTTTGGTAGCTTTCTTCGAGCACCTGGTGAACGAGCGCCTGGTTATCTACCTGTCGAAACCTGGGCTGGATCTGCAGACGCTCGAGAATCACGCGGTATAGTGTTTTGGGCGTAAGTCCGGCGTTGGCGATATACATGAACTTGTATTGGCTCTCATCCATTCGCTTCATCACAGCGCGTACGGCCGTTGTCTTCCCGGTCCCGGTGTCCCCGGTTACAAGTGCCATGTGGCGGTGTTCCGTCGCGTAGATGAGCCTTGCAGAGAGCTCGCTGTGACCGTGAAACGCCACCAAGCGTTCGACCGGGATGTCACGGTCAAAAGGCTCCTGAGCGAAGCCAAAGAACTCAGTCATCATGAGATTCACCATCTTTCAGGGCACGAGCAAACGAGGTTCGCCCAAGCGACTGTTGCCTCTGCTTTTCGTGGGCTGCGGTAATCGTTTCGAGAAAGGAAATCCCTGGTTCGGTTGGTAGCTCTGAAGGTGGGGAATCGGCTTGCGTTACACGTTTGTCTGTGTGTCGGCGCATCTTCAGCGGGACGGCATTCGCGTAGTGCTTGCCCTCCAGCCATACCTGAATACGAGTGAGGTCGAAGGGGTTGTAGCGCAACGTCACGGTTCGCCCAACGAGGATGGACTCAACCTCGTACGTGTTTCCCTGCACTGAAATGCAGGCTGTCTTGTCCACCTTTGCCTTGTAGGTCCATTGAAATGCGTCTTCGAGCACATGCGGGTCCACCAACCGCAACGGACCGTGCGTGGTCAGTACGGCTGCAGGCCGTTTTTTCAACGTGCTGTGGGTTCTCTGGTGATACATTTTCTCCAGCCAGGCACGGAAGTAGCGATTGAGGTCGTCGAGATTCTGGATGGTACTGTTCTTCACACACAACTCGGCTTCCGGGCGGAAAGAGCGCTCTACGTAGCCGAAGTATCGTTCCAATTTCCCGCGCCCTTGGGGGAGAAATGGCCGGGAGTGACGAATCTCAAACCCGAGTCTGGCAGCCACCTCGCTCAACTGTTTTGACTGGTAAATCTTTGCATTGTCGCAGTAGAAGATTTTCGGCGTTCCATGCGTAGTAATCGCTTTTTTCAACGCATCCTCAAGCACCGGCAGATTCTCTCGAAAATAAAACGCGGCGTAGCAGATATAACGACTCTTATCGTCAAGTACAGCAACCAATCTGGCTACCCGCATCTGGCCCCCAGAGTTGGGGTCTGGGACGCGCAAGGAATCACAGACGTCACATTGCCAAATTTCGTGAACTTCATTGGCGGTATACCGCTGCCAGGTACGTTGCTTGCGCACTGCCTTTGTACGCTCCACCTTGGCTCTGCGCAAATGCGCGGACAGTGTGCTGCGCCGAATAAATCCTTCTGGAACGAGTCCTTCAGTCTCCAGCATCACAATGAGTTGCTCCACTGTGCGCAAGGGTTGTTCCTTACGCAAGGCCACAGCTCGTTCAATCACATGAGGGGGCAACACCCGCGGTCGGCGGTCGTCTGCCCGAAGTTGGGGAAGCAGCCCATCTACCCCTTCCTTTCGGTAGCCTGCCAAATATCGCTCTAGCGTGCGTTCCGAGAATCTTCTTTTCTCTCCGTTTGGCATCTCATGTTCCTGACTAGCCAGTTCCTCCAGCATCGCTTTTTGAGCACCACTCTCGGTTTGCCGCAATATCGGGGCAATAAGACCATAGCGGAACAGAGCGATTTGGCGTCGCGAATCATCTTGCATGTCCAGCTTCTCCTTCCCATACGAGATAGCCTCATTCTGGGGGCGGGTCCCATCCGCTCGGAAGATGGTTTTCTGTGGGATAAGCAGCGTTGTTACGGTGGAAGGGCTGGGGAGAGGCCATACGACACCCGCTTCACCGACAACGATGGGGCAAACAGGCAGACGACTTCACGCCTGAGATTCCAGAAGTCACTGCCGCCAGCCACGTCAAGCAGCACAAGCCGGTCATAATAGGTGCACAATACCGAGTCTCTGACGTTGTGGCGTAATGGAGGCAGTGGTACATCTGGCCGATGAAACTGGACAATCCGGGAGACCAAGGCGATGACTTTGGTCACCTGCCCCTGAATCCGAGTAAACCAGTTGCGGGCACATGACTCGGATAAGCAGACGCCGCATTCGGCCAATTTGGCTAGGGCAGCGTCTACCGTCAGTGTACCTGCCAAAAGGCTCACAAGAAGATCCTGGACCATGATTGTATACCGCTGGAAAGGTGCGACAAAGGATGGCAGGATTGCAAATGTCCGTTTGCAACTTGGGCACTGCCGCCGTTGTTGTAGGAAATCATGGCGCATCTCGCCTAAATCGAATGGGCGACGACGGTAGTATCCGTGGACGTACGTATACGAATGTGAACAGTAAATACAAGGCACGTCGCGCGGTAGCAGCTTCTGTACAGCGAGGGCGTATTCTTCCGGGCTTACCGGATTGACAGATTTGCATTCTATGGATACGCTAGGCATACAGCGAGAGCCATTCGGCCTCGAATTAGGGAACGAAAGTAACTGGCCACCAACCGAGTACACTTACGTTACCCTGCGCAGATGGGAACGCCACCTGGGCCTACTGGGCACAGAGGGCGTTTCTGCATTTCTCGACAATATCCTGCTAAAGTCCCCGACAGCGTATCAAAGAAAATCCACCGACAATGACGTCAAATAATCCGAGCATGAACAGGCGCGTATCTCGAAGAGAGAGGTGCCTTGGAGTTACGTATGAATATACAGCATTCGGCTCTACGGTCTTGTTGCGCATCAGGGCAGAAAAAGCTTGAGAGAGGGGAGGCGTCGACTGGTGAAGGAAGATTGGCATTCTGCTAGTGAACTTTCAGGAAGGTATTCCCGAACCATACAAATATACCTCTTGTGCGATTTTTCCTTGTCGGTAGGATGGCTGCTGTTTATGGTGATAAGTCACGACTGGCGAGACTGGTATTTGTTTTTAGCACCACTGATCATAACCATACCGATGTTGTTTTTATATTCAAAGCCGGTAGCAGTATCAGTACATTCCCAGAGACTTTACATACGGCACAATAAAATAGATGTGACCCAGCGAGTCAAAACGGTGGAACGTCAAACTGAGCGTTCCGCAATCATTCGATTTAACTTCCTTTACCAGCTACACGTGACGGGTTCTCCCGAACAAATTGGGCACCTTTTGGAGCAATTAGCGAGCTATTTAAAGGCGACATGATATGGCCGCTGTTCTGGGACTATTGGGGGCTTTAGTTCAACAACGAGCCCGTCCAATCCTGTATTGTTATGCAAAATGCGGTATATCGGAGCGCCGCGTTTTTCTCTCTCTAAGATCTTTCGTTTTCTTCCTCATTCTAGCTCATTCGCAGTATTTCTCGTTTGACTCTACAAACAGATTGTCAACATCGGTTGTAAAATCCGCAATAACGGCGGGTTGCAATTCCCCAAAAATAACGGATTCAATTCCCCAAAATCATCGGGATGAATTCCCCACCCTTTGTCGAATTTAGGGCACCATTCACACTTTGTGGGAGGTGCCAACATGACGGAGAGTGAGAAAATGGAAGTCAAGAGAATGTATCAGGAGGGCGTTAGCATCTCTGAGCTCTCCAGAAGAACTGGACATGATCGCAAGACAATTCGAAAGGTGGTTCAGGAGCGGGAGGGTATTGAGAAGCCCCTGGTTGGAACCAAACGGGAAGTAAGCTGGAGCCGTATAAGCCATATGTAGAACAGCGTATGCGTTTTGGGGTACTAAACGCTGAGCGGATTTTGCGAGAGATTCGGGAGCAGGGATACACCGGCGGCATCACGGTTCTTCGTGAATTCATGCACCCACTTCGTCCCGTTGTCTCTGCCAAGGCAACGGTACGTTTCGAAACCGCTCCCGGTGAGCAGGCCCAGATTGATCTAGGTGCATTCCCGTATATCGACACCACCGAGAATCGCCGCACGTTATGGTGCTTTGCCATGGTTCTATCCTACTCCCGGATGCTCTACCTGGAGTTTATCAAAGCGTCCGACCAGTTGCACATCCTGCAAGCACTGCGCAACGCGGTTGAGTTCTTTGGCGGGGTTCCAAAGTGTGTTCTCAGTGACAACTGTGCGCCGCTCGTTCTGTCTAACGACGGGCGTGGGCACGTGGATTGGCAACCGGCTTACCTGGATTTCGCGAAGTACTATGGATTTGTACCCAAGGCCTGCAGGCCCTATCGCAGCCGCACGAAGGGCAAGGTTGAGCGTCCCATTCGCTACATCCGCGACAGCTTTTGGCCGACTACGTTTGTCGACCTGGCAGATGTCAATCAGCAAGCCTTCATATGGCGCGACACGGTGGCCAATGTCCGCATCCATGGTACGACGCATGAGCGCCCACAGACTCGGTTCACGGAGGAAAGATTGCAGCGGCTGCCGGATCATCGGTATCCACTAGCATATACCGCGTTACGCAAAGTGCTCAATGACTGTCGAATATCGTGGAATGCCAGCTTGTATTCCGTGCCGTGGCAGTACGTGGGCAAAAGTGTGCTGGTTCGTGCGTATGAAACAGGCCTTCTGCAGATCGAGTATGGTGGTCAAGTCATTGCGGAACACAGGGTTGTGGACAAGCACCAAGCCTCGATCGACTCTGGCCACGTGAAAGGAATCCCCATGGATACTCCGAGGCATTCACGGGGTAAAGTGGCTGGTCTTCAGGTCGGACCCGATGTGGAACAACGGGATCTGGATATCTATGAGCAGATCGCGTCAGGAGGGCGATTGCAGTGAGCGAGGCGCTGTTGTTGGCTAAAGCGGAAGAATCTCTTTTAGAACTAGGACTAAAGAAAGCTGCGTCAATTCTCCCAGCTAGTGCAGAATGGGCAGCGGGGAGGCAGGCGACGTACGTTGAGTTTCTGTCTCGTCTACTGGAGGCGGAGACGGAGGAGCGGTTCAACCGCTACCTCCATACCCGTCTGAGCCTGGCACACTTCCCATATCACAAGACTTTGGCGGATTTCGATTTTCAGTTTCAGCCATCCATAGATGAGCGACAAATTCGGGAGTTGGCACAACTGTCGTTCGTGGAGGAACGCAGCAACGTCATCCTTCTGGGCCCGCCTGGCGTAGGAAAGACACATTTGGCTGTGGCCCTGGGAATGGAGGCGTTGCAGAACCGAATGAGTGTCTACTTCGTTACCATGCAACGACTGGTCGCCGATTTGCGAAAGGCGCATCAGGAGGGTCGCTTAGAAAAGCGGCTGAGGGTCTACATCCAGCCGAAGCTGCTCATCTGTGACGAAGTCGGCTATCTGCCGCTGGATGCTTTGGATGCAGCAAACTTCTTTCGGCTCGTCTCTGAGCGCTATGAACAGGGAGCGATGATCATCACATCCAATACAAGTTTCACCAACTGGGGGACCATGTTTGGCGACCAAGTGCTGGCATCTGCTCTCCTTGACCGATTGCTTCACCACGCGACAACGGTCAACATACGCGGAAACAGCTACCGAATGAAGGACAAACTCAAGGCGGGCGTAACCCATGTCCTGCAAGAGGAGGTGAAAGACTGACCGAGCATATGTCCGGGGAATTTTAAGCGATGGTTTTGAGGAAATCCAAACCGGTGTTTTTGGGGAAATCAACCCGATTTTTGTGAGGAATTAAATCCGTTGTTGACAGTGGTAAAATTCTCTACATATCATATGTGTACGTGATTTTTATGTCGATGCATCTGTCAGCAATACATCATATGATCATGTTTGAAATATAATGGCATACTTCGTACCTGCCACTTTGTCCAGTTGGGTGGGGAATATGCTGAGCCGAAGAACAACTACGCTTGCTGCCTTTATCACTGCCTACTTGTTGATGGTTTACTGCGTTTATACCGGTCCCCTTTCGACTACGCTTCCTGCAGGCTACCCAGTTCTTCGAGACCTGCTATGGAATTATGGTGTATTGGCATTATTCATATTCGTTCTATGGTTCCTGGCGAAACACCTCCCCAAATACGAAATTCCGAAGTTGCCCGCTCATTGGACGAGATTTTTAATCCTTTTGTTCGCCTTAGGCTTGAGCGGCTTTTTTGTAGTGTCGTTCTGGAAGTGGATCGTCGAAAGTCCACCTAAGACGATTGCCAACATCATTATCGTAATGGGAAAGGCACTTACCCATTATGTATCACTTGGCGTTGCGAACAGCGCATTAAACGGAGTTCTTACTATATATGAGACGCTATTTGTGCTCGTCGTCGTGCTATGGCAGCTTCATGGTTGGCGACGGCAGACGTTTTCTTTTTCATGGCGACACGGTGCGGCAACAATTGTTCTCCTCATCATTTCTACACTCGTAAGCTGGGTCGCGAACCGCTTCTTCCTTCACGATGATCCCGTGCAGACAGTTGTTCCGACGGGTAGGATTGTCAGCTTATTGGCCACGTTCGTATGTCAGTCACTGGTGAACGGAATCCCTGAAGAGCTGTTCTACCGCGCTTACATTTTCCCACAGCTTCTCGCCTGGATTCGGCGGCCTCTTATAACCGGATGGATCACGATTGCCTTATTCAATGCTTCTCATATTCCGTCATTATTCATTGGGCAGGGGCTCGTATTACCGTGGTGGAAATGGATTTTGTGGTGCCTGTTCAACTTGCAGCCTACTGGATGGCTATACCTTGCCATCTACTATCGCATGCGTTCCGCGATCCCCGGAGCTACTTATCATACGTACATAACGTTATGGGCATTTCCTTTTTTGATGTAAGGGAAGGCAGTGATCCATGGCGATACTGGAAGCGAAAACAATCCTTAATCTCCACGCCTCCCCCGCCTTACGGACCGTCACACCCCAACAAACTTGCCGTCACTTATGATAAGGTTCCCCGCGCAGAATCTTCTCGCCGCGGTACAACTGCTCAAGCAGCACGATGCGCGCCAGTTCATGCGGCAGCGTCATGGGTCCGAAGCTCCATTTGAGGGCGGCGCGGTTCAGAAGGTCCGCGTCGAGCCCATGAGAGCCCCCCAGCAAAAACGCGAGCCGCCCGTACCCGGCGAGCTGGAGCTTTTCGTACTGCTGGCTCCACGCTTCCGAGGTATAGGTTCGCCCGCTGCGGTCGAGGGCGATGACACCATCGCGATCGCGAAGAATCCCCGCCAGCCGCGCTCCCTCCGTACGCTGTGCTTCGGCGATCTCGGCATCCCCCGGGTGCGCGGGGAGGCTGGTGTGCTCCACCTCTACGACGTCGATCCGCGCATATGCCGAGAGGCGCTTCAGATATTCTGCCTGCGCCTCCCGCCAATACCGTTCCTTCAGTTTTCCCACGGCCGCAACAACGATTTGCATCCTTCACCTGCTCATCTCGCACCCGCATCTCGACCCGGGTCAGTCTCCGAACATGTTTGGCGCCGCAAAAGGATCAAGTGGGTCATCCGTCCTTTGCTGACGCGGTGACGCGCTTGTGCCCGCGTCATTGACCGTCTCCATCTTATCCAGCTTGACCCGAAGCGTCAATTGCCGGCTGCCGCGGTACAACCGGAGGGTCACCGTTTCGCCGGGCTTGCGCTGGAACAGGTACGTGCGCAGATCCGCCATCGTCTTCACGGTTTGGTCGTTCAGGCCGACAATGACGTCCTCTGGTTTCAGCCCGCCGGCGCGCGCGCCAGCCGACGTCACGCGCTGCACATACACGCCGTAGTCAATCGGCACGTCCGGCCACAATTGCTCGGGCAGCGTGGCCAGCGACCAGCCCGAGATGCCAAGTGCCGGATGGACCGCGTGGCCCGTTTGCATAATCTGCTGTGCAATGTTGCGGACCTCATTGGCCGGAATCGAAAAGCCCATGCCCTCAACGTTGGCGGCCGCGATTTTGCTGCTGTTGATGCCGATGACCTGCCCCTTGATGTTGAGCAGCGGTCCGCCGCTGTTCCCCGGGTTGATGGCAGCGTCGGTCTGAATCACCGCCTGATAATCCAGCACCATGTTGTCATTTTGCGGGTCCTGTACCGGCATGATGCGGTTTTTCGCACTGACGATGCCGGCCGTCACCGTGTCGGCAAAGTCCAGGCCCATCGGTGTGCCGATCGCGATGGCCGGTTCACCCACTTGAATCGCATCCGAGTTCGCGAACTGCGCCGGCTCAATGCCCCGGATGTCGCCCGCGGAAATGCGCAGGACGGCGAGATCGGTGTACGGGTCGGTCCCCATCACCGTCGCATGTATGTGCTTGCCCGCCGACATCACGAGCTGCACCTTGGTCGCGCCCTCGACCACATGGTTGTTGGTCACCACGTAGCCGTAGCGATTGTCCTTGTAGAACAGCACGCCCGTCCCCACACCGGCCGCCTGCAGTTTCGTCTCCTGTGTGAAGAAATCCGAAACCGTGGCGTAGTTAATCACGCCAAACACGGCTGGCGTCACTTTTTTGACGGCCTTCACAATGCCGTCATTCACGTTCAGGCTGATGGCGCTGGAAAAGGACGGCATCACGTTCGGATCCGGTTTCACGGCCATCGAGGCGGACAATGGCATTCTGTGCCCCTCGACCGCGGGCCCTGCCAGCAATGTCAGGCCGGAGCCGATGGCCGCCGAGCAAACAGCCATCACGGTCCATCGAATGCCGCCCTGATGCCAGCGCCGCCTGCTCTTCCGACTACGGGTTTGCTCGTTGTAAAATCCCATGCCCTGCACACCCTTCCCGTCAACCTTCGTCCATGTCAGACGTAGTGTTACCGGGAACGGTCGGTTATAAACAGATCGCGGCCATGGGGTGAACGGACCGATTCATCCCGAAGGTCATCGGATGAACGGACTGGTTCTCCGCGGCCGGACACGCGCTCAGAGGGGCTGAATTTGCGTGGCTGCCGTGCGGCTGGTCCGATGAAGCGTCACTTGTTCGAGGTAGGAAGTGCGGATCTCCCGAAGGACGGAGCCAACCGTCAGTTCCGCGAGGTCCGGCTGGTTATTCTCTTCACTCAGGTGCGCGAGGTACACGTCGACGGGCTGTGTGCCGAGCAAGTCGGACAGGGCGACGGCCGCATCGTGATTGGACAAGTGGCCTTTATCACTGAGAATCCGGCGCTTGACGCTCCAGGGGTAACGTCCGGCCCGCAGCATGTCCACGTCGTGATTGGTCTCAAGGACATAGGACTGGCAGTGAGCAATCACCGACTTGATGTGATCGCTCATGTACCCAAGGTCGGTGACAACAGCCAGGGCCCGTCCCGCACAGTCAAAACGGTACGCCACGGGTTCCTCGGCATCGTGGGAGACTGCAAAAGGGGTCACCTGGATGTCCCCGACCATCAGCACCTGACCCGCCTTCACCAGCTTCCAGCGGTTTTCCGTCGTTTCCGGAAGGCCGCCGGAAATGGACGACCATGTGCCCTCGGTCGCAAAAATGGGTGCTTCCGCTTGTTTGGCGACCTGTCGGAGGCCGCGGACGTGATCGATATGCTCGTGGGTGAGCAGCACTGCGTCCAACTCTGCAAGCTGTCGGTCAGCTGCCTCTTTCAACCGCTGCTGCAGCTGCCGGCCGCTGATGCCGGCATCCAGCAGCAAGCGGGTATTCTCAGACTCTATGTAGACGGCATTTCCGCTGCTTCCGCTCGCCAGCACACTAAAGCGCAACACAAGATAACCTCCAGCCCATTATTCCGGGGCGGGTTCCACTTCCCCGCTGAACGCGTTGATATAGTAAACGGTCGTTCCGACGGCGACGCGCCACACTGGGAACCAGTAATTGGAGGCGCTCGCGATGCCTAGGGCATTGGTCAGCTTTTCCGCGTAACCCAGACGAACACTATGAATTCTATTATCCGTTCCGACAGAGGATTTGTCCATGGAATTCGCCAGGCTGTCGAGGGCGTCCAGCGCGGAAATCACCGGCTTTGGGTCGCTGGCCGCGGCGATGTTGGAGAGCTCCGTCTCGGTGTAGCCGAACAAGTGTGCGCCGTCGTAGCTGGCGTCCACCGTCACGTCAAAGATGGGGTAGCCGTCGTAGGTTTGGTCGAACACCATCGCACCAGTGGTGTTTAAGTCCTGGTCGAGCCGGTAGTTCTGACCTTGCCACACCAGTTTGAGAATCGTGTCCTCGGGGTGCACGCTGACGGCCCTCGGCGGCGTGTAGGTGACTTCCCAGTTCCCCGGTGCAACCAGATGCACACTGCCGCTTGGCGCAGAGATGGCGTCCGCTGTTGCGTTCAGCCTGCCAGCGCCCGGAAACGCAACGTGGGCAACGCGCGTCAGGGAAACCTTCGCGAACTGGCCTTTCAGCGTGGGCAAGGAGGGCTCTGAAGTCGGAACCGCGGTGTCAAGGGTCAGGCCATGATTGGCAAGCAGCGTCTTGGTGTTGGCCAGAAGGTCTGCGTTGGTCTCGGTGTAGCTCAGCATCTCCTGGCGGTTCTCAAACCACTGCCAGCCGAGAAACAGGTCCAGCAAGAGGAAGCTCACAATCAGCCAGGTCTTGGTGGTTTCCCAGTTCACGATGCACTCCCCCCTTTGAGGATCACGCCCGTCACCGCGTCAATCTGTGCCACTTCCGTACCGTTTTGTGTGACCTCGAACACCGGCTCCAGGGTGACTTGCCCCTGGCCGTCCGGCTGGACGGCGTAACCCAGCTCCACGTTGAGGGAACTGAGTGAGGATTTCGGGATAAACTGGCTCAGAATGGCGGCGACTTCCCGCTCCGGCAAAATGCGAACCGACGCTTCCCCAACCTGCTTGACCAAGTTCGTCAAGGGCCGCTGGTATTGCGCCGCGCCGCCGTCCAGCCAGTCGAGCGCATACGCGCCCGCCGTTCCGACCACTGGATAGCCGTTCACGTAGGTGCGGAAGGTGTAGTTGGTGGCCCCGTCGACAGAAGACAGCAGTTCGTTCTCTTGGACAATCGTGTTCGCCGGGGTGCCGCCGTGACTTTGCAAAAAAGAAATCATCGCCGAGATCCCCTGGTCCGGCGTGTTCTGATTGACAGGGTTCGGGTCCGCGTACACCAGCGTGTTTGTACGCCCGTTCCACTGAACAGCCCGGCTGCCGTCTGTCCATAAGACGGTCTCGGCGTTTTCTTCAATGCGGGTGAGTCCCTGTGGGTTCACAAAAAACGAGCGCACCAGCGGCAGCAAGGACACAGAGGAGGTCTGCCACTGTTCTCGCTGCAGGGTGATGGAATCCTCGGGCAAGTCGGTGTTCCCGCCGCCTCCCCAGGCAACCCAGGGCTGGCGCGACACAGCCTGAAACGCGGTTTTTATCAAGGCATCTGGATTCAACGTCGTCGTCCCGACGGTATACGACCCACCGCTTGGCAGCGCGAGGTCGACCGTGCGGGTTCCCGCGGGGACGTAGAGCCGTACCTGGTCGACGCTGTGCGACGCGCCGAGGCGCGAGACAGCCGGCAGCCACTGGGCCAGTTCGTCCGGAGTGAGGGCAACGCCGAAGACATACGTGATGGATGCGGAGGTGCCCGCTGGGAGCGTGCTCGCAGTGCGCACGTCTGCCAATTCCGCGCCCTTCAGCCAACCCAGCGCCTGTTCATACCCAGTACTGCCGGGCACGTCAACGGAAAGCCCGGACGACGTCTGCACCACCACCTGCGTCGGCCGCGTCACGTTGGTGAGCGTCGGCTGACTGGCCATCGGCAGCCCGCCGGGGCCTGTCCAGGACGCGTAGCTGGGGGATTGCCAGAGGCCATGCCAGAGTTCAAAGCTGAGAAACACACTGAGGGCCACCAGTGCCGCCAGCAAAATGGATTTCAGGGCTTGCATGCTCATCAGCTCCAGTCCTCCTGAAGCGGAAATGTGAGAATCACGGTCGTACCCCCGTCCACCCGGCTTTCCAGGCGGATGTCTCCGCCGTGCAGCTCCGTGATTTCCCGCACCAGCGCGAGCCCGAGACCGCTTCCCCCTTTTCGGCGCGACCGCGCCTTGTCCACGCGGTAAAACCGCTCAAAGACGTGGGGCAGGTCCTCCGGCGGAATCCCCACCCCTGTGTCGGCGACGCGGACCTCCAGCACGTTTCGCTTGACCCGTGCGGACAGCACGATGCGCCCGCCCGCTGGCGTGTACTTGAGCGCGTTGCTGAGCAAGTTGTCGAGCACGCGGTCGAGCATGTCCCGGTCACCCGGCATCGTGCCTGCATCGAGCAGGTCCAGTTCGATCGCTACCGACTGCGCCTCGGCCTGGAGCTGGAAGCGGTCAATCGCCGCGATGAGCCACGCTTTGACATCGACCACCCCGCGGCGGTAGCCGCCGGGGCGCGTTCGGCTCAAACCGGACAACTGCAGCAAGTCTCGGGTCAGCCGCACCATCCGCTCCGTCTCCTGGTCAATTACGGCGAGAAACTGCTGGCGCGTTCCCTCATCCATGTCGGACCGCTCGCGCAGCACTTCGATATACGACTTGATGCTGGTCAAGGGCGTCCGCAGCTCATGCGACACGTTGGCGACGAAGTCACGCTGCGCCTGGTTCAGCCGCTCCTGCTCGGTGACGTCGCGAATCAACGCCACGTAGCCGTCCACGCTGCCCTCGCTGCGGATGGCTGTGACGTGCACGTGCAGGAGCGCGTCGCCGACCGACCGGATGTACGTGCCCTCCGGGCTGGCGCCGAGCGTCTCGCGGCTCAGCCCCAGCTGGGCAGGGTCCATCCAGTCGCCATCGGGATCGCGAAACAGACGCAGCGCTGCGTCGTTGAACAGCACCGGGCGCAGCGTCGCATCCAGGACCACCACGCCGTCCCCCATGTACTTGATGATGGCCTGGAGGCGCTCCTGCTCCTGTTCATTTTCAGCGACGGCGCTGGCCCAGTGGTCAGCCAGGTGGTTAATGGCGTTCGCCAGGGCGCCAAACTCGTCGTCGCTCTGCACGGCCAGGCGCTGCGTCAAGTCGCCGGACGCCATTCTTCGCGCCTGCTCGGTGACGTCCACCACGGGACGGGTGATTGTTCTTGACAAAATCATGGTGAGGATCGCGGTCAGCACCAGCGCGACCAGACTGACGGTGTAGAAGATGGTGGTCACCTGGCGCACGGTGTCGTAAATGGTCTGGACAGGCACGACGTACTCGACAATGCCGACAAACTTGCCCTGCTCATCAATCGGCACCGCGACTTGCAGAAGGTGCTGGTCAGAGAGCGGATCAACCCGAATGGCGGCCGTGGTTCGGTGCGACACGATGGCCTGGGTGACGATGGAGTCAATCCGCTTTTGCCCAATCAGCGCCTGGCCCACGGAGGTCGCGACGACCACCCCTTGCCGGTCGAGAATGTACGCAGTTCCGTTGACGAGTTGCGGCAGCGAAGCCAAAATCGGCGTGACACTCTGCCCGGGGTGCTTCGCCTGATTCATGTGGGGTGCGGCCATTGTCGCAATGAGCTGAGCTTGCGACTCGACCGTCCGGGTTTCACTCTGCATCAGGGAATTGTTCAGTGAGCGCACAAAATACGCGCCAATCAGCTCAAGGGAGAACACGATGAGCAGAAGATACACCACGACCAGTTTTCCCTGAATGCTTCGCCCCACCGGCCCTACCTCCCGACGTAGTACCCGACGCCACGCTTGGTCAATACATAGACGGGGTTGCCTGGGTCGTCCTCCAGCTTCTCGCGCAGCCTGCGAATCGTGACATCCACCGTGCGCTCGTCTCCGATATAATCCGCGTCCCACACTTCCTGCAGCAAAGACTCTCGGGTATAGACCATGCCGGGGCGGGAAGCGAGAAACGCCAGCAGTTCGAACTCGCGGTGGGTCAGTGGAATCAGTTCATCCCGTTTGCGCACCTCGTACTGCCGCACATCAATGACGACTTCCCCCAATACGATCCGATCACGCCCGTGTCCGCCCGCAGCCTGCTCCCGTTCGAGGGCCAGGCGCCGCAAATTCGCCTTCACACGCGCCAGCAGCTCGCGCGTGCTGAATGGCTTGGTGACGTAGTCATCCGCGCCCAGTTCGAGCCCAAGCACCTTGTCGACCTCAGCGTCTCGCGCCGTCAGCATGATGATTGGCGCCGCACTGAAGGTCCGCACCTCCCGGCACACCTCAAATCCGTCCTTTTCCGGCAGCATGATGTCAAGCAGTATCAAGTCCGGCGAGGCCTCCCGCGCCATGCGGACCGCTTCCTCTCCGTCGAGCGCAATTTGAACGCGGTATCCCTCGCGCTCCAGGGAAAATTTGAGGATGTTGGCAATCGGCTCTTCGTCGTCGACGACGAGTACGGTTTCCACGGAATCCCTCCCTCGCAGCGGGCCGCGCTCCTCAAACTGGGAACGCCCGCAAAGCATGTTCAACCCGCACAACGCAGAAACTAGACACCATCCAGACGAAAAGGGAGGCAGCGCGATGAGTGAACGTACCGTCCTGGCCTCGTTCTACAGCCGGCCGGAAGCCCAGAAGGCCGCTGACCAAGTCAAGTCTCTCGGCATCGATACCGCAGAAGTAGCCGAACTTCACGGATACAGCGACGATGCACCGCCCCAGAATGCTTACCTCATCAGTGGGAAAATCTCCAGTCTGTCCTCCGTGACCCTGGGCGCGAACCCATCTTCCAGAGACGTTGGCATTTTGCTCTCTGCCGATCCGGCCGCCTACAGCATGGCGGGCAACCCAGACCGCGCGCTGAGCCGCAACTACCTGCTCACGGTGGTCTGCCCGGATGAACAAGTGGATACGGTCGTCAACATCATCAAGGACTGCAACGGGTTCACTTGAGGTGTGCATGGAGTTCCGCCCCATGGCGTGTTCCTGGGTGCCCCGCGTAGTGGGTGCGTAGTGGGGGGTCCCGCCCTGCGGGCGTCCCGCTTCGTGCGTTCACCCTTGGCTGTGTTCCACCCACACCAGCTGCGGCTGCTTGATGATGGACGCATAACGACCAAGCTCCAGGACCAGCAGGTTATACGGACTGAGCGTGTCGCTTCCCGTCGCCAGGTCTGGCATATAGCTTGCCACATCAAACGCCGGCGGGCCGAACCACCAGGGTTTGACCGCAACGTAGGCGGAGACGTTGGCCAGCCCGCCCGCCTTGGCATACGGCGGAATGTCGTACACGAACGCGAACTTGGCCCAAAACGCCACACACAGCGCCACGAGAAACCACATGGCTGTGCGGGTCCAGAACCGCGCCGTGCGAATGCCTCGCAGGAACTTCAGCTTCCGGACACGGGCCCGTCGTCTTTTCCGCAGACGACGGCTCCGTTTTTGTAAAATCTTTTGGTGTGTCTTTCGGTCGAGATGAGGACGTGTATTTTCCATTTACGATGCCGAATGATTCTTGTCCAGGTTGACAAACTTGTTGTAGTTCTTCAGGAAGACGAGTTCTACCGTACCCGTTGGGCCATTCCGTTGTTTGCCGATGTGAATTTCGACGACGTTTTTCTTCTCGGTCTCCGGATTGTAGTAATCATCGCGATAGAGAAACGCGACAATGTCCGCGTCCTGCTCAATGCTGCCCGACTCACGAATGTCCGACAGCATCGGACGCTTGTCCTGCCGCTGTTCGACAGAACGGCTGAGCTGCGCCAGCGAAATCACCGGCACCTCGAGTTCGCGTGCCAGCTGTTTGAGCATTCTGGAGATCTCGGAAATCTCCTGCTGACGGTTTTCCCCGCTTCCGCGCCGGCCCTGAATCAGCTGTAAGTAGTCGATCACGACCAGCCCCAGTCCGGCATGCGACTTCAAACGCCGCAGCTTGCTGCGCATCTCGGGTACGGTGATGCCAGGCGTATCATCAATGTAAATCGGCGCATTGCCCAGGGTGCTGACCCCCATCGACAGCCTCGGCCAGTCCTCCGTCTCCAGGGCGCCTGTGCGCAGCTTGTGCCCGTCAATATACGCTTCCGCGCACAACATGCGCTGCACCAGCTGGTCCTTCGACATTTCCAGGCTGAAAATGGCCACCGTCTGTCCTTCCCGAATCGCGACGTTCTGCGCAATATTCAAAGCAAACGCCGTCTTTCCGACGGAAGGCCGGGCCGCCACAATAATCAGGTCGGACTTCTGGAACCCGCTCGTCATTCGGTCGAGATCGGTATACCCTGTGGCGACGCCGGTCAGACGGCCAGCGTTTTCAAAGAGCTGCTCGATTCGCTCAAACGTCGTCTCGAGGACATCGGCGATATGCGTGAAGTCGCGAACCTTGCGGTGGGCGGACAGCTCCAGAATACGGCGTTCCGCATCTGCCAATACATCCGCCCCGCTGCGTTCGCCGGAATATCCTTCGGTGGCGATGGCTGTCGCGGTCTGGATGATGCGGCGGAGCAGCGCCTTCTCCCGGACGATTTCAATGTATTGGTCAATGTGCTGCGCCGTGGGAATGGATGCCGCCAGCGTGGCGACATACTCGACCCCGCCGACGCGATCGAGCGCACCGTCCATCGTCTGCAGGGCACTGGTGGTCGTCACCACGTCCACCGGCTGCCCTTGCTCGTACAAATTGCGCATCGCGGTAAAAATCAGCTGATGGTTCGTCCGATAAAAGTCCTCTGGTTCGAGGGCCTCCGCGGCCTCAGCGGCGGCGTCCGAAGAGATGAGCATGGCACCGAGCACAGCCTGCTCCGCCTCGATATGCTGCGGCGGCAATCGCAGTACGGGGTCATCCTGTGCGCCCGTACGCTCCCGCTCAAACGCAAGACTTTCCATCTGTCGCACCCCTTGCCCCCGCGGAATTGGCGGTCATTGCGCTGCGCGCTTGGCCCTTGATGAACACGCTCGTCAACAGACACAGCAGATGTTCACAGCGGTTCAGTGTTTTTCCGAATCGGCTTCGACAAACACGGTGATGGACGCGGTCACGTCGTGATGCAGCTTGATGTCCACCTTGTGCCCGCCTAAGCTCTTGATGGGCTCGGACAAGACGATTTTACGGCGGTCAATCTCGACACCCAGCTCATGCAGCGCATCCCCAATGTGCTTGGAGGTAATGGCGCCGAACAGGCGGCCGCCCTCTCCCGCGTGCGTGCGAACCACAACACGCAGGGACTCCACCTGAGACTTCAGCTGCCTGGCATGTTCGAGTTCCTGCGCCTGCTTGCGTTCTTCGGCCTGTTTTTGGGCGTTGAGCTGCTGGAGATTGGCCGCGTTCGCCTCGACGGCAAGCTTTTTTGGAAACAGAAAGTTCCGCGCGTAGCCTTCGGAAACGTTCTTGACTTCTCCTTGTTTTCCTTGCCCCTTGACATCACTCAAGAAAATCACTTTCATGGACATCCACCTCCGCTCAAATGGAACAGCATCTGTCCATGCTGTCGCCAAATCCTACACCCGTCGCGCTCGCACCATGGAATCGATGAGGCCGAGCAAAACAAACAGGTTCCCGAGAAACGCGCTGAGCCCAATCAGCAGCGTCAGCCATAAGTAAGCCAACTGCCGACCATGCAAACGACGCCACAGGAAGGCAAGGCCCTGAATGCCGAGAAAAAACCCACCAAGGAACATGGCATTGTTTGCAGCCGGCCAGAGAAATGAGGAGTCACGAAACCAGCCAAACAGGACGAATGCAAGCGACACCATGTACACAGCAACGATACTGTACGGCATGCGCCAATTCAACAGCAACGATTGCCAGCTGCAGGTCCTCCGCAGCACAAGCCGGACGAGCAGCAAATTGACGGCTGCCGCAAGAAAGGCAAACATGCAGAGAATGCCCGGGAGCATGAGTTGAATCGTCTGCAATTCCTGCTGAACGAAGGTATTTAAGGACTGTTGACCGACGCCGGGAAACGCCTGGTAGAGCGCAGCTGAATTCGAAATCTGCCGCGACAAATCCTGAAACAGGTCAATCCCCGCCCACCGCAGGAACGCCAGGAAGACGAGCTCCAGCATGACGAACACAAGCGTACCAGTAATCAGTGCTGCATACGGGGAATCTGACCCTTGCAGCGCGTCTCCCATCGCAAAACTCAGGAAATACATCGCCACGGCCACCAGTACAGCGCTCCAGCCGAAGCCGGATAAAAGAAATCCGCCTGCAAACAGGACGGCCACCACTGTAGAGACCCGCTTTGCGCCCGTCACGTGAAAAATGATGAGCGGGAGCGGAAACAGCCATAACATCATCAGGTTGAAGCCGGGAAGCAGGCTTACCCCCAGCAGAATCAAGGAAATCAGAGCGGCAACCAGCCGCTCGCGGCGGTACGAGGTGTCCTGGTTCAACTTGGTCACCTCGTCGTTCCCAGGTGTCGTTGAATGGTTTCAAAATCCGCGACATCGACGGCATCGACCAACAAGGAGCGCGGAAGCCCTTCCGCAGCTGCGCGATCGACCGCGGTGAACGATAGCCCCAGCTGATGGGCCAGGAAATAGGTCACAGCCACCACACCGCCGAGTGTCTGTGTCATTTCGCGTTCGCTGCCGCGCTGAATCGCATGAAGGACTTCTGCCACCTGGCGAACCAGTTCGACCTTGGCCGTTTCCATCGATTGCAGTTTGCGGGCAATTTGAACGTGTGGGTCCGGGTTCGGCACAGTCTTGCCCTCCCTTTGCCGTCTCTGAGCATCCCGGTCAGCGACGAATCCAGTTCACACCTATTCCACGCGGAGAGGCGAGAATCCTCCCGCCGCGCGTCATCGTGCATGAAAAAGGACAAGGGAGCGCGGAACCGTGGTTCCGTGCCCCCCTGTAAAACCGATTACTCCGTTGTATACGGAAGCAACGCCACTTGACGAGCCCGCTTAATTGCAACGGTGACTTGACGTTGATGGCGAGCGCAGTTCCCGGAAATTCGACGCGGCAGGATTTTTCCCCGGTCGGTCAGGAATTTCATCAAGCGGTTTGTATCCTTGTAGTCGGCCTGCGCAATCTTGTCGACGCAGAACTGACAAACCTTGCGGCGCTTTCCGCCTCTGCCTTTACGCGGCATGTCGTTTCACCTCTTTCGTCCGGCCTTCTGGGTGAGGGAAAACCCCTCGTTCAGAATGGCAAGTCGTCATCCGATATGTCGATCATTTGGCTGTCGTCAGCAAATGGATCATCGTCGTACTGAGGGGTTTTCGGTTCCGGTCTGGGTCGGGACATGGGCGCGCCGGCAGGCATGCTCGCCGGTGCACTTTGCGCGAACGCATTGTCAGTGCGATCGCCGCGATCGAGAAAACGCACCGTTTCGGCGACGACTTCTGCCACACGAACCTTTTGCCCTTCGCGATTCTCATAGCTTCGAATCTGCAGGCGGCCGTCCACAGCTGCCAAACGTCCTTTGTGCAAGTACTGTGCGCAAAGCTCCGCCTGCTTTTGCCAGACTACGATATTGATGAAGTCCGTTTCGCGTTCACCAGCCTGGTTCGGACGCGCACGGTCGACTGCCAGCGAGAACGAGGCAACCGCCGTTCCGGAGTTCGTGTACCGCAGTTCTGGGTCTTGCGTCAGTCTGCCAATGAGAATCACCCGGTTTAACATGAAAAACCCCTCCAGACGAAATCTATTCGCCTATACGCACCGTGAGATAACGTAGAATCGCATCGTCGATTCTCATGACGCGTTCAAGCTCCTGAGTCAAATTCGTGTCCGTCGAGTACTGCATCAAAACGTAGTACCCCTCGCGCTGATGGTCAATTTCGTATGCGAGTCTGCGTTTCCCAATTTCCTGAAGCTCGTCGATTTGTCCGCCGTGCTCGGTAACCAGAGATTGATACTTGGCTACCACTTCAGCGGTCTGCTCGGGCTCCAGGTCGGGCTTCAATACATACATCGTTTCGTATTGGCGCAACCTGAGTCACCTCCTTCTGGACGTTGGCCCTGCACGTTCGTACAGAGCAAGGATGGCTCGATTCGAGATGAAACGTGCCAAGAATTTATATTAACACAAATGGGCTTGTCCGACAATCATTTGAGCCAATGGATACCAAGCCTGTCCCTAGACGTTAAACCGGAAGTGTACGACGTCCCCGTCCTGCATGACGTAGTCCTTCCCCTCCAACCGGAGTTTTCCGGACTCCCGAGCAGCGGCGTACGACCCTGCAGCAACCAGGTCCTCGTAACTCACGACTTCCGCGCGAATGAACCCGCGTTCGAAGTCAGTATGAATTACGGCTGCAGCCTGCGGCGCCTTCGTGCCGCGGCGGATGGTCCACGCCCGGACTTCAGGCTCACCGGCCGTGAAGTAGGTAATCAGCCCGAGCAGGTGATAGGCAGATCGAATCAAACGGTCCAGTCCCGACTCACGCAGGCCAATCTCCTCCAGGAACGCGGCCCGGTCTTCGTCATCGAGGTCAGCAATTTCGGCCTCGACTTGCGCCGAAACCACCACAAACTCAGCGCGATCGCGCTCGGCCCGCCTCTGCACAGCCTGAACGAGGGGCAGGTCCTCCGGCGAATCCTGAAGGTCCGATTCGGACACGTTGGCCACGTACAACAGCGGCTTGGCCGTCAACAACGATAAGTCCCTGACCGCTGCCTGCTCTTCTTCCGTCAGGGAGACCAGCCGGGCGGGCTGTCCTTCGTTCAGCGCCTCTTCCAGCTTCCCAAGCGCCTCGGCTTCGACGGCGTACTTCTTCTCCCCCGACTTGAGGTTCTTTTTCGTGCGCTCAAGCCGCCTTTGGACAGACTCCAGGTCCGCCATCACCAATTCCAGCTCAATCGTGTCCATGTCACGCTCCGGTGAAACGGATCCAGAAACGTGCGTGACATCGCCGTCTTCAAAGCAGCGCACCACGTGGATGATGGCGTCCACTTCACGGATATGGCCGAGGAACTTGTTTCCGAGGCCCTCCCCTTTGCTGGCCCCTGCGACCAGCCCCGCGATGTCCACAAACTCGAAGGTCGTCGGGACAATCCGCTTCGGGTGGACAATGTTGGCCAGGCCCTGCAGCCGGTGGTCAGGGACTTCGACCACGCCCACGTTCGGGTCAATCGTGCAAAATGGATAGTTCGCCGCATCAGCACCCGCGCGGGTGATGGCATTGAACAGGGTTGATTTTCCTACGTTCGGCAGTCCGACAATGCCAGCTTGGAGCGGCAAGGAAACACACCTCTTTCTGATCTCTGCGGAGTTCATTATAGAAAATGCGTGGGCATCCCACAATGACGGCGAGCATAAAATGAGAAGCTTTTGTAAGATTCTGCGCGCGCTCGCGAGGAAACGGCGCAAGTTTGCCGCGCCAGTCCCTTCAGCGACTCAATTCCATGATGGATAAACCCAGCAGTTTATGCCAAACTATACGATGCAAGGAGGTGTCACTGTTGCTGAGAAAACTGCTTCGCAAGCTGAAGGCCCGGAAGCTCGTCGCCAAGGGATTCGCCGCCGAAGTCGTGGACGGACAGCGGGGAACCAATTCACGGCCGCGGCTCATGAGCTGTGCCTGAGACGCGGCGAGACAGTCGGTTGCCGTGCTGTTTGAACAACACAGACGAATCACTGATGATTATCGGGTTGTTGGCGCGATCTCACACGTACAGTCATACTGGGCGGTCTGCCTGCCAAAGTCTGCTTGATACGTCTTCGTAAAATGATTCGTAGTAACGCCTTGTCCCCACCAACCGGACTCCATCTTCACAGTCCATGGATGGCCGCCCGCCACAACCCGCACCTTCACCATAATTTCCGCTTGGTCATTCCACAGCTTTGCCAGTGCACCGTTCTCCAAACCCCGCAGTTTCGCAAGTTCGTCAGAAATCTCAACGACCGGAATCTCTGGCACATTCGGCATGTCCCGGTGCTGGGAGTTTTCCGAGGTTCTCGGGTGCACCGTCAACAGCGTCAACGGGTGCAGGGCATCCACTGATGCGTCGGATGTAAAGGGTTCATGAGGCGGTATATATTCAGCGTGCGCCTTCTGCCCTTCCTGGCGCGCCACATCTGAAACGAACTCGAACTTCCCGCTTGGCGTCAAAAATTTTCCATCCGCCCACGGCACATCGTCGAGGGGCAGGCGAATCGTGCCTTGTTCCCGAAACGTCTCGAGGCTGATGCCGTGCTTCTCCAGCGGTCGCATCGCTGCCGACAGCCATTCTTCCAGCGGCCGGCGCATCGCATCGCCAAAGCCGAGACGGTCCGCAAGCCGGGCAAAAATCTCCCACTCCGGCAGCGCTTCGCCGCGCGGCTGCACCGCTTGTTCGATGTACGTCACGTAGCCATGCCACATCGTCGAAAACATAAAGTCCTCGTCTTCCAGGACATTCGTGCATGGCAGGAAGTAATCCGCCAACTCTGCGGTCGGCGTCATGAACTGGTCGATCACGACCTTGCACGGGATGCGCTGATAGGCCTCCACCAAACGGCGCGTGTCCGGCACTTGGGTGACTGGATTGGTTCGGGTCACGACCATCACCTGAATTGGCGGGTCGGAACTGATAATTTCATCCGCCTGCGTGCCGCGAAAGAACGCCCGAACGTTCGCGCCTGCCCGCCCGCTCAGGGCTTGCTGGTCAAAGTAAGCCTTGATGGCGCGGTTTGCGTAGTTCACACCGCCGCCCGGCACGCCAATCTGCCCGGTTGCCGCCGCCAAAGCGTCAATGGCTCGAATCGCGTTACCGCCGCCAGCGTGACGCTGCAGGCCAATGCCGAGGAGTGTCGACACCGGACCCTGCAGACCATAGATTTCTGCCAACGCTGTCATGTCAGCCGTCGACACGTCCGTTTCACGTGAAACATCCGTAAGGTCGAGCGTATCGAGGAATGCCGCGAACGCGGGCCACCCGTGGCTGTGGCTGTGCAGAAAGCGATGGTCAAGCCAGTCGTGATCGCGGCAAATCTTCAGCACACCCAGCGCCAACGCCCCGTCTGTGCCCGGACGCGGTTGAATGCGCAAGTCCGCGCGGCCGTCGAGATCGGTCGGCAGCGGGTTCACCACGATGAGCTTCGCGCCTGCTGCCTGGGCCCGCTTCACATAGGGCACCATGTGCATGTTGGTGACGGCTAGGTTTCGTCCCCACACCACGATGGCCCGGGCATTGGACAGGTCTTCCGGGCTGTGACTTCTCGCTTCTCCAAAGTCATACCGCTGCGCTTCCAGGCCCGCATCCCAACACAGACTACCCACCGTTTCCGTACATCCGCCCAGTTGATAGAAGAAACGCTGATTGAGGTTTTTGAGCACTGTCCCAGAGCCCCAGTCATACGCGTGCAGAATGGCGTGATGCCCGTAGGACGCCACCGTCTCCCGCATGCGGTGCGCGATTTCATCGAGCGCCTGGTCCCAGGAAATGCGCTCCCATCCGTGCTGGTTTCGTTTCAATGGGTGGACAATGCGGTCCTCCGCGTACAGACGGTCTTTCAAACGGCGGCCGCGGCTGCAAATCGTCCCTTGCGTAATCGGATGGCTGGGATCGCCCATCAATCGCACGACCCGTCCGTCCTCCACCTCCGCAAGAATACTGCAGGTATCCCAGCAATCCAGCGGACAGGCTGTTTTCACATGCCGTACCATGACGCGCCCCCTCCCTAGTCCTGCTGATTCTCCATAACCGATTGCATACCTTGTGATGCCGGCATTAAGACCTTTCGCGTCAGGCGCTCGAACCTCGCCCGTGGAATGAGGACGCTGTGACCGCACTCCTCGCACTTCACCCGAATATCCATGCCAAGGCGAATCACTTTCCAACGATTGGCGCCGCACGCATGCGGTTTCTTCAACTGCAGCACATCCCCAAGTTCGAATGGAACCGGCATTTCGCGTCCTCCTCTCGACGGGCGTGCCAAACGGCATCCTTAAAACGCTCCCGCACTTCCAGCAGTTCTTATACTATAGCACATCCAGCTGGTGCATCAGCGCCGCAACCCCTTGCATCCCCAGGGAATGCGCTGTGGCCGAGGCCAGAAAGGGAAGTCCGCGCAGCCAGGCAATGTTGGCAAGAAAGATGGCTGTCAATATTGCCAAATAGGCACCGCAGCCGACAGACAGGACGGTCGTCGCGGCGCGGACGCGATCGGTCGCCTCGGTCACGTCCGCATCCCAGAACACGTTCGAGAAGTGCCACACCATCACAAACAAAAGAAACACAGCACCCGTAATCGCCAGGTAGAACAGCACCTGGAGGATGTGAAAGGCCAACACGTGCGGCAAGGACGGCCCACCGGCTGCGACGGCCTGGGCGGGTGCAAACCCACTCAGCGCAGCAACGGTGTCCGGCCGCGTCGATACGTTTGATTGCAGCCACTGGAACACGGGACTCGTCGGCGGTGTGAAGGTTTTCGCCATCCAGGTGGACAACCGCGCAGCCACGTACGTGGAAGCCACCACCCCGCCGCTGCACAGCACCGCGAGCTGCAAGCCTCTCGCTCGCAGCAGCATCGCGCACCAGGCCCACTCCACCAGCAACAGGACATCCAACACCCCAGACCACTCCCCACCACAAAGTGAACCTGTCCAAAACTTGCATCTGTCCCTCGAGTTAGACAGGTATAGTTGAGAGTACGTCAACGTATACTGGGAATATTCCGGTGCAGGAGGTTTCCCGTGAGAGACAACAGAAGGGATGAAGGACGGACTTCAACCCCAGCGACCCATCTGCGAGTGTCCTTTGACGATGAAATGGCTGTGGACGTGCTGACGAACCATCTAGACCGCATCCTGCTTTCAGCCGGTCAACGCCGGCTGGTCATTGTCTGCGTGGGCACGGACCGCTCTACAGGCGATGCGTTTGGACCTATCGTCGGATCAAAACTGAAACGCGCCGGCAACTGGCCGTTTGTCGAAGTCTATGGCACTTTGGACGAGCCTGTGCACGCGGTCAATCTTGCCCAAACCCTGCAGGAGATTTATGAGACATCGCGCGGGAAACCACTCATCCTCGCGGTGGACGCTTGTCTTGGCAAGTTCGATCACGTCGGTCAAATCATGCTCGAACCCGGTCCGCTTCGCCCTGGCGCGGGCGTCAAGAAGTCACTCCCGGCATTCGGGGACTATACCCTCACTGGCGTGGTCAACGTTTCCGGATTCATGGAGTACTTTGTCCTCCAGAACACCCGCCTCGGTATCGTCATGCGGATGTCGGAAGTCGTGGTCGCCGCACTTTCGCGTAGTCTACACAAAATTGCTGTGCAGCGGTCCGTGCTGAGCGATTTGTCGAGTGTACCCTCGATGGAACTCGCCGCAACCGAAGGAAAGGATACCATGCCTGCCGGCTAGCAGGCGTGGTATCCTGATGGTCTTCAATCGTTTGAACGTTCCTCCGTGACAGCAACATGCGACAGGACCGCTTGTTCTTCTGCCGTCAGGGGATAGGTAGAAACTGCGCCCTTTATCGGCTTGGCGTACGTTCTCGACTCCTCGCGCCCGTAAATCGACGAGATCACAACTCCATTTTCTTCATCGTCGACCAGCGCAATCGAGAAGCTCAAATCGCTTCCCTGTTCGGCAAATGCGTTATACCGCATCACCTGAGGCGTCGATACCTTATGCCGCAGCTGTTTGCGCATCCGCTGGACCTCGGACTGAAGCGTCTCAAATTCACTCCGGAGTTCTTCCACAGCCTCCAACGTCTGCGCGTACACGGCCTCCAGGTCGGCCGTGGCATGAATCGTACGCCACTTCTTGAACCTTCGTTTCAGGATTCGTTGTCCAATCAGTCCACTGACGGCCAAAATCAATGCAATCAACGCCACAACGCCTGCGGCGAGAATGATGGTGGTTTCATATGGCTGGATACTGGCAAACATCTCTTCCCCGCTCCTGTCCGGTCAATCCATCAAGCTGCAAGTTCATATGTACGGTGTGCGCCCGCGACGACTTCCGTACGGGCCGCGGCCCTCGACGAGCGATCCGTTTCATTAGTATGGCTCGCTCTCCATCATTTCTAAATGCCAAATTCAGCTATCCATGAAGCGATACAAAGCGCTGGACGACGGGCATGCTTCGCGAAGTACCTGCGTCAGGCATAGGTCCAGGCGTGCGGCTCTGGTCGGTGCGGCTGTCGTGCGTGCGACTCTGGTCGGCGCCGCATCACTCGTTCGATTCGCGTGAGTGACGCGGTCCGGCGCACCAAACGCACCATTCGTCCCCGTTTGGCCCTTACCCTGCATCAATCAACCACAGCTCATCTCACGGCGCACGCCACGGGGTGCCTGATTGTGCTTGAGAGCGCACCGCCGCGGCGCCAACCGCTCTATTCTGTAGATGAACTGGAGAGCAGATGCAGAATCCGGTCAAGGTCTTCCTCCGAGAAGTACTCGATTTCGATTTTACCGCGCTTCTTCCCAGGGTGAATCTTCACCGAAGTTCCAAGAACACTTCGGAACTGTTCTTCATAGCGGCGATACGCCAATTCGTTCGGTCGTCGTTTTGTTTCACGTGAAACATTGGTCTTCGGCCTGTAGACCACTTCCTCCAACTTGCGGACGCTCATTTCTTCCGCCGCAGCGCGCCTCGCCAACTGAACCTGTGCCTCTTTATCCTCCACGGCCAGCAACGCTCTCGCGTGTCCCATCGACAATGTTCCACGTGAAACATGTTCCCGCACGACCTCCGGCAGTTGCAACAGCCGCAGCATGTTCGCAACGTGACTCCGGCTCTGCCCCACCCGTTCCGCCAGTTGTTCTTGCGTCAGATGGCACTTCTCCATTAAATTTGCATAAGCTTCTGCGATTTCGATGGCATTCAGGTCTTCGCGCTGCAGGTTCTCAATAATCGCGACTTCCATCAGCTCGACATCGCTGAAGTCGCGCACCACAACTGGAACCTCGTGCAGCCCGGCCATCTGGGCCGCACGAAACCGCCGCTCACCCGCGACAATGTCATAACCGCGCACCGAGCTCTTCCGAACAATCAGCGGCTGGATGATGCCATGCTGCTGAATGGATGCCTTGAGTTCTTCCAACTTCTCCTCGTTAAATACACGACGGGGTTGATAGGGGTTTGGTCGAAGCAAGCCGATTTCTACCGATGACACCACATCTGCCTCATCCACATTCAACTGCGGAATCAGCGCCTCCAGTCCTTTGCCCAGCGCAGCACGTTTAGACAAGCCCAATCACTTCTTTCGCCAGGTCCATGTACGTCTCAGCGCCCTTGGACCGCGAGTCGTAGTGAATCACGGGCCGACCATGACTGGGCGCCTCACTGAGGCGTACATTCCTTGGGATGATTGTACGGTATACCTTGTCCCGGAAGAACTTTTTCACGTCTTCAATCACTTGCAGACCCAGGTTGGTGCGCGCATCCAACATGGTCAACAACACGCCCTCAACTTCCAGTGTCGTGTTCAAATGCTTTTGAACCAGGCGAATGGTGTTCAGCAATTGACTTAAACCTTCGAGAGCATAATACTCGCACTGAATAGGAATCAACACCGAATCGGACGCCGTCAACGCGTTGACCGTCAGCAGGCCCAGCGACGGAGGACAATCAATCAGGATATAGTCAAACCTGCTGCGCAGCGGATTCACAGCGCGGCGCAGTCGCACTTCCCTGGAAATCGTGGGGACCAGTTCAATCTCAGCGCCGGCGAGTTGAATGGTGGCTGGCAGCAGGAACAAATTCTGTACTTGCGTTGGCAGAATCGCATCCTCAACAGGGACATCATTGATAATCACATCGTAGATACAGTGCTTCACGTCGGCCTTGTTGATACCTAAGCCAGACGTTGTGTTTCCCTGTGGATCAATATCAATCAGCAAGACCTTGCGGCCTAAGTCCGCGAGACACGCTCCAAGGTTCACTGCCGTTGTTGTTTTTCCGACACCGCCCTTTTGATTAGCGACTGCGATAATTCGCCCACTCGCCACCGAACGGACCCCCTTAAACACCGTGCGCCCAGACACACATGTAATGCGGACGACGAATCTGTCGGTGCTCGTCCGCTTCGCTAACCTACATTGTACTTCAAAACGCAAGGGAATGGGGGGATTATTCCTTGGAAAACTTCAACACTCACTCGGAGACACCGCATGCCCAGAACCTGCACCATTTCACCGAAACAAAGGTATGGCAAAACCGCCAACCAACGATTCATGCGGCTAGCCAACGGTCACGCGGCCATGCATCCATTCCTGCAACCATCCACGGTTACTACGGCCAACCAACCGATCACGGCCGCGATCAATTGGTCACCGGCGAATGCTTGGGCACCCGTATGACGAACTCGACGAAATCCTCTTCGTCCTTTTCCTCACACAGGATTGAAAAACCCGTCTTCTCAATCATGTCCAGAGATTGACGAATGGTATTGACCGCCAATCGGACATCCCGCGACAGCCCCCGTTTCTTCGGACGCCCTCGCGTCTGCCGCTCCAGCTTCGAAATTGTTGCTTTGACGCGCTCCTCCAACTGCTTGACGTTCCAACCCCGCTCAATGGTCTCTGCGAGCAGCTTCATCTGAAGTTCCTCGCTCGGCAAAGCCAGCAAGGCGCGCGCGTGACGCTCCGTCACACGGCGATTCAGCAATGCCTCCTGAACGCCGGCCGGCAAATTGAGCAGCCGCAGTTTGTTGGCAATCGTAGACTGGCCTTTCCCCAGCCGCTGCGCCAGGCTTTCCTGGGTCAAACCATGAAGCTCCAGCAGCTGTTGATAGGCAACCGCCTCTTCGATTGGCGTCAGCCCTTCGCGCTGCAGGTTTTCAATCAACGCTGCAGATGCCGTCTGCGCGTCATTCATGTCCCGGACAATCGCCGGGATGGTCGTCCATCCCAAGCGCTTCACCGCCCGCCAGCGCCGCTCACCCGCAATCAGTTCGTATGCGCCGTTGCGGCGCCGGACGACAATCGGCTGAATCACGCCATGGGTCTGGATGGTCCGAGCCAGTTCGCCAATACTTTCCTCATCAAACACAGTCCGCGGCTGAAACGGATTCGAGACAATCTCATTCACGTCAATGTCCACCACTTGCGTGGTATCCACTGTGCTCTCCCGCCCGCTGATAAAACGTCCCAAGGGCTCCTTCATTCGTTACCCCTCGCTTTTGGAAAGCTGTATTTATCGCAGGTTGGTCAAATGACAGCCCGCCGCTCCTGAACTCGTTTCGATGGTCAACGATTTCAACACACCGTCACCAAATCCTGCTCATCGACAAAGCTTCCATTGCATCTACAAAATCTGACACGCCCGCATCCTACAGCCGACGTTGGGCACGCCAATTTGGCCGGACCTCCGCCAAGGCAGCAAAGGTGCCTTCAACGAGAGGCGCCAGCCCGCATCCAAAAGGTGCAGGGCACATAAGGCTCCCAAGGTTGGTCGGGCCAGCTTGGTCCGACCTCCGATCAGGCAGCAAAAATACCTTCCACCACAGTCGTCAGCGCGCCCCTGTACCACGCACTCCACACACCCGCCTACCCACGCGGCGCCAGTGGGGACTTTTGCGGCACACCGGCCTTTCTCGGGTAGGCAGCCGGGGTTTTGCGCTGCTTCGGCACACACAGCAGGGTCCGAGTGCCTGCACCTTGCGGCAGCGTGAACGTCACGGACCGGTGTACGCCGCCGCCCAACGTCTGGATGGCACCTTCCGCTTCCGCCAACTCTTCGTCCAGCGCAGGGCCTTTGTACGCGAACGCCATCCCGCCGACCTTGACCAGCGGCAGCATCAGTTCCATCAACACGTTCAACCTGGCCACCGCGCGCGACAGGACGCAGTCAAAACGCTCGCGGTACGCCTTGTCGCGCCCGGCATCCTCCGCACGCGCATGCACCACCTGCACGTTGGACAACCCCAGTTCCGCTGCGACCGCCTGCAAGAAACCGACCCGCTTGTTGAGCGAATCCATGAGCACAAACTCACAGTCGCTGTGACAAATGGCCAGCGCCAGTCCGGGAAACCCAGCACCCGTGCCGACATCCACGGCGCACGCGCCCGGCTTCATCACTTCTCGCCACGCTGGCAGTTCGCGAATCCAGACAGAATCATAAAAGTGTTTGATATACACTTCCTGTTTCTCCGTAATGCCCGTCAAATTCATCCGCTGATTCCAGTCCACGAGCATCTCGTAATACCGCTCAAACTGCCGCCGCTGGCGCTCCGGCAGTTCCTCTGTCCAGGCCAGCGCACCACCGCCGTGCGCTCCCGCCGCCGCACCGGCTGCCCATTCGCCCCCTGCCTTATCACCCGTGACTCCGTCACGCATTCGCCGCCCGTCCCTTCCACTGCTCGAGATAAACGAGCAGAATCGAAATATCCGCCGGCGTCACGCCAGGGATGCGGGCCGCCTGTCCCACCGTCTGCGGCCGAATGCTGGCGAGCTTCTCCCGTGCTTCCATTGAGATCCCGCCGATGGACTCGTACGCCACATCCGCTGGCAGCACCTTCGACTCCAGGCGCTTCTGCCGCTCAATCTCCGCCACCTGCCGGTCGATGTAGCCTGCGTACTTCGCCTGAATCTCCACCTGTTCGGCCGTCTCTGCCGGCAGTTCGGGCGCAGTCGCGTCCATCCGCTGCACGTCCTTGTACTTCACCTCCGGCCGCCGGAGCAGCGTGTCCAGCGACACCGCCTCCGTCAGCGGCTGCGAGCCAATCTCTATCAGCACCGGGTTCGCCGCCTCCGGCTTCACATGCGTCCGCTTGAGGCGTGCCAGTTCGTTCGCCACGTCCGTCCGCTTGCGCATCATCGCGGCATACTTCGCATCGTCAATCAGCCCAATCTCATGGCCAATCTCCATCAACCGCAAGTCCGCGTTGTCATGGCGCAGCAGCAGGCGGTACTCGGCCCGCGAGGTCAACAGCCGGTACGGCTCGTTCGTGCCCTTGGTCACCAGGTCGTCAATCATCACGCCAATATACGCATCGGACCGCCCCAGCACAATCGGCGGCTGACCCAGCGCGCTGCGCGCCGCGTTGATCCCGGCCATAATCCCCTGCCCTGCGGCTTCCTCATAGCCTGAAGTGCCATTGATTTGCCCGGCCGTGAAGAGCCCCGGCACCAGCTTTGACTCCAGGCTCGGCCACAACTGCGTCGGAACAATCGCGTCGTACTCAATCGCGTATCCCGGCCGCAGCATCTCCGCCCGCTCGAGCCCCGGAATCGTACGCAGCACATCCCGCTGCACATCCTCCGGCAGGCTGGTCGAAAGCCCCTGGACGTACCACTCCGCCGTGTGCCGCCCCTCCGGTTCAAGGAAAATCTGGTGATTCGGCCGCTCCTTGAACCGCACGACCTTGTCTTCGATGGAAGGGCAGTACCGAGGCCCGGTCCCCTGAATGTCCCCGGAATACATCGGTGCCCGGTACAAGTTTTCCATGATGATCCCGTGCGTGGTCTCGTTGGTATAGGTCAGCCAGCAGGGAACCTGCTCGCGCGGCACAATATCGGTGTCATAGCTGAACTGCAGCGGCTCCGGGTCGCCCGGCTGGGCGGCCAGCTTCTCAAAGTCGATCGTATTCGCGTTCACCCGCGGCGGCGTGCCCGTCTTGAAGCGAACCAGTTCAAAGCCGAGATCGAGCAGGCTGTCCGTTAATTTGACGGCCGGCATCTGCCCGTTCGGGCCGCTTTCATAGGACACATCGCCAATGAACACACGCCCGCGCAAATACGTGCCCGTGGTCAGCACCACAGTCGTCCCATGATACTCGGCACCCGTCTTCGTCACGACCCCTTTGACGCGGCCGCCCTCAGTCAGAATTTCCTCAACCATGCCCTGCATCAACGTCAGGTTCGGCTGCTGCTCCAGTGTGTACTTCATCGTCAGACCGTACAACGCCTTGTCCGCCTGCGCCCGCAGGGCCTGCACCGCCGGCCCCTTCCCCGTATTGAGCATCCGCATCTGGATATACGTCCGGTCGATGTTGCGCGCCATTTCCCCGCCAAGCGCCGCGATCTCGCGGACCACAATGCCCTTCGCCGGGCCTCCAATCGACGGGTTGCAAGGCATGAACGCAATCGTGTCGAGACTGATCGTCAACAACAGCGTCTTGCACCCCATCCGCGCCGCCGCCAGCGCTGCTTCACAGCCCGCGTGACCCGCGCCAATCACAATCACCTGGTATTCGCCGGCCTGGTATCGCATCCGCCGCGCCCTCCTTTCACTCCATACGGACGTTCTATCCTTACTTCCCCAAACAGAACCGGGAAAAGATTTCATCCAGCAAGTCTTCGCCAACCGCTTCCCCAATCACGAGCCCTAAAGACGCGTACGCCCCCTGCAGCTGCACAGCGATGATATCCAGCGTGGCATTCTGTTTCGCTGCATCAATCGCCAGCTGCAGGTCCTGTTGTGCCTGCCGCAGCAGCGCCGACTGGCGCGCGTTGGTGAAGTAAGAGCTCTCCGCAATGCCGCCCCTGTCTCCGACCGCCTGCGCCTCCATGGCTTCCTCCAGCGCCGCCAGTCCCGCGGCCTGCGACGCCGACACCTCCACCACCGGGCTCTCCGTGCGGTTCACCTGTTGCAATATACCCCGGTCAAGCGCCTGCGGCAAATCCATTTTATTGATCACGATGACCCGCCCAATCGCTTCCGTCTCCCGCAGCAGTTCGATGTCCGTCGGCTCCAGCGGCTCGCTGCCGTTTAAGACCACCACCGCCAGCTGGGCCTCCTGGACCTTCTCCCGCGACCGTTCGACGCCAATCTTCTCGACCACATCGCTGGTCTCCCGAATCCCCGCCGTATCAATCAACCGATACGGAATCCCGCGCAAATTCACGTACTCCTCCAGCACGTCCCGCGTGGTCCCCGGGATGTCGGTGACAATCGCCCGCTCCCGGCGCAGCAGCGCGTTCAGCAGAGAGGACTTGCCAACGTTGGGGCGGCCGACAATGACGGTCGGGATCCCTTCGCGCAACATGTCTCCCACCCGCGCAGAGGCCGCCAGTGCCGCAATCCGCTCCATCAGCCTCGACCCCACGTCGATGACCGCGGCGCAGGCGACCGCTTCCACGTCGTGCTCCGGGTAATCAATCGTCACCTCAACGTGCGCCTGCAGGGCGATGAGTTCCCGCCGCAGCGACCGGATCTCCTCGCTGAACCGACCCTTCACCTGTGTCAGCGCGGCGCGCCGGGCGAGTTCGGTCTTCGACCGAATCAGGTCCATCACTGCTTCGGCTTGCGACAAGTCAATTCTCCCGTTGAGAAAGGCCCGCTTCGTGAATTCGCCGGGCTCTGCGAGCCGAGCACCCGCCATCAGCACGTGCTCGAGCACCGCGCTGACGACGCGCACCCCTCCGTGCACCTGCAGCTCCACGACATCCTCCGCCGTGTAACTGCGCGGCCCGGGCATCCACACCAGAATACACTCATCCACCAAGGTCCCGTCGTGCGGATGCACAATGTGACCAAAGTGTACACTTCTCGCCGCTGGCAATCGACACTTCTTGCCAGAAGGCAGCCGAAACACGCGCTCTGCAACCGCGGCCGATTCCGGCCCGCTCACCCGAATCACCCCAATACTCGCCTCTCCGAGCGCGGTCGCGATGGCCGCGATGGTATCCTGTTCAATGACCATTCCCTCACCTCCCGACGGCCTCCGCCAAATGGGTATCTCCGTCCACGAACAAGAACGGACCCTCTCCACTGGGAAAGGGCCGCGCTTCCACTATGCATCCAGGACACGTGGCCCTGGGAAAATCCAGTACCTTCGGTCATGACACGGCACATCGGCCGCCCCGCCCATGACCGGGCACCTTCGCCTGACATCTGCCGCACGACGACTACTGCAGATTCCGCTCAAAGCGGCCACTGGTCCGCTCACCCCGGGACCCGGGGCGACTCCGCCCAACCGGAGAAACCACTACTTTCCGGTGCGGGTCAACCCCTTCACTGGACGTACTGACATCCACCCGGCTCTGCAGATAGGTATGAATCACCTTGCGGTCGGCTGCGGGCATCGACTCCATCGTCACCGGACGCCGCGTGCGTACGGCGCGGTTCGCCGCCTGCTCCGCCATCCGCTCCAGACCTTTTCGTCTGCGCTCCCGGTAGTCTCCCGCATCGAGGTAAAACTTCACATAGTGTTCCTTATCCTTGTTCGCCGACACGTTCACCAGGTACTGCAGGGCGTCCAGTACCGCGCCGTGCCGCCCAATCACCGTCGACAAGTCCGCCTCGTCGCAGACAATATTCAGGACCGCCGTTCCTTCCTCCGCCGTTTCATTCGACCGGAGGTGAACCACCGCCTCAATGCCCATCTGCGACAACAGATCCGTGAGAAACGCCTTCGCCGCTTCGGGAGGCGACGGATTGACTGTCACTTCCACTTCAGCATCCTTGCCGCCAATAAATCCGAGGATTCCTTTTACCGGCTCGCTGATCACCCGCACGGTTGCCTCCGCCCGGGTTACCCCCAGCCTCACCAATGCTGAAGTGATTGCTTCCTCCACAGTCTTTCCAGTCGCCACGACCCGCTTCATTTTGATCCCCTCTTCAAATCAATCTTGAAGACGAAAGTCACTCCGAAGGCGATTCTCCGGAACGGTCACTTGACGTTGTATCTCGCGCACCGCTTGAAGGCTGGCTGCCGCTTGGTTCGCCCTGGGGTGGTTGTCCATCCGCAGGCCCGCTTTTTCCTGCCGCGGAAGGATTGGAGGTCTTCGTTGACTTCGCGCTGCCGCCGCTCGAACCCCCGCTTGACTTGGACGATCCCGGCTTTCCGCCTGTCTTCTTCCCCGCCTGACTCGACCCGGATGTACCCGTTTTGCCAGACCGTCCTGACTTGCCTGCACCCCCGGCCGCTTGTGGACGAGCCTTCGACGAAGCACTCGCCTTCGACGAAGCGCCTGGCTTTCCGGAAACCTTCACGGTGCCGCCGCCCGCGCCTGCCACGGCCGCCTTCACCTGGTCAGGACGCACCCGGATGAAGTAGGTTTGAATCGCCGTGAAAAGGTTGCTGCACACCCAGTACAAGGACAAGCCGTACGCGAACCGGGTCGCCATGAAGAAGACAAACACCGGCATGATGTACAACATACTTTTTTGCTGCGAATCGTTCCCCGTCATCATCACTTTCGACGAGAAGTACGTTGTCACGCCAGCGAGTACCGGCCAGACCAACCCCAGCAGAATGGACCCAAGTGACGCTTTGAAGTCGAGCTGGGCACCCAAATGCCAAATGCCCAGGAATGTCGCCTGATGCAGCTTGATGTTGCCCTCAATGGCACCAAACAGCGCATACAGAACGGGCAGTTGCACGACCATCGGCAGGCAGCCCGACATCGGGTTAAAGCCCATCTCCTGGTACAGCTTCATCGTTTCCTGCTGGATTTTCTGGTTATCGCCCTTATACTTGTTGCGAATTTCCGCGATTCTCGGCTGCATCGCCTGCATCGACTTGGAAAATCGGATTTGTCTGACCATCAAGGGCAAAATCAGCAAACGCACCAGCACCGTGACGATGATCAACGCAAAGCCGTATCCCACGTAATGGGCAAAGAAGTCAATCACGCCAGATACAAACTTGAGAATATCGCCCCAAACACCAGCGGGCCAATGTCCAGGTTTGCTCGGATACATTCCGCAACCCGACAAAGACAGTGTCGCAGCGATTGCAATCGCCCATACCCATCGGGGTCTGGACCGCTTTTGCTCGTTCAACAATAGACTCCTCCTACACCTTGTCAGTCGGCACCGGGTCAAATCCGCCTGGATGCCACGGCCCACACTTCAGCAATCGTTTTATCGCCAACCAGCTTCCGCGCGCGGGCCCGTGTCGCTGGACGGCCTCCAGCGCATAGTGCGAACAACTCGGTACAAACCTGCACCGCGCGGGAAACGCAGGAGATATTGCAAGTTGATAAAACCGAATGCACGCGACAAGAACCCGCCCCACTCCGTTTCATCTCCTAACGCCAACATCATACCATGAACTTCCCTTTGCGTAACAACTTTACCAAATCGGCCAGCAGTTCCTGATACGTCGCCTCGGAAGCGGCAGGACGACAGACGACCACAAAGTCGACGGGAACATCCGCCAAAGCGCCCTGAAACTCGTCGAAACAGGCGCGCAGCCTGCGTTTCATCAAATTGCGCGTCACCGCGTTGCCAACTTTCTTGCTCACGGAGAACCCCGCGCGAAACCCCGCGCCCCGCCGCTCCATCCAATACAGCACGAGCCGCGGCGTCGCCGCGGACTTGCCACGGTGAAACACTCTCCGGAAATCCCGGTTTTGCTTCAATCGATGCTGCGATTGCACAAGAAACTTCCCTTCCGACCTTCAATCGACGTCAATCGACTCACGAATATCAAAAAAGGCCACATGACGTGGCCTTAGGCTGACAGAACCTTTCTTCCCTTGCGACGGCGGGCGGCTAACACCCTGCGACCATTCTTGCTGAGCATCCGCTTCCGGAATCCATGGACTTTCTTGCGTTTCCGCGTATTCGGGTTATAGGTCGGCTTCAACTGCGCCACCCCCTTTGCTTTCAACAAACACTGACGAACATTATAGAAAAAGACGCAACCCATGTCAATGCCATTGCGATATCCACAATCTGCCCACAGTACAAAGCCATGTGTACACGTAAATGTGACATTTGTGGATAACCGCAATCACACATTGCTCAACCCTTGAATCCTTTGATATGATAGGTCTCACCGCAACACAATTGCCTTGTGTATAACGTTCATTTATCCACAATTTTATCCACACCTTGTGGACAAGTCATTCACATTCGTGTTGATAAATGCGTTATTGTAGTCAAGTTATGTCGTATTTTGTAGACAGCACGAGAAGGGTTTGAATATTCAACAAACACTGCAGCGGCGGCAATGGATTGTCCACCGGCCACCCAGTCTGTCATCAAGTCGTGTCAAACCACTTTCTAAAGCGGTTGTACGGCCTTTTCGTGCAGCCTGACACTGTAATTTTCGAATATGGAGGTACAAGGGACCACCATGAGTACTGCGCTGGATACCGCCTTTTTCGAGACCCTATGGGAAAACATGATTGAAACCATCCGTGAACGCATGAACGAGAAGACGTTCGACACGTGGTTCAACGGGACCAAAATCATCGAAATGAACGAACAAACGCGGACTGTCACGGTGTTCGTCCCAACGACGTTCACAAAGAACTGGATTGTCTCTAACTACCGGGACGTCATTACCGATCAATGCAAGAACATCACCGGCCAGCCGTACCGCGTTCAGTTTGTTACGCCCACGGAGCAAACCAGCGCGCCAGAACACACACCGCAAAACCCGCGGGACGCTGCCGCCGACAACGAACCGGAACTGCCTTCGTCGCCGCTCAACCCGCGGTACACTTTTTCTACGTTTGTCATAGGCACAAGCAACCGCTTCGCCCATGCAGCCTGTCTGGCCGTAGCGGAAGCACCAGCGAACTCCTACAATCCGTTATTCATTTACGGCGGCGTCGGGCTGGGCAAAACCCACTTGATGCACGCGATTTGCCATTCCATCATGGAAACGCGGCCGGACCTTCGCGTGATGTACCTGTCCTGCGAACAGTTCATCAATGATTTCATCACCTCGCTGCGCAACAATACAAGCAGCGAATTCCGCAAGCGCTACCGGTCGATCGACGTCCTGCTGGTAGATGATATTCAGTTTCTCGCCAAAAAAGAATCGACGCAGGAAGAGTTTTTCCATACATTCAACGCCCTGCACGGGGAAGGAAAGCAAATTGTGCTGTCGAGCGACCGCCCCCCAAGGGAAATTCCAACACTTGAAGACCGACTCCGGTCCCGGTTTGAATGGGGACTCATTACCGACATCCAGCCCCCGGAACTCGAAACACGGGTGGCGATTTTACAGCGCAAAGCCAAGGCAGACGGGTTTCAAATTCCAGAGGACGTCGCCTTTTATATTGCCAATCAAATCGACAGCAACATTCGCGAACTGGAAGGCGCGTTGATTCGCGTGGTGGCTTATTCGTCGTTGGTCAACCAAGACATTGACATCGAACTGGCGCAACAGGCGCTGAAAGAAATCATTGGTCCCGACCGTCGAAAGGGCGTCACCGTGCAGCAGATACAAAAGGTCATTGGCGACCACTACGGCTTGAAGATTGAGGATTTGAAAGCCAAAAACCGTTCAAAAACCGTCGCATTCCCGCGTCAGATTGCCATGTACCTGGTCCGGGAATTAACGGATCTGTCGCTCCCGCGAATCGGCGCTGAATTTGGCGGACGTGATCATACAACGGTCATGCATGCGTGTGAGAAGGTGAGCACGGAAATCGAGCGCGACCCGCAGCTGCGTATGACGATTGAACGTCTCTCGGAGGCCATTCGCACGCTCTGTTAGTCACGCATCGTCGCGCGGAAGATGCAATCTCAAATTCCATCGCAAATTCATTATTATAGAAGAAACTCGTCTTCTTACCATTTTATTTTTCCTTGTGTACACGCTGTGGATGAATCTGCATGAAACCGTACAGTTGTACACAGCCTTGTACACAAGGAAAATTGCGCGATATCCTGTGTTGTTCTCATTGCATCAAAACTTATCCACAAATACACATGCTCTATTACTATCATTACTGTATTCTATGATCTAACAAGATCATGATTCTTAATAAGCAACAAGCCACAAAACGGATTCAAACTGCCCGGGAAGGGGTCAACGACTGCATGAAGTTTTCTGTTCATCAAAGTGCATTACTCCAACTCACACAAACGGTTTCCAAAGCCGTCGCGGTTCGCACCACCAAACAGGTCCTCACGGGGATTTTGCTCGAAGCCACGGAAGATACCCTCCGGGCGACCGCCTACGACCTGGAGCTTGGCATTCAAGATGAAATCATCGCCGATGAACAATCGGGACTGCGTGTGGAACAGCCCGGTGCCATTGTCTTACCGGCTCGCTATCTGTCTGAAGTCGTCCGAAAGCTCCCTTTGGCCGACGTCACCGTAACGATTCAAAACAATTACGTGGCAGAGATACAATCCGGCCAAGCGCAGTTTCATTTGCACGGCATCGACGCTGCGGAATTCCCGAAGCTGCCGCTGTTTCACAACGCAGAACGCATTGAAATTCCCAGTTATTCCTTAAAGCGGTTGATTCAAAGTACGGCGTTTGCAGCTGCGACGTCGGAAGTTCGCCCGGTCTTGACGGGCATCCACTTGCAATTGGAAAATCAGCACATCACCTTTACGGCCACCGACGCCCTCCGGCTGGCGGTGCGTACCGCTGCCCTCAACAGCGCTGAAAACCAGAACTGGAATGTCATTTTACCGAGCAAATCGCTGACGGAGCTGGCGAAGATACTGCCGGACGACGACTCCCTGATTCAAGTGCAGTGCACCAATACTCACAGTCTGTTTGCTGTCGGTTCGACGCTGTTCTATACCCGTCTCATTGATGGGGCTTATCCGGACACCAGCCGCATTATTCCGTCGCAGTTTCGGACGGAGATCACGCTGCCGACCTCGGACATTACCAACGCCATTGACCGGGCGGTTCTGATTGCGCGGGACCGGGACAACAACCAGGTCCGGTTCGATGTCGGCGCAGACTTTGTTACGATTTCCTCGAGTTCGGCGGAGATTGGGAACGTCGCGGAGCAGGTCGGGATTTTGCAGAAAACCGGTGACGACCTCCAGATTGCGTTCAACGGAAAAAATGTACTGGACGCGCTGCGAACGATTCAGGGCGAAGAAGTCATCCTGCGCTTCAACGGGGCAAACCAGCCGTTTATATTCCAGGAGGAAGGAGAACCCTCCGCGCTGCAGTTGATTTCACCGGTGCTCACCCGGTAGCAGTTGGGTTTTGGCTGTCTATGAATCTCAAGGACTTGACGCTGCACCAGTTTCGAAACTACGAGCATCAGTCTTTGACGTTTGGACCCGGGGTGAATATCCTCATCGGAGAAAATGCCCAAGGAAAGACAAACGTCATTGAAGCCATTCATTGTCTGGCGTTAGGCAAGTCTCACCGCACAAATAAAGATGCGGACCTCATCCAGTGGAATGCAGCGGAAGCGTTCATCCAGGCGACGGTCGCGTACGACCATTATTCCGACAGGACGCTGCGCATTGACTTCACGGGTTCGGGCAAGCGCGCCCGCGTGAGCGGGGTTCCGCAAACCAAAATGACCGATTACATCGGTCATTTTCAAATTGTCCTGTTTGCGCCGGAAGACCTGCAATTGGTGAAAGGCGGCCCTGCCATTCGACGCAGGTTTCTCGATATGGAACTTGGACAGACACAGCCGACATATTTATATCATTTGACGCGGTACACGCGCGCGCTGCAGCAGCGCAATTCCCTGCTTCGCAGCGCAGACCATCTTGACCCCGTCTTTCTCGACGCGTTTGACGAACAACTGGTCGAACACGGAACAGAGATTTTGCTGCGCAGACTTGCCTTTGTGGACCAGATGAGAACGTATGCCAGACAAATCCACAGCACCATCTCCGACCACCGGGAAGAGCTTGACTTAACGTACAGCACGACCGTGCGAACGGGGGAACGCTCGGCGCTGGATGCCGTGCGGGAGGACCGTGCACAGGCGGCCGAGGTGTTTCGGGATGCCCTGGCGCGGCGCCGGCAGAACGACCTGCACCTGCGCTACACCTCCGTCGGGCCGCACCGCGATGACCTCGTGTTTGCGCTCAACGGCCAGCCCGTTCAATCGTTTGCGAGTCAAGGTCAGCAGCGAACCATTGCGTTGTCGGTGCGGCTGGCCGAGATCGATTTCATCCGCGGAGAAGTGGGTGAATACCCTGTTTTGCTGCTCGATGATGTATTATCTGAACTGGACGACAGTCGCCAGCGGAACCTGGTGCTGTCGATGAGCGCGAAGGTTCAGACGGTGTTGACGACGACCAGCCTGTTTCACCTCGAACACGAGCTCGGAGGCACGGCCAGGTTGTTTCATGTTCAATCTGGTATAATACAAGTCGGCGGGTGAGCTGGATGTTTATGCATATCGGCGGAGATACGATGGTGGCACTGAAAAACATCATCGGTATTTTTGATATTCACCTCAAAGACAACACATCAGTCGGAAACCTCCTGCGTGCTGCAAAAGAACGGAACGCCGTGGAAGTCGTCGAGGTCGGCGATGTGAAGTCTTTTATTGTGACAGATGACAAGGTGTATTTGTCACCGATTTCTTCTGTAACACTGAAAAAACGCGCATACGTTCTCGACACAGCGGAGCGAATCGAGTTTCATTAGGGTGTGTACAGGAAAAGATCATAGAGATGCAGATTTTCGTCTTCAGGGATACGCTTGTTGGAGGGAAACCACTTGGCAGAACAAGTTTACGACGAATCGCAAATTCAAGTTCTGGAAGGACTTGAAGCTGTACGAAAGCGCCCGGGCATGTACATCGGGTCAACCAGTGCGCGCGGGCTGCACCACCTCGTTTGGGAGATTGTCGACAACGCGGTGGACGAGGCGCTGGCTGGCCGCTGCGACAAAATCATTGTGCAAGTCCACCCGGACAACAGTGTGACGGTCATTGACAACGGGGCTGGGTTTCCCGTCGGGATCCACCCGAAAACAGGGCGGCCGGCTGTCGAAACCGCATTGACCGTCCTGCACGCTGGCGGCAAATTCGGCGGCGGCGGCTACAAGGTCTCCGGCGGCTTGCACGGCGTGGGTGCGTCTGTGGTGAACGCGCTGTCCACGTGGCTTAAGGTCGAAGTGCACCGGGACGGCAACATCTATGTCCAGGAATATGAGCGCGGCGTACCGAAGTATGACTTGAAAATTGTCGGAAAAACCGACCATACCGGAACAAGCGTCACTTTTCTGCCGGACCCGGAGATTTTCACCGAAACCACGGAGTTTCAATCTGACATTCTGCAAGGCCGTCTGCGTGAGCTGGCCTTTTTAAATGCAGGCCTCGAAATCATCTACGAGGATGAGCGGGAAGACAAGACTTACACGTATCTGTACTCCGGCGGTGTCGCGGCATTCGTCGAGTACCTGAACAAGAATAAAGACTTGCTGCATCCAAACCCAGTCTATGTGACCGGCAAGAAGGACGAAGTTACGGTGGAAGTGGCTTTACAATACAACGATGGTTACGCCACCACGCTCTTGTCCTTTGCGAACAACATCAACACGCATGAGGGCGGTACGCATGAGTCTGGCTTCAAGAGCGCGCTCACGCGGGTGATTAACGATTATGGCCGCAAGACGAACATCATCAAAGAAAACGAAAACAACCTGTCCGGCGAAGATGTGCGCGAGGGACTGACGGCCGTCGTCAGCGTCAAGGTGCCCGAGCCGCAATTCGAAGGCCAGACCAAGACGAAGCTGGGCAACAGCGAAGTGCGCGGCATTGTCGAAGGCCTGTTCGGCGAAAAGCTGCAGACCTTCTTTGAGGAAAACCCGTCTGTGGCCAAGCGCATCGTGGAGAAGTCGCTGACGGCCGCGCGGGCCCGCGAGGCTGCGCGTAAGGCGCGGGAGCTGACGCGCCGGAAGAACGCGCTGGAGGTCAGTTCGCTGCCCGGGAAGCTCGCGGACTGTTCCACCAAGGACGCGTCCATCAGCGAATTGTACATCGTCGAGGGTGACTCCGCAGGCGGGTCCGCCAAAGGGGGACGTGACCGAAACTTCCAGGCCATCCTGCCGCTGCGCGGAAAGATCATCAACGTGGAAAAGGCGCGCTTGGACAAGGTGCTGTCGAACGAGGAAGTGCGCGCCATCATCACGGCGATTGGCACAGGCATCGGGGATGACTTCGACATCTCGAAGGCCCGGTATCACAAAATCGTGATCATGACGGATGCCGATGTCGACGGCAGTCACATCCGAATCCTGCTGCTGACGCTCTTCTACCGGTTCATGAAGCCGTTGATTGACGCGGGCTACGTGTATATCGCGCAGCCGCCGCTTTATAAAGTGCAGAAGGGAAAAACCATTCGCTACGCGTACTCCGACAAGGAGCTCGATATTGCCCTGGAGGAAATGGGCCGCAACGGCATCAACATCCAGCGCTACAAAGGCCTTGGCGAGATGAACCCGACGCAGCTGTGGGAGACAACGATGGATCCCGCTTCGCGCACGCTGCTCCAGGTGAACTCGGAAGACGCGGCGGAGGCAGACATGATTTTCTACACGCTGATGGGAGATAAAGTGGAGCCTCGGCGTGAATTCATCGAGGAGCATGCGCAGTTCGTGCGCAACCTCGATGTCTAGAACAGGAGTGAATCTGTTTGGCGGACAACTTTGAGAGCAAGGTTCTGCCGATTGAACTTGCTCAGGAACTGAAAAATTCGTTTCTTGACTACGCGATGAGCACCATCGTCAGCCGCGCCATCCCGGATGTACGCGATGGTCTGAAGCCTGTCCATCGCCGCATTTTATATGCGATGTTCGAATCCGGGATGACCCCGGACAAGCCATACAAGAAGTCTGCGCGTATCGTCGGGGATGTGCTCGGTAAGTATCATCCGCACGGGGACTCCGCGGTATACGACGCGCTGGTCCGCATGGCGCAGGACTTCTCGACCCGGTACCTGCTCGTGGACGGCCACGGGAACTTCGGGTCTGTCGATGGCGATCCCGCCGCGGCCATGCGGTATACGGAATCGAGAATGTCCTCCATTGCGATGGAACTGCTCCGCGACATCAACAAGGAGACCGTCGACTTCGGCCCGAACTACGACGGCAATGAGCAGGAGCCGCTGGTCCTCCCGTCGCGCTTTCCAAACCTGTTGGTGAATGGTTCGTCGGGCATCGCGGTGGGCATGGCCACGAACATCCCGCCGCACAACCTGCGGGAAGTCATCGACGGCGTCGTGATGATGATCGACAAGCCGGACACGACCGTGCAGGATTTGATGCAGGTCATCAAAGGACCCGACTTTCCCACGGGCGGCATCATTCTCGGCCGGGAAGGCATCAAGAACGCGTATGAAACTGGGCGCGGCTCGATTCAGGTGCGTGCCACCACCCAGTTTGAAGAGGCGTCGGGCGGCAAGACGCGCATCATTGTCACGGAGCTTCCCTATCAGCAGAACAAGGCGAGACTTATTGAGAAGATTGCCGAGCTGACACGGGACAAGAAAATCGACGGCATCACGGACTTGCGGGACGAGTCGGACCGCGACGGAATGCGCATCGTGATCGAGCTGCGCAGGGACGTGCGGCCGCAGGTGGTGCTGAACAACCTGTTCAAGCACACGGGCCTGCAGGGCAGCTTTGGTGTCATCAACCTGGCGCTGGTCAACGGGCAGCCGAAGGTCCTCAACCTGCGCGATATGCTGTTTTATTACCTGGAGCATCAGCGCGAAGTGGTGCGCCGCCGGACCCAGTTCGACCTCAACAAAGCCGAGGCGCGGGCGCACATTTTGGAAGGCCTGCTGATTGCGCTGGACCACCTGGACGAAGTCATCGCCCTCATCCGCGGTTCGGCTACCCCGGATATTGCGCGTGAAGGCTTGATGAACCGCTTCTCGCTCTCGCACGAACAGGCGCAGGCAATTTTGGACATGCGCCTGCAGCGCTTGACCGGCCTCGAACGCGAGAAGATTGAAACGGAGTATGCCGAACTGCAGAAACTCATCGGCGAGCTGCGCGCCATCCTCGGCGATGAGAAGCTGCTGCTGGACGTGATCCGCAAGGAACTCGTCGAGATCCGCGAGAAGTTCGGAGACGAGCGCCGCACGCGGATTGTGGCGGCGGAAGGCGAGATCAGCGAAGAAGACCTCATCCCGGTGCAGGATGTCGCCATCGCCATCACACACGCGGGCTATGTCAAGCGCATTCCGCTCTCTACCTACCACGCACAGCGGCGCGGCGGGCGCGGCATGAGCATGATTGGCACCCGTGAGGAAGACTTTGTGGAGCATATGTACATCACATCGTCTCACCACTTCCTGCTGTTCTTTACGAACCGCGGGCGGATGTACGCGCTGAAGGCCTACGAAATTCCGGAATTCGGCCGCCAGGCGAAGGGGCTGCCCATCATCAACCTGCTGCAGATTGAGCAGGGGGAGAAGATTTCAGCCGTGATCCCGATTCGCACGCTCGGGCAGGAGGATATTGAGGGAATGTCTCTCTTCTTCGCGACGCGGCAGGGCATCGTCAAGAAAACCTTGTTGTCAGAGTACGCCAACATTCGCCGGACGGGGCTCATTGCGATTCACCTGCGGGACGACGATGAGGTCATTGGCGTGAAATTGACCGACGGCCGCCGCGACATCATCATGGCGACGCGCAACGGCATGTCGATTCGCTTCAACGAGTCAGACGTGCGCACGATGGGCCGCAGCGCCACGGGCGTCAAGGGCATCCAGCTGAGTGATGCGGACGAGGTCATCGGCATGGATGTCATTGAGGAAGGCACACAGGTTTTGGTGGCCACGACACGCGGGTACGGCAAGAAGACGCCTACGGATGACTACCGCATTCAGACGCGAGGCGGGAAGGGCATCAAAACGCTGAACTGCACGCCGAAAAACGGCTACATCGTGGGTCTCAAGATGGTCCACGAAGACGATGACCTGATGATCATCACCAATGCCGGCGTCGCCATTCGCATTCAGGTGTCGAGCATTTCCACCCAAGGGCGCAATACACAGGGTGTGAAGTTGATTAACGTGCCAGAAGGCGAAGAAGTCGCCACGGTCGCGTTGGTGGTATCGTCCGAAGACGAAGACTGAGTCCGATTCGACGGATTCGCGTTGTGCGTTGGCCTCAAATGTGTTTTGGCCGAACGGGCCCCACAAGGACGGCCGCCGAGGGTATGCGGCCGCCTTTGTGTTTTCCTGACGGGCTTGCCGTGGGTGTCCGTCTGGGATAAGATCAGATCGTTCATGGCACGCTGAGCGTGAATACGAGTGTGCGGGTCGCATGAGTGAGCTGATTGAACGTGGACGACGTGTTACATATGTGATGCATGCTCTTGTGAGCATCTGTTCATCCCATAGGAGGACGTGCGCAATGAACCTTGAAGATTTCATGATTACGCAGGGCGGTATGTTTCTTGGATTCGCTGTACTGATTGCCTTGGCGTTGCTGTTCTTTAACGCAGTGGTGCGCAAATAGCCCAAGATACGGGTGAGGGATGCGGAACGAGGCGTTCGCTGCGTGTTGTGTCGTCGGTTGCGTCACGCGCCGAACGTACGTCAGGCAGCATGAAGTTGCTGCCTTCAGTTGTAATGCTGCCATGTGAAAAGCCGGCCAATTGCGGGTGCGCCCGGAGTTGGCCGGCTTTTTGAATGGGTGTGCCGTGTGGCTGTTCAGGGTTTGCTGTGTTGCCGTTCAGCCCGCGCGCCCGCGCCTGCACAGACAGGCACCTGGACTGCACCTCGTGCATACCCATGCAGGGCGATTCGCTTCATAGGTGCGCCTCCTTCGTAAGGCTGCTTTCTTCGTGTCTCGTGAGCCTCTCTTGGCTCACATAAATAAATTTCAATTTGGGCACGAACACCAGTTGATCTCGCCTATCCAGCGTGGTATATTAGTCGATGTCGCCGCCGAGGCGGCCGGGTTGGATACCACCCGAAATTCCGCGTCACATCAAGCTTTTCTCCACGTTGACCCGGTTTGAACCGCCAGACGAGAGACAAGTTGTGAAGCGGAAGGCAATGTTGGTTCCTTGAAAACTAAACACGCAAGAAAGCGACAGTGTAGCGTAATCGACGAAAGTCGAATGAGCAAGACAAACCTTTTTGAGAGTTTGATCCTGGCTCAGGACGAACGCTGGCGGCGTGCCTAATACATGCAAGTCGAGCGGACCCTTCGGGGTCAGCGGCGGACGGGTGAGTAACACGTGGGTAATCTGCCCAACTGACCGGAATAACGCCTGGAAACGGGTGCTAATGCCGGATAGGCAGCGAGCAGGCATCTGCTCGCTGGGAAAGGTGCAAGTGCACCGCAGATGGAGGAGCCCGCGGCGCATTAGCTGGTTGGTGGGGTAACGGCTCACCAAGGCGACGATGCGTAGCCGACCTGAGAGGGTGGACGGCCACACTGGGACTGAGACACGGCCCAGACTCCTACGGGAGGCAGCAGTAGGGAATCTTCCGCAATGGGCGCAAGCCTGACGGAGCAACGCCGCGTGAGCGAAGAAGGCCTTCGGGTTGTAAAGCTCAGTCACTCGGGAAGAGCGGCAAGGGGAGTGGAAAGCCCCTTGAGAGACGGTACCGAGAGAGGAAGCCCCGGCTAACTACGTGCCAGCAGCCGCGGTAATACGTAGGGGGCAAGCGTTGTCCGGAATCACTGGGCGTAAAGCGTGCGTAGGCGGTTGCGTGTGTCCGGGGTGAAAGTCCAGGGCTCAACCCTGGGAATGCCTTGGAAACTGCGTAACTTGAGTGCTGGAGAGGCAAGGGGAATTCCGCGTGTAGCGGTGGAATGCGTAGATATGCGGAGGAATACCAGTGGCGAAGGCGCCTTGCTGGACAGTGACTGACGCTGAGGCACGAAAGCGTGGGGAGCAAACAGGATTAGATACCCTGGTAGTCCACGCCGTAAACGATGAGTGCTAGGTGTTGGGGGGTACCACCCTCAGTGCCGAAGGAAACCCAATAAGCACTCCGCCTGGGGAGTACGGTCGCAAGACTGAAACTCAAAGGAATTGACGGGGGCCCGCACAAGCAGTGGAGCATGTGGTTTAATTCGAAGCAACGCGAAGAACCTTACCAGGGCTTGACATCCCCCTGACAGCCGCAGAGATGCGGTTTCCCTTCGGGGCAGGGGAGACAGGTGGTGCATGGTTGTCGTCAGCTCGTGTCGTGAGATGTTGGGTTAAGTCCCGCAACGAGCGCAACCCTTGAACTGTGTTACCAGCACGTGAAGGTGGGGACTCACAGTTGACTGCCGGCGTAAGTCGGAGGAAGGCGGGGATGACGTCAAATCATCATGCCCTTTATGTCCTGGGCTACACACGTGCTACAATGGGCGGTACAACGGGAAGCGAGACCGCGAGGTGGAGCAAACCCCTGAAAGCCGTTCGTAGTTCGGATTGCAGGCTGCAACTCGCCTGCATGAAGCCGGAATTGCTAGTAATCGCGGATCAGCATGCCGCGGTGAATCCGTTCCCGGGCCTTGTACACACCGCCCGTCACACCACGAGAGTCGGCAACACCCGAAGTCGGTGGGGTAACCCGTCAGGGGGCCAGCCGCCGAAGGTGGGGTTGATGATTGGGGTGAAGTCGTAACAAGGTAGCCGTATCGGAAGGTGCGGCTGGATCACCTCCTTTCTACGGAGTAAGAGGCACTGTCGCGGTGCGTGTTTAGTTTTGAGGGAGCCAACCCTGCGCAAGCAGGCAGGTGAACTCAAAGGGGCTTTGGATGTGCGAAAGCAGATCGAGAGCCGGAATGTACCTTGGAAACTGGATAACGACTCCTATGAAGAAGTCAAACCGACACGAACACAGTGGGTAACTGTGAGCATGCGGAATTTGAGACGCGAGGAATGCGAGGAGCCGAACGCGTGAGGAAACGAGCGTACTGTAGGGTACGTGAGTGACGAGCGCGCGAAGGCGACGAAGCAGTCCGAAGCGGATCGAAGGACGCAAACAGGTGAAGGTAGGAAGGGCGCACGGAGGATGCCTAGGCGCCAGGAGCCGACGAAGGACGGGGCGAACACCGAAATGCCACGGGGAGCTGTAAGCGAGCATGGATCCGTGGATGTCCGAATGGGGGAACCCACTGACCGTCATGGGTCAGTACCGCTTACTGAATACATAGGTAAGTGGAGGCAACCGGGAGAACTGAAACATCTCAGTACCCCGAGGAAGAGAAAACAAACGTGATTCCGCAAGTAGTGGCGAGCGAACGCGGAAGAGCCCAAACCAGTGCTGTGTAAAAGGTTGCAGCCGTTGCAGGACTGGGGTAGCGGGACTTGTGCGGAGGGCACTGCAAGGCCGTCGCGAAGTGAGAAACTGAGTCTGTAGTCGAACGGCATGGGAAGGCCGGCCAGAGACGGTGAGAGCCCGGTAGGCGAAACAGAATCAGCTTCGTGGCACAAGGACCCAAGTACCGCGGGACACGAGAAACCCCGTGGGAATCCGGGAGGACCACCTCCTAAGGCTAAATACTCCCTGGCGACCGATAGCGGATAGTACCGTGAGGGAAAGGTGAAAAGAACCGCGGGAGCGGAGTGAAAGAGAACCTGAAACCGTGTGCTTACAATCAGTCGGAGCATGCGTGACATGTGACGGCGTGCCTTTTGTAGAATGAACCGGCGAGTGATGATGACGAGCGAGGTTAAGGCGGGAAAGCCGGAGCCGCAGCGAAAGCGAGTCTGAAGAGGGCGGATAGTTCGTTGTCATCGACCCGAAACCGGGTGATCTACCCCTGGTCAGGGTGAAGTGCGGGTAACACCGCATGGAGGCCCGAACCCACCGGCGTTGAAAAGCCGGGGGATGAACTGGGGGTAGGGGAGAAATTCCAATCGAACCCGGAGATAGCTGGTTCTCCCCGAAATCGCTTTAGGGCGAGCGTCAAGGGAAGAGGGACGGAGGTAGAGCACTGATTGAGTGCGGGGCCCGACCAGGGTTACCAAGTTCAGTCAAACTCCGAATGCCGTTTTATCAACCTTGGCAGTCAGACTACGAGTGCTAAGATCCGTGGTCAAAAGGGAAACAGCCCAGACCAACAGCTAAGGTCCCGAAGTGCCAGTTAAGTGGGAAACGATGTGGCGGTGCACAGACAACCAGGATGTTGGCTTAGAAGCAGCCACCATTGAAAGAGTGCGTAATAGCTCACTGGTCGAGTGCTGCCGCGCGGAAAATGTAACGGGGCTAAACTGGACACCGAAGCTATGGATGCAGGAATGCATGGTAGGGGAGCGTTCCATGGGCGGAGAAGCTGAGCTGGGAGGCTTGGTGGAGCGCATGGAAGTGAGAATGCCGGTATGAGTAGCGAAAAGACAAGTGAGAATCTTGTCCGCCGAAAGCCCAAGGGTTCCTGGGGAAGGATCGTCCGCCCAGGGTAAGTCGGGACCTAAGGCGAGGCCGAGAGGCGTAGTCGAAGGACAACGGGTGGAAATTCCCGTACCACCGAATAGCGCATGAGCGAAGGGGTGACGCAGGAGGAGCAGGGAAGCGCCCGGCTGGAAGAGGGCGTCCAAGCAGCGAGGGTGGCGTGCAGGCAAATCCGCACGCTGGGAAGCCTGAGCTGTGAAGGGGAGGGAAGAACAGTACCGAAGTCCTGAGCTTCACACTGCCAAGAAAAGCCTCTAGCGAGTTATGAGGTGCCCGTACCGGAAACCGACACAGGTGGGCGCGTGGAGAACACGGAGGCGCGCGGGAGAACTCTCGTTAAGGAACTCGGCAAAATGGCCCCGTAACTTCGGGAGAAGGGGCGCTCGAGAGAGCCGCAGTGAAAAGGCCCAAGCGACTGTTTAGCAAAAACACAGGTCTCTGCGAAGCCGAAAGGCGAAGTATAGGGGCTGACGCCTGCCCGGTGCTGGAAGGTTAAGAGGAGGGGTTAGGGGAAACCCGAAGCTCTGAATTGAAGCCCCAGTAAACGGCGGCCGTAACTATAACGGTCCTAAGGTAGCGAAATTCCTTGTCAGGTAAGTTCTGACCCGCACGAATGGCGTAACGACTTGGGCGCTGTCTCAACGAGAGACCCGGTGAAATTGTAATACCTGTGAAGATGCAGGTTACCCGCGGCTAGACGGAAAGACCCCGTGGAGCTTGACTGTAGCTTGATATGGGAGATGGGTATGTCATGTACAGGATAGGTGGGAGACAGAGAAGCATGGGCGCCAGCCTGTGTGGAGTCGACGTTGGGATACCACCCTTGAGATGCCTGTCTTCTAACCTGGCCCCTTGAAGCAGGGGCGGGGACAGTGTCAGGTGGGCAGTTTGACTGGGGCGGTCGCCTCCTAAAAGGTAACGGAGGCGCCCAAAGGTTCCCTCAGCGCGGATGGAAATCGCGCGGTGCGTGTAAAGGCAAAAGGGAGCTTGACTGCGAGACGGACAGGTCGAGCAGGGACGAAAGTCGGGCTTAGTGACCCGGTGGTTCCGAGTGGAAGGGCCATCGCTCAACGGATAAAAGCTACCCCGGGGATAACAGGCTGATCTCCCCCAAGAGTCCACATCGACGGGGAGGTTTGGCACCTCGATGTCGGCTCATCGCATCCTGGGGCTGAAGTCGGTCCCAAGGGTTGGGCTGTTCGCCCATTAAAGCGGTACGCGAGCTGGGTTCAGAACGTCGTGAGACAGTTCGGTCCCTATCTGCCGCGGGCGCAGGATACGTGAGAGGAATTGTCCTTAGTACGAGAGGACCGGGATGAACCGACCGCTGGTGTCCCAGTTGTGCCGCCAGGCGCAGCGCTGGGTAGCCAAGTCGGGGATGGATAAGCGCTGAAAGCATCTAAGCGCGAAGCCAGCCTCAAGATAACGTATCCCATCCGGTCAACGGAGTAAGACCCCTCAAAGAAGATGAGGTAGATCGGTCCGGAGTGGAAGCGTAGTGATACGTGGAGCGGACGGATACGAATCGGTCGAGGGCTTCACCAGCGTGGTGTTGGGGAAGACGGGAAGCATAGGGGAAAGTCGTTATCTGGTTTGCAAGGTACAGCACCTTGCATTGAGAGCTTGGACAGATGCGAGTAGTGCGAGGGAACGTGACGAAGCAATACGAAGCATATGGACAAGCGAAGGTCTGGTGGCAATGGCGGAGGGGAAACACGCGTACCCATCCCGAACACGACCGTTAAGACCTCCAGCGCCGATGATACTTGGGGTGAAGACCCCTGGGAAAGTAGGACGCCGCCAGGCGAGAGAAGACAGGGCCCAGCAAAGTGCTGGGCCCTGTTGCATGATAAGATTCGGCCTCATTACAAGTCATCCAGACACGCACGGCACCGTAAAGATAAATAGGGTACCGACAGCTGTTTGATGCCGCTCATCCTTTCGGATGTATGTTGCTCCATCACGTCGCCTTGGGAAAGAGGGAAGCCCCTTGAATTCTGTGACCGCATCGAAAAATGCCGGCTGGGTGATTTCGATTCTCGGTGTGGGTATTGTATTGGTCGCATTTGTGCTCCTTCTGCTTGGTCATCTCCAGTCTCTGCTCGCCCTTGGTGTCGGTCTGGTCATCACGCTCATTGGCTATGCCATCGTGCGGATTTCCACGACGCTGGAGGGCCTGGTCCTCAAGCTGGATGCGGAAGTTCGTTTACGGCGCAGGTCGGACGAGCGGCCGTCCCAGCGGGTTTGAGCGAGATTCGGTTGGCCTGTTGAACGGGTTCGACAGCGCTGCTCAACAAATGTAACGGAACTGCTCAGTGCACCACAGTCTCATGAGGCACATACGGGCGAACGGTTTCCATTAACTCCGGAAAGTGCGGGACCGATTCCAAATACGCCCGAACCAGATACGCATCCTTGTCGTTATTCCAATGGACGATGTCGAGCCATTCGACGGCATTATAGCGGCACAGCGTACTCAGCACGTACACTGTCACCAGGTGCGACAGCCACACTGGGTACGCGTGTCCGTCATTGACCCACAGTCCATCCGAGCCGTGCAGCACCCACGGGTGGTGCAGGTCCGGTGCAGGAATCGTGAGCAGCCCTTCCGGATCGCGATCGCGCCGCTCACCCTCGTCCTCCAGCGCTGGCAGACTTCCGACTTCCGTGAGATTCATTTCCCGTGCATCGCCGCGCATTATTTCCCGCGCAATAATTGTCGAAATCTGCGATCGATCACGGTTATTTCCCCAGCTGCTTCGTTGATTTCCCGACCCGACCTCAGTAAAGGCGTCCACCCACTCCTCCGTTGTCAGCCCGATATTGGACGCGATGCGGCGCGAGACGTACCAGTGCCCCGATGCGACCGACACCCCATCGGACGCTTCCACATCCGGTTCGAACAGTGCAGGATATACATGCTGAAATTCGGGATAAAACTCTGCGACGGCTGACGCGACGGTCGGGATGGAGCCGAGCAGGTGCCCAATCGGCAGCTTGGTGGGCAGCAGGAGGTCTGGTTGGACCACATCCCGGAAACTTTGCAGGACACCTTCCTTGTAGATGTACGCGTAGTCGAGCGGCCACCGGTAGACGTCCCGTTTCACCTTGCGAACGGACATCCCGTGCTGGAGCAGGGAGCTGCCGCGCGGGTACGACAAATCGCGTAAGTACAGAATGGTCTTCATCCAGTGCAGATACCCGTAGTACAGGAGCAGCGGTTTGATGGTCAGATCGGCTTGTTCTGCGATGGTTTCATATGCGACCGCCTGGCGCGCATTGGTTGCGATTTTGGCGGCGTTGCCATACAACGAGGTCGTACTCGCTTCCGGATGCGCCTCTTTCAGCCGCTGCAGTGCGACCGCGTCGCTCTGCAGCCGGCGAAGGTGTACAGCGCGTGTCGACAGCCACTGGGTCTGTTCTTTCTGCTCACATCCCGCAGCGCGTTTTTCGGTTTTGACTGTGGACTCGGAACCCTTGTGTTCATCGGAATCCTGCGGTTCAAAGTGCGAATTTTGTGATGGACTCAATGCGTTGACACCCCAGAACCAGGTTGCTATACTGCTCGTAATATCCACCCGGAAGCGGGATTTATTCGACAAAAATATGGACGAACCCACATGGGAGGGAAAACTTGTGAGTGACCGCTGGTCCACGAAATTCCAGCTGGAGGGACTCACCTTCGATGACGTCTTATTGGTCCCAGCCAGGTCTGAAGTGTTGCCGAACGAAGTCGATGTAACCACCAAACTGACAACCGACATCCATTTGAAAATTCCGATTGTGAGCGCCGCGATGGACACAGTGACCGAAGCGGCGCTTGCTATTGCGATGGCCCGCGAGGGCGGCATCGGGATCATCCACAAGAATATGACGATTGAACGGCAGGCGGATGAAGTTGACAAGGTGAAACGCTCCGAGAGCGGCGTCATTACGGACCCGATTTACCTCACGCCTGAGCATCCGCTCAAAGATGCGGAGAGCCTGATGTCCAAATACCGCATCTCCGGTGTTCCGATTGTCGAAGAGGGAACGGGGAAGCTGGTCGGTATCATTACCAACCGCGATCTGCGCTTTGAGCGCAACTTTGACCGGCCCATTGCGGAGGTGATGACGAGAGAGCACCTCATCACCGCCCCTGTCGGCACCACGTTGCACGAAGCGAAAGAAATCCTGTGGAAGCACAAGGTGGAGAAACTGCCCCTGGTCGACGAACAAGGGATCTTGCGCGGCCTCATCACCATCAAGGACATTGAGAAGGCGAGACAGTACCCCAATGCGGCGAAGGACAGCCAGGGCCGCCTGTTGGTGGGCGCTGCGGTGACGGTGTCCAAGGACCTCATGGAACGCGTGGACGCGTTGGTGAATGCGGGCGCCGACCTCGTGGTCGTCGATACGGCACACGGCCACTCCAAGGGCGTGATTGACTCCGTGGCGGCCGTGCGCAAGGCGTACCCCGACATCCAGCTGGTGGCGGGTAACGTCGCGACTGCAGAGGCGACCGAGGAGCTGATTCGGGTCGGCGTGAACGCGGTGAAGGTGGGCATTGGACCGGGATCGATTTGCACCACCCGCGTGGTGGCTGGGATTGGCGTACCGCAGATCACGGCGGTCTACGACTGCGCTACCGTCGGGCGCAAGCACGGGGTGCCCATCATTGCGGACGGCGGCATCAAGTACTCCGGTGACATCGTCAAGGCCCTTGCGGCCGGCGCCAGCACGGTCATGATTGGCAGTCTGCTCGCCGGCACCGAGGAGAGCCCGGGCGAAACGGAAATCTACCAGGGTCGGCGGTTCAAGGTGTACCGCGGCATGGGTTCCATCGGTGCGATGCGCTCCGGCGGCGGTGACCGCTATTTTCAGGAAGAAGCCAAGAAGCTCGTTCCGGAGGGGATTGAGGGGCGCGTGGCCTACCGGGGACCGCTCTCGGAAATCATCTTCCAGCTCGTCGGCGGCATTCGCGCTGGCATGGGCTACTGCGGCTGCCCGACCATTCCGAGCCTGCAGGACAACGCGCAGTTCATGCGCATCACGCCGGCCGGCCTGCGGGAGAGCCATCCGCACGACGTACACATCACAAAAGAAGCACCGAACTACAGCATCTAGGAGTTGGGGGCAGTGGATCTGGACGTATTGGCGCACTGACGCGCGAACATGCACCCAAGTCCGCTGCCCCGAAGCAAAAGAGCATCAATCCATACCATAACAAGAAGGAGCCAAGCCGTCCGGCTGAGCTCCTTCTTTGAGCGCTACTGCTGGTATTCCGTTCGCAGGATGCTCATCATGATGCGGTCGTATTTCTGACCGTCCCGCAGCACGGATTCCCGCATGCCTCCTCCGTGCCATCACGTTCTGTTTTACGATTCAGTGCAGCGGAAAATGATCACGGAAATTGGACGTCTGGACGCTGTCACAGCGCAGGAACGAATCTCGCCCCAATGGCTTTCAAATACCGCGGACTCATGCGATAATGGTACTAGTGTGTTTCAGGAAGGTGGGGGTGTGCTTGTCGTGGATCGCGATTGGCTCACTAATCTTGAACGCAGTCCTGGCCCTCTTGTTCATCATGGGTGGTTTTTTCATGACCAAGCGATATTTGCGCAAAATGAGGGAAGCACGGAATCAGCAGGAGTCGTAACGAAATTCAGGACATCAGGGACATGACGGGGATTTTACAACCTGCGCATCACCGACGCAGCGTCAAATAGAGGGGAGAAACGGAAATGGCAAAACTGGGAACAGAAGTTGTGAAGCGTGGCATGGCGGAAATGCAAAAGGGCGGCGTCATCATGGACGTCGTGACGCCTGAACAGGCAAAAATTGCAGAAGCTGCGGGTGCGAGCGCCGTCATGGCGCTGGAACGCGTCCCGTCTGATATTCGTGCCGCGGGCGGTGTCGCGCGGATGGCCGACCCGACCATTGTGGAAGAGGTCGTCAAAGCGGTGTCCATCCCTGTGATGGCGAAGTGCCGCATTGGTCACATTGTGGAAGCACGGATTCTGGAAACGCTCGGCATTGACTACATCGACGAAAGCGAAGTCCTGACGCCGGCGGATGACAAGTTCCACATCAACAAGAAGGCATTCACGGTCCCGTTTGTGTGCGGTGCGCGTGACCTCGGCGAGGCCCTGCGCCGCATTGCAGAGGGTGCCTCGATGATTCGCACCAAGGGCGAACCTGGCACTGGCAACATCGTGGAGGCCGTGAAGCACATGCGGACCATGCAAGCGCAGATTCGCAAAGTGCAAAACATGTCCGAAGACGAGCTGGTGGCAGAGTCCAAGAACCTGGGCGCGCCGTATGAACTGCTGCTCGAAGTGAAGCGGCTTGGCAAGCTCCCGGTGGTGAACTTCGCCGCGGGCGGCGTTGCGACGCCGGCGGACGCGGCCCTCATGATGGAACTGGGTGCTGATGGTGTGTTTGTCGGGTCGGGTATTTTCAAGTCCGAGAACCCGGAGAAGTTTGCACGCGCGATTGTGCAGGCCACCACACACTACCAGGATTACGAACTGCTGCGTGAATTGTCCAAGGGCCTCGGTACCCCGATGAAGGGCATCGATTTGAACACGCTGCGCGATGAAGAGCGCATGGCGGCGCGCGGCTGGTAATCCGTTTTGGCCCGGCAGACGGCGCGTCTGCTGCGGCGGAAACGTTGCGGCCGACCGGCCACTGTGGTTTAAAGAGATACGCGGCCGCCCTTTCGGCGGCCGTTTGTGCAATTTCGGCGCGCAGTGCGCATCCTGCGCACCATGCACAGGGCTTCCTGCGCACGCGCCATGGTGCCTCGGCACTGTGACATTTACCACTCTCGAAGAGAATTGGGGCATGCATCATGAAAATCGGCGTGTTAGCGGTCCAGGGCGCTTTTCGGGAGCACGAACAGATGCTCCAGAACCTTGGCGCACAGACCGTCTATGTAAAGAAGAAGGAACACCTCGAAGGATTGGATGGCATCGTCATTCCTGGCGGTGAGAGCACCGCCATCGGCAGACTGATGCGGGAGTATGACCTGATTGCGCCCATCCGCGAGATGGCCGCAAACGGCATCCCGATGATGGGCACCTGCGCGGGCATGATTGTGCTGGCGAAGCGGATTGCGAACGGCGACGAGCCGCATCTGGCCGTCATGGATGTGGAGGTCGACCGAAATTCGTTTGGCCGCCAGCGCGAGAGCTTTGAGACCGACCTCGACATTCCGGCCATTGGCGAAGCGCCGTTTCCGGCCGTGTTCATCCGCGCGCCGCACATCCGCGATGTGGGGCCGGACGTGACTGTGCTCGCCAAGTATGAAAATCGCGTCGTCGGCGTGCAGCAGGGGCACCTGCTCGCCTTTTCCTTCCACCCGGAACTGACGGCGGACGACCGCATCCACCGGTACTTCCTGCAGTTGGTCGAGGCGCGGACGAAGCAGCCCGCGGGTTGAACGATACGAAGCCGAGAAAGGTTGTGCGAGGTTCATGTTGGATTTACGGGCGGTACGCAGCAATCCAGAAAGGTTTCGCGCCGGACTCCGCCGCAAGCACGCGGACCCGAAGCTCATCGACGAACTGCTGGGGGCCGATGAAGCCTGGCGCGCCGGGCTGGCGGAAGTCGAACGGCTGAAGGCGGTGCGCAACAAAGCGTCCGAAGCGATTGCCCGGAAGAAGAAGCAGGGCGAGAACGCCGACGCTGACATCGCCGAGATGCGCACTGTCTCCGAGCAAATCAAGTCGCTCGACGAGGAAGTCCGCGTCCGGGAGCAGCAGGTGAACGAGTTGCTCCTCGCGATCCCGATTCCTCCCCACGAATCCGTCCCAGACGGCGCGGGCGAGGAGGACAACGTGCCGCTGCGCTTCCACGGCCAGGTGCCCGAGTTTGACTTTGAGCCGAAGCCGCACTGGGACATCGCCCAAGACCTTGGCATCGTCGACTTTGAGCGGGCGGCGAAAGTCACGGGCTCGCGCTTCGTGATTTACAAAGGCCTGGGCGCCAAGCTGGAGCGCGCCCTGGCGAGCTTCATGCTCGACTGGCACACGGAGAAAAACGGGTACACGGAGATGTTTCCATCGTTCATCGCGAACGAGGACAGCTTCGTCGGCACCGGGCAGCTGCCGAAGTTCGCGGAGGACATGTTCAAGCTGGAGGGGCTGCCGTACTACCTCATCCCGACGGCGGAAGTGCCGCTGACCAACTACTACCGCGAAGAGATTCTCGACGCGTCGATGCTCCCCGTCAAGTTCGCCGGATACAGCGCCTGCTTCCGGTCAGAGGCGGGATCGGCCGGGAAAGACACGCGCGGCCTGATTCGCCTGCACCAGTTCCAGAAAGTCGAGCTGGTGAACCTCGTGAAGCCGGAGGAGAGTTACGAGGCGCTGGAGAACCTGCTGCGCGACTGCGCCAGCATCCTGGAGGCGCTGGAGCTTCCGTACCGGGTGCTCGACATTTGCGCGGGCGACCTGGGTGCCAAGGAGACCAAGAAGTACGACCTGGAAGTCTGGCTGCCCGCCCAGCGGACCTACCGGGAAATCAGTTCCGTGTCCAACTTCGAGGACTTCCAGTCCCGCCGCGCGGGCCTGCGCTTCCGCCGGGAGGAAGGCGCAAAGCCGGAGTTTGTGCATACACTGAATGGGTCCGGTTTGGCGATTGGCCGCACCGTCGCCGCGATTCTCGAGAACGGCCAGCAGCCCGATGGCACGGTCAAGCTGCCGAAGGCCCTCGTCCCTTATATGGGGGTGGAGGTGCTGACCGCCCCATGATGGTGACCATTCTGCAAGCCATCGCGTGGATTGTTGCCATTGCGGGCATCATCTGGTGCATCGTGATTCAGCGGCGGGCGCTCAACAAAATCGCGTTTGGCCGGTCGATGTTCATCAGCGGCATGGCCGTGCTGACCGGCCTCATCGTCGGTCAGCTGCCGAGCATCGCCGCGACCATCATCTCCGTCTGTCTGATTGTCATCGGCCTCGGCATGCTCGTCTTCATGGCCGTCAAGTCGCAGCAGCACCTGCGGAAACGGGCGCGATCGACCCATAGCACAGACGCGGGTGCCAGCGAAACGACTGGACAGTGACGGCCGGCGGCGGGGCTGCGTTGGGCCGATCGCGATTGGCAGTGAACGGCTCGTGTACGGCTTGTGAGCTGATTGCGAACCGTTTGTGGAAACCCATGGACGGAGTCCATCCCGAAGGAGGCCGCTTGTGCGCCTATCTCACCTCACCCTTGATTTGACAGCGCAGGACCTGACTGAACTTGTTCGTGACTTTTCGGTGGAGGACAAAATCATGTTCGACACCATCACCGAAGACGGCATCCGCGGACGCATCAAGCTGATGGTGTGGAGCGTGGACTTTGTCGCCGTCCCCTCCTGCACCGAAGAAGGCGAGGTATCCATCGACATCACCGCCCACAAACTTGTGCAGATCCCGCCCGGAATTGTCGAACGCCAGCTCCGCGAAGCGGTCAAAGACGCCCCGGCCGGCATTGGCGTCCTGCAGCAGGCGCTGAAGGTCCACCTGCCATCGCTGCTCAGCCCGCTGGGGATTTCGATGACGGTGCGCCAGTTGAAGTGTTACGACGGATTTCTCCGCATCGCGCTGGCCCGCGTGCAGCTGCCGCCGCCCGGTGACCTGATGGCGCTCGGGAAGCGCAGAACAAACAACTGATCGTACAGAACAGCCAACCCTCGGGTTGGCTGTTTTCATGCGATGACAAGAAAAAATATTTTATAGTGACAATTATAGTTTACATTTAAGTCTATTTTACTTTACAATTCATTCAGAAGGGGGTGAACGCTTGTTAGAAAACCGAGTTCGCTCCTTGCGCCGCCGCGCAGGGATGTCACAGGCTGAGCTGGCGGAGCGCATCCAGGTTTCCAGGCAAACGATTCATGCCATCGAATCGGGCGATGTCATCCCCAGCACGCTCATTGCCCTGCGGTTGGCCAAGGTGTTTGGGGTCAGCGTGGAGGACGTGTTTGCTGAGCAGACGGACGCGCAAACCAATGTGGCGTTTGCCGGCGCTTCGGACCTGGCGCCAGGGGACCGTGTCATCACGACGGACATCGGGGGGCGGCGTATCGCGCACCCGGTCAGGCTTGAGCTTGGACAGCCCATCCCGACTGCCCAGCAGGTGCAGATTGTCTCCAGACGCCTGGACGATGACAGGGTCGAGCTGGCCGGGTACGGACACAATCAGCCCGCTTCGTGGACCGTGGTGTGCGGCTGTGACCCGTCGCTGGGCTTGTTGACGTCCTATGCGACCAGCGCCTCATCCGAGGCGCAAGCGTATTGGAAATCGGGCAATAATGCGACCGCGATGCAATGGCTCCGGCAAGGCGCAATTCACATTGCCGCAACCCACACGGCGGCCCATCTGGCACCTCACACCGCCGTGGACGCACAGGACCTGTGGCGCATGGAGGAACCTTGCTACCGGATTCACCTCGCAAACGCGGAACTCGGATGGGTGGTCAAACGCGGCAACCCCTGCGGGTTTGCGGATGCGCATGACCTGGCAGACGGCCGCATCCGCCTGGTCAACCGCCCCATCGGCGCCGGCGCGCGCAAGCTCCTGGACGAGCGGCTGCAGGCGTTCGGGGTCGACCCGGCTGCCGTATCCCAATACGAGTGGACCGTTGCCGGACATGCCCAGGTTGCGATGGCCGTGGAAGCGGGCGCGGCTGACGTCGGGATCGCCACGGCCAGTGCGGCGTATACGATGGATCTCGACTTCATCCCGATTCAGGAAGAAGCGTGCCACCTGTGGATTCTCGAGTCCAACTTTAACAACCCGGGTGTCCAGCGACTGCTCGACTACCTCGCATCGGATGTGTTCCGCTGGGACCTGGCACACTTTGGTCCGTACGATGTGACGAAAACCGGGGAAATGAACCACATCCCATCGACACGATGAAAACGAAAGAGAGTGTGTAACTTGCCCAAAAAATCACTGTTTCTTGCTTCGATTGGTATTGCAGCCTGTTTGGCCCTGGCCGGATGCGGAACCACCAGCAACGGGACCGCCAATTCAGCCAACACGACCTCTGCGAATTCGACGGGGACGACCGCGGGTGCAAAAGGCACGGCGGACGTCGCCTATGCAGGTTCCCTCCAACTGACCAATGACCAGTACGTCGCGCCAGCGTTCGAAAAGGCGACGGGATTGGCCTATAAAGGGTACGGCCAGGGCGCGGACGCGGTCGCGAACCTCATCAAGTCCGGACAAATCACGCCGAATGTGTTTGACAGCATTGGCACTGGCCCGATTGAGAAGGTGGGCACCGATAAAGCCGACTGGGCCATCGGTTTCGCCAGTTCACCGCTCGTCATCGTCTACTCCAAGCAGTCCCCGTACGCCAGTCAGCTCGAGCAAATCGCCAACGGAACCAAGCCCCTCAAGGACTTGTTCACGTTGATGGAGCAGCCCAACTTCCATTTGGGCAGAACCGACCCGAATCAAGACCCGCAGGGACAGTACTTTGTCATGATGCTGCATCTGGCCGAAAAGCAGTTCAATCTGCCCGCGGGGACGGCCAACAAGATTCTCGGGTCGCTCGACAATTCCCAGCAGGTCTATCAGGAGACGGACATTCTGTCCCGCCTGCAGGCCGGAGAGATGGACGCGTCGAGCGCGTACTTGCCACAGGCGATTCAGCAGCATCTGCCCTATATCAAGCTGCCGGACACCATCAACATGGGCAATCCAGCCGATGCGAAGCTGTACGCCTCGGAGAGCCTGAAACTGTCTGACGGCTCGACCGTGACCGGTTCTCCCATCGAAATCTACGTCACCGGCATCAAAGGCACGCCCGATCAATCCGCAGGCACTGCATTCATCAAGTTCGCCTTGTCCAAGCAAGGGCTCGCCATCTATCGTAAAATGGGTTATACCATCACACCGTTTCAAGTGTGGGGCAACAAGTCGGATATTCCGCAGTCCATCGAGCAGGAGATTACAGGATAGCTGGGTTGGTCATGAGGATTTTTTCTACCACCATTTTGATTCTCGCAGCCTTGGCTGCCACGAGTTTTTTGCTGCTGCCAGTCATCGCGCTGCTGCTGCACGTCTCGTGGCCAGGTCTGTGGGGGATTTGGACAACATACGGCGGTGAGCCCTGGCGCTTGTCGCTGGAGACAACGCTCATCACCATGCTCATTGTGCTGGTGGTCGGTACACCGATTGGGTGGCTGCTGGCGCGGGGGAAGAGCCGGCTGTGGAAGTTGGTTGAATACCTGCTGCTCATCCCCCTGCTCATGCCGCCGCTGGTGATTGGCTTGCTGCTCGTGTACTTTTACGGACCCTATGGATTCATTGGCGGGGCGCTAGCGCACTGGCATATCGCCGTTCTGAATACAGCGCTGGCTGTGGTCATCGCCCAAGTTTACGAAGCCATCCCGTATTACATTTTCTCCGTGCAAGGTGCGCTTCGTCAGGTCGATCCGGGGTACGAACGACTCTCTTACTCCCTTGGCGTACCGCCCGGCAGAACCTTTTGGCGGGTCACCCTGCCGCTTGCGATGCCGGGCGTCACCGTCGGGCTGACGATGGCGTTCGCACGGGCCATTGGTGCCTACGGCGCCATCATCGTGGTCGCCTACAACCCGCATACCCTGCCCGTCAGTATTTGGGTGGCCTTAGAAGAACAGGGACTGCCCGTGGCCCTGCCATTAGCCCTGTTGCTGCTTGTCACCGCGTTGCCATTGCCGTTGGCCACAGTCCTTTGGAGGCGAAACCAGCATGCTGCAGCTGAGTCTTGAACTCCCGCGCAAACCATTCACGATTTCCATCCAGGAGCTGACCGTCGAAACAGGTTCTACCCTGTGCCTGTTCGGCCCGTCCGGGTCCGGCAAGTCCAGCATCCTGTCGGTGATTGCAGGCTTTGAGACAGGCTGCCAAAGCGCCTATCTCGCGGTGAACGGCCGTGTCCTCATCGACACCAGCAAACATCCCCGCATTTCCTGCCCGCCCTGGCGCCGGAACATCGCGTACATGGAGCAGTCCGCCCGCCTGTTTCCCCACTTGACCGTCGAGCAAAACATCCTGTATGGGACGCGGCGCGATGTCGACCGAGCGTGGATCACGACCATCATCGAAGCCACTGGCCTCCAGCAGGAGCTCCGCACCCATCCCAGCCGCCTGTCCGGGGGCATGTCACAGCGCGTTGCGCTCGCGCGCGCCCTCGCCACCAAACCCAATGTTCTGTTGCTCGATGAGCCGTTTTCCGCGCTCGATTGGCTCTCCCGGAGATCCTTACAGGACCTCATCCGAGAGGTACGCGCCCGGTTCTCGATGACCATCATTCTTGTCACGCACCAGTTCACCGAAGCGCAGCGGCTCGCCGACCACATCGCCCTGATGGACCAAGGCAAAATCCTTCAGGTCGGCTCCCCACGCGAACTGATTGAGCAGCCAGCTTCATGGCGTGCCGCAGCCTTGGTGGGGTACACGTCGAGGATTGAAGCACCAGACGGCGCATCGCTGTGGATGCATCCGGACAGAGTCGTGATGGGCCATAAACCCGGCCTCGGCACCCCCATCCCCGTCGTCGTCGAAGACGTCACCTGGCACGAAGGCCGCCAGCAAGTCACCCTGTCTGTTCGCCCCCCATGGCAGGCATCCGGTACGATGGAAGTGAACCTGCCGCCAACAGAGGCCGTGCAAATCGGCGAACCCATGGAGATCACAGTCCTGTCACCCCGCCAACAGGAATCATCCCTGGCGGACCTGGCGGAGCCGACGAATCAGCTCGTGTGGTGAGGGGTGGGCCGCAGGCTGAAAGGCGGAGCGGGTGTGGTGGAGCGATTGCGTTGGGGCGGGGGCTGCAGCGCGGCTGCTGCGGCCAACAGGAGAAGTTTCCTTTGCTTCAGAGGGCCGTGGTTCGGTATAATGGAGCGTAACACGACGGCTTCTGACGGATGACAAATGACCCGCAGAGGGTTGACACGCGGAAGCAGAGCCAAAACATGCACCCGTAGCTCAGTCGGATAGAGCGGTGGTTTCCTAAACCGCGTCTTGCGGGGGTTCGAGTCCCTCCGGGTGCGCCAGAGAATCGTTATGTAGTGCGTGATTCTCAAGGTTTTGAGAATCACGCACTTTTGTTTATTGGAGGTTCGTGCCCATATGTTGCCCATATGGGTTTTCAAGTGTGGGAACCGAGACGGACAAAATGGTATCAAACGTTTCGGCAGCCTCATCTTGCATTGACTCTAAGACGTGGTTATAAATGTCCAGGGTTACGCTAATGCTTTCGTGACCGGGAATGGGGATGGCTGAAATTAAAAGGTCAGGTTTTGTTCTATTGATTCTGGGGATTCTGGTGATTTTAGTTGTAGTTTTTGCAGTTGCTTCGAAACCTAAGCAATCTGATTTTGTTCGTTGGATAAATAAGCAATACCCGCAAGAGGCCCTTGCCTTGAAATCTGATACAACCACTAGATCGTATGGTATATTTGAGATATTTAGGACGACCACGGATACAGAAACTGTGGTCACAATGGGTGTGTTTGGACATTTTTTGATCCTGAGTCGTACAATGAATTGACATCAGTGTCAACAACGGATTTAATTCCTCACAAAAATCGGGTTGATTTCCCCAAAAACACCGGTTTGGATTTCCTCAAAACCATCGCTTAAAATTCCCCGGACATATGTTCGGTTAGTCTTTCACCTCCTCTTGCAGGGCATGGGTTACGCCCGCCTTGAGTTTGTCCTTCATTCGGTAGCTGTTTCCGCGTATGTTGACCGTTGTCGCGTGGTGAAGCAATCGGTCAAGGAGAGCAGATGCCAGCACTTGGTCGCCAAACATGGTCCCCCAGTTGGTGAAACTTGTATTGGATGTGATGATCATCGCTCCCTGTTCATAGCGCTCAGAGACTATAGTGGTCCCGGGATTCAAGACAACTGAAAAGGGACCGGTTAAGCTACAATATGGCTATGAGAAAACACTACACTGCATCATTCAAAGCACAAGTCGTCCTGGAGCTTCTCAAAGAGGAGAAGACCATCGCCCAACTTTCATCAGAGTATGGCGTACACGCCACGATGCTCCATCGGTGGACAACACTGCTGTGGAGAACTTGTCCAGCGCCTTCGAGGACGAGGGCAAGAAAAACAGCGCTGCCGTGCAGAAGGAGCATGAAAAGGAAACGTCCGAACTCTATGCGAAAATTGGTCGCTTAACCACCGAGGTTGAGTGGCTCAAAAAAATCTGGCATCAAACCGAACTAAGGCTCAACGCGTCTCCATGGTTGATCACGACAGTGACGAGCTCTCGGTCTCCAGACAGGCGGAGTTGCTCAGCCTGAACCGGACAAGCCTTTACTACAAGCCCGCGGGCATCTCATACGAAGAGCTCCGCCTGCATCGTCGCATTGACGAGATATACACAGAGCGCCCGGTTTCAGGCAGCCGTTACATTACAGCGATTCTACGGCGGGAAGGCTGGTCATCAACCGCAAGCGCGTGGTGCGCTGCATGAGGGACATGGGGATTGCTGGCGTCAGTCCTGGACCGAACCTGAGCAAGCGGAATCTGGCTCACAAGATTTATCCGTACCTGCTAACGGGCGTAATGGCCAGCCGCCCGAATCACAACTGGTCAATCGACATCACGTATGTTCGGCTAAAACACGGATGGATGTACTTGGTGGCCGTCATTGACTGGTATTCACGCTACATCGTGAGTTGGGAACTTGACCAGGCGCTTGAGATTGCGCAGACGGCTTTGAACCACACCAGGCCGGAGATCTGGAACAGCGACCAAGGTAGCCACTTCATCAGCCTCAGTACACAAGCATGCTCAAGGAATCCGAGGTACGAAACAGCATGGACGGAAAGAACAGGGCTGTGGATAACATTTTCATCGAGCGGTCCTGGCGAATGCTGAAGTACCAGGAAGTGTACACAAAAGAGTACACCACAGCAAGGGAGGCGAGGGAATCCATCAGAACATTCATACAAAAGCACAATCACGAGCGACCACATCAATCGCTCAGATATCACACGCCGGCTGAGATCTACTTGATGGGGATGAAGCCTGAAGACCCAATCCCTACTACCGCTCTCCTAAATACATATATCGGATCACCGTCTTGCTCCATGCCATACAAATGAAGTGCTATGGCCTCACGAGCGTTCCTCACAGCCTCCTCTGTCGTACGTCCGCACGGCAAGTAACCGGGGAAGTTTGCCGAGCATGGCAGTTTCCATCTGTCCGATCTCGATGCTTTGTCGGTTGAGCAGCGGCGGGTGCTGCTGTCGTGGATCAGCCGCTGCCTGGTCAACACGGCGCGGCGGTTTCGAACGGCGGACGGCGATTTCATGACGACATCCATCTCGATTTGCCCTGGTGACGGATGATAAATGAGTCTTCTCTCTCCTGCAGCCTCGAGGGTATGCAGCGACGCTTGGGCGTCAGCCAGCGGGCAAACGCAAAATTTGTCACAATTCCCGAACAAAAGGCAGGAAGTCATTGGCCAATGTAGAATTTCTTGCTTGAAATTGTTTGTTCGTAAACGAGCCCTCAAAGGCAGACTATTGATACATGTTGCGTGCTGGCAAACAACAACTAATGTTTCGAGTCCTTGAAGGGAGACTGTGAGATGTATCTTAGCACGGTTTCGCGGGGGTTCCAATGGAAGATAAAAGTCACGACGCATCAAAAAGTATTAATTAGGTGTTGCATGCCACGAAATGATTCCATATAATCAGAGTACAGTTACTTCATTCAATTTGGAGGAGGTGAAACCATGCGTGTCGTGTTGGAATTTGCACCTAAGGGGGCGCTGCGGTTACCGATGCACTACAATGCTGCGCTCCACGGCGTGTTATATCGCCATCTCAGCGATAACCGCATGCGTGACCAGTTGCATGACCACGGGCTGCACCGCGTCGGGAGCAAACCTGTCAAGTTGTTCACGTTCTCGCGGTTGATGGGGGAGTATGAAATCGATAGTAAGGAAAAGACCATCACGTTTCAGGGGCCAGTGCGATGGGTAGTCTCCAGTGCTGTGGATCAAGTGATCTACGATCTGTCGATGACATTGCTCAAGGCGGGTCGGATTTCGCTGCACGGTACGGAGGTGCAGGTGCGGACGGCGAGTCTGGAAAGATATTCAGGGACCGTCACGCAGGGGCAGATTCGTCTGATGTCGCCGATTACGGTTTACCGTACTCTCAACTTGCCGAACGGCCGCAAGTACACTCAGTACTACTCGCCAGGCACACCGGAGTTCACAGAACTGATGAGGAAAAATCTGCTCCTCAAAGCCTCTGCGCTGGGTCTGGAGGTTACGGAGGCTGATGCGGCGTTTGACTTGATTCCGGTCGATCAGGCACACATGAAGGAGCGCATTGTACTGTTTCGCGATACGCCCGTTCATGCATGGGATGGGAACTTTCGCGTTCAGGGGACGCCGAAAATGTTGGCGTTGGCTTGGAATGCGGGGCTTTGCATGAAAAACTCGGATGGTTTCGGGTTATTCGACTTTTTCGCGCGAGGGAGGTGAGTGGGATGCTGGATGCCATGGTGAACTTGGGACGCATGTTAGCACGTGGTGAAGGGGACGAAAATCTCCTCCAAAGTTTGATTCAGCCGATGCCAAACGTTTCCGGAAAGGAGCCGTATGCGGTCTTCGTCAACTTGGATACCGAAGCCTGTAGGTTGGAGTTTCGGACCCAAGAGTGTCGGGAAAGTGATCGGGAACAGATTGCGCAGGAGTGGCTATGGGTTGGCAACGCGGCGGGGCCAAACAGTCCGCAGTGGACAGCCACAACCAATTCGCTCGGTTATCTCTTGTCTCAAACCTTGGTGAATCTTTACCGGATGTTGCCGGACAATGCTGCGCTAAAAGTGGAGGTTGGCGACGTGTTGGCGCAATTCGCCGTAGACCTTGGACCGCAGCCAGGTTCAGAAGAACGCTACCGATATGTGCTGGATGTTGTACAACTGGGCGCTCTCCCGTCGGAAGACTGGGAGGAGTTAGCTGCCTCTTGCCGAGTGGAATCAGAGGGCAGCATTCGGGGAAAGTCCTTCGTTCCAAATTTGGAGAAAGCAGTGATGAAGGCAGCTCAACTGACGGCGAATCGTATCCCTCTATGGACGTTCTGTATCAACGGGCAGCGGGTGGCTGACCACCCGGATTATCGTCAATTGGTGTTGCGCGACCGGGTTCAGGGGGTGTTCGACGAGGCTACACAGGGCGTGTGTTCCGCCTGTGGAGCCGAGGCGTTGGTCACGCCGAACTTTACGAGGATGAAGTTCAAGTACTACAACACAGACAAAATTTCCTTTGCCAGCGGTGTGGATAAAAAGCGGTTCCATCGCAATCTCGTGCTCTGCCAAAACTGTTATCAGGCGCTGCTGGCGGCGGAAGCTTTTGTCCATGGGCAAATGCGTACCCGTGTTGGGCACCTGCGATTTTATGTGATTCCCGAGATCTTCGGGGCTGTGGAAGACGTCAACGTGCGAGAGTGGGGCAACATCGTGCAGCGGACTGTCCAATCGGTGCTCAACTTTGAAAGCGTCGCCACGTTGGAAGATGAAATGGAACAGATTCGGGAGGAGTTTTCGAATCTGGGATATGCGGTGAATTTGTTGTTCCACGTGTGGAACAACGCGGAGCTTCGCTTGTACAACTTGGTTCGAGATGTGCCCAAGGCGCGGTTTGACTTGCTGCGCCGAACCTTCCGGCGCTATGGGCGGGTGGCCGTAGATTTGCTTGGGATCCCCGCATCAGAGTCCAAGTATTGGGTTCCTGACTTCCGGGCGTTGTACCGACTGATTCCCGTGACACAGACCAATCGTGCACAAGAGTATCGGCGTATGCTGCAGTTGTTTGATGCGTTGTTGACTGGACAAGCCATATCGTACCGAACGTTGATGGAATCATTCTGCCGATTGATTCAAATTCATCGATTTGGTCGATATGCGGCCACGAATGTGTCGGCGCCGCGCGCAGGATATGAATTATCACAATTAACAAATGACGTGCTTCTGGCCAACGTGATATTATCCATGCTTCAAGAACTGGGGCAATTGGCGGGGGCGCCTTTCAAACGGGAGGGAATCGATGTGGAAAGAGATACGCCACTGGATGGAGACGCGTTTCTGCAGGAAGTAGGCTATCGCCCAGCGCAAGAGGCGCTATTCTGGTTGGGTGCCGCAATTGCCAGCGTGGCCAACGCGCAGCGGAACAATCGTCTAGATTCGATGCCTGTGTTGGAAAAAATCAATTATCGGGGTATGAATGCAAGTGACATCATTCGATTGGTGGGAAAGGTTGAGGAAGCGTTCCAGCAGTATAAGCTATTCAATTGGCCGAAGGAATCCAATGTATTGTTCCGTATGCATCTTGCCTTTGCACAGGTGCTAGAAACGAATCCTCCGCGTTGGAAGCCGGAGCACCGATTGACCGATGAAGAAGCTGTGTTCTATATCTTGTCTGGACTTGCATTTCGTCGAAGACAATTTTTTGGTAAGCGGAACAAGGAAACCCTGTCTACGGACGAACCGTCTGCAGCGCTTTATACACCAAATAATGATGTACAAAGGGAGGAAGCGTAAACATGAACAATAGTGAACTGCTGTTTCTTTATGATGCTCAATTGGCAAACCCCAATGGTGATCCAGACGACGAAAACCGCCCGCGCATGGATTACCAGTCGCGACGCAATCTGGTGAGTGACGTCCGGCTCAAACGCTACATACGTGATTACCTTCAGGATGCCGGACACGAACTGTATGTAGCACAGCCACGTCAGGGAGAAGTCGTGACCGCGGACAAGCGGCTGCAGACTGTACTGGGCGGGAAAAAGCCGACGGTCAAGGATTTGCCTGAGATTCTTGATCAACTCATGGACATCCGGCTGTTTGGCGCAACCATGCCGATCAAAGGGGAGGGAGGCGGCGCTGGTTCTTCAATTCAAGTGACAGGGCCGGTGCAATTCACCTGGGGATACTCTCTGAATCACGTGGACCTCGTGAATTCGTATACCATCAGTTCTCGATTCAGTTCCCAGGATGAGAAGAACCAAGGTACTTTTGGGAAAGACTATCGTGTCTACTATTCTCTGCTCACGTTTGCGGGAGTGGTCAGCGGTAAACGAGCGGAGATCAGCCGCTTGACGGAGTCCGACTTGGCTTGGCTGGACCAAGCGTTGGTAGAGGCGATTCCACTGCAGACCACACGCAGCAAAATCGGTCAGTTTCCACGCCTGTACATGCGTGTGGAATATGTAGATGACCGCACGGTGCTCGGGGATTGGCGGGAACTGTTGGATCTCGACGAGAAGGAGAATCTGCGCAGTACTGCTGACGTTCGGCTGCGGGTGGATCGGTTGGTGGCCCGGATTACAGAAGCCAGGGCGCGAATCGCGGCAGTGCATCTGTGGCAGCATCCGGATTTTCGTGTCTGGTATGGTGCGGAGTCCGTGCGATTGGCCGATGTCATCGATTCAGCCGCCGCAGGACTGGTGGTTCCGGTTGAGACTGGGTTGAAAGCGGGATCACAATGACAATACAAGCAGGCGGCATGGTCGTTTTTGAGCTCAGCGGCAGGATGGCACATTTCCGAAAAATCCACACGAACTCGTCGTCCTTGACCTATCTCTTGCCGCCAAGAACAACACTCAGCGGAATCGTGGCCGCCATTTTGGGGCTTGAGCGGGACACGTACTACGAGCATCTGGGTCCGACACAAGCGAGACTGACGGCGTCATTGCGCACTCCCGTACGCACGGTGATACAGACCATGAACAACCTGTTTGTGAAATCCCCCTCGGAGGTATCGGGGGGAAGCGGTCACACGCAGGTACCTACAGAACTGGTGGTACCGGAAGTGGCGTCGGAGCAGTTGGTGTATCGTGTGTACTTCTCTCATGCAGACCAAGCAGTCATGGAAACCTTGGCTGGGAGAGTGGCGGCACAGATGCCGGCATATCCGATATCCCTTGGCACAGCGCCGATGCTCGCTTCAATCCGACTGGTGGAAGTGCTTGCGGCTCATCAGCTGGAACGCATACCACCAGGAGTGGATCTCTCGTTGATGACGCCCTGTTTGATGGAGGATGTGCTGGGGTGGACGGATGTTGTCGACCCGTTCGGGACGGGGGTACAGGTCATCAAGGATTTGATGCCGTACAGTTTTGGCCCTGGCCGAAGCCGCGGGTGGAACCGGGAGTTTCTGGTCGAGCGCAAGGGACAACCGCTGCCAGTCCGGCTGCGGTGTCAGGCGTGGCGACTGACCTATGAGAATCAAGAGAGTGAAATGGTTGCTTTTGCGGAGGATGGTGGTTCGGCACGATGAGTGTGCTTTCTCACATTCGGCGGGATGCGGACGGCAACGTGGTTTCTACGACTCTTCTCGCTACACATCTTCAAGCCGTGGCCAGTGCTGCTCGTGCAGCATTGGTCTCCGGCGATGAAACGTTGCAGCGACTGGGGGCTCTGGCGGGGCTGACCCATGATTTCGGAAAATTCACGTCTTATTTTCAATCCTATTTGCAAACCGGCATGCCACATCCCAAGGGACTTCAACAACACGCGTTCATTTCAGCGCTGTACGCAGCTTTTACGGCGTATCGTGCACAGAAAGAACATGCGTGGCTGTCTGCATGGGACCCACTCCTGATTTATTTGGCAGTGAAGCATCACCATGGGGACTTCCTGAACCTCGATTTGGACGTGGGTCGTCAGTTCATGCGCGGTCCGGATCCACTCGCGATTTCGAATGCATTGGCAGATCCGTTGGATAGGACGAGTCAGCAGATTCAGGATTTAACGCCGCGTTTGGCGATCGTCGAGCAAGCGTTGCTTGAAGCGGCAAGCGTTGTACAGGACTGGCTTCCACCAGACTGGCAGCCGAACGTCGCTGCGTTCTTGCAGTACGGATGGTGGCAGACCTTTGACCAACTGGTCAAGGATGCGCGCGTCTACCGACGCACTGCCGAGCGAGAAGGTCACATCCAGTATATCCGTCTGCTCGGTTGTTTTTCCGCGTTGATCGACGCGGACAAGCGTGATGCAGCGCAATTGGAGAGTGGGCAACGCCCGGCGGTTCCCACGCGGATTGTGGACGATTACGTACACCGGAATTTTTCTGCCGATTCATCCATGGCAAATGTACGACGGGGCCTGTATGAGCAAGTCACTGAACGGGCTTCGGCACATGCCCGTGCCCGGTTGTTCACCCTCACGGCACCGACCGGGAGCGGTAAAACCCTGTCGGCGCTGGCTGCGGCGATGCAGTTGCGCAGACATGCGGTGGAGCAAGGCCGTATGGCGCCCCGTATCATTTACGCGATGCCGTTCACCAGCATTATCGATCAGAATGCGGGCGTACTGCGCAGCGTTCTGTCCGCAGTGGACGGATTTACGAATAATGAGTCCCAATATTTATTGGTGCATCATCACCTCGCGCCTGTTCAGGCACAGCGGGATGGTGTCGAGCGGCCGGTGGATGAGGCGTTGATGTTGCAGGAAGCGTGGGACAGCGAGTTCATCGTCACGACCTATGTTCAGCTTTTCGACACGCTGCTGGGTTATCGCAATCGCGCACTCAAGCGCTTCCACCGTTTGACCAACGCCATTCTCATTTTGGACGAGGTCCAGAGCTTGCCAGCAGAATACTGGCCATTGATAGGGAAGGTACTTGAATTAGCGGCTCGTACCAGCAATGTCCAGGTGATTTTGATGACGGCAACTCAACCGCGCTTCCTGACCGCCGAGGCGGTGGAACTGGCTGGAGATGAGAAGGAAGTGGCACAGCGGTTTACGGCGCTAGACAGGGTCGATCTACATGTTGATTTGTTCCCACTTTCGATCGACGCGTTTGTCGACGCATTTTTGGACGAGTACGATCCGCAGCAGTCCTATCTCCTTATCTTTAATACGATTCACACGTCCATCGAGGTTTTTCAACGCTTGCAGCAACGCTTGGGTGGTGCAAATGCGTACATGTCGTACTTGTCTGGCAACGTCGTACCGGTGATGCGCAGAGAGCGAGTGGACTCATTAAGGGCGACCACCCAACCGGTGTTGATTGTGGCCACGCAGGTGGTGGAAGCCGGGGTTGATTTGGACGTACACGTGGTTTACCGCGAACTGGCACCGTTGGATGCGGTCGTGCAATCGGCTGGACGTTGCAATCGAAACAACACACGGGGTCGACGAGGAGCGGTTCGAGTCTTTCAATTGCAGCCGGAGTCAGGCAGACGTCCCTCCATGGAGGTTGTGTACAAACGATTTAAAGCTGAGGCCACGATGCGTACGCTGCGAAAGTATGTGGAAGATGAACAGCGAGGTATGATTCGCGAGGCGGAACTTCCCAGACTGGTTACGGATTACTTTCAAGCGCTTTCAGAACAGATTTCTTCAGGAGATAGCTCGCAAATCTGGCAAGCGGTCTCCGAGTTGAATTTTGCCCCTGGTGGAAATCACGAGCGTCTTGCTGTGTGCGATTTTCAACTGATTACGGAGTATCCATCATATGTGAACCTGTTTGTGGAATGCAATGATACTGCGGCGGAGCTGTGGGCGTGGTATCAGGACGATGTACGGAGAGAACCGGATTGGCGTCGTCGTCAGGAGAATTATCTCCGTCGCAAGGCCGAATTTCACGGGTATATCCTATCAGTGCATCGGAAACGGGCACTCGCGCTCGGCGCCAAGCCAGCGGATGAGGACGTGGATGGGCTTTGGTATCTACCTGGGGTTGGCGGTGATCACGCCTATTATGACCCGATGACGGGGTTAGCGTATCATCCCGAAGACGTAGCGCTCATGCTTTGAAAGACGAGGGGTGATTTTGGTGGCAGACACAGTTCCAGATGAAGTACACGTCACCGGCACGCTGGTGTGGTACTACCATGTCTGCCCGCGCGAGGCCTGGTTGATGTCGCGGCAACTGACGCCCGACGAAGAAGATGACAACATTCGCATCGGTCGTCTGATTCATGAGGAGTCGTATGTTCGCTTTGCACGTGAGGTGACCACCGCAGCAGGAAAGATGGACAGGCTTGTGCGTCGGGATGGCCAGTGGGTGGTGTATGAAGTTAAGAAAAGCTCCCGCCATGAAGTGTCAGCCCGGATGCAACTGTTGTACTACCTCCTCCAATTGCATGAAGATGGCGTGGAGGCGGTAGGGGAACTGCATTTTCCGGAGGAGAGACGCGTGGTACGGGTGACGTTAGGACCCTCGGAGATGTGTGAAATTCAAAATACGGTGAAGGAAATTCAAACCCTGATGTCACAGCCCTTACCACCGCCGCCAAAGCGGATCCCCGTATGTCGTCAATGTGCGTATGCGGAGTTCTGCTGGGCGTGAGGACCCTAGTGATGGCGTGACGCCGGGAGGCAAGACCATGGTAGAGAAAAGTCTTTACATTTTTTCAAACGGAGAATTGAAACGAAAGGATAACACCCTGTTCTTCGAAACGACAGAAGGCAAGAAGTTTATTCCGATCACGACGGTACGGGAGATCTTTCTTTTTGGAGAGGTTACGTTCAACTCCAAGGTACTCGATTTCTTGTCCCAGCAACAGGCGCTTGTGCACTATTTCAACCATTACGGGTATTATTCCGGTACGATGTATCCTAGGGAGCGAATTGTGTCGGGTGATATGATTCTTCGGCAGGCTGAGCACTACTTGGATACGAGCCGTCGCGTGGCGATTGCACAGCGTTTTGTTCAAGGAGCTGCACAAAATTTGCGTCGAGTATTAAAGTACTACCAAGGGCGGGGGAGGGATGTCGAAAATCCGCTGGACAAGATTGAATCCTTGATACCCTCAGTATCGTCGTATGATGATGTGAATCAATTGATGGCTATCGAGGGAAACATTCGGGAGGCTTACTACCAGGCGTTCAATTCGATATTATCCAACGCGTACTTTCGGTTCGAAGGGAGAACAAAACGTCCGCCGAAAAGTCCCCTCAACGCGCTCATCAGTTTTGGAAATTCGATGCTTTACACGACGGTCCTCAGCGAAATCTACAAAACACATTTGGATCCGAGGATTGGTTATCTTCATGCGACGAATTTTCGGCGTTTTACACTCAACTTAGATGTCGCCGAGATCTTTAAACCGATTTTGGTCGACAGAATCATTTTTTCGATGATTGACAAAGGCATGCTGAAGGCGTCGCATTTCGTGAAGGCATCCGAAGGCATCTTTCTCAATGATGCTGGTAGAGGTGCATTCGTCAAGCAATGGGACGAACGGCTTCAACAAACGATACAAGTGCGCGAACTCGGTAGATCTGTGTCTTATCGCAGATTGATCCGCATGGAGCTGTACAAACTGGAAAAGCACCTTCTGGAAGAAAAGGTATATGTCCCGTTTGCGGCACGTTGGTAACGGAGGCGGCGCAATGTTTGTCATTGTCATGTACGACGTTCACGTCAAGCGTGTTGCCAAGGTCTTAAAGACGTGTCGGAGATATCTCTATTGGGTGCAAAACTCCGTACTTGAAGGAGAGATTTCCAAGGCTGACTTTGCAGCTCTGAAGCGAGAGCTTGCTGAAATTATTTCACCCGATCACGACTCAGTCCTCTTCTACACTTTCCGTACGACGCGGTATACGAGTCGTGAGAGCATTGGCATACAAAAGGGAGGGGAAGATCGGTTCCTGTGAGCCTGACTAATGCGGGCCCTGGTCGGTCCAACATGTCGTCGGTCATGGGTCTCGCCAAAATGCCGGGGGATCGACGACAGGCCCCTACACACCGATTTGCCAATTACAGCGCTGGTGTTTACCAATTTGCTAGCTGACTGATAAGATGGTGATGGACTGGACAATGCAGTTGAAATTGGCGTGTTGATGCGGTGGAAGTGGGTTGATAGCCTGCCTTAGAGGGATCGAAACCCCGTGAGCGCCTTCCACACTAGCTGTATTCTCGTAGTTGATAGCCTGCCTTAGAGGGATCGAAACTATCCCATCCGCAATGAACGGCGTAATGATGCACGAGTTGATAGCCTGCCTTAGAGGGATCGAAACTCTTCCATCATCAAGGGCAACCATACCCCGCCCCGCGTTGATAGCCTGCCTTAGAGGGATCGAAACTTCGACAGCATAAAGCGTGCACATGGGCCGACGCCGTTGTTGATAGCCTGCCTTAGAGGGATCGAAACGACAATCACAGTCCTGCTAGTTGTCGTACCACCCTTGAGTTGATAGCCTGCCTTAGAGGGATCGAAACTCGACTACGAAATTCGCCGCGCTGTCGCACTCTTGGCGTTGATAGCCTGCCTTAGAGGGATCGAAACCACGGCAACAGGCCCGGTCATAGTCTTCCAGTCACGTTGATAGCCTGCCTTAGAGGGATCGAAACTTCGCGCCGCCCGTCGTCGCATAGTCGACGAAGTAGTGTTGATAGCCTGCCTTAGAGGGATCGAAACTCCGCAATGAGTCCCTGCGTGCGTCCTGCCTCAACAAGTTGATAGCCTGCCTTAGAGGGATCGAAACTCGCGTTCGGTTGGGTATCCCTCCGGCGGTGTGCGGTGTGTTGATAGCCTGCCTTAGAGGGATCGAAACGTGTATAGAGACGCATTGTGCGGGTCGACACCTTCGTTGATAGCCTGCCTTAGAGGGATCGAAACCAGAATCGGCCAAGGCAGACGACCCCTGCAGGCGTTAGTTGATAGCCTGCCTTAGAGGGATCGAAACCTGGCTGCGTCCTGCCAGTTCTTGAACGGGTCGTGTTGATAGCCTGCCTTAGAGGGATCGAAACTCCAACTGGTCCTCGTGACCCTCAATCATCATGAGCCCCGTTGATAGCCTGCCTTAGAGGGATCGAAACAAGTCTACGCGAGGGTGATTGAGCTTTCTATCTGCGTTGATAGCCTGCCTTAGAGGGATCGAAACCGTCGAAACGACCGATCACATCTCCAGAGGAATCCTCAGTTGATAGCCTGCCTTAGAGGGATCGAAACTACGACGAAAATGGTGTGTATAACGAAGGCATCACGTTGATAGCCTGCCTTAGAGGGATCGAAACCGGTGGCTCCGTCGGTAATCGCCGTTGCCAGCGTTCCAGGTTGATAGCCTGCCTTAGAGGGATCGAAACTGTCTTGCGACCGCCTGTAGTGGACTTTCCATTCTCAGTTGATAGCCTGCCTTAGAGGGATCGAAACTCCTGCGTCGGCCAGATAAGTCCAACGGCTTCGCAAAGTTGATAGCCTGCCTTAGAGGGATCGAAACGGAGTTGTGGCCTTCAGGAACGGATTTCAAGGTAACGTTGATAGCCTGCCTTAGAGGGATCGAAACAACGGCATCACATTCGACAGCCAAGCGGAGCGGAATAGTTGATAGCCTGCCTTAGAGGGATCGAAACACGAACTTGACGCCGCAGAAGCGGAGATACAGCGTCTGTTGATAGCCTGCCTTAGAGGGATCGAAACCCGCTATATTTGGGGCGTGGACAGCAAGGCTGGCTACAGTTGATAGCCTGCCTTAGAGGGATCGAAACATCGTGTCTCCAATGGTGTACAATGACACCAAATACGTTGATAGCCTGCCTTAGAGGGATCGAAACATCGCATGTTGGCGTATTGCGCGTCATTGTCGCCATGTTGATAGCCTGCCTTAGAGGGATCGAAACTGTATCGTCGCGCCGACACTTTTACGTATACTTCATCGTTGATAGCCTGCCTTAGAGGGATCGAAACATTCAAAAATCAATAGTCCATGAATCCCTGTCAAAGTTGATAGCCTGCCTTAGAGGGATCGAAACTCATTCAACGCTTCAGCAAGCGCAAAAATGGCGTGACGTTGATAGCCTGCCTTAGAGGGATCGAAACCAGATCATATGGACTTTTTCAATGACGAACAACGGGCGCGTTGATAGCCTGCCTTAGAGGGATCGAAACAAGTAATGGATTTACGTTATGGTGTCTATTCGTCCGCGTTGATAGCCTGCCTTAGAGGGATCGAAACCCAGATAGTGAAGCGTTACAAATGTTGAAACAAAAGTTGATAGCCTGCCTTAGAGGGATCGAAACTTTTGACGAAGAAAGCGCGAAAATGGCATATATGAGTTGATAGCCTGCCTTAGAGGGATCGAAACCATATAATCCATACCATGAATCACGCGCAAACATGGGTTGATAGCCTGCCTTAGAGGGATCGAAACTCGCTCCCACAGAACCTGATTTTCTTCTGTGGCTTTGTTGATAGCCTGCCTTAGAGGGATCGAAACCATTTTCAATCCCTCCGTTAGTTTGTAAAATCCTGGTTGATAGCCTGCCTTAGAGGGATCGAAACTTTCCGCCCGTGATGGTGGAGAAGGAATCAGACCTGTACGTTGATAGCCTGCCTTAGAGGGATCGAAACGCCTGCAGTGCGGCCTTTTCGTCGGCACCCGTCAGGGTTGATAGCCTGCCTTAGAGGGATCGAAACAGGCTGGTCGCTCCATATTCGTGCCGCTGTAACCGTCGTTGATAGCCTGCCTTAGAGGGATCGAAACATGAGGACCCCGAATGGCTCGATCTGTGGGAAGCCGGTTGATAGCCTGCCTTAGAGGGATCGAAACATGTCCGTCAGAGGGGCTGATGTGCTGTACTGATCCCGTTGATAGCCTGCCTTAGAGGGATCGAAACTTGTTCCAGATGAGCTATCTGAACTGTATGAACAGGCAGTTGATAGCCTGCCTTAGAGGGATCGAAACCTGGCTGCGTCCTGCCAGTTCTTGAACGGGTCGTCAGTTGATAGCCTGCCTTAGAGGGATCGAAACAAAGATTCCCGGTGTGCCTTTCATCGTGTCGGAGTAGAGTTGATAGCCTGCCTTAGAGGGATCGAAACGAGATCACTTCCGACTTACCATGGCGTGGCGGCATGAGTTGATAGCCTGCCTTAGAGGGATCGAAACTCGCAAGCCTACCGAAAAGCGCAGGATGCACGAAAGTGTTGATAGCCTGCCTTAGAGGGATCGAAACTCACGCCATTCGTCGGCGCTGATGATCCCGTTCTGTTGATAGCCTGCCTTAGAGGGATCGAAACAGAAATCCGAGGCCGAAGCACACACAGCGTATGTCAGTTGATAGCCTGCCTTAGAGGGATCGAAACACGCGTCCTACATCAACACCGGCACCCTCAACGCTGCGTTGATAGCCTGCCTTAGAGGGATCGAAACACGCCTTCCGGCCGCCGATCCCCTCAGGCAGGACAGTTGATAGCCTGCCTTAGAGGGATCGAAACTGCCACCGCCGCATGCACATCATGGCGATGACGTACGTTGATAGCCTGCCTTAGAGGGATCGAAACCAGATCTCCCGCTGCAGTCCCCACGGCGGCCGCCCGTTGATAGCCTGCCTTAGAGGGATCGAAACATCGTCAACGCTGTTGTATGGGAAGCACTGTACTTCGTTGATAGCCTGCCTTAGAGGGATCGAAACCATTCATCCGTTCGGCAAAGCTGTCGACGTTGACCAGTTGATAGCCTGCCTTAGAGGGATCGAAACCGGCGCACCGCTGCCTAATCCAGAGCCGACGTTATCGTTGATAGCCTGCCTTAGAGGGATCGAAACAGGGATCGGAGGTGTCGAAATGAAGCCTATCGCATCGGTTGATAGCCTGCCTTAGAGGGATCGAAACGCGTCATGAACCAATCCTTTACGGCTGGAAGCCTGGGTTGATAGCCTGCCTTAGAGGGATCGAAACCAGTTCAGTTGCTGCAACGATGGGCGGAAGCGACTGATAGGTTGATAGCCTGCCTTAGAGGGATCGAAACCTCGGCGCGGCGACATTTGGCGGCTGGGTCGTCATTGTTGATAGCCTGCCTTAGAGGGATCGAAACATGTCGGCAAACACCACGTATGGCTCGCCATTTGTAGTTGATAGCCTGCCTTAGAGGGATCGAAACTCGTGGTCATGGATGCGGAGCGCGGGCATGTGGTTGCCGTTGATAGCCTGCCTTAGAGGGATCGAAACTCCGGCTTCGCCGCGGTTCGCGCTGACGCCCACCACGTTGATAGCCTGCCTTAGAGGGATCGAAACCCGCAGTTCGCGCAAAGGTATACGCGCTCGACCGAACGTTGATAGCCTGCCTTAGAGGGATCGAAACTCAGAAATACCGTCCTCGCATGAACTTTGGTGTCGACGTTGATAGCCTGCCTTAGAGGGATCGAAACTCGAAGGCCACTGCATCTTCAAATTCGGCAGGCGAGTTGATAGCCTGCCTTAGAGGGATCGAAACCTCCGCTACGCTCACGCGATCCCCTCCTTCTGCCGCAACGTTGATAGCCTGCCTTAGAGGGATCGAAACGGTCTGAGGTGGAGAGATGTCGATTGGGCAGATGAGTCGTTGATAGCCTGCCTTAGAGGGATCGAAACAGGGCCGCAGGATGGGCGTGCTGCGGCCCTAATCCTCCGTTGATAGCCTGCCTTAGAGGGATCGAAACCGAGGACTTCGGCCATCCGGATGGATGGCCCTGATACGTTGATAGCCTGCCTTAGAGGGATCGAAACGTGTCAAGCCTGACCCTGGCATCATCGTGTATAACTCGTTGATAGCCTGCCTTAGAGGGATCGAAACACAGGAATCTTCGCTTCTTGGCACTCAAAGCCGTCTCAGTTGATAGCCTGCCTTAGAGGGATCGAAACAGAATAACAAAATCGTCGTCCTTCAGAACACGTCCAACGTTGATAGCCTGCCTTAGAGGGATCGAAACTATGTTTGTCCATGACTATATATTCTCCATACGGTCGTTGATAGCCTGCCTTAGAGGGATCGAAACATAGTCATCGCTCGCATCGTCAGAGGAAATAGCAACGTTGATAGCCTGCCTTAGAGGGATCGAAACCGGAGTTGCGGCGTGCCGGTCTCATTGGCACTCCAAGTTGATAGCCTGCCTTAGAGGGATCGAAACCTCATTCGTGACCAGTTCGGCGCACGTTTCGCGTTCAGTTGATAGCCTGCCTTAGAGGGATCGAAACACGAGTGCGAATGCGAGGAGGATGAAGGATGACCTACGTTGATAGCCTGCCTTAGAGGGATCGAAACCGCTCACAGGCTCGCATGATGCGGTTAAACGCTTCATAGTTGATAGCCTGCCTTAGAGGGATCGAAACGAAAATAAAACGAAAAATGTGCGCCCCGTAGGCCCGTTGATAGCCTGCCTTAGAGGGATCGAAACTCGGATACGTCGTTCCAGCGAAACTCCTGCAGACCCGTTGATAGCCTGCCTTAGAGGGATCGAAACATCTTCCAGCAGAAGATGTTGGCGGCGAGGAAGAGCTGGTTGATAGCCTGCCTTAGAGGGATCGAAACCAGAAAGGCCCTCACGCTTGTGGGGGCCTCACCAAAGGTTGATAGCCTGCCTTAGAGGGATCGAAACACTCCAGAAGAGATCGAACGACAGGCTTCACAATCGGTTGATAGCCTGCCTTAGAGGGATCGAAACACAAGTGCCAACTTTCCTATCGGAAACGGTAGCCTCGTTGATAGCCTGCCTTAGAGGGATCGAAACTCTCTGATGTCGTCCGGAGTCAGTCGAGCGAACCTTGTTGATAGCCTGCCTTAGAGGGATCGAAACTTGAGCAAGCTCGACTACTTTGAACACGCGGTGTCGGTTGATAGCCTGCCTTAGAGGGATCGAAACCTTGACATCGCCAGATAATATAATTCGCACGCCCGGTGTTGATAGCCTGCCTTAGAGGGATCGAAACTAGATCGTACGGCCTATCCAAAAGGAATGGCGTTACGTTGATAGCCTGCCTTAGAGGGATCGAAACCGCAAGTCGGTGCGGATTGACACCCTTAGTCTGGACATAGCTCCCGTTTTCTAGCGTTATCTTAGACTTTCACATTTGACTTGGGCATGATACCTGTTTCAACATGTGCCTTGTGGAACTCGGATGGTGATAGAAAATTCAGACTCGAATGCATCCGACGCCCATTGTAATACTCCATGAACTCGACTACCGCTTGGTATGCCTGTGCATAACTCGCAAACTCGTGCCTGGACAGACAGTCATCTTCCAGGATCCTATGGAAAGATTCGATATGTGCGTTCATATTCGGCGTCCTTGGCGGAATTCTTTCGTGCTCCACCTCCAGTTGCTCACATGTCGATTCAAAGACCATGCTGACAAACTGTGGACCGTTGTCGGACCGGATTGTGGGTAACTGCTGAGTTCCGCCAAATAGGCGCCTTTTCCACAGAGCCCGTTTTAACGTATCCACAGCATCTGTCGCTTCACACCGCAGTCCGATGTGATAATCCACAATCTCCCTGTCGAACACGTCGATGTAAGAGAGCACGAAGAAGAACCGGTCCTCACCGTGGACGTATCCATACTTGATATCCACCTCCCAAAGTTGGTTAGGTTCTGTGACTTCACGATTTCTGGCGAGCTTTCGTGGATGCTTCGACTTGATCTTCCGTTGGGGCTTTAGAACCCCGAGTTCCTTACACAGGCGATATACCTTCTTCCTGTTGATAACCAGGTTGTGCTCCCGCCTTAGCCAGTGCGTCAACTTCAGATACCCGTATCCAAAACCATCCCCCTCAATGGCGTTCATAAGCCATTCCTTAACCTGCTCGTCGCTTATCTTTTGCCCATTCTTCGTATAGGTGTATTGGGTCGCAGGACGCCCTCCGGAAGACGTTTTCGGCTTCGGTTCGTGTGTCTGTTGATAATAATAAGTGGACCGAGAGACCCCCACGATGCGCAGCACGATGGTGACTGGATACCCGGCTGTGATCCACTTGTGCGCAATCGCTACTTTATCCGCAAGTGAGGGTTGGCTTTTTTTAACAGGTCACGGAGGATGGAAATTTCAAGGGCCTGTTCGCCCATTGTCTTTTTCATCCGCTCATTTTCTGCAATCAATTGCTGCTGTTCTGCTTGCAGAGCCTGCAGTTCCTCAGCAGTTGCATGTGTAACCTTACCCCTGGTCTTGGGGCTCGACATTGCGCTGCCATTCACCTGCTTAATCCAGCGGCGAACCATATTCGCATTCAGGTCATGCTTCCTGGCCACCAAAGACACGTTTCCCGTTTCAGAGCACTCACGAACGATTTGCTGCTTAAACTGCACTGAAAAATTCCGTCGTTCCATATTTCATCCTCCTCGTATAGTGTGTTTAGAGTCCTCTGATTGAAGAATTTCCAGCTAAATAATTGGAGCAGTTGGAGGGTGTAGCCGAACCCGCACCACAGCCCGAAGGGCGAGGAGCGGAAGTCGGGGTCCCCGAGACAATACGGTTCCTTGAAAACTTAATCAAATCATCAACTTGGGGTCTTGGACTCTTCGTGATGTTCCCGGACAATGACCTTAGGGTCATTTGGGGAAATTCGTCTTCCTCCTGTAGCTCGACTACGTAAGCAGTCTGTTTCCCCAGCACTCGCTTGGACTTCGAACCCGTTGGCTGTTCCCTTTGGCAACCCATGCTCGAATGTGGCAGCTTTCGAGGCGGCTCATGGACCGAAGGAAGTTCCGATATGCGAGGGTGATGGGTCTGCGAGCGCGCTGGGGGCGTCCCGAAGAGTCCAATTTCCCTGAATCCCCAATCAGAAGGGAGGGATAACCCTTGAAGTTATTTGTCGGTATCGACGTGAGTTCTGCAGATTTAAAGGTCTGTGCCATGAACATTGATGGTGACACACTGGATGCCTTTACGGTCCCGAATAACTACGATGGCGCTACCTATCTTCGGGACAAGCTTCTGTCTCTAGCGGATAAGGAGACACCCAAGGAAATTCACATCGGGCTTGAATCCACATCCGTGTACAGTTGGCATCCCGCCATGTTCTTGCACGAAGATAGCTCGTTGCAAGAACGCGGCACCAAGGTGTTTACCATTAATCCCAAGCTCATCAGCAAGTTCAGAGAAGCCTACTCGGACCTGGACAAGACCGATTACGTGGATGCCTGGATCATCGCTGACCGGCTTCGGTTCGGGCGGCTGCCGATGACTGTGGTGTTACAAGAACAGTACATTGCCTTACAGCGTCTTACACGCATGCGATTTCATCTTGTGCACAATCTGACGCGTGAAAAGCAGTACTTCCTGCAACACCTGTTCTTCAAATGCAGCGCCTTCACCAGCGAAGTCGAAAGCGATGTCTTCGGCCACGCCATCACGGAATTGCTGCTGGAGCAGTATAGCCTCGACGAGATTGGATCCATGGAACTGGCGGATCTCGCGGATCACCTGAAAGAGAAAGGCAGGAACCGTTTCCCGGACCCAGAGAAGGTCGCCAAGTGCATTCAGAAGGCCGCCCGTTCCTCATACCGCCTCTCCAAGTGTGTAGAGGATACGATCGACATCCTGCTCGCGACGTCCATCGAGTCTATACGTGCCATCAAGCAGCAGATCAAACAGATTGACGAAGCCATCGTATGGCTGCTGGACGGTATTCCCAACACGCTCGAGACCATTCCCGGCATTGGCCGCGTCTACTGCGCCGGCATTCTAGCCGAAATCGGTGACATTTCCCGATTTAAGGACCAAGCCGCTGTCGCGAAGTATGCAGGTCTCACGTGGCAAAAACACCAGTCCGGCAAATTTGAAGCCGAAGATACCAAGCGAATCAAATCGGGTAACCGGTTCCTCCGCTATTACCTTGTTGAAGCCGCCAACTCGGTAAAACGATATGAGCCGGAATTCCGGGATTACTACCAGAAGAAATTCGCTGAGGTACCCAAGCACCAACACAAAAGAGCCCTCGTCTTCACCGCAAGAAAGCTCGTGCGCCTGGTCGATGCGCTGCTACGTAACGACCAAATTTACACGCCAAGAAGGAAGGTGAATACAACTAGCCGATAACCCACCACCTTAACAGCATTCGGTAATCTTTCCAGTTTGAGAATTCCAGCCAAACTGGGTTTCTTTGATGCTGTCTCTTTCCCTGACTCAAGGCAATTTCACTCCAACTCAATTTCCAATTTTCAAGGCTCAGGGACTTGACATATTACCGCTGGACTGCTGTTCCAGTATGCTATCCAGCAGGGAGTCTGTCCAATCCGATTTCGGGGCTTAAGAGGGTGGTGGTCGTGATCTGGACATTGCCTCTGAGTTGATAGCCTGCCTTAGAGGGATCGAAACTCATCTGCAAGGCCATCGGCGGTGATGTATGGCAAACGTTGATAGCCTGCCTTAGAGGGATCGAAACAACCGCCGGAAGAAACAGACATCGAACTCCTGCAAAAGGTTGATAGCCTGCCTTAGAGGGATCGAAACTTACGCGAGGATATGGGACCAAGTTTGCGGGCCTACGTTGATAGCCTGCCTTAGAGGGATCGAAACTCCACCTCTATGACTGCAGGCATCACACATACCTCCGTTGATAGCCTGCCTTAGAGGGATCGAAACTCAGCACCCCATCAGTGCCCGTGGAGGGCGTGACTGGGTTGATAGCCTGCCTTAGAGGGATCGAAACTGTCGCTTTCTCTGTCAGGAACGCCAGCCATTTGTGTTGATAGCCTGCCTTAGAGGGATCGAAACCAAGGGCCCTTGGCGTGTCGAAACCGGCCGCAATCGGGTTGATAGCCTGCCTTAGAGGGATCGAAACTGACCGAACTCAAAGAATGCGCCTACTGCCATAAGGTTGATAGCCTGCCTTAGAGGGATCGAAACAGTTCCGCCAGAATCATTTCACTCGGCGCGACAAGTTCGTTGATAGCCTGCCTTAGAGGGATCGAAACTACCTGGGATGTGCATGATGCGAAGAACCCGGATGGGTTGATAGCCTGCCTTAGAGGGATCGAAACTCTCCTGACGACTTCGGCTTACCCATGACGAACTCAGTTGATAGCCTGCCTTAGAGGGATCGAAACCAGTACATCACTTTCACCGAGCCAGACTGGCGCAAGTTGATAGCCTGCCTTAGAGGGATCGAAACTCCGGTCCTCCTTCGAATTCTGGGCCTCCAGCTGTGAGTTGATAGCCTGCCTTAGAGGGATCGAAACGCCCTGTGGCTACGTTCCTGCGCTCTTGCCCGTCTGTGTTGATAGCCTGCCTTAGAGGGATCGAAACCTCTGCGGCGTTCATGTAGTTTTTCACGGTGCATCCGTTGATAGCCTGCCTTAGAGGGATCGAAACTTGGGCATAAGAAAAGCGCCAGCCAACATGGCCGACGCTTCCGGCAAGCGAGTCGTTATTTGCGGTCTAACGCATCCCAAATTCGATCCGCGCGTTTTTTGTGGGGTTGATCCCTCGGCTCATACAAGACTCCATTGTCGCCTTTGTACGGCTTCCTGTGGTCAACTTCCCAATATCGGATTTCCTCCGGGATGCCGGCGGGATAGGCGTCGCACGTCCACACCCAATTTCCTTTGCTTCCATGCCAATGGGTGCATCCGAGACATGGCGGACCCATTCTCAGCACGTCACGTCCACTCCTTCGCGCGCTCCACGATCTGCGCCTTGATGTCGGGCGGAGCCATGCTGATGGGTCGATATTGGCCGTTCATGTACAACCGCCCCGGTGTTATCGACTCTAGAAGGAATTGCATTGCACGGACAGCGGGATGCTGAACGTCCTTCCCACCGCGCACCTGCACCCATTCGTACAGCCGGAACGCTTCGGCGAACGCCTCCGACTCGTTTGCCGTCGCGTATCCGCTGACCGGATTCCCCATGATGTCTCTCTTGAGGATCTGGTCTAGGGTTTTTCCGACAAGACCGAACCCGCGCGGAGTCACATACGGTTCAAAGGCCATCTTTTTCTCGGCTAGGGATTCGAACCAATATTAAACCTGATGCCCGAATTCATGCGTAAAGATGGACGCCGGATCCTTCGTTTCCTTCGCGAAGAATCCGTCCTCGATGTCTTGCCGGATGTTCTCGCGTAGATTGTCCGCAGAACGGAAGTTCGGACGACTCAGGTAGATCTGTCCGTTGCCGCCCGACCATGCGTAAATGCCCTCATTTTTTGATAAACACATGACTATGTGTGACTACAACGGATCTCCGTTTCGATTGATTTGAGCCTCTTGTTAGACAGTGCCATCGTCCGCATGTCTATGGACAGCTACTTTCTGGTAAACTATTTGGGAAGAGCTGTTTGAAGTGGGTGACCAGGTTGTCCAAGGAAGATGAGAAGTTCCATCGCATGCCGACTATTAAGGACGTTGCGCAGCTTGCAGGCGTCGGCACGACCACCGTTTCACGTGTTATTAACCAGAGTGGTCCAGTGCACGAAGACACGAAGCGTCGCGTGCTCGAAGCGATGAAGGCGCTCGACTTCAGACCACACGAGATCGCTCGTGGTCTGCGAACGAATCGGCTGCCCACCGTCGGGATGATTGTCAGTGATATTTCTAACCCGTTGTTCGCAGAGATTGTTCAGGCTGCGCATCGGGTGTTGATGGACAAAGGCTATCACTTAGAGCTTGGCATCACGAACGGCAATTCTACGGAGGAAACACAGCTGTTTCAGTCGTTCGTTCGTCAGGGAATCAGCGGCATCATCGCGTCCCTGATTGACGATACAAGGGCTAGCATTTCCTCGTTTCTACGAAAACTGCCAGTTCCAGTCGTTCTGCTCGACCGTCAGACGGCGTCTCCAGAGACTAACGTGGTCACGAACGACCATGCCCGAGGCAGCGTGGAGGCGGTTGACCACCTTGTGAAGCTGGGGCACAGGGACATTGCCCTCATCCTCGGTTCGGCGAAAACATTCCCTGGTCGCATGCGGAAGCATGCCATTCTAACGCGGCTGGCGGACCATGGGCTCGCGGTGCGCGATGAATACCTGCACGAGGTAGAGCTCGGTGCTGCTCAGGGTCATCAAGCGATGTCGCAGCTCCTCTCGCTGTCTAACCGTCCTTCTGCCGTGATCATCGGCAGCAATCAGGCGTTTGTCGGGGCGCTCATGGCTATTCGATCTGCCAACATCGCGTACCCGGAAGATATCTCTATCATTTCCTACGATGACGTGCCACTGACGCAGTTGCTTGCGCCACCGATTACGATCGTCAACCGTAACTTGCAGGATTTTGGTACGGAGGCGGCCAACCTCTTGATGGAGCTGATACGCGCTCGATCTATGGGAGCGCGCCAGACCATCCTCCCCACCTGGTTGGAGATCCGGGGGTCTTGTGGGCCGCCCTCACCCGCCAGACGCTAGAAACCCATCCACCCTCCGGACTGGGAAGATGGATGGGATCCAACATCACCGCCTCACCCTTTTACCATCACATCGCGCCCCGCCATCTGCCTTTTCAATTACACCGAAACGACATCTCCGTCAGTGGTTGCTCCCGCGCGTCTACACTGACTATTCGAAATTTGGTCGAGCTCGAGCTTGGAGTTCTCTGGTCCAATGATGCCTGCAACCACGGTCAACATGGAGAAAACCACAATCAGCAGTGAGATGGCCCACGTATGCCCGCGTGTCCAAATGAGCACTGCGCTGGCGAACACGGGAACCAGCCCGCCGAAGATGGAGGGCCACTCTCTGCCCACCGCGAAGCCAGTATAGCGGATCCGCGAGTCGAATAGTTCACAGTACCAGGATGCCTGTACCGCAACGATGGCACCGCGGAAAATACCGGACGCGAAAATGACTGAGAGCCCGATAATAAGCGGGTCTCGCGTGTTGAGCAGCCAGAATAGGGGAAAGCCGAAAAGTGCAGACAGCAGGGCCCCGCCAATCAATAGTGGCCGCCTGCCAATCTTGTCTGATAGCGCTCCGAACGCCGGGATGGCGATGAGTTGTACGAATCCCATGACCGTGAGTGTCGTCAGCATCACTGATTCCGGCAGATGCAGCTGCGTAGTCACGTACGCGGTCAGGAAGGTTTGAAACAGATACGTGAAGGAGTTGTCCTGCGTTGCCACCATCCAGGCAAGAATGATGTGCTTTGGTGATGTGCGGAACGCTGTCCGAACGGGATTGCGGACTAGTCGGTGGTGTTCAGCTGCCTCGGCAAACACCGGTGTCTCCTCAAGGCGCAGCCGGATGATGAGCCCAAAGACTACGACCACTGCACTCAACAGAAAGGGCATTCGCCAGCCCCACGACATGAATGCTGCGTTTGGCAAGGTCCGAAAGAGTCCGTAGATACCAGATGAGATCATCAACCCGATGGATACGCCGACATAGGATAGCGAGGACATGAAGCCGCGGTTCGACACCTTCGAGTTCTCTGCCATCAGGATAACCGCACCAGCGTACTCTGATCCGGAACCAATCCCTTGAACAATCCGTAAGGCGACCAACAATATTGGCGCCCAGTAGCCAATCGACCGGTACGTCGGCATCAGACCAATCAGTGTGGTTGCAGAGCCCATGATGACAATGGTCAGCGTAAGCACTCTCTTGCGGCCGATTTTGTCTCCCAGGGCACCAAAGATTACACCGCCAATTGGCCGTACAAGAAAGCCAATTGCGAAGGTTGCAAGAGACAGCAGAGTCCCTATGACACCTCCAAGTTTTGGAAAGAACAGCGTGTTAAACACAAGTGCGGACGCCGTGCCATACACCACGTAGTCGTACCATTCCAGGATGCTTCCGACGACGCTCGCAGACAGTACGCGCAGCAGCTTTCCGTTCACCACCATCACTCCTTCCTGTGAACGCTTTCACGGACGGCGGAAGACGAGGCGGGCAGTCACCCCGCCATCCCACAGCAACGTTGTATCAGTTCCTTTCAGTCAGCATCAGAGAGCGGATGTCGTCTCCACGTGTGACACAGAGTATTTGTCGATGTACTTGTCGTCGTACTCCCACCCGTATCCAGGTGCCTCACCGACCGATATGCGGCCGTCCTGAATCTCTGGACGATTCGTAATGATGTTCCACCAAATCGGATCGCGCTCCGGAACGAAAGTGTCTACGAATGTCCCGTGCGGAATGGAGCTGAGCAGGTGAGCCGAGATTTGTGCCTCTTCGTGATGTGCCATCTGTACCCCATAGGCGGTTGCAATGGCTGCGACCCGCCGCCATTCGGTTGGGCCGCCGGACCAGGACCCGTCGAAATTGCAAAAGTCGATGGCACCGTGCTCCATTAAGTCCCGACAACCCGCGGCCGACAACTCGCTTTGGCCCGCGCATACTCGCGCACCCGACTTGTAGCGGACATCCCGCATGTATCGGTGGTCGTTCGCCCAATTGCACGGTTCCTCGAAGTAGTACAGGTCGTACTCCTCGACCAGTTTCGCAAATTTAGTGGCTTCGTCCACGTCCCAGCCTTGGTTCGCGTCCGCGATCAGAATAAAGTCAGGCCCGGCTGCCTTACGGGCTTCAATGAAACGAGCTGCGTCTTCCTCCGGGCTCTTTCCGCCAACTTTGAACTTCATCCCGCGGTAACCCATGTCGTAAATGCGTGTCAGTTCCTCCTCGATGCTCACGCCAGTTCCGTAGTAGCCCCCCGTGCAAATGATGGGGCGGGTGTTCGTGTAGCCGCCCCACAATCGCCACAAAGGCTGCCCAGCGACTTTGCCGAATATGTCCCACAGGGCCTCGTCGATGCATGCCTGTGCGACCAGTCCCAGCCGTCTGTCTCGCAGGATATTGAAGGTGACGGGGCGGGTGAGCTCCCAGATTCGCTCGATTGCAAGGGCGTCTTCACCGATTAGTTTCGGGGCGATCTCGTCGTGAATGATTTTCTGGATTTCGGCATTTCCGTCGTCCTCGTCGCCTGTGTAAATCTCGCCGACAACACCCTGATCTGTGTAGATTCGCGTGAAAATGGTGGCACGGTGAGTCATGTGATAGTAACTTCCCTTGTAATCCGTCTCGAGAGGTACACGCAGCACATCTGTCTCAATCCTAGTAATCTTCACCGGTCCAGGGTTAGTGGAATCGATTCCATTCATGAATAAATCGCCTCCGTTTATTCGTTGATGATAAAAAGTATTTTTTTGTGGAAACGTTTCCTCATGGAAAGGATATCGGCAGTGTGAAGATTTGTCAATGATTTTGCAGAAGTTCATGAAAAAAGAATGCTTAGATATTTTGACTTAATATCTGGCAATGGCTAAGAGAGAAAACAGGACTTCATCAAGTTCTAACGAATCAACCGCTGAAAGACGCTCAAAAGGCAGATGTATGGAAGAGATGGATTCGAGCTTCTTCGAGCACGGGTCCTTTACCACGGTTAACACCTATCACCCGACAGCTGCGAAATTTGTCGTTCGTGACCACGGAACTGCCACATTGATCACCAAGACTGCGAAAGAACCAAATGTAACCCGGCGTTGACAATGAACAAGTGTTGCCTTAAACTGCTCAAAATTATACATTTGAGAAATTAGGATACCTTAAGTCAGGCGGATTCTTTGAGTGCAGCCTTCACCTTCGTACTCTTTCGCCTCGAACGCACTTCTCAAGGCGAAGGCGAAATACGTAACCTTGAACAACACAGCTCTCGTTCGAAAAAAGATTGGTTATTATCACCATAATTCCGCAAGTCAAAAGTACAGAGTAAAACAGAGTAAACCGCAGCGCAAAATTGCCGAGCTGGCTTGCCACTTATGCGGCGGAAAATGTTAAGGTTGCAATAGGCGGTGTAATTTCTGTGGCTTGATGTTCACCAGAAGGTCATCGAGTGCAAAAGGGACCAAAAAAGAGCGAAAATGAGACTGTGTGTAACGTACGTGTGACGCTGCGTGAGCGTGTGTGTTCGTAAAGAACGCTTCCTAACCCGCGTCTTGCGGGGGCGAGCCTCTCCGGATGCGCCGAACATGTTCTTGCGTGAGGGGTTTCCATTGTCGAGGCGTAGGACTCAATAATGGGAAACCCTTTTTGCTGACTTGCCCGGTTTCAACGCCGTGCGTAGGCAGCGTTGATCTGCGTTGACGGAGATGGTCACCACGTGTCCGGCCCTCTTGTCAGTGCACGGGGTGACCGAAGGAGGGTAACGATGAAAAGTATCAGGGTTGTCGCCGCGATCATCGTAAATGACAAACAGGAAGTCCTTTGTGCGCTGCGCTCTCAATCCATGTCTCTCCCTGGGTTATGGGAGTTTCCTGGCGGAAAAATCGAGGTAGAGGAAACGCCACAGGAAGCCCTTATACGCGAAATCACTGAAGAGTTAGGTTGTAACATAGAAGTTGCAGATCTCGTGACTGAAGTAACACATGAATATCCAAACATCATTGTTAATTTGTCGACTTACTACGCAAGAATTATCCACGGAAAACCCATAGCCAAGGAGCATGAGAAGCTGGCTTGGATGCCGCTCAAGCAACTTAGGTCGTTGGCTTGGGCTCCGGCGGATGTCCCAACGGTTGAGATTCTAACACGGGGCCTTAGCGAATAAAGTCAATGTACAAATCGTCCGGAATTGGTTGATGAAGTCGCCAAGTGATATTCATGGGCTGATCTCCGTGGCTGGACACGTAATCCACTTCTCCGAGATAAGTAAATGGGAGTGTCTCTCCGTGTGTTCATGCTCGGATTATTTGACGTCATTGTCGGTGGATTTTCTTTGATACGCTGTCGGGGACTTTGGCAGGATATTGTCGAGAAATGCAGAAACGCCCTCTGTGCCCAGTAGGCCCAGGTGGCGTTCCCATCTGCGCAGGGTAACGTAAGTGTACTCGGTTGGTGGCCAGTTACTTTCGTTCCCTAATTCGAGGCCGAATGGCTCTCGCTGTATGCCTAGCGTATCCATAGAATGCAAATCTGTCAATCCGGTAAGCCCGGAAGAATACGCCCTCGCTGTACAGAAGCTGCTACCGCGCGACGTGCCTTGTATTTACTGTTCACATTCGTATACGTACGTCCACGGATACTACCGTCGTCGTCCATTCGATTTAGGCGAGATGCGCCATGATTTCCTACAACAACGGCGGCAGTGCCCAAGTTGCAAACGGACATTTGCAATCCTGCCATCCTTTGTCGCACCTTTCCAGCGGTATACAATCATGGTCCAGGATCTTCTTGTGAGCCTTTTGGCAGGTACACTGACGGTAGACGCTGCCCTAGCCAAATTGGCCGAATGCGGCGTCTGCTTATCCGAGTCATGTGCCCGCAACTGGTTTACTCGGATTCAGGGGCAGGTGACCAAAGTCATCGCCTTGGTCTCCCGGATTGTCCAGTTTCATCGGCCAGATGTACCACTGCCTCCATTACGCCACAACGTCAGAGACTCGGTATTGTGCACCTATTATGACCGGCTTGTGCTGCTTGACGTGGCTGGCGGCAGTGACTTCTGGAATCTCAGGCGTGAAGTCGTCTGCCTGTTTGCCCCATCGTTGTCGGTGAAGCGGGTGTCGTATGGCCTCTCCCCAGCCCTTCCACCGTAACAACGCTGCTTATCCCACAGAAAACCATCTTCCGAGCGGATGGGACCCGCCCCCAGAATGAGGCTATCTCGTATGGGAAGGAGAAGCTGGACATGCAAGATGATTCGCGACGCCAAATCGCTCTGTTCCGCTATGGTCTTATTGCCCCGATATTGCGGCAAACCGAGAGTGGTGCTCAAAAAGCGATGCTGGAGGAACTGGCTAGTCAGGAACATGAGATGCCAAACGGAGAGAAAAGAAGATTCTCGGAACGCACGCTAGAGCGATATTTGGCAGGCTACCGAAAGGAAGGGGTAGATGGGCTGCTTCCCCAACTTCGGGCAGACGACCGCCGACCGCGGGTGTTGCCCCCTCATGTGATTGAACGAGCTGTGGCCTTGCGTAAGGAACAACCCTTGCGCACAGTGGAGCAACTCATTGTGATGCTGGAGACTGAAGGACTCGTTCCAGAAGGATTTATTCGGCGCAGCACACTGTCCGCGCATTTGCGCAGAGCCAAGGTGGAGCGTACAAAGGCAGTGCGCAAGCAACGTACCTGGCAGCGGTATACCGCCAATGAAGTTCACGAAATTTGGCAATGTGACGTCTGTGATTCCTTGCGCGTCCCAGACCCCAACTCTGGGGGCCAGATGCGGGTAGCCAGATTGGTTGCTGTACTTGACGATAAGAGTCGTTATATCTGCTACGCCGCGTTTTATTTTCGAGAGAATCTGCCGGTGCTTGAGGATGCGTTGAAAAAAGCGATTACTACGCATGGAACGCCGAAAATCTTCTACTGCGACAATGCAAAGATTTACCAGTCAAAACAGTTGAGCGAGGTGGCTGCCAGACTCGGGTTTGAGATTCGTCACTCCCGGCCATTTCTCCCCCAAGGGCGCGGGAAATTGGAACGATACTTCGGCTACGTAGAGCGCTCTTTCCGCCCGGAAGCCGAGTTGTGTGTGAAGAACAGTACCATCCAGAATCTCGACGACCTCAATCGCTACTTCCGTGCCTGGCTGGAGAAAATGTATCACCAGAGAACCCACAGCACGTTGAAAAAACGGCCTGCAGCCGTACTGACCACGCACGGTCCGTTGCGGTTGGTGGACCCGCATGTGCTCGAAGACGCATTTCAATGGACCTACAAGGCAAAGGTGGACAAGACAGCCTGCATTTCAGTGCAGGGAAACACGTACGAGGTTGAGTCCATCCTCGTTGGGCGAACCGTGACGTTGCGCTACAACCCCTTCGACCTCACTCGTATTCAGGTATGGCTGGAGGGCAAGCACTACGCGAATGCCGTCCCGCTGAAGATGCGCCGACACACAGACAAACGTGTAACGCAAGCCGATTCCCCACCTTCAGAGCTACCAACCGAACCAGGGATTTCCTTTCTCGAAACGATTACCGCAGCCCACGAAAAGCAGAGGCAACAGTCGCTTGGGCGAACCTCGTTTGCTCGTGCCCTGAAAGATGGTGAATCTCATGATGACTGAGTTCTTTGGCTTCGCTCAGGAGCCTTTTGACCGTGACATCCCGGTCGAACGCTTGGTGGCGTTTCACGGTCACAGCGAGCTCTCTGCAAGGCTCATCTACGCGACGGAACACCGCCACATGGCACTTGTAACCGGGGACACCGGGACCGGGAAGACAACGGCCGTACGCGCTGTGATGAAGCGAATGGATGAGAGCCAATACAAGTTCATGTATATCGCCAACGCCGGACTTACGCCCAAAACACTATACCGCGTGATTCTCGAGCGTCTGCAGATCCAGCCCAGGTTTCGACAGGTAGATAACCAGGCGCTCGTTCACCAGGTGCTCGAAGAAAGCTACCAAAAAGGCCAACAAGTCGTGATTATCGTCGATGAAGCACATGAACTCGACCCGCAGATGCTGGCCGAATTTCGGTTCCTCAACAATTTTCGGGCTGATTCATTCTCGCCGATTTCCCTCTGGCTGGTGGGACAAACAGAATTGCGGGAGAAGATGAAACTCCGAATCCTGACTTCACTATCCGGGAGAATCCAAATTCGCTACCACATGGGGACGTTGACCGAGGCTGAAGTGCAGGACTATGTCTCGAAGCAGCTGGCGAGCGTGGGTCAGGAGAGAACGATTTTCTCAGCTGATGCCGTGAAGTTGATTGCGAGAACCAGCCAAGGTAATCCCCGGTTGATTAACACACTGTGTCGTGGCGCGCTGATCGACGCTGCAACGTTGGGACACAGCGTCGTTGATAACAGTCATGTGGAGCGGGCATGGATGGAGGTGAGCGGCTCATGACGGGAAATCTACGATTCAGTTCACTGCGGGACCGATGGTACTTTGCAGATGAACAAGATGAACATGACTTGCATTGCGGAGACCCGATTGAAATCGAGATCGGCGACAGATATTACTACGCGAGAATAGAGTGGTGTGCTGAGGGATGGTACGCGATCTTCCACGAAGACGACCAGCGCAGTGACGCATTCGTGCTGATGCGCAACCGAACTTACACTGCGAGGTGGATATACTTCTAGACGAGCACGTTGGCAGGAGGGTCGCCTAAGGCGGCCCCCTTTATTTATTCAAAGGCCGACAAAATGCGTGAAACTTCCGCGCCGATTCCAGGTGACAATGACATCTGGAATTTCACCGTCAAATAATCCGAGCGGCCACATCCGTGCATTTTCTCAAACTTCCGCATGAATAAATGTATGTGTATGTCGCGCGCTTTATGGTGGATATAGTCCTGACCACGTTCTGAGCGGTGCGCCGTCGCATTTTGACTTTGCCAATGAAAATGGCGGTTGTCGATGAAATAATCTCGGTAATGTAAATGCTCAGCCACGGACGCGTCTTTATTCAAATTAACGAACAGCAAATAGTGGTTCCCTACTCGACTGACGCCTTCGCGCCATGACCCTTCCTTGGCGTCAGATTGGAACAGATAAATTAGGTCATTCCGCGTATAGTATTGATACAGGACAACTCCTTGCTGATTTCCAAAAAATACGTTCGGGTGATATGTTCTCCTGAATTCCACCAATCCGTATGCGAGCCGTTTGCTCAGGTACGCGCCTGTCGCTTTTTGCTGCCATAACTTCAAAATGTCCGGGTTTAGGCTGAATACTTCGCCATCCATCGTGCCAAATGACCACTTCCGTTTATCCTCAACCGTGGCAAGTCTTCTCATGGAACGCTGGATATACGGTACACAAGTCTCATTCCGCAGGTGGTTACCAAATAATTCTTTAAGTCGAGCGACGACCGCCGAGACCGTCGTTTTACCGGATGCCAATGCACTATACAAAATGGCGAATTCATAGGGCCACTTCAGTGGAAGCGTTCTCTCTAACGATTGAATCAGTTCCAGTGCAAATGAATGATGTAACAGGGACGTGTCAAATTCGTTGGCGTCGCCCATCTTCTGCTTCGTTTGCACCCATGAACCAAACTTTGAAATGAAAAAGTGGATACCTGGCGCCTCTTCTGTGTAAAGGAAGTCTTCAAGCTCGGGTGCTCTACCGAGTAGTTGTCGAAATGAGTGGTAGATATCCCTGAGCATCTCAGTCTGGTTCATCCGTACGGATTCAATCTTGTGAAGAATGCGTTCGCGCGTAACCGGTTCCAAATCCACAAAGCATCCGTCTGGTAGGTCAGCAAATTCAGTTTCGACAGCGACGCGAAGAGAATCGCGATCGAATGCTTTATGATTCAGCTGTCCGGACAGTGCCAACGGCACCACGAATGACTTTTCATAGTTCCCGATGAAGTCGAGGACCGTCACGTAGTCCTTGCCATCCGCTTTCCGAAGGCCGCGGCCCAACTGTTGCAGAAAAATGGTAGCCGATTCAGTAGGCCGTAGGAACAAGAGAAGGTTCACATTGGGAATGTCGATGCCTTCGTTAAAGATGTCCACCGTAAAGATGATTTCAAGCGGATCATCTTTGTCCTCTAATTTACGGATGGTACGCTGTCGTACCTCGGGAGAATCCATCCCGGTCAAGGCAGCTGCTTCGTAGCCTCTTGCACGAAATTCCTGCGCCATGAACAGCGCGTGTTCGATGTTGGCGCAAAACCCGAGCGCAATTCGCCTGTCACCATCGTGACCATACTTCTCCATCATCTCAATGACGTAGTCGACGCGTTCGTGTGTTGCCAGCGCGCGGGCCAGATCTGAGACATCAAATTGACCATTTCGCGTTTCGACTTCACTGTAGTCCACCGTGTCGTCGGCGAGTCCAAAGTAATGGAACGGTGCCAGCAGGTCATTCGACAAGGCATCGCGGAGGCGAATCTCGTACACGACGTTGTTCTCACACAGTTCCAATACATCTCGTCCATCCATGCGTTCCGGCGTGGCTGTGAGACCAAGTAAGAACCGCGGCTCGAAATACTCGATCACTTTCCGATACGTTTCCGCCTGGGCATGGTGGAATTCGTCGATCACGATGTATTCAAATCGATTGGGATGAAAACGAGACAGCACGTCTGGTCGATGCATGGTCTGCACGGTGGAAAATAAGTATGGCTTATTCCAGTCCTTTTCGTTTCCGGTTAGCTTCCCACATAGCGCAGCGTTGCCGAATACGTCCACAAAGGTTTGCTTCGCACCTTCCAGCAATTCGTCCCGATGCGCCAGGAACAACACGCTTTTTGCCCCATACTGCTTGGCATCAAATGCGGCAAGGGTATGTCTTGCCAGTCCCCGTCGCGGCAATTACGACGCCTTTCCGGAGCCCATTCTTCCGCGTCTGGTCTAACGCCAACAGAGCTTTGGATTGCATTTTGTTTGGATGGAAGGTAGTGGACGGTAGATAGTCCGGTTTCGGGTCTGCACCGAATAACGGTGACGAATTTGATGCTGCGATGTCTCGAGTTGTCCTGCCGAGGTGATATTGCCTGTAGTTCGCTTCATATTGTTCCAAAACCTCGATTGTGACAGGAATGCTTTCGGTCATATTCCAAACTTCATCAAAATGTTTTCGGGCAGACTCGAAAACAGGCAGATGTGGTGCATGCGGAAGCTTTACGTTCCACTCATGCCCTGTTCTGAGTGCTGCATGAGACAAGTTGGATGATCCAATGATGACCGTGTGCAACCCGGATTCTCGTTCAAAGATATACGCCTTCGTGTGGAAAGACTCCGTCGACGTGTCGTACAAGCGGAGTTCCACGTTTTCATGTTGCATGAGATTTCGCAGCGCTTTGGGTTCCGTTACGTACATGTAATTCGTGGTGAGAATCCGGATTGGCTTTCCCTTTTTCATGCACTCGTCTAATGTGCGCAGCAGGAGCTGGAGCCCTGACCAGCGGATGAAGCTAACGACAAAGTACATTTTATCCGCCGTTTGTAGCTCAAACTTCAGGCTTTTAAAGAAATTCAGCGCATATGGGTCTGAACTGCGGTTCGAGATAAAGGCCGGGTGTGTCAGGTACATATCCGGAAAGGTCGGTATATAGTCATCATCAAATCGATAATGGATCGTAGATAGTGGGCTGTGAAAAGACGAACGCTCATCTGCATTCACCTGGCGCTGAATGCTTTGGGTCATCTCCAGCATCTCGTCATACCGCTGTTCATGGGCCAGCCGCTGAAGCTTAGCACCAATGTCCCGCGCAATTTGTTGTGTTAAGAACTGCGCGTAGAGGTTCGGGTGGACGACGGTTGAGCGCTGGTTCGGTTGGGGGTATGTCTTATTTGCGAGTTGTAGTTCTTCGTAGATTCCGCCTGGCTGCTTCATCTTTCTCTCCCTCAATGATCTTTTGTTATCTCTCGTTTTCTCGCTCATTCGTAGCATTTTGCATTTGACTCAGCGGGCGAATGATGTCAGACTCCCCGTAGTGGGAATCTTCGGGACATGGTTTGTGCGTCCCCTACAGGGGATGACTCCCCGTTTTCAAAAATTTGGTCGCACCGTGGATCTCCACAAACACCTTCGCGGCGTACCCTCCCATGTCTCACAGGGTCCTGACTTCGGCCCTTTGCATTCCATCGTTCAGCCTGTCGAAGGGTGGAGGCCAGTTAAGCTCCTATGCAGGGTCATGGCCCGAATGGAATGTATCGTACCGGCTTCTCCGTGCTTCGTTTGTCTATTGCAGCCCTTGCGTACGGTTGAGCGAGTTTCGATTCCTTGTTACGCAGCAAACAGCTGAGCCGAGCGAACGGGTCCCATTGCCTTTTCAGGGTCGTATGGGACTTGCTTACGCCCGAGAGTGAACAAGATGCGAATCAGCTTACAACACAGGGCAATCAGCGACGACATGGGCCGCAGCGGGTTATCCACACGCGTGGTGTAATACTGGTGCAGCGCCTGAAACTGTGGATTCTTTGCCACCAGAATCAGCACGCAGCGGTACAGCAACGCGCGTAATCTTGGCCGTCCGCGTTTTGTGATCTTTGTCTGACCTTTGTGTTTGCCGGAACTGTTCTCCTTGAGATTGAACCCGGCAAGTTTTTGAACCTGTCGCCAGTGTTCGTAGGCGGACAGTTCCTCCACTTCGGCCAGGAATCCTGCCACGGTGACGACGCCCACGCCAGGTACACTGAGCATCTGAGCGGCTCCCGAAATTCGGTCCAGCAAACGCTCGATTTGCTCCAGCAGATCGCTTAACTGCTCCTGCAACAAGTCATATTGGTCAAGCAGCATCTTCAACTCCTGGCGTGCCATCTGCAGTCCTTCGGTTAACCCAACCGATTGGGAGGCCATTTCCACAAGGTATGTGGCCCGTTTTTTGCCAACGCCCCGCGAAATGCCATGTTCCCTCCACATGTGGACAATGTCTTCTGCTGCTTTAGCCTGAATGTCCTGTGGGCAAGGGCACTCGTGCAGACACACCAGCGCTGCTTTACCCTCCCAGTCCCGAAATACCTCCGTAAACTCCGGAAAGAACCGGTCGAGCCAGTTGTGGATACGGCCCTGCACTCGCTTGAGGTCTTCGATTAGACGCTCTCGTTGGTTCATCCCCACGCGCAGCTCAGCGTAGATATCCTTGGGGATGTTGGGTACGGAGTAGCGTCCGTCTTTGACCAACTGCGAGATGACGCGGGCATCCTTGTGGTCATTCTTCGTCGGATTATTGTCGTCCAGCTCTTTGCTCTTTTTCACGTGCAGGGGATTGACCAGAACGACGTCAATCCCGTGTTGGCGAAGAAATTGAGCTAGATTCATCCAATAGTGTCCGGTGGGCTCGACGCCGAACACCACATTGTCACAGCCGTGATCGGCCATGAGCGTGCGCATCCACGCAAGAAGCTTTTCCATGCCGCGTCTGGTATTGTCAAAGGACAGAGGCCTGCCAAGCTCAATACCGCGCGCATTGCTCGCACGTGCCACATGTATTTTCTTGGCAATGTCTGCACCGACGACCAAGGTTGAATCTGTGATGCGGCGAATCTTACGGTTTTGCGATATACTCATGTTGTCGTACGACCTCCCGATTCGTGTTGCTGTGCCAACTCAACACTATCAGGAGGTTTTCTTTGCCTCAAACCCGGAATTACTTCATTACAGGAATGCTTCTATAGTCACCGGGTCTTGTAATATCTGTATTATAGAGATAATGGGTGATGGATGACATCCCGTGTCCGGAGAAAAAAATTAGGGTAAGTTCAAGTCCATGGTGTACATACAATGTTCCGTGACGATGATTGTATCTTTTATCTTGTGCCCGGAATGCGGCGCGATGTATCCGGAAACTCGCATCGAAGGCATTTGCCAATCGGCCATCCGCTGCGTGAACTGCGGTGCTGACGTAACGCCGTTCAAGTTCACGAATGGGTACACCATCGCGTTTGACGTCCATCGGCAAGTCGGCGTCACGCTGCCGAAGCAGGCCGCCGAGCAGGTTGCACGAGACGGACGCAGGTACCTGGCCACGCCGGATCATTCCATTCAGAACCCGATTGTCACGTTTGCCCCCCACGACATCGTGGGTGCAGTGGCACGGCTACGGCCATTTCTCGGTCAAATCGGAACCACACCTTCAAGGCCGTTGCCCGATTCACATAATGCGGGAGACTTCGGGTTCTTTTTGATTGGAGCCCCACATAAGTTTGCAGTAAGTGCTGCCGAACTGCTGGGGATGACCGTTCCAGAAGTCACGAATCGCGCGACCATCACGGGCTCCATCGAGATTGGCCGCCATCCTGGCGTGGTTACGGCAATATTTCGTGTGCCGGTAGACCGGCTAGAGAAGTTGGGAATTATGGGGTATGTGAGAGAGCAGTGCCACCTATAGGATAATTGCGGCGGGCGGGAAGGTATTCAACCCGCCTGTAACACGCTGTCGGGAAATGCCCCTGCATGCCAACGAGTAGCTGTCAACCGATTGCCAATCTGGACATTGCGAAGCGTTTGCCCCAAGCACACCGGTTTGAGAACTTTGCGAATTCCGATGAAAGGCCCGGTTCGCGACGAAACGATACCACCCGCGCTCGCTCACACTGCGCCTCACCCACACTGCCCCTTAGTGATACTGCATCGTGACAACGCCGGCATATTGGGACAGGTTGGCGGGGGTGACGTCCAGGATTCCCACGTCGGTTGTCGGCTGACCTGCAGCTTCAATGAATTTGTCTACCTTATCGAATAACAGCTTCCCTGGGAGTGACAGGGCCTTGGTGCGGTAATGCATCGGGATGGTCACGGTGGGTTTGAGTTGCTGCATCACTTGTGCGCCTTCCTCGCCGTTTAGGGTCATTCTGCCGCCGACGGGAATCATGAGAATGTCCACGCGGCCGATTTCTTTGGCCTGCTCCTCCGTCAGTAAATGACCTAAATCCCCGCAGTGGCAAAGGGTCAAGTCGTCTACACTGATGCGAAAGACGATGTTCTCGCCCCGCTTTTTGCCGTTGACTTTATCGTGGTAGGTTTTGAATCCTTGGATGATCACGCCGTCCCGGTGATAGTCTTTGGGCTCATGGACCAGCAGAAAGTCGCCTGTGGCTACGTGGACTTTGTTGTGATCGCCATGGTTATGCGAGACGACGACGATGTCCGTTTCGATGGGTTTTGGCATTTTGTAGCCGAGCATGCGGTCGAAGGGATCGATGAGAATACGGACGCCCGCTTCAGAAGTCAGTAAAAACGAAGATTGACCAAACCATCTGATTTTCAAAGGGAAGCACCCTCTCGCTTGTTTGGGTCTGTACGTATTGCAATAGGTGAAGCGATCTCTCTGTCACTATAAGCGGAGATGTCTCCACTTGTCAATGAAGCTGGAAGGGATGACGGCGGGGTATAGGCACGTCGGCAACGGACGATCATAATCATGGGCGTTCGAGGCATCGTATGGTTCGCATCGCATCGTATGGTCCGCATCGAGTAAAATTAACGGATAATTAAGACAGGTGATTCATTCCTCATTAAGCTTTTCAGCTTGTGTTTTTCCGCGGATTTCCAAGTGAGAGGGTGGCCGAAGGACGGTGAAAGTACGTTATAATAAAGAGATAGATTCGGTTGTGTTGCAAAGGATGAGTGCTGTGAATCGACGCCAGCCGAGGGAGCTTTGGGTTAAGTCGGTGCCCGAAGTCAAGTATCTGAATGCCGATAATGTGGGCCGGTACCGGCTCATCATGCGATTTTTCTACGAGAACTATCGCAAGTTGAAGTACTGGTTGAAGCCTGAGGAAGTGTTTGCGGGCATTTCCGCATGGAATCTGCTGGACGACTACAGCCTCGAACTGTGTCAGCGGGACCTGGACGTGCTGACGGAATGGCGAAACCTGACCAGCAGCCACGATGGCGGGCGGGCCGGTTCAATCGAAGAGTATTTGCGCAAGCGGTATCGATATCAGATGACGCCGTATGCGATTGAGATTGAGCGAATGCTGGAGAGTTTGGAGAACATTCAAGGGTACGGCGGGTCGCTGGAGCCGACCCTGCTGGAGCGCATCGTCCTGTATGTTCGAACGATTGCGGAGCGTACGAGCCCATTTCCCCCGGGCGAAGCGCTTCAGCTGTGGCGCGATTTGCAAACCGCGTTTCGAACCCTCCACGAGAACGCCTCGGACTATCTGGCCAGCCTGCAAACGACCCGTGCAGAAGAATTGATGCTGACGGAACAATTTCTCGTGTTCAAAGACACGCTAACCAATTATCTGCAGAACTTTATGCTGGGGTTGCAAAAGTACGGGGCGCAGGTCGAAGGGCTGATTCGCCGGACCGACCCGGCCCAGTGGCGGGCCTTTCTGGCGGCCGTGGTCGAGGATGAGATGAGGACCCCCAGCCTGGACGATGTGTTGTCTGCCGAGGAACGCCTGGATGGCCGGCTGGAGGAATGGACGATTTTGACGCGCTGGTTCGTCGGAAGCGACATCGAGGAGAGTGATGTCGTATTTCTCGAACGGGCCACCAAGGACACCATTGGCCGAATGGTTCGCTATGCCATCGCCATTCAGGAGAAGCAGCGGCTCGGCATCAGCCGGCGCCGGGAGCTGGATTACCTGGGGCAGTGGTTCCTGCGCCTCGAGTCCGTGGAAGAGGCACACAAACTGGGCGCGGCGGTGTACGGACTCATGACGCCGCGGCACTTTCAGGGGGAACCGCCGAGATCGACCGATTCCCCGGATTTGTCGATGTGGGACGAGGCACCGACGGTGCGGGAACTCAGTTCGCGCAGCCGGGTTCGCCGCAAGGCGGGATTGACAGAGCCGGTCCGGTCGCGTGAGCGCGAGCAAGCGGAGGCCACGCAGGTGCTGCTCGCGCAAATGGAGCGGGAGGCGGCGGTGGTCCGGGGGTTTGCCGAGCTTGGCAGCTTCCATCTGTCCGATCTCGATGCTTTGTCGGTCGAGCAGCGGCGGGTGCTGCTCTCGTGGATCAGCCGCTGCCTGGTCAACAGGGCGCGGCGGTTTCGAACGGCGGACGGCTATCACATTGAATTGACGCTGCCCGAATCGGATGAGCGGGTGGAACTCACGTTCTCCGATGGTCAGTTGGACATGCCCAATTTCCACATCTCCATTCGGGAGGGGGCGAGGTCATGAACGCGTCCGTGAGGCGGAAGGGGCCGACGCGCGCTGAGATGAAGGCTGATTTGCAGGCGGTCGCGATGGCGCTTTTGAGCCGCCCGTGGCTGACGAAACAGGAGGACCCGGAAGCGTTTCTTCTGATTAAAGACCACTTTGAGTATCTTCGCGACTGGTTTTATGAGCATGCCGGGTATTCGTTGTTTGTGACGAGATGGTTTGCGAAACTCGAAAAAATTCCTGGTGTGTTCCGCAGTTGGATGGGCATTGACGGATTTCATCAACCCCGAGACTACGCGTTGTTCACCTACGGGTTGTGGTACCTGGAAGCGAAGTCGGATGGAGAACAGTTTTTGCTCACGGAGATGGTGGAGGCGATTCGAAACCACCTGCTGGGCATGGGGTTCGATGTCGACTGGGTGTTGTACGACCACCGCTTGTCCATGGTGCGCGCGTTGAAGAAGCTGCGATCGCTGGGCGTGCTCACATCCATCGAGGGCGAGGAAACGGGCTGGGCCCGTGATGGGGCGGACGCGAACGTACTGTACGAGGCGTCGCCGCTCGCTCGGTACGTGCTGCGGCGATTTCCGAGGGAATTGATGGCGTACGGCGAGATCGACGAATTGTACGAGGTGGAACAAACGGCTATGGTCCCCACCAGCGGCGACATGGTGCATAGTGCGGATGTGCGATCACGCCGGCACAAGGTCTTTCGCCGCCTCCTGATGGAACCGGTCGTCTACGACTTCGAGTGGACGGAGGAAGAGCGGCGTTATGTACAGACCCAGCGGTCCTGGATGCTCTCGCAGATGGAAGAGATGGTGGGACTGGAGGGGCGCCGCTTTCGCGAGGGGCTCTACTTTTATTGGCCGGAGCTGATGGCAGAAGTCGACTTGTTTCCGACGCAGTCGGCCGTGTCAGACGTGACAATGCAATTCGCTGCGAAGCTCCGCGAGCTGTTGATGGAGGATCCACAGCGCTATCCACGCGACGAGCATGGGCGCTTGCACCTGACCCGAGGCGAATTCGAGGGTATTCTGCTGTCGCTCCGGGAAACGAGTGAACGGTACTGGACCAAGGACCATCGAGAAAAGTCGACGACGCAGCTGGCGACTGACATTCTTGGACACATGGCCGAGTGGAATCTGGCGGCGCAGGACGGTGCGGGCGGCGTCGTGCTGCTGCCGGGGCTGTCGAGATACTGCGGGACCTACGACGTGATCGATGGAGAAAACAAAGGGGCATGATTTGATGGCGAATGAACGGTGGCAGATGAACCGGGCTGGATTTCTGAACTTCTGGTTTTACACCGATCAGAGTTTCCAATTGTCAGATGGCCGCTTGATTCTCCGCGGCGCGAACGGGGCCGGGAAATCGGTCACGATGCAGAGCTTCCTGCCGCTCGTGCTCGACGGCGACAAGCGGCCGGTGCGGCTCGACCCGTTCGGCTCCAAAGACCGCAAAATCGAATACTACCTGCTCGGCGACACGGAAAGCGGCATTTCGGACCGGACAGGCTACGTCTACCTGGAATTCATCCAGCCGGCGACGGACAGGACGGTCACGGTCGGCATTGGCCTGCGGGCGCGGCGGGGGGCCAATCAAGTCGCGTTTTGGGGCTTCAGTTTGACGGACGGCCGGCGGATTGGACACGATTTTTTCCTGTACGACGTCGACGTGTTCGAACGGGAAGGCGAGAAGATTCCGCTGGACTTTGCCGGGCTTGAAGCGGCCATCGGCGCTGGCGGCCGTGTCGTCAAGGAGCAGCGGGAATACCAGCAAATGGTGAACCACATCTTGTTTGGGTTCAAGGATGAGCAGGCGTACAAGGATTTGCTCAACCTCTTGATTCAACTGCGCTCGCCCAAGTTGTCCAAGGAGTTTCGCCCGACGACGATTTACAGCATCTTGAACGACTCGCTGCCGCCGCTCGGGGATGAGGATTTGCTGCCGTTGTCGCAGGTGTTGCAGGACATGGACGAGATTGGCGACAGACTGGACGAACTGACGCTGCATCAGAATGCGGCGAAGCGGCTCGCGGACGTCTATGAGCGCTACAACCAGATGTGGCTGTATGAGACGGCAAAGCGGACCGTGGACGCGACGAAGGCTGCCGACGACGCGTTCCAGGCGGTGGAAGAGCAGGACGCGCTGCTGCAGGCGGCACAGGCCGAGCGGGAAGAGACGGACCGGGCGCTGCTGCAGGCGGTCCAGGAGCGGGACAAGACGGAGACTGAACTGGAGCTGCTCAACCGCTCGGAAGGCATGGAGCTGCGCATCGAGCTGGACGGCGCGCAAAACCGCGTGAAGGACACAGAACGTGAGCAAAGGGACACCCAGGAACGCATCGCCAGGAACCAGGAGGCCGTGCGCGAGAAGCAGGTGCGGGTTGATGCGGAACTGCGCAAGCTGGAAAACGAGACGCACAAACAGCGTGAGTGGCTGGCGGACATGGCCGAGATGGCGAATGAGATTGAATTCCGCACGCACGAAGCCTATGCGGGCGGTGCGCGTACGTCCCTGGAGGACCTGGACGATGCGACGTGGCAGCGCTGGCTGGCGGACGTGGACCGTTACCGCAGGGAGATGGAGCACGCACTGGACTTGTGCCGCAAAGAGCGAGCCGAGGCGGATAAGCTCAAGGAAGCGGAGCGGCAAATGAGCGCAGCCCGGGAGCGGCGGGACGCGGCGGAACGAACGGTGCAGGAGCGGGAGCGCGAACTATCCGCCGCGATTGCGCAGCAGGAAGACCTCGCCTTCGCCTGGTTCAAGGGACTGACAGAACTGCCCTTGTCGGACGAGGCTTGGCGGTCGCTTCTCTACGATTTGCGCCGCTACGGCGAACTGTCGTATGACGAGATTCTCATGCCAGCCAAGGCGGCGTTGGATACCGGGCGGAACCAGGCGACTGCGGCGCGCCTGAAGCTTGAGCACGAGAAGTCTTTGCTGGAAGAGCAGCGAACCGAGTTGGAACGCGAGCTCGCAGCGTGGCGGACCGTCAAGGAAGCCGAGCCCCCTCGCACGACCGCGCGGGCGGAAACGCGCCATCGGCGGCTGACGCTGGCGGCAGAGCAGGGCATCGCGGGTGCGCCACTGTACAAAGTCTGCGAGTTTCGGGACCAGGTGGACGAGCCGACCCGGGCTGCTCTGGAGACCGCGTTGTTTCAGAGTGGACTGCTCGACGCGTGGGTGTCGCCGGAGGCCCCTTTGGTTGCAGACGGCGACGAAGACGGATGGATTCGACCGAATCCCGCCGCAATTGGGTACACGCTGGCTGAGTATTTGCGGCCGACACCGTCTGCGGAAAGTGGACTGACACCGCAGTTCGTGGATGAGGTGCTGCGCACGATTCTGGTCGCGGCGCCCGATGCGGTGGAGGACGCCAGCACGGCGGCTGTCACGATGTCTGGCCAGTACGTGCTGGGACCCTTGGCGGGGCAGAGCGTCAGCAAACCGAGCGCGGAATGGATTGGTTTCGAGGCACGCAAACGCGCGCGGCAGGCGGCGATGGAGCGGTTGAAGGCGGACATCGCCGAACTCACGAACCGAATTGCAGATCTCGATGGCGACATCGCCGAGACGGAACGGCGCATCGCGTCGATGCAGGCAGAGTTTGCGGCCTTTCCTTCGGAAGCGCCGCTGCGCACTTGCCTCGCGGCGCTCGACACGGCCAAGCGTGACTTTGCGCACGCGCGCGACGTGGAAGCCCAGCAGACCGACGCGTTCAAGCTGCAGCAAGCCGCCTGGCAGACGGCGAAGGAAGCCCTTGTCTCGTGTCTCTCGCAGTGGGACACGCTGCGCGTCGAAGCGGATTTCCAGCACGCGCTGGGGCAGCTTCGCAGCTATGAGCAGATGTGTCAGTCGTGTCGAATGAGCGCGCAATTGTCGGCGCGAATGCGCTCGGAACTGGGGTATCTGAAGGACGAGATCGACCGGTTGGCGCAGCAAATCGACGACGATCTGGCGACCGAGGCAGACTTGCGGCGCCGACTGGCTGGCTTGCAGACGACCATCGCGTCGCTGCGGGCGCGCTTGGAGGCGCTCGGCGCGCTCAATGTTCACGATGAAGCGCGCGCACTGAAGGAACGCCTGGAGGCGCTGCGAGGGCAGATTGAGACGCTGCAGGATCGGAAGCTGGAACGGGCGACGAAGGTGACGCGGCTCGAAGAGCGCCTGCGGGAAAAGCGGGAGGCGCTGGACCAGTGTGAACGCCGGCTCGAAGCGTGTATCGAACGCTTCCGCCAGGAGTGGGAGCTGGGGTTGACGGTTCGCGATACCGCAGATGGGGACGACGGAGACGAGGCGGCAGCACTCGGCGGGCGTCAGCGGGTGATTCAGACGGCGCGCAAAGTGTTTCGTGCGCTTCGCGGCGTCTGTGAAAACCGCAATCTCCAGTCTGTGACCGACCAGCTGCGAGAGGTGTTTGCCGTCGAGAAGAACACGCTGCTGGACTACTCCCTCGAGTCGCGGTTCGACGAATCGCTGGAGCGGCTGTTCGTAGAATCCAGACGGGACAGAAACCACCCGTGGACACCCGCCCGCATCCATCAGGAGCTGACGCGAATGGTGGAAGAGCAGCGGATTCTCATCAGCGAGAAAGACCGCGAGTTATATGAGCAGATTCTGATTCACAGCGTCGGCCGCGCCATCCGCGACAAGATTAACCGCGCGGAACGCTGGGTCAAGGAAATGAATCACTTTATGTCGCTTCGAAACACGTCGAGCGGCATGGTGTTGTCCTTGGAATGGAAGCCCCGGCCTGCCCGCAGTGAGCGGGAATTGGATACGGAGCGGCTTGTGTATTTGCTGCGCAAGAGCCCGAGTACGCTGCTGGACGAAGAGATGGAAGACATGATTGAGCATTTTCGCTCGCGCATTCGCATGGCGAAAGAAGAATCCGAATCCGGTGAAACCCTGCGCAGCTTAATTCGCGAGTTTCTGGATTATCGGACTTGGTTTTCGTTCACGCTGTATTACCGCAAAGGCGGGATGGCGTCCCGGCGGGAGCTGACGGACTCGCAATTTAATGTGCTCAGCGGCGGCGAAAAGGCGATGGCGATGTACATTCCGTTGTTTGCGGCGACCGATTCGCGATTTAACGATTCCCGTCCAGACGCGCCGCGCCTCATTTCACTTGACGAAGCCTTCGCGGGTGTCGACGAAGAAAACATGCGCGACATGTTCGAGCTGTTGACGGATATGAAGTTCGACTATATGATGACGAGCCAGCAGCTCTGGGGATGTTACGACACGGTTCCGGCGTTGTCCATCTACGAGATTTTCCGGCCGGGCGACGTCGACTTCGTCACGGTGATTCCATACTACTGGAACGGACATACGAGGCGCATGGTGGACGGTGATGACTGGCCCTCGGCTCAAGAAGCTGCGGCAACGGAGGAACCGATTCACGAATGAGGTCGGCCAACAGGCGGGAAGGTGGGCAGACGATGGACGAATTGACGACGTATCTTCGGCAGCCCGGGTTCGAGCGCTTGTGGTGCGCGGCGGCGGATAAATACCGGCGGCAAGGCAGGGTTGGCGGGCGCGTACAGCTGATGGGGCTGTCCGATGAAGAGATGGACGCATTGTCCGGGCTGTTGGCTGTGAACCTCGTCGGGCGGACGGAGGTCGCGATTCGGCTGACGAAAGTGGACGAAGCGCTTCGCAACAGCAGGTTTCGCGTGGGGTTGGAGGAAGTCCTGGGACGTCTGTTCCCAGGGCTGCGCACGCGGGAAGAACAGCTGGCGGAAGCGTCGGCCAACTGGGCCGCCTTTCACGTTTGGGCGAAAGAAGGCATTCATCGTCAGGCCGTGCTGGATTGGATTGACAGATTGAGCAAAGGCGATGCGCCAGGCGCTCGAACCTACATGGAGTGCTACCGGGCGTACGAAAGCACGGGCCGATGCGATGATTGGCGGCATGCGATGCGGGCGTTGGAGGCGGCGCTGCAGCCGCATGACGTGTGGCGGCTGCCCGTGTTTGCGGCCGAGGTCACGGGAGATCCCCACGGGCTCGACCGGAATACACTCGCAGGCAAGGTGTTCTATTGGGGATTGGTCGCGCTGGCGGCTGACGTCGATGCTTCCGGCCATGCCTGGGCAAGTGCGGAGCCGCCGGCCGCTGCACCCACTTCCGAATCCGTTGACGATCCCGACTTCACCGACACAGCCAGCGACGCTGCCAGCGACGCGCCTTCCGAGTCCATGCGCGCGGTTTACATGAAGGCTGGTATCCGACTGGATGACGTGAGTTCGATTGTGTGGGTCGGGAACTGGGCGGGCTGGTTCGAGGTGCCCGTCGCGATCCCCCTGATGGCGCTGGACCGTCATGTGAAGGAAGTGCCACGGGCCGATGCCGTGTACGTGGTCGAGAATCCATCCGTATTCGCGGAATTGCTGGAGCGGCTCCCATGCGGCGTTCCGGTCGTCTGCACCAGCGGACAGCCGTCGGTCGCCGCGCTGCGGCTGCTGGACATGGCGTTTGCGGCGGGATCGACCATCTATTACAGCGGGGACTTCGACGTGAAAGGCCTGCAAATGGCCCTGTCGCTTCGCGCCCGATACGGGCGTGCGTTTGCGGCGTGGCACATGGATGCGGATACGTACCGGTGGGCGAGCCATGACAAACAGCCGGAACTGTCCGAGCGAGAAGTTCAAATGCTGAACACCCTCCACGTAGACTGGGATGATGAATTGATTCCGGCGATGACACGGATACGGAAAAAAGTCTTCCAGGAGCAGATTCTTTCGAGGCTGTTGGGTGACTTTTGAGGAGCGGCTGGAACCTATTCTGTCATTGGCGATGGCTAAAACAGCCTACACGCTTCATGGTTCCTTGCCTGAGGAGAAAGGAATATATACTATCCTTTATAGGGCAACCCATTGAGCTGAAAGTTAGCGTTTGCCCGTGCACGTGTCGATTTAGATCGTGATCCCTTTCAACCAACGATGTTGGAAATGCGGCTACCAATCCATCGATGGGCCATTATGGTTGAAACTGTGTCCAGTGTTGCCGATACAAGATACCGAGGATTCTTATCTCCAATAGGATTTAAACCGGAAAGGGGATCGGTGGCGAACTTTACGCCAGACATGCCATGAACCCAGTAGAAATTGAGGCAGCAGTGTCCGATTTGGCTGCGCAGCCTTTCGATAAAGACGAGTTCCCGTATGCATTCCTGCGGGCGTTCGGGAACAAGGAGACGACAATTAAGCGTCTGCGCTCGGGCGAAACGAATAAGTCTGATCTGGGCGGCGTACTACAAACAAACAATATCCATATTGCGGTCGCACAACATGGCGAAGTTACTAAGACTCTTGCGGCATTGAAAGAAAGTCCGGCAACGTCGAGAGCGAAGGCGCGCTACATCCTTGCCACTGACGGTGAAGTCTTTGAGGCGGAAGAGCTGGAGTCCGGTGAGACGGTTGCATGTGCCTACGAGAATTTCCCGGATCACTTCGGTTTTTTCCTTCCACTTGCTGGGATAACGACTGTCAAACAGGTACGTGAAAATGGTTTTGACATCCGGGCGACAGGCCGGTTGAACAAGCTCTATGTCGAACTGTTGAAAGACAACCCAGAGTGGGGAACGGCCGAACGGCGCCACGATATGAACCACTTCTTGGCCCGGTTGATTTTCTGCTTCTTTGCTGAGGACACGGGCATCTTCAGAGAACTAAGGATGTTCACTGAAACCGTAGAGCGGATGAGTGCGCGTGATGCCTCGAACACGCACGAAGTCATTGGCGAGATCTTCCGCGCCATGAACACGAAGGGAGACGACCGTACAAAGGCCAAGTTGCCGCGCTGGGCGGCTGTATTCCCTTACGTGAACGGCGGGCTTTTCTCCGGAAGTGTAGATGTACCACGGTTTAGTAAGATTTCACGGTCGTATCTGCTACATATCGGTAATCTCGACTGGACGAAGATAAATCCCGACATTTTCGGCTCCATGATCCAGGCGGTAGCGGACGACGAGGAACGTGGTGCACTCGGCATGCATTATACGAGCGTGCCAAATATCCTGAAGGTACTCAATCCGCTGTTTTTAGATGATTTGCGGGCGCAACTTGAAGCTGCTGGTGACAATCCCCGCAAGTTGCTCAACTTGCGCAGGCGCCTGTCGAGGATCCGGGTTTTTGATCCCGCCTGTGGCTCAGGTAACTTCTTGGTTATCGCTTACAAAGAGATGCGTGCGATTGAGGCTGAAATAAACAGACGACGCCGTGAATCGGATCGCGAGAGCGATATCCCGCTAACCAATTTTCGTGGCATCGAGATACGTGACTTTGCGGCCGAAATTGCACGTCTGGCCCTCATCATTGCGGAGTTCCAATGCGACGTCCTCTATCGTGGGAGGCCGCTTGCTCTATCGGGATTTTTACCGCTTTCCGCGGATAACTGGATCGTCTGCGGAAATGCTCTACGGCTTGATTGGATGAGTGTCTGTCCGCCGAGTGGAACGGGTGTGAGACTACAGGCTGAAGGCTTATTCGACGATCCGCTCAATCAAGCGGAGATTGATTTCAAGAATGAAGGAGGGGAGACATACGTTTGCGGAAATCCACCATACCTGGGCTCGACTTGGCAATCTGCACAACAAAAAGCGGAACTGCAATCGATTTTTGAACAAAAGACGCATAACTGGAAGTCGCTGGATTATGTCGCTGCTTGGTTCATGAAAGCAGCCGATTACGGGAAAGGCACGCGCGCCGACATTGCTTTTGTCGCGACCAATTCGATTTGCCAGGGTCAGCAGGTTCCCATTCTATGGCCATTGATTCTTGAGACAGGGTATGAGATTTCCTTCGCTCACACATCGTTCAAGTGGGCGAATCTCGCGAGTCATAACGCAGGTGTGACCGTAGTGATCATCGGGATTTCCAACCATCCGGGAAAGGTTCGACGGTTGTTTTCGGTAAGCGACGGCGGAGGTTTGATGGCCACGGAAACGGAACATATCAATGCTTATTTGGTGCCTGGCCCGAACGTGATCGTCAAGAGAGCAGCTAGTCCCACTGAAGGACTGACCCGGATGAGTTTCGGAAATAAACCGGTAGATGGTGGAAATCTTCTACTGACGCGCAACGAGCTCATGGAACTCAATCTCACTTCAGATCAGCGCGCGCGATTCGTTCGGCGTATTTATGGATCGGCGGAGTTTATTCGAGGTATCGAGAGGTATTGCTTGTGGATTGAGAACGAACACTTGGAAGAGGCGCAGCAGCTCTCCGCTATCCGACAGCGCATCGACGGAGTACGGGCGATGCGAATGGCGAGCAGGGACAGAGGTGCCAATGAATTGGCTGCGCGTTCCCACCAGATGCGTGAGATGAATATCGGACACAGGTGGTCGATTATTGTACCCTGTATTTCGTCGGAGTCGCGTCAATATTTACCTGTTGGCTTGATTGACAGCCATTCGACGGTCACAAATCTCGCCTTTGCGCTATATGATGCTCCATTGTGGAACATGGCTCTGATCGCCTCCCGCCTTCACCTAGTGTGGATTGCAACCGTTTGCGGTAAGCTGAAAACTGATTTCCGCTACTCCAATACGCTCGGATGGAATACCTTTCCGGTTCCAATACTCACTGAGAAGAACAAGGCTGACCTAGTCCGCTGCGCCGAGGACATTCTATTGGCCCGGGAGGCACACTTCCCAGCGACGATTGCCGAACTTTATGACCCGGACAACATGCCATCCGATCTACGCGAGGCCCATGAGCGTAACGACGAGGTGGTGGAGCGAATCTATATCGGCCGTCGGTTTCGCAATGACACGGAGCGGCTGGAAAAGCTGTTCGAGCTTTACACCAAGATGACCGCTTCAACGAAACCGACCAAGAAAGGTAAGAGGAGGGCGGATGCGTGACCGACAGAAATAACTCAATCCCTTCCATTTCGGTGTCTTACGCCCGCAACGGTAGTTCGGCGAAAGTCAATTCGCTTGGCATGAGACCAATGCAGGAACGCGCCTATGAGCGGCGCGGCGAACAGTACTTGCTCATCAAGTCGCCGCCGGCTTCCGGCAAAAGCCGGGCGCTAATGTTCATCGCGCTGGACAAGCTCTACAACCAGGGACTCAAGCAGGCAATCATCGTCGTGCCGGAGAAGTCCATCGGTTCGAGCTTCAATGACGAGCCGTTGAGTCAGTTCGGATTTTGGGCCGACTGGCACGTGGCGCCGAAATGGAATCTATGCAATGCGCCAGGCGCGGACAATGGCGGCAAAGTTAAGTCGGTGGGCGCGTTCCTTCAAAGTGATGATAAGGTGCTGATCTGCACTCACGCTACTTTCCGGTTTGCTGTTGATGAGTACGGGGTTGAGGCGTTCGACAACAGGCTGATTGCGGTGGATGAGTTCCATCACGTTTCCGCCAATCCTGACAATAAACTCGGCCTGCACCTTGGACAATTCATTGCGCGAGACCGGGTGCATATTGTGGCGATGACTGGCTCGTACTTCCGCGGCGACGCAGAAGCAGTGCTGACCCCTCAGGATGAGGGAAGGTTCGATACCGTTACCTACACTTATTACGAGCAACTCAGTGGATACGAGTACCTGAAACAGCTCGACATTGGCTATTACTTCTACTCGGGTTCATACACCGAGGACATCCTCAAGGTGCTTGACCCGTCTGAGAAGACCATCATTCACATTCCGAACGTCAATTCGCGCGAAAGCACGAAGGACAAAATTAGAGAGGTCGAGCACATCATTGAAGAACTGGGGGACTGGCAGGGAGCCGATCCTGAGACCGGATTCCAGCTTGTCGAAACGCCGGACGGCCGAATACTCCGGATTGCCGACCTCGTCGACGATAATCCGACCAAACGGGACCGGGTAGTGGCAGCTCTGAAGGATACGGCGCAAAAAAATAATCGCGATCATGTAGACGTCATCATCGCGCTTGGCATGGCGAAGGAAGGCTTTGACTGGATTTGGTGTGAACACGCATTGACAGTTGGCTATCGGTCCAGTCTTACGGAAATCGTGCAAATCATCGGCCGTACTACGCGTGACGCGCCAGGCAAAACACGCGCCCGCTTCACCAACCTGATCGCTGAGCCTGATGCCTCTGAACAAGTCGTTACCGAGGCGGTGAACGATACCTTGAAGGCTATCGCCGCTAGCTTGCTTATGGAGCAGGTTCTTGTGCCGCGCTTCGAGTTCAAACCGAAGAATCCTGACAGCGGTCCGGAAGAAGGGTTCGACTATGGCGACGGCGGCTATGACCCGGAGAAATGCAATGTTGGTTTCAACTATGAGACGGGCCAATTCCAAATCGAGATCAAGGGCCTGTCAGAACCCAAAAGTGAGGAAGCAACACGCATTTGCCGCGAAGATCTTAACGAAGTGATTGCGACCTTCGTTCAGGACAAGACCAGTATTGAACGCGGCTTGTTTGACGAGGAGCTTGTGCCGGAGGAACTGACCCAGGTTCGGATGGGCACAATCATTAGGGAAAGGTACCCTAATCTCGACGAAGAGGATTTGGAAGCGGTACGCCAGCACGCCGTCGCTGCACTCAATCTGACGCAACAGGCAAAGCAAACTGTTCTTGGCGATACGAATGGCGGCAGCGAACCGGTGGCTAACACTGCCTTTATCGACGGAGTTCGTAAGTTCGTGATGGACGTGCGCGAACTAGACATCGATCTCATCGACCGCATCAACCCATTTAGCCAAGCATATGCCATCCTTGCCAAGACGATGAGCGAGGACAGCCTGAAACAGGTTGCGGCCGTGATTGCAGCGAAACGCGTTAGTATTCCGTACGAGGAGGCACGAGCGCTGGCTGTACGGGCTTTGCAATTCAAGAAGGAGCGCGGGCGACTACCAGACATCAACTCGCAAGACCCATGGGAGAAGCGCATGGCCGAGGGTGTAGCGGCCTTACAGCGCTATCGTGCGCAGCAGAACGCGCCGGAAGACCGTGGAGGTGACATGAATGCCTGAGATGTCTGATGATGAATTACTTGAGGCGCTCGGTGTAGAACAGGAGATAGAGAAGACAAGCTCTCATACGCCACGTGAGGAACGAATCATCGCTGGTTTTGAGGAAATCCAGCGATTCGTTGAGCGGCATGGCCGTGTTCCACAACATGGAGAAGACAAGGATATCTTCGAGCGGCTGTACGCCGTGCGACTTGATCGCCTGCGAGCATTGGAGGAATGCCGCACACTTCTCGAGCCACTTGATCACCAAGGGCTACTAAGTAATTCTGAGATTGTACCGGATGATCCAGTGGAATCGATGGATGATGATGAGCTGCTCGCTGAACTTGGCGCAACAGGTCCCTTAGGTATTACAGAACTGCGCCATGTCCGTCCGAGAGCTGAAATACGAGCGACTGAGGAAATTGCTAAACGCGAGAAGTGTGCAGACTTTGACCGCTTCCGACCATTATTTGAGCAGGTTGAGCGTGAAATTAAATCTGGCGTTCGACAGACGCGATCGTTTGGTAAGGATGCGAGTGTCAATACGGGTAACTTCTTCGTTTTGGGCGGCCAACTTGTCTACGTGGCTGACAAGGGAGATGAGTTTCAGACACCCAACGGCCATTCTGATGCCCGGCTCAGAGTCATCTATTCGAACGGTACAGAGAGTAATCTCCTGCTTAGATCTTTGCAGCGTGCGCTGTATAAAGACGAGACTGGACGTCGCGTAACAGAACCATTGAACGGTCCGTTGTTCAGCGAAACGTGGGATGAGGGCAATATTGAAAGTGGCACTATCTATGTCCTGCGCAGTTTGTCCGATCACCCCTTCGTGGCGGAACATCGTGAACTGATTCATAAGATTGGCGTTACGGGCGGCAAGGTTGAAAGTCGAATTGCAAATGCGGCGCACGATGCCACCTATTTGCTGGCAGACGTGGAAGTCGTCGCGACTTACAAACTTGCGGGTATCAATCGAACAAAGCTCGAAGGTATTTTTCATCGGATATTTGCACCGGCCCAGCTCGACCTAACTATCTACGACCGCTTTGGCCATCCGGTACGGCCAAAGGAATGGTTCCTCGTGCCACTACATGTCATTGACGAAGCAGTGCGCCGTATTCGGGATGGATCGATTACGAATGTTGTCTATGATCCCGGGACGGCAGGCCTGGTCGTCCTTGCTCAGTAGAGACGGGATACTCAAACGAAGGTGTCGCAATGAAGGGGGTGGGTGGCCGTTGATGCCTCACAGGGTCAGGAACCCGAAGTAAGGGGGAAGAGAAACCGTTCTATGACTTTTATGACTTACACCTTACTGTTCCTGGAGATTGTTGGAGAGGCAATTACGTCATCTCTCATGTGGTGCTTGAAACAACTATTACACCGCTAATTCCGAACTGGACGCATAAATTTCTTTCCTTATGGGAACGTTGTATCTATCGCTCGCCGGAAGCAATAATTATTAGAGCGTCGATCGGCTATAGACCGATGATATTTCCATCGACAGTGGCAATGCACATAGTCCTGATGTGTGCGTCGATGGTCCTTTCGAAGGGAGGCCACGAGCGTCGAGCCGGCGATCACGGTAATGGGCATTGCCGGATAGAAGCTCCAGAGAAAGGAGGTGTTGGGGGTGAAGAAATCGAATATTATCAGAAATATCAGGCACCTCACTATCGCGCTAAAGCTCACTGTCTCGACGGCTCGCGCAAAGTAACAAACCCGTGTGGATGGAGCGTGTCAGTTGCGCTCCATTCCTCCATCCTTGAACAGAGGTGTGAACATGGCCGTCAAATCCATCAAAGTGAAGCTTCGTCTGAACGACATGCCGGAAATTCAAGCTGGTCTATGGAAACTCCATACGGAGGTCAACGCGGGGGTTCGATATTACACGGAATGGCTGAGTCTGCTCCGTCAAGAGAATTTGTATCGAAGAAGTCCGAGTGGAGACGGAGCACAAGAATGTGATAAGACTGCAGAACAATGTAAGGCCGAATTGTTGGAACGGTTGCGTGCACGTCAACTGGAAAATGGCCACCGTGGTCCGGCGGGATCGGACGATGAATTGCTACAGTTGGCTCGCCAACTTTATGAGCTATTGGTTCCGCAGGCGAGGGGTGCGAAAGGTGACGCGCAGCAAATTTCGCGCAAGTTTCTCAGTCCCTTGACCGACCGGGACGCAGTGGGCGGCCTTGGAATCTCTAAGGCGGGGAACAAACCGCGGTGGGTTCGCATGCGCGACGCGGGGGAACCTGGCTGGGAAGAGGAGAAGGCGAAGGCTGAGGCGAGGAAATCTGCAGACGTGACTGCGGATGTTTTGCACGCGCTCGCGGATTTTGGGTTAAAGCCACTGATGCGCGTGTATACCGAGTCTGAGATGTCTTCGGTTCAATGGAAACCGCTGCGGCAGGGACAAGCTGTTCGGACGTGGGACAGGGATATGTTCCAGCAGGCCATCGAACGGATGATGTCGTGGGAGTCTTGGAATCGGCGCGTCGGCGAAGAGTACGCGAAACTCACAGAACAAAAAAATCGATTTGAGCAGAAGAATTTCGTCGGCCAGGAACATCTGGTCAAGCTCGTCCATGAGTTGCAACTCACTATGAAAGAAGCATCGCCCGGACTCGAATCGAAAGAGCAAACTGCACACTATGTGACGGGACGAGCACTGCGCGGAGCGGACAAGGTCTTCGAGAGGTGGGAGAAGCTTGCCCCCGATGCACCTCTTGATTTGTATGAGACCGAAATCAAGAATGTGCAAAGACGTAACACGAGACGCTTTGGATCGTATGACTTGTTTGCAAAATTAGCAGAGCCGAAGTATCAGGCCCTGTGGCGCGAAGACGCTTCGTTTCTCACGCGTTACGCGGCGTACAACGGTATCCTTCGCAAGCTGAATCACGCCAAAATGTTCGCGACATTTACCTTGCCGGACCCAACCGTGCACCCGATTTGGGCTCGCTTCGACAAACTGGGCGGGAATTTGCACCAGTACACCTTTTTGTTCAACGAATTCGGAGAAGGCAGGCACGCGATTCGTTTTCAAAAGTTATTGAAGGTAGAGAATGGTGTCGCAAAAGAAGTTGATGATGTCACCGTGCCCATTTCAAGGTCAACGCAATTGGACAATCTGCTTCCCAGAGGTTCCACTGAACCGATTGCGCTCTATTTTCGAGATTACGGAGCCGAGCAGCCTTTCGAAGGTGAATTCGGCGGAGCAAAGATCCAATACCGTCGAGACCAGCTGGAACAATTGCGCCGACGCAAAGGGGCGGGGGACGTTTATCTCAATTTCAGCGTACGTGTGCAGAGTCGGTCCGAGGCACGGGGTGAACGGCGCCCGCCGTATGCCGCAGTATTTCGCCTGATTGGAGACAACAATCGGGCTTTTGTCCATTTTGATAAATTATCGGATTATCTTGCGGAACATCCGGATGAAGGGAAGCTCGGGTCGGAGGGACTACTGTCCGGGCTGCGGGTCATGAGTGTCGATCTCGGCCTGCGAACATCCGCATCCATCTCCGTTTTTCGCGTTGCCCCGAGGGATGAGTTAGCGCCGAACTCGAAAGGACGCGTCCCGTTCTATTTTCCCATCAAGGGAAATGATAATCTTGTCGCCATTCATGAACGCTCCCAACTTTTGAAGCTTCCGGGCGAAACGGAGTCGAAGGAGTTGCGTGCAATTCGAGAAGAGCGCCAACGGACATTGCGGCAGCTGCGGACGCAGCTCATGTATTTGCGGCTGCTTGTGCGGTGTGGGTCGGAAGATGTGAGGCGGCGTGAACGGAGTTGGGCCAAGCTGACCGAGCATCCGATGGATGGCTCCGAAAGCATAACGTCGGATTGGCGCGAAGCCTTTGTAAACGAACTGCAGAAGCTCATGCCGCTTCACGGCGTCTGCAGCGACAAGGAATGGATGGAGGCTGTCTACGAGAGCGTTCGCCGCGTGTGGCGCCATATGGGCAAACAGGTTCGCGATTGGCGAAAGGACGTACGAAGCGGCGAGCGGCCCAAGATTCGCGGCTATAAGAAAGATGTGGTCGGTGGAAACTCCATCGAGCAAATTGAGTATCTGGAACGTCAGTACAAGTTTCTCAAGAGTTGGAGCTTCTTCGGAAAGGTGTCGGGACAAGTCATTCGTGCGGATAAGGGATCCCGATTTGCGATCACGCTGCGCGAACACATTGACCACGCCAAGGAAGATCGGCTGAAGAAATTGGCGGATCGCATCATTATGGAGGCGCTCGGCTATGTGTACGCGTTGGATGATGAACGCGGCAAAGGAAAGTGGGTTGCGAAGTATCCGCCGTGCCAACTCATCCTGCTCGAGGAATTGAGCGAGTACCAGTTTAATAACGACAGGCCTCCGAGCGAAAACAACCAATTGATGCAATGGAGCCACCGCGGCGTATTCCAGGAGTTGTTGAATCAGGCCCAAGTTCACGATTTGCTCGTCGGGACGATGTATGCAGCGTTTTCGTCACGATTCGATGCACGAACTGGGGCACCGGGTATCCGCTGTCGCCGGGTTCCGGCGCGTTGTGTAAAGGAGCACAATCCAGAATCCTTCCCTTGGTGGCTGAACAGGTTTGTCGCGGAACAGCAACTGGATCCATCTCTCCTGCGGGCAGACGACCTCATCCCAACGGGTGAAGGAGAGGTTTTCGTTTCTCCATTCAGCACGAAGGAGGGGGATTTTCATCAGATTCACGCCGACCTGAATGCAGCGCAAAATCTGCAGCGGCGACTCTGGTCCGATTTTGATATCAGTCAGATTCGGCTGCGGTGTGATCGGGGCGAAGTGGACGGTGAACCCGTCTTGATTCCGAGACTTACGGGAAAACGAACTGCGGAATCCTATCGTAACAAGGTGTTTTATTCCAATACAGGTGTCACCTACTACGAACGAGAGCGGGGAAAGAAGCGAGGAAGGGGGCTGCCGCTGGAGGAGCTGTCGGAGGAAGAGGCGGAATTGCTTGTAGAGGCGGACGAGGCGAGGGAGAAATCGGTCGTTTTGATGCGCGATCCGTCCGGCATTATCAATCGTGGTGACTGGACAACGCAAAGGGAGTTTTGGACGCTGGTGAACCAGCGGATTGAAGGGTACTTGGTCAAGCAGATTCGCTCGCGGGGTAGTGCGTGTGAAAACACGGGGGAAATTTAGCAGCAAGAGACTTCTTGCAATGTCCGAGGAGATTGCGGTGTTTAGAAGTCGCTCTATCGGCCGAGACTGGTAAAAGATGTACAGCGCGGTGATGGCACCAGACTGCCTGCGGGTGGAGTGAGCGACATGGCCATACCGATTCGAATGCTGAATGAACTCTCTTATTGTGAACGCTTGTATCATTTGATGCACGTGCAGGGGTTATTCGAAAAATCCGCGGACACAGTGGAAGGCAGCGGTCAGCACGACCGGGCCGAACGGCGCCGAAGACCGTCCGACCTGGGGCAGGATGTGTGGGATGCTGCACCGCAGAGTCTCCATTTGGGCGACGAGGATTTGGGCATCGTGGGCAAATTGGATGCCATTCGCTATCAGGAAAACGGGTATTGGGAGCCCGTTGAAGCGAAACATTCAAGTGCGCCAAACGGTGACCGTTCATTTCACATCGGCGGGTGGGAATTGGATGGCACGGCGTGGCCGAATGACCAGATACAGTTATGTGCACAGGGGTTGTTGCTCAGAGCCAATGGATTTCCGACGATTGCGGGCCAGTTGTTCTACCGAGGAAACAGACGAACGGTTCGGATTGTGTTTTCCGACAATTTGATTGCCGCGACAGTCGCCACCATCCGGAGAGCACACGAGTTGGAGCAGGCTCCAATGCCACTGCCGCTGTTGAATTCCGACAAGTGTTTCCGATGCTCGTTGAACGGTGTCTGTTTGCCGGACGAGACGATTCGCTTGACGAATCCGGACGGAGAAGATGCGCCGATAAGAGATATTGTTCCGAGCCGAGATGACTTAGGGACCGTGTATGTTTCGGAGCCTGGCAGCCGGCTCGGAAAGCGTGGTTACGAGTTGACCATCACGTCGAAAGAGGGCATCGAATCGACCGTCCCGTTAAAAGATATTCGGCACATCTCAATCTTTGGGAATGTTCAGATTTCAACTCAGTTAGTACACGACTGCATGGAATCTGGCATCCCCATCAGCTACCTCACCGCCGCCGGGCGTCTTGTCGGGATGAACCACAACTTGATTTCGAAAAACGTCTTGGTGCGGCGTGAGCAGTTCAAGCGGTTCGGTGACGAGCGTGATCGGCTGATGCTTGCGAGATATGTTGTCCGCGCCAAAATTCTCAATCAGCGCACGATGCTTCGTCGTAATGCATCCGGTTTGGAAAAGGTCGTTCTCAAAGATTTGTTCGAGCACGCCCGACGTGCAGAAAAGGCCTCTTCCATTGACTCGCTGCTCGGTATCGAAGGAATTGCGGCGAAACAGTATATGCAGGCGTTTCCGATGATGTTGAAAGTGAAAGACGTTCCTGCTGGCGAAACGCTGATGAACGGCAGAAATCGCCGCCCTCCGAAGGACCCGGTCAATGCTTTGTTGTCACTCGGATACTCCTTGCTGGAACGGGAGATGTATGCAGCCTTGGCTGCGGTGGGCCTCGACCCCCTGATGGGTTTTTACCATCGGATTGAAACAGGGCGCCCGTCGCTGGTGCTGGACATGATGGAGCCGTTTCGGGCGATCGTCGCGGATTCGGTGGTTATTCGAACATTGAACACCGGTGAAATTGCCTGGGATGACTTCTACCTTGGGCAGGAGTCCTGTTCGCTGAAGCTGCCTGGACGGAAACGGTTTTTCCAGGCGTTTGAGCGGCGCATGCATGAGACCGTGACACATCCAGTGTTTGGGTACAAATTAAGTTACCGCCGAATGCTGGAACTAGAAGCGCGCTTCCTGTCGCGCTATCTGATGGGCGAATTGCCGGCGTATCGCCCAATTGTTACGAGGTGATGGGCGATGCGCCGATATGTATTGGTGAGTTACGATATCAGTGATCAAAAACGCTGGAGAAAGGTATACAAAATCGTTCGAGGCTATGGCATGCACGTGCAGTATTCGGTGTTCCTATGCCAACTCACCGACCAGGATGAGGCTGAGTTGAAGCAGTTGCTATTGGATGTGATTCATCAGTCGGTCGATCAAGTCATTTTTGCAAGACTTGGAACCGTGCAGTCGAATGCAGCAGAGAGGAATATGTCGTTTATTGGGCGGGACTTCATACCATTGGATTTGAGGGGATTCGTGTTCTGAGGTCAAGTGAAGCGTGAGGTAGTCAATATGGACAGATAAATTTGCGGCAGCGGGGCTTGTGAAGGATTGATGTGAATCTGAAAAATGGGTAAAATAGAGTCTGTCTAAAGGACAGATTTATCAACAGGCGTGCCAATGGCCACTTTCCAAGTGACAAAGCCTGTTGAGCTTCTCAAAGAACGCTCGCTCAGTGTTCTGACCTTTCGAGCGCCTGCTCAGGGCGAAAACCCTGGGAGGCGCTCGAAGCATAGGTGGGACAATGGATTCGCGGCGAAAACGACAGGAGAGAACGAGACTGAAACGGGACGAAGTCGATGTTAAAAATCAAGTGCTCGTTAATGGGCTTGACTCTCCGCGTGGTTCAAGGGCTGCGAGCGCCCGCTGTCGGATCACTGAGCGAGCGATCTGAGAAGTGGCACTGATAAAATGACGGTTTGATACCGATATACGGACCGGTCGGATCACTGAGCGAGCGATCTGAGAAGTGGCACGCCGATGTTGTCAATATCAGGAACACGTTTGCCTTTCGTCGGATCACTGAGCGAGCGATCTGAGAAGTGGCACTTAAAGCTCGACAGCTCATCGATGACAACCGTATCGTCGGATCACTGAGCGAGCGATCTGAGAAGTGGCACGGATAAGAGAGCGCGTCATGCGATACCACGCGTACGTCGGATCACTGAGCGAGCGATCTGAGAAGTGGCACATGGTTCTGAGCGCATTGAACAGTCTCGACATGTGTCGGATCACTGAGCGAGCGATCTGAGAAGTGGCACACCGCCACGTCGTAAATCGCCTGTTTGACGGATCCGCGTCGGATCACTGAGCGAGCGATCTGAGAAGTGGCACAAAGAAGCCATCGGCCACCACCAGACAGCGCCGGCGGTCGGATCACTGAGCGAGCGATCTGAGAAGTGGCACTAGAATTAAGGGTGAGGTGAGAACGTGTCTGGAAACGTCGGATCACTGAGCGAGCGATCTGAGAAGTGGCACCGATCATATGATTCTTCCGTCTTATTCGGAGCTTGGTCGGATCACTGAGCGAGCGATCTGAGAAGTGGCACTCCAGTGATCGAATGTCGTGCATTTCTGCCGGCAAGCGTCGGATCACTGAGCGAGCGATCTGAGAAGTGGCACGCACTCTTTGCATACAGCCTTGCCATGAAAATAAGGTCGGATCACTGAGCGAGCGATCTGAGAAGTGGCACATGCAGGATTGGCGGCGACACTTGCAGGTGGTTTTACGTCGGATCACTGAGCGAGCGATCTGAGAAGTGGCACAAATTAGTAAACTGCTGAATGTATGGTAAAGGATCTTGTCGGATCACTGAGCGAGCGATCTGAGAAGTGGCACGAGGCCACCGTACCAGTTGATTTCAAGCGCACCGCCGTCGGATCACTGAGCGAGCGATCTGAGAAGTGGCACTCAGTCAACGAGAACGGAGTCTCAAGGAGGTGAACGTCGGATCACTGAGCGAGCGATCTGAGAAGTGGCACATTGAAAAGCTAGATGCTGCAAATTACAGGTGGAGTCGGATCACTGAGCGAGCGATCTGAGAAGTGGCACTTGTGTAGAATTTCCTACGATCCCCTAGGCCTAGGGTCGGATCACTGAGCGAGCGATCTGAGAAGTGGCACCAACTGGCGAGGTCTCAACTATAACGTCTAATCTCTCCGTCGGATCACTGAGCGAGCGATCTGAGAAGTGGCACATCGTGCCGTGAGTACGCACGTAATGCACAACCCTGCGTCGGATCACTGAGCGAGCGATCTGAGAAGTGGCACACGGCCGCAGGTGGGTTGTTGTTGGTAAGGGGCTGCGTCGGATCACTGAGCGAGCGATCTGAGAAGTGGCACGATGACGGTAAAAACACCGGATCGTACGCGCTCGGGGTCGGATCACTGAGCGAGCGATCTGAGAAGTGGCACGGTGACCCGCGCGTAGCAAGCGCCCAGGTGACTGTTGTCGGATCACTGAGCGAGCGATCTGAGAAGTGGCACAAGATCAGAGTTGTCGATGATGATGTCGAAGCTATGTCGGATCACTGAGCGAGCGATCTGAGAAGTGGCACGGATCAATTCGTCGCCCATGCTGTCGGATTTGGCCAGTCGGATCACTGAGCGAGCGATCTGAGAAGTGGCACGAACACTTCCTTTTGCTCATCCCACGGAACCAGGCTGGTCGGATCACTGAGCGAGCGATCTGAGAAGTGGCACCTGGCAGGGCCAAGTTCAGGACGAGGAAACAGGCGAAGTCGGATCACTGAGCGAGCGATCTGAGAAGTGGCACAAGTAACGTAGGCCCAGTCGCCTTTGTGTCCTTCGGTCGGATCACTGAGCGAGCGATCTGAGAAGTGGCACTCGTATTCCTCTTGCGTATAATGCGCGGGCTTGCGTAGTCGGATCACTGAGCGAGCGATCTGAGAAGTGGCACTTTGAACGGCTGCGCTTTGGTTTCTCAGGTGTTGAAGTCGGATCACTGAGCGAGCGATCTGAGAAGTGGCACGTCATATGGATGACGTGTTGTCAGTGCTCGCCCTGTCGGATCACTGAGCGAGCGATCTGAGAAGTGGCACGCTTATGGCAGTTTCCAACAATCTGATGCGTAAGGGGTCGGATCACTGAGCGAGCGATCTGAGAAGTGGCACGTATGCTTCCCGACGGCCACATGCCGGTGCGAACGTCGGATCACTGAGCGAGCGATCTGAGAAGTGGCACATCCCACTCGCGGTCCCATTCTTGGTTGACCATCTTTCGTCGGATCACTGAGCGAGCGATCTGAGAAGTGGCACGGCCAACCTTCCCCGTCCACACCCGGGCCAGGTTTCGTCGGATCACTGAGCGAGCGATCTGAGAAGTGGCACGTAACCATTCATGGAATATGACAAGCGCATACGGAGTCGGATCACTGAGCGAGCGATCTGAGAAGTGGCACTCCAACGCCCATTTCATCGTCAAACCGAACCTTGCGTCGGATCACTGAGCGAGCGATCTGAGAAGTGGCACTGTGGATGCCGCAAGGAGGTAACAACGTGGCAACTTTGTCGGATCACTGAGCGAGCGATCTGAGAAGTGGCACCAAGTGAGTAATAGTTATCTCCGCTGAGAATGGGTTGGTCGGATCACTGAGCGAGCGATCTGAGAAGTGGCACAATACCACGAAGCATTCTCCACCACACCCGCCAAGTGTCGGATCACTGAGCGAGCGATCTGAGAAGTGGCACGTCACTCAGCATGAAAACGCCGTTCTAGCGCAACGGTCGGATCACTGAGCGAGCGATCTGAGAAGTGGCACATACCTGCGTAACATTTAACGGTTGTTCCGACGATGTCGGATCACTGAGCGAGCGATCTGAGAAGTGGCACAAGTCTGATTTTCTTAGATGCTTCCGCATTATAGTGTCGGATCACTGAGCGAGCGATCTGAGAAGTGGCACCACAGCACTTTGCGAGGTGATGACGAATGCAATGGCGTCGGATCACTGAGCGAGCGATCTGAGAAGTGGCACATTCACCTCATAACGCCGCCATTTGCACCCCACCGTCGGATCACTGAGCGAGCGATCTGAGAAGTGGCACGCTCGGCGATCTTGCGGCTCACAGCGGCGTACTCGGTCGGATCACTGAGCGAGCGATCTGAGAAGTGGCACGAGGGTGCGGGTCTCGGCCCGTACCCTTATCTATGACGTCGGATCACTGAGCGAGCGATCTGAGAAGTGGCACGAATTGCATCTTGTGACGTCCGCGTGACGTCCGCGTGTGTCGGATCACTGAGCGAGCGATCTGAGAAGTGGCACTATTTTCCCCGAAACACCTTCCACGTTACAAACGGTCGGATCACTGAGCGAGCGATCTGAGAAGTGGCACCTACTGTGCGTTTCATACTGATGAACCCCCCATGAAGGTCGGATCACTGAGCGAGCGATCTGAGAAGTGGCACGATAACAAATACAACGGGGGCGTCTTCGGGCGTCCCGTCGGATCACTGAGCGAGCGATCTGAGAAGTGGCACCGTTGACCGTATCGCCGAGCCGTACAGCCTCATGCGGTCGGATCACTGAGCGAGCGATCTGAGAAGTGGCACCGGTGTTGCGCTGGCGATGGCGGCGCGTGTTTTCACGTCGGATCACTGAGCGAGCGATCTGAGAAGTGGCACGGCGCATAGCGGGTGTGCTCGTAGGTATGCCAAACGTGTCGGATCACTGAGCGAGCGATCTGAGAAGTGGCACATCATGGCAACGCATGGCGCGGTGCACTCCGTGACGTCGGATCACTGAGCGAGCGATCTGAGAAGTGGCACAATCTTCAGTTGTAGTTCCGCCGTTTGCCGAGACGGTCGGATCACTGAGCGAGCGATCTGAGAAGTGGCACGTTGGTGTACTCGACCAACAGGCCCTCCTCGCGGATGGTCGGATCACTGAGCGAGCGATCTGAGAAGTGGCACGTTGAAGTCACGAAGATCAAGTAACATTTCGCACATGCGTCGGATCACTGAGCGAGCGATCTGAGAAGTGGCACCGTCTGGGACTGAGGATGTACCGATCCCATCATCGTGGTCGGATCACTGAGCGAGCGATCTGAGAAGTGGCACCCTTATCGTCCTCCGGGTGCAACCCCGGCGCCACGTCGGATCACTGAGCGAGCGATCTGAGAAGTGGCACAGTTGATGCTGAAATATTCAATCGGCGTGATGAGTGTCGGATCACTGAGCGAGCGATCTGAGAAGTGGCACCGATCAAGGCCGCAGATGTTGGAGGCAAGTTGTGCGGTCGGATCACTGAGCGAGCGATCTGAGAAGTGGCACTCACAAGGGATCATCTGATGCACATCATCGAGATGGGTCGGATCACTGAGCGAGCGATCTGAGAAGTGGCACACGAGTTTCTGGCAGAGGAGAAGGACTGGACGTGCAAGCGTCGGATCACTGAGCGAGCGATCTGAGAAGTGGCACGGATATAACTATTTACATTTCGAGAAGGATATTTAAGTCGGATCACTGAGCGAGCGATCTGAGAAGTGGCACACGGATTGGCTGCGACGAGAGGATGAACTTTTGATGTCGGATCACTGAGCGAGCGATCTGAGAAGTGGCACATAACCAGCGCTGACTTCGCGCTTCCCGTTTTGGGTCGGATCACTGAGCGAGCGATCTGAGAAGTGGCACGATGCCCTGAGCAACCATATGAATGAGATTTTCGCGTCGGATCACTGAGCGAGCGATCTGAGAAGTGGCACCGTAGTATGCCGTTTGTCCGGATGTTTCCCACGGAGTGTCGGATCACTGAGCGAGCGATCTGAGAAGTGGCACCTCAGATGACATAATCACGGTGGGCTTCGGAATCTTAAACGGTCGGATCACTGAGCGAGCGATCTGAGAAGTGGCACTTCGTCAGTACCTTTGGGTTGCACCTGACTGAGACGGTCGGATCACTGAGCGAGCGATCTGAGAAGTGGCACAATTCTGTCGAGTGTCGTTTCACTCCCTGCATCAAGTCGGATCACTGAGCGAGCGCACATCCCGGCCGCGGCCCGTGCCGCAGCGTCAATCGCCGCATGAATATCGGCCGGGGAGGCGGACGGGATCTCCGCGATGAAGGCTGCCATCGCAGGGGGCGGTCAGCGTTGTGTACTGGTCCGTTGGCACCCATTTGCCATCGATGAATAGGTCTTTTTTCAAGCAAAATCACTCCTGTACAAATCTGACCGAATCTCTCGACACAGGTCCGATCACGATGCAGGTCCAATCTCGACCGTTCTTACCGCGTAGCTGCGCCGCCTTACTTGGCCGCCGCTTTCATGTGTGCAATGACCCGTTCGGTCACCTCGGTCATGGTTGCACTGCCGCCAAGGTCGGCTGTTTTCACGTTCTCCACGAGCGTTTCCTCGATGCCGTAAAGCACAACCGATGCAATGTCTTCATACCCGAGGAAGTCCAGCATCATTTTTGCCGTCCAAATTTGCCCGATGGGATTGGCGATGCCCTTGCCTGCAATGTCGGGCGCGGACCCGTGCACGGGTTCGAACATGGAAGGGTACTTGCGCTCGACGTTGAGGTTGGCCGCTGGGGCGATGCCGATGCTGCCCATGATGGCACCTCCGATGTCGCTGAGAATGTCTCCGAACAGGTTTGATGCGACAACGACGTCGAGGACGTGTGGTTTCATGACAAACAGCGCCGCCAGCGCGTCAATGTGCATGCTGGTGGTTTGAATGTCCGGGTAAGCCTGGCTGACGTCGCGGAACACGTCGTCCCAGAAGGGCATGCTGTGCGCGAGTCCGTTGGACTTAGTCGCGCTGGTGACATGACGCCTTCGGCGCTGTGCCACCGACAGTGCATATTCCATCACCCGTGCACAAGCCTTGCGCGTAAAAACGGAAGTCTGCAGCGCCATTTCATCCGGGCCGTTGTGGACGCGTCCGCCGACATCGGAGTACTCTCCTTCGGAATTTTCGCGGACGACCAGGATATCAAAGGACTGTGGGTCGGCGAGCGGAGATTTCATGCCGCAGAGCAGCTTCGCTGGCCGAACATTAATAGACTGCTCCAGCTCCTGCCGGATTTTCAGCAACAGGCCGCCAAGCGAGATGTGGTCGGGTACGAGGCCGGGCATGCCGACTGCGCCGAGGAAAATCTGTTCAAAGGATTTCAGTGTTTCAATGCCGTCGGAGGGCATCATGGTTTCATGCTGCAGGTAATATTCACAGCCCCAGGGGAATGTGGTCCATTCAAAGGCAATGCCGCCGTGAATCTGGGCTGCCGTTTCCAGCACTTTTAACGCTTCGGGGACGACTTCCTGTCCGATGCCGTCTCCAGGAATGACTGCAATGGCGTGTTTGTTCATGTTCTTCTCTCCCTCTCTTTCGCTGCAACAGGGTTACTGTGCAGCGGTCTTTGCAACCACAGCATCCTGTTCAAGTTCGCCTGTGGTAGCCAATCTCGGCTTCATGGCAAAGTAGTAGATGGTGGACGGCAGCAGCAGTGCGATGATCCAGGCGAAATCTGCATGGCCCCAAGCCTTGGAGATGGGTCCCTCGTATATGCCGGCGACATTCATGAACGGAATCTCGCAGACAATCGTCAGCAGGTATGCGCCAATCGAGATCCAGTTAAAGCGGCCGTACTTTCCGTTCAAATCGAAGATGTCCTTGATGCTGTAGTTGCCCTTTCTCAGCAGATAGAAATCCACCAGATTGATGGCACTCCAGGGGACCATGATGTACTGCAGCATCAGCATGAAGTCGCCGATGATGGTGATGAGGCTGCCTTGCCCCTGGATGCCGATCCACGTGGCCACTGCGTCAATCATACCCAAAATAACAAAGCGGGCGGTCGGCGTCACTTTGATTTTGGTGAACGGTTCAATCGTGGTGACCGTCGCCATGAAGGCGCAGTAGAGATTCAGCACGTTGACGCCCAAAATGCCCAGCACGATGACGAGGTACAACATGGGGGCCGCGACGGGGCCGACCATTTGTGCCAGCACGCCGGTCGGGTCGTCTCCGAAGCGCGAGGTGGATGCAATCAGAAGGACGCCAATCAACATTGGCCACGCGGTACCGAGGACACCGCCCGCGTATGTCCAGCCAAACGTCGCCTTGCTGGAGGTGTTCTTCGGCAAATACCGCGAATAGTCCGCCACATAGGGGGCGTACGTGAGCAGCCAGCTCACGCAGATGCTCATCGCCATCATGAAGGGTCCAAATTTGAAGCCGCTTACAGACCAGCTGTGCGCTGGAAAGGGCAGGCGAAACGCTTCAATGGTAATGAACAGGAAGAAGAGCGCGAAAATAATGGCAAAGTATTTCTCCACGGTGTGGATGACATCGTACCCGTAGGTGGTGACGAGCAAGGTGACGGCGTTCAGGACGACCATTGCCAGCCAGATGGGGACGCCGTGAATCGCGCTGTGAATCGCCTGCGCGCCGAGCAGTCCGCTGTAGTAGACGGACCCGACGTACATCACCATGACCAGGATGAGCGGCAAGATCGCGCCGATGACGCCGAACTGGGCCCGGCTTTGAATCATTTGCGGAATCCCCAGCTTTGGCCCTTGCGCGGAGTGTGTCGCCATGAACAGCCCGCCAATCAAGTTGCCCACGATGACCACCAGAACCGCCCAGAAGACGTTCAGTCCGAGGGCCAGCAGCGCGGCGCCCGTCATGACGGGCGTGAGCTGCATGTTTCCGCTGAACCAGATGTTGAACAAGCTTCGGGGCTTTCCGTGCCGCTCTTCCTCGGGAATGAAATCAATACTGCGTTTTTCGACTAACATTGAATCCCCCCATTTTACGCATCGATTTACGTGCTTCACGAATTGAGCGCTTCACGCACCAGTCCATGAAACAGGCGCAGGCCATGTTCTGTTGGAGAGTACACACCTTGCCGAAATGCCGACGACCGCAGGCCGACTTGCTGAAGCTCGACCAGGTCGACATCTTCATCTGCGACCGTCTTCGCGAACGCGATGAGCTGCTTTTGCTCCTCGGTGGGTTCCACGCCCTTCACGTACACCGAGTAAATGCCAAGCGTGGTTTCTGCATCGATTGGAATCATCTGAATCGATCGGAAATTTCCTGGACCTGGGTAGATGGTGAACATGACATTCGGCCACAGCCAGTAGAACCGGCCTTCCCGGACTTCGGCGTCACCCAGGTCCGTGCGAGTCTCTTTCACGTTTGACCCCTGAATATTGCATTTGTCACGGTTCATGATTTGATACTTGGTCATATCCAGTGTTGACACGAACCCTGGATGGGCAATCGGGCAGTGATCGCACTCCAGATAGTTGTCAATGAACGTTTTCCAGTTGCAGTGAATGATGCGCTGTTCAGTATGATACAGGCTTAACTCCGAAAGGAAATTGAATTGCTTCAAGTCATTGAAAAAGTCCGCGAACTCTTGCGCCAGGGGTATGGGGTCCTCGCTCAAATTGACAAACATCAAGGAATTCTCAATCGCAATGTGCACCGACTTCAAACAATGGTCTTGTGCACAAAATCCCGTCGCACCCTTGAAATTGGGTGCCTGATGCAGGCTGCCATTGAGGTGAAACGTCCAGCCGTGGTACATGCATTGGAAAATTTTCTTCGATCCCGCCTCGTCCTGCACCAGCTTTGTGCCCCGATGCGGGCAGACGTTGTAGAATGCCCGGACCTCGTGGTCGTTCCCCCGGACGATGACAATGGGTTCGTCGGCAATCGTGCAGGTGATAAAGTCGCCAGGCTTCTCCACCAGCGCCTCGTGGCCCACGTACTGCCAGGACTTTTTGAAAATGTGTTCGTACTCGGTATGCAGAACCTGCTCTTCTACGTATAGGGAATACGGAAGCGTCATGTCAGTGTTGTCTTGCAAGCGTTTCCTTTTGTCCATGATCATCGCCATTTTGAAGTGCTCCTCTCCATCGTGTCTCTATAGCATCGGTGTGCGTGCCGTCGTGCACCTTGCTGGATGGTTCAGCAAATTGCGTGCCAGGGTTGCGCTACCGCCGCCATCACGTGCCGTCACAGGCGTGTTTTGTCCGTCAGCCTGCGGTCTCACGCGGATTTCTGGGTGGTTAAAGATGTTCTGCAGAGGACGTGTGGGAGCGCGGCTGAGACGCGGGTCTGCGGCCGTTGATGCAAAATTGGTTCATTTAGGGTTCTGTGTTGAGTCAAAATGAAGATTTTTGATTTAATTTTGACTCAATGTCGGGTAACATGGGCTTATCGGCGAGGGGGCTGCGACATGGAACTCCTGGATGTCCTGAATGTACTCGACACGCCCATCCTGCTGGTGAATCGTGCAGGACAGCTGGAATGGGCGAATCAGGCCGCGAAGGTCACGGTCTGTTCGGGGGTCGACCTCGATACCTGGAACCATGAACACAATCTTCCGCAAGGCTATTCCTACATCATGCACAAGGGTCCGTTTGGTCCGGACCGAACGCTCATTGAGTGCATTCGCCTGCCTGAGGGACCGGACGAGAACACGATTTGGGCGTTGAAACAGGAGAACACAGAGCTCGCGGAACTCATCAACTCTTCCCTGGATGAGTGGTACATCACGGATGGGGAAGGCATCACGCTGCAAGTGAATGACAAGGTTGAGCAGCTCTATGGCCCCTTGGTCGGCGGCTTGGTCGGCAAGTCCGTGTTCGAGTTGGAGCATCAACGGATTTTTTACCCGTCGGTCACGGCCCTGGTGCTGCGCCACCGCACCCAGCAAACTGTGCTGCAAAATACGGTGGATGGCAGGCGCCTCATTTCCACCGGGAACGCCATCTTCAATCCGGACGGTTCTATCAAGCGTGTCATATCGTACGCCAAGGATGTGACAGAGTTGGAACTGCTGACGCTGCCTGGACGAACCGGCAGCGATGTGCCGAATCCGCACAGAACTTTGCCGGCTCCGTTTATTTCCGGCAGCCCTGCGATGCGCCGGTGCATGGATTTGGCGCTTCGTGTCGCGCGTACGGAAGCGGCGGTCATGATTTTGGGCGAAACGGGTGTGGGGAAGAACCGAGTCGCAAAATCCATTCATGACGCGAGTCAACGTTCCGCTGGGCCGTTCGTCGAGATCAACTGTGCATCGATTCCGGAAGCCTTGCTGGAAAGTGAATTATTTGGGTACGAGCGGGGTTCCTTCACCGGTGCCAGGCGCGAGGGAAAACCAGGCAAAGTGGAACTGGCGCAGGGCGGGACGCTCTTTCTCAACGAAATTGGCGAATTGCCGCTACATCTACAGGGAAAATTGCTCGATTTGATTCAGGAGCACCGAATTGAACGAATCGGCTCGACGCGTCCCGCATACCTGGATGCGCGCATCATCACGGCGACGAACCGCAGCCTGCGGGAGATGGTTGCAGCTGGAACATTTCGCGCGGATTTGTACTATCGCTTGAATGTCGTGACGCTTCACATTCCGCCGCTGCGCGAGCGCAAGGAGGACATTGCGCGTCTTTGCGAGGTATATCTGGAACACTTCGTTCAACTGCACGGAAAGGATACGCGGGCGTGGAGCCAGGCAGCGCTCGCTTCCTTGACTGCGTATCCGTGGCCGGGGAATATTCGCGAATTGGAAAATATGATAGAGTACTTGGTAATTACCACGGACGAGCCCACCATTGGGCCGCATCATCTGCCGCAGGACCTGATGGGTACGGCGCACGAGGCTTTGCGCGGCGATGCCCACGACGGGCCGTCGTCAGGTTTCGCTTCTGACGGCACCGACCTTGCGCAGCATGCACAAGATGTGCAGGTCGTTGCGCCGGGGCGAGCGCTGCCGGGTCAGACGTTGAAAGCGTACATCCACGGCACAGAGCGCGAGCTGTATCGTCAGGCGCTTGCGGATGGGGCGAGTACCCGGGAGATTGCGGCCCGCTTGGGCGTGAGCCAGTCTACGGTGGTGCGGAAGTTGAGGCAGTTCGGTTTGCGGCAGCGCCGGTGACGGCGAGCAGTGCATGTTTGGGGGGAAGCGTGTGACGCAGAAGGCCATTGAACGGATTCACCAGGGGAGAATCTTGCGCGGGACCGAACATGTGCCAGCGGGGCCGGGGCCATTTCCTGCGGTGGTTCTCTATCACGGGTTTACCGCAACCCGGATTGAGCCCCACCGTTTGTTCGTGAAGATTTGCCGTCGGCTGGAACAACTGGGCATCGCCAGCTTTCGCTTTGACTTTTCAGGGAGCGGCGAGAGTGACGGGGATTTTGAAGAGGTGACCATTTCCGGTGAAATCGCCGAAGCGCATGCCATTCTGGACGGGGTGTTGGCCGATGCAAGGGTAGACCGTTCACGGGTGGCTTTGGCCGGGTTGAGCATGGGTGGGCTGATTGCCAGTCAGGTGGCGGGGGACCGCCCGTCGGATGTGCACAAGCTTGTGCTGATGGCAGCCGCTGGGGGCAACGTGCAGGAGATTGTGTCCGGGCTCTTGCGGGAGAGCGGAGCGGATGTCCACGCACCAGCTGCTGCCTACGACTATCAGGGCAACTGGGTGTCTCGCGCCCTGCTTGAGGACTTGTGTACGTTCGATGTGTACCCGCGAGCCCAGGCGTACAAGGGGCCGGTCCTCATTGTGCACGGGCGTGCGGATGAGGTGGTGCCGAGCGAAACGGCGGAGGCATATCAAACGCAGGCGTATTTCGGACGCGCCCAGGTCCGCTGCATCGAGGGGGCAAATCACACGTTTGACCGCGCGGAATGGGAATCTGCGCTGATAGATGAACTTGTCGGGTTTCTCAAGCCAGCGGACTGAATCACGCAAACACCGAGCTGTCCTGTGTTGGCGCAAGGACAGCTCGGTGCATTTTTGGATGATGGGACGGGTGCTGCGCGCGTAGGTTGTGCTTCGTCCAAACGACGCGCTCCGTACCTTGCTAACGGAACCCTATACTTCCACCGGTGCGGCGGCGGCAGCGTGATCGTCCGTGATGGGCTCATCGAGGCTGTCCAGCGAGATGTCCTTGGTCTCCCGGAATACCCAAGCCCACAACCCCAGTGCCATGAATTCAGCTGCACCGATGAGGATGATGGGTTTGTAGCCATAGATTGGGAAGATGGCTGCGGTAATCAAGGGTGGAATGAAAGCCAATCCTCGACCGATTTGCAAGGACCAGGACACCCCGGTGCTGCGGATGTCTGTTGGGAACATCTCACTGAAGAGTGAACCGAAAACGGTGGCGCCGTTGGACCCGAAGTAGAGCAGGAAGAACGGAATCAAAATCAGGGAAGAATTGAGCAGCGATTTCCAGCTCAAGAACAGCCACAAGCCTCCGAGTGCGGCGATGAATGCCAGGTAACAGAGGGTGATTCGGCGCCCCCACTTGTCCGCCGTGTATCCGCCCACCACTGCGCCGACCAATCCGGCAAAGGCTGTGAAGAACAGCCACCACGCGGCGTGACCCATGCTGAAGTGCTCGTTGTCGACCAGGTAGGTGGGTAAAAACGTCGTGATCCCATAGTAGGCAAAGAACTGGAAGACGGATGCGATTAAGCAGATGATGAAGGGCAGCCAGAAGCGTTTCGCGCCATATTTTGCGGTTTGCAAGGGACGTTTGCGTTTGGCGACCTTTTGTTCCCACACATCCGATTCGTCAATCCGGCCGCGAATGTAGGCGGCTAACAGGGCGGGAATGGCCGACAGCGCGAAGGTCCAGCGCCAGCCAACGACCGGCAGAACGTATCCACCCACGGCAGCTCCGCCGGCGATCCCGATGAAGATGCCGCCGTACAGCAGGCCGCTCCAGAAGCCGCGTTGTTTCGAGGGCACAATTTCGCTGACGAGGGCTTGTCCGACGCCGTACTCGCCGCCGATGCCAAACCCTGCGATGCCTGTCCAAATCACGAGCCAAGCGTAATCGAACGAAAACGCGCGCATCAAGGTGCCGATGCCGTACAGGATGACGGTGTACATGAGCATGCCCTTGCGGCCGACGCGGTCGCCAAGCACCCCGAACAACATGCCGCCGAGGGCGAGGCCGGCCAGCTGAATGGACTCCAGCGCAGCCGTTTGGCCAGTACTCAGGTGGAGTGAATGGGCCATGGGAATGATGACGAAGCTGAGCAAGAAGACTTCATAGTAGTCGAACACCCAGCCAATGAGTGCTGCGAAAAAGGCCTGATACTGCGTGCGGCCCATTTTCTGCGACTCGTACATAAATTGCGTAGACATCGTAGAAAACCTCCCTTTCCTCACATTCGAAGTGCTGAATCATATTGGGCGCTGCTGGGCGCCTGGCTGCAAAGCGATGTGCGAACGCTTACACGTTTGGAACCACCTCCACCGTCCTGAGTTGAATCTCCCGGGTAAACGCTGTCACGAACTACAAAATCAAAGATCGATGGTGGATAGATGACGGACATCAGGACGTGCATTTGGGATTTGTACCGAATTTCGGACCTTTGATACCGAATAACGATACAACGATGAGGAGATTTTACTATGGTCAAACGATAAATGCAATTATGAAAAAGAATGAAAAAAAGGGCCCTGTGACAGGGCCGTCATACCAGACGTCAAAGGTTGAAACAACGGGATGTCAGTGGAAGGGAGACGTCAGTCTCTGGGCATCCAACCGAGTTCTTTTGAAACTTGATTGGCCTTTTGTTTCACGCGGTTGGCTAAATCGCCGCCTTGTTCCTGATATTCCCGGATTCGATAATCGGTTGCGAGGATGCTCAACCCGCCGACCACGGTCCCCTGATGGTTGAAAATGGGGGCTGCGATGGCGGCTGCGCCGGTTTCGAGTTCGGAGAAACTCATCGAGTACCCGTTTTTTCTGGACTCCTCCAGCACTTGGCGAAGGACGGCCTTGTCGGTGATGGTTCCGGCCGCCATCTTCACCATTTGGACCGACTCAATGTAGGCCTCTCGACGGCTTGGTTCCATGAACGCGAGGAGAATCCGCGGGCACGCGCCGGCATAGTAGGGGGCGCGCCGCCCGACCCGCGTGTAGACTCTGACCATTTGGCTTGTATCGACTTTTTCCACATACATCGCCTCATCGCCATGCGGGACCACCAAAGCGACCGCTTCGTCGACTTCATCGCGCAGCTCAATCATGTAAGGCAGGGCAATGCGCCGGATATCGAGGCGTTCTGCGACCAGTTGCCCGAAGTGCAGAAAGGAAAGGCCAAGGCAGTACTTTTTGTCGGCTCGTTTGGAGATGAACTCCATGTCTTCGAGCGACCGAATCATGCGCATCACCGAAGTCTTTGGCGATCCCGTTAAGTTGACGATGTCATTCAGTGATAATGCCTCATGCTGCTCAAAGAGTTTGAGGATGTTCATAGACTTGACGACGACTTCGTTTCTAGCCACGTTGTGCACCACCCAAAAGGTCCGAATTTCGGAATTATGAAACCGAATATTGACTTTCTCTGACTCGTATCATACTATTCCCATCATAACGGGGCAATCAGTTGACCGGGTCGCTTTGCTTGTCGGAACACACTGATGCTTTCACCAGTTTAGCCAAATCTTGTGAAGTCTGCACTTGTTTTTGGGGAAGCGGCGGTGCGGGCTGCGTCACGGCAAAGAAGCTCGGCGAGCCTACCATCTCTTTCTCACAGGCGAGCGGACATTCTTGGGGAGGTAGACAGATGGCGAACGATTTTGATTTTGACATTGTCGTGGTAGGCTGCGGCGTGGCTGGGACGGCTGCTGCGCTGTCGGCTGCGGAGCAAGCGAGGAAAAGCGGGAGTTCAGCACGGATTGCCATCCTGGAACGGGCCGACTATGACCACAGAGGCGGCAATTCACGGTGGACCGCTGCCTACTTGCGCATGGAAAATCTGACGCAGGTCGCAGAAAATTTTGTGGAAGACATGGTGCGGTTCTCAGACGGATATTCGGACCGGGACTACATCGAAGTGCTGGCCCGCGAGGCTGGCGAGACCCTGCAATGGGTGCACGAAAAAGGGGTCGACTTCGATTATCTGCCGACGATGTTTCTGACTTCGTCCAAGCCCAGGATGCTGCCCGTCGGCGGCGGCCGCGCGGTAATTGACGCACTCAGCCGGCGTGCCGAAGCGCTCGGTGTGCAAATCATCTATGAGACCACCGCATGGCAGTTGCTGCTGGATGACGAAGGTGCCATCGAAGGGCTGAACGTCCGCGTGAAGGGCGGTCACTCGCTGCGTCTCGGGACCCGAGCGGTCATCTTGGCGGCGGGTGGCTTTGAAGGCAACCCGGAGATGATGTCCCAGTACATTGGCCGAGATGCGCACAAAATTCCGACCATTGCAGAAGGCGGCCACTACAACAAGGGTGAGGCGATTCGCATGGCCATGGCCATCGGCGCCAAGGTGTCTGGGCAATGGGACTCCTTCCACGCCGAGCCTGTGGACCCCAGGAGCAACCGCGAAGAAGCCACCGTCATGACGTATCCATACGCCATTCTCGTGGACAAGTATGGGAAGCGGTTTGTGGATGAGGGCGAGTCAACCGTCGACGAGCAGTATGAAGCGGTTGCGCGGAAAATCTACTTTGAACTGCCAGGGCGAATCGCCTATATGATCAGCGACCAAAAAATGTTCGACATCCCCAACTATGAACGGGCATTGCAGACCGAACAACCCCCCATCGAGGCGGATACCTTGGAAGAGCTGGCGCAGAAAATTGATGTTCCGGTGGAAGCGCTTGTGGAAACCGTTCGCGCCTACAATGCGGCGATTCAACCCGGGGAATTCCATTGGGACCGAAAGGACGGCAAACAAGCCGTCAACATCACGCCGCCGAAGTCTAACTGGGCGATCCCGATTGACAAAGCACCCTACGTCGCCTACCCGGTGGTCTGCTCGATTGTGTTCTCGTACGGCGGCTTGTCCACGGACGTGAATGGGCGCGTGCTGTCCGCGGATGATGAAGTGATTCCAGGCCTGTATGCGGCGGGTGAAATCACCGGGCTGTACTATGGCAAGTACCCGGGTGCGACCTCCGTTTTGCGGGGGCTGGTGTTTGGCCGCCGGGCCGGTCTGGATGTCATCTCGTACCTGAAAGACCACCTCCCCTTGTCGCAAACGTCTTGATTTCTTCGGGGCTGCGGACTGCGCCCCTTTCTTTTCATCAGCTGCATTGAATCCGGGCGCCCGCACGGTGGTGGGGCGTCTGGTATCCTGTAAGCACATGCTTCCACAGCAGCGGGAGGAGGACTCATATGAGTACAGCAAAGCGTTTGCGCGAGATTGTCAATCAACAAAAGGGGACCATCGTTCCGGGTGCGCCCAATGCGGTGATGGCCAGAGTCATTGAAGAAACCGGCTTTCCCGTTGTGTTCTTAAGCGGTGCCGGCATTTCCAATTGGAAACTGGCGATTGCAGATTACGGCCTGACGACGCTCACCGAAGTCGTGGAAGTGACGGCGGAGGTGACGTCTGCCGTGTCCATTCCAGTGTTGGTGGACGCGGATACGGGGTATGGGAATCCCTTGAACGTGATTCGCACCGTACGCGAACTGGAACGAGCGGGCGCCGCGGGCATCATGCTGGAAGACCAGGTGTTCCCCAAGCGGTGCGGACACTTTGACCATAAGCAGGTCATTCCGGCGGACGAAATGGTCCAGAAAATCAAGGCGGCGACGGACAGCCGGGTCAATGAAGACGTGATCATTGTGGCGCGTACGGATGCCATCGCAGTGGATGGGATTGAGGCTGCGATTGAGCGCGCGCATCAATACCACGAGGCCGGTGCGGACGTGACCTTTGTCGAAGCGCCTCAAACGTACGATCAAATGAAGAGAATTGGGCAGCTGCCCTGGCCGCAGGTGGCGAACATGGTAGAGGGCGGCAAGACGCCGATTCTACCCCAGCAGGAGCTGCAGGAAATTGGTTTTTCCTTGATTTATTACGCGAACGCGATTCCGAGAGCAGCGCTGCGCGCTGCGTTTGAAGCAGCCCGGAAGCTCATGGAGACGGGCACCAGTGTGGATATTCCCATGCTTTCGTGGCAGGAGCGGCAATCGCTCGTCAAACTTCCGGAGTTGTCGGCTCTGGAGAAACGATATCAAGTGTAAGGAGGTGTCAACCGTGCCGGTTACGCAAGCTCCTCCTTCCGCACGGAAGCTCACGCGCGTCGACGGGATGTTGAAGGTTCGCGGTGAGGCCAAGTACACCGACGACATTTCCCTTCCCAATATGTTGTACGGCGCGGTTTTGCGCAGTCCCTACCCGCATGCAAGAATTGTCTCCATCCATGTGGATGAGGCGCTGGCACTGCCGGGCGTCGTCGCGGTTCTGACGGCACAGGACATTCCTTATGGGCGGTTTGGCCGGTCGATTTGGGACATTCCGGTGTTGGCGAAGGACAAGGTGTTGTTTGTCGGAGACAGGGTCGCTGCGGTGGCGGCGATTTCGGAAGAAGTGGCGCAGGAAGCCTTAACGTTGATTGATGTAGAGTATGAACCACTGCCTGCGGTGTTTGATGCGAGAGAAGCGCTGCAAGCGGATGCGCCCGTGTTGCATGACGCGCCATGGCTGTACAGAGGGTCAGTCACGCACGAAGGCGACCATCCGAATCTGCAGTCGCGCGTTGTGCTTGCCAACGGGGGAGAGGTTTCAGAAGCCCTCGCGCAGTCGAAATATGTGTTCACGGATACATTCTGTACCGGCACGCGGCATCAGGGCTACTTGGAGCCGCACGCCTGCATTGCGCGTGTGGACGAAGACGAGGTGGAAATCTGGGCGCCCAATAAGGCCCCCTATCGACTCCGACAGCAGCTGGCGGAGTGGATGGGCGTCGAGCAGACGCAGGTCCACATTCACCCTGTGTTCATTGGCGGCGATTTTGGCGGCAAGGGTTCGCCGATGGAGATCCCGCTCACGATTTCGCTGGCGCAGGCGACGGGGCGCCCGGTCAAGCTGCGGATGTCGTACGCCGAGGACCTCATGGCGGCCGACCCGCGCCATTCGTCATCCGTGACCGTTCGACTGGGGCTGAATGAAGAAGGCCGTTTCACGGCCCTGGAAGTGGACGCAGTGTTGAACGGCGGCGCGTACGCTGGGTTCAAGCCGATGGCCGATGTCAACTTGATTGGGATTCCGGATGCAGGCTCAGCCTATCGGATTCCGTCGATTCGGATTCAAAGCACCATCGCGTATACCAACACGGTGCCGCGGGGCCATGCGAGAGCGCCGGGATCGGTCCAGATGCATTTTCCGGTCGAGAGTCTGATTGACATGGCGGCACGCGAGCTTGGCATCGACCCGCTGGTGATTCGCGAACGCAACATGCTGCAGGACGGGGACAAATCCCCACTTGGCGACCCTTATCTCGAAGTTCGCTCGAGAGAGACGCTGGAGGCCGCGAAAGCCCTGCTGTCACAGGCGGACACACCGCCCCTGCCGGAGGAAGGCGATTGGGCACGGGGCGTGGGATATACGTTTTATCAGCGGCCGACCCACGGCGGTGTCACCGAGATTGGCCTGGAACCGACGCGTTCGGGCGAACTCATTGTGCATGTCCCGTTTCCCGACCAGGGCGGGGGGCAGCTGACACTGGGCAGAAACATCTTGAGCAGGCTGTTGTCGATGCCGCCGCATCTCATCACCGTTCGTCAGGCGGAGACGAGTGAATTGAAGTGGGACACGGGGTGCGGCGGAAGCCGCGTGACGGTGACGGCCAGTGAGGCGCTTCATCAGGCAGGAAAGCAGCTGTTGTCCGTTCTGCATGAACGATTCCACCTGCCAAATGGGTATACGCTGCCTGATTTGCAGAGAGCTCTATCCGATTTTGCGGCAGCGTGGGAAGGAAATTGGCTGCGTGTCAGCCACAATGCCAACGACATCGAACATGTCTGTTCATACAATGTGACCATTGCGGTCGTCCGCGTTGACCGGGGCACCGGCCAAATCGTGGTGGAGGACATCTATGCGGCCTACGACGTCGCCAATATCATCAATCCCACCTCCCACTACTTGCAGCTCGAAGGCGGCGTCATCTTCGGGTTTGGGGAGGCTGTGCTGGAAGACCTGATGATTGAAGATGGACGTGTCACCCACGCGAGTCTGGGCGAGTACAAGCTGCCTTCCATGGAGGATATTCCGCGCGTGCATATGGCGCTCGTGGAGGGTGGACGCGGCATTGGCGAGGAAAATGTGAAAGCCGCAGGGGAATTGTCCAACGTGGCTGTGCCGGCGGCGATTGCCAATGCGATTGCCGACGCGGTCGGTGTTCGGATGAAGGCACTGCCCATCACGGCCGAACAGGTATACTTTGCACTCCGCGCGAAGGAGGATGCGAGATGACGGAATCACTTGAGCTGCATGTGAATGGCGAGCGCATCGTCGCTGAGGTGGAGGCCGGCACCCTGCTCATCGATTTTCTTCGGAAAGAACTTCATCTGACGGGTACGAAAGAGGCCTGCTCGATTGGGATTTGCGGCCTGTGCACCGTGTTTTTGAACGGGAAAACGGTCAGTTCGTGCCTGATGCCGGCGGTTTTTGCAAACGGCGGCCACCTCTTCACGGCTGAAGGCCTGCAGGCGGTGATGGATCGCGATGATGTGCCGGAAGGCGCCCCTGACCCGAAGTTATGGCGGATCGTGCAAGAGTCGTTTGTGGAATGTGAAGGCCTGCAATGCGGGATTTGCACGCCTGGACAGGTCATGTCGGCGGTTGGTTTGCTGAAGGAAAACCACCGGCCGACCGTGGATGAGATTCGCCACTTCATGGCGGGAAACCTGTGCCGCTGCACAGGCTATCAATCCATCATCAGGGCCATCGAACTTGCGGCGGAACGGTGGGGGCAAGAACATGCAGCCGTTTAAACTGTCATTCCCCACAACGGTCGATGAAGCATTGTCACTGCAGGACACAGAGGCGGAAGCGATTTTCTGGGGCGGCGGCGCGGCCTCCACGATTTTGATGAAGCAGGGGCTGCTGGCGCCGGACCTGGTGATTGGCCTGGAGCGGGTTTCGGAACTTTACGGCATCTCGCGGCTGCCGGACGGGGCGGTGCGCCTGGGCGCGATGACGCGCCTGCGCGACATTGAGCTCTCGCCGTTTTTGGCGGGCGTGATCCCCAGCTTGTCGGAAACCGCCAGCGTCATCGCAAACGTTCGGGTGCGAAACGTCGCGACGCTGGGCGGGCACCTGGTCCATGCCGATCCGGCGCAGGACCTGCCGCCGCTGCTGCTGGCGCTGGACGCCAGCGTGAAGCTGCGCTCCGCGGATGCGGAACGAACGGTCCCGCTGGATGCGTTCTTTGTAGATACGATGGAAACGGCGATTGCCCCGGACGAAATCATGATGGATGTGACCATTCCTGCCGCCGCGATCGCCAGGCGGTCGCGCTATGTGAAGTTTCGGCCGCGCAGCCAGGACGACTACTGCACGGTGGGTGTGGCGGCCAGCGTGGCGTTTGCGGCAGACGGGCACACCATTGCGGACGTACGCATCGCAGTGGGCGGGGCGGGTCCGGTGGCCTGCCGGATCGCCGATGCGGAGCAGCTTCTGATTGGGCATGAGGTGAACGACGGCCGTTTGGACGACGTCTCTGAGGTGGTCCGCAATACGGTCGAGCCTTGGGACGATGCCAGGGGCAGCGAGCAGTACAAGCGAGACATGGCAGCGGTGTGGACGAAACGCGTGCTGCGTTCTTTGGTGGACCAGAAATCGGACAAGGGGATGAGAGCGTGAATTTTACCTATCACGTGGACGTACAGAGTTCAGTGGAAGAAACCTGGCGCAAGCTTCAGGATACGCTGGCGATGGTTCACTGCATTCCGGGCGTGGAAGAGGCCGAGGAGTCGGCCCCGGGCCATTTTGACGTGAAAATCATGACCAAGCTGGGTCCGATTGCGCTTCGGTTCAAGGGAAGTGCAGATTTGGTGGTGGACGAGGCTGACCAGGTGATGGAGGCGACGGTCTCGATGTCCGACTCCCGCTCTGGCAATGTTTACGGGAAGTTCCGTATGAAGCTCGGGCCAAACGCGGCGGGCGAGGGTTCCGTCCTTCAGATTGACGCGGATGTTGTCATTGCAGGCAAGCTGGGCGAACTCGCGCAGCCGTTGATCAAGCGGAAGGCGGACCAGATTGTCCGGGAGTTTTCACAAAACCTGACGAATTATTTGCAGGCAGCCTAATCGCCTGAGCAGCGGGCGGCAGCTGGTCTTCGGACGAGCAGGCAGCCGCTGTTGCCTGATGGGCAGCGGCCGCATCTGCGACCGTTTGGATGGGTTGTCAGTGAGCGCTGACAACCCATTCTGGTTGTACGCCCGGCATGGGCGGTTCTCTATAGGGTGAAAGTCCCGAATGGGGGTTGGCGACATACCTACCATAGCCAAGAGCAAGGGTGTCTGCTGTGAGGCAGAATCTGAAGGAAGCTGGAGGCAAACTCTCGACCCGAGGTACACGAACCGCATTTGAGGCTGTCATAACTGGATGAGTTGCCTACACACAACAAAGTCCGAAGTCGCCAAGGGTTGTGGCAGTAGACTGCGGCGGGTGCATGAGAGGAAAGAGGCTGCTCTTATCCGGGGAGACCTGTCTGGTACACCGGTAGAGCCGGCAACCGTCGTCGAGAGGCGACGCTGAACGGACAGGAGTCAGCAGAGGCCATAGTACGCAGACATGCGTATGTCTGCGGAAGGGCTGAACATGAAACGAGGATGGACTGGATGCGTTCGTATGACGAGCAAAGACAGCAGAATATCCCGCAAGGGGCCTCCATCCAGAGGGTAGCGGTGAAGCCGCGAGAGGCTGGAGAGCGAGGGCCGAGTTCGTCATCGGCACAAGGACAGACCCCATCCTGCGAAGACAGTACCAACTTGCTGGAAAGAATGTTACAGCGAGAGAATATGTTGCTCGCCCTCAAGCGAGTTGAGTCGAACAAAGGAGCGCCGGGCACGGACGGAGTGACGGTAGAACAACTACGGTCGTACGTCCAGATGCACTGGGCTGACATTCGTCAGCAGCTGCTCACAGGAGCTTACAAGCCTCAACCGGTCAGGCGGGTCGAAATTCCGAAACCCGGAGGCGGGATGAGGAAGCTGGGGATTCCTACTGTGTTGGACCGACTCATCCAGCAAGCACTTCTCCAGGTGCTCACACCGATCTTTGATTCTGGATTCTCACCAAACAGCTTTGGGTTCCGTCCTGGGCGGAAAGCCCACGACGCGGTGAAGAAGGCCCAGGAGTACATCCGGGAAGGTTATGCGTGGACAGTTGACATGGACTTGGCAGCGTTCTTCGACCGCGTGAACCACGACATGCTGATGGCACGAGTGGCACGAAAAGTGGAGGACAAGCGAATTCTGAAACTCATCCGTGCCTACCTGAACGCGGGTGTATTAGAGAACGGGGTCGTGGTGCGAAGTGAAGAGGGTACACCGCAAGGTGGCCCGCTCAGCCCCCTTCTGGCGAACATTCTGCTGGATGACTTCGACCAAGAGCTCACAAAGCGTGGGCACAAGTTCGTCCGCTACGCGGACGACTGCAACATTTACGTCAAGTCGCGCAGAGCGGGCGAACGAGTGATGACCTCGCTCACGAGATACCTGGAAGAAGACCCGAAACTCAAGGTCAATCGAGACAAGAGTGCCGTAGACAGACCACAGCGACGAAAGTTTCTGGGGTTCAGTTTTCTATACGGAAAGCAGGCTCCGATTCGATTGGCTGACAGGACCATTGAGCGATTCAAAGACAGGGTCCGCCAGATGACCAGCCGGACACGAAGCATGCCATTGTCCGAGCGGATAAGGCAACTCAATGCATACATCATGGGTTGGGTGGCTTACTTCCGGGTTGCACAGATGAAAGGGCATTGCGAACGGTTGGATGAATGGATACGACGGAGACTTCGAATGTGCATTTGGAAACAGTGGAAACGGGTCAAAACCCGATATCGCAAACTCCGAGCACTCGAACAACCCGAGTGGATCGTGCACATGATGGCGAATTCGCGTCGCGGGCCGTGGCTAATGGCGAAGAATCTGAACAAAGCCATGGACAAGACGTATTTTGAAGCGCTGGGTCTGAAGAGTCTAAAGGAAAGGTACCTGGAACTTCGTGGTGTTTCATGAACCGCCTAGTGCGGACCCGCATGCTAGGTGGTGTGAGAGGTCGGGGGCTAGCCGCCCCCTCCTACTCGATTAGAAATAAATTCCATTGATTCGCACGGGAGATCCGTGGTAAATTAGCAAACGTCGCTGTGATTTGTCGTGGCAGACGCGTGACTCATCAGGATGTCACCTTACATCGCTCGCGGGTGTAGTTCAATGGTAGAACTCCAGCCTTCCAAGCTGGTCGCGTGGGTTCGATTCCCATCACCCGCTCCAAATGAGCCATTAGCTCAGTTGGTAGAGCACCTGACTTTTAATCAGGGTGTCGGTGGTTCGAGTCCACCATGGCTCATACGGGGGTATAGCTCAGCTGGGAGAGCACCTGCTTTGCACGCAGGGGGTCATCGGTTCGAATCCGTTTACCTCCACCAGTCTTCCTCGATAGCTCAGCGGTAGAGCATCCGGCTGTTAACCGGAGGGTCGTAGGTTCGAATCCTACTCGGGGAGCCATGCTCCCATAGCTCAGTCGGCAGAGCGCATCCATGGTAAGGATGAGGTCATCGGTTCGAATCCGATTGGGAGCTCCAGAGCCTTATCAAAGATTGGCCCCATGGTCAAGCGGTTAAGACACCGCCCTTTCACGGCGGTAACAGGGGTTCGAGTCCCCTTGGGGTCACCATACATGCGGAAGTGGCTCAGGGGTAGAGCATCGCCTTGCCAAGGCGAGGGTCGCGGGTTCGAATCCCGTCTTCCGCTCCAGTTTTCATCGCGGGGTGGAGCAGTTGGCAGCTCGTCGGGCTCATAACCCGAAGGTCGCAGGTTCGAGTCCTGCCCCCGCAACCAATGGCTCGGTAGCTCAGTCGGTAGAGCAGAGGACTGAAAATCCTCGTGTCGGCGGTTCGATTCCGTCCCGAGCCACCATGATGGTGCGCACATCGTGATCGTACAGTCATGGGATGCAGCAGAACGGTGCCGAATGGTGTAATGGTAGCACGACTGACTCTGGATCAGTTAGTCTAGGTTCGAGTCCTAGTTCGGCAGCCAATTTGTGGAGCTGTGGTGTAGAGGCCTAACATGCCTGCCTGTCACGCAGGAGACCGCGGGTTCGAATCCCGTCAGCTCCGCCAGTTTCCATCGGCGCAGCGCAGTTGGTTAGAGCGCACGTCGTACCCGTGGCGCCGTGGTGTGAATCCACCCGCTGCGATCGGTGAGGCCACCTTGGCTCAGGGGTAGAGCGGCTCACTCGTAATGAGCAGGTCGTCGGTTCGAATCCGACAGGTGGCTCCATGGAGGGGTACCAAAGTGGCCAAATGGGGCGGACTGTAAATCCGTTGCGAAAGCTTCGAAGGTTCGAATCCTTCCCCCTCCACCAGGTAAGTCCATGGGTCATTAGCTCAATTGGTAGAGCATCCGACTCTTAATCGGCAGGTTGAAGGTTCGAGTCCTTCATGACCCACCACATGGAGTGATGGCCGAGTCGGTCGAAGGCGCTCGCCTGCTAAGCGAGTATACGCCACAAAGCGTATCGAGGGTTCGAATCCCTCTCACTCCGCCAGCAACAAGGCGTCAATTACATCGCATGCGGTCGTGGCGGAATTGGCAGACGCGCAAGATTCAGGTTCTTGTGGGGGCAACCCCGTGGAGGTTCAAGTCCTCTCGACCGCACCATATGGGCCTATAGCTCAGCTGGCTAGAGCGCACGACTGATAATCGTGAGGTCAGAGGTTCGAGTCCTCTTAGGCCCACCAGTGGATGAAAGACGCTGCAGACGCTGCTGCAAATTGAAAAGTGTGCAAGTAAGGAGATGGAAGGGCCGAGGGCGCCTTCCATCTTTTTTCATGGATGTGTTCGCGTCCTATCGCGTCATAACCGGCCGAGCCTCTCATAGACATTAGTGTACGAGACAGGGAGGGGGGCTCGACGTGCGGGACGACATTCCAAAATCCGTTCAGGATGCGGTTGACCAATATATCGAAGTGTACCGGGTGTACAAGCAGCTTGAGGAACGGATGCAGGAGATGCGGAACATCATTGAGCCGTACATGAAGGCCAACGACGTGCAGGTGATTTCAGACCGTCAGCACAGCGGCAAGATTCATCTGACCGTTCAGGAGCGGGCAAAGGTGACTTCCAGGTATACCTTGTATGATGTCGACGCACTGTCACAGCTGCTCGATTCTACTATGATGAAGAAGTGTCTGGTGGAAGTGGTCGACAAGGAGAAAGTCGAAGCGCTCTGCAAAATGGGCGAACTGCCCGAGGAAGTTTCTACGTGCAGGTCCGTGTCACCCACGTACAGTTTCAGCGTTCGGCTGACGAAGTGACCGATGAAACCGGTGTGATGACGGACCGCCGTGGCGAAGAAGCGGGTCTTTGCTTCAGGGCTCGGTCCGCAGGGTTCCGTCTGCCGCAAACAGGTCGCGGGCAGCCTCCTTGTCGAGGACGACCGTCACGTTTTTGTGCAACTGGAGCACACTCGCAGGCACCTCGGTGCGAATTTCACCCAGCACCGTTTCCGCGATGATGTGCGCTTTTTTCTGCCCGAAGGCCATCAGGACAATCTCTTCCGCTTGCAGGATGGCCTGCATGCCAACCGTGATGGCCTGTTTTGGCACGTCCTCCACGCGCTCGAAGAGGGCGGCATTGCTTTGTACGGTTTCAGGACGCAGGTCGACGACGTGCGTCTTCGTCAACAACAAATCGTCGGGTTCGTTAAACCCGATGTGACCGTTCACGCCGATGCCGAGGATTTGAAAGTCAATCGGGCAGCGCCGCACAATCGCGTCGTACCGCGCGCACTCTTGCGCCAAATCCGAGGCCACACCGTTCGGGATGTGGATGTTTTCTGGTGCAATGTTGGTCCTGGAGAACAAGTGGCGTTTCATGAAGCAGGCATAACTTTGTTCATGGTCCGGCGGCAGGCCAATGTATTCGTCGAGGTTAATGGCAATCACGTTGGACAAATCGAGCCCGCACTGATGCAGGCGAACCAGTGCTTCGTAGAACGGGATGGGCGTGCGTCCCGTGGCAAGGCCCAGCACCGGTTGAGGGCGCTGGACAATCACCCGTTCCGCGAGTGCCGCCACATAGATGCCTGCGTCGTGCGGGCTGTCGAAGACGCGGATTCTCATCGTGATCCCTCCGTGGTCCATGCATCGCGATTGAACAGGTCGTATGAATTGCGCGCCGGCACACCCTGGGCATCCATCTTATGCCTGGTACACCAGCTGTCCGCGCACAAAGGTGTGCGTGACGTCCCATGCAGCATTGACGGCGACCAGGTTCGCCGGGTGTCCCGCGGCGAGGCGGCCATGCGGCAGGTTCAGGAGCGCGGCCTGGTTGCCCGATGTCACGACCGGTATGTCCGCGTCCTGCAGCGCATCGCAGGCCAGCAGGTTCTGCACGGCTCGGTCCAGTGTCAGTACACTGCCCGCCAGCGTACCATCTGGCAATCGGACGGTGCCGTTTCGGTAGGTGACGGTCTGCTGGCCCAGGTCATACGTGCCCTCCGGCATGCCGGCAGCGCGGATCGCGTCCGTGATGAGCAGCACGCGATGCACCCCTTTTTGCCCAATTGCGATGCGCATGACGGCCGGGTGCACATGGTGTGTGTCAGCAATGAGCTCGACGTAGGCTTCGACCGTGTCCAGCGCGGCGCCGGCCAAGCCTGGCGCGCGGTGATGAAGGCCGGTCATGGCGTTGAACAGGTGGGTCGTGCTCTGTACGCCGCGCGCGAAGGCTCTGCGGGCCTCTTTGTACGTGGCGTTGGAGTGACCAGCGGCCACCACCACCCCGAGACGCTGGGCTTCATCAATCAATTCGTCAGCGCCTTCTAGTTCTGGCGCCAGTGTGATGTATCGCACGGTGCCACCCGAAGTTTCCATCCATCGGCGCAAGCGGTCCACCGATGGGGGTTTGATGTGCGCTTGCGACTGCGCACCAGGCCGGTTGGGATGGATGAATGGCCCTTCGAGATGGAACCCGAGCACTTCTGCGCCCCCCGTTTCGAGCTCCGGGCGATAAGCGCGCAAGGCGCGTTCAATGGCGGTGTCACTTTCTGTGATGGTCGTCAACAGTAACGCGGTGGTACCGTGCCTGGCGTGGGTTTGGCAGATTTGACGGTATGCCTCCATCGTCCCGTCCATCGTCTCGGCACCGCCTCCGCCGTGCACGTGCACGTCGATGAACCCAGGCAGCAGTTTTCCTCCGGTGTCGATGAGTTGGCAGCCAGTCAGTTCGTTCTGCGTGAACCTTCCGATGGCCTGAATGCGCCCCGCCTCGACGAGGATTTGCTGGACCACCCCGGACACTTCCCCTTGGATTGCCTGTTTCACAGCCGTCACTCCCGCCTCCGGTCGTCTGTTGTAAGACGAACGGTTTCGTTCCAAGCATCGGCACCATCCAGGTTGGAACTCTTCAACACGGGGACTGACACGCCCCATTCGAGCAAGTTCCGTGTGATTTCGGCGGTCAGGCACTGCGCGATGACGGCCCCGGTGACCGATGAAATCGGGCAAACTTTTGTGCCTAGCCGCTCGTCGTACAGCATCGCGTCACCCACCGGTCCGCAGTTGTCAATGACATCGTCTGCAACTTCGAACAGCCGCTTGCCCGACGGATGCCGCGAGGCGACCGACAAGGTGTGGCTCATGGACGTTACGCCAATCACCGGGATGCCCCTGTCTTTCAGGAGCAGCGCGAACTCGACCAGCGCGCCGTTGCGGCCTGAGTGAGAAACGATGATGGCGGCGTCCGCTGGCTGGATGTCACAGCAGGCGAGCAGTTCATGCGCCACTTGCGGATCACGTTCGAGGCTCGGATCTTCGAGGTCACTCGCGGCTCGTACGCCCCTGCGCTGCAGGTCGTCGGTCGATATCATGTGCATGGGGACGAGGCCGCCCGCGCGGTTGCACATTTCCATTGCGAATACCCTGGAGTGGCCGGTACCGAACAAGTGAACGACACCGCCAATCCGAATGCGGTTCGCCAACCGGCCGGCCACTCGCTTGATGGCGGGCAGTTGGGTCGTCTTGACCTTGGTCAGCGCGTCATCCACGCTGGCAAAAAACGATTCTGCAGAAACCACGCTCCTGCCGCCTCCTCTTTGACATTCGTTACTCAAATGGACGCACATCTCAGCGGTCACGCGGCTACAACAAGAGCTCGGACTCGAATCGATAGCGGTCGCCGCGGTAAAACGACCTGACCCACTCGACAGGGGTCCCGTCTCTGGTGAATGTCTTTCGGGTCATCTTGAGGACGGGTGCGCCTTCTGGCGATTTGAGGAGCTCTGCCATGTGCTGCGGCGGCACCAGCGTCTCAATCGTCTGATGGGCGCGTGTCAGTTCCAGTCCGCATTTTTCTTTGAGTGCGACGTACAAGGACTGCAGTTCGACGAACGATACCTCCGTCAATTTTTCACACAGTTCGTAGCACAGGACAGCGTTCTCCAATGCCATGGGGATCCCGTCCGCCAAGCGCAGCCGGTTGAGCTCGAACACGAGTCCTTGTGGCGGCAGTGCAAGCATCGTGCGTTCGACAGCGGTGGCTTCGCGGATTTCGAGCTTCAACACGCGCGAACTGGCCACCATCCCCAGCCGCCTCATGTCCTCCGTGAAGGAGGTCAATTGACCCAAAGGCTGTTGTATTTTCGGAGAAGAGACAAACGTACCCCGTCCGCGTGTTCGAACCACCCGCCCCTCGGCCGCCAATTCGCTGATGGCTTGGCGCACGGTGAGCCGGTTCACGCCGAAATCCTCCGCCAGCTCCCGCTCCGGCTGAATCATGTCGCCTTCCTGCCATTCGCCGGAATCCATTTTTTCTACCATCCACTGTTTGACTTGCAAATATAAAGGCACAGAATTGCTGCGGTCAATCACCTCCCGCACACTCCCTTTCCGAATGCAAAACAAATCACTTTCTCGCTCGAAAAAGTCTATACCTAAATGAAACGAATTCCCTTTCGTATGTGGAATTGACCATTTGATTATACCTATCTGACGCCGACATCTAATACAGATTTATCACAAAATTTTGTTGACTGCAATAGAAGTCCGTGTATACTGTAGAAAAAGGTGATTGTAAAGAATTCAAAAAATAGTTTGTCTCGTGTTGCGGATGGCTGTGAATGTATAGACTTTTCTTTTACCTTTCGATGGAAGGGTCCTGATGCACGTGTCGTACGTGGTGGCACTGGATGTGGGGGGAACAACCATCAAGGGCGCGGCGTTCACGGGGAGCCGACAGGTGGCTGAAGTCCGTGCGAGGACGTACGTCACGAAAAACGAACCCCACGAGGTTCTCAACCGCATGCTCTCTGTCATCCGGGAACTCACGGACAGTGTCCAAGGCCTTGGACCGCTGGCCGGCGTTGGCATCGGGCTGCCGGGGTTGGTCAATGCCCGGGAAGGCGTGGTGCACGCGGCTGCAAACCTCGCGTTGAACAATATCAATGTGAAGCGTTGGATGGAGGAGAAGCTGGACGTTCCTTGCCTGGTACAGGGTGACGCACGTGTTGGGGCGATTGCCGAGCATCGGCTGGGTGCGGGGAACCAGGTGCCTTGCATGTTGTACGTGGCGATTGGGACCGGTGTAGGCTCTGGCATGATTCTCAACCGCCAATTGTATGAGGGATGCCATGGTTTTGCCGGGGAAATTGGCCACATCGTGATGGACCCAGGGGGACGCGTCTGTGCTTGCGGGAAACGCGGGTGTCTGGAAACCTTGGTCTCGGCGCCGGCCATCGTCCAGGCGTACAGGCAAATGGCGGGAAGCGGAAAACAGCGGCACTCGGCAGAAGCAATTGCAGACCGGGCGAGACAAGGGGATGCGGCTGCCTTGGAAGTGTATGAGGCGGCTGCGCGCGCTTTATCCATGGCGCTGGCGAACTGCTGCACCCTGGTCGATCCAGCCGTGATTGTCATCGGGGGCGGTCTGTCGCTCGCAGGTCCAGTGCTCTTTGACCCGATACGCCGCTACTTTTCGATATACGCGTTACCGGAGGTTCGCGAGAGCGTGCAAATTCTCCCGGCTGCGTTTGGCGACCGTTCAGGTGTCGTGGGGGCAAGTATCCTCGTGACTGAGTTCGTCGCGAACACAGCCGGGACATCTGGAGGTGGTGCTGCTTCGGTCACGCACGAGCCTGGTTAGAGGCGGTTCATCGACATTGTAAAGGGGGAGGCAATGAATGAAAGGAAAGAAAGCGAGTGTGCTGGCACCCGTCATGCTGACGGCGTTGGCGGGTACGGTCATTGTGGGCTGTGGGACAGGGAACCAGGCAGCATCGAACGGTACATCGAAGACGGGTTCCCAAGGCAGCGGGGGAACCCTCAAAATCATCATGTGGGTCAATCCACCGGCCGTGAACGCTGTCAAAAAAATTGACGCGGAATTCGAGAAAAAGTACGGCATCAAAGTGGACCTGCAGACGATGGCGAACGACACGACTGGTTATCAAACCCTGCAGCAGACGGCCGTCCAGGCAGGCACGGCAGATATCATGGCGATTCAGCCGTTTGATCCGATGCCGGCCAACATGAGCAGCAGCAACCTGTCCAAGACGCAGGAATGGGCAGTCAACAACGTGTTCATGCCGCTCAATGGGCAGCCTTGGCTGTCCAAGTTCAACACGAAGGACTTGCAGGCCGCTGCGTATAACGGAAAAGACTATGGCCTTGTGACTGGCGTCTACCAAACTGGAATCTTCTACAACAAGGAAATTTTCCAAAAATACGGACTCCAGGTTCCCACCACGTACGATCAATTTATCAACGTTTGCAAGACGTTGGAAGCCCACCATATCACGCCGGTGTGGACGGGCATTTCCGGGGGTGCGACCTTCTACCTTGAGTTCATGATGTTCCCGCTCATGCAGGATTTGATTTCACCGAGCTTGGGCAGCACGGATTTGAGCGATGCGTTGGCCACGGGCAAGGTCAAATGGACCGACCCTCGGATGGTGACCGCTCTGGAAGAGGAAAAGACGATTGCCTCAAACTATCTGGAAGACAACTATGCGGGTCAAAACTGGCAGCAAATGCCCGGCGACTTTGCTTCTGGCAAGGCAGCGATGCTGCTGGACGGGTCCTGGGACATTTCATCCGTGCTGCAGGCCAATCCCAAGATGCAGATTGGCTACTTCCCGCTTCCCGGTTCGAATACAGCGGCTGACAACCAGCCGGTGTCCAACGCCGACCTGACATGGGTTGTCTTGAACAACAGCAAGAATAAGACACTGGCTGAAAAGTGGCTGTCCTTTTTTGCAACCCCTTCGATTTACAGTCAGTACGTGGACGCCACGGGTATTTCTCCAAGCGAAAGCGGGTCGTACACCAGCGCGACCGCCAAGATTATGGGGAAGTGGTTCGGCCAGGGTCGACTGATTCAGCAGACTCCCAATTTCCTCTTGCCCAGTGGTCCATATGACTTGCAGCCCACGAACTTCTGGAACGAGCAGTTAAAGATGCTCGAGGGCGGAATTTCACCAGCAGCTCTGGCACAGGAGTATCAGAACGCGCAAAACCAAGTGTCGCAATAACAATGCGTCGCCGCCGGGGATGTTTCCTGATAAAGGCTCCCCGGTTGCGGAAATCAGTAGGAAGTGAATCTCAACCGAAGGAGACATCCCGTTGAACAACGTATTCGGTGGACGGCAGAGATCGCTGATTTACCTGACCATGGCGCCCGGGCTCCTTGTTTTCCTGCTGTTCGGTGTGATTCCATCTGTGGCGACCTTGGTGATTTCCTTCACAGATTATTTGGCGATCCCGGGTGTGCCCACACACTTTGTCGGATTTGCGAACTATATTCAACTGTTTGTGAGCAACGCGGCGGGCCTGAAGGAATCGCTGCTGGACACGCTGATGTTCGCAGGGGGCGTCACCATTTTTCAAAATCTGATTGCTCTGTGGCTGGCCAATGCGCTGACCAAGAAATTTCCCGGTGTCCGGCTGTTCCGTACGCTGGTGTTTATGCCCATCGTCCTCGGTGTGACCGTCATCGGCCTGATGTGGTCCTTGCTCCTGGCGCCGTCCGGAGGACCAGCGGCTGCGCTGCTCGGGCTGTTTGGAACCTCCTCGGCGTTTTTTGGTTCCAGCAAACTGGCCATGCCGCTCGTGATTTTCGTTCAAATATGGGCGAACCTCGGCTTCACGACGGTTGTTTACATAGCAGGCATCCACACCGTACCTCGTGAGTTGGATGAGGCGGCCAAAATCGATGGCGCTTCTGGCTGGAAGCGATTTTGGCGTGTCACCTTCCCCATGATCGCGCCGAGCGTCACTGTGAACGTCATTCTGGCGGCGGCAGGGTCGCTGCGCACGTATGACCTGATTTACGTCCTGACGGACGGAGCGAACCATACGAATACCCTCGGAATGTACATGTTCAACACTGCATTTCAGGGGTCAGGCGACCTGGGGCTGGGGGCCGCCATCGGCATGCTGCAGTTCATCATCACCATCATCGTTGTCTTTGCCCTGCAGCGATACCTGACGCACAGGGAGGAGGCGATGTCATCGTGAGGTCTTCGCAAGACAAACTGGAAAAGAACTGGGTCACGTTGTTGATTGTGGTCGGGCTGGTCGTGGTGGTCTTCTATTTTGGGCCCCTCTTGTACGTGGTGAACATCTCTCTGCAGAGCCAGCAGCAATTCTTAACGCATGCGATGTCCATTCCACACCCATTTGAGTGGTCCAATTTTGTGCAGGCGTGGCAGCAGGCCTCGATGGGTGCGTATTTTCTGAACTCCATCCTGTATACCATCATCCCGACCATCGTCGCGCTCATGCTGAGTGTTTGTCTTGCGTTTCCAATCTCCCGGAGGTACATCCATGCGTCCAGGAAAATTCATGCACTGCTCACGTCCGGGTTGTTTTTTCCCGTCGCCTACATTCCGCTCTTCATTGAAGCTCGCATGCTGCATTTGTACGACAATCGGCCAGGGTACATGATTTTGCACCTCCAGGATGCGATGGTCTTTGGCTTCTTCCTGTTTGTCGGCTACTTTCGCACGATTCCGAGGGAACTGGATGAGAGTGCCGTCATCGACGGCTGCAACTATATTCGATACCTGGCCACCATCATTTCCCCTTTGGCGAAACCGGCCTTTGCCACGATGGGGATTTACGCGGCGATTCAAATCTGGAACGACCTGATTGGGCCGGTTGTCTTTCTGGCGACGCCCAGTTTGTTTCCGCTGTCGAGAGGATTGTTTGTGTTTTACGGAACGAACGCGGGGGAGTGGACATTGCTCGCCGCAGGCGTACTCATCGCCGCGGCTCCGCTGGTCATTGCCTTCCTGCTTTTGCAGCGCTACTTCATTGAGGGTGCGACCGCTGGTGCGCTCAAGTCGTAAATCCACGGGGTGTTCCAGGCGCTGCCCTTTCCCGCGTTCAGCCGCCGTTTGGGGCACTTGTCACGAGTCAGAGGAGGATTTAACATGGCACGCGTACGACTGCAGCATGTGGTCAAGCACTACACGGCAAACGTACCAGTCGTTAAAGATTTTCACCTGGATATCGAAGATCAAGAGTTCGTGGTCTTTGTAGGCCCGTCCGGATGTGGCAAGACAACGACCCTGCGCATGATTGCTGGACTGGAGACGGTCACTGCAGGGGACATCTTCATCGGGGAGAAAAGAGTGAATGACGTGCCTCCGAAAGATCGCGACATCGCCATGGTGTTCCAGAACTATGCGCTGTACCCGCACATGACGGTGTATCAAAACATGGCGTTTGGGTTGAAGCTGCGAAAGCTTCCGAAGCACGAAATCGACAGGCGGGTCCATGAAGCTGCGCAAATTCTCGATATCGAGCACCTGCTGGATCGCCGGCCGAAGGCCCTGTCAGGCGGGCAGCGGCAGCGTGTCGCCTTGGGCCGCGCGATTGTGCGAGAACCCCAAGTCTTTCTCATGGATGAACCCCTGTCCAATCTCGACGCGAAACTGCGTGTGCAAATGCGGGCTGAGATTCGCAAGTTGCATCAACGGATTGAGACGACGATGATTTACGTCACGCACGACCAGGTCGAGGCGATGACGATGGGAGACCGTATCGTGGTGATGAACGACGGCGTGATCCAACAGTGTGATACGCCTGCGGAGGTGTATCATCACCCTGCCAACCTGTTCGTGGCGGGGTTCATTGGCTCACCTGGGATGAACTTCGTCCGCGGCGAATTGCGCGAGGAATCCGGCAAGCTGTACTTTATGGGGGACGGGCTGAAACTGATGGTGCCTGAACGCCGCCGTGCGTCCATTGCGTCGCCCGATGGAGGCGGGGCCGGATCGCGATCTGTCGTGCTGGGTGTTCGTCCGGAGGACATCCAACATGCGGAAGCCGTGAAGCCGACCGATGCACAAGCGCTTCTGTCCGCGCAGGTGGAAGTGGCAGAACATATGGGGTCGGAAATTTATCTGCACGTCGTCGTGGGTCACGCTGCGATGGTGGCCCGCATCAATCCCCGCTTTCACTACGTGCCAGGGGACAGGGTCGAGTTGGTGCTGGACATGCATCGCGTTCATTTGTTTGATGGAGAAACGGGGATGGCCCTCCCCGGAGCGCACACATAGACAAAGGGTGCCGGTCAGCGCAACTGCGCTGCCGGCACCTTGTTTGATCAAAATTTGATAAAACGCAGCTCAGGCGCTCGGTTCGATGGAATAGTCGCTTGCCGATGTCGCGTCCGTTCCTTGGCCCAGCTTGACGGCCTGGAAGATGAGTGTGAACACGACCGTCACCAGGACGTTTACAATGAGCGCCCAGATGCCAGCGTACCCCGCCCAGGTCTGACCAAAGATGTGCAGCGCGTACGTGGTCGACTTGTACCCGGTTGTACCCCACATGTAGATGCCGTAGAGGATACCAACCGCCCATCCGAGCAGCAGCGCCCGACGGTGGAACCACCGCGTATACAGGCCGAAGATGATCGCCGGCAGTGTCTGCAGCACGAGGATGCCGCCGACCTGCTGCATGCTGATGGCGTACTGCTGCGGGAATCCGAGAATGAACACCAGCGCGCCGACCTTGACAATCAAAGAGACGAACTTGGCAACCTTTGCTTCGTTTTGCGGCGAAGCAGATTTGTTGAAGTACGCTTTGTAAATGTTCCGCGTAAACAGGTTCGACGCCGCGATGGACATGATGGCGGCCGGAACCAGGGCGCCAATGGCGATGGCGGCGAATCCGAATCCAGCGAACCAGCTTGGGAACTCCTTCAAGAACAACAGCGGCACAGCGGCAGACGTGTTTTTGGTCACAATCCCTGCGGCCAGCGCCATGAATCCAAGCAGTGCAATGATGCCAAGCGCAAAGGAATAGGCCGGCAGCAAAGCCATGTTCCGCTTGATGACTCTGCGGCTGCTGGAACTCAAGATGCCGGTCAACGAGTGCGGATACAGGAACAGTGCCAACGCGGAACCCAATGCCAGTGTTGCATAAGGCGCATACATGGACGGCGTTGCCACCGGTGCGCCGGGAGGCGTATGGGTTGCCAGCGCGGCGCTGGCGGCTGAGAAAATGTGGCCAAACCCGTGAAGTTTCATCGGGATCACGATGATGGCCACGATGACCGTGATGTAAATCATCAAATCCTTCACAACGGCGATCATCGCCGGCGCCCGCAGTCCGCTGGTATACGTATAGAGGGCCAGGATGACAAACGCGATAATCAGCGGCCAGTCGCCGCCCAGTCCCATGGCGGCCAGGACCGCCTGCATACCGGTCAATTGCAGCGCGATGTAAGGCATGGTTGCGACGATGCCTGTCACCGCGATGGCGAGTGCCAGGGTCTTGTCCCCGAATCGCCCTTCAATAAAGTCGGATGCGGTCACGTAGCCGTGTTTCTTGGCCACGGACCAGAAACGCGGGAGAATCGCAAAGAAGATGGGGTAAATAATGATGGTGTACGGAACGGCGTAAAAACCAAGCGCCCCGGCGCCGTACATGAGCGCGGGCACTGCGATGAACGTATAGGCCGTGTACAAGTCGCCGCCGACCAGGAACCATGTGATGAGTGTTCCAAATTTGCGTCCGGCAAGTCCCCACTCTTCCAGGTGATTTAAATCGGCCTTTCGCCAACGTGCGGCCACGAAGCCAAGTACGGTGACCAGAAGAAAGAAAATGATGAAGATGACGAGCGCTGTCCAATTCATGATGGGCTGCTCCCCCCTTACCGCCGAATTTTAGTTGTTTTTCAACGCTGCATACATGATTGCAGTGAGGATGGCACTAATGATGACCCACATCATTTGGTACCAATAGAAGAACGGGACCCCCCAAAGTGTCGGCGTGACGGACGAGTAAAAAGACGGGAACAGTGTTCCAATCAGCGGAATGAGGGCCAAGACATACCACCACTTGCTGCCCTTTTTCATGTTGGTTCACCTCCTTTCCATGCATGCGGTATCATGCCTGTACTTGTGAACCGCAAAGCGCTTTCATGGAGGCAGACCGCTTTCACCTCGTGTACCCTTCTCCGCTCACGGCACAGGCATTGATACTCCTGCTGGATTGTATAAAATCTCTATGGAACTGAGGGAAATCACAAAAGTGAATCTTTTCTATAGATGTGTGTGCTCATGGAATATTCGTTCTTATTGTACCGAATCTACTATGGAAATGCATCTTTTTCAGCAGCGATTCAGCGTGGATATCGAGGAGGCAGTGACGCGGAGGCAGTTACTCGGTTTCGATCAGCAATGCGGACAAGGCGATGTATGTGGCCAACAGCCGCACGGTGGTTGTGACGCCGCCCAGCCCCGAATGGATCATATTCAAGATCCAAAGCATCGTGGCGTTCAAGACGATGTACAGAAAGGCGAGGTAGCGATATTCAGGTGGGAGGAAGGCTTCGAGGAGAAGGAATGTAACCATGGAGATGACAAACGTTTTTGCGAAAAAATCACCCGTTGTATTTGTCTGCCCGTCCATTCCTGTCGCCCCCTTCCACAAGCGTATGCGGGCTTCGCTGAGCACGCCTGTTGCACCCGCCCAGCTATGGACGCCGTCCGTCCTCATCATTACAGGGTTACGGTGTTCAGGGGCGTTCCGTTTAGGTTGGGACTGTTCGTGCCGAGTATCAGGACCACCACAATCACCGCCCAAAAGAGCACGGTACCCAGGACGCCGACACCGCCGCAGATGACCCCTGCGATGCTCATGCCTTTGCCGGGCTGCTTCTTGGCGAGTGTGATGGACCCAAGCACAATCGCCGCCGCACCTGCACCAAAGCCGAGAAACGGAATCCACCACAGGACCAAACTGGCGATCCCGGTGATGAGGGAAGCGACGGCCTTTCCATCCGCGGGGGGCTGTGTCACATCCCCGACTTGGGGGTGCGGTTGAGACGGGGAGCCGGAGCCAGTCTGCACCTGTGCTGGGCTGGGTTCCTGTTCTGGTACAGATGCGGGTTGACCCTCGGTCGTTTGTTCGCCCATTCGAGCCTCATTTTCTGGTGTCCAGTCCAATGTATATCTGCCTCCGCAATCATCATCGATTCAAGGTTGTTCAGCAAAGGTTCAACGTCTCATCATACACAGGATTGCAAGGACAGAAAAGGGGGATCGGCAGATTTCCATTCATGACTGGTCAGCCGGCGAGTTGTTTGAACGGAAACAGATAGAGGAAAATCGTGTTCAAGGGCGGGTAAACGCTGGTAAAATAAGCGGGGGCAATGAACTCAATGAGATGCGGTGAGAAGTAGTAATCAAGTCGCGTCATGTCGACAGGTCTAATTTTTCCAGGACAACGGCAAACCATGATTTTCAACGTTGGAGGCGATGGCATGTCAGCGGTTGACGAAGTCCAGGTCAGTGAGGACATTCTTGAAGCGTTTGGGGCAGACAAGGCGAGCTTTGTGGCACAGATGAAGGCGCGTGCAGAAAACACACTCATCCATCAGCTCGATATCAAATATGTAGAGTTCCATCGTGATCGGGTCGTTCTGACCATGCCAGTGGGGCCAAAGACGTGGCAGCCTGCGGGCATTTTGCATGGAGGGGCATCGGTGGCGTTGGCGGAGACCGCGGCGTCGTTAGCGACAGCGCTCAATATTGACTTGACGAAATTCAGTCCCGTCGGCATGGAGATTAATGCGAACCACCTCCGCAGCAAACGAGATGGTGTCGTCACGGCAACAGCGACGCCGCTTCACAAAGGACGCACGACCATGGTTTGGGATATCAAGGTGACGGATGAAGCGGGGAAGTTGATTTGTGTCTCGCGGTGTACGATGGCGGTGATTCCGAACCAGTAAAGTCCGCGAGGCCGCCGCAGGTCATGGCTGCCCAAAGCAAAGGCTGTGGCAAGTCAAGGCCCGTAAGTAAAGGCCCGTAAGTAAAGGTCCGTGTGTCTGAAGCAGCTTGCAAAGGGGCCGTTCCCCGTGCGGAGGAACGGCCCCTGGCATCACGCGTAAATCTCTTCGAGTTCGTCGATCAACCGGCCGACGTATGCAATGGCCTCGCGATACGGCGCTTCGGAATCCATGTCGATGTCCACCATTTTGAACAACTCCAGAGCGTGCTTGCTGCCCCCAAGTTTCAAGACTTCCAGCCACTTGCGGGTGACATCCTCGCCTTTTGCCAGCCGAGATGCGAGAACCGTTGACGCCGTCAGCCCGACGGAGTATGTGTATGGGTACAAGCCACTGTAGTAGTGCGCCTGCCGCATCCAGGTCATACCGGCCCCTTCGTCCAATTCCACCGTGTCCCCCCAGAACTCCGAAAGAATTTCGGTTTGGGTCTGGTCGAGGACACCCGCTGTCAGCGGCTGACCCGCTTCCGCACGTTGGTAGAGGCGGCGCAGCAGTTCGGCTTCAATGAGATGTGTGACGAAGTTGTGATGGAACGTCAGGAGCTGCATACAGTTGATTTCTGCCCGGAACGCGTCGCCCCGCGTTTGTCTCAGGTGATGCGCCAACAGGTGCTCGTGGAACGTCGACGGGGCTTCCACAAACAGACGGCTGGAAGAACGGTTTTGCTGTACCTGGTTGGCGTATGCCAAGGCGCCGTGTCCAGCATGGCCAAGTTCGTGTGCCAGGATGAACACATCGTACAAGATGTCATGGTACGGCGCGAACACGTACGGGTGAACATCCGGGACCCAGTCGCAATAGGCGCCTTGCAGGGCACCGAGGTTGTCGCCGCGGTAAATCCAGCGTTCCGTGAACGCGCGTTCAATGGTCTTGCGATAGTCGTCTCCCATCACCGCGACCGCTTCGGGGATGAGGCGGGCTGCGTTCTCAAACGGAACAGGCTCCTTGCCCGCCGCAATCGGGGCTTTCGCGTCGCTGAAGTGGAGCTTTTCGACACCCCACACCCGGCTGCGCAAGCGTGCATAGCGCTGCATGTGGGGCGAGAGTTCCTTGAGGATGACGTCCAGCACCCGCTCGAAGAAGGAGACCGGGACATTATCGCCGGGATCGCCAAACGGACTGGATTCGTGGAGCAGCATGTCAGCGGTCGATGCGTAGCCGCGAAGTTTGGCGAGGGCGACGTTTTTCTGGATCTCGGTCGACAACGACACGGCAAGCGTGTTGTGGTAGGGTTTGAGTCCGGCGATGAGTGCATCGTACGCCCGCCGCCGAAACGCCATGTCGGTGGATGCTTCGGCACGCACCATGACGCTGAACGGTGTGACGGCAAATTCCGCCCCTGCTTCGTCGGGTACACTGTCAAACTTCATATCCGCGCCTGTCACGGTGCGGTACAGCGTGGCGGGGGCAGCGATGAGGTCGCCAACCGCTGACAGCGCCGCCTCCGCGTCGCGGGACAGGACGTGCGGCCGGCTGTCTGCCAATTCCGTCAAGTAGAGCCGGTACGGTGCCAGCGCACCGCCGGCGTTCGCGAACTGTCGAAGCGTCTCTTCCGGCAGTTTCAGGAGTGCGTCCCGGTGCTCGGTGAGCTGCTGCGCCGCCTGTTGCTGCAACTGCCTGGCGCGTCCGAACAACGCCTGATTCGCCGCATCGGTGCCATCTTCGCTGAACTTGAGCATCGCGTACGAGCCAATGCGCGAACACTGCTCAATCACGTTGTCGCGCGCCCTCATATACGCGGCGAGGTGATCTGCGGATGTGGCAGCTGTCTGCGCGAGATTGGACAGGTTAGCAAGCGCTTGTTCGGCCTCGAGAATGGCCGTATCGAATGCCGCTTCATCGGCAAACAGGTCTGTCAGGTTCCACACTTGTTCTTCCGGTACATCCTGGCGTCGTCGGACCATGTAGGATTCCCCCTCGTGTTTTGCGTGCGGTGGCGCGTGGCGCGCGTGGCTGTGGCGGCGCATACGGCACCTTTCCTACCTAAAGCCGCCCCGAGCCCAGTCGGATCCCGGCACATACGGCGCCTTTCCTACCTTAAGCCGCCCCGAGCCCGGCCGGATCCCGGCGTTTTAGGCGCCTTTCCTACCTTAAGCTGCCCCGAGCCCGGCCGGATCCCGGCGCATACGGCGCCTTTTCTACCTTAAGCCGCCCCGAGCCCGGCCGGACCCCGGCACATATGGCGCCTTTCCTACCTTAAGCCGCCCCGAGCCCAGTCGGATCCCGGCGCATACGGCACCTTTCCTACCTTAAGCTGCCCCGAGCCCGGCCGGCCCCCAGCACATATGGCGCCTTTCCTACCCTAATCCGCCCCGAGCCCGGCCGGCCCCCGGCGCATACGGCGCCTTTTCTACCTTAAGCCGCCCCGAGCCCAGTCGGATCCCGGCGCATACGGCGCCTTTCCTACCCTAATCCGCCCCGAGCCCGGCCGGATCCCGGCGCATACGGCGCCTTTCCTACCCTAAGTCGCCCTGACACCCACCGGTGGCAAGGCACTTGTGTGATCTCGCAGACAGGTAGAGTTTGTCTGTGCTACGATCACCGTATCACAATTTCCGGGACAAGGCACCCTGAAAGAACAGATGTTCAAATGAGCGTTGAAATGGTTTAATAACGAAGGCGGTCTAATCATGGAGGCAAGTTGTGCTTGGCTGCGGATTTTTTCACGGACCGATGCGAGGCCGGGCCGATGTTGGCCCACGCCCGGCCCACACCCAGCCGCGTGCACGCCCGGCCCACACCCAGCCGCGCGCACACCCGGTCCACGCCCGGCCCACGCCGCTCAGCTTCGCCCTGAAATCATCTAGTTATGTCGGGAGGAAGACGGAGTTTATGGAGAGAACGACGAACCGCAGGATGGTCACCGTCGCCATGCTGGTGGCGATTTTGCTCGTCGCGATTGATGTGACCGTCGTGAGTACGGCGATGCCGCATATCGTACGAGATTTGAAAGGACTCAGCTTATATAGTTGGGTGTTTGCGATTTATACACTTACGACCTGCATCACGACGCCGATTTACGGGAAGTTGTCCGACCTGCTGGGGCGGCGGGTGATTTTCACGACCGGCGTGATTCTGTTTGTTATCGGATCGATGCTGTCCGGCGCGTCGCAGACCATGCAGCAGTTGGTGTGGTTCCGGGCGTTCCAGGGGATTGGCGCTGGGGCCGTGATGCCCGTGACGTTCACCATTATCGGCGACCTATTTCCGGGGGAACAACGGGCGAGGATGCAAGGGTTGTTCAGCGCTGTCTGGGGTGTGGCTGGCCTGATTGGCCCGTTGATTGGCGGGCTGTTTGTCGATTACTCGTCGTGGCGGTGGATTTTCTACATCAACGTGCCCATTGGGATCATCTCCATCATCCTGGTGCTGTCGTTCCTGCATGAGAAATTCGAGAAAAAGAGGCACCGAGTGGACGTGCTTGGCGCAGTGGTGTTCACCATCTCCATCGGGTCTCTGCTGTACGCACTGCTCAACGGCGGCGGCAAGTATGCGTGGAACTCGGCCGTCACGTACGCGTTGTTTGCGGGTTTTGTGGTGTTCCTCGTCCTGTTTATCGTGATTGAACGCAAGTCGGCGGAGCCGATGCTCCCGTTGTCTTTGTTCGGCAATCGAACAATTCTGGTGTCGAATATCTTTGCGTTTCTCATCAGCTTTGTCCTGATGGGCGGAAACGTGTATCTGCCCATGTGGATTCAGACGGTGCTGGGGCACAGCGCGACCAGTTCGGGACTGACGTTGATGCCGATGTCGATCGCGTGGCCAGTCGGCTCCACGCTCGCCGGCCGCTTTATGTACCGAATTGGCTCCAAGCTGACGACAATGATTGGCGCGGTTCTGGTCGTGGCTGGAACGAGCTGGCTGTTGGCGGTGCAGCTCGGGTCGCCGTACTGGTACTTCGTCGGACTGATGATTGTCATTGGCCTTGGCATGGGGTATTCCGTCACGCCGACCACAGTCATGATTCAAGCCTCGGTCGGGTGGCAGATGCGCGGCGCGGCGACCGCGTCGAATACGTTCATGCGGAGTTTGGGACAGACCGTCGGGATCACGGTGTTTGGCGCCGTATTCAACCGCTCCATCTTGAACGATGCGGCGACGCACTTTCACGGACAAGTGGCTGGCAACATTCTCAACCTCGTCAACCTACCGGCTGCGCAAATTCCGCCCGCGGTTGTGACGATTGTCCAGCAGATCCTGGTTCACGGCCTGCACAACGTGTTTGTGGTCACGTTCAGCGTTGCCATCCTGGCGTTGATTTCTGCGTCGTTCCTGCCGTTGCACAAGAACGCGATGAAACATCAGGAAGCGGCTTGACCGGGCGGCCTGCGCAAGCGGCACGGCCACCAGCGGCACACATCTGCGATAGGCATCGACGAACGACCGGGCGCCTTGTGTGGGGTGGGGAAGCTGGATACAGCTTCCCTGGTCACCACCAGGGCTGCTTTCGTTTGCGGTGCCTGCCGCGCTCGAGGCTGTTTTGCAGGGTGCGTACAACCATCTGATCGCGATCGCGCTGCGTGGTATCGTAAATGTGCCGTGTGAGGTCCTGGGTCGCTGCAACCTCGGCTCTCGTGGAACAGACTTCTGTGAGCACGTTGGCGAGCTCGATGCGTACGGACTCCAGTAACTCGTATTGATGGTGAATGTGCTTGTGGAGTCGTTCGCTGACTTCCACAAATGCAGCGTTGATGCCGTTTTTCACAGCCGTTGATAACCACTCCTGCACCTGTTGGGCCTCGGCGCTGCGGTCCTGCCGGGCTTCGGCGCTGCGGTCGTTCGCCTCCGGGGATGCGTCTTCGACGACCACGGGGCTGTCGTCCTCCTCCACCTCCAGCGACAGGCGGAGCGGGATCGGCGCGAAACGGAAGGAAGAGAGGGGGGCTGCGGGTCCATCCACATCCACAGTGCCTATGTCGGCGGCGGATCCGTCCGCGTTTCCATCCACGTGTGCTTCCACGAGCCCTTCTGCGTGCCCTTCACCCTTGTCCGCCGCGGGCGGTTCGGTCGACGCCGCGTGGGCGCCATCTCGGGCGCCGTTACGCGCGCCGTCACGCGCCTCTGTCAAGGCGATGACTTGTTGGTCCGGAATTTCATATTTCATGCGGGCGTGCTCGATTCGCGTGGTGGCGCTCAACCGGCCCGCCTTAATCCAGTTGCGGATGGTTCCCGTGCTCACACCCAGGGTTTTCGCAGCCTGTTTGATATCCATTGGATCGCCTCCGGGATTTGATGATCCCTATTGTAGGCCGGGGCCCACGAGGATTGTGTCGAACAGCGTTGTCGAACCATTGGAACTTTGGCGGAAGCCTGGAGGCTGTTGCGAATGACGGAAGGCTGCCTCGATTTGGCAGGGTTTTTACCATCATTTATCGAATGATATGTTACTCGAATCCGCAACGACATCCCCAAACACGAGAACGGAAGACTGGTAGAGGGTGGAGGTATGTCGCTGGATGAAGCCTGTGAGCGAGACCTTTTTCCCGCTTGTGAAATCGATTTTCCACGGTTCCAAGGATGCAATCAGCTTGATGGGCAAGGATTGCATTTTTCAATATGTGAACCCTGCCTTTGAGCAGCTCTATGGTTTGGCTGCCAAGGACGTCATTGGCAAGAATGTCTGGTCCTTTTGGCCTGAGAATACCGATGACATGCGGTGTATGAGCGAGGCGGTGAAACGCGGCGAGGGTATCGCTGATTTCGAAACCCGCCGCAAGCGCCCGGACGGAACCTATGTCGATGTGAGTCTCACCATCACGCCGATTGAACTGGACGAGGGCGACATTGCGTATCTGACGGTCGACCGGGACATCACGGAACGCAAGCGCATGGAACGTTCCCTGCGCGAAGTGGAAGCGATGTTTCGATTGATTGAAGAGAACATTTCCGACACCGTCAGTATTTTCAATGTGAATGGAGAATACGTCTACGCCTCTGAATCTCATCGCCAATTTTTCGGGACGCCGCCGGAGGAACTGCTCGGCCGCCGCGTCTTGCAGCGGATACACGAGGATGACATCGAACGTGTCCGGTCCGCGTTCCGTAAAACAATCAAGGAGAAAACGCGCTGCAAGGCCGAGTGCCGGGTGCGGCATCAGGATGGGCGCTGGGTGAGCGTCGAATCTGCCATATCGCCCGTCCTGGACGAAGATGGGAATGTCACCAAGGTGATCAGCGTGTCGAGAGACATCACCGATCGCAAGTATACCGACCAGCTGCTGCTGCAGTCCGAGAAGCTTTCGGTGGTGGGTCAGTTTGGTGCCGCGCTCGCCCATGAGGTTCGCAACCCGCTGACGACCATCAAGGGATTTCTGCAGCTGATGACGCAGGATTCTGCCTATAACCGGCAGTACATCGAACTGGTCATGTCTGAAATTGGGCGGATTGAGAACATCATCGAGGAGTTTCTGGCGACGTCGAGACCCCAGGAGTCCGACTACGCCAAGGTGGACCTGCACAAAGTGCTGGAGCAGTCGGTGGCGATGATGCTGCCGGCCGCACACATGAGCAACGTCGGGATCGAAACAGAAATTGGCGATGAGGAGCTGCCCATTTACGGAGACGACATGAAGTTGAAGCAGGTCTTCGTAAACCTGATGAAAAACGGTATTGAATCGATGACGCAGGCTGGGATTCTCAAGGTCGGCGCCTACCGTACGGCGGGGGGTGTCATCCACGTGGATGTGATTGACCAGGGGTGCGGTATGTCGCCTGAGGCCCTCTCGAAAATCGGTGATCCGTTCTATACCACGAAGCAGCGCGGCACGGGGCTCGGGTTGTCGGTCAGCCTGCGCATTCTGCGCGAACATCAGGCGCAGATTGCATTTGAAAGCGAGGTTGGCAAGGGCACCAAAGTCAGCATCGAATTTCCGCCCTTCCCAGCCGCGGCGGAGGGGGAGGCGGACGCAGCCGCCCGCTGAATGACTGCCGCCCTGATGGATTGCGGGCCCCCGGCGCGCCATTACTGGGGGACGACTGCGTTTTCCGATTTGGTTTGGACGCCGGCAAACCCGGTTCGCCTCGCCCGGGCTTCCTCCACCACGGACTGGTACAGCAGCATGCCGCCGATACCGAGCACCAGGCAAATGAGCGCCATGCCCCAGGCGGGGACGACGGCGCCCAGCGCGACCGCGAGCGAGGTGAGCAGGCGGGTGCCCTGAAAGGTCATGCCGTTGACCGCCACATACGCGCTGCGTGCGTCTTCCGGCGCGAGGTCGCCCAGGTATGCCTGGCGCACGGAGACCCCGGTGACCTCGCCAATCGTCGCGAACAGCATGGCGATGAGGGCGACGAGCGGCATCGACGTGACCGTGATGACACTGTACCCGAGGGTTTGCAGCAGCACAGCCACAAAGAGAATGCCGCGCTCCGACCGGCCCTGGATGATGCGGGTCGCCAGGGTCACGAGCAGAACCACCAAAATCGTGTTCTCGGTCTGCAGCCAGCCGAGCAGCCGCACGCCATCCACCGACAGCGTGAATTGCGAAAAGGAGAACAGTGACTGTACCGGGACGGTTTTCGCCAGGTGGATCCCGATGTAGTTTTGCAGCTGAAACTCACCGTACATGGCGCACAGGCCGGCCAGGATGTAGCGAACGAACGCTCTGTCGCCCAGCACGCGGCGGTAGCTGCGGAACATGCCGCGGACGGGGTGGATGGCCTCCCGCGCCTTCGCTGACGGAACGTAGGTTTCCTGAAGAAGGAAGACGGTGGACAACCAGGTTGCGAGCACGACCAGCGACATGGCTGCAAACAACGCGAATCGGTGCGATTCAAACAGGAATGCCCCGACGCTGGTGCCAATCGCCATGGTCAAATTGTTGATCCAGTAGAAGATGCCGTACATCGTCTGCCGATTCTCTGCGGTGGTTACATCCAGCAGCATGGCGTCGTCCGCCGGGCCGTACACCCCCCAGCACACGTTGGTGACCAGAAACGCCGCCAGCGTGACGACCGGCGCATTGACCTGCGGACTGTTCGCGATGGCCATGGCCAGGTAGGCGAGCAGAAAGACGGCCTCCGCCCACATCATGATGTTTCGCCGTCCGACGCGATCGGCATAGTAACCGCCGACCGCACCGCTCAGCACACTTGCCACGATACCGGCGGCCAGCGTCAAGCCGGTCAGCGACTCGCCAAAATTGTGCGCGAAGTAGATGGCCATAAACGGCATCGTCGTGGACTGGACAATGCCGAACGCGAAACTCACGGAAATACGGATTTTTACATTGCGGTGAAAGTCTCGAAACCTCAATCCGGCCACTCCCTGCGTGAAAATCAAAAAAGCCGCGGACCGGTGTGGGCCGTGGCAAAGACAACAAAGGCGCCACGGGCGGTTGCCCTTGGCGCCATGGAACGTGCGTCAAATCATGCTGCGAAACGTGATCCGCTGAGCCGGGGCAGGAAACTGCTCGTATCCAGTTGGGTGCGCCCTGCAATGGTACGCCCTGCAGCATCGAACATTGTGCGCATCTTGCCCCTCACTCCTTTGCGAGAATGTGCGAGTATCGTAACACAAAGGAAAATGTTGCACAAGAGAAACGAGGCTGTCCCGTGGCTGCTCGGTTTCGCCGCACGTTTCTCCACAGGTTTATCCACAAGCCTGTCCACACCGTTATCCACCTTATCCACAGGGTTATGCACAAGGTTATCCATAGCCTGAACGCCGCGCGGGCCCGCCGACCCTGCGTCATCGGGAAGCCGGACAGCGCCCCGCGGCGGCAAAGCGGACTCGGAATTCCTGTTCGACTGTGCCATAATACAGGGAAGCTGGCGTCGCAACATGTGATGGCGCGGCCCGATGCACCACCTTGGCGAAGGAGGTCATATTGTGAAAATCGACATATTCCAGGACACGGTTTGCCCGTGGTGCCGGATCGGCAAGCAGCACTTGTTCCAGGCGTTGGAGGCGTGGCATGAGGAGCCGGTCGAGATTTACTGGCATGCGTTTTTGCTGGATCCGACCACACCGGAAGAAGGCCGCCCATACTCGGAACTGGCGAAGAAACTCGGCGGGCCAGAACGAATGGCCGAGATGAACCAGCGGGTTTGCCAAGTCGGAGAAGCCTGCGGGCTGGATTTTCAGTTCGAATCCGTGCAGAAGATTCCGAACACGAAGCTGTCGCACCAGTTGATTCAAATCACCCCTGGGGGGCTGCAGACGGCGATGAACGACGCTGTGATGAAGGCGCACTTCGAAGAGGGGCGCGACATCGGCGACATGGAGGTCCTCCTGGACATCGCCGAAGAAGTGGGGTGCAATCGCACCGAAATCCGTGACAAGCTGCTGCGCGGGGAAGGCATACAGGCGGTCAATGACGATCTCGCCTTTGCCCGGGAGGCCGGCATTTCGGGTGTCCCCCTGTTCATCTTCAACGACCAGTACGCGCTGTCGGGTGCGCAGCCGGTCGAGGTGTTCGTACAGGCGCTGCAGCAGATTCACGCGGAGTCACACTAAATCAGCCAATCTCGCGCGGCCGCCGTGGAGAGCCTTGGTGGTGGCTTGGCGGCACCGGCCTTGCCGCCGGGTTCTCACACTCACACGTCTGGAACACCTCGTGACGGCAAAATTCTGCCCCGACCCATCCGCGCTGCGGGGGCCGGGGCAGTTTGCACGAAGCGAACCTTCAGGGGAGGTGCCTGCGCCTCCAGTCCACGGGCGCCTCAACACCAAGCGAGGCTCAGCACCCGTCGAACCTCAAGAGGCAGATCCCACTTTTTGCTGGGCAGCTTTGAGGAATGAATTGTCAATCATGTCGTTCACACTGACACTGCCCTGGACCATTCCGTTCTGTTCGTAGAACTTCAGCTGGTTTTCGATGTTGGACGGGTCGACTTCCGCGTTCGGATCGACATAAATCAACTCGGATTGCACGACGCTGGCGGGCTGCTGCGTGTACTTCGAGATGATGTTCAGCGCCTTCTTGAGGTCGGGGTCGTTTGTATTCTTGTTGTGGTAGACATGCTGCATGTAGAACTGAACCGCCTCCAGGTAGCCCTCCATGAACTTGGTGGCCGTGTCTGTCTGCGTCCGGAACTGCGGCGAGTAGGCCATGACCAGCAGGTCAGCCTTCACGTTGTCATCCACCCACGCAATCAAATGCACCTTGCCGTTGCTGATTTCCTGGTTTGCAGCAGGCTGCGGCAGAATGGCCGCGTCCACTTGCCCAGTCTGGACCGCAGCGGCCACATTCGATGTCGTGTGCAGCGGGACATCCTGAATGTCGCTGAGGCTCAGGTTGTCCTTGCTGAGCATGGTGCCGAGGAGGAAGTCAAAGGTCGATCCGGCCGTGGTATCGCCGAACTTTTTACCCTTCAGGTCCGCGACGCTCTTCAGACCGCTGTTCCAGGCCTGGTTGCTGGCAACCAGGGCTTCAAAGTGCTGCCCGGGCCAAATCCGGCCCTTGTCGGCGACGATGTACTCTTTTTTGCCACTCGCCCACATGTTGAAGAGGCTTGCGGTGATGCCTGTTGCGCTGACATCCAGGCTGTTGGCCGCCGTGGCCACGTCAATGTCACCCGCAGCCTCGTAGGTCTTGATTTGGACGTTCAGGCCGAGCTTTTTCCAGTAGCCCAGGTCTTCGGCTAGAAAGACGGGCGCGGAACTGACCAGCGGCGTCGTGCCGACGGTGACGGTCTGTGCACCGCCGCCGCCCGAACTGCCCGTCGTGTTCTGCGTACTCGCGGTGCTGCCGGTGTTCCCGCTTCCGCTCGTTCCACAGCCGGCAACCAGCCCGGCGCCCAGCGCGATGAGGGTGACTGTGCTTGTGATGACTCGTTTCATGTTTGACTCCCCTTTTCTTCATCGTTCATGAATGATTTTCTCTCTGTTTTGATGCGGTGTTTTCCCTTGCCCCTGCTCACTGCGATTTCCAAGGCAGCAGCCAGCGCTCCAGCTGTGCGAGGCCGCGGCTAATCAGTAATCCTAAGATGCTGAGCAACACCACCCCCACGAGCACGTTTGCAGTCATCATGAGTGAGGAGTACTGCAGAATCATGGCGCCAATCCCATGCTGCGCGCCAATCATCTCGGCGGCCACCAACACCAACAGACTCAATCCAGCGCCGATGCGCAAACCCGCGAAGATGGTCGGCAAGGACGCCGGAATGATCACACGCGTAATGACGGTTCGGCGCGGCGCACCAAACCCGACGGCCGCCCGAATCAAGGACGGGTCCGTATTGCGTACAGCGGAATAGGTGTTGAACACGACCGGAAACAGCACTTCCGCCGCGATGACGAGGATTTTCGACGATTCGCCTGCGCCAATCCAGAGAATGATGAGCGGGATGATGGCCAGCTTCGGAATGGGGTACAGCGCGTTGGCAATGGGGATGCCGACGCGTTCGGAAATCCGCGAAAAGCCAAGGATAATTCCGATGATGATGCCAGACCCGGCGCCGAGCAGATAGCCGATGGCAATGCGAGCCAGACTGGCGCCCACGTTGAGCCACAGCGTCCCGTTTTGAATCATCTGGATGCCGGCCTTGACGATGGCCACGGGGCTCGGCAAATCTGCCTGCGACACCCAGTTCAGCCCCGTCACCACCTGCCACACGATTAAAATGATGAGAATGCCGACGGGCGCGATCCACCTTGGTGCCGTCTTGTCCAAAAACCGCATGCGGTTGGTGATGACGGTTCGGCGTTCTCCTGCGGCGACAGGCGCTTGGGCTGATGCTGCGGACTGCGTGGACCCTGCCGTATCGTTCATACGCCTCACCCTTCCAAAAATGCTTGTTCCGCGTCACGCCGGATGGTCTGCCAAATTTCTTCGGCATGCGCCATCAGCTGCACCTGATGTTCGTGCGCCTTGCGTGCTTCGCGCGGAATGTCAATTGGGATGACTTTGACAATTCGGCCCGGACGCCGCGACAGGACCACCACGCGGTCGGCCAGCGCCACGGCCTCATCAATGTTGTGCGTGACATAGAGCGTCTTTTGACGGACTGACTGCCACAGCCGCAAGAGTTCGTCCTGCATAATCAGGCGGACTTGGGCGTCCAGGGCGGACAGCGGCTCATCCATCAGCAGCAGGTCCGGTTCAATCACCAGGGCTCTGGCAATGCCGACCCGCTGCCGCATGCCTCCCGACAGCTGGTGCGGGTACTTGTCTTCAAACCCTTGCAGGCCCACTTTCCGCAGCCACTCGCGGGCGCGGGCGGTGCGTTCTTTTTTGCCGATGCCAATTTGCTCCAGGCCAAACTCCACATTCTTTTGAATGGTGCGCCACGGAAACAGGGCATGTTCCTGAAAGACGATGCCAATGCGCGGGCTGCGGCCTTCGAGGACGCCGTCAAAGTAGACGGACCCTGTCGTGGCATCCGACAACCCTGCCACGATGGAGAGCAAGGTGGACTTTCCGCAGCCGCTCGGTCCGACGATGGCCACGAATTCTTCTTCGTTGACCGAGAAATTGATATCGTCCAAGGCGACGGTTTCGTTTCCAGACTTGTCTCGATAGGTCTTCGACAAGTGATCCAATACGAGGCGCATGTTGTCCCCCCTCGGTTGCTGTTCGTGATGGGCGCCGACCGTCACAACGTCAAAATGTTGTGACTGAGACCTCAAACCAGAGCCTCCTATCTCATTCCGTGTTTCCATACCATTTTGTCAGGAGGAAAACGGTGTGTGTAAGCACTTGAATGCGCCTGAAAGGGCTTTTTGGAGGATGTATATATGGTCGACTATACCGATAGAGAGCGATTTGCGCAATCTAGGTGTGTGTCCGAGTCTCGATTCGATCTTTTGAACCGATAAAGGCCGAAATCACCCGATGATTGCTCTTTGACACCTGTCACTCAACCACTTGAGGTTAAAGAGATTCGTCTGCGCCGTCGCATTGACGAGATATACGCAGATCCAGCCTCAGGCAGTCGGTACATCACCGCAATCCTGCGCCGTGAAGGATGGAGCATCAATCGCAAGCGTGTTGTGCGCTGTATACCGATCAAAATTAACATGTCTTTTCAATTATTCTTAGAGACGCTAGACTGACAAAGGAATGACAATGGAAAACAAGCAATACGATGGACCGACTCTGTTATAGTTTGTTGCAGGATTCGGTATCAACACGAAAATCCGATGGTCCATAAAAAAGTAAAAAACTCCTAGAAATGCTTGCAATTTTTTTCTTAATATTATAATAAGAATATTAGTAATATTATACTTGAATGGGAGGTGATTTCATGTCTAGGACACTGCGTATCGTTAGCGTTTGTGGGGTGATGGCGGCAGTGACGTTGTGTGCTGCGCCAGTATTCGCTGGTACCGCATGGATTCCCTTTTCGAAGCAGTTGCCCCGCTTGGGAGGCGTTATTCAATTGTCGCAGGATACAAATCAGAATAATACCAACGCTCAAGCGGATATTTCGAATGTGGGGAGTAACTACCTGGTAAACTTGGATATTCAGATGGGCAACACGCAGGAATCGAACATCTACTACGGTGCTGGTGATAACACACTTGCAAGCTTTGTCGTAGACGCCTCAACGCTAGGGAAACAGATCGAATTGTATGGGTGGAATGACACTTGGACTGCCGTTCGGGTGGAAGTCGACGGTCATTTTAGGGCAGATTCCTAAGAGCAACTGGACATTGGATACAGCGTTTGACGTTTTGACGGAATGATCAAACGCTGTATCCAATCAAACAATGAGGTGCATTTCATGTCATTGGACTTTCGCAAACTGCTTCGAAACAATGTCACCTACATAAGCTTGGTGTCCCTGGTGTTGATTGTGGTTCTTGGTGCGGGGACGGGCGTGCACAGTTTCATGAGCCAATACGACCTCGTCCGGAGATTATTTGGAAAATACCCGGACTCATTGGCCCTGATTTCACCGAGTCAATACTGGGTGGGGTTGTCGCATGATTTCTTCTCATCCTTTTTTCACTTCATTTATCCCGTACTGACCGCACTGCCTGTGGTAGACATGATTTATAAAGACAAGGTGAGCGGAAATCTTCATTATCAACTCGTTCGCATGAGCCGGTATCGCTATTTTGCAACAAGGTTCGCCTTTTGTTTCCTGACATCTTTCGCTCTATTCGTATTGCCCTTGCTCGTTGGAATCATAATAACCAATTTGATGGCGGGCACATGGGATGATTCCAGTTTTAGTGCCGCGTACGACAGGCTGATTCATGGAACAGCCGTGATCGGGGACAGTACTTTTTTATCCGCCAAGAAACAATTGTTTTCGAACTTGATGGTTGTTTCCCCTTACGCGTACATCCTTGTCTATTATTTTATCGGTGGCCTGTATGCCGCTGGTTACGCCAGTTTCGGCTTGGGGGCCTCATTTTTTCTCAACAATCGCTATTTAGTTCTGCTCATGCCCCAATGTCTCTATATCGGAGGATGGCTGTTTTTCACTCTTCTACACGTTCCGCAGTGGGATCCGTATAACATAATCGATCCCAAGCAGCCGGTGACGGACCTATCTTACCTTGCAATCGTGGTTGATTTCGGCGTACTCATGGTGATTGCAGCTCTGTTATATCTTAATGGAGTGAGGCGGAACATTGACGTTCTTTCGTAAAGTACCGCGGTTCATCCTGCAGGATTGGAAGCTGAGACGCAAAGTTGTAATGATTGTCTTGGGTTTGATCCCGGTGCTGTATGTGCTGGGCGTTTTGTTTTCTGGGTTTTTCAACGGTGTTTCGACGATACAGCAGTTTGTGTTACTACTACGATTCGAATTCACCTATTGCCCATTATTTGTCCTTATGATTTCTGTAACGAGAGATTTGGACACGTCGGTGCTGGTCAGAAGATTTGAGCGCCGAGATGAGTTGGCGCTGTATCAAACGGTTTCTGTGGCTTGGGACGCACTCATCTTTACATTGGTGGTTCTGGTGTTCGGGATATGTACATACCTATTCCATTTCCATCGGAAGTTGACAGGGGACTTCTCATTGGTCGCATTCACTGCACGCTTTTGGCTGGTGCTCGTATCCACCGGATTGTTGTTCATCGTGCTAGAACGGTGGATCAATCGCGTCCTTTCAGCGCTCGCTGTCATCTCTTTGGTTATTGTCGACCGCTTTACGCTGAAAGCCATCCCACTTATCTTGGAAGTTGGCGATCACCAGCGCCCTTTCATGAACCTGTTGATGCTGTTTCTAGTAATCGTTGTTTTGCTAAGTGTCATTATGAACCAAATCAATCGTCGAGATTTCTACCACGGGGATGACAGTCATTGAAATTGTTATGGTTGCAATTTCGGATACTCCGCATGGATTTAGTGAAGTTGACCTTGATTTCTCTGGGAGTTTCAATTCTAACAAACTGGCTTTTCGCGGCAAACGGGATCATATCTTCAAAACTAACTACAAGCTACGTCCTGTTTCTCATGTACGGGTCCGTTAAGAATTTTCCTGAGAACTGGATTTATTGGATATTCATCTGCTTTGGTTACCTTATCATTTTGCAAATTGTTTGGAAGTCAAACGTTCACATGTTTGAGGTTTACCAGGTGTTGCGGCATCGGAACGTAAGGGTTTATTGGCGCACAAAGCTGATTGCCGGTTTTCTGGTGACTCTCTGCTACGTCATTTGCTGGTTGGCCACCACGTACATTTTTTGCGTGTTGCTTCATGCTCGGTCGGTGTGGGACCTGAATTGGATTGCATTGTTGGCGTGTATCGTATTCAATCTGTACCTCCATGCCTTGATATGGCTCACGCTCAGGTTGTACGTTTCCATACAAGTAGGATTAATTGTTGTTGCTTTTCTGTTCTATGCTGGTGTGCGGCTTGTTTTTCCATACGTCCCTCTTTACTACGCTATGGTTAACAATTTGCATCAATGGCTCGTTCCGACCCTTGGCGTTGAGTTGATCGCCATATGGGGATTGGCACTGTGTATCATGCGACATCGCCTAAATCACGATTTCTACTAGGAGGACGGCAACGGTGACAGTGGCAGTTGAAGTCAATCGGGTGACGAAGAAGATCAAGGGTATGGACGTGCTGCACGACATCACATTCAGTGTAGACAAGGGGAAAATTGTAGGACTTGTGGGCCCCAATGGGTCGGGGAAAACGATGTTGTTTCGAATCATTGCCGGACTGGTCAAGCCGACCTCCGGGCAGGTTTCGCTTTTCGGGGAGACTTTGCACCAGACGATTTCCTTCCCGAGGAGTGTGGGCATCATCCTGGAGAAGCCAGGATTTTTGGAAGAATACTCTGGATTCAATAACTTAAAGTTCCTGGCGGACATTCAAAAGAAAATTGGTGTGGAACAAATCAAAGAGGCGATGACCCAGGTTGGCCTGGATCCAGAAGACAAACGGAAAGTAAGTGCCTATTCCCTTGGCATGAAGCAAAAATTAGCCATTGCCCAGGCTATCATGGAAGAGCCAGAGTTAATCTTATTGGACGAACCAATGAACGGGTTGGACGAGACTTCCGTCAAAGTCGTTTACGAGCTCATCTCTAATCAACAATCTAGAGGAGCGACCATTCTACTGACATCACATAATAAAGAGGATATTGAAACCCTGTGTGACGAGGTCTATAAGATACGTTCAGGAAAGATCGAAAGGCAATAAAAAGGAGCATTGTTGGCTCAGGGGGCCGAAGAAGGCAAAACGTCAGCGGATCAAAAAGATCCGCTTCCTTCACGGCGCAGCCCAGCCAGTTCCCGCCAGGTGATGCCATACAATCCACACACGGCTTCATCCAGGGCAACGTTCAAGGGTTCCACGGTTTCCCCACGCGCCTGGGCCTGGTGTCCGAGCTGGCACAGCCGGGCAATTTCCTGATGCCGGGCGTCGTTCGGGTTGAAGGTCGGGATGCGCAGCTTTTGCAGGATGTGCGTCGAGATGCTGGTCGGATTCATGAAGCTTTGTACGCACGCAGACACCGGCGTTGCACTGAGAACGCCGCATAGATAGTAGGCTTCGGCTTCGTCGTCGGTGCTGATGTACATCAGCTTTTCGTTCGGCAGCACGAGTTTCTCACCTAACACGGGGTCCATTGCGGTGGAGATCACGGCACAAATAAAGTCCTTGGCGATGTACCGCCACACCACCTTGTAGCGGGAAAAGGTGTATTCGCCGACGCGCTGGATAGCGTACGGCGTATCCTCCACATACTGCCGGTCGAAGCTCGTGAACCCCTTGCGGGCGGCGAGCACGTCGCGAAACTGTTCGAGGTAGGCGTACGTCTTCGGGTAGTCTGTCATCATTTCCACCCTTCGGATGGCCGCCATCCGCGTCGCCGCAGTATGCGGGCACAACAGGTGAATCGCGGGGGCTGCCGCCCAGCGCTGCACATCGCTGCCGCGGAGCAGCGGGTAAATCAGCCCTGGCTCGACTTCCGCCGTGACCTTGGCGGCCGCCCGCTTGGCCCGGTCGGTCAGGTTGGTGATGAGGATGTTGCCGTTCGGGAGCTTTTGCTGGGCCTGCACCCAGTACACGGCGTTCGCGCCGCCGGTGAACGTGCCCGTCCGGGCGCGGTAGGTGTTGGCGCCCAGCACTTTGTCCGCGACTGACCATGCGCTCTTCGGCAGGGTGAGCCAGACCGAGGTGGCATCGTCCGGTTCCGCTGGCTGTGCGAGCTGCTGTTCAATCGTCACGGTGCTCATGACCTCTCCAAGCCGGTCCCGCGACTGCGGCGAAGTCCCCTCTGGGGCTGTCCATACGTGGTAGGGCACCGGGTAGGTGGTTTGTGTGCCCTTTTTCATCAGCACGACCGCCGTGCTGTTGGTGGCGTTGTCAAAGGCGCGCAGCCGGGAAAGGTCGTCCACTTTGAGGACCTTCACCGGCGTGCCGTCCTGGCCCAGCCGGAAGCGTCGAAACCCGACCCCGTTCTGTTTGGACTTGAACACCCCTTGGCGAATCACGAACGCAAGTACGCCCCCGTCCTTGAGGTCGTGATCGATGACCGCGTACGTCATCAACACCGAGATGTCTTCCTTGGAAAAGGCGAGGTCGCGCCCGGAGACATCAAACAGCCCATACTTGTACCACAGGTGCTGGGAGCGGCGCTTGTAGGCTGGTGACAGGTACTCCCAGTTGATCCACGGCGGGTTGCCCACGATGACGTCCACCTTCGGCCGCTCCGCAGCGCCGGCTCCCGTGCTGGGCTGGATGGCGTCCCGCATCTCCACGGGCAGGGCAAAGCGGGCCCTGCCGTCAAGCAGGTCTGCGATACTCATCAGCAGGTTCGTGCGCGCGGTCAGCACGGCCAGGGCGTTGATGTCGTATCCCCGTACCTGTGTGCTGATTCGGTGCAGCATCGTCTGTGCGGGGGCATCCGCGTCCAGCGCGCGCAGGAGGTCGACAAGCATGACCAGGAAGGTGCCCGAGCCACAGGCGGGATCTAAAAAGGAAAGCGTGGATGGATCACGCTCGGACATCGCCGCCAGTGCCTCCTGCAGCGTGTACTCGGCCAGCCAGTCGGGGGTGTAGTACTCGCCCAGGGCATGCCGCAGCTGGCGGGGGAACAAGGTTTCGTAGACTTGCTTGATGTGGTCCACGTTGCGCTGTGCGTAAAACGCAGCTGGGGGCAGCGTGTCCAGCGCGTACAGGGCGTCCAGCAGGTTTTGGATGGACCGGTCGATGACGGTCGACGTCAGGAACCAGCAGAAGGCATCCAACGAACAATAGTTGTCGATGCCGGCGTCCCTGAAAAAGCGGCCGTCCATGATGGCGGGCAGGTCTTCCAGGGCAGGCACGCCGGGGACGGCGGCCGTCGATTGCAGTTGATGCGCGACGGTGTTGTGCGCAATGAGCCGCACCAGCAGGCTGAACGCGGTCTGCGTGGCAAAGACGAACGGGACGATGTCGATGGGCGGTTCGAGTCCGTACGCGCGCGTGAAGGTGCGCCCCTTCACCTTCGCATTGCTGCTGGGGTTCCCCTCGATATTCCCGTGCGATTCGATGAAGTCCCGGCGCCAGGCGGCGTACAGCGCAGCAGGGTCATCGCCTGTGGGGCGTTCTGACGTTGCAGCGACCATGGTCCCGGCATCCAGCGCCTGTGCGCTCGGCGCCGCCGCCGCGGTCTTGAGTTCGAAGTACAGTTCACGGACAAGTTCTCTCATCGCGATGCTCAGTTGACTGCTGGACAGACGAATTTGCTGCCCGAGGCCTCGCAAATCTATCAAAGTCGCACCCCTCCACTTGGGTTAATGGTAGGGTGCAGCGTCGGAAAGCGCAAGGGGGAGCGGCGCTCGATATGCGCTTGCGCGCGATGGGTATGTAATGCGCCGCGTCTTGTCATACTTCGCGGGGTATTTGAAATAACACCAAAAGGTGTTATATTAAGCGGGACAGGCTTGCGTTGTCCCCCTGGTGACGCAGCGTGCAAACCACCTTTGGAGGGATTCAGTTGGCGAACCCACTACCAGAAATCCGAAAAACCGTTGTCCTCAATGCACCCATCGAAACGGTATGGCAAGCCGTTGCCACGTCAGAAGGGATTGCGGGATGGTTTATGCCGAACACGTTTGAACCCGTGGTGGGCCAGGAATTTATTCTGCAGGCGGGCCCATACGGCGATTCGCCCTGCAAGGTAACGGACCTCAATCCGCCTTATCAAGTCGGATTTGACTGGGACCAGGACTGGCACGTTGAATTTCAACTGCGGACGCTGGATGACGACAGGACGGAGTTTACGTTGATTCATTCGGGTTGGGATGCAGACAAGGCCACTCGCTTCGGTCAACCGCATACTGCGGTGCGCGACATCATGGACGGCGGGTGGGAGAAAATCAAACAAGGCCTGCCTGCGTATGTGGAGGGGCTTGCGCGGTAAGATGATCGCGACCGAACCCACGCATGACGTGTTTCAGGCCATCGCTGACCCGAATCGGCGAAAAATGTTGGTCCTGCTGGCCGAGACCGAGCTGCCCATCGCCGAGATCGTCAAGCAGTTTCCCATCAGCCGCACGGCCGTCAACAAGCACCTGCACGTGCTGGCCGACGCGGGGCTCGTGATGCGCCGGAAGCAGGGGAGAGAAACCCGCTATCAAATGAGGCCCGCGCCCTTGGCGGAAGTCAAACAGTGGATTGCGTTCTTCGACCAGTACTGGGATGAGAAACTGGACGCGCTCGCGAAATTTGTGGGTAACAATTCGGATTGAGCGTCGTCTTTGGTAGCAGGAGGCGATTTCCATGAAGACCATCGCGCTTGCTGCCGCTTCGGCAGCGATTGCCCTGACGGTGACGGGGTGTGCCGCGGCGAAACCGACGCCTGCAGCCCCAAAGACGAAGGCTGCGACGCCAGCCGCGGCGGCGCCGCCGGGCCCAGGTGCGGCCCCGGCCTCGGGGGCAGATTCGGTTCCAGCGGCGTCCCCGAATACACCGGTGACTTTCTTCGCGCATGCGTTTTCGCACAGTGAACCGTTGTCTCTGCATCCTGACCCGGTGGTACAGCAGGCCATGCCTGACGTTCCTTCACCCACGCAGGCCGTGGTGGTCTATCTGCCCGTGTACCCGGGCGCAGTGAAAACGAGCGCGGCAGCCGCAATCGGCGACATGGGGACACCCATGGATGCTGACCTGCTGGATGGTTCCGTGTATTTCAAATCCAAGCATTCGCCGCAGCAGCTTGCGTCCTGGTATCAAACCCAGCTCCGCAAGCTGGGCTACGTCGTCGGGGGCCATGGCTCGACGGCCAGTTATGGAAAAACCACCTCAACGTACGAAGAATTTGAGCACGCAAAGGCCCCCGGGGCGCCGACCCAGTCGCCTGACATCAGTCTGGGCTTCCTCAGCGCGAAGCAGAACGGGGAGACCGTATTCAAGCTGAAGGCATTCTTCATTGTTGTACCGCCGCGTCCAAGCGATACCTATCTGCCGACAGACATTGTGAAGGTGGTCTTGACGGAAGGAAAGGCCGTCAAAACCATCACGGACCCACAGTGGATTGCAAGGGTCGTGAAGCAAATCAATGCGCTGCAAGTTTCTACACCAGGGATGAGCAGCGGCCTGGCTGTCGCGGCAGGCACACCCACCACCATCCACGCTGCGTTCTATGGCGCAAACGGGTCCGTGACGTCTGTCACATACCAACGTTTGACGGCGACCCTCACCGTTGGAACGACGGGCGTCGCCTTGAACGCCGGAGCTTACCCCGCACTCCTCAAAGACTTGGCGTCTCCGTTTGCATAACGATCAAATGATTTACTTTCCATTAACGCTTCCTCAACGCGGTCTTCACACTGCGAACGTACAATTCCAATTGAAGCAAGAGAAAGGTGCCATCGAACCAGCGTGAAGCGGTGAATTCAGCAGCGAATCTCCGTTCCCAGCGAAGGAGGAAGGCTTGTGTCTTCTGTGAAAATCCTCGGTCATCGCGGGTTCAGCTCGAAGTACCCGGAGAACACACGCATCGCGTTTCGGAAAGCCCTCGAGTTGCCAATTGACGGCATTGAATTGGATGTGCATCTGACAGAGGACGGCGTGCCCGTTGTGATTCACGACGCCACGGTGAACCGGACAACGGACGGCGAAGGTCTCGTTTCGCGGCTGCGTTCCGATCAAATCAGCTTGCTCAATGCGGCCAATGCCTATCCGGAACTCGGCAGACAGGAGGTTCCTTCGCTGCAAGATGTTTTGGACGATGCATACCAGTGCAAACCCCACGTGTGCTGCAACATTGAAATCAAGGTGGACGACGGCAACTGGGAGGCGCTGGTTGATGCAACCGCGGCGGTCGTACGCAATCATCCACTGGCATCCCAAGTCGTCTTCTCGTCATTCCATCACGAGTCGATCGCATACTTGAAACAGCGCTACCCGCAATTGACCGTGGGCCTGTTGTTTGGCGGAGACACCACCGATGCCTGGAATGTGGCCAGGCAAGTTGGTGCGTATTCTGTCCACTTGAATGCACGGTATACAACGGCAGAGCACATTGCGGCCTGTCACGCATCGGATCTGCGCGTGGCTGTGTGGACGGTGGACGCAGCGCCTGACCTGGAACGGTTCATTCGACTCAACACCGATTACTTGATTACGAACGTACCCGACACAGCCCAGCGCATCCGAGACAGCATTCTGTCTCCGGTTTGACAGCCGCAAAGGACGACTCGTGGAGCGAGATTGGCGGCGTCGATTTTGCTTCGACGGCCCATTTCTCGCGCGTGTCAATGGGTTGAGCGCTTCGACACCCCGCGAAACAGGGCCCCGCCGGAGACGAGTGTGCCAACGGCCATGAAGACAATCCCGATAATGAATATGGGCGCGCTCACATCTTGGGACTGAAACAACTGCGGCGTGTGGGCGGCAACGACGCCGATGAGAATCGCCGACAGCGCCACGGTCGCAGCCATAAAGAATGAGAGGACAGCCTCAGGCGCGACGACAAATGTTAAGTCGGCGGGCTCGAACGGACTTTTCGCGACCATGGATGCGACTGACACGCAGCCGATGACAAAGAGCAAGAGTACAACGAGCAGATAGCCTGCCAAAACAGAAACGGGCGGGTGCCAGGCCCACACAATGACCGTTGAAACGATAAACAGCGCGAGGCAGGTGACCGCCGTCCAAAACAGTCTTAGGACGTTGTTCTGGCGCTGGGCAGCCGCTCGCTGAACGGCCTTCCATACAATGGGTATGCCAGCGCAAAGGAAGACGACAAATGCGAGACATCCCGCAACCGTTTCTGCGCGAAACAGGAGACGCAGCGCTGGGAACGATGCGGATGCCTGCCGGAAGGTTGACACGGGATCGTTCAGTCTGGCGAGCAGGCACCAACCCAGGCCGAACAACATAAACGCAGAGAATGTCAACACAACACTTGAACGGAGCCGTTGCACCATGTTGGACACTTCCTCCATGATTCCGTCGTAATTCAAGTGAGCGTCCAGCGCGCCGATCAGCAAGTCCAGAACCGTGAGCGGTGAAACGCCGTGATCGTCCAGGAGCGCCAGCATCTCTTGTTCATAGCGCGCACGCCAGTTTCGAGGGTACAATCGCAGCAACCACCGCATCAGAATCCCTCCAATGCGTTCAAGCGCTGTTTTCCGATCGCTGCGACTTGTTCCAAGGTCGCGACCATGTGCCGGAATACGGTGACCCCGTCGGCTGTGATGCGGTACGGGCGCCGACGTTCCTCAGCGGCAAGCGGTTCAATCCAGCCATGCTTTTCCAAACGGGCTATCGCGCCGTACAGGGTGCCCGGCTCCAGCTGTGTACCGCTAAACGCCAGAATGTCCTCCATCATGGCGTAACCGTGTTTGGGGCCGCTTGATAGACTCGACAGCACCAGAAACGAGACGTCTGAAAAACGTCCAAGCTCTTTTTGCTTCAAAGATAACGCACCTTTCTGCATGAATTAAGTTTCGATTATTAAGTTAAACTTAATATACGCCTGTGAGAACGGATTTGTCAAAAAGGAGGTTGTCAAGCCCTTGAGGCGGCAGCGCCTTCGCGGCGCTACGGGTTGACTGTGGGAATACAGGGACCTAAGGATGCCATCGCGATTTGGTGATGCGCTCGATCCAAATGCAATAGCGAGTGGTTTTGGTTTCCCGGTCATATTCCTCATGTTGCCATCTTCATGCCAACGAATATCGGCTGGATACGGCGGATAATGCCGCTTTTCCCATTGGAAGGCGTGATCTAGTAAATGTTGTGGATCCGAAATTTGTGGTTCATGGGCGTGACACCTCTTAGGCTTTCGAGGATGGTGCTGTATGACACTGCATTTGTGAAAGTATTGCATGTGGCGTTCGGCTGCGCAATCATTGTATCGAAATTTAGGATGATCGATTTTAATCAGTAAATGTTTGGGATGTTTTCCAATTAGCCCGGACGAAAAAGAACGGTTACTACTATGATACGAGTGAGCGGTGGCCACCTGCTCTACCAATTCTCGAAGGGGCAAGAATCAATGGCAACGACGTATCCAACAGTAGGAACCCTCGCTCCGGGGGAAGCTTTCGTGAATTACACCACGAACAAGTGGTCCGTACAACCCGGAAGCGTAACGATCGACGTGTATTCTAGCCCGCAAATTTTTATCGATAACAATGTGTCCTATGTCGAAGTGGGAATCCTGCATAACGGCACCTTCCCAGTGAACGGGTATATTGCTGCCACAAGTTCGCTGGCCGTTATCGACTATTGCTTCTACACGATGAACAACATTTGGCATCCAACATTTCCCGATCAGAAGTATTATGTTTTCGAGACGCAGAAGTCCTTGAGCGTGTACGATCAATTTGGGAACTTCAGTTGGACGATGTCTGCTGGAACTATGATTTGCACTGATACTGGGGCGCCTGGTGATACGTACAAAAACCTCATGATTTTGTACGGGTACGAGCAAAACAGCCAATGGTGGGCAGCAATTAACAACGTGAACTACGGTTTCATCGACACTGGTATCGAACAAGGTTCCGGCTGCACAACCTGGGGGCTTAAACTGAACCGTAGCTGTTAATATTAGCCCCCGCCACGCGGGGGCTGCACCTTAGTTGTAGGTTGCAGTTCCGTTAATCAGCGAGTCAACCACTTGCCATCCAACGATGTCGTCTTCAGGAAGGAATTTGGTCCGGGATTTAGGCACATTATCAACTCGGTAGAGTAACCCGTCCTGAATGAAAACATATGAATGACCTGAAGCGCTCCAGCCTATGACTTGTACATGAGTATTATCGAAGGTTGTTTCGTGAGTGCCACCCATCGCAAAGAAACTTGGTGTGGGTTCCTTGACTACAGATACGATAATTTGGTCGCCTTGATTGTCCTTGAAGTATTGTTGCACCATCTCACTGTTCGCTGCAGCTTCCTTGACCAGCATCATATTTGTTGGTTTGTATCCTGTTGGAATGTATGGCACTTTGACCTTAAAGTCAGCCTGCTGCAGTGCGGCTAGGCCATATAAGTGAGTTGGTCGCATTTTATTTGGCGACGTGGCAGGCGGATTCGACAGGGGTATCGGCGTATAAGTTGTCGGCGGCCTAACGTGTGGTTCCGAAACTGTCGGAATAGAGATCCCCATGGAATTAGCCATCGCGTCTGTGGCAGTCACATGAATTGGGTGACGCACCGTGCCGTGATGCACCACGGAAGTTACGGCGACGCCACATACAATGACTGCGGCTGCTGCAGCCATAGGAATCCCCATACTTCGCGAGTGCCACCCCCGCTTTGGGACCTCTTGCTCAATTCGTTTCAACAGGGCCGCTTTTACCGCGAACGCTTCATGCTCCGACATTTCCTCATCCGCCAACACGGCCAGTTGTTTTGCCAGTACTCCATCAATGGCCACTCGAATCACCACCCATTTGCATCTCAGCTCCGTTATCATCCACGGCCATCCGTAACTGTTTGAGGGCGCGGTGCTGTATCGTCCGAACTTTTGCGGCTGTCCAGCCGAAAATGCGCGCAATGTCTTCTGCGGACAGATCCTCAACAAAGCGCAGCAGGAGCACTTGTTGATGCTGTATACTCAATGTCGAGATTAGATCCAACATCTCCAGCTTTGATTCGAGTGTCCTAGATACCCTTAGTTCACTACCGAGATCTTTCAAATACCGATATTGCGTCTTCTTACGTCGTATGATGTCGTGTATATAGTTGTGGGCGATTCGAAATAACCAGGTTCTGTGGCTAGACTCTTCACGAAACCTATCCCATGATTTGTAGGCTCTTAGAAACACCTCTTGTACGACATCCTGGGCGTCATCTCGGTTTTTGAGAAGATATAGGGCATAGCGAAACACCTCATTTTTGTATTGGTCGAACAATTGTTCAACGCCGTCTCTGGCTTCTGAATTCATGTCTCGCATTCACCACCTCGGGGTGTTCATTATGTAGACGCATGGGAGGTGGATCTCGTTGCACTTCATGAAACCCATCGAGTCGTACAGGCTTAGGGATTTTCTAGCCAGTGCCCTAGACCCTCGAGCCCAGCCCTGGTATTCTCGAAGTAGAGTGGCCCGCCAAGCCCGAGGCCTCGGACGTGTAAGCTTCTTGCCACATGTGTTAACTTGGAAATATCCACGCCAATCATAGGCGCCTCTTGGTGGTGCGTTGAATTTTGGCGTTCACGTTTTTCCACCCTTCTTCAGCCTCCTGTCATTCGTGCTTGTCCGGGCAGCCTTCACGATATCAGGAGGTTTTTGGATCTGAAAAACGCCAAATTGCTGTGTTAAAGGACTGCTGAAGGAGGCAACCGTGTGAGGAAACCGATCATCTATTTCCTGTGTTCGGGCAACGCATGCCGCAGTCAAATGGCGGAAGGCTGGGCCCGGTTTCTTGCAGGAAATCAAGTCGAAGTCTACAGCGCAGGCATCGAAGCGCACGGCCTGAATCCACGCGCGGTGGCGGCCATGCGGGACGCGGGAGTGGACATTTCGCACCATACATCGGATATCATCGATCTCGATAGACTCAACAACGCCGATTATGTGATTACGCTCTGCGGCGATGCGAATGACAAGTGTCCCGTGACGCCGCCGCACGTGAGGCGTTTGCACTGGGGCATCGAAGACCCAGCGAAGGTAACAGGTTCCGAAGAGGCCGTCACAGCGAAGTTTCACGAGGTGCGTGACACCATCAAAGAACGCGTCGTACAGTTTCTCAATGAGGCGTTGGACCTGAGGGTTTGAATCTAAGGAGTTGGCCCTAAGGATTTGAAAACGAGTTTGCGTGATTTCGTCGTGCTTGGCTCTGCGTGGAGGGAATCACGGATTTTCGCTGTGTGGGCGAGGAGGCGTGTGCGTGACTTCGGAGGAAAAGAATTGGGCCATGGCTTGTCACTTGGCGGCGTTCGCAGGCTGGTTTATCCCGTTTGGTTGGATTCTCGGACCGTTGATTGTCTGGTTGATCAAACGCGATGAATTTCCGTTTGTGGATGAACAGGGGAAAGAAGCGCTCAATTTCCACATATCACTGCTGATTTACGGAATTTTCGCAGCCATCCTTTGTCTCATTCTCATTGGTTTTGTCATCCTGATGGCGTTAGCGGTCTTTCAGGTCGTGATGGTGATTGTGGCCGCGATGAAGGTGTCTAGCGGCGAACCCTATCGATATCCTATGACGATCCGTTTCATTCATTGATGTAAGAGGACACAAGATAAGAGGGTACTGCAAGATGTAGGGTAACTGTAGGGCTGTTATCCCTGCTTGGATGACCAGTGACATTCCATGCAAGGTCGGCAAGAGGTGGGATACCCGACGGGTCCCTAAGCTTGCTGGCACAACGCAGATTCAGGGCCGGCCAAGGAACGCCAATCCGAACGGAGTTCGGGGACGTTAGAAGGTAAGGAAGTTGACTTTGTGTCCGGCGCCAAACACATCACTAGGCCGCTGACAATGGCCCGCGCATTAGAACAGCTGCCTTCCCTGCAAACCCATAACATATATGCATTGGTGTCGCACAGGTACGAGTATTGTCTTTTTGACGACCATTGAAGAATCTTTATGAAATTCCTGCGGCTTCCGCAAGGTATTCGACTAGGTGAAGTGCACGGATGTTTTTGAGTTTTTCCCGTTCTATGCCGAGCTTCATCTGAATCAGACATCCTGGGTTCGACGTTACAATGATAGTTGGCTGAACCTCTTTCACGTCTTCCATTTTTCGATTAAGAATGTCCATCGATTCATCGTAGTGAACGATGTTGTAAATTCCAGCAGATCCGCAGCACGTATCGGGGGACTGAAGTGCTATAAGCTTGGCGTTTGGAACACTTTTTAAGAGTTCGAGTGGCTCTTCGATAATCCTTTGTACGTTGGTTAAATGGCATGAAGGTTGATACGTGACGCGCTCCACGCGGTTGCCCAGTTGCTGCGTAAACGGAACTCCGCCGCATAGCGACAACACCTTGCTGATATCAGTGGACTTGGAAACGAACTTTTTGGCGCGCTCATGCCAGTCTTTTTCGTCCTCCAGCAAATGATCGTATTCATAAAGCATGGCGCCACAGCCACCTGCGTTATTGACGACAAAATCAACGTTCAAATGCTCGAACGCCACGATGTTTCGCTTCGCCAGCCATCGGGCCTGTTCAAGTTCCCCTGCATGTGCGTGGAGTGCGCCGCAACAAGTCTGTCCCTCCACAACAGTCACGTCGCAACCAACATACGCAAGAAGCTCAACGGACAACTGATTGACGCGCGCGAACATCGCATCCATAATGCAGCCAGTGAAGAACGCAACTGTATACTTACGTTCACCACGTGCTTTCATATATTTCTGGAATTGTCGCCGCTCTTTCGGTGACATGCTCTCGGTCACTGTGGCTTCGAAATCGCCGAGGTGGTACGGGAGCTTGTTCGTGATATGGAATTTTCGAACGGCATTTTGCACACCGCTCTTTTGGTAGACCCAGATACTGTTGCCAATCAGGTGCATCATTTTACGGCTCGGGAATATCTTGCGCAGGAACGTTCGTTTCAGAACCTTGCTCGTAACCGAAAGACGCCTTCTTTTTGTGATAGCGGCACGCGCGGATTCTAAAATGCTTCCGTATTCGACCCCAGTTGGACAAGCTGTTTCACACGCTCTACATCCCAGGCACAAATCAAGGGGCTCTTCGAGCAACGACAGGTCTGTTATTTTTCCTTCTCCCACCATTTTGATAAGGTTGATGCGACCTCGTGGAGAATGTGTCTCTTTGCCCATGGTTACGTAAGTTGGACACACGGGGAGACAATAGCCACATTGAACGCATTTGTTCGTCTTTCCGTATTGCAATTCAACACGGAGTTGCTCAAGCTCATTCATTCAGTCAACACCAGCCTTTGTCCAGGTTCTGGGAATATTTTTCCGGGATTGAGGATGTTATTCGGATCCCAGCTTTGCTTAATTCTCTTCATCATTTGGACACCAATTGCACCGAGTTCCATCTCCATAAATGGCGCCTTCATCAAACCAATGCCATGTTCGCCTGAAAGTGTGCCACCGAGGGCAATTGCAGCCTCAAAGATTTCCGAAACAGCCTGTTCGACTCGGCGCATCTCTTCTTTATCAGATTTATCAGCTACAATGTTAGGATGAAGGTTCCCGTCCCCTGCATGTCCAAAGACAACGAGATGGAGATTGTATTTTTGCTTGATTTCTTGCAGACGTTGGCACATCTCTGGAATCTTGCTTCGAGGTACAGTGGCATCCTCCGAAATTTTCGTCGGCTTGATACGGACAATAGCAGGGGACACGAGTTTGCGGGCCTTCCAAAGTTCCACTTCTTCGGCTGGGTTCGCTGGGATGCGAACCTCCACCGCGCCGACGCGATCGCACAGGTGGCGCACCTTGATAAGTTCGTCTTCAACGGCCATCGGGTGGCCGTCCAGTTCGATTAAAATCATTGCAGCGGCATCAATGGGAAGGTTGCAGGGCTCGTAGTTTTCTACAGCAACCATTGACGCTTGATCCATTAGTTCAAGCTTCGAAGGTAAAATTCCAGAAGACAGGATTTTGGAGATGGCTGTGCCAGCATCAACGAGTGAATCAAAAATTGCCATGGCCGTTTTCGTTGCTGCAGGTTTGGGAATGAGTCGCAGGATGGCCTTTGTTATGATGCCGAGTGTACCTTCTGAGCCCACGATGAGTTTCGTCAGGTCATAACCTGTGACATTTTTTACAGTTGCGCCACCCGTACGTATTAGCTCGCCTTGCGGCGTAATCACTTCCAATCCTATGACATAGTCTTTCGTCACACCGTACTTCAGCCCTCGAGGACCTCCGGAATTTTCCGCCAAGTTACCTCCGATTGTTGAGACGTGTGAACTGCTTGGGTCGGGAGGATAGAACAGTCCTTTCTGCTCAGCGGCCTTGTGAATATCCGCTGTCAGGACGCCCGGGGAGACGACCGCAATTAGGTTTTGATCGTCAATTTCGAGGACATCGTTCATGACTGACATGTCAAGGACAATTCCCCCATAGACGGGCAACGGTCCGCCGCTGAGAGAAGTCGATTGCCCGCGCGGGTAAACCGGGATGAGCTCTTCGTTAGCAAACTTCATCAAGTCGAGAATTTCATCCACCTTGTTCGTTTGAACGACAATGTCTGGAAGATATGTCCCGAATGAACCATCGTACGCATAACTGTAACGGTCAGCTTCATCTGTCAGAACCCGACCACTCGCAATCACATTTCGAACGCCGTGAATCTGCCGTGAATTCAAATGAGTGACCTCACTCCTGTTTGAGACTTAGCAACTATTGTTCGTGATCAGGCTGCTTGTGAATCTCTTTTCGAGATCTTTCAGTTTCTCGCCAGTACATGGTCAGGTGGCCGGACCAGTTGAAAGAGGCGCTGTCATGGTACACGCTCCAATTGAAGCTGATGATACCAGACTATGACTTCTAAGAAAACCTTAAGACAGACTTATTTGAAATCCACAGCATAACGCTCTTTAATGGCGTTCAGATGTGAAATCATCATCAGACGTGCGCGTTCAGCGTCTCCGTCACGAATGGCTTCGTAGATCTTTTTGTGTTCGTCGAGCACTCTTTCCACCTTGTCAGGGTCTTGCATCGTACGGGTTCGACTTTGCTGAATACCCTTGTGGAATTTGTCCGAAAAGACCTTGACGGCTTGTAATAACAGTCTATTCTGACTGGCCGCAACAATGGAAATATGAAATTCATAGTCTTCCTTGGCGGCAACTTGGTTTGTGCGCGCCGCTAGTTCAAGAGCTCGATATTTAGCCTGAATGACGTCAAGCTGAACCAAGGTTCTACGTTCAGCCGCCAAGTAGGCTGCTTGTCCTTCAACACCGAGCCGCAGTTCCAAGATTTCGAGTAGCGACACCTGCTCGTCTTCCATGAGTGCGTTGATTTCGGCCAGCAATTGCTCTTGTGGACTCTTTTTCAGGTAAATTCCAATACCAGGAAGTACTTCGATGAGGTTCGCGGATGCTAGAACGCTGATAGCCTCGCGGACTGCACTTCGCGATACCGACAAAGACTGGGCGAGGGCACGCTCGGAGGGCAGTTTATCGCCGGGTTGAATATCTCCGCTTTCTATCAAATGTTTAATTTGCTCAATGATGCTCTGGTAGATGCGCGGTTTTTTGATTGCAGTAAAAGCCACTTTAATGCCCTCCAAAAATGTAACGTTACGTATATGATCGCGATGGAGATCAGAATAATAGAAGTTAATTTTAATCTTAATGTTGAAAGAACCAAATGAAAATAGCCGACGGCTGATTTTTCTTTTTGCGTTGACAAATCCCAATCGACGTGTTGTAGATAAAACTTATACTTGTCTGACGACCTTATGATTAGGTGAGAATCGGACATGGCAATCAAACCAATTCCACGTTCTAGTACTTGCTGAGTGCGCGGTTGGACTGCAATCCAGTAACACGGGAGAGGCAGGTGACATGCATCTGCACAATGGGATTGTGAGCGAGCATAATGAGGAATCCGATTGTTGTGAAATCATATTGGAAATTTGATTCGCGAAGTCATGTGTTACACGTTGAGGACAAATGTCGGGAGCGGGACACTCGAGGGACGTCTGTGTGGAACACGAGGGAATCATCGCTGAAGTTTTCAAACCGTCAAGTATTCGAGGTGCGATCAGAAATCAGAGAGTACCGGACGCCCGTAAGAGAGAAGGTACGAAGATTCAACGCCGCAAATAAGTGGAAGTAAGATTGACGTGCGGCGCTGGACTCGCCATGCAAATACGCGTTATTGAGAGGACGATGCACAATGTACGACTTCTTGATTGTGGGCGGCGGGATCGTGGGACTGAGCACAGCCGAGGCGATTCTCAACCAGTATCCACATGTGAAACTCTTAGTTGTGGAAAAAGAGGCGTCTTGGGGAGCGCATCAAACTGGGCACAACAGTGGCGTTATACATTCAGGCATTTACTATAAACCAGGAAGCTTGAAAGCAAAATTAGCGACAGAGGGAAATCGCGCCATCGTCGAGTTCTGTGAGAAGCACGGTGTTGCGTACGACATTTGTGGGAAGGTCATAGTTGCTACGGAAGACACGGAACTTCCACTGATGAAGCACTTGTACGACCGCGGTAGGAAAAACGGAATCGACGTGCATCAAGTCGACCACGATGAACTGCACGAGTTAGAACCGCATGTTCAAAGTGTTGGTGCGCTGCATGTGCCCGTTACCGGCATCGTGAATTACAAACAGGTCTGCGATGTTCTTGCTGAATTGATCCAGACCAAGGGAGCAGAGGCGCGGCTCCGTACAGAGATTCTCGGGATTAGTGAGAAGGGTGGAGTCGTTTCGGTCGAAACGGATCAGGGTACGTACGAAACGAAACTTCTGGTTAACTGCGCGGGGCTCCATAGCGATCGGGTGGCCAGCATGGCCGGCGGCGATATTGGGATGAAGATTGTCCCGTTTCGCGGAGAGTACTATGAGTTAAAACCTGAAAAGCGCTATCTGGTGAAAAATTTAATTTATCCAGTACCAAACCCGGAGTTCCCGTTTCTTGGTGTGCACTTTACGAGAATGATCGATGGACGTGTCGAGGCTGGTCCAAATGCTGTCTTGAGTATGAAGCGCGAAGGCTATGCGAAAACGGACATCAACTTTCGAGATTTGGGTGAGGCCCTGTTGTACCCTGGTTTTTGGCGACTGGCCGGAAAGTATTGGAGGGAAGGCGTTTCAGAGATGTGGCGCTCCTTCAGTAAAGCGGCGTTCGTCCGAAACTTGCAGCGCTTGATTCCCGAAATTGAAGCGGAGGACTTAGAGCCTGCTCCCGCAGGCGTGAGAGCTCAGGCATTGAAACCGGATGGCACGATGGTGGACGATTTTTATATTGTTCATTGGAATCACACAATAAACGTCTGTAATGCACCATCACCCGCTGCAACGGCTTCGTTAAAAATTGGCGAATATATTGCAAGCGAAATTGCGAAAGTTGCCACAGGCGTCACCTCGAGCAAAATTTTCATATAGATAGTCAAAGAGGGGAGGGGCCGAAAATGGTCTTTGACGTTTTGTTCAGTGGATTTCCCTGTAAGTCGAGCCGAGGTTTTTTAGGTTGGAGTTCGTGCGTATTGATACGTGGAGAACGAAATGGGTTGTTTGATACCGGAGGGTTCGGTGATCGACCGGAGTTGATTCGCAGACTACAGGACAGGGGAATCCGACTTACGGACATAGATTACGTCATATTGAGCCATATGCACTTCGACCATGCTGCAAATGTATCGATGTTTCCACAGGCTACCGTGTATTTACATGAAGCGGAAGTTCAACATGCAAAGGCCGCCCGTTTTGATGACTTTGCACTTTGCACAGAAGTGCTTGAAATGTTACAACAGGGTTCTCGCCTAAAGTTATTGACAGGCGCTGATGGAGTCGTTGAAGGGCATCGATGGATGCATACCCCTGGTCATACCCCTGGCGGAATATCCATTATATTGAAGGGTGAAGACGGGGCAAATTGGGTGGCCGCAGGTGACGCGGTGAAAAACCTGCACGAGGCCGAAACCGGCGACGTCTGGATGTCGATGGACCGAAGAGCAAGTCAAGAAAGTATTCAAAAAGTCTTATCGATTGCAGATTATATTATTCCTGGCCACGACCGCCAGATTCGGATTCAGCATACTGAGGGTGAGTGTCGTCTGTCGGCAAAGTCAGACAGTGAGATCACGATTGAGGTGGCGGGTGATGTGCCGACACCTTTTAAAGTATCAGATGTAGATGGTGGCCTGCAGTCAAAGACTCGTCGTCTGTTGTTGCAACTTCACCCTGACCAGGGCGAAAGTGACTTCTGATCCGCAATTGAAATGGAAGGTAGTTTGGAACATTCGCGAATCAAACAGATTGTCAATTTGTAAAATTCGCAAGAACCTTGCAAGGGAACTGAAATTGGTCTATATTAGTAGCGCATTCAACTGTCCTGACCACCTGACCACCTGTTCGGCTTCTAGCGGTCATGTGTGCGGAGATAGCAATATGGAAGGGGGTGGAACGGTGAGAGATGCCTCAAACCATTCCGGTAGGTTCAAAAGTGAAACCCGTTGTCCAGATGGGGCATCACGTGGTTTGCTCAGTGCATCCTCGAGTTGCGGTCAGGACGTATTTACGGATCTATCAGGCTTCATAGATATTCATGTTCACTCCGCTCCTAGCATCTTTGCGAGGTCTGTTGATGATGAAGAATTGGCCTTGGAAGCGGAAGCGTTGAAGATGCGTGGCTTCGTCTTGAAGGCGCACGAGGAGTCAACGGCTTCCAGAGCGCAGTTGTTGCGCGAGCGTCATTCGAATCTAGACATTTTTGGGTGTATTGTATTGAACTGGTTTGTTGGTGGCATCAATCCGTATGCAACGGAGCTTGCGATTTACCAAGGGGCAAAAATCGTGTGGATGCCGACGGGTTCGGCGCAGCAACATATCGATTATTACGGTGGATCTGACTACAGTGCGCAACCTGCCAAGCGGAAGTTGCGTCCACAGCCGGGTATTCGAATTATAGACGAAGACGGCAATGTTATACCAGCTTTGTATGATGTGTTAGATCTCGTCGCCGAACATGACGTTGTCGCCGCATCGGGTCATTTGTCGCCTGAGGAGACGGTCGTGTTTGTGAAACTGGCAAAGGAACGTGGCATCCGGAAGATTCTTGTTGCGCATCCTGACCTAGGAATTAACAAAATGACACTTGAATTGCAACGTGAATTGGTTAAACACGGAGCGGTTGTGGAAAAGTCATATCTACCGTTAATGCCCTCGTGGAGAAGTGTGGAAATGGATGAGTTTATTCACAGTATCCGAGTTCTTGGGCCGGAAAACTGCGTCTTACAGACCGACTTTGGTCAGGCCAATCATGTGACACCGGCACGTGGCTATCTAGAGTTTGTGAATTGTTTGGTTAATAATGGTATTTCGGTAGCGGACATTCGGATGATGGGATGTGAGAACCCAGCTAATCTCCTCGATTTGCCGTTTAAAAGTTGATAGCTTTTTACTTGCTGACCAAGCCGTGGGTTTGAATTTGCCGGGGATCGCGATGCCTTCGTGATACTGGGCGTCGGTCCAGTGCGGTCGAAATGAGTCCAAATCAAAGGTGGTTATGAAATGAGCCAAGGAAAGTTGTTGGGTCTGACGCGTGAGGAGCGCCCCGCATTCTGGGCCACGTTCACGGGTTGGGGACTTGATGGCATGGATTATATGATTTACACCCTTGTTTTGACGATGTTGCTGAAAGCGTTTCACTTGACCTCGGGGCAGGGTGGCATAATTGGGAGTACAACTTTATTTGTCTCAGCACTTGGTGGTATTCTCGCAGGTACAATTTCTGACCGTATAGGTCGGGTAAAAACTCTTGCATTCGCCATTATCATGTACTCCGTGTTTACGGCTTTGTCAGGCATTGCAGCCAGCTATCCTGAACTTCTCGTATTTCGTGCCCTTGAAGGGCTTGGCTTTGGCGGTGAGTGGGCCGTTGGCGCGGTTCTGATCTCGGAAACAGTTGCCAGTCACAAGCGTGGCAAAGTTTTAGGGTTTGTACAAGGGTCGTGGGCACTTGGGTGGGGAGTCGCCGTTGTCCTGTCAATGATCATTAGCAGCGTCGCACCTGCAAATTTGGTTTGGCGGTTGATGTTCATCGTAGGCATTATACCTGCGGTGCTTGTATTTTTCATCATGAGAAGGGTCAAAGAACCTGATGCATGGAAGAAGGTAGAATCTCGGAGAGCTCGCGTTGGTGTGAGTTTTTGGAAAATTTTCAAGTTAAGTATACTCAGACGAACTGTCTTTGCATCACTTCTGGCCGTCGGCGTTCAAAGTGGCTATTATGCAATCTTTACTTGGCTACCGACCTACTTGAAGACCGACCGACATCTGTCCATCATGAGTTCTAGCAGTTATCTTTTTGTGGTGATTATTGGTTCCTTTCTTGGCTATGTACTTTCAGGGTATGTCAATGACTGGATAGGCCGTAGGGCAACGTTTGCAATTTACGCGGTTTTTAGCGGCTTGATCGTCATATCATATACTCACTTCCAAATTTCAAACTCGACGATGATGATTCTAGGATTCCCTTTGGGATTTTTCGCTTCGGGTATTTTTAGTGGTTTTGGACCGTTCCTGTCAGAGTTGTTTCCCACAGAGATTCGAGGTGCAGGACAGGGGTTTGTGTACAATTTTGGCCGGGGAGTTGCCGCTTTTGCTCCAGCCGCCGTTGGGTTCTTGGGAAGTAGGTATGGCCTTGCTGGGGGTATTTCCATTTTTGGTCCAGCTGCGTACGTCCTGTGTCTGATTTCTCTTTTATTCTTGCCCGAAACTCGTGGTACCGATCTGACAGTGCTGGTGAGCGAACAAGATATTGTAGGCTGAGTTTCAAGGTGGGGCACTAAGCTTTAGTTGTGACTACAAGAGGGCGCTTGGAAGAGGGGCGCCCTCCTTCATGTTGTTGCGGTCGCCCGTAAATGAACAGTTTCGCCTCCGAATCAGCAATTGGTCCCCCGTGAACGTTCGAGTAGAAGGTACAGATGGCCGTTTCTTCCAACGAAGGTCCAGTACGATGGGTTGAGAAGGTACTATGGGTCGACCGTGAGGCTCAAACTTCAGGCTCTTGATACAGGCCGCCTCTACGGCCTGTATCTACAGCCTGCTCAACCTTGTGCAACCCGGGCGGCCTTTCTTGCCATGTGCTCCACACTCCAGGCATGCATGGCATCCAAAATCGGCCGCAAGGTCATGCCATACGCTGTGATGGAATACTCCACTTTGGGGGGCACCTGTGGATAAACCTTGCGGCTGATGAGTTCCTCTTGTTCCAGTTCGCGCAGCTGGGACGTCAGCATCTTGGGCGTGATGCCCGGGAGTGCCTGTTTCAGATCGCGATACCGCATGGTTCCCTCCAGCATAAGGAACAGTAGAATCATGGGCTTCCATTTTCCGCCCAGGATGGACAGCGCATCTTGCACCTGGCATAACTGCGGTTTTATTTCCATAGTAGCTTTAAATCCTTTTGTAGTATCTTTTTTTATACTATATCACATTAAAGTACGTACTTACATCATGGTCTGTTTCGCCCTATAATACCCTTTGTCACGTCTTTCAGATTCGAAACACCTGACGGCGGCTGCTCGGCATGTCATCTGAGCATCACGACAAACCTGACGATAGGTGAGATCAATGAAAAAATACAGAATCGATCCAAGCAAAGGCTTGGAATTTGGCATCTATACATTGGGCGACCACATTCCGAATCCCTACACGGGAGAACGCATTTCGGCCGAGCAGCGAATTCATGAGATCATTGAACTGGCCAAACTCGCTGAGCAAGCAGGGGTTGATTTTTTCAGCGTCGGCGAGAGTCATCAGGCGTACTTTACGACGCAGGCGCACGCGGTTGTCCTGTCAGCCATTGCGCAGGCGACCAGCAAGCTCAAAATCGGAAGCTCGTCCACGATTATCAGCACGTCAGACCCTGTTCGGGTGTACGAGAACTTCGCGACCCTCGACCTGATTTCCCACGGGCGCGCTGAGCTTGTTGCAGGCCGGGCTTCCAGAATTGGGCTCTTTGAGTTGCTTGGATACAATCTGCGCGATTATGAGGCGCTCTTCGAGGAGAAGTTTGACCTCTTGTTAAAAATCAATGAGGAAGAGATTGTGAACTGGACTGGAGAATTCCGGGCGCCTTTGCGAGACGCACAGATTCTGCCGCGCCCGTTGCACGGGTCGATCCCGATTTGGCGCGCAGTCGGGGGGACGCCGGCGAGCGCCGTGAAGGCGGGCTATGCCGGGGTTCCTATGTTTATGGCCCACTTGGGCGGCCCTGCGACGGTCTTTAAGCGTACCATCGATTCCTATCGGGAAGCAGCGCGCAGGAAGGGGTTTGATCCATCCGAACTTCCTGTCGCGACGGCTGGATTTTTTTATGTTGCAGAAACGACGCAAGATGCGCTGCGGGAGTACTATCCACACATCAATGAAGGCATGAAGGTCACGAATGGACAGGGATTCTCGAGGCAGCTGTGGGCGCAGGGGGCGGATACCCGCAGCATTATCAATGTGGGGAGTCCCCAGCAGGTGATTGAAAAGATTCTGTACCAGCATGAATTGTTCGGCCATCAGCGGTACATCGCGCAGATGGACTTCGGCGGGGTGCCGTTTGACAAACTGGCCAGGAATATCGAGATGATTGGTACGGAAATCCTGCCAGCCATCAAGAAGTACACGGCCGTGCCGCAGGGGGCGGAGCAGTCATGAAGTTTGTTTTCTTGTCCGGGTCGAAAGTGGGAACGAAAACCAGAACGGCGCTGAATTACGCGCAGCACGTGCTTGCCGAAAAATATCCAGCCGTCGAAGCGACCATGATTGACTTAGGGGAATACGATGTTGTTTTCAGTGACGGGCGAAATTACTTGGAATATCAGGGGGATACGGGTGTCGTCGTACAGGCCATCATGAATGCAGATGCAATTGTGATTGGTACGCCGATTTTCCAAGCGTCCATTCCTGGCACGTTAAAAAATGTTTTTGACCTGCTGCCGGAGAATGCCCTCAGAGACAAAGTTGCGAGTATGATTGTGACGGCGGGATCGTCAAAACACTATTTAGTGGCCGAACATCAATTGAAACCGATTTTGGCGTACATGAAGGCGCAAATCGTTCAGACCTACGTGTTTATCGAGGAACAGGATTTCTATCGCAAAGAAATTGTCAATGATGATGTCCTGTTTCGAATGGACCGTCTCATCGACGATACGGTTCTGTTGGCGGAAACGTACTTGAAGCTGCATGAACAGAAGGAAGCAGAATACGGGTTTTAGGGGCGAGGGCCATGGACACGCCTGCACTTGGGATTGTCATCGTGGAAGTTTGTACTGGGAACGCTTTTGCAGCATTGGATTTGGAAGAGCTGGAAGCGGAATTTCCTGAGGTTGCCGTACTCCAGGACGAGTGTTTGAACCACTGCGGATTATGCAGGGTCCGGCCGTTTGCGCTCGTCAATGGGCAGCGCATTTTTGCGAAGGACGGAACCGAATGCCTTCGCTTGGTGAAAGAACGGGTGGTTCATGAACTGTCGCTGTACAGATGACGGTTCACCCTGCCGAGATGCGTGCGATGTGTTCAAGGCATAAAGAATGGCTGTCGAGCTTTTCTCGACAGCCAAAGGGCCCGTATCAAGCGCCCCTCCGCTCAATACGCGCCACCTGCGCAGGAAGCGCCGCCAGTGTAACCCGGTACGAGCAGGAAGAACAGTACGAAGATAATCAGGAACACCACTGCCCACCGTGTGTATCCGCCAAATGTTCCACCGTACATCACAATCCCTCCTCTGAATCCGACGTGTTGTACCTTATGTCCTTGGACGAGCAGCCGGGAAAGGCGAATGGACAGGGTGAGCCGCACAAATTCCTGGTTTTCACATTCTCCTGGTTTCACATTCGCCATGCTTCATCGATGAGACTGGGTATCCGGTTCAGCCGTGTGAGGTCAAACAAGGGAATCAATTCACGTGCCGCGACGGGCTCCGGGCGGTCGATGAGCCCGCAGCTGTACGCGAATTGCCCGACCACCCGCTCGGGCCGGACGCCAAGGCGCCGCAGTTCCGCAATTGCGATGGCGCCGTCGCGCTTGGCCAACCGGCGTCCGTCGGGTCCGAGCAGGAGCGGGACGTGGGCAAACTGTGGAACTGGCAGACCGAGGGCTTCGTACAACCAGATTTGGCGCGGCGTCGAGTCAAGCAGGTCATCGCCCCGCAGGACATCGGTGATGTGCATAGCGGCATCGTCTGCCACAACCGCCAATTGATAACTGAACACGCCATCGGCCCGCTTGACGATGAAGTCGCCGCCGTACCCCGCGGGGAAGTGCTGCCAACCGAGCACGAGGTCATGGAAACTCACCGGACGATCCGGCAGGGAAAAGCGCATGGCCGGCTGTTTGCGCGCCGCTCGCTCGGCGCGTTCGGCGGGGGACAAATGGCGGCAAGTGCCGGGATACACGGGGCCTTCCGCGGGCAGTCCGTGCGGTGCAGACGCGATGGCCGTCAACTCGGCCCGGCTGCAGTAGCAGGGGTACAGCAGGCCCGCTTGCTGCAGGCGTTCGTACGCTGCCTCGTACAGCGCCTCCCGCTCGCTTTGTGTGTACGGCGCATACGGGCCTCCGATGTCGGGCCCTTCGTCCCAGTCGATGCCAAGCCACCGCAAATCCGTGAGGAGTTCCGCGGCGATGTCCAATCTTGATCGCGCTCGGTCAATGTCCTCCATGCGCAGGATGAACGTCCCGCCGGCATTTCGCATCTGCAGCCAGGCGAGCAGCGCCGTGCGCGCGTTGCCTAGGTGCAGGCGGCCCGACGGGGTGGGTGCAAAGCGGCCGCGGCGTGCCGCACCCGGCAGCGGGGAGGCGCTGTGCGGGTGGGCTGTGGTGCATTGGCGGCTGCTGGCGGAGGTCATCGGGCGAGACCTCCTTTATCGCATCGCGTCCGGGCCAAACGCTGCCTGCGCCTGGCGAAATCGGATGTCGTACTCGAACAGGAACTCAAATGCCTCCAGGTGACGTTTGGCCGCAAATGCGTCTGCGCCCCACGCGTAAATGCCGTGATTGCGGACGAGCACGCCCGGGCATTCAGGCCGTGCGGCCGCGCGGACCGCCTCCCCCAGGTGCGCTAAATCGGCGAAGTTCTCGACAATCGGCACCGCAATCCTCGCGCCTTCGTTCCAGTGGCCGAGGGCTTTGAGGAGTTCGTGGTCGGCGAGCAGGACGTGCCCGGCGCCAAAGTGCAGCTGCGATGCCAGGTTGTTGAACACGGTGTGCACATGCAGGATGCAGCCGCAGGTTGCAGCGCCAAACGTCTCGTACAAATGGATGTGCACAATCGTCTCGGCGGACGGCCGGTACGCGGTCTCCGTCAGCACGCGGCCGCTCGCGTCGACTTGCAGCACGTCTGCATCCGCGAGGTTTTGTTTGTCCGCGCCGCTGCGGGTGATGGCGAAGCAGAGTGGCTCATCCGCCAGGCGAACCGACAGGTTGCCGCTCGTGGCGGGCAGCCAGCCGCGCCGGCCGAGATCGTCGCCGAGCGCGCGCAAAGCCGCGGTGGCTTCTTGCAGGGAAGGTAGCGGGTTCATGGTGCGGTCACGTCCTCTGTCACAGATTGTACGGTGCAATCCGCGCGGGGGGCTCACCCGCGCGTTTGGTGCAAATGCGAAACGATGTCGTCGAAGGTCTCAAACGGCGCGTGCGGCAGGTTGTGGTGTTCACACTCTTTCCGCAAACTGGCCCGGGCGTACACGAAGTCAGCCCGGCGCGCGGCTTCAAAATCCGTGACCCCATCGCCGATCACGATGGTGTCATCGAACTGCCCCTGGTACTTCCTCAAAATGGTCGGCTTGCAGAGTCCGCAGTCGGCGCTGCACGCGTCATCGCAGGGGTGCGGCCACACCACCCGCAGGTTCGGTCCGGTCGTGTCCAGCGTGTTGCAGTAGACGGTCAGGCGGTCGCGCCAAGGTGCGACTGCGGGCTCGACAAAGAAATCAAATCCGCCGCTGGTGATGGTGATGGGCCAGCTGCGCGCCGCAGCAAAGTCCACGAACCGATCGAAGCCGGCCCGAATCCGCGTGGTATGCACCGCGAAGTCCCGGACTTCCTCGAACCGGGAGGACGGGATGAGCGCAAACATGGCTTCCACGCCCGCCCGAATCGACAGCTCGCGGCGGTTCACGCGTTCAATCAGCGGGGCGGCCTCGTCCGGGACGAAGCGGCGCATGATTTGCGCAATCATATCGTTTTCCGAGATGGTGCCGTCAAAGTCGCAAAAGAAACCGATGCGGGTCCCAGCGCCGCTCATTTTGCTTCTCCCCAGCGCAGGAGCGCCTTGCGCAAGGGCTCACTGTGGTTCGCGGCCTCTGCCAGGGGCACGCCAGCCAAGGCCGCGTCAATCGCGGCGGTAAACGCCTGGCCGCCCGCCGTCGCACCGTCTGGGTGGCCGTGAATCCCGCCGCCCGCGTTGACAATAAAGTCGACGCCCATATCCTGCAGCAGGATGGGTACGAGCCCCGGGTGAATCCCAGCCGACGGCGCCGGCAGACACACGTTGTGCGGCCCGGGTGTGCGCAGGGCGCTGACCAGCTGCTGGCCGACGGTGCGTTCGAGGGTGACGGACCCGTACGGGGACGGGTAAATCACGATGTCCGCCCCGCCCAGGCGAAGCAGCTGGCCTAGCAGAATATCCGCCGCAATGCCGTGCTGCGGTGCTGCATACAGAGCGCCAGACACGGCGGGATGTGCCATGATGGGGACCTGGATGTCCGGGTCCGCCGCGAGTTCCCGCAGGACATCGAGGCCATAGGCGAACACGTTCAAGAGCAGCGCGCCAGCGCCAAGGTCGGAGAGGCGCCGGGCGCGATCGCGAAGTTCAAACACGGGTCCCGTCAGGTTTACCGCGTACAGCACGTCCTTGCCGGTTTCGCGCCGGGTCCGCTCCATCGCCTTGGTGTACGCTTCGACACGCGCTTCTGGGGTGGCGTAGGCTTCCGTGAAGAAGATTTCGTCGTCCTTGATGAGGTCGGCCCCACCCAGCGCCTGCTCGGTGAAATGAGCGGTCAGTTCGTCCAGGTTGTTGCCGATGCAGGACTTAAAGATGCTCATCAGCAGCGGGCGATTGTACACCTTCAGGCGGTCGCGAATGCCGTTGACGCCGAACTTCGGTCCCGGGAAGGCGCGCGCGAACGGCTCCGGAATCTGCAGGCCGACCAGCTTGATGAGGCCGTCCATCGAAAGTTTGCCGAAGACGGTGGTGAGCAGCGCCGCGAAGGTTGGCGTGAAGTTGATGACGGGGTAGCCGATGGTGATATCCGCTGTGACGGTACCGTCCGGTCGGGCACCCGCATCCACCTCCTCGATGGACGCCACAATGCCGCAGTGCTGACGCACGCTGTCCTGTTTGCTTTGCGGCAGGTCGGTCCATGAGCCAACGGTCAGACCAATCGCGATGCCGTCCGCTCGCGCCTGCAACTGATTCGGTTTGTCCACCACGCGGTAGGTGGCGTATATGTATGCATCTGACTGGGCCACTTGCGTCACCTCATATCGATTATAATCAACAAATTCTATAGACAAATGGACCCTTGTATCGTAGCATATTTCCATCGGATTAAGGGGGAATGGACGATGGCGACCATCCGCATTCGCAATACAGGAGAACAACTCGTGGATGAAGCGAACATCCGCCAGTTTTTGACGGACAACGGCGTCTACTACGACCACTGGTCCCTGGATGCAATTCCAGCGGCCCTGCACAATCGCTTCCAACTGGACGACGCGGAGAAAGAGGAGATTCTGAAGAGCCTCGCGCCGCAGATTGAGGCGCTGGCCCAGGCGCGCGGGTACGTGAAGTGGGATGTCGTCGCGATGTCTGAGGCCACGCCGAACCTGGACGAGATCCTCAAGAAGTTCGAACAGATTCATACGCACACCGAGGACGAGGTGCGCGTGATGGCGGCGGGCAGCGGTGTGTTCATCATCAAGGGCAAGGACGGCGGTTACTTTGATGTCGAGTTGACGGCGGGCGATGTGATCTCCGTGCCGGAACATACCCCGCACTACTTTACGGTCACTGCGGAGCGGAAGTTTGTCGCCGTGCGGTTGTTTATCGACCCCTCGGGCTGGGTGGCGCATCCGTATGACGACCCCGCCTTTACCCAGGCGTAACGCGCTTCCCGCCCAGAGGATGGACGGGGAACCGAGGAACGTGGCAGTTGTCTGCCAGTTTGGCCGCGAACTTTGCAATATCGTGAGGGTCCCTGCAGAAGCCGCAAGGACCCTTCGTTTTTGTGGACTGATATCTCGGCCGATTCAAGCGAAAGATAGCGCCAGTGAACGATTTTGGCTGGATGACCGTCCTTCTGGTAAACGGTGCACACAGGTGACCACAGGTTTCGTCGTCGGGGAGGCGTTCGCGGTTTGAAGCAAGACGATGTAGACCTCATCCGCGTCGCGAAACAAGGCCGGACAGAGGCGTTCGAGGCGCTGGTTCGACAGTACAAGGCCTTTGTCTTCCGGACGGCGTACGGCATCTTGCGGAACAACATGGATGCTGAAGATGTCACGCAGGAGACGTTCATCAAGGTCTATCACGCCTTGCGGGGCTTGCGTGAAGAGCGAACGTTTCCGTCCTGGCTGGCGCGGGTGACGGTGCGAACCGCCCTCGACTGGGTGAGCAAGCACAAACGACAGCCCTCCGTTCCGCTTGATGCGGAGCAGGTTTCGACCCGGACCGACGTCCACGCGTCCGCCGACATTCGGATGGACGTCGAACGCGCCCTCGATGGACTGACCACAGAACAGCGTACCATCGTTGTATTGCGGGACGTGCAGGGGTTTGGCTACGACGAAATCGCCGAAATTCTCGATATTCCGATTGGCACGGTCCGGTCACGGCTGCACTACGCACGTGCACAGCTCCGGGAGCTGCTGACGCGCGGTGACACACGCGGTGACACACGATGAAGGGGGAGTTGCGACATGCCGCTGGATGAAGGACCTGTTCATGAAGGACCTGTTCATGAAGGACCTGTTGAACCGGCGTCTTGCGAATCCATCGAGGAGCTCTTGTCCGCCTACCTGGATGGCGAACTGACCGAGGGTGAACGCCGTCGCGTTGTGCGCCACCTGGCTTCGTGTCCGGGGTGTGCGAAGGTGTTCGAAGAACTCCGTGCCGTCAGCGAAAGGGTCCACACCGCCATCCTTCACGTGGAGGTTCCCGCCGCGTTGGAAGCGAAGGTATTCGAGCACGTCGCGCGCCTGCACCAACGAGACCAGGTGCGGCGGTTGTCGGTGTTCTACCTGGTGGGTGCGGTGCTTTGCGTGGCTGCGGTGGCGGGCTTGCTGGCCTCCCCCTTCGGGATGTTCTTCCGCGTGTTGCTGCGGCTTGCACTGACTGTATTTCGCGGCGGGGTCATCTTGTCTTCCTCGATGAGCCACCTGTGGATGGTCGGGTTCGTGATCTTCTGTGTCCTGTTGGGCGGATTTTCCATATTGGCGGTGTCGCGGGTCCTGCGCACCATGAAAAGTGAGGCTGTCGTATGAGGCGTTGGATGAAGCGAGCAGGCTGGCTTTGCGGAGCCGTGCTGACATTGTGGCTGCTTCTACCGGTCACCCTGGCCCAAGCGGCTGCGTCCTATGGGCCAGGGCCAATCCACACAAGCGGCGCATCGCAGGGTCACAGCGCGGGAACGAGCGTCTCGCGGGAAGCCGTTATCAGTCCCGATGCGACGACCATTGTGCGCGGGCAGACGGTGAAAGACGTCGTGGTTGTGGGCAACGATGCCACCGTTGCGGGCCGCGTTTCGGAAGTGCTGCTGGTTCTCGACGGGGACGTCCATTTGACGTCCACTGCGCGGGCGGGCATTGTCGTCGACCTCGGGGGACATATCACGGCCGATCGCGGCGCACAGGTCGATGCCATCTACCACGCCGCCATGAGTACTCCGTTCTGGAACGGTGCCCTGTTTGGCGTGATGTTTTTCCTGCTGGCGTGGGCGGGCATGCTTATCGTCGAAATGGGCCTGTTGGTGCTGTCGGTTCTCATCGCCCACGCGTTTCGCCGACAAATCGGCGTACCGCTGCGATTCATTGAGCAGTCTGTGCGGCGAACGGGCATCACCGGCGTGCTCATCAGCCTGGCATTTCTGGCTGTCGGTGCGTTGTGTGCACTGACCATTGTGGGGCTGCCCATTGCGGTGGTGCTGCTGCTTGTCTATCTGGTCGGCGGCGTCGTGGGGTTTTCGGTGGTCTCGCTTTGGGTCGGAAACCTGGCGCTGCGAAATTCTGTTTCGGAGCGGCCTGTTTGGGTCCGGAGCCTGCTTGGCACCAGCCTGATGATGGCGTTTGTCAGCATCCCCTTTATCGGACTTCTGCTGTTTTGCATCTTCTGGCTGGTGGGAGTGGGCACCACCTCCGCGTGGCTGCTGCGGGGCTGGCGCCGAGGCGTCCGGGGGACGGCATAAGCCGTCACATCGAACGCGGTTTGGATGTGCGATGGGCCCGCGCGGCGCGGCCGCCTTGAGGGCCGAACTTGAACAGCCGCGTGAGGAAACGCGTCAGCGGAAAGAGCAGGCGGGAGAAGCGCCACACGATTTGGCTGGCGATGACCCCGACGACCAGACCGCCCAGAACGTCCGTTGGATAGTGGACGCCGACGTAGACGCGGGCGAACATCACAAGACAGGCAACCATGGTGAACGTCCAGCCAATCCACTTGCGCTGCCGGCCCCAGGATGCGGCTGCAAAGCCGAAGCTGCCGGAGCTGTGGTCGCTTGGGAAGGAGGCATCCGCGCTGTGCGGCACCAACTGTGTAAACGTTCCTTTGGGAAAGACCGTGAACGGTCTGGGCCGGAACCAGATGTGGGAGATGATCACATTCATGGTGAGGGCCAGGATTCCGGAAAACACGGCGACCAAAAGCGCGTGCCGGCTTCGGATGTCTCGTTTGGGCAGCGTGAACCAAGCCACCACGAACAGCAGGGCGTAGATCTCCAGCGCATCTTTCGCGAAAAAGACCATCACAGCATCCAAAACGGGGTGGTGTCCGGCCATGCCGTTCACCCAATGACAGACCTGTGTATCGAAAGGGTTTAACAACGCGTCGTGAATCATCCACTCACTCCTTTGGGTCTTGGGTGCAACCGATAGACGCTGCTTCGCTCGCAAAAGTTCAGTGACCGGACATCAAAAAGTTGACAGACGAAGGATGAATCGCACGCTTGACCGCTACACTAGGAGTAGCGAGCATGAACGCGAAAGGACAGGGTAGCGTGCATCACGTTCAGCAATTGCTTCACCACTACGGGTACGCAGGTGTGTTTTTCGTCTTGTTGGCGGAAAATATCGGGATCCCGTTTCCAGCCGAAACGACGCTGACGATTTCGGGGATTGAGTGGACACACGGGGTGTTTCGCCTGCTCCCGCTGTTGTTGGCCGCGGCGCTGGGCAACATCGTCGGGTCTACAATTGCATACGGCATTGGGCGGTTTCTCGGCCGGCCTGTGATTGTGCGGTTCGGGAAATACGTCGGGATCAACGACGAACGCTTGGACAAAGCGAACGCCTTGTTCACGCGATATGAGAGCCCGGTGATTTTGTTCGGCAAGTTTATTGCGGGGGTGCGTGTGGTCATCCCCTATCTGGCGGGCATCAACAAGGTTTCCTTCGGGGTGTTCAGCTTATACAACGCGGTCAGCGCACTGGTTTGGGCGGCGGTATTTATTATCGTGGGCAAGTATATTGGCATCGAGTGGGCGCGCTACCACGCGGTGCTGCATCAGTACATGATTCCGGCGATTCTCGTGGCGGTCATTTTGGTGGCCGGGTTTTTCGCGTGGAAGACACGGGAGCGGCGGCGACGGCGACGCTGAGGGGACCCACGTCCGGTCGCAGGGTTGTGTCAAAGTCGAATGAACTTTAAAGCCCTACAAGGAGCCTCGGGTCTTGCTGACTTTTTCGCGCCACGTCGTGTATGTTGAAAGAAATATGGTGCGATGAGCAGTGATCAGAAGCGTAGTGAACGTCGTCGAGCAGTGATCAGAAGCGTAGTGAACGTCGTCGGCGAACGTCCTGTGGTGTCTTCACATTATTCGACAGCCACCTTAACTGAACGTTGACTAACCCTCATCAGTGTCGAATGGTGTTGATAAGCCGTGAATTGTGATTGGGCCAAAATTAAAAAGTTATAAATTGCTGAAGGATTTGTACGTGGGCATGTCGAAGTACGCCGCGGAATCGTCAGTGTTCACAGACAAATAGTTGGCGTCCCACGAGACTTGCCAGGGTGAGGGGTAAATCAACCCGCAAGGCGGTGTGTCTCTTGTCGAAGCGCAGGAATTGTCTGGCGGTGTCGGTTGCTCTTTTCTCGCTCATTGGCCTCTTGGTTGCGCCCTTTCAGTCTTTGTCGGTTGCACATGCTGAGACGTCTACTGCCGTTGCTCAGGAACTGCCCTCTCTCGAGACGCAAGATTCGCGCGTGTATCAAATGCCGGATGGAACCATCCAAGCACAAGTTTACTTTTCGCCGGTCAACTATTTGGATGCTCGCGGAAATTGGCAGCACATTGATACCGCTCTCTCAAAGGATACGACTGGCTTCGGTGTCTCAAAGAATTTGTTCGGCACGCACTTTTCTTCGAGCGCGGATTCTACAGCTGCGAAAAGCCTTGAGACGGTGAACTACCAAGGACATCAGGTTGCCTTCATCCCCGTCTCTTCTTCCATGGAAAAGTCTGTTGGTTCAGATACCTTTACAAACCTCCAATCTGTACCTGGTCATGTAAATTCGAACGCCATTCATTATTCTGGTCTTTATCCAGATGTCAGCCTGCAAGATACTGTCACCAGTGAAGGCGTGAAAGAATCCATCGTCCTGGACAAATACGTGCCCGGTCTTCATTCGTTCGCGTTTATATTGAATACCAATGGGTTGTCACCAGAAGTTGAAAAGGATGGCTCGTTGGACTTCAAGGACAGTAAAGGAAACACCATCTTTACCATGCCGCACGGTGTCATGACCGACAGCAACATTGACCCGCATTCCGGGGACGCACCATCTTCTACAGGGGTAACATACAGTATTCTACAGGTCGCTGGGAAGACGGTTCTTAAGGTATCCGTCGACGAGAATTGGTTAGCTGATGCGAGCCGTGTATACCCGGTCTATATCGACCCAACAGTGACGCTGTCTTCGCAGATTTCTGATGCATACGTTTCCAGCGCCTACCCGACCACCAACTACAGCGGTTCAAGTCTCTACGACTCCAGCCTAGGGTATGACGACCTGCACGTCGGGGACTATGACGCAACCACCGGAGACAACTGGGCGTATTTTAAACTGCCCTCGGTTTCGCAGCTTCCCTTGCTTGGACTGACTGTCACCAGTGCGACATTTTATGCGTACTGTGATTGGTCCTATTACACGTCCACACCGGAAACGACTTGGCTGTACACCAACACGTCCTCCAACTGGACTCCTTCCTCCATCACGTGGAACACCAAGCCCGGACATGGCAGCGCCGTCAGTACAGCCTCTGTATACAGAAACCAGTGGGCAGCTTTCAATGTCACCTCTGTCGTACAACAGTGGTCTAACGAGCTGTCCGGCCAGTCGCCCTCCAGTAGTCCCCAGCTAGGCCTGATGCTGAATGAAAATGGGAATGGACAGGCCTATTGGCACAAGTACGTCGCAGAAGGGAGCAGCAGTTCTACCAACCCGCATATCGACATCACGTATGCCGCCCCGAGCGCACCGTGGGGAGCCATGTATACGCATGATGACAATTCAACCGGCTATGTGAACCTGTGGTGGAACCCGGTACCCGGTGCATCCAGCTATAATGTCATGATTTTCGACGGTCACCAGTATGAGGCCTTCAACGTTGGAAACGTAACGCACTGGACATCAAAGGGGAAGGGAATTTGGCCAACGCCATCTGAGGTGGCCAGTGGACAGTGGCAGCTCTACCACAATGGCGGCGGTGGGGAACTGGCGATGAATCCAGGCCCCGTCTACCAGAATGCCTACAATGCGAATGGAACTGGGACCAACTACGCACCCGACTCGAACTACTGGTTCCGTATCGAAGCCGTTGCCTCGGATGGATCTACGACGTCCAACAGTAACGCGTTCACTCCGACCATGCAAGCGTATGTTCCAGATGAGGGGAACGCATCGACGATGGTGCCGCTCGAGATAGGTAGTGGGGATGGAGCTACAGGGAATTTTGTATTACAGGATACCGACTTGACAACTAGTGGGTATGGTCCGCAGGTCTCCATGTCCAGGACCTATAACAGTAACGAGTCAAGTCAGACAGGTCTATTCGGGAACGGATGGACGCTGGGGTATCAAGAGCATATCGCTATAATCAATAACCTGCCGTATCTCATCGGAGCGGATGGAAGTACGAGCATTTTCTGGCCTCAACCGGACGGGACCTACGCGTCTCCACCTGGTCTAACGGCGGACACGCTTACCGCGGTGAAAAACAACGGGGCGGTTACGGGGTATTCACTTCAATTGAGCGATTATACGACGGAAGACTTTACGACCGCCTTTACAGCAAACGGTGGTACACAAGAATATTTGTTGTCGGATATCACGGATCAAAACGGAAACAAGCTGACAATCAGCCGCGACTCGAGCGGGAATCCAACGTCGCTCCAGGATGCCAGTGGCCGTTCGACGACGCTCAGCTACAATTCGTCTGGGCTGGTGACATCTGTCTCCTTTGCGGCCAACAGTACGACAAACGAAGTATGGAACTATGGATACGACTCGGATAATAATCTCGCCTCCGTAACGGATCCGAAAGGGAACGTGACCAAGTACGGCGATACAAGTGGAGAATTGACAAGTGTAACCACGCCAAACGGAAACACCTATTCAATATCCTATGACTCAAATGGCCGCGTCTTGGGTGAAACCGACCCATCGGGTAAGAGCGAGAGCGTGAGCTATGGCAATGGTACGGTCACGCTCACTGATCCACAGGGTATCGAAACGCAATGGACGTATGACGATGACCACTTGACAACGCAGAAGGTGCTCGACCCAAGTGGGTTGGATCGGAAGTGGAGTTACGTATACAACGAGTTTGGTGAAGTGACGCAGGCGACGGATCCGCTCGGCAATGTGACGAAAAACGCATACGACGACTGGGGGCAACCCACGTCTGTTACGGACCCCAACGGGAATACAACGCAGGTTTCACATCCAGACTCTGCGTACGGTTCGGTTGACCATGAGGTGTCGAGTCTCACCCTGCCAAACGGAGGCAAGTACCAGTTCCAGTACGACCAAAACCATGACCAGACGACGGCGCTGACGCCGCAGTACCAGACAGCAGGCGCGGGCTACAATTCGAATGGGACAGTGTCCTCGGGTACGTACCCCATCTCGACTGCCAGCAATCTACTCGAAAACAACAGTGTCGAAGAGTGGTCGGGCGGGTTGCCTGTGGATTGGTCCGAGCAGGGACCTAGCCACACGGATACACAGTCCTCTGATGCATTGTTCGGAGGGTCATCCTGGGAAGTGTCCAACCTTTCGTCTGCGTCCAGCGTGTCGTTGTATCCAGGAACAGCAACCTATCCCATCTCGGATTTGCCGAGTACATCGACGGGACTTGCGTTTGAGGTATACGCGAAGGCCAGCAGTCTCGCCGCAGCCAAAACGACACGGGTAAAGTTCAACTTCTACGACAGCAGTGACAACTATGATGGCGAAGTGGATGGCGCTGTTCTTCCTGTTGGCGGGGAATGGTATCAACTGACTGTGGTGGCACCGAAGGTGTCTTTCCCTTCGGGCGCGGTGTACTACCGGCCCATTATTGTTACGCAGCCAGGTTCCGGGGATAATGTCAAGTTTGACGCCGCGGACCTCGTCGGCTATGACTTGGCGCCGCAGTATAACGCAATATTGAACGGAGATTTCAACAGCTCAAACGGAGACCTTTACGATTGGGGATATACGGGTTCGGTCAGCGTCGTTTCCAATTCGAGCGCGGATGTTGGGAACCACACCTCTGCAGATACGACTTTTGGCCCTTTGCAAAACGTGGCACAAATCGTCCCCGGGTAGCGCATGGGCCGGAATGTACCCAAGTGACAGCAATATGTATATCCCATACGTCAAAGGTCAGACGTACACCATCGGCGGGCTCGTGAAGGGGCTGGACGCCACCGGGAGCTATATCGACTTGAAATTTCTGGCTTCTGACAAAACGACGGTCCTTGGCGGTGTGAACACGCCTACCCAGAGTGGGACATTTGGATGGCAGTACCTGACAGCTACACTTCCTGCAAATTACACTGTGCCATCTGGCACGGCATATATCATGCCAGAATTCATGACTGCGCCAACGAGCAGCAGCACGCCATCTGACGCAAAGACCTGGTTTGCCGAGATGCGCCTTTCCATCGACCCGAGCACGAGTACGTATGGGTATGATTCATCAGGGAATTTCATGACGTCTTCCACCGACCCGCTTGGGAACAAGACTCAGTATTCGAATGACCCATTTGGAGATGTCACGCAAGTCACCGATCCGATTGGAAACTCGATATCGCTGACGTATGAATCAGATCACAACCTGAGCACGCAAATGTCTACCCCAGATAACCTGCAGGTTGGGTATACGTATGACGGGGATGGCAACATCACACAAGTGAAAGAAACTTCAAGCGATGGCAGTACCACCTATGCGACCAATACGTCGACGTACAACAGTCTAGATCAACTGACCGCATCTACGGATGCACTTGGAAATCAAACTACGTATGCGTACGACGCCGATGGGAATCTGATCAGCACGACCCTGCCAGATGGGCACACCATCGGAGCAACGTACGATCATGCAGGGGAACAGACTGCCGTAAACGTGGATGGAACGACAGCGAATCAGTTTGCCTACGATGCGGACGGCGACCTTACATCGATCAGCAACAGCAACGGATCGACCACCCTTGCCTACGACAAGAACGGGAATATCACGAGCCAGACGGATAGCACGGGTTCTCAGTCCTTTACCTATAACAAGGACAATTCTTTGACTTCGCTTGCTGCGAGCATCGGTGGCACGACCATCACCACGAACTTCAATCTTGACAATCAGGATGATGTCACATCCATCACGAACGGAAGCGGTACGAAGCTTGCGACCTACAATTACAATGAGCAGGGGCTAAATGACACAATTGTGCTCGGGGATGGACTAAAAGAGGCTTTTAAGTACGACGGCGACCTGCGTTTGCAATCCCTCGTCATCGAAAACGGGGCCGGTTCCGCTGTCGGGGACTATGAGTACACGTACGATGCGGATGGAAACCTTACCAAAGTGGTAAACGGCCAGGACGGGTCAACCCTCGCGTCGTACAGCTATGATGCGATGAATCGCCTGACAAAAGAAGTTACGCCAGGCGGAGATACGATTGCCTACACATACGACCCAATGGGGAATATCACAGCAAAAACGGTGACGCCGAGTGGTTCCACTACCTCAACGACGACCAATTATACGTACAATGCGGATAATGAACTCACAGCCGTGGGCAGCCAGGCGTATACGTATGATCCGAACGGCGAACTTACCAGCGACGGCACCAACACTTATAAATGGAATGAACTTGGCGAACTCACAGAGGTGGACAACAGTTCCGGCCCCATTGCAACGTACACCTACGATGCTCTGGGGCGTCGAGTGAGCGAAACGGCGGGCGGGAATACCACGAAGTTTTTCTATCAGGGGGAGACCGATGAGGTAACCTACGAAACAGACGGAAACGGCAATCTGCTCCAGTCGTACACCTACGGACCAAATGGCGAGCCGTTGACGCTTACGACTTGGAGCGGTGGAACAGGTACTACGTACTACTACGTGGAAAACGGTCACGGCGACGTGGTTGCCTTGACCGACACAAGCGGCAACATCGTGGCACAATATACCTATGACGCTTGGGGAAATATCCTGAGCAGTTCTGGAACGCTCGCATCGACGAACCCATATCGGTATGCCGGTGACCGCTGGGATGACGCAGTTGGGATGTATTACCTGAATGCAAGGTATTACGCCCCGACCCAGATGCGGTTTATTAGCCAAGACCCACTAGGTGGGTCGATAAACGAATATACTTATGCCGATGACAGCCCGGTTATGGAGACGGATCCGACTGGTGAATTTGGGGCTGGGGTCTTGGGCTTAACTGGGCTCGCGGATTTGGCAGGATTCGATGCAATAGCTGGATGGGTACCCGTCGTAGGTTGGGCTGCAGTGGGCGTCACTGCAGTGTGGGGTGGGTATGAAGTTTGGCATCACTCTCACTCATCAGGCCGTAACTATTCATATGCTCAGAATAAGAAACACGCAAAGGAACAAATTGATAGTCTAGAGGACGTAATTCAGGAGCATGAGGAAAAAATACGAGAAAATCCGAATAGTAGTGCACGTCATAGTAGTGCACGTCGACATTGGGAACATGAAATTAGAGTTGCACAAGGTAAAATTGCTAAGCTGAAAAAGAGATGGAATATTAAATAAAGGGGTTGAATAAATGGCATTTGACCATGCACTTTTTGATAGTCTCGAAAGTAAACTTAAAGAATTTCATTTAGAAAGCAGTAAATATGGTTCCTTTTTAGCTGATCTATACGATCTAGCCGAGACCAGTAATGATTATCTTGAAAAAATAGGAGACCTATTGGTGTTAGAGACGCAAGATGCTGATCGTACCCTAAAATTTCTTGTGAGATTACAAACTATATTGGAACATTTCGAGTTTCATGTAAAAAGCTCCTTGCCTATTATAGAAGATATAATTCGCGAGTTGGATGTAAAGGGCGAATAATTACAATAAATTGGTTATTTGATGAAGCCTCTTGCACAGTACACGTACGATAGTCGGAGAAAATATCCTGAGCAGCTCCGGAACCCTCGCGTCGACGAACCCATATCGGTATGCCGGTTACCGCTGGGATGACGCAGTTGGCATGTATTACCTGAATGCAAGGTATTACTCCCCGACCCAGATGCGGTTTATTAGCCAAGACCCACTAGGTGGGTCGATAAACGAATATACTTATGCCGATGACAGCCCGGTTATGGAGACGGATCCGACTGGTGAATTTGGGGCTGGGGTCTTGGGCTTAACTGGGCTCGCGGATTTGGCAGGATTCGATGCAATAGCTGGATGGGTACCCGTCGTAGGTTGGGCTGCAGTGGGCGTCACTGCAGTGTGGGGTGGGTATGAAGTATATGAACACTACCATAGTGCACATAGAAGCCCGTACCCACCTGCTAGGAGGAAATTTTATCCTTCCCGCAAAGCGGCGAAGGAGGCCGCGAAACGCGCTGGAAAGGGAAGGAACCGATTCATCATCCAGGTGGGGAATACGGGCCGCATTACCATCCTGATGTTCCCATGCCTGAAAGTCCAACCCCGAAGGGACCAAACCCACACGATCATTATTACTATCCCAGGTAGGCAAGGTGCCGCCGGTGAACTAGAGTAAGACCGCTGTTTAGCCCGGCGGCGAATAAAATCTCTTTCCCACGTTTTAATGATACGAGTCGAACTGAAAGCTCAGATGAAAGGATGGTATTTGCTGGTGGATTCAGAGCTTGATAAAATGCTGGTTACGAATTTCTTCATAAGAAGAAGGCGGGAACGATTTCTCCATGAACTGTCATCACCTCAAAAAAGGAGGATTGCGAGGTAGTGTCCCGTCAAGTGGTGTAAATTTGAGTGCAACCACTAGTGTCGGCTATTTATGCAAAACTGACGTTGGAGCTAGTAATTGCTGTTTGTCAGTACCAGTGAGTTTTGCCATGGACTCTCGGCTAAAGTAGCGTCTGGCTACGATCCATTCATCGTTTTGCTCCTGGAGAATTGCTCCGCCAAGACGAATGACAGATTCCCTGTTCGGGAAGATACCAACCACATCGAAGCGGCGCCTGAGTTCACGATTCAAACGCTCAAGCGGGTTTGTCGAGCAGATCTGCTTCCAGTGCTCCTTCGGAAATGCCATGTACGCCAGTACGTCTTCCTCTGCACGCTCTAAGACATCCATCGCTTTTGGGAACTTTCCCTGCAGTTGCTCTACAACGACGGCCAATTGTTGTTTGGCAGCTTCCTGTGTCGGTTGAGCAAAGATCGTCCGGACAATCGACGAAACCATGGACTGTGACGCTCTAGGAACCTGACTAAGAATGTTACGCATTGTGTGAACACGACAGCGCTGCCACGTCGCTCCGGTCAACGCAGAGCCAATCGCAGTACGTAGTCCCTCGTGGGCATCACTAATCACCAACTGCACGCCACGCAAACCACGTGCAACCAGGCTACGGATGAATGTGAGCCAAAACGAGCCATCCTCGCTCGTGCCAATTGTGGCCGCTCGGATTATTTGACGGTGAAATTCCAGATGTCATTGTCACCTGGAATCGGCGCGGAAGTTTCACGCATTTTGTCGGCCTTTGAATAAATAAAGGGGGCCGCCTTAGGCGACCCTCCTGCCAACGTGCTCGTCTAGAAGTATATCCACCTCGCAGTGTAAGTTCGGTTGCGCATCAGCACGAATGCGTCACTGCGCTGGTCGTCTTCGTGGAAGATCGCGTACCATCCCTCAGCACACCACTCTATTCTCGCGTAGTAATATCTGTCGCCGATCTCGATTTCAATCGGGTCTCCGCAATGCAAGTCATGTTCATCTTGTTCATCTGCAAAGTACCATCGGTCCCGCAGTGAACTGAATCGTAGATTTCCCGTCATGAGCCGCTCACCTCCATCCATGCCCGCTCCACATGACTGTTATCAACGACGCTGTGTCCCAACGTTGCAGCGTCGATCAGCGCGCCACGACACAGTGTGTTAATCAACCGGGGATTACCTTGGCTGGTTCTCGCAATCAACTTCACGGCATCAGCTGAGAAAATCGTTCTCTCCTGACCCACGCTCGCCAGCTGCTTCGAGACATAGTCCTGCACTTCAGCCTCGGTCAACGTCCCCATGTGGTAGCGAATTTGGATTCTCCCGGATAGTGAAGTCAGGATTCGGAGTTTCATCTTCTCCCGCAATTCTGTTTGTCCCACCAGCCAGAGGGAAATCGGCGAGAATGAATCAGCCCGAAAATTGTTGAGGAACCGAAATTCGGCCAGCATCTGCGGGTCGAGTTCATGTGCTTCATCGACGATAATCACGACTTGTTGGCCTTTTTGGTAGCTTTCTTCGAGCACCTGGTGAACGAGCGCCTGGTTATCTACCTGTCGAAACCTGGGCTGGATCTGCAGACGCTCGAGAATCACGCGGTATAGTGTTTTGGGCGTAAGTCCGGCGTTGGCGATATACATGAACTTGTATTGGCTCTCATCCATTCGCTTCATCACAGCGCGTACGGCCGTTGTCTTCCCGGTCCCGGTGTCCCCGGTTACAAGTGCCATGTGGCGGTGTTCCGTCGCGTAGATGAGCCTTGCAGAGAGCTCGCTGTGACCGTGAAACGCCACCAAGCGTTCGACCGGGATGTCACGGTCAAAAGGCTCCTGAGCGAAGCCAAAGAACTCAGTCATCATGAGATTCACCATCTTTCAGGGCACGAGCAAACGAGGTTCGCCCAAGCGACTGTTGCCTCTGCTTTTCGTGGGCTGCGGTAATCGTTTCGAGAAAGGAAATCCCTGGTTCGGTTGGTAGCTCTGAAGGTGGGGAATCGGCTTGCGTTACACGTTTGTCTGTGTGTCGGCGCATCTTCAGCGGGACGGCATTCGCGTAGTGCTTGCCCTCCAGCCATACCTGAATACGAGTGAGGTCGAAGGGGTTGTAGCGCAACGTCACGGTTCGCCCAACGAGGATGGACTCAACCTCGTACGTGTTTCCCTGCACTGAAATGCAGGCTGTCTTGTCCACCTTTGCCTTGTAGGTCCATTGAAATGCGTCTTCGAGCACATGCGGGTCCACCAACCGCAACGGACCGTGCGTGGTCAGTACGGCTGCAGGCCGTTTTTTCAACGTGCTGTGGGTTCTCTGGTGATACATTTTCTCCAGCCAGGCACGGAAGTAGCGATTGAGGTCGTCGAGATTCTGGATGGTACTGTTCTTCACACACAACTCGGCTTCCGGGCGGAAAGAGCGCTCTACGTAGCCGAAGTATCGTTCCAATTTCCCGCGCCCTTGGGGGAGAAATGGCCGGGAGTGACGAATCTCAAACCCGAGTCTGGCAGCCACCTCGCTCAACTGTTTTGACTGGTAAATCTTTGCATTGTCGCAGTAGAAGATTTTCGGCGTTCCATGCGTAGTAATCGCTTTTTTCAACGCATCCTCAAGCACCGGCAGATTCTCTCGAAAATAAAACGCGGCGTAGCAGATATAACGACTCTTATCGTCAAGTACAGCAACCAATCTGGCTACCCGCATCTGGCCCCCAGAGTTGGGGTCTGGGACGCGCAAGGAATCACAGACGTCACATTGCCAAATTTCGTGAACTTCATTGGCGGTATACCGCTGCCAGGTACGTTGCTTGCGCACTGCCTTTGTACGCTCCACCTTGGCTCTGCGCAAATGCGCGGACAGTGTGCTGCGCCGAATAAATCCTTCTGGAACGAGTCCTTCAGTCTCCAGCATCACAATGAGTTGCTCCACTGTGCGCAAGGGTTGTTCCTTACGCAAGGCCACAGCTCGTTCAATCACATGAGGGGGCAACACCCGCGGTCGGCGGTCGTCTGCCCGAAGTTGGGGAAGCAGCCCATCTACCCCTTCCTTTCGGTAGCCTGCCAAATATCGCTCTAGCGTGCGTTCCGAGAATCTTCTTTTCTCTCCGTTTGGCATCTCATGTTCCTGACTAGCCAGTTCCTCCAGCATCGCTTTTTGAGCACCACTCTCGGTTTGCCGCAATATCGGGGCAATAAGACCATAGCGGAACAGAGCGATTTGGCGTCGCGAATCATCTTGCATGTCCAGCTTCTCCTTCCCATACGAGATAGCCTCATTCTGGGGGCGGGTCCCATCCGCTCGGAAGATGGTTTTCTGTGGGATAAGCAGCGTTGTTACGGTGGAAGGGCTGGGGAGAGGCCATACGACACCCGCTTCACCGACAACGATGGGGCAAACAGGCAGACGACTTCACGCCTGAGATTCCAGAAGTCACTGCCGCCAGCCACGTCAAGCAGCACAAGCCGGTCATAATAGGTGCACAATACCGAGTCTCTGACGTTGTGGCGTAATGGAGGCAGTGGTACATCTGGCCGATGAAACTGGACAATCCGGGAGACCAAGGCGATGACTTTGGTCACCTGCCCCTGAATCCGAGTAAACCAGTTGCGGGCACATGACTCGGATAAGCAGACGCCGCATTCGGCCAATTTGGCTAGGGCAGCGTCTACCGTCAGTGTACCTGCCAAAAGGCTCACAAGAAGATCCTGGACCATGATTGTATACCGCTGGAAAGGTGCGACAAAGGATGGCAGGATTGCAAATGTCCGTTTGCAACTTGGGCACTGCCGCCGTTGTTGTAGGAAATCATGGCGCATCTCGCCTAAATCGAATGGGCGACGACGGTAGTATCCGTGGACGTACGTATACGAATGTGAACAGTAAATACAAGGCACGTCGCGCGGTAGCAGCTTCTGTACAGCGAGGGCGTATTCTTCCGGGCTTACCGGATTGACAGATTTGCATTCTATGGATACGCTAGGCATACAGCGAGAGCCATTCGGCCTCGAATTAGGGAACGAAAGTAACTGGCCACCAACCGAGTACACTTACGTTACCCTGCGCAGATGGGAACGCCACCTGGGCCTACTGGGCACAGAGGGCGTTTCTGCATTTCTCGACAATATCCTGCTAAGTCCCCGACAGCGAATCAAAGAAAATCCACCGACAATGACGTCAAATAATCTGAGCATGAACACCAATATCAAACCCCAATACTTCACGCTCACCGGTGTCTCGCACACCAATGGCAATCACAAAAGCCATACTCTGCACCCGTCCGCCTTCTCGTACTTTCGGGAATGTCGCATCTAGCCACAGATACGGATATGTCCCATCCAGAGGGCGGTTCTTGAAGTCCTGTACCACGTCGTCGAGTTCTTTGCAGATTCGTGACACTTCGCTCTTGCTCAGCCCTTGAATTCCCATAGACTCAACCAACTCATCCACCTTACGGGTGCTCACACCATGCACGTATGCCTCTTGAACAACGGACAGCAGTGCCTTCTCAGCTTTCCGCCGAGGTTCTAGGATACTGGGGAAGTAGCTCCCCTTACGAAGCTTCGGAATCTGCAATTCGATGGTTCCAACACGGGTATCCCACTCTCTGTCCCTGTGCCCATTACGGCTGTTACTACGCTTCTCACTACGTTCATACCGTTCAGCACCAATGAGGGAGCTCACCTCCGCCTCCATCACTGCCTGGGTGAGGACTCTCAGCCCCTCCTTCAAGAAATCCACATCACCATCTTCTAATCCGATCTTGCGAATTAAATCCAAAAGTGCGATCTTGTCTGTAGAAGCCATCGATGTGCCTCCTCTACTGATTGCTCGACACTTTTAGTAGATTGCACTCGATGGCTTTCTCGTCAAGATCCAGCCGTGGAATTTACACCACTACATAAGACTCTAACGATTGCGATAAGGGGTTTAGCCCACAGTTTTCAAAACGCTTTGTTCTTAACAACTGTTGCTATTCCATAGCAATCAACTGATTGCTTGTGAAGGATGGGTTTCGGCGATCAAGGCGTCGTAACACGCCGTATGGCAGAGTCGATCCGGTTTCCGTTCGCCTGTCTCATATGAGACACAGATGAGAGTTGCCGCTTCGTCTGTTGTGCGAATCGGTTGGTGGCAAATCGCACATTCACTTGTATAGACCATCTTGCGGTGGATTTTCTTCGTATCTATGCAGGCCATCGCTAGGAATCTCCTTTCCCAAACGCCGGATGTGATCGCTCGGGTCGTGTCCAGGTACTCAAACCAGGTCATGTAGTTGGCGAGGTACTTTGTCGCCACGCCCTTGAACCGTACCATCCAGTCCTTGAGGCGACCGTGATAGGCGTTGACGTTCTGGATGTGGTACACACCTCTGCTTCGCACACCGGCTTTCGCATTCAGAGCAACATGTTCGATGGCGGCGTCCTTGCAAACTTTCTTGAAGGCGGGCAAAGCGTCGGTGCAGAGCACTACATCAGTACCCAAGACCGGTATCATTTCCTGACGTAAGGTCTGTGCATCCACTCGCTCCAGAACGAGCGAAACGGTACGAGCCGTACGGTCCCGAAGTACAAGCACCGGCACTTGATCCTTGCTCCGTCCACGTTTATGGACGCCCTGGTTATATGCGCCTTTACCGTGCTTGCGAGGTTTACGTCCGAATCGTTGTTCAAAATCCCTCTTGCGGGCATCAGGATTCAATTTGTCCTTGAAGTGACTGCCTTTGTACGAACGGCGAAAGAATGTCTCGTCGGCCTCGACGATGCCATCCAGTTCGGAGTCCTCGTCGGTGTGTTCCCGCAACGAGGCCAGGATTTTATGACGCCATGCAAAAGCGGTCGAGACGGCGATGTTGAGTTCTTCGGCCGTGGCTCGTAACGACTTGCCTTCTCGCATGCACCGAGCCATTTCATCCCACATTTCTGCCGATTTCTTGGTATATGACAGTGGGGTTCCCGTCAAGTCACTGAAGGTTCGACCACATGCCTTGCAGAAATAACGTTGCCGGCCTGTCCCGATCATCTTACCGTCACGCTTCGTCGATTTACTGCCGCAGCGAGGACAAACGACTCCGTTCCGGAAATGGGCTTCACGGATATGATGAATGTTCACAGCGTCTCACCTCGAACGTTTGTTCGCATTCATCCTACCGCAATGTTCGGAAAACCGCAATACAGACGAACAGAGCGTTTCAAAAAGTAATTGACCAAAAGTACTTGATCCAAATACCTAAACCTAACTCCGATGCAGCCGAGATAGCAAAGTTGTTGAGGAGTCGCGGTTCTGGAGATCAGTGCTACGTGATATCATGTCGAGAAGATATAGATGGTCGGTGTTTGCCCCTTGACGTTGCTCTGGAGAAATGTGTTGGTTGGGGACTTCCCACGTTTCTTTTATGTTTTCCAAAGGCACTAGGTGTGTGTCCGAGTATCGATTGGATCCTTTGAACCGATAAAGGCCGAAATCACTCGATTATTGGTATTAAGTCAATAAAGTGGACACCCCAGAACAGAGAAATTGTAAGTTTTAATATTCTGATATGATGCCTGTTATTGCTCAGCTTGCTGCATCTTTTAAGGATTGGTAATATCTTCTTTCGAATTCAACCGGCGTTAGGTAACCCAGCGATGAGTGAACTCGCTCCCGGTTGTACCAGACCTCGATGTATTCGAAGATGCGCTTCATTGCCTGCTCTCTCGTCTTGAACTTCTCCAGATAGACGAGCTCTCGCTTGATAATACTGTGAAACGACTCGATACATGCATTATCAAAACAATTCCCCTTGCGGCTCATGCTGCCTACCATCCCGTATTCTCGCAGCTTTTCCTGGTAGTCATGAGAGGCGTATTGGCTCCCACGATCCGAATGATGCAGCACAGGTCCTGTCGGCCTCTGGCGTTCGTAGGCCTGCTCCAGCGCCCCGATGCACAGTTCCTTCGTCATCCTTGCACCCGCACGCCAACCTGCAATCTTACGGCAGCACAGATCCTCGACACTGGCCAAGTACAGCCAACCCTCGTCCGTTGGAATGTAGGTGATGTCTGACATGTACACCTGGTTGGGCCGTTCGGCTACGAACGCTTGGTTCAACACATTCTCCTGCACAGGGTAATTGTGGTTCGAGTATGTGGTTGCCTTGTACTTGCGGACTGTACGGCTTCTAAGCCCATTCTCCCGCATGATTTTGGCCACGGTCTTCTGTGCCACCCGCTCGCCCTCTTGGCGCAGGATCTGCGTGACTTTAGGGCTGCCATAGAGACGACGGGATTTCACGAATATCTGATGAATCCGCTTCGTGATTCGTTTGCGACGCTTGGACCGCTCGCTCTCAGGGCGTCCACACCACGCATAATACCCGCTCCGAGATACACCCAATATTTTGCACATCTTCTCAACCGGAAATTTGGAGCGGTGTCTGTGGATGAATTGGTACCTTACTTCCGGTCGTTGGTGAAGATGCGCATCGCTTTTTTTAAGATTGCATTCTCCTCTCGCAGTTCACGGTTTTCCCGCTCAAGATCCCGTAAGGCCTTCACTTCCGGCTTGAGGTTCCCGCTACCAACGAACGGGGTAGCAGGATCCTCCTTGTACTTCGCCATCCAGCCATACAGTGTCTTTTGTGAGACGCCAAGTTCCCGAGCGACCTGGCTCGCTGCGTATTGAACCCCACACTGTCAAGACAGATGGGATGGCTTTTAAGAAAGAGTTGATAGATTTACAATTCAGATAAAAACCGTCTCACGCTGCGTTCTGTTGCATTTTCCAGTTTCTGAATTCCTTCGGCGAGCGATAACCTAGTGCGGAATGCGGTCGGTCCGTGTTGTAAAAGTGAATGTACGACTCAATCGCCGCTTTCGCCTCGGCAAAGCTGCTGTATTCCTGCAGCCAGACCTCCTCCTCCTTCAGCGACCGGAAGAATCGCTCGATGTATCCGTCAGCATCGGGGTTGTTGTAACCCGTCCGCTCGTGGTTGATTTGGCAGGCCTTCATCGCTTGAATGAACCGTCGACTCGTCATCTGGCAGCCATTGTCCGTTCGCAATGTCAAACCGGCACCTTGAACGCCGTTCGGGAAGCGATAGTTCAGCGCCATATCCACGGCCTTCAGCAGGTCCTCTGTACGGCAGAACCGGGAAAACGAGTACCCCACAATCTCCCGGTCATAAGCATCAATCACGGCAAACAGATATCCCCAGCCGTCTTTCCCACACCACACCTTCGTCATGTCGCACTGGAAATGCTCGTTGGACCTGGTGACCGGTATCTTCCCTCGCCGTTTCGCTCGTGAAGCGCCCCGCCTCGGAGTTTTCACCAGCAGCCCCATTTCCTTCATCAACCGGTACACTCGCTTATGGTTCACCCGCAGGTTGTATCGGCGACGCAGCATGACTTGGATTCGCCGGTATCCGTACGTGGGGAATTCTTCGCACAGTTTCCGAATCCACTGTTTGACCAGAGCGTCCTTGTCCACAGAAGGCCGCTTCGGTTTTGGCACAGGCGGCTTCAGCAAACTGTAACAGTACGTCCGGTTCAGCCCGAATGCTCTTGCAATCACTGGGACCGGAAAGCCTTCTTTGGCGAGCTGACAGACCAAAGAACGGCTATTTACTTCCGGCCCCAATTCGATTTTTTTCGCAACACATCCACCTGCATCGTGAGTTCACCGATCTTAGCCCGAGCCTCCTGCAACTCTTTCTCCAGCTCCTGCTCCCTCGTAGAGGGTCCGGACTGAAGCCCAGCCCGTCCACCAGTCAGGAACGCTTCACGCCACCTGTAATACAGACTCTGGGCCACGCCATGCCGCCGACATACCTCGCTGATATTCGCACCGGGCATCATGCCCTCGAGCACGATGTTCATCTTCTCGTCCACTGTCCACTTACGTCCCGGCATCATAAACACCTCTACTTCATCTTAACCCATCCCTTCTGTCTGGGTTGACTCTGGGGCCAGTATAGCTGGCTTCCCACTCTCCATAGCCAATTGAACTGCATGAAGTTTGAATTCCTTGTCGTACTTCTGTGTCATGTAGCTCACCCCGAATCGCCTTATTCTTACATTCTCGATTCGTTGTGTCCACTATTTCAGCCTAACACCAGTATGAGGCGATTTCACAGCGGATTGAAATGGTCTACCACTTGACTGGGATGACCAGAGAGGAGACGACTGAATACGTCCGCCACCAGATTCGCTTGACCGGAAGGCAGGCGCCGCTGTTTACAGACAGTGCTTTGCACTTGATTTATGGGGTAAGCCGGGGGATTCCACGGGTAGTGAACCAAATCTGCCTACAGGCCTTGTACGATGCAGCGGCCAAAGGCAGCGACGTCGTGGAAGATGCCCACATCCAGCGAGTACTGGCGGACCAAGAGTGGCAACGAGGGGCGGCCGGCTGATCGGCTGCTCCGCCATGCCTAAAATGATTGACGGCACACCGGCCACCACGATGACGGATTGACGCTACAACCCGCACGCCAATGGCGGTGAGAAATTCACCGCCAAACAGCGTGAGCGGCTACACAAGGCCCCGGCATCACAAACACCTCTACTTCATCTTAACCCATCCCTTCTGTATGGGTTGACTCTGGGGCAAGTATAACACCACTACATGGGACTCTAACTTTGACGTCACGTCATTCATTCAATGGAATTTATTATCCTTTCTACTAACGGAAGACCACTTTTAATGTGAAACATTAAATGCTCCAAAGTAACCTGCAAATCGATGAAAAGTTCCAAAATAGAATCCTTGTTACTATTATCAGCCTGTAATAGCTGGTCTATAATGTTAAGGTACCTTTCGCTAGCTTCAACTAAATCATTTAAATCTGCGGAAATAGGTCTAAAATCCGGTCCACTGAGTCCTAGCGCACGCATTTTTTCAGATATGTCCTTGTATAATTCCGGACCAATATGCACGTTCACCACCCCCAAGTCACTTTAAGTTCCAGCGTTTTTTAAGCTTATTGATTTGCTCCTTGGCAGCATTAATTTCGTTCTGCCAGTGGGGTATGTCTTGACTACTCGGGTTATTCTTAATTTTTTCTTCGTGTTCTCGAACATGATCCTCAAGACTACCTATCTTTTTCCTAGCGGTCTTTTTGTTTTGCGCGTACGAATGGTGAGGGCTTGAGAAAATGTTGTGAGCAATAAATGTTCCGCCAAAATAAATTGCGCCGCCAATTGCTAACCCCCAACCTATTGGATTCCAGTCCATGGTCGTATCTGCAGCCTCGAATACCCCGAACTCGGCCAATACGGCAACCCCTTCACCATACTCCCCGCTCGGGTCTACCTTATCCACTGGGTTGTCATCCGCGTACGGGTAGTCATTAGTGGAGCTTCCCAGTGGATCCCGGCTAATAAACCGCATCAGGCTCGGCGAATAGTACCGGGCGTTCAGGTAGTACATGCCGACGGCACTGTCCCACCGATAGCCTGCGTACAGATACGGGTTCGTGTTTGCCAAGGTGCCGGAGGAACTCAGAATGTTGCCCCAAGCGTCATAGGTATATTGTGCCACGATATTTCCACTTGCGTCGGTCAAAGCAACCACGTCGCCATGACCGTTTTCGACGTAGTAGTACGTAGTACCTGTTCCACCGCTCCAAGTCGTAAGCGTCAACGGCTCGCCATTTGGTCCGTAGGTGTACGACTGGAGCAGATTGCCGTTTCCGTCTGTTTCGTAGGTTACCTCATCGGTCTCCCCCTGATAGAAAAACTTCGTGGTATTCCCGCCCGCCGTTTCGCTCACTCGACGCCCCAGAGCATCGTAGATGTACGTTGCAATGGGGCCGGAACCATTGTCCACCTCTGTTAGCTCGCCAAGTTCATTCCACTTATAGGTGTTAGTACCGTCGCTGGTGAGTTCCCCGTTCGGATTATACGTATATGCCTGGCTCCCCACAGCCGTGAGTTCATTGTCCGCATTGTACGTATAATTGGTCGTCGTTGAGGTAGTGGAACCACTCGGCGTCACCGTTTTTGCTGTGATATTCCCCATTGGGTCGTATGTGTAGGCAATCGTATCTCCGCCTGGCGTAACTTCTTTTGTCAGGCGGTTCATCGCATCATAGCTGTACGACGCGAGGGTTGACCCGTCCTGGCCATTTATCACCTTGGTCAGGTTTCCATCCGCATCGTACGTGTACTCATAGTCCCCAACAGTGGAGCCGCTGCCGTTTTCGATGACAAGTGATTGCAAATGCAGGTCCCCGTCGTACTTAAACGCCTCTTTGAGTCCATCCCCGAGCACAATTGTGTCATTTAGGCCCTGCTCATTGTCATTGTAGGTCGCAAGCTTCGTACCGCTTCCGTTCGTGATCGATGTGACGTCATCCTGATTGTCAAGATTGAAGTTCGTGGTGATGGTCGTGCCGCCGATGGTCGCAGCAAGCGAAGTCAAAGCATTGTCCTTGTTATAGGTAAAGGACTGAGAACCCGTGCTATCCGTCTGGCTCGTGATATTCCCGTTCTTGTCGTAGCCAAGGGTGGTCGATCCGTTGCTGTTGCTGATCGATGTAAGGTCGCCGTCCGCATCGTAGGCAAACTGATTCGCTGTCGTTCCATCCACGTTTGTTTATGCTCAGATTATTTGACGTCATTGTCGGTGGATTTTCTTTGATTCGCTGTCGGGGACTTTAGCAGGATATTGTCGAGAAATGCAGAAACGCCCTCTGTGCCCAGTAGGCCCAGGTGGCGTTCCCATCATCTGCGCAGGGTAACGTAAGTGTACTCGGTTGGTGGCCAGTTACTTTCGTTCCCTAATTCGAGGCCGAATGGCTCTCGCTGTATGCCTAGCGTATCCATAGAATGCAAATCTGTCAATCCGGTAAGCCCGGAAGAATACGCCCTCGCTGTACAGAAGCTGCTACCGCGCGACGTGCCTTGTATTTACTGTTCACATTCGTATACGTACGTCCACGGATACTACCGTCGTCGCCCATTCGATTTAGGCGAGATGCGCCATGATTTCCTACAACAACGGCGGCAGTGCCCAAGTTGCAAACGGACATTTGCAATCCTGCCATCCTTTGTCGCACCTTTCCAGCGGTATACAATCATGGTCCAGGATCTTCTTGTGAGCCTTTTGGCAGGTACACTGACGGTAGACGCTGCCCTAGCCAAATTGGCCGAATGCGGCGTCTGCTTATCCGAGTCATGTGCCCGCAACTGGTTTACTCGGATTCAGGGGCAGGTGACCAAAGTCATCGCCTTGGTCTCCCGGATTGTCCAGTTTCATCGGCCAGATGTACCACTGCCTCCATTACGCCACAACGTCAGAGACTCGGTATTGTGCACCTATTATGACCGGCTTGTGCTGCTTGACGTGGCTGGCGGCAGTGACTTCTGGAATCTCAGGCGTGAAGTCGTCTGCCTGTTTGCCCCATCGTTGTCGGTGAAGCGGGTGTCGTATGGCCTCTCCCCAGCCCTTCCACCGTAACAACGCTGCTTATCCCACAGAAAACCATCTTCCGAGCGGATGGGACCCGCCCCCAGAATGAGGCTATCTCGTATGGGAAGGAGAAGCTGGACATGCAAGATGATTCGCGACGCCAAATCGCTCTGTTCCGCTATGGTCTTATTGCCCCGATATTGCGGCAAACCGAGAGTGGTGCTCAAAAAGCGATGCTGGAGGAACTGGCTAGTCAGGAACATGAGATGCCAAACGGAGAGAAAAGAAGATTCTCGGAACGCACGCTAGAGCGATATTTGGCAGGCTACCGAAAGGAAGGGGTAGATGGGCTGCTTCCCCAACTTCGGGCAGACGACCGCCGACCGCGGGTGTTGCCCCCTCATGTGATTGAACGAGCTGTGGCCTTGCGTAAGGAACAACCCTTGCGCACAGTGGAGCAACTCATTGTGATGCTGGAGACTGAAGGACTCGTTCCAGAAGGATTTATTCGGCGCAGCACACTGTCCGCGCATTTGCGCAGAGCCAAGGTGGAGCGTACAAAGGCAGTGCGCAAGCAACGTACCTGGCAGCGGTATACCGCCAATGAAGTTCACGAAATTTGGCAATGTGACGTCTGTGATTCCTTGCGCGTCCCAGACCCCAACTCTGGGGGCCAGATGCGGGTAGCCAGATTGGTTGCTGTACTTGACGATAAGAGTCGTTATATCTGCTACGCCGCGTTTTATTTTCGAGAGAATCTGCCGGTGCTTGAGGATGCGTTGAAAAAAGCGATTACTACGCATGGAACGCCGAAAATCTTCTACTGCGACAATGCAAAGATTTACCAGTCAAAACAGTTGAGCGAGGTGGCTGCCAGACTCGGGTTTGAGATTCGTCACTCCCGGCCATTTCTCCCCCAAGGGCGCGGGAAATTGGAACGATACTTCGGCTACGTAGAGCGCTCTTTCCGCCCGGAAGCCGAGTTGTGTGTGAAGAACAGTACCATCCAGAATCTCGACGACCTCAATCGCTACTTCCGTGCCTGGCTGGAGAAAATGTATCACCAGAGAACCCACAGCACGTTGAAAAAACGGCCTGCAGCCGTACTGACCACGCACGGTCCGTTGCGGTTGGTGGACCCGCATGTGCTCGAAGACGCATTTCAATGGACCTACAAGGCAAAGGTGGACAAGACAGCCTGCATTTCAGTGCAGGGAAACACGTACGAGGTTGAGTCCATCCTCGTTGGGCGAACCGTGACGTTGCGCTACAACCCCTTCGACCTCACTCGTATTCAGGTATGGCTGGAGGGCAAGCACTACGCGAATGCCGTCCCGCTGAAGATGCGCCGACACACAGACAAACGTGTAACGCAAGCCGATTCCCCACCTTCAGAGCTACCAACCGAACCAGGGATTTCCTTTCTCGAAACGATTACCGCAGCCCACGAAAAGCAGAGGCAACAGTCGCTTGGGCGAACCTCGTTTGCTCGTGCCCTGAAAGATGGTGAATCTCATGATGACTGAGTTCTTTGGCTTCGCTCAGGAGCCTTTTGACCGTGACATCCCGGTCGAACGCTTGGTGGCGTTTCACGGTCACAGCGAGCTCTCTGCAAGGCTCATCTACGCGACGGAACACCGCCACATGGCACTTGTAACCGGGGACACCGGGACCGGGAAGACAACGGCCGTACGCGCTGTGATGAAGCGAATGGATGAGAGCCAATACAAGTTCATGTATATCGCCAACGCCGGACTTACGCCCAAAACACTATACCGCGTGATTCTCGAGCGTCTGCAGATCCAGCCCAGGTTTCGACAGGTAGATAACCAGGCGCTCGTTCACCAGGTGCTCGAAGAAAGCTACCAAAAAGGCCAACAAGTCGTGATTATCGTCGATGAAGCACATGAACTCGACCCGCAGATGCTGGCCGAATTTCGGTTCCTCAACAATTTTCGGGCTGATTCATTCTCGCCGATTTCCCTCTGGCTGGTGGGACAAACAGAATTGCGGGAGAAGATGAAACTCCGAATCCTGACTTCACTATCCGGGAGAATCCAAATTCGCTACCACATGGGGACGTTGACCGAGGCTGAAGTGCAGGACTATGTCTCGAAGCAGCTGGCGAGCGTGGGTCAGGAGAGAACGATTTTCTCAGCTGATGCCGTGAAGTTGATTGCGAGAACCAGCCAAGGTAATCCCCGGTTGATTAACACACTGTGTCGTGGCGCGCTGATCGACGCTGCAACGTTGGGACACAGCGTCGTTGATAACAGTCATGTGGAGCGGGCATGGATGGAGGTGAGCGGCTCATGACGGGAAATCTACGATTCAGTTCACTGCGGGACCGATGGTACTTTGCAGATGAACAAGATGAACATGACTTGCATTGCGGAGACCCGATTGAAATCGAGATCGGCGACAGATATTACTACGCGAGAATAGAGTGGTGTGCTGAGGGATGGTACGCGATCTTCCACGAAGACAACCAGCGCAGTGACGCATTCGTGCTGATGCGCAACCGAACTTACACTGCGAGGTGGATATACTTCTAGACGAACACGTTGGCAGGAGGGTCGCCTAAGGCGGCCCCCTTTATTTATTCAAAGGCCGACAAAATGCGTGAAACTTCCGCGCCGATTCCAGGTGACAATGACATCTGGAATTTCACCGTCAAATAATCCGAGCGGCCACAAGCCGTGCTACACTTTATCGCGCGATACAGGAACGCACATCCGGCAGCGCTGCCACGTGATTGCCTTTATGAGTCCTGTAGTGACTGTCTGAAACAACAGAGGCAACTTACGTTATCGTGTTCACTCTCGTCGTGATGGATTTGTTTATATGAATAGGCCGCCTTGCGGCGGCCAGGTGAAACTTTTCAATTGCCTATTCCATTATCCATTGAGCGTACTCATAAATAGTACTTCGCCTGTCTTTGCGTCGACAAATGCATACATTTCATTTTGAGTCGAGTTCTCGAATGATTCAAAATTATCTTTCTGACTTTGAGAAGCATCTGGGGATATATTGGGTCCAGCGGGAGTCGTACTAATGTTCGAGATTCGGACTACCCATACAGGATAATCGGATAAAACACCATGATTTAGCTTTCCTGCTGTAGTCGATGATGGAGCTACAACACCATCTCCATTAGGATTTGTTGAAACGCTACCAAACATAGTATCTGTAGTAATGGGTGTATTAAAAAGCTTTTGTACATTCGAGACAGCTTGATCAGCAGTAATGTAGCCAGAATTTGTTGCTTGTGCATTGTCCGGAATGAAGTTCAGACCATATACACTTTTTAACTGGGCGATTTCTAGACCAGTTGTTGCGGCCTTTACAGTTCCTGTATGGTGCCAACCGGAGTAAGCGAAAGCTGAGATTGAAAGTACTGAAAGTCCACAGGCGATCGATATTGCTGTCTTAATCCTTGATTTCATATCCAATCGTCCTTTCGGGTGTTGTGTTTTATAAAGACGCATCCAACCACTAAAACGTTACTGTGCGTATGAATGGGTATCCCATATGTCAAAATAGTTTGAGGAAGCATAACTACTGTTGTTCATTTGACTGTATGGGTCTCCGTTATTGGAGGAATTTTTCCAAGACCCTAATGATGGAGCAATTGCACTTCCAGTGTTGCCATTGTCATAAAGAACGTCTTGGAATCTCACGTGATTTGCAGACGTTCCAGGCATTTGATCATCGGTATTTCTAACTTCACCACTTATTTGAACGGAATCACATGGCGATGTAAAAACGTTATTCCAGTACACATGGCCCAAATAGTAGTCACTTACGTAAAAGTCAATATGTAGAACATCGTATGCACTTTGGGGTACTAAACGGTTGGGCTGCAGTAGGCGTCACTGTAGTATGGGGTGGGTACGAAGTTTGGCATCACTACAGGGCATCAAATACCAGACCGCCCAACCTAAGCCCACCGGGCGCAGGTCGACGCGGGGAGCTTCGAGGCATTCCCGGCGGCTCTTCATGGACATCCGCATCGAGATCTCTTCGGTAAGATTTTGATTTGAGTGAGCCGAAACCCTCTCGGTTAGATTTTAATTGAGTGATCGCGGCGTCGACAAACCGGCTGAAACGGGCTACAATCGTAGGTTGAGTCATTGGATTCGGATGAGGCGAGATGCCGCGGAGGACAGGGACCGTACGCGTGTCCGCGCCTCGGTTTGCCAAAGGAGGGAACGACTTGTGTTGACCATTGGTGGGGTGAAGATTGACGACCCGGTCATTTTGTCACCCATGGCTGGCGTCTGCAATCCGCCTTTTCGAATCATCGCCAAAGCGCTCGGCGCAGGCATGGTGTGTGCTGAGATGGTGAGTGACAAGGCGCTGGTGAACGGCAGCCAGAAGAGCCAGCGCATGCTGACGATTTTGCCGGATGAGCACCCTGTGAGCCTGCAGCTGGTGGGCTACGACAAGGATTCGATGGTGCGCGCCGCTGAAATGGTGGGCGAGACGAACGCGGATTTGATTGATATCAACATGGGGTGTCCCGTGCTGAAAATATACAAGAACGGCTCGGGGGCGGCGCTTGCGCGCGACCCGGCGTACGCGGCGTCGATTGTCCGCGCGGTCGTCGAGCGCGTCAACAAGCCGGTGACGGTGAAGTTCCGCAAGGGCTGGGATGACGATCACGTCAACGCCGTCGAAGTTGCCCAGGCGGTCGTGGAGGCCGGTGCGCAGGCGGTGACGGTGCACGGGCGGACGGCGAAGCAGATGTATTCGGGCCGTGCCGACTGGGACATCATCCGGCAGGTGAAAGAGGCTGTGGATGTGCCCGTCATCGGCAACGGCGATGTCGTGGAGCCTGAGGATGCGCTGCGGATGATGGAGCAGACCGGCTGCGACGGTGTCATGATTGGCCGCGGGGCGCTCGGAAATCCGTGGATTTTCCGCGAAGTCGCCTACTTCCTGCGCACCGGCAAAAAGCTGCCGAAGCCGTCGGTGGAGGAGCGGATTTCCGTCGCGATTGGCCATTTGCACCTCCTCGTTGAACACAAGGGCGAGGTCATCGGCGTGAAGGAGATGCGCAAGCACGCGGCCTGGTACATCAAGGGCATGCCGGGGGCGGCGGAGATGCGCACCGTGATTAACCAGCAATCCACGCTTGAAGGCATGGAGAGCGTCCTGCGCGCATATCTCGAAGAGTTGTCAGCCGTGGCGGTGTGACCACAGACGGGGAAGGGGCTCATCGGATGAAGCGAATTTCAATTGCACGTTACATGGAAGTCCGAAGCGCGTACGGGGCGTCGTTCGCGTACGACGATTCTGCGATGTATTTCTTGTCCACGCAAAGCGGGATGCCGCAGGTGTGGCGGCAGGTGCGCGGGGTGCCGTGGCCGCAGCAGATCACGTTTTTTTCCGACCGTGTCATGGGCGTCGCGGCGTCGCCGACGGAACCCCGCCTGTGTGTCGTGGCGGACGAAGGCGGCAGTGAGCGTGCGCAGCTGTATCTGATGGACCTCGAAGGACTGGACATGTGCAACATCACGAACGACCCAGCGCACATCTACCAGCCGTCACAGTTCAGTCCGGATGGCAAGCGGCTGGCGTACCACAGCAACCGCCGCAACGGCCGGGACTTTGACATCTATGTCTACGACCTGGAAAAGGACACCCATACCTGCGTCTATGAGAGCGGCCACACCAATTACGCGTCGGTGTTCCACCCAAGCGGCACCAAGCTGCTGTTCTCCAGGCATCACACCAATCTCAACCACGACTTGTTGCTGCTCGACCTGCAAACCGGGGAAGCGGAGGTCTTGACGCCCCACGAGGGTGAAGCCATGTATGAGAGCCCGCGGTTCAGTGCGGACGGCCGGACGTTGTTCGTGGCCACCAACCGGGACAGCGAATTCATGCGTGTCGCGGCGATTGATGTGGCCAGCAAAGCCCTGACTTGGCTGACGCCCGATGAGTGGGACTGCGAAGGGTTGTCGATGTCTGCCGACAAGCGGTACTTGTCGTACAGCCGGAATGAGGATGGAACTTCGCGGTTGTACGTGGCGGATCTGGCGCAATGGAACGGGGGACCGCTCGACCTGCTCGAAGGCTTGCCAGCGCTGCCGGACGGCGTCATCCTGACCACGGCGTGGAATCGCACCGGACGGACCTTGGCCATCTCCCTCAGCAGCCCGGTTCACGCGACTGAGATTTGGACGCTGGATGTGGACGGGCGACGCGTCGAGCAGGCGACGTTTGCCTCGATTTCTGCCGTGCCGCAGTCGACGTATGTGGCGCCGGAGCTGGTGCACTATCCATCCTTTGACGGACTGTCCATTCCGGCGTATTATTATCGCCCGAAGGTGGGCGGCGGCAAGTACCCGGTGGTCGTGTACGTCCACGGCGGGCCGGAGTCGCAAAGCCGAAACGGGTTCAACAGTGTCATTCAGTACTTTGTGAATCAGGGGTACGCGGTGTTTGTGCCGAACGTTCGCGGGAGCATGGGTTACGGCAAAACCTACGTCCACCTGGACGACGTCCGCAAGCGCATGGACTCCGTCGCTGACCTGGCGAAAGCGGTGGACTGGCTCATCGAACACGGCGACGCGAAGCCGGACGCCATCGCGGTGATGGGCGGCTCATACGGGGGCTTCATGGTCCTCGCTGCGGTGACACACTACCCCGATTTGTGGGCAGCGGGCGTGGACATCGTCGGGATCGCCAATTTGCGCACGTTCATGGAAAACACGAGCCCCTACCGGCGGCACCTCCGGGCGAGCGAATACGGCACCATCGAGGAGGATGGCGCGTTCTTCGATGAAATCTCGCCGATTCACCACGTCGACAAAATCACCGCGCCGCTGATGGTGATTCATGGTGCGAATGACCCGCGCGTACCGATTGGCGAAGCGGAACAAATCGTCGAGGCGCTCAAAGCGCGCCATCACCCGGTGACCTACCTGCGCTTTGAGGACGAGGGCCACGGCGTGGTCAAGCTGGCCAACCGCATCCAGGCGTACGGGGCCATCGCCGCGTTTTTGCAGGAGCACATGCCCGTCGATTGACATGCCTGTCGATTGAGGGGTGTGGATTGGGCAAATCAACGGGGAGGGTGAAGGAAGATGGCGGAAAACGTGCAGGAGGCGTTCGCGGCTGCGATGACGCCGCAAGCGTTTATCGAACAGATGACGAAGAACCAGGATGTGTTCGCGGCGTGGGGCAATCGCTTCGCCTGGCAGAATGCGGACGATGAGGCGTTTTTCCAGGGGCTGCGGGGGAAGACGGATGTGCGGTGCCTTATTATCGCGGCGGACTGGTGCGGCGACGTGGTCCGCAACGTGCCGGTGGTGCTCAAGGTGATGGGGGCGGCCGCGATTGAAACGCGGATGCTCATCATGGAACAGCATCTGGATGTGATGGACCGGTTTCTGACGATGGGTGGCCGGTCGATTCCGGTGGTGCTGTTCATCGACCCGCAGGGCGATGTGCTGGCGAAGTGGGGGCCGCGGCCCGAGTACATTCAGCAGCCGATGGTCAAGTTCAAGCAGGAGAATCCGGACCGGTCGGCGCCGACCTATGAGGAGAACCTGAAGGCGGCTCGCGCGGAAATTATGAAACGGTACGGCGAGGACACTGGCTATCAGGGGTTGATTGTGAAGGAGCTGCGCGAATTGTTGGCAGGTGCCGCATCGCATTGATTGGCGATTGATTTCCACGTCCTGTATCATAGGGGTTAGGTGAAGGTTATGCCGTTCGGCGGCTGGGTTTCCCGGGTCCGACAGCCGCCCTACATCTTACGGGAGGAGTGATTTTCAGATGGATGCACAAGCGAAAAAGACGGCGCTGCGGGGAATTACATATGGGTTGTACGTGATTGGGACGAAGGTTGGCGACGATGTCAACGCGTTCACGGGCAACTGGGTGACGCAGACATCGTTTGAACCGCCGCTCGTCGCAATTGGCGTCAAGAAAGACACGACGTCCTATGAAGGCATCCGCGAAAGCGGCGTGTTCTCCGTGAACGTTCTGGAGTCTGGGCAGAAAGACCTCGCCTTCTCCTTCTTCAAGCCCGTCTCCCGCGTGGGCAACAAGTTCGGTGATGTGGAGTTTTACACGTCGACCACGGGCAGCCCCATCCTCAAGGACGCACTCTATTGGTTTGAGTGCAAAGTCACCGATACGGTCGATCGAGGCGACCACGCGCTGGTTGTCGGCGAAGTGGTGGATGCCGGTGTGCATCGCGAAGGCGATCCGTTGACCCTCAAAGAAACCGGCCTGTTCTACGGCGGCTGAGCGGCGGCGGTTGAACGACGGCAGTTGAACGACGGCCGCCCGGCGGTTGCATCACGTCCGTTGGTCCGGTTTGAAGAAAGGGTTTGAGAAAGAACGCCTGGGCAGGTTCGTCCATCGAACCGTGCACCAGGCGTTTGCTTTGTGCGAGGTGGTTGGAAGGTCCGCCCCGCGAAATCGACCGCCCTGCGAAATCTACCGCCAAGCTCCGCCGTGCAGGCCCCGCTTCGTGAGGGCCGCGTAGGCTACGGGCTTCCATGTGACTCACGTTGTTTCCACGCGAGCCACCCGCCGATGCAGTAGGTTTGGAAAAAACGTTGTGGATCTACCAAGCCGGCCTCGTCCAGCAGGGCCATCAGCCGGTCTTCCGACACAAAGTCGCTCGACTCGATGTTTCGTCGCAGCTGCAGAGCCAGCTTCGCGTGCCCGGTGGCCGCGGCCGCGTGGTGTTCCAGGGCTCGGGCGTGCATCGCGACCGCGCTCTGGTCCATCTCTCCAAACGTGCTGACAATCACCACCGGCGCGCCGGGTTTCAGCCTCGCCGCGATGTCCCTCAACAGCGCGCGCTTTGCTTCGTCCGGGAGGAAGTGCAGCACCAACACGCAGGTCGCGGCGTCGTACGATGCTTGGACCGGCGTGTCGTCGACCACATCCTGGAGGGTGCTCGCGCAGAAGGTCACGCGGTCCAGCACGCCGGCATCTGCCGCCACCTGCTGTGCCAGCGCGAGCATGGGCAGGGACGGGTCCACCGCCGTAAACCGCCACGCTTCATTCGCCTGCCCGAGCGCGGCGAGTTCCATGCCGCCCCCTGCACCAACCACCAGGACCTTGGCGTTCACCGGTATGAGCGGCTGCAGGTACGCGTTGATGACCGAGAACAGGCCATCGTAGGTGGGCAGGAGGGCCCGAATGTTGTCTGGATAGTGCGCAATCTGTGTTTGGTTGAGTTGCTCGAAGTGCACAGGGACAGAACGTCCAGGCTCTGTATCCTCCATGTCGGCTGCTCCCTTCGTGTCGGCTGGGTTCAAGGTTCCTCACGATTCGTCCGGCGGGCCGAGCTCTTCGTCAATCTTCCGCTCGATTTCTTCATCCGTCAGATCGAACCGCTCCGCAAACTCCCTGGCCCGGCGTCGCTGCTCATAGTAGTACTGGCGAAGCTCGGCCCGCGTCATTCTGCGCTCGGGATGGGAGAATCTGCGTGTCGCACGGTATATCAAGTAACTCAAGGTGCCCGTGATCAGCAGCATCAGCAAGCTGACCAGCGGGCTGCCAAAGCCAAATCCGATAATCAAAACGCCTCACCGTCCCTCTTGCGTGCAAGGTGTGGGATGCCGGATCTGATCATACCGTGGTTGCGGGGATGGTACAATTGCATTTATGACCTTGCTTCCGATAATTGGTCAGGATGGCTTGCAACTTCCTGATATTATGAAATATTATGAATAGAGCGGAGTGACTTCTGATGGACAGGAGGACTTTGTGATGAATAAAAAAGCTGTAGCAGCCGTTCTGCTGTTCACTGCCATTCTAGCTGGCTGCGGTCACGCGAATCTAACAGGGCCCAGGACGGCTCCTCCGGGCGGCGAGGAGTGGATAAGTCATAAAATGGATGGAGAGTCTCCTTTTTCTTATATCGTTACTACTGAAGAAGTGACTCACGTGGGTAAAGTCATTGGTAGAATTGAATCAAAGGATTCCAAGGGAGACAATTCCAAGGGAGACATTTGGTACTCGAACGACCTCCCCGTAAACACAGCCATCTTTTCGATTCCGGGTGTCAATATAAACAGAGAAGTAGCGGTTCAATTGAAGAACATGGAATACGTGAAGGCGACTGGTCTAGGGCATAATCAGCCACCTTAATGCACCGAGAAAGGGACGGCTGACGGGGGTGACGATGCACCCCGGCGGCCGTCCCTTATTTGATGGCATTCGATGCGGCTAAACCAGTTCGACCTTGAACTTGCGCATCCAGGCGTCAATCTCCAGCAGGTAGTGGAACATCTGCGCTGTGGCCATGATTTGCCCGAACCACGGCCGGTGCTCACTGGGCTTGCAGCTGGAGGCCGCCAAGTCGCGAATGGCCGCTGCATTGACGAGGGGCAGCAAGGGGGACGATGGGTCATCCAGTAGGGCCAATGCGCGCGATCGCGTCGCTTCCAAGTACCTTGGGTCTGGGTTCGACGGGTACGGGCTCTTCTTGCGGGCGAGGGCGTCGTCCGGCAGGTACCCTTTCATTGCCCGGCGCAGGATGCCCTTGGTCTGACCGTCCACCGTCTTCAGGTGCCACGGGATGTTGAACACGTACTGGACCAGCCGGTGGTCGCAGAACGGAACACGAACTTCCAGGCTGGCGCCCATGCTCATGCGGTCCTTGCGGTCGAGCAGTGTCGTGAGGAACCGCGTGATGCTGAGGTACCCAATTTCACGGATGCGGGCTTCCCGCGGGTCTTCTCCGGGTAAACGCGGCACTTCGTTCAGGGCTTCCTGATAGCGGTCGGCCACGTATTCCTCCGGGCGAATGTGCTGTTTCAATTCTTCCGACATGATGGCCACGCGCTCATGCAGTTTCAGCGACCACGGGAACGTGTTGGCCTGCAGCGACTCTTCGCGGTGGAACCAGGGGTACCCTCCGAACACTTCGTCCGCGGATTCGCCGGAAAGTGCAACCGTGGCGCCTTTCTTGATTTCTCGACAGAACATCCACAGCGATACGTCGATGTCCGCCATCCCGGGCACGTCGCGGAAGTTCAGCGGCGTCATCAGGTGGTCGACCATCTCCGGCACATCAAAGACAATCGGGTGATGGACGGAGCCGATGAATTCTGATACCTTGCGTGCCCAAGGGCTGTCGAGTCCTGTCTGGAACGCGTTTGCCTGGAAGTGTTTTTCCATCTCGGCAAACTCGATGGAGTAGGTGTGCAGTGCCGGCTTGCCGGCTTCCTGGAAGGCCTTCGCCGCGATGGCAGACACGGCACTGGAGTCGAGCCCGCCTGACAGGAACGTACACACGGGTACATCCGACACCAACTGGCGTGTGACCGTGTCGACGAGGAGGTCGCGCACGGTTTGCACGGTCGTCTCCAGGTCGTCCGTGTGCTCCACGGCTTCCAGCTTCCAATACTGGCGCACATCCATCTTGTCAGCGGTCGCGATGAGGTAATGCCCAGCACGCAAATCGCGCACATTTTTGTAAATGCCATGACCGGGTGTCCGCGCGGGCCCGATGGCGAAGACTTCCGCCAACCCTTCGGCGTCCACTTGCGGCCGCACTTCTGGGTGTGCCAGCAAGGACTTGAGTTCTGACCCGAAAACCAGGCTCTGTCCGTTTCGGGTATAAAAGAGGGGTTTGACACCGAGCCGGTCGCGTGCCATGAACAGGGTTTGCTTGGCCTCATCCCAAATCGCAAAGGCAAAAATCCCGTTCAGTTTGTGCACGCAGTCGGGTCCCCAGGCGACGTACGCCACCAGCAGGACTTCCGTATCGGAGTAGGATTGGAACGAGTACCCCCGTCCCAGCAACTCCGCCCGAATGTCCTCCGTGTTATACAACTCGCCGTTGTATGCGATGGTATAGCTTTTTTCTGCAAACGTCCGCGTCATGGGTTGGGCGCCGCCTGTCGGATCCACGACAATCAGCCGCCGATGCGCAAACGCGCAGTGCGTCGACAACCATACCGCATCCGCATCTGGACCGCGGCACGCCAACGTGCACCCCATCTCCTCGAGGGTGCTGCGTTCCTGTGTCAGATCGCGATCCCAATTTGCCCACCCGGCGATTCCACACATGTGGCAAACCTCCTTCGGTTTCACTAGTCCGGCGTTCGACAGACCGATTTGCTGACGTGCCGGATTGTACCGGATTGTCCCGGCAGCGCCAGGCAAACCAAGCCTGTAAGCGGGAACGGCGAACACCCAAACACGTGGCAACCTATGCAGGAACGCGCGCTGCGGTGCATAATGGGGTTGTCTCAGATGGGAAGAGCGGCGCAATGATTGTTGGCCAGGAGGTGGGTGGATGGCAGAAACGAAGGAGAAGAAGGCTGTCAAGGGCGCCCGAACCATCACCATACCCACACGTGAAAATACGTGGATGTTGACGTGGTGGGTGCCGGTGATTGTGTTTGTGGTGATGATGGCATTTCGGCATTTGCCCGCCGTCGTGCTCGCGGCGGCAGATGTCGTGCTGGCACTCTCCTTTCTGTTCGCGTTGTGGCGGCTGCGGCAGAAATCGTCGTTGGTACTGACGGACGAGGCCGTGGTGGCAAAGCGTGGCACCAAGGTGGTTCGTACGCTTGCAGTGAGCGATGTCGCGCGGATTGTGATGACGCGGGGCGCGGTCGGGATCTACGTGAAAAACGGAGGCCGCCTGCCGAAGATTTCCCGCGGCTTGCGTTTTCGCCGCATGGAAGAGCGCGCGACGTTCGTTCAGGACATCGCGCGCTGGTGTCGGCTGCACAAGGTGGAGTTCGTGGAGTAGTAGGTAGCCGGGCGAGGCCCGGGTGTGGCCGGGAGCAGGTGAGCCCAGCGGGCGACAGGGCACCAAATGCGCCATACATGGCTCGGGCGAGGCCGCGTTATGCCGGCAGCGGCCCCACGTATGTCGACTGCGGGCGAATCAGGCGGTTGTTCGCCGCCTGCTCCAGCACGTGCGCGGACCAGCCGACCACGCGGCTGATGGAGAACGTCGCGGTGTAAATCGGTTTCGGAATCTCGACCGTCCGCAAGATGGCAGCCGCCCAGTACTCCACGTTGGTGTACAGTTCCCGACCAGGTTTGTATTCCTCCAAAAGCCGCAACGCGATGGTTTCGGTGTGGGCGGCGAGATCGAACCAGGGGTCCGCTTGGGTCAACTCGATGACAATGTCGCGGAGGGCTTCTGCCCTTGGATCACGCGTTTTATACACCCGATGTCCAAATCCCATCAGGCGCTCGCCTCGTTCCAATTTTGCGCGGAGGAAAGGCGCGGCGTTTTCCCGGGATCCGATTTCATCCAACATATCCATGACCAGTGAGGGGGCTCCCCCATGCAGCGGGCCTTTCATGGCTGCAAGTGCCGCAGTCAGTGCGGCGGAAAGGTCCGATTGCGTCGAGGCTGCGACGCGGCCGGCGAAGGTCGAGGCGTTCAGGCCGTGATCGATCGTGAGAATGAGGTACGCCTCTAGTGCCCGCGTGTGTGCTTCAGAGGGGGCCCGACCGTTCAGCATGTACAGGTAGTTCGCGACATGTGACAAGTCGAGTCGCGGCGGGACGGGCGTCTGGCCTGTCACCTTTGCATGGCGGTAGGCGACGATGGTCGGCATCATTCCGGCAATGCGCGTGGCGTCTTCAATGGTCGGCGGCCAAATTTGCCGGGGTCGAATGGCCGACACGGCGGTGCGCAGGGCACTCATCATGTCCACCTCGGGCGGGAGCGCATCCAGAATCGCGACGATTTCTGGCGGGAGGGTTCTCGCTTCCGTCAACTGGGTCTCCAGTTCGCGCAGTTCTGATGGGTCGGGCAGTCGTCCGGTCCACAACAGGTGGGCCACTTCCGAAAATCTACGCGTCTTTGCCAGCGCTGGCGCCTCATAGCCGCGGTACACCAGCCTTCCGCGCTGGCCGTCCACCATGCTGAGCTCTGTTTCGGCAGCGACAATGTCTGCCAATCCATTCACACTGGGCATCATCGGGATCCTCCTTGGCAGGGTTTTCGCCCCTTTTGCGTTGTGCATTCGATTGTTCTGTGGCGCACCTTGGGTGCCTTTATGGCGTGCTTTTGGCGCCTTTGTGGCGCGCATTCCCTTTGATGATGGAACACAAAATCTGTTTCTTACGCTGTCATCGTACATCGGCCAGTTGATTTTGTATAATGATGATAAGTTGATAAATTGATATGGAAATATAATCAGATGTCGCCTGTTGGCTTGCAGAGGCCTGTCATTGCCAGCCTGGGTGCAACACTTGGTCTAGGTCGGTGAGTGCTAGGGAACCAAATGCGCCTAAAGGTGCCCGGGCGGGGCCCGGGTGCAGCCCGCCCGGTGGGCACTAAGGAACCAAATGTGCCTAAAGGTGCTCGGGCGAGGCCCGCCCGGTGGCGCTAAGGAACCAAATGTGCCTAAAGGTGCCCGGGCGAGGTCCAGCGGGTGGGCGCTAAGGAACCAAATGTGCCTAAAGGTGCCTAAAGGTGCCGCGCCGATGTCCACCCGGTGGGTGCTAAGGAACCAAAAGCGCCTAAAGGTGCCCGGGTGCAGCCCGCCCGGTGGGCGCTAAGGAACCAAATGTGCCTAAAGGTGCTCGGGCGAGGCCCGCCCGGTGGCGCTAAGGAACCAAATGTGCCTAAAGGTGCCGTGGCGAGGCCCGCCGCTGGGCGCTAAGGAACCAAAAGCGCCTAAAGGTGCCGCGCCGATGTCCGCCCGGTGGGTGCTAAGGAACCAAATGTGCCTAAAGGTGCCGTGGCGAGGCCCAGCGGGTGGGCACTAGGGCACCAAATGTGCCTAAAGGTGCCCGGACGAGGCCCGCCCGGTGGGCACTAGGGCACCAAATGTGCCTAAAGGTGCCGTGGCGAGGTCCGCCGGTGGGCGCTAAGGAACCAAATGTGCCTAAAGGTGCCGTGGCGAGGCCCAGCGGGTGGGCACTAGGGCACCAAATGTGCCTAAAGGTGCCCGCCCGCAGCCCGCCCGCGCCCGCCCGATGTCCGTAGCCCACCGTCTCCAAGCAATGCCCGTACGCACCAAACCGAACAAAGGAGGCGCCCTGCGATGGACATCGATTGGCTCCATACGTTTCTTGTCGCCGCTGCGGAAGAAAACTTCCGGCGGGCTTCGGAAAAGCTGCATCTGGCGCAGCCGACGGTTTCGATGCACATCGACAAACTGGAACAGGCGCTCGGCGTCAAGTTATTCGATCGCGTTGGGCGCACGGTACGGCTCAACCGATACGGCCGCCGCTTCCTGCCCTACGCGGAGCAGGCCATTGCATCCATTCACAGCGGCGAACAGGAGATTGTCCGCTTTCAGCAGGGATACGAGCAGACCCTGACGCTGTCCGTGAGCCCGCTCATCGCCACAACGTACCTTCCGCGCTGGATTCGCGCCTTTAGCCAGCACCACGAGAACGTAGCGTTCTCGGTGCAGGTCATGGAATCCAAGGATATCGCCCAACATGTCGCGCAGGGTCAGAGCGATGTTGGATTCAGCCGGATGCCCTCCGACCTGCAGCGCGTTGCGTCGACCGTCCTCTATGACGATCCGGTGGTCGCCGTGGCCCCCGCGGATGCGCACGACTTGGACGGGCCTCCCGAAACTTTGGCGGAGCTGCTGCTGCGTTATCCGCTGTTGACCCACAACCATCCCGGGTACTGGGATGACCTGTTGTTGACCCTCCGCGACCGCTATCCAGCGGTGCGAACCCTGCGCGTCAGCCAGGTCCATGTGACCGTCCGGTGGATTGAGGAGTCGATGGGGGTTTCGTTTCTACCCACCAGCACGGTGCGCCGCGCATTGGTGCTCGGCTCGCTGATGGAAGTCCCCCTGCCGGAATGGCCGCTTCCCGTGGCGCATACGTATCTGTTGCAGGATCCGATCACGATGTCCCCCATCGCCCGCACCTTTTCCGCATTTGTGCAAGCGTACATGCACATCCGGTCCGTTTGAGTGGGGTCCTGCCCGCGGCGCTCCACTGCCCGCGGCGCACACTGTCGGCGGGCGCTCCACTGTCGGCGGGCGCTCCACTGTCGGCGGGCGCTCCACTGTCGGCGGGCGCTCCACTGTCGGCGGCGCACACTGCCCGCCGCATCCCAGCGCGGCCCTTGTCGCCCATCATCGCAGTGTTTCCACTTCCGTGGGCAATTTCTATCTGAAAATGTGATAGAATCAGTTTACTGAAAGTTTGTGCAGCCATTTGTGCAGTCAATTGTGGGACGGGAGGAATCTGGATGGCAAACGACGCAGGGATATCACTGATTGCAACCAGCACGAAAATCGAGCCGCCTGAGGAATATCGGGCGAAGTCCTATCTTCAGTCGTATGAAGCCTACCTGGCGAAATACCGGCGTTCGATTGACGATCCGGCCGGTTTCTGGAATGAAGTCGCAGACGAATTGGCCTGGCAGTCCCGGTTGAGCACCGTGATTGAGGGGCATATGCCCGATTTCAAGTTCTTCCCGGGCAGCACTATCAATGTGTGCGAAAACTGCGTCGACCGCCATGCGAAGCATCCACTGACGCGCAACAAGGTGGCTCTGTTCTTTGAGGGGGAGAACGGGGACCGGAAGTCTGTCACCTATCAGCAGTTCTACGATGAGGTCCAAAAGTTCGCGAATGTGCTGAAATCGTTTGGTCTGCAAAAGGGAGACGTTGTAAGCGTCTACATGCAAAACCTGATTGAAACGTACGTGGTGCTGATGGCGTGTCTGCGTCTCGGCGTCGTCTACAACACGGTGTTTGCCGGATTTTCACCCGGCGCCTTGCGGGAGCGCATCGTCAGTTCGAATGCCAAGATGGTCATTTGCGCCAATGCCAGCCTCCGCCGCGGCAAAGTGCTGAACCTGAAGGCCACCGTGGATGAGGCGCTGGAAGGGGTGGAAAGTGTCAAGCAGGTCATTGTCTACAACCGCTTGCCTGGTGTCGAGACCCCCATGACGCCGGGGCGCGATCTCGACTACGATGCACTGATGGCCGCGGCGGCTGCGGATTGTCCGCCTGCTGTGCTGGATGCAAATGATGCGGGCCTCCTCATCTTCACGAGCGGCACCAGCGGACGCCCGAAGGGGATTGTCCACGCAGGCGGCGGATTTTTGCTCGGCACATACGCTTACACCAAGTATCAGCTGGACTTGCGCCCGGAAGACGTGTACTGGAATACGGCTGACATTGGCTGGCTGACGTCGCACATTTTCGTGCTTGTGGGCGGGTTGGCGCTCGGTGTCACCACCCTTCTGTACGAAGGTGCGCTGGATTATCCGCAGCCGGGTCGGCTGTACGAGGTGGTGCAGCGCTACCGGGTGAACAAGCTGTTTTCGGCGCCGACGGCCTACCGCATGATGATGAAGCACGGCGAGGAAGTCGCATCGCGCTACGACCTCTCCTCCCTGGAACTCTTGGTTTCGGTGGGCGAGCCGTTTAACCCGGAGGCCTGGCATTGGATTCGGCGCGTGGTCGGCGGGGGCAAGGCGGTCATCAACAACACCTGGGGGCAAACCGAGACCGGGGGAACACCGCTGGCGTCTCTCCCGGGGGCGACGCCGATGAAACCGGGATCATGCGGGGTGCCCTTCCTGGGACACGCGCTGGATGTGACCGATCTCGATGGCAAACCGGTACCGGATGGCACTCCGGGGTACCTCGTCATCCGCAACGTGTTCCCGAGCCTGGCGAGGGACGTGTTCGGCGACCATGACCGTTATCTCAGCGCCTACTTCAGCCAGGTGCCCGGCGCCTACTTCACCGGGGACAGTGCGGTGCGCGACGCAGATGGGCAGTACTGGGTGCTCGGCCGTGTGGATGATGTCATCAACGTCTCCGGCCACCGCATCAGCACCATGGAGATGGAGAGTTCACTGATTCAGCACGAAGCCGTGGTGGAAGCGGCCGTGGTGGGGCAGCCGGACGAGATCAAAGGGGCGGTGCCCATCGCGTTTGTCACCCTGGAGAAGGGGTTCACGCCTTCCGCGGAGCTGGAAGCCGCGCTCAAGGCGCAGGTGGTGCGCGATATTGGTACCTTTGCGCGGCCCGAACAGGTGTATTTCGTGGAGGCCATGCCCAAGACGCGATCGGGCAAAATCATCCGCCGCATGCTGCGGGAAATCATCAAGGAAGGCACGGTGCAAGGGGACATCACAGGGCTGGAGGATATCGAAGTCGTCGAGCAGCTGGTGGAGAACATCGGCCACCGGGTCGAATCGTGAAGGTCACGGCTCGGGCTCTTCTGCCTCTCGCGTGAAGAGCGCGCCCAGCACCCATGCAATCGTCTGTTGCTTGTGCCGCTCGGTCCGTTGTTGAATCTCTTCATACAGGGTGCGGTCCGGGAGCTCGGCGAACAGTTCGTGACTCGGGCCGCCGAGTGCGTCGTCGGTGTTCACTTCGATGAGCCACAGGCGCCCCAGGGGGTCCACGCCGAAATCCAGACCGGCCTCATGGAAGTAGCGATAGCGGTCGAGCACGGCGCAAATCTTGCCGCTGCACTGTTCGAGTCGGTTCAGGATGAGGCGAATGTTTCTGGGGGAACGATTCTTTTTCGGCAGCGCCTTGGCGAGCACGTCCGTCACGGGGCGGACGGTCCCTTGGCTGGCGCCGACATTGGAAACAATCGAGTCGTCTCCGGCGACGCGGCACAGGGAGCCGGCAAACACCCAGCGGTCGTCCACCTCCCGCTGCATCAGCACGCGAATGTCGAATACACGGCCGTCGACCCGGAGGAGCGGCGCGGCTTGCTGTGCGACGGCGCGGTGGATGGGGTACACCTGGGCGAGCTCGGCACAGAGGGCGGACTTCGAGGGGAAGTGACGGGGGGCGGCGCCTTGCGGCGTCCAGCGGTAGCCGTGATCGCTTTTGGCGATCAGGCTGATGCCCTGCCCTCCCCAAGTGTCCACCGGTTTCAGGTATAATTGATGATACCGGTCGAGGAGCTGCGAAAGGGTCTGCGGATGCCAAGGCACTGTAAAGGGCAGGCGGCACGGACCGATGTCCTGGCTGCGCAGTGCCTTGTACATTTCCCATTTATTCAGGGACCCTCGTTCAGGGTCAAGCATGCCTTCCAATGTCTCCTCGGCCATGGCGGGTTCTCCTTTCAGGCAGGTCACGTCGTGCCAACCGGACGGCTTTCCGTCGACGCGCATGGCGCGCGGACTCGCCAACCCGGTGGTATGAAGCGGGACCATCGCGAGGTCCCATGCGATTGTATGCCGGACAACCGCGCAAAGCGCAGGGGAGATGCCCATGTTACAGTGGGAAGGACAGGAACACATGGTGGATGCAGTGGACCCTCGCGCCGTGCACGAAGGATGGATGCGCCAAGCGCTCGACCTCGCCAAAGAGGCGGCGGCATTGGGCGAGGTTCCGATTGGCGCGGTGGTGGTGTACCGCGGGACACGGATTGCGGGGGCGCACAATTGGCGGGAGACCTGGCGTGACCCGACGGCGCATGCGGAGCTGCTGGCCATCCGTGAGGCGAGCCAGCGCCTGGGCGGCTGGCGGCTGGCCGAATGCGACTTGTATGTGACCCTGGAGCCGTGCCCGATGTGTGCCGGCGCGCTGATGCTGGCGCGGATTCGCCATCTCTACTTTGGCGCAGTGGACCCCAAAGGCGGCGCCGTGGTGTCGAAGGCGCGCGTGCTGGAGCCGGGACTGTGGAATCACCATCCAAAGATTACAGGTGGAATTTTGGCGGACGAATGTGGTATGATACTTCAGGCGTTCTTCCGTCGGCTTCGCGAGCGTTGACTGCGTGCCGCAGATTGGTTTGGTGTATCACTCAACCAGTATGGAGAGATGTCTGAGTGGTCGAAAGAGCTCGCCTCGAAAGCGAGTAGCCCTTCACGGGGCTCGTGGGTTCGAATCCCACTCTCTCCGCCATCAAAAATTGAGACGCCCGCTGTGCCCAGGAACCAAGCTGGGTCCCACGCGGCGGAAACTCCCGAACCGTGTCAGGTCCTGACGGAAGCAGCACTAAGGGAGACCTTCCGGGCGACGTGGGGCAACCTGGTTTGGTTCTTGGTCATAGCGGGCGTCCGTCGTGTACAGGGTCCAATGGCCAAACCGGCGGTCGTTTGATTGAAACACGAAGAAGCGGGTCGAACGAAATCCGCGGAGATGCCACGCCCAACCCCTGCTCATCTCCTTTGCCCCCGCGCCTGAAGGTCGGACCGTGTCTATCCCTGTCGGAACTCGAGAACTTTTGTCACCGGGCAGGAATCGGTGAATGAAGCGTAGAAATCGTGGCCCTCACAGAGCTTTCACACACTCGCAGACTTTCTCATGAACCTTTCAGAACTTTGCTCAGAACTTTGCACGAAATGCGCGCTTGAACGATCGAATCCGCGAATGCGAGCGCAGACTGGGGGTCAGCGCGTGGACGTATCATCTGTATCGGGATCGACAAGCATGACAGGGCGGGAAGCGTTCTATCTCGACCGGCTCAACGCGGCTGTGCTGTTCATTAGCAAACAACTCCATGTCACCTGTTACAACACATTGGCCTGTCAACTCATTGACCCTTCCGTCACGCCGGGGGTGCCGGTTCCACTCGAGCGATGCATCTCCCCCGAACGGGAAGAGTACCACATTCTCTCGCAGATGGTGGCCGGCAGCCGGGAGTATCGCGATATGGTGATTCGTTGGGAAGTCGACGGGCGGGTTCGTCACGTGCTGGTTGACTCGTTTGTCCAGCGCAGTGACAGTGCGGCGGACGTTTCCGGAATGCATGTGATGATGAAGGAACTTGGGAATTTCAGTGCGTTGGAACAGCAGGTGCAGCGCACGGAGAAGCTGGCGACCATCGGCAAGATGGCAGCCGGCATCGCGCACGAAATCCGGAATCCGCTGACAACTGTAAAAGGGTTCCTGCAAATGATGCAAAGTCAGTTGAAACACCAGGAGCGCGAGACGGAACTGGCGTATACACAGGTGATGATGACGGAAATCGAACGCGTCAACGCCCTGGTCAGTGAGCTGCTGCTGCTCTCGAAACCGCAGCAGATGGCACCGGAGGTGTGCGCTGTCGCGGCCGTGATCGACGACATTCTCCCGCTCATTCAGTCGGAAGCCAGGCTGCACGGGGTGGCATTTGAATATGAGATGGACCGGACCGTCAGCGCGCGGATGGATATGGATATGATTCAGCAAGTGGTTCTCAATCTGGTGAAAAACGCGTTTGAGGCGATGGACAAGGGCGGCAGGCTGCACATCCAGGTGTCGCCGTTTCGGCAGTGGGCGCGAATCGATGTCAGCGATACGGGACCCGGCATTCCGTATTACCAGATGGACAAGATTTTCGACGCGTTCTTCACGACCAAAGACAAAGGAATTGGCCTCGGCCTTCCGATTTGTCAGAAGATCATTGATGACCACGGCGGCGAGATTCGGGTGTCTTCCAAGGGATTTGGCACCACGTTTACGGTGTTGCTGCCCAAAGCCGAACAAGGCCGTCAGGTCATGTGACACCGATTGTCGGCGCGTCCCCCGTATGATACGGTTAAAGAAGTTGTCCAGCTGGATTGGACAGGAGGGGGCCGCTGGTGACGTATCAGGCGCTATATCGTTCATGGAGACCCCAGACATTCGCTGACCTCGTGGGACAGCCCCACGTGAAGCAAACACTGACCAACGCGATTCGGTATAACCAGGTGGCGCACGCTTACCTGTTTTGTGGTCCGCGCGGCACTGGAAAGACCAGTGCGGCGAAAGTGCTCGCCAAGGCGGTCAACTGCCAGGCGCGGGAGGACGCTGATCCGTGCAATCAGTGCGAAGCGTGCCTCAGTATTACCGCTGGCAGCAACGTGGACGTGGAGGAGATTGACGCGGCTTCCAACCGCGGCGTCGACGAGATCCGCCAACTCCGCGACAAAGTGCAGTACGCACCGACGAGTCTGTCCCACAAGGTGTACATCATCGACGAAGTTCACATGCTGACGACAGAGGCCTTCAATGCACTGTTGAAGACGCTGGAGGAACCGCCGCAGCACGCGATGTTCGTGCTGGCGACGACTGAACCGCACAAAATCCCTGGCACCATCGTGTCCCGGTGCCAGCGGTTCGATTTCCGGCGCATCCCGCCCGAGTCCATCGTCGAGCGTCTGCAGCTGGTGTGCCGCACTGAGCAATGGGAGGCCGATGACGAGGCCCTGTGGAAAATCGCCCAGGCGGCGGATGGCGGACTCCGGGACGCGCTGGGGCTGCTGGAGCAGACCGCGTCTTATGCAAACGGGAACATCACGCCGGCGTCAGCTGCCCACGTGGTAGGCGGCGTCGACACGGGCGCGCTGCTGATGCTGGTGGAGGCGCTGGCCGGAGGCGACCTGCCGCAGGTGATGGGGTATATCACGGAGTGGTATGTCGGCGGCAAGGACGCGGCGCGGATTGTCCAGGACTTGTTGCAAGTGCTGCGGGATTTGTTTATCGTCAAGTTGACCCTCGAGCGGGGCGGCACGCTGCCGCCGAGTCTGGCGCGCGAAGCCTACCAGACGACGGCACGCCTCTGCGACAGTGCCTGGCTGGTGGATGCAGTCCGCAAGCTGGGGGAGACGTATACCCATTTGCGTTACGTGGATCAGCCGCGCCTGGCTTTGGAAGCCGCGCTTTTGGCGATGACGCCCGTTGCGCCAGCCGTTCGTGATGCGGACGATGCCGCACCGATGCATCGCGCTGCACCGCCGGCTTCTGTGCAGCCGGCCGCGGCCCAGCCGAGTTCCGCAGCCCAGCCACCTGCGCGGCCGTCACGGGCGAAGCCGGTGAACGCGGCGCGTAAGTGGGAAGTGCTGCGCGACTTGTCGAGCCGGGCGGATGCGCAAACCAAAGACCAGGTGCAGGCCGTGTGGGACCAGGTTTTGAACGAGGTGCGCGCGTCGCGTATTCAAACGCACGCCTGGCTCATCAACGGACAGTTGATGCTGGCGACGGCGGACGAGATCGTCCTCGCCTTTTCCAGTCCGATTCACCGGAACGCGGTGATGAAACCGGTGGAGCGGGCCTTGATTGAGGGGGCGCTGTCGAATGCCTTGGGCCGACCAATGCGCATTCTCGCATTGACGCAGGCGGACTGGGAGGAATTCCAGGAACGACAATCCGGGTCGGCATCGGACCAGCATCAAAACATCGACCTGGTCGAACGGGTGATTCAGGTGTTTGGTCCCGAGCGGGTCGAGATTCGAGACGGAGAGTGACATGACGGATGAAAAATATGAACCAGTTGATGAAGCAGGCGAAGAAGCTGCAAGAGGACATCGCCAGGGCGCAGGAAGCGCTGAAGGACCGCATCGTGGAAGGCAGCGCGGGCGGCGGCGCGGTGAAAATCGCCATGAATGGGCATCGTGAAGTGACGGCTGTCACCATCGATCCCGATGTGGTCGACAAAGACGACGTGGAGACGCTGCAGGATTTGGTGCTCGCCGCGATTTCGGACGCCTTGAGCCAAGTCGAGGAACTGACGGCCAGTGAACTCGGCAAGTATACGCGCGGCCTGAACATGCCTGGGCTGTTTTAGTCATGTGGGGCTATCCGGAGCCGATTAGTCGGCTGATTGAACAATTTATGAAGCTGCCCGGCATTGGCCCCAAGACAGCGGCTCGATTGGCGTTCCACGTCATGACGATGCCGTCGGAAGATGTTCGGCAGTTCGCAGCGGCCCTGTCGGACGTCAAAACGAAGTTGTCCGAATGCACCATTTGCTGCAACATCACCGAGCAAAGCCCGTGTTCGATTTGCAGCGACCCGACCCGGGACACGTCGGTCCTGTGCGTGGTCCAGGATGCCAAGGACGTCATGGCGATGGAACGCACGCATGAGTTTCGCGGCAAGTACCACGTCCTGCACGGTGCCATCTCACCTCTGGAAGGGATGGGCCCGAACGACATTCGCATCCGGGAGCTCGTCCACCGGCTCGGGGACGACACGGTCAAGGAAGTCATCCTCGCCACCAACCCGAACGTCGAAGGGGAGGCCACCGCGATGTACATCGCGCGGCTGCTCAAGCCCTTCAATGTCACCGTGACGCGCATTGCCCACGGCCTGCCGATGGGCGGCGACCTCGAATATGCGGACGAAGTGACGCTCGCAAAAGCGCTGGAGGGCCGCCGCGCGCTGTGACGGGGCCGCCGCGCGCTGTGACGGGGCCGCTGCGCCCGCTGTGCCGGACTGCGTGCAGTGCCCCGTCGACTGCCTCGCCGAGAGCCTCATCGGGGCCGTGGCGAGCCCAATTCCGGCACTTCTCATTTCCACTGAAAATGAAAATGCGCCTCCATCTGACATAAACTTGTCCTCCTCCGACTATGATGTACTAATTCGGGACGGGGAGGACGATGCAAAATGGATTCGCACCAGACACCACTCTCCACGGACACACATGTACAAGCTTCATTTGAACCACCACAGCAAATCGCATACGGCCCAGAGGAGATTGACCAGTTCATCACGGAACTGCGTCGCTCCAAAGAGGAAGTCGAGATGGCCCGCAAGCAGTTTGACACCGTCACGGACCCGCTTCTGGTCGATCACGTCGTGTTCCGTCTTGGCGCCGCCGAGAAGCGGTTCAACTATCTCTTCCAGATGGCGAAGAAACTTGGCGTCTCGACGGAGGGGATGAACTGGCTGTGGTATGAGGAGGCGTAGGCGATGCTCCAAACACCGTTTCCAACCACGTGGCTGCTGTGGGGCGCACTGATTCTGGCCGCATTCTTCACGATCACGCAGGTGGTCCAGTACCCAGGGCGGATTGCCTGGAAGCTGGTCAAAAGTGTCGTGATGGGGGCCGTGTTCATCCTGGCTGTCAACTGGGTGGGGCAGTACTTTCATTACCACCTGCCGTTTAACACCTTGACCACCCTGACCGCCGGATTTCTGGGCATTCCAGGCGTCGCCGCGCTGGTCGCGATGCACTTGTGGATGTTCCCAACCTGACGCCCCGCCCTGTGCCGGCCCTACCGGAGGTCCTGACGGCCCCGCGCGGCCGCGAATTGTGCGAACCGCTGTCCGGCGGCAGACAGGCTGCCGGACGCGAGCCAGGTGAGGCCAACGGTGCGCTGCACGGGACCATCCGTGACCCTGCACTCGCACAACCCATCCAGGCTGCCGCTCATCGCTGCCGGCGGCAGGACACTGACACCAAAGCCGGCTCGGACAAACGCGCGAATGGTATCGGTCTCTTCCGCTTCCAACGCGATTTTCGGGACAAACCCAGCCGCCATGCAGGCATCCAGCACCATCTGACGCAGCGTGTACCCGGGTTTGAACAGGATGAACGGCTCGTCCCGCAAGTCCCGCAAAGCAATCGAAGGCTTGCTGCAGAGCGGGTGGTCGACCGGGATCACGGCGACCATTGTCTCCTCGTACAACGGCACACCCGTGAACCCGGCGGGCAGCAGTGCCTCATCCCACGGCGTCACCACGCCGAGTTCAATGTCTCCGGTCCGCAATTGTTCAATGAGATCCCGCACCCGCAGCTGTGACAAATCAAACCGCACCTGTGGCCAGGCCGCCCGGAACGCCCGCAGCAATTCCGGAATGTAGTGCACCCCGACACTGTGGGGAAAACCGAGCCGGACCAGGCCGGTTTCAGCATTGCGAAACTCCTGGGCTTCAGCCATGGCCAAGTCCACCGCCCGGAGAATGCGTTCCGTGTGCACGAGAAAGCGCCGGCCAAAGCCGGACAAGCGGATGCGGTGCTGGTCGCGAATGAACAAGGGTCCCCCCAATTCTTCCTCGAGCAGGCGAATCTGGCGGCTGACTGCAGACTGTGCGACCATCAGGCGCCTGGCTGCCTGCGTCATATGCTCCAGTTGTGCGACGGTATGAAAGTACTGCAGCTGGCGAAGTTCCAAGTCCATTTCCCCCATCCTGTCACGCGTGCCGAACGTGCGCCCGGGCACAGGTTTGGGCACATCCTGCCGCGGTTGTTCTCAAATCTAGAATGATTGCATCTAGATTATATATTTTATAGAACGACGTAATTGTCATACAATAATGATGGAATGAAGAGAGGGGATGAAAGCATGAAAGCCAGTGACCTGTTTGTCCGATGCCTGGAGGCAGAGGGGGTTGAATATATTTTCGGGATCCCGGGGGAAGAAAACATCGACCTGATGGATTCCCTGTCCCGCTCGTCCATCGAATTTGTGGTCACGCGGCACGAACAGGGCGCCGCCTTCATGGCAGACGCATACGGCCGCGTCACCGGAAAACCAGGTGTTTGTCTCGCCACGCTGGGGCCGGGGGCGACCAATTTGATGACCGGCGTCGCCAATGCCCATCTCGACCGCGTGCCGCTGGTGGCGCTGACTGGACAAGCCGAATTGACCCGCCTGCACAAGGAATCTCACCAGAATGTCGACACCATCCAACTGTTTCATGGCATTACGAAATACAATCAGCCCGTGGTCAGCGCGGCAACGATTCCAGAGATTATCCGGAAGGCGTTTCACCTGACGACCGCGGGCAGCCCTGGCGCGGTGCACATTCAGCTGCCAGAGGATGTGGCGAAGGAAGAGGTGCAGGAGCGGCGCCCGCTGCCGACCGCGGTGCAGTCGATGCAACTGCCGGACGACCAGGCGCTGCTGGATGCGGCACGCCTGATTGAAAACGCGGCGCGGCCTGTCATCCTGGCCGGAAACGGCGTGATCCGTGCACAGGCCTGGGAAGCGTTGCGCGCGTTGATTGACCATACCAAACTGCCGATGACCAACACCTTTATGGCGAAAGGGCTGCTGCCGTTCGACCATCCGCAGAACCTGTTTACCGTCGGCGGAACGCCGTATCCACCCGGACTGCGGCCACTCCACGAGGCAGACTTGGTGATTGCGGTCGGCTTCGACCTGGTGGAGTACGACCCTGCGACCTGGAACGAGGACAGCTCGCGCCGCGTGCTCTATCTGCACACCATTCCGGCAGAAGTCGACGTCCACTTCCCCATTCAACTGGAGTTGGTCGGGAACTTGCCGGAGATGCTGCGCACCCTGGCGGGGATGGTCAGTCCACGGTCGGGATCGTCCGCGCACGACGCCATCCGCGCGCGGCGCCTGGAGGAACTGCAGAGCATCCCGTCTCCGGAAGAAACGCTGCCGCGGCAGGTGATGTGGCACTTGAGCGAACGGCTGCCGAAGGAGACCATCGTGATTTCGGACGTTGGTCTGCACAAGGTGTGGGTGTCGCGGTGGTATCAGCCGAAGGCACCGAACCGGACGCTGATTTACAACGGTCTCGCGGCGATGGGTGGGTCGCTGCCCGGCGCGATTGGGGCGAAGCTGGCGAATCCGACCGACCCGGTGGTGGTCGTATCGGGAGACGGCGGTTTCCTGATGAACGCGCAAGAACTGGAGACGGCGCGGCGCCTGAATTTGGCGTTTACGGTGATTGTCTTCAACGACAAGCGCTACAGCCTGATTGGCAAAAAACAAAAGGCGGCTGGACTGGCGGTCACCAGCATTGCCTTTGACAATCCGGACCTGCGGCTGTTTTCGCAAAGTTTCGGGGTCGATCACCGAAAAGTGGACACGGCGAAAGGATTTGCGCAGGCACTTGATGAAGCATTAGAGAGTAAGCGTCTGAATGTGATTGAGGTTGTGTTGGACCGGGAACCGTTTTAAGCGACTGGAGGGGTTGACCGTGCAGCGAACACAGTTATGGATTGGCGGAAAATGGGTGCCGGGCGCACAGACTGTGACCTTGAAAAACCCGCATACGGGTGAAGCGATTGCGGAGATTGACTACGCTTCTGTGGAACAGGCAGAAACAGCCATCGAAGCGGCGCATGCCGCCTTTACATCCTTTCAGGGCACGCCCGCCCATCGACGGGCGGAGATTCTGTATCGTGCAGCCGAGCGCTTGCAGGCGCGGCTGGAGGAAGCGGCGCGCATCATTGCGGCGGAGGGTGCGAAGCCCATTGTCGCCGCACGTGCGGAAATGGAGCGTACGATTCAGACCTACCAGTTTGCGGCAGAAGCCGCCAAGGCCGTGCATGGGACCACCGTGCCGATGGATGCTGCGCCGCGCGGGGAACGCCATACGGCGTACGTCATCAAGCGGCCGATCGGGGTTGTCAGCGCCATCACGCCGTTCAACTTTCCGTTTAACCTGGTTGCGCACAAGGTGGGCCCGGCAATTGCAGCCGGCAATACGATTGTGCTCAAGCCCGCTGAACAGACGCCGCTGTCTGCCCTGTTTTTGGCGGACGTCTTCCGTGAGGCTGGGCTCCCGGACGGGGTGTTGAACATCATTCCGGGCTATGGGCACGAGCTGGGCGAGGTCCTGTCGACGCATCGGCACGTCGCCTTTGTGACGTTTACCGGAAGTCCGCGCGTCGGGAAAATCATCCGGGCCCAGGCAGGGCTGCGCAAGGTGACCTTGGAATTGGGATCGAACTCTCCGCTGTTGGTTGACGAGGGATTTTCGGAGGCAGAGCTGGACCGCATCGTCGCGGAGACGGCCGGGGGCGCGTTCTCGTACAACGGCCAGGTGTGTATCTCCATTCAACGGGTGTATGTCCATCAGTCTCAGTTCGAAAGTTTCACGGAGAAGCTGGCGGCGCGCGCGGCGCAGCTTCGTGTTGGCGATCCGATGGATGAATCGACGGATATTTCGGCGCTCATCAACGAGGCCGCCGCAAACCGCCTGAAGGGATGGCTGAACCACGCCGTCCTGCGGGGCGCCAAAGTCCGCACGGGCGGCAAGTTTGACGGCAGCATCATGTACCCGACCGTCCTGACGGATGTGCCAACCGATGTGGAGTTGAATTGTGAAGAAGCGTTCGGCCCGGTCGTGACGGTGACGCCGTTCGATACTTGGACGCAAGCGATTGAGATGGCCAACAACTCGAAGTTTGGCCTGAATGCGGGGGTTTTCACGAAGAACATTGAGCGGGCCTTTCAAGCGGCTGAGCGGCTGGAAACCGGCGGCGTGTTGATTAACCAGATTCCGACCTTCCGCGTCGACCAGATGCCCTATGGCGGCATCAAGGAGAGCGGGAGCGGCCGCGAGGGGGTCCAGTACGCGATGGAAGACATGATGGAAGTCAAAATGGTTGCGTTCCGGACAGGCGTTTTCGCAGAGTGACGTCAGGTGAGCCTATCAACATCAGACAGGGCTGCGCCAACAGTGCTCGACACTGAAGGGCAGCCCCGTCTGCGTATCCGAATGCACCCACGGTCCGCCGCAGCCCCCTGTCTCCAGATGAGCGCCCTGTCTACAAATGAGTAAATATTACCCAGAACTTGAACTGAGGCCATGCTTTCTTTATGATGATGGGTAGTCACGGGCCAGGTGAAACTGTATTCGACAGTGGTGAGCCAGATATGAGCCGAACGAGAGGCAAAAACAGCCGTCTTGTTCGGCATTTCTGTACAAACTCGACCCGTTTAGAACTGAATCAACCAGGCCTGACACAGAGAGAGTGGTAATATTTGTCGTGAAAGTCAGGTGCACAACGTGTCTGTTCGCAGAGATGATCTGAAACATATATCGGACAGCGGCATTTATCAGTCGTTTTTCGAGCACCATCCGGACGCCGTGTTTGTGTCCGATTTAGACGGGAACTACATCGACGCGAACCCAGCCTGCGTGAGGGTATTTGGCTATTCTCGCGACGAGTTTTTGCGCATGTCGTTTGAGCAGATGGTCGCTCCCGAACACCTCCAATCCTGGCGTTCGAAGATTGTCAAACAATGGCACGGGGGCCAATCCACGCGCTTTGAGACCGTCATGGTGCGCAAGGACGGCCAGCGTGTCGAACTCGATATTTCGAATACACCGATTGTCGTGGACGGGACCCCCATTGGCGTGTTTGGCATTGCCAAGGACGTCACAACGCAGCGCGATATGGAGAGAATGCTAAGGGAGCGAAGTGAGCGTTACGAGTCGTTGAAGAAATACAACCCCAACGGGATTTGCTCGTTTCGAACCGATGGTTCGGTGATTGGTGCCAACCCAGCGTTCGAAATGATGACGGGGTACACGCTGGACGAACTTCGGCAGATGGACGTGATTGGCGCACTCCTTGATCCAGCGGACAGGTCGCTCCGGACCACATTCAAATCTCCGTTCGCTGAAAATGTGGAGTGCACCATCCGGCACAAGGACGGACATCCGGTCGATGTCAGGCTGACCAATGTGCCCATCATCATTGATGGCGAGCTGATTGGGCTGTACAGCATTCTGGAGGACATCACCGAACAGAAGAAAATGCAGGACGAGCTCCTGCAGATTCATCAATTATTTCAGTTGATATCCGAAAACTCCCAGGATGTCATCTCCGTCTCGACACCAGAGGGCATTTGCAGCTATGTCTCACCATCCGTGCAAGTCCTTGGGTATCATCCATCGGAATTGATTGGGAAGCCGCTGGTGGACTTGTTTCATGCGGAGGATGTCAATTACTTCAAGGACATTCGCGATCGGATGCTCCAAGGGGAAGACTTCTTTCGGTTTACGAGCCGGATACTCCTGAAGAGCGGCAATTATCTCTGGTATGAGACAACCCTTCGAATCATTCGCAATGAACAAGGGGAGGTGTCTCAGCTGGTGGGGGTCGGCAGGGACATTTCCGAGCAAATGACTTTACAGGAGTCTCTGGAGAATGCCGTGCGAATCGCTCGACTGGGTCACTGGGAGCGGGATCTGACAACCGGAGTCATCCAGTATTCCGACCAGGCGTATCGCAACCTAGGCCTGGACCCCGCACGTGACACCATTACCTTCGACAAGTTCAAATCCCTTATTCACCCGGAAGATAAGGAATGGTTCGAACGCAGCGTACAGGCGGCCGTCGACACCGGCGCACCGTTGGACCGCGTGTACAGGGCCATTCGCGCGGACGGCACGATGGGCTTCTTCCACGTTCGGTGTGAGGTGATGTTCGATGACGCGGGGGTTCCGGTCCGGCTGTTCGGTGCGACGCAGGACATCACGGACTTGAAGACGCTCGAGCTTCAACTGCACGAAAGCGAGCAGCGCTACAAAAAACTGGTGGAAAATTCTCTGGACGGCATCGGTGTGATGGAGAACGGAAAGTGGGTGTACATGAACACCGCCGGATTGAAGATGTTCGGCGCAGCGTGCATGGAGGATTTGCGTGGGAGAGACCCTGAGGACTTGCTGCATCCGGACCACCGGGCAGCGGCTCGGCTGCGCGCGCAGGCCATCCTGCGTGGAGAGCCTGTCGGTTTTGTCGAAATGCGGTTTTTTAGACTGGACGGACAGGTGTTTCATGCGGAAGTCATGGGAATGCCCTTTGGGGACCACGGTATTCAGGTCATCATTCGGGACATCACGCGGTTGAAACGGATGGACGAACTGCTTTTGCAAGCGGAAAAACTGTCCGCTGTGGGGCAATTGGCAGCCGGTGTTGCGCACGAAATTCGAAACCCGCTCACCTCCTTAAAGGGCTTCACGCAGATTTTGCACGAAAAGGCCGAGTATCCAGAGCGCCAATACTTCGACATCATGATGGCCGAGCTGGACCGTATCGATTCCATCCTCGGCGAGATGCTGCTGTTGGCGAAGCCCCAGGAGGTTCACTTTCAACCGTGGGACGTTGTGCCGATTGTGCAGGAAGTGGTCGCACTGCTGCTGACGCAGGCCGTGATCAAAAACATTTCTGTGCAGACGGACTTTCCTGCCGCTTTGCCGTTTGTCGATTGTGACAAAAGCCAATTGAAACAGGTGTTTTTGAACGTCATTAAAAACGCCATGGAAGCCATGCCGCAAGGAGGGACCGTCCGCGTGAGCGGACAGGTGTCAGCAGGAGACGTGTGCATTGACGTGATGGACCAAGGAGAAGGCATTCCGGCTGACCGTCTGCCCAAACTCGGAGAACCCTTTTTTACTACAAAGGAAAAAGGCACGGGTCTGGGGTTAATGGTCAGTCATCGAATCCTTGCGGCTCACCGCGGCACGATGCGCTTTACAAGTGAGCCTGGAAAAGGCACAACGGTCCGTATTTGTCTGCCAGCGTCGAGGACCGGGTCGCAGCACCTCGCCTGACGATGCGGGATTGCGGCCCGCGCCTACGTATGCAGATGAAGGTCCAAACAGTCTGCGCACACCACGGTCGCAACCGGCTCGGCATCCAGCTCGATGCGGTCCTGGTCGGACAATTCGGGGGCGTCCAAATCAATTTCCCATGAATCTCCACAGTATGGGCACGTGGCTTGTTTCATGGCACTCATACAATCACTCCCATTGATTGAGTCGCCTGCGTGATGCGCTATTTGCAAGCCTGCGCTTCTTTACGCGGGAATATTCACAGGCACTGTGAACGGGTCAGCTCGCCGCCTGCCCCTGCAGGCGGCTGGCCAGTCTGGACAGGCGCCCGCCGACCCACGGCAGTCGGTGCAGCTCATCCGCCGTCACAGCGTGCATCCAAATCGTGGACAAGATATACACGATGCCGCCAATGAGGAGGGAGAGGAGGATTTGCGTCAGCGCGACGAGCCGGTCATCCATGCCGTACAAAAGGTGTGCGGCGTCATAGGACAGCCAGCTGACGACGCCCAGGCTGGCGCACAGCGGAATCGAGGCGAGGATGAGCGGCATCGCAAGACGCCAGACAGAAAAGCGGACCTTTCCATATTTGCGGACAGCCAGGATGTTCAGCGTGGAAGAAAACAAGTATCCAATCACCGTTGCGAGCGCGGCGCCAAGAATGTGCCAATGGGGGATGAGCGCGATATTCAAAACCAGTTTTACGAACACCCCGATAAACATGTTGCGCACCGGCCGGTACATCTTGCCCAGCCCTTGCAGCATGTAGGTCGAAATCAACTCCAGGCTGCTGAAAATCCCCATGAATGACACACTCGAAATAATCAAGGACCCCTGTGTGCTGTGAAACAGCAAGATGTCCACAGGACGACCGAGGATGAGAAAGCTGGCAGCAATGGGGATGCTCATGAAAAACATGGACCGAATCGTGCCCGTCACATTGGATTGAATGGTTCGTTGGTCTTTGAGCGCGGTTGCGCGGGAAATGGACGGCAGCACAGAAGCGCCGATGGCCATCGCAAAGGCGAGCGGCAGCTGAATCAGCTGGAACGCCTGCCGAGACAGGATGCCGTAGTCGGCGGTGGCCTTGCTGAGGCTCATGCCCGTACTCATCAGCAGGTTCTGTACTGTGACAGAGTCCACAATTCCGGAGATGGGAACCACGAGTGCGCCGAGGCTCACGGGCAGGCCAATTCGGTATAAAATGCGCAGGATTTCCCGGTTGGACAGCGCAGACGAGCGGCGGCCTGATTTTGCCCGCACCTCGCGCAGGAGCGGAACAACCGCGATGGTCAGGAGAATCATGCCGGCGGCGGCACCGACAAACGCACCAAAGGTTGCGGCGGCGGCGCCTTGCGCAATACTTCCGTGCATGACGCGGACCACGAGAAACGCGCCGGCCACGATGGCCACCACGCGAAACAATTGCTCGACCGCCTGTGACCAACCAGACGGCTCAAGTCGTTGGAACCCCTGAAGGAAGCCGCGCATGCCGCTCATGGTGGGCACGATGAGGACTGCGGGCGCCAGCGCGCGGATGGAACTGACCAGGTAGGCCGATGCGCCGCCAGGGTCACGCAGCGCGACGAGCGCACTGTACCACGGGGCGCCAAACCACATGAGCAGCGACAGGACAACCGCGAACACCCACAGCATGCGCGATGTGACCCGGTAGATTTGTGCGACCTCGGCGTAATTTTTGAGCGCCAGGCGCTCCGAAATGATTTTTCCCATCGCTGTCGGAAAGCCGGAGGTCGCGAGGGTTAACAGAATCGCGTACAGCGCGTACGCGTTTGAGTAAATGCCCAATCCGGCTGGTCCAATGAGCGCAGTCAGCGGGACAATATAGAGGATGCCCAGCACCTTGGCGATCCCGACGCTGATCACCATCACAGAAGCGCCACGCGCTAGGCTTGAACTGCGCACATAACCCCCTCCTATCCCACCAAAGCAAAAGCATTATAGCACACGCCTCCCCGATCTTCGCTGTCAACGAACGTCGGACATTCGTCCGCGCATACCGTGTAGGAGTTTCCGCGCAGCGGCATCATCTGTTCCCGGGCGTTCTTTCAAGCTTGTCAATCTTCCGCACGTCGTGAGGTATAACCGCTATGTTCCTGCGGCATACTGATTGCTAGAAGAGGTTGTCCTCTGCATCGTGATCGACCGATCAGCTAGGTGGGTGGATTGAATCATGAATCATCAAGCGCACGTTGGCGGGGAATCCGTTTCATTGAACAGTGCTTGCATCGTGTGCAAGCAGGAAAAAGCAGCTGGTATCCGGATATGCGGGGTGTTTCTGTGTGCGGATTGTGAGCGGGCAATTGTCTCGACGGACGTGGAGGACGCGCGTTATCCGTACTATATTGAATGCATGAAGCAGATCTGGCTGGCGGCGATTTCCTGACAGGGCAGGCAGCCGTGCGGTGCAAGGCTTGTCGAAGCAGGTCCTGCGTCCTGCGGGGAGAAGACGGGGCTCAACCCTGTGTTTTGGCGGGGGCGGGCCCCGTTTTGTATGATGGAGAAAAACCGCGAAGGAGTTTCCTTGTGCAAGGTGCAGCAGTTGACCTTCAACCGATGGGGCCCGGTGATTGGCCCATGGAAGAGACGCCTGTTCTCGCGGCACTGGTCAAGCACGCCTCGATGTCGCGTTTTCCCCTGCATGTCCCAGGACACCAGCAAGGACGCATGCTTCCCCGCCAACTCCTGCACTGGCTGGGTTCCGCGGCGCGGCTCGATTTGACGGAGCTGCCGGGTCTCGATAACTTTCATCATCCGGAGGGGTGCATGGAAGTGTCGCAGCAATTGACGGCCGGACACTACGGGTCGGACGCCTGTTTTTTCAGCGTGAACGGGTCTACGGCGGGCGTGGTGGCCGCGATTGCGGGCGTCGTGCAGCCGGGGGGCCGGGTCCTGTTTCTCAATCCATTTCATCAAAGTGCGTGGAACGGGCTCGTGTTCGCAGGGGCACAGCCGGTGCTGCCGCTCGCCTTCTTTGGCCGGCGGGACATCCGCTTTGTGCCGGAGGCCTGGCAGGTCGAGCAGGTGATGCAGCACATCACGGACGTGGATGCCGTCTATCTCACCTCGCCGACGTATCGGGGCCAGGCGGCACCGGTCGCAGCGATCGCCAGGGTGGTGCACCAGCGGGGGCTGCCCTTGATTGTGGATGAAGCCCACGGCGCGCACTTCGGCCTGCATCCCGCGTTTCCCCAGCACAGTGTGGCTGCGGGTGCGGACGTTGTCATTCAAAGTGTCCACAAGACGCTTCCGGGCCTCACGCAGACCGCGTGGGTCCACTGCACAGGCCCGCGGGTCGATCGCGATCGTGTTGCGACGTTCCTGCGGCAAATGCATACCACGAGTCCTTCGTACCTGCTCCTGGCCTCCTTGGATGTGGCGCAGGCCTGGCTGCGGTTTGCCGGTCCCGGCGCTGCCCGCCGCGCGATGGAAATCCTGGCGCCGGTGGAGGAAGTACGTGCATCGATGGAAATCCTGGCGCTGGCGGGGGACGCGGCGTCTGTGCCTGAGGCGCCGTCTGTGAGCGGCGAGGGCCCATGGCGTGACCCGCTCCGGCACTGGGTGCCAACCAGCAGCCTTCGCGAAAGCCGCCGCCTGCAGGGCATGTTGGCTGAACAGGGGTTGTTTGTCGAATACGGCGACTGGGATGGGGTGTTGAGCCTGTTTGGGTTTGGCGTGACCCCGGAGGTGGTCGACCGCTACTTGGGCGTTCTGGAAGCGTGGCGCCGTTCGGCACCGGACGCGGATTCAATGGCGGCACCACCGACGGGTCCCGCTTCGGCGCCGGACCCGTTGCGGGGGGCACCAGCGGCAGGGGCGTCCGAAGCGGCGCGGGGGGTCGTGGACTTCGTGGTGTCGCCGCGCGACGCCGCATTCGCAGGTCGGGTGTGGGTCCCCATTGAGCAGTCGCAGGGCCGCATCGCGGCACTGCCCGTGACGCCGTACCCGCCCGGTGTGCCGGTGGTCTGGCCGGGGCAGCGCATCGACCGCCGCACCCTCGACGAACTTCGGCGGCTCTGGCCGGGTGCGCGGGAGGAAGCCGTCGAGGCAGCCGTGGATGTGCACGGTGTACGCCCGGATGGTACGATAGCGGTGATAGAGACAGGGAGGACATCACCGTGTTCATCACGTTTGAAGGCATAGACGGTGCCGGGAAGAGTACGCAAATTCGGCGGCTGCAGCGCCGGTTGGAGGCGAGCGGCCTGCAGGTCGTGTGCACGCGCGAACCGGGCGGCACCATCATTGGCGACGAAGTGCGGCGCCTGTTGCTCGATGCTGGGTCAAAGACCATGGCGCACGAGACAGAGGTGCTGTTGTACGCAGCCTCCCGTGCCCAGTTGCTGCACGAGGTCATCCGGCCAGCGCTGGCGAGCGGGCAGGTCGTGCTGTGCGACCGCTACGTGGACGCCAGCATCGCTTATCAAGGGGCGGGGCTTGGCGTCGGGATCGACATTGTAGCACGCATCAACGCGTTCGCGACGCGCGGGCTCAGGCCAAACTGCACGTTCCTGTTTGATTTGCCCGTGCCCGAGAGCCGGCAGCGGGTGCAAAAATCGCGGGGAGAAGTGCGGCCTGACCGCATCGAACAGCGAGACGACGCATACTTTCATTGCGTACGGGACGCGTTCCTGCGCATCGCCGAGAACGAACCGGAGCGCGTCGTCGTGCTGGATGCAACGCAGCCGCCCGACGTTCTGGAGCAGGAGATCTGGCGTCAGATCACGAAATTAACAGGCATATCATAATCTGCATCAACTTCACCAGGGAAAGGGGAGTCACCCGATGAAGCTGATCTTGGCCGTCGTCCAGGACAAGGACAGTCCACGCCTTGCGCAAAACCTCGTGAAGCAGGGGATTCGCGCCACCAAGTTGGCCAGTACAGGTGGGTTTTTGCACGCTGGAAACACGACATTCATGATTGGTACGCAGGATGAACAAGTTGAGCAAGTGCTGGAGTTGATTAAAACGAGCTGCCGGGCACGGGACCAGGTGGTGACGCCGATGTCTCCGATGGGCAGCCAGCTGGAGTCTTACGTGCCGTATCCGGTGACCGTGCAGGTCGGCGGGGCAACCGTGTTCGTGCTGGATATCGCCCAATTCGCGCAGTTTTAAAGGTGGTTTCTGTGAAAAAACTCGCTTCTTATCAGAACTGGCCCGTGCACAGCGTGGGTCTGGAAGACCTCTACCAGCGGTTGAACCAGGGTACGGTGCCGCATGCGATGTTGTTGTTGGGGCATCCGGGTGCGGCTCGAGAAATATCGAAATATTTGGCGAAGTTGTTGCTGTGTACCGCAGATGAAGTGCCTTGCGGCCGGTGTGCGGCGTGCCTGGCGGTCGAACAAGGAAACCACCCGGATGTTCATGTGGTGGACGGCCTGCAGAGCGGCAGTGTGAAAACCGCAGAGATAGAGTCCCTGCAAGGCCAATTGTCGCTGCGAGCGCACGGGGGCGGGCGCTTGGTTTACGTGATTTACGGCATCGATACGGCGACACCCGCCGCTGCAAACCGGCTGCTGAAGACGCTGGAGGAGCCCAATTCTCCCGTTGTCGCACTGCTGACGGCCGTGCATGCCAGGCGGGTGCTCCCGACGATTTTGTCCCGGTGTTCGCAATACGCGCTGCAGTCCGAGAAACTGTGGGAAGACCCAGATTCCCCTGGTTTGGAGGGACTTGGACAGGCGGACGGCGAGGAAACGTTTGCGGCTCAAGTGACCCCGATGATACAATGGACAGAGACTTGTTTGTCTCGAAAGGTACCGGCAGTGCGGCTGGCGGACCAGTTCATGAAGGCCGCCGGGTCGATACCGCTTGGCGACGCGTTGCATTTTCTGTCATTGTGGTTACGTGACATCATTTATGTCCAGACGGGACAGTTGGAACATATACGGTTTGAGGCGTTTCAAAGGGAACTGCACAAACATGCGCAACTGGCTTCGACTGCGCAACTCGCTGCGATGATTGAACGGGTTCTTGACGCGAAGTTGCGGGTGCAGTCGCACGCAGCGCCGCTCTTGAACTTGGAGCAGATGTGCATCCGAGTGCAAAGGGGGTTGGCGAATGTATAACGTGGTAGGAGTACGATTCAAGCCTGCCGGAAAGGTGTACTATTTCGATCCGGGAGATGCCCTCATCGATGTCCATGACCGCGTCATTGTGGAAACGACGCGCGGTGTGGAGTACGGAGAGGTCGTCGTCGGCAGGCGCACGGTGGACGAAAAGGACGTCGTGCTGCCGTTGAAGCAAATCATGCGGGTCGCGACGCCGAAGGATGCGGAAACGGTGGAGGAAAACCGTCGGCGCGCCCGCGAGTCGATGCAGGTTTTTCGCGAGAAAGTCCAGGCGCATAACCTGGAAATGAAGCTGGTCGACGCGGAGTACACGTTTGACCGCAACAAACTGATTTTCTACTTTACGGCGGAAGGCCGCGTGGATTTTCGAGAATTGGTGAAGGACCTGGCCTCCGTGTTTCGCGTTCGGATTGAACTCCGGCAGATTGGCGTTCGCGACGAAGCGAAAATTTTGGGCGGCATTGGTCCGTGCGGCCGCTTATTGTGCTGCAGTACGTGGATGGGCGAGTTTGATCCGGTCTCGATTCGCATGGCGAAAGACCAGAGCCTGTCTCTGAACCCCACGAAAATCTCGGGTTTGTGCGGCAGATTGATGTGCTGCTTAAAGTTTGAGAATGACACCTATCAGGAACAGGGTGTTGTCTTATAAATGGACAAACAGTCGCTGTTCGTACAAGTTGCGAATCTGGAAGAGCGGATCGGCGAACTCTACGTTGAATTGGGTACACTCAAGGACAAAATCATTGCCTTGATTGAGGAAAATCAGCGGCTGGAACAGGAATTGGAACGTTATCGGACGGGCGCGGCGCTGCCGCCCGACGGCGAACTCACGAGTTCGGGCAAGGACAACCTGATGCGTATTTATCAGGAGGGATTCCATATTTGCAACGTGAAGTACGGCAGCTTGCGGACGGACGGAGAATGTCTGTTTTGCCTGGGCTTCCTCCGCAAATAACGCGGAACTGCCGGAACGCGCGCCGAAACCGTGCGCGTTCCTCAGACTGGTTGGGATGCGAGGTCTTCTCCGACATGCCGGAAATTCAACACAGCTTTCAACAAACCGGGGCGTGCTTGTACTTGTGCAGCACGCCCATTGGCAATTTGCAGGACGTGTCGCTGCGGCTGCTGGAGGTCCTGCGCACGGCAGACATCGTGGCTGCGGAAGACACACGGCATTCGCGCAAACTGTTCACCCATTTTGACATTCATGTCCGGACACTGGTCAGTTATCACCAGCACAACCGGCGTTCGCGCGCTGAAGATTTTGTTCGGTGGTGGCAGGAGGGCAAGTCCATCGCCCTGCTGACGGATGCGGGTACGCCAGGCATTTCCGATCCCGGCGATGACGCGGTGACCCTCGCGATTGCCCACAACGTGCCGGTCATCCCCGTCCCGGGCGCCAGTGCCGTCCTCGCGGCACTGGTGGCGAGCGGACTGCCGTCCCTGCCGTTTACGTTTGCTGGGTTTCTGCCGCGGGACAAGCGGGAGGCCGAGCGGTATGTGCAGACATTGGCTGGTGTGCCGGGATCGATTGTGTTTTACGAAGCACCGCACCGGCTCCCGGCGACGCTGGCGTTGCTGGACGCGTCCTTCCCGGCCCGCGCGGGCGTTGTGGCCAAGGAGCTGACCAAGCAGCACGAGACGTTCATTCGCGGGTCCCTTTCGGAGTTGGCGGCCTATGCCAGGGCGGAGCAGCCGCGGGGGGAGTACGTCATTATCGTAGGACCCAAGTCTCCGGAGGACGCCGCTGCTGACCTGGAAGATGGTGTACGACAGGCGCAGCGCCGGATGGAAGCAGCCGTCGCAAAGGTGCGGGCAGCGATGAAGGACGGCCGCTCACACCGGGAAGCCGTCAAACAAACTGCTGCGGAACTGGGGGTCCGGCGGGCCGAATTGTACCGGTTGACACTCGACGAGATGGAGTAAGCGTACGGGTGTTTTTTCAGTCCTCTTCTGCGAAGCGGGGGAAGCGCACGCCGGGCGCCGATATTCGCTTTTCAGACCAAACCAGGGCTGCTCCAATCCACATCCAAAATGTGGCTGGAACAGCCCCAGTTCTTTGACTGCCTTTGAAACAAGCCCTAAATCAGGAACTCATTTCTGCGATACAAGACGGGCAGATGTTCTTACCCTTGAAGTGAATGATTTCATCTGCCTGCCCACAGAAGATACAAGCCGGTTCATACTTTTTGAGGATGATGCGGTCGCCGTCAACGTAGATTTCCAATGCGTCCTTTTCCCCAATGCCCAGTGTCCGTCGCAATTCAATCGGAATCACGACCCGTCCAAGTTCGTCGACCTTACGCACAATACCAGTAGATTTCATGTCGGCGCCTCCTTTGGGTTTACCATTTGATTACATATCTGGAGTTCTCGTTTTCTCTTGCTGCAGATTTGACTTGGTTCGCTGGATGTCAAGGGACTGACTTTCAGCACTGTAAAAACTTGAATTGATTCTACTATACATCTTCTCAATAATTTTGCAAGTTTGACCAGAGCAGGGATGAGGCAATGGGTACGCAGGTACGGCTGCATTTGGGCACGCAGACTCTCGAACTCAGCACCGAATCGAGGCGTTTTTATCGACGCGCCCGGCCTCGGTCGGGTATCGTTGACTTCGTATTGGGGAATTGGTATATTATTTCAAACGTTGTGCTTCAAATGGACCTGTGAAGGAATGGTACCTGGAAGGTACTCGGCAGCGAATCGGGGACGGTGGAAGCCCGGTGAGGAGACCCAGGGAGTATGGTTCCGGAGGTTTTCACGCTGAAACTCCGCTGCAGCGCGTCGGCTTCGCTGCCGCGTGCCGGAGGGGTAGGCGCGAACGGTGTTCCCGTTATCGAACGACCGGTCAGGCCGCCCGCGAGTGGTGAAGCGAAGGCGTCCAGGCCGCTGAGGCGTGCTTGGTTTTCTCCATGCACGTGAAGTTGGGTGGTACCGCGATGAACACTCGCCCCAATCCGTTGGGGCGGGTTTTTCTATTGAGGAGGCTGGCGAGATGACGAATGGGACGACACCACGAACAACAAAGCCGAAGTTCTACCTGACCACGCCAATTTACTATCCGAACGACAAACTGCACATTGGTCACTCCTACACGACCGTGGCGGCGGACGCGCTGGCGCGCTATAAGCGGCTGCGGGGATACGATGTGATGTTCCTGACGGGGACCGATGAGCACGGACAGAAAATCCAGACGCGTGCCAGTGAGGCCGGCATGGACACCAAGGCGTTCCTGGACGGCATCATTGACTGGATCCGCGACTTGTGGGACCGCCTGGACGTTTCCTACGACGATTTCATCCGGACCACCGAGGACCGGCATAAGCGGGTGGTCGAGGCCATCTTCGAGCAGCTCATTGACCAAGGGGATATTTACCTGGGCAACTACGAAGGCTGGTACTGTACGCCCTGTGAGTCGTTCTGGCTGGAGCGGGATTTGGTGGACGGGAAGTGCCCGGACTGCGGCCGGGAAGTCAAGTACGAACGGGAAGAAAGCTACTTCTTCCGGATGAGCAAGTATGTGGACCGGCTGCTCCAGTACTATGAGGAAAACCCACAGTTCATCCAGCCCGAGTCGCGAAAGAACGAGATGATCAACAACTTCATCAAGCCCGGACTGCAGGACCTGTGCGTGTCCCGGACTTCATTCGACTGGGGGATTCACGTCAAGCGCGATCCGAAGCATGTGATTTACGTGTGGCTGGACGCGCTGACGAATTACATTACAGCGATTGGCTACGGCTCGGACGACCCGAAAATGCGCGAGAAGTTCGAGCGTTACTGGCCGGCAGACGTGCACTTCGTTGGCAAGGAAATCGTTCGCTTCCACGTCATCTACTGGCCCATCATTCTGATGGCGCTCGGCCTGCCGCTGCCTAAGCAGGTGTACGGCCACGGCTTCCTCTTAATGAAGGACGGGAAGATGAGCAAGTCGAAGGGCAATGTGATCGACCCGAAACTGTTGATTGAACGCTATGGCAGCGACGCGATTCGGTACTTCCTGCTGCGGGAGATTCCCTTCGGGCAGGACGGCGTCTTTACGCCGGAGGCGATGGTGCAGCGGCTGAACTTCGACCTGGCCAACGACCTCGGCAACCTGGTGCACCGGACGGCGGCGATGCTGAACCGCTTCTGCGGCGGCGTGGTTACCAAACCGGCCTCCTTGGAAGCCGTCGACCAGGCGCTGTTCGATCTCGGCACAGAGACGGTCGCCGAGACAGAGCGGCAAATGGACGCGATGCAGTTCTCACTGGCGCTCGGGGCCATCTGGAAGCTGGTCGGACAGGCCAACAAATATATCGACGAGACGGCGCCGTGGGCCTTGAACAAGGCGGGCAGCAAGGAACGGCTCGATGCGGTCATGTACACGCTGACAGACACCATCCGCAGAATTGCAGTGCTGATTCAGCCGTTCCTGCCGAACGCGGCGGTTCGTGTGTTCGAGCAGTACGGCTTGACGGAGCGGGAGACCGCCTGGGACCGCCTGGCGGAGACCGGCGTGATTCCTTCCGGCACCAAGGTAGCGGAGGGGACACCGCTGTTCCCGCGCCTTGACGTCCATGAGGAAATTGCCACACTGGAGGCTTTGACGAACGCGGCCAACGCGGCAGGCGCGCGTCCCGCCGGTGAAACGTCCACGGCCAAATCCATGCAGGGGGAGAACAACGTGCAAACGGATGTAAAAGACACGACACAGAACCAACCGGCCGGTGACACGGCACCCGCTGGCAAGCCGCAGATTGGCATCGACACGTTCGGGCAGGTGGAACTCAAAGTCGGGCAGATTCTGCTGGCCGAACGCGTGGAAGGGGCTGACAAACTGCTGCGGCTGGAAGTCGATCTCGGCAGCGAACAGCGGCAGATTGTCTCTGGTATCGCGAAATACTTTGACCCGCCGTCCACGCTGGTGGGCCGGAAAGTCGTTGTGGTCACGAATTTGAAGCCTGTGAAATTGCGCGGTGTACAATCCAACGGCATGATTCTGGCGGCCTCCGAAGGCGACCAGCTGTCGCTGGTCACCGTGTCGGATGAGATGCCCAATGGCGCGGTGGTCAAATAATGCTGTTTGACTCACACAGCCACCTCAACGACGACCAGTTCGCCGAGGACCTGCAGGAGGTTGTGGCGCGGGCGCGGGAGGCAGGCGTGCGGCGGGTTGTGGTGCCTGGCGTGGACGCGGCGTCCTCACGGCGCGCCGTCCTGCTTGCCGAGCAAATCGACGAGGTGTATGCGGCGGTGGGCATTCACCCCGAAGCGGCGCTCAACGTGCCGGCTCGCGATTTCGAGGAGGTCGAGCGGCTCGCGGCGCATCCGAAGGTGGTCGCAATCGGGGAAATTGGCCTCGACTACTACTGGGATGCGGCGCCGCGGCCGCAGCAGCGCGAGGTGGCCGCCCGACAGATGGCCATTGCGGCGCGGTGTGGTCTGCCGGTCGTGATCCACACGCGTGATGCGATGGCGGACACGCTGGCGCTGCTCCAATCGGAGTGCAGAGGCCGCGTTCGGGGCGTGATGCACTGTTTCACGGGTACGCTGGAGGATGCCAAAACCGCGATGAATCTAGGGTTTTTCATTTCCTTCGGCGGGCCGGTGACGTTCAAAAACGCGCCGGACGTGCGCGAGGTGGCCGCGCGCATCCCGGACGAGTGGCTGTTGGCTGAAACGGACGCACCCTACCTGTCGCCGGCTCCCTTTCGGGGCAAGCGAAACGAACCTGCGCGCGTGCGGCTGGTGGTCGAGAAGCTGGCGGAAGTCCGCGGGCAAACCGTGGCTGCGGTGGAACACGCGACGTACGAAAACGGGCATCGCTTGTTTCAGAAGGTACAAAAGGGTGAAGCGGGTGACTGAGCAGCCTGGCCGCAACCCGATGAGCGCGCGTGCAGCCTCCGAGCGTCCGCCGCGCTCGCCCGGCGCACGAGAGCGGCCCGTTGTGCCCGAGATTGTCGTGGTCGAAGGGCTGCACGACCGGCAGGCGGTGGAGCGGGCTGTGACGGCCGATGTGTGGGTCCTCGGGGGCGATCGCATTGCTCGCAAGACCTTGTCGGAGCTGCGCCGGGCAGCACACAGGCGAGGGGTCATTGTCTTCACCGACCCCGATGGTGCGGGGGAGCGCATCCGGCGCCGGGTGGATGAGGCGGTGCCCGGATGCCGGCACGCGTTTCTGCCGCGATCGGCAGCTGTGAGTGCGCGCGGCATCGGCGTGGAGCACGCTGCACCCGAGGACATTGCGCGGGCCCTGCTGCACGCGAGGGGGAAGACGGACGGCGCTGCGCCTCGGCCGCCTGCGCGGGGAGACGAGGCCCCCGCTGCGCCGACAGGGGGGGACGCCATGACCCAGACAGACGCGCCGGCAGCGGCGTTTGGCGGGACGTTTTCGATGGCCGATCTCGAGCAAGCTGGCTTGGTTGGCGAGGCCAACGCCGCGGCCCGCAGGCAGGCTGTGGGCGATTATCTGGGCATTGGGACAGGCAACGCCAAGGCGTTTGTGCGCAAGTTGAACGCATTGTCCGTGACCCGCACGGAGTGGGAGGAGGCTGTCAAGCAGGTATGTCCTTTGTCTCGGAAACCGACCGACTGACCACTCCGCGGATTCTCCGCGATTTGATGACGCGCCACGGCTTTACGCTGAAGAAACAGCTGGGGCAGAACTTCCTGATTGACCCGTATGTGCTCGACGCCATTGTGGCTGCGAGCGGCGTGGGCGGCCAGTCGGGGGTGCTGGAAATCGGCCCCGGTGCAGGCGTTGTCACACGCGAATTGGCCGCCCGCGCGAAGCGCGTCCTTGCGGTGGAGAAGGACCGCGCCCTCGAGCCTGTGCTGGCGGAGACGCTGGCGCCCTTCCCGAACGCGACCGTGCAGTTCGCCGACTTCCTGCAAACGGATGTGCGCGCGTTGTGGCGCTCCTTTGAAGGGTGTGACGCGGTCTCGGTGGTGGCGAATTTACCCTACTACATCACCACGCCGATTTTGTTTCACTTGCTCGATGCCGGCGTGAACTGGCAGCGCATCGTCGTGATGGTGCAAAAGGAAGTCGCCGACCGGCTGAGTGCGCGCCCAGGCGGCAAGGAGTACGGCGCGCTCAGCGTCGCGGTCCAGTATCACGCGGCCGTGCAGACGGTCCTGCGGGTGCCGAACACTGCGTTTTTACCGCCGCCTGGGGTGGACTCCGCGGTGGTTCGGATGGACCGCAGGGATCCGCCGGCCGTGGTCGTCCAGAACGAGCGGCTGTTCTTTCAGGTGGTGCGTGCTGCGTTCGCCACGCGGCGGAAAACGCTGCAAAACGCGCTGACCAGCGGCCTCGGGCGGCCGAAGGAAGACATCCAGGCGGTGTTGGCTGCCGCCGGGATCGACGGACAGCGCCGGGGAGAGACGCTCGATGTCCGGGAATTTGGCTGCATCGCGGACGTTCTCAACACCCTTTCGTAAAAGCGCGCAAGAACGAGGCTGTCTGCAGGCTGAAGATTGTGCGCTTTTCTTTCCGTTTTTCAGCCGAGTGTCATATACTGTAGCCAAGCGGTTCGTATGCAAGCCGTGGTTTGCACTTCGAAGCGGCGCCCTGCGCCAAGGCGGACGCCGCAGCGTCTCGCTCCAAACGGGTCACAGAACTGCATCGAAGGGGGCACGTGGATGTTTGCGTTTCGGAGCCCGACCCATGGCTGGATGACACTCGAGCAAGTGGCTGATGCGTTGTTGACCGAAGTCCGCGCCCATCCCCATGACCAGTATCGTCTGATGATTGGCACAGATTCTCAGCCGAAACAATCCGGCGTCACCTTCGTCTCAGCTGTCATTCTGCACCGCGTGGGCAAAGGTGCACAGTACTTCATCCACAGGGAAGACCAGAAGCATCGATTCTCACTCCGGCAACGCATGTTTACCGAGGCAGCGTACAGCCTGCAGTTCTGTGGACTGCTCTCCGAGCAGCTGCACGCGCACGGAGCGGACTGGAACCTGGAGGTTCACCTCGACATTGGCGAGAAGGGCGCCACCAAGCAAATGGTTCGGGAAATCGTCAGCTGGATCACGGCGAGCGGTTACGAAGCCCGCATCAAGCCGGAGTCGTACGGCGCATCCAAGGTGGCGGACCGCTACACCAAATCCTGAATCGACAGAACCGATTGCCAGCGTTCGAGCACATCGATTCGTCTTGCAGAATGGTAGCCATCCATGATGGCGCCTTGCCATGCCCGCGAGGGGCGAGTCCCCAGCAGGATGGCCGTTCCCTCCAGTGCGTCCCCCAAGAGTGTTTCTGCCATCTTTTTGGCGTGCGTCTCGTCGCGCGCGGGGTTTCCGACGAGCCGGCCGTCAAACGACCGATCGACGCCAAAGCCTTGTCCGCCGATGGCACGGAGCGCGTACGCCGTGAAGCGGCCGGGGTGGTGCAGCCACCCAGGAGAAATGAACTGAAACAGACGGCAGTCGACCCACAGCGGCAAGCGTGCCGGCTGAAAGTCCGCAATCTGCGGTGCGGTTTTGCGGAGTGCGTGGTACCACAGGCGCTGGTCGATGCGCACGGGAGCGCCGCCAATGCCCTGGACCCACGTGCGCTGGCTGGCAGCGTTTGTGAGAAAGTGCGCCAGCTGCGGCCCAAATCCCCCGCGCCAATCCCCATCGACGAACAACAACGCGGACAGCTCCTTCAGGCGGCGCAGGGCGTGGTACGCGCCGAGGGCGCGCGGTACGTCCGGCCCAAGCGGGTCAGCGACCTCCACCAGCAAAAACGCTGTGAAGAGGGGCGTGCCCACCTCCTTGGCAACCCGCGCCGTGTCATCGCTGCATCCGTTTGCCACCACCACACACGTCCGAACCCCGGAACGGTACACCTGACGGAGTACCGTGGGCAGGGCTTCTGCTTCGTTGCGCGCGGGGATGATGGCACACGTCTCCACTTCAAGTTCGCCTCCCAAAGCGGGCACATGCCGAATCGCCGGGACATATGCTGATGAGGATTCACGCCACCCACGGCTTCGGATCACGTTCGAAGGAGGGGAGCAGCCTTGTGGAAATCCGGCGACTTGGTCACCCGGAAGTCGTACGGCAAAGACGTTTGCTTTGTCATCGTGGAAGTCGATGCCGCCACCGAAACAGCCATTCTCAAAGGGATTGATGTGCGGCTCATGGCCGACGCGCCGTACGATGATCTCGCCGCGGTCACCGAAGAAGAACGAAAAGAGTTCGAAGCGCACCGCCATCGCGTCGAATCAGAGTGTTTACGGCTCATCACGAGCCGGCGTTCCATGGAGCGGGAGAAGCGGTCGCTGCGCAAGGAAACGCGGTTCCAGTCCAATCCCGACTTTTTTGAGCGGCCCGGCAGGGTGCTGCACCTGGACGGCGACGGCACCTACCTGGAAAAGTGTTTGACCACCTACCGGGAGCTCGGGATTCGCGCAGTGGGCAAGCATGTACCGGAAGCGCAGATGCCAGAAGCGGTGACTGGGCTTCTTCAACAATATGAGCCTGACATCTTAATCATTACGGGGCACGACGGTGTCATTCGAAAAGGGAAAAGCTGGGCGGATATCGGAAACTACAGGAATTCGGGAAACTTCGTCAAAGCCGTGATGAACGCGCGCAAACACGAGCGGAATATGGATGACCTTGTGATTATCGCGGGGGCCTGTCAGTCACACTTTGAAGCGATTTTGGATGCGGGCGCGAATTTCGCGAGTTCTCCCCAGCGCATCATGATTCATGCGCTCGATCCGGTGTTTATCGCTGAAAAAATCGCCTTTACGCCGGTCAACGAGACCATTAATGTGTACGATGTGGTCCGCTCAACGTACACCGGGACGGACGGCATCGGCGGTCTCGAGTCACGCGGAAAATATCGGTTGGGTTTGCCGAAATCGCTTTATGAGTGAACGACCGAATTTCGTACGATACCCATTGACAAGGAAAAACATACGTTGCTATAATAATGGTCCCTTGATTGACACCACCCCCTTTCTATGGTATGATGGCCATGGAAAGAGGTGGTGTGTGTTGGCGAGAAATGCGCTCCACGATATTAAAAAAAGCTTGGACACTTTGATTGGCGAACGGGTACTTCTGAGGGCAAACGGAGGGCGAAGAAAGACGATTGAGCGCTTCGGTGTGCTCGAGGAAACGTACCCTTCTGTGTTTGTCGTGAAACTTGATCCGCCTGACGGGTCATTTAAACGGGTGTCGTACAGTTACGCTGACGTTTTGACCGAAACGGTTGAGCTGGAAATCTGCAAAGACGGCGAAAATGTACGTCTCCGTTATACGCAAGTGCAATAATCTGTTGATTCGAACAGGCGTTGTCAACAGGGCGGTTTCCATCCCTTGGACGGGGTGGAACCGCCCTGTTTTCGTATACTGAGGGTCCGGCTGCAAACACTAGGATGGGTCACCCAAACCCAATCGGGAGACGGTCTTGTGTTTCCGAGGCCGGGACCCGTTTCGCCAAAGGAGGCGTGATGCAATGGGACGTCGTGGAGGAACCATGTCAGATGAACTGAAATACGAACTGGCAAAGGAACTCGGCTTCTACGACACGGTGCAGCGCGAGGGGTGGGGTGCCATCACCACCCGGGATGCGGGCAACCTTGTGAAGCGTGCGATTGAAATTGCAGAACAATCCTTGGCTGAACGAGGCACTCTGGACGAGGGCAGGTAACTTGCGCAGCTTGTGCGTACAGAACGGGTGACCGGAGGGGCTGTCCCGTGTGCAGCTGGGCTGCAGCGGGGCAGCCCTGTTTCTTCCGGCTGCATCGGCCGGAAAACACCGCCAAGGTGAATAGGATGACCCACCGTGGATACGCTAGAATTTGTATTTTTTTGATGCCGCCAGTGTGAGTCGTCCAATCGGATGCTGGCCGCTGGCCATTCCAAACCTTGTTCGGAACGCGTTAAGGAGGGACTGCTTTGCAGAAGCAGCCTGGGCCGCTGGTCATCATCGGCGGTGCCGAGGACAAACAGGGAGAGTGCAGAATCCTGCGGGAGTTCTTGCGGTTGGGCGGAGGGTCACACGCGCGGGTGTTGGTGATGACCGTTGCCACGGAACTGCCGATTGAGGTCGGGATGGAGTACATTGATGTCTTCAAACGCCTGGGCGCACAAGATGTGCGAACCTTTGACGTCTCCAACCGCGACGCGGCAAACCGAAGCAGTGCGGTCGAGTATATTCGCGACGCCACTTGCATCTTTTTCACGGGAGGCGATCAACTCCGCATCACGAAACTGCTCGGGGGAACGCGCGTCGACGCTGCCTTGCATGACGCCCTGGCCAACGGCGTTGTGCTGGGGGGGACCAGCGCAGGGGCTTCCATGATGTCGAGCACGATGATTGTGGAAGGAGACGCAGAGACCAATCCGCGTATCTGCGTGGTGGACATGGCGCCGGGCATGGAGTTTGTCGACGGCGTTGTCATCGATCAGCACTTTGCGCAGCGCGGGAGGCTGGGGAGACTGTTGTCCGCCGTCGCCCAGTACCCTCATCACCTCGGGCTTGGGATTGACGAAAATACCGCCGTCATCATGGAGGGAAGAACATTTCGTGTCGTTGGACAAGGGGCGGTCAGTGTGGTCGATGCGGGGGCGCTTACGTACACCAACATCGACAGCGTTCATGACGACGAATCCCTGGCTTTGTGCGGCGTCCAGCTGCACATTCTGCCAGACGGTTTTGGTTTTCATTTAACGAGCCGCCAGCCGATTACCAATTGGGAAGAATGGAATGAAAAAGGCGGCAAGGAGCTGACAAAATGAAGATCTTGTGGGCACGTCACATCGATGGGCCAAACGTTTATATTTATAAGCCTATCCTGGTTGCCCGTATCGATCTTGGACGATTTACAGAACGGGAAAGCTGCGAATTTCAGGGGTTCTCCGACCGGCTGCTGCGACTCCTGCCAGGGCTGCGTGAACACCACTGTGCGAAGGGCGCGCCTGGCGGGTTTGTTGAACGGCTGTACGGAGGAACGTACTTTGGACATATTGTGGAACACGTTGCCATCGAACTGGCCTGCTGTCTGGGCCTGGACGTTCACTATGGAAAAACCCTGTATGCTGGCGGCATGGGCCAGTACGACATCGTCATGGAGTGCAAGGCGTTTGAGTGCCAGCGTCTGCTGCTCGATGAAGCCATTCAACTGGTTCAGGCGATGGTGGATGGACAGACGTGGAACCTCGAACAGACGCTTGCGCGAGCGCAGCGGCTCCTCCGGGAAACGGGGCTGGGTCCCAGCACGCAGGCCATCGTGGACGCAGCCGTCCGGCGCGGCATTCCGGTGCGGCGCATCGGAACCGGCAGTCTCATTCAACTGGGGTATGGGTGTGCGCGTAAATTGGTGGAAGCGACGGTGACTGAGCAGACGTCCGCGGTGGCGGTGGATATTGCCTGCGACAAGCAGATGACGAAGCAGCTGCTGCGGGATGCAGCCTTGCCGGTGCCAGCGGGCGGTACTGCCAGCAGTCTGGAGGAGGCGCTGAAGCTGTTTGAGCGGCTCGGTGCGCCGGTGGTCGTCAAACCGCAAAACGGAAACCAGGGACGTGGTGTAAGCCTCAACCTGAACACCCCAGAGGAACTGCGGGACGCATTCGACATCGCGAGAGAATATGCGGACCACGTCATTGTGGAACAGTACGTTGAAGGTCGAAACTTCCGGCTGCTCGTCGTCGGCGGCCGTTTTGTCGCAGCCAGTGAGCGCATTCCCGCTCGTGTCGTCGGTGATGGTACGCAGACGGTTCGGTCCCTGGTCGAACAGGCCAACCGGGACCCGCGCCGCGGCGACGACCACGAACTGCCGTTAAGCAAGATTGTGCTGGACTCGGTCGCACGCAATCACTTGCGCCGGCAGGGGCGCACGCTGGACGATGTGCCGGCTGTCGGAGAAAGCGTGTGGCTGCGCGACAGCGCCAACCTGTCGACGGGCGGGGAAGCGGTCGATATGACGGACGACCTGCATGCGTCGTACCGCCGGCTGGCCGAGCGGGTGGCGAAGGTGATTGGGCTTGATGTGTGCGGCATCGACCTCATCATCGGCGACCCGCAGGTTCCCAGTGACGAAACAACCTGCTTTGTCATCGAGGTCAACGCGTGTCCGGGCATTCGCATGCATGAACACCCCTCGTACGGCACGGCGCGCAGAGCTGGAGAAGCCATTGTCAGCAGCCTGTTTCCGACGGGGCAAGGGCGGATCCCGATTATCTCCATCACCGGGACCAACGGCAAGACAACGACGACGCGGCTCATCGGCCACGGCATTGGACAGAGTGGCAAGACGGTTGGGATGACGACGACGGGCGGGATTTTCATCGGCGGCGAATGTGTCTCGACCGGCGACACCACGGGGCCCGACAGCGCGCGCGTGGTGCTGTCCGACCCGAGCGTGGAGGTGGCCGTTCTGGAAACGGCGCGCGGCGGCATCGTTCGCGGCGGGCTGGCGTATGACAAGGCGAATGTGGCCGTCATGACCAATATCGCCATGGATCACATCGGCCAGGATGGGGTCGACACGATTGAGGATTTGATGCACATCAAATCCTTGGTCGCGGAGTGCGTGGCCGACGACGGGACCGTGGTGCTCAACGCGGATGACGAGCGGCTGGTCGCTTTGTCGAAGCGCCTTAACGCCAACATTGTCTTCTGCTCCATGACCGATGACAACCCGGTGCTGATGCGGCACCTGGCACGCGGCGGCGTCGGTTACTATGTGTCCCGCGGCTGGCTGGTGGAGGCGAGAGGGCACCTGACCTGGGAAATCTCGCCGATTTCCGAAATTCCGTTGACGCTGGGCGGCATCGCGCAGTTTCAGGTCGAAAACTGCCTGGCGGCAGTGGCGGCCATGCGCGCATACGGCCTGACGCGCCAGCAGATTGCCCATGCGCTGGCCACCTTCTCGCCGCTTGCGGACAACCCCGGGCGCTGCGTGTTGTACCGCATGCCTGGCGGCGGCCACGTCATGCTCGACTATGGGCACAACCCGGACGGCTTTGTGAAAATCGGACGGTGGCTGAAGCGGGTGCCGCACCGGCGGTTGATTGGGGTCGTCGGTGTGCCGGGGGACCGGGCCGACGCCGTGATCCGGCAAAGTGCTTCCTGTCTCGCAGAGGTGTTTGACGCGTTTGTGGTCAAGGAAGACGTCGACAAGCGCGGCCGCCGCGAGGGCGAGGTCGCCGCGATTTTGGCCTCGCAGATTGCGAAGAAGTGCCCCGAAAAGCCCTGCGCGATTGTGCTGTCCGAAGGGGAGGCGCTGGCCCGCGCGATTCAGGACATGGGGCAGGACGACATTGTCGCGGTCTTCTACGAGAAACTGTCCGTCGTCCAGCAGACGGTGGAAGGCCTGGGCGGTCAGCCGGTGGCGGACTTTCAGCCGCTCGCGGCAGGCCATCCGATGGCCATTTCGCTGTAGCGTGTGCCGTGCCAGGCGGATGGGCGGTCCGCCGGATCGTGATGACGGCGCGGGCTGCATCAATGAATCGAAGGAAGGGCGGAAACCCCCGGTATCGAACGATGCCGGGGGTTTGACTTGACTCTGGCGCCGTCCCATCGCATGCTAAGATGAGCATTGAGGTTGTCCGAACATCGGATACACTTGAATCAATCGAGGTGCAGGCTGTGCTCGCGGAACGGGCGTATGCAAAAATCAACTTGACGCTGGATGTGGTCGGAAGGCGCCCGGACGGCTATCACGAAGTGGACATGGTGATGCAGACCATCGACCTGTCCGACCTCATCTGGCTGGAACGCATCGAATCCGGCCTGCAGGTTGGTTCTCCGGCGTCCCACATTCCGCTCGACCATCGCAACCTGGCGTACATGGCGGCGGCAGCGTTCTTGAAACACACCCGGGTTTCGCAGGGCGTGCGCATCTGGATTGAGAAGCAGATTCCCGTCGCGGCGGGGCTCGCCGGCGGCTCGGCCGACGCAGCGGCGGTGCTGCGCGGCATGAACCGGTTGTTTGGCACCGGGTTGACCCTCGATGAGCTCGCGGACATCGGGGCGGCGATTGGGTCTGACGTGCCGTTTTGCGTCTATGGAGGATGCGCCGTGGCGACGGGCCGCGGCGAGCGGATCCGCCGCCTGGCGCACCCGCTCAAAGCGTGGGTGGTCCTGGTGCACCCGCCGGTGCACGTGTCGACCGCTGATGTCTACGGGGCTGTGACACCAGCGGACTATGCGGCCCGGCCGCTCAGTCCCCGCATGACGGAGGCACTCATCGATGCCGATGTCGACGAAATCAACCACCTGGTTCGCAACGGGCTTCAGCCCATCACGGAGCAGCTGTATCCGGAGGTGGCGCTCTTGCGCCAGCGCATGGCCAACGTGGCCAAGGTGCCTGTCCACATGTCGGGCAGCGGTCCGACCTTGTACTGCCTGACTCCGACCCAATCGGCCGGGCAGCGCCTGTACAACGCGTTCCGCGGTTTCGCGAAAGAAGTGTACTTGTCCCGGTTTGTCTAGACTTTGGGGGGATGCAGGTGCAGCGGTCAGAGCGTTTCATCCGGTTGACCAAGTGGCTCGTCGACCGTCCCAATGTTCCGTTGTCGCTCTCGGAACTCTCCAGCCGGCTGAACACGGCCAAGTCGTCGCTGAGTGAAGACATGGCCCGCATTCGCGCCGTGCTGGAAGCGGAAGGGGAGGGGACAGTCACCTCGCTCCATGGCATGGCAGGCGGCGTCAAGTACCAGGCGGGCGTATCGCGTGCGCGGCGGGAGGCGTTTTGCGCCGACATGGTTCGCCGCCTGTCCGACCCCTCGCGCATTTTGCCTGGCGGGTTTCTCTACATGTCGGACCTCCTTGGCGATCCCGACGTACTCGACACGGTTGGGCAGCTGTTTGCCAGCCGGTTTGAGAACGTGGGCGTCAATGTGGTGGTCACCGTCGAAACCAAGGGCATCACGCTGGCGGCTGCGACTGCGCGCTACCTGCACGTGCCGCTCGCCATCGTGCGGCGGGAGCAGCGCGTGACCGAGGGGGCGGCGCTCGGGATCCACTACATCTCGGGGTCGGAACGTCGGATTCAGACCATGTCGTTGTCCAAACGCGCGATGCCGGCATCCGCGCGCGCAGTCATTGTCGACGACTTCATGCGTGCGGGTGCGACTGCCAAGGCGGTGGAGAACCTGCTGTCCGAGTTCTCCGCGGAAGTTGCGGGCACGGCCGTCTTCACGGCGACCGCAGAACCGGCCCGGAAACTGGTCAGTGACTACACGGCGCTGTTCGAACTTGGCGCCATTGCGGAAGGTCAGCCCGTCGATGTGCGCGTCGACCGCGCGTGGTTCGAGCCCGACGTCCATCCGGCGTCCGCCGCTGTCGAGCCGCCCAACGCTGTCGATCATTCCAAAAATGTGTAATGCAGCGTGAACTTCACACGTATAAAGGAGTTGAAGAGGATGAATCAAATTACCACCAGTCAGGCGCCAGCGGCCATTGGGCCCTATGCGCAGGCCGTGCAAATCGGGGATTTTGTGTTCACTTCGGGGCAGATTCCGCTGCGCCCAGACGGCACTCTGGTCGAAGGAGACGTTCGAGCCCAGACGGAGCAAGTGCTGAAAAATCTTGATGCGGTCCTGCAAGCGGCCGGGCTGCGGAAGGAGAACGTGGTCAAGGCGACCATCTTCATGACCGACTTGGGGCAGTTCCAAACGGTCAATGAAGTGTACGCCGAATACCTTGGCGCGCACCGTCCGGCCCGCTCGACGGTGCAGGTTGCAGCCCTGCCGCGCGGGGCGCAGGTCGAGATCGAATTTATTGCGCACAAATAATTATGACAATTGCACTCGAACAGCAGGACTTTGACAATCCTTGTGGAATTAATGGGTAAATCGTCCACGGGTAGGCACAAAGGGTGGTGAATCGGGTGCAAATTACAGATGTTCGTCTTCGCAAAGTGGTCAGTGAAGGGCGCATGAAGGCCATCGCGTCAATTACCATCGATGGAGAATTTGTAGTTCACGATATTCGCGTAATTGACGGAAACAACGGTATGTTTGTCGCGATGCCGAGTAAGAAAACGCCGGATGGGGAGTTTCGGGATATTGCACACCCCATCTCGTCCGCAACGCGTCAAAAAATACAAGATGCAGTCCTGTACGCTTACAACCGGGCTGATTTCTCGGAGGAGTCTGTACAGGAACCCAGCGCGTAGGGGGTTCATCCGCAGACTGGGGGCTGTTCCCAAGGTGCTTGGCACTCAAGGGGCAGCCCCTCTTTCTTGTGGCGCGTTTCCTGTGGCGCGGCGGTCGCCTCCGCGTATGGGCCGGGGATGGGCCGGGGGCGGGCGGCGGACGACCTACGGACGGCGAAGCGCCCCAGCGAACCTTGGCAAGCAGACAACCTCGGTAAATTGAAATGATGTATCGGGTTCGGTACACTGGGTTGGATGGCATACACGGAGGCGATGATGTGGGCAGAAGCGCAATTGTGTTGGCGGCTGGCCTTGGCACGCGCATGAAGTCGAAACACCACAAGGTGCTGCACACCGTCTGCGGCAAACCCATGATTGTGCATATCCTGGATGAACTCGAAAAGCTTCAACTGGAGCAAATCATTGTCGTGGTGGGTCAACAACGGGAAACCGTGGCGGCGGCTGTGGCGGGACGCGCAGACATCGCGATCCAAGACGAACAGCTGGGCACGGGCCACGCGGTTCAATGTGCGATGCCGCACTTGGCCGAAGGGATGGATACCACCGTGGTCTTATACGGGGATGCACCGCTCATTCGGGCACAGACCATCGATGCGCTGCTGGAGACCCAGGCTTCGAGACACGCTTCGGCGGTCGTGTTGACGGCGACCGTGTCCAACCCGGCCGGATTGGGGCGGGTTGTTCTGGGGCAGGACAACCGTCTCGAACGGATTGTGGAAGAAAAGGATGCGACACCGGAAGAGCGGGCCATTCACCAAATCAACACCGGAATTTACGCGTTTGATACCGCTGACCTGCGGCAGGCGCTCGGTGCGCTGAAGCCGGAAAACGCGCAGGGTGAGTACTACCTCACGGATACCATCGCGATTTTGCGGGCAGCGGGCAAGCCGGTCCTGGCGCAGGCGGTCGATGACCCGGAGGAAATTCTCAGCGTGAACGACCGGGTGCAGTTGTCGGTGGTCGAAAAGACGCTGCAGCGGCGCATTCGGGAGCACTGGATGCGGCAGGGTGTGACGATGGTCGATCCGGACCAGGTATACATCGGCCTGGATGTGGAAATTGGCCGGGATACGGTGCTGTACCCGGGGACCTTTCTGGAAGGGCGGACGGTGATTGGCGAAGACTGTACCGTCGGTCCGAACACACGACTGGTCGATACCACGGTTCAGGCAGGAGCTGTCGTCCAATCCTCGGTCGCGCTTGAATGCGTCATCGGGCCAGAAGCGGCGGTCGGTCCGTTCGCCTACCTCCGTCCGGGGACGGAAATTGGCGCCCGTGTGAAAATCGGGGATTTTGTCGAAGTGAAGAAGTCCACAATTGGCGATGATACGAAGATTAGTCATCTGGCATACGTGGGGGACGCAAGGGTTGGGCAGCGCGTCAACATTGGCTGCGGTGTCATTACGGTGAACTACGACGGTAAGGACAAACACCAGACGGTGATTGGGAACGACAGCTTTGTCGGCTCCAACGTGAACCTCATCGCACCCGTTGAAATTGGGGACGGGGCGTATGTATGTGCCGGATCGACCATCACGGACACGGTTCCGAACGACGGGTTCGCCATCGCGCGAAGCCGTCAGGTCACCAAAGCGGATTATGTCCAGTCATGGCAGAAGAAACGCCAGGAGACAGAGAAATAGGGGGAGTCCGAACGCATGCCAAGAGACGGAGATTTGAAAATTTTTACGGGTAACGCCAATCCCGAACTGGCGCAGGAGATTGCCGACCATATTGGCGTCGCGCTGGGGGAGTGCTCGGTCAGCCGCTTCATGGACGGAGAAGTTCGCATTAAACTGGGGGAGAGCGTTCGGGGCAGCAATGTCTTTGTGATTCAGCCCACCTCGGCGCCTGTCAATGAACACCTGATGGAACTCCTCATCATGATTGATGCGCTCAAGCGCGCTTCGGCGCGTCAGATCAACGTGGTCATCCCGTATTACGGGTACGCCCGGCAGGACCGCAAGGCGCGCGCCCGCGACCCCATCACCGCGAAGCTGGTCGCGAACTTGCTGGAAAAGGCGGGGGCCGACCGGATCATCTGTATGGACCTGCACGCCGGGCAAATTCAGGGGTTCTTCGACATTCCGCTCGACCATCTGATTGGCATGCCGATTCTCGCCAACTATTTCCTGGCGAAAAACATTGAGAACCCCGTCGTCGTCTCGCCGGATATGGGCGGCGTCACGCGGGCGCGGGCGCTCGCGGAACGCCTTGGCGCCCCGCTGGCGATTATTGACAAGCGCCGTCCGGATGTGAACGTGGCGGAAGTCATGAACATTATCGGCGATATTCAGGACAAGACAGCGATTCTGATTGACGACATGATTGATACAGCGGGGACGATTACCTTGGGGGCCAAAGCCCTCATCAACCGCGGGGCCAAGGCCGTGTACGCCTGCTGCATTCACCCCGTGCTCTCCGGCGAAGGGGTGAAGCGGCTGGAGCAGTCCGACATTCTCGAGGTGATTGTGACCAACACCATTCATTTGCCGCCGGAAAAGCGAATCGCAAAAATCAAGGTGTTATCGGTCGCAGAACTCATCGCGGAAGCGATTTTGCGGATTCACACGCACCGCTCCATCAGCCAGCTGTTTGATTGATGGACAAGCCCTGACAACCTCCCAAAACAGAGATGCGGCGACGGTTTGCAGACAACTTTCAAATCCACCGGGTCGGAAGAATAGAAACGGCCGATTCGAGCCAGGATGTAGAAGAGTCTGTCGAACAAACCACCCGAACACGGATGGATGATCTGGGAGGTCATTGCGTGGAACATCTCATCATGGAAGCAGCGGCGCGCACTGGTCATGCCGCTTTGAGCCAGCTCCGTCAGGACGGGCTTGTGCCGGCTGTGCTGTACGGCGGTCAGGAAGCGCCAGTGTCGATTACGGTAGCGGAAAAAGACCTGGAGCGGGCGAAGGTAGGTTCGAAAAACTTGGTAGAGTTGCGGGTCAACGGAGAGAACGTGTCTGCCTTTTGGCAGGATGTTCAGCGTGATCCGGTGTCCCGCAGGATTTTGCATGCCGATTTTTACAGAGTTGACTTGTCCGCGCACGTCGACGTCCGCGTGCCGCTCCACCTGCACGGCGTGGAGGCGGTGGAAAAGCGCGGCGGCGTTGTGCAGCAGCAGACGCGTGAACTGGAGATTCGCGCCCTGCCCTCGGACGTGCCAGAGTATATCTCCGTCTATGTCGGAGATATGGAAATTGGCGACCACATCGAAGTTGCAAAGGTGGTTCTGCCGCCGGGCGTGACGTCGCGAACGAGCGGGCAGGTTGTGGTTGCCTCTGTCATTGCGCCGAAGCAGGCGGCATCGGTGCCGAGCGCAGAGACACCGCCGGGCGCCGAGTCAACGAGTGAGTCGTAGACGCTTACCCCTGCTGGGGCAGGTCAGGAAGCTGGGTGAGGAGCACCATGAAGTTGATTGTCGGTCTGGGCAATCCGGGGAAGCAGTACGAAGCCACGCGTCACAACGCTGGGTTCTGGGTGGTCGACGCCTTGGCCGCCCGCCTCGGCGTGACGTGCGGCAAATCCAAGTGGAAGGCGCTTGTGGAAGAGACCCGCATCGGGACGGAGCGGGTCATTTTGTGCAAGCCGCAAACCTACATGAACCAAAGCGGCGAGTCGGTTCGGGAAATTGCGCACTACTTTTCGGAGCTCGCGCCGGAGCGAGACCTGATTGTCATCTATGACGATATGGACTTTCCCGTTGGTACGCTGCGGCTGCGCCTGCAGGGGAGCGCCGGCGGGCACAACGGCATGCGGTCCATCATCCAGCACATGGGAACCCAGCAGTTCGCGCGCGTCCGCCTGGGGATTGGCCGGCCAGCCGACAAGTCGCAGGTGATGCAGTACGTGCTGAGCCCCTTTCCGGCCAGCGAGCGCGAAGTGGTTCAGTCGATGGTCGACAAGGCGGCGGATGCCGTCCATTTTGCTGTGGAGAACAGTTTTTCGCTTGCCATGAACCGGTTCAACACATAAGCCATAAGCCGAGCGCGTTTCCTTCGCACGCGCCCCCTTTGGCGGCGATTCTTTCGCACGCGCTCCGTTCGCGCCTGCGCCCTGCCTGCATGTATGGGGTGTATCCGTTCTCCCCATACTAGGGATACGACCGACACTGTAATTTCACAGTGTGTGGGCAGGAGGCGAGACGGTGCGAATCGAATACTACTGTCGGCATTGCAAACAGTTTATTGGCGCCTTGGACCGTCCATCGTGGACGAAAGAAGATGCGGAGCGCTTCTGTGGATTTCAGCAGTTGACGCCGGTGGAGCGGGCTGAATCCATCGCATATAATGATGATCGCGGCACGATGTACGTTCGAACGGTTTGCGATCATTGCCAGCGTGCGGTAGAAGCGCATCCAGAGCTGCTCGTGGAAGGGAATTTGTTTCAGTAGCCCGAGCCGAAGACGGACGAAGTGACAGCGAAAGCAGATGCTGTTGAGTCGTAAGCCTTAGTGCGCGTGCCCGCAGAACCACGTTGACGCGATACGCGATTGCGTATCCCCGTGGCTCGGGCACGACTAAGGCTCTTTTCTGTGTTGCTCCACCAGGCTTGCGTCACCGCTGACAGGGCGCCCTGGGGCGTAAGGAGGAATTCTGTTGATTGAGTTGGCCGAGCTCTTAGCGGCAGATAAGGAGTTTCAGACACTGCTTTCCGGTGTGACGGCAGGCGGTCCTGACGGGTTAGTCACCGGTCTGGGCGGGGGAGCGAGACATCTCTACTACGCCGCTACATGGGTCGCCGAGCGCCGTCGTCACCTCGACACCTCCTTGTTGATTGTGACGCACTCTGTCACAGAAGCCGAAACCATTGCGGAAGATTTGAAAGAATTTCTCCCGGCGGAGCAAGTCTTCATATATCCGGAACGAGAACTGTCGATTGTGGACGTCATTGCCTACAGTCGGGAGGTCATCGCGGACCGTTTGCGTGTCCTGCAGCACCTGGCGGAGGGGAAGCCGGCAGTTGTGGTGGCGACGGTCGCCTCCGTGTTGCAGCCGGTGATGAAGCGAGACCTGTACCGTTCTCATCTGCTTCACCTCGAAGTCGGTCAGGAGCTTCCGTCCAATTATGTCGAGTGGCTGATTCAAAGCGGCTACGAACGGGTCGAGATGGTCGAGACGCAGGGGCAGTTTTCTGTCCGCGGCGGGATTCTCGACGTGTTTCCGCTGACGACGGACCTGCCGTATCGTCTGGAACTGTTCGACACCGAGATCGACTCCATTCGGAAGTTTGACGTGGGAACGCAGCGTTCGCTGGAACAGCTCCGGGAAGCCGTGATTGGCCCGGCGCTCGACTTCCTGGTGCCACCGTCGCAAATGGCGGAAGCGGCGGATGAGTTGTCGCATCACCTGGAACAACGAATTCGCACGTTGACCGATATGGAGGTGCGCGACCGGCTGCAGACGACGGTCGGCGCGGATATTCGGAAGCTGCGGGACGGGCTTCCGTTTTACGGGCAGCTGCGTTACACGGCGCAATTTGCGCGACATGTCCATACCTTGATGGATTACTTTCCAACGCCGGCTTCCATCATTCTCGATGAGCCGTCCCGCATTCAGGAGCGGGAGAAAGGGCTCGAGAAGGAGTTTCAAGAGTGGGTGGCCAGCGCGCTGATGCGCGGGGAACTCTTGTCCGGCACGGTGACTGACCTGCAGTTTGATCCCTTGTGGAAACACGAGAACATGCGCGGGTTTCATTATTCCACGTTTGCCCGCGCGGCCGGCACGCATCGATACAGCGGCATTCTCAATATCACGGCCAAATCCATGCAGAATTTTCATGGACAAATGAATTTGCTAAAGAGTGAAATGCAGCGCTGGCATCGCAGCGGCACGCGCGTCTTTCTGCTGGCGGCCACCGAAGAGCGGGCGAACCGGCTGGAACGCGTCCTCGAGGACTATCGGATTGAAGCGGTCCGGACGGGGCAAGTCACCGAGACGTTGACCCCGCAAATCCTCGTCGGCAGCCTCTCGACCGGATTTGAGCTGCCGATGTCGCGGATCGCCGTGATCGTCGAGACGGAGGTGTTCGGGTCCCGCAAAAAGGGTCGGCGGCTGCGCGCGGAAATGTCCGATGCGGAGCGCATCAAAAGCTACCAGGAACTTCGCCCGGGCGACTACGTCGTTCACGTCAACCACGGCATTGGGAAGTACCTCGGGATTCGCACCCTGGATATTGACGGCCGGCACAAGGACTACCTGCACCTGCAGTACGCGGGAAATGACTCGCTGTATGTGCCGGTCGAGCAAATCGACCAGGTGCAGCGCTATATCGGTTCGGAGGAAAAGGAGCCGAAGGTGTACCACCTGGGCGGCACGGAATGGGCGCGTGTGAAGCAGCGGGTGTCGCGCAGCGTCAAGGACATCGCGGAAGACCTCGTCAAGCTCTATGCCGCCCGCCAGGCCACCCCAGGGCACGCGTATCCGCCGGATACGCCGTGGCAAAAGGATTTTGAAACCATGTTTCCGTATGATGAGACGCCCGACCAGCTCCGCGCGATCGACGAAATCAAGCGGGATATGGAGCAGCCGCGTCCGATGGACCGGCTGTTGTGCGGGGACGTCGGGTACGGCAAAACGGAAGTCGCGATTCGAGCGGCATTCAAGGCGGTGATGGATGGGAAACAGGTCGCGGTCCTGGTTCCGACCACCGTATTGGCACACCAGCATTACGAAACCTTTAAGGAACGCTTCGCTGGGTTTCCGGCCACCGTGGAGGTGTTGAGCCGGTTCCGTAGCCGCGGGGAGAGTCAGGCGGTCCTGAAGGGACTCAAAGACGGCAGTATCGACGTGGTGATTGGCACCCACCGCCTGCTGCAAAAATCGGTGCAGTTCAAGGACCTCGGCTTGTTGATTGTGGACGAGGAGCAGCGGTTTGGCGTGACCCACAAGGAACGGTTAAAGCAGATGCGGACCAATGTGGACTGCCTGACGTTGACGGCAACGCCCATCCCGCGGACACTGCATATGTCGATGCTGGGGGTACGGGACCTCTCCGTCATCGAGACGCCGCCGGAGAACCGGTTTCCGGTACAAACGTATGTCGTGGAATTCAATGAAAGCCTCGTCCGGGAGGCGATCGAACGGGAGCTGGGACGGGGCGGCCAAGTCTACTTCGTATTCAATCAAGTCGGCGCCATCCGAGGCATGGCGGACCGCATTCAGCGCCTGGTGCCGGAAGCGCGCATCGGGATCGCGCATGGGCAGATGGCGGAGGATGAACTGGAGCGGGTGATGCTCGACTTTCTCGAAGGCGACATTGACGTCCTGGTGACGACGACGATCATTGAAACCGGGCTGGACATTCCGAATGTCAATACCCTTATCGTGTACGACGCAGACCGGCTGGGCCTGTCGCAGCTGTACCAGCTTCGCGGCCGCGTCGGACGTTCGAATCGAATTGCTTATGCATACTTCACATATCAGAAGGACAAGGTGCTGACAGAGGTCGCTGAAAAGCGGCTGCAGGCCATCAAGGAATTTACGGAGCTCGGCAGTGGATTTAAAATCGCGATGCGCGACCTGGCGATCCGCGGCGCTGGCAATCTGTTGGGTGCGGAACAGCACGGATTCATCAACTCCGTCGGCTTTGATCTCTACAACGAGATGCTGACGAATGCGGTGAAGGAGGCGAAGGGCGTCGTCGAGGAAACACCGCCTGAACCGTCCATCGACCTGCAGATTGAAGCGTATCTGCCGGACGAGTTCATTCCCAACCCGGCACAAAAGATTGCGGTCTACAAGAAGTTCAAGTTTGTGCGAAGCCAGGAGGCAGCGGACGACTTACAGGAGGAACTGGTGGACCGCTATGGGGATTTGCCGGACAGCGTGGCCAATTTGCTGGACGTCACGCGCATCAAGAGTTATGCGATGCGTTACGGCGTGGAAGCCATTACCCAGCAGGGTTACGAGACGACCATCCGGTTTCCGGCATCCGCGTCTGTGCAATTCAATCACGGCGCGTTGTTTGCCTTGACGAAGCAATATAAAGGACAGTACCTCAAACGGGGAAACGGGACGCTGCAAGTCTCGTTCCGCACGAAAGACTTGTCCGACCGCAAACTGTGTAAATTGCTTCTGACGTTCTTTGCGGACTTTCACAAAGTGGTTCAATCTGAGGAGGTTACCCAGCTTGCCAAATCGTAAGCACGTCTTTGCAGGGGTCACGGCAGCGCTGCTGATCACGGTGGCAGCGGCCGGCTGCGGCACAGCAAAGCCAGCCAACAACACAACCAGCACCAACCAAACGACCGCTTCAACCATTCCCCAGCCGAACTATACGGGGCCAACCGTGGCCACGTACAACGGCGGGAAGTTGACAAAGCAGGAACTCGACCAGCAGTACAACTTGCAGGTGGTCTGGGCAGGGCAGCAGAGCAAGGAGACCAAGCAGCAGTTCGCCACCTGGTACACGCTGTATTACAAGTACCTGTATCAAAAAGCGGCTGCTGCCGTGAAGACGCCAATTGACGTGGCCGCCGCGCAGAGTCAGGCGAACTCGATTCTCTCAGAGATGGCGAACGCGTCGAGCGGCGGACCGTACAAGACCACGGCGCAAGCGACGAACAAGCTCAAGTCGCTCGGCCTCTCGAAAAGCGACCTGGTGCACATGGTGGAGCGCACTCAGGTCCTGAACACCTATTTGGAACAACAGGTGTATAACGACAACAAGTCGCTGTTCCAGGAGGTCACCGTTGACGAAATTCTCCTGCCGACAGAGGCGCAGGCCAAGCAGATTGAGGCCAAGCTCAAAGCGGGGGCGAACTTTGCGAAACTTGCGGACCAGTACTCCAAAGACCCGAGTGTAAAGCAGAATCACGGCACCTACGCAAACGCGCTGGTGGCCGAATTTGTGCCCAATTTTGCCAAGGCCTGCCGCACGCTGCCGATTGGCAAAATCAGCGACCCCGTGCACACGCAGTACGGGTACCACATCCTGCGCGTGGACAAGCGGGGCATCATGCCGTTCTCACAAGCGCGCACGCAGATTGAACAAGGTTCCTTACCGCAGTCCGTGATGCAGACGCTGCAGAACGACATCCAAAAGATCGCGGCTCAGGCAGAAAAGGATGCCAACATCAAAATCGTGGCAAAGGCGTCGGACCTGTAAACGCCGGATTTGCCATGGGATGGAAGATTCCGTCTGACCCAACACAGGCTGCAAAAGCCGCCCGCACAGGGCGGCTTTTGTGTTTGAACTGACATTGTTGGTGCATAGCGGCAGACGAGGTGTAACATAATAATCCCGCGGCAACTTCCTCCAGTCCAGCACGGTGTATTGAACAGGAAATGGCTCGGGACCACATCATTGACTTGGAAACCACGGCTCATGCGAGGTGAATATTGGTTATTTATCTTACTGAGGGCGAGGGATCAAGGATTGAAGGCAACTGGCATCGTACGGAGAATTGATGACCTCGGACGCGTTGTCATTCCGAAAGAAATTCGAAGGACGCTGCGTATTCGGGAAGGGGATCCCTTAGAGATTTTCGTCGATCGGGACGGGGAAGTGATTCTGAAGAAGTACTCCCCCATCGGAGAACTTGGCGATTTTGCCAAGGAATATGCGGAATCATTAGCTGAAGCCTCAGGACACATCGCGTTGATTGCAGACAGAGATGTCATTATTGCTGTATCAGGTGCCTCGAAAAAGGACTTTCTGGACAAGCCGATTAGCGAAGATGTGGAACAATCGATGGAAGACCGCAAGACCGTCATGGACACGTCACCTGGAGAGTACGCGACAATTCGCGACCGGACAGAACACTTCTCTTCGCGCGTCATCGCGCCGATTGTTGCTGCGGGCGATCCGATTGGGGCCGTCATGCTGCTGTCTCGCGATGACAATGTCAAAATGGGCGCACTGGAACAGAAACTTGCCGAAACTGCCGCGGGATTCTTAGGCAAGCAAATGGAACAATAATAGAAAGTACCTCCGTTCGCAAATGTGGGCTCGCAGTCGTTCGATTGCGAGCTTTTTCGCGTGGATGACAGGCCTGTGTCGGACGACCTGCTGGCAGATAGGACTATCTCCCCGCCCTGGCCCATAGACTGGATGGAGAAACTGTCGAACAAGCATCTGGGTCTGGGGGGACGAGCTTGCAAGCACGCCGGGGATTTGTACATGGCGCAATGTTGTTGGCAGGCGCCGCCATCGTGTCGAAGTTATTGGGTTCGGTATATACCATCCTTCTGCAAAACATCATCGGAGATCACGGCATGGGCCTGTTTCAGATGGCCTACCCCGTTTACGCCACATTGCTCGCCATCGCGACTGCTGGTTTTCCAGTCGCCATTTCGAAAATCGTCTCGGAGCGAATTGCGCTGGGCGATGTCCATGGGGCCAGGCAGACGTTCCGCATGGCGATGGGGCTGCTGACGACCGGCGGCATCGTCTGTTTTGGCCTGCTCTACGGCTTTGCACCCGTGTGGGCGCGGATTGCCGGAGACCCGGGGGCCGAGTGGGCCATTCGGGCCATCGCGCCGGCCCTCCTGCTGGTTCCGGTGATGAGCACGCTGCGCGGGTATTTCCAAGGCTATCAGTGGATGGAACCGACTGCGTACTCTCAAGTGCTGGAACAAATCGTCCGGGTCGCGACCATTCTCGGGCTCGCTTCGTGGCTGACCTCCCGCGGCTACAGCCAGGCCGTATCTGCGGCGGGTGCCGCCTTTGGTGCGGTGACAGGGGCTGCAGCCGGCTTCTTGCTGCTGTTGTATTTCTGGCGAAAACGGCACCCGCATGTCGATGTTCAGGATGGCGTGCGCGCCACCACGTGGCAGCTGGCGAAACAGCTGCTCTATGTGGCGTTCCCCATCAGCCTGGGGGCCCTCGTGGTTCCGTTGATGAACAACGTCGACGTCATCACCGTGGTGAACTTGTTGAAGGCTGCGGGGGAGCCCCAGCACCTCGCGACCACGGAATTTGGGCTGCTCAGCGGCCGCGCTGCGAAGCTGATGATGCTGCCGACGACCCTCGCGGCGGGCATTGGCATCGCCGTGATGCCGGCGGTGTCCGAGGCGTTTACACTCGGGTTTCGAAAGTTGATCACGGAGCGTGTCGACACATCCGTGCGATTGACGGTGCTGCTCGCGCTGCCGGCTTCGTTCGGTCTGGCTGTGCTCGCGAAGCCCGTCGATATCGCGCTGTTCAAAGATACCGCTGGGGCGACGTCCATCCAAGTGATGGCGTTCGCCACCATTTTCGCCAGCGTGCAGACGACCTTTGCAGCCATCCTGCAAGGCGCCGGGTGGGTATATTTGCCGGTCATCAACCTGCTGGCCGCCAGCGGCGTGAAGGTGCTGTGCAATCTGTGGCTCGTGCCGCTGTACGGGATCGATGGAGCGGCAGCCGCCACGGTGCTCAGTTATGCGACGGCTGCCGTCCTCAACTTTTGGGCGATGAAGCGGTGCCTTGGGCAGGGCCTGCCGTGGCGCCGCTGGGTGCTCAGACCCGCCGTCGCGACCTTCATTATGACCGCGGCCGTGTTTGCGATGAACGAACAGTGGGAACGGTGGGGAGGACTGGGCAGTTCGCGTCTCAGTGTTGCACTGGCGCTGTTGGTGATGCTCGGGGTCGGGATGGTTGTATACTTGATTGCGATGCTGGCCGCCGATGCCCTGACGCCCAAGGAGCTTGCGTCCATTCCGAAGATTGGACCGCGATTGGTATTATGGTGTGGACGACTGGGATTGATTCGATAAACCGGGATCTCCCTGGGATGCGAGCTGGAGACCCGTGAAGGAGTGTGAAAGCTTGTCCATCATTCATGTCGTTGGCCTTGGACCCGGAGACCTGGACAGCCTGCCGGTTCGAACGCACCGGCTGCTGCGCGGCGGACACCCGGTCTTCCTGCGCACGGCTGTACACCCCGTGGTGGAAGACTTGCGGCGCGAGGGCATTTCCTTCTCCTCGTTCGACCCCCTGTATGAGACGGCAGACGACTTTGACCAGGTGTACCGCGCAATTGCGGCCGCGCTGCTCGAGACTGCGCGTGGGCAGGAGATTGTGTACGCGGTACCTGGCCATCCGCTGATGGCGGAGCAGTCCGTTCAATACCTGCTGAGGGATGCCAAGGATGTCGAGGTTCGGATTGAGGGTGGGCAGAGCTTCATTGACCCGGTGTGCACGCTGCTCGGCATCGACCCGATTGAGGGGCTCCTGCTGCTCGACGGCACCGCGATGCAAGTCCAGCAAATCACGCCGGGGGTCCACCTGCTCATCGCACAGGTGTTTCACCCGCGGGTCGCTGGGGATGTCAAGTTGACCCTGATGGAAGTGTTCCCGGACGAGTATCCGGTCACGGTCGTGCGGGCCGCGGGCGTATCAGGCATGGAGCGGATGGAAACCATTCCCTTGTACGAACTCGACCGCCTGGACTGGATTGACCATTTGACGACGGTGTTTGTGCCTGCTGGCGATGCGCATCTGCAGCGGCGTGATGCGTGGTACCCTGCGCGGCTGGTCGAGCGGCTGCGCAGGCCGGGCGGCTGCCCGTGGGACCGCAAGCAGACCCACGAATCGCTGCGGCCGTACGCGATTGAGGAGGCGTACGAGGTTGCGGATGCGATTGACCGGGGCGATCCCGATGCGCTTGCGGACGAATTAGGCGATTTGTATCTGCAAATCCTGCTCCATGCGCAAATCGCGAGTGAGGCGGGGGATTTTACGCTCCGCGACGTGTTTGAGAAGCTGTCGGACAAACTGATTCGACGGCACCCCCACGTCTTCGGCGAGGACGGGGGCACACGCGCTCGCTCCCCGGAGGAAGCGGAGGCGATTTGGGCCGAGCAGAAGGCCGCCGAGGCTGGCGGGTCTAGCCAAGGGGCAGCGCAGGCACACAGTGTGCTGGACGAGGTCCGCTGGGGGAAAAGCGCGTTCGCCGTCGCCAAAGCGCTGCAGGTCAAAGCGGCGGAGGTGGGGTTTGACTGGGACAAGCCGGAGGACGTGCTTGAGAAGCTGCGTGAGGAAGTGGAAGAGCTGGCGGATGAGGTGACGGCCGCCCAGCGCGACGAGGAGAAACTGACCGACGAGTTTGCCGACGTCCTGTTCACGGTTGTGAACCTTGCGCGCTGGTTAGAATTAGACATAGAAAAATCGTTGTCCGCCGCGAATCGCAAGTTTGCCCGCCGGTTTGCGTACGTGGAGTCCCAGGTGAAAGCGTCCGGTCTGGCGTGGTCGGACGTGGACGTCAACACCCTGGAACGGTACTGGAACGATGCAAAAATCTCGAGAATCCCCGAACGATAGCAGGAATTCGCAGTAAGACCGAGAAATACATTGCTGACATCGCCACGAAGGGGGCATATATTCAGTGAACAAGATGGATTTGGTCAATAAGGTTGCGGAAAAGACTGGCCTGAAGAAGAGCCAGGCGGAACAAGCCGTCAACAGTGTGTTCAGCGCCATCGAAGAAGCGCTGTCTGCGGGTGAAAAGGTGCAGGTCATTGGTTTCGGAACTTTCGAAACCCGCAAGCGTTCCGCACGCTCCGGCCGCAATCCGCAAACGGGTGAGACCATCTCAATTCCGGAATCCGTGGTTCCGGCGTTTAAACCAGGCAACAAGCTGAAGGAAGTCATTCGTTAATTGCGTCTTGACAAGTTTTTAAAGTCTTCTCGGTTAATTAAGCGAAGAACCGTTGCGAAGGAGCTGTGTGACGCGGGACGTATCTCGGTGAACGGCCGGGTCGCGAAGGCGGGGACCGAGGTGCATGTCGGCGATGTGCTGACGGTGCGGTATGGACAGCGGGAGGTTTCCGTCCGCGTCGTTCAGCTGGTGGACAACCCGCGCAAAGAAGCTGCTTCGCAGCTCTATGAAGTGCTGAGCGGCGATGGGGATGTCATCGACGAAGCGTAAGTGTTTTGCATCGTTTGTCGAAAGAGGGGGAAACACCCCCTCTTTTGTCATGGATACGCAATTGTCATGGGTACGCGGCGGCTCGGCACCGTCCCTCCTTTGGTCTACGTCCTCAATCGGCATCATAGAATGAGTTGAGACACGGGACAGGTTGGGGGGAATCACGGATGTCGAGTGAGGCAAATCACGACATTCGGATAACGGGGCGCAAACAGGTGGAAGTGACCGGAATCTCGAGTGTGGAAAGTTTCGATGCCAGCGCGTTTGTACTGACAACAGCCGCGGGACCGCTGCACATTCAAGGGACCAACCTGCACATGAAGCACCTGGACCTGCAAGCGGGCGTCGTCGTCATTGAGGGCACGCTCGTCGCGCTGGAATACGCAGCCCAGCGCGGGAAGAAACGCCGGCTGGTTGGCCGAATCCTGCGGTGAGCGCGATGACGCAAATTCAGTCCGTGCTGGCGTTGGTCGCGGCCTCGTGGATTCTGGGCGCGGTATTCGACATCTACAATACGGTGACCGGTTCTTCCAGGTGGCTCAGGTGGCTTCGCCCTGCGCTGGATATTGCGTTCTGGGTGGCTGCGGCTGGCTTGGTGTGTTTTGTGATGTTCACCACGGACGACGGTCGCTTGCGGATTTACACGTTCCTGCTGCTCGCGGCGGGGTACCTGTTGTACCGCGTCTGGTTCCACGTTCGCGTGGTGCGGAGCGCGTTTCGGGTTGTGCGCGCGATTCGGGCGGTGTTCCTCGGCGTGAGCCGGCTGGTGTACCGCGTTGTGGTCTGGCCGGTCCTGGCCGTTTTGGGTCTTGCTGCACGTTTGCTGCACGCGGTCTACCGCGTTCTCTGCTGGGTGGAAGACGGGCTGTTTGTCCTGCTCTCGTTCTGGCTGAAGGTCATCGGATTTCTGTTTCGAGGGTGGGCTGCGCCGTCGAGATCGATGCGCAAAAAAATTGATGACCGCATGGAGGGGTTTTGGACGCTGGCGTCGAACTGGATAAGACGAGTGTCCAATCGGACCTGAAATCAGAAGACGGGAGTTGAGGCGGTTGTCAACTCGGACCGCTGCAACGTCAGCTGCCAATTCGCCGCACAGCACCTCCACGAGGTCCGTGAACCGGTGGTTTCGCATCCGTTACCTCGCCGTCGTGGTCATCGTAGCGTGGGCGGCGTACCGGCTTTGGCACGTCGAAATGCCGCAGCTGCGGGCCCTTCAGCACCAGCAGCAAACCCTGCAGACGAAACTGACCGCATTGCAGCAGCAGCAAACGCAATTGAAAACGCAGGTGAAAGAGTATCAGAGCAAGGCGTTCATCGCCCAATATGCAAGCCAAAACCTGCATTTGGTTCTGCCGGGACAAGTTCCGTTCACCATTCCCGCCAAACATTGAACACGGCCTGGTACAGCGCGTTCGCGCACATCCTGAAATTGGGTTTCGATTCAGGCCGAATGTTTGTTGCACGTGTCAGTGTTCTTCCGTATACTATGTAAAAGCACTTTCAATATCTGGGGAGGAAATTACGCTGCATGTCCATTGAAGTCGGCAGCAAGCTGGCGGGGAAAGTCACCGGTATCACCCACTTTGGCGCATTTGTCCTGCTGCCAGGAGGGGTCACGGGGCTTGTGCATATCTCCGAAATCTCAAACGAGTATGTGAAGGATATTCATGACCACTTAAAGGTCAACGATGAGGTGACCGTCAAGGTCATCAATGTCGACAAGGATGGGAAGATTGGCCTGTCCATTCGGCAGGCAGTAGATAATCCTCCCCCAAGACCGGCTCGAGGCGGCGGCGGTCGTCATGGCGGGCATGGAGGCCCGGGCCGACAAACCTTCGAAGACAAGCTGGTTCGATTCATGAAGGACAGCGACGAGCGTCTGCAGGCCCTGCGGCGGAGCGAATCCAAGCGCGGCGGGCGCGGCGGACGGCGGCATTAAGCCTCGTCGGTCTGCGGCCGGTCATACGCGGTGGAAACATGGGGCACGATTTCGTGCCCCTTTCGGGTCGTGATGGGCTGAGTACCATACCTCAATACCATACATAGGACATACATAGGAGCGTGTGTCCGCCTGTGGGGCATCCGCAAGAACTACGAAGGGAGACAACACAGACGAAGGACGAATTGTACTACCTCGAATACGAAACCAGTACAGGTGAACGGGTGCTGCTGTCTTTTGCTGATGAAGACGACCGGGATGGGTGCCACATCTCGCTGGATATGTACAAATCAAACCTGGGGCCTGTCGATGATGAGGTGCTGGGGCGCATCTTGGGGAAGTTCCACGGTGAAATTGTCACGGCTTCTTTATAAAATTCTTCATAAAACATCAGAAAATTGAGGCACCATCGTTGTTTTGTTCGCAGGCCGTCCGCTATAATGAAAACAGCATGCAATTGCATCCGGGTCAGATCATCCAGCCGAAGCATCGCGGCGTGATGCCGCTTGCGGCGCGTATGAGGTGAACGAGATGAATACCGAGCAATATCTTCACCCCTGGTTGATTGCTGTATTCCTTTTTTTGTTTGCGGTGATGTCGCTCATTGGCATGGTGCGCCTCATCAAGGCGCAGCGGCTCTTCGGTTCGGTCTTACTGCTCTTGTCCACGATTATCTTCGGATACAGCACTTACATTGCCGCATTCAAGGTTTGAAGGAACGCCTGGGGAGGGCTTGTCGGCGGTTTTGCACACCCGTTGTTCAGTGTTTGCCCGCAAAACAGGGCTCTTGCGCGTCTGGCGCCGGAGCCCTGTTTTACGTACATGGGTCTGAGGACGTCTTATTTTGCGATCCGGTATCGGAAGAATGCCTGGTTCAGCATCTGGATAGAACGCGCGTCATGATTCAGGAATGCACGCCGCAATTGGACACACAGCCACTGTGGCATGACCTCACCCCTTCTGCAGCATCAGGACGGTGACAGGGACGTTCACCCTCTCCAAAATTCTGTTGTAGTATCATACGCACGAAGCCGCACTCGGTGACTCATGCCCAGGGCTTACTTTGAACATTGGCCATCCGGCTGCACCAGGAGGGCCAGGTTACTCTGGACCTGAATCACGGGGACACCGGCCCGCGCAAGCAGTTCCGCGGCGTACGGGTCGGGGCGGTAGGCGGTTTCGTAATAGACCGTTTTGATCCCGGCCTGAATCAAGCTCTTGGTGCAATGGAGGCAGGGCAGGTGGGTGACGTACAGGTCCGCCCCTTCCGTCGCAATGCCGAACCGCGCGCACTGCAGCAGGGCATTCTGCTCCGCGTGAATGGCGCGCACGCAGTGCCCGTCGACCATTTTGCAGCCAACCTCCGTACAGTGCTCGTCACCGTGAATCGAGCCGTTGTATCCGCTGGCAATCATGCGTTTCTCGCGGACGATGACGCAGCCCACCGCGAGGCGGGCGCATGTCGAACGCGCCGCCATCACCCGACTTTGTGATGCAAAGAATTCATGCCACGACATTCTTGTCGAATGCCGCGAATGTTCGGAAGTTGCCATTTCACAGGCCTCCTCAGCCGAAACGTGCCAAGCTCTTTTCCAATTATACTGAAATCCCCGTTCAGCGGGCCAAGCCTGCTGTGCGACGCGGGACGCAAGCTGTCGAAGTCTACAGATTCTGTCGGAAAGTTTGCCTGCACACCTCCCGTGGTTTGACAAACTTAGAGAGCCGCCGTCCGTATAATGATGCGTACATCGCATGGAGGGGGAACTGAAGATGTCGCACCAGGGTTCCGTGAAGAAACTGTTGCCGGGAAGTTCAGCACAGGGAGCGAAGCTTCACAGGAGGCTTTTGCATTCCTTCGGGCGGATGGCATTTCTCGCGCTGTTGGCTGTACTCTTGGGACGAGCGTCGATTGAGAATGTGGTCTCGCCGTTTTGCTTGGCCTACTTCGCCGTGCTGACGGAAATCCTGGGCCTGCGGCGGTCGTGGGTCGGGCTGTTTGCCATCGCTGGGGCGTACTGGCACGGCGGCGTGACGCCGGCAGCGACCGCTGCGCTGGCGTGCGTGTTGTACATTCTGCTGCGAAAGCTCATCTTTCGGAAGCGCGATCCCGATATTCACTGGGCGCCCTTTCTGGCTGGTTTCGTCGACGCAGCCAGCAAAATGGCGGCGGTGGGTTCCGTCTGGACGCGGTATGACGTGATGATTGCACTGGCTGAGGGAGCGCTGGTCGTCATTCTCTCGGTCATCTTCATACAGTGCCTGCCTTTGTTTACGGGCCGGAATGCGAATAAAAACCTGCGCGTCGAGCAGGTCATCAGCCTGGCGATCGTGATTGGGTCGGTGATTGATGGGTTGTCCGGCGTCAGCATCAAGGGGCTTACAGTTGGTGACGTGGCCGTGGATTGGATCGTGATCATGCTGGCCACGGTCGGGGGTCCCACGCTCAGCACGACCGCCAGTGTCGTGCTTGGCATCTTGTCCATGATGAGCGGCGCGGGGACGCTGGCGTCCGTCGCGGTCCTTGGGTTTGCGGGGCTGTTGTCCGGTGTGCTCAAAGATGCGGGGCGCATCTGGGTCAGCCTGGTCTTTGTGCTCAGCATGGGCCTGCTGGGCGCGACGCACAAACCAAACTGGACGGCGGTGGAAATGTCCTGTTTGGAGGCCGCGATCGCTGGGCTTTTGTGCGTGTTGACGCCGCGGCAGTTCCGCAACGAGCTGGCGGAATACGTCCCCGGAACGGCGGAGCACCGTCTGTCCGAGCAGCAGCGCGTTCGCCGTGTGCGGAGTCTACTGTTTGAAAAGGTCAACCAGATGGGGCAGGTGTTTGATGAACTGTCGGCCACGTTCGCGGAGGCCATCGACAGTCAGCTCGTGTCCGACCAGCAGCTGCTGAACGATATGGTCGGTGCGGCCGCCAAGAGCGTGTGCGCGGGGTGTCCGCGGCGCGGGCGGTGCTGGGACCGCGAAGGCTACGCGACGTATCAGGCGATTGTGCACACGGTGGCGAAACTGGAGGAATCCCCGGGTGTGCACACACAGGCGACGCAGGACTTGAAAGACCGCTGCGTGCGCCTGGAACAGATGATGCATGTGCTGCGGACGAACCTCGAATTCACGCACCGCGACGCGCAGTGGATCGCCAAGCTGCGGGAGCAGCGCACCTTGGTCGCCGCGCAGCTGGCGGGCGTGGCAAACGTGGTCCGGAGTATTGCCTCGGAAATTGACCAGGGCAATGAAGCGTCGCTGATGGGGGAAGAACACGTCCTGGCAGCCTTGGAGCAGCTGGGTTTGTATGTCGATCACGTTCATATTGTGAGCCTTGAGCCCGGCAAGGTGGAGGTGGAGATCACACAGCCGACGCAGGGCTCCTACGACAACTCGATTCGCGTCATCGCGCCCCTGTTGTCAGGCATCGTGGGGGAAAACATCACAGTCACCAAGACTTACACCGATGAAATGGGCCCGTGCACGAGCGTCTTCACCTCGGCGCAGGTGTTCGACGTGAAGACGGCGGTTGCGACCGTGGCCCGGGACGGCCGACTGGTGTCCGGGGACACCCACGCGGCGGTGGACCTGGAAAATGGACGGTACGTCATCGCCGTCAGCGATGGGATGGGCAACGGGGACCGCGCCCAGAAGGAGTCGAAGGCGGCCCTGGAGCTCTTGAAAAAACTGCTGAAGGCCGGGTTTGATGAACAACTGGCGGTCAAGACGGTGAATTCCACCCTGTTGCTGCGGTCGCGCGACGAAATGTTCACGACGCTCGATATGGCGCTGGTCGACTTGTTTACCGCGCGTGCCGAGTTCCTGAAGGTGGGTTCCGCACCCAGCTTCATTCGCCGGGGCAGTCAGGTGCTGACCATCACCGGGTCCAATGTGCCCATCGGGATCTTGCAGGACATTGAGGTTCAGGCGATTCACGAACAGCTTGCTGAAGGCGACTTGCTGATTCTGATGTCGGACGGGGTGTTCGACGCGCCGAGCGTCTATGACAAGGAGGAGTGGTTCAAGGAGCAAATCGCGCGTCTGGAAACGCGCAATCCACAGCAGATTGCGGACACGTTGATTGAAGCGGCGGTCCGCATCAACCACGGTCAAATTGACGATGACATGACGGTCTTAGTCGCGGAAATCTCCCGTCATCAGCCGGAGTGGGCGGCCATCAAGGTGCCGGGCGTCACGGGCCTGCGGCGCACCCTCGACCGCCGCAAGCGGGGCGCCTAGCACACGCGGCCGCGCGGCCAACGCCCGGGCATGGAGGCCTGACAGCGCGAGCGGGGAATGGCCCCCGGGAAAATTGTCTATACTGGCTACTAATTTCCTTGGGGGTGTGGCCACATGCCAGACAAAATTGCTTCGATTCGTCAGATTCTCGTGATTACGGACGGGTTCTCCAATGTCGGTGAAGACCCTGTTGCGGCCGCTGGGCGTGCGCGCAAGCGCAACATTGCGGTCAACGTGATTGGCGTTGTCGACAGTGGGGAAATGGGCATCAGAGGACAGGAAGAGGCGATGTCCATCGCCGACGCGGGCGGGGGCATGTGCCGGATTGTGCGGCCTGTCGAGTTGTCCGCTACTGCGCAAATGCTGACCCATCAGACGATGCAGTTGACGCTGCAGCAAGTCGTGAATGAGCAGCTGCAGGAAGTGATGGGCAAGCAGACGGAAGACCTGCCGCCGGCCGAGCGCACGAAAGTGATGCAGGTGGTCGACCGGCTGGAGGAAGAAATTCGGCTGGAGCTCGTGGTGTGCATTGACACAAGCGCGAGCATGAAGGAGAAAATGGGCATGGTGCGGGAAGCCGTGCGCGACCTGGCGCTGTCCCTGCAGGCGAGGCAGGGGGACAGTGCAGTCGCCGTGATCGCGTTCCCTGGCGAAGGCGAGGCGCCGACGCGCGTCATCCAGACGTTCCAGCCGGCTGTGGATATGGTGCGGCTGGAGCAGGTGTTCGCGGCCCGGGGCGGCACGCCGACGGGGCCTGCCATTGAGGCGGCCATCGAATTGTTCGCGCAGACTTCCTACAACATGCCGTTTGACGACGGCCCGGCAGACTGGGCGCGGGAGGCGTCCCGGTAGTGATGCTGCGCGCCGGAGACATTGTGCGCACCAAGTGGAGCGGTGTGCGCTATCAAGTCATCCGTCCGCTGGGTTCGGGTGCCAACGGCCAGGTGTATCTGGTGCGCGGGCCGGACGGCGACGCCGCCATGAAGGTGTGCGACCGGGCGGAAGACGTGGCGCTGGAGTGGGGCATCCTGGAACGCGTGGCGAAACACAGCCCGTGGTTTCCGCGGCCCATCCAGCTGGACGACGACCGGGATCGCCCCGGTCTTTATTTTTATGTCATGGAGTCCGTTTCCGGGGAGCCGTTGTCAGACGTCCTGCCAAGGCTCAGTGAACGGGAAGTGCACGGCGTGATGGACCAGATGCTCCAGGGCCTTGCCGCACTGCATCGGCACGGCTATTCGTTTTGCGATTTGAAGCCGGAAAACGTGCTGGTAGAAGCGGCCGGGGCTGTGGTGCGGGTCCGGTTCGTGGACATCGGCGGCGTGACCGCGTTCGGGCGCTCCGTGCGCCAGTTTACCCCCTTTTACGACCGGGCCTTTTGGAACCTCGGTTCGCGCCGGGCGGACCCCCAGTACGACTTGGCTGCCGCTGCGTTCGCGCTGCTCTTTTGCTTGACGTCCCCGCCGCCCCACCCCTTGCTCGGAAAGACGCCCGCGGAGCGGCAGGTGTGGCTGGATAAAGCGCTCCGCCGCGTCCCGCTGGCGCACTATGGTACGTGGCTCTGGGCGCTTGTGCACGGAAGGTTCGCGGACGCCCGCGCGGCACAGGCGGGGCTGCCTGTGCCGCACGACCGGGGCAGGACAGTCGCGCCGCGGTCGCATCGGCGCAAGCCGGCGCGGGCTGCGGGGCGCCGCCGGCAGGGCACAGGCCAGGGTGTGCCCGGTGCGCAGGCCGTGCGGGGGAGGCCGTCGCAAGCGGTCGATTGGACCGAGTGGGTGATGTGGATCTCGATTGGCACGGCGGCCGTGGTGACGATTGCCGTCTGGGGTACGTTGCTGCAGTGATGTACGGCGGGTGCGGGTTTGGTAAGATGGAAACGAGCCGTTGACAGATGACAGACGGTGCGTGACGGATGATGCATGGTGAGGTGGATCGGCGCGTGGCGGCAGGACAGGACGTGGCGCAGTGTGTGCGTCGATTCTTTGCAACGACGCAAGGGACGGGTGCGGATTCTCCACTTCTGGTGGGGGTGTCCGGCGGGGTGGATTCGATGGTGCTGCTGCACGTGCTGCGGGTCATGCAGCCGAGCATGGGGTGGGCGCTGCATGTTGTGCACGTCAACCACCACCTTCGGCCGGACGCCGACCAGGATGAAGCGCTGGTGGCACAGACCTGTCGCGCCTGGGGCATTCCGTGGACGGTCCAGCATGTCGACCTTCAATCGATTCCCAAGTCCAAGCGGCAAGGCACGGAGGCGGACGCCCGGCGGCTGCGTTATGACGCGCTGGCAGCGGCTGCGAGGGACGTCGGCGCCAGGCGGGTCTGCCTCGCGCATCACGCCGACGACCAGTTTGAAACGGTGCTGTGGCGTCTGCTGCGCGGAACGGGACGCACGGGACTGGGCGGCATGCGGGCGGTCACGGAGCAGCAAGGCATTGCGTGGTTCCGCCCCTTGCTGACAGTGCCGAAACAGGCGCTGTACCAGTACGCTGCCCATCAGCGCATCCCCTTTCGAGAGGATGCTTCGAACGTTGACCCCCGGTATACGCGCAATGCCCTGCGCAAGGACGTTGTTCCGATTCTGAAACGGCTGCAGCCGAATTGGGCCGAGCGCGTTCAGCGGATGACCACCCTTCTCCAGGAGGAAGATGCCTGGCTTTCCCAGCAAGCGCAAGCCGTCGTGCGGGCATCGGCCAGTCTGGGACCGGCCGGAATTTGTGTCCAATTGTCCACGTTTCGGCAAGCGCCGCGTCCTTTACAACGCCGCGCGATTCAAATACTATTGTATTGTTTAGGCTGTGAACAAGTTTCATTTGACCACGTGGAAGGCGTTCTGCAAGCTGCGCTGGGGGACGCGCCTTCCAGCCGCGTGACGCTGTCGGGTCGATGGACAGCGCAGCGAGCGTATGACGAATTGTGGTTAGTGGATGAATTGCACAGCAGAGCGGACCAAGGCGGAGGACCGCCGCTTTCGTGGCAGTTGGCAGGCGCGTCGGTGCTGCAATGGCAGCGGCCTGCGCCGGCCTGGAGCTGGCGCTTCGAACGGCGGGCCTGGGACCCGGCGGAAGGTGTACGTGTGCGCTCGAAATTTGAAGTTTGCATTCCACCGGTTCCTGTTGTCACGGTCCGAACCTGGCAGCCTGGCGACAGGGTTTCCGTTCTGGGGAGTGGCCGCAAAAAGCTGCAGGATGTTTTTGTGGATGCGAAAGTTCCGAAGCTGCTGCGTCACCACTGGCCGCTTCTGTGTATCCACGACGAAATTTTTTGGGTCCCGGGGATGACCCGGGCTGATATAGCGCTGATGGATCCCGGCGGAGCATCGGGTTGGGTGATTCACGCGTACCCTTATCTCAGGTGCACCCAACAGAAGCAGGCCGCTGATACATAATCCATCCGTACAATCGACATCTTTGGAGTACAAAGACCCGCGCCGCTGACGTATGCTAGGGTGAGGGCATTGACATCAGGGGGGCCTCCATGCATCCGCATCTTGAACGCGTGCTGTTTACTGAAGAGGAAATTTTGGAACGGACCAAAGCGATTGGACGCGTACTGTCCGCGGACTACGCCGACAAAAATCCGCTGCTGATTGGGATTCTCAAGGGCGCTGTCCTGTTTATGGCGGACCTCGTGAAACACATCGACATCCCCATGGAAATGGATTTTATGGCCATCTCCAGTTACGGGGCTTCGTCGAAGTCGTCAGGTGTGGTCAGAATTCTGAAAGACCTCGACCGCTCCATCGAAGGCAGGCACGTCGTCGTCGTGGAAGACATTGTCGACACGGGCTTGACCCTAGCGTACCTGCGCGACATTCTCATGCACCGCCGTGCGGCTTCGGTGAAAGTGGCTGCGATGTTTGACAAACCAGAGGGTCGTTCGGTGGATATATCGCCTGACTATTGTGGGTTCCCGGTTCCGAATGAGTTTATTGTCGGATACGGCCTGGATTACGCGGAGCAGTATCGCAATTTGCCGTACGTTGGCATTCTAAAACCGGAAATCTACAAACGCTAATCCGGGGCAAGGGCCAAGTCGTGTTCGACGAATTGCGATGTCGGAGTGTGGTACAATGATTCCGCCACGACCGGGAGGAGGTAAGGCATGAACAGGTTTTACCGCAGCATCATCTTCTATGTGATTATCCTGCTGGCGATCGTGGGTGTCGTCAATTACATAACCGGTCAAGATCACGCGCGGCAGTCTATCACATACAGTGACTTCGTCAGCGATGTGAATCAGCATACCATCTCTGGCCCGGTAACCATCACGCCGCAAGGGCTGACCGTTCAAATCGACGGTGCCCTGACGAATGGTGAAAAGTTCACAACGATCGCGCTGGACGATGGCAGCAAAGATATTCAGGACTGGCTGGTCAACAACCGTGTCAAGGTGAACGTGCTGCCGCAGCCGAGGACGTCCGTCTGGGTGCAGTTCCTGGAGTCCGGCATTTGGTTCATCCTGCTGCTGGTCATGATGTTCTTCATGTTCAATCAGGCGCAGGGCGGCGGCAGCCGTGTCATGAACTTTGGGAAGAGCCGCGCGAAGCTGTACTCGGAAGAAAAACGGCGGGTTACCTTCCGGGATGTCGCCGGCGCGGACGAAGAGAAGACGGAACTCGAGGAAATTGTCGAGTTTCTGAAGGACCCCAAGCGCTTCGCGAGCTTAGGTGCCCGCATTCCCAAGGGCGTGTTGCTCGTAGGCCCCCCTGGGACGGGGAAGACGCTGCTCGCGAGAGCGGTCGCGGGCGAAGCGGGCGTTCCGTTTTTCAGCATCAGTGGTTCCGACTTTGTTGAGATGTTCGTCGGTGTCGGTGCCTCGCGCGTTCGTGACTTGTTCGAGACCGCGAAAAAGAATGCACCGTGTATCATCTTTATCGACGAAATTGACGCGGTCGGCCGTCACCGCGGCGCCGGACTGGGCGGCGGACATGACGAACGGGAACAAACCTTGAACCAGTTGCTGGTGGAGATGGACGGTTTCTCGGGCAATGAAGGCATCATCATCATTGCCGCGACCAACCGACCGGATATTCTTGATCCGGCGCTCTTGCGCCCGGGTCGAATCGACCGCCAAATCATCGTCAACCGTCCTGATGTCAAGGGGCGGGAAGAGATTTTACGTGTTCACGCGCGCAACAAACCGTTCGCGCCGGACGTCAAGTTTGACGTCATCGCCAAGCGTACGCCTGGGTTCACGGGCGCTGACTTGGAAAACGTCCTGAACGAGGCGGCATTGCTGGCAGCACGCAAACGAGCGCCTCAAATTAACTGGTCGGAAATTGACGAGGCCATCGACCGGGTCATCGCTGGGCCCGAAAAACGAAGCCGCGTCATTACCGATCACGAGCGGCGCCTGGTGGCTTACCATGAATCGGGGCACGCGGTGATTGGGTACTTCGTCCAGAACGCGGAAACGGTACACAAGGTCACGATTGTTCCGCGCGGCATGGCCGGCGGGTACACGGTGACCCTGCCGAAGGAAGACCGCTACTTCATGACACGCCAGGAAATGCTGGACCGCATTTGCGGACTGCTGGGCGGGCGTGTGGCAGAAGAAATTGTGCTGGGTGAAATCAGCACAGGGGCTTCGAACGACCTCGAACGCGTCACGGAAATCGCCAGACAGATGGTGACGCAGTACGGCATGAGTGAGAAGCTGGGGCCGATGCAGTACGGCAGCAGGCAGGGCCAGGTGTTCCTCGGCAAGGACCTGTCTTCCGAGCAGAACTACAGCGACCGCGTGGCGTACGAAATCGACGAGGAAATGAAGAAGATTATCGAGTCGTGCCACGAGCGGACACGCCAGATTCTGACGGAACGCCGGGATCGTCTGGAGGCGCTGGCGCAGCGACTGCTGGAGAAGGAAACGGTCGACGAGGACGAGATTCGCAGCATCATGAGCGGCGGTGCTGACGGAGGCGAACCGCCTGCAGCGGATTCGACGGATTCGAAGGACGAGGACCCGTCCTGACGACAGCAGGTTTCGAATGGGCCAATACGTGCTTGAAAATCCTCGAGTGAAGAAGACTCGAGGGTTTTTTACGAGCCGCACGGGACTGGGGGTGAGCGCATGGAGCGCATTCTCGTGATGGATGTCGGAAACTCAAACATTGTGCTGGGCGTCTTTGAGCAGGGCCGCCTGCGCTGTCAGTGGCGGCTTGCGACGGTCCGGGCGCGGACGGCAGACGAATACGGCCTGCTGATGAAAGCTCTGTTTCAGGCGGAGGCGCCTGACATCCGCGAGTTGGACGGCATCGTGATGAGTTCTGTCGTGCCGCCGCTGATGGTTACGTTGGCGGAAACCTGTAAACGATACCTCGGGTTGGCGCCGTTGGTCGTGGGTCCCGGTGTGAAAACAGGGATTTCCGTGGTCACGGAGAATCCGCGCGAAGTGGGTGCTGACCGCATCGTCAACGCGGTGGCAGCCGTTCACTTGTACGGACCACCGGTCATGGTTGTGGACTGTGGCACCGCGATCACGGTGTGTGTCATTGACGAACAGGGCCGCTATGTCGGCGGGTTGATCGCGCCCGGGATTGAAACGGCGGCTGAAGCCCTGTATCAGCGGGCCGCCAAGCTGCCGAGAATTGAATTAGTACGGCCGAAATCGGTTGTGGGCCGCAACACCATCGCGAGTATGCAGGCGGGCACCATCTTCGGGTTCGCTGGCTTGGTGGATGGGATTGTCGAGCGCGTGAGGGAAGAAATCCCGCTGCCCTTTCATGTGGTCGCGACGGGCGGCATGGCCGAACTGATTTATCCAGACTCGCGTCAGATTCACGATTTGAATCCAAATCTCACGTTGACGGGTTTGTACCTCTTGTGGCAAAAAAACCGCGCTTAGGAAGGTGACTGACATGCAATCCGTGCCCGACGAAATTGTCCGCGGACTTTGGCGGTCCGGGAACGTTCGAATCCTCGCCTGCACCACGACGCACCTCGTCAACGAACTGCAGCGCCGGCATCAGACCTGGCCGGTTGCGACCGCGGCGCTGGGGCGTACCGCCTCCATCAGTGCCATGATGGGCGCCATGATGAAGGGCAAGGAGCGATTGACGGTACAAATTCAGGGGGATGGCCCGATCGGCTCCATTCTGGTGGATGCGGATGCGGAAGGGCACGTGCGCGGCTACGTCAAGAATCCGCATGTCCACCTGCCCTCCAACGCCCAGGGGAAACTGGATGTCGGCGGGGCTGTGGGAAACGGGATGTTGTACGTGATTCGAGACTACGGCTTGAAGGACCTCTACCGGGGCAGCAGTGAACTGCAGACCGGCGAAATTTCGGACGACTTTACGTACTACTTTGCTGTATCGGAACAAACCCCGTCGGCCGTTGGGGCTGGGGTGCTGGTCGATACGGATGGTTCCGTCATCGCCTCCGGCGGCTTTATTCTTCAACTGCTGCCTGGTCACGACGAGTCGGATGTGACTGCGGTGGAGCAGCATCTGGCGAAACTGACCAGCGTGACCGACTTCCTGAAAACGGGCGCGACGGCTGAGGAGTTGCTGCACTTTCTGGCGCCGGATGCGCGGGACCTGAGTGCCTCTGGTGTCGCCTTCCAGTGCAACTGTTCGCGCGAGCGGCTGCAAACGGTGCTCACCGGGCTGGGGCGCGGGGAAATCGAGTCCATGATTCGCGACCAGGGCCAGGCAGAATTGGTGTGCAGGTTCTGTAACGAGGTATACTTATTTACGCGCGACGACTTGGAAGGCATTCTCTCGGACATGACGGACGCACGCTCAGAGGAGTAGCGGAAACCACCAGCAGGGGGATGGACGGCTTGCACCAGCAGCTTGAAACTGGACGTGATCCATCTTCGGCAGCCTGCGGGTTGATCCCGGCGCCGAACCGCGTGCGGGTCATGGGGATTGTCAATGTGACCCCCGACTCGTTCTCTGACGGAGGGGTGTATTTTCACCCGTCCGCGGCGATTCGCCACGGATACCGCCTGATGGAAGAGGGGGCGGATATCCTGGACATCGGCGGCGAAAGCACGCGGCCGGGGAGCACACCGGTCGAGCCCGAGGAAGAGTGGGCGAGGCTCTGCCCGGTGTTGCAAGAACTTTGTGGACAAGCCCATTTTCCGGTGTCGGTCGATACCTACCACGCGGATACCGCCGCAAAAGCGATTGAAGCGGGGGCGGCGGTCATCAACGACATCTGGGGCGGGCAGAAGGAGCCGGACCTGCTGCGCGTTGTCGCGGAGGCAGGGTGCGGGTACGTCTGGATGCACAACCGCGAGGCGCCAGCCGAGGACCCGTTCGAAGCGCTCATGCGTGAGACGGAGCAGGGGATTGAGCGGTGCCTGGAGGCTGGCGTGGCCCCGGACAAGTTGTGGATTGACCCGGGCATTGGCTTTGGCAAAACCTATGAACACAATTTGACCATACTCAAGCGGCTCAAGACGTACTGCGGCTTCCCTTACCCGGTGCTGCTCGGCGTGAGCCGCAAACGATTCATCGGTCTGACGCTCGGCGTCGATGTGGATGAGCGGCTGGAAGGCTCGTTGGCAGTTGCCGCCGCTGGCGTGCTGGCCGGGGTGCGCGCCTTGCGCGTCCACGACGTGCGCGCCACGGTTCGACTCTGTAGAATGATTGAAGCGATTCAACATGCAGACTAGAATCCAAGATGTCCATGAGGTCTACATCGGTATCGGGTCAAACGTTGGCAGCCGCGAAACGCACCTGCGCACCGCGGTGCGGGCGCTGCAACGGATCGCGGTGGGTGCAGTCCAATGTTCAGGTGTGTATGAAACGGCGCCTGTTGGATACGCCAATCAACCGGACTTTCTCAATATGGTTGTTCGCATGCAAGTCCCTCTGCGCCCGCTGGCCCTGTTGGCTGCCTTGCATCAAATTGAGCAGGAGGCGGGTCGGACAAGGGAGATTCGTTTCGGGCCACGAACCCTCGACCTGGATATCCTGCTGTTTGACAATGACTACATCTGCTATCGAATGTTGCAAGTGCCGCATCCGAGAATGTGGGATCGCGCTTTTGTCCTCGTCCCGCTCGCCGAACTCGCTCCGATGCGGCGGGGACGATCCGGATGCACGATTGGCGATCTGGCAGCCGCACGGAAGGAGATGGGGATCCGCTATGTCGGACGTCTTTGGTAGGAGGTTACGCGCGTATCGAAAGCTGAAACGTTTGACGCAGGCGGAACTGGCCAAGGAACTCGGTGTCAGCATTTCAATCATCGGGTCGCTGGAGCGCGGGACCCGCGTACCTCCGTGGGACCTGTTTGTCCGGTTGATTGAAGTGTTAAACGTCACTGAACGAGAGCTTCTCGGCGACATGGAGTTTTCGGAGTTACAGGCCTCTTCTCGGTGGACACTTTAGCTTGATAATATTTCGACAATTACAATTGTTGGACGCTTCTTCACGAATGTATCCGTTGACATTGCGTGGGGGGCTCTCTATAATTGCGCGTATACGTAAACCTCGGCCGCACGACTGACGGTGGTGTGCGGCTGCGTCGCATGAGGTGATTTTGAGAATACGGCGCGCTCCGGCGCGCATATGTTTCGTTAGGATTGTAAAGGAGAGACATGAATGGCGGATAAAGAGGTACTACTGACACCTGAGGGATTGCAAAAGCTGGAGGAAGAGCTGGAGCATTTGAAGAGCGTGAAACGCCGCGAGGTGGCGGAACGCATTAAGCTGGCGATCAGCTACGGCGATATCAGTGAAAACTCAGAGTACGAAGACGCAAAGAACGAACAGGCATTTATTGAAGGCCGTATCATGACGCTGGAGAAAATGCTGCGCAACGCCCGCATCATTCAGGAAGACGACGTGCAGACCGATGCGGTGAGCATTGGTTCAACCGTGTTGCTGCGCGATGTGGAGTTCAATGAAGAGGTCGAGTACACCATCGTGGGCTCGGCTGAAGCAGACCCGGCCAGCAACAAGATTTCCAATGAGTCGCCTGTCGGCCGTGCGCTGCTGGGGCAGACGGTCGGTTCCATCGTGGATGTCGCGGTTCCGGCCGGGACGATTCAGTTTCAGGTGTTGAACATTAAACGGTAACCATGCGCCAGCTCGGAAAGAATGCGAACTGACAACGATGAACGAGATTCAGGGCGAGGGGCGTGATCCCCTCGTCTCGTAATGATTGGGGCAGAAAATATGGATGACGCTGGACTGTTTGAAACGAGGCTGAAGAAGCTCGAGGAGATTCGGTCAAAAGGGATTGACCCGTTTGGTCATCGGTATGAAGTGACACACCACGCGGCAGACATTCTGGCGTTTGGCGAGCCGCTCAGCAAGGAGCAGTTGGATGAAGCCGCGCTGCGCGTCCGTATTGCAGGCCGCTTGATGATCAAACGCGGCCACGGCAAGGCCAGCTTTGCTGTGCTGCAAGATCGGACAGGCTCGATTCAGATTTACGCCAAGATTGACGTGTTGGGCGAGGACGCCTATGCGTTGTTCCAGCTGTTGGATTTGGGTGACTTCCTCGGGGTCGAGGGCACGGTATTTCGGACCAACCGCGGCGAAATCACAGTGCTTGCGGAGTCCATCGAGGTGCTGTCGAAGTCGCTTCGACCCCTGCCGGAAAAGTGGCACGGCTTGAAGGATGTTGAGATTCGCTATCGTCGGCGGTACCTCGACTTGGTGGTCAATCCGGAGGTCCGCGAGACTTTCGTGAAACGGTCGAAAATCATTCAGGCACTGCGCAGCTTCCTGGACGAGCGCGGCTTCCTCGAGGTCGAGACGCCGACGCTGCACACGGTGGCGAGCGGCGCGCACGCCCGGCCGTTCAAAACATACCATAATGCGCTGGACATGCCCCTGCACCTGCGCATCGCGCTGGAACTTCATTTGAAGCGGCTGATTGTCGGCGGCTTGGAGCGTGTCTATGAAATTGGGCGCACGTATCGCAATGAGGGGATTTCCACGCGCCATAACCCGGAGTTCACCATGCTCGAGTTGTACCAGGCATATGCGGACTTTCACGACATCATGGATCTCACCGAGGAAATGATTCGGCATGCGGCGCGGGCTGCCATCGGCACAGACCGTCTGGTGTATGACGAGTACGACATTGACCTTGGCAAGCCCTGGGCTCGTCAACACATGGTCGACCTCGTGAAGGCGGAGACCGGCGTGGACTTCCGTGCGGTGACGTCGACCGAAGAAGCCCGCCGGCTTGCCCAAGAACATGGCGTGGTTGTTCAGCCGTCCATGCAGTACGGGCACATTCTCAACGAGTTCTTCGAGCAAAAGGTGGAACACACGCTGATTCAACCCACCTTTGTGTACGGGCACCCTGTGGAGGTGTCGCCGCTCGCCAAGAAGAACGCGGAGGATCCGCGCTTTACCGACCGGTTTGAGCTGTTCATTGTCGGCCGTGAGCATGCGAACGCGTTCAGCGAGCTCAACGATCCGATTGACCAGCGGCAGCGCTTTTTGCAGCAGGCGGCCGAGAAGGCGGCGGGGAACGAGGAAGCGCAGGAACTGGACGAAGACTTCCTGCTGGCGCTGGAACACGGAATGCCGCCTACGGGCGGGCTAGGCGTCGGGATCGACCGGTTGGTGATGCTGCTCACGAATCAGGCGTCGATTCGGGATGTGCTGTTGTTCCCGCTCATGCGGGAGCGGGCGGACGAGGAATAGAGCAGCGAGCAGCGTGGCGGCGGTGTGTGTTGCGAGCCGGCAAGGGGGAGCGGCCGTATGCCAGCCGTCCTGTGCTGCGAAAAAGCCGGCCAATTGCGGGTGCGCCCGGAGTTGGCCGGCTTTTTGAATGGGTGTGCCGTGTGGCTGTTCAGGGTTTGCTGTGTGGCTGTTCAGGGTTTGCTGTGTGGCTGTTCAGCCCGCGCGCCCGCGCCTGGATAGACAGGCACCTGCACTGCACCTCGTGCATACTTATGAGGGCTGCTCGCTTCATAGGTGCGCCTCCTTCGTAAGGCTGCTTTCTTCGCGTCTCGTGCGCCTCTCTTGGCTCACATAAATAAATTTCAATTTGGGCACGAATACCAGTTGATCTCGCCTATCCAGCGTGGTATATTAGTCGATGTCGCCGCCGAGGCGGCCGGGTTGGATACCACCCGAAATTCCGCGTCACATCAAGCTTTTCTCCACGTTGACCAGGTACAAACCAACAACATCCAGTAGCCTTTTTGAGCGGATGTGTGGTAAGATGTTTGAACCGCCAAACGAGAGACAAGTTGTGAAGCGGAAGGCAATGTTGGTTCCTTGAAAACTAAACACGCAAGAAAGCGACAGTGTAGCGTAATCGACGGAAGTCGAATGAGCAAGACAAACCTTTTTGAGAGTTTGATCCTGGCTCAGGACGAACGCTGGCGGCGTGCCTAATACATGCAAGTCGAGCGGACCCTTCGGGGTCAGCGGCGGACGGGTGAGTAACACGTGGGTAATCTGCCCAACTGACCGGAATAACGCCTGGAAACGGGTGCTAATGCCGGATAGGCAGCGAGCAGGCATCTGCTCGCTGGGAAAGGTGCAAATGCACCGCAGATGGAGGAGCCCGCGGCGCATTAGCTGGTTGGTGGGGTAACGGCTCACCAAGGCGACGATGCGTAGCCGACCTGAGAGGGTGGACGGCCACACTGGGACTGAGACACGGCCCAGACTCCTACGGGAGGCAGCAGTAGGGAATCTTCCGCAATGGGCGCAAGCCTGACGGAGCAACGCCGCGTGAGCGAAGAAGGCCTTCGGGTTGTAAAGCTCAGTCACTCGGGAAGAGCGGCAAGGGGAGTGGAAAGCCCCTTGAGAGACGGTACCGAGAGAGGAAGCCCCGGCTAACTACGTGCCAGCAGCCGCGGTAATACGTAGGGGGCAAGCGTTGTCCGGAATCACTGGGCGTAAAGCGTGCGTAGGCGGTTGCGTGTGTCCGGGGTGAAAGTCCAGGGCTCAACCCTGGGAATGCCTTGGAAACTGCGTAACTTGAGTGCTGGAGAGGCAAGGGGAATTCCGCGTGTAGCGGTGGAATGCGTAGATATGCGGAGGAATACCAGTGGCGAAGGCGCCTTGCTGGACAGTGACTGACGCTGAGGCACGAAAGCGTGGGGAGCAAACAGGATTAGATACCCTGGTAGTCCACGCCGTAAACGATGAGTGCTAGGTGTTGGGGGGTACCACCCTCAGTGCCGAAGGAAACCCAATAAGCACTCCGCCTGGGGAGTACGGTCGCAAGACTGAAACTCAAAGGAATTGACGGGGGCCCGCACAAGCAGTGGAGCATGTGGTTTAATTCGAAGCAACGCGAAGAACCTTACCAGGGCTTGACATCCCCCTGACAGCCGCAGAGATGCGGTTTCCCTTCGGGGCAGGGGAGACAGGTGGTGCATGGTTGTCGTCAGCTCGTGTCGTGAGATGTTGGGTTAAGTCCCGCAACGAGCGCAACCCTTGAACTGTGTTACCAGCACGTGAAGGTGGGGACTCACAGTTGACTGCCGGCGTAAGTCGGAGGAAGGCGGGGATGACGTCAAATCATCATGCCCTTTATGTCCTGGGCTACACACGTGCTACAATGGGCGGTACAACGGGAAGCGAGACCGCGAGGTGGAGCAAACCCCTGAAAGCCGTTCGTAGTTCGGATTGCAGGCTGCAACTCGCCTGCATGAAGCCGGAATTGCTAGTAATCGCGGATCAGCATGCCGCGGTGAATCCGTTCCCGGGCCTTGTACACACCGCCCGTCACACCACGAGAGTCGGCAACACCCGAAGTCGGTGGGGTAACCCGTCAGGGGGCCAGCCGCCGAAGGTGGGGTTGATGATTGGGGTGAAGTCGTAACAAGGTAGCCGTATCGGAAGGTGCGGCTGGATCACCTCCTTTCTACGGAGTAAGAGGCACTGTCGCGGTGCGTGTTTAGTTTTGAGGGAGCCAACCCTGCGCAAGCAGGCAGGTGAACTCAAAGTGGCTTTGGATGTGCGAAAGCAGATCAAGAGCCGGAATGTACCTTGGAAACTGGATAACGACTCCTATGAAGAAGTCAAACCGACACGAACACAGTGGGTAACTGTGAGCATGCGGAATTTGAGACGCGAGGAATGCGAAAGCAGTCCGAAGCGGATCGAAGGACGCAAACAGGTGAAGGTAGGAAGGGCGCACGGAGGATGCCTAGGCGCCAGGAGCCGACGAAGGACGGGGCGAACACCGAAATGCCACGGGGAGCTGTAAGCGAGCATGGATCCGTGGATGTCCGAATGGGGGAACCCACTGACCGTCATGGGTCAGTACCGCTTACTGAATACATAGGTAAGTGGAGGCAACCGGGAGAACTGAAACATCTCAGTACCCCGAGGAAGAGAAAACAAACGTGATTCCGCAAGTAGTGGCGAGCGAACGCGGAAGAGCCCAAACCAGTGCTGTGTAAAAGGTTGCAGCCGTTGCAGGACTGGGGTAGCGGGACTTGTGCGGAGGGCACTGCAAGGCCGTCGCGAAGTGAGAAACTGAGTCTGTAGTCGAACGGCATGGGAAGGCCGGCCAGAGACGGTGAGAGCCCGGTAGGCGAAACAGAATCAGCTTCGTGGCACAAGGACCCAAGTACCGCGGGACACGAGAAACCCCGTGGGAATCCGGGAGGACCACCTCCTAAGGCTAAATACTCCCTGGCGACCGATAGCGGATAGTACCGTGAGGGAAAGGTGAAAAGAACCGCGGGAGCGGAGTGAAAGAGAACCTGAAACCGTGTGCTTACAATCAGTCGGAGCATGCGTGACATGTGACGGCGTGCCTTTTGTAGAATGAACCGGCGAGTGATGATGACGAGCGAGGTTAAGGCGGGAAAGCCGGAGCCGCAGCGAAAGCGAGTCTGAAGAGGGCGGATAGTTCGTTGTCATCGACCCGAAACCGGGTGATCTACCCCTGGTCAGGGTGAAGTGCGGGTAACACCGCATGGAGGCCCGAACCCACCGGCGTTGAAAAGCCGGGGGATGAACTGGGGGTAGGGGAGAAATTCCAATCGAACCCGGAGATAGCTGGTTCTCCCCGAAATCGCTTTAGGGCGAGCGTCAAGGGAAGAGGGACGGAGGTAGAGCACTGATTGAGTGCGGGGCCCGACCAGGGTTACCAAGTTCAGTCAAACTCCGAATGCCGTTTTATCAACCTTGGCAGTCAGACTACGAGTGCTAAGATCCGTGGTCAAAAGGGAAACAGCCCAGACCAACAGCTAAGGTCCCGAAGTGCCAGTTAAGTGGGAAACGATGTGGCGGTGCACAGACAACCAGGATGTTGGCTTAGAAGCAGCCACCATTGAAAGAGTGCGTAATAGCTCACTGGTCGAGTGCTGCCGCGCGGAAAATGTAACGGGGCTAAACTGGACACCGAAGCTATGGATGCAGGAATGCATGGTAGGGGAGCGTTCCATGGGCGGAGAAGCTGAGCTGGGAGGCTTGGTGGAGCGCATGGAAGTGAGAATGCCGGTATGAGTAGCGAAAAGACAAGTGAGAATCTTGTCCGCCGAAAGCCCAAGGGTTCCTGGGGAAGGATCGTCCGCCCAGGGTAAGTCGGGACCTAAGGCGAGGCCGAGAGGCGTAGTCGAAGGACAACGGGTGGAAATTCCCGTACCACCGAATAGCGCATGAGCGAAGGGGTGACGCAGGAGGAGCAGGGAAGCGCCCGGCTGGAAGAGGGCGTCCAAGCAGCGAGGGTGGCGTGCAGGCAAATCCGCACGCTGGGAAGCCTGAGCTGTGAAGGGGAGGGAAGAACAGTACCGAAGTCCTGAGCTTCACACTGCCAAGAAAAGCCTCTAGCGAGTTATGAGGTGCCCGTACCGGAAACCGACACAGGTGGGCGCGTGGAGAACACGGAGGCGCGCGGGAGAACTCTCGTTAAGGAACTCGGCAAAATGGCCCCGTAACTTCGGGAGAAGGGGCGCTCGAGAGAGCCGCAGTGAAAAGGCCCAAGCGACTGTTTAGCAAAAACACAGGTCTCTGCGAAGCCGAAAGGCGAAGTATAGGGGCTGACGCCTGCCCGGTGCTGGAAGGTTAAGAGGAGGGGTTAGGGGAAACCCGAAGCTCTGAATTGAAGCCCCAGTAAACGGCGGCCGTAACTATAACGGTCCTAAGGTAGCGAAATTCCTTGTCAGGTAAGTTCTGACCCGCACGAATGGCGTAACGACTTGGGCGCTGTCTCAACGAGAGACCCGGTGAAATTGTAATACCTGTGAAGATGCAGGTTACCCGCGGCTAGACGGAAAGACCCCGTGGAGCTTGACTGTAGCTTGATATGGGAGATGGGTATGTCATGTACAGGATAGGTGGGAGACAGAGAAGCATGGGCGCCAGCCTGTGTGGAGTCGACGTTGGGATACCACCCTTGAGATGCCTGTCTTCTAACCTGGCCCCTTGAAGCAGGGGCGGGGACAGTGTCAGGTGGGCAGTTTGACTGGGGCGGTCGCCTCCTAAAAGGTAACGGAGGCGCCCAAAGGTTCCCTCAGCGCGGATGGAAATCGCGCGGTGCGTGTAAAGGCAAAAGGGAGCTTGACTGCGAGACGGACAGGTCGAGCAGGGACGAAAGTCGGGCTTAGTGACCCGGTGGTTCCGAGTGGAAGGGCCATCGCTCAACGGATAAAAGCTACCCCGGGGATAACAGGCTGATCTCCCCCAAGAGTCCACATCGACGGGGAGGTTTGGCACCTCGATGTCGGCTCATCGCATCCTGGGGCTGAAGTCGGTCCCAAGGGTTGGGCTGTTCGCCCATTAAAGCGGTACGCGAGCTGGGTTCAGAACGTCGTGAGACAGTTCGGTCCCTATCTGCCGCGGGCGCAGGATACGTGAGAGGAATTGTCCTTAGTACGAGAGGACCGGGATGAACCGACCGCTGGTGTCCCAGTTGTGCCGCCAGGCGCAGCGCTGGGTAGCCAAGTCGGGGATGGATAAGCGCTGAAAGCATCTAAGCGCGAAGCCAGCCTCAAGATAACGTATCCCATCCGGTCAACGGAGTAAGACCCCTCAAAGAAGATGAGGTAGATCGGTCCGGAGTGGAAGCGTAGTGATACGTGGAGCGGACGGATACGAATCGGTCGAGGGCTTCACCAGCGTGGTGTTGGGGAAGACGGAAGCATAGGGGAAAGTCGTTATCTGGTTTGCAAGGTACAGCACCTTGCATTTAGAGCTTGGACAGATGCAGCAATACGAAGCAGATGGACAAGCGAAAGTCTGGTGGCAATGGCGGAGGGGAAACACGCGTACCCATCCCGAACACGACCGTTAAGACCTCCAGCGCCGATGATACTTGGGGTGAAGACCCCTGGGAAAGTAGGACGCCGCCAGGCGAGAGAAGACAGGGCCCAGCACTTTGCTGGGCCCTGTTGCGTATGAGGCGGGAATGTACGGTGTATATTTGATCATGACGGGTTTGGGCGGTTCACTTCAAGTGAATTATGTTGAAGGGCTGAGTTACGCTAAAAGACCTTCCAAGAAGAGCTGCGAAAACATGGCCGAGATATCTTTCGCATCGTATTTTCCGCCAGCACGAAACCACCGATACACCCAGTTGCATGCGCCGAGGATGGCGAGTGCCGTGATTCTCGGGTGGACGACATTGAACTCTCCGCTTTCTTTGCCTTCGATGAGAATCTGCGTCCACAAGTCGACGTACCGATCGGACAAATCCTGAATCATCTGATGCTGGTTTTCCCCCAGGGAGAAGGCTTCTCGCAGCAGGACTGTCGTGGTCTCGATGTTTGCCGCCGATACCGTGATGTGATTCTCGATTGCTTGAATCAATTTATCTTTGGCAGGCAGGTCTGACGCCAAGATGGTCTCAAGCCTCTGGTTAAAGTCCGTGATTGCTTGATGGGCGATTTGCAGCAACAAGTCCTCTTTTGAGTGAATGTAATGATACAGGCTGCCCTTCTGCAACCCCACTTCGTCCGCGATATCCTGCACGGACGTTGCGTGATAGCCCTTCTTCTCGAACAATTTCACGGCTGCTAATGCAATTTCCACTTGTCGGTTTGAAGCCACCTGTGTCCACCCTTCCGACACTCGTACACGTCATATTCGCAAGTAGTGTAACGTGATTTGTGCGGCCGGTCAATCAGACGGACAAATTCGATGCATGACGAGCCGCCGGGTGCATAGGAGCAGAATGAATCCGGCACACTGACGAATGTTGCGTCGCAAAAGCAACGAGTTGCAAAGTGGCGCAGAAGGGGTATAATAAAGTCAAGGATAGTCAAAGTCAAAGTCAATGAAAATCAAAACCGATTCGGGCTTGACGCTGGTCAGGCCAGAGGATGGTCAGGCTTTGACGATGGTTGGCGGACATTGGATGCCATGTACTTCCGAGCGAATCTTCATCCAGATGAAATATCGGAGGGGGAGTTCGTTGGGCAACAATATTTCAGACATCATCGAGCGGTATTTGAAGCAAATCATACAGAAAAGCCAGGCGGGTGTAATAGAGTTACAGAGAAGCGACCTGGCGGAGCTGTTTCAATGTGTTCCATCGCAAATCAACTACGTCATCAGCACCCGGTTTTCGATTGAGCAAGGGTATGTGGTGGAATCGAAGCGGGGCGGCGGCGGGTATATCCGGATTCGACAGCTGCGTTTCAACGATCACCAACCGCTGGCGCAGATCGTACAATCAATCGGTGTTTCGCTTTCGCAGCGGGAAGCGGAGGGGATGATTGAGCGTCTGGAGCGCGAAGAAATCGTTTCGAGGCGGGAAGCCAACCTGCTGAGAGCCGCAGTCCATCGTGATACGCTGCGCGTGGAGCTTCCGTCCCGGGATGAATTGAGGGCGCGGCTGCTGGCGCAGATGTTGACCGCCCTGTTTGCTGCAAAAGCGGACGAAGGGTAAAACCCATCCAGCCATTCACGTTCCATGCGGCTGCGTGCGTGTCGCGAGGCGGCTTCATGGGATGCGCGATCCCGATTGGGGGTGTCTCAAAATGATGTGTGAAGAGTGCCATGCACGTCCTGCAACGGTTCACTTTACGAAAATTGTTGGGGGCGAGAAAAGCGAGTACCACCTCTGTGAGCAGTGCGCAAGAGACAAGGGTGACGTATTCGCAAAGGCCGCCCAGGCGTTTGACTTTAATCACCTGTTGAGCGGGCTGCTCAACATGGAATCGTCGCCGGGCATCGCCGCGCCGCCGCCGGCAAACCTGCGGTGCGATGTCTGCGGGTTGACCTATCATCAGTTCACGCAGATGGGCAGGTTTGGCTGTCCACACTGTTATGAAAGTTTTGCATCGCGCCTGGAACCCTTGCTGCGCAGGATTCAGAGCAACGGACAGCATCGCGGCAAAGTCCCGTTGCGGGCAGGTGAGCAGGTCAAGAAGCGCAAAGTGCTTGACCGACTTCGAATCGAACTCCAGCAGGCGATTGCAGCAGAACGGTTCGAACGGGCAGCCGAACTGCGCGACCAAATCCGGTCGCTGGAGCAGGAGTTCGAACAGTAGGAGGAATGCGCGGTGTCACTGAGCGATTTCTTACAACGGGCAATGAGCAAGTGGATGCGAGACGGCGGCCCGAACGACGACATTGCACTGACCAGCCGCATTCGCATTGCTCGGAACATCACGGACGTGCCGTTCCCGATGCTGCAGACGGATTCGCATGCGGATGCGGTGATCGATCGCGTCCGGCGGGCGCTGGCCAGCCCGGATGTGCGCCGCTTTGGCAACTTCGAACTGGTCCGGTGCTCCGAACTGTCTGCCCTGGACCGGCAGGTGCTGGTCGAGAAGCATTTAATCAGCAAAGATCTCGCCGATGAAGTGAAGCATGGGGCCGTCGCACTGCGGGACGACGAAGTCGTGAATTTAATGATCAATGAAGAGGACCACATTCGGATCCAATGCATCATGCCGGGGCTGCGGCTGGAGGAAGCGTGGCAGTTGGCCAACGAGCTGGATGATGCCCTGGAGAAGCACATTCCCTATGCCTTTCACGACCGGTACGGGTACCTGACCGCGTGTCCGACCAACGTCGGGACGGGCATTCGGGCGTCGGTGATGATGCATCTGCCGGGCTTGGTCCTGTCGGGTCAAATCAACCGGATGTTGTCCGCTGTGTCGCAGGTCGGCCTCACCGTTCGCGGGATGTACGGCGAAGGCAGCGAGTCGGCAGGGAATCTGTTCCAGGTTTCCAACCAGGTCACGTTGGGCGAAACTGAGGAAGAGATCATCGGGAACTTGAGCAGCATCGTGAACCAGTTGATGGATCACGAGCGTGCTGCCCGACGGATGCTGCTTCAGGAAAACCGGGAGGGCCTGGAGGACCGCGTCTGTCGTTCCTTCGGCATTCTCGCCTACGCGCGTAAGATGGATTCCAAAGAGACGCTGCAGCGCCTGTCGGACGTCCGGCTCGGCATCGACCTGGGCATTATCAAGGGCGTATCCGCCGGGATCCTCAAAGAATTGATGGTCATGACGCAACCGGCATTTTTGCAAAAATACTATAATCAAGAGTTATCACCCGCCACGCGCGATTCACGGCGCGCAACCCTGATTCGCGAGCGGCTGAGACTCGACGATACGGAGGTGCAGTAAATGTATACAAGGTTTACGGAACGTGCACAAAAGGTACTTGCATTGGCGCAAGAGGAAGCCGCTCGATTGCACCACCCTGGCGTTGGCACGGAGCACATCCTGCTCGGCCTTGTGCGGGAAGGAGACGGCATCGCCGCCAAGGCTCTGATGAGCCTGGGGGTCAGCGCGGAAAAAGTACAGAGTGAAGTGGAACGCATCATCGGACCTGGACAGGGTCAGGTGAGCGCGATGACGTATACACCCCGGGCAAAGAAGGTCATCGAGCTGTCGATTGACGAAGCCAGGAAGTTAAACCACAGCTACGTCGGCACAGAGCACATCCTGCTCGGCCTGATTCGTGAAGGAGAAGGCGTGGCCGCCCGCGTGCTCGGCAACCTCGGCATCAGTCTGAACAAAGCGCGGCAGCAGGTGCTGCAGCTGCTCGGCGGGGATATGAGCGATCTCGGCCCGGATAAGGACGCCGCCGCCGGCACGCCGACCCTGGACGGCCTGGCGCGCGACCTGACGCAGATGGCGCGGGATGGCAAGCTTGACCCCGTAATTGGCCGCAGCAACGAGATTGAACGGGTCATCCAGGTGCTGTCCCGCCGCACCAAGAACAACCCCGTGCTGATTGGCGAACCGGGCGTCGGTAAGACCGCCATCGCGGAAGGGCTGGCGCAGCGCATCGTCAGCGGCGACATCCCGGAAACGCTGCGAAACAAACGCGTGATGGTGCTGGACATGGGCACCGTGGTGGCAGGGACGAAGTACCGCGGTGAATTCGAAGACCGCCTCAAGAAAATCATGGAAGAGATTCGTCAGGCCGGCAATGTGATTCTGTTCATCGACGAGCTGCACACCTTGATTGGCGCAGGCGGGGCGGAAGGCGCGATCGACGCGTCCAACATCCTCAAACCGGCGCTGGCGCGCGGTGAACTGCAGTGCATTGGCGCGACGACGCTCGATGAATACCGCAAACACATCGAGAAGGACGCGGCACTGGAACGGCGGTTCCAGCCGATCACGGTCGACCAGCCCACCCCGGAAGAGGCGGTGCAAATCCTGCATGGCTTACGTGACCGGTACGAGGCGCACCACCGTGTGAAAATCACCGACGAAGCGCTGGAGGCCGCGGTGCGGTTGTCTGACCGCTACATCACGGACCGCTTCCTGCCGGACAAAGCGATTGACCTGATTGACGAAGCCGCGTCTCGCGTCCGGCTGCAGACGCACACGGCTCCGCCGAACCTGAAAGAGCTGGAGCAGAAACTGGAGAAGGTTCGCGGCGAAAAGGATTCTGCGGTGCAGAGCCAGGAGTTTGAAAAGGCCGCGGCCCTGCGTGACCAGGAGCAGAAATTGAAACAGGAGCTGGAAGCGCGCAAGGCGGAGTGGCAAAAGACGCAGGCCAACGACGACATCCGCGTCACAGCGGAGGACATCGCGCACATCGTCGCGGCCTGGACCGGGATCCCGGTGAAACAGCTTGCCCAGGAAGAGTCCGAACGCCTGATGAACTTGGAGAACATCCTGCATGACCGCGTGATTGGGCAGGGCGAAGCCGTCGAGGCGGTCGCGCGGGCGATTCGGCGGGCGCGCGCTGGGTTGAAGGACCCGAAACGCCCGATTGGCTCCTTCATCTTCCTCGGCCCGACTGGCGTGGGGAAGACGGAGCTGGCGCGTGCCTTGGCGGAAGCGATGTTTGGAGATGAGGATGCGATGATTCGCATCGACATGTCCGAGTTCATGGAGCGTCATTCGACCGCGCGGCTGGTCGGCGCCCCGCCCGGCTACGTCGGGTTCGAGGAAGGCGGCCAGCTGACCGAAAAGGTCCGCCGCAAGCCGTATTCGGTCGTCTTGCTCGATGAAGTGGAAAAGGCGCACCCGGAAGTGTTCAACATCCTGCTGCAGGTGTTGGACGACGGACGCCTGACGGACGGGAAAGGCAGAACGGTCGATTTTCGGAACACCGTGATCATCATGACTTCGAACGTTGGCGCGGAGAGCATCCGCAAAGGCGGGTCGCTTGGGTTCAAGCCGGACACGGCCAGCCAGTACGAGGACATGAAGGGCAAGGTGATGGACGACCTGAAGCGGTCGTTCCGGCCGGAGTTCCTGAACCGCGTGGATGAAATCATCGTGTTCCACCCGCTCGACGAAGCGCAAATCGGCAGCATTGTGGACTTGATGGTCAGAGACTTGCAGAAGCGCCTGGTGGAGCACGACATCGAGTTCACGCTCACCGATGCTGCGAAGGCATTCCTGGCCAAGGAGGGGTTTGACCCGCAGTATGGGGCGCGGCCGTTGAAGCGGGCGATTCAGCGCCACATTGAAGACAAACTGTCAGAGGCACTGCTGACGGGGACGATTCAGCGGGGCGACCGGGTCGTGATTGATGCTGGGGACGGAGAACTGGTCGTTCAACCGGCCGCGGCTGGAAACCCGGTTCGAAGCTGAGCGGCTGGGTGTTTTTGCTCACTCCCTGCCGGATTCAGAAGCTGTCTGTGCTCATGGATGCGCAGGCAGCTTTCTGGTCTGTTATGATGGGGAAACAGAACACGGCGGGTGGTGTCCTATGGCAAAGTCTCATACACAATTCGTGTGTCAATCCTGCGGCCATGTGTCCGTGAAGTGGGCCGGGCGCTGTGCGGGCTGCGGGGAATGGAATACGTACGTGGAGGAAGTTCGGGCGCCGGCGCAGGCTCGTTCCTTCGGTCGAACCGGGGTGCAAACAGGGCCGCAGCGCATTCCGGACATTCCGTCACAGCTGGAGGCTCGCGTGCCGACCGGGTTTCGGGAGTACGACCGGGTACTCGGCGGCGGCGTGGTCCCGGGTTCCCTGGTGTTGATTGGCGGCGACCCCGGTATCGGGAAATCTACGTTATTATTGCAGTTCTCGCATACGGTGGCCGGGCGCGGTCATACAGTTCTCTATATATCCGGTGAAGAGTCTGCCAATCAGTTGAAGCTGCGTGCCGAACGAATTGAGGCGACGCATGAAAACCTGTTTGTCCTGTCGGAGACGGACCTGGACCTTGCGGTTCGGGCCGTCGAACAGGTGAAACCGGACTTTCTGATTGTCGACTCGATTCAAACCGTCTATCGTCCGAGCCTGACGTCCGCCCCGGGGAGTGTCGCCCAGGTTCGAGAGTGCACGAGCGCGCTGCTCAGACTCGCCAAGGATCTCAATATCGCCACGTTCATCGTCGGTCACGTGACGAAAGACGGCAACCTGGCGGGGCCGCGTTTGCTTGAACACATGGTTGACGCCGTACTATACTTTGAGGGTGAACGGCACCATGCCTTCCGAGTGCTGCGGGCCGTAAAAAACCGATTTGGGTCAACCAACGAACTGGCCATCTTCGAAATGAAAAACGAGGGTCTTGAAGAGGTTGCCAACCCGTCCGAGATGTTTCTTTCGGAACGGGCCGAACGGACGCCGGGCTCTGCTGTGGTCGCCGCGCTGGAGGGGTCTCGACCGCTGCTGCTGGAGGTACAGGCGCTCGTTGCTTCTTCCAGTTTTGGTACACCCAAACGCATGAGCACGGGGGCCGATCACAACCGTGTCAGCCTTGTCATGGCTGTATTGGAGAAGCGGCTCGGCTTGCAGCTGCAAGCATCCGACGCTTACGTCAACTTGGCGGGCGGGATGCGGGTGGAGGAGCCAGCCATCGATTTGGGCGTGGCGCTCGCCGTCGCGTCGAGCTTTCGCGACCGGCCGCTTGCGGACGGAGATGTTTATATCGGAGAAGTCGGGCTGACCGGCGAGGTCCGTTCCGTGTCCCGGCTGGAACAGCGGATTCGGGAAGCGGAGAAACTGGGGTTCCGCCGCTGCCTTGTCCCCATGCACAGCCTGCGGGGATGGCGGTACAATGGAACGATACAAGTGATTGGCGTATCCACGGTTCAGGAAGCGCTGGATTTGGCTTTGTAGGGGTGTGCAGATGCCGGAAGATGCAAAACGGGAAGCAGCGATCAATAAAATCCTTCGCATGGTGGCACCGGGAACGGTCCTTCGCGAAGGCGTCGAGAACATCCTGCGGGCAAAGACCGGTGGACTGATTGTCGTTGGCGCGACCGACCAGGTGCTCGGCTTGATGGATGGCGGGTTTTCCATCCAGTGTGACTTGACACCGTCCCATATTTACGAGCTCGCGAAAATGGACGGTGCCATTATCGTCAGCGAAGACCTGAAAAAGGTGTTGTATGCGAACATCAATCTCAACCCGGACCACACGATTCCTGCTTCCGAAACCGGTACGCGGCACCGCACGGCAGAGCGCGTCGCGAAACAGACGGGGCAGCTGGTGGTGTGTATTTCACAGCGAAGAAATGTCATCACACTGTACCAGGGGTCGTTCAAGTACGTTCTCAAGGACATCGGGGTCATTTTGACCAAAGCCAATCAGGCGATTCAAACGCTGGAGAAGTACAAGGCGGTCCTCGACCAGGCCTTGACCAACCTCAGCGCGCTCGAATTTGAAGAATTGGTGACGTTGCAGGAAGTGACGCTGGTTCTGCAGCGGTTTGAAATGGTTTTGCGCATTAAGTCCGAAATTCGTCGATATATTACAGAATTGGGCAGTGAAGGCCGGCTCATCAGTATGCAGCTGGAGGAGCTCGTCTCGAGAGTCGATGAGGAAGCTTACCTGCTGGTGAAGGACTATGCCATCTTCGAACCCGACGAAACACCGCACCAACTGCTTTCAGCCATTCATGACCTGGGCAACGAGGAATTGATTGACGGGCAGGTGCTGGCGCGCATTCTCGGCTACCATGCGGCTGCGAACATCGAGGATGAGATTGTATCCTCCAGGGGATACCGCCTGCTCAACAAAATTGCTCGCTTGCCGCAGCCGGTCATTGAAAATATCGTCGAACACTTTGAAACACTGAACAACGTGCTGGCAGCGTCCATTGAACAATTGGATGCAGTGGAAGGCATCGGCGTCGTGCGTGCCAAGGCCATTCGAGACGGACTCAAACGGATACAGGAGCAGGTCTTCATCGATCGCCATATCTAAGGGCCATCATCCGCAAGAAATTTCGCGCAAGCATGACGGCAATGTCGTGGCTCGCGGTGGTGTCGAGCGGACCGTCGGAAGGGAGTGTTGTAGATTGATTCAGAAGGCCATTCCGAGTCTCCTGACGGTATGTAATCTGGCTTTGGGCGTCGTGGCACTGTTGTGGGTCTCAGCGGGGCGTGCCTCCGATGCAGCCCTGATGGTCGTCGTTGGCATGGTTTTGGATGGACTGGACGGAAGAGCCGCCCGGTTTTTTCACGCGGAGAGTCAATTTGGCAAGGAACTGGACTCGTTGTCGGATATCGTGACATTTGGCGTTGCCCCGACACTCATCATGTGGCATGTGGTGCTGCATACGCTGGGGTGGCCGGGCGTCTTGATTGCGGTGCTTTTCCCCGTTTGCGGCGCACTGCGGCTGGCGCGGTTCAACATCGCGAAAAAATCGACGAACTATTTCGTCGGATTGCCCATCACTGCCGCCGGCGGCATTCTGGCGACGCTCGCGCTGTACAGGGACCTGCTCAGTCCGGCCAACGTCATCCTGCCGGCGGGCATGGTGATTCTGGCGCTCTTGATGGTGAGTAGGACCCGGTACCCGAACTTTAAGAAAATCGCGTTTCCGCGTTCGGCGATTGTGGTCGTTCCGCTCTTGGCGATTGGCGTGTACATCATCTTTCGTTTTCAACACGCGGTGGTGAATCGACTCATTTTTGTGCCGCTCGCCCTGTACGGCGTCTATGGGATTGGCCGGATGGTCCGGCACCGGCGTCGCAGCCGGATTCGAAACCGCGAGGGCGAGATTGAGATTGTCAAGCCGGAAATCAAGTAAAGCCCATCCGGCGGTGTGCAGGCATGGCTGCGGGGAGAATGCAATGCGGGGAGAACGCAAATCGAGCGTTTTGGGAGTCCGACTCGGCGCGCAAGAGACGTACCATGCGCGCAGAATTCGGACTTCACGTTTTTGACGGCTTTTGGCGACGGTGTTACACTAGTGCCACACCCCAAGGTCGATAGGACTGTAACAGCGCCGGGCAAAAACTTTTTCAATCTCGCCTTTCCATGGTTTTGACGGGACTCTTTTTGCCCATACTGCACGGTAGGAGGTGACATCGATATGGTGAAGAGAATTGTTCATCTGTTTTTCGCGGTTATTGGGGTGGTGCTAGGTTACACGTTTGCCCCGGACTTATTCTCGCGCGTATTTCATCTGCATTCTCAACCGTTTGCATCAAAATGGTTTGGCGCGGCGCTGGGAGCGAGTATCTTCATCATCGCAACGACCTGGTTAGTCAACTATGTCGTGACGTTAATCCGCTGGCTGGAGGAGAAGCTGCAGAAAACGCCGTTGGCGGACGTGCTGGGCGGCACCATCGGCATGGTGATTGGATTGCTGGTGGCGTATCTGTTTTCAGCGACCATCCGGGGCATCCCCGTGGTGGGTCTGCCGGTGCAGTTTTTCGTCAGCATCCTGATGGCTTATTTGGGCCTGCGGATTGGATTTGCGAAGCGGGAAGACTTAGTGTCGTTGTTCGCCGGTCGAATGGAGAGGAAAGAGCGCGACAAGGACAAAAAGTCCGCGTCTGCGCAGCAGTTTCGGGCTGGTGAAGCGAAACTGCTGGATACGAGCGTGATTATTGACGGGCGCATCGCGGACCTGGTGCAGACCGGCTTTCTCGACGGCGTGCTGGTCATCCCCTCCTTTGTCCTGGAAGAGCTGCAGCACATTGCCGACTCCTCGGATGTGCTCAAGCGGAACCGGGGCCGGCGCGGGCTGGATGTCCTCAATCGCATTCAAAAGGAACTGAAGGTCAAGGTTCAGGTGATGGAGATTGACTTTGACGACATCCAGGAAGTCGACAGCAAACTGGTGCGTTTGGCGAAGCAGCAGAACGCCAAGGTTGTGACAAACGACTTCAACCTGAATAAGGTGTGTGAACTGCAGGGCGTGCACGTGCTGAACATCAACGACCTGGCAAACGCTTTGAAGCCTGTCGTGCTGCCGGGTGAAGAATTGAATGTACAGGTCATCAAAGACGGTAAGGAGTACAATCAGGGGGTTGCCTATCTCGACGACGGCACCATGATTGTCATCGAGGGCGGACGCGACTATATCGGCGGACGCGTGGATGTGCTTGTCACGAGTGTTTTGCAGACTTCCGCGGGACGGATGATTTTTGCAAAGCCGAAACTGCTGGAGAAAGCGCTCTGACGCAACTCATACAGGACGGTTTGTCTGCGATGAAGCCAGGGTCGGTGCATGCCGGCCCTTTTGCTTGTACTTTGCGCTCCGTGGTATGTTGGGAAGGCAACAGGCTGGCAATCTGGCAGTGTGGAAAGTTGGGGAGCACGGGTGGTCTATGGTATCCTTGTCGCGGCCGGTTCAGGTTCTCGCATCGGGTTTCGCAAGCAGTACGCGGTTCTGGCCGGCGTGGAGATGTGGGAGCGGTCCGCGCGGGCGCTATTGGCGGGCGGTGTGGACAGGCTTTGCATTGTTGTGCCGGAAGCGGACCGTGCCGAGATGATTGAAAAAGTGAAAACTGCTTCGCTCCACCACACGTGTCGCGTGGTGACGGGTGGAGATTCAAGAATTGCTTCCGTGGCGCAGGGCATGGAAGGCGTCCTCGCCTGGATTGCCGCAGAGGGGAGCGCAGCGGTCCGCGTTGGCGGGGGAGGGCGGACCGTCGTGCGATTTGGCGATGTGCATGTGCAGGAGGGCACGTTTCCTGGGGAGGCCGTCTGGGTCGCGGTGCATGACGCTGCCCGGCCGTTTGTGGCGGTGGCCGACGTGCAGGCCGTGATTGAAGTTGCCAAACGCGATGGGGCGGCCGTGTTGGGGAAGCCCTGTGTGGACACCATCAAGCGTGTCCAGAACCAGAAGATTGTCGAAACAGTTCCCAGAGAGATGCTGTGGAACGCGCAGACACCGCAGGTGTTTCGTCTCGACTGGCTGGTCCGCGGTCTTCGCGCGGCCGGTTTTGGTGAAGCATCTCGGTCAGACCGAGGACCCGTCGGCCGCACCTTTACCGATGATGCTTCCTTGTTGGAGGCCATTCATTTGCCGGTTACGATGGTGGCGGCGACCACCGTGAATTTGAAAGTGACCACGCAAGACGACCTGCCGTTTGCAACGTGGCTGGCGGAACGGCTGTGGGGACAGGAGGACCCGTCTTGACGAAGATACGGCGGGGGATTTGTGGATGGAAAGGGAGGGCGCGGGTATGCGGGTTGGCCTAGGGTTTGATGTGCACCGATTTGCCGCAGGCCGCAAGCTGGTCTTGGGGGGCGTGGCGATTGACAGCGACCTCGGGCTGGAGGGCCACTCCGACGCGGACGTCGTGCTGCACGCGCTGATGGATGCGCTGCTCGGGGCACTCGCGCTGGGCGACATCGGGATGCATTTCCCCAATTCCGACCCAGCGTACCGCGGGGCGGACAGTAAAGAACTGACGCGCCGCGTGGTGGCCATGGTTCAGGAAGCGGGCTATGAGGTCGGCAATGCGGACGTGATGGTACTGGCGGAAACGCCGAAAATTGCGCCGTATGTCGCGGACATGCGGGCTTCCATGGCGCAGCTGCTGGGGTGTGAGACGGGGCAAGTCAGCGTCAAGGCCACCACGATGGAGCGAATGGGGTTTGTCGGTCGAAAGGAAGGGGTGGCGGCGCAGGCAGTGGTGCTGCTGCAGCCGCGAAAGGAGGACGGAAAGTGACGGTTCGCGTACGCTATGCACCGAGCCCGACAGGGCATTTACATATTGGCGGCGTCCGGACGGCGCTGTTTAATTATCTGTTTGCGAAACACCACGGCGGACAATTTATTCTCCGTTCCGAGGATACGGACCTGGAGCGGAACGTCCCTGGTGCCGAGCAGGAAATCTTAGAGGGATTCCGCTGGCTGGGGTTTCGCTGGGAGGAAGGGCCGGATGTCGGCGGGCCGCACGCACCCTATCGATGCACCGACCGCCTGCCGATTTACCGGGATTATCTCAAGAAACTGGCCGATGCGGGCGCGGCGTACCCGTGCTACTGCACCGCGGAAGAACTGGACGCACAGCGGGCGGAAGCCTTGCGGCTCGGCCAGACGCCGCGGTACAGCGGGAAGTGCCGGGATCTGACGGCGGACGAGCGGGCAGCCTTGGAAGCAGAGGGCCGCACCGCGAACTGGCGGTTTCGCGTGCCAGAAGGCGTGACCCTGTCGTTGACAGACGCCGTGCGCGGCCCCGTTTCATTTGAATCCGACGACATTGGCGACTTTGTCATCATGAAGTCGAACGGGCTGCCAACTTACAACTTCCAGGTGGTCATCGACGACGCCCTGATGGAAATCACACACGTGATTCGCGGGGAAGAGCATCTGTCGAACACGCCCAGGCAGCTCCTGATTTATCGTGCGCTCGGCTTGGCGGAACCCGCGTTCGCGCACCTGCCGCAGGTGCTGGATGAAACGCGGAAGAAGCTGAGCAAGCGCGATCCAAATGTGCTGCCTGTCCACGCGTACCGGGAGGCTGGATACGTGCCGCAGGCCATCGTGAACTTTTTGGCTTTACTCGGCTGGTCGCCGGGGGGAGAAGAAGAGATTCTGAGCTTGGAAGAAATCATCGCCCGGTTTGACCTGGAACGCGTCAACAAGAGCGGCGCCGTGTTTGACGTTCACAAACTGCGCTGGATGGCCAACCAGTACCTGAAGCAGCTGCCGCTGCCGGCGTTGACAGAGATGGTTCGGGTCCAACTGCAGCGCCAGGGCATCGCGCTGCCGGACGGCCGGGACGATGGATGGCTGGAGACGGTGGTTGGCTTGTATCAAGAGCAAATGGCCTGTGCCGCCGACTTTCTGCCGCTGGCGCGCGGTTTTTTCGAACGCCAGGCTGCCCTGTCGGCGGAGGCGCTCGCCGTTTTGCGTGAGCCAGGCGCAGCAGACGTGGTTCGTGCATACCATACATTGGCGGAAGCGTCGGACGTGTGGACCGCGGAGGCCAGCCGTGATCGGTTTAACGAAATCAAAAAGACACTGGGCGTCAAAGGGAAGGCCCTGTTCATGCCGGTGCGCGCGGCGGTGACAGGAGAAGTGCACGGGCCGGATTTGCAGATGACCATCGCTTGTCTGCCCAAGGCGTGGGTACTGGAGCGGATGGAAGCCGCGCTGGCCCAGGCAGGCGTTTGACAAATCCGCAGGGCTCGAGGAAAATAGCGTTACGAGTTCGAGCGATCGGATCAGAACGGTTGCTGCGTTACGCAGGTTGTAAATTCAGGCCATGGACGGAAAGAGTAGGCGGGTTTCGAACGTCAGAGAGCAGGCGCCGGCGCGGCCGGGTGTGAGCGCCTGTCGTTGCGGCTCGTTGAAGTGCCTCCGTCAGCCTCGGAAGGAACGGCGCAAGCATCAGGGGTGCGGGATGGACAACCTGATGCCTGGGCTTAGTAAAATCCGACGGATAGCCTCGTTATCGGCTGATGAGGTGGGCGCCCTGCTGGTGCGCCAACCAGAGTGGAATCGCGGATCCATCAGCCGTCTCTGGAGAGGAGACGGCTGTTTGCATTGAGTACACAGGAGGTCGTTTGGATGACCGTGCAATTGTACAACACCATGAGTCGACAAAAAGAACCTCTCATCCCGATTGAGCCGGGAAAGGTTCGTTTTTACGCGTGCGGCCCAACGGTCTATGATTTGTTTCACTTGGGCAACGCCCGGATGTTTGTGGTGTTTGACACCGTGCGCCGCTACCTCGAATATCGCGGTTTTCAAGTCCGCTACGTGCAGAACTTTACGGATGTGGACGACAAAATCATCCAACGGGCCAACGAACTGGGGCTGGATGTCCGGGCGGTGGCGAATCGCAACATTGAGGAGTATTTCCGGGACGCAAAGGCGCTCGGGATTCGCCCTGCAACAGTGCACCCGCGCGTGACAGAGTGCATTCCGGAAATTATTCAGTACATTGACGACCTGGTCAAACAGGGCCACGCCTATGCTGCCAACGGCACAGTGTATTTTGACACGTCCAGCTTCGAAGACTATGGGAAGCTGTCGCACCAGTCGACGGAGGAAATGCAGGCAGGCTTTCGCATCGACGTCAGCGAGGAGAAACGGCATCCCGCAGACTTTGCGCTGTGGAAAGCCGCGAAGCCGGGCGAGGAGTACTGGGACAGTCCTTGGGGGCCGGGGCGGCCCGGGTGGCACATTGAGTGCTCCGTCATGAACCACCTGTACCTCGGGGACCACATTGACATCCACGGGGGCGGCCGTGATTTAATGTTTCCACATCATGAGAACGAGATCGCCCAGAGTGAGTCCCATGATGGGGAACCGTTCGCAAGGTACTGGATGCACAACGGGATGATTATGATCAACGGGGAAAAGATGTCCAAGTCGCTCGGCAACTTTGTGACCGCACGCGACTTGCTGCTGCAGCATTCGGCGCGGGCCATCCGCTTCTACCTGCTGTCTGCGCACTACCGGCGTCCCTTGAACTACACAGATGAAGCGATGCAGCAGGCAGAGCAGAGCCTCGACCGCATTGAACGCTGCCTGCTCAACCTCGACCATCGGCGTCAGAGTTTGGAGGCCGCAGGGGAGCTCTTGCACCCGGAATTCGTCAATCACGTTCCAGAAGCGGTTCTGGAGGCCATCGACCGGGTTCGGGCGCAATTTATTGAGGCGATGGACGATGACTTCAACACAGCGGACGCGCTGGCGGCCGTGTTTGAAGGTGTGCGCGAGGCGAACGCGTACCTGGCGGGAACGCCGGTGAGCCTGGAGGGCATTGCACAGTTCGAGGGGCTGCTGCTGGAGTTGACCGGTGTGCTTGGACTTCAGGATGCGCTGGACGAACCGCTGGTGGTGGACGGCGCGAACGACGGGGCGCCGGCATTCGGCGAATTGACAGAGGCAGACATTGAGGCGCGTCTCGCCGAACGGGCAGAAGCCCGGAAAAACCGCGACTTCAAGCGGTCGGATGAAATCCGCGATGAACTGGCTGCGGCGGGGGTCATCATTGAGGATACGCCCCAGGGCACAAGGTGGCGGCGCAAATGAGATTGTCCTGGACGGCCGCGGACCTGTCGCCGCTGGCGCTCGCATATGTGGGAGACGCCATCTGGGAGCTGTACGCCCGCAACCACGTCCTGGCTGGGGGCATCCGCAAGCCGAACGAGCTGCACAAGGCAGCGACGCGGTACGTCCGGGCCAGTGCCCAGGCGCGGTTGGCGGACCAGCTTGGCGCCATTCTGAGCGCGGAAGAGCTGACCATCCTCCGCAGGGGCAGAAATGCCAAGGCGGGCCACATGCGCAAAAGCACCGATGTGTTGACGTACCGGCACAGCACCGGGTTTGAAGCGCTGCTTGGCTATTTGTACGGGACAGGGCAACAGGAGCGCCTTGACGAAGTGTGTGAGACGGCGCTTCGGTGGATCGATGAATGGGAGGATGCAGGGGATGCAGAGAAGCGCAAGAAAGACGCGCCCTGAAGAGAAGCCGGGGCGGGACGAACGGCGGGCCGGCGGACGGCGGGGACGGGCTGGTGCACGGCGCGATCGCGATGAAGCACCCGCGAAACGGGGCGGTGAACGCGGGGGCACCCGGGACGGGGCAAAGCGCGGCCACGGCTTGATGGCGGCGCGAGGTGCCGACCGGGAGCGGCAGGAGGCTGTCGTGGACACGCCGCCGGCAGAGGAGTTTGTCGCCGGGCGCCGGCCGGTGCTGGAGGCGTTGCGAGCGGGGACGCCCATCAATAAAATCGTGATCGCGCAAGGAGCCGAAGGCGGCAGCCTCGCGGAGATTGTGGGCAAGGCGAAGGCGGCCGGCGTGCTGCTGCAGAACGCGCCCAAGGCACACTTGACGAGTGTGGCGGGGGAAAACCACCAGGGTGTGCTGGCGTACGTGGCGCCCCGCGCCTATGCGGATTTGGAAGATGTGATTGCGCGCAAGACCGGACAAGCTCCGCTCATCATTCTGCTGGACGGGGTGACGGACCCGCACAACCTCGGGGCGGTGGTGCGGACGGCCGAGGCAGCCGGGGCACAGGGCGTCGTGATTCCCAAACGGCGGTCGGTGCCGTTGACGGGGACGGTCGCCAAGGCGGCGGCGGGGGCGCTGGAGTACGTGCCGGTGGCCCGGGTGAGCAACCTCAACCAGGCGATGGACCGGCTCAAGAAGGCCGGGTACTGGATTGTTGGCCTGGCGGCGGAGGGGGATACGCCGTATACCGAAGTGGATTACCGCGGCTCGATTGCGCTGGTGGTTGGGTCGGAAGGCCAAGGGCTCAGCCGGCTGGTCGAGGAGCGGTGCGATTACCTCGTCCGGCTGCCGATGCACGGAGAGGTGCAAAGCCTGAATGCATCCGTGGCGGCAGGGGTCATGCTGTATGAAATCGTCCGGCAGCGGGGGTAAACACCGGCGGGCGGACCAGTGCGTGATTGTGGATGGATATAACGTGATCGGCCGGCAGTTGAAGGGTGCGCTGACCGACGCGAAAGACCTGGAGAGCGCGCGGGCTTGGCTGCTCGAGCAGGCTGCGGAGTACCGCGCGTTTACGGGGGATGACGTGATTGTTGTCTACGACGCGCATCGGCAGCGTGGGAAGGGCGCGGCAGTGACGGAAAAGGGTGTGCGGGTCATCTACACGCCGCGGCACGAAACAGCGGACGACCGCATCGAGCGCCTCGTCTACGACCTGCGTGACCAGTATCGGCAGCTGATTGTGGCAACGTCCGATCGCGCCGAACAACAGGTGGCCTTCGGCGGCGGCGCGCTGCGTATTTCCGCGGATGAATGGCTGCAGCGATTGGCGGCGGTCAAACAGCAAATCGGCCAGGCTGTGCAGCGGCGAAATGAGCAAACCGAGCTTGAAACGGGGCGGATTGCCGACGCGATTCGACAAGACGTTGAGAAGATTCTCGAAAAGTGGCGGCGGCAATGATTTCTAGTATTGATCCTGATAGATTACATAATGTATAATGGCGTCATCCTGACAGCGGTAATGGGGTGATGATAGAGTTGGCAATGCAGTTAGACGAGTCCCAGACTTTGCCGCTTGAGGCCCGAACGGATGAAGAGCTGGTTGAGGCCGTGCGAAACGGCGACCATGAAGCGCTGGAGTACTTGATTCATAAGTACCGGAACTTCGTACGCGCGAAAGCTCGTTCCTATTTTCTGATCGGTGCCGACCGGGAAGATATTGTTCAGGAAGGCATGATTGGGCTGTACAAGTCGATTCGTGACTTCCGCGAAGATAAGTTGGCCTCCTTCAAAGCGTTTGCGGAACTCTGCATTACAAGGCAGATTATTACGGCCATCAAGACCGCGACGCGACAGAAACACATTCCGCTAAATTCTTATGTTTCCCTGGACAAACCGATTTACGAGGAAGACTCGGACCGAACCCTGCTGGATGTGATTTGTGCGGTGCGCGTCACAGACCCAGAGGAATTGGTCATTCACCAGGAAGAATTTGATGATATTGAAGACCGCATGGCTGAGCTGCTCTCCGACTTGGAACGCAAGGTGCTGATGTTGTATCTGGATGGGCGCTCCTATCAGGAGATCGCAGTCGATTTGGAACGGCACGTGAAGTCGATTGACAATGCGCTGCAGCGCGTGAAGCGGAAGCTGGAAAAGTACTTGGCGTATCGGAGCAACGCGTACGCGTGAAGCGCCGGACGACCGTGAATGCCGGTGCCGCGACAGACAGGCGTAAACATGGGCAGACAGCTGCACCTCGGTGTGCGTTGTTTGCCCATTTTAATCCACCGGGCTGATTCGCGCGCGAGGGAACATCCAGCAGCGGAAGCGCGGGATGCTTGAAGCGGCGGGTTGGCTCTCCTCTGTCATTATGTTGACACGCCACCATCATTATGATAATGTAACGGAGGTATGCGGGTCTCCGACGACGGAGGTTCGTTATTTTATATTCCAAAATATCGGTCGCTGCCTGCGACAGCCTCGTCAAGGGAGGTGCCCAGAATGCGTGTTATCATCACATTGGCATGTACGGACTGCAAACAGCGTAATTACACGACGGTCAAGAACAAGAAGAATGACCCCGACCGCGTTGAATTCAAGAAGTTCTGCCGCTACTGCAACAGTCACACCGTTCATCGGGAGACTCGCTAAGGCTGGCCGAACAAGAAGTGGGGTACTTGGCAGTGGAGAAATCAAAACCGACGGTGGTTCGAAACCTGTCTGACGCAAAACAGAATACCGGGGAGTCGAACCGGCGCTCGGGTCCGGTTGCTTTCATTCGGGAGACGTTTTGGGAACTGAAACGGGTTCGCTGGCCGCGTCGGAAAGAGGTTGTCAATTATACGGCAGCCGCGCTCATTATGTGCGCCCTCATGGGCGTGCTGGTATGGGCTTTTGACATAGGTGTCGCAAAAGTATTGTCACTGATTGGGCTGGTCTAATTGCTTGACATAGGGGGTGCGGGGCATACCGCCCTCGGCATGGAGAACCTCGAAAAGAACTGGTACGTGATTCACACATACTCTGGATACGAAAACAAGGTGAAGAACAACCTGGAGAGTCGTGTTCAGACGATGGGGATGGAAGACAAGATTTTTCGCATCATGGTCCCCACCGAGGAAGAACTGGAAGTGAAGAACGGCAAGAAACGCGTCGTTCAGCGCAAGGTCTTCCCGGGGTATGTGTTGGTTGAAATGATCATGACGGACGATTCGTGGTATGTCGTCCGCAATACACCAGGCGTCACCGGCTTTGTTGGATCGCCCGGCGGCGGGTCCAAACCTGTGCCGCTCATGCCGGCAGAAGTCCGTATGATTCACAGGCAAATGGGCGTGGATGAAGTCAAAACCCGGATTGACTATGAGGTTGGCGAAGCGGTTCGTATTGTGGATGGACCGTTTGCGGATATGATTGGGACGGTTGAGGAAATCAACAGTGACCAGGAGAAACTCCGCGTGCTCGTCTCCATGTTTGGTCGAGAGACCCCTATGGAACTTGACTTTACGCAGGTAGAAAAGCTATCCTGACACTTCGGGGGCGCGAAAGTGTACATGCCTTTCGCGCGCATCACACGCTTTCCATCGGAGGCGTGGTTCGTGGGAGGGCGTTGCCCGATCACCACTTTATAGGCGAAGGAGCTGGACGTCGTGCCAAAAAAGATCATTAAAATCGTAAAGCTGCAAATCCCAGCCGGAAAAGCAACACCGGCCCCTCCGGTCGGACCTGCGTTGGGTCAAGCCCAGGTAGGGAACATCATGGGCTTTTGTAAGGAGTTCAACGCGCGGACCGCTGACCAGGCCGGGTTGATCATCCCGGTTGTTCTGTATGTGTACGAAGACCGTTCGTACACCTTTGATTTGAAGACGCCGCCGGCTGCGGTTCTTCTGAAAAAAGCTGCGGGCATTGAGACGGCTTCCGCAGAGCCGAACAAGAAAAAAGTCGCGACGCTGAAGCGGGCAAAGGTTCGTGAAATCGCCGAGCAAAAGATGCCGGACCTGAATGCGGCGGATGTCGAGGCAGCCATGCGCATGGTGGAAGGTACGGCCCGGAGCATGGGGATTGTCATCGAAGACTAATGAAGTCTGTCCGCGGCGCGTTTCGCGGACATATCCATTGCGGTGATTTTCTGCGAAATTGTGGGAGGTTTTATGCCGCATCACCACAGGAGGTAGAGACATGTCAACGACAACAAAACGGCTGTCCAAGGCCGCTGAGCAAGTCGATCGAAACAAATTGTACGATGCCCGCGAGGCGCTGGCGCTGGTGAAAGAACTTGCGACCGCGAAGTTCAATGAAACCGTTGAGGTTGCCGCGCGTCTGGGGGTCGATCCAAAGAAACAGGACCAGCAGGTCCGCGGCGCGGTTGTGCTTCCGAACGGCACGGGGAAAACCGCTCGTGTCCTGGTGTTCGCCAAGGGTGACAAGGCGAAGGAAGCGGAAGCGGCCGGGGCGGATTACGTCGGTGACGACGATATGATTCAGAAGGTGTCGCAAGGCTGGTTTGATTTCGACGTGGTGGTCGCAACGCCGGATATGATGGGCGCGGTTGGCCGGCTGGGCCGCGTGCTTGGGCCGAAGGGTCTGATGCCGAACCCGAAGACGGGGACGGTCACACTGGACGTGACGCGTGCCGTTCAGGAAATTAAAGCAGGTAAGATTGAATACCGTCTGGACAAGGCGGGCATCATCCATGCGCCCATCGGCAAGATATCGTTTGACACCGAGCAGCTGGTCGCAAACTTCCACGCATTGATGGACGCCCTGCAAAAGGCGAAACCGTCCGGGGCCAAAGGTCAATACTTCAAGAGTGTGACCGTCAGCTCCACGATGGGGCCTGGCGTCCGCGTGAACGTGCAGCGTATTCTGCCGTCTGCCGAGTAATCGGTTCGCGGGGAACCTCAAAAGGCGTGCCTTGACTTTTCGCGGGCGATTCGGTAGGATAGCATCTGTCGCGCCTGTACGGGTGGTTATGCCAAACTTCATCTGTTTGGAACCGTAGAACGTAGGTCCGTCGAAGACGGAGAATGGGAGACCGCCTACCGAGGTTCGCGAACCGTTTCGATACGGAATTTTGTCGCGCCTCCGCTCTGCGGAGGCGCTTTTGTCAGGGAGGTGTAATGACCCAGTGGGAGTTCGTGAAGAGAAGGTAAAGGTTGTTGAAGAGATTGCAGATCGTCTGACGCGCAGTAAGAGCACGATTGTCACGGACTATCGCGGCCTGGACGTCGCGGAAGTGACGGAGCTGCGCAGACAGCTGCGCGAGGCGGGCATCGAGTATCAAGTGTTGAAAAACACACTCACGCGCAGGGCAGCTGACAAGGTGAATCTGACCGACCTGCACGCGTATTTGACGGGTCCGACGGCGATTGCATTCGGGTATGACGACCCGGTCACGCCGGCCAAGATTTTGAACGACTTTGCGAAACGGCACAAGGACCTGGAGTTGAAGGGCGGTATCGTCGAAGGGCGCGTCATCAGTGCGGCGGAAGTCGCCAATCTGGCGTCCCTGCCCAGCCGGGAAGGCTTGCTTTCGATGCTGCTCAGCGTCCTGCAGGCGCCGATGCGGAATTTCGCCTATGCCGTCAAGCAGGTGGCAGAGCAAAAGGAACAGGGTGCAGAAGCCTAATCCCAGCGTTCGAATTACGGCAGCCTCGTCACAATGACCTAGTCCACGAGACGGGCTTCAGCAGAACGAAACGACGGCGTTTCATCGCCGCAGCAAGTCACTATGGAATCACAGGAGGCGTTCGAGTTGTCTAAAGAAGATATTCTGCAAGCGATTAAAGAGATGTCTGTACTCGAGTTGAACGATTTGGTCAAGGCGATTGAAGAAGAGTTTGGCGTAACGGCTGCGGCTCCGGTCGCGGTGGTTGGCGGCGCTGCTGCCGGCGGCGAAGAAGCTGCGGAACAGAGCGAATTTGATGTCATCCTCACCAACGCTGGCGGATCCAAGATTGGCGTTATCAAGGTTGTCCGTGAAATCACCGGTCTCGGCCTGAAGGAAGCGAAGGACCTGGTCGACGGCGCACCGAAACCCATCAAGGAGAAGGTTGGCAAGGAAGAGGCCGAGTCCATCAAGGCGAAACTGGAAGAGGCCGGCGCAACCGTCGAAATCAAGTAACTGCGTTTGCAGGAACGACGCCCGCACGTGTCGTCGTGGCTGTGCGGGTGTTTTGCAAGGAAACATACAGGTGCGGCAGGGTGGGCGCTTCTCATCCTGCCTCGAGGGTGGGGCACTCGCGCGACGGGTGCCCCGTTCCGCCCTTTGTGGGGGCGCCTGCGTTCTGGAACTGGAACGTTGAGGGGAGTGGTCCGTCCGTGTCCGATCACTATTACTCGCAGTCGCCAACGAGCGCAACCCAGCTTCGCGAAATCACGATTCGGGCGCGCGGCATGACGCGCACGGTCTGGACCGACAATGGTGTCTTCTCCAAGCAGGGGCTCGACTATGGCACGCGCCTGCTCGTGGAGACGGTGGAACTGCCGGAAGAGGGCACTGTGGTCGATCTCGGCTGCGGCTATGGCGCCGTGACCGCGCTCCTCGCACCGCTCTACCCGAAGCTGGCGTTCCTCATGCTGGACGTCAATGAGCGGGCGGTGGCGCTGGCTGTCAAAAACACCCAATTTGCTGCCGATCGCGTCCGCGCATACGTGAGTGACGGCTTTGCGGCGGTGCCGGAAGCAGCGGCGGATGCGATTCTCCTCAATCCTCCCATCCGGGCTGGGAAGCAGGTCGTGTATCGGCTGTTTGACGAAGCGGCAGACCATCTCAACGCAGCGGGTGCCTTGTGGGTCGTGATCCACAAGAAGCATGGCGCAGAAAGCGCGCGGCGTCATCTGGAAGGCCGGTACGAGGTCACACTGGTGGAGCGGGCTGCCGGCTATCACATTTTTCGCTGCGTGAGAATCGAAAGGCTCAGTTGACACGATATTTGCGGTGTGGTATAGTCTCTTAATGCAAAACTCTCTAAGAACGGAGCTGAATCCCCATTACCGTACGTGTCACCAGATAAATCGAAAACGGATATCCGCAAAATGTGGTTCGAGCAACCTCATTTTATTTTTGTTTTGTCTGAGCTTGCTTCGAAAGGGTGTCCGAAAAGGGGTGAATTCCGTGGTGAGCCTGGCTTGTGCGACAACCGCCGACGTTCGTTCATTGCGTGAAACCATTCCCGGTTTGTCCGGAGCGTGCGGCGCGGTGGATGGATGCGAGATTCCACCCTTTTTCGGGCTATCGCTTTACATGTGAGCACTTGAATTCAGCATGAGGGGTGACGGATTTGCGGGGACACATGGTCAAGTATGGGTGGCGTGAACGACGGTCATACGCGCGCATCCGCGAAGTGCTGGATCTGCCGAATTTAATCGAGATTCAGCAAAAGTCGTACGAGTGGTTCCTCCGTGAAGGGCTGCACGAAATGTTTGCTGATATTTCGCCCATTCAGGACTTCACAGGGAATCTGGTGCTGGAGTTTATCGACTACAGCTTGGGCGAGCCAAAGTACGATGTGGATGAGTCCAAGGAACGCGACGTCACCTACGCTGCGCCGCTGCGCGTGAAGGTGCGCTTGATTAACAAGGAGACGGGCGAGGTCAAGGAGCAGGAAGTGTTCATGGGAGACTTCCCGCTGATGACGGAAACCGGCACGTTCATCATCAATGGTGCCGAACGCGTCATCGTCAGCCAGTTGGTCCGCTCTCCCAGTGTCTATTTTAACAGCAAAATCGATAAAAATGGCAAGCGGACATTTGCCGCGACCGTCATTCCGAACCGGGGCGCCTGGTTGGAGTTTGAGACCGACGCCAAGGACATTGTGTATGTCCGGATTGACCGGACGCGCAAGCTGCCCATCACGGTGCTGCTGCGTGCGCTCGGACTCTCCACCGATGCGGAGATTATCAATCTGCTCGGCGAAGACGAGTACCTCCAGAATACACTCGACAAAGACACCACCGACTCGACCGACCGCGCGCTCGTCGAAATCTACGAGCGTCTGCGTCCGGGTGAGCCGCCGACGGTTGAAAACGCGCGCGCGCTCCTTACGTCGCGGTTCTTCGATCCGAAGCGCTATGACCTTGCGAACGTCGGCCGGTACAAGATTAACAAGAAGCTGCACATCAAAAACCGCCTGCTCAACCAGCGGCTCGCAGAGACGCTGGTAGATGCCGACACCGGGGAAATTATTGCGGAGGCTGGGCAGGTCATTGACCGCCGGCTGCTTGACAAAATCATTCCCCACCTGGAAGGCAATGTCGGACGCTTCAGCGTTCGCGGCACGCGCGACTTGACCGAAGAAGACGAGATCCCGCTGCAGATGGTCAAGATTTTCAGCCCGACCGAAGACGGCAAAATCCTGCACGTCATCGGCAACGGCGGCGTGCCAAGAAACGTCAAGCACATTCTCCCGGCGGACATCCTGGCTGCGGTGAGCTATTTCTTCAACCTGCTCCACGGTGTCGGGGACACGGACGACATTGACCACCTCGGCAACCGCCGGCTGCGCTCGGTGGGCGAACTGCTGCAGAACCAGTTCCGAATTGGGTTGTCCAGAATGGAACGCGTGGTGCGGGAGCGCATGTCCATTCAGGATGCGAACGCCATCACGCCGCAGGCGCTCATCAACATCCGGCCGGTCATCGCGGCCATCAAGGAGTTCTTTGGGTCCAGCCAGTTGTCTCAGTTTATGGACCAGACCAATCCGCTCGCGGAGCTGACGCACAAGCGGCGCTTGTCAGCCCTTGGTCCTGGCGGTTTGACACGCGAACGTGCCGGTTTCGAAGTGCGCGACGTTCACCCGTCCCACTATGGCCGGATGTGTCCAATTGAGACGCCTGAAGGTCCGAACATCGGGCTCATCAACTCTCTCTCATCGTATGCGCGCATCAACGAGTACGGCTTCATTGAAACGCCGTATCGGCGGGTCGATCCGGACACGGGCGCCGTAACTGACCAAATCGATTACCTGACAGCGGACGAAGAGGACAACTACGTGGTCGCGCAGGCGAACGCGAAGCTGGACGAAAACGGTCGTTTCGTCGAGGACGAAGTGGTCGCCCGCTACCGTGACGAAGTGCTGACGGTCCCGCGTGACCGTGTCGACTACATGGATGTGTCGCCGAAACAGGTCGTTTCGGTTGCGACCGCCATGATTCCGTTCCTGGAAAACGACGACGCGAACCGTGCGTTGATGGGGTCCAACATGCAGCGCCAGGCGGTTCCGCTCCTGGTCACGGATGCGCCGTTGGTCGGCACCGGCATGGAGCATCAAGCCGCCAAGGACTCCGGCGTCTGTGTGGTCGCAAAACGCGGCGGCGTTGTTGAGCGCGTGACGGCGCGCGAAATTTGGGTGCGGGTCGAGGAAGAAGTGGACGGAAAGCTCGTCAAGGGCGACCTCGATAAATACAAGCTGCAAAAGTTTACCCGCTCAAACCAGAACACGTGCATCAACCAGCGTCCGATTGTGAAGGCCGGCATGCGCGTGCAAAAGGGCGACATCCTCGCGGACGGTCCGGCGACCGATATGGGCGAGATCGCGCTTGGACGCAACGTGCTGGTCGCCTTCATGACGTGGGAAGGGTATAACTACGAAGACGCGATTCTCCTGTCGGAGAAGATGGTGAAGGAGGATGTCTACACCTCCATTCACATTGAAGAATACGAGCTGGAAGCGCGCGACACGAAGCTGGGGCCGGAAGAAATCACCCGGGACATTCCGAACGTGGGTGAGGACGCGCTGAAAAACCTGGATGAGCGCGGTGTGATTCGCATTGGCGCGGAAATCACGACCGGCGACATCCTGGTCGGCAAAGTAACGCCCAAGGGCGTGACGGAGCTGACGGCAGAGGAACGCTTGCTGCACGCGATTTTCGGGGAAAAGGCACGTGAAGTACGTGACACCTCGCTGCGCGTCCCGCACGGCGGCGCTGGCATCGTGGTGGACGTCAAGGTGTTCACGCGGGAGAACGGCGACGAACTCCCGGCGGGTGTGAACCAGCTCGTCCGGGTCTATATTGCCCAGAAGCGGAAAATTTCCGAGGGCGACAAAATGGCAGGACGTCACGGCAACAAGGGTGTTGTGGCGCGCATCCTGCCGGAGGAAGACATGCCGTTCCTGGAGGATGGGACACCGGTCGAGATTGTCCTGAATCCGCTGGGTGTGCCGTCTCGAATGAACATTGGACAGGTGCTGGAGATGCATCTGGGCATGGCGGCGAAGGCACTGGGCATCCGCATCGCGACGCCCGTGTTCGATGGGGCCCGTGCCGAGGACGTGTTCGACACGCTGGAGGAAGCCGGGTTTGCCCGCGACGGCAAGCATGTGCTGTACGACGGGCGCACGGGTGAGCCGTTCGAGAACCGCGTCGCCGTGGGGTATGTCTACATGCTGAAGCTGGCTCACTTGGTCGATGACAAGATTCATGCGCGGTCGACCGGTCCGTACTCGCTGGTCACACAGCAGCCGCTGGGTGGTAAGGCGCAGTTCGGAGGTCAGCGGTTCGGCGAGATGGAAGTCTGGGCGCTGGAAGCGTACGGTGCAGCCTACACCCTGCAGGAAATTCTGACGGTCAAGTCGGACGATGTGGTCGGGCGCGTGAAGACGTACGAAGCCATCGTCAAGGGTGAAAACGTACCGGAGCCTGGCGTGCCGGAGTCCTTCAAGGTGTTGATCAAAGAACTGCAGAGCCTCGGCATGGACGTGAAAATCCTGAGCGAGGACGAGCAGGAGATTATTATGCGGGAGAGCGACGAAGACGAGGACAGCGGAGAAAAGCTGAACCTGAATCTCGAAATGCACGAAGTCGGCGACTGAACCCTGACACTGGTCGGGAACGATTGAACGGCGGTTCAGCTGAAGAAAAAGGGAGGATGCTCCTTGCTGGATGTCAACAACTTCGAGTTTATGAAGATTGGGCTCGCCTCACCGGAAAAAATCCGGTCCTGGTCGCACGGTGAAGTGAAAAAGCCGGAGACGATCAACTACCGGACGCTGAAGCCTGAAAAGGAAGGCTTGTTCTGCGAAAAGATTTTTGGTCCTCAGCGCGACTGGGAGTGCCACTGCGGAAAATACAAGCGGGTTCGTTACAAGGGCGTTGTCTGTGACCGCTGCGGCGTGGAAGTGACCCGTGCCAAGGTGCGCCGGGAGCGCATGGGCCACATCGAACTGGCTGCGCCGGTCTCGCACATCTGGTACTTCAAGGGCATTCCGAGCCGCATGGGCCTGGTGCTCGACATGTCGCCGCGCGCACTCGAAGAGGTCATTTACTTCGCTTCCTATGTGGTGACCGACCCGGGCGATACGCCGCTCGAGAAGAAGCAGCTGCTCAGCGAGAAGGAGTATCGTTCCTATCGCGAAAAGTACGGCTACGCCTTCCAGGCTGGCATGGGCGCGGAGGCGATTCGCAAACTGCTCCTGGACATCGATATGGACAGGGAAGTTGAGATGCTCAAGGAGGAGTTGCGCACCGCGCAGGGACAACGCCGCAATCGAGCCATCAAGCGGCTTGAAGTACTGGAGGCGTTCCGCAATTCGGGCAACCATCCCAGCTGGATGATTCTCGAAGCGCTGCCCGTGATCCCGCCGGATTTACGGCCGATGGTGCAGCTGGACGGCGGCCGGTTTGCGACCTCCGACTTGAACGACCTGTACCGCCGGGTCATCAACCGCAACAATCGTCTGAAGCGTCTGCTTGACCTGGGGGCGCCGGACATCATTGTGCAAAACGAAAAGCGCATGCTGCAGGAAGCCGTGGACGCGCTCATCGACAACGGCCGCCGCGGCCGTCCGGTGACAGGGCCCGGCAACCGCCCGCTGAAATCCTTGTCGCATATGCTCAAGGGTAAGCAGGGCCGGTTCCGTCAGAACCTGCTCGGAAAGCGCGTCGACTACTCCGGCCGTTCCGTCATTGTTGTCGGACCGGAACTGCGCATGTTCCAATGCGGTTTGCCGAAAGAAATGGCGCTCGAGCTGTTTAAGCCGTTCGTGATGAAAGAACTGGTGTCCCGCGGACTCGCACACAACATCAAGAGTGCGAAGCGGAAAGTGGAGCGCGTCTCGCCTGAGGTGTGGGACGTCGTGGAGGATGTCATCAAGGAGCATCCCGTGCTCTTGAACCGCGCACCGACACTGCACCGCCTGGGCATTCAGGCGTTCGAACCGGTGCTGGTGGAAGGGCGCGCGATTAAGCTGCATCCGCTCGTCTGCACCGCCTACAACGCGGACTTCGACGGCGACCAGATGGCTGTGCACGTGCCGCTGTCTGCCGAGGCGCAGGCGGAAGCCCGTCTGCTCATGCTGGCGGCGCACAACATCCTGAACCCGAAAGACGGCAAGCCGGTCGTCACGCCGACGCAGGACATGGTGCTGGGTCCGTACTACCTGACCATCGAAAAGCGCGGCGCACCGGGCGAAGGCCGAATCTTTGCCGACCCGTTCGAAGTGTACATGGCGCTGCAGCACCATGAGATCACGCTGCACAGCCGGATCGCCCTGCCGGCGGCATCGCTGGGCAAGACGTCCTTTACGCCGGCTCAGCAGAACGGCATGCTGCTGACGACGCCTGGCAAGTTGATCTTCAACGAAGTGTTCCCGGCCGACTTCCCGTACCTGAACTCGGCGGCGAAGAGCAACCTCTTGGAGGGGGCGCCGGACGAGACGTTTGTCCTGGAGAAGGGCGTCAACATCCGCGAGCGGATTGAAGCGCGGCCGATTCCGAAGCCGATTATCAAGAAGGACCTGGGGAACATCCTCGGCGAGTGCTTCCGCCGCTACGGTACGACGATGACCAGTGAGATTCTGGACAAAGTCAAGAAGCTGGGTTTCCATTACTCGACGCGGGCCGGCATCACCATCTCCGTCGCGGACATCATCGTGCCGGAGGAGAAGGCGAAGATCATCGAAGAGGCAGAAGCCCGCGACCATCGCCTGATGCAGCAGTACCGCCGCGGTTTGATTACGGAAGAAGAACGGTACGTCTCGTTCAGCCAAATCTGGACGGAAGCGAAAGAGAAGCTGTCTCAGACGCTGATGACCAGCATGGACGAGTTCAACTCCATTTACATGATGGCAACGTCCGGTGCGCGCGGCAGCAACTCGCAGATCACGCAGCTCGCAGGCATGCGCGGTTTGATGGCCAACCCGTCCGGCCGCATCATCGAGCTGCCGATTAAGTCGAACTTCCGCGAAGGCCTGACGGTGTTGGAGTACTTCATCTCCACGCACGGTGCGCGGAAAGGGCTGGCGGACACGGCGCTGCGGACCGCTGACTCCGGTTACCTGACGCGCCGCCTGGTGGACGTGGCGCAGGATACCATCGTTCGCCAGGTGGACTGTGGCACGGACAAGGGCTTGCGCGTGGCGGAAATCCGCGACGGCAAAGAAGTCATTGAAGATCTCGCCGACCGCCTCGAAGGCCGCGTTGCCTTCCAGGATGTGTACCATCCCGAGACCGGTGAGAAAATTGTCTCGAAGAACGAGCTGATTGATGCGGAAGCTGCGACGGCGATTGTCGAAGCCGGCATCAAGGAAGTCACGATTCGCTCCGTCCTGACATGCCGTACGCGTCACGGCGTCTGCGTCCAGTGCTATGGGCGCAACCTCGCGACCGGTAAGATGGTCGAGATTGGCGAAGCGGTCGGAATTATTGCCGCGCAGTCCATCGGTGAGCCGGGTACGCAGCTGACGATGCGCACGTTCCACACGGGCGGTGTCGCAGGCGACGACATCACCCAGGGTCTGCCGCGTATTCAGGAATTGTTCGAAGCGCGCAACCCGAAAGGTCAAGCCGTGATCACCGAGTTCGACGGTGTGGTCACCGACATTCGCGAAGCCAAGGACAAGCGCGAGGTGGAAGTGACAGGCGAGAGCGAGACGAAGGTCTACGCCATCCCGTACGGCTCGCGCATCCGCGTCTCGATCAACCAGCCGGTGGAGGCCGGGGACGAGTTGACGGAAGGCTCCGTCGACCCGAAGGAAATGCTGCGCGTCAAGGGTCTGCAAGGCGTACAAAACTACCTGCTGCGTGAAGTGCAGCGCGTATACCGGCTGCAGGGCGTGGATATCAACGACAAGCACGTCGAGGTCATGGTTCGGCAGATGCTGCGCAAGGTCCGCATCCTCGACGCGGGCGATACCGACCTGCTTCCCGGCGCGTATGTAGACCTGTTCGACTACGAGCAGGAGAACCGTAAAGCGCTGCTGGCTGGCGGAGAGCCTGCTGTGGCACGGCCGGCGCTGCTCGGGATTACGAAGGCGTCGCTTGAGACGGACTCCTTCCTGTCCGCGGCGTCGTTCCAGGAGACCACGCGTGTCCTGACGGAGGCCGCCATCAAGGGCAAGGTCGACCGGCTGCTGGGCTTGAAGGAGAATGTGATTATTGGCAAGCTCATCCCGGCTGGAACCGGTATGTCTCGGTACCGGCACATCGAGGTGGTCGCGCCTGCTGAAGAGACGGAGGCGCCTGCGGACGAAGCTGAGTCCACAGATGACCCGGTGCCTGTCTCTGAGTCCTGAGTGGTTGCATATGGGGTGTCGCACGCACTGGGGCGTGTGGCACCCCGTTTGCTGGTGATGCGCGGACAGATGCAGAGTGAACACGGAGCGGGCAGGTGCGCCGACCGCCGTTTCAAATTCCTTGCGATGGAAGTTGACACTGCTGTCTGCAGGATGATAGAATCTCTGAGTGTGCCTAAAGCATGGTCTAGTCTGGGGGAGGCTCCTGCGATGTCTCTTGATCGCATCCACCTGGCGACAAAGCGAACCATCGGGGCAAACCAGACGACCAAGGCGTTACAACAGTCGAAGGTTCGCGAGTTGTTTGTTGCAAAGGACGCAGAAGAGCGCGTCACTCGTCCGCTCGTGTCCGCCGCTCAAGAGAGAGGGATTCCAATCTTTTGGGTGGATTCGATGAAGCAATTGGGCAAGGCTTGCGGCATTGAAGTGGGTGCGGCGACCGCAGCGATTCTGGAAGACTAGAACCGGCTGTGTCAACCGAATGATTCGATACCCCGGCTAAATGACTGGCGGGGTTTCGTATGCGCTTCAACTGCAGTTCCGCTTTTGTCTGCCCGTGCATGAACCACCAGGCACTGTGGACATGAAGAGTTCAGGGTGTTTTGGATTGTGATGAGAAGGGAGGTGCAGTTATGCCGACGATGAATCAGCTGGTCCGCAAAGGACGCAAGGCGATTGTCAAGAAATCAACTGCGCCGGCGCTGCAAAAGGGGTACAACAGTCACTTGAAAGATCAGACGGACCTTCCGTCACCGCAAAAACGCGGTGTTTGCACGCGCGTGGGCACAATGACTCCGAAGAAGCCGAACTCGGCGCTCCGGAAATATGCTCGTGTGCGGTTGACGAACCAGATTGAAGTGACCGCGTACATTCCGGGAATTGGCCACAACCTGCAGGAGCACTCTGTGGTACTGGTGCGGGGCGGCCGTGTCAAGGACCTTCCGGGTGTGCGTTACCACATCGTGCGCGGCGCGCTCGACACGGCAGGCGTGAAAGACCGCCAGCAGGCGCGCTCCAAGTACGGCGCCAAGCGTGCGAAGAAAAAGGCGTAAGGCGTATGACCTGCCAAGCGTGAAACAAACAAGGCGCCGTTCGCAAAGTGGAAGATTGGCTTCTCTTCCGGGCGAACACGCTGTTCTGAAATACTCACTAGGGAAGGAGGCGTAAGCATGCCAAGAAAAGGACCAGTACCAAAACGGGAAGTCATGCCTGACCCGATTTACGGGAACCGTATGGTCACTCGTTTGATCAACAAAGTGATGCTGGATGGCAAGAAGGGTGTCGCGCAGAAGATTGTGTACGGCGCGTTTGATACCATTCGCGAGCGTACGGGCAAAGACCCCATGGAAGTGTTCGAGGCGGCGCTCCGCAACATTATGCCGGTGCTGGAGGTCAAGGCGCGCCGAGTGGGTGGTTCCAACTACCAGGTCCCTGTCGAAGTTCGCAACGAACGGAAGGTGACTCTCGGCATTCGCTGGCTGGTGAACTACGCCCGGCTGCGCGGTGAGCAGACGATGGAACAAAAGCTCGCCAATGAGCTGCTGGACGCTGCGAACAACACGGGCGGCGCCGTGAAGAAGAAGGAAGACACGCACCGCATGGCTGAGGCCAACAAGGCGTTCGCCCACTACCGCTGGTAGGGTGAGTGCGGTGTAAGGCATGCACCCTGGAAATACAAACTCGAATTCAGCCAAAGGGAAGGAGGGTGTTCCTTGCCGCGTGAATTTTCTCTAGAGAAGACGCGAAACATCGGGATCATTGCGCACATCGATGCCGGGAAAACCACCACGACAGAGCGCATCCTGTTTTACACGGGCCGCGTTCACAAGATTGGTGAAGTGCACGATGGCGCTGCAACGATGGACTGGATGGTCCAGGAGCAGGAACGCGGCATCACGATCACGTCGGCCGCGACGACTGCGCAGTGGAAGGGCCATCGTATCAATATCATTGATACGCCGGGCCACGTAGACTTCACGGTCGAGGTGGAACGGTCGCTTCGCGTTCTCGATGGCGCCTGCGGCGTGTTTGATGCCAAAGGCGGCGTGGAGCCTCAGTCCGAGACGGTGTGGCGTCAAGCGGACAAGTACCACGTCCCTCGTATTGCGTACGTGAACAAGATGGACATCATCGGGGCCGACTTCTTGTCCTGCGTGGAGCAGATGCGTACGCGCCTCGGTGCCAAGGCGGTTCCGATTCAGTTGCCAATCGGCGCGGAAGACACCTTTGTCGGGATGATTGACCTTGTGGAGAACAAGGCCATCATCTATACGGATGACCTCGGGACCACGTCGGAAGCTCGGGACATTCCGGAAGACATGAAGGAAATGGCGGAAAAATACCGCACGGAACTCATTGAGGCTGCCGCGGAAGTGGACGAGGAACTGATGATGAAGTACCTGGAAGGGGAAGAAATCACCGTTCCTGAACTGAAAGCCGCGATCCGGAAGGGCACCTGCAATGTGGAACTGTTCCCGGTGCTGTGCGGTTCGTCCTACCGCAACAAAGGTGTTCAGCCGATGCTGGACGCTGTGGTGGACTACCTGCCGTCTCCGCTGGACGTTCCGTCCATTAAGGGTGTGACGATGGACGGCGAGGCGATCGAACGTCACTCCAGTGATGACGAGCCGTTCGCGGCGTTGGCTTTCAAAATCATGACCGACCCGTTCGTGGGTAAGCTGGCGTTCTTCCGGGTCTACTCCGGAACCATCTCCAGTGGGTCGTATGTGATGAACTCGACGAAGGGCAAGCGTGAACGCATTGGACGTATCCTGCAGATGCACGCGAACCACCGCGAGGAAATCGACACCGTGTATGCCGGGGACATTGCGGCTGCGGTGGGGCTGAAAGACACCACAACGGGTGACACCTTGTGTGACGACAAGAACATGGTCATCCTGGAGTCGATGGAATTCCCAGACCCCGTGATTGACGTCGCGATCGAGCCGAAGACCAAGGCCGACCAGGACAAGATGGGCATTGCGCTCGCGAAACTGGCGGAAGAAGATCCGACGTTCCGGACGCACACCAACCAGGAGACGGGACAGACCATCATCTCCGGTATGGGCGAGCTGCACTTGGAGATTATCGTCGACCGTCTGCAGCGCGAGTTCAAGGTCGACTGCAATGTGGGCCGTCCGCAGGTTGCGTACAAGGAAACGATTACCCAGCGTGTCGAGCAGGAAGGCAAGTTCGTTCGTCAGTCGGGTGGACGTGGTCAGTACGGCCATGTCAAAATCATCCTGGAACCGCTGGAACGCGGTGCTGGCTATGTCTTTGAAAACAAGATTGTCGGCGGTGTCGTTCCGAAGGAATACATTCCTGCGGTTGACGAAGGGATTCAGGAAGCGCTGCAGAATGGTGTGGTTGCTGGATACCCGATGATCGACGTGAAGGCGACCATCATCGACGGTTCGTACCATGATGTGGACTCCTCGGAAATGGCCTTCAAAATCGCGGGTTCGATGGCCTTGAAGGCTGGTGCCGCGAAGGCTGGGCCGGTGCTGCTCGAGCCCATCATGCGCGTCGAGGTCACAGTCCCCGAAGAATACATGGGGGACATCATGGGAGATATCAACTCCCGGCGCGGGCGTGTCGAAGGGATGGATCGGCGCGGAAATGCGCAGGTCATTCGCGGCTTCGTTCCGCTGTCCGAGATGTTTGGTTATTCGACGAGCCTGCGGTCTCGTACACAAGGGCGCGGCACCTATTCCATGGAGTTCTACAGCTACGAGGAAGTGCCGAAGTCGATCGCGCAAGAAATCATCGCCAAGAACAAAGGCGAGTAAAGTGAAGGAGTGACTCATTAATGGCAAAGGCGAAATTTGATCGCAGCAAACCGCACGTGAATGTTGGCACGATTGGTCACGTTGACCACGGCAAGACCACGTTGACTGCTGCCATTACCACCATCCAGGCTTCGAAGGGTAAGGCGCAGGCGCAGAAGTACGATGAAATTGACAAGGCTCCGGAAGAGCGCGAGCGCGGTATTACGATTAATACAGCGCACGTGGAATACGAGACGGATGCTCGTCACTACGCCCACGTTGACTGCCCGGGCCATGCTGACTATGTCAAGAACATGATCACCGGTGCTGCCCAGATGGACGGTGCGATTTTGGTTGTGTCTGCGGCAGATGGTCCGATGCCACAAACCCGTGAGCACATCCTGCTTGCTCGTCAGGTCGGCGTTCCTTACATTGTTGTGTTCCTGAACAAGTGCGACATGGTCGACGACGAAGAACTGCTCGAACTCGTCGAAATGGAAGTCCGTGAACTGTTGTCCGAGTATGAATTCCCGGGCGACGACATCCCGGTCATCCGCGGTTCCGCGTTGAAGGCGCTCGAAGGCGACCCGAACTGGACCAAGGCGATCGACGAACTGATGGATGCGGTTGACAACTACATTCCGACGCCGGAGCGCGACATTGACAAGCCGTTCCTGATGCCGGTCGAAGACGTGTTCACGATTACGGGCCGTGGTACAGTCGCAACGGGTCGTGTGGAACGCGGTTCGTTGAAGGTTGGCGACGAAGTCGAGATCGTCGGTTTGGCAGAAGAGAGCCGCAAGACGGTCGCGACCGGTATCGAGATGTTCCGCAAGCTGCTCGATGCTGCGCAGGCTGGCGACAATATCGGTGCGCTGCTCCGCGGCGTGGAGCGTAAGGATGTGGAGCGTGGCCAGGTGTTGGTGAAGCCGGGCTCCATCAAGCCGCACACCGCCTTCAAGGCTGAGGTGTACGTCTTGACGAAAGAGGAAGGTGGACGCCATACACCGTTCTTCAACGGCTACCGTCCGCAGTTCTACTTCCGCACCACCGACGTGACGGGCGTTGTGAAGCTGCCGGAAGGCACGGAAATGGTGATGCCTGGCGATAACGTGACGATGGACGTTGAGCTCATCGCCCCCATCGCCCTCGAGGAAGGGACGCGCTTCGCAATTCGTGAAGGCGGCCGTACCGTGGGCGCAGGCGTTGTCAGCCAGATCTCGAAGTAATTCGAGTTTCCAATTTACGAGGGAGCCAAGAAATACTTGGCTCCCTCGTTTGTTGATTGTTTGTGATTTGTGCTTGTGTTTGGGGTGAACGTCTAGTATAATTTCAAATGTTGGTCTCTGACGGCTATGAAGCAGAAGGTTGCTCATGTGCCCATGCCATATGGGGCACCACTGAGGAGAATTTCTGTGGAGCATGTCCAAATCATTGGGCGACAAAGGAGGGAAACATATGGCGAAGCAGAAGATTCGGATCCGCTTGAAGGCGTACGATCATCAAATTCTTGATCAGTCCTCTGAGAAGATTGTCGATACCGCGAAGCGGTCTGGCGCACACGTGTCCGGTCCGATTCCGTTGCCGACGGAACGTACGGTCTACACGATTCTCCGTGCACCGCACAAGTACAAGGATTCGCGCGAGCAGTTTGAAATGCGGACACACAAGCGTTTGATCGACATTCTCAATCCGACGCCTCAGACTGTGGATGCACTGATGCGGCTCGATCTGCCGTCTGGCGTGGATATTGAAATTAAATTGTAATCGTAAGGAAGCGGTATGACATGCGTGGCACCGTTGTTACGCGGTCTGCTGCGGGATTCGGAGCGGAGGTCGGGAATACGCCGCCGTTCGGCTCCAGGGAGGTGCGTTTATGAAAGGCATCTTGGGGCGCAAGTTGGGTATGACACAGGTGTTTACGGAAGACGGCACCGTTATTCCGGTCACTGTGATAGAAGCAGGCCCCTGCGTCGTTCTTCAAAAGAAAGAAGTGGCCTCTGATGGGTATGAGGCTGTTCAATTAGGGTTTGCGGACAAGAAGCCGAAGCGGGCCACCAAGGCTGAACAGGGACATGCGCAAAAGGCGAACACGGCACCGAAGCGGTACGTTCGCGAACTGCGCGGTGTAGACCTGTCGCAGTATGAGGTGGGCCAGCTGCTGGGCGCAGATGTGTTCGCGGAAGGCGAAATTGTAGACGTCATTGGTACGTCGAAGGGCAAAGGTTACGCCGGCCCCATCAAGCGGCACAACCAGCATCGCGGTCCGATGGCACACGGTTCCAAATACCATCGTGGTGTCGGCTCGCTGGGTTCGATTGCGGCAAACCGCGTGTTCAAAGGTCAAACAATGGCTGGGCGCATGGGCGGCGCGCGTACGACGGTTCAGAACCTGGTGGTCGTGCGGGTGGACGCGGAGCGCAACCTGTTGTTGGTGAAGGGTGCAATTCCTGGGCCCAAAAACGCCTTTGTGACCGTTCGTACGGCGAAGAAGGCGTAAGCAAGCCTGAAAGGAGGGCAATCAAATGCCGAAAGTGGCTGTATTCAATGTGAATGGCGACCAGGTGGGTGAAATCGAACTGGATGAACGGCTGTTTGGTGCGCCGGTGCGTCCGGATTTAATGCACCAGGTGGTCCTGATGTACCTGGCAGGACAGCGTCAGGGCACCCACGATGTGAAGGGTCGTTCGGAAGTGCGCGGTGGTGGACGGAAACCATGGCGCCAGAAAGGAACGGGCCGCGCGCGTCAGGGCAGCACGCGTGCGCCGCAGTGGACGGGCGGTGGCGTGGTCTTTGGTCCGACGCCTCGGTCCCATAAGTTCCGCATCCCGAAGAAAGTTCGCCGCTTAGCGCTGTACAGCGCGCTGTCGTCGAAGGTGGATGACGGGAAGCTGCTTGTGCTGGAAAACCTCGAGCTGCCGGAAGCCAAGACGAAACACGTGGCGGCGTTGTTAAAACGGTTTTCGCTCGAGAAGGCTCTGATTGTGGACGCACAGCCGCAAGATGATGCTGCGCGTTCGACGCGCAATATTCCTGGCGTGAAATACGTGGGGGCCAATGGTGTCAACGTATACGATGTGCTGCGTCACGACACGCTGGTGCTGACCAAGGACGCCATTGCCAAGGTGCAGGAGGTGTTCGCCTGATGGATCCGCGGGATCTGATTAAGCGGCCGGTCATTACCGAGAAGTCCACGAGCCTGATGGAAAATCATCAGTACGTGTTCGAAGTCGACAAGCGGGCCAACAAGACCGAGATCCGCCAGGCGGTTGAAAAACTGTTTGGCGTCAAGGTGGAGAAGGTCAATACGATGATTGTTCCGGCGAAGAAGAAGCGGGTCGGCCGAAACGTCGGATATACATCCGAGTGGAAGAAGGCCATCGTGAAGCTGACGCCGGATTCGAAAGCCATCGAAATCTTCGAAGGCGCCTGAACACGGCAGGCGGCGGAAACGCCGAGGCACGAGTTGCCGGGGATGACCCGGCGCGGAAAGGGAGGTTCTGTCAGTGGGCATCAAAAAGTATCGCCCAACTTCACCGGGACGGCGATTTATGTCGGTGTCGACTTTTGAAGAGTTGACCACTGATCAACCCGAGAAGTCACTGCTGGCACCGCTCAAGAAGCGGGCTGGCCGAAACCACCAGGGCAAGATTACGGTGCGCCATCACGGCGGCGGCCACAAGCGGCAGTATCGCATTATTGATTTCAAGCGCAATAAGGACGGGGTTCCGGCGAAGGTTGCAACCATTGAGTACGATCCGAACCGGTCAGCGCGCATCATGCTTCTGCATTATGCGGACGGCGAAAAGCGTTACATTCTCGGGGTGCACGGGCTGAAAGTGGGGGACGTCGTCGTCTCGGGTCCGGATGTGGACATTAAACCAGGCAACGCGCTTCCGCTCGCGAACATTCCGGTCGGTACCGTGATCCACAATGTCGAGTTGAAACCTGGCAAGGGTGGACAGATGGTTCGCTCGGCTGGCGCGTCGGCGCAGTTGATGGCGAAGGAAGGCAACTACGCGCAGGTCCGCCTCGGTTCTGGCGAAGTTCGTTTGGTCCGCCTCGAGTGCCGCGCGACCATTGGTCAGGTCGGCAACCTCGACCACGAGAACATCAACATCGGTAAGGCGGGACGCTCCCGCTGGCTGGGCAAGCGTCCGACGGTCCGCGGTGTCGTCATGAACCCGGTGGACCACCCGCACGGCGGTGGCGAAGGGCGTGCGCCAGTCGGCCGCAAGTCGCCGATGTCTCCGTGGGGCAAGCCAACCCTCGGCAAGAAGACGCGGAAGAAGAATCATCCGACCGACAAGTACATTGTGCGTCGTCGGAAGAAGTAATTCGATTCCGGTCGCGCCGGTCCCGATGCACTTGGTTGGGCCGGCTCCAGAAAGGAGGACAGGAGCATGGGTCGCTCTTTAAAGAAAGGACCATTTTGCGACGATTACCTGATGAAAAAGGTAGAAGCAATGAATGCGAGTGGAGAGAAGCGCGTGATCAAGACGTGGTCGCGCCGCTCGACCATCTTCCCGCAGTTTGTTGGACATACATTCGGTGTGCATGACGGACGAAAGCATGTTCCGGTCTATGTCAGCGAAGATATGGTCGGTCACAAGCTTGGCGAGTTCGCTCCGACCCGTACGTTCAAGGGTCACGCGGGCGACGAAAAAGCTTCGAGATCCCGCTAAGCGGTGGACTAGAAGGAGGAACTTAGCATGGAAGCGACGCAAGCGCGCGCCGTGGCCAGGTACATCCGAATCGCACCGCGCAAAGTGCGGCTCGTAGTGGACCTGATCCGCGGAAAGCGGGTTGGAGAGGCGCTGGCGATTCTGAAGTTCACGCCACGCGGCGCTTCTCCGGTGGTTGAGAAAGTACTGCGCTCCGCGGTTGCGAATGCGGAGAACAACCACAACCTGGACGTTGACAATTTGTTTGTGAAAGAGGTCTTTGTTGACCAGGGACCGACGTTGAAGAGATTCCACCCTCGTGCACAGGGACGGGCATACAGCGTTTTCAAGCGCACGAGTCACATTACGGTGGTTGTTGCCGAAAAGAAGGAGGGATAACGGCGAATGGGTCAAAAGGTAAATCCTGTTGGACTGCGTATCGGTATCATTCGAGATTGGGAGTCCCGCTGGTTTGCGAACAAGAAAGACTATCAGGACCTGCTGCATGAAGACCTGAAAATCCGCCAGTACGTGTTCCGGCGGCTGAAGGACGCTGCGGTTGCGTCTGTGGACATCGACCGGGCTGCCACGCGGATCAACATCACGATTCATACGGCGAAGCCAGGCATGGTCATCGGGAAGGGCGGTACGGAGGTCGACGCGCTTCGCAACGAACTGAATGCCTTGACTGGGAAACGGGTGCACATTTCCATTTCGGAAATCAAGAATCCTGACCTTTCCGCGAAACTGGTGGCCGACAACATTGCTGCCCAGCTCGCTCGCCGCGTGTCGTTCCGCCGGGCCATGAAGCAGGCGATTCAGCGTTCGCTGCGCAACGGCGCGAAGGGCATTCGCGTACAGGTTTCCGGGCGCTTGGGCGGCGCGGAAATTGCCCGCACCGAGGGGTACTCGGAAGGCACGGTTCCACTGCACACGCTGCGCGCGGATATCGATTACGCGTTGTCTGAGGCGCACACGACTTATGGACGCATCGGTGTGAAGGTCTGGATTTACAGGGGCGAAATCCTGCCAAAACGGGCCCGGAAAGGCGTCGAAGAAGGGAGCAACTAAACCATGTTGATGCCAAAGCGTGTCAAACACCGCAAGGAACACCGCGGCCGGATGACAGGGCAGTCCAAAGGCGGCAACGAGGTCACCTTCGGCGAGTACGGACTGCAAGCTCTGGAGCCAGCTTGGGTGACCAACCGTCAGATTGAAGCGGCCCGTATCGCGATGACGCGTTACATCCGCCGCGGCGGTAAAGTGTGGATTAAGATTTTTCCGAGCAAGCCTGTGACTCAGAAACCGGCTGAGACCCGTATGGGAAGCGGTAAAGGTTCTCCGGAGAAGTGGGTTGCAGTTGTCAAGCCGGGCCGTATCTTGTTTGAATTGGCCGGCGTAAATGAGGAAATTGCGCGCGAGGCAATGCGCTTGGCCGCACACAAACTTCCGATCAAGACGAAGTTTGTAGTCCGTGACGAAGTGGGTGGTGAGGCTGATGAAAGCTAACGAACTTCGTGAGTTGTCCAACGAGGAAATCGAAGGCCGCATCGACCAGCTGAAGGACGAACTGTTCAACCTCCGGTTCCAACTCGCGACGGGTCAGCTTGAGAATCCGATGCGAATTGGCCAGGTTCGGAAGGACATTGCCCGGGCGAAGACGATTTTGAGACAGCGCGAACTGGGCATCGGCTAAACCGAAGGGAGGTTCAATGAATGGAGCGTAACTATCGGAAGGTCCGGGTCGGTAAAGTGGTCAGCGACAAGATGGATAAAACCATCGTGGTGGCTGTTGAGGAGTACGTGAAGCATCCGTTGTATGGAAAGACCATGCGCCGGACAACCAAGTTCAAGGCGCACGACGAAAACAACGAAGCCAAGATGGGCGATACGGTTCGCATCATGGAGACCCGTCCGCTCAGCAAGGAGAAGCGCTGGCGGCTGGTGGAAATCGTTGAGAAAGCTGTTGTGATTTAATCACGACCGTACGAAAGGAGGCAGGGCGATGATTCAACCGCAAACGAGACTTGTGGTGGCTGACAACACGGGCGCGAAGGAGATTATGTGCTTCCGCGTGCTGGGCGGCTCGAACCGCAAGACAGCAAACATTGGCGATGTCATTGTCGCTTCTGTGAAGAGTGCAACACCCGGCGGCGTTGTCAAGAAGGGCGACGTTGTGAAGGCGGTCATTGTGCGTACGAAGCGCGGGGTTCGTCGTACCGATGGGTCGTACATCCGCTTTGATGAAAATGCTGCGGTGATTATCCGCGAAGACAAGAGCCCGCGAGGGACGCGTATTTTTGGACCCGTTGCGCGCGAGCTGCGCGACCGTGAGTTCATGAAAATTATCTCCCTGGCGCCTGAAGTTCTGTAAGCCATGGGGTCAAGGAGGTGCGGAACGTGCCGAAACTTCATGTGAAAAAGGGCGACAAGGTCGTCGTGATCGCAGGAAAAGACAAGACGAAGACGGGCCGGGTGCTGGCTGTCTATCCGAAGGAGCAGCGTGTGCTGGTAGAAGGTGTGAACATCGTGAAACGTCACACCAAGCCGAGCATGGCTTACCAGGAGGGCGGCATTATCGAGAAAGAGGCGCCTGTGCATGTGTCCAATGTGCAACTGGTTGATCCGAAGACGGGAGCGCCGACACGGATTGGATACAAGGTTTTGGAAGATGGAAAGAAAGTACGGTATGCCAAAAAGTCTGGCGAAGTGATTGACGAGTAGCCAGGTGAAAGGAGGGATTCTCGGTGTCCCGCTTACGTGAATTGTACGAAGGAACCGTCGCGAAAGAGCTCATGAACAAGTTTCAATATAAATCCGTGATGCAGGTTCCGCGAATCGAGAAAGTTGTCATTAACATGGGGCTCGGCGAGGCCACGCAGAATCCAAAGGTCATTGACTCCGCGTTGGAAGACCTGACGTTGATTGCAGGTCAAAAGCCTGTTGTCACGCGCGCGAAGAAGTCGATTGCACAATTCCGCGTGCGCCAGGGAATGCCGATTGGTGTAAAAGTGACACTTCGCGGCGAGCGGATGTATCACTTCCTGGATAAGCTGATGAATGTCGCGCTGCCGCGCGTTCGTGACTTCCGCGGGGTTTCGCCTCGCGCGTTCGACGGACGTGGCAACTACACCTTGGGCCTGCGCGAACAGTTGATTTTTCCGGAAATCGACTACGACAAGGTAGACAAGGTGCGTGGCATGGAAGTCGTCGTGGTGACCACGGCGCGGTCTGACGAGGAAGCACGGGCGCTGTTGTCGGCGCTTGGCATGCCGTTCCGCCAGGCTTGATTCGGGGAAAATTTGAATCCGTGGGAGGCAGACAGGCATGGCGAAAAAATCCATGATCGCGAAAGCCCAGCGGAAACCGAAGTTCAGCACACAAGCCTATACGCGCTGCCGCATCTGTGGTCGCCCGCATTCGGTGCTGCGCAAGTTCGGTATCTGCCGCATTTGTTTTCGCGAACTGGCCTATAAGGGCCAATTGCCGGGCGTGAAGAAGGCGAGCTGGTAAGATCCGCTCGTACGGAAGGAGGTTCCGATTCAATGGTCATGACTGATCCGATTGCAGACATGCTCACCCGAATCCGCAATGCCAACTTGGTTGGCCATGAAAAGGTCGAGATTCCGGGATCAAATATCAAACGTTCCATTGCTGAAATCCTGAAACGCGAAGGGTACATTCGTGACGCTGAGTTCATCGCCGATGACAAGCAGGGTGTGATTCGCGTGTTCATGAAGTACGGGAAGAACCAGGAGCGTGTCATCACCGGGCTCAAGCGCATCAGCAAGCCTGGGTTGCGGGTTTACGCGTCACATGACAACCTGCCGCGCGTACTGGGTGGACTTGGCACCGCGATCATCTCGACGTCCAAGGGGATTATGACGGACAAAGAGGCTCGCAAAGAGAAGATTGGTGGAGAGGTTCTCTGCTACATTTGGTAAACGCTGGACGCGGACGGAGGTGGAACAATGTCTCGTATCGGTAGAAAGCCGATTGCTATCCCATCCGGTGTCGAGGTTCAGGTCAATGGCAATGCAGTGACGGTGAAGGGGCCGAAAGGCACCTTGCAGCGAACCCTGCACCCGGACATGAAGCTCGTCATCAATGACAATGAACTTGTGGTGGAACGTCCTAGTGACAGCAAGTTGCACCGAAGCCTGCATGGCACGACGCGCAGTGTCGTAGCCAACATGGTGGAGGGCGTCACGAACGGATTCGCGAAAAACCTGGAACTGGTCGGCGTCGGCTATCGTGCCGCCAAGAGCGGTTCGAAGGTCACGTTGTCGCTCGGTTTCTCCCATCCGGTAGAATTGCCGGCTGTGGACGGAATTGAGGTCGAAGTGCCTGCTGCGACGAAACTGGTCGTGCGGGGCATTGACAAGGAGCTCGTCGGAATTTATGCGGCAAAAGTCCGTGACATCCGCAGACCTGAACCTTACAAGGGTAAAGGAATTCGCTACGAGAATGAAGCGGTGCGCCGCAAGGTTGGTAAGACCGGTAAGAAGTAATCGATGCCGCGTGTGAACGCAAGTAGTTCGCACGTTGTCGGAAAGGAGCGAGAGGCATGATCACGAAGGATGATCGCAACCGGGCGCGGAAACACCGCCACCTGCGCGTGCGGAAACGGATTTCCGGCACCGAGGCGCGGCCGCGTTTGAACGTATACCGATCGAACAAGAACATCTATGCACAGGTCATCAACGATGTGAACGGTACGACGCTCGTCAGCGCATCTTCGCTTGACAAAGAACTGGCTGAAGAACTGAAGAACGGCGGAACCGTGGAGGCAGCGCGTAAAGTCGGCGCATTGGTCGCCAAGCGGGCCATTGCCAAGGGTGTCACATCGGTTGTGTTCGACCGCGGCGGCTACCTGTATCACGGACGGGTGCAGGCGCTGGCAGAAGCTGCGCGTGAAAACGGGCTGCAATTCTAACGAAAGAGGGTGAGTCAGTGCTGATCGATCCGAGTCAATTGGACCTTTCTGAAAAAGTTGTTTCGGTGAACCGCGTCGCGAAGGTCGTGAAGGGCGGTCGTCGTTTCTCCTTCTCCGCGCTGGTTGTCGTAGGCGATGGCAATGGCTATGTGGGCGCCGGACTGGGAAAGGCGGCGGAAGTGCCGGACGCGATCCGCAAGGGCATTGAAGACGCCAAAAAGAATCTCATCCACGTGCCGATGAAGCACACCTCCATCCCGCACGAAGCCTTGGGTCACTTTGGCGCAGGCCGCGTGTTGATTAAGCCGGCTCCGGAAGGCAGCGGTGTGATTGCAGGCGGGCCGGTTCGCGCCGTGCTCGAGCTGGCGGGGATTAAGGATATCGTGACGAAGTCACTGGGTTCCGCGAACCCGATTAACATGGTTCATGCCACGCTGGATGCGTTGAAGCGTCTGAAACGCGCAGAGGAAGTCGCGCGCTTGCGCGGTAAGAGCGTCGAAGAGATTCTCGGATAGGAGGGTGTACAGTGGCGAGTAAATTGGCGATTACGCTGAAGAAGAGCCCGATTGGCCGTCCCGAGAACCAGCGCAAGACTGCGTTCGCATTGGGTCTGCGCAAACTGCAGCAGACCGTGGTGAAAGAAGACACGCCGACCATTCGCGGGATGGTGCAGCGCATCTCGCACCTGGTTGAAGTGAAAACCGTAGAAGAAGCCTAATGAATGAGGGAGGTGTCAGTTGTGCAGTTGCATGAACTCCGACCAAACGACGGTGCTCGCCGCGAGAGAAAGCGTGTGGGGCGCGGCACTAGCTCCGGCATGGGCAAGACGTCCACGCGGGGTCACAAGGGCCAGTGGGCTCGCTCAGGCGGCGGCGTGCGCCCAGGGTTTGAAGGCGGGCAGACGCCATTGTTCCGCCGGCTTCCGAAGCGCGGCTTTACGAATGCTCGGTTTGCAAAGAACTACGCGACAGTCAATCTGGAACGTTTGAACGAGTTGCCGGAAGGCACCGTTGTGACGCCAGAATTTTTGCTTGAACAGCGGATTGTTCGCTCCCTCCAGGACGGCATCAAGGTGCTCGGACGGGGCGACTTGAATGTGAAGTTGACCGTTCGCGCGCAGGCGTTCTCCGAGAGCGCGAAGCAAAAGATCGAGGCGGCAGGTGGCACCGCAGAGGTGATATAAGGTGTGGCAGACCTTCGCCAATTTATGGCGGCTCAAGCACTTGCGGACGCGGATTTTGTTCACACTGATGGTCATTGCGTTTTATCGCATTGGCACGTACTTTCCGGTTCCCGGAATGAACACAGCCGCGCTCTCCAATTCGCAAAACAACGCGTTTTTTAACCTGATGAACATGTTCTCGGGGGGCGCGTTTTACCGATTCTCCATTTTCGCGATGAGCGTTACGCCGTATATTACGGCGTCCATCATCATGCAGCTTCTCCAGTACGGTGTCATCCCGCGGCTGGAGGAGTGGCAGAAGGAAGGGGAATCGGGCCGCCAGAAAATCACGCAGTTGACCCGGTACCTGACGGTCGGACTTGGCTTGCTCCAGGCAGCCGGGTTGACGTATGAATTTGCGCGCAGCGGCTACCTGTATTCGAATACGTGGTGGTCCTACGTCGTCATTGTGCTTGCGCTGACCGCGGGCGATACGCTGCTCATGTGGTTCGGCGAGATGATTACGGAAAAGGGTGTCGGCAACGGCATCTCCATTATCATTTTCGTGAACATCATCTCGCGGTTTGGCCAAATGGGGCAGGAAATTTACCAGAACTGGTTCTACGCCCATCCGACGGATTTGTTCCTGAACATCCTGAAAGTCCTGTTGCTGCTCGCTGGCATTGTCGTGATTTTCGGCTTGATTGTGTATGTGCAGCAGGCTGAACGCAAGATCCCGGTGCAGTATGCGAAACGGGTGGTTGGGCGCACGGTCTACAGCGGCCAGCAAACGCACATTCCGCTGAAGGTCAACGCGGCGGGCGTGATTCCAGTCATCTTTGCAACGTCGCTGCTGATTTTGCCGTCGACGATTGCGTCTTACTTTACACAGCACACGTGGGCACAGGCGATTGAGCGCTATCTGTACCCGAACTCACCGTGGTTCATCGGGGCGGAGGTCGTGCTCATCATCCTGTTTACGTTCTTCTACACCCATGTGCAGTTGAACCCGGCGCAAATGGCCGAACAGCTGCAGAAGCATGCCGGGTACATTCCGGGTGTACGGCCAGGCCAGGACACGGAGACCTACATTATTAAGGTCGTCAACCGGATCACGGTGTTTGGCTCCATCTTCCTTGGTGTCATCTCGGTCTTGCCGTTTATTCTGCTGTCCGGCATGAACCTGACGGACGTGTATTTTGGCGGAACGTCGCTGTTGATCATTGTGGGTGTAGCGCTGCAGACGATGCAGCAGATGGAAGGCCAGCTGTTACAGCGTCACTATCGGGGATTCATCCGATGACAGTTGGCGGTTCGAAGGGGGACCTGGGATGCAGCTCATGATGCTTGGTTTGCCAGGCGCAGGGAAAGGTACGCAGGCAGCGCGGCTCAGTGAAGCGTATGGGATTCCGCATATTTCGACCGGGGATATGTTTCGGGCCGCGATTGCGGCACAGACGCCGCTGGGACGGGAAGCGCAAAAGTACCTCGACAGCGGTCGATTGGTTCCCGATGAACTGACCATTGGCATCGTCCGCGAACGCCTGCAGGAACCGGATACGGCAAACGGTTTTGTGTTGGACGGCTTTCCGCGGACACTTCCACAAGCAGAGGCGCTGGACGACACGCTGAAGTCCTTGCACAAACCCCTCGATTGCGTGCTTTACATCCACGTGCCGCAGGAGGTTTTACTGGCGAGGCTCACTGGGCGCCGAGTCTGCAAGTCGTGTGGAGCGACCTATCATCTGGTGTATCAGCCTCCGAACGTGGAAGGGCGCTGCGATCGCTGCGGCGGCGAGTTGTATCAACGGCCGGACGATACCGAAGAGGCTGTGGCGACACGCTTGCAGGTTTACTCACAGACTGCACCGCTGGTCGATTATTATCGAGCGAGAAATCTTCTGCGTCAGGTGGATGGCGAGCAGTCGATTGACGCGGTGTACGCGGACATCCATCATGTACTGGCTGAAATGCAGTCCGGACAGAGGTGACTTCGGGGTATGAAGACACCGAAGCTGCCTGAGCTTGGGCAAGTCGTCGAAGTCATGCGCGGCCGCGATCGAGGATTGTTTGCCGTTGTCATCGGCCACGTTCCGGACCGGTTCGTTCAGATCGCAGATGGCGACAAGCGAAAGGTCGATAAAGTGAAGATCAAGAATGTGCTTCATGTTCGTCCCATGCCTTATGTGGACGGCGACATCGCACATGCGCTGCGAAACGGCGAGAAAATCACGAATGCGAACCTGCGGTATGCTTTGCGGCGGTTTTTGGCCAGTCGAGTACAACATGATGAAGTCTGCGATGAGGAGGGAGTACAGCGTGGCGAAGGATGACGTCATTGAAGTGGAAGGCAAAGTCATTGAGCCTCTCCCGAACGCGATGTTCAGGGTGGAGCTTGAAAATGGGCACAAAATCCTGGCGCACGTGTCTGGGAAGATTCGGATGCATTACATCAAAATCCTTCCCGGCGACCGTGTCACTGTGGAATTGTCCCCATATGACCTGAGCCGTGGTAGAATTACCTACCGGTACAAGTAAATGATACTGGCTCTCAGTCTCACAACTTGTTATGATACCGGAATGAGGAGGGTGTGAAATGAAGGTTCGGCCATCTGTCAAACCGATGTGCGAAAAATGCAAGGTGATTCGGCGCAAAGGTACCGTCATGATCATCTGCGAAAACCCGAAACACAAGCAGCGCCAAGGTTGATAGACGCGCACACCGGGTGTGCAGCGTTGGCATCGAAGTCACACTTGAATCAACCGCGGTTTGCAGCGCGGCTGCCCTCAGATGCTGACTGCGCAGGAAGTCTCTGTGTTCGTCACGACCAGAGGGGTCTGCGACCGTGTTTGAATAGATGAATATCCTTATGGAGGTGGAGCAGGCGCATGGCTCGTATCGCAGGCGTAGACTTGCCGCGTGATAAGCGGGTTGAAATTGGTCTGACCTACATTTTCGGCATTGGGCGTACCACGTCCAACAAGGTGCTGAAGCAGGCGGGCATTGACCCGAATATCCGCGTCAAAGACTTGACGGAAGAACAAGTGATTCAGCTTCGCGACGTGATCGACAAGACCCTGAAGGTAGAGGGCGACCTCCGTCGCGAGATCGCGTTAAATATCAAGCGTTTGGTTGAAATCGGATCGTATCGTGGGTACCGGCATCGCCGTGGGCTCCCGGTTCGGGGACAGCGCACGAAGACCAACGCACGCACGCGCAAGGGTCCTCGTCGGACCGTCGCTGGGAAGAAGAAGTAAGCCTAGGTAAGGAGGATCCGCATGCCGAAAGCACAGCGCAAGGGGACGGCCGCAGTTCGCACGAAGCGGCGTGACCGTAAAAATATCGAATTTGGCGTCGCGCACATTCGCTCGACGTTCAACAACACCATCGTGAGCATCACGGACACCGCCGGGAATGTAGTTTCCTGGTCCAGCGCCGGCAACGTCGGCTTCAAAGGTTCCAGGAAGAGCACGCCGTTTGCAGCGCAAATGGCCGCGGAGACCGCAGCTCGCACGGCGATGGAGCACGGCATGAAGTCGGTGGAAGTCAATGTGAAGGGTCCGGGTGCCGGCCGCGAAGCGGCGATTCGTTCGCTGCAGGCTGCTGGCTTGGAAGTCAGCGGCATCCGCGATGTCACGCCGATTCCGCACAACGGCTGCCGGCCGCCGAAGCGCCGCCGTGTCTAATCGCGTTTCACAGCAAAACAGACTAGTATGTGCAGGACAGATGGATTCTAGTCCTGCAGGGTATAGATCAAAATGGAGGTGTCAACACTAGGATGGCAAGATATACCGGACCAGTATGCCGTCTGTGCCGCCGGGAAGGGGTCAAGCTGTACCTCAAGGGCGAGCGCTGCTTCAGTGAGAAGTGCGCAATCGACCGTCGACCGACGCCGCCCGGACAGCACGGACAAGGACGCCGGCGCAACTCTGAATACGGGTTGCAGCTGCGGGAGAAGCAGAAAGCACGCCGTTACTATGGTGTTTTGGAGAAGCAGTTTGAGAGCTACTATGATGAGGCGGCTCGCCGGCAGGGTATTACAGGTGACAACCTGCTCCGCATTTTGGAGAGCCGGCTGGACAACGTCGTCTACCGTCTCGGGTTTGCTGCATCTCGCAAGGAAGCCCGTCAACTCGTTCGCCACGGTCATTTCGACGTCAACGGACACCGGGTCGACATTCCTTCCTATTTGACGAAGGTTGGCGACGTCATCCAGATCCGCGAGAAGAGCCGTCAGGCAGGACGTATCAAGGAATTGCTGGAAGCAGCAGAATCCAAGACCATCGCTCCGTGGCTGGAGCTTGATTTGGCGAATTTCAGTGGGAAGGTGACTCGCCTGCCCGAACGTGATGAAATTGATACGCCTGTTGCGGAACAGATGATTATCGAGCACTACTCGCGGTAATCGTCATCGCTGTCCGTTTCAGGCCGGGCCAAGGTCGAGGAGGAGGGTTATGGATGATCGAAATAGAGAAGCCGAAAATTGAGGTTGTGGAGCACACCGGAACGTACGGGAAATTCGTAGTAGAGCCGCTCGAACGAGGCTATGGCACGACGTTGGGGAATTCCCTCCGCAGAATCCTGCTGTCTTCGATTCCAGGCGCGGCTGTCCGGTCTGTGAAGATCGAAGGGGTTCTGCACGAATTCTCGACGATTCCGGGTGTCGTGGAGGACACGACACAGATCATCCTCAACCTGAAGCGGCTCTCGTTGAAGATTCACTCCGATGAGGAGAAAGTGCTTGTCATCGACGCGGATCAACCGGGCGACGTGACGGCAGCGGACATTCGTGCAGACTCGGACGTCGACATCGTCAACACCGACCTGCACATCGCGACGCTGACGGAAGGCGCGCACTTCTATGCCGAACTCCGCGCGGGACGTGGACGCGGTTACGTATCCGCCGACCGCAACAAGCAGGAGGAGCAGGAGATTGGGTTGATTCCGATTGACTCCATCTACTCTCCAATTACGCGGGTCAACTATTCGGTTGAAAACACCCGCGTCGGACAAGTAACCGACTACGATAAACTCACCCTCGAGGTTTGGACAGACGGCAGTATCGCGGCAGAAGAAGCGGTGAGTCTCGGAGGCAAAATCCTCACCGAGCACTTGCTTTTGTTCGTCGGCCTCACCGACCGCGGCAAGGATGCGGACATCATGGTCGAGAAGGAAGAGTCCATGTCCGACCGCGCGCTCGACATGCCGATTGAGGAACTGGATTTGTCGGTGCGTTCCTACAACTGTCTGAAACGTGCGGGCATCAATACGGTCGCGGAACTGTGTGCGAAGACGGAAGACGAGATGATGAAGGTACGCAATCTCGGCCGCAAGTCGCTGGAAGAAGTCCTGGAGAAGTTGACATCGCTGGGATTGTCGCTGCGCGAAGACGACTGAGCGACTCGGCTGCAGGTCGAACACAAAGGAGGGGAATGGCGTGTCATACCGCAAGTTGGGACGGACCACCGGGGCGCGTAAGGCCCTGTTTCGGAGCCTCGTAACGGATCTCTTTCAATACGGTCGCATTGAAACGACCGAAGCCAAGGCGAAGGAAATTCGGAAGACGGCTGATAAAATGATCACGCTGGCGAAGCGCGGCGATTTGCACGCTCGTCGTCAGGTGGCTGCATTCGTGCGGCCAGAACCCGTTTCGGATGATTCCGATCTGGATGTGATCCAAAAGCTGTTCACGGAAATCGCGCCGCGCTTTGCAGACCGCAATGGCGGATATACGCGCATCCTGAAGCTGGGACCGCGCCGCGGGGATGCGGCACCGATGGTGATCATCGAGCTGGTGTAAGGATTGTGCTTTGTCTGTGCCGCGGGCGCGAGTCGGAAGGGCAGCTTTCAAGGACGCTTGCATGTGGGCAGCGGTGAGACCTCACGGACGCGAGGTGCAATCGTGATCTGAAGGCGGTGACGGGATGCCGAAGATCCGGGCAACAGTCGCGTATGATGGGACCGAGTTTCACGGTTTCGCGCGTCAACCGGGCTTGCGGACGGTTCAGGGGACCTTGGAACAAACGCTGGAACAGCTGATGGGGAAGCCGGTTGAGGTGTTTGGCTCGGGTCGAACGGACGCGGGGGTGCACGCGCGGGCCCAGGTGGTTCACTGGACCCAGGATGTAGGACCGTCGCCGGACCGTTACCCGTACGTTTTCCGTCGGATTCTGCCGCCTGACATTGTGGTCCAGAAAGCCGAGGTCGTGGATGAAGCCTTTCACGCCCGGTTTTCAGCCATACGGAAAACGTATCGGTACACGGTTCAGCGAGCCGATGTGGAGGATGTCTTTACGAATCGATATGCGTGGCACATGCCGCGCGCTTTGCGCCTTGCGGAGATGCGAGCGGCCGCCGGAAGTCTGGTCGGAGAACACGACTTCACCAGCTTCTGCGCGGCGGCCACACCCGTCGAGAACAAGGTGCGAACGGTCTATGCGATCGAGTTCGAGGAACGCGGCACTTATTTAGATATCTACTGCACAGGCAGTGGATTTTTGCAGAACATGGTTCGAATCATCGTCGGTACGCTCATCGATGTAGGTCTTGGAAAGCTGGACCCTTCTGCGATGCCAAAGATTTTGGCAGGACGAGACCGCCGGCTGGCCGGACAGACCGCGCCTGCGAAAGGGCTGTGCCTGTGGCAGGTCGACTACGGGGACGATGCGGTGCGATTCGATTCGAACGCCCGGGCGAAATCTTGACCTGGAACGCAACCATGCGATACACTAAATCAGTTGTAGGAGGGAAGATGACCATGCGAACGACGTATATGGCAAAGCCGAACGCGGTTGAACGCAAATGGTATGTCATCGATGCCGAGAACCAGCGCGTCGGACGACTGGCGACGCAAATCGCGGCCATTCTGCGCGGAAAACATAAACCTGAATTCACGCCGCATGTGGACACCGGCGACTTTGTCGTGGTGGTCAATGTGGATAAAGTCGTGTTCGCCGGCAACAAGATGGACACGAAAGTCTACCGTCGGCACTCAGGTTATCCTGGCGGCTTGAAGGAAGTGACCGCGAGGGACCTGCTGCAGAAGCATCCGGAGCGGATTTTGTACAGTGCTGTCAAGGGCATGCTGCCCCACAACTCGCTGGGGGCGAAGCAGTTGACAAAGCTGAAGCTGTATGCGGGGCCGGAGCACCCACATGCGGCGCAGCAACCGATTCCGCTCGAAGTTTCGACTCACTAAAGAAGGAGGGATGGTCGCCTTGGCGCAACTTCAGTATTGGGGCACAGGACGACGCAAGCACTCTGTGGCGCGCGTTCGACTGCTGCCTGGCGATGGCAAGATTGTGATCAACAACCGCGAACTTGGGGACTACTTTACCTTGGAGACCCTGAAGCTCATCGTAAAGCAACCCTTGTTGCTGACAGATACGGCCAGCCGCTATGACGTCTATGCGAACGTGTACGGCGGAGGCATTTCAGGTCAGGCTGGCGCTGTGCGTCACGGAATCGCGCGCGCGCTCCTGCGGGTCGATCCAAACCTGCGTCCAACGTTAAAGAAGGCTGGGTTGTTGACGCGCGATGCACGCATGAAGGAACGGAAGAAGTACGGACTCAAGGCTGCACGCCGCGCGCCCCAGTTCTCCAAGCGGTAATCCTTCAGCACATTGGACAGCAGCAATCCATTGGATAGCAACAATTGACAAGAGGTGCCGTGAGGCATCTCTTGTTTGCGTTTTGCGTAGACTGTAAGTGGACGACCTGTACCAACAGATGACAGACATCAGAGGTGTTGACCTGGATGAAATCCATGCAGATCCGGTGGCGCAGACGAGGGCTGACAGCGCTCCTCACGCTGCTGACCACCCTTGCGGTGGGGTTCACCGGTGTGCCGACGGCACACGCAGCTGAACCGGGATTGACAGGAAAACGAATTGTGATTGACGCCGGCCACGGCGGGCGGGACGGCGGTGCACAAAGCGCGGGCGGCCTGATTCAGGAAAAGACCATCACGCTGGGGGTCGCCCTCCAACTGGCCGATCTATTGCGTCAAGCCGGGGCACAGGTGTATTTGACGCGCGATCACGATACAGACCTGACCCTTCCGAGCGACGTTGGCCGCCGACAGCAGGCTTCCTTGCGGGCCCGCACCCGCTTTGCGAAGTCGAAACACCCCGACGCCTTCATCAGCATCCATTGCAACGGCGCGCCGTCCCCGGCGTGGCGCGGCGCCCACGTGATTTACCAGCATGACAACGAAGAAGGCAAGGCGCTCGCGGAGGTCATGCAAGCGGCGTTTCGCGATACCCTGCTGCCCACGCACCGCGCCGTGGATGACGCCTCGACCCTCTACCTGTTGAAGCGCATTCCGGGGCCGGCCGTGTTAGCGGAAATCGGGTTTGTCACCAACCCTGAGGAAGCCAACGCACTTCGCCAGAAGGCCTACCAGCAGCGCGTTGCCTTCGCCATGTACGTCTCCCTGCTGTCCTACTTTGGAGATGCGGCGGGGGATGCAGAGGAAACGGGGTAAAAGACCCTTTCGTGGAGGGGGATGAACCATGAGCAGCCGAGGGAGTCAGTCAGGCTGGCGCTGGGGGTGTATCGGCCTGGCGCTGGTTGGGCTGCTCGTCTGGTGGACGCATCAACCCAGTTCCGCTGGCAAGGAAGCGGCCCGCACGAAGGCCGCGTTTGAACACACGGTGCCAACCCGGCTTCACGTCGCCTATACCGGAAAATCCTGGCGCGGGCAGCCGCTCTACGTCCTCGAGAACGAATCCACACAAGCCCTGCAAAACCTGCAAATTTTCAACTGGAACAACGACCCGCTCCCCCTGCTCTGGGTCGGATCCCGACCGCCAAACGAATACGAGCAGGCGAACTCGACGGTCCAGCCGCCCCTGACGCTTGCGCCTGGGCAGCAGGTCTGGTTTGAGATGAGCGAACGTCCGCCGCAGAAGCTGACTGTCATGTGGCTGGGAGACCAGCATGCCATCTACGAAACTGTGAATGTTCACTGAGGGCGGCTCGCGCCCGGGCGAAGGCGACGGAGGCGTGACTCGGCAAGGGAGGCCTGCGCCAAGGCGGACAGGTCCGCGACACCCGTTTGGCATCGTCATCCTGATGATGTAAACTTGAACACGAGTACGGCAGTGAGGGGGCGAACACTCGTGATCACACGTGAACAGGTGCTTGAAGTACTCCGGGATGTGGAAGACCCGGAAATTCATAAAAGTATTGTCGAACTGGAAATGGTCAAGGACATCGACATCCGCGGCAGTCACGTCAGCGTGGAAGTGCTTTTGACGATTCGTGGGTGCCCGCTGCACACCACGATTGAGAACGCGGTCCGGGAGAAGCTGTTGGCGCTGGACGGCGTGGAAACGGTCGATGTGAAAATTGGCCACATGAACGACGAGGAACGCGCGAAGTTTACGTCGAAGCTGCGGGGCCGGCCCGAGCCGCAAAGCGTGCCGCCGATTCTTGCGCCGGATTCCGGCATCCAGTTCATTGCTGTGGCTTCCGGTAAGGGCGGCGTGGGCAAGTCCACCGTCACCGCCAACCTGGCAAAGGCGATGGCTGCACAAGGGCTGCGTGTGGGCATCATCGACGCCGACATCTATGGGTTCAGCATTCCGGGCATTTTCGGGGTGAAGACAAAGCGGCCCACTGTGATTGACGACCTCATCATTCCGATTGAGGTGGCGGGCGTCAAGCTGATTTCCATGCATTTCTTCGTTCCGGACAACAGTCCGGTGGTCTGGCGCGGACCCATGCTCGGCAAGATGCTGCGAAACTTTTTCGGGGAAGTTCACTGGGGCGACCTGGACGTGGTGCTGCTCGACCTTCCGCCAGGCACCGGGGACATTGCGATGGACGTCCACCAATTGCTTCCGAAGAGCAAGGAAATCATTGTCACCACGCCGCAGGCTGGGGCGTCAGACGTCGCTGTCCGGGCGGGCGTGATGGGCATGCGCACCAACCACGAAATCATCGGTGTCGTGGAGAACATGTCGTATCTTGAATGCGGTCACTGCGGAGAGCGCACGTATGTGTTTGGCCGCGGAGGCGGAGAACGCGTTGCTTCTGAACTGCGGACGGAGCTGCTCGCACAGATTCCGCTCGCAAACATGGATGAACAGGCGACGCCGCTGTTTGAGGAAGGGACGCGTCAAGCGGAGGTCTTCCACGCGCTTGCGCAGAAGATCGTCGACAAGACGGGGCTCGGTCAAGCGGTCGCCGCCGAAAGCCGGACATCCTGACGCCGCATGGACACACACAACAGCCGCTGCCTGCGGACCTTTTGGCCGGGCAGCGGCTGTTTGTTAGTACGCCGCGTTGATTAAGAACCACCGGAGGAACCGCCGCCGCCCGACGACCCACCCGACGATTGGCCGCTCTGTCCGCTTTTCGACTGGCTTTGCCCGCCTGCCGACTGCATGGATTCGGAGACCGCCTGCTTCAACGCGTCTTCAAACTGCATTCGGAAGCTGGGGGTTTGTAAGGCGTCGGTCATGATTTGCATCACCTGCCCGCGGAACTGCGACGACTTCATCAGGGTGTTCAAGTGCTGGGTAAAGTCCGGGGACTGGAGCAGAACCATCATTTCCTTCTGGTATTCCGGGTCTTTCATTAATTGTTTGGTCGTCGAAATCAACTCGGGTTGAACGGCTTTTGCCAATGCGGCTGCAAAAGCTGGGTCCTTCGCCTGCTGGGCCAGGAAATTTTGGTTTTGCTGGCTCTGCAGCGATTTTTCCACGGCCTTCGCGATGTCCGTGTTGGAAACGACGATTTGGCTCTTCAGCGTGGGGTCTTTGAGAATGTTCTCAATGGCGGTTTTCCCGTCGTTGGACTGCAAAATATCGAGCACCATTTGTTTGGTGGTCCCATAGTCCTGCGTTCCGGCTCCGCTGACGTCTGCGCCAGCGCTTCCGCCAGCTCCGCAGCCCGCCAAAAGCAGCGCAAACAGCGCAAGGGGCCATTTTTTAAGGATAGGCTTCACACCGGCCAACCTCCCGAAATCCCAAAGTAAGCGTACGCTCAGTATGCGTTGCCAAGTAGCGCGTTATGCGGCAGTACGGTATCATGAAAACTGGACGCAGGGGGGGCTTGGCATGCGGTTAAACGCATTCATTTTCTTCTTGACAAGTACCATCGTGCTCGGGGCAATCGTCGGCGTCGCCACTTCAGCGCTTGGCATCCATCTGTTCTGGTACACCGGCATCATCGAAGGCGGATTTCTGGCGACCACTTGTCTGATGGGGTTTTGGGCTTACCTGACGCTCAATTTCATTGCCAACATGACACTGCCAAAACGCGTGTGGAAATGGGCCCAGGCCCTCATTCTCTGTGTCGTGATTTACGACATGTTCTGGTCCCGGTACAAATTGGACGCCGCCCGGCATCCGGGAACCCACATCAGCTATTGGCCCTTTTTGATTGAGGGTGCGTGGCCTCTGTGCGCCGCCGTGTTGGCAGCGATTTGGAAGCGCAAACTTTCCGGCAAAGGGAGTTTTCTGCCGACCGTCTTTTTTCTCTACGTTTTCACTATCATCGACTGGCTGCTCGTCATTTGGCACCACAGCGGCGCCGTTGTGAATCAGACCGGCATCGTGATGATGGCTTGCAACATCTACATGATTCTGATTCTTGGGAAACTCTTGTCACCGATTCGCGAGCGCGACGCCGGACTGATCGCGACCGCTGAAGCCAAAGCCGCAGAAAAGGCGCGTGTCCGTGCGGCAAAAGAGGCCAGAAAGGCGGCCAAGAAGCGGCGCAAGTCCGAGGGCAGTGCGGATCCGAACGGTGACCCGAATTTCGTCGAATAGTTGATGTCACAGGATGAACTCGTCTGTACCGGAGACGGCAGACGTTCCGGCTAAGACGAGTTCATGTTCAACGGACTGTCGGCATAGGTTACAGATACACCGGCTATTCTACCTTGGATTGTACTTTCGCCTGGGCCAGGAGCTCGGAGACGGTCACAAACTGGTAGCCCTTCGCACGCAGTCCGTCGATGATTTGGGGCAGCGCCTCGGTAATCTGCTTCGAAGAATCGCTGGCATGCATCAGGATGATGTCACCCGGCTCTGCGCGTTTGAGCACTCGGTTGACGATGGCTTGCGTGCCGGGATTTTTCCAATCCAGTGAATCGGTGTTCCACTGGATGACGGTATAGCCCATCTGGTTCAGGCAGCGCAGCACGCGCGGGTTGAAGTCGCCGTTGGGCGTGCGAATGAGGGTGGGCTTGACGCCGGTGACCTGTTGAATCGACCGCTCGGCGATGGATACCTGCTCGCGAATCCAACTGTCCGGGTAGTTCGAGAAATCCTTATGCAAGTTGCCGTGGCTGCCAATCTCGTAGCCCATCTCGTGAATGCGCTTGGCGGTCTCCGGGTGCCGCAGCGTCCAGGGGCCGCTCAGGAAAAACGTCGCTTTTTTTACCTTTTCTTTTTCCAGCACGTCCAGGGTCGGGTCAGGGACCTTGTTTCCCCACGAGATATCGAACGTCAGGGCGACGACTTTCTGGTCGGTATCCACCTTGTAAATCGCGGTGGGTTTCTTTTCTTTCTCCGCCGCAAGTACCTGGGGCTGCCCTGTTGCTGCAAACACCAAGGCCAGGCAAAAAGCGGCCAACAGGGTGATGACCGTCATCCTTCTTACGGATCGCATTTCCACATCCTCCTCTCAATGCTCGAGCAAAGTGTATGCTTGGAGGACAAGGCCTATACAGTACCGCAGACACAGAGACAGCGCCCCACTGGCATGTGCAGCGAGTCTTGGGCAAAGGGCAAAGGAGGCGACCTGGTTTACCGTGAGGAAGCACGCACTGACCAACAAGCCCGATCGCATCGTCTACTGGCTGATCCCGCTGTTTCTCCTTGGGTTGGGCGTTGCCATGGGCGCGGTTTGGACGACGCACTTTCTTCACCTCTTGCAGCCGTCCCTGCAGCACATCGACGCGTTGGCACAGCGAATCCTGCGCCATGGCACCCCGGTGCAGGCCATCGTCACCGTGTTTTGGAATAATGCGCGGGTCGCGCTGCTGATGATGGGACTGGGCGTTTTCGCAGGCGTCTTTCCCATGTTCACGATGTGGTCCAATGGGTTGATGATGGGCGTGGTGACGGAAGCCGCGGCGGCACAGGCCCACGTCCCGTTCTGGAAGGTGCTGCTGCTCGGGGAGCTGCCGCACGGGGTGTTTGAGTTGACGGCGCTGTGCTGGGCTTCGTCCATCGGGATCCGCCTGGCCGTCGCAGCCATTCTCTCCCTGTGGTCGCTGCTTGCACCCGCGGGGACCGTGGGGCCGGGACCGCTCGCCGCGCGCTCAAATCCCTCCGACAAACGGTTTCAAAGAGAACTGGTCCATGCGGTTGAAAGGCTTCCGTTCATCATGGCAATGTTATTAGTGGCAGCGTGCATCGAAATCACCATCACACCGCATCTGATTGAACTGTATCGACACTAGCCGCGCATGAACCGACGATGAACGTAGGTGCCAACGAAACCTGTGGAAAAAGGGGGATGCACGTGAAGGAATTACGGATCATCGGCGTACCGTCCGACTTGGGACAAGGACGCAGAGGCGTCGACATGGGCCCCAGCGCGATTCGGTACGCGGGGTTGGAGGAACGATTGAAGGACTTGGGGTACCGCGTGCAAGACCTCGGCAACGTGGAAGTTCCGACGCCCGAGATGCACCGAGTGACCAATGAAAAGCTGAAGTATCTGAATGAGGTCAGGAAGGTGTGTGAATCGCTGTACGAACAGGTTCGGCAGGTGATGGAAGCGGGGCATGTTCCGATTATCCTCGGCGGCGATCACAGTATTTCGATTGGCAGCGTGGCCGGGGTCGCGGCTGGGCAGCGGTCGTTCGGCGTCATCTGGTTCGACGCGCACGGCGACATGAATACGGAGGAGACGACGCCGTCCGGAAACATCCATGGCATGCCGCTCGCCGTCAACGTGGGCTACGGTCATCCAGATTTGCTGAACATCGGCGGGTTTACGCCCAAGGTGAAGCCGGAGAACGTCGTGCTGGTGGGGATTCGTTCTATCGATCGCGATGAAGCGGCGCTCATCCGCCAGGCGGGTATCAAGGCTTACACGATGGCGGAAATTGACCAGTTGGGTATGGCCGCGGTTATGAAAGAGGCGATTCAAATCGCGGGCAGCGGCACCGACGGCATCCATTTGAGCCTGGACCTCGACGCGCTCGATCCGATGTTTGCGCCGGGGGTGGGCACGCCGGTCAACGGCGGTGTCACGTACCGGGAAGGTCACTTGGCCATGGAACTGCTGGCGGCGTCCGGAAAGGTCATCTCCGTCGATGTGGTGGAAGTAAACCCCATCCTCGACGAGAAGAATCGCACAGCCCAAATGGCGGTTGAGCTCGTGCAATCGCTGTTTGGGAAGACGGTCATGTGACCTGGCGGTCGGGAGGTTGTCACGTGGGCGGGCGCACAATGCGCGCCCGTCCGTAGGTGTATGAACGGCCGACGCAGGGAGTCCGCGTATAGAGTAACGTACGAGGAGCACGCACCTGCTCCTCTGCTCCGTGAGCAAACCAAGGATTGCTGCGGAAAGGAGGCTGTGCCTGCATGATTTATGCTGCCCTGGGCGACTCCATTACTTACGGTTACTCCGCGACGTCAGATGAACACACCTACGTTTCCCGGATTCAGGCGTCGCTGGCCAAACAGCAGCAGCCTGTGAACCTGTATCTTCACGCAAAACCGGGCTGGACGTCCAGACAGCTTCTCAAATCGCTCGCAAAAACGCCGTCGTGCATTTGGGAGGAAGCGAAGGTCATCACGCTCTTGGTCGGCGGAAACGATATGCTTCGCGCCGCTCCCTGGCTATTGGACAGCAATCCAGGGCACATGGTCAAGGTGGCGGACGCGTTCTATGAAAATATCACGGAAATTATCCAACTGGTGCGCCGTCCGCACTCGGTTCTGATACTCGGCACGGTGTACAATCCTTTTCCCAACTCCCTGATGTGTGAAGAGTACACCGACGTTCTGAACAGGTCGATCCGGTTGGCCGCCGAACGGGAAGGCGTCGTATTGGCGGACATTCGTCGAACGTTTCGCAACCGGGAGTCCAAATTGATTGAAGGGTACCGCCGCGGGCAGCTGCGCGACATGCGCCTTCGAGGCAACCCCATTCATCCGAACGACGCGGGTCACGCGCTGATTGCGCGACAGTTTTTGGTGGCGTACCACCGGAGCCTGGCCAAAAAGCGAGGCACACGGCGGAAGATGCGAGCCAGATAGTGCGGCCTGCCAGTGCATGAACCGCCCCCACTTGACGTAGGGTAGCTCGTACGGAACAATGGTAAGGAAGTCGAGTCACCGGGGCTGGTGACTCAAGTTGGGTGGCGGCGTATGCAATCATGGCTGGCGGTACTCGACAAGTTCAATATCCTTGATGTCATCGACATTCTCATTGTCGCCTTCGTGCTGTATCGCTTTTTGCTGCTGATTCGTGGGACAAGGGCGATTCCGCTGCTCAAAGGCGTCATTGTCATTCTCGTTGCGACGGGGCTGGCAAGCGTCCTGCACCTGCAGGCGCTGAGCTGGCTGTTGAACCGGACCATCTACCTCGGCATCTTTGCCATCCCCGTCATCTTTCAGCCAGAGCTTCGGCGCGCGCTCGACCAACTGGGACGCGGCGGCATCTTTAACTTTTCGTTCGGCAATGCGCGGGCGGAAGATGTGCGTCAGACCATCGCCGAGGTGGTCAAGGCCACGCAGGTGCTGGCCAAGAACCGCATCGGCGCGCTCATCGCGCTGGAACGTACCACCGGACTGACGGAATACGTGGAAACCGGCACGCTGGTGGAAGGCGTTGCATCGTCTGAGCTGCTCATCAACACCTTCATCCCCAATACGCCGCTGCACGACGGCGCCGTGATTATCCGAGGCTCCCGGCTTGTCGCGGCGGCCTGTTTTTTACCGTTGACGGAAGATCGCGACCTGGACAAGAAACTGGGCACGCGTCACCGCGCCGCGATTGGGCTGACGGAACAATCGGACGCCGTCACCGTGGTGGTCTCGGAAGAAACGGGGCAAATCTCGGTGGCTGTGGATGGGGTGCTCACCCGCAACTTAAGCGAGAACGCCCTCACAGAGCTGCTGCAGTCTCTGCTGATGCCAAGGAAAACGGGCACCCTCAATTTCTTTGGCAGAAAGGCGGCGACGTGATGGATCGGTTTCTCCATAACAACACAGTGCTGCGGATCATCGCGCTGGTGCTGGCATTCGCGGTGTGGCTTGGGGTGAATGCGAGCAGCAGCGCCAACGGAACAGGGGCGAACATCGGAATCGCGCAGACCTTCCCGAAGAGCATTCAGGTGCTGGCGCCGGCGAACATGGTGGTGGTGTCGCAGACGCCGAGTACGGGCGCGGTCGTCGTGCGGGCGAATCCGCAGGACCTGGCCAGCCTGCCGGGGGAGATGCTGGGGGTGACGCTGGTCGCCGACGCGCGGGGGCTGACGGCGGGGACACACAAGGTGCAGGTGGCGGCGCTGAACATGCCTGCGCTTGGCTCGCAGAGTTACACGCTGCAACCCTCTGTCATCACTGTCACGCTCGCGCAGAAAGCAACCCGGACGGTGGGGGTCAGCATCCAGACGACCGGGGCGCCAGGCGCCACATACACGGTGGGGAAGCCGACGGCTGACGTCACCCGCGCGACGGTCAGCGGGGCCGCGAGCGCCGTCAACAAGGTGTCGCAAGTCACCGCGACGGTCTCCGTGCAAAACGCCAAGCAGACGGTCACGCACATCGCGAACCTGACGGCTGTGGATGCTTCGGGAAACCCAGTGCCGGGCGTCACGGTCAATCCGGCAACGGCCACGGTCACGGTGCCCATTCAGGCGCCGCTGCAGCCCGTCATGCTCATCCCGCAAGTCATTGGTACGCCTGCAGCAGGGTACGCCGTCGCGGGTGTGAAGATACAGCCCTCTACCATTCAGGCCTCCGGAACCTTTGCGAACAACGGGACGGAGCCGACCATCAATATCCCCGTGGATGTCACGGGTCTCCAGGCGACGAGGACGCTTCACCTGTCGGTGCCGCTGAGTCAAGGTGTGACACAGGCTCAGCCGTCGAGCGTCACGGCCACGGTCACGATTGAACCGAGTCTGTCGAGGACGTTCAGCCTGCCCATTTTGGTGAAACAGCTGACCGGTCAGGAAAAGGTACAGTTCACAGGCACCAAACAGGTGCAGGTCACCGTGGCGGGGCCCAGGTCCATCGTCAGCGGTCTGACGGCCGGTCAGTTGACGGCCTACATCGACGCTTCTGCGCTGACCAACCAGAGCCACGAGGCCACGGTGCAGGTCTTGACACCGGCATGGATTCAGGTCGCAGAGCTCTCCCAAAACCAGGTTCCCGTGCAGGTCAGCGGCAAGCCGTCTTGATGGAAAGGCCATTTGTAATTCTCTCCATTGTACGATCGAGCGGTTCTGTGGCAGAATGAATGGGAAATTCCAGCAAGCACGGAGAGGACCCTCCGCGGTTTCGGAGGACCTCTTCGACGTCTTTGAACAACTTGAAAGCGGGAGGGGACGCGGTTGTCCCGTTTGTTTGGTACCGATGGGGTGCGCGGAGTCGCGAACCGGGATTTGACACCTGAACTGGCTTTTCGGCTGGGGCGCGTGGGGGCGTATCTGCTGACCGGCAGCCGGCCAGGGGCTCGGTTTGTCATTGGAAAGGACACGCGCGTTTCTGGAGATATGTTGGAAGCCGCATTGCTCAGCGGCATTTTGTCCATGGGTGTGGACGCATTGCGGGTTGGCATCATGAGCACGCCGGGGGTCGCGTATCTGACGAAGCACCTTCACGCCGATGCAGGGGTGATGATTTCCGCTTCACACAACCCGGTGGAAGACAACGGCATCAAGTTCTTCGGCGGCGACGGGTTTAAGCTGCTGGACGACGTGGAAGATGAGTTTGAACGATTGATGAACGCCGCGGAGGATGCACTGCCTCGGCCGGAAGGGGTGCATGTCGGGCGCGTGTACGAAGAACCAGGACACGTCGCCTACGAACACTTTCTGCAGCACACGGTGGACAGGCGCTTCGACGGGCTGCACGTGGTCCTCGACTGCGCGAACGGTGCCGCCTATTCCATCGCGCCGGCGGTGTTCGAGAAGCTTGGGGCGAAGGTCACCGTCCTGAACAACACGCCCGATGGCACCAACATCAACGTAGGCTGCGGCTCAACCCATCCACACGTGGTCCAGCGCGCGGTGCTGGAACTGGGGGCGGATGTTGGGCTGGCGTTCGACGGTGACGCCGACCGGCTCATCGCGGTCGATGAATCGGGCGGGATCGTCGATGGGGATTTTATCCTTGCCATTAGCGCCAAATGGTTGCATGACCGGGGGCAGTTGAAGAATGATACGGTGGTAGCGACCGTCATGAGCAACGTAGGCTTCGTGCGTGCCATGGAAGCGAACGGCATCACCGTGCAGCGTACGGCCGTCGGCGACCGATACGTCATGGAAGCGATGCGTCAGAACCACCACATCCTGGGCGGAGAGCAGTCCGGCCACATCATTTACCTAAATCACACGACAACAGGCGATGGCATACTGACCGCCTTGCAGCTTGTGAATATCATGGTAGAACAAGCGAAGCCGCTGTCCGAGCTCGCGACCATCATGGTTCGTTATCCGCAAATCCTGGAGAATGTCCGTGTCAGGGACAAACAGGCTTGGCGGGAGAACGCGCGGATTCAGGAAGCGCTGCGGTCTGGGGAGACGCTGCTTGGCGAAGACGGTCGTGTGCTGGTTCGCGAGTCCGGGACAGAGCCGATTGTGCGGGTCATGGCCGAGGGGCCGGATGAAGGCGTGCTGCGCCGCTGTGTAGCGGACATCGTCAAGGTAGTGAAGGAGGAGCTGGGAGCCTGAACTGTTTAAAGGGAAGGGAGGTGAGGCAAGGAGGATGAACGCGTTCACCGGCTCACGGCATGCACTGACAGCGTCAGGTTCACAAACGGCGGCTCACGCGTAATATGCCTTGTGGGCCAATGACCTGACAGACGCAGGCAGCGGGGAACGCAGGAAGCGGGAAACCAAGTTGCGGCAGCGAATCTGTTCCGTTGTTCGCAATGTGAAGCGCCTGGACTGACAATTGCCTTCGAGGGTTCGGTCGTAGAACGCCCCAATCAGGCCTGCAGGGGTGGTTTGAACCAGAAGGAGTCAGTTGACGCGGAGGAGGTTGGCGAACCATTCGGCGGGTGCCTCCCGGCGTTTGACCGCGCCGTAAACAGGGCTCGAAACCCACCAGGCGACTGGTGGAACAAGAGTGAGTAGGTCACATTGAGGAGGAACTGAAAAGTCGATGTGTGGAATTGTTGGCTATGTCGGGACGCGTGACGTATCTCAGGTGGTGATTGGCGGACTTCGCAAACTGGAGTACCGCGGCTATGATTCCGCCGGGATCGCGACGTTGGACGATGGCAAGCTGCGCGTCGTGAAGTCCGTCGGGCGGTTGGCGAATCTTGAAGAGAAGCTGTTACATGAGCCTGTGCAAGGGCATTTGGGAATTGGGCATACACGATGGGCGACACACGGGAAACCATCGGACGAGAACGCGCATCCGCACCAGGATTGCAGCAGGCGGTTCGCCATTGTGCACAACGGCATTGTGGAGAACTACCTGGCACTGCGCGAAGAGCTCATCAGCAAGGGGCACCAGTTCAAGTCCGAAACGGACACGGAAGTGGTCGTCCACTTGATTGAGGAACTGTTCAACGGCGACTTTCTGCAGACGATGGTGCAGGTCGGGAAACGTCTGCGGGGTGCCTATGCACTGGTGGCCATGACCAAAGACGCACCGGGGACCATCATCGCAATGCGCAAGGCGAGCCCGTTGATTGTTGGGCTGGGGCAGGGAGAGAACTTTGTGGCTTCGGACATCCCGGCCATTCTCGAGTACACACGGAACGTGTACGTGCTGGAAGACGGCGAGATGGCGGTTGTCAAGGCGGACGGCGTCCAGTGTTACTCGCTGGACGGCGAACCGGTCAGCAAAGAGGTCTATGCTGTGACCTGGGACGCGGTGGCAGCCGAGCGCGGCGGGTACCCGCACTTCATGCTGAAGGAGATTCACGAGCAGCCAAAGGCGATTCGTGATACCTTGCTGGGCCGGGTATCTCCGGATTTATCTCGCGTGACGCTGTCGGAATTAAAGTGGCCGGAAGGCTTCGTGAAGGAGATTGACCGGATTCACATTGTCGCCTGTGGTACCGCGTGGCACGCAGGCCTGGTGGGCAAGGCTGTGATTGAGCAGCTGTCCGGCATTCCGGTCGAAGTGGACATCGCGTCCGAGTATCGCTATCGTGATCCGATTCAGACACCGAATACGCTGGTCATCGTCATTAGCCAGTCCGGCGAGACGGCCGATACGCTGGCTGCGCTGCGCGAAGCCAAGCGGCGCGGCCGCAGGGTGCTGGCCATCACGAACGTGGTCGGCAGTTCCGCCGCTCGCGAGGCTGACGACGTATTGGTGACTTGGGCGGGGCCGGAAATCGCGGTGGCGTCGACGAAGGCGTACACCACGCAGCTGGTGGCGCTGTATCTGCTGGCGCTCTACTTTGCGCAGGAGCGCGGGCGCGTCAGCCAGGATGAGCTGCACGCGATACTCAAGGGCATCGATGGGTTGCCGCAGGTGGCAGAGCAGGTGCTCGACACCGCGCCGCAAATCGAACGCTTCGCGAAGGACTGGGCGCACGCCAGCGATACGTTCTTCATTGGCAGAGGCCTGGATTTCTCCGTCGCGTTGGAAGGCGCGCTAAAGCTGAAGGAAATCTCCTACATTCACGCCGAAGCGTACGCGGCAGGAGAATTGAAGCACGGCACGCTGGCGTTGATTACGGACGGCGTTCCGGTCATCGCGCTGGCCATGCAGGATGCGCTGTACGAGAAGACGGTCAGCAATATCAAGGAAGTCACGGCACGCGGGGCGTTTGTGCTCGGCATGACATGGGTCGGGGACGAGGAACTGCAGAAGTCCGTGGACCAGGTGATTTACGTCCCGCACACGCTGCCGCTGTTGGCGCCGATCGCGGCCGTGATCCCATTGCAGCTGCTGGCGTACTACGCGGCCGTCGCCCGCGGCAACGACGTCGACAAGCCGCGGAACCTGGCGAAGTCGGTGACGGTGGAGTAACGGCTGGCCGGGTGCGGCGGGGGCTGTTGTGTAAATTCCACGTCCGGATCTTGACAAATGGGGCCACCATCCCCGCTTGTTGGTCAGATTCACAATACAAACCTGGGTCTCGGGCAAGATGGATCACGGGGCTCAAACAAGTTGTTTCCTACGGCACGGGTGCATTCGGGCATAAAGCCTGGATTCGCCCGTGTTTTTGGTGTTGACAATGACACGTGGAGTTGGTATGACTATATTCAGTTACTTTTCGACCATCAATCTTATAACTTATAAAATAGAGGGTGTAAGAAATTAACAGAACACTATCTCAACTTGCATACAACAATCTTAAAGAGCAATTCATCAAGGGCATGTACTTACCGGGAACACGACTTTTCGAAGAAAAAATCTCTGAGGAATTCGAAATGTCCTTGACGCCGATTCGCGAGGCGATGAAGCAATTTGAGGCAGATGGTATCGTGACAAGGAAGCAACATCAAGCGTTGTTCGTGCGCAGTTTTTCATGGGAGGAAGCGAAGAACGTTTACGACCTGCGCAGAGTATTAGAACCGTTCGCCATCGAGTTGTCCGGACAAAACGTTGATCATAACACCCTGTCTATTCTGGATGGATTGATTGACCAGCAAGCAGTAGCTTTGAAGACTGGACGGAACGACGAACTTCAATACTTGAACTATAGGTTCCATGTGACGTTGGCGAAGATGAGCAGGAATCAGTTATTAGAAAATATGATAGAACGATTGTGGATGATGGTGCCTCTGTTGAGAGCGGCAGCATGGAGTGTCAGTGAAACGCGCCCAGTCAGGGTACTTGAGGAGCACCGAATGATTGTAGACTGCTTAAGAAATAACCCCGCACAAGCAGTGGAGGCTGCGCGAGTACACGTGAACCACAGTTGGGATAATGTCCGGAGTGCTCTGCTGCAGGCGTTGCATACATAAGGAGGTGAGGCAGAGCAGAAATGAAACCGTTTTTTGAAAGCGCTTCAAGGAGGTGGTTATAACTTATAAGTTATTATCGGTGTCAGCAATCTTGATACATGCGGATGTTATGAAGCCATTGCATGCTTGGACTGAAAAGGAGTGAAAATATTGACTGGGTTAGAATATGGTTCTGAGTATTCAGTTGTTCAGCAAAAGCTCGATAATGCACCTATCTCGTCCGTCCATCGAAAGATTAATATGCTGATCGCAGGCGGCATGTTTATTGATGGAATAAACTTGTATATGTTAAGTCCGATTTTAGCTCTGTTTGTCGTATCGGGGTTCTCGAACGTCAATCATAATGCAAACATTTTGTTCTGTAACTTCCTTGGTTTGGCGATTGGATCGATCGTATCTGGCGTGGTTGCTGACCGTCTTGGACGACAGAAAATGTACCAAATTAATCTATTTGTGTTTGGATTCGCATCCATCATTGCGGCCCTGATGCCTAACGTAGTTTGGTTTACTGTCTTCCGCTTTATTATCGGCCTCGCTTTGGGAGGCGAAATTATTACGGGGTACTCCACTCTGGCTGAGTTTGTTCCTCCGAGACGTCGTGGTGTCAACAACAACCTGCTCAATGCAGTCGTCAGTATCGGTCAACCGGTATCTGCGTTTGTAGGACTCGCACTGTTGCCTACCGTCGGGTGGCGATCGATGTTCATCGTGGTCGGCATTCTGGGATTGGTGATGTGGGCACTCCGCAAGACGCTGCCAGAGTCCCCACGCTGGTTGGAGAAGAATGGCTACATCACTTTAGCGACGACCATTGCGGACGGAATTAGCAACGGTGAATCTTTGCGGTCGATTCGTGAGAAAGTGAAAGGAATCGGTCGCGACACGGAGGGTACACACAGTTCTGCAGTGAAAAAGAAGCTGGGATTTGCACAGTTGTTTAGCGGGAAGCTTATCAAGCGAACGATCATCGCAATTTTGCTGCAGTGCGTACAGCTGTGCGTGGTTTTTGGGTTTACGTCCTGGGTTCCAACCATGTTTGTATCTGCGCACTTTACCTTAGCACACTCCTTGTACTATACAGCGGTTATGGGGCTCGGCCTTCCTATCGGTGGTTTAGTGGGAGTGTTTTGGAGTGACTCCTTGGGAAGAAAAGCTGTCATGGTCGGATCCGGTATTCTAGGCTGTGCTTTTGGCGTACTGTACGGTATTACACTGATCCATGGTGGTAGCCCGGTTGTCATACTTTTGTTGGGGTTCCTGACAGAGGTCACAATCATGGCGTTTGGCGGTGTGAGCATCTCCACGTACCTGCCTGAACTCTTCCCGACAGAAGTGCGAGTTACCGGTACCGGATTGGCCGTTGCAATCGGTCGCGTCGCCAGTGCTGTATTCCCTTATGCTGTGGTTGCTGTGTTGCATCACTATGGTGTTGAATGGGTATTCGGCATGATTGCCTTCGTACTTGCCATCGGTGTCGTGACCGCACTCTTCGGTGAAGAGACGAACAAGAGGTCGTTGGAGGAACTTGACAGAGAGGTACTATCAATTTGATGCAGTTGCAAACTTCTCGCACACACCGGATTATAATTTATAATTTATGATATCATCAACGTCGTTGAGCTGTAATACTCAATTCTCGAGAACCAAACTGTAGACTGGGTTCACGGAGCTTCGGTTCTGCGCCGGCCCTAGGCAGGGGATGAATACGCAGCGAATTCCGTTGCCCCGCTCTCGATTGGTCGCTCTCCGTACGGCTGGCTTAAAGACATCTTTGGCTGACTACATTGGAAAGGTTGCTGAAAGCATATGGAACAAAACACCCTCACACTTGAAAAACTTTCGAAGTGGGCGTTGTCCACGAAAAAGGAAGAAATTCCACAAGAGGTTATTGAACATGCAAAAAAGTCACTGGTGAATTGGCTAGCGGTGACCTGGGCCGGTCAGGAGACTGAAGAAGGACGAATCTTCTGTGGCGACAACACACAAGGATGGGTTCTGGGCTCTGGAAATGCAGTCGCCCTTGGAGTGAAACGGGGTGTCAGCCCGATGAACGCCGCGTTCATAAACGGCGCCAATGCCCATGTACTGGATTTTGACGACACACACTTAGGCACCGTGATACATCCGAGTGCACCTGTATTTGCAGCGCTGTTATCCGTGATCGGAGAAGACGCAATTGTCAGCGGATCGGATGTTTTGGGGGCATTCTCCGTTGCATGTGAACTATTTATCCGGATAGGAATTTCCGTAAATCCAAAGCATTATGACTCAGGATGGCACATTACCGCCAGCCTCGGTGGATTTGGAGGCGCATTCGCGATCGCGAAATTAATGGGCTTTAACTTGAAACAAACCGTCAACGCTGCAGCCTTAGCAGGGTTGGGAACAAGTGGGTTCCGGTCTGCGTTTGGAACGATGGGCAAACCGTATCAAGTAGGTTTGGCTGCAAGCAACTCTGTGCTGGCTGCCGAAATGGCACAAATGGGTGCTGATGGGCCTGCGAACTTCCTGGAGAGCAATCGCGGCCTAATGATTACTACGGATAGAATTGATTACTCTGCCTTTGATGACCTTGGCCGACGTTGGGAATTTATGAATAACAGTTTCAAGCCTTATCCGTGTGGCGTTGTCACGCATCCAGTAATTGACGGTGGCGTTGAGATTCATAACCTGGGTATTGCCCCCAATGAGATTGAGGCGATCGTGGGCGCAGTTCATCCGCTCGTCAACGAATTAACGGCGATTCAGAACCCAACTGAAGGTCTGGACGGCAAGTTCAGCGCGACATTCCTCCTGGCATTGTCCATATGCGATGGATTCGTGGTACCAGCACAGTTCAACAAGGAATGTTTGGCGCGAACCGACATTAGAGAACTGATGAGCAAAATCACATTTGTTAACTCGAAGGATATGGCTCGAGATGCAGTTGAACTGAAAATTCGCTTGAAGATCGGAAGTGAGCGCATCGTACGTATCGACCATGCGTCCGGCAGTGTCGAAAATCCGATGAATTGGAAGCAGGTTGAAGAAAAGTACTATCGATTGACCAGCGCATGGGGCAAATCGAAACAAGATGAAATTTTGTCCTTTCTGAAGGGATTTGACGCTGCACCCCGGGCATCCACCTTGGTGGAGTACATGAAGCAACTTTCCTACGTTTGATTGTGTAAGGAGCTGCTGCACGAGGGTCGAATTGCTTTCGTTTGTCTAGTTGGATAGGTCAGTGGGGCGGTCTCTCTCCTAGGTCGTTGCCTGAACCGACTGTATCCCCACCCGGCAGGGTGGGGATACCTGTGTCGCTATGAATCTCCCATCGAAAATCATTTCAAAAATCGCATGCGACTGACAGACGATTGTCCCAGGTCGATGGATGTGTAAATGAATGATATCATTTGTTGAACACGGCAGCAGAACACCTGCGCAACACCTGTAGAACGAGGAGGTAACGCACGATGCTCAAGGTGTACCCAGCAGCGTCTCGGTTTGCGGACGATCACGGTTGGCTCAAGACATATCATAGTTTTTCATTCGCGGATTATTATGATCCGAGCAACGTGAACTTTGGCCCTATGCGGGTGCTGAACGACGATACGGTAGCCCCGGCCCGTGGATTTGGCCCGCATCCCCATCGGGAAATGGAAATCGTGTCAATCGTCTTAAAAGGCCAATTACAGCACCGAGACAACACGGGCATCACGGAAATCATCAAACGTGGAGACGTTCAACGCATGAGCGCGGGCACTGGAATTGTTCATTCGGAAATGAATCCCTCTCCTACGGAAGAAGTAAACTTTCTCCAGCTGTGGTTTGAGCCGAACGAGTACGGACTGCAGCCTTCGTACGAGCAAGTCACATACGACGAAGCCAACATGAAAAACGCCTTGTTGCCGGTGGTGTCCAACCGTGTGGCTGCCGACCATGTGGCGTACATCCACCAGGACCTGACCCTGTATCTGTCGCAACTGGAAGCTGGTCGGACGCTGACGTTTACGCAAGCGCCAAACCGGCGAGTCTTTTTGTTCGTCACGGAAGGAGCATTAACCCTGAATCAGGACACGCACCTGGAGAGACGGGATGCGGCGCGCATCACGGAAGTCACATCTTTAGACATCCAAACGGTCCAGGGTGCGACGTTTTTGTTGATTGACCTCTGCTGAAGCGAAGGTCCGCGCCGGACCTTCGCTCATGCGAATCAGGGCGAATGCCAAATCACACCCAGCATGAAAGCCGTCCACGCTGCAGAAACCAAGGCTGTGTTCGTTTCGATTATCCTGTGACTTGGTGAATGCCAACCAAAATGAGGATGAGTCCTGCGAAAAACGATGAATACCTGCCCAGCGATTTCACCAAAACTCGGTAGCCGACAACATTCCCTGCCCACAGCATGATGTATCCCCAGAAGCCAATGCTAGCCGCGATGACCCAGGTGGTTGAAAGATTCGAAACGGTAGCACCAAATCCGACCGTGAGATTTGTAAATGAAAGTCCAAGCCCTAAAATAAATCCCTGCCGCCAACCGGGTTGCAGCAAACGTAGATTTTCACGGCGAGGAGAAATCCGGGGGTGAATGTATTGTGAATACCAGAAAAATAAACCGATGCTGCTCAGCACAATGCATGCCGTCCAGGATGCCTCGACAGTTGAAATATAGTGAGAGACGACATGGCCCGCGTAGGCACCGAGAAGCGCCGTACAAAAGCCAATCGCATTGATGATGCCGTTCACCCAATGCGGAAATTTCATGTTATGGCTTCCGTAGGCCATCCCCGTACCGCAGTTGTCAAGATTTGAACCCAGTCCAATCAGAATTGCCGTAAGAACCGTGCTGAGCCAACTCATTTTCGTCGCCTCCACTTCCAGGTCCTTGTAACGATATGGAAGTCGGGTGTGTGACGAATGGACAGACCAACCAAGCTGTCCGCCCATTTTGCGCGGGCACGTGTGATTCGACATGAGGGTTAGTGAACAGGCGTCGAGCGTTCAATGGGATGTCAATCGGTGCTCGACACAGATATTTGTTTCGAATCATGAAGTGGGTAAGAGAGCACATGGCTCCTGGCTGGTCGACTTCGACAGGGCAGGAGCCGCTGTAGAGGCGATGGGCGGACATTTCGCGGGCAAACCTTATTTTCTCAATGGGCCCAGGAGGCGTTACTTGTCCCTGGAAACCATCCGGCCCTGTAACAAAATTGCTGGACCAGACGCCGACTGGATGAGCGGTTGTAGTTTGTCAATGACCTCCTGAATTTTAGAGGACGATAGGACCGCTTCAACCGACACTGGGGCGTGCTCGGACAAACGAAACAATTTGGCCTTGTGCACCACGTGTTCTGCTCCGAATCCCTCCAAAGCGCGCGTGACCGTCACCCACGAAATCCCAATATCACGGAGGGAGACGACCAGTGCATGGTACAAGGGTTGTCCGTTGTATTCGTCATTTTCTTTCATATAGATTCTCAGAGCCGCGTCATCTTCACGCACTGCTTCATCCCTCCAGTCTCCATCTTTCACGTCAACCACTTCGGCAAAGCAAAATGCTTCTCCGTTGGTTGTTTGAAGTTGTTTGTCAAGATGTACAATAATGTCTTCGATTTCTCGTTGTGTTCCATACACATCTAAATCCACGGGGAGATTGTCTGACATATATTCGGAATGGATATTCTGAATATGTCTGTGAGCATCCAGGCCTTCTTCACCGCGAAATACCGTGATGCCCGGGGCACCCGATTTCCAAAGATCATGGACGATATCTTCGTAGACCAGTCTGCCCAGCAGACCCTTTCTGTCACCTTCGTGAAGGTGGATTTGCAGCAACGTTCCTTTGCCCATCGCATTCACCTCAAATCCATTGCGTGATCCATGCCAGAATGAAACCGCAAGCGTATGAACTGCCTACATACCCACATGCTTTGAGGGGCCGGGACCGAAATTGTTGCACGGTTTCGACGGACATCGTGGAAAAAGTGGTATAGGCTCCACAAAACCCGGTCCCTAAAAATAACCATGCATTTGGGGCGTGGTGAAGAGCTTGAAATAACTGAAAGAACAGCCCAAGAAGTAACGTTCCGCTGACATTTATCATCCAAGTACCCCAGGGAAAATCACCTCGGGTCCACTGCGTGACGAAACGACCGATGCCGTATCTGGACAATGCACCGACCATCGCTCCGCCAGCGACGAGGAGAGACGTTGTGATCATTGGGCGATTGACTCGCGTGTCTCGCTTGTGGGCCGAGTCATCCCGAATGCAATCTTGTCTCCAATGAAGGCCAACACTGGCCCTCCAAGCAGGCTGACCAGGGTGTACACCGGCATAAGTACAGGGTGTATGTGCAACAGCTGCACCGATTCCAAGCAAAATGTAGAGAAGGTCGTAAAAGCCCCGATGAGGCCTACGCCGAATCCGTTTCGAATCCAGGCGGGGAGTCCGTGGTTGTCCGCAAAACGGTAAAAGAGTCCCAGCACGAACGAACCAGATAAGTTTATCACAAGTGTTCCAAATGGAAATGAACCAGGGGTCGGGATGCAGGTTTCTAAAAACATCCGAAGCACGCCGCCAATCATTCCACCGACCGCGATTGCCAGTAAGTTCATCATTCAGACCTCCTCGTAAACAGCAATAAAGCTCCTGCGAATCCAAGACGGAATCGCAGGAGCCATTATCCCAAAGGGCGGTTTATGGTGAGCTCCATCACCAATTCGGTTGCATAACTTACCGAGATTCTACTATACATTGGCCCATAAATCAAAGCCTGAAACGCTGCGGGCTCTCGCCACTTCCATGTCCGTGATTTCCTGCGGAAATCCGTGCGATTTTCAATGAAATGCTAAGGATTGTGAATCAGCTATCGGTCCGCCAATGAGGAATGCTGCGCCGCACATCGAAGTTTTTCAATGGCATGCAGCTGAATTTGTCGGATCCGTTCACGAGTCAGGCCGAGCGACTGCGCGACTTCTTCTAAGGTTTTCGGTTTATCTCCATCGAATCCAAAGCGCATCCGAATGATGTATTGTTCGCGGTCAGAAAGATGTTCAAGCAGTTCTTCCAGCCCGCGTCTTTGCTCATGCCGCAGGACGATTTCGAACATGTTTTCGGAGTTCGGGTCGGCCATCAATTCTTTTAATTGGACGCTTTCATCCTCTCCCACAGGCGTCTCCAACGACAGGGGAGCGTGCTCTATATTTTGGATCGCGATGATGGTCTCCGGCGTTTTTCCTAAGGCCTCGGCTAGGTCTTCCACCGTTGGTTCGTTTTCTCGCTCTGCATACAATTCATAATAAGCTCTTTTCATCCTGTTTAAGGTCTCAAACGAATGTACCGGTAGTCGAATGGTTTTCGACTTATCGGCCAGTGCTCGGGTGACTGCCTGCCGTATCCACCAGGTTGCATAGGTACTGAACTTGTATCCTTTTTGATAATTAAATTTATTCGCCGCTGTGATTAACCCGGTGTTGCCTTCCTGTATTAAATCTTCCAAATCGAGACCGCGGCCTAGATACCGTTTGGCAATGCTCACGACGAGACGAAGATTGGATTGCACGAGGGCCTTCAATGCAGTTTTGTCGCCCTGTTGAATCCGCATACCCAATTCACTTTCTTCTTCACTACTCAGCAAAGGAAATTTCGCAATTTTGTCCAAGTATGCGTGAATCACCGTGTCCGTGTCTGGAGAAGCGTTGTTTTGCATGGGCATCATCCTCGGTCTTTGGCTAGGTTCACAAGTGTAAGGACCCGCGCGGAATACAAAAGGCTCCTGCGAACCATCACGGTCGCAGGAGCCATTATCCCCAAAGGGCTGTTCGTGGTGAGCTCCATCACCAATTCACTTTTCAATGTGGAGTTTAACCGCAAGACTGAGAAAAAGCAATAGAGGTGTATGAGCGCGAATCCTCAAGGATGTGGTCGTGAAGTGAATCCTTCCTCCGTATGGAACCACAGTCATAGAACCGGCAGGTTGTTCATATTGTGTGTCAGTAGCGTAAACTGAACCAGCAATTGGCGATGGAGCTCGCCATAACCGTCTGTTCACCCAGACTGATGGCTCCTACTGCGTCATTTTTGCAGTAGGAGCCATTTTATTTGGAGAGGTGACGAATTGGGAATCCCATTTGTTTCGCTCGCCCTGATTAGCGTCATCGTTGCGATTGATAACGCGTTGCTCGCCGGAATGTTGCTTCCTCAAGCGTCACGTCAGCATAAAAATGAAATTATGGTCGTCGTTGGCGTTGCACTTGCCTTCGCGCAAATCGGATGTGCGATGGGGGTGGGCCGCCTGTTGACCAACGAGGTGTTCCGGGCACTCGCTGTTGTCGTACTCATCTGGATGTCGATTCGTACAGTGGCAAGTGTATCCTTCCCGGGAAGGACTTTGACCCGAATCCGTGTCATTTGGAGAGTTTTCTTTTATACGGTTGTCGGAAATATAGACAATATGATATGGCTCGGTACAGAATTGAGAGGCCACTACCTATGGCTCGCCTTCTTTTCGGTGGTGACCATTCCGTTGTTTATTATCATCGCGGTCTTCCTCTCAGGCCAGTGCGAAAAGCACCAATGGATTCTTGTGCTGGGTGCTGGGATGATGGCTTGGGCTGCAGCTTCGTTGGTACTTCAAACACCCGGTTGGAAGCTGCAGTTCAACGGAGTATCGACATGGGTCATCAAAACGGCAATGGGTTCATTCATCGTGCTCATGGGATTTATCATCCGGGAGCTTCTGATTCATACTGTAGCCGCTCACGCTGCTTGGCGGAGGATGAGCGGTTTTTTGTTGCTTTGAACGACAGAGGGTTTTCTCGTTGATTGTCGTATGACGATCCATATCATACCGACAATCATCGACAGGAGGCGTAAAAGAAGAGAGACCTGTAAGGTTTGGCGGCCCCGGTCTCTCCTTCTGCAAGGTCACGGTTTTCCCGTGCCTATATTGGATTATGTCTCTATCATATTCGATTCCCTTCGCAAACGTCGAGTCCTATTTGCGATTTTGTGAGGATCCTGACCCTGATTTATTGCGTCCACCGTCATGCGGATATTGCGGGTGTCCGATCCTGCATGGTCATGGCAGCTATGCCCGGAACGTGTGGGCAGAGGAGAAGTTTTGGCGCATTCGGGTGTTTCGGTTCCGGTGTGCAAATCCGGATTGCAAGCGGACATGCAGTGTATTGCCGAGCTTCGTCGGTCGTTATGAGCGATTTGTCTGGGATGTTCAAGAACTCGTCTGTACGCATGCGGATGGCGAGCAGTCCCTGGAGGAAGCAGCTAAGGCCCTTCCTGCCCCGATTGGTCCGCTGTGCGCTCGCACGGTGTGGCGGTGGATGAAGCGCTGGCAGGGGTATATGGACAAGCTTGACAGCCAGTTCTGGGAGCATGTGATCTCACTTCACCCTACCATCCGTATGCCACGGGGACGGGAGCGGCCAACCCACCGCCTGCGATACTGGCGGCAGATTTGGATGGAACTTTCGCCAAGCAAAGTGAACATTGGTCTCTTTCACGGCCTGTACCGGCTCCGCCAGTCAAAGTCGGCCAGCATGGTATAGCTAATCCCACAATTTATGTCTATGGAGCAGCCAGACACTCCCGTCCGAGAATAGGCTTGTACCGATTCTCGGGGGAGGAGATGGCGTCATGGACCGAAAGAAGTTGGCCAAGGAGATTGCGGCGTTTCGATACGGGACGATTGCGCCCATTGTGAGCAGACAAACGCCGCTGTCTCCAGGGGAATTGCGTATCTATTTTGAGCGGATGGTACAACAATCCTACGTGATTCCCGGCACCACTAGAACGACGCTCAGCGTGCGGACCTTGGAACGATGGCTGGAAGCGTACCGGAAAGGCGGATATGATGCCCTGATGCCGAAGACCCGCAGCGACAAAGGGCGCCACCAGTTACCAGACGAAGTGATTCAAAAGGCGGTGGCGTTGCGGCGGGAGCGACCCGAGCGCAGCGTGGAGCAGATCATCCTCTTGCTGGAGGCAAGCGGTGTTGTGGAGCCAGGCACAGTGGCACAGAGCACATTGGCCCGCCATTTGCGTCGTTTAGGAGCAAGCCGTAAAGAGTTGCTTCGTTCCAGTGACCGGGGATACCGGCGTTTTGAGGCGGAAGACGTGCATGTCTTGTGGCAGGCGGATTTTAAGCATGCGCTGTACTTGCCTGACCCAAGCAACTCGGAGCGCAAGAAAAAGACGATTCTGTTTGCGATCCTCGATGATTATTCGAGGCTCATTGTCCATGGGCAGTTTTATTGGGATGAGCAGTTGCCACGCCTGGAGGACAGCCTGAAAAAGGCGATTCTGCGATACGGCATTCCAGAACAACTTTATGTGGACAACGGTGCGGTGTTCTCATCCCAGCATTTACAGCGCATCTGCGGAAGACTGGGGATTCACCTTTCCCACAGTAAAGCCTACCGTCCAGCGGGTCGTGGGAAAATTGAACGGATATTCCGTTTCCTCGACACCAGCTTCATTCCAGAGGCCTATGAGCAAGTGGAAGCGGGACATATCCGGACCCTCGGCGAGCTCAATGAGGCGTTCTGGGCCTGGGTGGATGGGTATTACCACCTGCGCAAGCATGGCAGCACAGGAATACCGCCAAAAGAAAGAGCCGCAAGCAGCAACCGGGTTCCCAAGCGGGTTTCAGAGGCGGAACTGACAGAGATTTTCCTTTGGGAGGAAGAGCGTACAGCAGACAAGGCCGCATGTGTCTCCCTGATGGGCAACACCTACGAGGTGGATGCTGACTTGGCCAGGCGGAAGGTGACACTGTGTTATGACCCATTTGATCTCTCGGTGATTCAAGTCTGGTTCGACGACAAGCGATGGCCCGACGCAAAGCCGGTGGACCTGACTCGCCGCTATGATCGCAGGGTTGCCTCGACAGTGAAGAGCGACAAACCAACGACGGAGCACGTGTCCTTCTTCCAGGCAGCGGATAACCGGCGCAAGCAGGCTGCAGTTGAAGAGTCCCCGCTGCGATTCTCAGATACAAAGCGTGGTGAACACAAGTGACGCCGCAGGAGAAATGGGGATTTGAAAAGCTGCCGTTCCGGCGGGACGTGGAAGGACACGAGCTCTACGAGACAGCCGCACACCGGGAGGCCCTGGCCCGGATGGAATGGGTACTTGAGCAAAACGCACTGGGGCTGCTGGCTGGCGAGGTAGGCAGCGGAAAGTCCACGCTCATTCGCCGACTCATTGGCGGACTGGACGAAATGAAATGGCTTCCCGTCTACATTTGCGTACCCGGCCTGCGCCCCAAGGAATTTTACGGAGAACTTCTCTCGCATCTCGGAGAGGCGAATCCCTTCTCTGTGAGCCGTGCGAGGAAGCTTTGGAACGAACGGGTCCAGACTGGAGGGCTTGCCGGCGAAAGACGGTGGGCTGTGGTGATTGATGAGGCGCAGGACATTTCCGATGAGATGTTGCAGGAGCTCAGGTTTGTCCGTAACCAGCGGATGGACGCCATGTCCCTGTTCCCGTTGATTTTGGTTGGCCAGCAGGAACTGCGGCGGAAACTGCGATTGAAGAAGTATGAGGCGATTTCACAGCGGATTGAAATGGTCTACCACTTGACTGGGATGACCAGAGAGGAGACGACTGAATACGTCCGCCACCAGATTCGGTTGACCGGAAGGCAGGCGCCGCTGTTTACAGACAGTGCTTTGCACTTGATTTATGGGGCAAGCCGAGGGATTCCACGGGTAGTGAACCAAATCTGCCTGCAGGCCCTGTACGACGCAGCGGCCAAAGACAGTGACGTCGTGGAAGATGCCAACATCCAGCGAGTGCTGGCGGACCAGGAGTGGCAACGAGGGGTGGCCGGATGACCGGCTGCTCCGCCACGCCTAAAATGATTGACGGCACGACGACCACCACGATGACGGATTGGCGCTACGACTTTCACGCCAATGTCGGTGAGAAATTCACCGCCAAGCAGCGTGAGCGGCTACATCATACCCCGAAACGTGAACAGTAATTTTGAACAACAGAAATCATTGATGCGATCGTATGCGGCCGAACTAACGCAGTCTTTCAGACAGTTCGTGGATCGCGTTCTGAAACGCCAACATTCCGCCGCGATTGACCATGACGGCCGAAGACAAACTTCGTCTCGCTTTCAGCGCGTAATACAGTGCGTGACTGCTGTACGCCGTTACGAAAATCACACCATCCGCGTGCTGGAGTTGATTTGCACCCATATGTAACTTTGAAAAACCGGGAACAAGAATGGCCTCTGCCCCTTCGCGCTCCAGCAATGCGCGGTACACCGGATGGCGAATTTCATCGCCAATGACAGCGATTTTTCGACCTCTGAGTCGTGGATGATTCGTTGGATGCGCTGCGGTTGTTCTGACATCGGTCGCTTGTCGTTGATGCAATGATTCGATGATGCCGATGAGCTCCGCAATTTCTTGATGGTGGGCTTGTTGCAACTGTTCGATCTTGACCTCCAAATCTTGCACATACTGCACCAAATCCGTTCGGTCCTGCGGTTTGTTCTTTTTGCCTTGAAAGAATGTCTGAATCGGCATTGTGTGGAGGATTTGTTCAAGATAGCGAAAATCTTGATCGAAGTGATGGTGGATCAATTCGAGCCAAAAGTGACAGCGCTCGGGATCTAAATAGGCTGCGAAGGATGCCATGAGGTAACCTGTCGCAACGACTTTCGGCACCAGGGCATGCTCCACGTATTTGACTTGGTCACCCTTCGCGTAAGTCTCCAGTTCCTCCAGTGTACCTGTCATGATAAAGGATTTCAGCGTCGAACCTCGATCATCGATCTTCGTCAATGTCAAATACCTTTCCACAAGCTGGAGCCATTCCGCGCGTTTGTGTGCAGACGCCTTCAAGTGACGGACGAGAACCAGGGCTTGCTGCATTGGGGGCATCTTTCGCGTGATGGGCAGGATGTTACGGGTGGCAAAGGTTTGCCGTACGGCTGCGGGGATATTTGCCCAGAGAAACACCGTCGCGGAGTCACATAAAAGTTGTCGTACCTCCTCAAACGAGAATACAACGACGAGGCGTTCGTCTGCTTCGAAGACGTTCCCTGCCAGGCACGCTTGCAGTTCCTCGACCGACAGCAGTAACTCGTTCTTTTGGACATGTTCGAAAAGTGCATCCCGGCTCTCAAATCCGCAAGGATCTGCGAGAAAACTCATTTGTGGAATGCACTCGCCATTTTCGATTCGCAGGCGCATCCAGAATTGAAACATGTCACAGCCATCCTTCCACACGACGTTTTGCACGCACGGTCGGTACCTTCAGAGAACCTCGTGATGATTTCACGTTGGCTTCGGCGGGCAAAAATGCAAAATGGCTCCTGCGAATGTAGACATTCGCAGGAGCCATTATCCCAACCACGGGCAGTTAAAGGTGAGCTCCATCACCCGTTCAGTTTTGTCATAAGTATACAAAAACGGGCCGTGATTTGGAAGGTCTGTCACATCGCGTAAAGCCCTCACGCAGGTTCATGCCAATCTTCTCCCGCTGTAGTCAAAGAACCTTTCCATTTTCCCCTTTTCGGTCATACCGTGATGTGGACAGACGATGCTTGTCTGTCAGCAGGTAGGACAAGGGGGGACACACAAAATGATGAAGCCATCAACCCGACGTGGAAAACTTGTCGTGATTGTTCCTGCGTGCAATGAGGAGGAAACCATCGGTTCGGTCATTGATGAGGTCAAACAGCTTGGTCCAGCGGAGATTGTGGTCGTGGAGAACGGCTCGACTGACCGGACCGGGGACATCGCGCTTGCCCGTGGCGCACGCGTGCTTCATTACGACATGCCGCTAGGGAACGACGTGCCTCGAGCCGTGGGCGCATTGCATACAGAGGCCGACATTTATCTGTTCACCGACGCGGACATTGTGATTCCGGCAGCCGAGTTGTCTTTGTTCGTGGAGGCGGTTGAGGACGACATTGATTTAGCGACGAACGCCGTGGACTGGTGCGCTCGAGTTCCCTCGCCGGATCCGCCATCCCTATGCCGGTATTTTCTCAATGTATTTCTGCAGCGCCGCGATTTGGGAATGGAGAACGTACTCAATATTCCACATGCGTTCAGCGCGCGCGCACTGCAAAGAATCGGCAAGCATGTGCTGGCAAATCCGCTCCTGGCGACTGCGCGCGTCATTGAAGAGGGGCTCCTGGTCGATCCGGCGCACAGTTACAATGTCCTCGGCCGCAACCGGACCCGGCCTGCCCATGAGACCCGGCCCGGAGAACCGATGCGGCATTCGTTCCTTCGCATTCACGGCGACACGGTCGAGGCGCTGCGGTACTACTTGAACCAGCGAGGGCCGCGCGGCGGTTTCGGTCAGGGGAGGCGGAATCGTCAGCGTTTCAAACACCAGGACGACTTCTTCAACCCATGGCAATGGGGTGCCGACGGTGCGCCGACGCATGATGTCACCATGATTTTGTCGGTGTCGCAAGACACGCCGGGCCTGGGTGCGTTTCTCGACTGGCTTCAGACCTATCCAATAGAAATCATCGCAGTGGCGCACGGTGCGTCAGGTCGTGTCAAGCGTGTTTTGGCCGATCACGACCTTCCATTCGTAGACATCCCGCAATATGTCGGCCACGAAGTTGCTTTTGCGATTGGCGCCCAGTTGGCGAAGACGCCGCTGCTATTCTTTCACGACGCCATGATTCCGCTCGATCCCTACGAAATTGATGCGTTTGTCACGCCCTTGCGCAATCACCAGGCGGACGTCGTCGTGAACAACCAATCGCAGTATGTGCGGAAGTTGGAAGGGATGCAGACGGTCCACCTGGGAGCCTATTTCCTGAACATTGTCGGGCAGAACCGTGAATTGGCCGCCTCTACGATGCTGCTGCCGCCGTATGCGCTGACGCGCGACGCACTGGAAAAACTCCATGTTGAAAGTCTATTAAGCCCGGGTTTGGCGCAGATGCGCGCGTTTGACTGCGGCCTGCGGATCAAGGCGGCGAGTCCCATCGACTACGACGGAAGGCTCAATGTCCGCCTGAAGGCCGTGCTGCTTGAGGAAGACCGCATCATCGGCGACTTGATGGAGGGGCTTTGGTACTGGACCGAACGCTTCGGCTATCGCGGTGGGTTTCATGATGCTGACAGGGTTCGAACGGTCCTGGCGGATGCTTCGCCAGCCTACCCCTTGGAGCCGCCGTCTGAAAAGAGCACGGTTGACTTTGCAAACGTGGTCATCACCTAAAAATCCGTAGAGTAGGCAGGAACACGGTGCGAGGTGAGGCTTCGTCCATATGATGCAGGGTGTACGAAAGGAGCGATCGATACGAATGAATCAGGAACCATCCAGCACGACCGATCTATCCCGACCTCACATCTGCATCGTTGGACTCGGATTTGTCGGCCTGCCGCTCGCCATCGAGTTCTGGCGGTCGGGGTGTTCCGTCACCGGTGTTGATGTCGACGCGCGTAAAATCGACCTGCTGCAGCGCGGGGTCAGCTACTTGGTCGATGTGCCCGCCGCTCTGGCGGCAGAGCTGGCCGCTTCGAACCGATTTTCCTGCTCGACGAAGTTTGATGGGATGGAGCGTGCGGACGCCATTCTCATTTGTGTCCCCACGCCGCTGAACGAGGCCGATGAACCGGACTTGTCGTTTGTGTTGGGAGCTGCCCGTGAAATTTCACAGCATTTGCAGCCAGGTCAGGTCATCGTGCTCGAGTCATCCACCTTCCCGGGTACAACAGCGGATTACGTGGTACCGATTCTTGAACAATCCGCATGGAAGGCGGGGAAAGATTTCTACGTTGCCTATTCGCCGGAACGAATTAACCCTGGAGAGACCATTCCGCTCTCGAAGATTCCGAAAGTCGTTGGTGCCGATGATGAGAATTCGCTGCGACACGCCATCGGGATCTACCAACAGGTCTTTCAAACGGTGGTGCCCGTGTCGTCCACGCGCGTTGCGGAATTGACCAAACTGCTGGAGAATACCCAGCGCTTTATCAACATTTCGATGATGAACGAACTCGTCGTTGCCTGTGAAAAGTGGGGCATCAGTTTATGGGAGGCGATTGAGGCCGCCGCCACGAAGCCCTATGGATTCACACCGTATCACCCGGGCCCGGGCATCGGCGGGCACTGCATCCCGATTGACCCCCTGTACCTCCAGTGGTTCGCAAGGACACGCGGTGAGTCGCTGTCGTTCATCGCGGTCGCAGAAGAGGTCAACAAGTCCATGCCTCCATACATTTCAGACCGAATTCAAGGCCTCTTGCCCAACCCGCAGGGGAAGGCATTGCTGATTGGACTCACCTATAAACGCGATGTCAACGACATGCGCGAGTCGCCTGCCATCCCCGTGATGGAACATCTGCTGGAACGAGGCGTGACAGTGACCTACCACGACCCGTTCATCGATCACATCACGGTTCTGGGGCGTCCGCTGCAGTCTGTACCGCTGACGGAGGCGTCCGTCAAGAACGCAGACGTGGTCGTCATTCTGACCGACCATTCCAGCGTGGATTACGATCTCGTTTTAGAACATGCTGCCTCGATTTTGGACACGAGGCATGTGTACAAAGGGGTCACGAATCCGAACGTCACCGCTCTTTGAAGGCATTGCGTGGACGAATCTGGCGGCTGGCGGGGCTGGATGCATTCGCTCATCAAATAACGAAACGGACGGCTTCAATTCTCTCTGCTGACCTTATTTGATGAGGAGGTTGTCAAATGTCCAGACGAAAACACCTGGTTGCCATTGTTCCGGCCATGTCAGAGGCGGACACCATTGGCCCTGTGATTCTTGAATTAAAAAAGTTGAATCCAGATGAAATCATTGTTGTCAACAACGGGTCGGTGGACCGGACGGGAGACATCGCACGCGAAATGGGCGTCACCGTACTGGAATATGAACAGGCGCTCGGCAACGACATCCCCAGAGCGCTGGGCGCGCTGCATACGGAAGCGGACATTTATCTGTTCACCGATTCCGACATCGTCATTCCGGCCAAAGACCTCAGACCGTTCGTTGAAGATATCGAAGCCGGAGCCGATCACAGCATCAACGCCATTGAGTGGTGCGCGCGGTATCCAACGCCGGATACACCTTCTGTGGCGAGGTACTTTCTCAATCTCTTTTTGCGGCGCAGAGACCTCGGCCTCGAGAATTGCTTGACCATTCCTCATGCCTTCAGCCACCGAGCGTTGATGCAAATCGGCAAGGAAGTGCTGTCAAATCCGTTACTCGCGACCGCAATGGTGATTGACGAGGGATTGACGGTGACGGTACCGACTGAATACAACGTGCTTGGCAAAAATAAGCCTAGAACAGCCCATAAAACGCTGCCAGGTCAGATATTGCCGACCGCATACACCCGAATTCATGGAGACACCATCGAAGCGTTTTGGTACTTTCTGACGCGAAAGGGCCCCCGCGGCGGGTATGGCCAGGGGATGCGCAATCGCAAAGCCTTCTATGAGGTTCAGCGGGAAAGCCTCGGGGACATCGGAAAAAACGGGAACTCCAACGTCACGGTGGTGCTGTCGGTATCCCACCGCTCCACTTCGCTGTCGCATTTGCTTGGGGCGTTGGTAGACATGCCTGTGAACGTGATCCCGGTGTTACACGGCGCCGATGCCCGGACGGTACACATGTTTCGGGACCTTGGCTGGACCTGCGTCAGCTTGCCGCATTACGTTGGGCATGAAGTCGCGTTCGCGATTGGGGCGTCCTTCGCACAAACGGACTACGTCGTCTTTCATGACACCATGCTGCCCATTGACGCCTATGAACTGGACCAAATGGTTGCACCCCTGCAACAACAGCAGGCCAATTTCGTCTTGAACAATCAATCCAGACGTTTTGGCAAGCTGGAAGGGATGTCGATGGTTCATATCGGCGCCTACTTCATGAACGTCGCAGCCTTACGTCCTGAACTCATGACGTCGACCATGCTGCTGCCTCCTTATGCGATGGACAGAAAGGCGTTGAACGAGGTACCGCCAGCTGCCTTGATGAGTCCGTGTCTGGCGCAAATGCTTGGATACGACCGTGATCTCAAAGTTGTGAACGGCCCGTCCATCGACTACGAAGGTCGCTTGAATGTCCGGTATCATCCATTTCTCCTCGATGAAGAACGCATGATGGGAGACTTCATGGAAGGGTTGTGGTATCAAATTTTGCGGTTTGGATACAGAGGAGGGTTTCACGACGGGAAGCGGATCCGTTCGGCATTGCAACATGACACGCCGACATTTCCGCTCACGCTGCCGCGTGAGAACCCATCCGTTTCAATAGATGACATCATTCTTCTCGTGTAACGTGTGGTCACAAATGGTTGACGACGGAGTAGGAAGAAGGCAGTCCGCCCCCGGAACGACGGGGACGGACTTTTCAATGGATATTTCATCTGTAGAGTGGGCCGGGGCGGCGGTTCGGATGAACGATACGTTGTATTTCGTTGAATTGAATGTGGACTTTTCAGGCGCTCTTGATGGTTTCTTCATCCGTTGTGTTTCTCATGACACTATTCTGGCTCACATACATCTCGCGGTTAGATGTATCACGAACCCGAACGCTGTTATGATGGGAACTTCCTCTTGATGGGCCAAGGTGTACGAGCTCCAGAACGTATCCGCGTCTGGGGCTCGTACACTTGGATCACTTCGCGGGCGCCTTGGCCCCCGACAGACCGATGTAGATGCGGGACAACGCGAAGGCAATCACACCCATGATGAGACCGGCGACTGCCCAGTGTGTCGTCACGACGACCGTTTGCAGGCGTGTTTGCAGCGATGCAATTCCCAGCCCGCCCTGAATCAAAATACAAATCAGGGTCAACCCGGCCGCCTTGGTCAAGCGTTTGGCCGCGAACGTCCGCTCCACAAACCATATGCCTGCAAGCATCAGCAGTGCGGCGGTCACGATGTGGATGATGAGCAGGGTCTCCGAGGTGGCGTGGGACGGCGGCACGTGCTGTCCATGACTCAGGATGTAGCTGTCTTCGCCAAACAGGGCCTGACTGGCACCTGTATGGCGAAACACAGCGCCAGCTGCGACCGCCACCATTCCGCTTGCGTACAGGACCCAAGCCGCAGGTTTCAACTTGGCAAATCTCGAATCCGGCTGTGCCACCACGCCGTGCTCCCGTTCGTCCTCATGCTTGGCGAGGTTCGATAAATGGACGAACAGCGAAAGCATGATGACACTGTTCAGGACGTCCACCGTGGTTGCCGTACCCGGAAGCACAAACAGGACAATCAGTCCTGCGTACACGATTTGGATGATGAGGGACACCAGTCCCAGCACGCCTGTCCATATCATGGCGCGATTGTGTCGGTACCTCAGGAACAGCCAAATCAGCAGCCACACCACCAGTATGCCTAAGAGACCGGCTGTAAATCGGTGTACCAACTCGAAAATGAGAGAGCCGCTCATGGAAACCGGCCGCCCGCAAACGGGCCACTTTGGGCACACAAAGCCAGCGTCCTCTCCTACAATGATGCCCGCCAATACCATTTGGATCCCGATGATCACCGTCGTGATCCAGGATAATCGATAAAATTTCATTCCATATCACCCTTTATGAAATGTCCACCTGGACTCTTGAGCATCCGAATGCAAAGCGCGTGCGCTCTATCGTCCCACCGATGACCCATCATATATGCAACCGATCGGAAAGGGAATAGTTCCTTCGAATGATTCGTGGATATGTCATAGTCCTTATGAACTATCCATGAAATAGAACAATCGGGTCTGCAGCCGTTGACGCGGAAGACGTATGGTTAGTGTCAGTTTCAGCACGCCGAAGCGACGGGCTTCACTGACGAAGCCGCCATCTGAAGGAACAGGGCGGCTGCTGTGCGGGGACTCTAACGGGGAGAGGGTGGTGGGTTCACATGTCTGTCGTCAGAAACGAGATTTCCCTGTTGAATGGCGGCAATGGTACGAAAGGGTCGGCGTTGGCCCATGTCATCGGCGCTTACGTTGCGCTCACCAAGCCGAAAATCATGGTGATGTTGATTGTCACGGCCTACTCGGCCATGATGGTCGCAGGACATCATGTGCCGTCCATTCTGCTGACGGTCAAAACCCTGCTGGGGCTGGCGGGTTCTGCAGGGGCTGGCGCGGCTCTCAATATGTGGTATGACCGAGATATTGACGGGGTGATGGAGCGAACCTCGGCGCGTCCGCTTCCTTCCGGGGTGGTATCCGCACGGGCCGCGTTCCTCTTCGGCATCGCACTTGCAGCCTTGTCGACTGTGTTTTTGGCGGTGACCGTCAACGGGCTCACCGCTTTGCTGTCCTTGGCCGGTTGTGCCTACTACGTGGTCGTCTATACGATGTGGCTGAAGCGGCGCACGCCGCAAAACATCGTGATTGGCGGCGGGGCCGGCGCATTTCCGCCGCTTGTCGGCTGGGCCGCAGTGACAGGGCACTTGTCCTGGCTGGCCTGGCTCATGTTCGCGGTGATCTTTTTGTGGACGCCGCCTCACTTTTGGGCCTTGGCACTGTATAAAAACGAAGACTATGTGCGTGCCAACATACCGATGCTGCCCGTCGTGAAAGGGTTCCGCCATACGAAGATACAGATGCTTGTGTACACGCTCTTGTTGTTCGCCAGTACGCTCGTCCCTTGTTTCTTCCACGGTGTGACGCTTGTGTACACGACCTTATCCCTCATCCTCGGGATTGGGTTTACGACACTGGCGATTCGCTGCTTGATGGAGCCGGACCATTCGATGGTCTGGGCGAGACGGATGTTCTTTGGTTCCCTCACGTACGTGCCGGTGTGGTTCTTGGCCATTGTCATTGGGAGTCGAGGCATGTTTTGAGGAAAGTTCGATTTCAGCTGGTCTGCATCCAATAGAGGCTCAAGAGAGGCACACAAAAGCCCGCAATCGATGGATGATTGCGGGCTTTTTGCCGTCCATGGACGCATCAAAAGGACTACCTTTCTAGTCCCATCGTACTACGCGACAAATAGCATCATTTCACCTGTTGAAGGCTCCCATCCTTGAGTACGCTGTCAATGCAAATCCAAATCAGAAAGGAGCGACCATGGTGGGAAAAGGACGTTTCCTACGGTACGCAAGGCTTGCCATTCCGACACTGGCGGGAACCACCTTGCTGTCTGGCTGCGGCAGGCAATTCATGGTGCTCGACCCCTCCGGGCCGGTAGGTACAAGAGAATTGCACCTCATCCTGCTCTCCGCAGGGTTGATGGCGGTTGTGATTGTACCCGCACTTGTCCTTTTTGCCTGGATTCTGGTTCGTTACCGGGACAAACCGGGGAACAAAGCCCGCTTTGCGCCCAATTGGGCGGAGAACAGGACATTGGAGGTGATTTGGTGGGGCATCCCCATTGTGCTCATCGCTGTGATTGGGGTATTTACCGCAAAGGACATCTACGCGCTGACCAAGCCGCCGGAGAAGAATGTTCAGCCCCTGACCATCGATGTGGTTTCGCTGGACTGGAAATGGCTGTTCTTGTATCCAGGGCAGCACATTGCGACCGTGAATTACGCGGAGATTCCAACGGGCGTTCCGGTGCAGTTTGTCCTGACGTCGGATGCGCCCATGAATTCGTTCTGGGTCCCCGCGTTGGGCGGGCAAGTGTATACGATGCCGGGGATGGCGATGAAGCTGTGGCTGCAGGCTGACAAGGACGGTGACTATTACGGTCACGGGGCGAACTTTACGGGTGCCGGTTTCGCAAAGATGCAGTTTGACATCCTTTCTCGGCCAAAAGCGGATTTTGACCAGTGGGTCACAAAGGTGCAAAGCGGCACCGCCAAACTGACCGATGCTGGGTATGCCCGATTGAAAAAGCCAAGCAACGTCGGCGAACAGTCGTATGCAGCCTTTCCATCCGGCTTGTTCAACAAAATCGTGACGACGGACGGCGGAAAGTACTACACGCAAATGAACATGCAGGACATGCCAGGGATGGCAAACTAGAAGGGAGTGAGCGGCTTGAACGCGTTTCTATCTCACTTTTTCGTCACGGGAGATCCGTTGATTTATGCATCGGACGTTCTCATCGTGCTTGTGAGCCTTGGCATCATTGTGACGCTCACGTACTTAAAAAAGTGGAAATGGTTGTGGCGCGAGTGGCTGACCACGGTGGACCACAAACGCATCGCCATCATGTACCTGATTGCAGCCATTTTGATGCTGTTCCGCGGCGGGGCGGACGCAGAACTGCTGCGTACGCAGCTGGCGGTGCCGAACAATTCCTTTTTGACCGCTGAGCACTATGACCAAATCTTTACCACGCACGGAACCATCATGATTTTGTTCATGGCGATGCCGATGATGTTCGCGCTGTTCAACGCGGCGGTGCCGCTGCAGATTGGCGCGCGCGACGTGGCGTTTCCCTACTTGAACGCCATCAGTTTCTGGTTGTTCTTCTTTGGCTGCTTGTTGTTCAACTTGTCGTTTGTGATTGGGGGCTCTCCGGACGGCGGCTGGACCAGCTATCCACCGCTGACGGAACTCGGGTTCAGCCCGGGGCCAGGGGAAAACTACTACATCCTCGGCATCCTCATTTCTGGCCTCGGCAGCACGGCAACAGGCATCAATTTTATGGCGACCATCCTGAAGATGCGTGCACCCGGCATGACGCTGATGAAACTGCCGCTGTTCTGTTGGTCGGTCCTGTCGTCCAGTATCATCATCCTGTTTGCGTTTCCGGCCTTAACGGTCGCGCTGGCGCTGCTGCTGCTCGACCGGACGATGGGGACGGACTTCTTCACCATCCTGCATGGCGGCAACCCCATGCAGTTTGTCAACCTGTTTTGGGTATGGGGCCACCCGGAAGTGTACATCGTTGTGCTGCCGGCCTTTGGGGTTTACTCGGAAGTGGTCAGCACGTTTTCCAGGAAGACGGTGTTCGGGTATAAATCGATGGTCTTTTCGCTGCTCGCCATCACCGTCATCGGTTATCTGACCTGGGCTCACCACTTCTTCACCATGGGTGCGGGCGCCAGTGTCAATACGTTCTTCGCGATTTCGACCATGTGCGTGGGCATCCCGACCGGTGTGAAGATGTTCAATTGGCTGTTTACGATGTTCCGCGGGAGAATCCAATTCAAGCTGCCGATGTTGTGGACGCTGGCGTTCATTCCGGCGTTTGCCATCGCGGGCGCGACGGGCATTATGCTGGCTGCCGCTCCTGCGGACTATCAGTTCCACAACAGCCAGTTCCTCGTTGCGCACTTTCACATGGCGTTGATTGGCGGCGTTGTCTTCGGCTACGTCGCGGGGATGTACTACTGGTGGCCCAAATTGTTCGGCTTCAGCCTCGACGAACGGCTGGGAAGGTGGGCGTTTTGGCTGTGGCAGATTGGGTTCTATGGCTGCTTTGGTCCGCAATTTGCGCTTGGATTTATGGGGATGACCCGGCGGATGTACACCTACCCGGCGAACATGGGGTGGAACACCCTGAACCTCGTGTCGACCTGCGGGGCGTACTTGATGGGTGTCGCATTTCTCTTCATCGGCGCGCAAATCGTATACAGCATCCTCAAAGGGAAGCGGGACGTGACGGGGGACCCTTGGGACGGCCGTACGCTGGAGTGGTCGATTCCTTCGCCGCCGCCCCTGTATAACTTCGCCGTCATTCCGACCGTTCAAGCCCGTGACGAGTGGTGGCGGCGGAAACAATCGGGAGAAGCCGCGCAGCGGGCAGCATTCCCTGCAGAAGCGAGTTTGCAGCCCATTCATATGCCGCGCAACTCTTCCATTCCGTTTTTGGTCGGGCTGTCCTTCTTTGTCGGCGGGTTTGGCACGGTGTTTCATTGGTACGGGATGTCCATCGTGGGCGGGGTCGGCATCTTGCTGTGCTTGCTGGCGAGATCGCTGCAAGAGAACGTGGATTACTACGTACCGGTTGACGAAATCAAGCGCACCGAAATCCATCTTCGAGAGGGTGTGACCCATGGCCTCCATGTCTAAAGCGGTGTTAACCCCGAAGCAGGGCGGGGCTGTGCATGAGCCTGCTCCAGAATACAGCCACGGTGGAGACGTCAGTATTCTGGGCTTCTGGTTCTTTCTTGCAACCGATTTGCTGATCTTCGCCTGCTTGTTCGCTACGTTTGTGATTTTGCGGACACACACCGACGGCGGTCCGACGGGCAGTGCAATCTTCGATGTCAACGGATTTGTCGCAGAGACGTTCATTCTGTTGACGAGCAGTTTCACCTGCGGCCTGGCGACCTTCGCGCTTCGCAAAGGCAAGCGCAAAGCCGCACTCAGTTGGCTGGGGGCCACCATTTTGTTGGGGATCGCGTTTGTCGGTCTGGAAATCAGTGAATTCATCCATGATGCAGCGATTGGCGCGACGGCGCAGCGCAGCGCGTTTCTGTCGGGATTTTTCACCCTCGTCGGGACTCACGGAGCGCACGTGTCGATGGGCATTCTCTGGATGTGTTCTGTGTTCTATCAAATTTGGCGCAGAGGCATCCATCCCGTTCGGGCCAGAAAGTTGTTTCTGGTCGGCCTCTACTGGCACTTTCTCGACATTGTCTGGGTGTTTATTTTCACCGTGGTATACATGATGGGGGTGGTATGATGTCAAGCCAATCGAACACCGCGCACCGCCATGCCGCGTCCGCAGTGCATGAACCGAGCTTCCCGTGGAAACAGGTCATCGGCTACGTCCTGTCGCTGCTGTTGACGGGTGCCACCTTGTGGTGCGGTTTTGGGCATGGGCTGCACGGCGGGGTCTTGCAGACGACGATGATGGTCCTCGGCATGCTGCAAGTGCTGGTCCAGCTCCTGCTCTTCATGCACCTTTCCGAGGGCGGCACGACCTCTCACATCTGGATGATTCTGCTCGGTTTTTTCTTCACCTTTGTGGTCGTCGCAGCATCCATTTGGATCATGACCTTCGGATATCAGGTGCAGTAGAACGAATGCTGCTGACTCGAATGCGCTGATTCTAGCGTTTTTGTTCATTGTATCTTATTGAAAAACACAATATGTAGTGATATACTGACGCCACAAAACCGATTCAAACTTGGTGCCCGCACAGGTGGGTGAAAAGGGAATCCAGTGAAAGTCTGGAGCGGTCCTCGCCACGGTAAGAAAGACGCACGGCAATGGGTGCTTGACACCGGCCACTCAATGTTGCATTGGGGAAGGCTTTGTTGATGCGGATGATTTCAAGCCCGGAGACCTGCCAAGTTTGGACTTGAAAGACGCCCACGAGGGATTGGGCGGGGCTTTGGAATCGATGCAAGTATCGAATTCATGCCGTCGTTCGCGTTGGCGGAATTCGTTCATCCATCGTGACAAACCGCGCTCTGTCCCTCGCTGGGACAGGGTTTTTATTTTGCGAGTTTTTCATTGCGTGAGGAGGGAATGTAGCGTGAGTGTGGCAGAAGGATTGATTTCACCCGGTCTCCGCGGGACTGTCATGGTTCAAAAGAGGAGCGGTAGGGCTGAACGGTTTGATGGTGAAAAACTGCTCCGAACCATTCAACGTGCGTGTGAGGGGGTGGAGGGGTGTACCCCGGATGCGCTGGCCGCGGCTTTGCATTTGCAGGTACGGGACGGCATATCGACGCAGGAACTCATGCGGCTGCTCATTCGGGTTGCTGCGGAAAAGACCTCCGTTGAACAACCCAATTGGCAGTTTGTTGCCGCAAGGCTGCTCCTGTCGGACAGCTATAAAGAAGCTTCGCGGAACCGCCAGTATACAGAGGTTGGTTATGGTGACTTTTATACACTCATCGTACGTCTCGAAGAAATGGGGCGGTATGGCACATACATTCGAAAGGCATACACGAAGCAGCAGATTGATGAACTTGCGCGCTACATACGACCCGAACGCGATTTGCTGCTCAATTATGTTGGGCTCAAACAGTTGATGGATCGATATGTCATTCATGGCGAACATGGCGAGACCCTTGAACTGCCGCAAGAACTGTTCATGGGGGTCGCGATGCATCTGGCGATGCGTGAAGTGGACAAGGTTGCGAAGGCTAAGCAATTCTACGACATGTTGTCCAAACTGGAGGCGACGGTTGCAACGCCGACCCTCAGTAATGCCCGCAAGCCCTTCCATCAACTGAGTTCCTGCTTCATTGACATGCCGGAGGATGACCTCATCAGCATCTATGAAACGGACAAGGCCTTTGCGCGCGTATCAAAATTTGGCGGCGGCATGGGCATTTACGTCGGAAAGATTCGGGCGAGAGGGTCAGCGATTCAAAATCACAAAGGGGCCAGCGGCGGGGTCATTCCTTGGGTCAAGAACTACAACAACACGGCGGTGAGCTGCAATCAACTGGGGGTTCGAAGCGGCGCCGCGGCCATTTACCTGGACGTGTGGCACAAAGACATTCAGGACTTTCTTCAGTTACGCACCAATCATGGAGACGAGCGTCTCAAAGCACACGACATTTTTCCGGGTGTCTGTATTCCCGATGCGTTCATGCGCCGTGTCGAGAACCGCGAGCCGTGGTATCTGTTTTGTCCACACGAAGTGTATCAAACGATGGGGTTTCACCTGGAAGACGCCTTCGGCGAAGAATTTGAACGGCGGTACCAGGCGTGCGTGGATTGCCCAGCGCTGGACAAGACAGAGGTTCCCGCCATTGACTTGATGAAACGCATCATGCAGTCTGCTTTCGAAACAGGGACGCCCTTTCTGTTCTTTCGAGACACGGCCAATCGCCTCAATCCCAATCAACACGCGGGCATGATTTACTGCAGCAATTTGTGCACGGAAATTATACAAAACATGAAGCCGATGCGCATGATGGAAGAATCCACAGAGAATGGGGAGGTTGTGGTCCGCTACGTGCCCGGAGATTTCGTGGTCTGCAACCTGTCTTCGTTGAATCTCGGGCGGTGCAATACCCTGCCGGATATTGAGCGGACGGTTGCGTCGCAAATGCGGGGCATGGACAACGTGATCGACCTCAATCACTACCCCGTGCGGCAAGCGCAAATCACGAATCAAAAGTACCGCGCCGTCGGTCTTGGGGTCAGCGGATATCATCAATACCTCGCGCACAAGGGCATCCCATGGGAGTCCGAGGCGCACTTGAAAGAAGTCGATTGGTTGTTTGAATGGATCAACTTCTTTGCCATCAAGGCCTCGATGGAATTGGCCAAGGAACGAGGGCCGTACGCTTTATTTGAAGGGTCGGACTGGCAGACGGGTGCGTACTTCGACGTGCGTGGATACCGGACCAAGGCGGATGGCCCCGACTGGGACTGGCTGAAGGCACAAGTGCGAACCCATGGGATTCGAAACGGGTATCTGTTTGCCATCGCGCCCACGAGCAGTACAAGTTTGATTGCCGGCAGCACAGCCGGTATTGATCCGGTGTTTGCCCGGTTTTTCCTGGAGGAAAAGAAAAACGGTGTCGTCCCACAAACGGCACCAGGACTTTGCCCTGAGACGTTTTGGTATTACAAGGAGGCGCATGCGATTGACCAGACCTGGAGCATTCGCGCTGCGGCTGTCCGACAACGCCATATTGACCAGTCTCAATCGTTCAACTTGTATATTACGCCGGACATTCATGTGAGGGACTTTTTGAATCTGTATCTTCAGGCGTGGAGAAGCGGGTTAAAGACGGTGTATTACGTGCGCAGCCGGTCGGTGGAACTCGAAGACTGCGTGGCTTGTTCATCCTGATTGAGCGACAATGCGATGGGGGCTTTGACGATGCAGTTACAGCGGACAAAACTCTTTAATGAAGCTGGGGACCGAGATTGGGGATTACGTCGAATCATCGGCGGCAACACCACGAATCTCATTGAATTAAACAATGTGAAGTACGATTGGGCCTATCGGATGTATCGGGGGATGATGAGTAATTTTTGGATTCCGGAAGAGATTCCGCTTGGCGACGACGCGCGGCAGTATGCCATGCTCACAGCGCACGAGCAAAGGAGCTTTAACAAGATATTGTCCTTTCTGATTTTCCTGGACAGCATTCAAACGCATAACCTGCCAAACATCAATGAGTACATCACGGCACCGGAGGTGAACTTGTGTCTGACCGTCCATGCGTTTCAAGAGGCGGTGCACTCGCAATCCTATGGATACATCCTGGATTCCGTGGTCAGCGCCGAGATCCGCGAACAAATCTACAATGAGTGGCGGAATGATGAGCATTTGCGCAGGCGCAATCAATTTATCACCGACCGGTACGAAGAATTCATTCATGACCCAAGTGACAAAAACTTGGTGAAGACCGTCATGGCCAACTATATTCTTGAAGGGGTGTACTTCTATTCTGGATTCAGCTTCTTCTTCGCACTGGGCAGACAGGGGAAGATGCTTGGCACGGTGTCTGAAATCAAGTACATTCAACGAGACGAACTCACGCATTTAGCCCTGTTCCGTCATATCTTTGAAGAAATCGCCAAAGAGAATCCACACCTGATGACGCCGCAGCTGATGGACGAGCTTTTGGACATGATGCGCCAGGCGGTGGCTCATGAAATTGCCTGGGGCCAGTACGTCACGAATGGGCAGATCCCTGGCCTGACCGACGAACTGATTGAATCATACATTCAGTACCTGGCCAACCTTCGGCTGAAGTCGTTACAGATGCCGATTCTCTATCCGAATGTCACGGCGCATCCGATGCCGTGGGTTGAGCAGTTTGCCGCCATGAATTCCATGAAGACAGATTTCTTTGAACAGAAGGTGACCAACTACACCAAGTCGGCAAACTTGAAGTGGGACGAGCTCTAGGGCAGGATGTGAGAAGCAGGCTTGCAGCATAAAATTACAGGGACGGGGAGTGGATGCAATGCAAGCGCCGTTTCGTGCCGACCACGTTGGCAGTTTGTTGAGACCCAAGCGATTAAAGGATGCCCGTGAACAATTTCGGGCGGGCACCATCACACGCGCGAATTTGCGGGAAATCGAAGATGAGGAAATTGCACGGGTGGTTCGGAAGCAACAGGAAATCGGCCTCCAAGGCATCACCGACGGCGAGTTTCGCCGCGCCTGGTGGCACCTGGACTTTCTTGAAGGGCTGGACGGCGTGGAGGGATTTGACACCGAGCAGGGGATTCAATTCCACGGAACACAGACCAAATCGAGATCGGTCCGAGTCGTGGGTAAAATCGACTTCACAGACCATCCGATGCTGGAGGATTATCGGTTTTTGCATGGCCTGGTGGGGCCTCAGTCAAAATTGTCGATTCCGAGCCCAAGTATGTTGCATCTGCGCGGCCAATTGATGCCAGGGGTCTATGATGAGAGGGACGCGTATTACCACGACCTCGCGATGGCTTATCGGAAAGCGATTCGGGCGTTTTATGACGCGGGGTGCCGCTACATCCAATTGGACGATACTTCGTGGGCGACGACGTTTTGTTCCGAGGAGTCCTTGGCCGCGCTGCGAGCGAAGGGGATTGACCCCGAACAACTGAAGGCGACCAACGCCGCCGTCATCAATCAGGCGCTGGCGGACAGGCCAAGTGACTTGCGAATCACGATGCACATTTGCCGCGGCAACTTCCGTTCGACCTGGATGACGTCGGGCGGATACGAGCCGGTGGCGGAGGTGCTGTTTCAGCAGCTGCAGATTGATGGGTTCTTTTTGGAGTATGATTCCGATCGCGCCGGCGATTTTCACCCGCTGCGGTTCGTGAACCGGCCTGACTTGAACATTGTGCTGGGGCTGGTCACTTCCAAGCACGGGGCGCTCGAGCATCCGGACGACATCAAGCGCAAAGTGGACGAGGCGACGCGGTATGTGCCGCTCGAACAACTCTGCTTAAGCCCGCAGTGCGGGTTTGCTTCGACAGAAGAAGGGAATCTCCTCACGGAAGACGAACAATGAGAAAGTTAGCGTTTGTGGTTCAGTTGGCAAACGACATTTGGGGCTGACCGTTCCCGCTTCAAATTTCATTCTGATGCCGGAGGTGCGCCGTGACACAAGACTGGACGAATGCAGAAACGGCCAAGCAGTGGGACAAAGAGGGTCACGAAAGAAATCCACTCCGTTCGGAGCAGCTCGATGTCCTCGTCTCCATCTTGGCCGACCAATTCACGCCGGGACACTGGATATTGGATTTGGGGTACGGGTCCGGGCAGGTTGAGCAGCTGATTTTTGACCGCATCCCGGGTGCGTCTGTTGTCGGCGTGGATTTCTCTGAAGCGATGATGACATTGGCGGCGGAGCGCTTGAAGGCGTATCCGAATCGGTTCGAAGCGGTCCAGCACAATTTGAGCGAGCTGGATTCGCTGCAACTCCCAAATCATCCCTATCAGTTTGTGATCGCGATTCAATCGCTGCACCATTTGCTTGCGCCGCAGCTGCGGGCTGCTTACGAGTACGTGTACAACACGCTTCCACCTGGGGGGATGTTCCTGCTGCTGGACCGACTGGCGGTTGAGTCAGAGCGCATTTGGCAAGTGATGCACGTGGTCTGGGAGCGGCAGGACCGGTTGTTTCACACCCACGTTTCTTCCCATGAAGGGGAGAGTTTTGACGCGCATGCGCGACGCGTGCGCGAGCGGGGGGATTTTCCGATTTCGTTGTATCAACATCTGACTTGGCTCAAAGAATGCGGATTTGACGCGACATGCGTGCATGTGCATGGAAACAGGGGCCTCTTGGTCGGCGTCAAGCCGTAAGCAGGCAGGCAGACCATGCAAACCGAACCAGTGGGTGGACGCTGACATGCGGACGATGCGCGGCAGACACCAAAAACGCCTTGGAGGGGGACCAAGGCGTTTTTTGGTGACACGGGTTCCGTTGAGGGAATCGGCATCGTGGCAGAACCACGCGTTTCGTTTGCCTTACTGAGCCGTAGCGACGGTCACCGTCAGCGGGGCGATGGTGTCGCCCTGCGGGTCGGTCGCCGTGATGGTCGCGGTTCCCGCACTCATGCCGATGATTTTGCCGTCTGTTGTGACTTCAACGACGGACGGATTGGATGAGGCGTACGTAACCGTACCCGCGTAGGGTGCGTTGCTGGCGTCCACAGCTTGCAGCGAATCGATTGCGGACGCTGTTCCGTTGTACACCGAGAGCGTGACCGGTCCCGTGACAGCGGTGCCGCCGTTCAAGGCCTCAATCGAGACAGGGCCCAGCGTCCCGCCGGTGAATGGGGTGCTGCCATCGTAGCTGACCGAGAGAGAGATCGCACCACTTTGCAAACTGGGCAGGTCCGGAACCGTCAAGGTGGCAAGGGTTCCACTGGCGTCCAGGCTCGCATTGGTGACGGACAGCGTGCCGGTCGAATCGGTGACGGTAAAGTCGCTCGGGTCGACGCTGGATACAGGTGCGCTGAGTGTAACCACGATTTGGCCGGGGGTTTCGTCGACGGCCGTCGCGATGATCGAAGACGCGGCAGCAGGCAGTTGAACGTTCAGGGTTCCTTGTTTGCTATTGTACTGGTACGTGTAGCCGAGTGCCTTCAAAATGGCCTCCACATCGGAGATGCGCAGGTACGAGGTGGCTGTCGCGCCCTTCACCGGCGGTTTCTCGACGAGGTGCGGGAGTTTCATCACCGTTTGCCCGTCGGCCACGACGTTGGCATCACCCGAGGTTTTCGCCGGCAGTTGTGACGCATCCAGTCCGCTGTTCAAGAGGTAGAGTGTATGACCGACCCACAGCGCGTTCGCGTTGACTTGGTTCAGAAGCTGCACGACCGCATACGCGGAGACCCACTGTGCACTCTGGTACGTGAACCCTTCAACCTTGGTTAGACCGTACTGAGGGGTTCCGTCGACTTCAAATGTGTCGTGTGACCAGGCCTTGCTCGGGACCGACACGGTCTTGGCCATGGCCGCCGGCGCAAACGCGCCGAGGATGATCGAAGATGCTGCTGCGATGGTGAGCAGTGTCCGCTTCAAACGATTTTCCTCCTTAACCCGTAATCTGGTTGATCTGTGCCTGGCTTTTCGCTTCTATGCTCTTTGGGAGCGGCAGGAAGTTCACATACGACAGGTATTTGGATTGATTGCCTCCGGTTGGGCTGATGGCCCAGTTCAGGAACTTGCGAAGGGCAGCCGCCTTGGTGGCGTTTGGCTGGTGCTTGTTGATAATGGCGTACTCAAAGTTGACGATGGGATACGAAGTCTTGCCTGGGGCATAAATGAGGGAGTACGCCTCATTTTTCGGCACCTTGCTGACGACGGCGTTCACGTCGGCCGAGATATTTGCGCTCGTGGGCAGTTCAAAATTCCCGGTCCGGTTCTCGAGTGCGGCGTAGCCGATGGACTTATTTGCAGCCAGGGCTGTTTTCAAGTAGCTGATGCCAACGTACGAAATGGAATACGGGTTGTTCTTCAGGGCGGTGACAATGCCGCTGTTCCCTGAAGCGCCAAGGGAACCGGATACCGCTGGCCAGGATGGCAGGGTGCTTTCGTTGACCTGAGACTTCCACTGCGCATTCGTGTCGGTTAAGTACGACGTGAAGAGGAAGGAGTCACCGCTGCTGTCCGACCGGTGCACCAGGATGATTTTATGGTTCGGAAGTTTCACGCCTTTGTTCAGATTCTGGATTTGCGAGTTGTCCCAATTCGTAATTTTGCCGAGATAGATTTGCGCGAGCACATTCCCGGACAGTTTCAGGTGGGTGGACTGGCTGATGCCCGGCAGGTTATACATCACTTGCTGGGCGGAAACGGCCAACGGAATGTTTTCCATGTTGGGCATCGCCTGAAGGGTTGCAGGCGGGAGATAGGCGTCAGATGCACCAATGTCGACAAGACCTTTCTCTGCATCCGTGATGCCGGTGCCGCTGCCGGTAGAAGCCGGGCGGATGGTGACGCCGGCGGCCTTCTGATATGCGCTGTCCCACTCGTTGGTGAATAACGGATACATCAAAGACGACCCAGACTCTGTCAACACCGTGGAAGCCAGTGCCGTCGGTGCTGCCACCGCAGCAGTGGACAGCATGCTCGCCGTCACGGCGAACCCCGTTACGTACTTGATGAACGTTTTGTTCATACCCCTCGAGACCTCCAATTTTTTCTTTGAATGGATTACGGGAAAAGCATAGATTGGGCTTGTAAATTTCTCGTGTGTAATTTGTCAACGACTGTGGATAGCGTGAAAAGATTACGTGTGGTTTTTGTAAACATAGAATAGAGTCGCGTGGGCAAACCAAAAACGGGCGGCCTCGGCCGCCCGTCGTACCAATTCCGATGGTTGATTCGCTCAGAGGGTTCGTTCGCTCGGCGCGTTAGAACATGCGTTTTACAACGGTAATATGGTCGTACCAGTAGGAACCAGGTTTCAACGGGAGGTAACCGACTTTCTTCAAACCGCCGCCTTCCTGAATCATCTCGCCGTTGCCGGCATAGATGCCCACATGACCGCCGTCGTTAAACACGACCAGGTCGCCCGGCTGCATATCTTGCGTTGGGACTGCCACCCCCACACGCTTGTACTGTGTCTGCGAGGCGGTGCTCATGTCGTAACCCAGTGCGTGGTGGTATACATATTCGGTGAAGTTGGAGCAGTCAAAGCCCGTCTGGCCGCGGTCTTCATTGTGCCCCCATTCGTACGGAGTGCCAAGCTTGCTTTCCGCGACCTGCAGCACGGCGTTCAACTTGGTCTGGTAGCTTGCGTCCAGCGGTGCCAGCGGTGTGATGTTTGGATCCAAGGTCACGCCCGGTGGCAGCAGGCCACCGAGGCTTTCGTACGTCCCCGAAGCAACCATCGAGGCGGACGAAGCGGTTGCTGGCGTACTCGTGCTGGCAGCTTGTCCAGCCGTTCCGGATGTCGATGCTGCCGATCCCGATACGGCCTGTGTCCAGTAGGTGTTGCGCGTGATATAACCGACCCGGTCTTGTTCGTCTTCCACATGCCACCAGTACGCGTTGCTGCCTGTCAAGACGCGGAGTTTGGTGCCTGTAGGTTCCAGCGCGATGCGGCTCGCCCCGGTGTGGGCCGCCGTTATGAGATAAGCGGCGCGATCTACCTCGACCGTGGTGGTCGTCGTGGCTGCATTCGCCAAGCCCGCAAAAGTTCCAATGGATACCACGGCGGTAACGCCAGACAAAATCATGCGAAGCATTCGTTTCGAGTCACGCTGCTGCATGCTGCTCCCCCTTGTGCCTCCGGGGTTAGTTGACGGGTTTGGGCAGGGAGTGCCCTCGTGTCGAAACACTTTCACCCCAAAAAGAAATTCCCCCGTACCTGTTCGGATTCGGCGTAGTTTTGAGCTTTCAAGGGAAAGCCTATCATGGATGGCTGCTAGACTTCATTACAAAAATAATGGCAGCATGGCTCCAAACCTGCGAGCGTGGTGGCATTCTGCCGGGTTTGGCCGGCCTCATCAGACGCTTCGCTCGGAGGCTGCGTCGGTCTGCTCGATCCTTGGCGGCCGGCGGCTGGGACGTGCGGAGACGAGGCTGTGCAGCACCATGCCAATGACGACCAGCGCCACGCCGACATACCCCAGCGCGGAGGTGGTCGTGTCTGGGAGGAGGAGACGTTCGCCGAACAAGGTGAACACCACCTCCCCGGACTGCGTGGCTTCGACGGCGGCGAGGTGGTGCAGGTTGTGCCGGGCCAGGTCGGTCGCCGTGAAGAAGAGTACCGTCGCGATAACCCCGGAAAACAGGGCCACGATGAAACTTTGCAGAACCTGGCCAGGGGCCGGCAGACCGTGCGAGATCCACTGATACACACTCAGGATGACCCACAGCGGCAGGCTGGCAATGGTCATGCCGAGCGTGCGCTGCCAGGCATCCAGCCGGTCGCCGCACAGCGCCATCATCTTGCGGTTTCCGAGCGGATAGGCGAACGCCGCAACGAGGATGGGGACAATCCCCAGCACCAGCCCGCGCGGACTCACGTGTCCAGCGCGGGACAGTTCCATGATGGCGATGCCGGCCAGAATGATGAGCGACATACCCATGCCTGAAAGGGGGATGGAAGGCCTGACTTTCATCACGATGTCCCCTGTGCGCACGGTTTCGTAGACGAGCGGCGCGACCAGCGAACCGGCAACAATGGTGAATTGCCAGGTGCCTGCGACCAGCCACGCCGGGCTGTAGGCAGCGGCGAAGCAGAGCGGTGCGTAGAACAAGCCGAACCCCACGAAACTCCACCACAGCCATGACCATGGGTGTATCCTGATTTCCCCGAGCAGTGGGCGCAGGTTGCGGCGTGATCCGACAATCAGTAACAACAGAGGCAGCATGAACAAGTACCGGAGCGAAGCGCTCCAAATCCAACTGCCGCCATCGGAACTCATCAGTCGATTCAGGACAAAGGTAACCGCAAAGAAGAAAGATGAGAGAATGCCAATGGCAACAGCTTTCATGATGTCCTCCCGCAGGAAAGTGTGGTTAAATTCGTTATAACACAGGACGAAGACGGCTGTCTTTGGAGAGGGTGAATCTTTACCTGAAAGACTGATAATTCGTCTTGGACCGGACAAGATACCCCTGATGAATCATGACTTCTTCGGCGGGGGGATTCTTACACATGAACGCAAGGCGCGTCGCGTCCCCGGAAGAAGGACAAGCCGGCTGACATGGTGTGAAACACGGTCAAGTTTCGAACTCCTTGTTACAGGTCGGCACTTTTCCCCCGAATGGGCTTGTTTCAAGGTACAATTGGGGGGAGTAAACCATGGGAGGGAATGCTGTGACTCGCCCTGGGAAGCGGATGGTTCTGTACGCTGGAGGACTTCTTCTGGTGTGTGTGGTCGTTGCCTTGGTCTGGACCGTTCGAGGTGTCAAACATGACTCGGCAGCGCACACGAAGGGCGGAAAGTCCCCCAGTGTGGTCATCACGGTGGCCCCTGCAGAGCCGGTTGCGCAATACCGCCAGGATACGATTTACAAGACGACAGAACAGTTGCTTGCAGAGCCTCCTGACCAGCAGTTGGATGCCTCCGCGTTTGTCCAGTACGTGTACGCGCGAGCAGGAATTTCACTCCCACGTACTGTACAGGAGCAAGCGCAAACGGGAACGCCCATTTCTGATCCAGCCCAGTTGCATAAGGGTGACCTGGTCTTCTTCAGTGATTCGCCCACTGATACACAGGTGACGTTTGATGGGATTTACATCGGCAACGACACGGTGGCTGCGCTGACCACACACGGCTTGCAGACGTTCAAAATCTCCGACGCATATTGGCAGCCCTTGTTTCGGTTCGGCGTGACGCCGTCACAGGCATCGTCGGGATAAGCATGGCTGCGCGTGCAAGCTCGGCTGCGTGCCGAGGTCCCGTCAAGAAAGTTTCTTGAAAAAGTCCCGTGGATTCAGTTCCGTAAATCAGTCCCGCAAATCACGCGGAAAAATTAGAGGGAATTTCAAGGGAGACGCACTATGATGAGACTGTGCTTGTGAACGAGTTTCCCCCTTTACTTGAACAATGGCCCATCGGCTGTTGTTCTTTTTTTGTGTTTTTGAACGCCCCTACGAACGCCCCGAACGTGCAGCACGTGCATTCCAGACCCTCCAGTGTGTATCATTGAAAGATGGGAGGGGGGGAATCAACATTTCAACAAATGCAGCACCAGCACCGGTAGAACAAGGTTTCCGCAATCAGCAATTGCTGTGGGCACTTGGCTTCGGCGGCTTTTTGGTCAATTCGGACAATCGGGCCATTGCGCCGATGCTGGCGGCCATCGCCATCGCGCTGCACACCACGCCGTCAGCGGCCGCGCTCCTCGTCACGGCCTACTCGATTCCCTATGGTGTGTTTCAGCTGGCTTATGGACCGCTGGCCGACCGGATTGGCAAGGTTCGAACCATCGTGTTGTCTCTGTGTTTGTTCGCGCTCGGTACCGTTGGTTGTGCGGTGGTACATCGTTTTTCTGCGCTCTTGGTGCTGCGGGTGCTGACCGGCATGTTTGCGGCCGGCATCATTCCGACCAGCCTGGCGCAAATTGGCGACCGTTTTGCGTATGCAGAGCGCTCCAAAGCGATTGCCTTCTTTATGTCGCTGTGCACCTCCGGCCAGGCGCTCGGCATTGTCATTGGGGGCATTGTGGCGCAATTTCTCAGCTATCGTTTTCTGTTTTTGATTCTTGGGGTGGCCGCGCTGCCTGCCCTGTGGACACTGCTTCGCCAGCGTGCGGCGGAAACCACCCCGCAATCGGCGCCGCCGAGCCTCCCGCTCGCGGACCGTTATAAAGCGCTGCTCCGCCGGCGGTTTGTGTGGCTGATTTATGGACTGGTCCTGGCGGAAGGGCTGGTGTTTTACGGGGGGTTCACATTCCTCGGGGTGTACGGGGTGAACAACCTGCACCTTTCGTATTTTGTCATTGGACTCCTGACCGCGACGTACAGTCTCGGCGCGTTCGCCGGCAGCCGCACGATTGCCCCGCTCGTGGCGCGAATTGGTACGCGGCGCATGCCCATTTTCGGGGCGGGTATCCTGACTTGCGGGTTTGCAATCATCTGGGGCTGGCCGACCGTGCCCGCCCTGACGCTCGGGTTCATTGTGCTTGGCTTCGGATTTAGTTACTGCCACTCGACCTTGCAGACGTTCGCGACGGATTTGCTGCCGAGCGCGCGGGCAACAGCGATGTCCTTGTTCGCATTCTCGCTGTTTCTCGGCAGCGGCCTGGGCCCAATGGTGACCGGCCGCATCTACGATGTGCTGGGTATGCACTGGATGCTCGGCTTGGTGACCGCCGGCATGGGGGGATTTGCGCTGTGCTGTTTGACCCTGCTGCAGCAAAAGCAGAGATCCGATCACACCACCACGTTGTCCGTATGAATGAGCACACAGAGAGACGGCGGCGCAGGTCCAAACCGGGCGTTCGCTGCCCGCTGCGGGACCACCGCCCAGAGAGGGTGAGGTATCGTGATCACGCACGTGATCTGGGACTTAGGAGATACACTGGTCAATCCGCCCTATGGTGGACATGACACCAAACCCATTGACCGCTGCGAAGAGGTGCAGCTGCGCCCGTATGCGGAAGAAGTGCTGCGGGAGGTCGCAGCGCTGGGGCTCGGGCAGGCGGTGCTGAGCAATACGGCCACCAGCGACAGTGACAGTGTCACGCGGCTGCTCGAGCGGCTGGGTGTTGCCGCCTGGTTTTCGTTTGTCTATGGAACCGAGTCGGAATTCAATCGGCGCAACCCCGGTAAGCCGAGCCCGGAAGTGTTCCAGCGGGTCCGGAACGCCCTCGGCGTCGCACCCGGGCAGGTGGTGATGGTCGGCAATTCGTGGGATCACGACGTTCTTGGCGCCAACGGCAGCGAGATGCACGCCATTTGGCTGTGCAACCCGGACATTTCCAAGCGCGCGGACTGGGTCACGAAGGTGGACAGCCCGCCCTTTGTGCTTCCCGTCTGGGACTTGAAACACGTCACGCCGGCCATTCAGCTGTTGCAAGCGGCCCTGTCTGCGTCATAATGGGGCGTGTACAGCCATTTTTGGCTGCGGACGCGCTGAAGATGATCATCAGTGGGAGGGGAATTTGCATGCGTCTGGAGCTTTCGAGTCGGGTCGCACTGCACAACGGGGTACAGATGCCCTGGTTTGGGTTAGGCGTGTACAAGGTCCAGGCCGGCGGCGAAGTGGAGCATGCCGTGCGTGCCGCGATTGCCACTGGCTACCGGAGTATTGACACAGCGGCATTGTACGGCAACGAGGAAGGCGTAGGACGCGCCATCCAGGCTTCCGGCGCGGCCCGGGACGAAATTTTTGTCACCACAAAAGTGTGGAACACCGACCAGGGCTTTGACACGACACGCGAGGCGTTTGAAACGAGCCGCAGGAAACTGGGCCTGGACGTCGTCGACTTGTATCTGATTCACTGGCCCGTCAAAGGTAAGTACCTTGACACCTGGCGTGCGATGGAAGAACTGTACCGCGAAGGAAAGGTTCGTGCGATTGGGGTCAGCAACTTTCAAATCCACCACCTGCAGGACCTGCTCGACCACTGTGAGATTCGCCCGATGGTAAACCAGGTGGAGTATCATCCGTACCTGACCCAGGTCGAACTGCGGACCTTCTGCGAACAAAACCAGATTCGGCTGGAGGCATGGGCTCCGCTCATGCGCGGCCGGTTGATGGATGACCCCGTACTCCAGCAAATCGCGTCCGCACACGAGAAGACGGTTGCTCAGGTGGTGCTTCGCTGGGACTTGCAGCACGGGGTCGTGACCATTCCGAAGTCTGTGCGTCCGGAGCGGATTCGCGAAAACGCGGACATCTTTGATTTTGAATTGAGCGAGCAGGAAATGGCGCAAATTGATGGGTTAAACCGCAATGAGCGGTGCGGGCCTGACCCGGACAACTTTCATTTTTAACGCTTGAATGTTTCACGCTCGCGTTTGGCTGCGCAGGCAGCGCACACGCCGCGGACTTCAATATGAAAGCTGCGGATGTGGAAGTCGTGCGCCTGCGCGGCGGATGTCAGTGCCGGGTCAGGCAGGGTGATGTCAATCATTTCACCGCACTCGTCGCATACGAGGTGGTGGTGGGGTTCCGTGTTGACGTCGTATCGGGACGGCCCATCCCCAAAGGGAAGCTCCTGCGCGATGCCGGCATCGACAAAAGCTTTCATGGTGTTATACAGGGTGGCCAGGCTGATGGCAGGCGTCGTCTGGCGCAGCAGTTCGTAAAGCTCCTCGACGGTGCAGTGGCGCGGGGTCTGATACAACAACATCAGGACAGCCAGCCGCTGCTGGGTCACCCGCAGCCCTGCTGACTTCAACACCTGTGCCGCATCCTCCACTCCAAACTGGGCGCGCTGCATGCCAGACCTCCTTTCCTGGTGACCTTATCTTAACACCAAATGTGAGCCTCGTGTGCCCGTTGTAAACGATATGTCAGTCCTTCCAAATCTATGAATCTTCCACGAGCCCTTTTCGAACCCTTGTGCCGAATCTATCAACCCTCGTATATTTTTGTGCGGATTCGCCCACACTGTCGGTAGAGATGCGAGACAGTGAGGAGCGGTGACAATGAAACGGTTGGCTTGGATGTTGATTGCGACCGGTGTGATTGGCTGGCTGCTGGTGCACTCCGGGGAGGCGTTGGCCGAGGGCGGCGACGCGGCGACGACAGCCGCCCGCCAGGAGGCTGCGTTGATTCAGGCAAGCACGAATGCCGCACACGCCCGCGTGAACAGCTACCTGGTGCATGACTACAACGTGATCGACCAGGACTTTCTCGCTCCGTCCGCACTGGCGAACGTCGGTGAAACGGTGGGCAGCGCGCTTGGGGTCAGCCATGGCTCGGCCATCACTCGCAACGTGGACGGTGAGCGTTTCTACGAGTTAACGGGTGAAGGCGAAGACGGCCTGCACGTGTCCATTTACTGCACCAGTTTTGCGGCGAGCGGGGGGACTCCGGGATCGACCGTTGTCGTCGTTCGCGCGACCCGTCAAACCCAAACGCTGACGGACCTTGGCGATGCGATGGCGGCTGTCGCCCGCGCCATCGAACCGCTTCACGTCCAGCCGCAGGTCAGCGCTTATGTCGACGCCGCCGTACCGGGGCTCTTGTCGGCCGACGAGGCGCAGGGGCTCGTCCAACAGGTGTTGGCCAAGACGGACGCAACACGTGTGGAGGGCATCTCGTCTGACGGGGTGACCAGTGTTTCTGCCGATGTGCCCACCGTCGCGCCGTATCTCCTCACCAACGGGAAGCGGATGAATCTGCAAATTGCCGTTCATGACGATACCGTGAACGGCGAGACCGACGTGGTGGTGGGCTCGCCCATTATTGTCGACCCGTACTAAGGCCCCCGGTAGGAAGGACCTGTCCGAGCGGTCCCGGACTGCATGCCGGTTCGCGGCGCGGGTGCTGCAAGGTGGTGCGGCCGCCCGCAGCCTGGCGCGTCATGGGCCGTGCGTCTCTCCTGTGTTAGACTGTTCACATAGATAACAGTTGCCCTGTGGACACAGGAAACGGAAATCTGTCCGGCAGACGTTCGGGGGTTCGTACACGATGAACGCGACACAATCGTTGGGAAAACGCGTTCGCCATTTACAACGCTATCGTCAGATTGCACAAATTTTCATCCGCAATGGGTTTGGCTGGTTTATTGACGGCATCGGATTCGCGGAGTTCATTACCCTGCCGAAGCGGTTCTTCACAGATGCGCAGAGACGCGAAAGCCTGTCAACGGTGGAACGGATTCGGCTGGTGATTGAGCAGCTGGGGCCGACGTTCATTAAACTGGGGCAAATCGCCAGCTTGCGGACGGATGTGTTTCCACCGGAGTTCATTCAAGAACTGACCAAGCTGCAGGACGAAGTCCCGCCCGTACCTTTTCCTCAAATCCGCGAAATCGTCGAGATGGAACTGGGCGGCCCGCTCCAGGATACGTTTCGCACGTTTGATGAAACGCCGATTGGTTCGGCGTCCATCGGCCAGGTTCACCGGGCCGTCCTCTGGACGGGCGAAGTGGTCGCGGTCAAGGTGCAGCGGCCGGATATTGAACGGCAGATTCGCGTCGACCTCGAAGTGCTGGCAGATCTCGCGCAAATGGCAGAACGCCGCTTTGATTGGGCGAGGTTATATCAGGTCAGCGATGTCGTTGCCGAGTTCACCCGGTCGCTCCGCGATGAACTGGATTACACGCTGGAGGGACGGAATGCCGACCGCATTCGCAAGATTTTCGAAGACGACCCGACCGTGTACATTCCCGAGATTTACTGGGACCTGACGACCCCCCGCGTGTTGGTGATGGAGTTTGTGGAAGGCATCAAGTTAAAGGACGTCCAGGCGCTGGAGCAAGCCGGCTTTGACCGGCAGCGCCTCGCCGCAAACGCCGCACGGGCGGTATTCACGCAGCTGCTGATTCACGGTTTTTTCCACGCCGACCCGCATCCCGGGAATCTCGCGGCGCTGCCGAACCATGTGATTCTGTTCATGGACTTCGGGATGGTGGGGCGGCTCACGCCGGACATGAAGGACCGGCTGGCTTCACTGGTCGTCGGCCTGATGCGGAAAAACACGGAACTCATCATGCGCGGACTGTACCGCATGGGCGTCGTCCCGCTGGACGTCGATGACCACAAACTGCGGCGCGATGTGGAGATGCTCCGCGAGAAATACTATGACATCCCGCTCAGTCAAATCAGTCTGGCCAGTTCCGTCAACGACATTTTCCAAGTGGCGTACCGTCATCGCATTCAAATTCCGCCGGATTTGGCGTTGGTCGGGAAGACGCTCTTGACGATTGAGGGTGTGGTGGAAGAACTCGACCCGAACTTTCGCATCATGGACGTGGCCGAGCCGTTCGGGCGGCAGCTGCTGAAAGAACGGCTGCACCCCCGGACGATTGGCCGCAACCTGGTCAGCACGGCAATGGACGTCACGGAGTTTCTGGTGGATTTTCCAAAACAGGTTCGGTTCATGGTGCAGGAGATTGGCCGCGGCAAAATCAAGGTCCAAATGGAGGTCAATGAAGTCAACACCATTCTGTCCAAGCTCGACCGCATCAGCAACCGTCTGTCGTTCAGCGTGATGCTTCTCGCACTCAGCATCTTTATGGCGGGGCTGCTGATTGCATCCGCACTCGCCAAATCGGCCAACCTGCTGTGGCGGTTTCCGCTCACAGAGGTCGGCTTGATTCTTGGCGGCGTCATGCTGGTGTGGCTCATCTGGGCCATTTTTCGCTCGGGACGCATGTGACGCACGCTGCTCGGGCCTACACGGTAGGCTGGCCTTGGGTCAGCGCGCGCACCACGTCTTCGAGCTTCATCCCGCGCGACGCCTTGACGAGCACGGCTGCACCGTCCGGCACCAGGGCATCGATGTGCGCCAGCGCCTCCTGCTTCCCCTCGAAATGGATCACGTCGGTGCACCCGGCGTCTTTGGCCGCCGCCGCGATCCACCGCGCCATGGGGCCGATGGTGACAAGCCGGTCAATGCCCAGCTCTGCCGCTGCGGCGCCGACTTCGCGGTGCGACGCCTCCGCATAGGTGCCCAGTTCGTACATCTCGCCGAGAATCGCGACGGTCGTCCGCTCCCTGGCCACATCCTTCAGCGCCGACAGGCTCGCCTTCGTCGACAAGGGGCTTGCGTTGTACGTATCGTCGATCACAACGCTGCCCCGAAGGCCTGGCTTCACCTGCAGACGCCCGCCGGTCATCTGGGCGTGCGCCAGCGCTTCGGCCATGGCATCGAGCGGCAGGGCGTGCGCGGCCCCCATGAGCAAGGCGCCAAGCGCGTTGCCGACATTGTGGCGGCCGTAGGTGGGTAAGGACACTTCCTGGCGCTCCCCGAACACGTGCGCGACGAATGTGACCCCGTCTGCATGGTGGCGGATGTCCTCCGCAAAGGCGTCGGGCCGGTGCCCTTCCGCATATTCCGGGTTTTCTGTGAGACTGGTCCACAACACCCGTGCGCGGGTGCGCTGTGCGATGCGGACCAGCCACGGATCGTCCAGCGACAGCACGGCCACGCCGTCGCGAGGCAGGGCTTCCAGCAGTTCTCCTTTGGCCTTGGCGATGTTCTCCTGACTCCCCAGAATTTCAATGTGGCTTTGGCCGATGTTGGTGATGATGCCAGCGGTGGGCTGTGCAATGTCACAGAGCCGCTGAATTTGCCCCAAGCCGCGCATCCCCATCTCGAGGATGATAGACTGGTGGTTCTCTTGCCGTCCAAGCAAGGTCAGCGGAAGTCCCAGCTCATTGTTGTAGTTGGCGGCGGTGGCCAGACAAGGGCCTTTGGTGCGGAAGACAGCAGCCAACAGGTCCTTGGAGGTCGTTTTGCCATTGCTGCCCGTGACGCCGATGACTGGGCCGCCAAAGCGGGTGCGTTCGAACGCCGCGAGGCGTCCGATGGCGATGAGCGGGTCTGCCACCCGGAGAACAGCGCCCTGCGCCGGATGGACCTGGATATCCTTGGTGACCAGTGCAGCGGCGGCTCCGCGCGCGAACGCGTCCGCGACAAAGTCGTGTCCGTCGTGCTTTTCTCCGACGAACGCAACAAACAAATCGCCAGGCTGAACCTGCCGATGGTCGATGGCAACACCGGTAATGTGCTCATTGAGATTCCCTTGTACCAGGACCCCTTGCACTAAATCCGTCAATTGACGGGTCGACAGCGGCAACACGGATACAACACTCCATTCATGAAATCGTCCGAAACACGTTCGACAAACCTTCGACAAAACGTTCGACACAGGATGCGCGATTGAGTCCTTCTACATCTTACGCACAAACGAGGCAATGCGCCAGAAGCGGACGGCGCGCGGGCGCTCTGCAGGTTTGACGGGCCAGCGTGGCAGGCGTCGCTTCGCGCACGATGGGCACCGCCCACGCTGCAGGCATAAGGTATACTCGAACTATGAAGGATGAAGGAGTTGGCAGCGTGTCACAGCGAATACGAGTCGGGGTTATCTTTGGCGGGAAGTCAGGCGAACACGAGGTGTCCATCCTGTCTGGGCAGTCGATTCTCAAGGCACTGGACCCAGAGAAGTATATCGCTGTCCCGATTGGGATTACGCGGCGCGGCGAATGGGTGGTGGGGGCAGAGGCTGCCCAGGTGCTGCAAGAGGCAGCTCAAATTCAGCTGGGGGGTCCGCCGGAACCATCGTCCATCGACGCGGGGGCTGACCGCGACGCCGCGGTGGGACAACCGGGCGCGGGACCGCACGCCGTGCCGGCCAGCCAGCCGGGTGAAACGGCTTTGACCCTGGTGCCGCCGGCGCTGGTGGAGTCGTTTGACGTCGTGATCCCCGTGTTGCATGGCCCCAATGGGGAAGACGGCACGATTCAGGGCATGCTGGAGCTGTTTGACATTCCCTACGTGGGGGCGGGGGTGCTGGCGTCTGCTGTGGGGATGGATAAAGTGTTCATGAAGAAGTTGTTCGCGTCCGCGGGCTTGCCGCAAGCCGCGTACACCTTCTACACACGAAAGACGTGGGAGTCCGACCCAGAGGCTGTGCTGGCGGATGTCGAGGCGAAACTGGGCTATCCATGCTTTGTGAAACCAGCCAACATGGGTTCCAGTGTCGGCATTTCCAAGGCGAAAAACCGCACAGGATTGACTGCGGCGTTCAAGCTGGCGGCCAAGTATGACCGGAAAATCATCGTGGAAGAGGGCTTGAACGTCCGGGAAGTGGAAGTGGCTGTCCTCGGCAATGACGAACCCAAAGCTTCCGTGCCCGGGGAAATCGTGCCCTCGAACGAGTTTTATGACTACAACGCCAAGTATGTGACGGGGGATTCGGCGCTCATCATTCCGGCCCCGCTCCCGCCGGATGTGACGGAGGAGGTACGCCGGCTGGCCGTGGAGGCGTACCGCGCCGTGGATTGCACGGGACTTGCGCGGATGGACTTTTTCGTCGAGCGGGAGACCGACCGGGTGTTGGTCAACGAGATCAACACGATGCCAGGCTTCACCCGGTTCAGCATGTACCCGAAATTGTGGGAAGCGACCGGGGTCAGCTACGCCGAGCTGATTGACCAATTGATTCAACTGGCGATCGAGCGCCATCGGGAGACCCGCCGGCGCACGTTCGACTTGTAACGAAGTCAGCCGGGCGGCCGCACAGGACTGTACAAGTCTGCACGGGGCGGGCGTGCGGTGGGGGCCGCGTGGGCGTGCAGCGCTGTGCAGCCCCTCGCAGCCCCACGCGGCCTCGGCCTCGACGGTCGTGATCGTCCGTTGCCGTGTATACTGCGCCCGTTTGTTGCGCGTCACCCACGGGCCGTCTGCAAGAACTGCCCGATGCGCCGGCATGCTTCTGCAAGGGCCGCTTCCGGCTGGACCAGCGCGATGCGCACGTAGCCTTCGCCTTCGCGTCCGAAGGCGTCTCCCGGCGTGACGACGACGCCGGTTTCTTCTAACAAAGTGCGTGCGAACGCCTTGGAACTGGGGAACCCGTCGGGAATGCGCGCCCACAGAAACATCGTCGCGTGCACCGTGGGGACAGGCCATCCAGCGGCGCGAAGGCCGTCCACGAGCACATCGCGCCGGCGCTCATAGACGTGGACTTGGGCGGTGAGCGCGTCCGGTGGGCTGGTCAGCGCCGCGATGGCCGCTTCCTGGATGGGCGCGAAGATACCGTAGTCCACATGGGATTTGAGGAGTTCCAGCCAGTGCAGGGCCGCTGCGTTGCCGACGACATAGCCAATGCGGCAGCCGGCCAGGTTGAAGGTCTTCGACAGGGAGTTAAACTCGATCGCGACGTCTTTTGCGCCCGGGACCGACAACAGGCTGACCGCGCGGTGTCCGTCAAACACCAGTTCGGAGTAGGCGAAGTCGTGCACAATCAGGATGTTGTGGCGCTTGGCAAATGCAATGGCCTGCTCGAAAAAGTCTGCGGACACCAGCGTCGCCACCGGGTTGCCGGGGAAGTTCAGAATCATGAACTTCGCGCGCGCTGCGACCTCCGCTGGGATGGCTTCAAAATCCGGCAGAAAGCCGTTTTCTGCGCGCAGCGGCATCGTCACCAGCGTGCCGCCCGCAAGCTCGACGCTGGCGGCGTAAATCGGGTAGCCCGGGTCAGGCACCAGGACCACATCGCCCGGGTCGACGAGCGCGAGTGCCAAGTGCGCGAGTCCATCCTGTGAGCCCATCAATTGCAGGACCTCCTGCTGCGGCGCAAGCGTCACGCCGTAGCGGCGCTGGTAAAAGTGTGCGGCCGCCTCTTTGAATTCGGGCAGCGCCGTCAGGGTGTAGCCGTATTTTTGTGCATCCCGGACGGACGTTTCGAGCACCCGCACCGCGGCGGCGGACGGCGGCAGGTCCGGGCTGCCCACGCTCAGGTCGATGATCGTCAGCCCGCGCTCTGCCGCACGTCGTTTGCGCGCGGCCAAGTCGGAAAAGACGCCCGTGGGCAGGTTGGCAATGCGGCGGCTTGGTGTCAAATTCATGTTGGTTCCCCCTGAAATTCGCGTATCGTAGGGCTAGTATAGAACCGAGAAGGAGCGCTGTCGCGATGGCAGATTTACAAGCATTTTCGCACGAGGATTGGATGGAGGCAACGATTTACGATTTACAGGCCGCCATGGCTGCGGGCCGGCTCACCGCAGTTGAACTGACAGCGACGTATATGGCGCGCGTGGCGCGGTTCAATCACCAAGGCCCGGCTTTGAACGCGGTCCTGGAACTGAATCCGGATGCCATGCACATCGCAGCAGCGCTTGACGAAGAGCGGCAAAGCCGCGGCCCGCGCAGTTTGCTGCACGGGATTCCCGTGCTGGTCAAGGACAACATCGATACGGCGGACAAAACGCACACCAGCGCTGGCTCGCTTGCGCTGGCCGACCGCTATGCGGCGGCGGATGCGTTTTTGGTACGCCGGCTGCGCGCCGCCGGCGCGGTGATGTTCGGCAAGGCGAACATGACCGAATGGGCCAATTTTATGTCGGACCATATGCCGAGCGGGTACAGTTCCCGCGGCGGACAGGTGCAAAACCCGTACGGCCCAGGAACGTTTGATGTCGGAGGCTCCAGTTCCGGGTCGGGCGCGGCCGTCGCGGCGAACCTGGCGGCCGCAGCCGTCGGTACGGAGACATCGGGATCGATTCTCAGCCCTGCCAGCCAAAATTCCATCGTTGGCATCAAGCCGACGGTCGGGCTCATCAGCCGCAGCGGTATCATTCCGATTTCATTCAGTCAGGATACGGCCGGTCCGATGGCGAGGACCGTCGCAGACGCGGCGATTTTACTCGGTGCCATGACAGGAGAAGACCTGGATGATCCGGCGACGGGCGCCAGCAGGGGGCGCGCCTTGCGCGATTACACCGTGTTCTTAGATCCAAACGGCCTGAAGGGCGCGCGGATTGGCATCCCCAGGGAACCGTTTTACACCGAACTGCCGCCCGAGAAACAGGCCATCATCGACGCGGCCGTCCGGCAGCTGCAGGACCTCGGGGCCGTGGTGGTCGATCCCGCCGAGATTCCGACCGCCTCCGCAGATTGGGACATCAACGTGCTGGTGTACGAGTTCAAGCCAGCCTTGAACGCCTTCCTTGGGCGGCTGGACCCGACGGCGCCCATTCACTCATTACAAGATCTGATCTCCTACAACGCAGCGCGCCCCGAGACGATGCTCAAGTACGGACAAGCCTTGCTGGAGAAGGCAGAGGCAACCTCGGGGACGCTGACGGAAGCGGCGTATATTGACAGCCGGTTGAACGACGTCAGACGAGCGCGGGACGAGGGAATTGACGCCGTCATGCAGAAACACAACCTGGACGCGCTGCTCTTCCCGAACAACTGGGGCGCTGGCATCGCGGCCAAGGCGGGGTATCCGTCCATCACCGTACCCAGCGGGTACACCCCGGCGGGGGAACCAGTCGGGATCACGCTGACCGGCATGGCCTACTCGGAGCCAACGCTGATTCGGCTGGCCTACGCCTATGAACAGGCGACGCGGCACCGGGTACCGCCAGCGCTGTGAGTGGAGTGGGATTGGGGCCCATCAGGCTGCGATTGGACTGGGGCCTGCAACGCGATGATCTGATCTCTAGAACGAGGATGTGGACGATGGAAAACTGGCGGCTAATCGCGCTGGATATGGATGGGACGCTGATTCGGCGGGATGAAACCATCTCGGACGAAAACCGGAAGTGGATACAGAAGGCCCGCGAGGCGGGCATTGAGGTTACGCTGGCAACGGGGCGGTACATCGAAGGCATCGTGCGTTCGCTGGCGAGCGAACTTGGGCTGAGCCTGCCGCTCGTCACGGTGAACGGCGGAGAGGTTTGGGGCATGGATGGAGAACTGCTGCTGCGCAAAACGATGCCAGGCACAGAGGTGCTGGAGCTGCACCAACTGGCTGTCGAGCACGGCGCGCACTTTTGGGGGCGGACCACGCGGCAGCTCATCAACGACCAACTGCCGCCAGACGCAGAGCGCGCAGATTGGCTGAAGTTCGGTTTCTACAGCGAGGATGCCCACGTGATGCGGGCGCTGTGGGGGCGGTTGCAGGGCGACGATCGCTTTGAATTGACCAACTCCGGTTCGATGAACATCGAGATCAACCCGAAGGGGGTCACGAAAGCGGCGGGGCTGCAGCTGGTGTGCGACCGTTACGGCATCAACCCCAGTCAGGTGATCACGATGGGGGACAGTATGAATGACATCTCCATGCTCAGGTGGGCGGGGCTCGGCATCGCCATGGGCAATGCGCAGGATGTGGTCAAAGCGGCGGCCGACGCTGTTACCGCGAACTTCGATGAAGACGGCGTGGCGAAGGCCATCGAGCGTGTGCTGACGGGCACTGTGTGAGCGATGGCGGCTGGGGAGGGGAGAGTGGCTGCTCCGGCGGCGTTTAGGTAGGAAGGGTGCCTTATGGCCGCTCGTCCCCGCCGTTTCCGGCGGCGTTTAGGTAGGAAGGGTGCCTTAAGGCCGCCCGTCCCCCCGGGTTCTGGCGGCGTTTAGGTAGGAAGGGTGCCTTATGGCCGCCCGGCCCCCCGGGTTCCGGCAGCCTTAAGGCGGGAAAGGTTCCTTGTCGTCGCCCGTCCACTCCGATCCCGGCGGTGTTTAGGTAGGAAGGGTGCCTTATGGCCGCTCGTCCCCTCCGGTTCCGGCGGCGTTTAGGTAGGAAAGGTGCCTTGTCGTCGCCCGTCCACTCCGATTCCGGCGGCGTTTAGGTAGGAAGGGTGCCTTATCGCCACCCGGCCTCCGGGTTCCGGCAGCGTTTAGGTAGGAAGAGTGCCTTATCGCCACCCGTCCCCCCGGGTTCCGGCAGTGTTTAGGTAGGAAGAGTGCCTTAAGGCCGCCCGTCCACTCCGATTCCGGCGGTGTTTAGGTAGGAAGGGTGCCTTAAGGTCGCCCGTCCCCCCGGGTTCCGGCAGCCTTAAGGCGGGAAAGGTTCCTTGTCGTCGCCCGTCCCCTCCGATTCCGGCGGCGTTTAGGTAGGAAGAATGCCTTAAGGCCACCCGGCCCTCCAGATCCCGGCGGCCTTAAGGTAGAAAGGGCTCCTTATCGCCTCCAGCCCCAAGCCCCCAAGCCCACCAGCCACCGTCCTCCCAGCCCCCCCCCTACATACAACGAAGCCCGGCAGCTGACCAGCCACCAAGCCTTGGTTCTCTAATCAGGTTATTTCGCCGCCGTTTCCGGCATGGTGTTCTGAACCGATGCATTCATCTGCGGGCTGGGCACGGCGTTGGGCTGTACCGGCGCAGCCGGCTTTTTCTTCGACGAAGGCTTCTGCGTCGGGTCAGAGTCATCATCATACACGAAGTTCTTGCCGCGCAGCCAGGAAGAAATTGTCGCAGCCACACACAGGGCAAACGAGATCCAGAAGGCGAGCGACAGGCCGTGCATGAACGGCGGGCCAATCAAGTTCGGGAAGAACGTATGGCCCACCAGCGTCGCGGCGTTGTGCGGCGGAATCATATGCAGCACCTGCGCTGGCAGCATGCTCTGCAACGGGTTATAGCCCAGCAGCGCCGCAAACAGCGATGCCGTTGGCGGAAGCTGCGATACTTGCTGCGCGATGGCCGCAGGCACGTGCTGCGCCGTCAGTCCCGTCAGCAGCGCCGTCGGGAGCTTTTGGGACAATCCGGCGATCACGATGGAGAAGAAAATCCCCATGCTCATCATCATGCCGGCGTTCATAAAGGTGGCCATCATGCCGGATGCGACACCCCGGTACTTGGCAGGGACCGAATTCATGACCGAGGCGCTGTTCGGCGAGGCAAACAGCCCCATGCCAAAGCCGATGATGAACAAGTCGACGGCAAACGTCCAGAAGTGGAAGTCTACCGGCAGTCCAATCAGCAGCAGGAAGCCAACCGCGGCGATGGCCATGCCAAATGTGGCAAACAGCCGCGCGCCAAAGCGGTCGGACAAATAGCCGCTGATGGGACCCGCAATCAAAAAGCCGACAGTCTGCGGGAGCGTATCAAGCCCCGCCTGCAGCGGCGTATCCTGGTACGAAACGCCGTGGAGCGGGAGCCAAATTCCCTGCAGCCAGATGATGAGCATAAACTGCAATCCACCGCGCGCCAGCGCGGAGAAGAACGTCGTCAGGTTTCCGGCTGCAAAGGCGCGAATTCGGAACAGCGGCATGTAGAACATCGGGCTTTCCACCACATGCTCCACCCAGATGAACACACCCAGCAGGACGAAGCCGCCGATGATGCCCGTCAGAACCCAAGGATTGGTCCAGCCCATGGGATGGTTTCCATACGGCATGATGCCGTACGTCAGGCCCAGCATAATGCCGAGAATGCCAAGGCCCATCGTGACGGTGCCCCAGATGTCGAGTTTGGTATCTGTGGCTTTGCGGGACAATTCTTTCAACGCAACGTACGCCCAGACGGTGCCCGCCAGCCCGACCGGGACGTTGACCAGGAAGATCCACCGCCAATGACCTGTCGCCGCCAGCAAACCGCCGACCACGAGGCCGATGACGCTGCCGCCGATCGCGGCAATTTGGTTCAACCCAAGCGCCAAACCGCGCTGGTTGGATGGAAAAGCGTCCGTCAGGATTGCGGAGCTGTTGGAGAACAGCAAGGCGCCGCCGACGCCTTGAATGACGCGGAAGATGATGAGTTCCAGTTCTCCAGCCATACCTTTACTCCACGTAATCGAGGACAGGATGGAGCCGAGTGTAAACACCGCAAATCCCAGGTTATACAGTCGGACTCGACCAAAGATGTCTGACAGTCTTCCGAATAGGACTAAAAGAACAGTGGTTGCCACGTTGAAGCCAAGCATCACCCACAACAGCAGGCTGCTTTGCCCAGGGGCAAGGGGGTTGACATGAATTCCATCAAATATGACCGGCAGCGCGATAATCAAAATGGTACCGTTGATTGCCGCCATGAGGACGCCGAGCGTCGTATTGGACAGCGCGATCCACTTATAAGCAGAACTGCGCACTGAACCGGCCGATGGCACGATGCTGCTGCTCAAGGACCATCCACTCCTTTTCTGTTTTTGCCTTTTTGTGTGTTGAGATAACAGGAGATGAAGAGGGGTCGGCGGGAACCCCCTGTCAAACCCAGGTTGACCCCCACAGGACGGAGTGAAGTGCGGGCGCTCCCATGTGCCCGCACTTCACTCAAGCTTTTAAAGCTTACCACATCCTTACGTTGATGTTAAGTTTCAAGGGTGATTTTCAAGGATTTTTCATAATCGCTGTGTTTCGGGCGGGCAAAAGCATACAATGTCCCGTTCGGATGAATGCTACAGGAAAGTGAGGGTGAGGCCAGAGGGAAGGACGGATTCGGATGAAGGTTCGACACAAGCGGGCGGCCGTATTCCTTTGCAGTGCCGCGATCATCGGCGGTCTATTCGGATGCAGCCCCGGCAATCCGGCGAATCAAACCCAGGCAGATGTCGCAAACGCGATCGGCATGTCTGCGGGCAGCGCCAATCTGAGTACCACGAAGCAGTGGATGGAGACGGACAGCCGGCACCGGGTGGTTCGCATTCGACTCGTTTCCGACGCGCGCGGGAACCCGCTGTTGAACGGATTTCGAAGCGGCACCATGACCCTGTCTGTCCCACAAAACTGGACGGTGTACCTGACATTCCAGAACAACAGCCCCTATGCCATGTACCGTCCCGTGATTGTTCCATACAGTGAACGGCGGGAAACCACCGGCGTACACGCCATCTACCCACCAAGCCCAGGCATGATGAAGCCGACGCAGATCCCGCCAGGGCACGCCGACACCGAGCGCTTTCGCACCAACACGGTCGGGCGGTTTGTCGTGGTCACCGCGCGGGACGCGAGTCACCGCAGCGTGTGGGCGAACTTCGTCGTGTCGTCGCACGAACCGTCCCCTCGGATCTACACCAGAATTGAAGGGTAGGTTCCGCATGCGGCGCATTGCAACACCAGCGCCGCAGCGCACCCGCAGCCCGGACCCGCTCCATTGCGGCTCAGGTCCCGCGGTGGAAGACTTGGTAAATCGCGAATTTGAGGTAGTGCCCCTCGTCGACCCCTGCGATTTCCGGATGGTCTGGCGCGGCGCCGGACCATCGTACGGTCCGCAAAATCTTGTGTGCGTCAAAGGCGGCGCTGAGGATGGTTTCCTGAAACAGTTCCGGCCGCATGTGGAACGAGCAACTCGCCGTGACCAGAAAACCGCCGTCCCGCACGAGCTTGCACCCGCGCAGGTTGATCTCCTTGTACCCGCGAATTGCCCCGGGCAGTGCCCGCCTGGATTTCGCAAACGCGGGCGGATCGAGAATCACGACGTCATACACCGCGCCTTCCTGCTCGGCCTCGCGCAGAAAATCAAAGGCGTTGGCGGCCTGGAAGTCGATGCGCTCCGAGAGCTGGTTGCGTCGCGCGTTTTCGCGCGCAACCTCGATGGCTGCCTCCGAAATGTCCACCGCGGTGACGTGTTCTGCTCCCCCGCGGGCCGCGTGCATTGCAAATCCGCCCGTATGGCAGAAGCAGTCGAGCACACGCTGTGCGTCCTTCACGATGGGGAAGATGGCGGCGCGGTTGTCGCGCTGGTCGTAAAAGTAACCGGTCTTCTGGCCTTCGTACACGTCGGCAGTGAAGTGAAGGCCGTGTTCGACGATGTCGATGTATCTTGGCACCGTGCCGTACCACAGACCCGTTTCTTCTGGCAGGCCTTCGAGCCGGCGGACGGGGACGTCGTTTCGCAGATAGATGCCCTTGGGCTGAAAGACGTGCACCAGGGCTTCGAGTAGATTCGGTTTCAAGTTCTCCATACCATACGACAGAATCTGCACGACCAGCCATTCTCCATACCGGTCGACAATCAGACCGGGCAGAAAGTCGGCCTCGCCGTAAATCACTCTGCAATACGACGGGTTTTCCAGGATGCGGGTGCGGTACGCCGCGGCCTGTTCCATGCGCCGAATCAAAAACGCCGTATCGATGGCCTCGTCCTGAACGTACGACAGTACACGCGCGTACAACTGAGATGCCGGGTTGGCATATCCTTTGGCGAGAAACACACCCTGATGGTTGTGTATGTCAACGATTGATCCGGGCGCGACATCCCCGTCCACGTGCTGGACTTCGCTCGCGTATACCCATGGATGGCCTTGTTCCAGGCGCTTTTTACGGTTCTTTTGAAGAACGATCTTTGGTGTCATTTCGATCTATCCTCCACACGCTTCCATTCGTACGTACGTTACACGATTGCTGGAACGGAGTCAAAACGCCTCCGGCTGACGAGGATGTTCTAGAGGATGGTATAATCGCTGGGAAGGGGGATTTCGACCTCGTGTGGCTGTTGTGGGTATTCGCGATTCTTGTGGCGATTGGCATCTGCATCGCCGTTTACATCCTGTATATGTTCAGACGGTGGCACCGTGTATTTCCGAAGCCGGCCTACAAGCACCCACAGAAACGGCCGGACATCGATGCGTTTCCGGACGATGCGGTGACGGTTTGCTGGATTGGGCATTCCACCGTGTACATAAACTTCTTCGGGGTTCGGATTCTGACCGACCCGGTCTTTTCAGAACGTGTGGGGCTTTCGGTGCTGCGGCTGTTTACCATCGGCGTGAAGCGGCATACGGCGCCAGCCGTTTCGATTGCCGATCTCGCCGGTAAAGTGGATTTCATTCTGCTCTCCCATGCGCACATGGACCACTTCGATTTACCCAGCCTGCGCAGACTCCAACATCCTCGGACGCAGGTCATCACTGCCAAGGGAACGAGCCGGTTGCTGCGCGGGATGCGGTTTGGCAGCGTAACAGAAATGGAGGGCAGGCAGCACAAGACGTTCGCTGCGGAGTTGGACGTTCAGGCAGTTCCTGTGCGGCATTGGGGGAATCGATTTCCGTGGAACAAAGGGTACGGCTTTACGGGGTACCTGCTCGAATCTCGAGGCGTCCGCATTTTCTTTGCGGGCGATACGGCGTACACGCCTTCGTTTCAGCAACTGCGCGCAAACGGGCCCATCCAGCTCGCGTTCATGCCAATTGGCGCCTATGAACCAGAAGCGTTCCAAAGTAACCATTGTACGCCCGAACAAGCCTGGGAGATGTTCTGCGATACTGGAGCGGACTGGTTGGCGCCGATCCATTGGGATACGTTCGTGCTGTCGAGTGAGCCCGTCGCGGAACCATTGGAGCGATTGGCTGCCGCTGCTGCGTCTGACGAAAGCCGCATCGTAATTCGAGAACACGGCGACGTGTTCCAGGTCGTCCGGCACTAATCTCGTTGGACGGCGGCTTTGGTCATCCAGGTATCCGCCCAGCGCTGCACTTCGTTCAGCGCGGCTTCCAAATCGCGCCCCTTCTGGGTAAGCTCGTACTCAATTCGCACAGGCGTTTCCGGGTATACATGACGAACCAGGAGTCCCGCGGACTCCAGCTCCTTGAACCGTTCTGCCAGCATTCGGTCACTCATGTTCGGAATCATGCCGGAAATGTCCTTGAACCGTTTCGGACCGCTGAGCAAAGCGCGAATGATGAGACCTGTCCAGCGCTTTCCCAGTAATTCAAACGCGGACTCGAACTTCGGACACAGTGGCTCATATTCCATAAAGATCACGCCTCCGCCTCGATCTTAGCACACTTATCTGACAAAAGTAAGGGTTCGTCTGTGAACACCACTATTTACTACCTTAGCGCCTATTTTATCAACCAGAAACGTGTGTATAATTGGGGAAACGGATCACCTCGGCAAGCGTAAGCTGCGGTCTTCGCGGCGCGGAGTACTGAGGCACGGAGGGGCAAGCCTTGTTGTTTTCGATTGGGAAAGTGCGGGTCACGAAACGCATCCTGGAGAGCCCGACGATTCGCGTGCCCGATCTCGTGGACGCATTTGAACGGTATATTCACGGCGACTGGGGTGAAATGAGCGTATCGGACAGTCTGGCAAACGATGTGGCACTGACGTCAGGGGAAGGTGTGACAGGGCGTTACCGGTTGCTGGATGGTACATCCTTTGTGATGAACACCTTTGCCGGGGTGACAACGGTACAATTGCCGGAAGAGTGGGAGTTGTCGCAGAAGCGTGCGGCGGTGACATTTGTCGACGAATCCTCTCGCGACTGCGTTTAGCCGCTGGGCATTCGCCCGCCCGTTGGACGGCAGCCCGCCATAGGCTGTTGACAGGTGCGGGAAGGGGGCGAATGGCATGCCTGCCACATTTGGTGTCTTTACGCGGTGGGTCGTCGTTTTCTTGATTATCTACGTGTTGATGATTCTGTTGATGCCGTATCCAGGGGCCTCTGGGGATGGACGGTAAGGCGTCCGCCAGCGGGAGAGAAGCGCGGTTGGAACGCTTGGACACCGCTGTGCGCCCGTCTTTTGGGCGCTTTTTTGCATCTGCCGACCCGCAGAGCCCCTGCACGGGCCCGCATATTTGATGTGTCCAGGACATAGACTACGTGTCACATCGGAGCAATCCCAATCCAGAATGGAGCGTGGCGATGGACTGGTACGAACGGCTGGCCAATTATTTTCCAGAACATGAAATGAAGCACCCTGAGCAGCTTCGGGAATTGCTTCAGCACCACGAAGCATACCGCAAAATGGAAACTCAAGACTATGTCGTGACGTACGCTGAGTTTCCTGACTTCGTGTTTATCGACTACTTACTGGTGAACCCGCGCACGCGTGGGAAGGGCGTCGGGAGCCGTTTGCTGAACCATTTCAAAGCACGCGGGAAGACCTTGATTGTCGAGGTGGAACCGCCGGACGCGGAGGATGAGGATACTGTCAAACGCGTTCAATTTTATGAGCGAAACGGGTTTGTCCGAGCCGAGCGTATCACCTATACTCGTTCGGATGACGATGGAACTCCGTATACGATGGATATTTACTACTGGAGCCCAGATGAAGTTTCCGAACAGGCTGTCTTGCGGAACATGAAAACCATCTGCCGCGAAATCCACAACTTCCGGGCGATGAAATACTACGGCCGGTTGTTGGCCGACCCAGAAGAAGTCTTCACCTGGGAAAGTCCAACCTGAGTGAGAAAGTCGTTCGGGAGCGGGACCGGTTCGTAGTCAATGAGCCGGTCGTCGTGGAACACACAGCGATGCTCGTAACAGACGGGGTCATTCAGCATGCGGGCGAGAAAGCGGGACACATGTTCGGCGACGCCAAGGTTGTCTGGGTCAAGAATCCACGACAGAGGCTTCCACATCAGCACTCCTTCCCGCGTCTCCTGCAGGCGCGGTCCGCGCTCTCGCTCGGTGACCTCTGCCAGGAAGGCGTACATGCCCCCCTCGGCTTGGTCATGGCCATGCCATGTTCCTCGCCATGTCACCGTCCCTGCAAACCGGGCGTGCGCCAAGGCAATCCCGGTTTCTTCATAGACCTCGCGCAAGACACCTGTCAGCGGGTCCTCCCCGGGCTCAAGTTTTCCGCCGACACCATTCCAAAGTCCCATATTGGCCGGACGATTCCGGTTTAACATCAAGACGTCGTCGCCTTGACGGATAAAACAAATGGTATACTTCAGGGGCAGGTCCACAGTTGCACCTCTTTGTCAACAGGAGAACTTTCGAGAAGCTGTCTGATGAGGGGAATGGCTGTTGGCCCCTCTTGCCAGACGCGCTTGTGAAGCTAGCTTACCTCGAACCTACGCGCTTGTCTATTTTTTCTGTGAAAAGCTGGACTGCCGGATGCTTCGCGGTGGCACAACCGCTGCTCACTTCATAGACTGCCCTGCGCCGAACATGGAGCGTTGACAGTTCTTACAAAAAACGCACATTCGAACGGCCGCGGGGGATGGATTCGGGTGTTTCCATTGACGTACAATGTTTGGCGCGGTAGACTAGAGCAAAATTTCATTAAACAAATCGGAATAGGCGGTGTTGATCAGTGAGCGATGTTTTGCAAAATACCCAGACGCAGTTTGCGCCTGATTCATTGGATGCACGGAAAGACCAGTTGAATGCTTTGGCGGCTGAATACGAGGGCAAAGACCCGCGTGAAATTTTGAAGGCTGCGCACGAGTTGGTTCCGAATCTGGCACTGGCCTGCAGTTTTGGTGCTGAAGACATGGTGCTGCTGGATATGTGGATGCAAGTGAATCCCCAAGGGATTGTATTTTATATTGATACGGACGTGCTGTTTCCCGAAACCTACGCACTGCGCGATGAGGCGGTGGCGCGCTACGGAATTCCGAACCTGGTTCGCATTTCCTCCAAGCTGACGCTGGAAGCACAGGCCGAACAGTACGGAGAGGCCTTGTGGGCGCGGGACCCGAATCAGTGCTGCAACCTGCGCAAAGTGGAGCCGCTGCAGCGCGCACTGACTGCGTATGACGGCTGGATTACGGGCATTCGCCGCGATCAGGCACCAACGCGTGCCAACGCCCGCGTGTTTGAATGGGACCAGAAGTTCAACCTGGTGAAAGTCAATCCGCTGGCCGCGTGGTCTTGGGACAACGTGTGGGACTATATTCGCGACAACCATGTTCCGTACAACCCTTTGCATGATCAGGGATATCCTAGCATTGGCTGCCTGCACTGCACACGCCCTGTGAAGCCGGGAGAAGATCCGCGCGCAGGCCGGTGGTCTGGCTTCGAGAAGACGGAATGTGGTTTGCACAAGTAAAAGGAGGCATTGGAGTTGGCTTCATTATCTGTACCGCACGGAGGCACGTTGATTAACCGCGAGCTGACTGGGGAAGCGCGCGATGCGGCCCTGGCGGCCGCCGCTTCTCTGCCCAAGATTCCTATCACGGAATGGACACTGTCCGACTTGGAACTGATTGGAATCGGCGGGTTTTCTCCGCTCACTGGTTTTTTTACAAAGGCCGAGTGGGAAAGTGTGCTCGATACCATGCATTTGCCGGATGGAACCGTTTGGACCATTCCGGTCGTTCTCCCCGTCTCGGAGGAAACGGCGCGCAGTTTTCAGGTCGGCAGCCGCGCAGCGCTGGTGGCTGAGGACGGCCTGATTTACGGCACCATCGACATTACGGACATCTGGGCTTGCGACAAAGTACGCGAGGCACAGGCTGTATTCCTCACCACGGAGGACGCGCATCCGGGCGTAGCCCGTGTGTACGAACGGGAGCCGTGGTGCATTGGCGGCCCCATCACCTTGCTGCGGCGTCAGACGCGCGCGCAGTTTGCGGAGTACTACTTCGACCCAGCCGAGACCCGCAAGGCCTTTGCCGATCGCGGCTGGCAAACGGTCGTCGGGTTTCAGACGCGCAATCCGGTGCATCGAGCGCACGAGTACATCCAAAAATGCGCGCTCGAGACAGTGGATGCCTTGTTTCTGAACCCGCTGGTCGGGCAGACGAAATCGGACGACATCCCTGCCGACGTCCGGATGCGCAGCTACGAGGTGCTGTTGAAGAACTACTATCCGCTCGATCGTGTGTTTTTCGGCGCCTACCCAGCCGCCATGCGGTATGCGGGTCCGCGCGAGGCGGTCTTCCATGCCATTGTGCGCAAGAACTACGGCTGCACCCACTTCATTGTGGGCCGCGATCACGCCGGTGTGGGCAGCTATTACGGGACCTACGACGCGCAAAAAATCTTCTCCAACTTTACGGCCGAAGAACTCGGGATTCAGCCGATGTTCTTTGAGAACAGTTTCTACTGTCAAAAATGCGACGGCATGGCTTCCGACAAGACGTGCCCGCATTCCAGTGAAGACCGATACATCTTGTCTGGCACGAAAGTGCGTGCCATTTTGCGGGCAGGGGAACGTCCTTCGCCAAAATTCACGCGGCCGGAGGTTGCGGATGTACTGGTGGCAGGACTCGCGGAGGTGAGCACGGTTGAGTCGTGATCTGCAGGATGAGCAATTGAAGGTCGCAGCCGCCGCGTCGGACAAAGGTGCTGAGACAGAAGCGGGCGGCAAGTACGCATCTCCTGCGGAACAGGCGCCCGTGAAGGTATCCAAGGTAGAAGTCATCAAGCGCGAGAGCCGCCACCTGCGGGGCACCATCGAGCAAGCCTTGCAGGACGGGTCTCCTCGCTTCGAAGAAGATAATGTCCAGGTCCTGAAGTTTCACGGTGTCTATCAGCAGGACGACCGCGACTTGCGCGCAAAGCTGCGCAAAGAAGGCAAGGACAAACATTATATGATGATGGTTCGTGCGCGGATTCCGGGCGGGCGCATGACCGCCCAGCAGTACCTGGCGTTTGACGAAATCGCCGACCGCTACGGAATGGGAAGCCTGCGCATCACGACGCGTCAGACCTTCCAGCTGCATGGGATTCTCAAAGGGAACCTGAAGGCGACGATTCGCGGCATTCACAACGCGCTCATCACGACCCTCGGCGGGTGCGGAGACCAGGTGCGCAACATCAACGCCTGCCCGGAGCCTGTGGAGGATGAGTTTCACCGCCAAATCGACGAAGATTTGCAGGCGCTGGTCGACCGCTTTGGCGCAAAGACGAACGCGTACCACGAAATCTGGCTCGATGGTGAAAAGGTGACGCCGGACGTGGAGGCCGACGAGGAGCCGCTGTACGGCGATGTCTATTTGCCGCGTAAATTCAAAGTGGGCATCGCGCCGGAAGGCGACAACTGCATCGATGTCTACGCCAACGACATCGGCTTGGTTGCACACCGTTCGGGCGATGCGGTGGCTGGGTACACGGTGCTGGTCGGCGGGGGCATGGGGCGAACCGCCGCTGTGAAAGATACATACCCGCGTCTGGCGACCCCGCTCACCTACGTCACGCGCGACGAACTGCTTGAGGTCTGCACGGAAATCCTCAAGATTCAGCGTGACTACGGCAACCGGCAGGAGCGGCGCTATGCGCGCTTCAAGTACTTGCTCGACCACAAGGGCATGGACTGGTTCCGCACGGAACTGGCGTCGCGCTTGGGCCGCAGTCTGGTCCCGCCGCGGGAGCTGGTCTGGCAGTCGTCGGATGACCATTTTGGCTGGCACGCGCACACCCTGGCGGACGGCACCGGTTACCTGGGATTGTTCATCCCGAGTGGACGCATTGTCGACTCGCCGGACCGGAAGCTCAAAAGCACGCTGCGAGACATCGTGCGCGAATTTCAGCCGTCCGTGCGGCTGACGGCACAGCAAAACCTCATTTTCGCTGGCCTGACGGAAGCGGCCCGGACCGAGATTGAAGCACGTCTGAAAGCGGCCCACATCCCGCTGATTGAAGAAGTTTCGACGTTGGTCAAGCATGGGATGTCGTGCGTCGCGCTGCCCACCTGCGGCCTCGCGACCACGGAGTCCGAGCGCGTGTTTCCCAAGGTGTTGGAACGTTTTCAGGCGCTGTTCGATGAGTACGGCTTGACGGATGAACCCATCAGCATCCGCATGACAGGATGCCCGAACGGCTGCGCGCGCCCGTACATTGCGGACATCGCTTTTGTCGGCCGCTCGCCTGGAAAATACGACGTGATGATCGGCGGAGACATCCTGGGCACAAGGCTCAACCAATTGTTCCGGGAGCTGGTGCCGTTTGATGAACTGGCAGAGACCGTACGTCCGGTGCTCGCTGCCTTTGTGGAGGAGCGGCAAGCTGCAGAGCGGTTCAGCGACTACTGCGAACGGGTTGGTCTGGAGCGGTTCAAATGACAGGACGCGTCTACCTGGTAGGTGCGGGACCAGGCGACGTTGGCTTGATTTCCGTGCGGGGGCGGCGCTTGCTCGAATCGGCCGACGCAGTCGTTTATGACCGGCTGATTTCCCCGCGCCTGCTTGACTTCATTCCGCGCCACGCCAAGCGGGTGTACGTGGGAAAGACCGCGGGGCGGCACGCGATGCGCCAGGTGGAGATTCAGCAGCTGCTGGTCGATCTCGCCGAGACGCACCCGGTCGTGGTCCGCCTCAAGGGCGGTGACCCGTTTGTGTTTGGCCGCGGCGGTGAAGAGGCGATGTGGCTTCGCGACCATGGCGTGCCCTTCGAGGTCGTCCCAGGGGTCACGTCGGCGGTGGCCGTGCCGGCCTATGCCGGGATCCCGCTGACGCACCGCGGTGTATCGGATGGGTTCACGGTGGTCACGGGGCAGACGGGCGAACTGCGTCGTCCGGATGTGACGACGGGGGTCGATCTGCTGCGCCGCGGCGGGACCCTCGTCGTGCTGATGGGACTCGCGCAGCTGGCGGGCATCTGTGACACGCTGCGGTCACGGGGCATTGCGGCGGATACGCCGGCGGCTGCCATCGCATCGGGTACGCGCGCTGGCCAGCAGGTGGTGCAGGCAACGCTCGGCTCGCTCGGGGCACAGGTTCAGACGGCGGGACTCACATCGCCCGTGGTGCTGGTGTTTGGCCGTGTTGCTTCCATGCAGGCGACTCTGTCGTGGTGGGCGGAGCGCCCGCTGGCGGGGCGTCAGTTTGTGCTTGCGGTGGAAACTGAACACGAAGCGGAGACGGTGGGGGCGGCGCTGGACGACCTGGGGGCGGAATTCGTCACGTTCGTTGCCGAACGACAGGCGATTGTAGACGTGACGCGGCTCGATCGCGACGTCGACCGACTCGTCTCAGGCGCCACGGCAGTGCCGAAACTCGCCAAGCCCCAGTCGGACTTGGCCAGCGACGCGCGTCCACCAGCCGAGCTGCGGTTTGCATCGGCGCTGGATGTGGCCCTGTTCTTTCGCCGTTATTTTGAGCGCGGGTACGACATTCGCAAGCTGGCGGCGGTTCAGATTCGGGCGCACGACGACCGGGTCCGCCAGGCCCTGCAGCGCTTTGGCATCCAGCCGGATCTCGTGGACGGCGATACAGCTGGCGCAGGAGCGGCCGGGGTAGGAGCGGCTCGCCCCGCAGCGGCTGGCGTTTCTGCGGCTGGTGCGGCGTATGCGCTCGGATTCAAGGGACCCGACCACGTGCGCGCGTTTTTGGACATCACGCCCGGACCGCGTACCGCGACAGAGCGTGCCCCAGACTCAGTGGTTGCTACCTCGCGGTTGGCGTGGCAGGCACTGCTTGCTGGCGTCGGCACGACTTTGCAGGCGATGCCGCCGTGTGTTTGGCTGGACGATGCCGTGCCGCGGCGCTCGCTGGCCAGCGCAGGAGATGCGGAAATGGTGGAGCGAGGCGGGGTGGACCGTCCAAGCGACCTCGACGCGCGGGTGCCGGATGCGGCGGACGAATGTCAGACGGCAGTGGTTGAGCGGGTGACGGCCCCTTGACCACCGCCTTTTTGTTTTTAAGCCACGGGACCCGCGATGCGCAGGGGACTGACGAGTTTCTCCAGTTCACGCAGCTGGCAGGGGATGAGATTCGCCGGAGCCTCGGTCAAGTCGGCGCCGCTGGGCCCGATGGCGCTGACGGGGCGGGGCATGTGCGCCCGTTCGCCAGCCGATCCGACCCGCTCATCATCAGGCACTGTTTTTTGGAACTGCGCGATCCGGATTTGCCCACAGCGGCGGCAGCATGCGCACAGCAAGGGGCTGAACAAATCATCCTCATCCCCCTGCTCCTGTTCGCCGCAGGCCATTGGAAGACTGACGTGCCTGCGCTGATTGAACAGGCACGACGCGCCGGCGCCGATGTCCCGTGGTATGTGACGGAGCCGATGGGGCACGACGATGCTTTCATCGGCGCCGCTGTCGACCGAATCCGCGCCACACCAGGGTGGCAGAGCGCGCGGACAACGACGGCGATCACGGCGCACACACCACGCACGGCCCCCTGTCCGGGGCCGCGTCCTGCGTCAGCGACTTCGGATGTGGCGCCGCGGCCGCAGCATCTGCAGGATGAGCACGGGCCACCCGGGTTGTTGTTTGTGGGGCGAGGCGGCCGCGATCGTGCTGCCCGCCGCGACGCACTGTCGGTCGCGCAGGCCATCGCCCGCCAGGCAGGTGCGGAGGCGTGGGAACCGGCGTTTCTGGCGGGGCCCGCCCCATCCCTGGCTGACGGCGTACAGCGCCTGCTGGCGCACCCATCCGTGCAGAAACGCAAGGCCATTACGGTGCTGCCCTATCTCTGGTTTTCGGGTCACCTGCTGCGCAGCCTCCCGGCGCAGGTACAAGCCTGCTGCCCGTCGGACATCGCGGTGCATGTGGCCGATCACCTTGGACTTCACGCCGATCTGGTCGCCCGGGTGGTTTCCCGCGCGATCCAAGCATGGGAAAGCACGCGGCGTTAGGATCCGGCTGGCATTGGGAGTGGAGAGTAGGGGCCACCGGGGCGGGCTTGGGTGGCATAGGGCATGAAACCTTCCCAAATGCGCCGGCGCCGTGGTCCGCCATGGAGGCATAGGGCATGAAATCTTCCCTAACGCCCCAGCTCGACATCGCTTCGACATCGCCACATCCCCATTTTGATGGTTCGGCGCAGCCGAACCCACTATTCATCGATTTGCCGATCCCGCCCGTTCTCGCGTCGCCGCGCCGGCTCGCGCCGATCCCGCCTGTCCCCTCATCGTCCCGCCTGGTCACCCCGCTCGCGCTTGCGGTATGCTTCGCGCGCGTGTATCGTAAACGGTGGTGTGATCTCCCATCGCGGGGAACGTGGCGGGTGCCGCGATTGACTGGACTGCGCCGGCTGCAGACTTCGCACCTGCGCCGCCCGTGGGGTCGCCCGTGAGAGCGTTCCGCGGGGCCGTTTGGAGTAAACTGTCATTCCGATTGAACTTCCGATTGGATTGTTCCAAGATTCCTCATAAAGGTGGTTATTTGCCCATGAAAGCTGTCGTGATGGATGGGTTCGGCGGACCCGAGGTGCTGTCGATTGGCGAGGCGCCCGATCCGGTGATTGGCGAACACGACTTACTGGTCCGGGTCAAGGCGACTGCGTTGAACCGGGCAGATTTGCTGCAACGGATGGGGGGATACCCACCGCCGCCCGGCGCGTCGGAGATTTTGGGGCTGGAGATGGCCGGTGAAGTGGTGCACGTCGGTCCGGGTGTCCCAGGGTGGAAGCGGGGCGATCGCGTCTTTGCCCTGCTCCCTGGCGGCGGATACGCGGAATTGGCGGCGGTGCCTGCGGCGATGGCGATGCGCATTCCCGATAACCTGTCGTATGAACAAGCGGCAGCCATTCCGGAAGTGTTCCTGACGGCGTATCTCAACCTCTTTGAGCTGGCCCATCTGCAAGCCGGCGACACAGTGCTGGTGCACGCGGGGGCGAGCGGTGTGGGGACGGCCGCGATCCAACTGATTCGCGAGGCCGGTGCGACCTCCATGGTGACCGCTGGATCGCCTGAGAAACTGAACCGCTGCGTCCAACTCGGGGCGAGTGCCGGCTGGAACTACAAACAGGGTCCCTTCGCGCCGTGGATTCAGGAACGGACCAAAGGCCGCGGCGTGGACATCATTCTCGACTTTATTGGCGCGCCGTACTTTGAACAGAACCTCCAATCCCTGGCGGTGGATGGCCGGCTGGTCATCATCGGGACCATGGGCGGGGTGAAGGTCGACCAGCTGAACCTGGGTTTCTTGCTGCGCAACCGCCTGCAGGTCATTGGCACCGCGCTCCGCTCGCGCAGCCCTGAGACCAAGGCGCAGTTGACGAAAAAATTCGCGGCGTTTGCGCTCGAGCGGTTTGCGGATGGACGACTGCAGCCCGTGATCGACAAAGTGTTTGACTGGACGGAGGCGGCCGCTGCGCACGCCTACATGGAATCGAATGCCAACACGGGAAAAATCGTTCTGCGCGTCGACGGAGGCGCCTGATGAACTGGAAGGCGTCCATTGCGGCCGCTGTCACGCTTCTGCTCTGGTCGTCCGCATTCGCCGGCATCCGGTATGGTCTGGAGGCCGGGTACACTGCCGGGCACGTGGTGCTGATTCGCTTTCTGAGCGCCTCCCTGGCGTTCGCCGTGTACGCGCTCGTCAAGCGCGTCCGCATCCCCCGGCTGCGCGACGTTCCCGTCATAGCGGTACTGAGTTTTTGCGGCATTTCCATCTATCACATCGCGCTCACGTTCGGCGAACTGACGGTGCCGGCGGGGACCGCGAGCCTCATCATCGCGACCGCGCCCGCGTTTTCGGCGCTGCTGGCGGCCTTCGCCCTGCGCGAGCGGCTGAACCTCGTAGGATGGGGCGGCATATTGTTGGGGTTCGTCGGGATCGCCGTGATTGCCTTCGGCTCTGGCACTGGCCCCGCCTTCACGCGCGGTGCGCTGCTGATTCTCCTGTCCGCGCTCGGCACTTCCGTCTTCTTTGTCTATCAGAAGCCACTGTTTGCACGCTACTCGCCTATCGACATGACCGCCTGGTTTACCTGGTTTGGCACGATCCCGATGTTGTGGTTTCTCCCAGGCCTGCTGGTGCAAATCCAGCACGCGCCCGTTCAGGCGACGCTGGTCGGTGTTTACGTCGGCGTGTTTCCCGCCGCGATTGCGTACGGCGCGTGGGCGATTGCCTTGTCCAGCGGCCGCATCGGGTTGGTCATGAGCACGCTCTACCTGGAGCCCGTGCTTGCGATTCTGGTGGCCTGGGTTTGGCTCGGCGAGATTCCGCGGCTGCTCTCCCTGCTAGGCGGGTTGATTGCCATTGTCGGTGTCATCGTCACGAACGTCTGGGGCCGCGGACGGTCGGACGATCGCGCCGCCCAGGCGACGGAAGCTGTGCTGGCGGAGGCGGTGGCGAACATGGCACCCGGTGACGGGGAAACGATTTGCGAGAAGGGGTGAAGGCTTCGATGGCCGAACGACTCACGGAACAAGAGATTGCGGCACACATGGAAGGGGTGCCGGAGTGGAAGCGGGAGGAAAAAACCATCGCTCGCCGGTTTCGCTTTGACAGCTTTGCGGAGGCCATACAGTTTGTCAATCGGGTCGCGGACATCGCGGAGGAGCGGAATCACCATCCGTTCATCGCGATCGACTTCAAGTTTGTGACATTGCGTCTGACGAGCTGGCACGCCGGGGGGTTGACAGCGGACGACTTCGCCGAAGCTGCGCTGTGTGACAAGCTGTACGAGGACATGCGCTAGCAAAGGAGGACGGGCATATTTTCGGGTTTGTAAGGTGGGCGTCGAGTTGGATGGTTCCGGCTGTCATCGGCGTGGCCATCGCGCTTGGCTCGCACCAGTGGGTCGCGTATGCGGCAGATGTTCCGACTGATTCGATGAATCCCACGATTCCGGCACCGTGCTATGTGGTTGTCGATAAGCTGGCAACGGAACTGGCGAGGCCGTACCGCGGAGAGGTTGTGCTGTTCCACTTCCCGGATGATCCGTCGCAGATCTACGTCAAACGCATCATTGGCATGCCGGGCGACACGGTGAAGGTCACGTACGACCATATTTACATCAACGGCAAGTTGTTGTCCGAGCCCTGGCCGCACGGCGCGAACGAGTACGGTCTCGGCACCTACCATGTGCCGTCCGGGCACTACTTCATGATGGGGGACAACCGCCCTGTTTCCTTTGACAGCCGCTTCTGGCAGCACCCCTATGTGGCCAGGTCCGCCATCATCGGACAAGCGCAGTATGTGTTTCTGCCCCTGTCCAAGCTTGGGGCGATTCAGCAGTAAGCTGGGCGAGGCGGGGGCTGGTGAGGTGGGGCCCAGGCGAGTTCGGCGGCACTTAAGGCGTGTTTGGTGCCTAAAGAGAGCGGGTTGCGGCCGGGATCGGCGGCGCTTAAGGCGTGTTTGGTGCCTAAAGGTAGCGGGGGACGGGCGGGATCGCGGCGCCTAGGGCGTGTTTCGTGCCTAAAGAGAGCGGGTGGCGGCCGTGATCGGCGGCACTAAGGCGTGTATGCTACCTAAAGCCCTCAAGCGATGCCCGGGATGGCGGCGCTTAAGGCGTGTTTGGTGCCTAAAGAGAGCGGGGGACGGGCGGGATGGCGGCACTAAGGCGTGTTTGGTGCCTAAAGAGAGCGGGTGGCGGCCGTGATCGGCGGCACTAAGGCGTTTGGTGCCTAAAGTCCTCGAGTGATGCCCGGGATGGCGGCGCTTAAGGCGCGTTTGGTGCCCAAAGGGAGCGGGTGGCGGCCATGATCGGCGGCACTAAGGCGTGTATGCTACCTAAAGCCCTCAAGTGATGCCCGGGATCGCGGCACTTAAGGCGCGTTTGGTGCCTAAAGAGAGCCGGTTGCGGCCGGGATGGCGGCGCTTAAGGCGTGTTTGGTGCCTAATGCCCTCCAGTGCGGCCCGGGATCGCGGCACTTAAGGCGCGTTTGGTGCCTAAAGAGAGCCGGTTGCGGCCGGGATGGCGGCGCCTAAGGCGCGTTTCCTGCCTAAACGCACGCTCCCGGTCCACGCGCCCCCAAACCCACGCACCCCCAAGCCCCAGCCGAACTCCCACGGCCAACGCCCCAACCTCCTCCTACCCCGGCAGCAGCCACCGCAGTGCGGCGCACACCCCGAGCATCGCGATCCCGGCCGTCATCATCCACGCATCGCGCGTGTCAAAGGTTTGCTGGAGGCGCGGAATCCGACGGGTGGGCTGGTAGCCGCGGGCTTCCATCGCGATCGCCAATTCTTCTCCGAGCCGAATGACGCCGAGCAGGAGCGGCAGCAGCATGGCCATCATGTCTCGCATGCGAAGCGCGCCGGACCGCACGGGGTACTTCCCCCGCACGCGCACGATTTCCGAGAATCGGTTCGCTTCTCTGCCAATCACCGGGATAAATCGGAGCAGAAGTGAGGCGCCCAGTGCGAACGCGCCGACGGGCACGCGAATGCGCTGCAGACCGCGCAGGCCCTGTTCCATCCCGCGCTTCAGCGCCAGTGTGCTGGTGGTGCCGGACAACAGCGTGCCGAGGATGACCACCAGCATGACTTTCACGACCTGCGCCAGTGTGACGGAGGCGGCATGCCACGCAAAGCCCACCGGGCCGACATGCCAGAGGCCTGCGCTTGTTGCATGAAACCGCACACCAGACACCAGCGTGGACGCCGCTGCCAGGAAGAACAGGGGCTTGAGCACCCGCGTAAACTGACGCAAACGCACGCCTGAACTGGCCGCGACGACGAGGGTGAGGAGGGCAGCGATGGCCATCGCGGTCCAACTCCTCTGCCATAACACGCAAACCGACGCGAGGAGGATGAAGACCCACTTGGCGCGCGGATCGCGATCGAACCACCACCGCCGCCCACCGCCCGCACCCGCGCTGCTGGCGTGGTCCACCCGGTCTGCTTGGGTGCGCGGCTCAGGCGGGCGGGCGGCATGCCCCGGCGGCTGTCGCTCCGCCGAGTCTGCGGGCTCCCGCAGCGCGGGAGAGCCCTGCGCGGCCAGCCCTGTCTGAAGCACATGGTCACAAATCGCCTGCGCCATGGCCTCGGGGGCGCGCCATGCCAGGCTGATGGGCAGCCCCGCGTCCCGAAAGCGCAACGCCAATTCCAGGTCCTGCGGCAATCCGACGCCGGTTTCCAACAGACGGTGCGGCGCCGCGTACAATTGCTCCGGCTGGCCGTCGAAGGCGATTTGCCCCCTCTGCAAAATCAGCACGCGGTCGGCGATGGGCAGCAGCCATTCCAGGTCATGCGTCGCGATCACGATGCCACCCGCGCCTCCGTCCACCGTATCGCGCTTCGGGGTACGCGCCAAGCGCCTCCGGAGCCACGCGGTCAAGGCGTGAATCGCCTCTGTGTCCAGTCCCGCCGTGGGTTCGTCGAGAAACAGCCAGTCCGGATCGGTCGCGATGGTGCTCGCAAGCGCCACCCGCCGTTTTTGGCCGCCGCTGAGCAGCAGGGGGGACACTGGGAGGATGTCGACCGGCAAGTGGACCTCTTCCAGGGCCTGGTGAATGCGCTGTTGAACGGTGCGTTCGTCCAGATGGTACGGCCGGAACGAGTAGCGCAGTTCCTCTTCGACTGTCCGCGCAAACAGTTGATATTCCGGCTGCTGAAAGACATAGCCGATGCGGCGCTGCACGCTTTGGGTCATGCGTGGCCGGCGCCGGTCGTCCCAGAGGGAGATTCCGTCGTACCGAACGGTGCCGGCCTGCAGGCCCCAGACCCCCGCTGCCGCGCGCAGCAACGTTGACTTCCCGGCGCCCGTCGCACCCAGGACAAGCGTCACCTCGCCGTCGTGGAATGTACAATTCAACGCATCGAGGATCACGGCAGAGGCGCCGTTCGCTGTGTTCGCCGTGTTTGCAGTGCTCGCTGCGTTTGTGGCCCGCACGGTGACCTGTTCGAGGGTTACCGGCATCCGTCGACAACCTCCCTGTCCATGACCGCCCGGACCAGGTCCTCCGGCAGCAGGATCGGCTGTCGAAAGTCCACGACACCGGCTTCGGCCAATCGTCGTGCGACCTGCACCACGTAGGGCGCGTCGAAGCCAAGGGCTTCACAGGGTGAGGGTCCGGCGGCGTTCTCCTCGCTTGCCGTGTGTGCGTTCGCCGGCCCGGTGGGTGCGGTCGGGTCAGCGGCTGGCCCGTAAAAAAACTCGCCCGGTGACCCTACAAACGCGATGCGGCCTTCCGACAGGGCAACCACGCGATCGGCGTACGCCAGCTCTTCCATCCGCTGCGTGACCCACACGATGGTGAATCCTTGCTGGCGCAAATCGCGGGCCGTGTCGAGGATTTGTCGGCGTCCAGAGGGGTCGATCATCGAGGTCGGCTCGTCCCACACGAGGATGTCGCTGGCCACCGCGATCGCGCTGGCGATACACAGCCGCTGCTTCTGCCCGCCGGACAGTTGTTCCACGGGAGTGTCGAGGGGCACATGAAGACCGGCCAATGCAGCCGCTTGCGCCGCGCGGCGCGGCATTTCTGTCTGCGGTACGTCGAAATTCTCCATGCCAAAACACAGGTCCTCAAAGACCGTTTCCCCAACGATTTGCGCGTCCGGGTTTTGGAACACCATCTGCACCGGCCTGTCAATGCTCACGCGCCCTTTCGACACCGGACTCACGCGCGCCAAGACGCGTGCCAGCGTCGTCTTACCGCTGCCGTTCTTGCCGACGACAGCCAGCCACTCGCCCGCATCAACCGTGAGCTGGATGTCCCGTAGAACCGTTCGGATGCCGTCTTGTACATGAAAAGCGACCGTCACACCGTCGAGTTCGACGACGCGATCGCGCGTGTAAGGCTGTGTCGTGGCCTGCATCAGCGTGTCTGCTCCATTCCGTTAACATGATAACGCTACTAGGTTAACAAAAAGGGTGCAGAGAAACAACGATTCTGGGGGAAGGGGAAGGGCCGTGCCGCCGGTGCCGCGCCGGCGGTGCCCATGCCGGCGGTGCACCTAAGGCACCTTTCGTGCCTTGTGCCAGCCGCCGCCCATCGCCGTCCATCGCGATCCCGATGCCTAAGGCACCTTTCATGCCCTATGCCGCCCAGGATGCCAGTGCCTAAGGCGGGTTTCATGCCCTATGCGGGTCGCCCGTGCCGCCGGTGCCGTGCCGGCGGTGCGCCTAAGGCACCTTTCGTGCCTTGTGCCAGCCGCCGCCCATCGCCGTCCATCGCGATCCCGATGCCTAAGGCACCTTTCATGCCCTATGCCGCCCAGGCTGCCGATGCCTAAGGCGGGTTTCATGCCCTATGCGGGTCGCCCGTGCCGCCCGTGCCGCGCCGGCGGTGCACCTAAGGCACCTTTCGTGCCTTGTGCCAATCGCCGCCCATCGCCGTCCACCGCGATCCCGATGCCTAAGGCACCTTTCATGCCCTATGCCGCCCAGGATGTCAGTGCCTAAGGCGGGTTTCATGCGCTATGCGGGGCGCCCGTGCCGCCCTGCTGACAAAGTGGTGGATTCGCCGCGCGGGAAACCCGGCTGTTCTGGCACCTTCGCTGATTTGCCGGGCTGCTTCGGTGTACGTGTACAGCGCCGTGATCCGCTTTTGGGCGACATACCGGCCGACCGATCGGTGTCCGCGGACCTGTACTTGCCCATCTCGCCCATGCTTCCCAGCACGGTCACCGGTCGGCCGGAGCGTTTGCTGCCGCGGCGGTCGTCCTCGCGGCGGTCGTTCCCGAAGTCTTTGTTCCCTGGGCGGAGGTGGACGAGCACGTCGATCGCTGCCTTCATCGCGTGCGGGTTGGCGCTGAACGAGTCGTGGGCGCGGCCGGGGGATGTGCGGTGAGGGAGATCGATGCACGGAAGATCGATGCGCGGACAGCGAGCGGCACAACGCAATGGGCGGGATACATGCCGAAAGGCTCCACATACTACCCCTATGGAAAGGGAGGGTGGTATACATGGGGCCACATGGGTCCTGGATGCGCGCGTTTCATGAGGCGTTGGGACACACCGTGTATTGGATCGCGGCGTTCGTCATCCTAGCGGGCGCCATCGCGGCGTATGTGCGAATCGACCAGCGCCGCAAGGAAGCGGAGGCATCCCGCGTGCTGTACCAACGCGCGCGGAGGCCGGGGACCGCCGATGTTGAAGTCGGATCGCTTGAACCTTCCCCCGGTACGGAGTTGGCAGATGATGGAATGCTGAGGCAGGATGCCAGCGGACAGGATGCCAGCGGGTCGCCGAAAGCGGAAGGCAGAGCGGATACGGACGCGAAGTCGATTGACCCGGCCGCCGATTTGCCGCCGGATGACCGAATATAGCGGGCGATTTGGCGGAGGCTGGGGGTGCGTGCGAGGAGAGGTGGTTGGTGGGCCGCTGTGGGCAGGCATAGGGCACGAAGGGCGCCTTAAGTCGGACGGTCCGGCCGGGCCGGACCACCCTTTAGGAAGGAAAGGCGCCTAAAGCGCCGGGGCTCTCTCCGTCTTGCGGCGGCATAGGGCACGAAAGGCGCCCTAAGTCGGACGGTCCGGCCGGGCCGGACCACCCTTTAGGAAGGAAAGGCGCCTAAAGCGCCGGGGCTCTCTCTGTCTTGCGGCGGCATAGGGCACGAAAGGCGCCTTAAGGGTCGGCGCCCCGGTCGCGCTGGCCGGACTAGGGCACGAAAGGCGCCTTATGCGTCGGGATCGCGGCCTCCGACGGCCGGCCTAGAGTCGGCCATCCGGTCGCCCCGCTACCGCCCCGGTCGGCGCCCCGCCACCGCCCGGCCTCCACGCCCTACACTCCGCGCCCCTACTACCGCCGGGCCGCCGGTACTTCCTTGCCAGCATCCAGCTTCTTCGTGTACAACTGGCGGTCGTCGGAGGTCAGGCAGCGGCCGGTTTCCAGGTCAAACTGCCAGCCGTGCATGCGACAGGTGAGGATCCCGTCCTCCACGTGTCCAAACCGCGCCAGATCGGCTTTCAGGTGTGGGCAACGTCGCTGTACGAGGTAGCCTTCGCATTCGAACAAGTCCTTGACCGGTGCTTTCTCTGCCAAGTACCCCTCGAGATACTGCAGTCGTTCCTGGGAGAGGCACTTGAAGAAGTTGTAGACGTGCTCGTTGAATCCGCCTTTTCGCTCCGCACGGAAGCGGCAGGACAAAAACAGTTCGTTGACCCAGTCTTCGTAGTGTTCGACCACGCATTTCTCGACCAGGGCGCGGTCAATCTCGAAAATATAATCCCACTCTTTGCCGTCCCAGGCTTCCACTTTGCGGCGCTGGAAGTCGAGGCAGATTTTCTCGTCGTCGAGGTCGAGGATGATGTTCCCGTTGATCCCGGCTGCCGTCAAGTCGGCTTGCTGCATCAGCGGTTCAAACCAAGACTTGAGGCTTTCCAGCACATTCACCTGCCCACGCGGCCACGACGCGCGCGCAGCTTCAATGGTGGCACGTTGACGCGCCTGATACGCCTTCAGGTAGGCGTCCTTCTCCTTGAAAATCGCGGCGACCTCGTCGTCCGGCAGCGGGTGCTCCACATGGCACTGGCCATGTTCCAGCGTCATCACGCTGTCCGGAATCATCAGCCGCCCGGAGTGCACCCCCCGTTCCTCCATGTATTCCAAAAACACCGTCTGATCCGGGAAGATGTTCGTTTCATCCCGGTTCAAGTCGTTCAAGTAGTACAGGTCGTCGTCCAGGAAGCACGGTGGGCCGGCGGACGGGACGACATACTTTGCGTCGATCTCGTTGATGTACCGGAGCGCCCGCGCCAACTCGTTCTCACGCTTCTTCCGGCTGAGCGCGTCGAGTGCCTGTTTGGGAAACTTGTACACCATCGGGTACCAAATGGCGCCCGAGAATTGCAGGAACAGCGCGTCAAACGGGCCGAAGCTGTTGAGTAGGTCCATGTCGACGGGGCGCGAGTCGTTCTGGTTAAAAATGCGCGTCTCACCGTCGTCGACCATCAGACCGGAATCGCCGATCGGACCGTCTGTCGGTGCGGTCAGCGCGTAAATCATGAAGCGCAGGCCGTCCATTTCCACAGGCGTGCAATTCTTGGTATGCACGAAGTGTTCAAACCCGATGGCACGCAGCTCCTGCTCCAGATGGTTGAGCGGGAAATCGGGAAGAAGCACGATGGCGTTTTTGGAAACGTGATCGCGCAGGAATTTTGGATCAAAGTGGTCGTGATGCAAGTGCGAGATGTACAGGTACGTCGGGTTGGAAATCTTCTTGATGTCGACGAACTCATTGCTTGGAAACGGAAACCACGACGCGAAGTACGCCGTATTGAACCAGGGGTCACAAAGAATACTGCCGTGCTTGGTTTCAATAAACAGACCAGCTTGTCCTAAGAACGTGATTTTCAATGCTTACCCTCCTGAAGTGCCAACAGGCGCTTGTCTCACCCTATTGTATGGGTATGACGTTGTTCGAAGCAAATTTGTTTCAGCTGCATAATTTTCCCGCTGCACTGACATACTCTGCATCGAAGGAAATCTTATGGAGGCGATGGAATGAAGGTCGTTGCAGTAGAACCTGCATTGAACAACGTGAAAGAATACCTGGAGAGCCAGGGTTGCGAATGTGTGGAAATGCGTGGCGACGCGATCGCGCAGGACGCCTGCTGCTGTGTCGTCACCGGCGCGGACAACAACTTGATGGGCATGGAGGATGTGGTCCAGGACGTGCCTGTCATCTCGGCCGAAGGCATGTCCCCAGAGCAAGTCTACGACCGTGTCAAATCGTATTTGCAGTAGGCAAATCACGTCAAATGGAGAGCGCGCCATATCGAGACCGCGTCATATTCAGGCTGGTCGGTCCTGTCATCACGGCTCCCGTCATCGCGATGGGAGCCGTTTTTTGGGGGTGAGCAGCTCTAAGACGCCGCTGCGGCCTCTGGCGGGCGACATAGGGCACAAAACCTTCCCTTAAGCGCCATCCCACGTTCGCCGCCGGCTCGCATAGGGCACGAAAGGTGCCTTATGCATCGGGATCGCGGCCTCTGGCGGGCGGCATAGGGCATGAAAGGTGCCTTATGCATCGGGATCGCGGTCCCGGCCAGTCGGCATAGGGCACGAAAGGTGCCTTATGCATCGGGATCGCGGTCCCGGCCAGTCGGCATAGGGCACGAAAGGTGCCTTATGCATCGGGATCGCGGTCCCGGCCAGTCGACATAGGGCACGAAAGGTGCCTTAAGCGCCGGCCCACGTTCGCCGTCGGCCCGCATAGGGCACGAAACCCGCCTTATGCATCGGGATCGCGGCCTTTGGCGGGCGGCGCAAGGCACAAAACCTTCCTTAAGCGTCGTCCTCACGTTCGCCGCCGGCTCGCATAGGGCATGAAACCCGCCCTATGCATCGGGATCGCTGCCTCTGGCGGGCGGCGCAAGGCACAAAACCCGCCTTAAGTGCCGGCCCACGTTCGCCGTCGGCCCGCATAGGGCACGAAACCCGCCTTATCATCGGGATCGCGGCCTTTGGCGGGCGGCGCAAGGCACAAAGCCCGCCTTATGCATCGGGATCGCTGCCTCTGGCGGGCGGCGCAAGGCACAAAACCCGCCTTAAGTGCCGGCCCACGTTCGCCGTCGTCCCGCATAGGGCATGAAACCCGCCTTATGCATCGGGATCGCGGCCTTTGGCGGGCGGCATAGGGCACAAAACCCGCCTTAAGCGTCGTCCCACGTTCGCCGCTGGCCCACGTTCGCCGCCGGCTCCGCGGCCTCTGCCGGCCCGCACAAGGCACAACCCCTCCCCTTATGCCTCGGCCTCCATCTCCGCCAGCCTTGCCTTCACTGCGGCAAGCCGCTGGCCGCGCAGCGGGTAGAACACGAAGGCGGCAACCGCGATGAGGACGGAAATCATCGGCGCGAAACTCATCAAAAAGTGGATGCCTGTGGCGACTGTTGGTGCTTGGTGGGCGGCACCCGCAACGTAGTGCGACCGATTGAGCACGGTGGTTGTGAGCACAGCGTTCAAGGACACGCCCCAGCGAACGATGAACCCCTGAACGCCGAAGTACATGCCTTCGCGCGGGGTGCCTGTTTTGACGTGATCTTCGTCAATCACGTCGGACAACAGGACGTCGAGTAAAATCATCAACCCTGCGAGGCTCAGCCCGAGGACTCCGGCCCACATGATGGCCAGGGCGCTCGACGAAACGAACCAGAATCCGATGAGGGACGCGGCAAACAGGATGCCGGATGTCATCACCGCGTTCCGTGGACCGATGCGGTTGGTGACGGCGCTCCAAACGTAAACCATCGGGATCGCGACGATAAACATGGCCCCGAGCATGTAGGTCTGCGCCGCCCCGGACGCGTGCAGCACGTACTCACCGAAAAACGGGACGGCGCCCGGGATGATTTGAAAGGCGAGTTGGAAGAAGAATGATCCGATGACATAGAACACAAAGGCCGGGTTTCGGAACGTCGCCGACAAGGCTTTGCCTAAGGGGAGTCCGGCTTCGACGAAGTGCGTGTCGCGCGGATTCCATGCGCCCCAAACCGCTGCCAGGAAGCTGATGAGGCCGACGATGCCAAAAATGAGCCCGAGTGCGGTCCAGCCGTACGTCTTGTAAATGACTGGAGGCAGCGCGACACCGACAATCATGCCGATGATGCCGAACATTTGCCGCCACGCGGAAACGACGGAGCGCTCGCGCAGCTTGTGGAACAACTCTGGAAACAGGGAGGTCCAGTTCAGGACGACGAACACGTAAAAGATGTCATAGAGGAGCACCACAATAAAAAAGTACACGAGTAAGGCCTGGAGGTGTCCGCGGGGGACCAAGGGGGTCCAAATCAGCACGTACACGATGGCAAGCGGCACCATGCCGCCCAGCATCCAGGGGAGTCTGCGGCCAAGGCGTGATCGCGTCCGGTCTGACAATTGACCGGACAGCGGGTTTAAGACCGCGTTGAAGATGCCGTGGATGACGAGTGCGGTGGAAATCCATTCGTCCGGCACCTTCAGTTGGTCGACATAGTAGAAGTAGGCGAATGCAGAAAAGGCCTGAATCAACATGCTGGCGCCAACATTGCCGGCGCTGTAGGAAATCATCCGTCCCGTGCGCATCCTTCACGGCTCCTTTAGGTATTGCATGAATTTCGTCAGTTCAGCGTAAATGGAGACCTGTTCAGCGAGCGTCATCCGAACGAGGCCGCTCGACGAGGGGCCGACAAAGTCCATCACGCCTTCCAGCACGGGCTCCGCTTGAAACCCCCATTGCACCTTGCGCCGTGCACTGTATCGCTCGTACACCCCTTTGCCGACATAGCAGGCGACGCGAGGGCGATACTGTTTGAGCTTCTCTCGCAGGATGCGGGCGCCTTCCCGATATTCCTCGGCGGTCAGCTCGTCCGCCCGCTTCGTGGGGCGGGCGACCAGGTTGGTGAAGCCGTAGCCGTAGTCCTCCAGCAGGTGCGGGCTTTCTTCCGGCGTGTACAGACGCGCTGTGAGACCGCTTTCGTACAGAATGCGGTAAAACCGGTTGTTGCGACCCGCGTAGTTCAATCCTCGCTCATGGGATGTGATGGACGGGTTGAATCCGACAAAGATGACTCGCAGGCCCGCGCGCAGCTTCTCTTGAATCAAAGGGGCTGCTGCGCCTCCTTTCATCGGCAGTACGGGTGTCACACCCAGCGGCCTTTGCCCAACCATAAACCGTAATGATGGAGAATTCAAGCAGGCGGTTTCGCGAACCAGGCGGTTTCGTGAACAAATCAAACACCCCGCGCAGTGACGGCATCACTGCATGCGGGGTGCGGTGCTCCCTGTGAATGGGGCTGGCTGGATTACAGGTCGAGATACAACTGGAACTCGTACGGATGCGGGCGCAGGTTGAGCGGCTCGATTTCCGTCGCGCGTTTCAGGTTGATCCAGTTGTAGATGAAATCCTTGCTGAAAACGCCGCCCTCGAGCAGGAATTCGTGGTCATTTTCGAGCGCGGCAAGGCTTTCTTCGAAGGACGACGGCACGCTCTGAATCTGCTGCTTCTCTTCTTTGCTGAGTTCGTAGATGTTCTTGTCGATGGGGCCGAAGCCGAGTTCGGTCGGGTCCAGCTTGCGGCGAATCCCGTCCAAGCCAGCCATGAGCATCGCAGAGAAGGCCAAGTACGGGTTTGACGTCGCGTCCGGTGTGCGGAATTCGATGCGAACGGCCTTCGGCGACACGGACGCGATGGGCAGACGGATGGCTGCACTGCGGTTGCCCTTTGAGAACACCAGGTTGACCGGTGCTTCATATCCTGGCACAAGGCGCTTGTAGGAATTGGTGCTCGGGTTGGAGAACGCCAGCACGGCCGGGGCGTGTGTCAGGATGCCTGCGATGTAGTGTTTCGCCAAGTCGCTGATGTTGCCGTAACCGCCTTCCTGGTAGAACAGCGGGTCGTCTCCGTTGAACAAGCTCTGGTGTACGTGCATGCCCGACCCGTTGTCGCCGTAAATCGGCTTCGGCATGAACGTCGCAACTTTGCCGTGCTTGTAAGCAACCTGGCGGACAATGTATTTGTAGAGCATGGTGTTGTCGGCTGTTTTGGTCAGCGTGCTGAAGCGGAAGTTGATTTCTGCCTGCCCGGCCGTCGCGACTTCGTGGTGATGACGCTCGACGCGGAGTCCGGCTTTCATCAACTCAAGCACGATTTCCGTGCGGATGTCCTGCTGTCGGTCGGTGGGCGGCACCGGGAAGTACCCCGCCTTGTTCTTCACCTTGTACGCCAGGTTGGGACCTTCTGCACGGCCGGTGTTCCACATCGCTTCTTCGGAGTCGATGCTGTAGAAGGCGCCTTGCGAGCTGGCGTCAAACCGCACATCGTCGAACAGGAAGAATTCCAGCTCCGGTCCAAAGTTCGCGTGCGTCGCGATGCCCAGCTTTTGCAGGTAGGATTCTGCCTTTTCCGCGATATACCGTGGATCCCGGTCGTACCGCGTACCGTTCGGCTCATACACCTGGCACATCAGGCCGAGGGTCGGCACGGCGTAGAAGGGGTCAACGAAGGCTGTATCGAGAATCGGTTTCATCACCATGTCGCTGTTTTCGATGGACCGGAAGCCCTGAATGCTCGACCCGTCAAATGCGACACCGTTCTCGAGCATGTCTTCCGTGACTTCTACGGCAGGAATCGTTACATGGTGTTGTCGTCCGGGTACGTCTACAATTCGAAAGTCGACCATCTCTACATTGTTTTTCGCCATCAAATCCAATACGTCGCGAGGCGTCAAGGTTCTCCACTCCTATACTGGTCGAATCAATTTTGCTCCTATTCACTATAGGAATAGACAACGGATGCCGTCAACCGAATATGTAAGAAAATATGACATTAATTCACGAACTTTTCGTGCCGAACAGACTTCGGCGTCCATGGGTGCCGCGAGTTTGACACAGGTGTCGTTTGTGCTCTGGACCGCTATACTAAAGAAATGAATCATCGCTGCGGAGGGGTGCGGCCGGCACGGATCAGACCACGCGCTTTTGTGGACCATCACCTAGGTGCCAAGTTCCATTGGACGGAGGGAAACGATATGCAGAAGGCCGTTGAGTTACAGCACCAGGGGCTGACCCTGCGGGGGATGCTGCACGTACCGGAGGACGGACAAGGCCCGTGGCCAGCCGTCATCATTTACCACGGGTTCACGGCCGACAAGCTGGGACCGCATCAAATGTTCGTGAAGCTGTCGCGTGTCCTGGCGAACATCGGAGTGGCGGTGGTTCGCTTCGATTTTTCCGGCAGCGGCGAGAGTGACGGCCTGTTTCAGGACATCACGGTGACGCGGGAGGTCGCGGAGGCAAACGCGATGTTAGATTTTGCGGCGGGCCTCGCGGAGGTGGACGCCGCGCGCATCACGCTGGTCGGCCACAGCGTAGGCGGTCTCGTCGCGAGCATCGTTGCCGCCAGCCGGCCAGCGGACGTTCGGCGCCTGGTGCTGATTGCACCCGCAGGCAACTTGCGGGAGTTTGTCTTCACGATGGCGCGGCAGGTCGGCGTGGGTGGACCGGGCGGTATCGACCCGCAGGCGGACGTGTTTGATTTGGAAGGCAATCTGGTCGGGCGGTCGTTCGCGCTGGACCTGCTGACCCTGGATGCGTATGAACGGGCGAAATCGTACACGGGCGACGTGCTGCTGGTGCACGGCACCGATGACGCCACGGTGCCCCTCGCGGTGTCTGAAAGCTACCAGGAGAAGGTGTACGGCGGGCGGGCACAGACGCGGTTCATTGAGGGCGCGAACCACACCTTTTCCAAGCACGTATGGGAGCAGGCGTTGATTGACACGATTTGCGACTTCGTCCGGCCTTCGGACGCGTGAAGGAGGGGGCAATCGGTGGCCAGAGCGCGTCCGTCGGGTTCGCATGGGATGCTGGTGCGTGTGTATGGGGGCATGCCGGCATGGCTGCGCAGTTTGGCGATCCGGCTGCTGAAGCCGACCTACCCGATTGCGGTGGTCGTCGTAGTCTTCAATGCGCGCCAGGAGTTTCTGCGGCTGCGTCATACCTATCGTGATCCGGCGTGGCGTTTACCCGGCGGGCTGGTCGAGCGCGGGGAAGATGTGGCCGTCGCCGCTGCGCGTGAAGTGTATGAGGAAGCATCCTGCGTCGTGCGCGTGCTGCGCATCGTGGATGCCGTGGCCACAGGGCCCTCGTTTGATGTCGCGATCGTCGCTGAGCTGATGGAGGAACGGCCGTTTGTGCCCAATGCAGAAACGGACGCGCGCGAGTGGATCGGCATGGCGCGCGCGGGAGAACTGCCAGACGTTCAAGAACGGTTCGTGCGCGCGGCGTGGGCCGTGCTGTATGCGTAAACGCCAGCGTATCGAAACGGCGTTTGCGCGGCCAGACAACAAGTCCTCGCCCGCGGCTGGGGCGAGGACTTGCAGTTCTGCGTGATGAATTGCGTTGGCGAGGATCTTAGTTGCCGAGGCTGCCCAGGGCGTTGGTCAGCGTGCTGGGGCTGAGGCTGCCAAGCGCGTTGGTCAGCGTGCTCGCATTCGCGCTGCCCAGGGCGTTGGTGATGGTGCTCGGATCGAGGCTCGGCAGGCTCGGCAGTCCACCCGTCGGCAGGCTGGGCAGGCCGGATGGCGGCGTCACAGAGAAAGAACCGCCGCTTTTTCCGTTCGGATTGAGCGTGCCGGAGAACGAACCACCCGATCCATTGGGGCCAGAGAGAGAGCCGCTCATCGACGCGCCCTTCGACGTGGACAGGGACGAACTGGTCGATCCGCCCAATCCATTTGGCCCAGACAGCTTGGAGCTGAAGGAGCCTCCGCTCGTGCTCAGGGAGGACTTCGCCGAGGCGCTGCCGGTGCCGCTCGGTCCATTCAGGGAAGTAGAGACAGCGCCGGAAGGTGCAGAGGTAAAGCTGCTGGACAGGCTGCCGCCCGAGCCATCCGGTCCCGACATGCTGGAGGAAAAGGAGCCGCCGCTCGTGGACAGGCTGGAGGACTGCTTCACGCCCAGGGAAGACGCGCTCGATCCGGTCAGGCTGGACAGCCCAGGGAGACTGGCTAACGGGGACGACGACAAGGCGGGGGCGACCCCGGTCGCGCCTGCTGCAAAACCGCCAACGGCCAAAACTGCTGCGCCCGACACGATTTTCGTGATAAGACGACCCTTCATCTGCAAAATCCCTCCAAATGGATAAATTACCTTGCACCGCTCCTCATGAATGGCATGCTCACAAGCCTCGACGCTCCTGAGGCGGCCAAAGTATTCAGTCATTTACAGGTTCGTGCAGTCGACGCGTGTTTTTGGGTGTACTACCCAGGATGCAGAAAATTCTTTTGCAATCGTTTTCTGGCGTTGGAAGGCGTTCCACTGTCCTTGTTCGCGTGACGGGAGCGGCGTATAATCAGCCGTATTAAGATTCTGTATTTTGAATTTACATGCGAATGGGTGCGTGATGAATGAATCCGGACTACAGCATATTTGTCGTGGGCGCTGGCGCAATGGCAGAGGCGTTTATTCGCGGGATCACGGTGCGCGGCGCGGTGGACCCGAAGCAAATTTATGTCATCAACCGTTCCGGACGGGCGCGGTTGGAGGAACTTCAGCGGCTGTATGGTGTGGTGCCGACAGACGCGCTGTCCGACGCAGCGGAGTGCGACCTGGTGGTGATGTCCGTCAAGCCTGCCGATATGGCGGCGGTGCTCCAGCAGCTGCGGCCGTTCCTGCACGGCCAGGTGGTGGTCTCGTTTGCTGCGGGACTCACACGCGCCTGGCTCCATGAGCAAGTGGAGGGACGGGCGCACGTCATCCGCACGATGCCCAATATTCCGGTCGCTGTGATGTCCGGCGTCACTGCGGTGACGTGCGGTCCAGACTTGGATGCACAGGAGCGCGAGCATGTACTGTTCCTGCTGCGTCAGTTGGGTGAGGTTGTGGAACTGTCCGAGGACATGATGGATGCGGTGACCGCGTTTTCGGGCAGCGGGCCTGGGTTCGTCTGCTATGTTCTGGAAGCGATGGAGAACGCGGCGGTTCAGCTGGGTTTTACACCCGAGACCGCGCGTCTGCTGCTGCTGCAAACGGTTGTCGGAACGGCGCGCACTCTGGATGAATGGGGGCTGTCGCCGGCCGAACTGCGCAAGCGGGTGACGTCCAAAGGGGGCACCACCCATGCGGGCATCCAGGCGATGCAGGACGCAAACCTGGATGGCATCATCGCACAGGCGCTGCGCGCTGCCGCCCAGCGCTCCGCGGAAATGGGGCGCGAATATCGCGGCGAAGACAGCGAAGCGGTCGCTCCGGACAGCGCGGCACGGTCGCGTTTTCGCTGATCCCGGCACCGGCCCGGGCCTTTGACCGGGCCGCCCTGCCAGCGAAAGTCCCGCTGCGGCTCAGCCAGCCCGGCACAGGTCCGGCCGGTAAAAGGCGGTCATCGGCTTTCGTGCCGGGTGTGTCCTGCGAGGATGTCCAGCGTGTGAGGCAGCACGGGCAAAATGACGTCCAGGCACTCCTTGACGGCTTTCGGGCTCCCCGGTAAATTGACGAGGAGTGTCGAGCCGCGCGCGCCCGCGACCTGCCGAGATGTCATCGCGAAGGGCGTCTTTTTCAGGCTCTCCATCCGCATCGCTTCCGCCATGCCCGGCAGTGCCCGGTCGATCACGTCCAACGTCGCCTCCGGCGTGACATCGCGCGGCCCCAGTCCCGTTCCGCCGGTGGTAACCACCAGTCGAACCTGAGACTCATCGCATAGCTTGCGGAGCAATGCGGTAATCTGGCCGCGCTCGTCCGGGAGAATGTGGCGCGCGACCACCTGAAATCCGGCCTGCGTCAAAATGTCGGCGGCCAAATCGCCGCTGGTATCTTCCCGCTCTCCTCGGCTGCCCGCGTCACTCAAGGTCACCACGGCGGCTGTTCGCCGGTGTACATCTGTCAAAGCCCGCTCACCTCCACAGGGTTGTCGTGGTTCCTTTCATCGGTCGTCCCTATCGTAATGCAGCGGGGCGCACTGCACAATCCGCCGAACGCAAATGCCCGGGAAGTCACCCGACCCCCCGAGAAGGCAGCCGCCCCTCATGGTACAATGGGGTACGTAAACCACCTGGGCGACAAACTGCAGGGCTTGGAGGGGCGGTAGACGATGGACGCGCAGCGTGAAGCGATGGAGAGATATCGTCAATGGCAGAGTGCTGGACCCCACCCGGAGGAAATTGAACAAGACTTGCGGGACATCGCGCATGACCCGGCAGCCATTGAAGAGCGCTTTTACCGCGATCTTGCCTTTGGCACGGGGGGCTTGCGCGGACTGCTGGGTGCTGGGACGAATCGCATGAATCGGTATACCGTGCGCAAGGCGACCGCGGGACTGGCTCGGTATCTTCACCGCAACCGTCCGGCGTCTGCAAAGCAGGGCGTCGTGATTGGCTATGACTGTCGGCGGATGTCGCCGGAATTCGCGCTGGATGCAGCGCTGGTACTGGCAGCACAGGGCATCAAAGCCTACCTGTTCGACCACCTGTGTCCGACGCCCGAGCTGTCGTTTGCCGTGAGAACGCTGGGGGCGGCGGCAGGGGTGATGGTCACCGCCAGCCACAACCCGCCCGAATACAACGGCTACAAAGTGTACGGCCCGGACGGCGGCCAGATTCTCCCAGAGGCGGCGAATGCGGTTACAGCGGAAATCCAAACGGTCGGCGACCTGTTTGCTGTTGAACTGGCGCGGCGGCAGGAGGCGGAAGCGGACGGACGGCTGATATGGGTGCGGGAAGAGATGGACACCGCGTACGTGGACGCAGTCGTGCAAAGCATCCGCGTGGCGGGCGTGGAACAACGTGATCGGCAAAACCTTTGCATCGTCTACACGCCTCTGCACGGGACGGGAAACCGAACGGTCCGGCAGTCCCTGGCTGCTGCGGGTTATGCGCAGGTGTATGTGGTTCCGGAACAGGAGCAGCCGGATGGGGAGTTCTCGACGGTCCGCAGCCCCAATCCGGAAGAGCCGGACGCGTTGTCGGCAGCGATTGCACTGGCGGGGCAGGTCGATGCGGACATCGTGATGGGGACCGACCCAGATGCCGATCGCGTTGGCATTGCCGTCCGGCACGGGGGGACGTACCGCCTCTTGACGGGCAATCAGGTCGGCGGCCTGTTGGTCGAGTTTTGGCTGCGGCACAAACAGGCGGCGGGGACCCTGCCGCACAACGGAATCGTGTTCAAGACGATTGTCACGTCGGGTCTGGGGGCGGCGGTGGCAAAACGTTACGGTGTCACCGTCGAGGATACGCTGACCGGCTTCAAGTACATTGGCGCCAAAGCGACGCAATATGAGCAGACGGGCGCTTTTGCGTATCTGTTTGGCTACGAAGAGAGCTACGGGTACTTGGCCGCTCCGATTGTACGTGACAAGGATGCGGTGCAGATCTGCCTGCTCATTGCGGAAATGGCGGCCGAATACAAGCGCCAGGGGCAGACGCTGGTGGACGGTCTGGAGGCGCTCTACCGGCAAGTGGGTTACTTTGCGGAGTCGCTCATCAGCGTGACCTTGCCCGGTGTGGATGGCATCCGGCAGATTGCATCGAGCATGGAGCGGCTTCGCCAGGAAGCGCTGTTTGTGGAAGGGATGCAGCTCGAATCTGTGGAAGATTACCTGTCCGGCATTCGTTCGTTTGTCGATGGAAGGCCCCCGGAAGAACTCACCCTGCCACAGGAGAACGTCATCAAATACAACTTTTCCAATGGCTCTTGGCTGGCCGTGCGTCCCTCTGGCACAGAACCGAAGCTGAAGGTGTATCTCGGTGCCGTTGGAGACGGCGAGGCGGCTTGCCAGGCGACACTGGAGCGGATGAAACGAGCCATGGAGGGATATTTGCCGCATCCAGGCTGACTTGAAAAGAGGCGCAAGCAGATTGGCATGGAAGCGAACACTATGGATTTTGTGGGCATGTAACTTCATCGTGATGGCTGGCATGAACCTGGTCATTCCGTTTTTACCGTTGTACATCGGTACCTTGGGCGTGCACAATATTGCGTCACTGGAACGCTGGTCCAGCTGGGTGTTTTCCGCGCAATTTATCCTGTCGTTTGTGTTTCAGCCCATCTGGGGTGCGTGGGCCGACAAACATGGGCGCAAAATGATGCTGCTTCGAGCTGGCTTTGGCATGGGCGTCATGACGGGACTCATGGGGCTGGTCGGTGCGCCCTGGGAGCTGTTGGTGCTCCGCTTTATCAACGGGCTGTTCTCCGGGTTCATCTCGATGGCGGTTTCCTTGCAAGCCTCTGTCACGCCGGAGAAGGAGTCTGGGACGGCGCTGGGCGTGCTGCAAACGGGTGCTGTCGCCGGGTCGTTGATTGGACCGCTCATTGGCGGCTGGCTCGCCGAACAAATCGGCTATCGCGCCGTCTTCTTCTGCACGGGCGGGTTGTTGGTGGTTGCGAGTGTCATTGTGATGTTGTTTGTCCATGAGTCCACGGCTGCCAAGGATACGAAAAGAGAAAGAAAGCGGGTCGGGCTGGGCACGCTTCGTCCGCTCATCCCGGTGTTTGTCGCGTCTTTGGTGACCCAGGTCGGCATGATGAGCATCGAGCCGATTGTGACTGTGTACGCGAAGACGTTGTACCATGGGGCGCATTTGGCGCTTGTCGCGGGTCTGGTGGTGGCCGCCACTGGCATCGCCAACCTCGTCGGGTCGCCGACGCTGGGACGCTTTGGCGACAGAATTGGGCAGCGACGGATTCTCGTGCTCGCCATGTTCATGGCTGCGGTGACGTATGTACCGCAAGCGCTGGCGCAGGGCATCACCACCTTGCTGATCGGCCGCTTCTGCCTGGGGTTGTTTATTGGCGGCATGATCCCGTCGCTCAACGTGCTCGTCAAAAAGCTGGCGCCACCGGAATATCTGGCGACCGCGTATGGTTTCAATTCGAGTTCCTTGTTTCTGGGAAACCTGCTGGGCCCTCTGTTAGGCGGCGCGGTCGCGGCGTCATTCGGCATCCGAAACGTGTTCTACGTCACCATGGGCATCCTTGTCATCAATGCGTGTACGATCGCGTTCAATCGGCAGTTGGAGATGCGCCCTCGTCACGAAGCGGCGTGAGGGAGACAAAGAAAACGCCCCGTCGAAACGGGGCGTGTTATTCCGAAGTTTGGATTACAGCTTGCTGACGTTCGCAGCCTGCGGGCCGCGCTGTCCTTCGACGATGTCGAACTCAACGCGTTGGCCTTCTTCCAAAGTGCGGAATCCATCACCGAGGATAGCGGTGTAATGAACGAATACATCATTGCCGCCTTCAACCTGGATGAAGCCGTAGCCTTTCTCGGAGTTAAACCACTTCACTGTACCTTGCACGATATTGCCTCCTACCAAGTACACTCGTACTCGCATAAATTTGCCTTGCCTCGCCATCGTATCACTTCGTATAGGGTAAGTCAATGCAAACGTTCATAAATACTGACTTTTCGGAAAGGGCAAGTGCAGGGAGATCATACATTATCTTAAAGATTTCACTTGGGAAGGCAGGTTTCAAATCAAGGCCAATCTGGGTACACTGAGGAATACATACATGGATTGGCTCTGTCGACTTGCGCGCGCTGAACGTCAGGGACGATGCGGAGGGGATTGCGGTGGCGAAAAGACGGGGCGATCGAGCGTTCCATTTGACAGTGACCGTGTTTGCGCTGACGTTGGCGGCGATATCCGGCATCACGCTTTTGTACCAGCGCGATCGGCAAGTGATTCCGAACAGTTGGCTGCCAAAACACGTCAAGCTGCACGCCGTCCCTTCCGGGAATGCGACTCATTCCACGGGAGACAATACGCCGTTAGACGCGACGAACGCAACGCACCCGGCCGCGTCGTCGGCCGGCCGCAAGGCGAATGCGACGGGACAGACTGGGGGCACAGAGGACGGGTCGCAACAAGTGGCGGCGGACCTGGTCGGCAAGCCAGTTTTTCACCAAGCCGACAACGCATCTTTGGTCAAGGTTTCCGCGTTTGGTGCGGACACGCCGCAAACGGAAGTGCAGCACGTGGATACACTCTTGTCCAAGTACCAGATTGTCAATCAAGTCAGCACTGCCTTGCAGATGAACCTTCAGGATCAAGTTCACATTTATCTTGTGCACTCGTCCCAGGATTATGAGCGTGCGTTGTCTTCGCTGTTCGGCATTTCGGCCAGCGAGGCGAAGAACTTCTCCGCTGACACCGGCGGATTTACACAGAATGAATCCATTTTGGTGCCGCTCTATCAAAATCAGGACGATCCCGACTTGGTCAATACACTGGCGCACGAATTGACACACGCATTTCTGAACGACAACGTTCAGGCCTCGATTCCGAGTTGGATCAACGAAGGACTGGCGGTCTCCGACGGCATGATGCTGCAGCGGCAGGCAGAAAATGACGTCGCCTATGACGGAGATGCCAAGACCCTGGCCGAAAGCGTGATGGAGGCGGCGGCAGCGGGGCAGCTGGTGCCCCTGACGTCCGATGAAAACGAAGTGTTGACCGGCGATGCGTCGTACGATTTGGAGCTGCAGGATTGGCTGGCGGTCAGCGATTTGCGCAAGCTCCATGGGGCCGACGTGTTTTCCGACTATCTGTATCGACTCAACCGCGGTGAATCGAACGCGGAGGCGTTTGAGCGTACCTTTGGGGAGACGTCGCAGGCGTTCAATGCATCGTTTACGAGCTTGCTGAAAACGGCGGCAGCAGCGGCGGACCAGGGGGTCAGCCTGACGTTCCAGGTCAGCAGTTCTTACCACGGGTACCTGCGCTTGCTGCAGCACGGCTCACACAACTGGCAGGGTTTTTTGGCGCAGGCGGGTACGGTGCAGGTGAAACTCAGCAAGGATGGCCAGCTGACGGGATCGACCGGAGCAGTCACGCAGACGTATGACCCAACCAAGCCAGACGACCATACGGTCTACATCAATCTCGACCCGAACCAAACCCTGACCTATCAGGGGCAGCCGGTTCAGGACTGTGGGTTGGCGCTTGACTACCACGACGGCCTGTACGGGTTTGTGAACGGATGGGTCACCTGGGAGAATGGAAAATCTACATATTTTTACAACCCCACGCTGTTCGGGGTGACGTTGACTGCGGTTTCGGAGCAGAACGCGGCCGATCCCGTCCTTTCGCTGCTGCAGCTCTCCTGAGCTGTTCCGCTGTGATTTCCGCGTCGAGCTGCTGGCTGGCCTCGATGACGGCAGGGGCCAGCAAGTTTCCGTCGTGATCGGCAACGACTTGATACAGTGCCAATCGAAGGGCCTCCAAGCGGGGGGAGACGGTGTTGGATTGAGCACTTGGCGCGGGCCGCTGGAGGGGATTCAAGGGGTCATTCTCCTTCCGGCTGTGTTACTTCACCCTATGCTTGTCTGCGGTTTCGCATACCTCCCCGCGGTCGGTGTGGTATAACTGGAGTCAGGCAGTCGGATGATTGTTCGGATAACCTCGACGAGGGTAAGGACAAGGGTGAGTTTGTCATGCAACTCGGCAGTGAAGTCAGGGACTCGGCCGTGTTCCACGTGCTGGGTGTTCGGTTCGACCGATTAAATCGGCGCCAGGCGGTGGAACAAATCCTGCACTGGATCGCGGAGCGATCACGGCGCATGGTCATCACGGCGGGCCCGGAATTCGTGATGATGGCACAACAGGATGAGCAGGTGCAAAAGATTGCGCACGTCGCTGATTTGGTCACACCGGACGGCATTGGCATTGTGTGGGCTGCCAAACGCCAGGGGCGGGCTGTAGAGGAGCGCGTCACGGGGGTAGAGTTGGTCCGCGATCTGCTCGATACAGCAGTGCACCGCGGCCAAGCCTTGCGGGTGTTCATTCTGGGAGCAAAACCTGAGGCGCTGGACCGGTGTTTGGAGAATTTCCGGGCAGAATATCCATTGGTAACGTTTGAAGGACACCACGGGTACTTTTCCGACCGCGACGTCCCGCAAGTCATCGACCAGGTCAAAGCCTTCCAGCCCGACCTGTGGCTGGTTGGATTGGGGCAGCCGCGGCAGGAACAGTTCATCTTTCAATGGCTGGCTTCGATGCCGCCCTGTGTTGCCATCGGCGTCGGAGGCAGTATTGATGTGTGGGGCGGTATGGTGAAGCGGGCGCCTGTCGTATTTCAAAAGCTGAATTTGGAGTGGCTGTACCGCTTGCTGAAGCAGCCCAGCCGCTGGCGCAGGCAGCTCGCCTTGCCTCGTTTTGCGTGGCAGGTTTTGCGAAAAGCGGGTCAGGATGCCTGACGGGCCAAGACTTTGGCAGGGTGCCGTTGGCTCTCCGGGTTACACTAGGGCTGTCCGCAGAGCATCGGGTACGCTCTGGGGATAGAAAAACCGGGGGGTGTACGTTCATGACGAGAGGAAAGCCGCAGGTTGTGCCACAATGCCACAAAGCGCTCGACAACATGAAGTACGAAATTGCCGCTGAGCTTGGCATCCCGGTGTACCAAGGCAGTGAGGACTATTGGGGCGAGATTGCGAGCCGGGACACCGGCGCGGTCGGCGGCCGTATTACTCGCCGGCTTGTTGAGCTTGCTGAACAAGTCCTGGCGGGTCAACAAGGGTAACCTCAAGCGTACAATGTAAGACGCAAACACGTCGGTGTTTAGAAGCAAAGACTCTGTGCGTTGGCACAGGGTCTTTGCTTGTGCCGGGGGCTTGGCCGCGGAGAATTCATTGACGTCGCTGTACAAATGTAATACGATAAGGCTTGTTTTTCCGGATGCCGGAATGATCAATACTCGAGAGCGTTTTGATTGGCTGATATGAAGGAGGGGTTCGGTGATGGGGGCGCGGCGGCGTTTATTTACCTCAGAGTCCGTCACCGAGGGTCATCCGGACAAGATGTGTGATCAGATCTCTGACGCAGTCTTGGACGAAATCTTGTCCAATGATCCTTATGCGCGCGTGGCTTGCGAGACATCGGTGACAACTGGGTTGGTCCTGGTTTCCGGGGAGATCACGACCAACTGTTACGCGGACATTCCAAAGATTGTCCGAAAAACCGTTCAGGATATTGGGTATACCCGAGCCAAGTTTGGCTTTGACGCGGAAACATGCGCGGTAATTACATCCATTGACGAGCAGTCCTCGGATATTGCCATGGGGGTCAATGCGGCGCTCGAAGTTCGCAGCGGGGCGGAGACCGAGAACGACTTGGCGGCCGTGGGCGCGGGCGACCAGGGCCTGATGTTCGGGTTCGCCTGTGACGAGACACCGGAATTGATGCCGCTGCCGATCTCACTGGCACATCAGTTATCCAGGCGGCTCAGTGTGGTGCGCAAGGACGGGACGCTGCCGTTTTTGCGGCCGGACGGCAAGACGCAGGTGACGATTGAATACGAGGATGACCGCCCGGTTCGCGTGGACACTATCGTGATCTCGACGCAGCACGATGAGCAGGTGACGCTCGACGAAATTTCAGCGGCGGTCCGCCAGCATGTGATTGAGGCGGTTGTGCCGGGCGCTCTGCTGGATGACAAGACGAAGTACTTCATCAACCCGACGGGCCGGTTTGTCATTGGTGGGCCCCAGGGCGACGCAGGGCTGACCGGGAGGAAGATTATCGTCGATACGTACGGCGGCTATGCGCGGCACGGCGGCGGAGCGTTCTCCGGAAAAGACCCGACCAAGGTCGACCGCAGCGCGGCCTATGCGGCGCGCTATGTGGCCAAGAACGTGGTGGCTGCGGGATTGGCCAGGAAGTGCGAGGTGCAGGTTGCGTACGCGATTGGTGTTGCCCATCCGGTGTCGATTTCAGTCGATACGTATGGGACTGGCGTCGTGCCGGAGGAGCGGATTGTGGAATTGATTCAGAATCACTTCGACCTGCGTCCCGGTGCCATCATCCGCGACCTCGACTTGCGTCGTCCGATTTACCGTCAGACGGCTGCATATGGGCACTTCGGGCGCCCTGACTTGGACTTGCCGTGGGAGCAGACAGACAAGGCGGCCATTCTGAAACAGGATGCGTAGTCGGCGTGTGTCGCGCAGCGGGATAAAAAATTTTGCACCGTCACGGAACGACGGACACAAACGAAAACGAGCACATCGAACTTTGTAGCATCACCCTTACCCCATTTGACGCCGGCTCTGACGGAGCGGGCGTCCTTTTTTGTTTCGCGAGGCAGGAAAGTCTTCGCTCCTTCGCGAACTTTGAGTGTCGTGAAGTGGAGGGCATGGCTTATGGCTCAAGACACGATTCGCGTCGCAATTGCCGACGATAACGTGCATTTTCGCGAAACCTTACGCGATGTATTGGAATATGAAAAGGACTTCGAGGTGGTGGGGGAGTGGGACCACGGCGGTGAAGCGCTCGAGGGGCTCGCAACCGCGAAACCAGATGTCCTTCTGATGGATATCAACATGCCGATGATGGGCGGCGTGGAAGCAACAAAGCGTCTGCAGCAACAGTTCCCGGATGTCAAAATTGTGATTTTGAGCATTCACGACGAAGCTGGGTATGTGCTCGACACCCTGAAATCCGGCGCATCTGGTTACTTGGTGAAGGATGGCTCTGTCAGTGAATTGGTACGTGCCATCCGTGAAGTTGCCGCAGGGTACGCGTATGTTCATTCTCATGTCGCGCATACGGTGCTCGCTCAGTTTCAGGAATACCAGGAAGTGAACAACTCCTGGAAGGACATTCTCACCGCGCGGGAGATGGACGTGCTGCGGGAGATGGCCTCCGGCAAGTCCAATGAGCAAATCGCAGCCTCATTGCACATTACGCTGAAGACGGTCAAAAACCATGTCTCCAGCATCTTCTCCAAGCTGTATGTCACCGACCGCACCCAGGCGGTGCTGGTGGCCATCAAGAACCATTGGCTGACGGTCTGACGCATATGGTCGCACTGGAAGGTACGCGCCCGGAGGCGGCTGAGACGGCATTTCTCTGTGAAAATAGACAAGCGCGGACACGTTCGTATCCGGCTCCCTTGCATATGATGGTGCAAGGGGGTGAGGGCCATGGTGGAAGCGTTGTTCTTCTGGGCGCTTGCATTGTACGGTGCAGTCATCCTAGCCTGGCAGTGCACAAGGTGGTTGAACCGCAGGCGTCAACGTCCACATCCGCTCACGGTCATTCTGGTGGTTCAGAACGCGGCGCAGCAAATCGAAGGCGTGATTCGGACGTTGATGCTCGAGACTGCATGGAGCGCTCGGGAACGAAAAATTTTCGTGATCGATTACGGCTCCACCGATGAAACGGCCAACATTCTGCAGCACCTTGCCAAGGTACACACCTGCCTTGAATTCGTCACGGTTTTAACGGAGGCCGAGTTCCAGCAGCATTTGCAGTCCGCTTGCCTGTCCGAAGCGCACATTGGGTGCATTTACGACTTGCGCGTAAGCGGCGTTTCACAGGACGTGACCGCAGACCTCGCCGCGCTGTGTCGTCACGCGTGAGGTCGGACCAAGTTCCCTGTTTTGAAGCATGCATGGGGGTTTGATGGCGTGATTGCAACAATCGATGAGTGTGTGTTTGCGCCTATGAAGTGCAGCCTCCTGGGAGGCTTCGCGTCGTAGGCGTTGTTTTTGCTGTTTTGCGATGTGGCACAACTTGAATTCATATTGACTAATGTTCGGGACAAAAGCCCTAGTCTCGGGACAAAAGCCCTGTTTTTCTACCAATCCTCTAGCAATTTTTCTGCTTGAAGTTGTATAATTCGACTATCGGGGTGTAACTCCTTCAGCACACATCGCAGCAACGGCTTGTGGCCTAGTGCTTCTCGGAATTTTCGTACATATGGTCGCGGGCAACTCAATTGTCATTGCACACTACACAGCACTTCAGAACGGTAGAACCATACCATTCTGAGGAGGAACCACCGATGTCAACAAAGGTCAAGGCGGCAATGATTTTGGGAGCTATGGTCGTGTTTGCTGTTGCAGCGCAGGCTGGTTTGGTCGTCACACCGTAGTTCGAACGGGGCCGGGAGTACCCGGCCCTTTCAATCCAAATTCATTGTCGAACGAGGTGGAATCTTGGCGTTTGAAATCGGCGTCATATTGTGCGGCTTAATCATTGGCTGGGTACGAAAGGGCAGTTTGTGGGCGCTAACGGAGATTCGTCTAAAATGGTTGTGGGTATTACCAATTTCCTATCTCCTTCAACACATTTCGATTGCATACTTTAGTGGCGTGCCATACGAAGTGGCAATATTACTAAGCTACATTTCGCTGATCGCATTCTGCTTGGTGAATCTAAAAGTTCCTGGGGTCGCTTGGACATTGCTGGGTACTTGTCTAAATTTCCTCGTCATGGCAGTGAATCACCTGCGGATGCCGGCCTATTTGCCTGTTGTTCGAGCTATGGATCCGAAAATCGTTCAACCGCTCATGCATGGTGAGATTGGCAAGAGTATCGCTATGACTAGTGCAACCCATTTGAATTTCTTAGGGGACATCTTCTACTTCGAGGTTCAACCAGCTAGTCTCATCAGTGTTGGGGATATTATTTTTGGGATTGGGTTAATTATATTGATTCAACATGCCATGCGCCTGAAACGGGGTGAGGGTGCGCGTGAAGCAGCTTAATATGCGCCATGACATTCTCGCGCCTGTTTATGCAATATTATGCTGGGGATTGCTGTGTCTGTTTTTGGTCAAGCACTATCCCCCGCTTTCGATCCCGGGTTGGGTGATCATCTATACCCTTGCAGGACTCCTGATTTTAGTACAACGTTTTGCGATAAATGTCACGGATATCGAATCGTTGTATTTAGAGACTGCGTATTTAGTGGGCTTTTCGTTCGTATACGCGCCTAATTTGATTGGGTGGGCTGCACTGATTTATGCACTCATCTCAAGTGTGAGGTATAGAGCACGTTGGCACGTACAACTTATGAATGCATTCACGCTTGTGTTAAGTGCATTGCTTGCGCGACTGGTATCGAACCAATTACCAATGCACCCTATCGCAAACGCAATACCTCAGGTTATAACGATCGTAGTTTATGCTGCTACCTATTTTGCCGTGAATTTGATAGTGGTATGGAGCCATTTGTTTGTTCTTCAAGGTCGTGAAGCCTTTGGGGCCGTGAAGAATGCCATTACCCTCCAGTTTGTGGTTGTATATGGTGTCGAAATCCTTATCGGTCTTCTCCTATCCGTTGCGTTGCGCGACGCCGGGCTTGCCGGCGCAATTCTCTTCACGGGGCTCATTCTGCTGGTCGCGTACTCGTACCGGGATTACTTCAAGATGGCCCATCACTTTAAGGAATTGTCCATTCGGGACGAATTGACGGGCTTACATAACCACCGGTGGATTCAATCGTTTATGGACGAGCTGTTTGAGCAGAAGGCACCGTTTGCGTTGTTGATGCTCGACATAGACCACTTTCGGAGATACAACGAGGCGTGGGGGCATGTCGAAGGGGACGGCGCGCTGAAACGAATTGCGGAGATTCTCGAGGAAAGCCGTATACAAGACGAGGAAATTGCTCGGTACAGCGGTGAAGAATTTGCGATTGCGCTGCCGGGGTACTCCCTTGAACAGGCAGAGATTCGAGCGGAGAACATTCGGCGAGCGGTTGAGCAGGCGGACATCAAGGGCGTCGAGCGGCTGCCAGGTAAGCGATTGACGGTCAGCATTGGTGTTGCGCATTACCCGTCAATGGCGGAAAGCAAGACGGATTTGCTGATGATGGTGGATGACGCGCTTTACAAGGGCAAGTTTACGGGCAGAAACAAAGTCTCCATTTATACATCCGTTTTGGAGGATATGAAACGCAGCCTGGCGCTGACGGAGGACGACGAAGAGTTGTTCCGCACTATCAAGGTGTTCTTGACCTTCCTCAACTCGAAGGACAGATACACCTATGCGCACACAGAGCGGGATGTGCTCTATGCGGAGGCTTTGGCGAAGCGAATCGGCCTTCCGGAAGAGGAGCTGCGCTACCTTCGTTTCGGGTCCTTTTTGCATGACATCGGCAAAGTGGAAGTGCCTATCGAGGTGCTGACCAAGCGAGGCCCGTTGACCAAGGACGAGTGGGAAATCATGAAATCCCACGTGGAACTGGGTGTCAATATCGTGAAGCCGATCGCTGCATTGGAACGCTGTTTGCCCATAATCCGTCACCACCACGAGCGATTCGCCGGGGGCGGGTACCCTGACGGCATTGAAAAGGAAGAGATCCCGCTCTCTGCCCGCATCTTGACGATTGCAGACAGCTTTGACGCGATGACGACCAGCCGGCCGTATCAGCGCAAGCGGACCAAGGAAGAAGCCTTTGTTGAACTGCGCGCCTGTGCCGGCACTCAATTCGACCCGGAGTTGGTGGAACCGTTCATTGAAGTTGTGCGTGAGATGGGCTTGCTTGCCGAAGAGAGCCCGGATGATACAGATATTACCGGCGCATGAAATCCAAGGGGTGTGATGCCTCCCAAAATGCGCGCAGCCACCGCCAGTCATCCGGGCGTTCCTGACCACGATGTTGGCGGTTAGTGATATTACCGCGTTCCTTGGGCGGCGGACGTGATGATGCTACGCAAGGTGACCCCTGGTTGAATTTGCAGCGAATTCTCCTAAGCCTCCCGATTTCTTTCCATCCCTTCTCGCGTCGTTTGGTCATCCCATGAGATACTCGTGAAGGGCGACTTCTGTCGCCTGGTGGCAGCGGGACGTCTAGAGGGACGTCTGAACGTATGTGATCATCTATCCTACTAGCGGGTCAGACGCGCACCCGGTAGAATAGGTTTGACGAGACGCTGCGCAATTTCCAATGCTCGAGTGGATTCGCCCGAGCATGGTTCGCAAATGTCGTATCGCGATGACGGACACAATAACGTCAATCCATCGACGGATGGTTCGTATCTATTTAGGGAGGACGGATTCTGTGCCGAGAGTGCTGGTTGTGGATGACGAGGAATCAATCCAAAAGCTGGTGGCCTTCAATTTTCAACGATCCGGGTTCGAAGTGGATACGAGTGCCAACGGCTACGAAGCGCTACAGCGGGTCCGTGAGCATGAGGGGCAGTTCGACCTCATCATCCTCGATTTAATGCTGCCGGGAATGGACGGAATGGAGGTATGCAAGCGACTTCGGGCGGACCGCGTGAATATTCCAATCATCTTGTTGACGGCTCGGGATGATGAGGTCGACCTTGTACTGGGATTGGAACTTGGCGCGGACGACTATGTGACCAAGCCGTTCAGTCCCCGCGAGCTCATCGCCAGGGCACGGGCTGTACTCCGCCGCGCAGAAACCAACGACGAGGGAGTGTCCGGCGGCGAGGCGGCGGGATTGACCGCAAAACAGCTGCGGACCAACCACATTGTCATGGACCTGTCGCGGCACGAAGTGACGGTTCGAGGGAAGCTCATCGACTTGACCCCGAAGGAATTCGACCTCCTTCGATACCTCATGGAAAACCGGGAGCACGCGCTCACGCGCGACCAGCTGCTGGACCGGGTCTGGGGGTATTCATCCGCGACGGATACGCGCATCGTGGACGTGCACGTTTCGCACTTGCGCGAGAAAATCGAGCCTGACCCGAAAAACCCGATTCTCATCCGGACCGTGCGCGGCATCGGGTATAAATTTGCGGAAAGTCCGGTTGACCGTCCATGAAGCAGTTTTTGCTTGGCGCCTTCATTGCGGTTGTCATTATGGGGCTCTTGTGGCTGTGGCGCGCCAAGAAACGGCGCGAGTTCTGGAACTATGTTTCAGATGCCCTGCGTGCCATTTCCAAGGGGAACTATCAAGTCCGACTGTACAACACGGAAGGTAAATCGGACGGTGACGTGGTTGCGTCTGTCAATGAAATGGCGCGCGTGATTGAAGAGCAAGTCCAGCAGTTGTCGCAGGAGCGCGATGTGCTCCGTCATATTTTGCACAGTATGACGACCGGCGTGGTCTACATCGCCAGCGGAGGCAAGGTGACCGCCGTCAACGAGGCGGCGGAGCGCATGTTCAGGCGTCCCGCGGAGCAGTGGCGCAACCGGGAGCACACGGCTGCATTCGGTCACTATCACCTGAGTGCGGCCATTGACAATGCCTTGTTGTTTGGTACGGACTGGCACAGCGAGTTGAAACTGCGCGACAACCTGACCGTGGATGTGCGGCTGATTGTCATCCCGACGTCCCGTGAGCGGGTGGGTGACACGGCGTACGACGTGCTCGTCCTGCTCAACGACGTCTCGGAGTGGAAGCGGCTGGAGCGCATGCGCAGCGAGTTTGTCGCGAACGTATCGCACGAGCTTAAAACGCCCATCGCCGCGATCCGCGGATTTGCCGAAACCTTGCTGGACGGCGACGTGGACGCCGAGACGCAGCAGTCGTTTTTGCGAACGATTTACGATGAATCGAACCGGATGAGCAATTTGGTGACCGACTTGCTGGAGTTGTCGAAGCTGGAGGGGGCCGAGCACCTGATTCAGCCTGGCCGGGTGGTCCTTCAGGAGATTGTCGAGCAAGCGGTTCATCGCCTGCGGCCGGAAGCGGAAAAACACCAGGTCACCCTGGAGGCGGAACCGAGCGGGGACCTGACCGTGTGGGGCAGTGCCGAACGGTTGCTGCAAGTCTTTCTGAATTTGTTGTCGAACGCGATTTACTATACCCCCAGCGGGGGGAAGGTGACGGTTTGGACGGACGTGCTGGTCGATCGCGTCAAGGTGCACGTCACCGATACCGGCATTGGTATTCCGGAGGCTGACCAGGAACGCGTGTTCGAGCGGTTCTACCGCGTCGATCGAGCCCGGAGCAGGGCCTCCGGCGGCACGGGCCTGGGACTGGCCATTGTCAAGCACATCATCAATGCGCACGGCGGCCAGGTGGGTGTGTCCAGTGAAGTCGGCCGCGGCAGTGATTTTTGGTTCACACTTTCGCGCCTCGAAGGTGCTCTGCAGGAGGTTCAATCATGACGAAAATTGCGTTTGTCACGGACAGCACAGCATACCTGACCCCGGAAAAAGCGGAGGCGTTCGGAATCACCGTGGTTCCGCTGTCCGTTGTCTTCGAGGGGGAAGTGTATCGAGAAGGCGTTGACATCAGTGCGGCTGATTTCTATCAAAGGCTGACCGCCTCCAAGGCGTTTCCCACGACGTCTCAGCCTCCGGTTGGCGAGTTTGTCGAGGTGTTCACGCGTCTGCTGGAAACGCATGACGTCGTCATGTGCCTGCTGTTGTCCAGCAAGCTGAGCGGGACCTTCGAGTCGGCGCAGACGGCCGCGCAGATGGTGGATGGGCAAGTCATTGTTGTCGACTCCCGGATTTCGAGTTATGGGATTGCGGGCCCGCTGCTCGATGGTGTGCAGCTGGCGAAGGCGGGCGGTACGCCGGAAGAGATTCAAGCGCTGTGGGCCAAGGAACTGGACACGATGCACGCCTACTTTGTGGTGGATACCCTCGAAATGCTGCACCGCGGCGGGCGCATTGGCGGGGCTGCGGCGGTGTTTGGTGCCCTCCTGCAAATTAAGCCCATCTTGACGATGCGTGATGGGCGCATCGACCTGTTTGAGAAGGTTCGGACACACAAACGGGCAATGGAGCGCATGCTCAGCGAATTCGATGCAGACGCGCGCACCGGCAGACGCCTGAAGGTCGGGGTTGTCCATGCGCAGCGGTACAATGATGCGGTGGCGCTGCGTGATCAACTCACCTCACAATACCCAAACATCGAAACGGACATCAGTGAATTGGGGCCCGTCATCGGTGCGCACACGGGGCCAGGCTTGCTCGCGTTGGTGTATTACGACGCGCAGGATTAGTGGGATGTACACGTGGCGCTTTCGCGCACGCCGGTGGTGGAATTACAGCTTGAATGTCGTGTTCCCTGTGCGGACGCAGGTCTGTCTATTGTGCGACCGCCCGATGCAGCCGGTGGCTTTGATGTCCGGCAGCCGACCGCCTGGCGCTGGCGAAGACAGCGCGCCGCCCGAGCGAGTGTGCCTGTTCTGTATCCAGGACACACGGTACGCGATGGGTGATGCCAAACCGAGGTCCATCTCGGTTTCCGGGCGGCAACTGCCGGTATATCCCGCCATGCCTTACGAGGGCTTGGCACGCACCGCGATCCGCAAATGGAAGTACGACGGGGTGCTTGCGTTGACGCCGTGGTTTGGGGACCAAATCGCGAGCGTCGTCCGCAGGATTGCGGCGAGATATCCTGTCGATGCCATGACGCCAGTCCCGACGTCCGTCGATCGCTGGCGCAAACGCGGGTATCACCATGTGGGACTGCTGGCTCAGGATGTGGCGCGGAAGTCGGGCGTGGCCGTGCTGGATGCGCTGGTGCGCCATCAGGATATGGGTAGGGGGTTTACCCAGTCACAGACTGCCAAATCCGCTGCGGAGCGGCGCCGGTCGTTGGTAGGTGCGTACGAAGCGCGCGCAGGCATGGCGGTGGCAGGGCGGCGTATTCTGCTGGTGGATGATGTCGTCACAACGGGGGCCACGATGGAGTGCTGCGCACGGGCCTTGCTCGCTGCGGGTGCCGCGGATGTGATTTGTGCGGCCATTTCTGTGGTAGAGCGCGGGCGGGCATGAGCACCGGCGGCTTTCGTGAATGGACAGTAGTGACTTTGCCTGCAGGAAACTTTACCCCCGGATAGACAAGCTCTATAATAGGGGCTACGGGGGGTGATAAGCTGTGGCAATCGCGAACTGCAAGAGATGCGGGAAGATTTACAACCGGGTTCGTAGAGACATTTGTCCGCAGTGTATTGCAGAAGAGGATGAAGCTTTTCATCTGGTCAGAACGTACCTCCGTGAAAATCGCGATGCCACGATTGAGGATGTCGTCGAGGAAACCGGTGTTCCGATGGAGCTCATCATCTCCATGATTCAGGATGGTCGTTTGATTTTGCGCGACAATCCGAACATCTTTTACGCCTGCGAACACTGTGGACAGCCGACGCAGTCTGGACGGTTTTGCGCGGCGTGCTCGCGGGAGTTGTCTACGGCGCTGCAAAAGGCGGGAGAAGGACTGCGGCAGAGGATGGGCGGTGACAAGACGTCTCGCGGTTATTTTTCCAGGTCGTGATGAGCGGGTTGTTCGAGCGCTGGTCGAACGGGCTGGCGTATTTTTTATATGGACATGGTTCAAAACATTCTGTAAAATATTTTAAAGCCGCTGCGCTGCGTGTATACTAGGGGGTACATCCGTTGAGGGAGTGATACCATGCATATCCAGGTACGCGGGGACCATATGGGAATCACAGACGCGTTGAATGACTACGCCGAGAAAAAGTTGAGCCGCTTGGAACGGTACTTCGACGCCTCAACCGAACGTCAGGTTTCTGTCACGATGTCCGTGGAACGGGGGATGCACCGCGTGGAAGTGATGCTGCAGGTTCACGGCATCCTGTTCCGCGCTGAAGAACAGTCGAATGATATGTACGCTTCCATTGACCTTGTCGCCGACAAGCTTGAAGAGCAGATTCACCGGCACAAGGAGAAATTGAATCAACGGTTTCGCGACCAAGGCTTGCGGACGCGCATCAAGATGTCCGTTCAAAACGGTGGACGTCGCACCCTTCGTGAGGCGGAACCGCAAGTCGTGCGCGTGAAACGGTTTCCAATGAAACCCATGGACGTGGAAGAAGCCATGATGCAAATGAATTTGCTTGCTCATGACTTTTTTGTTTTTATCAACGCGGAATCCGACGATGTAAACGTTTTATATAGAAGAAAGGACGGCAACTACGGTTTGATTGAACCGCACGCCTGAGGTTTGTCAAACCGAGGTGAAGGGGTCGGGGTTGTTTCCGGGAGATTCAGGCTTCCGGGGGCGGCCCCTTTCGGCTTTGCGGCGCCAGGGGGGTCCAATTGTTGGCCGGAGTTGTGATATTCCGAAACGGAAGGTACAATCGTTAAACAGGGAGTTTGGGGCAGGATGCCCAATAATGAGAGGGGTGTGGCCTTCCGGTGGGACTCCTGGCACGGATTGTGGAATCCAACGAGCGGGAAATCGCTCGTTTACGTAAAAGGGTCGCGAAAATCAATGCGTTGGAGCCGGAGTTTGAGAAGTTATCCGACGAGGAACTTCAGGCAAAAACGGTTGAATTTCGCGAACGGCTGAATCAGGGGGCAAAACTGGACAGCCTGTTGGAAGAAGCTTTTGCGGTGGTGCGTGAGGCCTCCAAACGAGTGCTCGGGCAGCGCCATTTTGATGTGCAATTGATGGGCGGCATGGTGCTGCATCAGGGCCGTGTTGCGGAAATGAAGACCGGTGAAGGGAAGACCTTGGTCGCCACCTTGCCATCCTATCTGAATGGATTGACGGGGAAAGGCGTTCATGTTGTTACGGTCAATGACTACCTGGCTCGCCGCGACAGTGAGATGGTGGGGCGGATTCACCGCTTTCTCGGCTTGACGGTCGGATTGAATGTCCACGATATGACGCCGCAGGAGAAACGCGAAGCCTACTTGGCGGACATTACCTACGGGACAAACAATGAGTTCGGCTTTGACTACTTGCGTGACAACATGGTGATGACGCTCGACGATATGGTGCAGCGTCACCTGCACTATGCGATTGTCGACGAAGTGGACAGCATCCTGATTGACGAGGCACGGACGCCGCTCATCATTTCAGGTCCGGCGGAGAAGTCGGCGGATCTGTACTTCCGGGCGGATGTCTTTGTACGGGGTTTGCGTCCGGATGATTATGAAGTGGATGAAAAAATGCGGACCGCAAATCTGACCGAGTCCGGCGTGGCGAAGGCGGAGCGGTTTTTCGGGGTGCAAAATTTGTTCGATCCCGACCATGTCACGCTGATGCACCACATTACCCAGGCCCTCAAGGCGCACGGGCTCATGAAGCGGGACAAGGACTATGTGGTCCGCGACGACGAGATCATCATTGTCGACGAGTTTACAGGCAGGCTGATGCAAGGCCGCAGATACAGTGAGGGGCTGCATCAGGCCATCGAAGCGAAGGAAGGCGTGCGGGTCCAAAACGAGACCAAGACGCTCGCGACGATCACCCTGCAGAATTATTTCCGCATGTATGACAAACTGTCTGGCATGACGGGTACTGCGAAGACTGAGGAAAAGGAATTGACGGAGATTTACGGGATGGACGTGGTCGTGATTCCGACCAACCGCCCGATGATTCGGAAGGACCTTGGCGACGTGATCTACAAAACAGAACGCGCGAAGTTCAACGCGGTCGTGGAAGAGATCGCGCGCCGACATGCGACAGGCCAGCCGGTCTTGGTGGGGACGACCTCCATTGAGAAGTCGGAATACCTCTCGCACTTGCTCAGTCAGCGCGGCATTCGTCACCAGGTGCTGAATGCAAAGCAGCATGAGCGCGAGGCGGAAATTGTGGCGCAGGCCGGGCAGAAGGGCATGGTCACGATTGCCACCAACATGGCTGGCCGCGGCACGGACATTCTGCTTGGGGAAGGTGTCGCCGAGCTTGGCGGACTGCATATCATTGGCACGGAGCGCCATGAAAGCCGCCGGATCGACAATCAGCTGCGAGGTCGTGCCGGCCGCCAGGGAGACCCAGGGTCGTCGCAGTTCTTCTTGTCTTTGGAAGACGACCTGCTCCGGCTGTTTGGTTCAGACAACATCCGTCGTCTGATGGATCGGCTGGGACTCGAAGAAGATCAGCCGATTGAAAACAAGATGCTCACGAGCGCGATGGAACGTGCGCAGAAAAAAGTGGAAGGCAATAACTACGACATCCGGAAGCATGTGCTTCGCTACGATGATGTGATGAACAAGCAGCGCGAGGTCATCTACAAACAGCGCCGTCAGATTCTGGAACAGGAAAACCTGCGCAGCATTGTCGAGGGTATGGGCAAAGACCTGATCGATCATATGCTCGACGTATACTGCTCAGAAGAACAAATTCCGGAGGAGTGGAATATTCCGGAGCTCATCAGCTATGCGGAGCATCACTTCCTGCTTCCGAACCAAGTGACGGAAGAGGAGCTTCGGAAGCTGAGCCGGGATGAACTGCGCGAACGGCTTGTCGCTTGCATGATTGCCAATTACGATGCTCGAGAAGAGGAACTGGACGGCTTCCTCCGTGATTTGGAGCGCATCGTGGTGCTGCGGACGGTGGATGCGAAGTGGATGGACCACATTGACGCGATGGACCAGTTCCGGCAAGGGGTTCATTTGCGCTCCTATGGTCAAGCGGATCCACTCGTGATTTACCAGCGCGAAGGGTTCGAAATGTTTGAGGCGATGATCCACAGCATGGAAGAAGAGATCATCATGTACGTCTTCAAGGCGACCGTCGCAACCGCTCCGCAGCCCGTGCCGGTGAATGACACGGTCCCTGTACAGGGCGGTTGAAGGATGACAAGGGTGGGGCTGCAGAGCGCCTGCGTTCGGCGGGGATGTGCCAGCACAGATCCCGACCGGGCGGCTGGCCCTCTCCGGCCCTTGTTGGTGTGCGTACATTAACAACGAGGTGATTCACGTGGCAGAAACGTTTGGTGAACTTCGCAACGAGCTTCAAACTATGGCCCAGCGGTTGGCGGATATCAGGAGGTCTCTTTGACCTCCCTGCCAAAGAAACTCGACTTGCGGCACTGGATGAACGGATGTCCAATCCGTCATTCTGGGACGACCAGTCTGCAGCCCAGAAGGTAATTTCGGAAGTCAACGGGCTGCGGTCCATTGTGGAGCGGATGAAGCAGCTGGAGGCAGCACAGGCGGACCTCGAAGTGGCCCTGGAGCTGGCGGCGGAAGAGAACGACATGGATTTGTTCGAAGAGGCGAATCGCGGGGCTGCAGAGCAGGCGGAGCGCTTGAATGATTTCGAGTTGCAGCTGATGCTCTCCGATCCGTACGACAAGAACAATGCCATTCTCGAACTCCACCCCGGTGCGGGCGGTACCGAATCGCAGGACTGGGCGCTGATTCTCATGCGGATGTACATCCGCTGGGCAGAGGACAAGGGTTTTAAAGTGGAGACCCTGGACTATCTCCCGGGGGATGAGGCGGGGCTGAAAAGCTGCACCTTGATGATTAAAGGGCATAATGCGTACGGGTACCTGAAGGCGGAAAAGGGCGTTCATCGCCTGGTGCGCATCTCTCCGTTCGACGCCTCGGGGCGGCGGCACACCTCGTTCGCGTCGGTGGACGTGATCCCGGAAATTGACGACGACATTCAGATTGACATTCGTCCGGAAGAACTGCGGATTGACGTGTACCGGTCCAGCGGCGCGGGCGGACAGCACGTCAACACCACCGATTCCGCGGTGCGCATCACGCACTTGCCGACTGGGATTGTGGTGACCTGTCAGAGTGAGCGCTCGCAAATTCAGAACCGCGAAGTTGCGATGAACTTGCTGCGGGCCCGGCTGTATGAACGGCGGCGGCAGGAACAGGAAGAGCACCTGGCGAGTTTGCGCGGCGAGCAGAAGGAGATTGCGTGGGGCAGTCAGATTCGCTCCTACGTCTTCCACCCGTATTCCTTGGTCAAGGACCACCGTACAGGCCAGGAGAGCGGCAATGTGCAGGCTGTGGTGGACGGACAGCTTGATCCGTTTATTAACGCCTATCTGCGGTGGCAGTTGGCTATTCAGCAGGGGAAGGCGTCGGCGGCTGGTGTTGGTGACGACCTGGACGTGTGATGACTTGACTGAAGGGTGTTATTGAAGATCGCGTTCGCTGCGTGTTGTGTCGTCGGTTGCGTCACGTGCCGAACGTACGTCGGGCAGCATGAAGCTGCTGCCTTCAGTTGTGATGCTGCCATGTGAAAAGCCGGCCAATTGCGGGTGCGCCCGGAGTTGGCCGGCTTTTTGAATGGGTGTGCCGTGTTGCCGTTCAGCCCGCGCCGTGTTGCTGTTCAAGCCCGCGTGCCCGTGCCTGGATAGACGGGCATCTGGACTGCACCTCGTGCATACCCATGCAGGGCTGCTCGCTTTATAGGTGCGCCTCCTTCCTAAGGCTGCTTTCTTCGCGTCTCGTGCGCCTCTCTTGGCTCACATAAATAAATTTCAATTTGGGCACGAATACCAGTTGATCTCGCCTATCCAGCGTGGTATATTAGTCGATGTCGCCGCCGAGGCGGCCGGGTTGAATACCACCCGAAATTCCGCGTCACATCAAGCTTTTCTCCACGTTGACCCGGTTTGAACCGCCAAACGAGAGACAAGTTGTGAAGCGGAAGGCAATGTTGGTTCCTTGAAAACTAAACACGCAAGAAAGCGACAGTGTAGTTTAATCGACGAAAGTCGAATGAGCAAGACAAACCTTTTTGAGAGTTTGATCCTGGCTCAGGACGAACGCTGGCGGCGTGCCTAATACATGCAAGTCGAGCGGACCCTTCGGGGTCAGCGGCGGACGGGTGAGTAACACGTGGGTAATCTGCCCAACTGACCGGAATAACGCCTGGAAACGGGTGCTAATGCCGGATAGGCAGCGAGCAGGCATCTGCTCGCTGGGAAAGGTGCAAATGCACCGCAGATGGAGGAGCCCGCGGCGCATTAGCTGGTTGGTGGGGTAACGGCTCACCAAGGCGACGATGCGTAGCCGACCTGAGAGGGTGGACGGCCACACTGGGACTGAGACACGGCCCAGACTCCTACGGGAGGCAGCAGTAGGGAATCTTCCGCAATGGGCGCAAGCCTGACGGAGCAACGCCGCGTGAGCGAAGAAGGCCTTCGGGTTGTAAAGCTCAGTCACTCGGGAAGAGCGGCAAGGGGAGTGGAAAGCCCCTTGAGAGACGGTACCGAGAGAGGAAGCCCCGGCTAACTACGTGCCAGCAGCCGCGGTAATACGTAGGGGGCAAGCGTTGTCCGGAATCACTGGGCGTAAAGCGTGCGTAGGCGGTTGCGTGTGTCCGGGGTGAAAGTCCAGGGCTCAACCCTGGGAATGCCTTGGAAACTGCGTAACTTGAGTGCTGGAGAGGCAAGGGGAATTCCGCGTGTAGCGGTGGAATGCGTAGATATGCGGAGGAATACCAGTGGCGAAGGCGCCTTGCTGGACAGTGACTGACGCTGAGGCACGAAAGCGTGGGGAGCAAACAGGATTAGATACCCTGGTAGTCCACGCCGTAAACGATGAGTGCTAGGTGTTGGGGGGTACCACCCTCAGTGCCGAAGGAAACCCAATAAGCACTCCGCCTGGGGAGTACGGTCGCAAGACTGAAACTCAAAGGAATTGACGGGGGCCCGCACAAGCAGTGGAGCATGTGGTTTAATTCGAAGCAACGCGAAGAACCTTACCAGGGCTTGACATCCCCCTGACAGCCGCAGAGATGCGGTTTCCCTTCGGGGCAGGGGAGACAGGTGGTGCATGGTTGTCGTCAGCTCGTGTCGTGAGATGTTGGGTTAAGTCCCGCAACGAGCGCAACCCTTGAACTGTGTTACCAGCACGTGAAGGTGGGGACTCACAGTTGACTGCCGGCGTAAGTCGGAGGAAGGCGGGGATGACGTCAAATCATCATGCCCTTTATGTCCTGGGCTACACACGTGCTACAATGGGCGGTACAACGGGAAGCGAGACCGCGAGGTGGAGCAAACCCCTGAAAGCCGTTCGTAGTTCGGATTGCAGGCTGCAACTCGCCTGCATGAAGCCGGAATTGCTAGTAATCGCGGATCAGCATGCCGCGGTGAATCCGTTCCCGGGCCTTGTACACACCGCCCGTCACACCACGAGAGTCGGCAACACCCGAAGTCGGTGGGGTAACCCGTCAGGGGGCCAGCCGCCGAAGGTGGGGTTGATGATTGGGGTGAAGTCGTAACAAGGTAGCCGTATCGGAAGGTGCGGCTGGATCACCTCCTTTCTACGGAGTAAGAGGCACTGTCGCGGTGCGTGTTTAGTTTTGAGGGAGCCAAAACTGCGCAAGCAGGCAGGCGAACTCAAAGGGGCTTTGGATGTGCGAAAGCAGATCAAGAGCCGGAATGTACCTTGGAAACTGGATAACGACTCCTATGAAGAAGTCAAACCGACACGAACACAGTGGGTAACTGTGAGCATGCGGAATTTGAGACGCGAGGAATGCGAAAGCAGTCCGAAGCGGATCGAAGGACGCAAACAGGTGAAGGTAGGAAGGGCGCACGGAGGATGCCTAGGCGCCAGGAGCCGACGAAGGACGGGGCGAACACCGAAATGCCACGGGGAGCTGTAAGCGAGCATGGATCCGTGGATGTCCGAATGGGGGAACCCACTGACCGTCATGGGTCAGTACCGCTTACTGAATACATAGGTAAGTGGAGGCAACCGGGAGAACTGAAACATCTCAGTACCCCGAGGAAGAGAAAACAAACGTGATTCCGCAAGTAGTGGCGAGCGAACGCGGAAGAGCCCAAACCAGTGCTGTGTAAAAGGTTGCAGCCGTTGCAGGACTGGGGTAGCGGGACTTGTGCGGAGGGCACTGCAAGGCCGTCGCGAAGTGAGAAACTGAGTCTGTAGTCGAACGGCATGGGAAGGCCGGCCAGAGACGGTGAGAGCCCGGTAGGCGAAACAGAATCAGCTTCGTGGCACAAGGACCCAAGTACCGCGGGACACGAGAAACCCCGTGGGAATCCGGGAGGACCACCTCCTAAGGCTAAATACTCCCTGGCGACCGATAGCGGATAGTACCGTGAGGGAAAGGTGAAAAGAACCGCGGGAGCGGAGTGAAAGAGAACCTGAAACCGTGTGCTTACAATCAGTCGGAGCATGCGTGACATGTGACGGCGTGCCTTTTGTAGAATGAACCGGCGAGTGATGATGACGAGCGAGGTTAAGGCGGGAAAGCCGGAGCCGCAGCGAAAGCGAGTCTGAAGAGGGCGGATAGTTCGTTGTCATCGACCCGAAACCGGGTGATCTACCCCTGGTCAGGGTGAAGTGCGGGTAACACCGCATGGAGGCCCGAACCCACCGGCGTTGAAAAGCCGGGGGATGAACTGGGGGTAGGGGAGAAATTCCAATCGAACCCGGAGATAGCTGGTTCTCCCCGAAATCGCTTTAGGGCGAGCGTCAAGGGAAGAGGGACGGAGGTAGAGCACTGATTGAGTGCGGGGCCCGACCAGGGTTACCAAGTTCAGTCAAACTCCGAATGCCGTTTTATCAACCTTGGCAGTCAGACTACGAGTGCTAAGATCCGTGGTCAAAAGGGAAACAGCCCAGACCAACAGCTAAGGTCCCGAAGTGCCAGTTAAGTGGGAAACGATGTGGCGGTGCACAGACAACCAGGATGTTGGCTTAGAAGCAGCCACCATTGAAAGAGTGCGTAATAGCTCACTGGTCGAGTGCTGCCGCGCGGAAAATGTAACGGGGCTAAACTGGACACCGAAGCTATGGATGCAGGAATGCATGGTAGGGGAGCGTTCCATGGGCGGAGAAGCTGAGCTGGGAGGCTTGGTGGAGCGCATGGAAGTGAGAATGCCGGTATGAGTAGCGAAAAGACAAGTGAGAATCTTGTCCGCCGAAAGCCCAAGGGTTCCTGGGGAAGGATCGTCCGCCCAGGGTAAGTCGGGACCTAAGGCGAGGCCGAGAGGCGTAGTCGAAGGACAACGGGTGGAAATTCCCGTACCACCGAATAGCGCATGAGCGAAGGGGTGACGCAGGAGGAGCAGGGAAGCGCCCGGCTGGAAGAGGGCGTCCAAGCAGCGAGGGTGGCGTGCAGGCAAATCCGCACGCTGGGAAGCCTGAGCTGTGAAGGGGAGGGAAGAACAGTACCGAAGTCCTGAGCTTCACACTGCCAAGAAAAGCCTCTAGCGAGTTATGAGGTGCCCGTACCGGAAACCGACACAGGTGGGCGCGTGGAGAACACGGAGGCGCGCGGGAGAACTCTCGTTAAGGAACTCGGCAAAATGGCCCCGTAACTTCGGGAGAAGGGGCGCTCGAGAGAGCCGCAGTGAAAAGGCCCAAGCGACTGTTTAGCAAAAACACAGGTCTCTGCGAAGCCGAAAGGCGAAGTATAGGGGCTGACGCCTGCCCGGTGCTGGAAGGTTAAGAGGAGGGGTTAGGGGAAACCCGAAGCTCTGAATTGAAGCCCCAGTAAACGGCGGCCGTAACTATAACGGTCCTAAGGTAGCGAAATTCCTTGTCAGGTAAGTTCTGACCCGCACGAATGGCGTAACGACTTGGGCGCTGTCTCAACGAGAGACCCGGTGAAATTGTAATACCTGTGAAGATGCAGGTTACCCGCGGCTAGACGGAAAGACCCCGTGGAGCTTGACTGTAGCTTGATATGGGAGATGGGTATGTCATGTACAGGATAGGTGGGAGACAGAGAAGCATGGGCGCCAGCCTGTGTGGAGTCGACGTTGGGATACCACCCTTGAGATGCCTGTCTTCTAACCTGGCCCCTTGAAGCAGGGGCGGGGACAGTGTCAGGTGGGCAGTTTGACTGGGGCGGTCGCCTCCTAAAAGGTAACGGAGGCGCCCAAAGGTTCCCTCAGCGCGGATGGAAATCGCGCGGTGCGTGTAAAGGCAAAAGGGAGCTTGACTGCGAGACGGACAGGTCGAGCAGGGACGAAAGTCGGGCTTAGTGACCCGGTGGTTCCGAGTGGAAGGGCCATCGCTCAACGGATAAAAGCTACCCCGGGGATAACAGGCTGATCTCCCCCAAGAGTCCACATCGACGGGGAGGTTTGGCACCTCGATGTCGGCTCATCGCATCCTGGGGCTGAAGTCGGTCCCAAGGGTTGGGCTGTTCGCCCATTAAAGCGGTACGCGAGCTGGGTTCAGAACGTCGTGAGACAGTTCGGTCCCTATCTGCCGCGGGCGCAGGATACGTGAGAGGAATTGTCCTTAGTACGAGAGGACCGGGATGAACCGACCGCTGGTGTCCCAGTTGTGCCGCCAGGCGCAGCGCTGGGTAGCCAAGTCGGGGATGGATAAGCGCTGAAAGCATCTAAGCGCGAAGCCAGCCTCAAGATAACGTATCCCATCCGGTCAACGGAGTAAGACCCCTCAAAGAAGATGAGGTAGATCGGTCCGGAGTGGAAGCGTAGTGATACGTGGAGCGGACGGATACGAATCGGTCGAGGGCTTCACCAGCGTGGTGTTGGGGAAGACGGGAAGCATAGGGGAAAGTCGTTATCTGGTTTGCAAGGTACAGCACCTTGCATTGAGAGCTTGGACAGATGCGAGTAGTGCGAGGAACGGAACGAGCGAGGATGGGAGCGTACAAGGATGTACGTGACCGACGAGCGAGGGAACGTGACGAAGCAATACGAAGCATATGGACAAGCGAAAGTCTGGTGGCAATGGCGGAGGGGACACACGCGTACCCATCCCGAACACGACCGTTAAGACCTCCAGCGCCGATGATACTTGGGGTGAAGACCCCTGGGAAAGTAGGACGCCGCCAGGCGAGAGAAGACAGGGCCCAGCAAAGTGCTGGGCCCTGTTGCATATGAGGCGGGAATCCAGCAATACGGGATTGCACGGTCATTGTGAATTCAGCATAAAGAATCAGCCAAATCACAAAGCGAGCCAACAGGAGAGAGGTCATCGGTATGCGGATTTCTGGGATACGACTGCGGAAACTGCGGCTTCCGCTGCGGGAGCCCTTTGAGGCGTCGTATGGTGTGGAAAACGATAAGGTGGCAGTCATTGTGACTGTCACGGCCGACACGGGCGCCGTCGGTTATGCAGAGTGCGTCGCAATGTCCGCGCCGCTCTATACAGAGGAAACCGTAGAAACCGCCTGGTACGTGTTGCGCACCTTTCTGGCCCCCAGGCTCATGGGGGTTGAAGTCTCCTCGCGGGAGGACCTTCATGCCATCGGCAAACGATTTTCTTTCGTCCGCGGCCACCAGATGGCGAAGGCGGCGCTGGAGATGGCAGTGTGGGACCTGTATGCGCATGTTGCCGGTGTCCCGCTGCATCGGCTGCTCGGCGGGACGCGCTCGGAGATTCCGGTGGGGATCAGTGTCGGGATCCAGCCAGATACACGGCAATTGCTGCGAAAGGTCGAAGGCTACCTCGCGCAAGGGTTCCAGCGCGTCAAAATCAAAATCAAGCCCGGTTTTGACATGGCTCCGGTGCAGGCCGTGCGAGCGGTGTTCCCGGATGTTCCGTTGATGGTCGATGCCAACAGCGCCTATACGCTGGCGGACGCCGAGCACCTGCGCAGACTCGATGCGTTCGGTTTGCTCATGATTGAACAGCCGCTTGCCTGGGATGATATGGTCGATCACGCCGCTTTGCAGCAGCAGCTGGAGACGCCAATTTGTCTCGATGAAAGCATTCGAAGTGCGGCAGATGCGCGCAAAGCCATCGAGCTTGGCGCCTGCAAGGTCGTGAACCTGAAACTCGGCCGCGTAGGCGGATTTGCGGAAGCGCTGCGGATTCACGATTTGTGTCAGGACGGCGGGCTGGACCTGTGGTGCGGCGGCATGCTGGAGACGGGGATTGGGCGCTTGCACAACATTGCCGTCACGTCGCTCGCCGGATTTACACTGCCTGGCGACACCGCACCGAGCGACCGCTACTTTGCAGAGGACATCATCTCGCCGCCTGTCGAGTTTTCCAGGCCCGGCATGCTTGCGGTGGAGGAAATCCCGGGCGTGGCGTCACGGGTGAACGAAGCAGCGCTCGAGAAGTGGGTTGTCGAGGAAACTCGACTATAGTCAAACCGGCCAAGATGTGACACAATCGACTCAAGACTCGAAGTTGAGGTGACATCTATGGCCTGGTGGATCTGGTTCGTCATCGCTGTCGTGCTTGGCGTCATCGAATTGACGAGTGTCACCTTTGTCTTGTTGTGGATCGCGATCGCGGCGCTGTTGGCCTCTGTATCGACCATCGTGATTCCGTCCTTGTGGGGCCAGGCGGTTGTCTTTGCCGTCGCCAGCATCATTCTGTATTTGGCGAGCCGTCCTTTGGCGCGCAGGTGGAAGCGCTCACGGCGGCCGTATGAAACGCATTTGGCATCCCGGGTCAACCAGACTGGCGTCGTGGTGCGGGGCGCCCTGCCGGGCGCGTTTGCAACGGTCCGGGTGCAGGGCGAGTTGTGGAGCGCGACTTGTACAGAGCGACTCGAGCCAGGCCAGCAGGTGATTGTGACAGACGCCTCGGGCACGGTGTTGACCGTGGTGCCGGACGGCAGCGCGGTCGACCCGCACTCGCCGGCGAATTGAGCGCAGGTGGGACCAAGCCGCACATGCGACGCGTGGAATGAAAAATAGAACGTAGGACAGGGGCGGGGTCACGATGATTACGACGATTGTCGTCGTAGTGATTATTCTGTTGGTTGTCGTCATTTTGCTGCGAGGAATTCGGATCATTCCGCAGCAGCGCGTTGCGATTGTGGAACGGTTGGGTCGTTACCACGCGGCTTTATCGGCCGGCGTAAACATCATTGTGCCTTTTGTCGACCGTGTCGTGCGCACGCTCGACTTGCGTACGCAGCAGGTGGTGGTGCCGCCGCAGGTCGTGATCACCAAAGACAACGTGCAAATTCAGATTGACACCGTCTTTTTCTATACAATTGTGGAGCCGAAAATGGCGACGTACAACATTGCTGACGTGGTGCAGGGGATTCAGAACATCACGGCGGCCAACATCCGCCAGGTGGCGGGACATATGGAACTCGATGAGACACTGGCTGGACGCGACCGCATCAGCATCTCGCTGCGCACGGCCCTGGATGAAGTCACCGAATCATGGGGGGTCCGCATCGACCGGGTGGAAATCGTGGACATTAAACCCCCGCGTGAAATTCAGGACGCGATGGAGAAGCAGATGAAAGCCGAACGGGAAAAGCGCGCGAACATCCTGCAGGCGGAGGGTGAACGCCAGTCCAAAATTCTGCAGGCGGAAGGTGAGAAGCAAAGCGCCATTCTCCGCGCGGAGGGTGAGCGGGAAGCGCGCATTCGCCAGGCGGAGGGCCTTCGTCAGTCGCAGCAGCTCGAAGCGGACGGCCGTGCACAGGCGATTCGGCTTGTGGCGGAAGCCGAGAAGACGCGCATTGAAATGTTAAGGGCGGCGGGGCTGGACGCGAACGTACTGACGTATCAGTCGTTTGACGCCCTCAAGGGCATCGCGGAAGGACCGGCGACAACCTTGTTTGTCCCGTCCGAGGCGGTGGGGGTGTTGAGCGCCCTGGGGACGTTGAAGAAAGCCTGGCAAGGAACGTCGGACGAAGATGGGGCTGACCAACACGGCACCAAGCAGTGACGCTGCCGGGGGGCAGCGAATCTGAAGGAGGATTCCCTGTGGCAGGGGTCATCAAAATCTACAGCTGGAAAGTGATTCCGCTCCTGGAGCTGGGGCTGCAGTGTTTGTTTGACGATCAGCGCGGCATGGCGTTTTGCGGCGGGTATCAAGACCTGAACCGTCTGCTGGAGCAGGTACAGACCGCGCCCGTCCATGTGCCGCAAGTCATTTTCGTGGATTACTTGGAAGGATACGAGCGGCATCCCGCGTCGTTGTCCAGCCTGAAAGCTGGTTCGCACCAAGTCCGCGTCATTTTCCTGCTGCCACGAAGTGAGGATGATGCGTTGTTCATGCGCGCCTTGCGTGCCGGGGCAGATGGCTACATGCTGCAGTCTTCCGCCGCGGATTTGGTGCTGCAGGCGGTGCGAACGGTTGCGGCGGGCAAGTCGTATGTTGGACCAGAGGTGGCGCCTGTGATGCTCGACGCACTGCGGAAACCGATGTATGTTGCGCAGGTGCCGAGCGTGCAGCTGCCGTTGTCCGATCGCGAGCGCACGTTGATTCAATTGGCTGCAGACGGACTCAGCAATGCCGAGATCGCGGACGCCCTCGGGTTGGCGGAAAAGACCGTCCGCAACCTGTGGTCCAGCCTGTTTGAAAAGCTGGGCATGGAAGACCGCACACAAGCGGTGCTCTGGGCTGTCCGTACGGGTCACGCCGTTCTCCGCTGAAACATCCTCGTCTTTCCCTTCGATTCACTTGGCAAGTCTGCCTGCCGGGACAAAAGTCCTATCGATTTCGGGACAAAATACCGTGGGTTCATTCGATTCTACAGATTATGATAGGCATTGCAACTTGTTCCACTCGACGGTACGGCGACACAATCCAATGCACTTCAACCGGTGGTTGAGTCGCAACGCACGTGACGCAAACAACGCGCCCTGCTGGCCGCGCCGTCCTGAACGGTGACGATGCGAGCGGGGCGCATTTCGTTAGAAGGAAATGAGGGATGGGTGTGTCAAACACCATTCAGGTGATGATTGTAGATGACTCCGATGAGACACGGCAATCTGTGAAAATGCTGCTCAGCTTCGCCGATGGCATCGACGTGATTGCGGAAGCTGGTAATGGCGAGGAAGCGCTGCAGAAATTGTCGGATCTGTCACCTGATGTGGTGCTAATGGACATCAATATGCCTGTGATGGACGGTATCCAGACCACGGATGCCATTTCCAGACTGTACCCAGAAATCTCTGTCATCGTTCTTTCTGTGCAAAACGACATGGATTATGTCAGGCAGTGTATGCGCGCTGGCGCCAAAGACTACTTGTCGAAACCCGTGACCATGGACGTGCTGATTGGCACGATTGAATCCGTCGTCCAGTCTCAGCGCGAGCGCCATGCCCGGACGCCCGTTGCACTGCTGTCCGAGCGTCTGGCGCCGCGCGCCCGGGTTGTGTCCGTCATCAGTGCCAAGGGCGGCGTGGGCAAGACAACGGTCGCTGTCAACCTCGCCGCAGCCCTGGCGCAGCAGGAGAAGAAGGTCGCGCTGGTCGATCTCGACCTGCATTTTGGCGACGTCAGCTTACGAATGAACATTCACCCTGATCGTACGATTTCGGACCTGGTCAGAGAGTCGGCTGAGATGGATGCAGACATGCTGCGGCGATACCTGATGCACGTCCATGACATGTGCCTCCTGTCCGCGCCAAGGCGGCCGCAGGAGGCCGAATCCGTGACGGTGCTGCATCTGCGCCGCATCTTACTGGCGCTGAAAAAACATTTTGACTACGTTATCGTGGATACCGCCCCGGGTGTCAACGACCTGCTGCGCGCCATCGTCGAATCCTCCGATGAAACCCTCGTCATCAGCACGTCCAATCTTGCCGTTTTGAAACACAACCGGATGCTGGTGCAGCTGCTGGCTGATTTGCCAAACGGTTTGGATGGCATCAAACACATCCTGAACCGAACGAGCAGCCGGCCCCCGCTCAATCCGACGGACGTAAACAGAATCCTGGAAGCCGAGGTGTACTGCGAATTCGGCAACGAATCGCAGCTGGTTGAGACATCGATTGATGACGGGATCCCGTTTGTGATTCGTGACCCGAGTCATCGACTGAGCCGGCAGTTTTATGCCTGTGTGGCCAAACTGGGCGACACACAGCCGAATCCGCTCCTGCGGCGAAACCCTTTGCGAAAATTGATGGGCAGGCGCGGCTGACACGAGGCTCACGTCCGTCGAGGCAGGGATGAAGGGTGTGCCGCGCGGTCATGACATTGCAAGTCATCCAAGTATTGGTCCGTTTGTTCGACAATTTTGAACAGGAATTTCGCTCGCCGCGTCGAAGTTCACGAACTAGAGATCGTGCGCTTCGGCGTGGATTTTTACACGTGGGCTCATCCTTGGCAAGCGCATGGAGGCCCAGCCGCGCTTGGAAGCAGTAAGGCAATGCATTGAAGGGAGTTCCGTTATGATTGAAATGCAAGACGTCTGGAAGGTGTATCCGAACGGGACGGCTGCGCTGAACGGGATTTCCGTAAAAATCGACAAAGGCGAATTCGTGTATGTTGTCGGACCCAGCGGCGCTGGCAAGTCTACCTTCATCAAATTGATGTATCGGGAGACACGTCCTACCAAAGGGCACATCTTTGTCAATGGGTTTAACATCGAGCGCCTGAAGGACCGCAAGGTACCGCTTCTTCGAAGAAACATCGGCGTCGTTTTTCAGGACTTTAAGCTCTTACCCAAGCTCACGGCGTATGAAAATGTGGCCTTCGCACTGGAAGTCATCGGCGCTTCGCACAGACAGGTGAAGCGGCGAGTCGGTGACGCCCTGGATTGGGTGGGTCTCGGCGACAAAATGCATATGCTTCCGTCGCAGTTGTCCGGCGGTGAGCAGCAGCGCGTGGCCGTCGCGAGGTCACTGGTGAACAACCCGGCGGTCATCATCGCGGACGAGCCGACCGGAAACCTTGACCCCGATACGTCATGGGGCATCATGAAGCTGTTTCAGCGCATCAACGAACGCGGCACGACGATTGTCATGGCCACGCATAACAGGGACATCGTGAACACCATGCGCAAGCGCGTCATTGCCATTGAAGCCGGACAAATCGTTCGAGACGAAAGCAAGGGATCCTACGGCTATGAAGATTAAACTGGGAAGGCATTTGAAGGAGAGCATCAAAAACCTTGCGCGCAACGGCTGGATGACGTTTGCGTCGATCAGTGCCGTCACCATTACGCTGTTGATTCTGGGCATTTCCTTGGTCATCGCCATGAACGCGCAGCAGATGTCTTCGTCTGTCCAGGGGCAGCTGAGTATCAGTGTGTTCATGAAACAGTCCGTTACCGATCAGCAGGCTGCGCAAGTTGCCGACCAGGTTCGGACGATGCCCGGTGTGCGCTCCGTTCAGTTGGTCACCAAAGCCCAGGGCATGGCCTCGCTGCAGAAAGACATGAAGCAGTATAGCAGCGTGCTGAAAGGGTTGAAGGCGGACGACACCCTGCCGGACAAGCTGGTGGTCAAGGCGACAGACCCGCGCAACACCATCGCGCTCGGTCAGAAGTTGGCCAAGCTGCCGGGGGTTGCCGAAGTCAATGATGGACAGCAGGTGGTCAACAAGCTGTTCCGGTTCCTGGATATCGTTCGCAACATTGGGCTCGTCTTTGTTGCGGCGCTGATTTTGACAGCCATGTTTCTCATTTCGAACACCATCAAAATCAGCATTTTTGCTCGTCGGCGCGAGATTGAGATTATGAAACTGGTCGGTGCGACGAACTGGTTCATTCGCTGGCCGTTCGTGTTTGAGTCGCTCATCATCGGGGTGATTGGCGCGCTCATTCCCTACGCGGTCATCGTCATCGGCTACCATTCTCTCTACATGCATACCGGCGGCGAGTTCGCGGTGCTGGTGTTTCAGTTGGTCAAAACGGTCGATCTTGCGGCCAAGCTTGCCGGCGTGCTGTTTGGCATCGGCATCATCATCGGGATTTGGGGCGGCATTATGTCAGTCCGAAAGTTTTTGAAGGTATGACGCCAATGTACGGACAGAGTCTGATCCATGGCCTTCTCACCCTGCTTCTCAACCCGCTGCTGTATGTGGGGGGCGTGCTCATGGTGTGGGAGCGTGCACGCGCTGCCAATCATGAGCGCCGCTTTTTTGGCACGCGCGTCTCGCGGGTTTGGCGGCCCGTCTTTGCCCTGTGGGGGCAAAGCTTGGCTGGCGGGGTGGTCATCAGCGCTGTCTGTCTGTTCACCGGGGCCCGTGTGACCCCAGTCGACGCCGCCGTGGTCACTGCATTCACACTCATCTTCGGCGCGATTCGCGCCCGGCAGTTGTCGCCGCTGTACGGAATTGCCTGCCTGCTGATGGCCGTGTTTGGGATTCGCATAAGCGGCTGGCAAGGCGCAGACACACCGTCCGCAGGCCTCCTGTCCCAATGGATATCGTCGCTGGCGCATACGGATGTCAAAAGTTGGCTGGCCATCGCCGCTGCGGTGTGTTTGCTGGAAGCTGCGCTGCTTTGGTTCAACCGCAGCCAGCGTCCTGCCCCTGCCTACGTGCTGGGAAAACGCGGGCGTCCAGTGGGGGCCCTTTTGACGCAGTGGAGTTTCCTGGTACCGATGGTCACGTTCGGCCCAGGGCCGAACCCGATGCCGCACATGCCTGGCGGCGTGTGGCCGCTCCTCGGGGCGGTGGCCGGCGGCTGGTCGCTGTGGGGGCTTCCGTTGTTAATGGGCACCAGCGGGTTCTCCATCACGACCGTCCCCAGCGAACGAGCGCTTGGCACCGCCAAGTACATGCTGCTGGCCGGGGTATTGCTTGCGGCGGATGTGTATGCCGTGGACGCGTTCGGACTCGGGTATGTCTGGGCCGGCATCGTGATCTGCTTGGTGGCAAGGGAGTGGACCGTGTGGCGGACGCGTCTGCGCGAGACGAAAGGGGAGCCCCTGTACGCGCAAGTGCCGATGGGCGTGCGCGTGCTGGGGACCAGCCAGGGGTCGGTCGCGGATGAAATGGGGCTGCTGCCTGGGGAGATCATTACCCAGGTCAACCAGGTCCCTGTGCACAGCAATTACGACCTGCACTTCGCATTTGAACAAAATCCGGCCTATGCCAAGCTGCACGTGCTGGATGCGCGGGGCGAGATGCGCATTGTCGGGAAACCGGTGTACACCGGGGAACGAAACCAGCTAGGGCTGGTACTTGTGCCGGACGGGGGCAGTCTGACCTGCTACCGCAAGTTCGGCTACGGGCTGTTTGAGGTGCTGTATGCCAAGGTGGCCACGCGGGAGGCACTGCCGGTTTGGGTCGACTGGGCAGAAATCGAGTCCGCACCCACCACCGATTCGTAGCCGCGGCCCGCTGCGGCGGACGAGGGATAGACAGCGCGAGGAGGGATGACGATGGATATTGCAACGATCGCTGGATTTGTGTTGGCGGTTGGGAGCCTCATCGTGGGCTTCATACTGGACGGGGGCAGCTTGGGTGCCCTGTTTCAACCGACAGCGTTGATTATCATTTTTGGGGGTACACTGGGCGCCACGATGATTACGGTCTCCCTGCGTCAATTTTTGGCGATAGGCAAATACCTCCGCATTTCCTTGTTCCACAAGCGTCAGGATGCACTGGATATCATCGATCAACTCGTAGAACTGGCCACCTTGGCGCGCCGCGAAGGCATCCTGGCGCTGGACGAACGGCTCGACACATTTGACGACGAGTTTTTGCGCAGCGGGCTGCAGTTCGTCGTGGACGGCGTCGACCCTGAACTGGTCAAAAGCATGATGGAGACGGAACTCTCGTATATCGAAGACCGTCACGAAGCCGCGGCGCATATTTTTGAGGTTGCCGGCGGCTTTGCGCCGACCATGGGCATCATCGGTACGGTGATGGGGCTGGTTCACGTCCTCAGCAACCTCAGCGACGTACAGACACTAGGCCCGGAGATCGCGACGGCGTTTACGGCCACCCTCTACGGTGTCGCCAGCGCGAACGTGCTGTGGCTGCCCATCGCGAACAAGTTGAAGCGGCGCAATCAGGAGGAAGTGCTGCTTCGCGAAATCATGCTCGAAGGGGTGCTCTCCATCCAGGCGGGCGAAAATCCGAATATCCTCGGTCAAAAGTTAAAGGCATTCCTTGCGCCCAGTACGCGTTCGCGGAATTCGGCGGCAGGTGCCCGGAAGGACAAGGCGGGTGAGCCGAGTGTCGAGACGGCGCAAACGTAATCACACGCCGGAAAACCAGGATCGATGGATGATTACATACTCCGATCTGATCACGCTGCTGCTGATCTTCTTCGTGATTATGTACGCGATGTCGAACATCAACACCATCAAGTTTATGAGCCTGTCGCAGTCTCTGGCGGCTGCCTTGCATCATAATGATCAAATTCCCTTAAACGGTACGGGGACCACAGCGCTCATCACGGCCGCCAACCCGACCTCGGGTGATCAGTCGACCACCAAGGGCAGCGCCTCGCAGGACCAGCAGCTCGACAACCTGTACACGCAGGTCAAGTCTTACATCACGGCGCATCACCTGCAAGGCAATGTGACGATTCTGAATCAGCAGCGCGGCGTCCAAATTACCTTGCGCGATGTCGTCCTGTTTGAGAGCGGACAAGCCACCATCAAGCCGCAGGCGCGGCAGTTGATTGCGGGGCTCGTCCCGTTTTTTAAAGCGGTTCCGAACAACATCGTGATCGAAGGATATACCGACAACCGGCCGATCGACACCCCTGAGTTCCCGTCCAACTGGGAGCTTTCATCAGCGCGCGCGATTGGGGTGGTGCGTCTGCTGGCTGCGGATGGCATTGACCCCGCGAGGCTGTCGGGAGTTGGGTATGGGCAATACCACCCGGTCGTGCCCAACGATACGCCCGAACATCGGCAGATGAACCGGCGGATTAACATCGTGATTCTTCGCACGGGAACGAGTCCCGACACGTCGGCCAGCACGTCGGCCAGCACCGCTTCTGCGACGTCATCCCTCGAAGCGCTGGCGAACGGAACATCCGCAGCTGCCAACGCAGCAAACTGACGATTTGACCATCGTCGGCGGGTGGCACGAAGGAACGAAAGGGAGCAGAACGCATGTTCCCTTTTTTGCGTTGGTATGATAACATCGTAGAGTAACCAAGTGGCAGCTAGGCGTTCCTGGAACGCCTAGCTGCATTGCTGGCCTTGAAAAGGGGGATCCCCGTTGTCGATGAAGGAAGGACAATTCCAACTGGTTTCGGATTACGAACCACAGGGAGACCAGCCGGCAGCCATTGAACAATTGGTGGACGGTGTGACGCGGGGCCTGCGTCACCAGGTCTTGCTGGGGGTGACCGGCTCGGGGAAGACGTTCACGATGGCGAATGTGATTGCGCGGCTGAACAAGCCGACCCTGGTGATCGCGCACAACAAAACGCTCGCCGCACAGCTGACCGCCGAGTTCAAGGAGTTCTTTCCCCACAACGCCGTTGAATACTTTGTCAGTTACTACGATTATTATCAGCCGGAGGCATACATTCCGTCGACGGATACCTATATTGAAAAAGACGCCAAAATCAACGACGAGATTGATAAACTGCGGCACTCTGCCACAGCTTCGCTGCTGGAGCGCAACGACGTGATTGTGGTGGCGAGTGTGTCGGCGATTTACGGCTTGGGCGACCCGGCGGAATACCGTGACCACGTGCTGTCGCTCCGGCAGGGCGCCGTCCGCAGCCGAGACAGCATCCTGCGGCGCCTGGTCGATATGCAGTATGAGCGCAACGACATCAACTTCACACGCGGTACGTTTCGCGTACGCGGCGATGTGATTGAGATTTTCCCTGCTTCGCGCGGGGAGCAGGCGATTCGCGTGGAATTGTTCGGGGACGAAATTGATCGGATCACCGAGATCAACGTGTTGACCGGTGAAATTGTCGGGGTGCGAGAGCACGTTGGCATTTTTCCGGCGTCCCACTTTGTCACATCCCGGCCGCGCCTGGAGGCAGCCATTGAGCGCATTCGCGCCGAACTGGCCGAACGGCTGGAGGAACTGCGCAGCGCCGGCAGGCTGCTGGAGGCGCAGCGGCTGGAGCAGCGCACGCAGTACGATATTGAAATGATGCTCGAAATCGGCTTTTGCTCCGGCATCGAAAACTACTCCCGGCACCTCGAGGGACGAGCCGCAGGCGAACCGCCGCACACCCTGCTGGACTACTTTCCGGACGACTTTTTGACGCTGATTGACGAGTCGCACGTGACCTTGCCGCAAATCAGAGGGATGTACGGCGGCGACCGGACCCGCAAGCTGACGCTGATTGAACACGGGTTTCGGCTGCCTTCCGCTGCGGACAACCGGCCGTTGACGTTCGAGGAGTTCGAGGAGCGGCTGCAGCAGGTGATTTACGTGTCGGCGACGCCCGGTCCGTATGAAGAGGCACATGAGCAGCGCCGGGTCGAGCAAATCATTCGTCCGACAGGACTGCTCGATCCGGAGATTTTTGTCCGACCCATTCAGGGCCAGATTGACGATTTGGTTGGCGAGATCCACAAACGGATTCAGCGGCATGAGCGGGTGCTGGTGACGACGTTGACGAAGAAGATGGCGGAGGATCTGACCGATTACCTGAAGGAACTGGGCATCAAGGTGCGGTACCTGCACTCGGATATCAAGACCATCGAACGGATGGTCATTCTGCGCGAACTGCGCCTGGGCGTCTTTGATGTCCTCATCGGCATCAACCTGCTGCGCGAGGGGCTCGACCTGCCAGAGGTCTCGCTGGTGGCGATTTTGGACGCCGACAAGGAAGGGTTCCTGCGCGCCGAACGCTCGTTGATTCAGACCATTGGCCGCGCAGCGCGAAACGCGAACGGACAGGTCATCATGTATGCGGACAAGATTACGGATTCCATGCGCGTCGCGATTGAAGAGACCGAGCGGCGCCGCAAAAAGCAGATGGCCTTCAATGAAGCGCACGGGATCACGCCGCAGACCATCCAGAAAGCGGTGCGCGATGTCATCGAGGCGACCAAGGCGGCGGAGGCCAAGGATGACTACCTGTCTGCCGCAGAGCGGGCGAAGGCCATGTCGGCGAAGGAACGGCGCGATCTGATTCGCAAGCTCGAGGGCGAGATGAAGGAAGCGGCGAAGGCGCTGCAGTTTGAACGGGCCGCAGAGCTGCGCGACTTGATTGTGGAGTTGTCCGCGTCGTAGCAGACGCTGTCTGTGCACGCGGCCGGTTCAACGGTTGTCATTTCGGCTATTCTGATAGAGAACGGGCGATGGAAGAGGTGGAGTTGAAGATGGCACACGACGCGATTGTCGTGAAGGGTGCGCGTGCGCATAACCTGAAGAACATAGACGTCGTGATTCCGCGCGACAAGTTTGTGGTCATCACAGGGTTGAGCGGGTCCGGCAAGTCGTCTCTGGCGTTTGACACGATTTACGCGGAAGGTCAGCGCCGGTATGTGGAGTCGCTCTCTGCCTACGCGCGCCAGTTTCTGGGGCAAATGGACAAGCCGGACGTGGACGCCATCGAAGGGTTGTCCCCTGCCATTTCCATCGACCAGAAAACGACCAGCCGCAATCCTCGGTCGACGGTCGGAACGGTCACGGAAATCTATGACTACCTGCGCTTGTTGTTTGCCCGCGTTGGCCGGCCATACTGCCCGAACTGCGACATCCCCATTACATCGCAGACTGTGGAGCAGATGGTCGACCGCATTCTGAGCTACCCGGAAGGGACCCGCCTGCAGGTGCTGGCGCCGATTGTTCGGGGGCGCAAAGGGGAGCACCAAAAGGTGCTCGAGGACATGCGCAAGAACGGGTACGTCCGCGTTCGCGTGGATGGAGAAACCCGTGAACTGAGTGAGAAAATTTCACTGGAAAAGAACAAGAAGCACAGCATCGAAGTGGTGGTAGACCGCATCATCGTCAAGCCGGATGTCGCGACGCGCCTGTCCGATTCGCTGGAAACGGCGCTTGGGCTGACAGGGGGCATTGTGGTCGCCGACATCATCGGACAGGAAGAACTCCTGTTCAGTCAGAACCTGGCGTGTCCCAACTGCGGGTTCAGCGTCGAAGAGCTGGCGCCGCGCATGTTCTCTTTCAACAGTCCGTTCGGCGCCTGCGAAGCCTGTTCGGGGCTGGGCGTGAACATGGAAATTGACGAAGACCTGCTCATCCCGGACCCCGCGCGCTCGATTGCCGAGGGGGCCATTGTGCCCTGGGCCGGGTCGAGTTCCACGTATTACCCGCAGCTGCTGCAATCCGCGGCTGCGTCGTTTGGCATCGACATTCATGCGCCCGTCGCGGAGATTCCAAAGGAAAAATTGGACATGCTGCTGTACGGTACCGGGCAGCGCATTCGCTTCACGTTTGAAAACGAGTTTGGACAGGTCAAGTCGGCCGAGATCCCGTTTGAAGGCGTGGTTCCGAACCTGGAGCGCCGCTATCGGGAGACGGCGTCGGACTATATCCGGGAGTTCATCGAGGATTTCATGAGTGCCAAGCCGTGTCCGGCCTGTAAAGGCAAGCGGCTGAAACCGCAGAGTCTGGCGGTTCGTATCGGCGATCGCAACATTGCCGCAGTGACCGACCTCTCTGTAATGGAGTGCATTCGTTTCTTTGAAAACCTGGCGTTGACGGAGAAGGAGTATCAGATTGCGCGGTTGATTTTGCGGGAGATTCAGTCCCGCCTCGGGTTCCTTCGGGACGTTGGACTGGAGTACTTGACGCTGTCACGCTCCGCGGGAACGCTGTCCGGCGGGGAGGCGCAGCGAATACGCCTGGCGACGCAGCTGGGGTCGAGTCTGATGGGCGTCCTGTATATCCTGGACGAACCGAGCATCGGGCTGCACCAGCGCGACAATGAGCGGCTGCTGCGGACGCTGGAAAACATGCGGAACCTCGGGAATACGCTGATTGTCGTGGAGCACGATGAAGACACGATGTTCGCGGCCGATTACATTATCGACATGGGCCCGGGTGCGGGCATGCACGGGGGCCAGGTGGTCAGTGCCGGGACGCCGGAAGAGGTCATCGCCGACCCGAACTCGGTCACGGGTCAGTATCTGTCAGGCCGTCGCTTCATCCCGGTGCCGGAGCAGCGCAGAAAGCCGGATGGACGATACTTGGAAGTGTTGAAGGCAACGGAAAACAACCTGAAAAACATCTCGGTTCAGATCCCGCTGGGTGTGTTCACCTGTGTGACGGGCGTGTCGGGCTCCGGAAAGTCGACGCTGGTCAACGAGATTATCTATAAAACCCTGGCCCGCGAGTTGAACCGCGCGCACGTGCGGCCGGGTGCGTCGGCTGGCATGAAGGGCCTCGAACACCTCGACAAGGTGGTGGATATCGACCAGTCGCCGATCGGACGGACGCCGAGATCGAACCCGGCGACCTACACTGGGGTGTTTGACGACATCCGTGACTTGTTCGCCACGACCAACGAGGCGAAGATGCGCGGGTACAAAAAGGGACGCTTCAGCTTCAACGTGCGCGGCGGCCGCTGCGAAGCGTGCAAGGGTGACGGCATCATCAAGATTGAAATGCATTTTCTGCCCGACGTCTACGTACCGTGTGAAGTCTGCAAGGGGAAGCGGTACAACCGGGAGACGCTGGAAGTCCGTTACAAGGGGAAAAGCATCGCGGACGTCCTGGAGATGACCGTCGAGGATGGGCTGCACTTCTTTGAAAACATCCCGCGGATTGCCCGCAAGCTGCAGACCCTTGCGGATGTGGGCCTGGGGTACATTCAACTCGGCCAGCCCGCGACCACGCTGTCCGGCGGGGAAGCGCAGCGGGTCAAGTTGGCCTCGGAGCTGCATCGCCGCAGCACGGGCCGTACGCTGTACATCCTCGACGAACCCACCACCGGTTTGCACGTGGCGGACATCGAGAAATTGCTGGCCGTGCTGCACCGTCTGGTGGATGCAGGAGATACTGTGCTCGTCATCGAACACAATCTCGACGTGATCAAAACGGCGGATTATTTGATTGACCTGGGACCGGAGGGCGGCGACCGAGGCGGACAGGTGGTGGCCGTCGGCCCGCCGGAAAAAGTGTGTCAGGTCAAGGCTTCGTACACGGGGCAGTTTCTGGCGCCGATTTTGGAGCGCGACCGCAACCGCGCCAAGGCTGCGCAGGCATCCGCCGAGAAACGGAGTATCCATTCATGAGCAAGGACCGATCGGTCACAGTCGGAGAACTGGTGGACGCACTCAACTTGACGGTCTTCACTGGCGAGTCGGGATTTACCCGGCGCATCACAACGGTCGATATCAACCGTCCGGGCTTGGCCTTGGCTGGCTACCTGCGGTACCACCCATCGGAGCGGATTCAGCTGCTCGGGCGGACGGAGCTCTCGTTTTTGCGGGGGATGGACGGACGTGAGCAAGCACTGCGCGTTTTCGCCTTCTGTTCGTATGAACAGACGCCGTGCGTGATTGTGACCCGCGGGGAGACACCGCCTGAGGCGCTGCTGCGCGAGGCGTCGGCGCGGGGGCTGCCCGTGCTGGGGACGAATCTCGTCACGACGCGCGCGGCGGCCGTGCTCTCGACCTATTTGGAAGAGCAGCTTGCCCCGGAGACCCTCATTCATGGAGTGCTGGTGGATGTGTACGGCATCGGGATCCTCATCACTGGGTCGAGCGGCATCGGCAAGAGTGAAACGGCGCTGGAACTCATCAAGCGCGGCCACCGCTTGGTCGCGGATGACGCGGTGGTGATTCGCCAGGTGTCTGACAACACGCTCGTCGGCAGCCCGCCGCCGCTGCTCCAGCACTTGCTGGAGATTCGCGGACTGGGCGTGCTGAACGCGATGACCCTGTTCGGCGCTGGCGCAGTCCGCACCCACAAAAAGCTGGTCATGGTGGTGCACCTGGAGGCTTGGCGGGACGATTTCGCGTATGATCGGCTGGGCATCGATGAAGATACGGTTCGCATCCTCGACACGGAACTGCCCTCCATCACGGTGCCGGTCCGACCGGGACGAAATTTGGCCGTGATTCTGGAAGTTGCTGCGATGAACCACCGGTTGAAGCAGATGGGGATTGACGCGGCTCGAAACTTTGCTGAAGAATTGGAGAACGCGATTGCTGGGGAAGCCCAGCGCGCGGATGTTCCGGCGTTCAACAGCGTCAGGGACTACGGGGACGCGCTGAACGAGGACTTTGACTAACGATTGTGGGGGCATGAACCGCAGGCAGACAAAAATCCCGCAGGCCGCGTGGTCCTGCGGGATTTGTCGCCTGGGGCTACATCCGCTCGGGGGCTTCGAGTCCCAAGAGGTACAGGGTTCTTGCGATGGCGATGCGGCACGCATCCACGAGCGCCAGCCGCTGCATTCGGACAGCCTCCGTGTCCGCGCCAAGCACGGGTACGTCGTGGTAGAAGCGGTTGAACGTATGGCACAGGTCGAGTGTAAAGCGGGCAATCAGGGATGGGTCGAGTTCATCCACGGCGCGCTCAAGCACTTCGTTGGCCTGGTTCAATTGGTGAATGACCGCCCACTCGAGGTCGCCGACTTCTGTAAAATGGACCTCTTCCGGCAGGGCGCAGCCCTGGTCTGCGGCCTTTCGCAGTACGCTGCAAGCGCGGGCGTGCGTGTACTGCACGTAAGGGCCGGTTTCGCCGTCGAAGTTGAGCACGTCCTCAAATCGGAAGTCGACGTCGTGCATCCGGTAGTTCTTGAGGTCGTTGAAGACGACCGCGCCGACACCGACGGCTTTGGCCACGGCTTCCTTATCCGGCAGGGAGGGGTTCTTGGCTTCAATAATCTTGCGCGCTTCCGAGATGGCCTGCTGGAGCACGTCTTCCAGGTACACCACCTTGCCGCGGCGGGTGGAGAGGCGTTCGCCGTTGTACTTCATCATCCCGAACGCGACGTGGCGGCAATCTTTGGCCCACGGACGATCCATCAACTCCAGCACTTTGAACACCTGGGCAAAGTGCAGCGACTGCTCCGCGCCCACGACATAAATCAAGCGGTCTGCACCCAGGACGTCGTGACGGTACAGGGCAGCAGCAAGGTCGCGCGTCGCGTAAATGGTGGCGCCGTCCGACTTCACAATGATGCAAGGCGGCATGTTCCAGGCGGACAAATCGACGACTTCCGCGCCTTCACTGACCGTGAGGAGCCCGCGTTCCCGCAGTTCATCCACGACGGGCTGCATCTTGTCGTTGTAGAAGCTCTCGCCCAGGTAGTAATCGAATTTGACGCCCAGCATCTCGTACGTCTGGTCGAACACTTTTCGACTCTCGTCGATAAACCACTGCCACAGTGCAACCGCCTGCGGGTCGCCGTCCTCGAGCTTCTTGAACCACGCCCGGCCCTCTTCGTCCAGGGTCGGATCGACTTTCGCTTCTTCGTGGAACCGCACATACAGCTTCAACAGCTCTCGGACCGGGTCGCGCCGGACGGTTTCTTCATCGCCCCACTTGAGGTAGGCTGCGATGTTTTTGCCAAACTGGGTGCCCCAGTCGCCCAGGTGATTGATCCCGACCGTCTCGCACCCATCCATCTGCAGCAGTCGGACAATCGACTGCCCAATCATCGTGGACCGCAGGTGTCCGACGCCGAACGGCTTGGCGATGTTGGGGGAAGAGTAGTCAATCGCCGCCCGGTGGCCGCGCAGCCGCTGTCTGGAGATAAACGCCTCGAAGTCGGCGCGAATCTGCCGAACCGCCATCGTCGCCGCGTGTTCACGTGCAACTTTGACATTGACGTACCCGCCAACGACGGCGGCACTGGCGAATTCGGGGCGCCCCTCCAGCGCTTGTGCAATGCGCGCCGCGATGTCCTGCGGGCTCATCCGAAGGGTCTTGGCAAATCGAAAACAAGGCAGCGCCAAGTCGCCCAGGTCACGCTGCGGCGGGTATTCAATGAGCGATGCCACGTCTTCTGCGGGCTGGCCCACGACGGTGCTGGCGGCTGCAGCAAACGCGGCTTTCTGATCACGCATAGATGTTCTCCTTCCCGTTATGGACAACGCATTCTATTTCACATATTATCGGTTGACACCGGCAGGGTCAAAACCCGGCCAGGACAGAACCTGGCGCCGGACCGGTGGAAGAAGGCATGAGGTCCTGATGTTGCCAGTTGGCTCTGGGATATTCGAAACTTCTGCGCCTTCGCCGGGTGTGTTATACTCATCGTGAAGTTCACATAACCTTGCTGCGCGAACTGGTTTGGAGGTGGGGCGATGAGCTCGAATACGCATCAGGATTGGCAATCGGCTCGACGAACCCGCACAAATAACGTGGTCTCCATGCGCTTTGACGCGGCGTATTTTTACGAGCGCGGACTGCGGTTTCTGGAGCGCAACGACTTGCCGCGCGCGCTGAAGGCGTTTCGGAAAACAGTGGAGTACGAGCCAAACAACCCGGTCAACCATTGTAACGTTGCCGGTGTGCTGTCGGAATTGGGAAACTTCGAAGCCTCGAATGAAGTCTTGATGCACGTCCTAAACGATCTCGATCCTGACATGGCAGAGTGTCAGTTTTATCTTGCGAACAACTACGCCAACATGGGTGAGTATGAACTGGCGGAAGACCACGTCCTGCGCTACCTGGACGCTGACCCGGACGGAGAGTATGCGGAAGATGCGGAAGAAATGCTCGATGTCCTGCTTGATGAGTTTGGCGGCGGCAAGGTCTATGCGAAGTGGGAGGCCAAGCGTCGTCAGGAGGAGCAGGACCTGGCGAAGCAGGACGGCAGACACCTGCTGGAGCAGGGGCAGTTCGAAGCGGCTGTCGAGCAGCTGGAGGCGCTGGTTCGGCGCAATCCGGCCAACCTCGCAGCCCGCAACAACCTGTCTCTCGCTTATTACTATACAGGTCAATGTGAACAAGCCATTGCGACCGCTGAACAGGTGCTGGCGGAAAATCCGCAGAACATCCATGCGCTGTGCAACTTGGCGGTATTTGAAGCCCAGGGAGGCTCTCGCGAGCGGCTGCAAGCCTGTGTGAACAAACTCTCGAAGCTGTTCCCGCTTCATTACGACCACGCGATGAAGCTCGGGACCACACTGGGACTGATCGGCGAACACGCCAAAGCGTTCGCGGTGTTTGACCGCTTGGTGCGGATGGTCGACCGCCCCGAGCCGATTCTGCTGCACTCCGTGGCGGCCTCGGCCGCGAATGCGGGGTATCTCCGGACGGCCAAGAAGTGGTGGAAACTGCTCGGCCAGCACGCGGAGATGAAAGAGGTTGCGCAATACTACCTCGATCAAGTCGAGCGTCTCAGACGCCAAGGCAAGCGCGTGCACATCAGCTACCAGTACGACCTGCCGCTGCGGTCCCAGTTTGCGGAGATGAAAAAGCGTTTGCAGACCGGGGACTTGGCCACTTGGCGGCAAGACCCGCTCTTGCGCGCCTCCTTATACTGGGGGCTGCGTCACGGTGCCGTCGACACGCGCAAGGCCGTGATCCGCACCTTGGCGCTGTTGGCGGACGAGGACGGCGAAAAGGCGCTGCGGATGTTTTTGAAGCGCCCGGACGTGGATGAAAGCCTGCAGGCCGCCGCGCTGTACGCGCTGCAGCGAACCGCCACGCGCGGCCGGGTTGAAGTGTGGCGCAACGGAGAACTGCAGTCGATTCGGATGAGCGATGTGCCGAAGGACATCATTTTGCAGGTCGATCCGGCTTGGGAAACGGTGCATGCGCGCGTCGAGTCCTGGCTTCGTGAGCACCACAAGGCGCGCTATGTCGCAGAAGCGAAGCGGGTGTGGGTGGCCTTCCTGCGCCACGCGTACCTGACGAATGATTTGCGCATCGTGAAGCTGGACATCTGGGTCGCTGCGCTCATCTACCACGTGTTGAAGCGGCACGGGGAGAGCGTGCGCCAGCGGGATGCGGCCGAATGGTTTGGGGTATCGACTTCCTCGCTGGGCAAGGCGGCCGCCAGGCTCGAGCACGTGCGCAGCGAACGGACGTAACCCGGCGGCTGGTGCGTGTAACATGCGTGTGAAATCGGGATCGCACCCAATGTCACAAATTCTTAAATCGGTTGTAACATGAATGCAACATTGTGGCTGTAAGATGAACGTGCATCACATTTGACCCCCTTTTCAATATAAACTTGGGCACCCAGGGAATGGGTGCCGCTTTTTTTACCCGGCGCCATGTTCGGCCATTTGTGGGGGGTTCCCGCGCGTGCTATGCTACCGGTAGAGGGGAGTAGAAGCTTGTGACGGTTTGGTTCGGCGTTGACATCGGAGGGACGAAAATCAAGACTGCGCTCGTGTCCGACGACGGAGCCGTTCTGCATCGGCACGCATTCGACACCATGGCGAGTCTCGGACCGTCCCATGCGTGCGAACAATTGGCGCGCGCCTTACATGAATGTGCGACTGCGGCAGGCATTTCTGCCGATACGATAGAAGCCGTTGGCGTGGGCATCGCCGGTTTTGTGGAAGGCAGTACAGGCGTGGTGGTGGAAGCTCCGAACCTCGCATGGCGTGACGTTCCTCTCAAAAGCATGCTGGAGCAAACGCTGCAGCGCCCGGTGTCCATTGACAACGACGCGAATGTCGCTGCACTTGGGGAAGCCTGGCAAGGCGCCGCGCGCGGCGCAAAGACGGTGCTCTGTGTCACGGTCGGTACAGGCGTCGGCGCAGGCATTGTCATTGGCGGTCAGGTGCACGCCGGAGCCACCGGGATGGCGGGGGAGATCGGGCACATCGTGGTCGATCGCGATCGAAGCCTGCCCTGCGGATGCGGAAAGTTCGGCTGCCTGGAGACGCGCGCGTCGGCGACCGCGATTGTGCGGGACGCCAAACTCCAGCAGGAGGCGGGGGCACTGCCGGCATCCGCCGACATCCGCGGCGCCGACGACGTATTTTCGCTGGCGAGGGAAGGGTTTGAAGCGGCCAAGCGCGTGATTGCGGATGAGGCAGACTGGCTTGGCTACGGGCTGGCACTGTGTGCCATGGTCTTAAATCCAGACGCTGTCGTCATTGGCGGCGGCGTTTCGAAGAGCGGCGCCCTGTGGCTCGAACGGGTGCAGGACGCGTTTTCACGGTATGCACAACCGCGTACGATTGCCGGCGTCCGGATGGCGCTGGCGGAACTCGGAAATGATGCAGGTGTGGTTGGGGCAGCCCGATTGGCGGCACTCAATGTCACGCACAACCGGTGACAGTAGTCGGGGGTGAGGTTGGTGGACACGTCCAGATCGGAACAGCGCAGTGAACAGGACAACCGGGAGACGACGGAGTTTTTGGTGTTGACGGGCATGTCGGGTGCTGGGAAAACGGTCGCCATGCAGTCGCTTGAAGATCTGGGGTACTTCTGTGTCGATAACTTGCCTCCTGCGCTCATTCCCAAGATGGTGGAACTGGTGAATCAGTCCGGTTCGTCTGCCGGACGGTACGCATTGGCCTGTGACCTGCGGGGCGGCGAATTGTTTCAACCGCTGGTCGACACGGTCAGTGCGCTGCGCACGCAGGCGGGGCTCAAGGTTCGGCTCGTGTTTCTCGATGCGAGCGACGAAACCCTGGTTCGGCGGTACAAGGAGACGCGGCGGCGGCACCCGTTCGCCGAGGGGGCGCGGCTGCTCGAAAGCATCCAGGCCGAGCGGCAGGCGCTGGCGAAGGTGCGGAAAGAGTCCGACTTGGTCATCGACACGACCGACTGGAAACCGGCACGGTTGAAGCAGGAAATTACCCAGCGGTTTTCCGGACAGTCGAAGGCGCTGCCCGTACACATTATTTCTTTCGGTTTCAAATATGGGATCCCGATTGACGCAGACATGATATTCGACGTCCGCTTCCTGCCGAATCCACACTACATTGAGGGCCTGCGCCCGTTCAGCGGCGAAGACGAGCCCGTCTACGAATACGTCATGCAGTGGCCTGCGACCCAGGAGTTCCTCCGCAAGATGGAAGACATGGTGGACTTCCTCATCCCGGAGTTTAAGAAGGAAGGAAAGAGCCATCTCGTCATCGGCGTGGGATGCACAGGCGGCCGCCATCGTTCGGTTGCCATTGCGAGACACCTTGCGGAACATGTGAAACAGCGGGCCGATGCTTCCGTGACGCACCGAGACAGCGCACGGGAGGGTTGAATCTTGAAGCGAAGATGGTTTTTGGCGTGGACGCTGGGGTGCTTCGGCTGCGGCATTCTCGCTGGGACGCTCGGACTGCAGCGGTGGCGCAGCGACGGGTTTGCCTTGGGGGTCACGGTGCTGGTGCTGGCCATGCTCCTGCTCGGGTTCAGCTGGTGGCGGGAAGTGATGGAAGCTCGGCGGAAGGCGAAGCATCTGCAGCGGCGGCCGCGCATCGTGGTGATTGGCGGCGGCACGGGGTTGTCTGTGATCTTGCGCGGTCTGAAAGAATTCCAGGTGGATTTGACGGCGATTGTGACGGTCGCGGACGACGGCGGCAGTTCGGGGCGGCTGCGCACCGACTTCGCCATGCCGCCGCCGGGAGACATTCGCAATTGTCTGGTCGCACTGGCGGATACCGAGCCTCTGCTGGAACGTCTGCTGCAGTTTCGGTTTCCGAGCGGGGAAGGCCTCGCGGGACACAGCTTTGGCAATTTGTTTTTGGCGGCGATGACCCACATCATGGGTGACTTTGAGTCTGCCATTCGCGAGACGAGCCGCGTCCTGGCTGTCCGCGGCCGTGTGCTGCCAGCGGTGAAAGAAGATGTTCGGCTGCGCGCCGTGCTGGCGTCCGGCCAGGTGGTGGACGGCGAGTCGGAAATTCCGCAGGCAGGGGAACGCATTGACCACGTGGAATTGATTCCGAACGACGTGGAGCCGCTGCCCGAGGCACTGGATGCGATTCGGGACGCGGATGCGATCATTGTCGGACCCGGCAGCTTGTACACCAGTGTGCTGCCGAATTTGCTCGTGCCTGGCTTGGCTGACGCGGTGGCCGGCAGTGCGGCGAAAAAGATTTACATCTGCAATGTCATGACCCAGCCAGGGGAGACCGATGCCTTCTCCGCTTCCCGTCATGTCGACGTCATTTACCGCCATGTCGGACGGAAAATCTTCGACTACATCCTGGTCAACGCGTCCTCTCTGCCGCCCGAGGCGCTGGCGCAATACCAGGCCCAGGGCTCGTACCCGGTGCTGGTCGACGTGGAGGCGCTGCACCGGTTGGGGCTGCGCGTGATTGCGCGGGATTTCGTCCACTACGCCACGTACGCCCGCCATGACAGCCGGCTGATTGCCGAGCAGGTCATCAGCCTGATTGGCTACGAGCGGCAAAATCCGGCAGCGGCCAAGCCGCTTCCATGACACTGGGCAGCGGCTCAAACGGGGATGAACAACCTCAGCGCAAGGGGGCAGAAGGCGATGTCATTCGCTGGACAGACAAAAAAAGAACTGACCATGGTGGACGAGTCTGCTTGCTGCCAACGCGCCGAGGTCGAAGCCATCGTTGGCTGGAACGGTTTGTTTCGGATGGCGGAGGACCGCCGCGTGCTCGATGTGGAGACGGAGAACGTTGCCACGGCGCGGCGCATCTACACGTTGATCAAAGCGCAGTTTGACGTTCACCCGGAAGTGGTCGTGCGTAAGAAGATGCGGTTGAAGAAAAACAATATTTATGCCATCCGCGTGCCCAGTGTCCATGCGGAGGCAATGCTCCGGAGTCTGGGGTGGGAAGCCGGCGCGCAGACGGGGCCGGTGGGTCCGGCGCCCACTCGCACGTTGAAGGCATGCTGCAAGCGCGCGTTTCTGCGCGGCGCGTTCTTGGCGGCGGGATCGGTCAACGACCCTGGCGGCACCTCCTATCACCTGGAGATCGGCTGTCCCACGGAGTCTCAGGCGAACCATGCGCTCTGTCTCATGAACGAGTTTGGGCTGCATGCCAAGCTGATTCAAAGAAAGAAAGGCTATGTGGTGTACCTCAAGGAAGGCGAAAAAATCGTCGAGTTTCTGAGCATCATTGGGGCGCATCAGGCGCTGCTGAAGTTTGAGGACGTCCGCATTCTGAAGGGCATGCGCAACCAGGTGAACCGCTTGGTGAACTGTGAGACGGCCAACATGAACAAAACCATTGCGGCTGCCGTGCGACAGTTGGAGGTCATTCGCTGGATCGACCAGCAAATTGGCCTCGAAACGCTGCCGCCGCACCTGCGCGAGGCAGCCGAACTGCGTCTTCGCCATCCGGAGGTCAACCTGCAGGAACTCAGCCAGCGAACGGGGAATCGGGTCAGCAAGTCCGGCTTGAACCACCGCTTCCGCAAGCTGGAGGAGATTGCAAACAAGCTGCGCATGGGCGTGGAAGGCTTTTCGCAGTGACCGGAGGGGGCGCTTTGCAAACCCGGCAGGCTGTCGAGATTTGACTGTTTTCGGACAACGCAGGATTTTGCGTTGGTAGCGCTTTAGCGCCGTGATATACTTTGCACAACGAAACTGTAAAGAGGGGACATGTCTCATGGTGGAACGACGCGTTGTGGTGCGTCTTCGCACAGGGTTGCTGGCCAGGCCGGCAGCACTGTTCGTACAGGAAGCAAACCGGTTTTCGTGTGACACGTTTGTCGAGAAGGATGGAAAGTCGGTCAATGCCAAGAGCATCATGGGCATCATGTCTTTAGCCATCGCACATGGGCAGGAGATCACGGTGCGCGCCGAAGGTTCTGACGCGCAGCAGGCGGTCGAGCGCCTGGCCGAGATGGTTTCCAAGGAGGACTAGGCGCCTTTCCCGGTCAGCTTGTTCTATGTGCTTCCCGTCGATTCATAGACTGGTACAAAGGTGAATGCGTACCAACGTCGCGATGGGAGGCAGGCACTGTGAGGACCGGTTTTCGCGCGCAGCCGCGGCGGCGGCTGCCGGGGTGGCTCTTGCTGCTCGCATTGCTGGCAGTTGCGATTGGCGTCTTTGAATTGATTCGTGTCATCATCCCGTTTCAGTCGGAAAACCCCTTGTGGCAGGAGGTCACTGTCGGCCAGCCCGTGATTGACGGCTGGCTGTATGGCGGCCAGGACGAGGAGGGCTACCTGCGTTTCTATAACCAGAGCCAAACCATCGTCCTGCCACCCTCCTCGCACATGTTTGACGCGGACGGACAATTCGTCGTGATCGAACACTATTCGCCCAGTACGTTGACGTTTGCTCAGCCGTATGACGCCATCCCGACCGGGTGGCTGCTGGCGGGACTCGGTGTCCTGGTGCTTGGCGGGATGCTGGTTGTGCGCCGCTTTCGCAGGCCGAGGCTGCCGTTTCAAGCGCGCCGGCCTTTTCGAACGCGCTCCTCGCCGCGGCGGCGCGGCTTTGGGCCGCACACGGGATGGACGTCCCGGCCTCTGAACCGGACTACATCGGATGCGCACACACCGGGGTGGGAAGAGCCGTACCCACAGGACCTCGAATCGTTCCGCACGCCGGCCAGCCGCAAGTCCTTTCGGCCTGGAAAGGGCCGGCCGCGCTGGTTTCGTTAGCCGCCAGATCCCCTCGGATTCGCAGTGTTCTGCTGCTTTCGTGAAACGTTTGGAGCGTGAAGTTTCACATGACCAGCGTCATGCCCTTGAAGTCGATGCAACGAAACGGTACGCTTAGGAGAAACGAACGTTGCATCGTGAAGGAGGGATGATGCTCCGCATGGCGCTCAGAGCAGGGCGTGTCCAGCAGATTCACAAACGGGAGGAGCGCGGCATTGACAGGAGCAACGAACCGTTCCGGATCGATAAGCTGATTCGACGTCCGGGGCTCGTCGTCATCCAGCGGCCGGCCTTTGAAGCTGGGTACACCCATCACATGAGGGAAATTTACCCCTACTGGGGAATTGGGGTCAGTACTTGCATCAATCAAGGAACCCCGGTCAAGCACCCGCGCCTGCGATTTGACCACTACGTGGACCTGGTGAAGGTGTGGGAAGACCAGGAGTACATATACGTCGAGGACATGTATGTGGACGTTTTGTTGTACGAGCGTTCCTATTACCATGTGATTGATCTCGAGGAATTCGGCGAAGCAATGTTCAACCGGCAAATCAGTCCAGGAGAAGCACGGCGGGTGTTAGAGAACACGCAGAAGTTTGTGGATGCCATGAAGCGCAGCCGACTGTCTTACGCCATCTGGAAGCAGAAATACGGCCGGCATCGGCGCACCTTATGAGCTGTTCTCGACATTCCGTTACAAAACCGTGAAATGGTGTAGCGCTGTTCAGTTTTGGGCTCGCGTTACACTACACACCTGCAAACAAATGTGAGAATCTTATAAATGAGCGTTTTGCAGATTCATGAGTCCTTGTGCAGTAAGGGATAACAGGGCATAAAAAAGGACTTCACCCCAACTTCGAGAAGATTTCAAGTGACCAAACCCAAAACTCTCTGAGGAGGGAAGTCCACTTGTATCTTCTCCAAAAACCTCTGTTTTCCTTTGAACAATGGCTAGAAATTGAATCCAGCGAGCGATTGGATCTGTTCTTTTCAGCGCTTGATCTCGAAAGCTATGCCGCTAAGTTGAGAAATTCCGCACCCCAAGGGGCGAAACCTATCAATCGAGAGGCAATTCTGCGGGCCTTGCTGGCCGCCCCAATGGAGGGTATATCAACGTTCACTCGGTTGCATGAGCGCCTGGACAGAGACTTTCGATTCCGGTATCAGTGTGGTTTTCGGCTGGATGAACGGGCGCCGTCGATTGCTACGCTGAGTCGGGTGTTCAGCGCTGCTGTTGAGAAAGGGCTCGTCAAGGACCTTTTCACTGACCTGGTCAGTCAGTGCAGAGAATCCGGAATCATCAACACCGAACATCTCGCAATCGACAGCACGGCGATTGGCGCCTACGAGAAGAAGCAGCCAAAGTCACGCAGTCAGCATACAGGCAACGCCAACTGGGGTGCCAAGTATGACACATTCGGCAACAAGCTCACGTGGTTCGGATACAAGGTCCACCTTGCGGTGGACACCGCCAGCGAACTTCCGGTAGCCTTGGACGTAACGCCTGCCAACGTATACGACGGCGAAATGGCCATACCGCTGATGAAGGACATCTATGAGCGTAACTGGCGTTTCAAGTTCGTCATGATGGACGCCGGATACGACCAGGTGAAAAATTACGAAGCCGCTCGTGGGTACGGAGCACAGGCAATCATCGCACTGAACAAACGGGGCGAAAAGGAGCCGCCTGCCGGCATTGCCTCGGATGGCACGCCACGTTGTTCAATGGGCTACGACATGGTGTACTGGGGTGCTGACGGTGAACGACTGAAGTTTCGTTGCCCACATGCTGTAGGCAAGGTTGATTGCCCGCTTGGGATTGCAGCTTGCTCGGATTCCAACTACGGAATGGTGGTCAAGAAGAGCATCGGCGAGGATGTCCGGCGTTACTCAAACCCTCACCGAAACACACGAGGCTGGAGAGAACTGTACAACGAGCGGACATCCGTTGAGCGTTGCCATTCCCGACTCAAGGAACACTTGACGATGAGCGATGTGCATGTGAGAGGAATCCGAAAGGTCACAGCTTACGTTTACATCAATACGATAGTTCTGCTTGCATCAGCACTGGCGGCAAGCGCAGCAAGCTGTGCCGAGAAGAGTGCCTAAGTCTGCCCGTCGTTCAGTAAAAGACGTCATGACGTGCGTCTAAGCAGTGTAAATCATTGTAAGACCGATCCATCCAACTGATCCGAATTCGTTTTTCATTCGAGTAGGACGTCATTCTGCAAAACGCTCAAATAAAACCGCATCTCGTCCATGTGCACCTGGGATGGAATGCGGGGAACCACAAGAGGAGGTACCTGGATGGCCAGAGCCCTGTTGTTGGTCGATTTATCGAAAGACTTCGTCTATCCTGACGGCGCGCTGAACTGCGGCGAGGCTGGACTGGGCGTGATTCCCTATTGCAGGTCTCTCGTGAAGGAATTCGTAGAAACAGGAGATCTGATCATTGATGCTCGTGACCTTCACGATCCCGAGGATTACGAAATTGCCTCTGGGTTGTTTCCACCGCATAACCTTCGTCACAGCGAAGGACAGAAGCTGATTGACGAACTGCGCGAGGAACTGAATGGACATGAGGAGAAATACGTGTACATTGCCAAAAAGCACTACAACGCCTGCCAGGGTACAGACTTATTCAACATCATCCGGCAGTATCACATCACCGAGATCCACGTCGCAGGTGTCTGTACGGATATCTGCGTGCGCTACACGGTCAATGGCTTGTACGACTTTAAAACCACGGAACACCCGGACCTTCAGATTGTCGTGCACCGGGAGGGCGTGGCTTCGTTCAACGAAGCCGGGCACCAGGAAAGCCTGCAGCACTTTCCGCGGGTGTTCGGCGCGAAAGTGGTATGATACGCGTTTGCCGCGGGCCATGCGACCCGCGGCAAGACGCTGCAAACTCGGGAGAACGAAAGACAGGTTCGTCACCTGCTGACTGCTGGGTCAAACGATGAAACGAAGCTAATCTTCCAGCTGATCGATCACGTTTTGCGCCATTTCCGCGGCGGCCCCGTCGCCGATTCGTGACATTGGCTGGGTGCGCCGCCATGCCTCCCACGCCGCGATGCCGACACTCGCGCCAATCAACATGGCGGTCATCGTCCCGACACCGTTGCGCCGACGTGGCATAAAGCGACTCCGGACGCCATCAGCCATCCCGTTCATCAAATCCCACATGGCCAGCACCTCCCGCGGCTTATTCTGTCCATCTCATCGAAAATCACACCTTCACTTTCCGAAAGGCGGCATGAAATCTATGGAACTGACGGCAGTACACGAACACGTATGGGTCATTCGCGGCGCTGTGAATATGGGGCTGGTGCGCACGCAGGGAGACGGGCTGGTCGCAGTGGACACGGGCCTGGACAAGCAGGCTGGCAAAACCCTGGAGAAGGCGGCGAAGGAAATCGGGCTGCCGCTTCGGGCCATCGTGAACACACACGCGCACGCCGACCACTTTGGCGGCAATGCGTACCTGTTGTCACGCACCCCAGTGACAGTCTATGCGCCGGAAGGGGAGGCGGCGGTCATTCGGCGGCCCATGTTTGAGCCTGAGTATTTGTGGCAGGGCGCATCGCCGCTGCCGCAGCTTCAGAACAAGTTTCTGCTGGCACAGGCGAGTCCTGTCCATGTAGAATATACACCGGGTGTCCCCTTCGAGGTGGACGGGACGACGTTTTTGCCCGTTGCGCTGCCTGGCCACGCCGCCGCCCAGTGCGGCATCCTTGTTCACGACGTCTGCTTTGCGGCGGACGCGTACTTTGACCCACCGGTCGTGGACAAGCATGGCGTTCCTTATATGGTCGACTACCTCGCCACCTGCAGGAGCGCGGATTCCTTGCGCAGTGTGCAAGCCGCTTGGTTTGTACCGGGACATGGCGAGCCGGCGCGCCGTCCGGACGCGGTCATCGACTACCTGAAACAAAGGCATGAACAGGCATTTCAGACGGTCTTGGCAGCGTGCCGTCACCCGCGTTCCCTGGACGAACTGCTGGCGGACGTTTGTCGTGCACGGAACCTCGCTCCGGCCAACCCCGGCGCGTATGTTCTGCTTCGCACGCCGATCGCGGCGTACGTCACCGCGGCAGTGGGACAGGGAAGGATGGAAATCATCATGGATGGAGGCAAATTGCAATTTCTAACCATAGAGAAGTAGACCCGCAGCGGAATCAACCGAGTGTGGCAGCTGCTGTGCCAGACACCCACATGGCCGCGCGGCTGGTGGATTGGTATGAGCAGAACCGCCGGGAGCTGCCGTGGCGGCAAACCCGCGACCCGTATGCCATCTGGGTCAGCGAGACCATGCTGCAGCAGACGCGCGTCGAAACCGTGATCCCCTATTATCACGCCTTTCTCGCTGCGTTTCCAACGGTTCGGGCCTTGGCGGCCGCAGCGGAGGATGAGGTGCTGAAACGGTGGCAAGGCCTCGGCTACTACTCCCGTGCGCGCAACCTCCACCGGGCTGCGAAGCAGGTTGTGGAGCGGCACCACGGCGTCATTCCAGACGATGAGGCATCGTTCGGCCAACTGCCCGGTGTCGGTCCGTATACGTGCGGCGCCGTGCTGAGTATCGCGTTTGGCAAGCCGATCCCGGCGGTGGACGGCAATGTCCTGCGCGTGATGACGCGGTATCTGTCGCTGTCGGATCCGATTGAGCAGCCTGCGGTGAAGGCGCGTGTGGCGTCGGCGGTGAAGGCGTGGCTGGACGCGGCCGATCCGAACCGGCTTACGCAGGGCCTGATGGAACTGGGCGCAACTGTATGCGTCCCAAAGTCGCCCCGCTGCACGGCCTGTCCGCTGCAGCCGGGGTGTGCCGGAAGCGCAGCCGGCATCGCGGAGGAGCTCCCGGTCCGGCTGCCCAGGCGCGCCCGCAAGCAGGTGGACGTGCTGGCCCTTTGGATTGCGCATCATGGGTATGTGGCGGTGGAGCAGCGGCCGCGCGAGGGGCTGTTGGCGGGGATGTGGCAGCTGCCGGCGGTGGAAGTGGAGCGGGGGCCGAAGGCGTTGTCGGACGCGGACAAAACGGCGCTGCTCCGGGACAAACTGGCCGTCCTGCAGCCAGCGATGGCCGCGGCCGGGGACGTGGACTTCGCCTGCATCGCCCAAGCGAAGCACGTGTTCACCCACATTGACTGGCATGTGGAAGTGTACCGCCCACTCGGAGACAGCTGGCCCCAGCTGGATTTGTCTCGCTGCGTCCCTGTGCAAGCCTTGAAAGACCTGGCGTGGCCCCGGGTGTACGACCGCTTGATTGCGGAGTTGGCACAACCGCTCGCGGTCTTTGACACGGGCGTGGTAAAATAGGGACAGGGGACATATCCTGATCTCGACAGGGTGGTCCCTGTTGGTGCAAAGAGAGGGAGTGAGGCCATGCAGAGCTATACGATTGCCAGAAATGCGTTGATGAGCCGCGTGTTTTTCGGCCTGTTTCTGAGCCTGCTCACGGCTTCCATCGGGCTGGCGGCTGGCCAGTATGTGCCGCCGGTGTGGCTGAGGATGCTCGTGTTTGTCGAGTTGGCCATGATGGTTGTGGCGATGTTCCTGCAGCGTTCCCGACGAATCGGCATGCCCTTCGTGTTGGCCTTTACGTTCGTTTCGGGGATGACCCTGTATCCTGTAATTTCGTACTACATTTCAATCATCGGTGCCGCGCTTGTGCTGGAAGCTGCCGCCATCAGCGGAGCGGCCTTTCTGATTGCAGCCATCGTCGCCTCGCGGTCGTGGTTCGACTTCACCTTCCTGAGCGGGTTTCTGTTTATTGGGCTGCTGGCGCTGGTGCTGATGGGTGTTGTATCGTTCTTTGTCCCGTTTGGGTCCACCGCGTCCTTGGTCTACACGCTGCTTGGCATCGCGATTTTCATCGGCTACGTGCTGTTTGACGTGAACCGCCTGGTGCACTACGGTGTAAGTGAACAGATGGTGCCCTGGGTGGTCCTGTCACTGTACCTGGATTTGATCAACCTGTTTCTGTTTGTGCTCCGGCTCGTCGGACTGAATGTGTCACGCCGGTGAGGCAAGGTGAAGGGCCGTCCGGGCCGCGCGGACGCGTGGGTGTCTCTGTTCGGACCGCCTTGTCAGAGATGTTCCGTCCGCTCGGACGAGTGGCTGGCTTGCGAGTGTACGGGCGATGCTCTATAATCGTGGCAAGTCGACCCGAGTGTCGAACTCTCGTCCTAGTCGGGGACGGGAGTTTTTTGTTTCGCGCGTGTGCCAGGGGTGCGCGCCTTGGTTGAAACCAATGTCGCAGGAGTGGTTCAGGTCATGGAATACCGTCCGCACGAAATTGAGCAGAAGTGGAAGAAGAGATGGGACAAGGCGTCGTCGCACCACGTGCGGGAAGACAGTGGGAAGCCAAAGTATTACTGTCTCGACATGTTCCCATACCCGTCCGGAAGCGGCTTGCATGTCGGGCATTGGCGGAATTATACCATCTCTGATGTCTGGAGCCGCTACAAGACGTTACAAGGCTATGAAGTCCTGCATCCCATGGGGTGGGACGCCTTCGGGCTGCCCGCGGAGAATGATGCGATTAAAAAAGGCATTCATCCGGCGGTTTCGACGGCTCGGAATATCGAAAACTTCAAACGGCAGCTGGAGTCCATTGGGGCGATGTACGACTGGGATCGCGAAATCAACACGAGCGACCCTTCCTACTATAAGTGGACCCAGTACTTTTTCGTCCAGATATTCAAACGCGGACTCGCCTATCGCAAAAAGATGCCCATCAACTGGTGCCCAAGCTGTAAGACTGGCCTTGCCAATGAAGAAGTGGTGGACGGCAAGTGCGAGCGCTGCGGCACGGAAGTGACGAAGAAGGAAATGGACCAGTGGATGCTGAAAATCACGGCATACGCCGACCGCCTGCTCGACGACCTGGCTGACCTGGACTGGCCTGACAAGGTCAAGCGCATGCAGACCGCGTGGATCGGCCGCAGTGAAGGCGCCAGCATCCTCTTTGACGTCGCGGATGTGCCGGGGGCGCAGGTCGAAGTGTTCTCCACTCGGCCCGATACCTTGTACGGGGCCACGTACATGGTGCTGGCGCCAGAGCACCCGCTGGTCGAGCAAATTACGACGGACGAGCGCCGCGAGGCCGTGGAGGCATACGTTCGGGAGGCGCTGAAGAAGTCGGCCGTCGCCAGGCAGATTGTGGACAAGACGAAGACCGGCGAGTTCACGGGGGCGTACGCGCTGCACCCGCTGACAGGTGCGAAGCTGCCGATTTGGATTGCCGACTACGTGCTGATGGATTACGGGACGGGTGCGATCATGGCCGTGCCTGCGCACGACGAGCGCGATTTTGAGTTCGCCGAGGCGTTTGGCCTGCCGATTGTCCACGTGGTATCACCCGATGGACAACCTCCTGCAGAACCGCGGTCCGTCTACACGGGACCGGGGACGCTCATCAACTCGGAGGACTTGAACGGGCTTGATGTCGAGGCCGGGAAAAAGGCTGTGATCGCCAAACTGGAACAGCTTGGGCACGGCAAAGCCACAGTCAGCTACCGCATGCGCGACTGGGTGTTCGCGCGGCAGCGGTACTGGGGCGAGCCCATCCCGATTATCTATTGCGAGCGGTGCGGCACGGTGCCGGTGCCGGAAGACCAGCTGCCGGTCACGCTGCCGGACGTGGAACGATACGAGCCCACGGGCACCGGCGAATCTCCGCTGGCGGCGATTGAGTCGTTTGTCAACACCACCTGTCCGTCGTGCGGCGGACCCGCGCGGCGGGAGACCGACACGATGCCGCAGTGGGCCGGTTCAAGCTGGTACTTCCTGCGCTACCCTGACCCGAACAACGACGAGGCACCGTTCAGCCCCGAAAAGGTCAACAAGTGGCTGCCGGTCGACATGTACATTGGCGGCGTCGAACATGCGGTGCTGCACCTGTTGTATGCGCGCTTCTTTACGAAGGTCATTCACGACATTGGGCTCATCGACTTTGTGGAGCCCTTCAAGCAATTGTTCAACCAGGGCATGATTACCCAGAACGGCGCCAAAATGAGCAAGTCCAAAGGCAATGTTGTGAATCCGGACGACATGATTGCCGCGCACGGTGTGGATGCGCTGCGGATGTATGAGCTGTTTGTCGGGCCGCCGGAAGACGACGCCGAATGGAACACCAACGGCCTCGAGGGTGTGAGCCGGTTCCTGAATCGCTTCTACCGGCTGGCGGCCGCGCACGCGAACCGTCCGGTACCGACGAGGCCCGCGCTGGAGAAGCTGCGCCATCGATTCATCGCCAATCTGTCGGAGCGGATGGAGTCCTTCCGGCTCAATACCGCCGTCAGCACGTTTATGGAGTACATCAACGCGCTTGCCAGTGAAGCCGAAGCGGGGCTCGACCGTCCCACCCTGGAGACGCTGGCGGTGACCATCGCGCCGTTTGCGCCGCACCTCGGCGAAGAACTGTGGGAGATGCTCGGCCATCAGACGTCCGTGTTTGAGGCGCGCTGGCCCAGTTACGACGCACAGTGGCTGGTCGATGACGAAGTGGAGATCGCGGTGCAGGTCAACGGCCGGGTGCGCGCGCATCTGACGGTTCCGGCGAAGGCGGAGGCCGCAGAAGCGATTGCGGCGGCCAAGCAGCACCCCGAAGTGCAGGAGTGGATCGGCGGGAAGTCACTTGTGAAGGAAATCTATGTACCAGGCCGACTCGTCAATTTGGTCGTTCGATAATTGAGTTTGGCGGGGTGGGACCATGGCTGGCCACGAGCTGTCGCGCAGCAAGCTCTACGTCGAAATTGCGCAGACCATCCGCACAATGATTGAAGAGGGCCGCTGGCAGCCGGGGGACAAACTGCCGACGCTCGCGGAACTGGCCGCGATGTTTGATTGCAGCCGGGCGACCGTGCGGGAGGCGCTTGGCGCGCTTCGGGGACAGGGGCTGGTGGAGTTTCGCCACGGAGACGGTACGTATGTGCGGACTGCCTCCGTCGAAATGTGGATGGAGCCGCTCGAAGCCGCGATTTTGCTCGGCGCAGGCCAGGCCCGGCAGCTGGTCGAGTTGATGACGAGTCTTCTCGCCGGGATCGCTAACTTCGCCGCCTTCCGCAGCGCCCGGCTGGACCTGGAGCCCCTTCGGCACGCCCTGTTTCAGCTGGAATGTGCCAGCCCCGTCAATGAAGAGGTGGTATCCGCGGAACTGCATTTTTACCTGGTGCTCGCGGAGTGCCTGGGCAACGAACTTCTGGAGAATGCGCTGCGCGTTCTCCAGGAAGCGCTGCGCAGCGCACTGCGGATGGTTCACGAGACCGGGGTGGATGGGACCGAGACCTGCCGGCAGGTATTCGACGCGGTCGTGGAAGGGGACGCCGACCGGGCACGCCGCGCTGTCTTTGCGTACGGGGCCTGCCTGCTGCAGAACTTTGAGACCGCAGACACATGAATTGGGCGACTTTTCCGGCCGACCCCCCTTCTCATTTTCCCGCAAGGTGTATATAATAAAGATGTAAGCGCTGTCATCTGGTGCAGTGAAGGGGAGACCGGACCGTATGTTCAGACTATTGGTTGCGGCGTTTGGTCCTGAAGGATACACATACGTCCGCCAAGCCCGGAAACAGGGCGTTGGCGTCAAAGTACTCGACTGTTTCGATAAATACCATCGTCGGTTGATCCGCTGGTACGGTGACGATGCTTTGCAAGTGCCGGCGCGGCGCTCGGATGTGCGAACGATGGCTGCGCAGCAGCAGTTTGATGCTGCCATTGTTCATGAGGATACGGATTTTGTGCACGCCGCACTGATTACGCAATCCTTGCGGGAGGCAGGCATTCCCCGCATCCTGGTGGTCACGCGGGACGCCAGCAAGCGGGCGATGTACCGGCGCTGCGGGGCCAACCGGGTGATTGTGGCGGACACGGCGGAGGAAGCCTGGGCGACGATGAACCGCTACCTTCCTTCGTTTCAAACGGCCTGACCGGGCGTCTGCCGCCGCAGCGGTTGAACCGCTGTTCGTGCCATGGCGGCCGTCCGCAGCCGCTGCACAGGAAATGGCTGAAGGTCGATGGTGCTTTTCGGAATCGTATGAAAGTTTGCTTCAAGGCGTCATCTGGGTGCAGCGCCCCCGGGTGACGTCTTTGTGCTGCGCCGCATGTGGTATCATCGTGGTATCATGAAAGAGAAGGGGGGACTCGCTGTGAACCGCGGTTCGAAGTTTGGATTTTTTCTATTAGCTTTGGTTTCCATGGTCTGTTTAGCACTTGGCAGTGTGTTTGCCGCGGACAACAAGGCGGGACTTTCCACGATTTGTTTTGCGGTTTCCGTCGTGTGGATTGTACTCGGCATGTTCCTGCGCCGGCGCGTCATGAGGCCATAACTGTCCCCAGAAAGGGTGGAGTTGCTTGACGCAGTCAACGGTCGAACAACGCAGGATGCGCAGATACCTGTGGCGTGCCGTGGAAGTCGGCACCCTCATGTTGTTTGTGCTGTTGTTCTTTCTTCTGTTTGCTGTGTCCTTCCGATATATCGTCCCTTTTGTCATCGGGTGGCTGATGGCCATTGTGTTGCTCCCAATCGTCAAGTGGCTGGAGCGGCATAAGGTCAGGCGTACGCTTGCTGTTTTGATGGTCGTGGTCGGCGTGGTGGTGTGTCTGCTGCTCATCTCCATTTTCGCGCTGGTGGCGCTCTCCCGTGAGGCGACACAGCTCTTGATGGAAGCGCCAAACTACCTGGGGGTTGTGCAGCATTGGGTGCAGCGGGAAGTCCTGGCGGGCCGGGTGTTTTTCGGAGCGCTGCCGCCCAATGTGGCGAATGGCATTGAAAGCACAGCCCTCACAGCCGCGGCGCAAGTGGAGTCGGAGTTTCGGCTGTATGCCAAGCACTTGCTCGATTCCATTACCCGGCTTCCGGAGACGGTGTTTATCGCGGTGATTTCGGTCGTTTCCTGCTTTTTCATGCTGTTGAACCGGGAAGGGATGTACCATCGCTTCCTGGACAGCCTGCCGCCGGGGTGGTCCGGGAAACTGCAAGGCGTTTTTCGCGACATGATGCGGGCGTTCGTGGGCACGATTCGCGCGCAGCTCCTGTTGATGTGCATGTCCGCGGTGCTCGGTGTGCTCGGCATGTGGGTGATGCACATTCAGTACGCTGTGATTCTCGGCATTCTGTTTGGGCTGACCGGACTCGTTCCGATTCTGGGTTCCGCGATTCTGACCGTTCCCTGGGCACTCGGGGCATTCGCCCTCGGGGACGCAACCTTGGGTATCAAAGTTTTGGTCCTCCAATGTGTCATCTCCATCCTCCGGCACATCGTCGAGCCCAAGATTGTCGCCGAAAACGTCGGGCTGGATACGCTGTCCACGTTGTTTGCGTTGTACGTTGGCCTGAAAACCATCGGTGTGCTCGGGCTGTTTCTCGGGCCTATCATCCTGATTGGCCTGAAGTCGCTGGTCCGGGCCCGCATCTTTCGGAGTTTCTTCCCGACGGGCGATGAAATCGTGACCGTCGATGCAGATGTCGATCCGATGGATTTTGCAGCGTCCCTCGCCGATGCAGCACCTGACCATGATTTCCATGCGAAGGACGGCCGCGGTGTGCGCCGGGATCGAACATGAACGTGCAACTGGTGAGTTCCAAACTGGACGGCTCACCTCATCGGATTTGGCGGACCGCCGTGTGTACGCGTGACCCGTGGGCCTTTTGTATTCCCCCGGGCGGGCTGGTGGAAGATGCGGATGGACGGGTGTGGTCAAGTGACTATCCGGTGGTCGCACTCTTCTGGCCCGGCTGCTGTGCACAGGTGTTTGTGCTGCTGCGTCAGACCGACACGGCGTACTACTGCAACTTGATTGCGCCGCCGGTGTATGACCCTTGCGCCCGGACGATTCAGTTTGCCGATTTGGACCTGGATGTTTGGGTGTCGGAGGAGGGGGTCAACGTGTTGGACGAGGATGAGTTTGAAGCGCACAAAGCCAATTATCCTGGTGCCTTGGTGCGCCGCGTCCTGCGCACCAAGGCGGAGCTGGTTCATCTCGCAGCGCGTCGGGCAGGGCCCTTTTCACTGGCGGCCGCTGCCCGCTGGCGAGCGGCGGTTCGTTAGTCGTTGCTGCGAACGCGTGCACCGTCTTCTTCCAGCAGCTTGCGGGCCCGCTCCATGATGGCAAACAGGGCCCGGGAGTCTTCTTCCAGTTGCTCGGGGGTCAGCGGCGCATCCGTGGCGGCAGGGGTTCGGGCCAAGTTGGACTCCAGCTCCCGAATTCGCTCCTGCAGCGCCCTCCGCTCGGCCTCCAGCGTTTCCACTTGCTGCCGCAGTCTCTGGTATTGTTCGTCATAGGTTTGCAGGAATTTAATGACATCCCGCATCGAATCTGAAGAAGTGATCGTCGCAGGTGCAGCGGTGCCGGCAGGGCGGTCGCTCGCAGCAACGGACTGCGACTTCTGCTGCAGCTTTCGGTCTCTCTTTGCCGCTTCTATCTCTTCCTTATAGTCCTTGCGCACCACTCCGTTCCACCGGTACCCACAGGCAGCCGGGGTTCGCCCCAGTTCGTTTGCGGCTTCTTCGAACGCACGCAGCTGCGTGCTGCCCGTCCGAATATGGTGCAGCACGAACGCCGCTAGTCTTTCATCGTCTTGCGGGGTCCACGCATCGGAGCGGGTTGCCCATTTTTCTGCGCTTTGCACGGCGTGACGCCTCCTCTTGGTCTGTACTATACTTTATTTCCATGGTGTACGAGATTCATACAATCCCGTGTTTTGACGCCCTTTACCATGCTATGTTGAATAGGCTGGAAGGTGACCATTCGGTTTGAAATTTCGTAGAAACCGACACCCCAGAGCGGGTGTCCAAGGTGCTTTCTAGTACAACAGGGTCGCGAAGCAAGGTTTCCGAACAGGAGTTCGCATGTTTCGCGGCGAATGAAGACCCTATCCGATGAATGAAGGAAGAATGAGTGTGCAATTATCCGTCCTGCTGGATGAATGGAAACGAACACCAGACTTTATCAATCACGTGACCGCCTGGCATGTGGAACCGGCCCGTCTGCCGCGGCTTCGAGACCTGCCGGCATGGGTGCACGAAGACTTGCGTACCGCCTTGGCAGCGCACGGCATGCGTCAACTGTATTCGCACCAGGCAGAGGCAGCCGAACTCGTGCGCGCGGGGCGGCATGTGATGGTCACGACCCCGACGGCGAGCGGAAAAACGCTGTGTTACAACCTGCCCGTCCTCGACGCCATTTGCAAGGACCCGGGCACGCGGGCGCTGTATCTGTTTCCGACCAAGGCGCTGTCTCAGGACCAAGTCGCGGAGCTCCACGACCTGGTTCATCACTTGCAGACCCAGGTCCAGTCGTTCACGTACGACGGCGATACGCCGCTGCACGCTCGCCAGAAAATCCGCGAAGCGGGCCACATCGTGGTCACCAACCCGGATATGCTGCACGCGGCGGTTTTGCCGCATCACACCAAGTGGCTGAGGCTGTTCGAGAACCTCAAATACATCGTGATCGACGAAGCGCACATTTACCGGGGCGTGTTTGGCAGCCACGTGGCCAACGTGATTCGGCGGCTGCTGCGCGTGGCCGCGTTTTACGGCAGTTCGCCGCAGGTCATTCTCAGCTCTGCCACCGTCGCCAACCCGGCCGATCTCGGCCGTGAACTGGTCGGCGCCGAGGTTTCCGTCGTGGATGAGTCGGGCGCGGCACAGGGGGAGCGGCACATCATCCTCTACAACCCACCGGTGATTCAGCCGCAGCTGGGACTGCGCCGGTCGTCCCTGCAAGAAGCGCGGCGCATTGGCGCGCGGCTGCTGAAGGAAGACATCTCGACCATCGCGTTTGTCAAAGCGCGGACCCAGGTGGAAGTGCTGGCATCCTATTGGAAACGGGACGTTCCGGAGCGGCTGCGCAGCAAGGTGTTCGGCTATCGCGGCGGGTATCTGCCAAATGAGCGCAGACGCATTGAACGCGGGCTTCGCGCCGGCGACATTCGCGGGGTGGTCAGCACCAACGCGCTGGAACTGGGGGTCGACATCGGTTCGCTGGAAGCCGCCATCACGGTGGGCTATCCAGGGACGATTGCCTCCGTTCGCCAGCAGAGCGGGCGGGCGGGCCGGCGGAACGGTCTGTCCGTCTCCTTGTTCATTGCCAATGCTTCACCGCTCGACCAATACGTCGTCAACCACCCGCAGGCGCTGATTTCGGCGTCCCCGGAGGCCGCCCGCCTCTACCCGGAAAACCTGTTGATTTTAATGGACCACTTGAAGTGCGCTGCGTATGAACTGCCGTTTGCCCCGGATGAAAGCTTCGGCGTGGAGACGACGGACGAACTGCTCGCGTACCTGGCGGAGCAGCGCGTGCTGCACCGGGGCGGAGACGGGCGGTACTTCTGGATGTCCGACGCACTGCCCAGTCACGGGGTGTCGCTGCGCAGCGCGGCGCAGGACAATGTCGTGATTGTCGATGTATCGGGCGCCAAACCCCTGGTGATCGGCGAAATGGACCGTTTCAGTGCGCTCACGATGCTGCATGAAGAGGCCATGTACCTGCACCAGTCGCGATCGTACCAAGTCGAAAAGCTCGACCTCGAGAACGGCAAGGCGTTCGTCCGGCCGGTGGAGGCGGATTACTATACCGATGCAGAACTGGCGGTGCGCCTGCACGTGCTGGATGTGCTGGAGGAACGCGAGGGCGGGACCAGCGTCCTGCATCAGGCCGGCGAGGTGATGGTGAACGCCATGCCGACGCTGTTTAAGAAAATCAAGTTTGACACGCACGAGAACCTCGGCTGGGGAAAGATTCACCTGCCGGAGGCCGAACTGCACACGGAGGGGTACTGGTGTTCGTGGACGCCGGAGGCGCTGCCGTTTGACAACGATGCGTGGGAGAGTGCACTCGCAGGACTCGCACAGCTGCTGCGGCATGCTGCGTCGCTCCACTGTATGTGCGCCCCGACCGACTTGCATGTCGCTGTGCACATTCGCGACGAACTGACGGGCCGGCCGACGCTGTACCTGTATGACGCGTATCCGGGCGGCATCGGCTTGTCCAACCGCGTCTTTCGCGAAGCGGGGACCGTGTATCAAACGGCGGCGGAGATGCTGGCCGCCTGTGGCTGCGAGTCGGGCTGTCCCGCCTGCATCGGACCGCAGGCAGGGGCGCACAACCCGAAACCGCTGGTTGCGGACCTGCTCCGCACCGTGTTATAGGGCCGCGATCGGAAGCGAAACCGGGCGCGTTCACGGTGTTGCAACAGACGTGTCCTGGCGATAGACAAATGGAAGTGCAAACGAAGGGGAGTGGGAAGCCCGTGGGACGATCGTTGCGCGACCGCATCGCAGCGCTTGAACAGAGTGTCAACCGGACGAGTGCCCCCTCTGACAGCACGGCGCCCGTCCCGCCGCGGGAAGATGGACTGGAGCGCCTGGGCTTCACTCGCCGCCAGGGGAGACTCGGACCGTACGTTTCGCGCACGCTGACGTTTGACTTGCTGGCGCGGCACGGACAGTACACATTTGCGGAACTGTTGACCTGCGAACTCGCGCCCCTGGCCCGGGCCGCCAAGCTCCGCGAGGTTCCCGGCGTCGCAGCGCTGCGCTTCTATGACACCGAAACCAGCGGGCTGGGCACGGGGGCCGGCACCTTCCCCTTTTTGCACGCGGTGGCGCGTGTCGTCGGCGACGAACTGAGACTCACGCAGTACTTTCTGGCCGATTACGCCGACGAACCTGCGATGCTGGCGGCCATCTGCGACGAAGAATTTGCGGCGCCTGACACCGTGGTGGTCACGTTCAACGGCCGTACGTTTGACTGGCCGCTGTTCCAGAACCGGCTTTTGATGTACCGGCTGGGGGCGGAACTGGGCTGGCCGATGGAAGAGACGCAGCACATTGATTTGCTCCTCCCGAGCCGCCGGCTGTGGCGGGCGGTGTTCGGCAGCGTCTCCCTGCACAGCCTGGAAGAGCAGCTGCTGGGGCTGCAGCGTCAGGACGATGTGCCGGGCACAGAGGCGCCGCTGCGGTATTTCACGTTTGTGAACGAGGGCAGCGCGGCACAGATTGGTCCGGTGCTGGAGCATAACGCGATGGACGTGTGCTCGTTGGTCACGCTGGCGGCGCAGGTGGCCGATGTGCTTGCAGGCAGGCGTCCCGCCGTCCACGCCGCGGAACACCTGGCGCTGGGCCGGTGGTACGATGAGTGGCAGGCGTTCGATCGCGCCACCCAAAGTTATCGCGCTGCCGCCGCTGCGCCAGATGCCGACTGGCGTGTACACTGGCTGCACAGCCTCCGCCTGAAGCGCCGCGGCATGTGGGCCCAGGCGTGCGCGGAGTGGCAGAGGATGCTTGACCGGTACCCGGACAGTGCCCTGCCGGCGGTGGAACTCGCAAAGGTGGCCGAGCATCGCGATCGCGACCTCACAGCGGCGGCCGAGTTCACGCGCATCGCCATAGCGCGCCGCACGAGGCAGCTTGGCAGCGGTGCCGCGCAGCCGTTGCACCCGGCGGGGGAAGGTACAGACGGCATCCTGGCGGCGCTGGCGCACCGGTTGGCGCGCATTGAACGCAAGGCGCGGCAGCACACACCGGTCTAGGGGAATGGGCAGGTTGTGCCGTTCCAAGTCCCGTGCCAAGGCGCTGGCCTGCCATCGTTTCCCAGGCACTTGCCAGAAGTCTCAGGCTTGTCTACTGTTATAGGTGTAGGTGTTGAGAAGAGGTGGTTGGGTGAGGTTTTCCGGATTTTCCGACGAAGATTTTGAGGTCTTTGCGGTGCCAGGGCTGGAGCCCAGAATGGCGGTTTTGAAATCACAGCTGCGCCCAAAACTGGAGGCGCTCGGAGCGGATTTTTCCGCGTACTTGTCCGATCTTCTGGGGCGTCCCATGTTCGCGCATGTCGCGAAGCACGCGCGCCGCACAGTGAATCCGCCGGACGACAGCTGGGTGGCGTTCTGTGAAGACAAGCGCGGCTACAAGAAGCACCCGCACTTCCAAATCGGGTTGTGGCGCACCCATGTCTTTGCCACGTTCGGGTTGATTTACGAATCACCGGTCCGAGCGCAGTACGCCGAACAGCTCGTGCGCCACGCGGACGAGGTCCTGCGCATCGTTCCGCCGGATTACGTGTGGATTCCCAATCACATGGACCCGAACGCGCTGTCCGCAGCGGGCGTGGACGAGGCCAGGCTGCGGGAACTGGCAGACCGGCTGAAAGGCCGGCAAGGAGAACTGCTGGTTGGACTGAAGGTGGACCGCGAGCAAGCGGTTCAGATGACCGCGGGCGATTTTGAGCAGGCCGTACAGCAGTGTTTTGCAAATCTGGCGCCGTTGTTCCGGCTGGCAGCTGCGGAGGTGCAGGCTTTGTGAAGTCTCGAGCAGAAGCGCTTGCGTTGTTGAAAGCGTACACAGAATCGGAATCGCTGCTTCGTCACGCCTATGCGGTTGAGGCTGCGATGCGGGCGTACGCCCGCAAATACGGGGAAGATGAAGAGAAGTGGGGCATCACGGGCCTGCTGCACGACTTCGACTACGAGAAATACCCGACACCGCAGGAACATACCGTCGTAGGGGCGAAGATCTTGGAGGAACATGGGTACCCGGAGGATGTCATCTACGCCATTCGCGCCCACGCCGACTACAACGGCCTGGAGCGAAACACCCTGATGGCGAAGGCGCTGTTTGCCTGTGACGAGATCTCCGGCTTCGTGATGGCGGTGGCGATGGTACGCCCCACCCGGGACCTCGCGGACGTCGAGGTGAAAAGTGTTAAGAAGAAGTTGAAAGACAAGGCGTTTGCGCGAGGGGTGCATCGCGAGGATGTTTATCAGGGCGCCGCAGAACTCTGCGTTGACCTGGATGAACACATCGCCTTTATCATTGAGGCATTGCAGCCGGTCCGTGCACAACTCGGACTGGACGGAACACAGAGCGCTTGAAAGCACAGAGCGCCGGAAAGCTTGCAGCAAGCTGCCGGGGATACAGAGGACATGCGATCCGCAGCCGGGGGTGCACGTACAGGTCGTTCATCTGAACGGGGGAGGCGTATTCATGGCCATTCGGGGACCAGAAATCACGTTGCCAAATCAAACGCTCTATGAGATGTTGAAGCAAACCGCCCTGCGGGTGCCAGACCACCGGGCCCTGATTTTTGCGAATCAGGAAATCACTTACCAGCAGCTGCACCAGCATGTCCTCACGGCCATGGCTGCCTTCTGTGAACTGGGCATTGAGGCTGGCGATCGCGTCGGCATCATGCTGCCCAACTGCCCGCAGTACGTGATTGCCTACTATGCCATCACAGGGATCGGCGCGATGGTCGTCCAGGTCAATCCGATGAGCGCGGCGCCAGAACTGGACTATTTACTCAACGATTCCGGATGCAAAATGCTCATCGCGTACGACCCGCTCATCCCGCTGGTTCAGTCCGTCCGCCCGTCGTTCCTGGAACACCTGGTTGCGGTTCGGCTGGGACCCGCAACCGCGGCGCTGCCCGATGGCGCGGTATGGTTCGATGAGTGGCTGGCGGGCACGACCGTGCCTGCGGATTTTCAGATTCCGTCGTTCGATCCCGCTGAAACGGTCGCTGTCCTTCAGTATACGGGCGGCACCACCGGCCGTTCGAAGGGTGCGATGCTGACGCATCGCAACGTGGTCGCGAACGCGCACCAGTCCGCCTACTTTGTCCCGGGCGGTATCCAGCCGAATGATGTCGGCCTGTGTGCGCTGCCGCTCTTTCACGTCTACGCGATGACCATCTGCATGAACCTGCCGATTGCGTTCGGCGGCACGAGCCTCATGGTGCCGCGGTTCGATGCGAAGGAGATTGTCTCCCTCATCGAACGCTATCAGGTCACGATGTTTCCTGGCGTCCCGACCATGTATGTGGCCCTGACGCAGGTGCTGACGCCCGGCTCAGACGCGCTGCGCTCGCTGCGGGTGTGCAACAGCGGCGGTGCGCCGCTGCCTGTGCAGGTGCTGCACCGTTTTGAGGAGCTGTCCGGTGCTGTGATGGCGGAAGGGTATGGACTCAGTGAGTCTTCGCCAGTGACGCACAGTTCCTTGAAGGAGCGGCGCAAGGTGGGCAGCATCGGCATTCCGGCACCCAACACGGAGGCGAAAATCGTGGCTGTGGATGACCCTGCCAAGGAACTCCCGGTCGGGGAGCCTGGCGAGTTGGCCATCCGCGGGCCGCAGGTCATGAAAGGTTACTGGAACCGCCCGGAAGAAACGGCGCGGACGCTGGTCGACGGCTGGTTGTTGACGGGGGATATCGCCGTGATCGACGAAGATGGATTCACCTTCATTGTCGACCGGAAAAAGGATCTGATCATTGCGAGCGGCTACAATGTCTACCCGCGCGACGTCGAAGAGGCATTGTATCAGCACCCCGCCGTCCTGGAAGCGGCCGTCGTGGGCGTACCGGATGACTATCGCGGCGAAACGGTGAAGGCGTTTATTGTTCTCAAGCCTGGCATGACCGTGACGGAGGAAGAACTCATCGCGTTTTGCCGGGAAAACCTCGCGGCGTACAAGGTGCCGCGGTTGATTGAATTCCGTGACGAGCTGCCGAAAACGGCAGTCGGAAAAATCCTTCGTAGGGGACTCAAGGCCTAGCGTGAACATCCACCTGTTTCACATTAACGATGTGCACAGTCAGCTCGAAAACTACATGCGGCTCGGAAAACAGCTTCGCAGCCTGCGTCAGCGGCACACGCAGGCCGGCGAGTGGACCTTGACGTTTGACATTGGCGATACGCTCGACCGTGTCCGTCCGGAAACCGAGGCGACGTTCGGCGAGGTGAACGCCGCGCTGATGTCGGCGCTGGGTTGTGACGGGTGGGTGTTTGGCAACAACGAGGGACTGACCATCCCCGTCCAGCGCTGGGCGAACCTCGCGGCGCGGGCGCAAGTGCCAGTGCTTGGCACAAACATTCGCCAGCCGGACGGCACCCCGTTCCCGTTTTTTGCCGACACGTGGATCTACGAAAGGGAAGGCGTGCGGCTCGGGGTGTTTGGCGTCACGCCGAACTTTGAAGGACCGTACGGAGTGCTGGGTGTTCAGGTTCGGGACCCCTTCGCGTGTGCGGCCGCCGCCGTTGCCCAGCTTCGGCAGGCGGGGTGCGACATCGTGGTTGCGCTGTCGCACCTCGGACTGCATCAGGACCAGGCATTGGCGCGGGAAGTGCCAGGCATTGACGTGATTTTGGGCGGGCATACCCATCAGTTTATGACGGAGCCTGTCTTTGTGGGAAGCACGGCGATTTTCCAGCCGGGGAAACACGGGGTCGTGTTCGGCCACACGGTCATCGACTATGACGTGCAGCGCCGCAGCATCCGGCAGGTCCACAGCGAGCCCGTCGCAGTGAACCTGCACGGACCCTTGGACACCCAAATGCTGTCCGCCTACCGCGGCTACCTGCCGGACATTGAATCGTCGCTCTCCCGGTGTGTCGCACGACTCTCCGAGCCCCTCAGCGTGGCATTTGACCGCGAGTCGTGGTTCGGCAATTTGCTCGTGGACATTCTGTTTCAACGCTACCCCTGCGACCTGGGCATCATGATGGCGGGCGCGCTCACAGCGAGTCTGCTCAAGGGCGAGGTTCAGCTGCAGCATGTGCTGGGGGCGTGTACGACGCCGACCCGGCCGATTCGCCTGACCTTGCAGGGGCGGGATTTGATACAGGCGCTGGAAGCTTCCATTCAGCCGGAGACCTACCACCGGCCTGGGTTCGGATTTGGTTTTCGCGGTGCGGTGGTGGGCGTCCTGGCAGTGGCCAACGCGGAGATTGTCCTGGAGCGGGCGATGGGCGGTGCCTGCCGAATTGCCGCCGTGAAAGTGGCAGGGCAGCGGGTCGATCCAAACCGGTGGTATCGGGTTGTGACCTGTGAATACCTCTGGCTGTCCCCGGTGTTTCCAGCGTTTCACCGCGGCCGGAACATTGAGTTTCATCAGCCGCTGGTGCGCGATTTGCTGCTCGAGGGGCTCGCCGACGCAGCGCTGCTGCAGCAAGCTCGCGTGCCTCGCTACTCTTACCTACGATAGGGTGTTGAAGATGGCATTGATGTCTCGCGCCAATACGCGGCGTATGCTCGTCAAACTGGAACAAGCCTACCCGGACGCGAAGTGCGCGCTGAATTTCTCGAATCCGTTTGAACTGCTGATCGCGACTATGCTCTCAGCGCAGTGCACGGATGTGCGGGTCAACATGGTCACGGAGCGTCTTTTTCAAAAATACCGCGGACCGCAAGACTATGCGGCCGTTTCACCGGATATACTGCAAGAGGACATCAAGGAACTGGGGCTGTTTCGCGCCAAGGCTGAGCACATCGTGGCCGCCAGCCGCATGATTCTCGAGGTGTATCACGGGGAAGTGCCGCAAACGGCCGAAGAACTGGTGAAGCTGCCTGGGGTCGGGCGCAAGACAGCGAATGTGGTGCTGTCGAATGCCTTTGGCATTCCTGCGCTGGCTGTGGACACGCACGTCCAGCGGGTGTCCAATCGCATCGGCATCGCGCACAGCATGAATCCGGAGATTACCGAACGGCAGCTCTGCCAGCGGATTCCCCAAAAACTGTGGGGACAGGCCCACCACTGGCTGATTCACCACGGACGTCAGGTATGTACGGCGCGAAACCCGAAGTGCGATATCTGCCCTGTGTCGGATTTCTGCGCTTTCTACCAAAAGTTGAAAGCGGACCAAAAGCTGCGGGACAAAGTGTTTGAGGAGAAGCCGGCGCCAGCGAGGTCGAAGCGGGCCGGACAACGAAAGTCGTAAGGCGGTAAAAGGTTCTCAGGCGGTCAGAAGCGTTTCTTTTCGCGGTTCGGGTCAGTCGACATTCGGAGACCCCGAATCCAGGGTATCGGGTTCATAGGTCCCGGCTTCCGTGCGCCGCAAGCGCTGATGGCAGTGGCTGCACGCATCGACCGGCCCCGTCAAACGAATCCGTTCGCCGCAGCGCGGGCATTCCATCGTCGGGATGCTGGAATTGACGGGACCAAAGCGAAAGTACATGAGAATCCCAATGACGACGCCGATGCCGCCGACAACCAACAGGTAGGGCAGCAGCGTTCGGTTAAAAACCCCGCAATACATGATGAAAAAACCGCCGAACATGAATACCAGCGCCCAGTTGCGCCATTTATTTACGTTCACGCGCGCACGCACTTCCTTTGTCGACTCTCGTACGATCTCATCGTACAGGACTGCCATTTCGATGTCCACATCCTTGTGATGTAAGCGGCGGGCGGTTCGTGCCAACGACGCAGCGCGGGCAGCAGCAAAAAGGAGGGCTCTGTGTGTGGAAGAAACTGTTCGTCCTTCTGCTCTCTTTTGACTTGCTGGTGATTGTGGCTGGAGCGGTCGGGTTTGCCGTGCTGTCCCAACCACACAAGCAGCCATCCCCGCCGGCGCAGTCGGTCGGCCAGGAAGCGGAAATTCCGCTGACCATTGGCCAGGACGCCATCAATACCTACCTTGCCTACGCGGTTTCCGAGTCCAGCGAGCTTCGCAAGACCGTCTCGTACGCAACCGTACAGCTGGGCACCGAGTGGAACCTGCAGTTCGGGTTTCTGGTCGGCGGACGTGTCCTTCCCGTTTCCATTTTGGTCACACCGACCATCCACAGCGGCAATCTCGATCTGCGTGTACAGCAGGCGCACATGGGCGGCCTGCCGATTCCCCCTGCGGTGCTTGTCAGCGTCCTGCAGCACGCCCCGCTGCCGGCATGGATTGTGGCCGATCGCGATACAAACACAATCGACCTCAATGTCACCGCGCGGCCGAAGTCTCCCTATGGTGTTCGCTTCGTGAGCTACGACGCAACGACCAAACAACTGTCGGTCATTCTGCTGGTCGCGCCTAAAGCGGCGCTGCCGCCCCAAGCATAATCCCCTGTTTCCCGTCGCACCCTACGCATGGAATGACAGAACGTGCCGCCCCGTTCGGCGGGGCCTCAAATTCAATGGCGGGGGAGCAAATCTGTGCAAATTCCAGCCTGGATGAAACGAGCGCTGACCATCGACGATAACCTGCTGGACACCCAGTTCTCACTTTCAGAGGAAGCGGACAACTCGCGCCGCGGCGCAGCGGTGGACGGGAGCCGCGGGGACGGACGAAGCGCCGAAGCTGGGCGAGAGGGTGACGCTGGGCGAGACGGCGCAGCGGAAGCACCGGTGCATGTGGAGGCCCCCATCCGTCCGGTGCCGCTGAAGGCCTGGTTCGCACAGGAACCGCATCGTGAAAAATCCGGGGAAGGCGGGGACGACCGTGATCATATCAACCCCGTGTTGACCCGTTCCAGGGCTCGCATCGAGGAAATCTTCCACCTCCCGAAAAACAAGGACGTGATTGTCCGCGATTTCACGATTGGCACCCCGCGGGGGTGGCCTGCGTTCGCGGTATTTGTGGACGGGATGTCACAGACCCTGCTCATCAACACGCACATCCTGGAGCCCCTCATGCTCCTGAGCGAGGGCGTGAGCCATAGCCGAGGCGGCGACGATGCAGGGCCGGGGTCCGTCGATCGCCTGAAAACCGTCCAGATGACCCTCCTGCCGGGCAACCAGCTCTCCGTCGAGTCATCGTGGGAGAAGGTGGTGCCCGCGATTCTGTCGGGATCGACCGCGGTCTTTGTCGACGGCTGCGACGCGGCCCTCATCGTGGAGACCAAGGGATGGGAGCACCGGTCGGTCAGCCCGCCGCTGACGGAGGCAGTTGTGCGCGGCCCGCACGACGCGTTTACCGAAAACTTTCGCGCCAACACGGCGCTGGTTCGAACGCGGCTGCGCAGTGAACACCTCGTGACCGAAATGATGTCCGTTGGCCGGCTGGGACGAACGGACGTGGCCCTGATGTACATCGAAGGCCTGACCAACGAACGCCTCGTCGCGGAAGTCAAGCGCCGCATCGAAGGCATTGACGTGGACTACCTGCCCGACAGCGGGCTGCTGGAGCAGTTTATCGAGGACAACCCATGGATGTCCGTGCCGCAGGTGGATTCGACCGAGCGGCCGGATCGTGTGGCGCACATGCTGTCCGAAGGTCACGTCGCCATTTTTGTGGGCAACAGCCCGTTTGTTCTCGTGGCGCCGGTGGTGTTTTGGACCATGGTGCACTCGCCCGAAGACGCCTACCTGCGCGTCCCGTTTGGGACCTTTCTGCGGATGATTCGCTGGATCTCGTTGTTTATTGCCATCCTGCTGCCCGGCATGTACATCGCGGTGACCAATTATCACCCAGAAATGCTCCCGACGGGCATGCTGCTTGCCATCGCGGCAGCGCGCGAGCAGGTGCCGTTTCCCGTGCTGCTGGAGGTGTTGCTGATGGAATTCGCGATTGAACTGATTCGCGAGGCGGGTATTCGCATTCCGTCGGCGATTGGACCGACGATCGGCATCGTTGGGGCGTTGATCATCGGCCAAGCCGCCGTTCAGGCGGGCATTGTCAGCCCGCTGTTGGTCATCATCGTGGCGGTGACGGCGCTCGCTTCGTTCACCATCCCGAACTACAACCTGGGTTTCGGCGTGCGCATCCTGCGCTTCGCCTTCCTGTTTGCAGCCGCATTCTGTGGGTTCTACGGCATCGCGCTGCTGTTGTGCGCGGTGCTGACCCGACTGGCGGTGCAGAAGTCGTTCGGCGTTCCCTTGCTCGCACCCGTGGTGCCCAGCATGGACACGTCTCCGGACGTCCTGGTCCGCGGTCCAGCCTATACCATGAACCAGCGCCCAACTTACCTGTTCACCAGAAAAAGCTGGCGCCAGCAGCCCGTGACCCGGCCCTGGAGTCCAAATACCCGGCAGCAAAGCGCCGCGAGTCGAAAGGAGAAGCGATAGTCATGCCGGCTGACGTGCCCGAACGGACCAGTGTGGGCGGGAAAGAGCTAACCGCGATGATGACCCTGTTTGTGGGGGTCAACGTGTTTTTGAACTACCCCCAGTACGTGTCCACCAGCGGGTTGGAGGCGGGGTGGATGGTGCCGCTTCTGTCCGGTGCCATGACCCTCATCCTGTTTCTTATCGTGGAAGCCGTTTTGAAGCGGCACTTTCCAGGCATGGACATCGTCGAAGTGGTGAAGGAGTCCTGCGGGCGGTGGATCGCGATTTTGGTCGCCCTCGTGATTGTCGTCTACTTTCTGGTTTCGACAGCCAATGTCATGCGCCAGTTTACGGAGAACGTCATCACAACGGTCCTTCCGTCCACACCCATCCTGATGGTCGGGGGCCTGTTCGTGGTCGTCGTCAGCTATATTGCCTACTGCGGGCTGGAAGGCATCGCCCGCATTTCCTACTTTCTTCGTCCCATTCTGGTCATTGGCACGCTGCTGCTGTGCGTGTTGACGGTGAACTGGTGGATTCCCAGCGACCTTTTGCCGTTCTGGGGAAACGGCGTCTGGCAGGTGGTGGATGGGTCGCTCAAGTACTCCTCGATTTTCATCAATGTGCTGCTGCTGTGCGTGATTTACCCGCACGCGCACGACCCGGGCTCACTGCGGCGGGTGGGGGTCACGAGCATTGCGGCCTCCAGCCTGCTGCTGGCGGCGTTTCTCGTCACGTACTACATGGTATTTCCCGCCGTGACCGCCTACACGGCGCAGTTTCCGATGTATCAGCTCGCCCGCATCATTGCCATTGGCCGATATGTTCAGCATGTAGAAAGTCTGTTCGTGTTCATGTGGGTCACAGCGGCAGTCGTCAAGATGGCCATCACCTTGTGGGGGGCAGGCTACCTGTTGGCCAGCGCCTGCGGCTGGCCGAGTTTTCGCCCAGCCGTGGCTGCGCTGGGGCTCATCGCCTTCTCTGGCAGCTTGCTGCCGTCGAACGTGGCGCAGGCCATTCAGTTCGATCGCGACGTCCTGCTCTCCTGGGGCTGGACGATTGTCTTTGGCCTGCCCGTCGCCATCGCGCTCACTGGCCTGCTCCGCGGCAAACCGGCGAAAAGGAGGGCGAAGCATGCTTAAGTTCATTGTGGCGATGCTGATTCCTTTGTGGATCGCGATTTACACCGTGTCCTTTGCGCGGTGGCTGCAGCGCCGCAAAGACTCGTTTGCGGCATGGATTTCTGCGTATCTCCTGTCCATCGTGTCGCTGGGGGTGTCCGGCGTCGCGCTGTGGCGCATCTTCACGTGATGCTGCGGCGGTCGCGAAGAAATGTTGGGGTCCCGCGCTGGTGGAAGACAAATGACGTCGATGGGAGACGACCTGTGCAGCAACCCAGGCTATAATGAGGGTGGAGGCGATGACCGATGCCTGAGACGATAGAAACGATGGATACCACAGACGGTCAGACTGTGACGATTTATACAGATGGGGCTTGTTCCGGAAATCCTGGACCTGGGGGCTGGGCCGCGGTGCTTCAGTTCGGCGAGCATGTCAAGGAAGTGTCTGGCGGTGAGCCGCACACCACCAATCAACGCATGGAAATCAGGGCCGTGACGGAGGCGCTGCGCTGTCTGAAACGGCCGTGCAAGGTGGTGGTGTACAGCGATTCCGCCTACGTTATCAACTGTTTCCGGCAGCGCTGGTATGAGGGCTGGCGGCGCAACGGATGGAAGAACAGCAAGGGTGACCCTGTGCAAAATCGTGATTTATGGGAAGAACTGCTGGCGGAAGTGGCCAAGCATCAGGTGCAGTTCGAAAAGGTGAAAGGGCACGCCGGCGTGGCCTGGAATGAACGCTGCGACGAATTGGCACGGCAGGCGGTACCGCAGTGACTGTCGTCACGCTGGCGCAGCTGCGGGCGATGGGGGAGGCGATTGGCGCTGCGGCGATTGGGGCGACGCCGGCCGACCCGTTTCCCGAGATGCAGCCTCGCCTGGAGGCGTACCGCGATCGCGGGCTGACCGGGTACGAGTGGGCGGAGACGAGTGACCGGGTCGACCCGCGGCGGTGGCTGCCGAGTGCCAAGTCGCTGATTTCGGTCGCTGTCGCGTACCTCACGCCGCAGGCCCAGGCGACAGCCCGGCGACATCCGCAGGGGGGCTTGCACGGCCAAGTCTCCGTTTATAGTTATGGCATCGATTATCACCACGACTTGCGGGACCGGCTGCACACGCTCCACGGCCTGCTTGAGGAGGCCGTGGGGCATCCCGTCGAAGCCAAGGCGGCGGTCGACACGTCGCCGCTGGTGGACCGCCGCGTCGCGGAGCGGGCCGGCATTGGCTGGGTCGGGAAGAACTGCATGCTGTATGTCCCGCCGTACGGATCGTTTGTCTTTCTCGGCACGTTGTGCGTGGACATCGAGATCGAACCCGCCCCGTCGGAGCAGGCCTCGCACTGCGGCACCTGCACGCGCTGCCTGGAGGCCTGCCCCACCGGGGCACTGCTGGCGCCCGGGGTGATCGACGCGCGGCAATGCCTGTCCTACGTGACGCAGATGAAAGGCGTGATTCCCAAGCCCTATCGCACGAAGTTGGGGCGACGGGTGTGGGGCTGCGACACTTGTCAGTGGGCCTGTCCGGAAAACCACGGCGTTCTGTACGCACAAGACCCAGCCTACGTACCGCAGGGGGAGTTGGCATACCCCGAGCTCATCGAGCTGCTGACCTTGAGCAATCGAGCCTTTCAGCGCAAGTTTGGGCAGACGGCGATGGCCTGGCGGGGGGTTCGTACCCTGCAGCGCAATGCCCTGATTGCCCTGGGCAACTGTGGGAACCCCCAGGCCGTGCCGCACATCCTCCCGTTCTTGCGGCACGAACGCGAAGAATTGCGCATCAGCGCTGCGTGGGCGCTGTCTCGTTTGCAGACAGCCGAGGGACGGGCCGCTGTGGCCGCAGCCTATCAAGAAGAGCGTTCCGAGGCTGTACGCGAAGAGATGGCATGGGCGCTGGATGGCACCGCAGCGCAGCATGAGGCGGCGAAGGGAGTCTGAGAAACCATGGCAAACGGAGTGAAACGGGTATTGCAGGTCGCGCCGACGACAGACGCGGAAGAACGAGCCGAGCAAGAACGGGTGTTGGCGCACCGGGTCCTGCAGTCGCCGCTGGGCACCCTGCGCGTCACGGCGGATGAGGCCGGCGTCTGTTCGATTCACTGGCTGGTGCCGGCAGATGCCGCTTTGGCGGATGCGCCCGAGCTCGGGGAGCGGGCCGACCTTTGTGCGGACCCGCAGGAGGCGGACCTTGCTGCAGACCCTTGCGAGGCCACGGCCGGGGGGCGGGCTGCCGCGCACTGGGTCAACGAGGCGGCGGCACAGCTGGCAGCCTACTTCCGCGGCGAAAGAGCGACTTTTACGGTCCCGCTGTCGATGCGCGGGGGGACGGCTTTTCAAAAGGCGGTATGGAACGCACTGCTGCAGATTCCATACGGGGAAACACGCTCCTACCGGGACATTGCTGCCGCAATCGGCAACCCGAAGGCCGTCCGCGCTGTCGGCCAGGCCAATCGCGCCAACCCGGTCCCCATCCTCGTTCCGTGTCACCGTGTGATTGGCCAGAGCGGCGCGCTGGTCGGCTACGCGGGGTCACAGGTGCACTTGAAAGCAAGCCTGCTGGCGCTGGAGCAGAGCCGCCAGGCGCTCGACCTGGACCAGCCGGCGCAGCATTAGGACTGAAGGCGGGTGATTTCATCCGCCAAGGCGGACAGAAACGCCTGCCGGCGGGGCTCTTGAGACTGGTAGGCCTGCAGTTCATCCACCTGAAACGTGTCGCGCATCCCCTGGTACCGGGTGCGGGCCAAGCGCCATGCGCGGTAGGGGAAGCGCAGCAAGGCCGTGACGAGGTCGTACTCTCCGGGCGTGATGGTCCGTACCGTGTCGTAGTGCAGGAAGCAGGCGTACGCGGCTTGTGCAGACCAGTACTGTTGCTGCAGGGACCTGCGAAGCAAGTGTGCCAAATCCAGCACACGCGGCGCATAGGTGGCCAGGTCCAAGTCAATGAGGATGATTCGTTTTTCCAGGTCGTATACGAAATTCCCCGGAATGACATCGAGATGGCAAATGCCCGGCCGCTTGGCGTCTGCTTTCAAGAACGCTTCGCAGGAGGTTTGTTGTACCAGCTCGAGACTGTCGTCAGCGTCCTGCCGCAGCGCTGGCGCGAGCTCCAGCAAGGTGGTGTCAAATCGGTCGGGATCACGCTTGCGCTCGGCCTCGGCCAGGATGCGGTACAGTTCATTTCTGCGCCGGCGAATCATCCGGACGAGGTCGAACTCCGGCTGCGCGCTGTAGGCTTCCGAGGTAAAGCCGCGGGTGGCCTCGTGAAAGCGCGCCAGGACGTGTGCGATTTGGCCAACCTGCTGAACCGACGAAAAGTTGGCTTGCTGGCCGGGAATCCACTGGGTGGCGTAATAGACATGTTCTTTGCGCGTCACGTACGGTTTGCCCTTGCGCGTCAGCGCAAGCGGCGCGAACGCCTCGAATCCGTGCTTGCGGGCGTGATCCATCAGGTGTTTGACAAAGGTCACGCGGCCTGGGCTGAGATTGGTTTGTTTCAACGCGAAGTCTCCCTCGGGGGTGACCACGTGGATGACGCCGCGAAAGGCCTCTGCAGATGTCGGCTGCCAGGTGTATTCATCGAGGACGGACGTCGCGAACCCAGCTTGCCGCACCACGGCGTACACCCGTCGCTGCGTGTGGTCGACGGGCTTGCGCGCCGGGTTGGCAGCCTGGGTACCCCGGCCGCTCTGCGGGGGCAGCATGTGCGCCGATTCGGCCGATCCGCGGCGGACCTCCGGCGCTTGCTCGGCGCGTTTTGTGCTTGTGGCGGCTTGCACCGGTCGCTGCCAGTCCGCTTCAGTCCCGCGTGCATGCGGCGCCGTGTCCCGTGCTCCGGACGACGCACGGGCGCGGCCCAATCCGGCATCGCCTGCGGTGGTGGCGTTATGTGCGGACGCCTCGCCGGAGGGCTCCTTCGCAGCCTGCCCCATTTGTGACTGTTCCAGTTGTACCTGCAGAACGTACGGTGTCTTTGCAAAGTCTCGCAGCGCGAAACGAACCCACTCCTGCATCTGCTTGTTGCTTCGCCGCACTGGCTTCACCCACCCTTCTCCCATTGGGCGCTCTGTTCAGCGTATTCGAACCGGTGCTTACATGGGTGGGCAGACGCACAGAAGACAAGCGAAGGGGGCCGATCCCGACTTGGCATCAGCCCCCTCGTCCAACTTGTATGGCTTGTTGTTTACAGGTTGTCGCCCAAGGTGCTCCAAATTTCAAGTTTCTGCCGCACCCGGCGCACGACCTCGTCGGTGAACTCCGTCGTACTGGCGCCGCCGCCCAGGTCAGACGTCCGAATGCCGTTCATGACGGCTTCCAGTGTGCTTTCGTAAATGGCGCGCGATGCAGAGGCCAACACGCGGTCGTTGCTGTACGAGAGCAAGGATGCACCCGCCAGAATCATGGCCATCGGATTCGCGACATTCTTTCCGAACAGGGATGGTGCCGTACCATGCGGCGCTTCCGCCATCACAACTTCCGGCAGCCAGTTCTCATTGAGGGACAGCAGGATGGACTCTGACCCCGCAATGGACCCAAACATCTGCAGAACCAGGTCGGACAGGCAATCGCCGTCCCGGTTCAGCGCTGGAATGACCAGCGGTTCGCCCGCCTTGACCAGCAGCAGCGCGTAGGTGGCATCAATCAGCTGCGGTTCATAGGCCACGTCGGGGTAGCGCTTGGCGGCTGCGTCCAATTCTTCCTTGAACATGCCCTCGTACACAGGGCTCACCGTGAACTTGGGGCCTCCGAACACTTTCGCGTGCAGCTTGCGCGCGTGCAAAAACGCATACTCCGCGACTCCGTGGCATACTTTGCGGGAGATTTTCTCGGTCCGGAACGCGACTTCGTCGCCGTCGCCGTCTTCCCGCCATTCCTTGGCGCCATAGGCGTCGTCGACGGCCATGCGGACGACGGAAATGGGCGAGTATACGCCGACCGGCGGCGCGATCCCAGGAATGCGGCGACCTGTCCGGACGATGACCGTTCCGTTGATTTCACTTCGCAAAATGGCGTTTGGACTGCCGACGTCACCTTTCTCTTCCGGTGTAATCGTGGCTGCCTTCAAGCCATAGCCGTACTCGCGCATGGCCTTCGCAGCTTCGTGAACCACGCCGTTCTTCGTTTTCCGCCGATTCTCCAAACTGAGATCAAAGCGCAGCAGCTCCAGCTCTGTACCAATCACATCGGGGGAGAGCACACGAAGCGCTTGCTCCAGCAATTCTTGACCTGTTTGGTCACCCTCCATGACGACGACCGTTGGTTTTCCCAACGAAACCACCCCGTTTTGCGTTCCCGCGTCTTTGGCTTCAACGCGAGAGCAATTTTGTAAGAAAAACTGCAGATTGCTTCACGGCCTGGATGTGTTCCTGCATTTTCACAGGCGTGAACCGTGACACCGGACCGGATACGGACAGCGAGGCCACCAGTTCGTGGTTCTTGTCGAACACGGGCGCCGCCGCGGCTGCCGCTCCTGTGTCCCGTTCTTGAATGCTGGTCGCGTATCCGTCCCGTCGAATGACCGCCAGTTGTTTCAGCAGGTCTTCCCGGTCAAAGTCCGGCGGCATGGATGCATCCTGGAACACCTGCTCCAGAACAGACGAATCCGCAAACGCCAGCAGCACCTTACCCGAGGCGCCAATGTACAACGGGTAGGTTTTCCCGATGATCGCGACATTACGAACTGGCTCCTGGCTGTCCACGGCCTGGATGCGCAATCGCTCGCGCCCGACCCGTACGTAGAGACTGACGGTTTCTCCCGTCCGGTCACGCAGGCGGGTCATCTCTGGCAGGGCAAGCGAGGACAGTTCATCCGACTCGTGCAGGCCGCTGAGCAGTTCAAGGACGCTCCAACCGACAAAGTACTTATCCGAATCGGGATCGCGGCGAACAAATCCCTTCACCTGTAAGGAGGTCAATAATCGGTATACAGTGCTTTTGTGCAGGTTGACTTGCTTTGAGATTTCGCTGAGTGTCAGTCCCCCAGAGGAACGACCGAAACAAAGCAAGATGTCCAGTGCGCGATCGACCGCCCGAACGGTTGCATGTGCTTGAGTGGTCACATCCTCTTGCAATCGAAACCCTCCTGGGCGTTGCGATGGATGAAACGCCATCCCGAGGAGTAGTTTATCACAGCCATGAGGCCCCATCCATGGACGGCACAGAACCGTCATCTTTCCACACATACGCGGCAAATCTGAAAAATTCGTGAATGTGTCGCAGGCGCGTGTCGATGGGCGGAAATCGGGCGTCCACGCGAGCGTCTCGGATGCATCACGGCGCCGCCGCATGCAGCCTCAGCGATAGAGTCACCACCGGACCGATTCGTCATACGTTACAGGTAGGCGAGTGTGGAGGTGGCGTGCAATGAACAACCTGCGGGAACCGCGTCAAACCGAGGCGCTGCAGGAGACCATACAACGATATTTTCAGGAGCGAAACAAGAGCTGGGTAACGGGCGAACTCGCGGGGGTTGTTCAAGCCGCGCGGGTCAAAGACAATGTGCGGGCGCTGCAGGTGCTGTCCCAGCCGCTCAAGTACAAACAGCGGGAAGTGGGCGCCAGGCGCAGCCGGATTTTTCGTGCGCACACGCAGGTCGTCATTCAGCAGTTGGAGCACAATGCAGAGGATGGCGGTATCGACGCCATTGTGGACGAATGTGTGACGTGGGTCTATCAGGACCGGCCGGACTATGGGGTTGAGTCCAGGGGGATTCGCCACTGGCAAAAGTGGGTCTACGAAGATGGTCACTGGAAGCTCGCGGCGGATGTGGCCTCAGACGAACGACGAACCGCCGACGCTGAGGCGGCGGTTTTTCCGACGGTGCCGGACGGACATGCCGGCGGTGTGTGGGGGGATGGCTTTCGCGCCCCGTGCACCACGTATGACCGGGTCCGAGCCTACCGCTACTCGGAATTGTGGTGGAACGGCTTCAACCCGCGCTTTGTCAAATTTGTCGACGACGACTGTACGAACTTCATCTCACAGTGCATCCTCGCGGGCGGGTTCCGGATGACCGGCGGACAGAACCGCGCCAGTGGGTGGTGGTATCGTTTTAGCGGAACGAGCCCGAACGGCAACAACTGGAGTTACAGTTGGGCGATGTCGAACGCACTCTATCAATACCTGGTCAACAAAGGCGGGGCAAATGTCGTTTCTTCCGCCCGGGAGTTGAAGGTTGGCGATCTAATTCTGTACGATTGGAATGGGACAGGGCGATTTGGACACTCGGTCATCGTGGTGGATTTCGATGGACGGGGCGATCCGCTCGTCAACGCGCATACCGTTCCGAGCTGGCATCGTCACTATCGGTATTTGGACAGTCCTGCGTGGACGTCGCGAACGAGGTACGCATATCTGCACCTGCCCGACCAATTGTGCTAGAACCCTGACGAGCGAGGCGAGATCGTGCACATTGTCCTAGTGGAACCTGAAATTCCGGCCAACACCGGCAACATCTCAAGAACCTGCGCGGTGACAGGCTGTGTCCTGCACTTGATTCGTCCGCTCGGTTTTTCGACAGACGACCGGCAGTTGAAGCGCGCAGGGCTCGATTATTGGCACTTGCTGGACGTCCGCTACCACGACTCGATTCAGGAATTGTGGGCGCTGCATCCGGACGCCCGTTTTTTCTACGTCGAGACGCAGGGCAAGCATCTCTACACGGAAGTGACATACGGCCCGGATGATTTTTTGGTGTTTGGGAAGGAAACCAAGGGGCTGCCGCCTGACATCCTGGCTGCCAACGAGGAGACGACTGTGCGCATCCCGATTCGCGACGAAGCCCGGTCGCTGAACCTGTCGAACGCGGTCGCGATTGTCGCCTTCGAAGCCTTGCGTCAAAACGGGTTTCCAGGCTTGCGCTAGGCAGCAGCCGAGACGGACGGCACCCGGTAGGAGGAACCCATCTGACAACCCAATTGACGACCCTGCTGTTTGACCTTGACGGCACGCTCCTGCCGCTGGATTTGAACACGTTTCTCAAGGGGTACTTCGAAGCCCTCGTGCCGAGAATTGCCCATCTCGTCGACCGACGCAAGATCGTCGACCAAATCATGCAGGCCACACAAGCGATGATGCTCAATGAAGACGCGTCATTCACGAATGAAGAAGTCTTTAAGGCGTCGTTTTTTCGGATCGTTGACGTGCCGGAAGAACAAATCTGGCCAATATTCGATGCGTTTTACCGCGAGGCGTTTGGGGAACTGCGTCATCTGACACAGCCCAGCCCTATTTCTCGGGAAATATGTCGAACGGCGGTCGACAAGGGGTATCAGCTGGTTCTGGCCACGAACCCCATTTTTCCTGAACAAGCCGTTCGCCACCGCATGGCGTGGGCGGGCATTGAGGACATTCCGTTCGACCTCGTCACCGTGATGGAAACATCGCACTTCTGTAAGCCCAATCCGAAGTATTATGTTGAAATCATGGACAAGCTCGGCGTTACGCCGTCGCAATGCATGATGTTTGGAAACGACATACAGGAGGATGGTGTCGCCGGAACCCTTGGGATGCAGACGTTTCTCGTGACAGACTGGCTGGTCGATCACGGCGCCCCCCACATTGCGTTCACCCACCAAGGTACCCTGGCGGACGTACGGACGTTTGTGCAGTCCTTGCCGGACATGGCCTGAGACTGACTGAGATTTTTTCGTCAAAAGGGTGAAAAGGCCGCCTGCTGGTGTCAGGCGGCCTTGTTTCCGAAGTTGCAGCATGCGCCGTGCGCTGCTGCCGGGTGTCGAATCATCACCGCACGATGACCGCGGCTCACACTCAGTTCGACAGCGTGAACTGGTCAGGTTTCGTCCAAGCGCTTTGCGTCATGCCGTTTCTGACCATGCCGTCGCTGCGGACATCAATCCAATACAGTGCAGCCACATGGTTTGACATATTGTCAGCATACTCCAGCGAAATGTAGGTCATCCCGTTGCTGTCCGTATGCGTGCCCTGCGGGATGGCGACCGCGTTTTTGTCCGTCTTCAGAAGGTTTTGGATGCCAGGAATTTGGTTGGCAATCCGAATCGCATCCGCAGCGGTGAAGGCGGACTCGCTGTCCGTCGCGCCACCCGGAGCGGTCGCGTTGGTTGTATCATTGGACGGACTCGATGGCGTGGAGGTGTTGGCAATCGTGTTGGCCGGTGGATTGGACGCAGCGTCAGAAGCGTTGTTCACGGTCTGATTTGCCGGCGTGTTCGAGCCCGCTGCAGGTGCGCTCGCGGGTGCAGAAGCCGCACTTCTGTGACTGAACACGACCACACACGCAATTGCGGCAACGCACAGAAGGCCAACGGCGCCGAGAAACCATCTGGCTGTTTTGCTCAAGGATAAAACCTCCTATCTAGGTGCGCACATTCGAGCCCCGGCCTTCAATCCGTTGCTCAGCAACGATACATCTGTCGCCAACAAGATTCGACACCCGTCGTCAGAATCCCTTTACGCGCTCGTGACAACACCTTGAACAAGGATGCGCAGCAAGGGGCAGCACAAATGGAAACAAGGGCGTCCCTCTTCCGGAGCGTTTCGCATTCGCGCTGCAGCGAAGGAAGAGGGACGCCCTTTTCTCTTACTGTTGTGTCGTGGTTGTGCCGTGTGTTACTTGCTAATCACATGAATCGGCGAACCCAGCGCAACCTCAGCCGCCTCCATCACCATCTCACCCAAGGTCGGGTGGGCGTGAATCGTCAGGGCAATGTCCTCAAGGGTCGCGCTCATTTCGATGGCCAACCCGAGTTCTGCGATGATGTTGGATGCTTCGATGCCGATGACCTGTGCGCCGACCAGCAGGCCGCTCGCCTTATCGGCAATCAGCTTTACGTTGCCGCCGTCCGCGCCGAGCGCCACGGCACGGCCGTTGGCAGCGTACGGGAAGCGGCCAATCGCGATCTCGCCGTATTGCTCTTTCGCCTCGGCCTCACTGAGACCAACCGTGGCGATTTCCGGATCGGAGAACACAACTGCCGGGATGCAACGATAGTCGACCACGCTCGGCCGGCCAGCAATCACTTCCGCTGCAACCTTGCCTTCGTAGGAGGCTTTGTGGGCGAGTGCCGGTCCGGGCACGATGTCGCCAATGGCGTAAATGTTCGGCACGCTGGTCCGGCACTGCTCATCGACCTCGATGAGGCCTTTTTCGCCGATCTTCACGCCAATCGACTCCAGCCCCAGCTCATCCGTGTTCGGGCGGCGGCCGACGGTGACCAGGATGTAGTCGGCAGTGACCGTCTTCTCTTCGCCGTTCACCGTGTAGGTGAGTGTCGCGGAGTTTTCGTCTTCCTTCACCGACTGCGCCATGGCATTGGTGTAAATGTCGACGTCGTACTTCTTCAGGTTCCGCTGCACCAGGCGGGACAGCTGAGGTTCGAAGGTCGGCAGGATGGAGTCGGTTCCTTCGATGATGGTCACCTTTGATCCAAACTTGGCATAGGCTTGGCCCAATTCAATGCCGATGTAACCGCCGCCGATGACCACCAGCCGTTCCGGCACATGGTCGAGCGACAGCGCTTCGGTCGAGGAGATGACCCGCTTGCTGAACGGGATGGACCGCAGTTCAATCGATCGCGATCCGGTTGCGATAATGCAGCTCTTGAACTTGAAGCGCTCGCTCTCGTGCTCCTTCATGACGCGGACTTCGTCCGGCTTGGAGAAAAACACCTCACCCTGCACGAAGTTGATTTTGTTGCCCTTAAACAGGGTGTTGACGCCGCCCGTCATTTTGTCGACAACGGACTGTTTCCATTCCTGGACCTTGGCAAAGTCCAGACTCGCGCTCGTTTCTACGCCTGGGAACGGGGATTCCTTCGCGGCCTCGTAATGATGCGCGGCAGAAATCAGCGCCTTCGACGGAATGCAGCCGCGGTTCAAACAAACGCCGCCGACTTCAGCCTTGTCCACAACCGTAACCTGCTTGCCCAGCTGTGCGGCCCGGATGGCGGCGACATAGCCGCCAGGACCCGCACCAATCACCAGGACATCGACTTCTTCCGTAAACTCTCCAACTACCAATGCCTACACCTCCATCAGGAGCAGCCGTGGATTCTCCAGCAGCCGCTTGATGTCATTGACACATTGCTGCGCCAACACACCATCAATCATGCGGTGGTCAAAACTCAGCGAGAAGGCCATCATATGCGCTGCGACAACTTCACCATCTTTGATGATGGGGCGCTCTGTGATGCGTCCGACACCCAGGATGGCCAACTCCGGATAGTTAATCACTGGCGTGAAGAACAGTCCGCCGGCAGAGCCGATGTTCGTAATGGAAATCGTGCTGCCTTTGAGCTCGTGCGGCGCCAGTTTTCCGGCGCGGCCGCGCGCGGCCAGGTCGCCGATCTCGGCTGCGATCTGCCACATGTTCTTTCGGTCCGCATCCCGCACCACAGGCACCAACAGGCCGCGGTCCGTGTCGGTCGCGATTCCGATGTGATAATAGTGCTTCACCACCAGCTCCTGGCGCTCTTCGTCGTAAGTGCCATTGAGGGTCGGGTGAATTTTCAGTGCGGCGACCAGCGCCTTGACAATGAACGGCAGGTATGTGAGCTTGATGTCGCGCTCGGCGGCCAACGGCTTGAGTTCCTGGCGCAGCTTGACCAGCTCGGTCACATTGGCCTCGTCCATGACGGTCACGTGCGGCGCCGTATGTTTCGACTTGACCATGGCCTGTGCGATGACTTTGCGAATCTGCGTGAGCGGGATGCGCTCTTCGCGTTCGCCTGCCTGCGGCCCTGTGGCTGTGGTTGCAGCGGCAGGTGCCTGGGCCTCGGTCGCAGCCTCTGCGGTCGTTTGACCAGCCGTGTCCGCCTGTCCGCCGGCAGCGGCGGTTCCGCCCTGCAGGAATGCGTCCACGTCCGCCACGGTAATTTTACCATTTGGACCGGTTCCGGTCACTTGCGCGATGTCCACGCCATGTTCGCGCGCGTACTTGCGTACCCCAGGCGTCGCCAGCACTTCATGGGCGGCGCTGTGCAGCGCGGCGGCTGGGCGTTCAGCTTGCGCAGCGGCTGCGGGTGTCTGAGCCGGGGTGCTTGGCGCAGGGGCCGCGGGCTGCGGTGCGGGGGACTGCGTCGCTGCAGCCGCCGGGGCACTCGCGGGTGCTTCCGGAGCCGCCGCAGCCGGGGCGGCGGCGCTCGCGTTGCCTTCGCCTTCCACTTCAAACGTGATGAGCAGGTCGCCGACCGTGGCGACGGTGCCCTCTGCCACCTTGATGTCTTTCACGACGCCGTCCACTGGACTTGGCAGTTCGACGAGCGCCTTATCGTTTTCCACTTCGGCGATTGGGTCGTCCTCTTTGACCGTGTCGCCCGGTTTCACCAGCCACTTGTCGATCCGGCCCTCATGCAAGCCTTCGCCAAGCTCTGGCAAACGAAATTCGTACATGCCCAAGGTGTTCACCTCCATCCATCATCGCTGATTACAGGCTTAACGCTTTTTCCATGCCGGTGCCGACCTGCTTCAAATCCGGCAGCCACTCGTCTTCAATCAAACCGAACGGATACACAGTGTCAGGCGGCGCGATGCGCAGCACGGGACCTTCGAGGTGGAAAATTGCATGTTCGTTGATCTGTGCAATCACTTCCGCAGCGACACCCGCCGTCTTCTGAGCTTCCTGCACAACCACGGCCCGGTGGGTCTTCTTCACAGACGTGACGATGGTCTCAATGTCAATCGGGCGAATCGTCCGCAGGTCGATGACTTCTGCGTCAATACCTTTGGCCGCCCACTCTTCTGCGGCCTTGAGCGCCGTTTGTACCATGGCCCCATAGGCAATTACGGTGATGTCCTTGCCTTCGCGACGCACCTTGGCTTTGCCGATGGGCACGGTGTAGGCGTCCTCCGGCACTTCCTCGCGGAAGGAACGGTACAGCTTCATGTGCTCCAGGAAGAAGACCGGGTCGTCGTCCTGCAGCGCGGCCAAAAGCAGTCCTTTCGCATCATACGGGGTGGACGGCACGACCACCTTCAGGCCGGGCGTTTGCGCCAGCAGCCCTTCCAGGCTGTCCGAGTGCAGCTCCGGCGTCTTGACGCCGCCGCCAAACGGCGCGCGAAACACGATGGGGCACGAGAAGCGGCCGTTGGTGCGGTACCTAACGCGCGTGGCCTGGCCGCAGATTTCATCCATGGCCTCAAACACAAACCCAAAAAACTGAATTTCCGCGATGGGGCGGAAGCCCTGCAGTGCAAGGCCGACCCCGAGGCCTGCGATACCGGACTCGGCCAGCGGGGTGTCAAACACGCGGTCGGCGCCGTACTTCTGCTGCAACCCTTCGGTCGCCCGGAACACACCGCCGTTTTTTCCGACGTCTTCACCAAAAATGAGCACGCGGTTATCTTGCGCCAGCGCCACATCCATTGCGTTGGTGATGGCCTGGATCATTGTCATTTGCGCCATCTTACTTTTCCTCCCTTGCAGCCCACTCTGCGCGCTGCCGAATCAGGTCGTCCGGCAACTGCGCGAACATGGAGTCAATCAAGCCCGTCACGGTCATCTTTGGGTATTCATCCGCCTTCTTCAGTGCGTCAGCCACGGCGTTCTTGGCTTCTTCGATGACGCCTTCCTCATCTGCCTCCGACCAGAGGCCCTTCTTTTCGAGGAACTTGCGGAAGCGAACCAAGGGGTCCTTTTTCTCCCACTCTTCTTCGAGGTCCTTGGTGCGGTAGCGGGTTGGGTCGTCGCCGCTCATGGTGTGCGGACCATAGCGGAAGGTCAGGCTCTCGATGAGGGTCGGGCCGTCTCCTTCGCGTGCCCGTTCGACCGCCTCGTGTGTCGCCGCGTAGACCGCCAGCACATCCATGCCATCGACCTGAATCCCCGGGATCCCGGCTGCAATGGCCTTCTGCGCGAGCGTCTCGGCAGCCGTCTGCAGACGCACAGGCACCGAAATCGCGAACTGGTTGTTCTGCACAATAAACACCGCAGGCAGGTGGAATGCACCCGCGAAGTTGATGCCTTCGTAAAAATCGCCTTGAGACGTACCGCCGTCACCGGTATAGGTGATGGCGACGCGGCGCTCTTTCTTCAGCTTGAAGGCCATCGCCACGCCCGCGTTCTGAACGTACTGGGCGCCAATGATGATTTGCGGCGGAAGGATGTTGACGTCTTCCGGAATTTCGCCGCCGTGCTGATGGCCGCGCGAGAACAGAAACGCCTGATACATCGGCCAGCCGTGCCAAACCGCCTGTGGCACGTCGCGGTACGCAGGGAGGATGAAATCTTCCTTCTTCGTTGCGAATTCGCTGCCAATCATCGACGCTTCCTGGCCTGCGACGGGAGCATAGAAACCAAGTCGTCCCTGGCGGGTGAGTTTGACGGCGCGTTGATCCCACACCCGCGTAAAGACCATGCGGCGCATCAACTCGCGCAGCTGCTCGTCGGACAACTTGGGCATGGCCTCCTGGTTGACGACGTTCCCATCTGCGTCCAGAATTTGCAGGTAAGGAACCGGTTTCGTTTCCATGACAAGACTCACGTTGGTCACCTCTTCTTATCGGTTCATGTCCGTGGATGGAAGGCATGCTTGGCGATTCCATCGGGTAAGGGTCGCTTGCTGGACGATTGATACAGTCATTACATACTATATAATACAGATGTCTTGACGGGTTGACAATGCTAGAAAATATCCCGTAAAACTGTTCTGTTGTACGGGAGTTGTAATATATAACAGAGCATCGTTGTGATACAACAGTCTGATGGGCATGCAGAGACACAGGGTTTTAAACATGCTGCTAAAGGAGGCATCACCTCATGACCAGCCAGGAGTCGCACCTCAATTTGGACCCGCAGTATACCCGCCGCGTGATGGAAGCACACACCTATTACAGTACCCACTTACAGGAAGAACGAACCATTAAGGTCTGTCTTCCACCGAACTTTGACCCGCTGCGCCGCTATCCGGTGGTGTACTGCCACGACGGGAACGAGTTTTTCACGCATGGACGCATTGCGACGATTGCCAACCAACTCGTCGCCGAAGGGAAGATAAGCCCCCTGCTGATTGTCGGCATCGCTGTCAACTTGCCACGCCGGACAGATGATTATGCGAGCGACGGGGCGCGCAGCGGTGCCTACCAGTCGTTCGTGCTGGAAGAGTGTCTGCCGTTTGTGGAAACGCGCTACCCGGTGGATGTCCGGCAGCGATTCATGGCGGGGGTTTCGCTGGGGGGCGTGGCGTCCCTGCTGTTGGCGATGCGGGCACCCGACGTTGTGAACAAGCTGCTGCTGTTCTCAGGCGCTTATTACGAACACATGCAGCACAAAGCTGCGGCGCAAGCATCGTTTGACTTTCTGCAGGCATATATGATGGTCGGGACGAAGGAGACGGCCCTGAAAACGTCGCACGGCACCCAGAACTTGCTGGCGCTCAATCGGTCGATGCGCGACCTCCTGGTCACGCGAGGCGCAAGAGTGGCCTATCGGGAAGAGGAGGGTGACCACGTGTGGGGGTTTTGGCAGACCTGGCTGCCGGACGCACTGATGTGGCTGCAGACGGTCGTCCACTCCGAGACTGTCCACCCCGAGGAATAGCCGTCCTCGGCCAACCCTGCCGACTTGCAGGGGTTCACTGGTTTTTCAAGCGGTCCAACACGGTCGTTTAGGGACATCCCGCATACATTCTGCATATTGTGAAAATACGCCATGGCGTCGTCAATCCCAGCCGCGCGACGGATTTGGACACCCGCGCGGCGGGCATGTGGCCAAGGGGGGCTCGAATATAGTCAGATAAGCGCCGTGTCGCACCTTCTCTACGGTCGAGGAGGATGGGACCGGCCATCCTGGCCTCGAACCCGACTCCATGGGCGATTGGCCCAAACAAAGGGGGATGTCGTATGGGCTTTTTGGATCGCATTCACGCTTATCGGGCCGAGGAAGAGGAACTGCAGTGGGAGGGCACGTTCGCAGACTACCTAGAGCTTGTCGCACAGAATCCGCGCATCGCGGAGACGGCCCACGCCCGTATCTACGATATGATCGCGGAAGCGGGAATTGACACAGACGCTGAAGGTCGGCGCCGTTATCGCTTCTTTGAAACGGAACTGTACGGACTGGACGCCACCCTGGAGCGGTTGGTCGAAGAATATTTCCATGCAGCGGCACGGCGGCTTGATGTGCGCAAACGCATCTTGTTGTTGATGGGCCCCGTCAGCGGGGGCAAGTCCACCATTGTCACGATGCTCAAACGGGGACTGGAGCAGTACAGCCGCACACCAAACGGCGCGGTGTACGGCATCAAGGGCTGCCCGATGCATGAAGAACCGCTGCATCTGATACCGAACGAATTAAGACCCGAGTTCGAACAAACGTACGGGGTGAAAATCGAAGGGAATCTCTGCCCGTCCTGCCGGCTGCGGCTCGATACGGAGTACCACGGGGACATTGAACAGTTTCCCGTTGAACGTGTGATTCTCTCGGAAGAGCGGCGGGTTGGGATTGGCACGTTCAGTCCCTCGGACCCGAAGTCACAGGACATTGCGGACCTGACGGGCAGCATCGACTTCGCCACCATCACCGAGTATGGTTCCGAGTCTGACCCGCGGGCGTATCGTTTTGACGGCGAACTCAACAAAGCGAACCGCGGCCTGATGGAGTTCCAGGAAATGCTCAAGTGCGACGAGAAATTCCTCTGGCACCTGCTCAGCCTGACGCAGGAAGGGAACTTCAAGGCGGGGCGGTTTGCGCTCATCTCTGCGGATGAAATGATCATTGCGCACACCAACGAGTCTGAATACCGAGCCTTCGTAGCCAACAAGAAAAACGAAGCCTTGCAGTCGCGCATGATTGTGATGCCGATTCCGTACAACCTGAGCGCAGATGCAGAAGTCAAAATATATGAAAAACTTGTCCAGCAAAGCGATTTGCGTGACGTGCACATCGCGCCGCACGCGCTGCGTACGGCCGCCATCTTCTCCATCCTGACCCGGCTGAAGGAGTCGAAGAAGCAAGGGGTCGATTTGCTGAAAAAACTGCACCTCTATAACGGACAGACCGTCGAAGGCCTGAAGGAAGCGGACTTGAAGGAACTGCGCGAGGAGTTTCCCGACGAAGGGATGTCCGGGCTCGACCCGCGCTACGTCATCAACCGAATCTCCACGGCGCTGATTCGCCGGGACACCACCTGCATCAACGCACTCGACGTGCTGCGCGCCATCAAGGACGGACTCGACCAGCACGCGTCGATTTCCAAGGAAGCGAAGGAACGTTTACTCAATTTCGTTGCAGTGGCCCGCAAGGAATACGACGAACTGGCCAAGACGGAAGTCCAAAAGGCGTTCGTGTACTCTTTCGAGGAGTCGGCCAAGACGCTGCTCGAGAACTACCTCGATAACGTCGAAGCGTACTGCAGCTGGCAGAAAATTAAGGACCCCTTGACCGGAGAAGAACTCGACCCGGACGAGAAACTGATGCGGTCGATTGAGGAGCAAATCGGGATCTCCGAGAATGCGAAGCGCGCCTTCCGCGAGGAGATTTTGATTCGCATCTCGACGTACGCCAGACGCGGGAAAAAGTTCGAGTACAACTCGCACGAGCGGCTGCGCGAAGCCATCGAACGCAAGTTGTTCGCGGATTTGAAGGACGTCGTGAAGATCACGACCTCGACCAAGACACCGGATGAGCAGCAGTTGAAGAAGCTGAACGAGGTGGTCGCGCGGCTGATTGATGAACACGGGTACTGCCCCGTCTGCGCCAACGAATTGCTGCGGTACACCGGCAGCCTGCTGAACCGTTGACCGAGCAGGGCTTGACCGACATGAAGGGGGGATCGACGATGGCGAACATGGCGTTCAGTTTGCAGAAAGAGGATTGGTCCTTGCACCGGAAAGGCCACCAGGACCAGGAACGGCACAGGGATAAGGTGAAGGAAGCCATCAAGGAAAACCTGTCGGATTTGGTCAGCGAGGAAAGCATCATCATGAGTGACGGGAAGCAAATCGTCAAGATTCCGATTCGGTCGCTGGAGGAGTACCGCTTCCGGTACAACTTCAACAAAAATCGGCAGGCGGGTTCCGGGGACGGAGATTCGCAGGTTGGCGACGTGATCGCAAAAGGCCGTCCCGACGGCCAGCAGCCGGGCGCGGGCCCGGGTGCCGGAGATGTGCCGGGCCAGGACTATACAGAGGCCGACGTGGCCCTGGAAGACATTGAGACGGTGCTGTTCGCGGAGCTCGAGCTGCCCAATTTGAAGCCCAAAGCTCCTGAACAGGTGGTCACGACCGACATTGATTTTCGGGATGTGCGCAAGAAGGGGCTGATGGGGAACATCGACAAGAAGCGCACTCTGCTCGAGTCGATTCGCCGCAACCAGATGGAGGGTCGCGACAAACACCGGATTCTGCCGGACGACCTGCGGTTCAAAACCTGGGACGACGTGACGAAACCAGACTCAAACGCCGTGGTCCTGGCGCTGATGGACACGAGCGGATCGATGGGGATGTTTGAGAAGTACTGTGCACGGACCTTTTTCTTCTGGATGACGCGATTTTTGAAAACGAAGTATGACAACGTCCAGATTCGCTATATTGCGCATCACACCGAAGCCAGGGAGGTCAGCGAGGAGCACTTCTTCACCAAGGGCGAAAGCGGCGGAACCATCTGCTCGTCGGCGTATGACTACGCCCTGCGGCTGATTGACCGCGAGTACCCGCCAGACCGCTACAACCTGTACCCGATTCACTTCTCCGACGGTGACAACCTCACGTCGGACAACGAAAAGTGCTTGCGCTTGGTGACGGAGTTGTGCGGCATTGCTCAGATGTTCGGATACGCAGAGGTGAATCAGTATATATGAGCATTATATAACCAAACGGCGCGTCAAAGTCGCAGGTGAATTGTCAATTCGAATTGATCGCGCTTCGTCCATTCCTGCTTGCGTGTATACTCCACTCGTTCAATCACGGATTTGAGAAGGTCATTTTTCTCCTTCGCCGTCAGTGCCCTCTCGTAGTTCTTCAGTACGCTGACCAGGCGTGGATGGATGTCCGTCGCCTGGTTTGCTCGTTTCTCCAGGTCCGCGATTCGCTCCTTGACATTAGAAAGTTCTCGTTCAGTCGCCTCGAGGCGCTCGGTGATGACACGGTTGCGCTCCAGAAACGTATCCGCATCGTATATGCCGCGCTCCAGGAGGTCGTGCAGGTTATTCCGTTGCACCCGCAGTTCCTCCATGGATTTCTGCAACTCGTTGGCCTTGCGCCGACATAATACGAGTTCACCATCATTCTTGCGTTTTCGACCCTGTTTGTATGTAAATTTAAAGTCCGCCAGCATCTGCCGCAGTGTGTTGAGGATGCGTACTTCTACAGAGTCGAACGAGATCCCCCGGGTGTTACACCCTGGCGTCACACATAGCAATTGGTCGTGAGGCCGATTATAGCGCGGGCGCCGGTGCATGACGTGCTGGCATTGTGAGCAGATCACGATCGATGCCAACGGGTTTGTGAGCGTCCTTTTGTCCGACACTTTGGGTTTTCGCGAAACAGCCTCCTGATAGCGTGCATAGGTCTCCTCGTCGACCAACGGCTCGTGTGCATTCTCGTTGACGATCCAGTTGTCTTTCGGTTGTGGGTTACGGTCATATCCTCGGTTGCCGTCTGTGCGCTTGCTGTACCGGACACGTCCCCATACGATGTGTCCACGGTATACAGGATTCTTCAGAATGGAAAAGACGGAAGAGGGTTGCCAAAAGGGGCGGCCAGACGGAGATGGGATCCCGAGTTCGGTGAGCTTGCGGGCGATAATTTGTTGACCCAGCCCATCAGCTGACCACTCAAATATCTGGCGTACAATGGGCGCAGTTTCCGGATCGGGGTACAGCTTGAGGTCTTCGCCGCGCATGTAACCATACGGCGGTTTCTTGGCGACGTGTTTTCCGTCGCGCGAACTGTCGCGCCGACCGCGCTGCATACGCCGGGTGATAATTTTCAGTTCGCGCCGGGCCATGAATGCTTCAAACTCGCTCCATTCTTCATCCATCTCGTCCTCAAGGTTGTACACCTTACGCGGTGTGATGATGAGCGTGCCAGACGACTTAAAGGCGTCCTGGATGAGCCCTTGGTCGATCATGTTACCTCGTCCCAAGCGGTCGATGTCCATGCACAGGACTGCCGAATATTTGCCTGATTGCACTGCGCTCAGCAGTCGTTGCATCTCGGGGCGGTCCAAGATTCGTTCACCAGACACAATCTCCTCGTAAATATCAACGATTCCGTATCGCTGCCGCTTAGCCAACTCCATCAACGTGCGACGGTGTTTCGACAATGTCTCGCCTTCACCGCGCGCTTCGGCGTCCATATCCGCACGCGACTTTCGAAGGTACATAGCCATATTTTCAAGATCCGTTGGGAAACCGGCGTACGGTGCCATTGAGCTGCCTCCTTGCCGTGGGTCGTACTCAATTATACGCACGACCCATGTTGAACAGGAGGCGTTTAGCCGCCCCAGTCAAAGTCCTCGGTTTCGACGGGCACAATGTCCGCGAACTCGGCGAAGATGACGCAGTCCAGCATGCCGACGATGTGAAAGTCGGTAAGCTCCAAACGAATCGGATAATCTGATGCACAATGCATTGGTTCTTGAACAGTTTCTCCGCGAGAAAAAATTGATCGGAACGCGATGCACCTCATTTCGCTGGGAAGGTGGTGATGCAGATGGCGAGTCAAGTGGCCAAGCTGCCTCCTCATAAGGTAGAGGAGGGGGCGGAGCCGATGACCGAGACAACGGAAATACTTTGGTTCGGTAACACCAAGGTCACTGTCTACTCGCCGCTGGGCGTGTTCGCGATGACATCCGAAGAACGGCAAGCTTGGTTCGCTCGTGAGCTCGAGGCGAACAATCCGATCGCTGTGCGGATTGCGGAGGCGGCCGTGGCCATATCGGAACGTCTCGATGGAGAAGGACCTTGATGCAGAGCGATGGACGGGGGGGCGTTGCATTGAGCGCTGCCCTAGCGTTTTGCGTGTATCCGAATTTTCATCACCACGGCAGCTAAAAGGGGAATACAGATCAATGTCACCACAAAATACGCGGGAGCCACCGCAGCGATGAAGTGCTCCATTTCGTTCGTGCTGCGAAAGAATGCAAAGCTGCCAGCCCACACGAATAAACCGCCGGAGAGCGCCATAAGTCGGTGTGACGATAGTTTGAAAACGTCCTTCATACCTTCACACCATGCGTAGTGAAACACACCCAGCTTTATGCATACAGTGGACATCACACCTATCACGTAGAGTGTGTCTAAGCGCTCCAGGAAACGACCGATGCGAATGCTGCGGACGGTTTCGAGCGCCGGATACGCCAGATAACTCTCGGATTGCCCTATAACACCTGTCGTAATTATCTGAATGATAGTCAAGAGAACAGTCAGGACTACCGCAGCCGTGACCATGTCTTTGGGAAGGGTTCGGCTGTCGCGCAAGGCACGTACGAACTGTAGGCTAATCAACAGTTCCAATGCGTAGGTCAGATCCGGTGTGAGGGCACCACGGAGCACCGGCTGCCAGCCGTCTGCGAGAACAGGCATCATTTCATGAATATCCATGTGTTTCATGGACAGAGCAAAGAGAATAGGTGTCACAACGAGCGCAATTGGTATGATGAACTCACCGTCCCGCATAACGACCTCCACACCCATATACACCATGTATGAGACTCCAGCCATGCCGAGTAGTCCGATGATATATTCCGGAGTTTTAGGCAGGATGGTGATGCTCACAAACGATTCTATTTCCCGGAGTATGGTGCAATTTGTCAGGTATAGCCAGACAAGAAACCAAAGACAGAATATGCGTCCCAGCCATGGTCCGAATGCGTCAATCAAGCCGTCGGTTAGATTTCGGTTTGGCAACGCACGGATAAATACCGCAGCCGTACCGGCGGACAACAGGCCACCCGCCACAAATAGGAGACACGTAATCCAACTGTCGCGGACGGTGAATTGGGCAATGATGAACGGGACTGTGACGATGCCGGTGGCAAGGACGCTCCAAATGAGTACGACGACGATTTGAAATCGGGAAATCTGTACGTTCGACATTCAATCGGATTCCCTTCTAAAGAATTTCGTACATCCACTTTGTAACTGGGCCAAACATGGACTCGAACGGGGCCAACAGATGCAGATTTGGCCACAGATGCCAGGATACAGACGCGGACATGGCAATTGCCGCGAAGATGAGTCCCCAGTACACTGGGATTTCGCGACGAGCTGCCTGGCGACGGGAATGTCTATCTAGGGCTGCAATGGCAAAGGCAGTGAATAGCGCGAGCCAGATCACGGTGTAATCACTCCGCGCCCTGCTGGCGGAACTAGGCCACTTCGCGAGGCTGAGGATTCGGGTGTATTGGAAGAAAGGGCGGTCCGGGTAATTTGGACGCGTACATTGTATTTAACCTGCGCCCGAGCAAAGTAAACTGGCCACTGAGCACTAATCTGTCGCCAGGTGCGTGGGTCTTCGATAAACAATCGCGTGCCGAACTGGCAAGCGTCCACGTCGTCGGCTTGGAGCTTCGTCATCACCGCCTGCATATGCTGTTCCATGTATTTGGCAGTTTTCTGCTCAAGTTGCTGGTAAGTTTTCTCGCTCAACCGCTCATTCGGACAAAGTCGGTCGATCTCCGCCCGCGCTTGAACCTTCACCAGAAAACTCACTCCATCGCTGTCAAACCGTGGAATGACCTGGGTTTGGGAACCGAGCAGTCGCACAGCGCTTCCAACGTCGCCGCCCTTGACGTCGCACGGCAGGGGGATGACCACTTGGCGGGTGCCCATCATAAGCCACGCTAGCCCCTTCGTCTCGTCCACTGTCAGCATGTCCACCATCTTTACACCGCGAAACAAAGCAACCCCTTTTACAAGTAGGTTGCCTGTAGGGGGGCTATCAACCAATGACAAGACGGGTGCTTGCGACGGCGATAGGTATTCCTTCATCACATCCAGTTGCTCGCTGTTGACAACGGGGTACATCTCGCCAATCTGCTCCACCAAATCACGAAGCCCCAGTGCGTTCAGCGGCTCAGGTGCTGACGGTGCCGAAAGGACATCCCGAGCCTGTCCTGGTGTCACGAGAAATATTTGATTGCGGCGAAAATACCGGTTTCTTTCGAAATAGTCCAGTGCTCGGTCAATACCGTGCTTTGCGTAGTCGCTTCCGAATACCACTACCGTGTTGTGTGCTATGTAAATGCGGTGAGGTACGTCGGCCTTAAATTTTTCCATCGCGTCTTCAATCATTGTGCCCGTTTCTTCACGGATAACGAAGGGAATGACGTTTCCTCCTGAACCGCTCCCTTCGGCCGAAGGGGCGGCCTCCGGGTTGATGAGTTGGGCCGTAACTCGTACCAAGCCATCGTCGGTCCGGTCGATACCGAGGGCTGTGACGATATTCATGTCGTCGACCTCCTGAATGTCAAAACACCCCGGCAAAAACAACGAACTGACGCTCGTTACGCAGAGGAAGGCCAGCTTACGAAACAGGTATGACCTCATGACTGATCCTCATTAGACGGATGATTGGGAGCTCGTGGTGCTGGAGTTCGATTGCTGACACGGTCGATCGGTTCAAGTTGGTCAGGGCGTTGTCTGGTCGCAAACCAGGGAACCCGAATGAACATATCCTTCATGTCCGACCAAGTAAATGGCGCGATGGGGGCCATGTAAGGAACCCCGAAGGAACGAAGAGAGACGAGATGAGTCACAAGGACTAATCCGAGAATGACGATACCGACAAGTCCGAAGATACCGGCTATGATGACAAACACGAACTGAATGATACGGCTAGAATTCACGAATCCATATGCTGGTAGGGCAAATGATGCGACCCCGGTTCCTGACACCACAATTACCATACCAGGAGATACTAAGCCCGCACGCACTGCGGCGTCGCCCACAATCAGTGTACCGACAATGCTGACCGATTGCCCAACCGACCTAGGTAACCGCGTTCCGGCTTCACGCAAGGCTTCAAAGGTGCACATCATCACGAGCGCTTCCAAGATGGTGGGAAAGGGAATACCACGGTGTTGGGCCTGCACGCTGACGAGCAACGGTGTCGGTATGAGGTCTTGGTTGTAAGATAACAAGGCCACGTACAGAGACGGCAACATGAGGGAAGACCAGTATGCGATGTGGCGCAAAATGCGAATGAACAACGTTAGCGTGTAGTTCATGTAATAATCTTCAGCTGATGCCAGAAAATTGATGAACTGCGCCGGTACCATCAAGCTGGTTGGTGCTCCGTCGAGCATGATGGAGATGCGCCCCTGTAGCAGACTGCCAGTCACCCGATCCGGTCGCTCGGTCTCCTCGGTTGTTGGAAACAGCGTGTGTGGTGCGTCTCCGATCAGTTCGCGCAACTTGTTGATATCATTCACTCCATCGATGGAAATCTTGCGCAGCCGTTTGCGCGCTTCGTCCACTAGCGTTGGTTTAGCGATACCTTCGATGTAAGTGATGCATACGGTAGTCTTGGAGTATACGCCGATACGCATCGATTCGACCTTAAGGCGCGGACTGCGGATCCGCTTGCGCAGGAGTGCGATGTTGAGATCCAAATGCTCGATGAACGCCTCCTGAGGCCCCTCAATCGTGGGTTCATTTTCAGCTTTTTCGATGGCTCGCACCGGAGGATTGCTGATATCAAGGACGAGAGCCAGTTTGGAACCGTCTACGTGGAGCACCACCTGGCCGTCTGATACAGCTGTGTTCAATTCGTACCACGTCCGGATCCAACTGATGTGTATCGTGTGCAGGACGGATCCAATCTGCCGTATGTCTGATGGTCGTCTTGACAAGGTCTCAAGGGGCTGGAGAACCCCCTCTTCGATTCGCGCAAGATCCACTAAACCGCGCAACCAGATCAAAAGTACGCGCGTACCGTGAACGTCGACTTCGCGGAGTAGCAAGTCGTCACAGTGTTGCCACTCCCCTTCAATCCAGCCACGTAAACCTTCTAGACGGGAGGGCAAGGGTTCATCCGGCTGATGCCACGAAGTATCCACCAAGCTGGTCAGTCTGTCATCAGGATGGTTCTCGAGATCCTTGGCCTTTTTGCCTCGTTTTTTAAGTGTAAGAAACACAATATGCTCTCCCTGCGGTACAATTTTTTGGTTATTTTGATCACATCCAACAAAATTATGCACTCCTATTTTGGCGTGCACGAGTTGTTCATTGCTTCTGCGGGGAATTTTTTAGGTGGCGAAAGTGGAAAGAGAAGCGAGCTACCCAAGCTGTGAAGGAGACAACATAAACTCGATGCAAAACGAGTGGTGATGCCTGGTCGAGCGAGACAGATAGATTCAAGGTGTTCATACTGTTACACCAAGGGTACACCAGTGATACGCGCCACATCTTCCTGCCAAGCAACCAAGTCTTTCGCATTTACGTCGTGTAGGCTTGTTTTGCCAAGGGCCCTCGCTCCGAGTTTCATCTCTTCGACACAGCTGGTTAAAAACTTGTCCAAGCTTATGGCACCTCGGTCTTCGTCAAAACTTCGGCGTTTGCTACCCTTTGCCCACGCGATCGCGGTAGGCGGTTCAAACGGAATTGTATCGACGATTTGAGTGTGTGTCGCAGCGAACAGGGCGGCGGTGCCAATGTAAACCGCGTCGGCGCCCAGGGCCAGGGCTTTCAACATATCTCCAGGCGTGCGAATGCCACCAGAGATGATGAGGTCGATGCGGCTACGCAAACCATGGTCGACCAGAAATTTCTGTGCCCGGCACAGGGCGACGAGTGTCGGCAAGCCGAAATCGTCTACGAGGATGGCGGGGGATGAGTGAGTGCCTCCTTGAGCACCATCTACGACAATGACGTCGAACCCAGCACGGACGGCGATGGCCAAATCCTGTTCGAGGCTATGGCTTGCGGCGATTTTCACGGCAATGGGGGCACCTCCGCTCACACTTCTCAGGTAGTGAACGAGTCTTCGAAGTGCACCTCGATGATTCGCTTCCGAAACGCCGGCAGGGATATAGCATCCGGTAGTCAGAGCATCCGGTAACCCGAAATCGTTTGCGATATGTTTGGTTAAATCCTCCGGATAGATGACGGTACCGCAGCCAGCGTTCGCACCTTGCCCCAATCGGACTTCTATCATATCGGCGGTGCGTAAGGCTTCACGTGAGGGGTGCCAAGGGGCGTCGTGCACTTGTACGACAAGGTGTTTGGCCAGCGCGCGGAATTCCGGCAACCATGCCCCCTGTCCAGTATTACTCGCAACACCTGCCATGGCTGCACCCTTCATCAATGACCGGACAAACGGTTTATTTAAGGCGACACCGTATCCCATGGCGGAGATCAAGATGGGCATGGAAACGATCATTGGTCGGTCCGCCCTCCGACCGATGACGGTCTCGCTAACTACGGAGACTTGATGATTCAGCGGACGTCGTTGCAGCTGGGCGGGGGAAAATAACAATCCGTCAAAGTGGGGAAACTGACGTGTTGTCCCAATGGGTTTCGCCAATGGCCTGCCCTCGTGGGAGCGCAGCTCATTTTCAATTATCCACTGCACTCCAAATTTTTGTACCGCAGTCAGGCCTTCAGCCAAGTTTGACGTATAAGGATCTTCGAACAAAATTCGCACAAAACGTCGGAAAACTCGCTCAAACGCCCATCGATACCACCAGGGAATTGTCAGATACGTGACTAGACCTACCAGAAGGAGGACTCCAATATCAATTAGCCCAAATTGAATCCACACCTGTATATGATTAGATGTCACACTTCACGACCCCCGGAATGTAAGTGCCAAAAGTCATCCATCGTAACGGTCACCTTAAAGTCTCCATTTTCGGATCATATATGTGTGAAACGCAGTTGGGCCGCCAGGGTTGAGTATTATGTATTTCTTGTACCAGACGTGGGTAGAGTTGAAATATCACGCGGAAACGTGCTGCACTCGAGGACATCTTTTCATTGTGGATTGCCCGGATGACAAATGTGATCAACAATGCAGTTGCGGGGCCTTACGTAGGGGCCCCATTTGGTTATATATCGATTGGTTTAATCAATACAATCGGAGTTCCACCCTGATGACCGCGTACAGCAAGCTGTCGCATGCGCACTTCCGGTCGGTCTTGATTCGCGAAAAGGGCGACGTGTATCACGCGCTCAAAACCTTTTTCTCGCAGCAGGAAAGCAAGGTGAAGCCCGCATGAACACCGCTGACATGGAGGAACTCGAACGGAGCATTGAGCAGATGATGGCCATCGCGACGGAGAACGGACTGGACTACTATCCGATGCGGTTTGAGGTGTGCCCGGCGGACGTCCTCTATACCTTTGGCGCGTATGGGATGCCGACGCGTTTTAACCATTGGAGCTTCGGAAAGACATTCCATCGGATGAAAATGGAATACGACCTCGGGCTCAGCCGCATTTATGAGCTGGTCATCAACTCGAACCCTTGTTACGCGTTCCTGCTGGACGGCAACAGCCTCTTGCAAAACAAAACAGTGTGCGCGCACGTGCTCGCACACTGCGACTTTTTCAAGAATAACGCGATGTTTGCAGGCACCTCCCGGGACATGGTGGAGCGGATGGCCTCCTCGGCGGAACGGATTCGCCAGTATGAGCTGGCGTACGGCCGCAGCCGCGTGGAAGTGGTGCTGGATGCGGGCATGGCGCTGCAGGAACATGTGGATGCTTCGGCCCATGGACGCCGCGGGCACCAGGTCTGGGAGCGTGAGCGGGCAGAGCGAACCGGCGCCTGGCGGGGGCAGGGCAAGCGCGCGGCGGTCGCACAGCGCCGCGGCCGGCGCGCCGGCCCGTACGACGACCTGTGGAACATCGGGGCCGAGGCGTCCGAGGCGGAGCGGGCGGCGGAATCCGACCGTGATCGCCAGAATGAGGCGCAGCGCCGCGAGGGACAGGGCCTGCCGCAGCGGGACGTGATGCTGTTTTTGATTGAGCACAGTCCTGCGCTCGAGGAATGGGAGCGCGACATCCTCTCCGTCCTGCGCGAGGAGATGCTGTACTTTTGGCCGCAGTTGGAAACGAAAATCATGAACGAAGGCTGGGCAACGTACTGGCACTTGCGCATCATGCGCGAGATGGAGCTGGATAATTCGGAAGCCATTGAGTTTGCGAAGATGCATGCCGGGGTCGTGCTGCCCTCGCGGATGTCGATTAATCCGTACCACTTAGGGCTTGCCATTTGGGAAGACATCGAGAAGCGGTGGAACGAACCGACGGAAGAGGAACGGCAGCGGTTTGGCCGGGAGCCGGGACAGGGCCGGGCGAAGATGTTTGAAGTGCGGGAGATGGAAAACGACGTATCGTTTCTGCGCAACTACCTCACGAAAGATTTGATCGAAAAGCTTGACTTGTACCTGTACCAGAAGGTGGGGAACGAGTGGCGTATCGTCGAAACCGACTGGGAGAAGGTCCGCGACAGTATTGTGGCGTCGCGGGTGAATGGCGGCATCCCGGTGATTTATGTGGAAGACGGCGACTACAATCAGAACGGCGAACTGTACCTGAAGCACGCCTATGAAGGGGTGGAACTGGACCTCAAACACCTCGAAAAGGTTATGAACTATGCGTACCAGCTGTGGGGAAGAACCTGCCACATCCAGACAGTGGTCGAAGGACGGGACGTGTTGTTCACTTGTGACGGCAAGCGGACGACCAGAAAATTCATGTAGCGAATGTGTCAGGGAGTTCGAGGCTGCGGACTCCCTGTTCTTGTGACCACCATCGTTGAGCTGTGGTCAAACGAACGAACGGGGTGGTGCATGCGATGCGTCGGGCGCGCATTGGGATCGCGTTGTGCGGGGCGGACCTTGCGGGAAGCGCGCATGTGGGGGTCCTGTTCGGCCTGGAGTCCTTAGGCATCAAACCGGATGTGGTTGCAGGGGCAAGCTCCGGGTCGATTGTCGCTTCCTTGTACGCGCATGGATACGCACTGGATGAATTCCGCGGCCTGGCGGGCAGGGTTCCAGCGCGCATCCTGCTGGATTATGGATTCCCGCTCGTCTCCTCTGTGGCGAATTTGGCCCGGAAGCGGTGGCAGGGGCGGGAGATTCCTGCGCCAAACGGCCTCTTTCGGGGTGACCATCTGCAGCGGTTCGTCCGCAAGCTCCACCAGCGCCGGCTGCCGAAAATGCCCTTTTATATCGTTGCGACCGATTTGTACTCCACCCAGTCGATTGCTTTCACCAATGACCAGCAGGCGGTAAAGCAAGGGTTCGCAGAGGCGAGCACGGACCTGGCCAAGGAAATCGTCGGCAGCTGCGCGCTGCCCGGATTGTTCACACCGATTCGGCATCGGCAATGGCTGCTGGTCGACGGCGGGGTGCGCGATCAAGTGCCCGTGACGGTCCTGCGGCGGGCCGGCTGTGACAAAATCTTTGCCGTCTACCTACATAAACTGGACGATTCCTGGTACCCTGTCACCTTCGTCGATGTGCTCCGCCGGTCCATCCTGACCCTGGTGGACGAGGCCGTCGCCAGCAGTGACCTCGTTCCGGATACGTTCGTGCTGAAGCCGGATCTGACGCCTATCACGGGGTGGCAGCACCGCGAACCCATGCTGAAGAACATGACGTTGGCGTTCGACGACGTGATGGCGCGCAAAGACGAGATTTTGTCTTTTCTCACATCTCCATAGACCTTGTGTCAATCCGCCTGAAGGAGGTTCGGCGATGGCCTTTGACGTGATTGTCGTCGGTGCGGGGTTGTCCGGATTGGTCGCAGCGGCTGAAATCATCGCGGGTGGAAAGCGGGTACTGCTGCTCGACCAAGAGCCCGAGTCCAGTTTTGGGGGGCAGGCCTGGTGGTCGTTTGGCGGTTTATTTCTCGTTGATTCGCCGGAACAGCGTCGATTGGGGATTCGCGACTCGCGCGACTTGGCGTGGCAAGACTGGCTGGGAACCGCCGGGTTTGACCGCGTTGAAGACGCGTGGGCGCGCAAATGGGCGGAGGGGTACGTCGACTTTGCGGCGGGAGAGAAAAGAGCCTGGCTGAAGTCTCTCGGGATCCGCTTGTTTCCGGTGGTGGGCTGGGCAGAACGGGGTGGGTCGCTGGCCGATGGACCCGGAAACTCGGTGCCGCGGTTTCACATCGTCTGGGGCACGGGGCCGGGACTGGTTGCACCCTTTGCCGCGAAGGTGCGGCAGGCCATCCGGACCGGACTCGTTGTGTATCGGCCCCGTCACCAGGTGGACGAACTGATCACGCACGGCGGTGCGGTCACCGGCGTGCGCGGTTCCGTGCTCGTCCCGAGTTCCGCCAAGCGCGGAGAGGCCAGCTCCCGGGAAGCCGCGGGGACCTTCGAATATCATGCGCCTGCGGTGGTGGTGGCCAGCGGCGGCATCGGCGGGAACCACGATTTGATTCGCAGGTATTGGCCGTCCAGACTCGGCAGGCCGCCCAATACGATGTTGTCCGGCGTGCCGGCGCACGTCGACGGCCGTATGTTGTTCATTGCGGAAGACGCCGGCGGCTGGGTGGTCAACCGCGACAGGATGTGGCATTACACGGAAGGCATTCGCAATTGGGATCCCGTTTGGGCACAGCACGGCATCCGCATTCTTCCGGGGCCTTCGTCCGTGTGGCTCGACGCTGCCGGACGGCGGCTGCCTGCGCCCAACTTTCCCGGGTTTGACACGCTGCGCACACTCCAAACGATTTTGGACACCGGCTATGATTACTCCTGGTTCATCCTGACGCGGCGGGTGATTGAGAAAGAGTTTGCTTTGTCAGGATCCGAGCAAAACCCGGATTTGACGGGCAAGCAGTGGCTGCGGGTGCTCTCTCGTGTTGTTGGCGGCATTCCGGGTCCGGTCAAGGCCTTTTTGCATCACGGTGAAGACTTCGCGGTGGCCCGGGGCGTGCCGGAACTCGTTGAAAAAATGAACCGCCTGGCAGGGAATCGGTTGCTGCGGCCGGACGGGATCCATCATCAGCTGCTTGCGCGGGACCGTGAAATGAGCAACCCATTCGGCAAGGACAGCCAGGTCGCGGCCATGCGCGGTGCCCGGCGGTATCTGGGCGACCGGCTGGTTCGCGCGGCGCCGCCGCACAAGTTTTTAGATGCAAAGCATGGTCCGCTCATCGCCGTGCGCCTGCGGATTTTGAGCCGCAAGACGCTCGGCGGGCTGCAAACGGACTTGTCCGGCCGGGTGCTTCGAGCCTCGGGCGAACCGCTCCCTGGACTGTACGCGGTCGGCGAAGCGGCCGGGTTTGGCGGCGGGGGCATGCACGGCTACCGGTCCCTGGAGGGGACGTTTCTCGGTGGGTGTCTGTTCACCGGCCGAGTGGTTGGGCAGACGCTCGCCAAGGCGTAGGCGGCGTGTCAACCGGTCAGGCGCTTGTCTCGGATGCTGGCACGGTGCCAGTCGCTTATCGAGACGCTGGCTGGGTGTCGAGCGCGGACTTCACTTCCTGCAGCTCGCGGGTCATCCACGTGACGTAGTCCTCGCCCTTTGGTTCCGTCTCCGTTACTTGGACGACCGGAATCTGATGCTGTTTCGCCAGCTGTGCCAAATTGCGGACGGTGGGGTCGTCCGTTTGGATGTTTTCCACAAAAAATCTGATGCGATGCGTGGTGATGTCATGCTGTAACTGGGCCACTTCGGTGGGGGTCGGCTCGTTGCCGTTCTCAATGGCCAACGCAAATTTCGGGTCCTCGGGCACCATATTCATGGCGTGCAGCATGTAGTCGAACACGGGTTCTGACACGTCGACGGGGACCGGCGTGGGCTGCTTGAGCTGCGCCACGAGGCGGTCTATCGGCTGTATGGTTTGGTTGTACGCCTTGGCACGTTTGTGAAAGTAGCCAGCGTCGGACGGATCCAGCGCAGACAGGTCATCCGCAATCTTGTCGGCCAGCGCTGGCATTGTCGTCGGCAGGTACCAGACGTGCGGGTTATCGCCCGTTTGCTTGCCCAGCAAATCGGCACCGACATTGATAACATCCCGCGATCCCGAACTTGCTCCGATGATATGCTGCATCCACGTGTCATAACCGATGCCCGTGTAAATCACCAACTGTGCTTTTTGAACGGCCATCGACGCGCCGGGCGTCGGTTCGTATTCATGTGGGTCCACGTTTGGGTCATTCAAAATGGAGGTGACATTGACGTGGGTTCCACCGACGGCGCGGGCCACTTCGCCGTAAAAATCCTCTGCGGCGACGACGTTGATTTTGGACTGTGCCGCGCCCGCCTTGGGACTGGGCACAGATGTGCCGCAGCCAGCGAGCAGGAGTGTCGCCGCAAGCACGAGGGCGGCTGGTTTGATGCATGGATTCACGATGCGCTGCTCCTTTCTGGGATGGAAGATGTCGTGGCCCGGAATTGGATGCGCTGGCGCACCCCTTGCAGGGCCAGGCTCGCGAAGTACAACACGCCTTCCGTCGCGGCAATGTAAAAACTGACGGGGATGTTGGTATAGAAGCTCAGGGTCAGTCCAAACCAAACCCCAAGGACCGACACCACCGCGGAACAGACCATCATACCGGCGATGGAACGGGTGACATTGCGCGCGATGGCAGCCGGGATGGTCATCAAGGTGAAGACCAGGAGTGCACCGACCACCTGCATGGCTTCTCCGACCGCGACAGACATCAGCAAAATGAACACGACGGAGATGGCCTTGGTCGGCAGGCCCGCCGCTTCTGCGCCTGCCGGGTCGAATGAGTCAAAGGCCAGGACACGGCAGCCCGCCACGACCAGCAGAAGCACGGCCGCAGATAGGCCGAGGAGCAGCCAAACCTGAGTCGAGGAGACCCCGACGATGCTGCCGAACAGCAGTGAAAACATGGCGGTCGCCAGCTTGGTTGAGAGCGACAAAAACAGCAGGCCGAGTCCGAGCGAGATGCTGAGAACGACACTGATGGCCGTGTCGCGCCGGTACACTTTGGCACCGAGGCCGCCGATGGCGAGCGATGCCAGGGTGGTAAACAGCAAGAGGCCGGTCAGGGGGTTCCACCCCATATACACAGCGAACGCACCGCCCGAGAACCCGATGTCGGAAAACACATGGGCCAGCAGCCCGACTTTCCTGGCAATCACAAAGACGCCGACAACGCCGCACATGCAGGCGATGGCCGAGCCGGCGAGCAGCGCGTTTTGCATGAATTCATACTGAAACATGTGCATCCTCCTGTGGGACGAGGACCATTTCCGTCCCCGCGTGGACCAGTTGAATCGGGATCCCGTACAACCGCGACAAAACCGATGTGTTCATCACTTCCGCAACCGTGCCCAGTGCATGCCTGCCCTGCGTCAGATACAACACACGCGTCGCGTACTTCGCAGCCAAATTCATGTCATGCGTGACGAAGATGACGCTGACGTTTCGAGTCTTGGAAATGTGGGAAACAATTTCGGCCACCTGGGTCTGTGCACGCGGATCTAAATTCGACGTCGGTTCGTCCAGCAGCAGCACCTTGGGATGCCGGACCAGCACCTGCGCCAGGTACACGCGCTGTTTTTGCCCGCCGGAGAGTTTTCCGATGGGACGGTGTGCGAATTCCAGGCAATCCGTGACTTCGAGCGCGTCGTTCACTTGCTGTTTTTCCGCGCGGGTCAACCAGGGGCGCAGTCGATGCGTCAGGCCAAAGCTGACAAAGTCAAAGACCTTGACTGGGGTGTCGGCATCAACTTGGCGGGCCTGCGGGACGTACCCGAGCGCGCGCTTTTGTCTGGTGCCAGCCACTTCGCCCGTGCGGTTGGACTGCATTCCCAGAATTGCTCTCAACAGCGTGGACTTGCCTGCACCGTTCGGGCCGATGACAGCCAGAAATTCACCTGGATGCAGCTGGAATGAGATGCCCTGGAAAATCCAGCCGCCGTTGACCTGTACGCTGAGGTCACGGACCTCCAATACGGAAGACAACCCTTCACACCTTCTTTATTGAAAATAATTTTCTATACTGCGAGCAAGGGACATTGTAGCAGGCGGGCGGCTTCTTGTAAATAGGAATTTTACGAATTAGAATAGAGACTAGAAACGGCAGGTGTTCAACGTGGTGAGCGCAGAGGATGTTTTGAGGCGGTTAAAGCGGGAAGGACACAAACTGACGGCGGGCCGCAAAGCCATTATCGAGATGTTTGTCCGAAACCCAGACGAACGCTTCAGCGCGAAAGATGTCTACGATGGGATGGTCGCAGAACACCCTCATATGAGCCTCGATACGGTGTACAGAACCTTGAGCTTGCTGGAGGAGCATCAGGTCATAGAAGAGACACAGCCGTCAGAAGGCGTCGCCAAATACCAACTGGCGTGTGTCCAGAGCCACCACCATCATCTGATCTGCATCGCGTGTGGCAAGGTTTCTGTCCTGCAATCGTGTCCGCTGTCTTCGTGCGAGATGGACTTGGGGGGCTTTTTGCCGGTGCGTCACCGCTTCGACGTCTATGGCTATTGCCCTGCGTGCGCTTCCGTTTGACGCGGGTGCTGTCGTGAAACCTGAGGGGGACGCGAGGCATGGGGACTGTGCCAAGCGGATGCGGGCATGTCGGCTGGACTTTAAGACTGATTATGCCGATGAGAATAATGGTGTATGATAGAGCGGAGGACGTCCCCTCGCGCACGTTGATATTTTCAATCGGAGTTGAGACTCAGCATGAGAACGGGTGTGCCGCTGTACCATCAATTAAAGAACAACTTGCTGCGTGATTTGCAGGCAAACCGATGGCGGCCCGGGGAACGGATTCCCTCGGAGGCGGAGTTGGCTCATGAGCATGCGGTGAGTCGCATCACGGTGCGCCAGGCGATTCGGGATTTGGTGGATGTCGGCTATCTGGTTCGACACCAGGGCAAGGGAACCTTTGTGGCCGAGCGCAAGCGTTCACCGGCCGCATCCAAGCTTCAGGGATTCGCGGAGGAACTGCGCATTGCCGGTCACGACGTGGACTTGAACATCACGAGAATCGAACAAATGGGGTGCCCAGACCGCGTGGCAGCGGCGCTGCAAGTCCCAGGCGGCACCGAGGTGACGCGGATTTCCCGGATTGCGTCAGTGGAAGAAGTGCCAATTTTCCGCGAGACATCCTATCTGTTGCTGCCGCAGAACTCAACCTTCGAGGAGTTGACCCGCCACTCCCAGTTTTACAATCACATCTATGGATTTTTCGAACAGCACGGCGTGAAGATTACCTTCGGCAGTCAGGACATCTCCGCGACGAAGGCCACTTACGAGGATACCAAGGAACTGCACATTGCGTTGGATGAACCCATCTTGATGATTCAACGGGTGACTTCTGACGATGCAGGGATACCTGTGGAATTCTCCGAAGTCCGCTACCCGTCCAGCCGATACAAGTATCGGGTGCACCTGGCCCGCGGGCAAGGTGACTTGATGTAGCCGATTTGCGAAAAACCCATCTGCTTCGGGAAATGAAACAGCTCAACAAGCTGTTTTATTTTTAGTACGCCCGGCATGGGCGGTCTCTCCAGGGTGCAAGTCCCGAACGGGGGTTGGCGACATACCTACCGTTAGCCAAGAGCAAGGGTGTCCACCGCGAGGTGGAATCTGAAGGAAGCTGGAGGCAAACTCTCGACCCGAGGTACACGAATCGCATTTGAGGCTGTGACAGTTGGATGAGTTGCCTAAACACAACGAAGTCCGAAGTCGCCAAGGGCTGTGGCAGTAAACTGCGGCGGGTGCATGAGAGGAAAGAGGCCGTTCTTATCCGGGGAGGCCTGTCCGATACGCCAGTATAGCTGGTAACCGTCACCGGGAGGTGGCGCTGAACGGGCAGGAGTCAGCAGAGGCCATAGTACCTCGGCAAGCGCTTGTCGAGGGAAGGGCTGAACATGAAACGAGGATGGACTGGATGCGTTCGCACGACGAGCAGAGACAGCAGAATACCCCGCAAGGGGCCTCCACTCAGAGGGTAGCGGTGAAGCCGCGAGAGGCTGAGGAGAGAGGGCCGAGTTCGTCGTCGGTACAAGGACAGAACCCATCCTGCGAGGACAGTACCAACTTGCTGGAGAGGATGCTGCAGCGGGAGAACATGCTGCAAGCCCTCAAGCGAGTCGAGTCGAACAAAGGAGCGCCGGGCGTGGACGGAGTGACGGTAGAACAACTACGGTCGTATGTCCAGACGCACTGGGCTGACATCCGTCAGCAGTTGCTCGCGGGAACCTACAAGCCTCAACCCGTCAGGCGGGTCGAAATTCCGAAACCCGGAGGCGGGATGAGGAAGTTGGGGATTCCCGCTGTGATCGACCGACTCATCCAGCAAGCGCTTCTCCAGGTGCTCACACCCATCTTCGACCCTGGATTCTCACCGAACAGCTACGGGTTTCGCCCTGGGCGGAATGCCCATGACGCGGTGAAGAAGGCGCAGGAGTACATCCGAGAAGGGTATGCATGGACAGTCGATATGGACTTGGCGGCATTCTTCGACCGCGTGAACCACGACATGCTGATGGCACGAGTGGCACGCAAGGTGAAGGACAAGCGAGTTCTGCGGCTGATACGGGCGTATCTGAACGCGGGTGTGCTGGAGAATGGAGTTGTGGTGCGAAGTGAAGAGGGCACGCCACAAGGCGGGCCACTCAGCCCACTCTTGGCAAACATCCTGCTGGACGACTTCGACAAGGAGCTTACGAAACGTGGGCACAAGTTTGTCCGTTACGCGGACGACTGCAATGTCTACGTAAAGTCCCGCAGGGCTGGCGAACGGGTGATGGCGTCGCTTACGAGATACCTGGAGGAGGATCTAAAACTCAAGGTCAATCGAGACAAGAGTGCCGTAGACAGACCACAGCGACGAAAGTTTCTGGGGTTTAGCTTCCTGTACGGGAAGCAGGCGCCGATTCGATTGGCCGACAAGACCATCCAGCGATTCAAGGACAGGGTGCGCCAGATTACAAGCCGAACACGAAGCATGCCGCTGGCAGAGCGGATACGCCAACTCAACGCCTACATGATGGGCTGGGTGGCGTACTTCCGACTCGCACAGATGAAAGGGCATTGTGAACGGTTCGACGAGTGGATACGCCGAAGGCTCAGAATGTGCATCTGGAAGCAGTGGAAACGGGTGAGAACCCGATACCGCGAACTCCGTGCATTGAACCAGCCGGAATGGGTCGTCCACATGATGGCAAACTCGCGCCGAGGGCCATGGTTCATGGCGAAGCACCTGAACAACGCCATGGACAAGGCGTACTTTGAGGCACTTGGTCTGAAGAGTCTTCAGGAAAGGTACTTGCAGCTTCGTAGTGTTTCATGAACCGCCGTATGCGGACCCGCATGTACGGTGGTGTGAGAGGTCGGGGGCTAGGCGCCCCCTCCTACTCGATTGCCAACTTGTTATGACATCATATTCAATCTGTGATCTGCAGGGCTTTCTTCGGCCAAATTCGTTGCCCTGCCACGGCTGCATCATATAATGTCTCTCATGAGAGTTGATAAAACACATATGAATAGTTGGGATTTCCAAAGGAGACATATTGGATGAAGAAAAGCGGGCTGGTTGGACTTGTGGTGCTGGGGGCAGTTGGGCTTGTCGGTTGCGGTGCACAGACATCTGGCACGAGCGGCAACAGCAGTTCCACAAGCGGTGCGCCGAAGACGGTTACCTTGAATGTCGGCTCCTACAGTGTCACACAAGACGTTTATGAAAACAAGTTGTTTCCCGCGTTCGCGAAGTATTGGAAGGATAAGACGGGTCAAACTGTGGTGTTCAAAGCATCGTTTCAGGCTTCTGGGTCGGAAGCGCAGGCGATTGCGAGCGGGCTTCCAGTTGACGTAGCCGCACTTTCCAGTGAAACGGATATGGATAAGATTCAACAGGCGGGACTGATCACACATAATTGGCAAGATACGCCGACCCACGGCATGGTCACCGACTCCGTTGTGGCGATTGGCGTTCGGAAAGGCAATCCCAAGCACATTGAGACCTGGTCGGATTTGGCCAAGCCAGGGGTAGTTGTCGATCTGCCCAACCCGTCGACGTCCGGCGGCGCAAAGTGGGACATCAATGCCTTGTATTATGCGGCGCTGCGGCACGGGAACGCCGCATCGGCGAAAACCCTTTTATCCGACATCCTGAAGAATGTACAGGTCCTGGATAAGTCCGGTGAGGCTTCGATGACGACGTTCACCAACGGGACCGGCGATGCTGTAGTCAGCTACGAGAACGAGATTCTTGAGGCCAGCGACAATGGGAAGAAGTTTACGGAGGTTCTCCCAAGCTCCACGATGCTGATTGAGAATCCGATTGCCGTGGTGGACAAAAATGTGGATGCGGATGGGACCCGCCAAGTGGCGACGGCATTCGTGAATTGGCTGGAGAGCCCGACGGCGCAGAAGATTTTCATGCAGGACGGCTTTCGGCCGGTGATTCCGCAGCTTCAGGCGCAGGCGAAACAACAATTCAAGACGCCGGCGGACCTGTTTACCGTCAAGGAGCTTGGCGGCTGGTCCACCATCAACAAAACACTCTACTCTACCAACGGGATTTGGAATCAAGTCCTTGAGTCAAAATGATGAGACAGCCGAGTTCTCGCGCGACACTGCTGAGTGCATCAGGCTATCTTCTGCTGTTGATTGTCCTGCCCATCGGAGCCGTGTTTCAGCAGGCGTTCTCGCAGGGGGCAGGCGCGTTCTTCTCGGCGCTGGCGCAGCCGATTGGTGTCGCTGCCCTCCGGTTGACGGTGGAAACGGCGCTCGTCACGGCGGCCATTAACGCTGTTGCGGGCTCCATCACGGCCTACGCGTTAACGCGTACGCGGCTTCCGGGGCGAACACTCCTCAATGCGATGGTCGACCTTCCGTTTGCCATTCCGACGACGGTGAGCGGGCTGATGCTGGTCTTCTTGTACGGGCCCACCTCTCCCATCGGGCAGTGGTTCACAAACCACGGCATCCGGGTGATTTACTCGCCCATCGCAATTGTGCTGGCCATGGTGCTCGTGACGTTTCCCTATGCGGTGCGAACCATCCAGCCTTTGCTGGAGGACCTGGATGTTCGGATGGAGGAAGCGGCCGCGACGCTTGGGGCAGGGCCAGCCCGTATTTTCCGCACGATTGTCTTTCCGGTCATGTGGCCCGGCGTTTTATCCGGTTTTACACTCGGCTTCAGCCGCGCGCTCGCCGAGTTTGGCGCGGTTGTTATTGTGGCGGGCAATCTGCCGATGAAAACGCAGGTGTCCTCCTATTACCTCTACGGCCTCCTGGAGAACTATGACCAGCAGGGGGCTGCCGCCGTCTCTGTCTTGCTGCTTGCCGTTTCGTTCGTTGCGCTGTACGTGGAGTTCCGCGTGCTGCATCGGCAGCCGCGCTTCCGCAAAAGCAAAGACGCCGCAGTGGACGCGCCACTTCACTGGGGGAGCGGGGTGAAGGCATGAAGCGGCTCGGACTGTACGGATTTGTCTACGTCTGGTTTTTTCTATTGATTCTTCTCCCTGTGCTTGGGTTGATTGTCGGGGCGTTTCAATCCGGGGTATCCGGATTTCTGCAAGCACTGACGCAGCCGGAAGCCCTGTCGTCGCTGAAGTTGACCTTCGAAATCACCCTGCTCACCGTGCTCATCAACGCCGTGTTTGGTGTGATGACGGCACTCATGATCGCCCGCCGGTCGACGCGGGGCTGGCAAATCATCAACGCGATTGTGGACTTGCCGTTCGCCGTGTCGCCCGTCATCGCAGGCCTGGCGCTGATTTTGGTATACGGCCCCAAGACGTTCATCGGGGGCGCGTTCGAAGACATGCACATCCACATCATTTTCGCCATGCCAGGCATGGTGATCGCGACATTGTTCGTCACCTTCCCCTTCGTCGTGCGTGAGCTGGTTCCGATCCTGCGCGAGAAGGGCGAAGCAGAGGAAGAAGCTGCGTTGACGCTGGGTGCTTCGCGCTGGCGCGTGTTTTGGACCGTGACCTTGCCAGGCATCAAGTGGAGTCTGATTTACGGGATGGTGCTGACGCTCGCACGGGCGCTTGGGGAATTCGGTGCTGTGCTGGTCGTCTCTGGCGGTGTCATCATGCTGACTCAGACCGCCACCTTGTATGTGTACCAGGCTACGGTGAACAGTGACATGCAGGCCGCGTATTCCGTCGCGCTGCTGCTGGCGGCGACATCGTTCGTGATCCTCATGATTTTGCAGTTGGTCAAACGGCGCGAAGGGAGGCAGATGGCGTGAGCATTGAAGTTCGCAACATCCAAAAGACGTTTCACGGTACCACACCGGCTTTACACAATGTGACTGCCAGCATCCGCGAAGGGGAACTGATTGGCTTTCTCGGTCCCAGCGGGAGCGGCAAGACCACTTTGCTGCGCATCATCGCTGGTTTGGAGACGCAGAGCGCCGGTCAAGTGCTGATTGATGGGCGCGTGGTGGATGAACTTCCGCCGCAGCAGCGCGGGGTCGGCTTCGTCTTCCAAAGCTACGCGCTCTTCAAACACATGACCGTGTTCGACAACATCGCCTATGGGCTGCGCGTGCAGAAGAAAGGCAAGCAGGAGGTGCGGGCGCGTGTCAAAGAACTGTTGAACTTTGTCCATCTCGCTGGCTTTGAACACCGCTATCCGCATCAGTTGTCCGGCGGGCAGGCGCAGCGAGTAGCCTTGGCCAGAGCGCTTGCGCCGCGGCCGAAAATCCTGCTGCTGGATGAGCCCTTCGCCGCGATCGACACGAAAATCCGGAAAGAGCTGCGTCAATGGATTCGCCATGTCCACGACGAACTGGGCATCACCAGCATTTTCGTCACGCACGACCAGGAAGAAGCACTCGAAATTGCCGATCGTGTCCTCGTCATGAACCAGGGTAAAGTGGAACAACTCGGGACGCCGGAGGAAGTGTACGAGTCACCCGCCAGTTTGTTTGTGGCGAATTTCGTCGGAGAAGCGAACCACTATGCGGGGACGGCCAAGGGTGGGCGCGTGGCGTTTGGGCCCATGCAGGTCCCGGCGCCTGCGTATCCGGACGGGTGTCGACTCCACGTGGTCATTCGACCGTCGGACGTCAAGCTCCGCGAAAGTACCGCGGAGGGAGACGTTGTCGGAGAAGTTGCGCACGTTTCCTACCGGGGCAATTTCTACGCGGTGGAAGTGACGCTCCGCGACGACACCCGCATCCTGGCCTACGCGTCGAAAGCGCAGGACCACCTGCTGAACACAGGGACGCGCGTGGCCATTGAGGTCACCGGTTGTCGACTGTTTGAAGAGGGGCCTGTGCGCGTCGAATCAAGCTCGCAGCCCGAGCGCGTTGACCTGCGGAAATTTGGATGAGTGACGAAACGGGCGCGATGCCTACACGAGAGGTCCAATTCAAGTGTTTTAAGGAGGCTTTCCAAATGACCCTGAGCGAAGAAGACCGCGAGTCACTCGATGACGTCATTGAACGAGTCCTCCGTGCATTGGATGGTTTGGAGTACGGGTCGGTCAACATCACCGTGCATGACGCGAAGGTGACACAGATTGACCGAACCGAGAAGTACCGATTCACCCCAGCCGCGAGTCGTAAGGCGTCTGCGCCCGAGCGCTCGAATCGTCAACATCCCGGCATGACCGGCGGCTGAAGTTCTTTTTCACTGACTGCTGGACCCAGCTCGGTCCTGCGAGCCGCTTGCATCCAATCTCATCGACTCGTCGACCGGACCACCGGAGACGCTTGAGCCTCGTTGCGTGAAGCGATGGGTGCCCTGCGTCTCCGTTTTGTTTTCGGACGCCAGCGAAGGGGCGCTGTGCACATTGGATGTAAGAGCAAAGCGGCCGAAGGTGTCACGTAGAAAGGGGTAAAAAACATGACGAAACAGTACACACGAACGTTGGGATTTGCAGCGCTGGCAGCTGTGATGATCGCGGTGGCGGGCTGCGGGACGACAGCCGGATCCGCCTCCGCTTCCAACCAGGCATCCGGAGCGGCGCCGGCCACCAGTACCTCCAAAGGTACGATTCGCATCGGGTATCAACTCTACGGCACAACGGTCATGATGATGTACCGCGGGCAGCTGACCAGCCAGCTCGAGAAGCTTGGGTACAAGGTGCAATGGATTCAGTTTGAGGGCGGCCCGCAGCTGCTGCAAGCGATGAATGCAGGCAGCATCGACCTCGGCGAAACCGGCGATACGCCGCCCATTTTTGCGCAATCGGGGGGCACGCCGCTGGTCTACCTGGCGCACGAGCCAGCCAGTCCACAGGCGGAGGCGATTGTCGTTCCGCAAAATTCTCCCATCAAGTCGGTAAAGGACTTAAAAGGAAAGACCGTGGCCTTCAACAAAGGCTCCAACGTGGAGTACTTGCTGGTGGAGCAATTAAAGAAGGCAGGATTGAGCTTTAACGATATCACCCCGGACTACTTGACGCCATCCGATGGCCGCGCGGCTTTCCAATCTGGAAAGGTGGCTGCGTGGGTGATTTGGGACCCTTACTACGCGGCGGCACAGACCGCAACACACGCGGTCACGATTGCCGATGGAACGGGGGTTACCAATAACTATCAGTTCTATTTTGCGACGAAGTCTTTTGCGCAGGAACACCCCGACATCGTTCAAGACTATTTGAAGGCCCTGCAGCAGACGGATACGTGGGTGGAAAGCAACAAAAGTCAGGCCGCGAAGTTCCTCGCGCCCAAAATGGACATTGATGCGAAGTCGCTGGAAACCGCGCTGGGACGGCGGGGGTACGGTGTGGAGCCGATGACCAGCGATGTTATTCAGGAGCAGCAGGACATCGCCAACACGTTCTATTCGCTGAAACTAATTCCAAACGCCATCACAGTCAAGGATGACGTGTGGTCCGGCAAGCCGCAGGTATAAGCCTGCGTATCAAGGGAGGTTACAACATGAAAGCATTTTGGTTCATTCCCACGCACGGAGATAGTCGATACCTGGGAACCAGCATCGGGTCGCGGACCATTGATTATGCGTATCTGCGTCAAATTGCACAGGCCGCTGATTCACTGGGGTATAACGGTGTGCTGCTGCCGACGGGCCGGTCGTGCGAGGATGCGTGGGTCGTTGCTTCGTCCTTGATTCCCGCAACAGAGCGCCTGAAATTTCTCGTCGCCATTCGCCCAGGCCTCATGTCGCCGACGGTGGCTGCTCGCATGGCAGCAACGTTTGACCGACTGTCGGGCGGGCGTTTGCTCATCAATGTCGTCACCGGCGGCGACCCCGAAGAGCAGCAGGGTGACGGGTTGTTCCTGAGCCATGACGAACGTTACCGTGTGACGGATGAGTTTCTGGAAGTGTGGCGTCGTGAGCTGACTGGCGAGACGGTCGACTTTACCGGCGAACACCTGCACATCAAGGGCGGCAAGGTCCTCTATCCGCCCGTGCAAAAACCGTATCCGCCGCTTTATTTCGGAGGGTCCTCCAGCATCGGCCAGGCCATCGCGGCCAAGCATGTGGATGTCTATCTGACCTGGGGCGAACCGCCGGCGCAGGTGAAAGAAAAAATCGAAACGGTCCGTGCGCTGGCTGCCAAAGAGGGACGGGAGGTTCGCTTCGGCATTCGGCTGCACGTCATTGTCCGGGAGACCGAGCAGGAAGCCTGGGCGGCGGCAGAGGACCTTATCCGCTATGTGGACGACAACATCATTGAAGCGGCGCAGAAGGTGTACGCGCGCATGGACTCTGTCGGACAGCAGCGGATGACGGCGCTGCACAAGGGAGACCGGTCCCACCTGGAAATCAGTCCGAACCTGTGGGCGGGTGTCGGTTTGGTGCGCGGGGGAGCAGGCACTGCGCTGGTCGGGACGCCGGATGTCGTGGCTGAGCGCATGCGAGAGTACGAGGCGCTCGGAATTGAAACCTTCATTTTGTCCGGCTACCCCCACCTGGAGGAAGCCTACCGAGTCGCTGAACTGTTGTTCCCGAAACTCGATTTGCAACCGGAGTCCGTTCTGGAGGGGACGTCGTTTCTGAGCCCGTTCGGGGAGATTGTGGCGAATGAACTGGTCCCGTCACAGGTGGTGAACACTACACGATGAGCGGCAGGGTGCAAAAACGGCACTGGGATGGTTTGCTGCCGCTGGTCATCCCCGTCGTCATCCTCGTCGTGTGGCAAGTGCTGGGGGATGCTGGCATCCTGTCGACGCGCATCTTGCCAACGCCGCTCGGCGTGGTTCAGGCCGGAATCCAGCTTTCCCAACAGGGCGTGTTGTGGCAATACATCGGGACGAGTACAGAACGTGCCTTTATCGGCTTCTTCATTGGCGGCTCCATCGGGTTTCTGCTGGGCTTGCTCAACGGCCTATATCGGACTTCCGAGAAACTCATTGATTCGTCCATCCAAATGATTCGTACCATCCCCCACTTGGCGCTGATTCCGCTGGTGATTGTCTGGTTCGGTGTCGGGGAAGAGGCGAAGGTGTTTTTGGTGGCGCTGGGCTCGTTGTTTCCGATTTACGTGAACACGTTTTTCGGCATCAAGTCGGTCGACGCGGACCTCATTGAGATGGCCCGGGTCTACAGACTGTCCTGGTGGAAGATGTTTTGGAAGGTCATTCTGCCAGGCGCCCTGCCTTCGATACTGGTCGGCGTGCGGTATGGGCTGGGTGTGATGTGGATCACGCTGATTGTCGCGGAGACCATTTCGGAGAACTCGGGCATCGGCTACATGACGATGAACGCCGAACAATTTATGCAGATGAATGTCGTGGTGCTCGGCATCGTGATCTACGCGCTCCTTGGAAAACTCTCGGACTGGATGGCATCCATGATGGAGAAGCGCTGGCTGCAATGGCATCCAAACTATTTGTCGAAGTGAGGGGAGCCACGCATGTCCGATTCGCTTGGTGTGGAACTTGCAATTCGTCATCTAAGTAAGGACTTTGGGTCCACAACGGTGCTCCGGCGCATTGAACTGACGGTTGCGCCGGGTGAATTTGTCGCCGTTGTCGGCCGCAGTGGTTCCGGCAAAAGCACGCTGCTGCGCCTCATCACAGGACTCGAGTGTCCGACGTCGGGCCAAATTTTGCTGGATGGTCAGGTGGTCTCCGGGATTCACCCGGATGTTCGGGTGATGTTTCAGGATGCGCGGCTGCTGCCGTGGCTGAACGTGCTGGACAACGTGAAAATTGGGTACGATTCGGGCGCAACCGACGCGTCGCGTGCGCTGGCGGCGCTGGCGCGCGTTGGGTTGTCCGAACGCGCGCGCGAATGGCCGGGTGTGTTGTCCGGCGGGCAGCGACAACGAGTCGCCCTCGCCCGCGCCCTGGCTTCCGAACCAAAAGTGCTGCTGCTGGATGAGCCCCTCGGGGCGTTGGACGCACTCACCCGCATGGAGATGCAGGCACTGATTGAACAGATTTGGCTGCAACGGAAATTCACCGCGCTGTTGGTGACGCACGACGTGGCAGAGGCGATTGTGCTGGCCGACCGCGTGGTGCTGATTGACCAGGGGCAAATCGCCCTTGACCTTCCGGTAACCTTGCCGCGCCCGCGAGAACGGAATCAGCAGTTTGTCCGGCTGGAACGACTGGTGCTGGACAGAATCATGCGTCCAGAACTGGCGCCCGTCAAAATGGCGGAGTCGAACGGTGCGCCAGGCGAGCGGATTCACTTTGGCGCAAATTCAGAAGAACAGAGGGGGAGCAGCAGCCGATGAGCCAAATTGTGCTGATTTCCGGAAGTCCATCCGAGCCGTCGCGGACATCCAGTGTGCTGCGATGGATTGGGCTTCATTTTGAGTCACAGGGGATTCAGACCCACCTCATTTCCGTGCGGGACCTGCCGGCGGAAGACCTCCTGTACGGGCGGACGGGGAGCCCGATTGTGCTGGAGGCCAACCACCTCATCGCCAGTGCGGATGCGGTCGTGGTTGGAACGCCGATTTACAAGGCGGCTTATACCGGAATTTTGAAGGCCTACCTGGACAGCCTGCCGATGGGGATTTTCGAGGGCAAACCTGTCCTGCCCATCGGGGTGGGCGGCTCCTTCGCGCACCTGCTTGCCTTGGACTACGCCTTGAAGCCGGTGTTGAACGTGATGGGAGCCCGCATTCTCGAACAGGGGGTGTACGGGCTGGAAAGTCAGCTGCCGCGCACCGAGGCGGGCACGGGCTATCAAGTCTCCGACGAGTTGGAGCGTCGCTTGACGGAAGCCTGTGACGCACTGTTGCAGCACATGGCGCTGACCCGTGAAATTTACACCCCGTAAGTGAACTTTGACGTGAGCCAGGGGAAGGCATCCGAACGAGCCGCCGCCGCAGGTTGTGGGCGGGCGGCTCGTTTGGTCTTTGCGCAGCTGCGTGGCACGGGAAAGGGGGCAAGGCCGCGAAAAAGCGAGATGCACCGCCTCCGGTAGCCCTGTTGATGTGATAATCTATGAATAGGGTGAATATAATGGCAACGGTTTTTGGAAGACCATGCAGGCTCCCATTCGCGTACAAAGAAACGGCTTTTTGAGCCGGTCCCCAAACAACCGGTCGTTCGGAGGTGACGTGGCCGAGGGTCGTGTACGGCAGTGATCCATCGTGACGGCGTTGCGGAAGGTTCTGCATGTGGGTTGAAGGTTGGCTGTCGTGAATCCGTTTACAGTACATGCGTGCGCAAGTACGAAGGAGGTTTCCCTGTGGCGACAGTATTGGAAGTCAAAGAATTTCCGCTGTTCATCGGCGGGAAGTGGACCCCTGCGCAGTCGGGTGAGACGTTTGACGTCATCAATCCAGCGACGGGGCAAGTGGTTGCGAAAGTCGCGAAGGCCGGCAAGGAAGATGTCGACCTGGCGGTACAGGCGGCGCGCAAGACGTTTGACAGCGGCGCATGGTCCAGGCAATTGCCCGAGACGCGGGCCGCGATGCTGATGTTATTCGCGCAAAAAATCATGGAGAACGCAGATGAACTGGTCTACCTGGAATCCATCAGTTCCGGCGGCACGGTGCGCCGCGTCGGGTTTTCCGACATTCTGCAAATCGCCGACCTGCTGATGCAGACGGCGAAGTTCATCCAGGAGTACAAATACGTCGAACACCTGCCGGTCCCGCCGTTTCCGGGCCCTGCCGCCGGGCAGGTGTGGCGCGAACCGATTGGCGTGTGCGCGGCCATCACTCCGTGGAATTTCCCGATGATTCTCGCGATGTGGAAGGTGGTCCCCGCGCTGGCGATGGGCAACTGCATTGTCGTCAAGCCTGCTTCCAACACACCCCTGTCCACATTAAAGCTGGCGGAGCTGGCTTCGCAGGCCGGCATCCCGGCGGGCGCCTTCAACGTGGTGGCCGGTCCGGGCGCCAGCGTGGGCGAAGCACTGGTGACCCATCCGCTGGTCGACAAGGTGGCGTTCACCGGGTCCACGGAAGTCGGCCGCAGAATCATGCAGATGGCGGCGGGATCGGTCAAGAAAGTGACTCTCGAGCTGGGCGGCAAATCACCGTCCATCATCCTGCCGGATGCGGACCTGGACATTGCCATCCCCGGGGCGCTGTTCGGGGTGTTTATGCACGCCGGCCAAATTTGCGAATCGGGTACGCGCCTGTTTGTGCACGAGTCGATGTACGACGAAGTCATCGAACGACTGGCTGCGAAGACCAAGGAAATCAAGCTGGGCGACCCGCTGAGCAGTGAGACGGGGATGGGCCCTGTGGTTTCGAAGCAGCAGTTTGACACGGTGCTACAATACATCCGCCTTGGCCAGGAAGAAGGGGCGCGGCTGGTGTGCGGCGGCAAGCCGGTGGTCGTCGAGGGCTGCGAGGGCGGATACTTCATTGAGCCGACCATCTTTGCCGACGTGACCAACGACATGCGCATCGCCCAGGAGGAGATTTTTGGGCCGGTCCTGGTCGTGATCAAATACAAAGACGTGGCGGAAGCGATTCGGCTGGCCAACGACACGATGTACGGCCTCGCTGCGGGCGTGTGGACGCGCAATATCAATGAAGCATACCGCATCGCGCGCGAACTGAAAGCGGGCACCGTGTGGATCAATGACTGGCACATGCTCCGCTCGGACGCCCCGTTCGGCGGCTACAAGCAGAGCGGATTTGGCCGGGAACTGGGCCGTCACGCGCTGGATGAGTACACACAGGTGAAACACGTACATGCATCGCTGGTGCCGGAAGTCGAGAAGCGCACCTGGCTCGGCATGCTGTTCGGGTGAGCCGGGTCGCTGCCGTCAGTGGACCGATTTCAGAATGGAAAGGCGGAGAGGTATGACGACGACCTATTTTCAGTTTGGCGTACGGACTGCGGTACACAGCGGATCCGGCTGCCGCACGCTGCTTCCGGAACTGTTGCGGGGGCTCGGCGGGCACCGGGCGTTACTGGTGACAGACAAGGGCCTGACCAAAGCGGGCGTCACCGCACAGGTCAAGCAGCTGTTTGACGGGCTTGTGCAGCCGGTTCGGTTGGTCGGCGTGTTTGACGATGTCGAACAGGATGCGAAGGGGGCCATCATCAACAAGGCGGTGGACCGGTACAAGGCCCTCAGCGCAGACTGCCTGATTGCGCTCGGCGGGGGCAGCGTGCTGGACACGGTCAAGGCCATGAAGTGGATGATGCACAAGGGGCTGCAGGATGTGCGCATGGGCCTTTTGACCAACACCATTGAGATGTTTCCAGAGGCGCAGTACATCCCCATCCCGCACGTGGCGCTGCCCACCACGGCAGGCACCGGTGCGGAGGTGTCCCCGATTGCCGTCGTGTTCAACGAGATGCTGAACATCAAAACAAACCTCATCAACCCATTTGTGGCGGCGGATTTTGCCTTGCTCGATCCCGATTTGACCGTGGGACTTCCGCCCCGAATCACCGCCTTCACCGGGTTTGACGCACTGACGCACGCCCTGGAGGCGTATTTCTCGCCAGTGGCCAACCCGATGGCCGACGCCTATGCCATTCAGGCGGCCCGTATGATTGTCGACAACCTGGAGACGGTGGTCCACGAGGGCACCAACTTACAGGCCCGAGCGAACATGCTGATTGCCAGCTGCATGGCCATTTCGGCGTTCAGCGTGGCTCTGAACGCGATTCCGGTGCACAACATGGCCCACGCGTTCGGTGCCAAGTTCAACATTCCCCACGGCCTCGCCAATGCTGTGCTGCTGCCGTACGTGATGGCCGCCATGCCGGATTTCTACTTGCCGCGCGCGCACGGGTTTGCGCTGGTGCTGGGCCTGAAAGACGCACCGGCTGACGCTGCCGGCGCGCTGGCAGCCGTTGTCGAGTACATCACGGAGCTGCGCAGGCGGGTGGGACTGCCGGACACGTTTGCGGAGTTCAACATTCAGCCGTCCGATTTGCCGCAGATGGTGAGACTGGTGCAATCCGACCCGTCCGGGATTTTGTTCAAATTGCCAGATGTGGTCATCGAGCAGGTGTCGCGGCAGGTCGCGGGTACACCCGTCGCAGTCTCCTGACGCGTTTGGGTTCTGGGGATGTCGGAGGCCGCCGCCAGGCTGCCCTTTGGGCGGCCTGCGTGCGGCCTGCGACCGTCCGAGGTATCATAGTAGACGTATCCAGCCGTGATTTACGGAGGCATCAGAGGAGAGATGATGGTGTACAGCAAACGCTGGATGCCCTTTACGGTATCCACTCTTTTGGGCGTATCTTTTGCATTGGCTGGATGTGGACAAGGGTCCGGACAAGGTTCATCCGCTGGACAGACGCCCGTCAATCCGGCCAATGCACAAGTCGTTCACGTACAGGCATCTGACTTTACCTGGACGCTCGACAAAACAACCTTTTCAGTCGGGAAGCCCATTGAGTTCGACCTGACCTCGAAGCAGGGAACGCATGGCTTTTCCATCGTCGGAACGTCCGTGACCAAAACCATCACGGCGGGGCAGCCGCCCGTGAAGGTGTACTGGACGCCGACAAAGCCCGGCACCTACACCATTCGCTGTGACGTCTTCTGCGGCAGCGGTCACCAGAACATGTTCACCTCCTTCAAAGTCCAGTAGTGGCTGCGGGCGGCACCCAGTGATGCGGTGTGTCCGCCCCGGCCACCCGTTCGGGCGGCACCGCTGGGTTTTGGTCTGGCATCTCCACAAGTTCTCCATCTTTTCTCCACGGTTCATTGACCACGGCATCGCCGGGGTCGGGTACCCTCAAGTGGAAATTCCCCATTTCAGGCACCGTTCGACGGTGTCCATGCTATGGCCGCATGCCCCCAGGCGGTGTTTCTCGTCTGCGTTTGTGCGACGGTCATGGTTGGTGAGCTGGACGGGCTCTATCGGCGGCTCGATGGTATACGATCACGGTCTTGGCGTACAATTGGCACACAGTCCATCGACCAAGCAACCTTGATGGCAACCTTGAGAGAAAGGTCTGAATCTGGAGGCGGTGTGATGCAGGCGACCATTTTACTGGTCGATGACGAGCCGAAGGTGATTGACTTCGTGCGTCCCTTCCTGGAGAGCGAAGGCTTCCGCGTCATCACGGCTGAAGATGGGGATACAGCGATCCGGCTCGCGGACACAGAGGCGCCGGATTTGGTCGTCCTCGACTGGATGCTGCCTGGGCGGTCAGGCATCGAGATCTGCCGCGCTCTCCGCCAGAACTCGGATGTAGGCATCATCATGCTGACCGCGAGGTCGGAAGAGGCGGATAAGGTGCTGGGCCTGGAAGTGGGCGCGGACGATTACCTTGTGAAACCGTTTGGCTTGCGCGAGTTGGCGGCCAGAATCCGGGCGGTCCTGCGGCGTAAGAACGAAGCGTCGGGATCGGCGCACGACGAAGTTCTGGTGCGGGGCGAACTTCTGATTGACGAAGGGAAGGTCCGTGTCCTCAAACATCAGCGGGAGGTTGCGCTGACCCCTACCGAGTTCAAGCTGCTGGTCACCTTGGCGCGGCGACCGGGCGTGGTCTACTCGCGGCTCCAGCTCATGAAGGCGAGTGTGGGTGAAGAATACCTGAACTACGAGCGAACGGTCGATACGCATATCAGCCATTTACGGCAAAAGATAGAGGATGACCCGTCCCAGCCCAGGTACATCCAGACGGTGTATGGCATGGGGTATCGGTTTGGTGAACAAGTGTGAAGCTGCGAACCAAGCTGTTTGTCATCATGGCTGCGCTTGCGGTGTTTATGGCCCTTGTGTTTTTCACGTTTTCCCGCGTGTACATCCTTCGGGTTTTTCCGAAGTACGCGGATGCTGCGCAGCAAAGCGAGGCCAGACAATGGGCTCGCACGTTGGCATATTATTACCAAACCCACGGAAATTCGTGGCGCGGTGCGCAGTTGTACGTTCGAAGTGTGCTCAGCAGCGGCGAAACCGCAAGTGACCGAAGCCGTGACGACGACCACGTGGAAGAAGTGCTCGTCAAAGACAACAGCGGGCACTCCGTGTTTGACGTGAAGGACGGCGATTCGGACGGAGATGGTGATCACGACCAAGACGATGCAAGCCCTGCGCCTGCCGCACACGATGTTGACGATGTGGCAGCGTATCCCATCACCGTGCAAGGGAAACAAGTTGGCACGGTGGTGGTGAGTGACAGAGGCTCGGAAAACCTTCGAGCTCTGGAGGACCGCGCCCTGGACTCGACGGTGGCCGCGACCTTTTGGGCGGTGCTGGTGACGACGGTGATTGCCCTGGTTATCGGGGCCTGGTGGTCGGGACGGATTACCGGACCGCTTCGTCAACTCGTGCAGGCGATGGAGCGGGTTGCCAAGGGTGAGCGGGAGGTTCGCGCCGACATTCATACGAACGACGAATTGGGCCGAGTCGCGGCCACGTTCAACGAGATGACGCAGCGGCTGTTTCAGGTCGAGGAGGCCCGTAAACACCTCGTCGCGGACGTGGCCCACGAATTGCGCACCCCTTTGACCATTCTGCGCGGACAGTTGGAACTGATTCAGGAAGGGATTTCAAAGCCAGATTCACAGACCTTTCTGCCGCTGCTGGACGAGGTGATCCGACTGGAGCGGCTTGTGGAGGACCTGCGCCAATTGTCGTTGGCGGAGGTCGGGGCGCTTCCGTTGAATCGACAGCCAACCGATATTGTCCAACTCACACAAAACATTGTGAACAACTTTCGGGCTGAGGCCGAAGAGCGCTCCATCCGCCTGTCCGTGCAATCCGACGTGGAGCACTTGGTGTTCCGCCTGGATGACCATCGCATGACACAGGTCCTCGTCAACTTGCTCGGCAACGCTATTCGCTACACTCCGGAACACGGAGAAATCTCCGTGCACATCGGCGTGGTTGGACAGAACTGTGCCATTTCCATCCAGGATACGGGCCCCGGCATCGAGGAGAAGCACCTCCCCTATATTTTTGACCGTTTGTACCGAGCGGACGAGAATCGCTCGCGGGGCACCGGTGGAATGGGGCTGGGGCTGGCGATTGCAAAGGAATTTGTGCAAGCCCACGGTGGTGTGATTGAGGTGCAAAGTACGGTGGGGAAAGGAACCACGTTCACCGTGATGATTCCACAAGATGTTTCTGGCAATGATTGCATGGATGATTCTCCACGGTTTCTTGACCATTGACACGCGTGCCGTCGTTATACTGAGCGTGCAATGTTGCGCATCAGGCTGCTACGGACGCCGGGATGAAGTCGTCCAACCATGATGCCGATGAAGAGAAGCCATGCCTTTACCGGGGAGGTGCAGATATGGCGGGCAGAATGAGCCATAAATTTGTTGCGCTGTGCAGCGCTGCGGTGGGCGCGATCTATGTGACCGGCTATGTGGTGACGGATGCTGCGCAGCCGGCCGAAGCGAACAGCGTTCCCAAAGCCCCGCATACGGCAGCCTCGGCTACGACGTCGGCGAAAACCCCATCCTCTGCTGTGAAGCACGCACCGAACGCCGCGGGTGGGAACTCGTCGACCACCGGTTCATCGAACGATGCGCCGAGTGCCGCCGCATCAGGCGGCGGTGGTACGTCCAGCACCGGCGGTGCAGCGGCACCTGTCCAGGTCACCCCCAAACCGAAGACCCAGCCCATGTACCTGGATGGGACCTATACCGGGTCGGGATCGAATCGAATTGGCACGGTGCAGGTCGCGGTCACCATCAAAAACGGAAAAATCGTCAGCGCAGACATTACGGGGTGCTACACGCACTACCCGGAGTCCTATATTGACCCGGTGCTGCCGAATGAAGTTGTCGCGCGGCAAAGTGCGGACGTGGACATTGTGTCCGGCGCAACACTCAGCTCACAAGACTTCGCGGATGCCGTCAATCAGGCGCTCAGTCAGGCGAAAAATCCGAACTACGGGGGATGATTGGAAACATGCCCCTGAACCAACCGACAACGACCTGGCGCAGGTCGGAGCTTTGTATGGGAACGCAGGTCCATCTATCCGTCGTGGGGCGGACCCAGGCGACTGCGGAAGAAGCGCTGATGCACGCCTTTCAGGTCATCCGGCAGGTCGAATCCTGTTGCAGCCGGTTCGACCGGACCAGTGAACTTGCACAGTTGTGCCGCGTCGTCGGGCAGCCGGTCGCGGTCAGTGACATTCTGTTTGAGGCCGTCCGCTTCGCCGTCGAAGTCGCCGCGCTGACGCAAGGGCACTTTGACCCGACCGTCGGCCGCGCGATGGAATTGGCCGGATTCAACCAACATTATCTGACGGCCGAACGCGTGAACACAGAACTAGGTGAAGGGGAGCAGGTCAGTTACCGGGACGTGAGGGTCGATGAAGAAGCACGAACCGTTTGCCTCACCAAGCCCATGGTGCTGGATATAGGCGCGGTTGCCAAAGGGCTGGGGGTTGATCTCGCCGCACAAGTTCTTCGGTCGTACGCCTTTCAGGGGTTCACCATCGACGCGGGAGGTGACTTGTACGTTGCGGGTACCAACGCGCGCGATGAGCCCTGGCGGGTTGGAATTCGGCACCCAGTCCATCGGGAGGAGTCCATCCTGACGCTGCGGCTCACGGATGCAGCCGTTTGCACTTCCGGCAGCTATGAACGCATCAGCCCGGTGCATGCGGGTACGCACCACATTCTGGACCCCGTTGCGCACCAGTCTCCAAAAGAACTTGTCAGTCTCACGGCAATTGGCTCGTTTGCCATGATGGCGGATGCGTTTTCTACGGCTGGCTTTGTGCTTGGCTGGGAACAAGGACGTGCGCTGCTCGCGTCCGTCGACTTGGAAGCGGTCGCGATTACGAATCAATTGGCGGTGCATATGACGCCGGGAGTGGAGGGGTACGTGTGGGAAAACACCATCGACCGTTGAACCACCCGCCTCAGGGACGGGTGCGCAGATTTCTCAGCACGCCGAAAGGATACGTACTGGCCACACTGCTCGCGCTCATGGTGATTGGGGCGGTGTACAAGCCTGACCGGCCGGGAGTGATTCATGTCGGTGCTGCCCTCGCGACAGCGCTGGTCGTGGACCTGGTGGTCAGCGTCGTGCGGAGACACCAGCGGTGGCTGTCGGATGGCGGCGCGGTGACAGGCATCATCGTCGGATTGATTCTCAGTCCGTCGGCGCATGTATCCGTCGTCGTTCTGACAACTGCCGTCGCGGTTTTGTCCAAGCACGTCCTGAAATCCGGACGCAAGCCGATTTTCAACCCTGCGGCGGTTGGGCTGCTGGTTGCCACGTTCGCCTTTTCCGTTGGCCAGAGCTGGTGGGGAGACCTGGCGGACCTGCCTGTGTGGTGTGTCGTGTTGCTGCTGGCAGCGGGGTACCTCGTCGTTCATCGCGTCAACAAGTTTCCGCAGGTACTCAGTTTTTTGGGCACCTATTTTGTCCTGCTCACCATCACAGGGTACCTGCAGTGGGGACATGCCGCGTATTCTCCAGGGGATGCGCTGCGTACACCGCTCATCAGTTGTGCTTTGTTCATGGCGTTCTTCATGTTGACGGATCCACCCACGTCGCCTGCCAAATACGGCGACCAGGTGTGGTTCGGCGTGATTGCAGCGGTGATTGGAACGGGGGTGTACCTCCTGTTCGGCGGTCTCACCTATCTCCTGATTGGCCTGCTGGCGGCGAATGGGTGGAAGGCTTGGCGAGGACGACGGACGTCGAAACCCAAGCGGGTCAACGAGCCGATGCAAGCGGCGCAGATTTCGTAACGCTTGCTGCCGGTGCTTTTGCATCCTCGGCGAAACCTGGGACAACGGCCTCGCATTCCTGTTCGGGTGATCGATTGCGCACCATTTCTCTATTGAGTTTCTTGCTGATTGCTGTATATTTATGCGTTGTAGTAGGAAGCGTCAAGGAGGCTGGGGGCCGTGTCGAATCGCAATGACAATGAACCGTCCGTGGGAGGAACGCCTGTGGAGGCAGTGGAGCGGACCACGGAATACGCGCTGGAGCAGCGAAGCCGGCTGAAAAAGGTGCTTCGACCGCGCGACCTCATTTTGTTTGCGACCTCGGGGATCATCGGGATCGATACGATTGCGCAATCATCCGTGAACGGTGTTCAAACGATTTTCTGGGTCATCTTTTCTTGCGTTTTCTTCGCCATCCCATATGCGCTGATCGCGGCGGAAATGGGTTCCACCTACGTGAAAAACGGCGGTTTGTATGTCTGGATTAAGGAAGCCTACCATCCTTACGTCGCCAGCCTGCTCACGTTTATGTACTGGATTAGCAATCCCATCTGGATGGCCAGCCTCGCGGTGGAGGCTGTCAGTGTGATGGAGGGGCTCGCAGGGGTCAAGTGGTCCACCCTGACCGAGTGGATCATCGCGCTGCTGCTCATCTGGATGGTGGCGCTGCTGGAGATTACCTATCTGAACGTCGGCAAGTGGCTGCCGAACATCGGCGCGATCATCAAGGTGCTGCTGCTGGTATGCGTGGGGGCGCTCGCCATCGGCATGACCATCACGGCTGGACATGCAGCAAACTCCTTTGCCTTCTCGCAATTCCTGCCAACCAAGGCGGTGGCCGTGTCCTACTTGCCTGTTCTCATGTACCAGTGGCAGGGCTTTGAGTTACAGTCCAATGCGGCTCAGGAGATGGTGAACCCGAAACGGGACGTGCCCGTCGCCATCCTGTGGTCCGCGATTTTGTCTGCTTGCGCGTACATTCTGGGGGTCCTCGGGCTGCTGCTCGTGATTCCCTTGAAGCAGATGTCGAATGTCAGCGGCCTGTACGACGCCTTCCACACCATTCTGCCGAACTCGCCGCTGACCGGCGTGTTTGCGGTCCTCATCATCATCGGACTGCTGGCCAGCGGGACAACCTGGCTGCTGGGGGTTGACCGCGCGTTCGCGGCGAGCGGATACGACGGGAACATTCCGCGTTTTCTGGGACACTACCACAAGCGGTTTGGCACACCGGACACGGTGGCCATTGTCGGGGCGTGCGTATCCACGCTGTTTCTGACGATGCAGTTGTTCCTGCAGGGCAGCCTGGGCGCCGCCTACCAAATCCTCCTGTACATGGCCGTACTTGCGGGAACCGCGCCGTACCTGTTCATGTTTCCGGCACTGCTCATCTTCCGCTACCGGTATCCGAACATCAAGCGCCCGTACCAAATTCCGGGCGGCATGGTCGGCGCCTGGATTTGTGTCATCATCGGGCTTTTGTGGATCGTACCGTCGTTCGTCTTCTCGTTTCTGCCGAGCGGCCTGAAGACGAAACCTGCAACGGTCGGGCAGATCGCGCTGGGCGTCCTGATTGCCCTGGCGATTTCCACCATCCTGTACTGGCTGGCGGCGCCGCAGCGGCGCGGGCAAGTGAAGGTTTCGCTGGTGGACGAGACCGATACGGTTTGACGGGCTGAAATGCTGTCTGAACCGCTTCCGGCCGCAGGGCCTATTTCCGGCGGCGCGGCAAGCGGTTCTGCAAATACGGGGCTTCGCGGAGAATCAAGACGAGCTCACGCGAAGACGTTCGAACCGCGCCCGCGGCCAGGGCTCGTTCGCGTGCCCAATCGGTCAGCAGGTCGTAGTGCGGGTGGCGTGGTGAATTGTGCAGCCAGGAAGGCTTTAAGCCCGCGCGCCGCAAGGCGAAGTCGTGGAGTTCTTCCAGACTTTCGGATGAAATGAGGTGGATGCCGTCCGTGTAAATCATGCCGTTAGTATACCACCAAGGGCCGCCTTGGCCGTACCCCCCTCGTCGACGACGGCGGGGTTTGGTATGCTTTGGGTATGCAAACGCTGACGCAGCGCCAGACGTGCGTTCGCCAAAGGAGACCAGAGAAACGATGAAATATGTAGCCTTGTTGACCATTGTCGACCCGGAACTGAATCAGCGCGTGCGGCCAGACCACCTGAAGTACATCAGCGACTTGTACGAGCAGGGCAAGGTTGTGATGGCGGGCCCGTTCACAGATGGCAAAGGCGGCATGGTGGTCTATGAGTGCGACAGCGAAGCGCAGGCCAGCGAACTGGCCAACGCCGACCCCGTGGTGAAGGCCGGCGCTCGCACCCTGGAACTTCGCGCTTGGCAGGCGCTCGACCTGCCCGTTCGTTGACCCCTCGTGGGTCTCAGCTCGGCAGCGGCTCCCGCGAGACGTCGGCCAATGCCGCTTGAACGCGCTGGATGACCGGGGCGTAGACGGCGCGATCCCACGCGTTGTACGACGGGTGCGGCACGCCGTGAATCACCGTCCAGTTTGGACGGTGAACGGCCGCCAGGCGATAAAACTTTTGTGCAAACCGGCCGCAGGGGACGAATACGCAGTCGCGATTTGTTAAAGCCAGCAGCTTGCTGCGCAAGGATGCCGCGAGGAACGCCTGGACGGCATTGACGGCGTCGTCGCGATACACGTCCTGCTGGTTGCTGGTGCGAAGCGTCCCCATGGCGCGCAGCCAGTCTGCGTAGGCCTGCCGCACGGCAGGGTCCGGGTACGCCGCGCTTTGCAGCGGCACGTTACAGACATTCATCAGACCGATCCGGCTCAGCCGTGGACGATTGACCTGGTCGTCCACGTTTTTCTTGACCAGCCGGCCCAGCGGGAATTTCGCGTAATCGTCTCCGAACAGGTGCCTGGTCATGGTCGCCCCCGACGGACCGGATACGGGCGCCCCGTACTTCAGTTCCTGGACATGCGGAGACTCCAGGATGAAAATCAGCCGTGCGGCCGGATGGAGGATGTCATGCACCGCGTAATCCCGCAGCAGGGCTGCCATCACCTGTTCGAAGCGTTCTACCGTCGGTTCCTGCATCGCCACCATCTCCACCTCACTAGAACTGGACAGTGCGGATTTCGGGCAGCGTGAACGGGCGCCCTTCGCGTTCGCGCTCCTCCAGAAACTGCTTGATAAACTTGCGCGCGTCGGTAAACGCGTGTTCCTTGTTTTGACGCAGAATCTGGCACGGAGGGATTTCTGCGCAGGTCGCCAGGTACATGCCGTCGGGCATGGGGTACAGCGTGATGTGCAACTCCAGTTTCTGTTCTGCCATGGGTCGTCACCTCGTTGTGTTTTCAGTATTATCATAGCATCCCATGCGCAGGTTGTCCGATCCGGTGTCTTGAGGGACTTGAGCGGTCTTTCGGTGAATTTCCACATTTGTTTGTGAAATCCCTTGCATTCTGCGGGGGCATTCCATGATACTATAAAATTCAGAGACAAATCTGAATGACGGACCCGCGCATTCGCAATCATGAATTTCTTGGTATTCTATTCTGTTTTCTGAGCAGGGACAGTATGAACGGGGAGCAGAAGGAGGTATCACGATGGCGGATCAAAACCAAGCGCCCTTCGAACACGATCCGACGCCCATTGATGTCGAACAGAAAGGGTTGACGAGGCGGCAGTTTTTGACTTACGCGCTGGGCGGCACCGGTGCCTTTATGGGTACGCTGATTGCCGCGCCACTGGTGGTCAGTGCATTTGATCCGTTACACCGCGCCGCTGCGGGCAGCGGCTATTCCAAGACGAACTGGAAGGTGACCGATTTCAACGAAAAGCTGCCGACGCACGTGACGTTTCAGCAGCACATTGACGACGCGTGGAATTCGTCCAACCAGCCGAACGACGTGTATGTGATCATCTACCAGAAGAAGCTGATGATCATGTCGCACGTGTGCACGCACCTGGGCTGCCACGTGGATGGTTCGGAGCAGAACAACAAGTCTGTGGCCCCGCAGTACGGTGGTGGGAAGTACTGGTTTCATTGTCCGTGCCACGGAAGTATGTACAATATATACGGTGTCAATTCACCGACATCGCCCGCGCCGCGGCCGCTCGACCTGTATACATACCGAATCAACAACGGCTACGTGGAAGTAGGGACGAATTTCCAGCGCACAGACGCGACGTGGGATGTGAACCCGAACCCGCCCATCTCGGATTGAGCAGCTTTGTTCGAGATCGGCCGCCGGCAGCGGCCGATTTGCTATGTCTGGAAAGCAGGTGCCAGCATGTTTCGACTTCTCAAGTGGTTCATCTCATTCGCCGGCATAATTGCTGTCCTGTGTGTGATTCTGTTCGGTGCGATGGATGTCTATTTTCACAAGGTCAACCGAATCGACGAACGGGTCCGTGACATCATCATGACGCGCGCAGCAGCGCGCCACGAGACGTTTTTGTCGTACGACCAAATCCCTGTTACGTTCCGCGACGCAGTCATTGCGACTGAGGACCGTCGTTTCTACTCGGACCCAGGGATTGACCCCATTGGGATTGTCCGGTCCATCGTCGTGGATGTGCAGCGGGACGGGTATGTCGAAGGTGGGTCGACGATTACGCAGCAGTTGGTGGATGACGCCATGCTCGGTCAGCAAAAGACCCTCAAGCGAAAGCTCCTGCAAGCCTTCTACGCCATCGGTCTGTACGACACGATGAGCAAGCCCGAGGTCTTTGCGCTGTATGCCAATGATGTTTATTTTGGCAACGGAGCGTATGGGTTGAACAGCGCCGCGGAGCGATACTTTGGCCGTTCCCCGGCACAGTTGAACGAAGGTGAACTGACGATGCTGGCGGGCATTCCGAATGCGCCAAGTGTGTATGACCCGTATCACTCCATGCAATTGGCCCGCGAACGGCAGCAAATTGTGCTGGACAACATGGTCGATGACGGGATGATTTCCAGTGCCGAGGCCAAGCAGATTTTTGCGGAGCCGATTCGCCTGGTGGGCGCAGCCGGTTGGAACGCTACGTTTCGACCGTGACGAGCGTGCCGTACTGAATGTAGTGCCAGGCTTTGGCTGCCGCTGGCACAGGCAGTTCCGCGCACCCCAGACTCTGCGGGTACCCGTAGCTGGCCCGCACAAACCCGTGGATGGCATCCCCTCCATGAAAGTAATTCACATACGGTACGTTCGGGTCATTGTAGGGCTGGCCGTTTGGGTCTGTCCCTTTCATGTCCTGTGACACAAACCGTGCGTACACGGGCCAAGTGCCGATGGCCGTCGGACTGGCCGCGATTCCGGTGTTGGTTTCGGACGTCAGGACGATTTTTCCGTTTGACCACAGGGATAACATCTCTGGACTGGATTCCCGGATGGAAACGTAGCTGTAGCCAGCGGTGTCGACCTGGTGCCGGGCAGCGGCCTGCAGCAAGGCGCGCCAGACGTGCGGACCCGCGATGCCGTCCACGGCCAGCCCATGGTCGTGTTCGAAGGCCATTACCGCGCCTTCGGTGAGGACCGTGTAGGTGCCGGGATCCCAAAACGACCGCAGGCCGGAGGGCACGTCGGGATAGGCCCAGGTCCAATGGCCCGCCGGGGGACGGGCGAGGGCCGCGAGGCTGTTTGGCGCCGGGGCCGAGGCTGCGTCTGCGGGCTGCCAGCGGAGCGGGAGGTAGTGCGTGACGGCGAGCAGTTGCTGCAAGCGAAGCACGGCAGGCGACGTCGTGCCGAGCGAGAGGGTAGGATCAGCCGGCGGCTTGGGCTTTGGTTTTGACGCGGCTGGCGCAGAGGTCGCCGCGGTGGGGTGGTTCGGCGGCGCGGCTGCGTTGGCGGTGGCGGCGGAGGCAGGCGGGGACGCCAGGGGATGGGCACTGCCGCAGCCTGCGATGAGCCATGCGGATGCAATCGTACAAACGAGTACGCGGACAAAGCGCATCGGACATCTCCGCCTCTCCAGAGAACTCCTGCATCACCATCCTATTCACCACATGACAGATTTAGTGGTTGTCCGAACGGGAGAACGAAATTAGGACATGCTCTCTTCCAGGGCAGAGGGTGTCTGGGCTGGGGGACGCCGGATGTCCGGGTGCATCCAAGCCGAACATGCGCCGAGAAAGGCGAGTCCACCGGCCGTGGACAGCAGGCTGCCGACCGGCAGGACGGCGGCTGCGGCGCCAAACACAAGCTGGGACAGGGGAATGACGCCTTGAAACAGGGCGATGAGCAGCGCGTACATCCGCCCCAGCGCAGCGCTGGGCGTATCCTGCTGAATGCCGGTGAAATACGCGGTGTTCGTGATAATCATGAAAAAGCCAGAGACAAAGAAGAGCGCCGCAATGACCACCGGCTGGCGAAGAAACCCGATCGCGACGACACACAGCGCGGTAATCGACATGCAGATGATGGGCAGCCGCTCCCGGGGCCACAACCGGGACACGCGTGAGACGAAAAACCCGCCGGTGAGTTCGCCCGCAGCCAGGCAGGTGTTGAAGACGCCGACGATGAACGCCCCGTGGTTGGAGGCATCGTGCAGCGCATTCGCCACAAACTTGACGATGAGAAATTCGATCGCGGCAATCGGGAAGTTGTACATCAGGAGAAACGGCGTCAAAGCCTTGGCATACGGGATGGACAGATACACCCGCATGCCGGCCTGAATGTCCCCGTACAGGGCTTGCGGCTTCAACGAACCGCGGATGCGCGGCGGCTCAGCCGCGCGCAGGATGGTCAGCGACAGTGCAGACACCAGAAAGGTGCCGGCGTTGATGGAGAAGACGGTCGTCGTGCCGAACAGGCCAATCAACACGCCGCCGACCGCAGGGCCCAGGATTTCGGTTGTCTTCTGGCCGATGTTTTGCACGGAGTTTGCCTCAAGCAGCAAGTCGTTGGAGACAATCTCCTTCTGCAGAACCACGGTCGCTGGCCGAAAGACCGTGCCAGCGGCGGACAGGAGCAGATTAAATGCAATCAGCACCCACGGCAAGGTCCAGTGGTGCGTGGAGAGCAGTGTCAGCAAACCCAGCAGCGCGAACCGCACATAGTCTGTCACCAACATGGTGAGGCGTTTCGGCCAGCGGTCAACCAACACCCCGGCAATGGGGGCGAGCAGGATATTGGGGAGCAGCGCGGCCATCAATAAGACGGCCATCAGCAGGGCTGAATTGGATTGATGCCGCGTTTCCGTCTGCATGGTCCAAAGCATTGCAAGCGTGTACATACTGTTTCCGAACGCAGCAACCGTTTGTCCTGCGAAAAGGAATCCGAAATTACGATTGCGGAGAACGGCTGTGAATCGGCTCAATGGGACTCGCTCCGTCATATGGAATCAAAGGCAAATTCTCGTGAACGATTACAGATTCGGCAAACATCGCCGTTTCCCTGCCGTCGAGGACACAACCGTACGAGAATTCATAATTCCACGGGCAGACGCGCGGTTCGAGCCCAAGGCGGCGCAGGGCCTTGGGCGGACACCTATGTCGATCACGGCTGGAGCGAGCGCGAACCTAATGGCCCAGCCATGCGTGCAGGAGGCTCGTCGTATTTCCGGAGGGGTAAATCACATAGAGAAGCAGGTACACCATGGTGCCGGTCGCTGCCGTGACAAACCAGATGACGACCGTCCAAGGACCAATTTTCCGGTGCCTGCGAAAGTTGCGCCGAAAGGCAAAGGTCAGGGTGATGATGCCGAGCACCGCCGCGACCGTTGCGAGTATGGAGTGCGCCTGCAGGAAGGTATAGTACGCTGCGTGCCAGTTTTGCGGCCCGTCAAACGTGGCGTCTCCGATGAATATCGTACGGGCAACGTACAGAAGGAAGAACAGGACAGCCAGCACACTTCCGGTCAACATCAGGCGTTTGTGGACTTCCACGCGGCCGCGGCGGATGAAGTACCAGCCGACAGCCATAATCACCGCGCTTAGAAAAATACAGGCTTCATCGATATCAGGCAAAATTTGAACCCACATAGACCGTCGACTCCTTTTCCAACGCATGGCCTGTCCCGCGACAGGGGACGCAGGCGATGTTCGGCGGCAGTTCTATCCGACAATACCAACATTGTACCCTCGTCAGCAAGACAAACAAAACCACAGACGCCATCATAGATTAACATTCGGTGAATTCCGAGGCGTGTGAGGAAACCGGGCATGAAGTATGGTGCATCGCGATGGTGCACGAAAGGACGTGACAGGGTACGAAATGTGTGCGGCTAGGCCGTGGCATTGGGGGCGGACCAAACCGGCTCCACGCCTTGACGAGCGGCAGCGGAACCGGTGTGGTGGATACAAGACACAGGGCTGGTGGGATGGATGTCGTCCGTGAAGCGGGAGCGGACGGTTACATGGGCAGGTCAGACAACAGCCGGCGGTGCTCCTTCATAAAGCATTTGTCGGTGACTACCGTCAGGCCGGCCGCTTCTGCTTTCCGCACGGCTTCTGGGTGATGCGCGCCAGGTTGCAGCCACAGTGCTTTGGCACGCGCTTGAATCGCGGCGTCAGCGATGGCAGGGACATCTTCCGGGCTGGCGAACACATCTACCACGTCAATCGGCTCGCGGATGTCCGACAGGGATGCTTTCGCCTGGAAGCCGAGGACGGTCTTTTCCTGGTCGTTGATGGGGAACAAGCGGTATCCCTGCGATTGCTGGTACGAAGCAACCTCGTACGGGGCGGTACCGGGCCGGTCGGGCACGCCGATGACCGCGATGGTATGCGTATCTGCGAGTAGATTGGCAATTTCGTGATCGGACGAGAGTGGCAACGCAAATCGCTCCTTCCCATACCTTCAGACTCAGCCGTAGTATGAGTCACAGGCGCGATGCTTAGTCATGCGCCGCACCCCTGCAAGCGCTGGGTTCTGCTCGCCGCCGCAGCTTTGCGCCGCTCACAGCCACGTCAATGCGGCGATGCCAATGGCGAACAGGAAGGCACCGCCCGGAATCCACAGGATATGGACCCGTGCGCCCGGCTTGTGACGAACATCCGCATATACCGCGCGCACAATCCCATAGGCCATCATGGCAAACGAGATCAAGAGTACGATTGTAAACATGTACGCCGCCTCCAAACGTTACGGTAAAGCTTTCAAAATGGCCAGCCGGCCATTGACAGTGGAGATTTCTCGAATCGCCGTGCTCGTCAACGAGTTCAGCTGCCCGACTTGACGCGCTTCGGTTTGCGCCTGGCCCGCCGATGTCGTTGTCACGCCAAGGATGCCCTCGTTGATGGAGTTGAGCGCCGTCAACTGGGTACTGGCGCCCTTTGTCTCCTGGTTCAAGCTGGCCACCGTGTCTACAATCGACTGCTCGCTCTGGGCAATCGTTTGCAAGTGGTTGTTCATCGACACCAAGTCCCGAACCGTCTGCTCCTCCGCTTCTTCGATGTTGGCGAGCGCCGTGGTGGTGCTGGTGAGCGGGGTCAGCTCCTGGGACGTCTGTTTCGTGAGCCCGGTTGTCGTGACAATCGACTGGTCGATCGCGGCCATCGTATGGTTCATTTGCTGCTGCACTTTCGTCTGCTGGGCGAGGCTGTACAACGTCGTGCAAAGCCCCGCGAGCCCGAGGACGGTGAGCAGCACCTTGAGAAATTTCATCCGCCGTCTCCTCCTTTACACAGGATGCGCGTACCAAGGATGCGTGCCGCCGAGCATTACAGCAGATTCTTCAGGAGGTCCTGCAGCGGGTTGCTGTTCGACGACGAACCCGAACCAGACGACGGGGTCGAATTCGAAGCCTTCGAACTGGACCCGGCCGAGCTCGAACCACTGGCCGATCCCGACTTGGACGACGTCGATTTGCCGCCGCCTCCGGCGTTGGTCAACCCGCCTAACACGCTTGACAGTCCACCCGTGAGGGTTCCGGTGGTTTGCTTCCCCAGCAGGCTGGACAACAGGTTGTCGACCTGACCGAAGAGTTTAAATTCCTGCACGGAATCGTTCAACTGTGCGAGCATGCTGTCGAGCTGATTGCCGAGTTCGTTGGATTCCTGGTTGCTGGTTTGGAGCGCGCCGAGCAAACCTCGCAGCTGGTTCGCATTGGCCGCCACGACGCCTGTCAGCTGGCCTGTCTGGTCGGCTACTTGTCCGGTGGTATGGCTGAGCTGCGTTTCTTCCGTCAGGATTTGCTGCATCAGGTTCACCCCGTTTTCCGTCAGCTGTCTTTGCGTTTGCAGCGTCTGTTTGAGCTGTTCGCCTGTCGCAGCCTGCTTCTGGACGATGGCCTCCTCTTGCTCGAGTTGACCAAGCTGGCTTTGTGCTTCTTGGACTTGCGTGTCCAGGGCATGCGTGTGTTGCAGCATTTGGCCGACGGTCCCGTTCAAAGAGCCCACCAATGCGAAGATGTTCCCCTTTGCCAAGCCTGACCATGTTGATTTCGGCACCGCAGATACGGCGGCAACAATGGCTGCCAAAATCACCACGCCGCCGACGACACGCAGGCTTTTGTGGCGATGTTGCCCTGTTTGCACGACCGGGGTCATAGTGCTTCCTCCTCCACTGGCTTGAGTTCCAACCGATTCCGCGTGCTCAGGGGACCATCTTCGTCTTGGCATCCATTTGTTCGAGGTCCTGGTTGATGGCTTGTTCATCGGCAATCATGCCGTTCAGGTTGCCAATCACGTCGCCGTTCGTCTGCTTGAGGTTCCCCATGATGCCGGATAAGTCACTGCTCACCTTGTGCAGCGTGGTGAGTTCCTGGGTGGACTCGCCCACGGACCCGTCGATGTTCTTGACGGTGCTGCCAATGCTCGCGACGGTCGTGTTCAACGCCGCCAGACCTTGATTCATCTGTGCGCTGAGCGATTGAATCTGCGTCAGCGAGTCATTCATCTGCTGTGTCGCCTGCGACAAGGGCTTCAGGCCGGTCAGGCCGTTGTTGGTCTGCCCCGTGAGCGCCGCCGCCTTGGCGACGGTCGCGTGCAGCTGCTGGCTCTTGGCCGCCATGTCCCGCTGCAGACCTAATTGGATGAATGCGTTGACGCCCATGGCCATCAAGCACAGCACGGTGATGACTTGCGGCACAGCGATTCTCGCCACTTTTCCTTCCTTCATGTCTTACACCCCCGGTGTCTTTCTATTCATCGTGTCGGTGTCGGCCTTCAAGGCGTCCAAGTTGGCGCGGTCCTGCTGAATCACTTTATCGAGGGCCGAGACCGACTGACCGAGTGACGCTGTGGCTTTCTCGAGGCTGGTCAGGCCGCCAATGACCTTGCCCAACGCTTGTGCGCTGTTGGTACTGATGGCTTGCTGCTCGGTATTCAGCTTCAGCGTGTCCGCGTTGAGTTGGTCAATGCTGACAATGTTGCGGCGCGTGGCCGCTGCCGCTTGTTCCAGCGTCGCGATTTGGCTGCTCATTTGCTTCGTCGTCCTGAGCACCCCGGCAAGCGCGGCGTTCTTCTGGTTCACGGCCTGCTCGATGGACACCAGCTGGGCCGTCGTTCGCAGGCTCGTGTTCAGACCCTTGTCAACGCGCGCGAGTTCGAAGGTCGTCGTCATCAGGTCCGCCAAGATCCCGATGGTCACAATCATTGCGATGTAGTGCCCGATTTTGGACATACCGTCGACTCCTCTCTAAGGCATTTCGGAAGCGACCTGGTCAGCGTCCGACTTGGCCTTTGCCAGTTTGGTCGCGGAGTTCTGGTTGGACTGCACGAGCGCTGCGGCGAGGGTGGACAGTTGGCCGGCGGATTGAGACATTTGCTGAATCGATTGATTTTCCGTCTCCGCGTTCGCATCGATTTTCGACAAGTCTCCGGTCAGTGTCCCGGACAAGCCGCGCAGCTGCTGGCTCAGATTGACCTGCTTGCCGCTGAGATTCTGCAGTTGACCCAACAACACGCCCTGCTGCTGTGCGTTTGCCTTTAGGCCCTTCAGATTCGTGCCAAGCTGCCCTGTGATGCCCGCGAGGTTGTTCATCTGCTGCAGGTTCTGGACGATCTGATGATTGACAGAACTAATCTGGTTGTTTTTATCGCCGATGGCCGCGATTTGTCCGTTGAGGTTGGCGTCCTTGGCGACACGCGGGTTGAGCTGCAGCCTGCCTTCCGAAGCGGCCGTGGTGATGCCGGCCACGACGATGAGCAAAACCACCGCGCCAATCAGCAGTTTGGCTTTCCGGCGTTTCTTGGCGGGCGTGACAGCTGTTTCTGCCGTTTCTGTTGCATAGGACTGGGCACGCTCTGTGTCGCTCGCCGCTGCGGCGTTCTGCGGCGGCTGCGTGTTGTCGAACGCGCCGGGCACGATGGCGCCCGGCGGGATGGTACTGCCGCCCGGGTGTGCGCCGCCGGTGTCGTCGTGACCGCTGTCCTCAGGCGCTTCGGCAGCCACGGGGGCGGGAGACGTTGGGCGCGTCGTCTCCGCTGGCATCGGCTCGCTGCTCGAGACCGGAATGTAATCGGTACCTGCATACATCGCTTCAATCAAATGGCCGTACTTTTCACGGATGACTTTCATGCGGACCTTCAGCGAGGGCGTGATGTCACCGCCTTCGATGGTCAGGGGGTTGGGAATCAGTGCGATGCGCTTCGGCTGCTCAAACTCCGCGAACTTGCCGACCGCCTTCGCGACTTCCTGCTGCATCAGACGCCGCAGGTTCGGATTCGCGGTCCACGTCGACGGGTCGCCGGACAGCCCGAGTTCGCCCGCCATCGGCTGCAGCGCTTCGAAGTCCGGCACGATGAGCGCGGAGACGTACTTCAGGCCATCGCCGACGAGAATCGCTTCGGAGATGTAGGGGGAGAGCGCGATGGCGTTCTCGATAGGGAAGGGTGCGACGTTCTTCCCTGTAGCCAGCACGAGAATGTTTTTCTTCCGGTCGACAATCCGGACGTACCCGTCCGGCAGAATTTCCGCAATGTCCCCGGTGTGCAGCCAGCCGTCGGCGAGGGTCCGTGCGGTTTCCTCGGGTTGTTTGTAATAGCCCATCATGACGTTGGGTCCGCGCACCAGCAGCTCGCCGTCTTCCGCCAGTTTCACCTCAACCCCTGGAATGGGTTTTCCGACCGTGCCGGGGCGGCTCGCGCCGAATGGGTTCGCCGCGATGACGGGGGCCGCCTCCGTCATCCCGTACCCTTCGTAGACAGGGATGCCGGCTTTGATATAAAAGTGGGCGATCTCGCCGGCCAAGCCAGCCCCGCCGGAGACAACCGCGCGGATGCGGCCGCCCAGCCCTTCGCGCAGCTTTTTGAACACCAGTTTGTCTGCTGCCAGGAAGCTGAGGCCTGCGTTTTTCTGGCTTTGAATCGCCTTGGTGACCATACCTCGGATGGGCTTCGGGGCGTCTTCCAATTTGGCTCGTACGCCGGAATACACCTTCTCCAGGAGGCGGGGGACGGACACCAGAATGGTCGGCCGAATCTCCTTCAGGTTCTCCTGAATGTTGTCGATGCCTTCGGCGTATGCGACGGTCGCGCCAGTGGACAGTAAAGCGTATTCTTCAACAGTCCGTTCAAAGATGTGCGACAGCGGGAGGTAGGACAGCGAGACATCATCTGGTTCCACAGGCAGCACCGTGAGCGCCGCGTGGACGTTGCTGACGATGTTGCGGTGGCTGAGCATCACACCCTTCGGCAACCCGGAGGTGCCCGATGTGTGCACGATGGTCGCCAGCTGGTCGTCGGAAACGGCGTTGACGTCGATGGGCGGTGCGGTGTTGGTTGGCGCGCTGCCGATGGCCAGGAGGTCGGAAAAGGTGCTGATGCGGCCGTCGCCGGAACGGACGCGATCTTTCAGGAGAATCACACGCTCGAGTGGCTGTGCCCATACCTGCTGTATTTTTTGCAATTGTTCTGTGTTTTCCACGACTGCGACCGTCACGTCCGCATTCTGAAGGATAAAACCAACCTGGTCGGCAGGGAGGGTGGCAAAAATGGGCACGCTGACGGCACCCAGGCTGAGGACGGCAAAGTCAGTAATCACCCATTCCGGGCAGTTCTCCGACAGAATGGCAACCTTGTCACCCGATTTGACACCGCTTGCATAAAGGCCCGCTGCAAGCTGGGTAATATAATCCCACAGCTGCCGATAGCTGATGGTCCGCCACTGTCCGTTCTGTTTGTAGCGCATGGCTTCTTTATTGTCGAATTTGGTTACGCTCGTGTAGAGCAGTTCGACCAAGTTCATCTTGGCGATGCCCCCTTCCGTTTTCGTACCTGTTAAAATTCTTCGTGAATACCACCTGTTTTTTGTCAGCCAAGTTCAGAGATATTTCACAGGATATTCGACCTTTGATGACCATGGGCTTGACAAAGACCCCAAATTGCCGGCCTCCAAGCGAATTAGGCTGCGATCGCGTTGACTGTACGGTCGACCAGTTGCCCAGACGCCCATCCGGATGCGCGCGTTTTCGAAGTGCAAATGGGGTTCGGGCACCCTTGTGTTTAGTGATATATACGCAGCGCGCAGGGACATCTTTCGTGGGCGGAATACGCAAATCGCGCCCGGACCATCGGTCCGAGCGCATCATTCGACAAATGGGGCGGATTGATCAGATCAACTTCCGCGACCGGCGGCGTACGGAGGCTCGTCCACGCGGCGGGGGGTCAGTAGACAAGGACATCGTGTGCTGCCAGCATGTCGGAGAGCAGGGCAAGGGGCAGCCCAACGACCGTAAAGTAGTCGCCTTCGATTTGACGCACCAAGGTTGCGCCGAAGCCCTGAATGGCGTAGGCGCCAGCCTTGTCCATCGGCTCTCCGGTTGCGATGTACCGGTCGATTTGCACAGGTGTCAGCGGCCGCATCGTGACCGTCGTGCGGCTGTGCGCCGTTTGGAACGTACCGGCAGGAAGGGCGGCGATGCACAGACCCGTGTAGACGTCATGCGTCCGACCCTGCAGGCGCTGCAGCATGTGCGCGGCATGATCGCGATCGGCCGGCTTACCCAGAATCTCCCCGTCGACCACCACAATGGTATCCGCGCCAATCACCAGCACGCGGTTTGCCGCATCCGCCTGGTCCTGGAGCGCCGGCACCACAGTGCGCGCCTTGCGCTCCGCCAGCGCTTCCACGATGGCGCCCGGGGGCTGGTTGTGTGAGATGGATTCGTCTGCCTGGCTTGGCACGACGGTGAACGTCAGGCCGAGGGTTCGAAGCAGTTCCGACCGCCTTGGCGATCCTGACGCCAGCACCAGTGCTGGCTGCGGATGGGTCGCTGCCGACTTCGTTTGCATCAAGGTCACTCCACGAATCAAAATGAGACACGGATTTCACGGTCCGTTTGAAGATTTGTACCTTTCTTCGGATAGTCCCAATGTCTCATCCCTTTTCCCAGATGTCAAACGGGTTTATCGGACAGGCTGCGCGTACACATACGCGCCCAGCGGCGGTTCGCTCTGTGTGTGCGGGTAGGTGGCCATGACCGTCCCTGCGGTCGACAGGTAGTTCAGGTATTCGGGCAGGAACGTCGACGGGTCGACGCCAGGCATATACAGGGACGTGCAAACGGTCGGTGAGATGCGGGACGGGTCGGCTGGGCCCGCGTGCGTGAAGGCGTCCATGGCCAGCGCATAGGCCACCGGGTCAATGCTGCCCATCGCGAGGTGATCGGAGACGTCGGCAGGGCAGATGGATTGCACTGCGATGTTGCGGATTGCGCCTTGTCCGGTGTGAAGCGATGAACTGCCGGCCGCGTCGAGGTTGGGGAACACCACTTCATCCGCGCGGCTGTAAATGACCGTGTAGGAGATGCCTGCGAACGTCTCCGCACCGCTGTTCAGGGCTTGCAGAAAGTGTGAATCCGTCTGCTGCTGCCACACGGCTGGTGCGCACCCGACGGTGCAGGCGGCGTCGGCATCCAGGGTCCCGTGGTTGGACGGGTCAATGGCGACGAAGTCATCGACGTCCTTGCGCGTGTCCGGCCAGAACCGGAGTGCCCAGCGCGGCGCCATGCCGCCCTGGCTGTAGCCGAGGATGTCCACCTTGCGGCCGGAGAGTGCGGAGATGTGACGAATGGCGTAGACGATGTACTCGCCCGCAGTCTGGATATCGGACATTTCGTGGTTCGGCAGGGTGACGGCACACCAGGGAATGCTCTGCTGCGTGAAGGCGCGTTCATAGTTCCAGGAAAAATTGACGTCCGGGGTCATCGTGGTGCCTGCGACGAGGAGGACCGGGTTTTGCCGGGCGTTCGGCACGTTGGCTGTGCAGGTCAGGCTGGACTGAAGCTGCTTGACAGGGACCGTCAACGCCGGGCCGGGGCGGTCGAGCGGCGCGTAAGGGCCCGTGGCAGCCGCCGTACCGGATGTGGATGACGATGCCGCAGCGGCCGTGGAACCACTTGGCGTAGAGCGACTCGGTGTGGAACTGCTCGGCGTGGTGGACGCGTGCAAACCGGGATCGGCCAAACCCATACACAGGACTGCCAGAAGAGACGCACTGACCAGTTTCCCCCAAAAACTTGCTGCTCGCTGTTTCACAACGGGACCCCCTTCGGGAATAGACTGCGTGTGGACTGACCGAGCGTGTTGTCTTCTATATCTATTCATTGTTTCTTTCGAAATTTTGACGGTCTTGCACGCCGCCGCTGTACGCCTTGCTGCGTCCCGGTCGGACGGCAGGTACACTTCCGTTCACGGCGTGATCTATAATGGCAGAAAGCATGAAATCAGCAGGGGGACGCCATGAGCAGCGTACACGGCCAGACACACAATCCTGCAAACCATTCGCACCACCACGACCATCATCATGGTGATCACGGTGTGTTTCACACCCATGCGCCCGCCGGACGGCTGCGCACCGCCTTTTGGTTGACGGTGCTCATCCTCCTCGTGGAAGTCGGGGGCGGACTGCTGTCGCACAGCCTGGCGCTCTTGTCGGACGCGGGTCATGTGCTGACTGATTTGGCCGCGATTGGGCTCTCCTGGTTTGCGCTGCGGCAGGCGGAGAAACCTTCGAACCGGCAGATGACCTTTGGTTATTATCGATCAGGCATTTTGGCGGCGCTGGTGAACGCCATTGCACTGTTGTTCATCACGCTTTGGATTCTCTACGAAGCCTACAATCGCTTCCTGCACCCAGCGCCGGTGGCGGCGAAGTGGATGTTTGTCAGCGCAGGCATCGGGCTGTGTATCAACCTGTACTTGGGACTTGGCATGCGGCACGAATCGGACTTGAATATCAAAAGCGCGGTGCTGCACATGCTGGGGGATGCGGCGGCTTCGGCCGGTGTCATCGTGGGCGGCATCGTGATCGTGCTGACCGGGTGGTCGGTGGTCGACCCGGCGCTCAGCGCGCTGATTGCTTTGTTCATCTCGTACGGTGCATGGCAGATTGTCAAACAGACGTCGGGGATTTTGATGGAAGGCACGCCAAAGGATGTGGATTTCGGCAAGGTCGTGGAGACCCTCAAAGCCATTCCGGGCGTGCACGACCTCCATGATGTGCACATTTGGTCGATTACCAGCGGCAAAAACGCGTTGTCCTGCCACATCACGCTCGACGGCGACATGACGATTCGGGACAGTCAGCAGATTCTGCGGGAGATGGAGCATCGGCTGATTCACATGGGCATTGGACACGTGACCATCCAAACGGAGGATGACGAACATCCGCACGAGGACTCGGAGTTGTGTGCTGCGGTGGAAGGGCACCCGCACGCCCATTCGTGAGGCGGGGCGCTGACAGACGGATGAACGCGCAAATCAACGCGCAAGTGGGCTGCGCGCGGATGGCTTTACCGGGCGACGCCCGCCTTCATCTGGTACAGCCGCTGGTCCGCTTTTCGATAGCAGGCGTCGAAGTCGAGCCCGTCCGGACCGAAGGCGGCTGCGCCGACACTGACCCGGATGCCTTCCTCGCGGTACCAGCCGATGACAATTTTGGCGGCGCGGTACACATCGCGTGCGCCCAGATGCGCCAGCAGCACAAACTCGTCTCCGCCAATGCGCGCGCAAATGCCGCCGCGGGCTTTGGTATTCGTCTGCAGGATGTCGCCGACCTTCGCAAGGAGTTCATCGCCTGCCTGGTGGCCGAATTCGTCATTGACTTGTTTGAACCGGTCGACGTCCAGGACGCACAGCATCAAAGGGGTGTCTTGCTGCGACTGGACGAGGTGATCGAATTCGCACAAAAACCCGCGCCGGTTCATCAGCCCGGTGAGCGGATCCCGCACGGACAGTTCCTCCGCCAGCCGACGCTGCAGGACCATTTCGATCACCATGGAGATGTGCGCCATGCAAAACGAGATGGCCTGGCTGTCGTCGAAATGGGCTGACTTCCGCGCCAGGACAAACACCCCGACAGGGGCGTCGTCAAAGTGCAGCAGCCAAATCCCCACCTGTCGAATCCCGTTGACGCGGTTGATTTCGGACCAAACCGACGGGAGTTCGTCCACGGAGAACCACTGCCGAAGTTTCAACTGGGATTGGAAGTGCATCGACTCGGCGATTCCTTTGCGCAGTTCGGCGTCCGGTGTGCTGTATCCCCACGACGTAAACCAGCGCAGCGGTTCACGCAGGTAGTCTGCTCCAGATGCACGCGGGTGCCGTTCGTAGTTCACGAAGCCGGCATCGACTTGAAACTGTGTGCGGAGAAACTCAATTGCTGCTTTTGCAACTTCGGAGCCTCTCTTGTATTTCGTCCATTCGCGAGAGGTGTTGAACAATGCTTCCAGGTGCTTGTCCATGCCCGGCTCCCCTTTTGGTCAACGTGGCACGGAAGCGGCCGTGCTGCTGACTCGCGCGTCCCGTGGTGTTGTCCTTTGACTTTTATACCACAGATGGAAGTACTTTGAAATGGGTTCGTTTTATCCTATGTACGAATCGGCGTGGCCGTCTCCTTGAATGGCATGGCCGTCAACGCTGGGTGTCAGGTCTGTCATGCTTGTTGTCATTATGGGAGAAAAAAATAACCTTCCATATGAAGGGGAAGGTGTCGGGCCATCTGAATCGCAGCCCGGCAGGCGGCTGCGTGTTTTTCTGGTGATCCAGACTGTCCGTGCTGGATGTGTCGCTCCTGTTTGATTGGTCGGAATGACAGGACTTGAACCTGCGACCTCACGGTCCCGAACCGTGCGCTCTACCACCTGAGCTACATTCCGAAGTGGCAACAGAGTTTACTATACCACGCGTGGAAAATGGGCGTCAACTGAGATGATTGACGAGTGTTCCTGTCTTCGCATGACCTGCCTCAAGGATGAGGTCCGCCATCAACTGCCCCGCGAGGGTGTGACCAGCTGTGTTTGGATGCCAGCTGTCGTATTCCAGGGACTTGATGTCGATGTTGTGCGACTTCAGATAAGCTTTCATCACGGTCAGCAAATCAAAGACGATGACACGGGAGCTGTGAAAGCTTTGGCCAGCGGCAATTTCCGTAGACACGTATTCTTGTTGGACATTGCTGTGCACACCGTAGGTCGATCCGGTCGTGGGCGGCGTGACGATCCACACATCCGCGCCAGCGGCCAGCGATTCGGAAATCTCCTGTTGAATCACCGCCTTCAGCTTTGGCAGCGGCGTATGCTTGGCTTCGTCGTCCAGAAGTCCCCAGGCGATGATCACGACTTTCGGCTTGTATTGCTTTAACAGCGTGGGGAAGCGCTGCTGCATCTGCACGGGTCCCCAGCCGCCCACAGATTGGTTCGAAAACGTGAAGTCGACACCCGACTGCTTTTCCAGGTCGTTCATCCCGCGTCCCAGGTACCCGTAGTGTTTCACCGAGTCCCCCCAGCCGGAAGCAGCCGACCCGCCGACGGCGATGATGGTCTGGTTCTTGAGGGAGGCTAAGTTGATGGTCGTCGGTTTCGGCTTGGACGCTGGTGAGGCTGTCTGATGGACCGTTGTGGAAGGAGAATCCTTCGGTGTCGAACCTGTTGAGCCACAGGCAGTCGTCATCCCCGCCGCCAAAATTGCAGCGAGTCCTGCAACGGACCATGCGGCAGCCTTGGTTTTTCTCATCCAGTGAACCTCCCGGTGTGCCTTGCATGTCGTGTGAAAACCATAAGCACCCTTTCACACGTGAAAGGGTGGCTCGATGCGGGAAACAGCCCGCCCTGCAAAGATGAAGCTGTCAAGTGGTCGGAATGACAGGACTTGAACCTGCGACCTCACGGTCCCGAACCGTGCGCTCTACCACCTGAGCTACATTCCGATGTCCATACCGCTCGCCGCGGCACATGGTACTATAGCACGTCTGCAAAATGTGCGTCAACCAACGCGCCTTATCCAATCCTTGGTGGCAGCGAACATTTGTTCTATAATGGAGCCGAGCAGCAGCTTGCGATCACAGAATGACCGCTCGCCCACGCAGCCTCTATAATGGGGGTGGAGCAGAGCGCTGCTCGTTCCAGGAAGGTGGGTTCCCTCTTGCTTCACACGATACCCAGTCAGGATGACATCTTGTCGGGCCTGAATCCGCAGCAGCAGCAGGCGGTTCAGACGACCGAAGGCCCGGTGCTTGTGGTGGCAGGCGCAGGCAGCGGCAAGACCAGTGTGTTGACGCGCCGCATCGCCTACTTGATTTCCGTGCGCCGGGTCGCCCCCTGGAGCATTCTGGCCATTACCTTTACCAACAAGGCAGCGCGGGAAATGCGCGAACGCATCGAGTCGTGGGTCGGGCCCGTGGCCGCTGACGTTTGGGCGATGACCTTTCACGCGATGTGTGTGCGCATTCTTCGGCGGGACATTGAACGCATCGGCTTTCAGCCAGGGTTCACCATTTTGGACGCCGGTGACCAGCTGACGGCCATCAAGCGCATTTTGAGAGATCAAAACGTGGATCCCAAGCGGTACGACCCGCGCGCAATCCAGAGTTCCATCAGCAGCGCGAAGAATGAACTGAAGACGGCTGCCCGGCTGCACGACGAAGCGGGCAATCCGTATGAAAAAGTTGTGGCCAACGTGTATCTGGAGTATGAGCGCCGCCTTCGCGTGAACAACTCGCTCGACTTTGACGACCTCCTGTTCAAGACGGTGCAGCTGTTTGAACAGGCGCCTGACGTCCTGGACTTTTACCATCATAAATTTACCTATCTTCACGCCGATGAATACCAGGACACCAACCATGCCCAATACCGTCTGGTGTCGCTGCTCGCCGCGAAACATCAAAATCTGTGCGTCGTGGGGGACTCCGACCAGTCCATCTATGGCTGGCGGGGGGCCGACATTCGAAACATCCTTCAGTTCGAGCGGGACTACCCACAGGCGCAGGTCATTCGTCTGGAGCAAAACTATCGGTCGACCAAGACCATCCTGCGCATCGCCAACCACGTGATTCGGAACAATCGGCAGAGGAAAGACAAGGAATTGTGGACCGAACACGAGGCCGGTGAAAAGGCGACGTTATATGAAGCGGTCAATGAGCACGCCGAAGCGCGTTACATCGTGGAGCAGATTGAGCAGGCGTGCCGGCAGGGAAGCACTTATCAGGACTGCGCGATTCTCTATCGGACCAACGCACAGTCCCGTGTGCTGGAAGAGGTGCTGTTACAGCACGGGGTTCCGTACCGGATTTACGGCGGACTGAAGTTCTACGAACGAAAAGAAATCAAGGACATTCTCGCCTACCTGCGGCTGATTGCGAACCCGGCGGACGATGTCAGTCTGATGAGAATCATCAACGTCCCCAAACGAGGCGTCGGCGATGGCACGCTGGACAAGCTGCAGGCGTTCGCTGCCGATCGCGGCCTGTCACTGTGGGACGCGCTGGCACACGCCTCAACGGTCGGGGTGCGTGGGAAAATCGCGATCGCGCTGGCGGAATTCGTTCAACTGATAGAGCGGCTGATGCAGATGAAACCTTTTCTGTCGGTGACGGAACTCACTGAGGAGCTCTATCAACGCTCCGGATACCGCGCCATGTTGAAGGCCGAAAAGACCCTCGAAGCGGAAGCCCGGGTGGAAAACCTGGATGAGTTCCTGTCGCTGACGCGAGAATTTGACGCGGCTTGGCAAGGAGAGACGCCCGACCAGGCGCTGGAGACGTTCCTGTCGGAGGTTGCGCTGGTGGCGGACACCGACTTGAACAGCGGCAAGCCCGCCGCCTCCGCCGAGACGAATGAAAACGCGGTGGTGCTGATGACGCTGCACAGCGCGAAAGGGCTCGAGTTTCCCATCGTGTTTCTGGCGGGGATGGAAGAAGGGATTTTTCCGCACAGCCGGGCGCTCGGCATGGATTCGGAGATGGAGGAGGAGCGCAGGCTCTGCTACGTCGGCATCACGCGCGCGAAGCGCAAGCTGTACCTGACCACGTGCGCCTCGCGGATGATTTTTGGCGAGTTTCGGCACTTCACCCCGTCGCGGTTTATCGACGAGATGCCCGCTGACCTGTTGGAGCGTGCGTCGGACGCATTCGGCGACGGCCGGCTGAGCACGGGTGAGCGCACCGTGTCCGGGGGCGGCCTGCGCGGCCTCCGGCGGGTGGGGACCGGGGGCTCTACTGGGCGCTCTGCAGGCGCAAAGCGCGGGGCCGCGCCGTTCGAGAAGGACCCGGCGGCCACCTACAAAGCGGGCGACAAGGTCGAGCACCGCAAGTGGGGGATTGGCACCGTGATCGACACCGCTGGCAGCGACGGAGACGTGGAATTGACCATCGCGTTTCCGGCGCCAGTTGGCATCAAGCGGCTGCTGGCTCAATTCGCACCCATTCGCAAGGTCACAGCAGCATCCAAGGAGGGGAAGGACGTTGATGTCGAAGGCTGAGGCGGCACAGCGCGCGAAGGAGCTGCGCGAGCGGATTGCCTATCACAACCGGCGTTATTATGAACTGGACAATCCAGAAATCACCGACGCGGAGTGGGACGCTCTGATGCGGGAACTGCTGGAGATTGAGGCGGCGCATCCGGATTTGGTGACGGCCGATTCTCCGACCCAGCGCGTTGGCGGGCGCCCGGCGGAAGGGTTTGCGAAGGTGACGCATGAAGTCCCCATGCTGTCGCTGTCCAACGCCTATAGTGCAAACGAACTGCGGGAGTTTGACGCGCGCGTGCGCGAAGCGGTGGGCGCGTCTGTGCGGTATGTGTGTGAGTTGAAGATTGACGGACTGGCGGTGTCCTTGCGGTATCAAGCGGGGCGGCTCGTCCGGGGGGCGACGCGTGGAGACGGGGTCATTGGGGAGGACATCACCGCCAACATCCGGACCATTCGGAGCGTACCGCTGCAGTTGACAGAGCCGGTGGACATTGAAGTCCGCGGCGAGGCGTACCTGCCGAAACCGGCGTTCGTGCGGCTGAATGCAGAACGCGAGGCCCGCGGCGAACCCCTGTTTGCCAATCCGCGCAACGCGGCGGCAGGGTCCCTTCGGCAGCTGGACCCGAGGGTGGCCGCTTCGCGCGGTTTGTCCCTCTTCACGTATACGGTGGTGGAGGCAGAGCGGTTCGTGGACGCACACTCCGAGGCCCTGCGATACGCAGCATCGCTGGGGCTGCCCGTGAATCCGGAGTGGCGGGTGTTTGACGTCATCGACGACGTCATCGCCTTTGTGGAAAGCTGGGACACCAAGCGTCACGAACTGCCGTACGCGACAGACGGCATGGTGATTAAGGTGGACAGCCTCACCCTGCAGCGCCAGCTGGGGTTCACGGCGAAGAGTCCCCGCTGGGCCATCGCCTACAAGTACCAGGCGGAGCAGGCGGAGACGGTGCTGCGGGGCATCGAACTCAGTGTGGGCCGCACGGGGGCGGTGACGCCGACGGCCATTTTTGATCCGGTCCAGTTGGCGGGTACGACGGTCTCGCGCGCTTCTTTACATAATGAGGATTTGATTCGAGAACGGGACATCCGTATCGGCGACACGATTGTCGTGCAAAAGGCTGGGGACATTATTCCTGAAGTCGTCCGTTCCCTCCCGGAAATGCGCAAGGGGGACGAAGTTCCGTTCGCCATGCCACAAACCTGTCCGCAGTGCGGCCAACCCCTGGTGCGGCTGGCGGGGGAGGCTGCGTGGCGGTGCGTGAATCCGTCGTGTCCGGCGCTCATTCGCGAGAGCATCATTCACTTTGCCTCGCGGGATGCGATGAACATTGAAGGACTCGGTGAACAGTGGGTCACGCAGCTCCTTGAACATGGGTTAATTCACGATGTCGCTGACCTGTACGCCCTCAACCGGGAAGCGCTGATGTCGTTGGAGCGCATGGGGGAAAAATCCGCCGCCAATCTGCTGGGCGCCATCGAGCGAAGCAAGCAGAATTCGCTGGAACGGCTCGTGTTTGGCTTGGGCATCCGGCTGGTGGGAGAGAAAGCGGCCCGCACGTTGGCCAGGTCCTTTGGCACGCTGCGCAATCTGATGCACGCGTCGGAAGACGAGCTTCAGGCGATTCCGGAAATCGGCCCGAAGATGGCGGAAAGTATCGTCCGCTACTTCGCGACGCCAGACGTTCAGCGGCTGGTGGAACGCCTCGCGGAAGCAGGCGTAAATATGGTCTATCGCGGGCGCGGCGGTCCGGCATCTGCCAGCGAATCACCGGCAGGCGCCTCTTCCTGGTTTGCGGGAAAGACGTTCGTGTTAACGGGGACGCTGGAAACGATGGACCGCAAGCGGGCGGGCGAGTTGGTGGAGTCACTTGGGGGAAAAGTCACCGGGAGCGTCAGTAAGCAAACCGACGTACTGGTTGCTGGTGAGAAGGCTGGGTCAAAGCTCGACAAAGCCCGCGCGCTGATTGCCTCCAAAGAAAAACCGGAGCTCGAGATTTTGGATGAAGCCGCGTTTCTGACGAAGCTGCGTGAAGCGGGACTGGATGTGGAAGACTAACCCCGCGCCCGTGGCGTCCTAACTGCCAGCAGCAATCAGGACGCCGCAGAGGACGACGCCAGGGGCTACTGCCGGCCGCGAATGAATTCCGGTACCGTATACTTTTCTTCGGTCTTGGCGTGAAACCAGGTCACACGCGTCGACAAGCGGCCGATGGCGATGAGTGCTGGTACGCCGATGACGCATGCAAGAATGAGTTCGTTGGAGGTCAGCATCATGGTTATCCCTCCTGTTCCTGTAGGCTCAGGCATTCGCCTGTTCTGAAATGTATGATGCTGCCGCAACAGACATGCCAAGCGCGGGCCAGAACTGTAGGTTGAAAGGTGTATATTGTGCGTGGGTGAGACTCTGCTATAATGAGGACGGCTGGGTGCGGCCGAGGGCTGCTGTCACCCAAATTTCATAGTCAACCTCCAGAAACGTTTTGTTCCGCAGCGAATGACTGTGAAAACAGCGGATGCCCGCGGTGTGACACCGCGCCAAGGACGGGGGTTCAAAAACACCATGTATGGTGCTTGGTATTATGTTGTCAGTTTTGTTGTTGCATTTTTATTGGTTTATGTGACCGTTCCCTATATCCGGAAACTCGCCCTGCGCATTGGTTTCGTCGACAGGCCGAACCACCGGAAGATTCACAAGGAGCCCATACCGCTCCTTGGCGGGTTGTCGATGTACTTTGCCTTCGTTGTCACGGCCTGGATTTTTGGCCACGCAGGCGCGACCTTTCGCGGCATCGCCATTGGCGGTCTGTTGATTTTCGCGGTGGGCGTCATTGACGATTACTACAAGACCCGAGGCAAGGATTTCAAAGCCTGGCCAAAATTTCTGATGCAAATTGTGGCTGCGTTGGTGCTGGTGGCGTTCGGAATTCGCATCGAAGGGGTCAACCTGCCTTTCCACCATGGTTTCTTCATGTTCCCAGTGTGGCTGTCTTCGCTGGCGACCATTGTGTGGGTTGTGGCCATTACCAACATGATTAACTTTCTCGACGGGGTGGACGGCCTCGCCGCGGGATTGTCCGCCATTTCCGCGATGACGCTGTTTTTCATCGCCTTGCTCAAAGGGCAGGCTGCGATGGCAGTGTTTGCTGTCGTGTTGATGGGCAGCGCGGTTGGCTTTCTGCGTCACAATTTTTATCCAGCGCGTATTTTTATGGGGGACGCCGGGGCAACGTTCCTGGGCTACGTCCTGGCGGCGATTGCTGTCGACGGGGCGTTCAAAAGCGCAACCCTGGTGTCGTTGATTGTGCCGATTCTCGCGCTTGGGGTCCCCATCATGGATACGGTATGGGTCGTGATCCGGCGCGTGCGCAGCAACCGGCCCATTTATGTGGCTGATAAAGGCCATACGTTCCACATGCTGATGCGCTCCGGCCTCAGCCAAATCCAGACCGTGGCGTTCCTCTACCTGGTCGGCATCTGCTTTTCGCTCGCGTCCATCGTCGTCACGCTGGTGACGCTGGCGGTTCATTAAGGCTTTTATCGGCGAAGCTTGCATCGGCCAAGTGCATTCAGCAGACTTGGCCGCGTGGATCCTTGCGTGAATTCAAGCACAGAGTCTGCCCCCCGCTCGATGCATGCCCGAAAACTTGCCCTTCCACCGTTTCATCCCATATATTGATAAGAGTCAATTGGACAAGTTGCTGGTACTGAGGCACGGATGTGCCATGGGCAACCAAAGGGGGAGAAGTCTTGAAAATCACGGAAGACGCGGTGCGTCACGTGGCGGCCTTGGCGCGGCTGGCTGTCAGTGACGAGGAGGTCGCGAGATTGTCCACGCAGCTGACCGAGATCATCGGGTATGCGGAGTTGTTGCAATCTGTCGATCTGACTGATGTGCCACCTACGAGTCACCCCCTGGCGCTCACGAACGCCCTGCGGGAAGACGAATCCAGGCCCAGCCTGGCGCGGGATGCCGCTTTGGCAAACGCGCCCGATCACGATGGCGAGCAGGTTCGCGTGCCCGCTGTACTGGAGGGTTGAGACGTGTCCACGAATACTGTCAAGGAGATTCTCGCATCGCTGCAGCGCGGCGAAAGTAAGCCGTCGGAGTGGACCGCGGATGTCCTTCGGCGCATCCGGCAAGTGGACCCACAAGTTGGGGCCTTTCTGACCGTTGACGAAGAAGGGGCCACGGCACGCGCGAAGGCGCTCGACGACGCCCCTGCGGACGAACGGGGCAAGGCCTTGTTCGGCGTCCCGTATGCGCTCAAGGACAACATGTGCACGGCGGGCATTCGCACGACCGCGGCCAGCCGGATTCTCGAGAATTACATACCGCCCTACGACGCCACCGTTGCCGAGAAGCTCCGTGCGGCCGGCGGCATCATGGTAGGGAAGACCAATATGGACGAGTTCGCGATGGGGTCCTCGACGGAGAACTCCGCATATCAAAAGACGAAAAACCCGTATGACCTGGACGCGGTGCCGGGCGGCTCCAGCGGCGGCTCTGCGGCGGCTGTGGCAGCAGGACTGGTACCGTTTGCGCTGGGTTCCGACACGGGCGGCTCGATCCGCCAGCCAGCGGCATTTTGCGGCGTGGTCGGGTTGAAGCCGACCTACGGACGCGTGTCGCGGTTTGGACTCATTGCGTTCGCGTCCTCGCTCGACCAAATTGGCCCGTTCACGCGGACCGTTGAGGATGCCGCGTATGTGTTGAACCTCATCAGCGGCCGTGATTTGCTCGATTCCACGAGCGCACCCGCCGACGTGGAAGACTTTACCGCCGACTTGCAGAAAGGTGTCCAGGGGCTGCGCATCGGCGTGGTTCGCGACATTGACACGGAAGGCCTGCAGCCCGGCGTGCGGGCTGCGGTGGACGGCGCGATCGACACCCTGCGCCAGGCGGGGGCAGAGGTTGTGGAAGTCTCGCTGCCGAACAGCCACTATGCAGTCGCGGCGTACTATCTGCTCGCGCCAGCGGAGGCGTCCTCCAACCTCGCCCGCTACGACGGTGTGCGGTACGGCCGCCGGGCCGAAGGTGAGACGCTGCTGCAGATGTATCAGCGCACTCGCAGCGAAGGGTTCGGGATGGAAGTGAAGCGGCGCATCATGATTGGCACCTACGCGCTGTCTTCCGGCTACTACGACGCCTACTACAAGCGCGCACAGCAGATGCGCACGCTGATTCTGCGGGATTTTGAAGCGGCGTTCCAGCATTGTGATGTGATCGCGACGCCGACAGCACCCACGACGGCGTTCAAGTTTGGCGAGAAGACCGACAACCCGCTGCAGATGTACTTGAACGACATCTACACCATTCCGGCGAACCTCGCGGGAATTCCTGGCATCAGCGTGCCTTGCGGCCTTTCGGACGGACTGCCGGTCGGTTTGCAGCTCCTGGGCCGCGCGTTTGATGAAAAGACCTTGCTGCGCGTCGCACACGCCTATGAGCAAGCCCGCGGCGATGTGTTACCGGCGCCGAGCGTGGGGGTGGCACAGTGAGTACGACGATGAGCGAAACACAGCAGTTTGAAACCGTCGTCGGCCTGGAAGTTCATGTAGAACTCCAGACCAACAGTAAAATTTTCTGCGGCTGCAAGACCAACTTTGGCGCCCCGCCGAACACCAACGTGTGTCCCATTTGCCTCGGTCATCCGGGCACTCTGCCGGTGCTGAACAAAGGTGCCGTGGACTTGGCCATTCGCGCCGCGGTTGCCTTGAACTGCCGCATCAATCAGGACTGCAAGTTCGACCGCAAGAACTACTTTTACCCGGACTTGCCGAAAGGGTATCAGATTTCGCAGTTCGACCAGCCAATTGGCGAACACGGGTACGTGGAAATCGATGTGAACGGAGAGCGCAAGCGCATTGGCATCGTTCGCGTGCACCTGGAAGAGGACGCCGGCAAGTCGATGCACGCAGCGGACGGCACGCACACCCTGGTCGACTACAATCGGACCGGCGTGCCGCTCATCGAGATCGTTTCGGAGCCGGACATCCGTTCACCGGAAGAGGCGCGCCTGTACCTCGAAGCCATCAAGTCCATCATGCAGTACTGTGAGATTTCCGACTGCCGCATGGAGGAAGGGTCGCTGCGCTGCGACGCGAATATTTCGCTGCGTCCGGTTGGCGCCGCGGAATTCGGCCAAAAGACGGAAGTCAAGAACATGAATTCCTTCCGCAACGTGCAGAAGGCACTGGAGTGCGAAGTTGAGCGGCAGACCGCCATTCTTGCGTCCGGCGGACGGGTCACGCAGGAAACGCGCCGCTTCGATGAGGCGACGCAGACGACCGTGTCGATGCGTTCCAAGGAAGAGGCGCATGATTACCGCTACTTTCCGGAACCGGACCTGGTGCGACTGAACATCGACGACGCGTGGCTGAACCGCATCCGCGCCAGCTTGCCAGAGTTGCCGCTGCAGAAGCGGGATCGCTACGTGACCGAGTATCAGCTGCCCGCCTACGACGCAGGGGTGTTGACGGCCGATCACGCCACTGCCGCGTACTTTGAAGCCGTCGTCGCGGCCGGGGCGGACCCGAAGACCGCGAGCAACTGGGTGATGGGCGAAGTGCTCGGCTACCTGAACGCGCAGAACCTCGAGGTGTCGCAGTCCCCGGTGACGGCGGAGCGGCTCGCCGGGCTGATTCGCGAGGTCGCCAGCGGAAAAATCTCCCTGAAGCAGGGGCGCGAGGTGTTCAAGGCGATGTGCGAGACCGGCAAGGATGCGCCGACGCTCATCGCGGAACTGGGCATGGAGCAAATCAGCGACGAATCCGCGCTGGCCGCCATGGTCGAGGAAGCCATCGCGAACAACCCGAAGTCCGTCGAAGATTACCTCGGCGGCAAGGAAAAGGCGCTCGGGGCGCTGGTCGGCCAAATCATGAAGGCATCCAAAGGCAAAGCCAACCCCGGTGTTGTCAACAAGCTCCTGGTGGAGCGCTTGAAGGCCATGCAGTAAGCGACGTCAAACGCCCGCGCCCTGTCCGATGGGATGGTGGCCGGGCGTTTTTTGATGGTGGGGAGGGACACGATGGAGCAGCACATGCAGGAAGGGGCGGCGCCGCCAAAAGTTGGCTCCCGTTTTGACGTCGAAGCCCTGCGCCTGAACGACGACGGCGACGGGGTGGCGCGCGTTGACGGCTGGACGGTGTTTGTCCCGAATCTGCTTCCCGGCGAGCGGGCGCGCATCGAGATCGTGTCGGTGGACAAACAGTTCGCCCGCGCGCGGGTGGAGGAACGCGTGCAGGACGCAGAGGCGCGCATCACCCCGGCCTGCCCGGTCCACGCAGTCTGCGGCGGCTGCCAGCTGCAGCACCTGGCCTACGCCGCCCAGCTTCGGCACAAGCAGCGCGTGGTCGCAGAGGTGATGGCACGCGTGGCAAAGCTGCCGGATGTACCGGTGCGGCCGACGCTCGGCATGGCAAAGCCGTGGCGCTATCGCAATCAGGTGCAGGTGCCCGTCGAGTACGATGCGAAGGCCAGGCGTCTGCGCCTCGGCTTCTTCGCGCCGAACAGCCACCGCCTCGTGGAGACCGAGGTCTGCGCGCTGGAGCCCGAGGCGATGGAGCGCGTCATCGCGGCCGCGGCAGAGCGCCTCGTCCAGACCCTCGGTGCAGACGCCGCGGCGGTGCACCACGTCATCGTCCGTCGATCGCGATCGACCGGCGACATCCTGGTGGTACTCGCGGTGCGCGATGCGGGTGTGGATTTGACCCAGGCGGGCCAGGCGCTCCTGACGCTGCCGCAGGTGGTGGGCGTCGCGCGAACGGTGCAGTCGCGGCGCGGCGGCCCCGTGTGGGGGAAGCGTGTGGAGATGCTGTGCGGCGCATCGTCCATCACCGAAACCATTCTCGGCATCGAGTACCTGATTTCGCCGCGGTCGTTTTTTCAGGTGAACCCGGAGCAGGCCGAGGTGCTGTACACCACGGCCCTGGCATACGCACAGCTCAAGGCGACCGATACGGTGCTCGACGCGTATTGCGGAACGGGATCGATCAGCCTGCTGCTGGCGCGCGCCGCGAAACGGGTCGTTGGCATCGAAAGCGTGCCGGATGCCATCGCTGACGCCCGGCGAAACGCGGCGCACAACGGGATTGCCAACGCTTCGTTTCACGTCGGCGAAGTCGAACGGGTGCTGCCCAGACTGCTGCAACGGGGTGAGCGGTTCGATGTCGCCGTGCTCGATCCGCCGCGGAAAGGGTGCCATCCGGCCGTGATTGAGGCGCTGGTGGACGCCAAGCCGCAGCGCATCGTCTACGTCTCGTGCAACCACGCCACGTTGGCGCGAGACTTGCGGCGCTTGGCCGATGGCGGCTATGACGCGGCCGAGATCCAGCCGGTGGACATGTTTCCGCAGACGAGTCACATTGAAGTGGTGGTATCCCTGCGCCGGGCGAAGGAGGACCCGGCGGCGGTCCGGTAGCACGGTGGGTGGCCGCGGCGGGGGCCCCGCTTCGTGGAAAAGCGTGGGTAAACTGATACGTGGCGTGAAATGATCGGGTTCAGGATACACACGATTGGACGACAACCTACAATTTGACGATCTCGTTGACGATCTCGGCTTCGTTGAACGCAGGACGTCTTCATTCGGCACCGCGCGAGCCTGGAGTGGTGATACGATAAGGGGGGATTCGCGATTCAGAATGGCCGGTCGGTGGACCAGTTGCGGCATTTTCCATATGTAGTCGGGCGTCGGTTTCAAGGGACGGCGCGCGGTTCGCGCAAATCGCTCGAAATGCCGCAGCATCGCTTGGACGAGGCCGGTGCGGTTACTCCGCAGGGATCGCCTGCGGCCCCATTGAAGCAGTTTGCGGCTCAGACTATTTGAGAAGAAGTATGGCGTTACTCCGCAGGGATCGCCTGCGGCCCCATTGAAGCATAGCGGCGTTGTGTGCGTTCACTGCCGCGTCAGGCGTTACTCCGCAGGGATCGCCTGCGGCCCCATTGAAGCTGCAGAGTGACCAAACGACCCCGCAGAAGCTCGCGGCCGTTACTCCGCAGGGATCGCCTGCGGCCCCATTGAAGCACCGATCCATTCGGTGATCGTTGTTCGCTAAATGAGGTTACTCCGCAGGGATCGCCTGCGGCCCCATTGAAGCATGTGAACGGTGAATCCTGGTGTCATGTTGCCCGCGTTACTCCGCAGGGATCGCCTGCGGCCCCATTGAAGCTTGTTTTGTCCAAATACGTAAGGAGGAATCCATAAAGTTACTCCGCAGGGATCGCCTGCGGCCCCATTGAAGCTCTCCGTGGCTTATGCCGTCTTTCATAGGAAACGATGTTACTCCGCAGGGATCGCCTGCGGCCCCATTGAAGCTTCGCAGCGTTCTCCACCGCTCCGGCGGCGTTTTCGAGTTACTCCGCAGGGATCGCCTGCGGCCCCATTGAAGCATATCCCCGCATCGCTTGTCCCCTCACGCGAGGCGCGTTACTCCGCAGGGATCGCCTGCGGCCCCATTGAAGCATGCACGCGGTAACATCGTCCACCTCGTCCAACGTAGTTACTCCGCAGGGATCGCCTGCGGCCCCATTGAAGCAACATACCGGTAGCGTCGACAGAGAGTGAACTTGTCCCGTTACTCCGCAGGGATCGCCTGCGGCCCCATTGAAGCTCTGTAACCAACAACCGCCCGACAACCTAAACGTAAGTTACTCCGCAGGGATCGCCTGCGGCCCCATTGAAGCACGTCTCCGATGACGCTGGAAGATGGCAGCACCACGGTTACTCCGCAGGGATCGCCTGCGGCCCCATTGAAGCACGTGCAAAGTTGCTGACCCGGTATGTTTCACCGAGTTACTCCGCAGGGATCGCCTGCGGCCCCATTGAAGCCTGCATACAGGCGTATTGGTTCAGGGTGGTTCCATGTTACTCCGCAGGGATCGCCTGCGGCCCCATTGAAGCAGCCGATTGTTGCGCTGGAGCGCCTGGTCCATATGCGGTTACTCCGCAGGGATCGCCTGCGGCCCCATTGAAGCATTGCGATCCTCAAGGCGCACGGATGGGAACTGGACAGTTACTCCGCAGGGATCGCCTGCGGCCCCATTGAAGCCAGTGCCGACCGAAGGATAAGCCACTCTTTTCCTGAGTTACTCCGCAGGGATCGCCTGCGGCCCCATTGAAGCGCATCCATGGGATGGCTGAAAAACATCAAGTACGACGTTACTCCGCAGGGATCGCCTGCGGCCCAATTGAAGCGGTCGACGTCAAAGTCCATCACCTGCGGCAGGCACGTTACTCCGCAGGGATCGCCTGCGGCCCAATTGAAGCTTGGACAAGCATGATCTCCCTCGTATCCGACTGCACGAGTTACTCCGCAGGGATCGCCTGCGGCCCAATTGAAGCTCCATCGCTTCAACGAGCGTGCCATCCGTAAACCGCGTTACTCCGCAGGGATCGCCCGCGGCCCCATTGAAGCGTTCAAAATTGGATGCAGTCCAAGGGAGAGACAGTGGTCGTTACTCCGCAGGGATCGCCTGCGGCCCAATTGAAGCCGCCTCAGCTGACACCGAGGCCAAGTCTTCCGATCCGTTACTCAGCAGGGACCGCCTGCGGCTCTACGCCATACAAGTGTCGCAGAGTGGACTGGATATCTTGCGTGCTTACGCCGCGTGCGTACAGCGCGATGACAGATTCTTCGCCGCCGGTCGTCTCGCTCTTCGTGCCGTGTTTCGCGTGCCCCAGTTCGGTCCAAGTTCCGCTTGTCGGATTACTTGCATCGTGATCGGGCTGGCGAACACACTCGTACCGCTGGCTGTACACCTTCGATTGAAGGGTGGAGGCACAACTCACTGATAATTTGTAACCGTGGCTTCCAGCTTTGATAGGGAGGTTACATTCTTCAATGGCGAATTGTTGGTGACAGACGCTATGTTGTCACCGCTTTCCAAATCAAAGCGTCCTTGATAGGACCCTACGATTACGTATTGCTGATCTGGAATAGGGCGGGAATAGGGTGTCAAAAACAGGATGTATTGCTTTCCATCCTTCATTGGGTAAATATCGTCATTCACCGGACTGTTTGGTCCGCCTGTTTCCAATACTTCAATCGTCGAGCCCGGTCGTATATTTGTACCACGGAGTTCCTTAGAGACTATTAAATAGGTATCTGTGAATGTGACGCCATGGTAGGTGAACGATTTCCCCGAGAGTGCCTTGCCTTTTACTACATCAGAGCTATCCGAAATGAGTTGTCCTACCGATGAATACTCTCGAGCGAGTGTAGTATCGGTCCCGTGCCGTACTGTCTGACTTTGGCCGCAACCTGTCGCCGCAACTCCGATGAAAATGCATACTCCGATACCGAAAGCGATCTTCTTCACGATTTCCCCCCTTCAATTGTAAAGAGCCTCCCTGCCATTGATATCGTCCGTTTGTGGTGTATCTACTGTTCGACGATCGTATGGATACATGAGTACATTTATACTGTTGTTGCGGCCAAGTCCAATTGCATGTCTCATTAGTAGAGTCCAATTATATTGTGTAAAAGAGGTGAATGGACAAATGACCGACGAGTTGCATCGTAGGGTACACGAAGATGGAGAGAATATCACTGCTGAGGACTGGATGGCGTTTTATCAGCTCTATCCATCTGTTGAAGGGCGGAAGTTGAGCATTTCGCCGTGGAACATGGCTACGTCGAACGGTCACCTGTGGGAGCTGTGGAACGGTACTCCGTTTGATGAAGACGGCATCGAACGCGACCGACTCGCGATGTGCTTGGTCACTTCGATGGGGTTGCGTCGTTTCGTCGAATTGCTGCCGGAGCCTTCGAGAGTTGCGCTGCGGCGGGTGCTGGACGAGACGGAAGAACCAGAGAAGGCGCCAGGATGACAAATTCGTACATGAAAGGAGGCGCGTTATGACGACAGTCGCGGACGTGCAGAGGGAAGTTCGTGACTATTTCGACGGGATCGACTGGAATCCAGTCATCCAGCAGAACTGGGTTGAGGGATATCTCATGGCGCTTGACGCCCGTGGAAAGTCGGACGAGCTGTCTGATGCTTGGGAAGACATTCATGCGCTCATGCTGTACCTCGACCGGACGGATTATACCAGTATTTCGGAACTCCATGGCGGGAATACAGCGTGGCGCTGGAATCGATGCAGAGCCGCATCTGGGTCACCGACCCGTTCGAACTCAAGTTGAAGAATGCCAGGCGGTTGATTCGCCGATGGCGTGATTTTTACCAATGCCTTTCAGAGGCTGGATCGAGTTCCAAAGGCATTGACCTTGAACCGGTTGAACAGGCGTATCAATACATTTGCGGCAGCAACAAACGTCAACTGGTGAAGAAAATTCCGTACACGGGTGACGAGTTTTGGTCAGCTGTGACGAAAGGCGGCAGCAATGAGACGGTGACCTTCACCATGTCAGAGTTATGGATGATTCTCGTATACACAGAATCGGATGAATTTTGGTATAAGATTGAGAAAGAATTGAAGAGTGTGCCGAGTGCGCGAGAAAAGCGTGAGCGATTGCACACGCTTCGTGAAAAACTGCAACTGGCGGGATATCTCGACGATCTGATTCCATTCATTCAGGGTCAAGTGGACGAACAGGATTTCGAGGATGCGGAACGATGGTTTTATCTGAAACGCCTTCCAAGTAAGGGAGGCGGATTTGAATGAGCGAGGTGTGCACAACACCCGTGGGTCAATGGAGGGTACCATGTCATTGATGCCGGGCTTCGGTGCAAAGGGACGTTGGATTAAGCTAGGACAAGGGGCCGCGCCAACCGGCGCGGCGGTTTGTTCCTATGGCGGAAAATGTTCAGATGATCAAGCTCACTCTTCAATTGGGCCGCTTCACCCCTCGTCAAGATACCTGATTATATCATACAGTCGTATTCATGGTTATATTCGTGAGATTGATAATATGCCTTACTCTAAATTGACGAAGGCGATTTCCTGTTATATACTGTATACTGTGAATCGATATCAGAAACATCCGAAATAAACTACATCTACCTAAATTGGCTGAAGGGAGGTTTTCAATTGGTGGCGCCCCCGAACTATGAAGAGTTTTTCCAACGGGCCACGGGTAACATGCCCTATGATTACCAGAGAAAACTCGCTGAAGCGGCCGACTGGCCGCTGGCGGTTTCTGTGGGCACCGGACTGGGGAAGACCGCGGCTGTTTCCGTCGCGTGGATCTGGCGCCGGCGATTTGCTGATGAGAAGATCAGACGGACCACCCCTAGGCGGCTTGTCTATTGCCTGCCGCAGCGCTCCCTTGTTTACCAGACGAAGGAATCTATTCAGTCTTGGCTCCGCAATTTGGGACTAGCCATCCCTGAAGCGGACGCTATCGGGTCCGGGGCTGTCGACAAACTGGGAGGCCGTCAACTTGTGCACCCAGAAGGCGCTCCCATCCCGGTATATGTTCTCATGGGGGGAGAAACGCGGGGAGATTGGGATGTGCATCCTGAGCAAGACGCCATTCTCGTAGGGACTCAGGATCAATTGCTGTCGCGCGCTCTCAACAGGGGATATTCTATGAGTCGTTTTCGTTGGCCAATGCACTACGCTTTGCTAAATCAGGACTGTCTTTGGGTGGTCGATGAACCACAACTTTTTGGGGCAGATGCACTGGCGACGACCGCTCAATTGCAGGCGTTTCGACAGAAATTCGGTACCTTTGGCAGGACACAGACAGTTTGGATGTCCGCCACTTTCCAAATGGACTGGCTGTATACGGTCGACTTTGCAGAGATTGCGAAGCAAGGGCGATTGTTGGTGTTGCCTCCCGAAGACCTCGCGCGTGTACGAAAACGACGAGAGGCGCCCAAACCAGTGGTTGATGCGCCGCTCATCCTTTCCAAGGAAGCGCTTTTGTCGAAAGGAACTTCGAAGTATGCTTCGGCCTTGGCAGAGTTCACCTTGGCTCTCCACCAGCCTCAAACCGTAACGCTGGTAATTTGTAATCGCGTAGCGCGAGCGCAAGCCGTCTACGAGGCCCTGCGGAAATTGGGCAAAGACAAGTCTGAGCTTATGCTTCTGCACAGTCGGTATCGACAGGTGGACCGAGTGAGGCTCAACGAGGAACTTTTGTCCCTGCAAGGTCGTGATTGTATCGTGGTGGCCACTCAGGCTGTGGAGGCGGGCATTGACATCTCCGCCGAAACACTGGTCACCGAATTGGCCCCTTGGGCTTCACTGGTACAGCGATTTGGCCGGTGCAATCGGGATGGTAAAGCAAAGTCTCCTTCAGTCTCCGTCATTGATGTAGAGTTGGAGCCAGCATGTTGTGTTCCCTACGAAGTCGATGAACTCGCTGCGGCAAAGCGCAAAATGGCGGGGCTAGGGGACGTAGGGATACAGTATTTACCCGTTGTAGACGAAAAAATGAAAGCTCGCTACGTGATTCGACGACGCGATCTCTTGAATTTATTTGATACGACACCTGATTTGACGGGACGTGACATCGACATCTCTCCCTACATACGAAGCGGTACACAGCAGGATGTCGAAGTGTTTTGGCGTGCTTGGGAAGGTGATCGGCCGACGACCGTGAATCACAAGCCATCGACTGACGAAATTTGTCATGTTTCCATGTCGATGTTCAGGGACTACTTGGATAAGACCCACAAAGGGCAACAGCGGGTGGCTTGGACTTGGGACATCCTGTCAGGGGAATGGAAGGTGGTCACAAAAGACACCATCTATCCGGGGCAAACCATTCTATTGAATGCTCGTTTTGGCGGCTATTCCACCGAGTTGGGCTTTCTGGCGGATGATTGGACCCCTGTGCCCATTGACGAGGCGCTGACGTCACGGATACAACTGGAGGCGCACGATGGTGAGAACGACAATGCCAGTCGGGAGATCGCACAGCCGGTGACCTTGTCAGAGCATACGTCGGATGTGATCCGTCATGCGAATCGCCTCGCGGACCAGCTGCATCAGATGTCTCCATTCGAACACGTGTTGGAAGCGGCTCGGTATCACGACTGGGGCAAGCTGCACGAGGTATTTCAAGAAAAACTGAGGCGAAATCTCCCGCAGAATCGTGATTGGAGCCATCAGTTTCTAGCCAAGGGCGCTGGGGTGGATAAATCGGACTACCTGCGTAAAGGTTTTCGCCATGAGTTGGCTTCTGCACTTGCGTACCTGCAAACTCGACCGATGGAAACGCGCAACAATGACGATGTCCGCTTGGTGGCCTATTTGATTGCTGCTCATCACGGAAAGATTCGTCTCTCCATTCGGTCTGTGCCGACTGAGGAAGGTCCGCCGTTGGACAAGCTGCCGCGAGGGGCGGAACGGCCTCTGTTTGCTAGAGGCGTTTGGGAGGGCGATGTCCTTCCTGCGTACACCCTGGAAGACGGTTTCACATTCCCACAGGTAGCTCTTTCCTTAGCGGTGCTGGAGATGGGCGGAAGCGGTGACCGTAATTCACATGGCACGCGAAGTTGGACGGATGGGGCTCTGGCTTGTTTGCAAGCGTTGGGGCCGTTTCGACTAGCTTGGCTGGAAACGATGCTGCGCGTTGCAGATTGGCGAGCATCCGCGGAGGAGGCGGAACATCATGCCTCAGCAATTTGACATAGCGCTGACGGGCTGCAATCCCACACCACTCTCTGGATATTTGCGAGCACTTGCCGTGTTACGTCTGGTTGGAGAGCAGATTGATTCGGAGGCGCAGGGCTGGTGGGAACACGATGTCTTTCACTTGCGGTCGACCCTGGGACGGGAGGCGCTCATTCGCTTTTTCTCAGACCAGTACGTCCCGACGCCCATTCTTGCACCTTGGAATAGCGCAAGCGGGTTTTATCCCAAGCGCGCGAGCGCCTTTGAGGTTGTCATGGCGATGAGCGAGGCGCAAAGTGAACGGTTTGCTCCGTATCGCACTGCGATTGTAACGGCGAGACAGCTTGTCGCAGAGATGGGGCTGAAAGAGGGACCAGAAAAACAAGAGAAGACCAATTTGCTCGCGCTCTGCCGGAGTTGGCTGCCGGATGAGGCAGTGGAATGGCTGGACGCAGCGGTCGTGTTGACGGCTGACAATCCGCGGTTTCCACCACTGCTCGGAACTGGCGGTAACGATGGAAATTTGGAGTTCACGAACAACTTCATGCAGCGGCTGATTGATTTATTCGATCTCGACGCTGGGGTGCCGAAAGACAACAATATGCCTTGGCTGGAATCTGCATTGTTTGGAACGCTCGCATCCGACTTGCCATCCGTGTCTACCGGACAATTTTCGCCGGGATCGACGGGCGGTCCGAATGGACGGGCTGGATTCAAGGGCGCAGTGCTTGCGAACCCGTGGGAGTTCGTCCTGAATTTGGAGGGAGCGCTGGTTTTCGCAGCAGCTGCTACGAAGCGATTGGAGACGGCTCGTACGGCGGTTCTGAGCTATCCATTCACCGTCTATTCCGTCGGGGTCGGCAGCGGGGCCGTGAACGAGGTGGATGAGGCATCTTCCCGACCGGAAATGTGGATGCCACTCTGGAACCGTCCGGCTTCCTACCGCGAGATTTCACATGTATTCCAAGAGGGGAGGGTTGACGTGAAGGGCCGCCCAGTGCGTGACGGACTCGACTTTGCTCGAGCCTGTGCAGCCCTGGCGGTTGACAGGGGCATTGACAGCTTTCAACGATACGCGTTCGTGCAGCGCTCAGGGAATATGTACTTGGCCGCGCCCTTGAACCGCTTCGTCGTCGCGCGGCGTCCGCAAGCAGATATACTCTCGGAACTTGATCGGGGCAACTGGCTGAATCGTTTTGGGGCCTATGCGCGCAAGAGCGGAGCACACAGTATCCAGTCCGCTTACCAGCAGATTCGCGAGGCGATGTTCCAACTTTGCGCGCACGGCGGGGGACCAAGAGTGCAGGCGTTGTTAATCGCGCTGGGGAAGGCGGAGCGTTTGCTGGCGAAAAATTCGGCTGCACTTACGGAAATCCGTACACCACTGACATTGAACAGCACTAGGTGGCTTGAATATGCGGACGACGGATCGGCCGAATTCGAACTTGCGGCGGCCATCGCTGGGTGGCACACGCACGACATGCCGCATGTTCGCGCGTATTTCACGCCGGTCGCCGCTCGCAATCCGAAAGCTTGGAGCGACGTCGTTGAGCCGAGAGTGATTTGGAAGGACAGCGATTTGACGCGCAACTTAATTCAATTGCTGCATCGGCGGATACTGGACGCGGACGTACACAGGAAGGAATCAACGAATCATCCAGCAGACGGCGAAAAACGCGGTGACTTAGTCCAGAGGGAAAACACCACGGCTCACAGTACCGATAAGCCATTTGGCGGATACGTTACGGCGTCGCTTCCAAGTGTGATTCGCTTTCTTGTTGGCGAGGTGGACGACCAGCGCATTATGGATCTCGTGTGGGGACTGCTGCCATTGTCGGCGACGGATGCCTTGAAGACATGGGCATTTTCCCGACCTCGTCGAAGGGTACGCAACATGGACATCCCGCATGTGCCATGGACCTATGCAGTGACTCGACTGGTTTCGACGCCTGACGAAACACTGCGGCGTGCTCTAAATCTTCTCGATTCGGTGCGGATCCCGATGCCGAGGGAGCTGTTGGCGCTCCTGACATCGGACAGCCACAGCGGCATCGACAGAGCCACTGTGACGGCAGTCCGACGGCTTCGCATCAGTGGTTTTGGTATGGACAACAAACATTTCCAAGTGGTCTCGCGAGGATTGTCCGGGCGGCGGTGTGCTGCAGCACTTGCCTTTCCCTTGAGTTATGCAGATTTAGGTTACCTGAGGAAACTGGTTCATGTAGAAGCGCAAAATTCGAATGAAGAGGAGAGATCTCAATGAATGTGTTTGAAGCATTGAATGGTGTCTCGAGACTGCTGTTGGAAGCTGAGCTCAAGCCTTTGCAAGGCACACGTTTTCAACCGACTGGTTTTCCGGATTTGGGGGCTGCGGAGTACGACAGTCCACAGGAAGGAATTCGCATGCTGTTGGTCGAGTCTGCACAAAGCATGGCAAATCGACTTGAAAACGTATGTTGGGACGAGGCGGAGGATGACTGGGTGCCGCCGCTGCGCGGTATACCGTTTGTGAGAGTGAGAAATGAGAACGGTGAATCACTGACCAACTCCGTATTGGAGGCACACCGATTGAACTCACCGTACATCCTTGAGGGTGCTGATAAATCAGTCTTGGAGCGCCTGAAGAAAGAATTGGTGACGTTGGAATCGGGCCCAGTGGACCTTCGAAAGCTTGCCGAGGTCGTGTTTCGCTATGATACCAATGCCCTGGTTCACGGGTTGTTCTTGGCAAAGAAGGAACTCGCGGGTGGTCGCTTACGTTTGCCGCGCGTACTTTCATCATTCATCGAGGCGGAGGATGTGAAAGTAGCTCAGTCAGGCGGTGTAAAGAACGATCGTGTTGATCCAAAGGGGTCGACCAGTGACGGCTTCGGCAACGTGCCGTTTCACCGCGAGGAATATACCGCGAAGCGCATCGTAGCATATTTCAATATCGATTTGGCTCAGATTCACTCTTTTGGTCTTGGAGAAGCGGCAGAAGACTTCCTGATAGCCTTTTCGCTGTATAAGATTCGACGGTTGCTTGCAACTGGGTTAAGGCTCCGTACAGCCTGTGATTTGACATGCGAATCTCTCGCTGCGACGAACCCGGACGGATGGGTTATACCGACGCTTGCCGAACTGGAACAAATGTTGCCTGACATGGTTGAGGCGTTGACGAAAGCGGGCAAATTCGGGGATGTGTTGACCGTAGAATACCGGAAAAAGTGAGGTGGATGGCGTGATGGTTGGCATAGAATTTCGGTTTCCGGGTGGACAGTATCACGCCACGCCATGGCAGCGTCATGTGAACGAGGCGGATGTGGAGTGGCCGCCTTCGCCATGGAGAATTTTGCGCTCACTCATTGCTGTTTGGCATCGAAAAGCCGTATATGAGGAATTTTCAACTGAGACGTTAAGGAATCTGATTGATGCGCTGTCGAGCAGTCATCCAGAATATGCTCTGCCGCCAGCAGTCCATACGAATGTCCGCCACTATATGCCCATCGGGGGCGGAGGCACAACACTGGTCTACGACGGATTTTTGCGTCTGGATCGCGATGCTGTCCTAGTGGTGCGATGGCCTGACGTAAATCTGAATGATGCGGAGACCCGATTGCTCAAACGGTTGGTGGACAAGCTTGCCTATCTTGGGCGAGCTGAAAGCTGGGTCGAGGCAAATTTCGTCGATGTTTTTCGTGGTGAGGCAAACTGTTTCCCTGTCGAACAGTCCGCGAAGACTCTTGTCGATGTAGACCGTTCAGCCGCATCGAACGATATGAAAGAGTTTACGAAGGTGCTTGTCCCGATGTCTCATGGTGAGTTTAAGAAGTGGCGAGAGAATGAGGAACGCACATCAAGCAAAAAACAGTCGAGTCGAAGCAAACGGTTTGAACTTGCGGAAGACTTGCTGGAAGCACTTTCGGTGGATACCAATGATTTGGAGCGTGCTGGTCGCCTGCAGCCTCCCGGCTCACAGTGGGTCATGTACGAGCGGCCGGTTCTCGATGAATTCAGAGGGACTCATGCGATCCCGGCCGTTCGAGACCGTTCGGAAAGATATCATGCTGCGCGGTTTGCCATCGTTCACGATCGGTTACCGAGATTATTGCAAACGCTCGACGTGGCGGACATTTTACACATGGCGATTCTATCCATATGCGGTGATGCTGTTCCGACCATCGTGAGTGGACGTGACGCAGAGGGAAACTTGAGTGTCGGTCATCGGCATTTGTACATTTTACCCGAAGATGCGGATGCGGATGGGCGACTCGAGCATATCACGCTTTATTCGTCTGAACCGTTCCCGCCTGAATTGGTAAATTCCCTTTTGAAATTGAGGAAAATCTGGACACCGCTTTGGTGGTCGGGTGAGAGAAGAGAATGGCCACTGTACTTGGAGGGATTTTCCGAAGTACGGGCGCACGATACGGACGGGCGATCTCAGGAAGCACTGCCTCTGTTGCAAGCGGCGCGTGTGTGGAGGACCTGCACACCTTATTTGCACCCGTGGCATGTCAAGCGAAATGGAAGGTTCGGCCCGGAAGAACAGATTCGTCGAGAACTTGCGACCCGCGGCTTGCCATCACCAGTTCGCGTAGAGAGACTACCGGCGGTGAAGGTAAGAGGACGTGAGTATCAAACGATTCAGTTTCAACGATATCGCAGATCTAAGAAAATGAATCTGCCGGACACGCTTGGATCATTTTGGGAAATTGAATTCGCCGAAAAGGTTCCTGGGCCCATCGCACTGGGAGCGCACTGTCACTTTGGATTGGGATTGTTTGTTCCGAGGAAGAGTTGAGCAATCAGGGTGTTCTTCAACGTAATTTTCAGTCAAACGTGGCATTGGCTAAAAGCGGGCTGAATAGGAGTCAGACCTGTTACGGGGGCCAGCCTGTTCGAATTCGGGGTGGCCCCGTTCTATCATGTGTCTGAAAGGGGGGAGTGCAGCATGTCCGGCGCGAACCATCAGTGCGTGTACTCCTCTTGCTACTTTCGTGCGAATGGTCAATCTGCAATTTGTATGTGTTTACGTGCCAAGCTGATTCATGTTCTGAGCGTCGCTCGATCCCTGCAACCCGGGTTCGCGCTTTTCGGCGAATTTGACGCATCACTGCAGGCCCGAGCAATGGTGCGGTTACTCCGTGGGCATCGCCCGCGGCTCCGTTGAAGCTCATGAGGATACCCCTTTCTGCGCCTCGTATTCGGCTGTTACTCCGTGGGCATCGCCCGCGGCTCCGTTGAAGCCGCGTGTGCCTAATCACCCAACGAACGCACGAACGAGGTTACTCCGTGGGCATCGCCCGCGGCTCCGTTGAAGCCATCTCACGCATACATTAAACCATCCTAACTGTGAGGTTACTCCGTGGGCATCGCCCGCGGCTCCGTTGAAGCAACCTCACGGGAACGCTGTCGGCCGAGGCTCCCTAGTTACTCCGTGGGCATCGCCCGCGGCTCCGTTGAAGCTGCAATAGCGGTGACGATAGCCAGAACGGTGTGATTGTTACTCCGTGGGCATCGCCCGCGGCTCCGTTGAAGCCTTCGGAGACACACGTAAGCCGTATTTGGGAGGGCGTTACTCCGTGGGCATCGCCCGCGGCTCCGTTGAAGCACCATCATGATCACAAGTTCAAAATGATACAGGGAGTTACTCCGTGGGCATCGCCCGCGGCTCCGTTGAAGCCAACTCGGCGAGCTTTGGCGAGTGCAACACGGTCGCGTTACTCCGTGGGCATCGCCCGCGGCTCCGTTGAAGCGCGACAAACCACGGTTCGTCGTTCATCATCACGACGTTACTCCGTGGGCATCGCCCGCGGCTCCGTTGAAGCAAACTCGCGTCTGCGTCCGGTGACGTCACTATAACGGTTACTCCGTGGGCATCGCCCGCGGCTCCGTTGAAGCAAACTCGCGTCTGCGTCCGGTGACGTCACTATAACGGTTACTCCGTGGGCATCGCCCGCGGCTCCGTTGAAGCCCGACTGATGTCCGGCCACCGACGACGATAAGGTCTCCGTTACTCCGTGGGCATCGCCCGCGGCTCCGTTGAAGCATGATGACTGCGTGATTGCGCTGGCTCTGGCGGCTGTTACTCCGTGGGCATCGCCCGCGGCTCCGTTGAAGCCCACTGTTTTCGTACTTCTTCCGCGCCTATCAAGTGGTTACTCCGTGGGCATCGCCCGCGGCTCCGTTGAAGCAAGTCGAGTCACATTACTGAGGCGTTTCAGAAACTCGTTACTCCGTGGGCATCGCCCGCGGCTCCGTTGAAGCGTCCAGATGACCTAGTGTCCGCGTGGAGAGGTACTGTTGTTACTCCGTGGGCATCGCCCGCGGCTCCGTTGAAGCTCGACGGCGGCATCAACGATGTCTCCGGGGATGATGCGTTACTCCGCGGGCATCGCCTGCGGCTCCGTTGAAGCCCAGGTGCGCATTTTGCTACATTCCCGCCTGCGCTCATGTTACTCCGCGGGCATCGCCTGCGGCTCCGTTGAAGCGGCGAGCTGAAGGACAACCTGGACGAGCTGGAGGAGTTACTCCGCGGGCATCGCCTGCGGCTCCGTTGAAGCAGCTTCGGCGCCTTCTCCGTGTACGCGACGATGACAGTTACTCCGCGGGCATCGCCTGCGGCTCCGTTGAAGCTATCGCGATAGAAATGGTGATGGCACAGCAGAGCAAGGTCACTCCCCAGGCATCGCCTGCGGCCCAGTTCACCCGTTTTGAGATTAAGATCAACGGATTCGCGTATCTCAACAACCACCGGCGGGCCGTGGCGGCCTAAGAATATGGGGCCCACGGGGGCCACCAAACGCTTTCTCGCGATTTGGTGGCCCCCAATTGAAGCGTGGGTCCATTCATGCTGCAGATTAGGATGCCGGCGGAGCCGGTTGCGTGGAGCCGTATGCCACGTTGAAGCCGTCTGTATCCGAATCAGGGTTGGATGGATAGGAGATGATTTGCGTGCCGGAATTGTTGACCATGGCGCCTGATTCTGAGGAGGTGAAGCCAGGATTGCTGCCATTGACACTGGCGGGATCGAACGTCGTTTCTCCATAATTGGCCAGTGTGGAGAGGCGGTTTCCGACCATGGGCCGTTCTTGTATCCACTCTGCGGAGGATTGGGGACCGCTGTAAGCCTGGGTGGTTGAGAAGGTTTCGTTCCGTGTGATGTCTTTGATCTCGATGAGCCACTGGCCGTTGCCTTCATTTTGGATGTCGGCATACATTTCGTCGCCTGGCTCGACGGTCATGGAGATGGGCGTTTCCGCGGCCGGGAGGATTTCCCACCAAGCTCCGTAGTGGGCTGACCCATTGTAGTAATCCTGCTCGGTTCCGGTTTGAATCAAATCGCTGTCATTATATCCATCAATTCCAATCCACGAGGATGAGTAGGTGGCGCTCTTCGAGGACTGTACCGTGGGCACGACCCAGTATCCGGTGATGCTGTTGTAGGTCCCTCCGGAGAGGACATAGCCTGACCAGTTGGTGGACTCCCAGCCTAGATTGTGCGTTTTGCTGCTGGAGCTGGCGTTCGATCCCGTTGTTAAATGACCGCGGATCATTGGCGCGTTGCTGATGAGTGGAGCGGCTTGCGTAGGTAAAGAGGGACACAGAAGAACACCCAAGCCCATCGTCGACAATACAATACCGGCTGCTTTGGAACCCCTTTTCATAACAATCACCTCAATCGCTAGATATTGTATAAACGCTTTTAAACTAGCACCGGAAGACGACTGGCTCACGAGCCTGCAGTCCCTGTCCTCATGGGACTTTTGTCCCGCTTTTCTGAAAATATTTTCGCGTGGTTTCGACATGAAACGGAATCAATGTATGCGCCGGACGTACTGATGATGTCGACAGATGCTCCGCGATGCGCGCCCGAAACGAAGAGCGGCTTGACGGAGATGGGGTGTGTCCGTTGGAGGCGTATGCGGATGTTGGCGTGGACTACGACAAACGGAACGAGCGGGAGGCGACAGCTGAAGATTCGGCGGTTGCTCTGGCGGGCGTCCGGTCGCGATTTGACCATGGACGGCTGTCGTGTGATCCCGATTTGACGATGGACACCGACGCATACATTGGATGTCCTGCGTAATTGAACCAGCCCCTGCGCTGCCGTGGGGGCAAGCGTGTTGGCACGAATGCATCATGTGTGTTCATCACAACCTGTGTGATAGCAATGTGAGCGAGCTGCGAGGAGGTCTTGATTTGACGGTGCGCGAACCTGAAGTGGTGGTAAAATACAGGGAGATTCGCGCTTTGTATATCTTCGGGCTGGAAGCGCATTTCGTTGGTGACTTTGTGTGGACGCCGGATCCGAATCCAGTAAAGCGACGGGGGTTCGCGCATGTGGCTCGATATACCGCATCACGGCTAGGGTCAGACCGGTGCGGTTGCTCCGCAGGGATCGCCTGCGGCTCCATTGAAGGATTAAGGAGGGTTGGCGGTGAGTAAAGAGCAACACGTTGCTCCGCAGGGATCGCCTGCGGCTCCATTGAAGGATGTAGGCGTCAATCAGCACGTACACTGTTGAGTCCGTTGCTCCGCAGGGATCGCCTGCGGCTCCATTGAAGGTATTCCAATAGTCCGCCCATGCTGACACCGTAGGTAGCGGTTGCTCCGCAGGGATCGCCTGCGGCTCCATTGAAGGAAATTCGACGCAATGGGAAGGGTTACCCACTACTCAAGTTGCTCCGCAGGGATCGCCTGCGGCTCCATTGAAGGTTGTGTTCGCTTTGCGAATCATGTTATGCCCACGTTGCTCCGCAGGGATCGCCTGCGGCTCCATTGAAGCGTGTCCGGAATCTCGGCGTCAATCTCGGCCCGTGCTGTTGCTCCGCAGGGATCGCCTGCGGCTCCATTGAAGCTCTTTCCGAAATCAACGTACATCTACGACGAGATGCGTTGCTCCGCAGGGATCGCCTGCGGCTCCATTGAAGCACGATCCTCGTCTGAGACGCCCCCCTGCGGCAATGTTGTTGCTCCGCAGGGATCGCCTGCGGCTCCATTGAAGCGATACCAAAGCATTTCAGGAAGCGCACCCTGACCTCGTTGCTCCGCAGGGATCGCCTGCGGCTCCATTGAAGCATTCTGTCGGCGAGCACCCGGCTCACCGACTCCCCAGTTGCTCCGCAGGGATCGCCTGCGGCTCCATTGAAGCGCAGATGTGAAGGCCGTCATGATAGGCTCTTGTTCGGTTGCTCCGCAGGGATCGCCTGCGGCTCCATTGAAGCATATAGCATAGAGGAGACGACTATAATCCAACCCGAGTTGCTCCGCAGGGATCGCCTGCGGCTCCATTGAAGCCAAGTTACCCAACGCCATGATTTGATCTCGAATTCGCGTTGCTCCGCAGGGATCGCCTGCGGCTCCATTGAAGCTACGAGTTCCTGTTCGCGGCGTTCCGGAATCTCTACGTTGCTCCGCAGGGATCGCCTGCGGCTCCATTGAAGCAAGCTTCCATGGATAATCTCGCCAAATCGCAGGGCGTTGCTCCGCAGGGATCGCCTGCGGCTCCATTGAAGCTGATTTGTTTTTGCTTGGAATTTGCAATAAAACCATGTTGCTCCGCAGGGATCGCCTGCGGCTCCATTGAAGCTCTACATCGGGTTTGATATAGTCATATATCACCGCGTTGCTCCGCAGGGATCGCCTGCGGCTCCATTGAAGCCAAAAATCTTGTTACTCCCACACCATGGACAGACAGTTGCTCCGCAGGGATCGCCTGCGGCTCCATTGAAGCAGATTGGAAAAGAAATGAAAACATTGAACTTGTGGGGTTGCTCCGCAGGGATCGCCTGCGGCTCCATTGAAGCCTCCCCTCACGCGCTCCCCATCTGGACGTGTCCACCATGTTGCTCCGCAGGGATCGCCTGCGGCTCCATTGAAGCGTCTCTCGTAGGTGTTGGCAGACTCCATCATGCGTGTTGCTCCGCAGGGATCGCCTGCGGCTCCATTGAAGCATCCGTTAGGTCGGACCACTGCTTGTCTGTGAAGTCGTTGCTCCGCAGGGATCGCCTGCGGCTCCATTGAAGCGGTTCCCCGTGTAGCCGATCTCGCCGCGCAGGGCTTGTTGCTCCGCAGGGATCGCCTGCGGCTCCATTGAAGCGTGTTGCCGAGATTCGAGGCCCACTGCGCGAAATCTGTTGCTCCGCAGGGATCGCCTGCGGCTCCATTGAAGCCGCCTTGTCGGCCGCCGTCATCGCCGCCTCAATCTGGTTGCTCCGCAGGGATCGCCTGCGGCTCCATTGAAGCGTGCCGGTTACTCGCCTAAAACCGCGCAGGAGCAAGGTTGCTCCGCAGGGATCGCCTGCGGCTCCATTGAAGCTTGGTAACTGTGACGTCGATATAGCGGCCGGGTTCGTTGCTCCGCAGGGATCGCCTGCGGCTCCATTGAAGCTTCATTCCGCGATGCCTCCTTGCCAGCGTTTTTCGCCGTTGCTCCGCAGGGATCGCCTGCGGCTCCATTGAAGCACGAATACCTTGCGGGGCCTTTTCCATTGCAAAGGCGTTGCTCCGCAGGGATCGCCTGCGGCTCCATTGAAGCTAAAAGCCTTTGTAGCGCATGATTTTATACTCCAAGTTGCTCCGCAGGGATCGCCTGCGGCTCCATTGAAGCGAGATCGCCATGTGGGGGCCGAGGCTTGGGCGCAGTGTTGCTCCGCAGGGATCGCCTGCGGCTCCATTGAAGCGCTTATCATCGGAAGCGGTTCTGCTACTCAGACAGTGTTGCTCCGCAGGGATCGCCTGCGGCTCCATTGAAGCTCCAGCCATGCCTTAAGCTGTGTCAGACTGTTAGGGGTTGCTCCGCAGGGATCGCCTGCGGCTCCATTGAAGCCGGGCTTATGCGCCACGCAGTCGAAAGAGTACATGCTTGTTGCTCCGCAGGGATCGCCTGCGGCTCCATTGAAGCCTGTCTCGGAAGTACGCCTCCAGCGCCTCTAAACTCGTTGCTCCGCAGGGATCGCCTGCGGCTCCATTGAAGCGGATTTCGTCACTTTTCCGAAAACCTCCAGCAAAATGTTGCTCCGCAGGGATCGCCTGCGGCTCCATTGAAGCCCTGAGATACCGGGGACGGAGCCTGTGTCGCTGTAGTTGCTCCGCAGGGATCGCCTGCGGCTCCATTGAAGCCGAGAACTGTGTCATGGAGTTGGCAAACGTAGACCGGTTGCTCCGCAGGGATCGCCTGCGGCTCCATTGAAGCCTTGCGATACTCCGGGAATCGTCGCTTACGTCCATATGTTGCTCCGCAGGGATCGCCTGCGGCTCCATTGAAGCCGGAATCAACGGGCCTTCCCATGGGGCAACACCTTCGTTGCTCCGCAGGGATCGCCTGCGGCTCCATTGAAGCAGCTAACGCACCACGAATGCTGAAAAACAGCTTGCCTTCGTTGCTCCGCAGGGATCGCCTGCGGCTCCATTGAAGCAAATGCCACGCAAACATTGCAGTCGATGAACGCAGGTTGCTCCGCAGGGATCGCCTGCGGCTCCATTGAAGCGTCGCCCATTGCCAACACTCCCTACACGAACGCGCCTGTTGCTCCGCAGGGATCGCCTGCGGCTCCATTGAAGCCTTATTCCGCCTGAGTCCTATGAGCAATCCGAACCTGTTGCTCCGCAGGGATCGCCTGCGGCTCCATTGAAGCGTGCTGTATTTGCACACGATAGATGTGCTGGATCTGCGTTGCTCCGCAGGGATCGCCTGCGGCTCCATTGAAGCTGAAGTGTGTACTCGGTACTGACACCGTTACCGGAACGTTGCTCCGCAGGGATCGCCTGCGGCTCCATTGAAGCACCTCAATGACAGCGTTCACTTCGTCTTCCGAACATGGGTGTTGCTCCGCAGGGATCGCCTGCGGCTCCATTGAAGCCCGATGCAGCCATGTGGGACGGGGATGCCGACATAGTTGCTCCGCAGGGATCGCCTGCGGCTCCATTGAAGCCTGACTTGACAAGGAGGATGCGCGGCATGTTGTCCCTGACGTTGCTCCGCAGGGATCGCCTGCGGCTCCATTGAAGCTCATCGGCACAATCCCGTTCAGTATCGTATATCTGCGTTGCTCCGCAGGGATCGCCTGCGGCTCCATTGAAGCGCCCAACGCCTCCCAACACGCATCGCAGTAGTAATGTTGCTCCGCAGGGATCGCCTGCGGCTCCATTGAAGCGTACGTCCCATGTCCCTGCATGAGCCACTCGAAAAAGTTGCTCCGCAGGGATCGCCTGCGGCTCCATTGAAGCACCGCAGCGCAAGGCCGTCAGGACGGGCTGGACTCGGTTGCTCCGCAGGGATCGCCTGCGGCTCCATTGAAGCTTCGTGAGGAAACTGCGCATTTTTTCGGGTACATCCGTTGCTCCGCAGGGATCGCCTGCGGCTCCATTGAAGCACGATTCTTGCTAGGCGTACCAACAAGACCTTCGCTGTTGCTCCGCAGGGATCGCCTGCGGCTCCATTGAAGCACATTGTCTATGCGCTCGGTTGGATGCGGAAGAAGGGTGTTGCTCCGCAGGGATCGCCTGCGGCTCCATTGAAGCTCGATGTACGGCACGCCATTGTTTACGGCTGTGATGTTGCTCCGCAGGGATCGCCTGCGGCTCCATTGAAGCACCAGGTACCTGCCAAGGCATTCATCCGAGCAAAATAGTTGCTCCGCAGGGATCGCCTGCGGCTCCATTGAAGCACGATAGGGGGTGTTCTGGATGGGACTTCCAGGCAGAGTTGCTCCGCAGGGATCGCCTGCGGCTCCATTGAAGCACGACGAAGCGGTGGCTGAGGTGCCGATAGGCTGGAGCGTTGCTCCGCAGGGATCGCCTGCGGCTCCATTGAAGCCAGTGCCATCAATCTGCTGTTTCAGCGCGCTGGCCGTTGCTCCGCAGGGATCGCCTGCGGCTCCATTGAAGCCGCCGGTCCGTCGTCCGCATAAAGAGTTGCGGAGTTAGTTGCTCCGCAGGGATCGCCTGCGGCTCCATTGAAGCGAATATGGGTTAGCTGTGCCTACATTGACGTTACAAGTTGCTCCGCAGGGATCGCCTGCGGCTCCATTGAAGCCGATGCATTTGCCGAGCCAGTACAGGGAGTCAATTTTCGTTGCTCCGCAGGGATCGCCTGCGGCTCCATTGAAGCGCCAGTTGATCAACCAGTCTAGCCACGGCACGTCGAAGTTGCTCCGCAGGGATCGCCTGCGGCTCCATTGAAGCCACTTACTAGATTGCAGAAGATAGATCAGTGGGATCCGTTGCTCCGCAGGGATCGCCTGCGGCTCCATTGAAGCTGAGATGCCGACCAATTTGAGTTCAACGTATGAAGGTTGCTCCGCAGGGATCGCCTGCGGCTCCATTGAAGCAACTCCTTTTCGCGAGCGGAAACCTTGGCTTCACGCTGTTGCTCCGCAGGGATCGCCTGCGGCTCCATTGAAGCGGGAATGCTCACTCTGCCTTCACCTCCAACTCAATCTGTTGCTCCGCAGGGATCGCCTGCGGCTCCATTGAAGCCTCGCACTCGCAGTACTCACAAACCCACACCGCGTCCGTTGCTCCGCAGGGATCGCCTGCGGCTCCATTGAAGCTGGAACCCTGTTGCGGTCAGCATGCCATTACGAGAGTTGCTCCGCAGGGATCGCCTGCGGCTCCATTGAAGCCATGGCTGTCATCGGTAGCCCCGAAGCTACAAACCGAGTTGCTCCGCAGGGATCGCCTGCGGCTCCATTGAAGCAAGAGCCCCGTACCCGCGCCGCACGGGAAGTCGGTGTTGCTCCGCAGGGATCGCCTGCGGCTCCATTGAAGCTACCTGGTCACAGTGCTAAGCATATGCTATATGGCGCGTTGCTCCGCAGGGATCGCCTGCGGCTCCATTGAAGCAGGACCTCAAACAGTTCGAGAACGAGTACAAGTCAGTTGCTCCGCAGGGATCGCCTGCGGCTCCATTGAAGCTTTTTGACAAAGAACGACACGAAACGCATCACACAGCGTTGCTCCGCAGGGATCGCCTGCGGCTCCATTGAAGCAACCAGAGGCCTTTCCTGCGGACTGTCCGCCAATATGGTTGCTCCGCAGGGATCGCCTGCGGCTCCATTGAAGCAACTAGTTCTTCCGGGAAATCACCAGGGCACCGCCTGTTGCTCCGCAGGGATCGCCTGCGGCTCCATTGAAGCAGGGCACCGTAGACGCGAACATCACCAACAGCCAGCGTTACTCCGCAGGGATCGCCTGCGGCTCCATTGAAGCGTAAAACAGGTACGGGTACCTTCTCTGGATACTTTCGTTACTCCGCAGGGATCGCCTGCGGCTCCATTGAAGCAATACTTGCTGCACCCTTCGCCCATCTCTCCCACAAGTTACTCCGCAGGGATCGCCTGCGGCTCCATTGAAGCTGATTTATTATTCAGCCTCCCAATGACAGCCACATCAAGTTACTCCGCAGGGATCGCCTGCGGCTCCATTGAAGCCCGTATTTGTTGTAATAATGGCTGGTGGATGTGGGGAAGTTACTCCGCAGGGATCGCCTGCGGCTCCATTGAAGCGTATTTTTACCGTCATATTAGGCCTAACAACAACATGTTACTCCGCAGGGATCGCCTGCGGCTCCATTGAAGCATGTATCCGCCATGTCGTTGGGCAGTTTGAGCGATCGTTACTCCGCAGGGATCGCCTGCGGCTCCATTGAAGCGGCGATGACACGTTCACGGGGGGCTGGCGTCACGAGTTACTCCGCGGGCTTTACCTACGGCTCCATTGAACTCCGTCACTTGATGTCATGTGCACTGGTGACGTCTATAACCTCTTGGTTTTGTCCAAAATATCTGAATAGAGCAACCTGTTCGCTTCCAGTCCAACTCGCATCTCTGCGTACCCAATCATTCCGACGGCCAGTGTCGCACGGCCGTTACTGCCTCCGCTGCCTCTGCCGTCCTTGCTGACCTGTGCAAACTCACATTTCATGAACGGATTTGTGAGAAGGTGAGGCGACAGAAGATAAGAAATCGACGACCGGAGTTGATCGACGTGTTTGACCTTCAACCAAGTTTGTCAGATGCTTCTGAAACTGTGCCTTTGTCAGCGCTGCAACATTACAGCTACTGTCCACGTCAATGTGCGCTCATTCATGTGGAGCAGGTTTTTGATGAGAACGAGTTCACATTGAAAGGGCGCTGGGCCCACACGCGGGTGGATGAAGAGCATGTCCGGTCGGAAGCGGGTCATCAGATTGTCACTGCGCTTCCGGTTTGGTCGGACCGGCATGGCTTGTCAGGGAAGTGTGATGTGGTTGAACTTCGAGACGGAACACCCCATCCAGTCGAATTTAAACATGGGGAACGTAAGGCGCACCGGTGGGACGAGGTTCAATTGTGCGGCCAGGCAATTTGTCTGGAGGAAATGTTTCACGTTATGGTCCCCGAAGGCGCGATTTACCACATTTCCTCCCGGCGTCGCCGCACGGTGGTGTTTACGTCCGAGCTGCGCGCGGAAACCCTCCGAATCGCGGCGGAGGTTCGCGTGATGATTGCGAAGTCAGCAGTTCCACCGGCTGTCAACGACGCCAGGTGCAACGGTTGTTCGCTGCGGCGGGCTTGCATGCCCGAGGCCACCGATACGGGCAACCGGCCCGATTGGCACGAACTGATGCTGAGAATGGAGGGGTAGCATGCAAGACATCAGGAACACCTTGTACGTACAGACCGATGGTGCAATTCTCCGGCTCGATCATGATACTGTCCTTGTGACCAAGGACAAGGAAACGTTGCACCAGGTGCCTCTGATTCACGTGGAGTCCATCGTTGGAATTGGAAGAGTTACGTTTACCAGCCCGCTGCTGGAACGGTGTTCGCAGACGGGGCGGACGGTGGTCAAAATGACCGGTCAGGGGAGGTTTGTGTACCGACTGGAAGGACCGAAGTCTGGCAACGTACTGCTTCGCATGGCGCAGTTTCAGGCGGCTGTGGACCCGGTCCGTGCGACGCCTGTTGTTCAGGCGATTGTGGCAGGAAAACTATACAATTCGAGGCAGAATCTCCTTAGGTCCGCTCGCGACTCCAGGCGCTCTGAATCGCAAAATCTGCTGCGGGAGGCGGCCGAGGACATAGGGCGTGATCTGCGGCGCTTGGACCAAATCTGCGACATTTCGGCGTTACGTGGTGTGGAGGGTATCAACGCCAAACGATACTTTTCCGTGTTTCGCCACCAATTTTCGGACATGGATGACGAGTTCACCCGCTTTGAGCATCGCTCACGACGCCCTCCTCGCGACCCCATGAATTGTCTGCTGTCTTTTCTTTACGCGCTGTTAACGAATGATGCACTGTCGGCCGCGGAGAGCGTTGGGCTCGATCCGCAGGTCGGCTTCCTGCATGTCCTGCGCCCCGGCAGACCCTCTTTGGCGCTGGACCTGATGGAGGAGCTTCGACCCATGCTGGCCGACCGGATTGCCATCACGCTGGTAAATCGAAGGCAAATCGGCCGGCACCACTTCGAGTGGTTACCTGGGGGAGCGGTCTCCTTGACCGAACAGGGGCGCAAGGTACTCATCGCCGCCTACCAGGTACGGAAAAAGGACGAGGTAATCCATCCATTGCTGCAGAAGAAAGTACCGATTGCTCAACTCCTTCCCATCCAGGCACGGCTGCTGGCGCGGGCGATTCGACGCGATCATGTAAAATACGTACCACTGTTTCACAAGGCATAGGGGGGAAGCGTGTTGAACTTGTTAGTCGCGTACGACATCAGCACAGAGACGAAGGCAGGGGAAAAGCGGCTGCGGCGCGTGGCACGGTTATGCGTCGCGCACGGACATCGGGTGCAGGACTCTGTATTTGAATGCCGCCTCGACGAGGTGACGTTCGTCGAGTTCGTGCGGCAGTTGAGTGAGGTTATTCATCCAATAGAAGACAATCTCCGCATCTACCGGGTGAGCGACTTTGGCCCTGGCAAGGTCGTCAACCTAGGCAAGCAAGTTGGCGTGGACTACGACGCGCCGATGATTCTCTGACAGGTGTGGCGTGTTACAATTTAGTGCGTACATGCTGCGTTGCATTTCGTGCGCAGCGTGAGCCACTTTGGCGCTATTTTGGGGGATCACGATTGGACATGACCGAACGGTACGAGTTGACGTGGCCGGGGAAGCGCGAGGCTGTCCGCGTGGCGCAGTGTCCGGGCAATGGGACGTTGATCCCGGTGCCTGAGGCATCCGTCAACTTCGAGGAAGCAGACCACCTTGTGATTGAAGGGGACAACCTCGACGTGCTCCGGGTGCTTCGGCGCACGTATGCGGGTAAGGTCAAGATGATTTATATCGATCCGCCTTACAACACGGGGAATGCCTTCATCTACTCCGACAATTTTCGGCAGAAGACCAGGTCGTACCTGCGCGCGTCCAACCAGGTCGCCGCGACGGGAGACGGCGTGCACCAAGCGGTGGAAACCAGCGGGCGTCTGCATGCACAGTGGCTGAATATGATGTACCCGCGGCTGGTGCTGGCGCGGGACCTGCTGCGCGACGACGGCGTGATCTTTGTGTCCATTGACGATCACGAACTCAAAAACCTCCGTTTCCTGATGGACGAGATTTTTGGCGAGGAGAACTTTTTTGCGTGCTTTGTCTGGCAGTCCCGTCAGTCGGTGCAGAACGATACCGATGTCAGTGTGAGTCACGAGTATATTGTCGGTTATGCGAAGCAGCGCCGGCATGAGCACCGGCGGCTCAAACCCAGCAACCAGGCGTTCTGGCGGGACATTCCGGCGTTTGCGGCACGCCCGCAGCCGCTCGATCGGGCGAAGTTTTCCAATCCCGACCGTGATCCGAGAGGGCCGTGGAAGGCCGACCCGTTTGATGCGCCCCACGTGCGCCCCAACTTGACGTACGCCATCGTCAACCCGAACACGGGCGAGGCGCACTGGCCGCCGCCGGGGCGGCATTGGCGCACGGACGAGGCGTCGTATCAAAAACTGCTGGCGGACGGCCGGATTGTTTTTGGTGCGACCGGCACCTCGCGGCCGCAGCTCAAGGTCTTCTACCGGGAAAAGAAGGCGTTTGGCAGTGTCGCGACGACGTGGCTGAGCGGCGACAAGGTCGGGACGGCGACGCACGGGACGAAGGAGCTTCAGGCCTTGTTTGACGGGAAATCGCCGTTCGACACGGTCAAGCCGGTGCGGCTCATCCAATTTCTCTGCCAGATCGCGACGCACGGCGACGACATTGTGCTGGATTTTTTCGCGGGCTCTGGGACGACGGGGCATGCGGTGCTGGAGCAGAATGTCGCAGATGACGGCGCGCGCAGGTTCATTCTGGTGCAGCTGCCGGAGGCCACTGGCGACGCGCAGTACCCCCGGATTTCAGACATTACGGCGGAGCGGTTACGGCGCGTGATTGACAAGCTTGCGGCACAGCGGCCTGGCCTGGGGTTCCGCTATTATCGGTTTGCCGAGGCAGGTGAGCACGGTGAAACCGGTCTTTCGAGCCTGCCGTTGGACGCTGCGGGGGAAAGCGGTCTGCGGATTGACAGGGGCGAGGCATTGTAATACTATCAAAAAGTAAGACGTTGTATATTGATTAGTTTTATGCCCAACGGGTGCATGCACGAGGGCGCAGTGTGGTGACGCAGTTGATGCCACATGCGCGATCGAAAGGAGAATGAGGGATGACACAACAAGTCACGGATGCGACATTCGCTGAATTCATTCAATCAGACAAGCCGGTGCTGGTCGATTTTTGGGCGACTTGGTGCGGTCCCTGCAAGATGATGGCGCCTGTGTTGGAAGAAGTTGCTGAAGAGTACAAGGAAAAGCTCGTCGTGGGCAAACTGGACGTGGATGCGAATCCAGAGACGACGGCCAAGTTTGGCATTATGAGCATTCCGACGCTCGTGCTGTTCCAGAACGGCCAGCCGGTGAAGCAAATCATTGGATATAAACCAAAGGCTGAACTCGTCTCCCAGCTCGCAGAGGTCGTAGGCTGAACGATCAAGTCGCAGGTTGAAAGGAAGACAAGCATGGCACAATTGTTTACACCCTATCGGCTCAAAGGGCTGGAGTTGAAAAATCGCATCGTCATGGCACCCATGTGTCAATACAGTGTGACGGCGAAGGACGGGAAGCCGAATGACTGGCACTACGTCCACTTGACCAGCCGTGCGATTGGCGGCACGGGACTCATTCTCGTCGAAATGACGGACGTGGAGCCGGACGGACGCATTACGGACTACGACTTGGGCTTGTGGTCGGACGACCACATTCCGGCGTTCGCGCGGATTATTGAAGCGTGTCACGGGTACGGCGCCAAGGTGGGCATTCAAATCGCGCACGCGGGCCGCAAGGCGGAGGACGCGCCGGAACCGGTGGCGCCGTCGGCGATCCGTTTTGATGCCCCTGGGTACAAGATGCCGAGAGAATTGACGACGGACGAAGTGCGGCAGATGGTGGACAAGTTCGGCCAAGCGGCGCGGCGGGCGGTCGCTGCCGGGGTGGACACGATTGAACTGCACGGCGCGCATGGCTACCTGATTCATCAGTTCCAGTCGCCGGTGACGAACCACCGAACCGACGAATACGGCAAGGATTTGTCGCGCTTTGGTGTGGAAGTGATTCGAGCGGTGAAGCGGCAGATGCCGGACGACATGCCGCTCATTATCCGTGTGTCTGCCGTCGAATACGTGGAAGGCGGGTATGGCCTCGACCATATCATCGAGATCTGCCGGAAGTACAAGGAAGCCGGCGTCGACATGATTCACGTGAGCTCGGGCGGCGAGGGACGTCCTGCGCCCAATCACCGGCCGGGGAATTATCCGGGCTACCAGGTGCCCTTCGCGCGGGCCATCAAACAGGCGCTGGATATTCCCGTCATCGCAGTCGGGGTGCTGGAAGACTTCCACCTGGCGGAGTCTGTGGTCGCCAATCAGGATGCGGACTTGGTGGCAATCGCGCGGGGCATGCTGCGTGACCCGTACTGGGCGCTGCATGCAGCGCAGGCGCTCGGCGTGAAGCCGGACGTCCCGAAGCAGTACGAACGAGCGTTTTAACGGGCTGTTTCGGTTGTAACGGACTGTTTCAGCTCGGAATTGAACCGGAGGAATGCATCAGATGTCGATTGCAGGAAAAATCGCACTTGTAACAGGCGCCGGGAAAGGGATTGGCCGGGCGCTGGCTTTGCAGCTGGCAGCAGAAGGGGTCCATGTGGGGCTGCTGGCGAGAACCCGCCGCGACCTGGAAGCGGTCGCGGATGAAGTCAAGACATCCTCGCAGGTCCGGGTGGCGCTGGCCATCGCTGATATTTCGAATCGGCAGGAGGTCGAAACGGCGGTCACGTCCATCACAGAGGAACTGGGCCCCATCGACTTTCTCATCAATAACGCTGGGGCGGCGAAGTTTGGCACGGTGGTCGAGATGGATCCCGACGAGTGGGAACGGATGGTCCGTGTCAACCTGTTTGGCACGTACTATGTGACACGCAAGGTGCTGCCAGAGATGATGGCCCGCAAAACAGGGAGCATCATCAATGTCAGCTCGACTTCGGGCCTGCGCGGCGCCGCGACCACGTCGGCCTACTCCGCTTCGAAGTTCGGGGTGATGGGATTTACTGAGTCCCTGATGCAGGAAGCGCGTAAATTTAACATTCGCGTCACGGCGGTCACGCCGAGTACGGTCAACACGGAGATGGCAGCCAGCCTTGGCCTGCCGATTGGCGCGGAAGACCGGATGACACAGGCAGACGATGTCGCACAGCTGATCGTTTCGATTCTCAAGCTGCCGCAGCGTGCGTTTGTGAACCAAGCGGGGATTTGGACGACCAATCCGCAGTAAGACACGCCTGAGCGGTGCGTCGCCCGGGTTGAATGTCGTCCTCGCGCCGTTCTGGTTTCGTGTTTGCATGGGGGTTGCCTCCAGGTGCTATGGTACCGGGGCAGCCCCCTTCTTCATGATGCGGTGCCGTCAGCGCCCGCTGCCCGCGTTTCCCTCGCTGCGCTTGCGGCCCGATTTGCGGCGGGAGGCCGCGCGCGACCGTCTGCCGGATTTCTTTCTGCCTTTGTTGGACGCGGGTTCGTCCAGGATGTGTCCGATGAGGTCATACAGGTACTGCAGTTCTGTGCGCAAGGCCGCTTCGGGTGCTTGACGGATCCGCTGTTCGACCCTGGGAAACAGGGTCCGGACGGCCCGGTTGACGACCATTTTCTCAACACCTTCGACATAGTTCAGCGCACGGTCCACGACCGTCCTCGCGCCCTGCAGGGTGCGGTCGTGCAACGTGTCTTCGCGCGCTTCACTCGACTCGCGGATGTCCGGCATCCTTATCCCCCCACTCTATCCACAGGCTATGTGGCATGGCGGCCAATGGGTCACGCATAGGTTGAAAGAGGACAAGGTTCGGATGACACGGCGCTGCGGGAGGCCCTGATGAAGGCGTTTGTGACGATTTTCCTCCTCAATCTCTTGACCAGCATCGACAACGCGATTGTGGTGGGCGGCATCGCTCAAAAGACGCGGCACAACCTGTATCTGATTGGCGCGCTGTCCGCCGTGCTGCTTACGATATGCCGGACGGCGTTGATTCTCGGGGTGTTGTCGATTGCCGGGATCGCCGGGTTTCGCATTGCCTTAGGCGCCCTGGTGCTGATCATCGCGGTGCGCCTCAGCCTCGTCACGGCTCCGGACGACCGCAAGGAGCCCTCCCTGCTGCGCCTCCTCTGTGTGATTGTCGTGACGGACCTGGCGTTGAGTCTCGACAACATCCTCAGTTTGTCCATCACTGCGCGCGACCCATGGGTCATCGGATTTGCCGTGCTGGCGGGGCTTGTCCCGCTACTTACGTTTTTGCCGCTGTTTGTCGGCGTGATGAGCCGACTTTTGTGGATCCAGTTGTTAGCCGCTGGGTTTGTCGGGGAATTGGGCTTTGATGTGATGACAGATGACAAATGGCTGCTTCCGTATATGCCCACCGGCTGGAAGGAGGCGGCTTTGCGCACCTCGGTGGCCCTGCTGGTGATTCTTCTGGGCGCTTGGCGTATGTATCGGACGCGCCTGCGGCGGCGCCCGTGACAGGTCAATACCTTCGCGGCCAGTTGGCAAATGGGACGCGTTGTGCGCTCGGCGCAGGCGGTACGTTCGGTGGTGCTGCGAAAAGCCCGCGTCGTTTGGCGCCGTTATGCGTCATTTTGACCAACTCCCGAACGCGTTCATCTTGCGCAATGCCAAATGCCAACGAACCGAGTTTGAGGAACGTATCCACCTTCACTTGCCCCGCCTCCTTCACCGTTTACTAACAAATTATGACTGATTCGACCGCTTGTGGAGGACAACTGACCTTGAAAGTGCGGAGAATGAGGGTGCTGTGCGCAAGTTGTTCTGCCAGGCCACCGAGGACAAATACCGCTACGGTACCGTTGGACTCACGCATATCCTGCATCATCACGGAGCGAAAGGAGTGTGGACGATGTACGGTGTGTTTGGAGGATACACCCGCTGGGCAGTTGTGTTTCTGATTATCTTTGTCCTGTTCTTCCTGCTTGTTCCGGGGTATGGCGGTGCCGCAGGGTACTAAGCTTGCCCTCTCAAGCACGCTGCATCTGCCAGGACGTGTAACGCGATGTTTGGAAAAAAAGGAGGTTCCTGAACATGTACGATGGCGCGTTTGGTGGCTACACCCGTTGGGCGGTTGTGTTCCTGATTATCTTCGTGCTGTTCATCCTGCTGGTTCCCTACGCTGTGACCACATGCACAACCACAACTGTCTATTGATCAGCAGACAACGGCAGGGGCTGCACGCGGGTGCGTGTGGCCCCTTGCTTTTGTCAAATGGTACACTGGTTGCGGGAGGAAGATGCGTATGATATCCGTGCAAAGGGCGGAGGAACGTTATGCAGCCAAGCAGGATTGGCTGTCATCGAACTTTAGTTTTTCGTTTGGTCCGTACATAGATCCAGACAATACCCGATTTGGGCCCATGCGCGTGTTGAACGATGACTTCATTGCACCGAACAGAGGGTTCGGCGCGCATCCGCACAGTGATATGGAGGTTGTTTCGATTGTCCTCAAGGGTTGGTTGAAGCATCAGGACAACCTCGGCCATGTGGCGGTGACCACCTTTGGCGAGATTCAGCGTATGTCGGCTGGCACAGGCATCGTTCATACGGAATCCAACGCCTCGGAGACGGAAGAACTGAACCTGCTTCAAATGTGGTTTGAGCCCATGCAAAGAGGTCTTCCGCCGACCTACGAGGTGAGCGCGTTCGATGTGAACCAGCTGGACGGACGTTTGCTCAAGGTGGTGTCCCATCAACCCGCTGCGAACGTGGCCAAGATTCATCAGGACGTCACCATCTATCTCAGCCGTCTGCAGGCTGGCGAAGCCATCCCCTTCGAAGGAAATCCACACCGCAAGGTGTTTTTGTTCGTGGTCGAAGGCGCCCTGCGTGTCAATGAGACGACGGTGCTGCAGACGCGCGATGCCGCCCGAATGGAAGGCGAGTCTGGCTTAACACTTGCGGCGGATGAAGCGTCCTTTTTTATGTTGATTGACCTGCCGTAACCAAGCCGCTCCCGGCCGCCGGCATCTTGGCTGCCAAGATGGCCGGGGTGCACGTCAACCGGAGCGGACGAAAGGATGGAAACCATGGCGTTGCACGAGAAACTGCGCATCCACCATGCGGTCGGATCCAGGGTGCTGTTGGACTCTGACCAGCAAGGCGTGCGCTTCAACTACGAACAACGGCCGGAGGGTTGGCTGTTCACGGTGTACACCGACCGGACCCCTCAAATCGAAGAAATTTTGCGGCTGAAAGATGAGCTCAATGTTTTCATCTTTCGGGAAGATCACGGTGAAGCGGTCGAGAAAGTCTGGTTCTACGCGGGCCAGGGCGAAGTCAAGTACCATCCGGAGCCGGCGTGTCTCACCATCATGACCCACGGCAGAATCGCATACCGCCCTCAGGATTTTCACGTCTAAATCACGGCGTCCGCATGGCCCAGCGAATGGCTTGACGAAGCAGGGAATCCCCGCCATGATGGTACACAGAATGATTCGACAGACATGGACAGAGCACGCAAAGAAGAGCATGCAGGGAAGAGCATGCAGGGAAGAGCACGCAGGGAACCGCTTGTCACCTGCAAGGAGTGGAGAGAGAAAAGATGACCCGTGAGCGTGTGGAAAGCGCGGCGTATGAAACGGGCGTGCAGCCTCCGGCGGCCCGTCTGACTGGTACCATGGAAATTGGCCCGGAAGGGCACCTGTACATCGGGGGGTGCGACACCACCCGTCTGGCTGCCACGTACGGGACCCCGCTGTTTGTCTACGATGAATTACTGCTTCGTCAGACCATCCGTCGGTTTCACAACGCGTTTCAGTCAACTGGAGCGCCGTACCGGGTGGCCTATGCGGGCAAGGCGTTTTGCAGCATCGCAATGTGTCAGCTGGTGGCGGAAGAAGGGTGCAATCTGGACGTCGTCTCCGGCGGTGAACTGTATACGGCGCTGACGGCCGGGCTTGATCCGGCGTTGATTCATTTGCACGGCAACAACAAGACGGCGGAAGAACTCGAATACGCCGTTACATCCGGCATTGGCGCGGTCATCGTGGACAATTTCATTGAACTCGAGATGCTGCAGGAAGTGGCGGCGCGGCACCAGCGTACCGTCGACATCCTCCTTCGGGTGGCGCCGGGCGTGGAGGCGCACACGCATGAATACATCTCCACGGGCCAGCAGGACAGCAAGTTTGGCTTCGATATGGAGCTTGGGCAGGCTGAAGAAGCCCTGCGCCGGGTCCAATCGTCTGCCAGTCTCCACTGTATCGGCCTGCATGCACACATCGGCTCGCAGATTTTCGATACCCAAGGGTTCACGGCCGCGATTACCCGGATGGTCGGGCTCTACGAGCGCGCGCTGGCGCTAGGGCTGTCATTGTCCGTGCTGAACATCGGGGGCGGTTATGGCATTCGCTACACCGACGAAGATGACCCGGAGCCTATTGAGCGGCAAATCCATGAGATTGTCGGCACGATGCGCGACGTCTTTACGACGCGTGGACTGGCCGTGCCGGAGATTTGGGTAGAGCCAGGCCGCAGTATCGCCGGTCCGGCAGGCACGACGTTGTACCGGATCGGGACGCAAAAGCGAATTCCAGGGGTGCGGAACTACGTCGCGATCGACGGGGGCATGACGGACAACCCGCGCTACGCGCTGTACGGGGCGAAGTACGAAGCCTTGCTGGCCAACCGTGCTGCGGAGGAACCGAGCGGGGTTTGGACGGTGGCGGGCAAGTGCTGCGAGAGCGGCGATGTGGTGATTCGCGACGCTATGCTGCCGGAAGCCGCATACGGCGACATCCTGGCCGTGCTGTCCACAGGTGCTTACAACTACTCGATGGCAAGCCATTACAACCGTTTGCCGAAGCCGGCCGTCGTGTTTGTCCGCGACGGGGAAGCAAGGGTGGTTGTCGCGCGTGAAACCTGGGCCGATGTGGTCAGGATGGACAGGCCGCTGCGGGGCTAGGCGTAGCATACTGGGATGCGCGTTGTGACGATCAGGCTGAGGACGGAGGAGGGGCCTTCACGGCCCTTCCAGCATGGGGGCGCCGTTGTTCTTGATGTCGTTGTCCAGCACCGGCTGGCCAATCCACATCCAGTCGTTCAACACGGCCCAGACGGCGTACTGCGCGGACATTTGCCCCATTTGCGTCCCATAGTTGCTCGTATTGGGAGAGTTTGCGTCCCAGGCGTTCTGCATGTTTTGTCCGCTGAACACGCCGACGCCGTTGGAACTGCCGCCAAATTGAAATCCACCGATGTTCACAATGGCTGCCATTTGATTGCCACCTTCCCTCTCGCGCACATGCGCGCCGCGTCCCCCCTGCCGACGGGCTGCGGTGTAGTGCCATTGCTCCGCGGTGCGTGCGGGCTGCCTCGTGGTGAGTTCTCGTTTACGGGCCGATCCAGGTTGGCGATCCGTTGCACTTGATGTCCTGGTCGTAGGTCGGCTGCCCCAACAAGGCCTCGTTTCTCAACTGTGCCAAATAGGCGGACTTCAGGTTTCCATTGCCCAATGTGGTACCCAGCACAGACATGGCGGGCGAATTCGCGTCCCAGTCATTCTGCATGTTTTGCCCACTGAAAATGCCGGCACAATTGGAGGTTCCACCGACATGGATGAATCCAATGCTGACCACTGCTGGCATGGCGGCTCCATCTCCTTCGTTCGCGTTGTGTCCGTGCGGCCGTATTGCCTACCAGCCGATGTGCAAATGCGATTGATTGCCTTTGAGGTCGCGATCGAATATGGGCTGCCCATACATGCCCTTCGTCGCGTTGTACGCCGCGAGGATGAATGACCGGTTCCAGTCGCCAAATTGCCCATTCGCAGCATTGACGCCTGTACTGTGTGAGTCCCAGGAATTCTGGATGTTCTGCCCTGTGAAGATGCCGACGTTATCCGACCAGCCGCCCGACTGAATGGCGCCAAGCTGCACGTTGACCATGACATTCGCCCTCCTTGGATTCCATGCAACAGGCTATGCCAAAAACGGCGCTCCTGTGCGGATGCAAGGCAGGCCGCGGGTGAAGGGAGGGCGGTGGGTGCAGGGTGGTTGAAGGGCAGGGTGGGGCGGTTTGGTTGACACTGGAATGACGAGCGGTTGATAATGCTTGAAGGTTTCAACGGAGCGATGCGGCGATGAGGGTGTCTGAAGCGGGATCGTTCTCCGTGTCCAATGAAAAGGGAGTGAGGCGCGGTATGCCGTTCCTGGCGTTGATTTTGGTCAGTCTGTTCTGGGGCGGCCACGCGGTGGTCGGTAAGGCAGTGGAGACGCAGTTGGCTCCCTTGCCATTGACGGTTTGGCGCTTCACAATGACGGCGGTCTGCTGCTTGCCGCTGCTCGGCCGGGCCAAGCGCATTCTGCAGCTGCCGAGTCGAACCCGCTGGCAGTTCGTCCTGGCGAGCTTGTTCTGGTCGGTGCTGTACCCGCTTTGCTATTATCAATCGCTGCGTACCATCAGCCCGCTGGAAAGCCTCCTGTTGGTGAACACGGCGCCGCTGCTGGCCGTGCTCTTCGGCTTCCTGGTGCTGCGCGAGCGGCTCACACGGTGGGAGGGTGCGGGCATCGCGGTCTCGTTCGCTGGCATTGTCACCCTCGTTGCGCTGCAGGGGACAGGGCATGCGGAGCTCATCGGGATCGTGTTCGCCCTCTGTGCGTCCGCATCGTTCGCGGGCTATACGGTCTGCTCGCGGTCGCTGTTCCAGGCGCTGCCCTTGTTTGACGTGCTGTTGGCGACGTCTGTGCTCGGCGCGGTGCTGCTGTGGATTTGGACGCTGGTGACCGGGCAGCTCGATGTGGTCGCGGGGGCGCTTGCCACGTTGAATCAAGCTGGCTGGATGCAACTGATGTACATTGTGCTGATTGTGAGCACGGCCGCCTACGCGCTGTACGGCTATGGGCTGCGGAGACTGCCTGCGGCGGTGTCGTCGGCGCTCACGTTTTATCCGCAGGTGGTGTTTGCTGCTGTGATTGAGTGGGTCTGGCTCGGGATCGTCCCAGCCGTCGTCACCTGGGTGGGGGCGGCGTTCATCCTGGGCGGCACGGTGTTGATGCGGATTCGCCGTCGGCCGAGTCAGGCGCCGTCGGATGGGTGCGGTCAAAGCGCCCGGGCTGAATGAGGCGCTGTGGCGATCCGGGGAGCGGGTGCCGGGTTCGGGTGCCGGGTTCGGGTGCCGGGGGCCCGGGAGCCCGGGAGCCCGGGAGTGGTTAAGGCGCCTTTCCTTCCTAAAGCGGCTGGGGGAGGGTACGCCCGGGAGCGGTTAAGGCGCCATTCCTTCCCAAAGACACCGAGGGCGGCGTTGGATAGGGCGCCTATCCTTCCTAAAGCGGCCGGGGGAGGGTACGCCCGGGAGTGGTTAAGGCGCCTATCCTTCCTAAAGCGGCTGGGGGAGGGTACGCCCGGGAGCGGTTAAGGCGCCTTTCCTTCCTAAAGCGGCCGGGGGAGGGTACGCCCGGGAGTGGTTAAGGCGCCTATCCTTCCTAAAACGGTCGGGGGAGGGTACGCCCGGGAGTGGTTAAGGCGCCATTCCTTCCTAAAGCCGCCGTTGGAGGGATGCCGCAAAGTGGGTGCCGCTCCGAGGGGTGCCTCCGCCTTCGCCTTCGCCTGTGCAACTTCCGCCTCCGCCAAGGCGGCTGGCCATTGGCGGGCGTGCATCCCCACAGGTCGTGATTGCACGCCCGCGGGTTGTGATTGCGCTATAATAGTTAGGGAGATTTTCAGGAGAGGAGCGAGTTTCGTATGAACGCAATGCAGGAAAGCCTGCTTCAATTGATTACCGAAACTTCAACCAACCTGCCGCCGGATGTGCGGCGTGCGATTAAGCGCGCGCAGTTGCAAGAGGAGTTTGGATCGCGCGCGGCGCTGGCGCTGAACACGATTGTCGACAACATCGTGTCAGCGGAGGAGGACGTGCAGCCGATTTGTCAGGACACCGGGATGCCGACGTTCATCGTGTACTGCCCCGTTGGATTCAACCAGTTGACGCTGACGGAAGACATCCGTGCGGCCGTCCGTGAGGCAACGAAACTCGGAAAACTGCGGCCGAACTCGGTCGATCCGCTGACCGGCAAGAACTCGGGGGACAACCTCGGTCCGGGGACGCCCGTGATTCACTTCCATCAGTGGGAGAAGGACGATGTGGAGATTCGCCTGATTCTGAAGGGCGGCGGCTGTGAGAACAAGAACATCCAGTACGCGCTGCCGACGGAACTGCCGGGACTGGGCCGGGCCGGGCGTGACCTGGACGGGATCCGCAAGTGCATCCTGCACGCTGTCTACCAGGCGCAGGGCCAAGGCTGCAGCGCGGGCTTCATCGGCGTGGGCATCGGCGGCGACCGCACCACCGGGTACGAACTGGCGAAGGAGCAACTGTTCCGCTCGCTGGACGATGTGAATCCGAACGAGACGCTGGCGGAGATGGAGAAGTATATCATGGACACCGCCAACCACCTGGACATCGGCACGATGGGATTTGGCGGCAAGGTGACGTTGTTGGGCTGCAAAATTGGCGTCATGAACCGCATCCCGGCCAGCTTCTACGTCTCGGTTGCCTACAACTGCTGGGCGTTCCGGCGGTTGGGGATTGTGGTCGATCCGGCGACGGGTGAGATTCGCCGCTGGCTGTATCGCGACTCGGAAGAGCGGCTGGACCGCCCTGCGGCCGCGTTTGATGAAAAGAACGCGATCGTGCTTCAGGCGCCAATTTCGGAGGAGCAGATTCGCAGCTTGAAAGTGGGCGACGTGGTCATCATCAAGGGTGAAATGCATACGGGACGCGACGAAATCCACCACTATTTGATCGATCACGATGCACCGGTCGACCTGCGCGGCGGCGTGCTGTACCACTGCGGACCGGTCATGTTGAAGGATGAGGACGGCAACTGGCACGTGAAGGCTGCGGGTCCCACGACGAGTTCCCGCGAAGAGCCCTATCAGGCGGATATCATCGAGAAGTTTGGGATCCGGGCCATCATCGGCAAAGGTGGTATGGGCGCCAAGACCTTGGCTGGGCTGCAGAAGTCGGGTGCGGTGTATCTGAACGCGATTGGCGGCGCGGCGCAATTCTACGCGCATTGCGTAAAACGCGTGAAGGGCGTGGACTTCCTCGACAAGTTCGGGGTGCCGGAAGCCATGTGGCACCTGGAAGTGGACGGCTTCCCGGCGATTGTCACGATGGATGCGCATGGCAACAGCCTGCACAAGGAAGTTGCAGACGAGTCCCTGGTGAAGCTAGAAGACTTGAAGGAGCCTGTGTTCGCCTGCTAGGACGGCCAGGCATGGGGGCGTTGGCCGGGCCGGGCAGGGTAGCGGCGGCTTTGGGCATGAAAGGTGCCTTAACCGTCCAGGGTCAGGCAGTGTAGCGGCGGCTTTGGGCATGAAAGGTGCCTTAAGCGGCCAGGACTGCGCAGGCTTGCGGTGGCTTTGGGCATGAAAGGTGCCTTAAGCGTCCAGGGTCAGGCAGGGTAGCGGCGGCTTTGGGCATGAAAGGTGCCTTAAGCGGCCAGGGCCGGGCAGGGTAGCGGCGGCTTTGGGCATGAAAGGTGCCTTAAGCGTCCAGGGCCGGGCAGGCTTGCGTCGGCTTTGGGCATGAAAGGTGCCTTAAGCGTCCAGGGCTGCGCAGGTTTGCGTCGGCTTTGGGCATGAAAGGCGCCTTAAGCGTCCAGGGCTGCGCAGGGTTGCGTCGGCTTTGGGCATGAAAGGTGCCTTAAGCGGCCAGGGTCAGGCAGGGTAGCGGCGGCTTTGGGCTGGGCCTAGGCTGACCGCTGCTTCGGTCCTTCGAAATTCTTCCGAAATTCTTCCGAAATCCCTAAAATGGTGCGGCCCGGTTCAAACCGGGCCGTTTCCGTTCGTATTAAGATTCGTGCAGGCGATCTACTTCGACCCGGATGTGCCGGCCACTTTCCAGCGAATGGACAAGTGCCGTGTTCGTTGAGTCGTCGACCTCGTCAATCCAGACGGGATCGCCCTCCAGGGTCACCAGAATTTCCGACGGTGCGGTGATGATTTGCTTCGCGCGATCGGCGTGCATGTACGTCCCTCCACGTGTGCCAGGCTTCGATACACGCTTACGATATCCGTCCGCACCGCGGGTTATGCTGCGGCGGGCCATCGGGGGCCACCTCGGCCCATCCACCTCGGCCCATCCATCGCCGGCCAGCCGTTCTCCCGGCCCCCCATCTCCATCCGCCCTCACGAGCTGCGGCTCAGCAGCTGGCGCACCAAATCGACATACGGGGTGTAGTCGGTTTTGCGCAGGGGCCACAGTTCGCGCGTCGGCCGGCCGGTCTTGCGGCCGAACCAATAGACGTAGGCGAGGTAGGACAACACGTACGATCCCGACGATGCAATTGCCCCGCCCAGCAGACCGAGGGTCGGCAGGCACAGGAGGCACAGGATGCCGTTGATGACCGCCGACAGCCCGTTCATCCAGATGGCAATCCGCGGTTGTCCCAAGGTGTTGGTGGCGTACTGAATCAGGATGTTGCTGGTGGCTTTGAAAATGACGCCGGGCAGCAGGATGCAGAACGGGAGAATCGCCCCCTGGTACTTTTGGCCATAGGCGAGGACGATGAGCCAGGGGAACACGGCGTACATCGCGATCGCGATGATACCGCACGACACGAGTGTCTGGCGCGCGGAGACCTCTGTCAGGCGCACCGCGTCCTTGGTGGCGCCGCCGGTGACGCGCGTGAAGACGACGCTGGCGACGGAGCTGGAGATGTTGAGCAGGACTTCCGATGCGGTCACAGCGATGCCGTAGTCAGACGCCGTAGCCTTGGGTAAAAATGCGAGCACCAGCCACAGGTCGATGCGGTAGTTGACATAGTTCATCACGTTGGATAGGGAGTACCAGCCGCCATAGCCGATGGTGCCGCGCCAGTGTCGCTGCACGAACTTCCACTTGAGGGCGCCTTTGCCCGCGCCCAGGAAGTGATAGGCCATCCACATTGTCGCCGCGACGGTGAGGGCGAAGCTGAACAGCCAGCTCGAATACGTTGCGATGACGCGCAAGTGCTCCGGCAGTGACCGCCCTGCCAGGAACAAGGGCAGGAAGATGACGAACTGAATCACAGGCTGCAGCACGTTTGCGCGGTTCAGCCAGGTAATTGCGTTGCGGCCCTGCAGCAGCCGGGTGCCATACCCGAACATGAAGTTGAACGGCATACACAATAACGCCCAGTACCAGGCCTGAGGGATGGCGAGGCCTGGAATTGGAAACCGAATGATGAGCAGCGTTACCACCCAGAGGGCAATGCTCAACGTATAGACGGCCAAATTCCCCATCTGGGCAATGGCTTCCGCATCCTCTGGGTCGCGCGGCAGTCGATAAGCATAATAGCCGGTAAAGCCGCCGACGAATGTCTGGCCGGTGGTGGCAATCGTGCCGGCGTTTTGAAACTCGACGCGATCGGCCTTGCCGAGGAACCGCGCGGCAAGCACGCTGTTGCCGAAGGTGATGACAGATAACGCGATTTTATATAGAAACGTAAAAAAGGCGCTTTTCGATAAACTGCCAGACGGTTGAACCGCCTGCTTGGACACGCTCATTGCAGCATCTCCCGAGACCTGTGGTATGTCAGCTCGCAAACGCTGTTGGCAATCCGGTCGGTTTACATGCCGGCGGTCGGCAGCCAGGTTTTCTGCTGCAGCTCTTCGTGCATGCGCCGGAAGGCGTCATAATGCCGTACGAAGTGTTTGACGACTTCAGGGTCGAACTGGGTACCGCTGTTTGAAATGATTTCCTGCAATGCGGCATCCAGGTTCATGGCGCCCCGGTAGGCGCGCGAAGACGTCATGGCATCAAACGTGTCGGCCACCGCGGCAATCCGCGCATCCAACGGAATTTCTCGTCCCCGGAGCCCTGCTGGATACCCGCGGCCGTCGAACCGCTCGTGGTGGTGCAGGATAATCGGAAGGGTGGCTTCCAGGCTTGGGATTTTCGCCACGATGTCCGCGCCGATTTGTGGATGTTGGCGAATATATTGAAACTCGTCCGTTACCAGCTTGGTCGGCTTCTTCAAAATGTGTTCGGGTATGTACAGCTTGCCAACGTCATGCAGCAGACCGGCGTATCGAAACTTCGTCCGATCCTGCGGCGTCAGTTCGCCGTATACTTTTTCCGCAAGCAGCTGGAGGTACGCGGCCACGCGTTCGGAGTGACCCCGCGTATACGGGTCCTTCAACTCGACCGACAGACAGAAGGTTTCCACCAGTTGATAAATCGCTGCTTCCGTTTCCTGCGGCGCGCCGCCTGCGCCTTTGTATCCCCGAATGCCTCGCCAAATCGGCCGGCCGAGCGCTGCCAGCCAGGCGGCCAGCGTGATGAAAAACAAGATCGCCGCGGCCCATCCACTGTTGGCTGACAAGCGAAACATGCGCAGCGCGCCGAAAAACACAGTGACCGAGGCGATCGCGGCGCAAACCGCGGCCAGGACGGACCAAATGATGCGCAGGAAGGTTCGTGTTGACTGGGGCATACAGCCCTCCACAGGTACGTCATGAGGGATGAAATGACATCATGCTGACCTCATTTCCTCATATTCGGCCAAGGATTGTCAAGTATCTATAGGAGAGGATGCAGGGCGTTTTGTCGGGGCCGCTCAAGCGTGGGTTGGCGGACTCGAATTGGTGTTGTCCGCAGGCCGTTTTGCTATACTGGTGTTGTTCTCACACAGAACGGAGGCCGCATCATGCGAATGTACGAAATCATCCAGAAAAAGCGGTACGGTCAGGCGTTGACGAAAGACGAGATCCGTTGGTTGATAGAGGGTTTCGTCAACGGGGAGGTCCCGGATTATCAGATGAGCGCACTGGCCATGGCAATTTGTTTTCGGGGCATGGATGCCGAGGAGACCGCCGAACTGACGATGGCGATGGCGGAGTCCGGGCACCAGCTGGACTGGTCAGACATCCCCGGGGTGAAGGTCGACAAGCACAGTACGGGGGGCGTGGGGGACACGACCACACTCGTGCTTGGGCCCCTGGTGGCAGCGGCGGGCGTGCCCATCGCCAAAATGTCTGGCCGTGGATTAGGCCACACCGGCGGCACCATTGACAAGCTCGAATCGATTCCAGGGTTTCGGACAGATATCTCGATGGAGGCGTTCCGGCGGCAGGTGCGGGAGATTCAGATCGCGATCGCTGGACAAACCGCCGACCTGGCGCCCGCGGACAAGCGGCTCTACGCCCTGCGGGATGTGACGGCCACGGTGGATTCCATTCCGCTCATCGCCAGCTCCATCATGAGCAAGAAGCTCGCCAGCGGCGCGGATGCCATTGTGCTGGATGTGAAGGTCGGCGATGGGGCGTTCATGAAACATCCCGACGACGCACGACAACTCGCCGAGGCGATGGTGTCCATTGCGAAGCGGGCAGGGCGGCGGGCCGTCGCCGTACTGACACGCATGGACGAACCCCTCGGGTTCGCGGTGGGCAATGCACTGGAGGTGCGTGAAGCCATTCTCACCCTGCGGAACCAGGGGCCAGCAGACTTGACCGAACTGTGCCTGACGCTCGGTGCGGAAATGGTTGTGCAGGGCGGCAAGGCGAGAACGGTGGACGAGGCCAGGGATTTGCTGCGGCGCTTGCTGGAGAATGGGGAGGCCATTCAGAAATTCAAGGACTTCGTCGCTGCGCAGGGGGGCGATGCGCGGGTGGCGGATGACCTGTCGTTACTCCCTAAAGCCAGCGTTATCAAGTCCTTCCTCGCACCGGCGGACGGTGTGGTGGAGGTGTTGCGCGCACAAGCCATCGGGCTGGTGGCGATGCGGCTGGGTGCCGGGCGGGCGAAGCAGTCCGACGTGATTGACCCGGCGGTGGGCCTGGTGCTCCGGCGCAAACTGGGGCAGACGGTCGTGCAGGGGGAACCCCTCATCGAAGTGCATGCAAACTCGGAAGAAGCGGCGGATGCGGCCATCGAGCAGCTGCGGGCGTGTGTGGAAATCGGCGGGCGCGATCCGTTCGACGCACCGCTGGTGCTGGACGTGGTGCGGGACGCATCGCCGGCGCGCACCGTGAACGTGACCGAACAAGCCTTGGCCAACTTGATGGAGGCTGCGCGCGAGGCCCGGGCCTGTGCGTACGTGCCGTATTCGCGGTTTGCCGTGGGGGCGGCGCTGCAACTGGAGGACGGACGCATCATCACGGGCGCGAACATCGAAAATGCATCGTATGGGCTGACAAACTGTGCGGAGCGGACAGCCGTCTTTCGCGCGCTGATGGAAAACGGGGGAAAGCCGCTGAAAGTCCGGGCGATCGCCGTGATCGCGGACAGTGACGGGCCCGTTGCCCCGTGCGGTGCCTGCCGGCAAGTGCTGGCGGAGTTCTGCGCGCCGGAGACTCCGGTTTGGCTGGGCGACCTCGCGGGCGGCGTCAAGCCGACCACGGTGGAAGGCCTGCTCCCGTACGCGTTCGGCCCAGGCCAGATGCATGCTGACTCTGCTTCTGACGCGGCGTCGCCAGCCGACGCATAGCGCCAACACCCCGCCGTCCAGTGGAACATCCAGCCGGATGACACCGAGGGATGACACAGCCGGATGACCGTAGAGATTGATGAATCTAGGAGGCGTTTTGATTGGCAGAACCTGAAAAGCGCGGTGCAGTGCCGACGCGAAGCGAGATCGCGGACAAGTACAAGTGGCGCCTGGAGGATATTTATCCGAACCAGGAAGCATGGGATAAAGAGGCGGCAGAAGTCGGGCCGTTGGTCGAGCAGTTGACGGCGCTCGCTGGGCACCTCGCCGAATCGGCCGAGACGCTGTGCAAAGCGTTTCAACTCTCCGACCAAATCAACGAGCGGGCGACGCGGTTGTTGAACTATGCGCACCGCAAGAAGGATGAAAACAACGCCAACTCGACCTACCAGGCACTGGCCGATCGCGCCATGGCCCTGCTGATTCAGGCGGAGAGCGCGCGGGCCTTCTTTGTACCGGAGGTCCTGCAGATTCCAGAAGACCGCATCCGGACATTCCTCGAGGAAGACGAGGGCCTGCGCTTATACAAGTTTATTTTGGAGGATATGTTCCGTCACAAGCCGCACGTGCTGTCTGCGGCAGAGGAGCGGTTGTTGGCGATGGCGGGTGAAATGGCGGAGACGCCGAGCGAGATCTTCACCATGTTCAACGACGCGGACACGCGCTTTCCGATGGTCAAAGACGAAGACGGCAGCGAAGTCGAGCTCACGCACGGCCGATACAGCCGCTTGATGGAGAGCACGAAGCGGGACGTGCGCAAAGGTGCCTTTGAGGCGTTGTACGGGACGTATCGGAAGCATATCAACACCCTGGCTGCGACCTACGCGGCGAATGTGAAGAAGGACATTTTCTATGCGAGAGCCCGCAAGTACAACTCCTCGCGGGAAGCGGCGTTGGATGACGACAATGTGCCGACATCGGTGTATGACAACCTCATCGCCGCAGTCCATGAAGCACTGCCGACCCTGCACAAGTACATGGAACTGCGCAAGCGGGTGCTGGGCCTGGATGAACTTCACATGTACGACCTGTACACACCGCTGGTGCCCGACCTGAAGCTGACGATTCCGTACGAAGAAGCGGTGGAGACGGTGAAGGCTGCGATTCAGCCGCTCGGCGAGGACTACGTGAAGCACGCCAGTGAAGGCCTGGCGTCCGGCTGGGTTGACGTGTTCGAAACGCAGGGTAAAGCGAGCGGCGCGTACAGCGCGGGGGTCTACGGCGTGCATCCGTTCATCCTGCTGAACTACCAGGAACGCCTGAATGACATGTTTACGCTCGCGCACGAGCTGGGTCATGCGATGCACTCGTATTACTCGAGTCACGCGCAGCCGTTTGTGTACGCGCACTACACGATCTTTGTGGCGGAAGTGGCGTCGACCTGCAACGAAGCGCTGTTGCTGCACCACCTGCTGCAGACGACGGATGACAAGATGAAACGCGCATACCTGCTGAACCACCAGCTGGAAGGCATCCGCGCGACGTTGATTCGCCAGACCATGTTCGCGGAGTTTGAAAAGCTGGCGCATGACTACGCCATGCAAGGCGGGGCCTTGACGCCAGACTGGCTGATGGAAACATATTACGGCCTGAACCAGACCTACTACGGGGCCGCCTGCCATGTCGATAAGGATATCGAGATTGAGTGGGCACGCATCCCTCATTTTTACAACGCGTTCTATGTGTATAAGTACGCGACCGGGATCTCGGCGGCAACCGCCCTCTCGCAGAAGATTCTCGAGGAAGGTCAGCCGGCGGTGGAGCGCTACCTGACGTTCCTGAAGAGCGGCGGATCGGACTATCCCATCAACCAGCTCAAAGCGGCCGGCGTCGACATGACGTCGCCGGAGCCCGTTCGTACGACGCTGAAACTGTTCGGCGAACGGCTGGAGGAGTTCAGCAAGCTCTTGGAGAGCTGATTGGAAGGCTGACTGGCGGGCGCGGCCGGGGGCTGATTGGAAGGTCGATTGGAAGGCACAGTGAAAATCTGGGGGCGTTCGGGGGAGAACGACGGTGAGTCGAAGGGTTGCGCAAAGAATCGTCACAGTGCTGTCCATCGCGGCGCTCGCGGTTGGTTTCGTGGGCTTCGTGGTATATCGCGCGCGCACCGCCAAACCTCCCCTGGCGATTGACGTCCTGTTCGCTTACGGGGCGGTGTTCACGCTCTTTCTCTTCTTCGACACCATCGGCCGCCAGGCGGTGCGATTGCGTGTGGAGTCCGATCGCGCCCGTGTCCGCCCCGCCCCGCGGCCTGGCGTCGGCGGCCGGGAGGTGGCCCCCGTGGGCCGGCCGGGATCGGCAGGGCGCCCTTCGGTGACGGTCGCGGAACGCGACGTGCGCGTGGAGCGCGTCACGGCCGACCATGCCGCCGCGCTGCAAACGCAGATGGACGCTGCGGTGCGGGAGCTGGGCGCGTTGGCGGACAGGCGCCCCCAGGTGGACGCGCAAGGGCACGTGGTGGAGCTTCGGGCATCTGAATGGATTGACGGGGAGAACCGCTTCCCGTTCTTCATCTTCGCCGAAGAAGCGTGCGTCGGCTGCTGTCTGCTGGAGCGGACCGGCGGGGCGTTCGACATCCAGTTGATGTACATTGAGCCGGTGTACCGGCGGCGGCACGTCGCCTCCCACGCCGTCGCGCGCATCGTGGCGTTCGCGCGCATGGCGGGCGTCGAACGGCAGATGACTATTTCGGTCACGGACGTGAACCACCGCGGACGTCGGTTTGTGGAGGCGTGTGGGTTTCGGCCGGTACTGGACGACGAAGGTGCCGCAAGCGAGGGCGCAGAGGAAGCGGTGCCGCCAGCTGCGGATGCGGTGGGGGCGCCCGGTTCGGATGCGGTGGGGGCGACCGGTTCGACGCGGTGGATGTTTCCGTTGCGGGAGTAGGATTCGGGCGCCCGCGCGGTCCGGCCGAGCCGGACCACCGATAGGGTAGGAAGGGTGCCTTGAGCGGTGGGGCCTGCCCCGCCTCGCGGCCCCCTAGGGCACAAAGGGCGCCTTACAGTGGACGGTCCGGCCGAGCCGGACCACCGATAAGGTAGGAAGGGTGCCTTGAGCAGCCAGGGGCTGCCCCGCTCGCGGCTTCCTAGGGCATGAAAGGCGCCTTACTGTGGACGGTCCGGCCGAGCCGGACCACCGATAAGGTAGGAAAGGTGCCTTGAGCAGCGAGGGGCTGCCCCGCTCGCGGCCTCCTAGGGCATGAAAGGCGCCTTACAGTGGACGGTCCGGCCGAGCCGGACCACCGATAGGGTAGGAAGGGTGCCTTGAGCAGCGGGGTGCCACCCCGCCTCGCACCCGTCCCCGGCCCCCCATGCCCCGCGCCTACGTCTCCTGGCCGGTGACCAGCGGCTGGGCCGAGCCGTGGTCGCTGTGGCGTTCCGTCTCCTCGTGCAGCCGCTTGAAGACAGCCGGGGCGGTGGCGTCCACAATCCGCAGGCCTGCCGCGGTGACTCCTCCGGGTACGGTGACCTTGTGCAGGATGTCGCCAATGGTCAATCCCGACGACAACAGCGCGCCCGTGCTGATGAACGTTTTGGTTAACAGGTACTCTGCCTCGGCACAGCTGATGTGACCCGTCTCGGAGGCAGCTTCTGCCCACGCGCGCAGCAACCCTGCCAGAAATGCCGGACCGCAGCTGGTCATGTCGGAACACACCCGAAGCTGCGACTCGTTGACCGCAAACGGAACCGAAATTTGACTCAGGAGCGCTTCGAAACACTCCTGGCGGGCTGTGTCAAACCGTGATCCGTAGCTGACTAACAAAATCCCGCAGCGCGCCGTCTGCACGATGCTCGGGATGATTTTGACCACCCGCGCCCGTGTCCACGTTTCAACCTCTTGAAGCGGGATGGTGCTGATGGTGGTTGCGACAATTTGGGATGGCGCCAGCTGGTCGCCGATGGCAGCCATCAGTTCCCTGCCATCGCTTGCCTTCGTGCTGACGACTACGACATCGGCGAACCGGACGACGTCCTGCGCGCTGGCGGCCAGGTGAATTCGGGGCTCCTCACGCGCAAGGTCTCGTGCCTTTTGTGGGGTTCGATTGTACACGAACACTTCCGCCTGCCCAGCAGATGCCCACGCTTTTGCCAGCATTCCGCCGATATTGCCCGTACCAATGATGCCGATGCGCAATGCCATTCCCCTCGCATTCTCTCACTCGGCTGCCTGCAGCAGCCGAAGGTTATTTGTCACGCATTCCTCTGCTCCTGAACGTACTCTATGTGTATTCCTGATAGGCTCGTTTGCTACACATTGAATTCAAAATGGAGAAGAATCATAGGAAGCTGGGGGCAAGTACAGGCAGGCCCGCGCATAAGATGATGCTGCAAGGACCAGAAGACGATGCTGCAGGCACGGTCGTTCGCAGGAACAGGATGGGACTCAGCAGGAATCATGCCAAAGATGCAGAAACCTATCCATACACACATCACCGTTGAACGTGTACGTTTCAATCGCACATTTCCATGCGCACATGAGGTCCGCACGTCTGGTCGTCCGGTGATGGACGCCTACGACAGCCATCACGCAGATCCAAACGGCAGGGAAGGAAGGGTTCCCAATGAGTGTCGGCTATGGCCAAGGCTATGGGCTGTATCAGGAGCAGGCGCAGAAACTCATGATGACCCAGCAGATGCAGCAGGCAATCACCATGTTGCAATGTTCTGCCGTGGAACTTGACCAATACATCCAAACCGAACTTGCCAGCAATCCATTGGCGGAAGTGCGGCCGGTGGCCGTGGAGTGGCAGATGCCAGCCGGCATCTTCACCGGCGGAGGACGCATTGCCAGCCGATCGACGGGGTACAGCGAGCGCCAAGCTCCGCCGCTGGAGCAGACCCTGCGCAGCGAGGCAACGCTCGCCGACCTCTTGGAGGAGCAAATTCGGCTCACCGCGTGTGATTCGCAGGTCGCTCACACCGCCAAACGCCTGATTGGCAGTCTGGATGAAAACGGTTACCTGCGAGAAACGCCGGAAGAGCTGGCACATTGGACCGGCGCGCCGCTTGAGCTGATTCACAAAGCCATCGAACTGCTCCAATCGTGTGATCCCGCCGGGATCGCCGCCCGCGACCTGCAAGAATGTCTCACCCTGCAATTGCACCTCGTACCCACCGAGCAGCGAGCCCTTGCGGGCCAGCTGATCGACCATCATTTGGAGGAAATCGCGGCCGGCCGTATCTCACACCTGGCCCGCGCCCTTCATGTCACCACCCAGGAAGTGCAGGCGGCGATTGACGCCATCCGCCAGCTCAACCCCCGTCCCGGGGCTGGTCTTGTCGAGGAGCGGCCTGCGTACATCATCCCGGACGTCATTGTCGAGCGCGTGGGCGGCCAGTACGTCGTCATGACGAACGAATCCGCCCAGCCGAGCGTCCGCCTGGATGCGGCGTACCGGCGGTGGATGCGCGCGGCGGATGCCGAAACCCGCCAGTACCTGTCCCGAAAGGTGCAGGCCGTGGAGTGGATCGTACGCTGTCTGGAACAGCGGCGCGTCACACTGCACCGGGTTGCGGAGGCCATTGTCCAGGCCCAAATGGATTTTCTCGATCGCGGTCCTATCGCGATGCGCCCCCTCACGCTCCGCCAGATTGCCGACACGCTGGGCGTTCACGAATCCACGGTCAGCCGGGCGACGCGCAACAAGTACATGCAGACCCCGCGCGGCGTGTTCGAAATGAAGTATTTCTTCACCGCCGAACTGGCGAGTTCAGATGGGGGTGCGGCCGCGTCTGCGGAGGCTGCGAAGCACGCCATTCGCCAGTTGATTGACGCGGAAGATCCCGCCCATCCACTGTCCGATGGAGCCCTGTGCGATCGCCTGGCGTCTCAGGGCATTCACCTCTCCCGGCGAACCGTCGCCAAGTACCGCGAGGCGATGCGTATTCCATCTTCGTCCCGGCGGAGGCGGTTTTAGGCTCGATGATGCACGTGTGTCCGCCCGGCTTTTGAGAGCCGGCAGGCGGCGCGTGTTTCAGCAGCCAGAGAACGTCGTGGCTCGTGAGAACATCATGGCGCGCGCCCATTGCGTTTTTTCGCCGACAGATTTACAATGGGGCCATCAGCGAGAGTCAATCTTGCCTTTTCTTTTCGGGTAATCGGGACGAAAAAAGTCCATCGGGACTTATTGAGTCCCTAGCGGGTACGGCTCATCCGTTTGGCCTCCGGTTTGAACGGGTGACAGTGCGGTCGGCCAGCGGGGTGAACCGCAGCGTTGAAAGGCGGTGGCGAGGGTTGGATTGGTCGTTGGCGCAGCGAATCGTGCCAGAACTCCTGGACGTCCTTCGCGATCGGGTCAAGATTTTGCAGCGCATGTACCTGGTGCAGCCCATCGGACGACGGGCGTTGGCGGCAGAACTCGGCATCACCGAGCGCGTCCTGCGCGCCGAGGTTGATTTTCTCCGTCAACAGGGGCTGATTGTCGCGGCGCCGGCAGGCATGTCGCTGTCGGAGGAAGGGCAGGCTCTCCTTGAAGAACTGGAGGAGTTCGTGGCCACTATCGAAGGACGGACCGAACTGAGCCGTACCTTGTCGCGAACGCTGGGCATCCCAACCGTACACGTGGTCTCTGGGGACAGTGACCAGCATGCCTGGGTCAAAAGCACACTGGGGCTTCAAGCGGCGACCGTCTTGCTGGGGGCCTTGCAGCCGTCCGACGTCATTGCGGTGGCGGGCGGCACAACGATGGCTGCGGTGGCCAGCATGGCGCCTTCGAAGCGGCAGCCGTTTCCGGTCAAGGTGGTCCCGGCCCGCGGCGGACTCGGCGAGGAAGTGGAGATTCAGGCCAACACCATCGCCTCGGTCCTGGCGGAACGCATCGGCGGCACTTCGATGATGCTGCATGTGCCGGACCGGCTGAGAGAGGATACGCTGGAGCAGCTGCTGGCCGACCCATACGTTCAGCAGCGCATCCCGGAGATCCGCAATGCCAGCATCGTGATCCACAGCATTGGGGATGCACTTCGGATGGCGGAGCGCCGCCAGCTGGACCCGGAGGAAGTCGCGCTGCTACGTCATCACGGCGCGGTCGCAGAAGCCTTCGGGTATTACTTCAACGAGGCGGGCGAAACGGTGTACGCGATGACCACCGTGGGTTTGCAGCTCTCCGATTTGGAGCGGATGCGGCTCATCCTCACGGTGGCGGGTGGACACAGCAAGGCGCGTGCGATTGTGGCGGCGGCGAAGGCGTACCGCATGGATGTCCTGGTGACCGACGAAGGCGCGGCGCGGGAAATCCTGAATCATGAGTTGGAGGGATAAAAAATGACGATTAAAGTCGGCATTAACGGGTTTGGGAGAATCGGCCGGAACGTATTTCGAATTGCACGCAATCACCCGGATTTGGAAGTGGTGGCGGTCAACGACCTGACGGACGCAGAAACGCTGGCGATGCTGCTGGAGTATGACTCCGTGCATGGGCGCCTGGATGCGGAGATTCGTACGGACGGCAGCGCCATCCTTGTCGACGGGAAACGGGTGGAAGTCATTGCGGAGCGGGACCCGGGGAACATTCCGTGGTCCAAGTACGGGGTGGAATTGGTGGTGGAATCCACCGGGCTGTTCACGGACCGCAGCAAGGCAGAGGTGCACATCACCAAGGGCGGCGCGAAAAAGGTGATTATCTCCGCGCCGGCGAAGAACGAAGATGTCACGATTGTAATGGGCGTCAACGAGAACATGTACGACCCGGAGAAGCACGACGTGATTTCCAACGCGTCCTGTACGACCAACTGCTTGGCGCCGGTGGCGAAAGTGCTGGATGAAACGTTCGGCATCGAACACGGGTTGATGACGACGGTACATTCTTTCACCAACGACCAGAAGATTCTCGACCTGCCGCACAAGGACCTGCGCCGTGCACGCGCAGCCAGCATGTCCATCATCCCGACCAGCACGGGAGCCGCCAAGGCGGTGTCGCTCGTGCTGCCGCAGTTGAAGGGCAAGCTGAACGGGATGGCGATGCGCGTCCCAACCCCGAACGTCTCGGTCGTGGACCTGACGGTGACGGTTCGCAAGCCGGCGACGGTGGAATCCGTCAACGCGGCGCTGCAGCGCGCGGCGGAAGGACCGCTCCATGGGCTGCTGGCCTACACGGAAAAACCGCTGGTGTCGCGCGACTTCAACGGTGACAGCCACTCTGCCATTGTGGATGCCTTGTCGACGATGGTGATGGACGACAACATGGTCAAGGTCATCGCCTGGTACGACAACGAGTGGGGCTACTCCAACCGCGTCGTCGACCTGGCGGCGTTCGTCGGCAGCAAACTGCCCGTGACCACTCGGTAAGTCTGGGATGGTCCCGACCGCGGACGATCGCAGCCGCACAGCCCCGCTGCTGCTGCGAAAACGAATCAGGAAATAAGCCGCCCCAGGCGGCTTATTTCCTGCCCGGTTCCATCCTGCATTGGTGTCAACGGGGAGAACCTGGACCTCCTGCGTCCAGCCGTACGTGATACAATAATCGCGGTTGGAGTTGTTACGGACGATATCACGCTTTTTTCAGGAAACACTGCACAGCAGGTGGGAGGCGTCGAGCATGAACAAACGAACGGTGCGGGATGTGGATTGGACTGGCAAGCGCGCGCTGGTCCGTGTGGACTTCAACGTACCGATGGAGGGTGCGGCCATTACGGACGACACCCGGATCCGCGCTGCGCTGCCGACGATTCGGTACTTGCTGGACAACGGCGCAAGTGTGATTGTCATGAGTCACCTGGGTCGTCCCAAAGGAACGCCCAACGCCAAGTACTCGCTTCGTCCCGTCGCGGCGTACCTGCAGCACAAACTCTCCGGCGTGACGGTGCATTTCGCGGAAGACTGCGTTGGTCCAGCGGCACTGCAAGCCGCCCGCGCGCTCTTGCCGGGCGAAGTTTTGCTGCTGGAGAACCTGCGCTTCCACGCGGAAGAGGAGAAGAACGACGCCGCGTTTGCGCGGGCGCTGGCGGAACTCGGCGACATCTATGTGAACGATGCCTTCGGCACTGCGCATCGCGCACACGCCTCAACGGCGGGCATCGCCGCGTACCTGCCGGCCGTGGCCGGGTTTTTGATGGAGAAGGAAATCTCGGTCATGGGTCAGGCGCTGGCGGACCCGACGCGGCCCTTTGCGGCGGTCATCGGCGGAGCGAAAGTCTCCGATAAAATCAACGTGCTGGCGCATCTCGCGAGCAAGGTGGACGCCCTGCTCATCGGCGGCGGCATGGCGAACACGTTCCTCGCGGCACAGGGCTTTGCCATGGGCAAGTCGCTGGTGGAGGCGGATGCAATCGATACGGCGAAACGTTTCCTCGACGGCGTGCAAGCGTCCGGCTGCCGCGTGCTGCTGCCGGTCGACCTGGTGGTGGCGGATGCGTTCTCGGCCGATGCGGCGCGGCAGGTGTGCGCCGTTTCCGAGGTGCCCGACGGGTGGATGGCGCTCGACATCGGGCCGAAGTCGCTGGCACGGTATCAAGCCGAGATCGGCAACGCGAAGACGGTCATCTGGAACGGTCCGATGGGCGTATTTGAACTGGCCCCGTTCGCCGAGGGGACGTTCGGTGTCGCACGCGCGCTGGCCAAAGTGGACGGCGTGACCATCGTGGGCGGCGGCGACTCTGTGAGCGCGGTGGAGCAGGCTGGCCTGGCCTCGCGGATGACACACGTCTCCACGGGCGGCGGCGCTTCGCTGGAGTTTCTCGAAGGCAAGACGCTGCCCGGGGTTGCGGCTCTCTCGGACAAGGACTGAACGGGACGCGCTCGACCCACCCGTCCCGATAGGAGGCATGCAGGCACAACATGACACGCAAGCGGTTGTTGATGGGAAATTGGAAGATGTATAAGACGGTGGCGGAGACCCGGCGCTTTGTGGAGGACTTGCAAGGCCTCACCCAAAAAACGCCGCTGCCCGCGCAGGTGGAGACGGTGATTTGCCCGCCGTTCACGGCCATTGGTGAACTTGTCCGGTGGGTGAACGCATCGTCGCAGCCCATCGGGGTTGGCGCGCAGAACGTCCACTTTGCCGCGCAGGGCGCCTTCACTGGTGAGATTTCGGCGGATATGCTGGCGGACCTTGGCGTCAAGTACGTCCTCGTCGGCCACTCGGAGCGCCGCACGCTGTTCGGAGAGTCGGATGAATGGGTGCAGCAAAAGGCGGCTGCGGTGGCGGCACAGGGGATGCAGCCGGTGATTTGCGTCGGGGAAAACCAGGACGAGCGGGATGCACAGCGGACGCTCGACGTGGTCGAGCACCAGACGCTGACCGCACTGAACGGATTGGCCGCTTCGAGCAGGGGAGCCGACGTGGTCGGAACGGCTGTGATTGCCTACGAACCAGTGTGGGCGATTGGCAGCGGCCGGACACCCGCGCCGGAGGAGGCGCAGGCGGTGATTGGCGCGATCCGCCAGTGTGTCGCTCGCGCCTGCGGGGCAGCGGCAGCCGACCGCATTCGCATCCTGTACGGAGGAAGCGTCAAGCCGGAGAACATCGCCAGCTTCACGCTGCAGCCGGACATTGATGGCGCGCTGGTGGGCGGGGCGAGCCTCCAGGCGGATTCGTTCCTGGCGATGGCGCAAGCGATGGCAGGAGGTGACGCGTGATGGCGGCAGACAACCACGCAGACAATCACAACGAAGCAAGCCGGGCAGCGGCCGGGGAGCGGCCTATTGAGCGGTCGAAGTCGGACGCGCCGTTTACGCGGAAGCCGAGGCCTTCGGGGGAGGGCCCCGTGGCGCTGATCATTCTGGACGGCTTCGGGCTGCGCGACGACGTTTATGGCAACGCCGTGCAGCAGGCGCACAAGCCGGTGTTTGACGCCCTGTGGAACACATATCCCCACACGACGCTGAAAGCCAGCGAAGAAGCCGTCGGACTCCCCGAGGGTCAGTTCGGCAACTCCGAGGTCGGGCACTCCAACATCGGGGCCGGCCGAATTCTCTACCAAGACCTGACGCGGCTCAATCGCGACATCGCGAACGGGGATTTCTTCAAGAATCCGGTCCTGGTCGGGGCCATGCAAGCCGCCAAGGCCGGCGGCCGGCGCCTTCACCTGTGCGGCTTGCTGTCGGACGGCGGCGTACACAGCCACATTCGCCACCTGTTTGCGCTGCTCGAATTCGCGGCGAAAGCTGAGGTGCCGGACGTTTTGGTCCACGCGTTTCTTGACGGCCGCGATGTCCCGCCGACGACGGGGGCGGGCTATCTCCGGCAGCTGCAGGACAAACTGGCGTCGCTTGGCACCGGCCGCCTGGCTTCGGTGGCGGGGCGGTATTACGCGATGGATCGCGACCATCGCTGGGACCGCACCGAGAAGGCCTACCGCGCGATGGTCTTCGGGGAAGGCGACCGGGTGCAGGACCCGGTTGCGGCGGTGGAGGACAGCTATGCGCGGGGGGTGACGGATGAGTTCGTCATTCCGATGGCCGTCGTGGACGCATCCGGCGCGCCCGTGGGCAAGGTGGCGGATGGCGACGTGGTGGTCATGTTCAACTTCCGGCCCGACCGCGCCATTCAACTGTCGCAGGCGTTCACCAACGCGGATTTTGACGGGTTCGATCGCGGCGCGCATCCACCCCGCGTCCACTATGTCTGCATGACCAAGTACAGCGACGCGGTGGACGGTGCCATTGCGTACTCGCCGACCAACCTCGACAACACGATGGGTGAGGTGCTCGCTGCGCACGGATTGACCCAGCTGCGCATCGCGGAGACGGAAAAGTATCCGCATGTCACGTTTTTCTATTCGGGCGGGCGCGAGGCGTTGTTCCCTGGCGAAGAACGGATTTTGGTGCCGTCGCCCAAAGTGGCGACATACGATTTGAAGCCGGAGATGAGCGCCTACGAGGTCGCCGAAGAGGCGGCTGCGCGGATGCGCAGCGGAGACATCGACGTGATGATTTTGAACTTCGCAAATCCGGACATGGTCGGGCACACGGGGGACCTGTCCGCTGCGATTCGCGCGGTGGAGGCGGTGGACACCTGCCTCGGCAAAGTCATGGAAGCCATCCAGGCGGTGGGCGGCGTCGCGTTGGTCACGGCCGATCACGGCAACGCCGACATCATGATCGACCCGGAGACGGGCGGCCCGTGCACGACGCATACGCTGAGCCTGGTGCCGCTGATTGTCACCAAACCCGGCATTACGTTGACATCCGGCATCCTGGCGGACTTGGGGCCGACGATGCTGGATTTGCTGGGGGTGCCGCGGCCGGCGGAGATGACGGGGCGCAGTCTGATTCGGCGCGGGGTGAGTGGATGATATGTCCTCTCACGGATTCCCCTCCCCGTCATTAGCGCTAAAGCGAGCATTCCGGTGAGGGGAATCGGTGAGAGACTACCTGTTCACACCCCCCGCTTCCGAAGCAGGCTGCGCCTGGTGGGCGTCCCGAGGGGAACAGGGGACAGACCACCGCGAGGAATACCCCGCGTACAATTCGGACTGCGCCAGAGGGTATTCTGAGGGGAATCGGTGAGAGACTACCTGCTCACACCCCCCGCTTCCGAAGCAGGCTGCGCCTGGTGGGCGATGATTACATAAGCAAACATTCATGAGGAGGCGTGTGATATGACCGATATTTTCGATATTCAGGCCAGAGAAGTGCTGGATTCGCGCGGCAATCCGACGGTGGAAGTGGACGTGGAACTGGAGAGCGGAGCGCGCGGACGGGCGATTGTGCCCTCCGGTGCATCGACGGGTGCCCACGAAGCGGTGGAACTGCGTGATGGGGACAAATCCCGCTACAATGGCAAGGGTGTGCGCCAGGCGGTGCAGAACGTGAACGAAATCATCGCCCCCGAGCTCATCGGCGAGGATGCGGGTGACCAGGTCGAGATCGACCAGAAACTGATTGCGCTCGACGGCACGCCGAACAAGGGGAAACTGGGTGCGAACGCGATTCTTGGGGTTTCTATGGCGGTCGCGAAGGCTGCGGCGGATGAACTGGGCTTGCCGCTGTATCGCTACCTCGGCGGCTTCACGGCGCGCACGCTGCCGACGCCGATGATGAACATCCTCAACGGCGGCAAGCATGCGGACAACACGGTGGACATCCAGGAGTTCATGGTCATTCCCCACGGTGCACCAACCTTCCGGGAAGCGCTGCGCATGGGCGCTGAGGTGTTCCACAGCCTGAAGTCTGTGTTGTCTGCGAAGGGGCTCGCCACGACGGTTGGCGATGAAGGCGGGTTCGCGCCGAACGTCAATACCAACGAGGACGCCATTGCGCTCATTGTCGAGGCGATTGAGAAGGCCGGGTACAGGCCAGGGGAGGACGCGTCGATCGCGATCGACGTCGCCGCCACAGAGCTTTACAAGGACGGCAAGTACCACTTCGAGGGCGAGGGTGTGACGCGCACCGCGGACGAACTCATCGCTTACTACGAGTCGCTGCTCGGACGCTACCCCATTCTCTCCTTGGAAGATGGGCTGGCGGAGGACGACTGGGACGGCTGGAGCAACCTCACCAAAGCGCTGGGTCATCGTGTGCAACTGGTCGGCGACGACCTGTTTGTGACCAACACGGAGCGCTTGTCACGCGGGATCTCCGCGGGTGTCGGCAACTCCATCCTGGTTAAGGTGAACCAGATTGGCACGCTGACGGAAACCTTTGAGTGCATCGAAATGGCAAAGCGGGCTGGGTATACGTCCGTGATTTCCCACCGTTCCGGCGAGACGGAGGACGTGACGATTGCCGACATCTCCGTGGCGACGAACGCTGGACAAATCAAGACCGGTGCGCCGAGCCGAACCGACCGCGTGGCGAAGTACAACCAGCTCCTGCGCATTGAAGAAAGCCTCGGGGATGCGGCACGTTACGCTGGGCGCAAGGCATTTCGGTAACGCGGGCGTCCACCATTTCCATGATTTCGTTTTGTCGATCGGCGCTCGTCATGGTAGACTTGAGGCGATTGGGTTGATCGCGAGGTGATATGGAAGTGATGGCATTTGCGAAAGTTGCGCTGGTCGTGGTGTCGGTCCTGTTAATCTGCGTGGTGCTGCTGCAGTCCGGCCGCAGCGCGGGATTGTCCGGCGCGATTACGGGTGGAAGCGACCAGGCGGCAAACCGCCGGCCGAAAGGCACGGACTCGTTCCTCGCGAAAGTGACCGTGGTGATTGCGGTTCTGTTTTTCATTGTAACGTTAGGAATCGCCTACTTGAACGCGCATCCGGGAGTGCACCTGTGAGCGTGTCTCTGCATGTGTGTGCAAAAAGACCATTGTCGAGGGGCCGTTTTCGCCGTTTTCGGACCCGCTCTCCAATCGTACGGGTCTGGCGACTCCTGCAGCATGAATCTTACACGCAAACTTCGAGCGCCGTCTGTCAGGACGGCGCTGTTGTTGTACGCCCGGACGACGCGGTGTTGGCGGGTCGTCTGGGCGGGCCGCTTCGGGCGGGTAGATGACGCCAAGCAGATTACGTGCGCCGTGAAATGTCCATACTACTGCAGACAAGCATTCCAGGCTGCAGCAAGCTGACCCCATCCACGGACAGGGACGTGAGGCGAAACAGGGGGAGGGGAATCGGTTGAGTGAGGAAGATACGAGGATGACACCCAACGAGGATACGGAAGAAATTTTGCAAGAGATGACGGGAGATACCGCGGAAGACACTGCGGAGGACATCATGGATGTCGACGAGTTACTGGAATACATGCGCCACGACGCGTACAAGCCGCTGACCGTACAGGAACTGGTCGAGGTGTTCGGGCTGACGGGCGGCGACGCATTTCGGGACTTCGTCAAGCTGCTGAACCGGCTCGAAGACGAAGGGGAAGTGGTCAGAACCAGGACCAACCGCTACGGCGTACCGGAACGGATGAACCTGGTCGTCGGCCGTTTGCAAATAAAAGCGCGCGGGTTCGGGTTTTTGACGCCAGATACACCCGGAGAGCCGGACATCTACATCCCCGCTTCGGATATGAACGGCGCGCTCAGCGGCGACAAGGTGATGGCGCGCATCGAAAAGGGCAGTGCCCACGGCATGCGCCGAGAAGGCAAAATCATTCGAGTCCTCGAACGCGCTGCGAACCGCGTTGTGGGGAAATTCGTGCGGCATCGTGATCATGCCTTTGTCACCCCGCTCGACAAACGCTTCCCGCAGGATGTGTTCATCGGCGCAGAGGACATGCTGGATGCGCACGACGGGTATGTGGTGGTCGCGGAGATCACTGAATTTCCGACCGCCACGCGCGGTCCGGAGGGCAAAGTGGTGGAGGTGCTTGGGCACCCGGATGCGCCGGGCATCGACATTCTCGCCGTTGTGCGAAAATATGGTCTTCCGGAGGCGTTTCCGGACGAAGTGCTGGAAGCCGCTGAGGCGATTCCGCTGGAATTGAGTGCGCAGGACTATGAGGGCCGCCGCGATCTGCGCGACGAAGTGATTGTCACCATCGACGGTGAGGATGCGAAAGACTTGGACGACGCAGTCCAGGTCGAGCGCCTGGAGAACGGCAACTACCGCCTTGGCGTGCACATCGCGGACGTCGGGTACTACGTCAAAGAAGGCTCTCCTCTCGACAAGGAAGCCTTCAAGCGCGCGACCAGTGTGTACCTGGTCGACCGGGTCATTCCGATGCTGCCGCAGCGCCTGTCCAACAACATCTGCTCGCTGAACCCGAAGGTCGACCGGCTGACCTTAAGCTGCGAGATGGAAATCACCCCGGCTGGAGAAATTGTGCGGCACGATGTGTTTCCGAGCGTGATTTGCACGACAGAGCGCATGACGTACACCAACGTCCGCAAGATTCTGGACGACCGGGACGAAGCCCTCATCGCCCGCTACGAGCCGCTGGTGCCGATGTTTGAGGCCATGAAGGAGCTCGCGGAAATTCTCAACCGCAAGCGCATGGCACGCGGGGCCATCGACTTCGACTTTGACGAGGTCAAGGTCGTCGTCGACGATGAAGGCCATCCCATCGACATCGTGCCGCGGCACCGGTCCATTGCCGAGCGCATCATCGAGGAGTTCATGCTGGCCGCGAACGAGACGGTGGCAGAGCACTTCCACTGGCTCGAAGTGCCGTTTATCTACCGCATTCACGAAGAACCTTCGCTGGAAAAAATGATGGAGTTCAACGAGTTCATCCACAACTTTGGATATCACGTGAAAGGGCTCGGCAATCACGTCCGCCCGCGCGCCCTCCAGGACATCCTGGAGAAGGCGAACGGGACGCGGGAGGAGCGGGTCATCGCCACCCTGATGCTGCGCTCCATGCGACAGGCGCGTTACTCCCCCGAGTGCGTCGGCCACTTCGGCCTCGCGGCGGAGTTCTACACGCACTTCACGTCGCCCATCCGGCGCTATCCGGACTTGTGCATCCACCGCATCATCCGCGAAGTGCTCGCCGGGCCGCTGCCAGAGAAGCGAGAGCAGCGCCTGCGGGACTTTGTGGACATGGCGGCGCGGCAGTCCAGCGAACGCGAGCGCGTGGCGCAGGACGCGGAACGCGAGTGCGACCAGCTCAAGATGGTCGAATTCATGCTGGAGCACCTCGGGGAGGAGTTTGACGGCATCATCAGCGGCGTCACCCAGTTCGGACTCTTCATTCAGCTGGAGAACGGCGTCGAGGGCCTGATTCACGTCAGTTACCTGAATGACGATTACTATGTGTTCAACGACAAGCAGATGGCGCTCGTCGGTGAGCGGGCGCGGCGTGTGTTTCGTCTGGGCGATCCCGTCCGGGTCGAAGTCATCGCCGCCAGCAAGGAGAACCTCACGGTGGACTTCGGGCTCGTCGCCCACCGCCGCGAAGGCACCATGGTTTTTGATGAAGGGGTTGAGACGGTCGTCTACGACGAGGACCTCAACCCGCGCGAACGCAAGCGTGCCATGCGCGAGCGGGCGCAGCGCGTGCAGGAGCGCCGCGGCGGCAGACGAGATTGGGACCCGGGCGCGGGCACGGGCCGCGATGAGGGGCGCCAGCAGCGTCCCGGACGTCGCGGAGAACTCGCAGGGGACGGTGCGAATGACCGGCGTGGGGAACGACGCGAGGGCTTCGGCAGACGGGAAAGGGAAAGGCCCGGCAGTCACGACCGGATTGGCGGAAACGGTCGGACAGGTGAGCGCGACGGCGCTGGCGGGCATGGCCGGATGGGAGAGCGTGAGCGGGCTAGCGGGCATGGCCGGACGGGTGAACGTGACCGTGCTGGCGGACATGGTCGGATGAATGGGCGCGACCGGTTTGGCAGGAACGACCGCGCCGGCGGCTACGGTGGACCGGGCGCAGACCAGCCAGCGCGCCGTGAACGAGGCCGGCGCCTCAGCGAACTTCGCGGAGAACAACACCGCGGGCGCGGTCCGGAAGGCGGCAGTGACCCGGTGGAGGGCCCCGACTGGGAGGTCGACGTCGGTGATGCGGCGGGCTTCGCTGGCACGCGCAGACCCGGACCCGCGGGTGGGCCGGGACGCGGCGGGAAAAAATCGGGATCGACCCGCAAGAGCAAGACGGCCCGCGGCCGCACGGGGCGCGCATCGGCCTTTGCCTCGGGCGGCGTGAAGGCCAGCCGGAAGTCGCGCGGGCGATAATCTGCGGCCGGCGGGAGTTGCCTTGTTTGCGGCGTAGTGGCCATGGTATCATAGAAGATACGCGATCGACCTGCATCCGGAGAGTGAAACCATGGCCAAGCAAGACGGCAAGCTGCTCGCCCAAAACCGAAAAGCGTACCACGACTTCTTCATCGAGGAGACCTATGAGGCCGGGATCGCGTTGAAAGGCACGGAAATCAAGTCGATTCGCCGCGGTCAGGTCAATCTCCGCGACGCGTATGCCCGCGTCGAGAATGGAGAAGTCTACGTACACAACATGCACATCAGCCCGTATGAGCAGGGGAACCGGTTCAACCACGACCCCATGCGGACGCGCAAGCTGTTGCTGCACAAAGCCGAGATCCGCAAGCTCATCGGCGCCGTGCGCGAGCAAGGGTATACGCTCGTGCCGACGAAGATGTACCTGCGCAACGGATTCTGCAAGGTCGAAATTGGGCTGGCCAAAGGCAAGAAGCTGCATGACAAGCGCGAAGCCATGCGCAAGAAAGAAGCGTCACGGGAGATTGAGCGGGCGTTTCGCGAGCGGCAGCGGCAAAAATGAAGCAGCGAGGCGCCGCTGCGATGAAGACTGCCATGCTTGCCAGCAAGTCACCATTGCCGCAGTGAGGCGATTCCTGTATCATCAAATCTGTAAGTTGGTTGCACGGTTTGCATCGTTCCTTTGCCTGAATGGAGCGCAAAGCCATCGCCTGTCGACGGCTTTCGCTGGATTGAGACGCCGAACGGACACAGGTCCAGGTCCAACATGTCCATTCCAGGCGCACCCATCATGGGGGCGTTTTGGATTCGACGGAGACAGTTCGAGCGTGAATGGCGGGTCGTGGGGCCGCGAGGCCACGTAAAAAACGCGGACCTGAAATTAACTGGCAAAGCAAACCGCTTTACCTCAAACAGCAACCTCGCCCTGGCTGCTTAATTGTAACCAGGCCGTTGCCTCGTGTGTCGCCCGTGCACACCTGGTAACGTCAACTTAGCGGGATAGTCGGCGGTAGGTGTTCGCGGACCACCGATGAAACGCAGCGAACTCACCTGTTGTCGAGCGTGATTGTCCGCGCGGCACAGGGACATCCAGTAGGCAATCTACACCCGTAGAAGTTCACGTGGCGAGGTCTTCGGACGCGGGTTCGACTCCCGTCGCCTCCACCACAGATTTAACCCCGATCGAGGCACAGAAAAATGTGCTTCGATTTCTTTATATAATGGTCGGGGGTGAACATTCACGAATCTCTGAGTCGAATTTCTTGTGCTAATGCCCTTGATGGGTCGGTCTGTACATGATCTCAACTCAGGATTTCAGCCAACAAGAGAGTAGATATCGGCCCTCTTACCGAATTTAGTGTCTCACACAAACACTAGTTCCAGTGTTATCTGACTCAACAAGTATTTCAGCGCCAATATCTCTTGCACGATTGGCAATGATATCCAGCCCATACCTTCTTTCCCGAACTGCGTCAAGGTCAAACCCAATGCCATTGTCTCGGACTCTGAAAGTCCACTTCGCTGGATTCGTCTCTTGAACATCCAGGCTGACCAAAATCGTGCTGGCGTTTGCATGTTTAATCACGTTTGTTACGCTCTCTTGGAGAATACCGAAAAGCTGGACTTGTTCCCAAGGCGTGAGCGGTAGTGCATCCGGAAATTGAAGGTCCCATGAAATTTGACGGGCTGACAACGTATTGTTGAGGTAAGAACGTACCCGATCCTCAAAATTTACTGCCTCGATGGTGTTATGCTTCAGATTAAATATGGATTGACGAACATTCTCGTCAATCTCTCGAAGAGACAAATGCACATCGTCCAACTTTACCTTGAGCGTCTTGTCGCCATGCTGTTCGGCTAACTTTTTCGCTCCATCCAACTGGACTCCCGAATAGAAGATGGACTGGGCGATTTGATCATGCAGGACCTTGACCAGCCGTTCTCGTTCTTCGAAAACAGCTCGGGATTCCCGTTCCTTTCCTAGTTCCTTTTCCGTGTTCACATACTGTTGAAACAATCTTCTGGTGATGAGGGCGATCACGAACGCATCGATAAGGGCAGTGATCCAGTTGCCAAGTTCCATAGGTAATGCCTGTTCAAGCAGAGTGTGACGGATGGTCTCAAAACCTCCAATCACGAGCGCAGGAACGATGAACAGAGTCCATTTTATACGTGTGGGAGTCATGAAGAACCTCCTGAGAAAACGTGGTTTATGGATAACAATCACTTTGTATATCATAAGGATAGTCGTTTCTACCAGCAATCAATAGAGCCACTTGGAGGTCAACATGAAAACCTACGAAATCGTGATCGCCGATGACAGTGAACGTGCCCGGAAGGCCGTTCGTATGATACTTGATTCCGACCCTCAGTTTCGTGTAGTTGCTGAAGCTACAAATGGCCAGGAGGCGATCAGCAAGACGCAAGAGTGCATGCCTGACTTGGTGCTGATGGATATCAACATGCCCGTCATGAATGGGTTTGAAGCGACACGCATCATCAAGCAGGAGCTTCCATATGTTCGAGTTGTGATACTCAGTGTGTCTGATGATGCCGCTGACCTTTTTGAAGCCATTCGACATGGAGCGCAGGGATACCTCGTAAAAAGTCTGAAACCGTCCGATTGGGTCTCATACCTGCACGGAATCCTCGACGGGGAGACACCGGTGTCTCGAAAAATGGCGGAAAAGCTGCTCGCTGAATTCAAGTTCACGGCATCAGCAAGAGGAGTTCCTGCGACACCGAGTGAAAAACTGACTGCACGTGAGCAGGAAATTCTTGAACTTGTCAGCACCGGGGCAACCAACCGTGAAATCGCTGCAAAATTGTTTATCTCCGAAAACACAGTGAAAAACCACTTGAAGAATATCATGGCGAAACTGCACATCCAAAACCGGGTCCAGTTAGCCACCTACGCACGGGAAAATCGAACGAACAAAGCATGAGGGTTGGACCCGAATTCTAGTTTTTAACGATTCGGATGCAGGTCCCCTGCTCATTCGATTCAATGAATGCGGCCGCACCGATGTCCTTCGCACGATTCCGGATGATATCAAGTCCATATTGATTCGCTTGCCGTTGTTCAGGCTGAAATCCTACGCCATCATCGCAGATTGCGAACACCCACTTGGTTCGTCCACCCGATGGGACTTTTGTCAAGTTTACGGAGACTGAGGATGCGGACGCATGTTTACGGATGTTCGTGATCGCCTCTTGGAGAATACCGAAGAGTTGTATCTGCTCAGTGGTTTCAAGCAGCACGGCGTCACAAAAATCTACAGTCCAGCGTACCTCTCCATGGAAAAAGGCATTTTCCAGATACCTCTCAACCCGCTCTCGGAAGTTTATCGTCACTTCCGTATCTTGCCTCAGATTAAAGATTGCCTGACGAACGTTTTCGTCCATCTCCCGGAGCGCTAAAAGGAGATCGTCCCATGATTCGGAGGCGATAGCTTTTTTGAGATTTGTCTGTCGGAGTGATTCGATTTCAACGCCCATGTAGAAAATGGATTGCGCAATCCTATCATGCAGCTCCCTGGCCAAACGCTCTCTTTCCTCCATAATCGCCCGCTTTTCCCGTTCCAGACTAAGTGAGCGTTCCGCCTGCTCAAAGTGACTGAACAGACCTTGTGAAATAAATGCGATGGATATGGCCGTCATTCCGGCCATCATCCAATTGCCGGTCTGAAGCGATACGTAGGGAATGCAAAACGTATGTCTCAGATACTCGAATCCAAGGACAATGAGTGTTGGAACGAGCAACAATGATATTCTGATACGATTTGATGTCATATCGTCCTCCACAATAGGATCTTTCATTCACAACAGGCCGAACCCCGATAAAACAATGATCGAACATAACCTCTTTATACGACATGGCCCTTTCGGGCTATTTGCCGACGAAAATTTGATGGAATAATGGTAGAAGGGCACCTCTGATGTTTGATAGGAGGCGGAGCCAGTGAACATCGCTCTACGATTCATACGCCGTCAGTGGTTGACCTTTCTGACCGTTGCAACCTTCTTCGGCATCTGCTGTGGCGGTATTACGTTACACGCCCTGAAAGGAACATCTGCTCAGAGTCTACCTATGGAAGGCAAGGCATATAATTTCTTCCTCGTGAATTCGAATGGCAATCGGGTGACACTGGGAGACTCGGCAGGCAAGGTTCGACTGGTGGCATTCATTTACACGAGATGCAACGCCAGTTGTCCTGTCGTCACCTCGGAAATGGTCCAGTTGCAAAAAGGTCTAGAGCGCCAAGGGATCATGGGAAACCACGTGGAGTTGATTTCGATCACGATGGATCCTGCCCATGACACAGAGTCCGTGCTTCGGAGCTACGAGAAGCAGTTCGGCGTTGCGCCGGTTGGGTGGGAATTCCTTACGGGCACGCAGCAAGCGATAGATCAGACGCTGAAACAGTATGGGATATATGTCAAGAAGGTCGATGCAACCCAGTACGTTCATACCATTGCCGAGTTTCTGATTGATGGACAAGGTAACATTCGCAAAGTGTACGGGTTGGACATTTCAGAAACAAGTACAGAGAATGACATCGAATCCCTTTTGCATTCGGAATGAAAGTTCGACAGAAGTAAGATCAGCGATCAATGGGCACCCGTTTCAGACGCAGTGCGTTGAGGACAACCGAAACGGAGCTGAACGCCATGGCTGCACCGGCAACAAGGGGACTGAGTAACCCCAATGCAGCGACAGGTATCGTTACACCGTTGTATATCAGGGCCCAAAAGAAGCTTTGCCGGATGTTTCGAATGGTTGCATGGGACAGGCGAATCGCCTGCACGACCCCTTCCAGTTCAGTTCCGATTAGAGCGATATCTGCTGCCTCGATAGCAACATCCGCACCGGTGCCAATGGCAATGCCCACGTCTGCGGTCGCAAGTGCTGGTGCATCATTCATTCCATCCCCGACCATTGCCACTACGTGGCCTTGTTTCTGAAAATGTCGAATGACATGCACCTTGTCTTCCGGTGTCAAGTCGGCGAGCACATCACGAATTCCAACTTGCCCAGCTACTGCCTGCGCAGCATGAGGATTATCCCCGCTCACCATGACTACATGTAGACCAATTTGTTTGAGGTCATGGATGGCTTGGCGGGAGGATGCCTTAATGGTGTCTGAAACGCCGATCAGCCCTGCAACTTGTCCGTCTACGGAAACGAAGAGCGTAGTCTTGCCCGACTTCTCCCAGTCTTGTTGCTGCCACAAAAGAGCTGTTGTGACGATCCCATGTTCACGCATTAACGCAGCATTACCGGTCAGAACTGTGTGACCTTTGACAACTGATTTCACGCCTCGGCCTGCGTAGGATTGGAAATCGGAAGGTTCAAAGAGACGTGTCTGTTGTTTCACGTGCCGAACGACCACTTGCGCCAAGGGATGTTCAGAAGGGAGTTCTGCGCTTCCTGCAAAAGATAGCAACTCGCCTTTGGATTTAACAAGTGGATGATTTGCTACCAGAACATCCGTGATCGTTGGTTCTCCGTGCGTGATGGTTCCGGTCTTGTCCATCAAAATGACCCGTGCTTTGTGCAGGGTTTCGAGCTGCTCGCCGCCTTTGAAGAAGATGCCGTGCTGTGCGGCCCTCCCTGTCCCCACCATGATAGCCGTTGGCGTCGCAAGGCCAAGTGGACAAGGGCACGCTGCCAATAACACGGCGGTTGCGTTCAAAACCGCCACAGACATTGGGTAGTCAAGTACGAAATACCACACCACAAAAGTTGCAAGGGACAGGCAAATCACAATGGGCACGAAGATCCCGCAAATGGTATCCGCTAATCGCTGTACGGGTGCTTTGGACCCCTGTGCTTCCTCCACCAACCGAATGATTTGACCGAGTGCAGACTCACCGCCAATGCGTGTCGCAACCATTCTTATCGCTCCGTGCCGATTGAATGTGCCTCCATACACCGGATCGCCAGGTTGTTTATCTATCGGCAGGATCTCACCGGTCAATATGGATTCATCTACACTGGTTTCGCCAAAGATGACTTCACCATCCACCGGGATTTTCTCACCCGGCCGGACAACCAGCATGTCACCGACAGAGATTTCAGCGACTGGGACATCCACTTCATCATGGCCAATCAAACGATGCACTTGCTTGACCTGTAATTGCGCAAGTTTTTGTAGGACCTCTGAAGTGCGGGATTTAGCCTGTGTTTCAAGGATTTTACCAAAAAAGACCAGGGTAATGATGATGGCGCTGGTTTCAAAGTAAACATGGTGACCTCCCTCTAACACCATCCAAGCGCTGTAGAAATACGCTGCGGAAGTTCCCAGTACCACGAGCACGTCCATATTTGCGCTGCGTCCCAGCACTGACTTGAACGCCCCGACGTAGAAGGCCCATCCAGCAATGAACTGTATCTGCGTAGCGAGTGCCAATTGTACCCACGGGTTGAGTAGCACTCTCGGTATGCCAATCAGACCGAACATATTCAGCATCAGCCAAAAGAAAGGGATGGACAGGGCGAGTGAAAACAAAAACATTTCAATGGCCGGCCACTCTTGATCCCTGCTGTGACTGCCGGAATCCATAAAAACACTTGCACCGTATCCGATTCGTTCAATTCGGGAGATGATTTCGTTTACCTGGATTTCTTCCGGTGAGTAGTCAATTGTGGCTCGTTCCATCGCTAGGTTGACATTCGCATCGAGAACACCTGGTTGTTTCCTAACAACCTTTTCGATTCGTGCCGCACACGCTGCACAGTGCATTCCAGTAATTTCTAGTGTAGTCTTTTGCTTTGACATATTATGGGCCTCCGCTCCCTGCACATCCCCCTGATTGTCCACTGTATTCTATTGACCTCTCAGTGCTTGATATGACTGATTAAATCTCTTCACCACAGAATTCATAGATTTAGCCAAGCTCGTCACAAAAATAGTCCTATTGGGCCAGAATAGTTTTCTGTCTACGAAGATACAGTGTCATGAAGGTCTGCAATGTCTTCACGGACCAACTTATGGTGAAGAAAAACCAAATGCGAAGTTCAATTGACCGCTCCAATTGGTGGCGGTCATTGTGATTTCTACCGATATCTTGTCACAAAAATAGCCCCAACGAGTCAGAGTGGTTCTCCAATTTGATAGATATCATGGGACGTGAGTCCGGGGAATCGTGCCACACGGTGGAAGCGCACCAAGAGACGGGCGGATAGGCCCAAAGGTGTCAGGAGGAAATGAAATGCTTAATGAGATGAACCACCAGAACAAGACCCCACAGGGTTTATGTCAATGATGACGGACGAAGAAAAGAGGAAGAAGCGAGCGCTGTCTGACCTTCGCATGCAGTCTCTGAAACACCATGTCTTGGTTTGTAACGGCGGGTGTTGTGTCAAGAACGGTTCAGGGGGTTTAATTGAAGCTTTTCGTAGTGCTGTGTCTGAAGCCAATGCGGCAGACTTCATTCGGATCACGGAAACCAAATGTACCGGTCGGTGTATAGATTCGTGTTCTGTTGTGGTTTACCCTGAGGGCGTCTGGTATCGGAACATTCGTACAGAACATGTTGCGTTAATTGTTCAGGAGCATCTTTTACGAGGCAACGTTGTACCTGAACTGGTGAGTTATGTCTGTCGAAACGGGAAATTTGTGAAATTGTCCTCCGATCCGCTCGAAGGTTTGTCACAATTATAGCCCAGTCAGGCCAGTGTTTCGATAATGATTGACGGCTACGATTCATATGGGGCGGGATTGTGACAATCTCCGTCGAAGTTAGAAAAACTAGGGGGTAAACCAATGTTTCGAAGAATTGCTGGAGTAGGGACTGTCATAGCATCTTTGACGTTTGCGCTCGTAGGATGCGGAGCCCAAGGTGGTCAATCCAACAACTCAATGAACATGACCGGGACAAATATGAGTGGGATGTCTGATACTTCGACAGACCAAAAGATCACGGTTACTGATGGAACTGGAGCAAAGGTTGTTCTAAGCAATCCGGCAACGAGCTTTGTTTGTCTGGATCCTTCTTCGATTGAAATGTTGAAGGATCTTGGTGAAACAAACATTGCGTATGACCATGGCGATCAATCCTTTGTGAAAATGGTATTTGGGGCGGATGCGAAAAAGTTAAAGATGATTGGCGGCTCATGGATGCAACCGAACGTCGAGGACATCGTGGCGGATCACCCTGATCTGGTCATTGGAGATGCGTACCCACATGCGCAACTTAAAGCGGCCCTGAAGGGCGTAGCTCCTATGTATTTGATATCAAGGAGCGGTGGTTACAAGCAGTCCATGAAAGATTTGATCAATCTCGGTATTTTAACTGGACACCAAGCGACTGCTGAACGAGAGGTGAATGAATTTACGGCACACCTTAATTCGGCGATGACAAAATCTCCCCAAAACCAAACATCTCTCATCATATGGGGGTCATCACCTACTGATTTCCAAGTCCCAACAGTGGATGATCCATCAGCCTCCGTTCTTGCTGCCATTAGCAAATATCCTTGGGGAGGTCATGGGGCGCACGGTATGAGTATTTCACTGGACCAAATTCTGAAGGTGAATCCAGACGTGATATTCGTGGAATCCATCGGCCGGCTGGACAATTCCAACGCACCGACACTAACATCACAACTTGCTTCGAATCCGATATGGAATCAATTGAAGGCTGTCAAAGATCACCGTGTTTACGAGGTGAATCCGGATGTTTGGCACTCCGACAGGGGAGGCCTTGGGCTCGAAAAAATCCTTGACGATGCTATGCCGAAACTCTATCCAAACCTCTTTACGAAGCAGTGAAAGAAGGAAGCGTTGTGGGATCGGGATTTTCAGGTATAACCAGAAGATTCAGTGCTATGGTGGCTATATTTGTCGTTGTATTGCTTGGTATAGGGGTACTTGGACTTTCCTGGGGTACCCCTTCACTGTCCCTCGGAAGCTTATGGAATGTACTGTTCGGCCATAGTCACAGCGTAGAGTCCGTCGTCGTCTGGCAATCACGAATGCCGAGATATGTTCTGGGCGCTTTATGTGGCAGCCTCTTGGCACTAGCCGGCGTGTTGCTGCAAGACTCGATGCGAAACGCTATTGCGGGGCCGGAGATCCTCGGTGTCTCGGCGGGCTCGGCAACCGTAATGGCTGCAATTATTATCCTCCAGATCCCGGTTGCATCCATCCTTCAACCATGGCTTGCATTACTTGGAGGAGTCATGGGAGGCGGAACAGTGGTACTCGCCAATCGAAACAATCAGTCACCTGTTCGGCTGGTTTTGATTGGTGTGGCAGTCTCATCCTTTCTCAATGCCTTAATTGTGGTCATTGTCAGCATGGGCCAAGAAAGTACAATCACCTTGTTCTATTCCTACCTCATGGGAGGGCTTGAAAACAGGTACTGGACGCAGGTTGTACTGGTCTTGCCTTGGCTGATTGTTATTCCGGTTGCGCTTTCCTTGGCGAGGAAGCTGAACATTCTTCGGCTTGGAGATGAAGTTGCAAAGGGACTTGGGATGAAAGTCATATGGATACGAGTCCTTATCCTGATTGTCAGTATCGCACTGGTGGCGCCGGTGATTGCTGCGTGTGGACCGATTGGGTATATCTCGCTTTTGTCTCCGCATGTTGCCCGCAAGCTACTTGGCACACAAGACGCAATTCGGGTTCTGCCAATGTCTGCATTGGTTGGTGCGGTTTTATTGACCGGGGCGGACATCGTGGCTCGACAGCTATTCTCGCCTGTCGAGATCCCGGTTGGCGTATGGACCACTCTTTTGGGCGGTCCGCTCCTTCTCATCTTGTTGAATCGTCGATTGGGGAGTGCCGGCTGATGCTTCATACATACAAACACAACAAGGTCGACCGACGATTTCTAATTACCATCGGAATTTTCATTGTACTGCTTGTCCTCTTATTTGTTCTTCACGTTGGCCTCGGAACTGTATGGATATCACCAAAAGATGTGATTTCTGCGTTGTTCAATAGGCCCACAGCAGAGTACCAAAGGTGGATTGTCTGGAATTTACGGTTACCAAGGTCACTCATTGCAATGTGCGCAGGTGCCATGCTAGGACTGGCGGGTTCTATTATGCAGGCGCTCACTCGGAACCCGTTGGCTGAACCAAGTCTCACTGGGGTTACTTCAGGCAGTATCCTCGGGATTGTTTGTTGGCTTGGCTCGTTTCCCCTGGCTGCAAAATACGAGGAAATCATTCCGTTTGCAGCCCTGGCCGGGGGGATGCTGACCGTTGTGATGATGTATCTGGTAACACGCAGGATGAGGGATAACCCGTTTGTGCTCATTTTGAAGGGAATTATCATGTCGGCCGTTCTCTCGTCTATTGCATCTCTGATTTTGTTGCAGAACCAGGAGCAACTTCCAACAGTCATGCTTTGGATGATCGGTTCCCTTAATGCGAAGGTTTGGCAGGACTGGTTTACGATTTGGCCATGGGCGGTCGTTTCCTTACCTCTGGGAATCGCCTGTTATCGAGCAGCCAACGTGCTGCAACTGGGTGAAGAGGTGCCGATAGGACTCGGGTTTCGATTACAAAGAACTAGAATTCTTCTGTTCGTGGTTTCCGCTCTGCTCACTGCCGGGGCAGTGTCAGTTGCCGGCGCCATTAGTTTCATAGGGCTGATAGGTCCGCATATCGCTAGGCGGTTGGTCGGGCAAGATTCTGTTCGTGTCTTTCCAACATCCGTTTTGGTAGGTGGTTGTTTGCTATTGTTTGCCGATATGCTTGCGCAAAGTGTGACCATTGGCATTGGCGGTAAGGGGTCGGGATTACCCGTTGGCGCACTGACAGCGATGCTGGGAGCGCCGTTCTTTCTGTATCTACTGCGGCGGTCAAGACGATAGGAGGGTCTGTCATGGTCGAATTAAGGGCGGAAGATATATCCATCGCATACGAAGAGAAGATCATTGTAGAGAACTTGAATCTTACGATTCCGAAAGGGCAAATCACCGCTCTGGTAGGAGCGAATGGTTCAGGGAAATCCACCATATTGAAGGCCATCGCTCGCATCCTCCACCCGATAGATGGGACCGTGTACTTGGACGGGAAGTCCATTCATCAAGAATCCACGAAAACAGTTGCGAGGAAATTGGCTATTTTACCACAAAGTCCAACTGCTCCCGAAGGGCTCACCGTGTGGGAACTCGTCTCCTATGGGCGCTCTCCCTATCAAAAGGGGTTTCGGCGGCTTTCTGACAACGATCACAAAATGATCGAGTGGGCGTTAACGGTGACGAACATGGGTGAATTCGAACATCGTCCGGTGGATCGTCTTTCCGGAGGTCAACGTCAACGTGCCTGGATTGCCATGGCTGTAGCTCAAGGTACAGATTTGTTGTTGCTGGACGAGCCAACAACATTCCTTGACATGGCGCACCAGTTGGAGGTTTTGAAGTTGCTCCAACGGCTGAACGTGGAGGAGAACAGAACGATCGTCATGGTCGTTCATGATTTGAATCATGCAACAAGATTTGCACATCACATTGTCGCAATCAAAGACGGGGTAAAGGTCTGTGAAGGTATGCCGTATGAGGTGTTGACTCCGTATGTTCTTAAAACAGTGTTTGGTGTAGAGGCCGACATTCTGACAGACCCTCGTACAGGAGTTCCATTGTGTATTCCGCATGATCTCGCTTGAATGCTGTGCAAACAGACGAATTGAGTTCATTACAAGGAGAGACAAATGCTTTGTCATGATATCAGTGGTTTTCGTTGTCGTTATCGGCATTCTGTTCTGGGTCATAAGACGCCGGAACCCTTAACACACAAAAAATCTAGTGATAAGGAAGAAGGGTTTTCATGCGGCGTGTTGCTCTTTGCCTTTTCTTTTTCTCAGTGTGCCTCGTATTTAACACGGGGTGTGGTACCAGACAGACGATTTTGGATACGGATTCCCACAATGGATTCTCGGATGCGGTTCAGCTCTTTCAAACAAACTGTGAGTCGTGCCACGGTGACAATCTACAAGGTGGAATCGGCCCGAGCCTGCAACACGTCGGATCGAGTTTGACGCTTGACCAAATCGAACATCAAATCAATGTTGGGGGAGGGCCAATGCCCGGATATGGCCCCACGAACCAAGCGATTTTAACTACGCAACAGATTCATACGCTGGCAGTTTGGCTATCGTCCAAAAAATAACGCTTTGTTCTTAACAACTGTTGCTATTCCATAGCAATCAACTGATTGCTTGTGAAGGATGGGTTTCGGCGATCAAGGCGTCGTAACACGCCGTATGGCAGAGTCGATCCGGTTTCCGTTCGCCTGTCTCATATGAGACACAGATGAGAGTTGCCGCTTCGTCTGTTGTGCGAATCGGTTGGTGGCAAATCGCACATTCACTTGTATAGACCATCTTGCGGTGGATTTTCTTCGTATCTATGCAGGCCATCGCTAGGAATCTCCTTTCCCAAACGCCGGATGTGATCGCTCGGGTCGTGTCCAGGTACTCAAACCAGGTCATGTAGTTGGCGAGGTACTTTGTCGCCACGCCCTTGAACCGTACCATCCAGTCCTTGAGGCGACCGTGATAGGCGTTGACGTTCTGGATGTGGTACACACCTCTGCTTCGCACACCGGCTTTCGCATTCAGAGCAACATGTTCGATGGCGGCGTCCTTGCAAACTTTCTTGAAGGCGGGCAAAGCGTCGGTGCAGAGCACTACATCAGTACCCAAGACCGGTATCATTTCCTGACGTAAGGTCTGTGCATCCACTCGCTCCAGAACGAGCGAAACGGTACGAGCCGTACGGTCCCGAAGTACAAGCACCGGCACTTGATCCTTGCTCCGTCCACGTTTATGGACGCCCTGGTTATATGCGCCTTTACCGTGCTTGCGAGGTTTACGTCCGAATCGTTGTTCAAAATCCCTCTTGCGGGCATCAGGATTCAATTTGTCCTTGAAGTGACTGCCTTTGTACGAACGGCGAAAGAATGTCTCGTCGGCCTCGACGATGCCATCCAGTTCGGAGTCCTCGTCGGTGTGTTCCCGCAACGAGGCCAGGATTTTATGACGCCATGCAAAAGCGGTCGAGACGGCGATGTTGAGTTCTTCGGCCGTGGCTCGTAACGACTTGCCTTCTCGCATGCACCGAGCCATTTCATCCCACATTTCTGCCGATTTCTTGGTATATGACAGTGGGGTTCCCGTCAAGTCACTGAAGGTTCGACCACATGCCTTGCAGAAATAACGTTGCCGGCCTGTCCCGATCATCTTACCGTCACGCTTCGTCGATTTACTGCCGCAGCGAGGACAAACGACTCCGTTCCGGAAATGGGCTTCACGGATATGATGAATGTTCACAGCGTCTCACCTCGAACGTTTGTTCGCATTCATCCTACCGCAATGTTCGGAAAACCGCAATACAGACGAACAGAGCGAAAAATAAAGTCTTCTGTCTCATAGTGCAACGATAATCCCATTGATTGTCACGACCTAGTGGCGGTCATTGGGATTTTTGCTTATGTCTTGTCACAAAAATAGCCCTTTCGGGCTAAGGATGATGAAAAGAAATCAGGTTACGTTGAAATGGGTAGTTTTAACGTCTGTATCTGGAGGGGAGCGGGGTGTTTTCTTTACGCAAACGTTGGCTGAAATTCGGCTTTTACGGGTTCACGGTAATTCTCTTAATCGGAATCATTGGCGGTATCACCTATATGATCCGTGCCGGTGGAGGGACTCTGCCTGTCGCTGGTCAAGCGACAGATTTTACCGCTACGAACGTTGATGGTAAGCCAGTTTCCTTCAACAGCCTGGATGGAAAAATCAGGTTGGTCACTTTCTTTTACACTCACTGCCCTGGTCCTTGTCCATTGGTTGCATTTCGACTCGAGCAAATTCAGAACGAACTCCAGAAAGAAGGTGTTTTCGGGAACAAAGTTGCTATCGTGTCGGTCACGCTGGATCCGGAACATGACACACTGCCTGTGCTTCTCAAATGGGCAGATCGATATCATCCAGATTTTCAGGGTTGGTATTTTGTTCGCCCCACACCCGAACAGCTTCCTCAAATCTTAAAGGCTTGGGGCGTACAGAAGCAGGTCGTACCAGGTACTGTGTATATTTCGCATACGATCAAGACTGAGCTCATCGATCAGAACGGAAACATCCGTGCCACATATTCAGGCGATAATCCCAATCCCCAACAAGTTGAGAGGGACATCAATAGTCTGTTAGCCAGATGGAATTGGCTGTAGACACGACTGGAGGAAGACGATGATTCTGTCGAAGAAAACAACAGTAGTCGGAGTTGCGTCACTAGGCTTTCTTGCTTTGATCTCGGCGGGTATCACGGGCTGTGGGACAAGCAATTCAACGAGCAACCAGCCCTCGAATATGTCGATGAATATGAATTCTACAGGGTCCCAGCAACCCATGGCAAAAGTGAAGATGACTATACCAAAGGAAACGAAAGTCGGAAAGGAAAATCAGTTTTCCGTATTGGTTACGCAGCAAGGAAAACCAGTGAACCAGGTGGACGATGTTATGTTTGAAATCTGGCAGGACGTGCCGAACTCCAAACACGAGATCATCCATGCGAAGCGGACGGGTGACGGAATCTATTCGATTGAATACAGCTTCAAGAAAGTCGGTACATACGACGTGATGTATCACGTTGTGGCGGATGGAAACATGATCATGACCGGGCCTCAAAAAATTCCAGTCACAAAGTAGGCTTGGAATCTGTTCTCAATGGGCCTACTGAAAGGGGAGAGAGAAAGTGTTGCGTAAGGTCATTGGCGTCGCAGTGACTGCGGTGGTCACGGTAGCAGGCATAGCCGGATGTGGTTCGGCTGTTCAGCCTGAGCAAAATAGTGTTCAAACTTCATTTGGCACAGCGTCTGCACCATCTTCTAACGCACCACTTGATTGGCCGGTACCCTCTTTCAAGGGCATCGATGAGAATGGTAAAGCATTTGACTCGTCAACGCTCAAGGGAAAGGTTTGGATTGCCGACGTTTTTTACTCAACTTGTCCGACGGTTTGTCCACCCAGTGCGAACAATATGGCACATCTTCAGCAGCAGTTGAAGAAGGACGGACTCGATGTGCAAATCGTTTCTTTCAGCGTCGACCCTCAGAATGAGACACCAGCAACGCTCAAAAAGTTTGGCGAAGAGCATGGAGCGGACTTTTCCAACTGGCACTTCCTCACAGGTTATAGCTACAAGTGGGTGCAACAGTTCTCCCTAGATGCATTCAAAGAGTCGATTAGTCAAACGGGAGGAAAATACTACTCACATACGGTCAATTGGTACTTGGTGAACAAATCGGGGAAAATCACTCAGTTCTTCGATGGACTGCATCCACCGTACAATGATGTTGTTCAGGCAGTGAAGTCCCTGGAATGATCTTGTTCGTTTCGAATCAAAACAAGCATAGAAGGTGAGTATCGATGATTATTTCCCGACGGACCATTCAGACGGTGCTTGGCATCATCTGGTTTATAGACGGGTTGTTACAACTGAAACCGCAAATGTTCACGAAATCGTTCATAGAACAAGTGATTTTGCCTGTGGCTCAAGGGCAACCCGCTTGGATTGGTCATTCCGTAACATGGGCTGCACACGTGATTGAGCCACACATTGGAGTCTACAATGTGATCTTCGCCGTCATTCAACTGCTGATTGGTCTTGGACTCATGTTCAACGTCAAGGTAAAGACGACGCTTACAATCTCCTTCATTTGGACCCTCATTGTTTGGTGGTTCGGCGAAGGATTCGGTCAGTTGTTGACGGGGCAAGCGCTTCTTTTGATGGGGGCGCCGGGCGCAGTGCTCCTTTATGGGCTTATTGGATGGTCGATTTGGCCTGACAAAGACACAGATACGCAATCGGGGATTTCTCGTCGAGGAATCAAGATTGCACGCTGGTCCCTCGGTATCCTTTGGATACTCGGTGCCATTTTGCAGTTACAGCCAACGTATCTCACACCGAAGGGCATTGGTGGTATGTTTACTGCTGATTGGATGGCGAGTCTTGTTGGGAATAATGGTGTATCCGTCAGCATCATTTTAGCTGTCATCGAACTCGCAATCGGGCTTGGAATTCTGATTAACAGGCGGGTTGGCCCGTTCATGTGGGCATCGATCATACTGTCACTCTTTTTCTGGTGGGTGGGTCAATCCTTCGGGCAAATGTTCACGGCGCTAGGTACGGATCCGAATGCTGGGCCTTTGTTCGTTCTTTTGACACTGACTGCGTTCCCAACATTGTTTGCACGAGTCGAACTGGATGATAAGCCACAGGCCAAGAACGGGCCAGCGACGATTTAGATTTGCTATTGCAGGAATCGTCTTATCAGCCAGGGGGTGTACCCATATGAAAACGGCCAATTGGATATCTTTTGTCGGGGCTTGCTTTGTTGTCGGGTTTTTTTTGATTGGGTGTGGCACGTCGGGAGCTCCTTCCACGCACAATCAATCAGAATGGAAACCAACAGGTACTCATTGGCGATCCCGCTAAGGGGCAGCAGCTCTTTCAGCAAAATTGTGCCAGCTGTCATTCCACTGGCACAGAAACGATATTCGGACCCGGACTAAAGGGACTGTTCTCGAAATCATCCCTTCCGAATGGGCAGCCGGTTACGGTGGCAAATGTAGAAGCATGGATCCAGACGGGTGGTGGAAACATGCCGTCCTTTGCGCAGTTGTCCGATCAAGACCGTGCGGACCTTGCCGCCTACCTAAAAACACTCAAATGAGAGCACACATGGAGGTACATGAATGCGATGGAAGTCGTGTTTGACGGTGGCTGTGTACGGGGCTTTGCTCGTTGCTGGATGTGGCACACAGCACTCAGCACCTGCTGTGGAGCCAGTACCGGGGCACATGGCGCCAGGGTTCTCGTTGAAGGCACTCAATGATGGTGGTAAAACCATTTCATTGAACGATTTGACGCATAACGATAAGCCGATTCTATTGAACGCATTCGCATCTTGGTGCGAACCGTGCCAACAGGAAACGCCAGATTTGGTACGAATGGCTTCCAAGTACGCCGGTAAGATACAGTTTGTTGGTGTGAACATGACACAGGATGATAGCGCTAAGGATGTAGATACGTTTGTAAAGAAATTCGGAATCAAGTACCCCGTTCTCTCGGACCCGAATGGTGATTTCATGAATGAATACGATATCTCCGGCTTCCCAACGACGTTCTTGCTGAATTCGAAAGGAAAAGTTATCAGTGTGCATCTGGGGGCGTTGACCGAGCAGCAGTTGCAGGCCATGATAACACAAGCCCTCGGAAAATGATTCCGAAGGGCCTGCCTGATATCCACCCCGACGAACATGCCAATCTCTAGTGGAATTATCATAGCGTTTTTATCATTACTGGTCAGCACCGACCGTGAATCTAAGGATTAAATCGGTTTGTGAAGGGTCGCCTCCACCATCCGAAATCCGGATACCATAATTCCGGATATCCAACGAGCGAAGCACAGAACGATGTGCTTCGCTTTTGTAATGATCCGGGTCCAATTGGGGGCCGGACAAGTCCTACATCGAGCCAATCCAACTTGCCCCGATAACCAACACACAGATCAAAAAGCTGAATAAAAAGATGATTCCACTTAGAATTGTTGCTCGCACCTTATGGAAATTTAGGAATAACGGAAAGTAACATGTATGCTGATGATTCCGCATATTGAGGTTCCGTCCATAATCACGTTGGCAATGGTAAAGTTTATCTTGGATATAGCGTCGAGCAATGTTGAAAAATATAGGATTACAAAAAGGAGCTCCCAACAAACAGCTGCGGATCCAACAGTGACGAGTGACCGACGCAGTGACATGATGGGAAGCCCCCCTCGGTTTGTGCAACATCTTATGACGATTCAGTATGGTCGGTAGTTTATCATGACTTTTCTTGAGCATACAAGAGGATTGCCGATTCAGTCGTGATCGAAGTGCTTGAGATATTGCTTTTGCAGACCGCTGTTACGGCTTTCGACCGAAGAGGGGCGGTTCGCTTTATTTGTGTCTCGAGGCACCATCCCTTTTGACACAGTATATTGGCCTCTACTCCGCGGAACAGGAACCCCGGCTGCGCCTGCCTGCTTGCAACCGAGGTTTCGGCGTTCCAATGGCTCTGCCGCATCCATTCATTTGAACAGATGCGCGAAATCTGCAGCCCATTGCTCGAAGGTACGAGCCTGCCGGCCGGTCACATCCCGCACAGCGTTGGTCACACGCTCTCCATGATGACGCCCATCTCTCATCAGGGTGAAAATCGAATCCACGATTTCCGGGGGAGCGAATCTCTTCATGTTTTCTTCCGCCACCGATTCAGGGATCTCTTCGAAGCGAATGTCCTTGCCAAGCACAGAACTGAGAATCTGAACCTGCTGCACGGGCGTCAACACCTCAGGTCCTGTGAGGCTGTAAATTTGGCCATCATGCCCCGGTGAAGTCAGCGCGGTGGCTGCAGCAGATGCGATGTCTCGTGGATCAATTGGAGCATTTCCCACATCGCCGAAAGGCGCCCTGACAACGCCTTCCGCCCGGATCGACGGTGCCCATTGCAGAGTGTTGGTCATGAAGGCACCAGGGCGAAGAAATGTCCACTTGACGCCTGATTGCCGAATGAGGTTTTCCGTGTGCAGGTGATTCCGCCCGATCGCGGTTTCGCTCGGCGACTCAATGGCGCCCGACGACAGAAAAACGATGTGTTCAACGCCAGCATCCTTGGCTATTTGTGGGAAGGTGTCACTGCCAGGGACTCGAATCAGGAATACCGCGTTAACGCCATCTAACGCTGCTGTCAAGGTCGCCGGCGACGATAGGTCACCGACGGCAATCTCAACCCCCGCAGGGAACGAAGCTTTTGCAGGATCTCGGGATAAGATCCGCACCGACTGCCCGCTTCCATGCAATAATCTGACGACTTCACTTCCGACGTTGCCTGTCGCGCCCGTAACCAAAATCATTGCGTTCCCTCCTCGAATGAGCTCGATGAAAAGCTTACGCATCAACTATAGGCTACATGAGCAGGGACGTCATCAGAAGAAGGGTGGAGAATCCTGAGTATTTGCAGGGCATTGATGCGGCTGCATCGGGCGCGGCTTCCGGACCGAATCGTTTGACGCCCTCGTGGACAAGCCGTGTCAAGGTTTGACAACTCTGTCTGAAGGGTGTAAGATGAAATTGTTCAAACGTGATCGTTTATATTTGTAAACATTTTGAGCCGTTCTTTTTGCGCCTCATTGTGGGTGCAGATAGAACGGTTTTATATTCGACGAATTGAACAAATATTGTGCTCGATGAGCACTGCAGGAGGAATTCATGTGAATCAGGGTACAGTGAAATGGTTTAACTCGGAAAAGGGCTTTGGCTTCATCGAAGTCGAAGGCGGAGAAGATGTATTCGTACATTTCAGCGCAATTCAAGGTGACGGATACAAGACCCTCGAAGAAGGTCAACGCGTAACGTTTGATATCGTGCAAGGCCCGAAAGGCCCGCAAGCAGCAAACGTTGCCTAAGTTCTTCTGAAGCAGTGGACTGTCCCTTTAGGTATCATTTTGATTCCTCAGGGACAGTCCTCTTTTTGCTTGGTGCCCTGCATGATGTCAACACAAAGGAAAAGGGGTAATTCGGATGGGGTACTTTGGTCACAAGCGAAAGCTGGATGAACAGGTGTTTGCAAACTCCGTTGTGTGGCAGTGTTCAAAATGTGATTGTTGGTCGAGACAAGAGTTCATTTATGTCGAACACCCCGTTTGTCCCATCTGTAAGGGAGAAATGAATCAAGTGACGAAAAACATCCGCATTGAGTAGAGCTTCCAGGTACCCAGCAGCATATCCTCTCGTGGCCGCATGCCGTGCCGGCCCCAATGATTCCCTTTGCCAGCTCAGGCCCATAACCAGCACAATGAGAATGCGCCCCACCCGTGCGACAGGAGGCATACTTCATGCGGTTGCCGGAAACGGAGCGGAGGCGTTCCGCTCGACGCGCTTGAGGTTGGTGCGCGTCTGCGTCTCATCACTCACCTCACGCCGATTCAGTTTGGTCCTGAGGTTTCATATGCCAGACTCAACCATGCTAAAGTGATTCTGACAAAGGGTAAGCATCTACCCAGCGCGGACAAGGCGGAGTGTGGCGTATCGTCAGCCGCTACCCAATTGACAAAGTCGCGATCCACCAGCAAGCAGGAAGAAGGCGTACAGTCGCAGCCCACAAACTGGCGGCGGACAAGTCCGACGGTCTGACCGCGAAATCAAGTTGATACTGCGCGGAGCGGATTCTGTCATCGGCTCGGTTGGGCGTGCGATGCTTGCGAAGGTTTTGAAACGCTCACAAGAGACTCCATCGAATCGGTGGGGCTTTTTTTTAGCGGTTGGCGACCGTGCGGAACCACGAGCTCAATAAAGCGACAAGGTTTATTTCGTGTAATAAATGATCGTTAAGATACATCAATTTTAAAGATCTGAATATTGACTATGTTCGGTTATAAGTGTTAATATCCCATCAAATACGCAGTTTGTCGTAGCTATGGATGTAATCATGGCCATTTATTCATATGAAGATAGTTAAATCATTGGTCTAGTATTGACCTATCTTAACCAGGTTGCTGAGGTTTCTTTGCATAACATGAAAGCGCTTTAATATCCGCGATGGACGGGCTTTGTTGCCTGCCATTAGAGCGGGAAGTGGGGGAAGTAAAAATGACTGATGTGCTTGCAGAGACACGTTTCGGCTTGGTGGAAGGCGTACGAGAGGGGGAGGTCATGGTCTGGAAAGGAGTTCCCTATGCGGCTCCGCCGATGAGGGCACTTCGATTTCGGCCGCCGCAAGAACCGGTGCCTTGGTCAGGTGTAAGGGAGGCCAAAGTGTTTGGCCCGGCGTCCCTGCAGGGTGAGAGCCCTTCCATGAGATTTTTGGGCGATGCGCCTGTGAAACAGGATGAGGATTGCCTGTATCTCAACATTTGGTCGCCGAGTAAAGAGGGGAACCGGCGGCCTGTGATGGTTTGGATCCACGGCGGTTCATTCCACTATGGTTCGGGGTCGAGCCGTCTGTATGATGGGAGATTTTTTGCGGAGCATGGAGATGTCGTGGTCGTTACTATCAATTATCGTCTTGGCGTGTTTGGGTTTCTGTATTTAGATGCATTCGGCGGTGAAAAATATCGCGAATCAGCAAATTGCGGGCTCCTCGATCAAGTTGCCGCATTGAAATGGGTGCATGACAACATTGAGGCTTTTGGTGGAGATCCTACCAATGTAACGATTTTCGGGGAATCCGCAGGAGCCGTTAGTGTCGGTTGCCTTTTGTCGATGCCTATTGCGAGAGGGCTTTTTCATAAAGCCATTCTGCAGAGCGGCACAGCGAGAAGTCACGTGACGGTGGAACAGGCAGCGAAGATGACCGAACAACTGCTGTTTCGACTTCAGCTGGACGAAGACAGCGTTTCCGAATTGGAAAGCATCCCTGCGGAAGCGATCTTACGGGCGACGGAAATTTTTCCGCGTCGGGCGTTTGGTCCGGTTGGAGACGGGATTCATCTAGCTAGACAACCAGAAAAAGTGCTAGACGAAGGCTTCGCAAAGGACATTCCCGTGTTAGTGGGGACGAATAAGGATGAATCGCGGTTGTTTACGCATTTCGATTCTGATTGGACGAAAATGGATGACCAAGAGCTGCGGGCAGTGTTTGAGCGGTCGTTTGGACCTCTTTGGACGAGTGTTTCCCAATATATCATACACAACCAAACGTTAAGCCGAGCGCTCTATGAGGATTTGATGACACACTATGTATTTACATATCCAGCGATTTTCTTTAGTGAAGGTCAGGCAAGGCATGGTGCGCCTGTATGGATGTATCGGTTCGACTACGAAAGCAATTCCCTTGATGGGTGCCCACAGGCATTTCATGCGTTGGAAATTCCGTTTGTATGGAACACCGTTATGAACCCCGAAGTTGACCATCTCGCAGGCAACGATTCCGCTCGATATAAACTGGCCAAACAGATGCACAACGCATGGATCGCTTTCGCACGCTGTGGTGATCCAAACACGACCGAATTGCCGGCCTGGCCGAAATACGACCTTGACAACCGAGCTACCATGCTATTCCACACCAAGTGCGAGGTGGTCCACGACCCTGATCGGCAAAAGCGCTTGAAATGGGAAACAGTGTTTAAACGCCCAAATTCATAGCAGATTTATCGCCAAACCGTTCTTCACGATGACTCAACAATGGAAATGTAGGCGGCTGACCCATGTTCTAACATTTATACGCTCGTGAAAGTTCCTGCGCCATTTCTCAGGACAGGGAGGAGGGGTGGGTAGAGTGCGAAATGATATGAAAATTTAAAATCACAAACGATTCAAAGGGTGGTTGGTCGAGCGGAAGGTGTAGCGCGTGATGAATGGTCATCGAACAGAGCATCACCGAGGACTGGATATCGACGTTCGTGAACCGGAGATGTATTGGAGGGAATCATCATGGCAGTTGTGGAACCCCAGCTACGTGATGGGCAAATTGCGGCACGGATTGATCGCTTACCATTAACAAACATCCAATGGAGATTGTCGTTTATCACACAGCTCCTGTGGGGAGTTGTCATTAGCCTCGATGGCATGGAACAGGTGCTGTATCCATTTGTTTGGGCACCGAAACATTACTTCAGCCCGCTCCAATATTCACTTCTTGTTGGTTTTCAAGTAGGAGGAGGCGTGCTCATTGGGGAATATTTGCTGGGTTTTGTAGCCGACCGGTACGGTCGAAAGAAAGTCATGATTGCTTCCTGTTTGATTGTCAGCCTGCTGTTTTGGCCCACAGCATTTTTAACCAACTGGTGGCTGCTCATGCTGTTTTTCACGGCAGGCTCATTAGGAATCGGTGGCGTGTTGGCCACGAATGTTGTCTATATGGCCGAGATGGCGCCGCCCCAGGTTCGAGGCCGTGTCATGCAAGGGACACAGGTCCTCGCCGGCTTCTTAGTGGTTCTATTGGCTGTCGTACCTGCTCTGTTTTTAATCCCCACACACTATAAGGCCTACGTGTTTTTGCTGTGCGCGATCCCGGTTGTTGTGGTTCTGCCATTCTTGATTTTTGGGCTGCCTGAGTCTCCCCGTTGGTTGGAAGCCAGAGGGAGGCGTGTGGAGGCCGAACGAATTCTATCCGACATCGAAGCGAAAATCGTTCGGAAACATGGTGCGCTGCCGCCGATTGACCTGAATCGCCATCAGGTGCTGGTTACGGAAAAAGTGCCGACCCGGGAGATTTTCACTGGTCGTTACAGAGGGCAGACGATTCTCCTGTTGATTTGCTGGGTACTTGGCTACGCTGGTGTTGATTACGGGGTCAGCAGCTACAGTACGGTGTACCTGGTTGCAAATGGGATGTCTGCCCACGAAGTATTCTTGGCCGCGGCCATCAGCGGATTTGCAGGGGCCATCTTGGCGCCGTTGATTGGCTCGATTCTCGGCGAACGCGTGGAACGTAAAACACTTGTCTTATTCTCCGGCATCATTTGTGCATTGGGAGCGCTTGGGTATTTCTTTTTCCCCAAAAGCTTCATGATGATCGCGATCGCTGGTGCGCTCCTCATCGCCGCCAGGATGGCTTGGGTATTTAACATGTATAACTACACTGCCGCGGCTTACCCAACACGGCTCCGTTCTGTTGGCACAGGGTGGACAGATGGCGTCGGACATATCGGAGCTGTCTTTGGTCCAGTTGTCGCGGGCGTATTTTATGCTTCCACGGCATCCACAAATCATATTGGCTGGTTCGTGTGGTGTGTCATTCCAGGGTCGTTGCTTCCATCGTTTCTCGTTTATAAATGGGGTATGAGGCAAAGAGAAGCTGTGTTGGAAGAGGTTGCCCCGTGAGATTCCGTCGTGGTTACTTCACACACCACCTCCCCCGGTGGTGTGTGAAGTAACGTGCTTTGATGGCCAATGTGCGGCGGAGGAATGAAGTCCTTCCGAATTCCATAGGAGCATTCCTGTAATGAAGTAATTCCGGGTTTGAGGCAAAGAAAACCTCCTGATAGTGTTGAGTTGGCACAGCAACACGAATCGGGAGGTCGTACGACAACATGAGTATATCGCAAAACCGTAAGATTCGCCGCATCACAGATTCAACCTTGGTCGTCGGTGCAGACATTGCCAAGAAAATACATGTGGCACGTGCGAGCAATGCGCGCGGTATTGAGCTTGGCAGGCCTCTGTCCTTTGACAATACCAGACGCGGCATGGAAAAGCTTCTTGCGTGGATGCGCACGCTCATGGCCGATCACGGCTGTGACAATGTGGTGTTCGGCGTCGAGCCCACCGGACACTATTGGATGAATCTAGCTCAATTTCTTCGCCAACACGGGATTGACGTCGTTCTGGTCAATCCCCTGCACGTGAAAAAGAGCAAAGAGCTGGACGACAATAATCCGACGAAGAATGACCACAAGGATGCCCGCGTCATCTCGCAGTTGGTCAAAGACGGACGCTACTCCGTACCCAACATCCCCAAGGATATCTACGCTGAGCTGCGCGTGGGGATGAACCAACGAGAGCGTCTAATCGAAGACCTCAAGCGAGTGCAGGGCCGTATCCACAACTGGCTCGACCGGTTCTTTCCGGAGTTTACGGAGGTATTTCGGGACTGGGAGGGTAAAGCAGCGCTGGTGTGTCTGCACGAGTGCCCTTGCCCACAGGACATTCAGGCTAAAGCAGCAGAAGACATTGTCCACATGTGGAGGGAACATGGCATTTCGCGGGGCGTTGGCAAAAAACGGGCCACATACCTTGTGGAAATGGCCTCCCAATCGGTTGGGTTAACCGAAGGACTGCAGATGGCACGCCAGGAGTTGAAGATGCTGCTTGACCAATATGACTTGTTGCAGGAGCAGTTAAGCGATCTGCTGGAGCAAATCGAGCGTTTGCTGGACCGAATTTCGGGAGCCGCTCAGATGCTCAGTGTACCTGGCGTGGGCGTCGTCACCGTGGCAGGATTCCTGGCCGAAGTGGAGGAACTGTCCGCCTACGAACACTGGCGACAGGTTCAAAAACTTGCCGGGTTCAATCTCAAGGAGAACAGTTCCGGCAAACACAAAGGTCAGACAAAGATCACAAAACGCGGACGGCCAAGATTACGCGCGTTGCTGTACCGCTGCGTGCTGATTCTGGTGGCAAAGAATCCACAGTTTCAGGCGCTGCACCAGTATTACACCACGCGTGTGGATAACCCGCTGCGGCCCATGTCGTCGCTGATTGCCCTGTGTTGTAAGCTGATTCGCATCTTGTTCACTCTCGGGCGTAAGCAAGTCCCATACGACCCTGAAAAGGCAATGGGACCCGTTCGCTCGGCTCAGCTGTTTGCTGCGTAACAAGGAATCGAAACTCGCTCAACCGTACGCAAGGGCTGCAATAGACAAACGAAGCACGGAGAAGCCGGTACGATACATTCCATTCGGGCCATGACCCTGCATAGGAGCTTAACTGGCCTCCACCCTTCGACAGGCTGAACGATGGAATGCAAAGGGCCGAAGTCAGGACCCTGTGAGACATGGGAGGGTACGCCGCGAAGGTGTTTGTGGAGATCCACGGTGCGACCAAATTTTTGAAAACGGGGAGTTATCCCCTATAGGGGACGCACAAACCATGTCCCGAAGATTCCCACTACGGGGAGTCTGACATCATTCGCCCGCTGAGTCAAATGCAAAATGCTACGAATGAGCGAGAAAACGAGAGATAACAAAAGATCATTGAGGGAGGTATACATCGTATCTGGTCCGTGCCTGATTGTCAGTGGAGGCGCAACAACTTGAAGAATTCGAAGAATCTATGGATGAGATTCAATCAAAAGGATAGCATAGTAGGTGATGAATCCGCGCTGGCGCTGGAACACTGACATCACAAGGGTGGCATTCGAATGGGCGACAACCTGATCAACATTCTGTGGCTTGCAAAAAGTGAATATCCGTCTGGGAGCAGTCTCACCCCCCACTCACACGATTACTATCAGATTTACTATGTGATTAGCGGTGAAGGCGATTTTATTGTCGGTAGCGATCAAGTGACACTCCATCGGGGTATGTATGTTTTCTCAAAACCGAACGACGTCCACGGTATTGCCACGACACGAGACGTGAATGGCGAGCCTTTAAGAATGCTTGAAGTAAAGTATGTGGTCTTTGATGCTGCGCTTCAGGAGAATCTCAATCACATTCCGCTCGTGTGTCAAGGATCAGACAGCATTGAGCAAATGCTTGCGTTGGTTTTTGAGGAAGCTATCGAGACGCTTCCTTGGTATTTGGAGATCGCTACGCACACGTTCGTTGCCGCCCTGTACTACATGATCCGATATCAGAAGATCGATCTTGTCGTAAATTCCAGTAAATCTGAGATTGTCGAAATGATTAAAAACTATATACATGAAAATTATAAAAATGAGGTGACCTTGGACAAACTCTCACAGTTGGTCGGGCGCAGTAAAAACTGGATTTGCAAAAACTTCAAACAGACGACCGGTATGACCATCAACCTGTACTTAAATAAAGTACGAATCGACAAAGCGGCCGAACTGCTTGTCAACTCGAATTTAGGTATATCGGACATCAGTCGTGCTGTCGGATATAATAATATTTACCATTTTATAAATTCATTTAAAAAAATCGTAGGTACTTCGCCTGGGAATTTCCGAAAGCACGAACTCAGCGGAAATGCGCTCGTAAGCTCCAAAGTAAGGGCAATCGCGACCATTCCAGCGCAGAAAACCAGGAGTGATGTATAAATATTCCTTCCTATCGTGGGGAGATGAGTGTCTACTTTATCTGGAACGCGGATCCCGGATTTACCCACGGGCTCACGTTGAGCAACGCGATATGATGCCTTGGGTATCAATCCGCACGCCGGCGTCTTCAGCTGCCTAGTTTCTTAATGGAGAACTGCTGGTCGGGATCGCGCTCATGTTGGGCTGTCTTACAACGTTCGCGGCGTTCATGGGTTCCATCATGAGTCTGGCCTATCTCTTGGCGGGCACCGCCAGCACAAACTCAAACCTGCTGATGGGCGAGGTTTTTTGATGGTGGCTGGATTCAACGCCGCATTCTTCGGACCGGATTACTGGGTGATTCCATGGCCCGTGTGGTCTACACCAATGGATAAGCGAATATTTTGACGTGTGGTGCCGCGTACGACAACCGCGAAACGCGCTGGATTGCGGGGGATACGATGAACATTGTGATTGTTCACGATGGTTCTGTTTTGGGTCGACACATTCTAGACGCCTGGAACGACAAGCACAGTTCATCGAGTGAATGGCAACTGATGGACGGCGGCTCCGTCGACGATTGGGCAGACAGGAACCCACAACTGGTGGTTTTGGCACTGGATGGGCCTTCCGAATTTGAACAACAGACATTGCGAACGTGCAGGGACTTGCGACTCAGGACCTTGCCTGTGCTGGGGCGGGGGTCGACGGTTCTGGTGGGGCCGCTGGAGACGCCGGACGTCCCTGGCTGCGCGACTTGCCTGCAGCTGCGCTGGGACAACACGTTCGAGCGCAGCCTGCTGCGTTCGATTTTCCAGCTGGAAGACGACGTTGCCCCGGAACCGCTGGAGGTGTCGGCGGCCGACCTTGTCACCTTGGGCAGCATCGTCACGGACGAAATCGTGTCGATTCTCTCTGCGGCCCCGGACATTCCTAATGCCCAAGGCAAGGTGGGTGTGTACGAGCCGGGGGAACCCTTCGCATGGATCCCGCTTGTCCCAAGTCACGATTGTCCGCGGTGTCAACTCGTGCCCGATGACCTTCCCGCGCTTGCCGCGCTGCGGTTCACCTCGCATCGCATTCACGATGTGGAAGCGCTGCGAGTGGGTACGGTGGATTGCGAGCACTTGGAAACGCTGTTCGTGCACGACAAGGTCGGCTACATTTCAGCCATGAATGCGTATTGGAACGGCGAGCGGTACGCGCAGGCGAATGCGTACATTTACACGCCGCTTGGTGCCGAAATTTCCGGCTACGGCGCTGGCCTGTCGCTCGCGGACGCGAAGCGGTCGGCCCTGCTCGAAGTGTTGGAGCGCAGCTGCGGGTTCCATCCGGTCAATCGCCGGCCGGTGGTTCGCGGCAGTTACGCGGCGCTCCAAGCCGATGCCCTCCACCCGGCCAGCTTTGGATTGCACAGCCAGGCGGTGTATCAGTCGCCGCATCATCCCTTTGAACCTTTTGATGAAGAGAAGCCGTATTCATGGGTGTGGGCCTATTCGACCAAGCAGCAGCGGCCCATCCTGGTTCCTGAGCAGCTCGCGTATTATGGACCTGTGGGTGACCAGCGCTTTGTGCAGGAGTCGTCGAATGGCTGCGCGATCGGCGGAACCATGGAAGAGGCGGTCCTGCACGGAATATTCGAGGTCCTCGAGCGCGACGGGTTTCTGAACATGTGGTACGCCAAGCTGCCTGTGCCTGAACTCCGGCTGGGGGCGGACTGCCCGGCCAAGGTGTCCGAGGTGTTCGATTATGTCGTCGAGCAAGGCTTTGCCGTTCGCCTGTTTTGCCTGTCCCATGACCTTCGCATCCCCGCTGTGGGGGCTGTGGCGGTACACAGCGGCAACGACTACCCGAAAGTGGTGAGCGGGTCCGCGTGCCACATCCATCCGTACGAGGCGGCCTATGGTGCGCTCCGTGAGCTGGCGGTCGGCATGCTGAACCTTCAGCGAACGACGGAAGAGCGGCGGGAAGAAGCCCGCTCGATGTTCCAGGATTCGAGCAAAATCAAGGGGATTCTCGATCACGCCGCTGTCGCCGGCCTGCCCGAGGCGTACCCACGCTGGGCTTTTCTGCTGCGGCGCGCAAAGCGGGGGCCGCTGCCGCCGGTCGACGCGATGTACCCCGATGTCAGGCAGCGATACTGCGTGGATTCACGGGACATTCGGCTGATTCTCGAGGCTGTGCTGGAGGATTTACACGGGCGCGGCTTTGACGTGATCGTCGTGCATCAAACCAGTGCAGAAGTCGCGTACGGTGGTTTTCAGGTGGCCAAAGTGCTCATCCCCGGCATGACGCCGATGACCTTCGGCTATGGCTTGGAACGTGTACGAGGACTCAGGCGGGTGTTCGAACTGCCGCATCGCATGGGTTATGCTGCGCGGGTGTTGACAGAACAAGACCTGAACGGGGACTGCCACCCGTTTTCGTAAGAAAAAGCCCACAAGCGTGGGCCTTTCCCGACAATCTGAAGCGTAACCTGGTTTTTCTGTTTCAGTACGCGCCCGCACAGCTGCAGCTGGAAGCTGCGCCATAGCCGACCGCGGGTACAAACAAGAAGAACAGCACAAAGATAATCAAGAACACCACAGCCCACTGTGTGTAGCCACCAAAGACTCCGTACATGCGACAATTCCTCCTTATGCTTCGTTTCCATTCAGGGAGTGTACGACAACTGGCTGGCGCCCGCACATTGCGGCGGGCGTGTGATTAGTACGCGCCTGCACAGCTGGAGGCTGCCCCATAACCAACGGCTGGAACAAGCAGGAAGAACAGCACGAAGATAATCAAGAACACGACAGCCCAGCGGGTGTATCCGCCAAATGTTCCGTACATAAATTTCCCTCCTTCTGTTGGTGTCTGTTTAGTTGTATGCCCCGAGGATTGTCCCCTCTAAGGTCATATGACATGGCTCGCGCGCCCGATTTTGGCGAATCACCGTGGACAAGAGGCCGGGGCGGTCGGAGGTCCGCGCCGAGCCGCGCCTTCGTCGAACCGGGCAGGTGGAAATTTCTGCACGTCTTACTTCGCAGCCGAGAGTCTGATATCGTAAGGGGCATACGAATATGACGAACAGGCAGGGCGAGCATGAACCTTCTTTCAGTGCATGAGATTGTCAAAACCTATGGCGAGAAGACGTTGTTTGACCAGATTTCCTTCGGGATTGACGAAGGGGACCGCATCGGCCTGATTGGCGTCAACGGTGCGGGGAAATCGACGCTGCTGAAAATCGCGGCGGGCGTGGATGCGCCGGACGCAGGGACGGTGACCCTGGGCGGACGTGTCACCGTGCATTACCTGCCACAAGAACCAAGCTTCCAGCCCGACGCAACGGTCCTCGACCAGGTGTTGAATCGCGATCGGCATACATCGTTGGCTGAACAAGGTGCATGGCAGCTCGAACATGAGGCCAAGGCCGTGCTCACGCAGCTTGGCATCTTCGATTTTGATGCCGCCTTGGGTTCGCTCTCTGGCGGGCAGCGCAAGCAAATTGCGCTGGCCCGCGCGTTGATTCAGCCGTGTGATTTGCTCGTGCTGGATGAGCCCACCAACCACATGGACGACGAACGCGTCGCGTGGCTGGCAGCGTACCTCCGGAAACGCACGGGCGCCCTGTTCATGGTCACCCATGACCGCTATTTTTTGGACAGCGTCGCGAACCGCATTTTCGAACTCGACCACGCGAAGCTGTATCAATCTGTCGGCGGCTACGAAGCGTTTGTGCAGGCGAAGCTGGCGCGCGCGGCGCAGGCGCAGGCATCGGAGGAGAAGCGGCAAAACTTTCTGCGCAATGAACAGAAGTGGATTCAGCGCGGGCCCAAGGCCCGGGGCACGAAGCAAAAGGCGAGAACAGAACGGTATTACGAAATCCTGGAGCAGCAGCCGAATGACACCGAGCAGACGGTGGAGGTAGCACTGGCGGGTTCCAGGTTAGGCAGCAAGGTCATTGAACTGCATCACGTCACCAAGTCCTTCGACGGACACCCGGTGGTCGATGATTTGAGCTGCATCGTCACTCGCGGGGACCGGATTGGCATCGTGGGGTCGAACGGCAGCGGGAAGTCCACCCTGCTCAAGCTCATGGCCGGCCAGCTGCTGCCGGACAGCGGCTCTGTGACGATTGGGCCGACGGTGAAAATCGGCTACTTTGCGCAGGAGCACGAAGTGTTGGATGGCAATCAAAGGGTGATTGCGTACATCCGGGAAGCGGCCGAGTCCGTCGAGACCGCAGACGGGCAGCGGCTGGATGCCGCCCAGGTGCTGGAGCGGTTTCTGTTTCCGCCGGCGCTGCAGTGGATGCCCATCGGCAAGTTGTCCGGGGGAGAAAAGCGCAGGCTCGCCTTGCTCCGGGCCTTGGTGTCCGCGCCCAATGTGCTGCTGTTGGATGAGCCCACCAACGACCTCGACATTCCCACGCTGACCGTCCTGGAAGCGTTCCTGGCGGATTTTCCGGGCGCCGTTGTCGTGGTCTCACACGACCGGTATTTTCTCGATCACGTCGTCGACAAAGTCTTCGCCTGCGAAGGCGCCGGCCAGATTTCAGTGTCCACGGGGAATTACACCGACTACCTCTCGAAGCGGCGGGATGCAAAGCCGCAGGTCAGCCGTCCCGAAGACCGTCCGAAGGCCCGCCCTGAGGCCTCTTCGCAGCCTGAACCGCAGCCTGCAGCGGGGCAAAAGAGCGTCCGCAAGGAACGCGCCACCCTCAAGTTCACCTATAAGGAGCAGAAGGAATACGACGAGATTGAAGACCGCATCGCACAAATGGAGGCGGCGCTCGCGGAGGTTTTGCGTCAGATGGAAGAGGCCGGCGGAGACGTTGGGCGGCTGCAGACTTTGTTCGAAGACCAACAGGCACTGGAAGCCCGGCTCAACGAACTCATGGACCGCTGGACCTACCTGAATGAGCGGGCGGAGGAAATCGAACGGAGCCGGCAGATGTAGGGGAGCTCCGTGCGATGCAAGGGAGCCCGCCCTTTACGGTGGCATTGTCAATGTCCACGTCGCATAGAGATAGAGTCGATCTTCAACGTTAGGAATCTAACGTTAGGAATCTGAAAATTCCGGACAGGAAGGGGTCGAGTATGTGGACGTGAAAGACACCGCCATGGCGGGACAGTGTCCGGTCATGCATGGAGGCGCTGCGACGAACTTATCTCGCGGACCGTCGAATAGAGACTGGTGGCCAACCCAGTTAAACTTGAGTATTCTGCGTCAACACGACCGAAAGTCGGATCCGATGGACGAAGACTTCGATTATGCCCAGGCGTTTGAACAATTGGATTACCAGGGGCTCAAGCGAGACCTGCGCGAGCTGATGACGGACAGCCAGGATTGGTGGCCTGCGGACTACGGCCATTACGGTCCATTGTTCATTCGGATGGCCTGGCATTCTGCAGGCACGTACCGCATCGGCGACGGCCGCGGCGGCGCAGGAACAGGCACACAGCGGTTCGCCCCGCTCAATAGCTGGCCGGACAATGTCCTGCTGGACCGGGCGCGCCGACTCCTGTGGCCCATCAAGAAGAAGTATGGCAACAAGATTTCCTGGGCCGATTTGATGATTTTGGCCGGCAACGTGGCCATCGAATCCATGGGCGGCAAAATCATCGGGTTCGGCGGCGGACGGCGGGACGTGTGGCACCCGGAGGAAGACATCTACTGGGGGCCGGAGACAGAGTGGCTGGGCGACCAGCGGTATTCTGGCGATCGCGATCTGCAGCATCCCCTTGCGGCGGTGCAGATGGGGCTCATCTATGTCAATCCGGAGGGACCAAACGGCAAGCCCGACCCCCTGGCTGCCGCGCGCGACATTCGCGAGACCTTCCGGCGAATGGCGATGAACGATGAAGAGACGGTGGCGCTCATCGCAGGAGGGCATACGTTTGGCAAGGCGCACGGTGCAGGGGACGCGGCCTTGGTCGGGCGTGAGCCGGAGGCCGCCCCGCTGGAGGCGATGGGCATCGGGTGGCAAAGCCGGTACGGTACGGGGAAGGGCAAAGACGCCATCGGCAGCGGTCTGGAAGGCGCCTGGACGCCCAATCCAACCAAGTGGGACAATGGTTATTTTGAGATGCTGTTGCGCTATGAATGGAAGCTGACCAAGAGCCCTGCCGGCGCGTATCAGTGGGCGCCAGTCGACCCCGCACCCGAGCACCTCGCACCCGACCCGGAAGACCCGTCCGTTCGTGTGCCAACGATGATGCTCACCACCGACATTGCGCTGCGGGAAGACCCGGAATATGCGAAGATTACCCGCCGCTTCTACGAGAACCCAGAAGCGTTTGCGGACGCGTTTGCGCGTGCCTGGTTTAAACTCACGCACCGCGACATGGGCCCCCGCGTGAGGTATTTGGGCCCGGAGGTTCCGGAAGAAGAATTCATTTGGCAGGACCCGATACCGCACGTGGACACGGAATTGACGGATGCAGACATCGCGGCGCTCAAAGCGCAAATTTTGGCTTCCGGGTTGACGGTCGGCGAGTTGGTCACGACCGCCTGGGCGTCCGCCAGCACCTTCCGCGGGTCGGACCTGCGCGGTGGCGCCAATGGGGCGCGCATTCGTCTCGCGCCGCAAAAGGACTGGGAAGTGAATCAACCAGAACAACTGGCAAACGTACTAGCCGTACTGGAACGCATTCAACAGCAGCAGGAGAAGCAGGTCAGCCTTGCCGATTTGATTGTGCTTGGCGGCAGCGCGGCCGTGGAGAAGGCGGCGCGGGACGCGGGGGTTGATGTCACGGTTCCGTTTGTGCCCGGGCGCGGTGACGCCACACAAGACCAGACGGATGTCGAGAGCTTTGCGGTACTCGAACCGGTCGCGGACGGGTTTCGGAATTACCAGAAGCAGCCCTATGGGGTCCATGCGGCCGACCTCCTGGTTGACAAGGCGCAGCTGCTGAATCTCACCGCACCTGAAATGACGGTCCTGGTGGGCGGCATGCGGGTTCTCGGGACCAATTATGGCGGTACAAAGCACGGCGTTTTCACCGACCGGGTCGGTGTGCTGACGAATGACTTCTTTGTCAACTTGCTGGATATGCGCGTGGCGTGGCAGCCAGTGGAAGGCGGTGTCTTTGAAGGGCGTGATCGACAAACAGGTGAGTTGCGCTGGACGGCAACGGTGGTGGACCTCGTGTTTGGCTCCAACTCAATTCTTCGCGCCCTGGCGGAGGTGTATGCGCAGGACGACAACCAGGAGAAGTTTGTGCGTGATTTTATCGCCGCGTGGGTCAAGGTCATGAATGCCGACCGCTTTGACTTGCAGAGGAGGCAATCGGCGGCGCAAAGCCAGGTGGTTGGATAGCTGTGCAAGGAAGCTGAACGGTTTCTCCCAGGTTCTTCGCAGGACGGCAGCTGACCGACAGAGCCCTTGTCACCGTGATAAGGGCTCTGTGGAGTACACAACGGGGGTGTTCAGTGTGGCGGATGAGACCCTGAACCTGTTGCGGAGATTGATGATCGACCAGGCGCTCGAGGCCGGAGACAAAGAAGCGTTTCGCAACTTGACAGGCCCCAACTGGAAAGCGTTTGTGCTGGATACGGGAGATGAGCCGGTGGAAACGGCTGACCCACTGGCGTTTCTCGCAGAGGACCCGCATTTCTGGGATTTGCGTCTGTACGACACGATGGCCCTCCGTCCATACGTGAACTACCGTTTTCGGGACACCATCAACGGCGTCTTGTACATCGGAGAAATCAGGATTCCCCTGGGGTGGTCAGGAGACATTGAGGCCAAGTTCTATCCACGTCCGTCCAATGGCCCAAAACTGGACCCGCCGGCGTGGTTTCAATCCCTGCTTGCAAGTACCGTCGCGGTGCTGAAACTGGACCGCGTGGAGTGAGCCGCATGGGCGTGCGCGGTCAGCGCGCCGCAGAATCGTCGAGGCCGCCGTTCAAGCACAGGGGCCCTCGACGTAACAGGCGCGATCCCAACGGTACCAGGTGCCAGGGGCGGTTGGGGACGCCCTTTTTGGGTCTGCGTACCCATTGGGGTGTGCAGCGTTCGGCATGTCTGCAGGTGAAGTGCTACAATGTTCATGTGTTGATAAATTGAAAGTTAGTGATGAAGTGGAAGAAGGGGGTGCGCAGGTATGCGAGTTGTGTGTGCGGGCGACAGCCTGACCCGAGGGGTTTCCTACATTCGTGGGCGCCTGCGGATTGTACGCGAAACGTATCCGTCTTTGCTTCAGTCCCTTTTGGAAGCGTATGAAGGGATCGACGTCGTCAACAGCGGCGCCTTCAATGACAATTCGGATTCGCTTCTGCAGCGGCTTGACAAGGATGTGCTGTCGCAGCAACCGGATGTCGTACTGATTGAAATTGGGGCCAACGACGCTGACTTCCGTTGGCAAGAGGTGTCGGAAGCCCCGGACGAAGAACACGTCCCCAATGTGCCAATCGAACGCTATCTCAAAAACATGGGGCATATCGTCCAGGCCGTACAGAGAATCGGCGCACGGCCCATTGTGTTGACCCTCCTCCCGCTCGACCCCGTTCGCTATTATCAACGCCTTTCCACACGTTTTGGTAAACAAATCTCCCATTGGATTGCGCGCTGCGGCGGCATAGAATACTGGCACAATCGGTATGACAAAGCGCTGCGCAAGTGTCTCGAGGAGCTCCGGGTCGACCAAATTGATGTGCGCGCCGAGGATGAAGCCGTTGAGTTTTGGCGAACGATGCTGAGTGACGATGGCATTCATCTCACCGCGGCTGGCTATCAGCACCTGAGTCGAACGGTGTTTTCAGCGCTGAAGAAGCTGGGGGTTGTGCCGCTGGTGGAACAGGAGGCGTTCTTAGCCTGAGGCCCATGCGCGGTGCACAGCCCCTGCGTGCATAGCCCCCGCGGTGAAAAGCCAGCTTATGATTACAGAAGCGGCAGACCGCGGGGGGTTATCTGACCTTTGATGAAGTTTTATGTCTACGATGCGCAAGCGCAAGTGATTCGGCATGACTGCCGTCTGGATGAAATTCCAGCGTTCATCCACAACGAGAACTTTCAACTGTGGATTGATGTGTATAATTGGGATCCGGCCGATCCAGCCGAACTGAAGGCCATTGCCGACGTATTTCAATTCCATCCCCTCGCCATTGAGGACTGCATCTATGAGTCTCCCCGTTCGAAGGTCGATCGGTATGACCGGTATGACTTTTTTGAACTTCATTCTTTGAAATATGACGAGCACAGCGACCACGAAATCACGATTGAAGAATTGAACGTCTTTTTGGGGAAGAATTTCATCGTCACGGTGCACCAGCATGCGATTCACTCGATTGGCATGATTGCGGCAAAGTCTCACACCGACCCAACCTTGATGAGCAAGGGGCCGGAGTATTTGCTGTATTCCATTGTGGATGGTATCACCGATACCTATTTTCCAATCATTGAACGGCTGTCGATGCGCATCGACGAACTGGAGGATGAAATGTATGAGCACCCTGCGCTGGCGATTACGGAGGAATTTCTGGCCTTGAAACGCACCATTGTGCTGATCCGCAAAGCGATTGAGCCGCAGCGGCGGATTTTCGCCAATGTCAATGCGCCGTTTTCGTTCACGGTTCGACCGGAAATCCGGCCGTACTACATGGATTTGTCCGACCATCTCGAGCGCATCACGGATTCTGTCGAAGTCTTCCGGGACCTGGTTCAGGGTGCACTGGACACCTATTCCTCGCTGGGAACCGCCAAGACGAATGAGACCATGCGGGTTCTGACGATTATCACGACGTTGACGGCCATGATGACGTTCATCACTGGGATTTTTGGCATGAATGTGCCGCTGCCGTTTCAGCGGTCCTGGTGGATGACCGTGGTTGTCATCCTGGTAATGGCGGCTTTGTCCGTTGGGATGCTCTACCAATTCAAGAAACGAAAGTGGATTTGACGCAGACAGGCATGCGCCGCGGCCATGTTGCGTAATGTTTTCTTTGTCTCCGTCATACGTCGACAAATTTTGTAGACCGGCCGTGATACCGTATGATATACACGATACATATCAAACATTTTGGAAGGTTTGTGCTTTGACTCGAAGCCCAGGAGGTGCCTCATGATGAAGAAAAAGGCGTGGATCGCGGTCACCAGTGCATCGCTCACCGCCAGCGGATTGCTGTTTGCGGCTGCGACGCCAGCAATGGCCAATCAAACCGTTTCCCAGGGGGTTGCATCACCCGCGGCTCAAAATGCCACGGTGTTTGGGGATACCCCGGCCGACCAGCCCGTGACGGTCAGCATCATTCTCAAAACCAGAAATGAGTCGCAGCTCGACACATACATTCAACAAACCGTGACACCGGGCAGCCCGAACTATCGGAAGTTTCTTACCACACAGCAGTTCGCACAGGCGTACGGTCAATCCCCGCAGGTGATTCAGGCCATTGTCTCGTATTTTCAGTCCTACGGTATTACATCGCAAGTCTATCCAGATAACTTGGATATTACATTGAATGGCACAGCCGGACAGTTCAATCAGGCGTTCGGTGTGACGTTGCAGAACATGCAGTACAAGGGTCAGAAATTTCACGGCGTCAAACAGAACCCGAAGGTACCCTCCAGCATCGCAAACGTGGTGTTGGCGGTGCTCGGCCTGACCAATTATGCGCCGTTTACGTCAAGCGCCGTGCATACCTCGGCCTCGGTTTTGCAGAAGGGGGCCGTGTCGTATACGCCTGCGGACGGCGCCAACACGCCGGCCAACGTCGAGACGCCGCAGGACTTGGAGAATTTGTATGACGTGTCGCCGCTCATCAAGAAAGGCGACCTGGGCCAGGGTCAAACCATCGGGATCGTCACATTGGCCAGCCTCAACCCGAGTGACGCATACGCCTTTTGGAACGCCTACGGCATCCCGTCGTCGAGCAGCCGCATCTCGCTGGTGAATGTGGACGGGGGCGCGGGAACGCCTTCGCTGGCTGCCGGTTCGGATGAGACGACGCTGGATGTGGAACAGTCTGGTGCCTTGGCGCCCGATGCCAACATCATTGTCTATCAGGCACCCAATACAGACTACGGGTTTGTGGACGCGTTCTTTGATGCCGCATCAGAGAACAAGGTTGGTTCACTCTCCGCCAGTTGGGGGCTGAGTGAAGACGCCGTGAATGCGATGGTGGCGAGCGGCCAGGAGACGCCAAATTACGCGCAGGCTTTCAATGAGGCGTTTGAAGAGGCAGCGGCGCAGGGCATCAGCAACTTCGCTGCGACCGGCGACTACGGCGCTTATCAGGCCACCAGTGATCTCGGCACCACCGACCTCAGTGTCGGCAACCCTGCGGACAGTCCGTACGTGACAGCGGCCGGGGGAACCACCCTGCCGAGTTCGGACAGCCCGATACTGCAGTCCCTTGGCATCTCGATCCCGGCGGAACGGGCCTGGGCCTGGGATTATTTGTTCCCGCTGTGGCAGGAGTTTGGTGCCCCAGATGAACAAACCTGGGCTGAAGAAAACGCGGCTGGCGGCAACGGCGGCTACAGTGACATCTTCGCGGAACCGAGTTACCAGCAGGGCATCAGCGGCGTGAATCGTTACAGTGCCGTGCAGTGGTTTACGCCGATTGACCAGAATTCGGCCTGGAGCTTTAACCCAACGCCGCCTGTCGTCACGGGAACCAGCAACGGCGGGCGTGCAATGCCGGATCTTTCGATGAATGCGGACCCGTACACCGGGTATGCCATCTACAGCACCCTGTTCTCCGGGACATCGCTGGAAAATGCGGGGATTCCCAACTGGTCGGCTGGCTGGGGAGGAACAAGCTTCGTAGCGCCCCAGTTGAACGGTATCGCTGCACTTATCAACACGGCCAATCACGGGCGCGTCGGGTTCTGGAACCCGCAAATCTACAGCTTTGCGAAACAGCATGCATCTCCGCTGCATCCGCTGGACACAACCGGCACGAGCAACGACAACCTGTACTACAGCGGTACGCCCGGCACCATTTATAACCCTGCAACGGGGCTCGGCACGCCGGATGTGGCGAAGCTGGCAGCCGACTTTGTCGCGGGAAGCGCGAAGTAACGCAATTAGGACGGCCGGCCACCATAAGGCCGGCCACCGTATGGGCGGATTGGTGGGGGGGTAGCGTTGGGGCGTGTGCCGAGGGGGGCGGCCCGGCGGAGGCTAGGGAGCCCTTCCCGCCTTAAGCTCGCCCGCGGCGGCCGGATCGGAGGAGGATAGGGAGCCATTCCCGCCTTAAGTTCGCCCGCGGCGGGTGGCCCGGTGGGGGATAGGGAGCATTTCCTGCCTTAAGTCCGCCCGCGACGGCCGGATCGGAGGAGGATAGGGAGCATTTCCTGCCTTAAGCTCACCCGCGACGTCCGAATCGGAGGAGGATAGGGAGCATTTCCTGCCTTAAGCTCGCCCGCGACGTCCGAATCGGCGGAGGCTAGGGCGCCTATCCTTCACCTCAATCCCCCCGCCTCTAAAAATCTTTCATCTCCAGCAAAATCGGGCAGTGGTCGCTTCCGAAAATGTGGGAATCGATGCGCGCTTCCAGGATGGCGGGGCGCAGGCGTGATGACACCAGAAAGTAGTCGATTCGCCATCCTACGTTTCGTTCACGCACTCCGGGCATGTTCGACCACCACGAGTAGGCGTCGGTGCGGTCCGGATACAAATATCGGAAGGAGTCCGTAAAACCGGAATCGAGGAGCAGCGTCATCTTTTCGCGCTCTTCCTCTGTAAAGCCCGAGTTTCCGCGGTTTCCCTTTGCATTCTTGAGGTCAATTTCCTGGTGCGCCACATTCAGATCGCCGCAGATGATGACAGGCTTTTTCGCATCCAGCCCGAGGACATACTTTCGAAAACGTTCCTCCCATTCCAGCCGATATGCCAGCCTGGACAAATCTCGTTTCGCATTCGGCGTATACACAGTGACGAGATAGAACGAATCAAATTCGAGGGTGATGATTCGGCCCTCAGGCTCAGATTCTTCTTCGAGTCCGTAACGAACCGATCGCGGCGTGACCTTCGTGAACACAGCCGTTCCCGAGTATCCCTTCTTTTCGGCATAGTTCCAATACTGCTGGTAGGCGTCTCCGAGATCCAGCTCGATTTGTCCTTCCTGCAGTTTCGTCTCCTGCACGCAGAACAGATCTGCGTCGATTTCACGGAAGTAGTCATAGAATCCCTTGTTGACGCACGATCGCAAACCGTTGACATTCCACGATACAAGTTTCAGTGTTCCAATCCCCTTACTGTTGGCTGATGTTGTGCCCTAGTTTAGCAAATGCGGCGCGCGTTGAACAATCTCTTGGACAGGCCCGCGCTGCCTACGTCGGACGCCACGAGCGGGGCGCTCGTGCTGTTTTCGATCGGTTCCACTGAGGTCGGCGGGCCTTTGCGAGTTGGAAATGGGTGTTTGATTCAAGGTAAGAGGCCTTGACGGGCGTGCGGACGCCTTCATACAGGTATATCAACCGATGAGAAGGTGGATGGCTGGACGCGGGGTCGGACGGGGCCGACGGCGCGCGGCGCACGGCGCACGGCGCACGGCGCACGGTGTGGGGATTCGCCGTCTGTTGCTCGAAGGAGGTGGGTACATGGACGACTTCAAGAAGGAAATTCAAAAGCTCGACCTGGGTGATTTACGGGCCGACAAGGTGAAGCCTGCCGACCAGAGCGGCGACATCGAGATGGTGCAGTGGCGATGCGGGGGATGTTTCCGCTGTTTCCGCTGCGGCGGGTGCGGCGGGTGTGGCGGCTGCTTCCGCTGCGGTGGGTGTTTTGGCTGTTTCGGCTGCTTCTTTTGGTAATCCAATTCCCCTCCACACTCACGGTGAAGCAAGACGTATCACAAGTCAAATCCCCATCCAAGCCATACGGCTCGGGTGGGGATTGTTCGTGGAACCGAACGACCCCGTCGACGATAAGATAATGGAAATTTCATGTGCGCTTGTTGCACGACGACGCACGGAAGCTGTACCAAAACCATCGCCTTGCGGAGGGTAACCATGGCCAGTGTCCAACCTTGGATGCGTTTAAAAGTCAAAGCGGATACGTTCTTTTTGCCTGACGCGGACGGCGCAGTCTACTTTCGAAACAACGTCGGGTCATTCCGGATGGAGGGGGCCGCTGTCCTGTCCTGGCTTGAAAAGCTCCTGCCCGCATTCGACGGCCGGCAGACCTTGGAGCGCCTGACGGAAGGACTGCCTGCGCCCTATCGGGATCGCATCTACCAGATTGCAGACATCCTGTACGACAATGGCTTCGTTCGAGATGTGAGTGGAGATGCACCCCATCAGCTCTCGGACAGCGTGCTTCAGCACTTCGCACCGCAAATTGAGTTCATCGACAACCTGGTGGGCTCAGGCGCGCACCGGTTTCAGAAGTACAGACATGCGCGCATTCTGACCGTCGGGTCCGGCCCCATCCTTCTGTCGCTGGCCGCAGGCCTGCTGGAGTCTGGGGTCAAGTCGCTCCACCTGGTGCAAACTGCGCCAGGGTCGGTCGACATCACACCGCTGCGACACCTGGCTGCTTCGTACGGACCTTTGGACGACCTTGGTTCTGTGTCGGACTGGAGTGTGCAGGCTGCCGATCGCGATGGGCTGCACGCCCTCCTCGCGACCATGGACATGGTGCTGTTTGTGTCCGAATCCGGAGACATGGATGAACTGAACCGCATCGAAGCCGCCTGCAACAACGTGCGCCGGTCCTGGATGACTGCGGTGGTGCGGGAAGGGGTTGGCATCATCGTGCCCAGTGTTCGGGAACCGGGTGTGTCCGACCCGCCACCCTCCTTTCAAGCCGTGTTGCGCCGAATTCATCAAACCGTCTTTGATTCACGGTTGAAGAACGCTGAGTTGGACGCTGCGAGTGGTGCCGTGTTGGCGAATGTCCTTGTTTTTGAATTGTTCAAGACCCTCACGGGTGTAGAGACCAAGGCACAAAGCCGCGTATACACCCTGAACGTGGAGACGCTGGAAGGGAAATGGCACGATGTCGTCCCGCCGGTGGCACAGGGGTGGGATGGGCACACCCAGTACATCGAGCGCATCGAGCACATCGAACACCCCCTTGCACAGCTGGAGGCGGATGCGCCCCGCGCCGAGATGGCCGACGTGCTGGCATTCTTTACCCGTTTGACGCACGGTACGACGGGCTTGTTCCACATCTGGGATGAGGGAAACCTGCCGCAGCTGCCCCTGGCACAATGCCGCGTGCAACCGATTGACCCGTTGTCGACGGGGCCAGCGGAATTGTTGCCGGAAACGCGCTCGACGGGATGGACCCATGATGAAGCACGTTATGAAGCGGGACTGACTGGCATTGAGCGATACGTAAAAAGGCGCGCTGCCAGCTGCACGGGGCAGCCGGTGCTGGGGGTTGGTGCGGGGCGTACCCAGACGGAAGCCATCGGACGAGGACTGGTGGATTGGCTCGATTCCGCTTTCCGTCTGGAGCGTCGGCGTCCCGCTGCCATCCGCGCGGTCCAACTTGGACAAATCCGCGATGAGCGATGTCGGTTTTTCTTGCAGGCGCTTCGTGCGGCGAGCTGTGATCCGGTCCTTGGGCTCAGCGAGTTCATGGGCTGTCCGGTCGTTTGGGTCAGCGTCAAGCCGTCCAGCGCTGCCCAGGCAGGCCTTCCACGGTTCTATGGAACGGTGGGGCTGTCCTTGCCGATGGCGATACAGCGCGCGTTGCATTCCGCTCTTTGGCGCGAAAGCGGGTCCTTGCAGAACGCAATTCTGGGTGACGAAGGGGACCCAAGTCTGCAAGCCCTGCTGACGCAAGATGCGGCAACCACCCGTATCGACGTCGAACCCTGGGAGGGTTTCGACCGGGCAGAGGTAGGTGCCGCCTGGGAAAACATCACGCGCGCCGGCCAGCGCCTCACGGTCTTCGACTTGGCCTCCGAACCTTTTTTGCGCGAAGTGTTCGCTGCTGTGGTGGGTGTGTCCGTTGACCCAAGGGGCGTGTGAGCGAGGGCATGCGTGCGGCGGCGGCGACTGGTATGAGGAGGATCACGATGAACTCACGGGTGTTGGTACTGGGCGGCGGGATGTTTGCGGATACGGTTTGTCAATGGCTGCAGCGAGACGGGATTTGTGACTGTACGCGGTTGCCGGCGGTTCCCACCGAGCGCCTCCCTGCGGCGGACTTGGCCGTGGTGCTGGACGACGGCTGGCACCCCGCGATTCACGCCGCCGCCGAAGCGGTATTTCGCAAGGCTCGACTTCCTTGGCTGCGCGGGTACATCGCCTTTGGACACGGATACATTGGCCCCCTGGTGCAGCCTGGACAGCCGGGATGTTCCCATTGTGCGGATGGACGCATGCTCATGGCGGAGGCTGATCGCCGCGAAATGATGCAGCTTCGCATGCAACTCGCGGCGGAACAAACGGCTCGTCCCGATGCTTGGGCGACGCGCACGGGGATTCGGCACCTGGCGGCGCTCGTGGTGGCCGAGGTGCGGCGCATCCTGCACGCCGTTGAGACCTGCCGCGTGGTGAATCATACGCTGTGCGTTCGACTGAAGACCCTCGACACCACACGCCACTTTATCCTGCCTGATGCCGCGTGTCCTGTGTGTGGAACACTGCCTGAGGATACGGAAGAAACAGCGCGCATTGCGCTTTCCCAGACCTGGAAGGCAAGCGCAGACCGCTTTCGCAGCCGGTCTATCGAGGACTTGTCGCAGCAGCTTGCCCACGATTACTTGGATGCTCGCACAGGTTTGTTGAACGGCAAAGTCTACGACTTGGTCACGCCGTTTGCCGCGGTGAGTGTCAATCTTCCGCTGCTCATTGGAGATGAAGGTGCCTCCGGGCGCGCCCATTCTTATGATGTGTGCGAGCCCATCGCCATACTCGAAGGACTGGAACGCTACTGTGGCTATGAGCCGCGCGGGAAACGGCCAGTGGTGTACGACTCATACGCCCATCTGTGCGACCGGGCGCTCAACCCCGTGACGGTCGGACTGCACGACCCCAGGCAATACAAGCGTCCCGATTTTCCCTATCGCGCGTTTGACAAGGACGCCGCGATGGACTGGGTTTGGGGGTACTCCTTGACGCAGCAGCGGCCCCTTTTGGTGCCAAAGCGGCTCGCCTATTACAGCCTGGGGTGCCAGGGCGGATTTGTCTATGAAACGTCCAACGGCTGTGCCATCGGCGGCAGTCTGGTGGAAGCTGTCTTCCATGGGACCCTCGAACTGGTCGAACGCGACGCATTTCTGATGACATGGTACGCCCGGTTGCCGTTACCGGCAATCGACGTGTCTGCCTGTAAAGACGTCACGTTACAGTGGATGATTGAACGGGTTCGGACGGTGACAGGGTATGACCTGCACTTTTACAATGCCACGATGGAAAACGGAATTCCGACGGTGTTTGTCATTGCCCGAAACGCGCGGCCGCACGGATTGCACCTGCTGTGCTCGGCGGGGGCTCACGTGGACGCCTTGAGTGCCATCAAGGGGGCGATTCACGAGACGGCGGGCATGCTCTTGCGCTTTGATGAGAAACTTGAGGCGGAGCGGGCGACGTACTTACGGATGCTGGAGGATTCATCGCTGGTTCGGCACATGGATGACCATTCTATGTTGTATGGCCTCCCGGAAGCAGCGGGGCGGCTTCGCTTTCTGCTGGATGACAACCGGCCCGTGCAGTCGGTTGCCGAGTTTTCCCGGACGTGGCCGAGGCACATGGACCTGACGGATGACCTGATGGACTTGCTGCAGGTGTTCAACCGACTGAACCTGGAGGTCATCGTGGTCAATCAGACATCCCCAGAACTTGCGAGAAACAACCTTCATTGTGTGAAAGTCATCATTCCCGGGATGCTGCCCATGACGTTCGGCCACCACCTGACCCGGCTTGAGCATTTGCCGCGGGTGTTGACCGTACCCATGAAACTGGGGTATGTCCAACGGCCCCTCAGACGGAAAGACTTAAACCCCAATCCGCACCCCTTTCCGTAAGACCTGCCTGATGGAGGGATCCCGATGCAAATTCACGATTTTCTCCACCATCTCCACTTTGACATCGACAAGGTCAGCCCGCCTGACGTCGAAGTGGACTGGGAGGACGCGCCGCTCTCGTTTAAGTTGTATCAAGGACGCCCCACCGTTGCGCTTTGGCCCGATCGTACGCCGGATGAAACGCCGGTCCGGCCGGCGGATGGACAGCGCGTCACGCTTCGCCGGGTGGGCGGTTTTCTCCGGGACAGCTATGGCATCACCCAGTTGTGCCATGCGGTGTTCCCAGCGGCAGGCGACACGGACGCGCCGCACAGCATCGCGCAGATGTTCCGTCGTTTCGTTCCGTCTGGCGGCGGACTTTATCCCAGCGAACTGTACGCCTATTTGAAAATTGATGAGGTGAAGGCGGGGGTTTATCATTACGACGCGGCACACCACCGGCTGGTTTATCTGCGGGAAGGCAACTACGACGGGTACTTGGAACGCGCGTTCGGGCAGCCATGCAGTCTGTCGACCTCGTTCGGGGTGTTGTTCGTGTCAACGATGTTCTGGAAGAACTTCTTCAAATACCATAACTTCTCGTACCGGCTGCAGGGGCTGGACGCGGGAGCGCTGATTGGCCAACTGCTCGCAGCAGCTGAACCGTTCGGGTTTCAGGCGCGCGTTCTGTACCAGTTTCTCGACGATGCCATCCATCACTTGCTGGGCCTCGACGGGCAGGAGGAGTCGGTGTACGCCGCAGTGGTTCTGACCACGGATGGGCATGCCATCGGGGCGGCTGGCTCGGGTCAGCATGGGGGGCTGGAGGCGGTATCGGCACAAGCCCTCTGCAAGGAGCTCCCGGAAGTGAAATACAAACATTATCAGCGGTCCAAACATATCGTCCCATACCCGACGCTGCTCGCCGTCAATGAAGCTTCCAAGCTGCACACCACGAAAGATTTGCTGCAGGTGGCCCTGCACAGGCACGACGACGCACCAAACGGTGTGGGAACGAGACAGCGGCGTTCCGAGCGGAGCGAGCGCCCAGACGCTGGCGGGGTAAAGCTCCCGGCCGCACGTCTTGTTCCGCGCGATTTTGCAGCCACATGCCGCAACCGGTATTCTCCCGGGCCGGATTTTGTCCTCGGGAAGGTCGATTCAACCGCATTGTCGACGCTGCTGTGGGAGGCGCTGGGTTGCGCCGCAGCACAGCTCTCCGAGATGGCGCCGGGGCGTCCGCATGACTTGCCCCGCGTCTCTGTTGCGTTTTGCGCACATGGGGTCGACGGAATCCGTGACGGTGCGTATCGCTATCATCCGGAGACGCACAGTGTGACGCTGGTTCGCCCCGGCGACCATCGTCTGCGCCTGCAGCAAGGCATGCCCATCCCGACTGTGAATTTGTTTCAAGTTCCGCTTTGCTTCCACTTGGTCGGTTCCCTGGAAGATGTTTTGGCAGCGTACGGGACGCGTGGATATCGGATGCTGCAAATGGAGGTCGGGGTGGTGTTGCAGCGGTTACTCTTGTCCGCCGCGGCACTGGGAATGAACGGGCATCCCCTGCTTGGGTATGATGAGCGGGTTTGCGACGACACGTATCACTTGAGTTCACACGAGGAGACCTGTCTGATTCAAGTACCCGTGGGCTTCTACCGAAAGACCGCCCGCTTCGAAGGGACGCTCCAGGTGTGGTGAGCGGGCGGGCACTGCGAGGGGGGACCCGCGGGCGCGCGCCGATGGCTCGCCTCACAGATGGGCCGCATTCGATTCCATTTTGGGGGGGAATCGACAATTCTGTCCGGATGCCTTTGTGATACAATGCAGCCGAAAGGGGGCATTCACAATGGATGTTTTGGAAGCCATCCGCACCAGACGAAGCTGGGGCGCCGTACATAAGGATGTTTTGCCGAGTGACGAGGATATTCAACAGATTTTGGCTGCGGGCACCTTTGCGCCCACCCACCACCGAACGGAACCGTGGCGGTTTTTTGTCATGAAAGGAGAAGGACGGGCGCGGTTGGGCCATGTGCTCGCCGAGATCGCCCTCGAAAAAGCCGCGGGGCTGCCGGAGGCAGAGCAGGAGGACATCAAGGCCAAGGCATTTGCGAAGGTGCTGCGCGCGCCGGTCATCATCGCCATCACGGTCGTGCCATCGGAGGATGAGCGGGTGGAGTGGATTGAGGAAGTCGAGGCGGGGGCAGCCGCTGCGCAGAACATGCTCCTGGCCGCACACGGGCTGGGGTACGGTGCCATTTGGCGCACGGGCAAGCAGGCGTACCACAGGAAGATGAAGGAACTGTTTCAACTCCCTGAACGCGGTCAGGTCGTCGGCTTCATTTACCTTGGGCGCCCGCTCCACGGCGACCATCTGCCGGCGGCGGTTCGCACACCGGTTGAACAGAAGACGGTTTGGTGGTCTACGGAATCGTAGGCCGCTTCCTTGTTGCCGAGACACATCATTAACTGACAAAGGACGACTGACAAAGGACGTGGCAGTGGATTTTGGACGAGGCCAATCATGCATCCAAGCGTTCCATAGGCACAGAACCTTCGTTGCGCACAGCCCCCTCATTTCTAAGCTTCTGGGCCGCGCGGGTCTTGGCGTCCACCTATTCGCAGATGTTCACGGTGGCCATCGGCTGGCAAATGTATTCGCTGACGCACAGCGCTTTCAGCCTTGGCTTTGTTGGACTGGCCCAGTTCATTCCGACGCTGTTGTTGACCTTGGTGGTGGGGCATGTCGCGGACCGTTATGACCGCAGACGCATCATGTCGCTGTGTCAGCTGGTCGAAGCCCTTGCTGGTGTCTTTCTACTCTATGAAAATCTCGCGGGTACGCTTGGCAGCGGGCAGCTCTACGTGATCGCGGTTGTACTTGGTGTGACCAGTGCATTTCGGGGGCCGGCGTCATCCGCCTTGCTGCCGCAGCTGGTGACGCGAGCATGGATGCCACGGGCCATCGCGTGGAGCACCTCTGGGAGCCAGGCGGCGCAAATTGTGGGGCCGTCTCTCGGCGGGCTGCTGTTCGCGGCGGGGCCGACGTGGGTCTACGGTACGACCGCGCTGGCCGCGTTTTTGGCGGTGGTTTTAACAGGCTTCATCAAAGTGGAGCACCCCGTCAAGGTGACCAAGGGCGCGTCCCTCGCATCCCTGCTCGAAGGCCTTGTGTTCGTACGGCGTCATCCCGTCATTTTGGGGACCCTGTCGCTCGACCTGTTCGCCGTCCTGCTGGGCGGCGCGACCGCGCTTTTGCCCATCTACGCGCAGGACATTCTGCGCACCGGGCCGTTGGGCCTTGGGCTGATGCGAACGGCCCCAGCTGTCGGCGCACTCATCATGTCTGTCGTGTTCGCCTACTTCCCGCTGCGGAAGAAGATTGGTCCGACCTTGTTTGGCGCGCTCGGTATCTTTGGATTGTCCACCATGCTGTTCGCAGTCTCGAAGAGCCTGGTGCTGTCTTTGGCTGCGCTCTTGCTGATTGGTGCTTCCGATGTGGTGAGCGTCGTGATTCGGACCTCCCTCGTCCAGCTGCAGACGCCGCACGAGATGCAAGGGCGGGTGAACGCGGTCAACCAGCTGTTCATTGGCACGTCGAATGAACTCGGCGAGTTCGAGTCGGGGATGGTGGCCGGCTGGATTGGGGCAGTGCCAGCTGCACTGATTGGCGGTATTGGCACACTGGTCGTGGCGGCGCTGTGGATCTTTCTGTTTCCTTCCATCTGGCGGATTCGCTCTCTGTCGGAAGGGTGAGGTTGGTTTGTTACATAAAGATAGACACTTTAAAAACGCAAGCACAAAGAGTAAGATCGACGAAGGAGCCTGTTCGAAGCGGTCCAACCTGTGGGGCCATGCGGTCCATCTGTGTGGGGCAATCTCGTACATAGGCATCGCGCCTGCGCAGGAACCTGCTGGGTAGGCAGCGACGTGGAGGAGGTAGAGGGTATGTCCTTTCAAAATCAGCGTGTGGTGATTGTCGGCGGCACATCCGGCATTGGCTTGGCGGCTGCGAAGTCTTTTGTTGCGCAGGGGGCGGCGGTCGTCGTGGCGAGCCGTTCACAAGCGAAAGTAGATGAAGCGAAGCAAGCGTTGGGCGCCCAGGTACAGGGGCACGTCCTGGATTTTCGCAGTGAAGACGATACAAAGGCGTTCTTTGCCAAGGTGGGAACCTTCGACCATCTTGTTGTCACGGCCGGCGGCGCGGTGATGGGCCCCTTCGACACGCTGCCCACGGCTGATGTGCGGGCGGCGTTTGACAGCAAGTTCTGGGGACAATACCTGACCGTGAAGGCGGCACTGCCATACATCCAGAAGACCGGGTCCATCACGCTGACGTCCGGTGTCTATGGCAGCCGCCCGCCGCAAGGCGCTTCGACGCTGGCGGCCATCAATTCCGCTGTCGAGGGACTCGTGCGCGGCTTAGCGGTGGATCTGGCCCCGATTCGGGTGAATGTGGTGTCGCCCGGGCTGGTGGACACCCCCATTTACAGCGGGATGGACGCTGCCAGCCGCCAGGCGATGTTCCAACACGTGGCGGATACACTGCCGGTCAAGCACATCGCGCAGGCGGAGGAGATTGCCGAAGCGTACGTCTATCTGGCGAAGAACACGTTTACGACCGGAACCGTGATTCAAATCGAAGGCGGGGCGCTGCTGTCGTGATTGCAACCCGGCGCGCATCCGAGGCGGCGGCGTGCGCCGTCATTTCAGTATCGTCAGCCGTCCGTACAGCACAGCCCGTTGTAAAAAGAGGAGGAAAACGACCATGAAAATTGCGATCATCGGCACGGGCCATATCGGCGGGACGCTGACCCGCCGTTTGACGAAACTCGGGCACCAGGTGTCCATTGCAAACTCGCGCGGTCCGCAGACCTTGGCCGATCTCGCCGCTGAGACGGGGGCCACACCCGGGGTGCCGCGGGACATTGTGCAGGGAGCGGACATCGTGATTGTCACCATCCCGCAGAAGAACATTCCGAACCTGCCGAAAGACCTGTTTGCGAATGTACCGGAGACGACGGTGGTGATTGACACCGGCAACTACTATCCGAAGCAGCGCGACGGAAAAATCGAGGAGATTGAGGCGGGCATGCCGGAGAGCCGGTGGGTGGAGAAGCAGCTGGGCCGGCCGGTTATCAAGGTGTTCAACAACATTTACGCGAAACATCTGCTGGAAAAGGGCGTCCCCGCGGGTACGCCTGGGCGCATCGCGCTGCCGGTGGCGGGGGATGACCCTGTCGCCAAGCAAAAGGTGATGCAGCTGGTGGATGAATTGGGGTTCGACCCGGTGGACGCCGGCACACTGGACGAGTCCTGGCGTCAACAGCCGGGCACCCCTTGCTATGGTGCAGATTTGGACGCAAAAGGCTTGAAAGAGGCCCTGCAGGCGGCAAGTCCGGTGCGTACAGCCGAGTGGAGGGCATGACGTGGAAATTGGGATCAGCACCTTTGTGGAGACGACCCCCGATGTGGAGACGGGGGTTGTCATCAGCCACGCGCAGCGACTGCGCGAGGTGGTAGAGGAAATTGAACTGGCCGACCAGGTGGGGCTGGATGTGTTTGGGGTCGGCGAGCACCACCGCAAGGACTATGCGTCCTCGTCGCCGGTGGTGGTGTTGGCAGCGGCGGCGTCGCGGACGAAGCGCATTCGGCTGACGAGTGCGGTCACGGTGCTGTCGTCGGCCGACCCGGTGCGGGTGTTTGAGGAGTTTGCGTCGCTCGACGGGATCTCGAACGGCCGCGCCGAAATCATGGCGGGCCGGGGCTCGTTCATCGAGTCGTTTCCGCTGTTTGGGTACGACTTGAACGACTACGACGCGCTGTTCGCAGAGAAGCTCGACTTGCTGCTGAAGCTGCGCGCCTCGGAGAAAGTGACGTGGAGCGGCAAATTCCGCCCGGCGATTCACGACCTCGGCGTATATCCGCGGCCTGTGCAGAACCCGCTGCCGGTGTGGATCGCGAGCGGCGGCACCCCGGATTCGGTGGTCCGGGCGGGGCTGTTGGGACTGCCGCTGGTGCTGGCCATCATTGGCGGGAGCCCGCGCCAGTTTGCGCCGCTGGTCGAGCTGTACAAGAAGGCTGCGCTGCACGCGGGGCACGATGCGGCGAAGCTGCCGGTCGCGTCACATTCGCACGGGTTTGTCGCGGAGGATACGGAACTGGCTGCGGAGAAGTTTTTCCCCTCCACGCAGCAGGCGATGACGGTGCTGGGCAAAGAGCGCGGGTGGGGGCCGTACACGCGCAGGCGGTTTGATGCGGCGCGCAGTTTTGACGGCGCGCTGTACGTCGGGGATCCGGACTGGGTCGCGAAGAAGATTGTTGACCTGCGGAAAAACGTTGGCATCACGCGCTTTTTCCTGCATGTTCCGGTGGGCACGATGCCGCATGACGATGTGATGCGAGCCATCGAGCTGCTCGGGACAGAGGTGGCGCCGCGCGTGCGCGAAGAAGTTGCACAGTGGGAGGCTTCCCAGTAAACATCGTGGACGAAGGAAGCCGGCGGAGCCGGCTGGGGCCCGGGCTGGGGCACCGCATCAGGTCACATGCAGATAGACGGTGATGCTGTGCCCGCCCGCCGTAATGTGCACCGGCCACGTGCCGGGTGTGGTGTTGGACCCCACCAGCCATCGCCAGGTGATTCGTCCCTGGCTGTTGGCAGTCTCAGGCTCAAGCCCATGCGCGTGGCTTGGGCCTGATTTGTAGTCGACTTCAATCTTGCCTGCCGTGCCGGGGCTGGTTTGAATCGTAACGCTGGCATCGTTGTCCGGCGCGACCGTCAGCTGCGAGGCGACCACCTTCAGCGCGGCGGTGTTGGAGGCTGTCGCCTGGCGGGCAGACGAGCCGCCGCTGTGTGCGGTTGACGAAGATGACGAAGCCGAGCCGCTGCCGCCGGTCGTCGAGCTGGACTGGCCGTAGTGATGCGCGGCATCCCACTTGAGGGCCACGCTGACGCTGTACCCGGTTGGCGTCACATAACCCGGAATGCTCCAAATATCGAGGTGGTGCGACTTGGCGTAGGCCTGGGCCGCGTCCAACTGCGGCAGATAGTCGGTGTTTGGCGGTTCTACGTAGGCCACGCGCGCTAAACCCTTGCGCACGACGTCCTCATTGTACATATCGGTCTTTGTCACGAAGACATATGCCAGGAGCCGCCCGTACTTGTCTGTGGTGGCACCCGGTTTGCCTTCTTGGATGTAGATGTGTTTGCCGACGGGCAGGACTTGTCGCGCGTATGCCGCGGCCTCCAGGCTGTAGGGCTCCACCGGCGTGTCGGGTTTGACATCCTCCGGCGTGTCAATCAGCAGCATGCGGACGGTGTAGTCTTTTCCGCCCATCCGCACGTGGATGGTATCGCCGTCTGTCTCCTTCGACACCACGACGGGAATCAGGGTGCCGGTCGGTCGAATGGTGTCATTGGTCGATCCGGCCGTGACAGTGCGGGCCGCTGTCGTGGCATTGGCCGTGGCTGCGTCGCGCTGCGCCGCGTTCTGAGTCGTTCCGGCCGCGGCCGCGGCATGCCCGCTTCCGCTGCCGGCGGCACTTGCGGCAGAACTTGCGGCGGTATGGTTCGAAGCAGCGGCTTGAGCATGCGCCGGGGCCGTCGTTGCCAACGTATCGTTGGAACGAACGGGCACGATGGCGAAGCCGATGAGCATCAGCACGATGGCCAACGCGTACTGCCGCCCCTTCCGCCTGCGCCTGCGGTCGAGCCATGTACCGAGAAGCCCGAAGAACGCGAAGAGAAGGACACAGACCCCCAGAATCCAGCGAATCACGTGCATCGTTTCTCCACCTCTCGTTCTTCATCTTACAAGAATGAGGGCAGGAGATAAATTGGTTGTTGAGGAGAATCAAACCAGGGTGTGCCGGATGGCAGCAAAGAAGGGCAAAAAAACTGCCGATCTGGGCATCCGGCGCCGGCAAAGGCACGGTGACGGCCCAAATCAGCAGTTTTCGTCATCTCATGAGATGCCTGCGCAATCGCTGCGCCGGCTTACTTCTTCGGCTGCACGTAGACGCCTTTTTCGTGCGAGAACTCCCGGAATCCATAGACGCCGTGATACGATCCGATGCCGCTTGTGTTCACGCCGCCGAACGGCAGCTGCAAATCCGAGTAGTGAATGACCACGTTGTTCACGGACACATTCCCCGACGTCGTCTGATTGACCACCCGGTCAATCACGTCCTGGTTCTGGCTGAAGATGTACAGTGCGAGCGGCTTGTCGCGCTCGTTGACGTATGTGATGACGTCGTCCAGGGTTTCATAGTTCATCACCGGCAGAATGGGCGCGAAAATCTCTTCCTGCATAATCTTCATGTCCGGCGTCACATGTCTCAGTACGGTCGGTGCGATGAGCCGCTCGGCCGGGTCAAAAATGCCGCCGAACACGACTTCTGCTCCCTTGTCGAGGGCGTCGTCGTACAGCCCCTTGACGCGGTTGAAGTTCCGTTCGTTCACAATCTGTGTAAACTTCTCGGGGTCAACCGCTGCACCGTCTTTGAGATAGCTGTCGGCGAAGCCTTTTAGGTGGCCGATAAAGGCATCTTCGTCCTCCTTGCGGATGAACACGTAGTCCGGGGCGATGCAGGTCTGGCCGGCGTTCATAAACTTGCCAATCGCAATGCGTTTGGCCGCTTCCGCCATGTCGAAATCGTGATCGATGATGGTCGGACTCTTGCCGCCCAGTTCGAGCGTCACGGAGGACAGGTGCTTGGCTGCTGCGGTCATGACGATGCGCCCGACGTTCGTGCTTCCCGTGAAGAAGATGTGGTCGAACGGCTGTTCCAAGAGTGCCGTTGCAACCTCGACTTCTCCTTCAAACACAGCGACTTCGCGCTCGTCGAACGCCTCCCGCACGATGTTCGCCGCGATGCGGCTCGTCTCCGGTGTGAGGTCAGACAATTTCACCATCGCGCAGTTGCCTGCCGAGACAGCGGCGGCCAGGGGAATCATCGCCAGGCTGAATGGGTAATTCCACGGGCCAAGAATCAGACAGACGCCCTTTGGCTCATACATCACAAAGTTTTCCGACGTCGGGTAGAGGGAGGACCCGACCGGCACCGGCGCCATCCAGTCTTCCAAATGGTCCAGCGTGTGCTGAATGGAGCGGATGGTACCGACCACTTCCGCCGCCTTGATTTCCTTGTGCGGCTTGCGCACATCCTGGCGAACGGCTTCCACGATGTCGTCCTCATGTGCCTGGATGACATCCATCAGCCGCTGCAGTTTTGCCTTGCGTTCGGCGGCTGTGGTGCGGCGCACCGTCCACTGATGCTTCTTTTGCAGTGCAAACACGCGCTCGATGTCCTGTTTTACGTTTGTCGTGATCTCGATACTCATCGGAGCCAGCCTCCCCATCATAAAGAATCGCTGCGGTCTCGACCGGCAGGCGGGCGTTCGTCCACCGAACGGCCGGTCGGAAGTTTCCTGCAAAACATCCACAAAGCGAGCGACTGCCAGCGTCAAGCGGGTGACTGCGGACCTTCCGGCGGGAAGTTAGAATTGATTGACCACGGTGACGCCCACGCCGGAGAAGTTGCTCATATCCTGGAACGCATCTCCAAGTTCCTCCAAGGAGATGGTTTTCGTGACCAATTTGCCGGGCTCAAGGCGCCGTTTGGCGACCATTTGCAGCATGGCCGGAAATTCCGGCACCGGCATCCCGAACGACCCTGCAATCTGAATTTCGTTTTCGACAATCAAGTTCAACGGCAATTCCACCATGCCACCGTTTTCATACGAGGTCATGCCAATCTGGACGTGCCGTCCCTGTTTGCGAAGGCTCTTGACCGCGTTGACCGCTGTCTCCTGAATGCCCAGCGCGTCGATGGAGACATGCGCGCCGCCGCCCGTCAGTTCGCGAATGGCCTGCGAAGGTTTGTGCCTTGTGCTGTTCACCGTTTCCACAGCGCCAACTTGTTTCGCAAAGTCCAGTTTGTCGTCGGAAATGTCAACGGCGATCACGTTTGCGCCCATGGCGGTTGCGATCTGTATCGCAGACAAGCCCACACCGCCTGCGCCGTACACGGCCACCCATTCGCCCGGTCCGACCTTGCCGCGCTGTGTGACACCGTGAAACGCGGTCATGAAGCGGCAGCCCATGGCGCTTGCCTCAACAAACTCCACGCCATCCGGCAGGTGAATGAGATTGCCGTCCGCATGCGGGATGTGTGTGTACTCCGCAAAGCCGCCCTTGTAGGTGAATCCAGGCATCTGGCGGTGTTCGCAGACATTCTGGTGCCCGGCGATGCAGTACGGACAGCTGCCATCGCCTTGGCTGAACGGGACAATGACGCGATCGCCAGGTTTAAAATTGCGGATTTGCGACCCTGTTTCCACCACGGTGCCGCTGATTTCGTGACCCAGTACATGCGGCAGCGGGGGCACAGCTTTTTCTCCCCATTCCCCAACCCAGGCATGCCAGTCACTGCGGCACACGCCGACAGCCTCAACCTTCAGGATGACGCCCTCGGGCGTCAGCTCGGGATCGGCAATTTGCCGAACCACCAGTGGAGCGTGAAAGGCTTCCAGGACAGCGGCTTTCATCGGGTCAACTCCTGTCTTCTGAATCGATAGGGTGAAAAGAACACCTACACGCTTCTAGTATAGTGGTTCCGCCCGCGGCGCGCATCATCCTGACTTTTCCAGCCTGCGCTGTTCTGCATCGCGGAATTCTATTCCAAGAAATCATGAGTCTCACATCCGCACAATAGATTATTTCATGGAAATCGTTTTCAAGCAACATCTCACAGACCGTCACACGGGCACGCGCACCGGGTTCGCAGTCCGCGCGGCGACGGTCGGAATGAAGGGAGGAAGAAGTTGTGGAGGGCCTCTTTCATCAAATTCTGCTGCCTGTCAGTGGTTCGATGCTGGGCTCGTTTCTGGTGGGCATGATTCCGATCGCGGTTGTGCTCGTCCTGCTCGGCATCGTGCGAACGCCGGCGTGGATTGCCGCGATTTCCGGACTCGTTGTTGGTTTCATCATTGCGCTCGCCGTATGGAAAATGCCGGCACACCTCGCGTTGTCCGCGGTCGGAAACGGGGTGGTGTTCGCACTGTGGCCGGTGATGTGGATCGTGTTTGCCGCGATGTGGCTGTATAACCTCAGCCAGCGCACCGGTGCGTTCGACCAGTTTCGACAGTGGATGTACCACTACGCCACCGCAGACCGGCGCATCCAGGTACTCATCATCGCCTTCAGTTTCGGCGCTTTGATGGAAGGGATTGCCGGGTTCGGGACGCCCGTGGCGATTGCCTCCGCCCTGTTGGTGGGGCTCGGCTTCCCGGTGCTGGACGCCGTCGTGTTCGCTTTGATTTTCGATACCGCGCCCGTCGCCTTTGGCGCGCTGGGCGTGCCGGTCGTTACCCTCGGGGCAGTGACGAATCTGCACGTCAACGCATTGTCCGCCATGGTTGGGCGACAGTTGCCGATTTTTGCGCTGATTCTTCCATTTTATGTGCTTGTGGTCATGGGCGGCTGGAAGGCGCTGCGGGGTGCGTGGCCCGCAGCACTGGTCGCTGGACTGTCGTACGCGCTGACGCAGTTCGTGGTGTCCAATTACGTTGGTCCAGCACTGCCAGATGTCCTGGCGGCGCTGGTTTCGCTCATTTGCATCGTGTTGTTTACCCGCGTCTGGCGTCCCAAAGATACGGACCAATACCAGTCGTATGCGCACAGCCGGACGGTGCAGGCGGGGTTGAACGCAGGCGGTGCCGGCGGATGGCGCGGCTGGGTGCCGTGGCTGACCGTGACCGTCGTGGTCATCATCTGGACGTTTGCGAAACTGTCTTCGATTGGTCAGATGGATGTGAATTGGCCGGGGCTGAACAACCTGGTCTACCTTACTCTGTACCATAAATTGTACGCTGCTACATGGTCGTTCCAGCCGCTCGCCACAGGCACCGCAATCCTCGTGTCGGTGATTCTCAGTGCTTTGATGCTGCGCGCCAGCTGGCGCGATTTCTTCGGTGCGGCAGCAGACAGCTGGAAGCAGCTGTACTTTCCGATTTTGACGGTGGTGTGCATCGTAGGGCTCGCCTATCTGTATAACTACTCAGGCATGGCGTATACCCTTGGCATCGCCGTGGCGGCCCTGGGGGCGCTGTTTCCATTCTTCTCCGGGTTTCTCGGCTGGATTGCCTGTTTTCTGTCCGGGTCAGACACCTCTTCGAACGCCTTGTTCGGCAACCTTCAGGTTGTTGCGGCCAATCGGCTGCACCTGAATCCGTATTTGATGGCTGCAACAAACTCCAGCGGGGCGGTCATGAGCAAGATGATTTCGCCCCAGAACGTCAGCACCGGGGTGTCGACGGGGGAATTGCGAGGCAAGGAAGGATTGGTGATTCGGCGGACGTTTCTTCACAGCATCGTTTTGACGGTGCTGCTTGGCATTCTCGTTGTGCTCCAAGCCCACGGATGGAGCGGAATGGTGCCCAAGGGGTAAGACCGGTACGAGCGCAGTTAGAAACTGGGCGGGGTCATGGCCCAAATCGAACGGGACGTGACCTTGCCCGGGTTGGCAAATCGGTGGGGAGTGGACGACGGGAACGAAATGCTGTCCCCCTCAAACAGGTGAATCTCGCGCGTGCTGAGGCGGACGATGAGTTCGCCTTCCAGCACGAAGCCGCATTCCTCGCCGCTGTGTGTCACCATGTCTTCCGGGTCGTGCGCCGTGCCCGGTTCAATCTCGACCAACAAGAACTCAATTTGTCCCTGCAGGTTCGGGCTGAGCAGCTGGTATCGCACGTGGGAGTCCGGAAATTGGATGATTTTACGCTGGTTCTTGCGCACCACCAGCGTTTCATCCGAATCCTGCTTTTGAAAAAAGTCGTGCATTGGGGTGTCGAGGTAGTTGCAAATCTTCCAGAACACAGTGAGGGTCGGAATGACCTTGCCGCGCTCCACCTGGCTGATGAGGCTGGCGCTGACGCCGCATGCCTCTGCAAGTTCCTTGATGGTCAGTCCTTTGAGCTGGCGGATTTCCCGCAGTTTGGAGTAATCAAATTCTGACATCGTGACATCCCCCACCATGACGCAGCGATTCCAAATCGATCGGCAAACTTCAGCCAAAAGTTCATCTCATAGGATACCGAAGAAAATTGCGCCGTGCCAGGGCTGGACAGCGTGGATGCAGACGTCCAGCCCACTCGCACAAGCAGCATCAGCCTTCGCTGGACACGGCTTCAGAAGCTGCGGACTGCTTTTGTTCTTTCAGTCGAAGGTAGGCGAGCCAGTACAACAGTGCCACGACGACAATCACCGCCGTCTTGACGATGTCGCCAACGGCCTGCTGGGAAAGAGCGACGCCTACGCCAATGATGGCGATGATGGGCGGCAGCGGCCAGATGGGCATGCGGAACGGACGGTCGTCGGTCCGGTGCTTGAAGCGGGCGACGATGGCCGAAATCGCGATCAGCAAGTAAATGGTGACAATAATGACGCCCGTGAAGGTGATGAGATTGTTCAGGGACGTGAAGTAGCATAAAATTGCGTTTCCCACACCGAGGAAGACAAAACCCCATTTCGGCACATTGTGGCGGTTCATGCTGGCGAAGAAGCGGTTGATGGGCCCCGGCCAGCTGCCGTTTCGGGCAGAGTCCAGATAGATGCGGGCGTACGCCAGGTTGCCGCTGAGCCCTGTGTCAAACATCGCGATGATGACGCCGATGATGAGAATGGTGGCGCCCGCATGGCCTGCGACGGACTGCGCGACATAGGTCAGCGGAGCGTCGGACTGCATGGCGGTTGCGAAATTGGGAATGGCGAGCGTCGACGCAATGACCGCGAGCACCTCGAAGATGACCGACGTCAACACAGCAATCATCACGGCGCGCGGCAGGACACGCCGGGGCTGATGGGTCTCTTCCGCAAAGTACAGCGGCCAGTCATAGCCGTTGAACGCGAACAGGGCCGGGACGACGGCCGCCATCATGGCCGCAAAGCCAACCCCGGTGACGGCGCCGTGCGCATTCGTCGTGACCGGGTGAAGAATGAATCCAATCGGATGGTGCACACCAGTAAAGGACACGACGATAAAGACGAAAATCACCGCCAATTCGATGACGAGCATCACCATCGCGACCCAGCTTGCGGCGCCGATGCGTTCCAGCGAGAACCAGGTGACGATGGCCATCATCACGACGGAAGCCCAGTTGACTGGAATTTGCGGAACGAGTGAATGCAGGTACGTGGCAGACGACACCAGGATGCTGGCGGTGACCACGATGCCCAGCACCAGAAACAACAGCACGGCGACAAACCCCAGCGGTTTGCCGAGTGCGCGCCGGACAATGGTGTAGGCGCCGCCCGCGCCGGGGTACATGCCCCCGAGTTCGGCGTAGCAAAACGCCATGGAAACCGCGATGCATGCACCGATGATGAATGCCCAAAACACGCCCGTGCCCGCTGATTTCAGTTCGTCGCCGTAGACGAGAAAGACGGAGGTCGTCGGCGAGATGGCGGCAATTGCGATCGCCAGCACCTGCCGCAGTCCCATGACAGGAACAAAGCCACCTTTCGCTTTGGCGTGATCTGCGAACAAAGTCTTCTCCTCCTTTTGTGAGCGGTTTCAATAAACTTAACTTTAAAGATATTTGATACATTATCTTAAAATCTGTGGGCTTGTCAATCGGTGCGGCGGCGGAACGATTGGCGGCTGCAGCGGGGATGAACGGCGCACGGCGTTCAGGATACTGCACTTATCAGTGTTATATTGTGATGGATTTTATGATATTGAATTCTGGCCACGGGCGTCCTATAATGACTCGTACCAGGGAAGGGGGCGTTCGCGTGCATTCATCCGGCGGCATCATCTTTGATTTACACTCGGACATCCCCGCTGATATCGCGCTGCGGCGGGCCCAGGGGGAGCGAGCGGTGTTCCTGCGCCGGCACGCCCGCCGCCTGTTGGCGAGCGGCGTTCGGGCTGCCGTCCTGGCGGTCTGGGTTGAACCTGCGTATCGTCGTCAGGCTGCACAGCGCGCGATACAGATTGTTGGTGCACTGTTGGCCGACCTGGCGGAGTCTGCGGCGTGTGTCCACGTCGTGAAAGACCCGCGGGATTTGCTGCGGCCTTTGCCCGCAGACAAGGTGGCGGTGATGCTCAGCGTCGAGGGCATGTCGTTCGTCGAACAGTGGCCGGTCGCCTGGGAAGCAGGGGATGAATCGTCCGATCCGGCGAAGATTCGACCCGAGGCATCGCCCGTGACCCCCGGGGAAGCGGGCAGGCGCGGCCGGCTGTTGGAGCAATCGGCGCAGACGCGGGCGATTTTGCGGGCGCTTGGCGTCCAGTGCGCCATTCTCACCTGGGGGGAGCAGAACGCCATCGCGAGCGGCCCGGGCCAATTTGACAATCCCGACGGCCACCATGGCCTCACCTGGTTTGGCCGCGAGGTCGTGGCAGCGTGGGAGCAGGCTGGCATCCTCATCGACGTTTCGCACCTCGATGAACCGTCGACGGACGGGGTGCTGGAGGCTGCGAACGGGGTCGTCATCGCGTCGCATTCCAACGCCCGCGCCTTGTGCGACCATCCGCGCAACCTGACTGACCGGCACTTGCGGGCGATTGGCGAACGGCACGGCATTGTCGGGGTGAACGCGTACGCCCGATTCGTCGACGTCGAGCACGCAACCCTGGACCGGTACGTCGACCACATCGTCTACATCGCCGAGCGCATCGGCATCGAGCATGTGGGGCTGGGGTTTGATTTTATGGATTACCTGCCGGACAGCTTTGGCTTTCCGGAACGAACCCAGGGCCTCGCGCGTGTCGAGGACGTGCCGCGTCTGCTGGAACGGTTGTCCGAACGCGGATTCTCCGACCGAGACATCGCGATGATTGCGTTTGACAACGCATGCCGCGTTATGCGTGCCACGTCCCAGGCGCCGGTCACTGCGAAGTCATGAAGGGAAAGGAGCCCATCCTGCACAAACCGCAGGGGGCATAGAGGAGGAAACCGTTATGGTGATTGGAGTCCCAAAAGAAATCAAGCACAACGAACACCGGGTTGCGGTCACGCCCATCGGCGTGAAAAGTCTGATTGCCCACGGGCATGAAGTGCTCGTGGAAGCGGGGGCTGGCGCAGGCTGTGGCTTCACGGATGAGGAATACCAAGCGGCTGGTGCCAAACTGGTATCACACGAAGATGCATGGACACAGGCCAGCCTGGTGGTGAAGGTGAAGGAACCCCAGGCGTCCGAGTACCCGTTTTTCCGGGAAGACCTCACCTTGTTTACATACCTGCACCTGGCTGCCGAACCTACACTGGCCAAGCAGCTGGTTGCGTCCAAAACGACGGCCATCGGCTATGAGACGGTCCAGACGCCAACGGGCGGGCTTCCTTTGCTGGCGCCGATGAGCGAAATCGCTGGCAGGATGGCGCCGCAAATTGCTGCGCAGTTCCTGGAGAACCACTATGGCGGGCGGGGCATTTTGCTCGGCGGTGTGCCCGGTGTGAAGGCGGCCAACGTCGTGATCGTCGGCGGGGGGACCGTGGGCACCAATGCGGCGAAAATCGCAGTCGGTATGGGCGCGCACGTGACGATTTTGGATAAGAGCGCAGAGCGTCTGGCGTATCTGGACGACCTGTTTGGCAACAAGGTGCAGACGCTGGCATCAAACCCGTACGACTTGGCAGCGTGCGTCGCCGATGCGGATGTGTTGATTGGCGCTGTGCTCATTCCTGGCGCAAAGGCGCCGAAGCTGGTCACGACCGAAATGGTGCAGTCGATGCGGCCGGGATCGGTCATTGTTGACGTGGCGATTGACCAAGGCGGCTCCATTGAGACGATTGACCATGTCACCACCCACGAGGACCCTGTCTACGAGAAGTTTGGCGTGCTTCACTATGCCGTCGCGAACATTCCAGGGGCCGCGGCGCGCACGTCCACGCTGGCGCTGACCAACGCAACGCTTCCCTTCGCGCTGGCGATTGCCAATCTGGGTTGGCAGCGGGCGATGCAGGAACAGCCGGTGCTGCGAGGCGGCCTGAATACGGCGGAGGGAAAAATTACCCATCCGACGGTTGCGCGGGCGCTGGATATGGCCTACGAGGCGTACGACGCGGTCTTGTCCTGACCGCGGGCAAGGGGGCCGTCACCATGCCAGACATCACGATGCCTACGATCACGACGTCCAACATCACGACGCCGGAAGGGACGTTTTACCGGGACACGTGGGCGGAGGTCGACCTTTCGGCCATCGCCCACAACGTGCGCGCCGTCCAGCGCCACATTGGTTTGCAGCGGCAGGTCATGGCGGTGGTGAAAGCGAACGCGTACGGGCACGGGGCCGTACAGGTGGCAGCGGCGGCCTTGGCGGCTGGCGCGGCGCAGTTGGGCGTCGCCACGCTGGACGAGGCGCTGGCGTTGCGAGCCGCGGGGGTGCGCGGACCCATTCTCGTGCTGGGGTACGTCCCGCCCCGCCATGCGGCCGCGGCTGCACACCACGCCGTCATGCTGACCGTTGTGTCTGCACGGCATGCGGACCAGTTGGCATCGTGTATGGATGCGTCCGCCGAGACGCCGCTCGACGTTCACCTGAAAATCGACACGGGCATGGGCAGGCTTGGCGTGCGCACGGCAGAAGAACTGCTGCAGGCCGCAGCGGGCCTGTCCCGCAATCCGAACATCCATTTGCGCGGCGCATTCACCCATTTGGCGCAATCCGATGCCGAGACACTGGACTTCACCAAGCAGCAGCTGCAAACCGCAGCCGCGTTGTTTGACCTGCTGCGGCAGCACGTACCTGGCGAGGCGCCGCTGTTGCTGCACGCGGCGAACTCCGGCGGGATATTGCAGGTGCCGGCGAGCCACTTCAACATGGTGAGGCTTGGCATCAGCTTGTACGGCGTGTATCCTTCGGAGCACCTGCGGTCCCGCTCGCTGGCGCTGGTACAAGCCTTGCAGCTAAAGTCGCGGATTGCCCACCTCAAGGAAGTCCCGCCGGGGACACCCATTGGCTACGGGAGCACGTACGTGACGCGCCGGGCGACTCTCGTGGCAACGGTTCCCATCGGGTACGCGGACGGCCTGCCGCGCGCCTTGTCCAACCGCGGGTATTTTCTCGTCCACGGGCGGCCGTGCCCCATCATTGGCCGCGTGTGTATGGACCAGACAATGATTGACGTGACCGATTGTGCCGATGCACAGGAGGCGGACGAGGTGGTCATTTACAACGACCGCACCCTGCCCGAACTGGCGGGTCTCATCGACACCATTGCGTATGAACTCCTCTGTGCGATCGCGCCGAGAGTCCCCCGTGTGTACCACCATTGACCAGGTGACGGGTGAGGGGACGCGCTCTGGCTGTCCCCTTGCCGTTTACGGGCCGTTTCCGCGCTGTGGCTGTGGGTCTCCCAGCCACCGCTTCGCGCGCACTTCGATGGATTCGTTCAGGCGTTTGAGACACCGTGCCAAGGCGGCCGTTTCTTCGTCAGGCCAGTCCGCCAGGATTTCCCGATAGCGCCGCACGCGTTTCTCCCGCATCAGGTTGTATAACCGCTGGCCTTCAGCGGTCATGGTGAATAAGCTGGACCGGGTGTTTTCCGGATGAGGCACGCGGTGTACCAGTCCCTTGGATTCCAGGGCGGCGATTTGCCGGCTGACGGTGGAGATGTCGAGCAGCAGCCGGCTGGCCAGCGTGCTGATGGTCTGCGACCCGGTTGTGTCCAGCTGGCCCAATAAGATGTAGGCGGAACGGTCCAAAATCTGACTATCGATGGCCTTCGTGATATCCGCACGTCGGATGAGCAAGGAAACATAGTGTTCAACTTGTTGGTAAACTTCATCGCCTGTTTCAGCCATGAAAATCCTCCAAACTCGTCTTCGAAGCGGCTTCTACACTTGTATCTTACCAATGCCTGGTTGTAGAATACAAACTCGCGGTTTTTCCTGGGGGCTTCGCTTGCCGCATTCCCGAGTGGTTTTCGTGTGGGGGATTGGTGCGCAGTTCGTGTGCGGATTTCCACGGTCACTTGCCGTAGAAAGACGGCGGCGGGGCGGGGGCGTTCTGCCCCAGCGCCCCGTGGAGTGCGCGGCCCGCGCCGCCTCAAATCCTCTCTGAACCCTGGAACCCTTTACCGTCCAGCGATGGCGCGGGAAATCACGAGCCGTTGGATCTCGGCCGTGCCTTCCCAAATCTTGAAGATTTTCGCGTCCCGCATCCACTTTTCCACCGGATACTCGCGGATGTAACCATTTCCGCCGAGAATTTGCACCGCTTCTTCCGTCACCTTCATGGCCGTGTCACCGGCAAACAGCTTGGCCATGCTGGCTTGCAGCCCCGCATTTTGGCCCATCGTATGCAGCCAGCCTGCGCGCCACACCAGCAGCCGCGCCGCGTCAATCGCGGTCGCCATGTCCGCCAGCTTGAAGGAGATGCCCTGGTTTGAAATGATTTTGTGGCCGAATGCGACGCGCGTCTTCGCGTACTCGAGTGCGTACTCGTACGCGGCGCGCGCGACACCAATCGCCGCCGCGCCAACGGCAGGACGGGTGCGCTCGAGCATCATCAGGCACCCGAGGCCGCCGGAAATGCCTTTCGGGTTGCCATCCAGTCCGCTCAGTCGATTCTCCAGCGGAATTCGGCAGTCTTCCAACACAACCTGCGCAGTGTGGGAAGCGCGGACACCCAGTTTCTTTTCCTTGCGGCCCATGGAGAGGCCCGGTGTGCCCTTTTCAATGACAAAGCATTCAATGCCCTTCCAGCCGCTGCCGGGCTGGGTTTGTGCAAAAATGACGTGGAGGTCCGCAATGCCGCCGTGTGTAATGAACTGCTTGGTGCCGTTGAGCACCCAGCTGTCGCCGTCGCGGACGGCGGTCGTCCGCATCGACGAGACGTCCGAGCCCGCGTCGGGTTCCGTGAGTCCCATGGCGCCCAGGTGCAGTTCCTTTGGGTCGCACAGGTAACCGATGTATTTCTTCTTTTGTTCTTCCGTGCCTGTGGCCAGAATGCCTTGCCCCGCAAGCCCGCTGCCGGTAATGGAGGTCTGGATGCCCGCACAGCCCCACGCCAGTTCTTCTGCGATGAGCAAGCCGGTGACCGCATCGGTGATGCCGCCGCCGCCGTACTCTTCCGGGTATTGATAGGTGGTCAGTCCGATTTTGTGGGCTTCGCGCACAACCTCCCACGGGAACTCTTCGGTTTCGTCATGATACGCCGCGACTGGGCGAATTTTCTCGACCGCGAAGTCGTGCGCCAGTTTCTGCATTTCCTTTTGTTCGCTGGAGAGTTCAAAGTTCAGCACACCAAGTCCTCCGTTTCGGCTCTTGATTCTGTTCAATACGAATCATCAAGATAGCGCTTACGGGGCTACCGACCGTTAGTTTGAGTTTACATCATCGCCGCTGAAAAGCCTAGCATGTCTCTTGAAATTTCCATTGGAAAGGGCGGGCAGATGCGGCGGACAGCAAAATTTTTTGGATAATCGCTGGAGCGGGGCGTACACATAGACCAGGAGGGGAGTGTATTGTCAGACAACGAGACACCCAATCGGGCTGCCGGTGTCACGGGGATGCGCACACGACGTCCACGCCAGGGCATCCTGCGGCGGGGCGAAACGTGGATCACCGTGATCGCGGTTGTGGTCGTTCTTGCCGCCTGGCAGACGATTGCGTCGGCGCGTCTGGTCTCGGCTGTGTTTCTCCCTTCGCCAGCGGAGGTGTGGCACAGCTTCCTCGTTCTGCTGGCGTCGGGTTACCAGGGGCACACGCTCCTTCAGCACTTGGGCATCAGCCTGGCGCGCATGGGCGTGGCTTACGTGCTGGCGGTGCTCACCGCCATCCCACTGGGGCTGGCAAGCGGCTACAGCGCAAAGTTCAGAGCCGCGATCGACCCGTTTGTGGAGTTTTACCGCCCATTGCCGCCGCTTGCGTACTACACCCTGCTGATTATTTGGCTGGGCATTGGCAACGTGTCCAAGGTCGCGCTGCTGTATTTGGCTGCGTTCGCACCGATTTATATCGCGTGTATGTCCGGCGTGAAGTCGGTCGGTGAACAGCGCATTCACAGTGCCTTGACGCTCGGGGCGTCGCGCTGGCAGGTGTTCAGGTACGTGGTGTTTCCATCTTGTCTCCCGGACATTTTCACAGGCATGAGAACTGCGATCGGTTTTACATACACCACGCTGGTTGCAGCAGAAATGGTGGCCGCACAATCCGGCATCGGATGGATGGTGCTCACCGCCGCAAACTTCCTGCGCAGCGACATCGTGTTCGTCGGCATCATCATCATGGGAATCACCGGTCTGCTGATTGACGGCATCTTTCGACTGGTCGAGCGGTCGGTTGTGCCGTGGAAAGGCAAGGAGTAAACAGTCCGGCAAAGTGCGAGCAGAGGAGCGATGCGACAAGATGGGGAAACGATGGAAAACATGGGCGGCGGGCTGCGGGGCGGCCGCGGCCGCGATTGTTTCGGCGGCTTTGGTGACCGCATGCGGCACGTCACAGCCGGCAGGGGCCGCTTCATCCATGCCGGCGCAAGTGAAAATTGGGTACCAGGAGATTCCGAACACTGAGGAAATCGCGCGCGCACAGGGCTGGGCGCAGCAGGAGCTGAAAGGCACCCGCATCCAATACACACCGTTCAGCTCCGGGAAAGATGTCATCGCGGCGATGTCATCCGGTGCGATTGACATTGCGGTCATCGGCTCCTCTCCGGCGGCCGCCGCGATTGCCCAGGGCACCGGTTACGAAGTCATCTACATTTGTGACGTCGAGGGGAAAAACGAGGCACTCGTGGTCAAGAAGAACGAGCACATCGACAGCCTCGCGGGGCTCAAGGGCCACACGATTGCTACGCCATTTGGGTCCACCAGCGCGTTCAGCCTGTTCATGGCACTCAAGCAGCAAGGCATCAGCGACAGCTCGTTGAAAATCCTCGACATGGAGCCGCAGCAGATTCTCGCGGCCTGGGAGCGCGGCAACATCGACGGCGCCTATGTGTGGGAGCCGACACTCAGCAAGATGGTCAGCGACGGCGGCACCGTGATTCTCAACAGCGGCCAGATGGCGAAACGAGGCGTCGTCACGGCGGACATCCTGGTTGCTCGCAAAGACTTTGCAGAGAAGTATCCACAAGTCGTCGCGGATTACCTCAAAGCCAACATCCGGGCGTACAACTTCTACGAACAGCATCCAACCCAGGCGGCCGCCGTGATTGCCAAGGCGTTTGATATTTCTCAGCCCGAGGCTGCGAATGACATGAAAGAGCTGGTCTGGCTGTCACCCAGCGAACAGCTGAGCAGCTCCTATCTGGGTACGCAAGGACACGTTGGGAAGATGGCGCAAATCATGAAGAACAACGCAGACTTCATGGTCACTCAGGGTGACCTCGCACAGTCCGCACCCGTGCGTACGTTTGACAACGCCGTCGCACCGCAGTATTTGCAACAGGCGGCTCAGTAGTTTTGGCGGAGGTTGGCGGCAGGACGCGAGAGAGGTGGAAAACAGGTGCTGCTGGAACTGGAGGGTGTCTATCAGGCCTATGAACGCAAAGGGACCATCGAGGTCCTGCACGACATCCATCTCTCCATGGATGAAGGAGAGTTTGTGTGTGTGCTCGGGCCGTCCGGGTGCGGCAAGAGCACTCTGCTGCGCATCATCGCCGGCATTGAGCCCCCCGTCCAGGGCACAGTGCGGTGCAACGGGCATGCGGTGCGAAGGCCGGACCGCGAACGGGGTGTCGTGTTTCAACAACCGGCCCTGTACCCGTGGCTGACGATTGAAGGGAACATCGAATTTGGGCTGAAAATGCGGCACATGCCGAAAGCCGATCGCCGCGAGGTGGCCCGCCGCTACCTGGAACTGGTGGGGCTGGAGGAGTTTCGCGATCGTAAGCCATACGAGCTGTCGGGCGGCATGAAACAACGGGCCGCCATTGCCAGAGTCCTGGCGAACGACCCCAGCATCATCCTGATGGATGAGCCGTTCGGTGCGCTCGACGCGTTTACCAAAGAGCAGATGCAGGACGCGCTTCGGCAAATCTGGCGGGCAACCGGCAAGACCATCTTCTTCATCACACACGATGTGGAAGAAGCGCTGGCGCTCGGGACGCGCATCGTGGTGATGTCGCCCCGGCCGGCGGTGATTCACGCTGACCTGCCCTGCTCGTTCACGCATGCGATGGGCGAGGGCAGCCGGACGGTTCGCGCCAGCCAGGCTTTCATTGAACAGCGCGAGACGCTGGTCAACATGATTCACCAGATGCACGCAACCTGACGGGCACCAATCTGAGTGAGACGCAGCCTGACGGGCACGCCCGGGCACGCCGCAGCCGGAGTGGGTTACGACGCCGCTTCCTCGCGCTGTCTGCGGCCGACATCCGGAATCACCCAGTAGATGATGAGGCCCGCCAGTGTCGCGTACGCGATGCCGTTGTTCGCGTAACCGACGCCGACAATAAAAATGACCGCGCAAATGATGAGGTTCTTGATGTTCGTCAAGTCGACCTTTTCTTCAATCATGTGCCGAATGCCCATGGATGCAATCATGCCGTATAGAAGGATCCCGATGCCTCCCATCACCGCCGTCGGGATGGACTGAATCAGGCCGCCGAATTTGCCAATCAAGCCAAGGATGATGGCGATGACTGCCGCACCTTGTATGAGCCGGCTGGAAAACTGGCGGGTCATGGCCAGGACGCCGAGGTTTTCCGCGTACGTGGTCTGTGCGGGGCCGCCAATCAGCGCGGATACGAAGGTGGCCAGCCCATTGCCGAGCAGGATGGTGCTGAAGCCGGGATGAGTCGTGACGTCGCGCCCGGTGATTTCCGTCAGCACGAACATGTGGCCGAGGTCTTCAATCATGGTGACGAGGGCGATGGGCGCCATGGCCAACACCACCTGCCAGCTGAACACGGGCATATGAAGGTGGGGCACCTGAATCCACTGCGCGGACTGGACGGTGCCGAATTGTACAAGGCCTCGAATCACCGCATAGACGTATCCCACCACGATGCCGATGAGGATGGGGACGAGCCGCATTTGGCGTGATCCGGCGATGGAGGCGAGAATGCCGGCGGCCAGACTGACGATGGCGACGTCCCAGTGCGTCGCTGCCTCCGACTGGATGGCCGTGACCGCCAACGACAACCCGATGATGGCGACGACGGGGCCGACGACGACCGGCGGAATGATTTTTCGCACCCGGTCAAATCCAACGACCGTGATGATGAGGGAGAGCACGGCGTATACCACGGAAACGCTGATGAGGCCGGTCACCGCTTGTCCAGGTGCGTGGTGCTTGGTGACATACAGGGTGAGCGGCGCGATGAAGGCGAAGGAAGAACCAAGATAAGCAGGGACTTTTCCTCGCGTGATGAGGTGAAAGATGATGGTGCCGATGCCGCTGGCGATGAGTGTGTCGCCCGGATTCAGGCCGGTCAGAATCGGGACAAGCACAGTCGCGCCGAACATGGCGAACACGTGCTGCACAGACAAAGGGAACCCTCGAAAAAATGCACGCACCGCAAAACCTCCCAACCGTGTCAAGTGGAAAATTGCTCAAACTGTCCACAGTATATACCGCGTGTCGAATGAAGTCGATGACGGTTTTGAAGTTGGTGTCAACTGGGCTGCGGAAGTCGATGTCAGCAGCTTGACGGAGATTCCCACGCATCGGTACACTGCACGTAATTGACAGGGGGCGATGAGGTGGCACCATTCACAGACGACGAGCTGGCCGGCAGCCCGCCAAAATCATTGGTCGTTGCATTCATTTTGCTGCAGCTGGTCGAGGAGCCGATGCACGGCTATGAGTTGATGCAACGATTGACGCAGTGCGGCCTGGAACACCTTGACCAAGGGAACCTCTACCGAATGCTGCGGCAGATGGAGAAGGACCAGCTGGTGGTGTCCAGTTGGGACACCAGTGCGGCCGGACCCGCGAAGCGGTTGTATGAACTGACGGAGGAAGGGAAGAAGTCGTTGAAGCGCCACGCGGTGCAAATGGAGCGCTACCAGTCACTGATTCAACAGTTCTTCAACCGGTACGCCAGCATGCTCAATCGGGTGATGCCGACGCGGTAAGCGCCGCCAAAAGCTTCATGCGGATGTACAGCATGAATGGAGGCATCATAAGCTCATATCAGATTAAAAATGTGGAATAGATAGATGACACTCACAGGAATAACAAATAGATTCTTGACACCCAGCATTGCTGCTGTGCGCATCGTCGATACTTCGAAAGGGGTTAGGGGCTTCGCCTTGTCCATAAACTTTTCCGCCACCAGTGCGACCGTTGTCTTCCTCAAAATCCCAACCGGGCGGTAGTTTGATAGAAGTGGAGGGAGGGATCGTGATGAAGGGTTTTCGTTTCGGTGCGCTAAGTGTTTTCATCGCCTGTTTTATTGCCATTGCGATATTCGGGAATCAGCTCGATAATGCTTGGCACTATTTCCGATACGGATATGATCGAATCGCGTTTGAAGGGCGTCATTACATCTATAGGACGAGTTACAAAGGTGACATACACACATTACGCCCAACGGGTAAGGAATATTATGGGGCCCCGATTTATGAAACCGCAGATGAGTACCGGGAGCTTCTCAAGTTACATGTCGTCCCCGTAGTCATTGTCGTTAGAGAGGGGTCAAAATATTATCAGTATGAACTCAGCGGGGCTCCGTGATTGAATCCATGCCGAGGTGTCTGCCACCCTGTCATGCCGCCTTGTCTCCACCCGTCTGCTTTACGGTTGAAATCGGTCGACTGGTTCCCCCAAAAGGGACTTGTGGATGAAGATGGCCGCCTGCGAGCCGTCGCCCATGGCGATGGTGACTTGCTCGGAGTGCGCGACGACGTCACCTGCCGCCCACACCATCGGCACACTGGTCATTTTGGTGCGCGGATGCACCGCAATGTGCCGGGATGAGGTCAGGTGTACGCCGAGGGGTTCGACGAGAGACGACTTGACCTTGTTGCCGCCAAACGCGATCATCCCGCGCTCTGCCTCAATCACGGTACCATCCATCAGCACCACCGCCTCCAACGAAGAAGAGGCGTTGCATTGAATGAGTTGAATCTCCTCGTCAATCAGCCGGATGTTGTGCTGGCGCAGCTGTTCGAGCAGGTCCGGGGAGACGGGCCGCTTGAGGTGGTTCACATACACCAGTTGGTCGGTCCAGTGCAACAGCGTCAGCGCCATCCGCGCACCGACATCTCCTGCGCCAAGAATGACCGTGGACCGCTGCAGGCATTCGTAGCCATCGCAATCCGGGCAGACGTAAATGCTCAAGCCGAGCGCAGGCTCGAGGCCGGGAATGTGCGGGATGCGGTCGACGACCCCGGTGGCGAGGAGCAAGGTCCGGGACGAAAATTCGCGGCCGTCTTCGACGATCACGACAAACCGCTGTCTCCCTTGTACCGGCTGCGATGGGTTTTCTGCCTGAATGGCCGTGACCACAGCGTGTTGAATGGAAACGCCCAGCTTGCGGGCTTGGCGAAAGCCGCTGTCGCGAAGGGTCAGCCCGCTGACGCCGTCCGGCCAGCCGAGCACGTTGTGGTAGCTGCGGCAGAGGGTGGAGCGTCCCGTATTGGCGTCCAACACCAGGACGCGGTGACAGTATCGCCCCAACTGGATGGCGGCCTGCAGTCCTGCAATTCCGCCGCCGACGATGATGCAGTCAAACTCAAAGCTCTCCACTGGATACACCCCCGCCGCAGTATGCCCACATCACACCCCATTTGATGACCATGAATGAAGGGATAATGAAGGGATGACCGCGATTGATACTCCGAGTGTCCTGTACGATGCGGGCGGATTGGGTAATGCTGCCGGTTTCCGGAAAACCTATCAGCGAGTGCGCGAACGGAGGTTCCAATCACGACGTTGCACGACCACGGGGAGGTGACACGGTGCCCGAACTCCCGGAAAGCATCCAGCCGGAACAGGCCCTGCATCGACTCATCGAGGGGCTGCGAGACCTCGCCGCCCTGCTCGAGATTGACGGGCCAAACCCGCACCAAGCCCGCGCGCTGCGGGGCGCGGCAGACCACCTGGCGGCGTCCGAGCTGCCGGTCGAAACACGGCTGGCGCAGCCCACGCGTGTACCGGGCATCGGACCGAAGACGGCGGACGTGATTCGCCACATTCTGGCGGGTGGGGTGGAGGCGGCGCGCACAGCGCTGGCGATCACGACGCCACCCTCCGCCTGCGACCTGCTGCGGGTCTCTGGCATTGGCCCAAAGACGGCACACGCGCTCGTCCATCACCACGGCATTGACTCCCTTCAGGCCTTGCACAACGCGCTGGCGGACGGGACCCTGCGCACCGTGCCGGGGTTTGGTCCGGCACGCATCGAGCGCCTCAAGCGCGACGCGGCGGTGCTCATCGAGCGTCAAACCGCCTGGCCCATCGCAGAGGTCTGGCCGTTGGCTGAAGCGATGGGCGCTTCGCTGCGCCGCCTGCCCGGGGTGGTGCACGCGGAGGTCACGGGAGGGGCGCGCCGGCTGCTGCCGATGTGCCCGGGCATCGAAGTGGTGGTGGCCGAAACCGACGCAGCGGAGGACCCGCCGTCCGCTGGGCTTGACGGGAAGCACACCGGTCTGGCCAGTCTCCCGCATCGAGCCAAGTCAGCGGATGCGGGCAGCCCGCCGGTTCACGTGATTCGGACGACGCCCGACACGTTTGCGCTGCGGCTGATGGAAACGACCGGGGATGATACGCATCAGCAGGTTATCGAGGGACTGTTGCGGCAGGCGGGCTACGAATGGACGCGAGCTGGCATTGTCGACAGCCGTGGGGTGCCTGTGGCGGTATCGTCGGAGGCTGACATTTACGCCCTCATCGGATTGCCGTACATCCCACCGGAGCTGCGGGAGGGGCGCGGGTTGTTGTGTCCGCCGGATCGGCTGGTTCAGCGCGTGCAGATTCAAGGCGATTTGCACGTTCACACCCACTGGAGTGACGGGTCCTTGTCGATTGTGCAGGCGGCGGCACAGGCGGAAGCCTTGGGCTATGCGTACATTGCCATCACCGACCACTCCCAGTCGCTGGCGATTGCGGGGGGATTGACACCCGAGCGGGTGTGGCAGCAATGGGAGGAGATTGAGCGGGTACAGTCGCGGACGTCGGTTCGGATTTTGCGGGGCATGGAGGTGGACATCCTGGCTGACGGCCGGCTGGACATGCCAGATGAGCTGCTGGACGAACTCGACATCGTGATCGCCTCGATTCACAGCGCGATGCACCAGCCGGCGGACGTGATGACCAAGCGGCTCTTGGCCGCCGTTCGACACCCGGCTGTAGACATCATCGGTCATCCGACGGGCCGACTGATTGGACGGCGCGCCGCCTACCCGTATGACTTTGAGGCGGTTCTCGCCGAAGCGGCGCGTCGCGGGGTGATGATGGAATTGAATGCGAACCCGAATCGCCTCGACTTATCGGATGACGCGCTGCGCCAGTGCCGGGCGGCTGGTGTGTTGATATCGGTGAACACGGATGCGCACCACGCTCACGAGTTTGAATTTATGGCGTACGGGGTGCGGATGGCCTGGCGCGGCTGGCTGACAGCCAGCGATGTTCTGAATACGCGGCCGATTGAGGCGGTATTGGCGCGGCTTCACCGCGATCGCCAGGGTTGAGTGGTCTATCCCGCCGCACTGGGACATAGGACAAAGTGAGCAAACGGTTTCGGGAATGGTCGAATTTTCTGTTGACATTTCTATGAAACCGCTTAATAATGATCAATTATGAACATAAGTTAACTGATTTGAACACAGTTAGCTGAAAGAACTTGCAACTTGGGAGGGGCCTCTTATGTCAAACGTGCCAGCCAAACGGTGGCAGTACATCATTCCCATTGCGGCACTTATGTACATGCTGGCATACATGGACCGGATCAACGTTTCCATGATTTTGCCCTATCTGAGCGGCAGCTTTCACCTCGGGAGTGCTGCAACCGGGTTCGCGTCCGGTGTATTTTTCTTCGGGTACATGGTCCTGCAGATTCCAGGGGGATACTTCGCCAGTCGTTGGAGTGCCAAGCGGGTCGTCTTCATCCTGATGATGTTGTGGGGCCTCGCTGCCATGGCAACGTCGCTCGTGCAAAATACGACGCAGCTCTACATCATGCGGTTTGTACTCGGCGTGTTTGAAGGGGGCGTTTGGCCGGCTGTTCTGGTCTTGTTGGCTTCCTGGTTCCCGCAGCGTGAACGAGCGCGCGCAAATGCACTGTGGATGGCATGTCTGCCGGTATCATCCATCATTATGACGCCCATCACAGGGTGGTTGTTAACGTTTGCAAGCTGGCGGGAAGTGTTTTTCATCGAAGGGCTGCCACCCATCATTTGGGGGATAGTCTGGTGGTTTGCGCTCTCTGACCGCCCGAGCCAAGCACGCTGGATTTCCGATGCGGAGCGCACGCACATTGAGACCGTGCTGGCGGCGGAGGATCAGGTGAAGCCGGAGAGCGGCGGCTTCCGGCAGGCACTCGGTTCGGGGATGACCTGGAAACTCATTGCGGTTTACTTTTGTTGGATCACGGGGTTTTACGGGTTCAGCTTATGGGTGCCCTCGGTGGTCAAGGACTTCCAGGGTGTCACGAGCTCGGCCACGGTTGGCTGGCTGTCTGCCATTCCGTTTTTGTTCGCGCTGGTCGCGATGGTGGCCAATTCGGCGTGGTCGGATAAACGTGGCAAGCGTCAGGCGCACATCACGGTTCCTTGTATCATCGCCGCGATCAGCCTGATTCTGGGCCAGCTCATCGCGCATACACCAATCGTGGAAATGATTTTCCTCGTGATTACGGCGATGGCGGTCTACAGCCCGTACGGTCCGTTTTGGGCGATTCCAAGTTCCATCATTCGGATGGAGATTGTAGGGGCTGCAATGGGGCTCATCAACGCGCTCGGCAACTTGGGCGGCTTCTTGGGCCCGTACCTCGTTGGATATGTCAAGCAGTTGACGGGCAGCGGCTATGCCGGCTTCTTCCTGCTGGCGGCCTTCCTCTTGGCAACCACCGTCTTTGTGGCCTTCCTTCGGACGGACAAGAGAGCGCAGGAGCTCGAGGATTCGATGACCGTCGCCAGCTGATGACGGAAGCTGCATGGCAGGGTCAAGGTTGCACAAACCTTGACCCTGTTGGCGTGATTCGGGGTTCTCCTCATGGTCGTGGTCATGCTGCGGCTCCGCCTTGGCTGCGAACGCGGGGCACGAAAAGCGCGAATCCCAGCGCACAGACAATCAACAGCCCAATCATGGCGACGACGCCGTTCCATGCAAAGCGACTCCAGAAAATCCCGCCGAGCGCGCCCATGACACTCGAACCAATGTAATAGAACAGCAGGTACAGGGACGACGCCTGTGCCTTGCTGTGCGTTGCCCGCCGGCCGACCCAGCCGCTGGCGATGGAGTGTCCACCGAAAAAGCCGAAGGTGAACACCGCGATGCCTACGATTTTCACGGCCAGTTCGGGCACCAAGGTGACGAGAAGCCCGCACAGCATCACGGCAATGCTGGTCACCAGCATGTTTGCGCGTCCGTGGCGGTCGGCCAGCCGGCCCATCCAGGTGGAACTGAGCGTGCCCATGAGGTACACGATGAAAATCCACCCGACCGCGGATTGGCTCAAGTTGTAGGGAGGGCCCATCAGCAGGTAGCCGATGTAGTTGTATAATGTGACAAATCCACCCATCAAGGTGAAGCCAATCACATAGAGGCAGAGGAGGCCTGGATTGCGCAGCTGCGACCACAGTGCCTGCAGCAGGGAGCCCAGGCGTTGTGGGCTGGGCTGAAAATGCGTCGGCAGGGGCAGGCTCACCCAGAACCAGATGGCGCAGAGCAAGCTGATGACCCCGATGACCGCCAGCGCCACATGCCAGGAGAAGGCGTCTGAGAGCATACCCACTGCGATGCGGCCCACCATGCCGCCGACCGTTGTGCCGCTGATGTACATGCCCATCACCACGCCGAGGCTTTGCGGGGCAAATTCCTCACTCACGTAGGCCATGGCGATGGCGGGGAGCCCGGCCAGCACAATGCCCTGGAGGGTTCGCAGCGCCAGGAGCACCCCAAAGTTCGGGCTGAACGCCAAGAGAATGGCGAGCACCGAAGACAGGACGAGCGACCATTTCATCAGCCGCTTGCGGCCAATGGACTCGGACAAACCGGCCGCGATGACCATCGCGATGGACAAGGTGGCTGTCGTAACAGACAGGGACAAACTGGCCGTCGCGGGTGCGACATGAAAGTGACGGGACAGCGTCGGCATCAGCGGCTGCGTGCTGTACAGGATGGCGAATGTCGTAAATCCGCCCGCAAACAGGGCGGACATGGCCCGAAAAAAGGCAGGATTACCGCGTTCAATGTACGATGAAGTCTGGTTGGTCATACCTTCACCGTACTACCACCGTGCGCAGGCGTCAAATCTAGGCTGTTGGCGGCGCGCCCGTATCCGGGACGTACACCACCTTTTGGGCAGGCAGTTCCACTCCGTGGTCGAGAAAGGCTTGATGAATGCGCTGCTGGGCTTCGCGAACCACCCCAAATTGGGTATACGGGGCACACTCGGCGGTTGCGCGAAGCGTGAAGCCCGTGTCGGTCACGGCCTGAATTCCGAGGCTCGCGATGGGGCCGACGATATTGGGGTTTTCGCGCTTGAGTTGTTCCATGATGCGTTGCATGATGTCAATCGCCTGCGACGTATTCGCCGTTTTCCCAACGTCCACATCGACAACGGCAATGGAATTTTCTTTTGAATAATTTGTGACCTGTATGATTTGCCCGTTGGGGATGAAGACCAGCTCGCCGGTCCAGACTTTGATGACAGTGATGCGCACGCCGATGGTACGAACCTGCCCGGAAATGCCAGTGGTGCTGCCGACGCTGCCGTTGATCAGCACATAATCTCCGACGCCGTACTGGTCTTCAAACAGGATGAAGAGACCATTAAAAATATCCTTGAGCAGGTTTTGGGCGCCAAACGCGATGGCGATACCGGCAACCCCTGCACCAGCCAGCAAGGCCTCAATGTGGACGCCGAAAATCGGGAGAATGGTGAGCACCAGAATAAAATAAACCGTGTACCGCGCTACATTTTGAAAGAGCGCCGCGAGCGTGTTCCGGCGTCGTTCGTCGATGCGGGTCCGAATTTGAAGCAGTCGGTTGCACAGGCGATAGAGCACTCGGATGATGATTTGTGCCGCAACGAACAGCAGGATGATTTTGACGGCGTCCCATGCTGCATGCTCCAGTCCCGTTACATTTTGGTTTACGTAATGCACGAGGTGTTTCCAAAGGGCGTTCATCACAACCACCGTTTCTCAAAGTAAGCTGCATCCAATGCCTCATTCAGCCTGTCCACATTTCTGCGGCGCCAGTCGCTTTGCATCGTCGGCTTCATGATAACACAGCGGTTTGCATGTATGCGGGCACGTCAAACAGTGCCAGGAGTTCCGGGGCCGGCTGCCGTTTGGCGCCATTGCAGCTGATGAACCGCGGAACGTGAAACGCGGTGATGGCTGCGGACGCGTACGTGACTCGTGTGAATTCGTTGTAGTGATTGGAAATCAGCACGGGAATCCCGTGCTCGGCCAATGTTCTGGCAAGCTGGGCCAGTCGCTGCTGCTGCTCCAGACCGAAGCCCGAAGCGTGGTAGCTGGTGAAGTTCGCGGTGTTGGAGAGCGGTACATAGGGCGGGTCACAGTACACCACATCCCCTGGGCGAGCCTGCAGCATCACAGTTTCGAAGTCTTCACAGCGCAAATCCGCGAATTGTGCTTTGCGGTGAAAGGCCAGCATTTCTTCCAGGGGGAAGTAAGGATTTCGATAGCGGCCGAAGGGAACGTTAAACCGGCCGTCCTTGTTGTACCGGCACAGACCGTTATACCCGTGCCGATTGAGGTAGACAAAGAGAACCGCTTTGCGGAACGAATCTGACGTGGAATTGAACTCCTCCCGATACGCGTAGTAGACTTCCGCGACATTGTGTTCGGGCTTGAACAAGGACTGGCATGCTTGGATGTACACCCTGCCATACTGTTTCAGGGTTTGGTACACATTCATGAGGTCCGCGTTGGCGTCGTTGAGGACGTACTGCGGAAAAGTTGTGTTGAGAAATACAGCCGCCGATCCGGCGAACGGCTCGATGAGCCGTTGTCCGCGCGGCAGCAATTGCTGGATTCTATGAAGGATCCGGTATTTGTTGCCTGCCCATTTCAGGAATGGCTTCATGAAGTTTATCTCCACCGTCCTCATCGGTCGTCCAAAAGGTCATCCAGAGGTGGTCCGAAAACGGCCACGCAAACCGCAGGAATACTGTGAAGGCCGCAGCCTGTTCCCATTGTAAACCAGCCGAACCAGATAGACTATGGGAAAAGGAGAAGGAACCTGTCGAAGGACCTCGAATTCCTCTGCATGACACACTTCCAGCATCGACTTCATGTGTGGTTGTCGGGGTACCCCCGGGAATCTTATTTGTTCATTGTCGCAAGCTTGTTGAACGCGGTCGGGAGCGCTTTGCTGTGGCCGCTCATTACGATTTATGTACATAATGTCCTGCATCGGTCGTACGGCGAGGCGGGCTTTGTGCTGTTCTGTCAATCCTTGGCCAGCGTGGTCGGCCAATTCATCGGAGGCGCCTTGTTTCACCGCCTTGGCGCCAAACGGCTGATTGTGGGCTCATTGCTGCTGAATGGCTTTGCCCAGCTCAGTTTGATTGTCGCAAAGACCTGGGACCCCTACATTGCGATGATGGTGGCGAACGGCCTCTTAAATGCGCTTACCATGCCTGCCGTCAACGCGTTTGTCGGCTTTCGCTGGCGTGAGCAGCGGTACCGACTCTTCAACGCCATTTACGTGTTCAACAACATCGGCGTCGCGATTGGCACGTCGCTGGCGGGACTGCTGGCCGCGCTTTCGTTCAATTTGACGTTTTTCTTTGACGGGATGACCACCATCGGTTTCGGTGTGTTCTTTTATGTCTACCTTCGTCACATCGGGTTTGAGGAAGCAGACACGCTGCAGGTCGATGTGGGGATGCAAACGGGCGACGCGGGCATTGGCATGTTACTGCGGGACTATCGCCTGTATTTGTTCATTGCGCTTGGCAGCATGATGCTCTCCATCGCGACGTCGACGTGGAGCTCGGGTGTCGCACCGTATCTGAATCAACTGGGCCGGTCTCCCGCGGCGTTCAGTTTTCTGTGGACGGCGAACGGCATCGTGATTCTCATTGGACAGCCCTTCATTTCGCTGCTCAACCGCTTCATCACCAAATCGCTGTACGCGCGTTTGATTTCGAGCGGCATTTTCTACACGCTCGGCTTTACCTTTCTCTGGCTCTTCCATGGCAGCTATGTATTGATGATTGTCAGCATGGTGATCAGCACTTTTGGAGAAATGCACATCGCGCCAACGTCGCCTGCGCTCATCACGCAAACGACGGGGCGGTCCGCGCCGTTCTACCTGGGCGTCGTTGGCGGTGTGGGCAATGTTGGCCGTCTGGTCGGCCCCTTGATGTTCGGCAACATCTTCGATTTCTTTGGCGTGGTGCCGATTCTGGTCATCGCGTCCGCCGCGTCACTGGTGTCGACGGTCTCCTTTTGCGTGCATCGGTTTCTGCGGCCGCGCTCCGTTCCAATGCGTTCTGACACGAGCGCGATGTAACGAAGGAGCCGTCTGCCGACCCGGCCGCGTGCCCCGGCTGCAAGGTCACGGGGCAGGCGCCGCGGTGGATTTTCCCGTGCGGAAGACGGTCCCGCGCGCGGTCGCGATGAGCTTTCCGGTGTCGCTGGTGATGTTGATCGTGTAAAGCCCCGTGCTGCGGGTGAGGTTGTCCTCGACGGCGGTTGCCGTCAGCAGGCTGCCGATGGGCGCCGGACGACAGAATGTGATGGTGACGTCGAGTGCGACAGCCGCGACGCCGTGCGAATTACTGGCAATGGCCAGCGCCGTATCCGCCAGCGTAAACACCGCCCCGCCGTGCGGCGTTCCGTGCACGTTCGCCATATCCTCGCGCAGCCGCATCTGTACGGTGGCTTGTCCTTCGGCCACGCGGACGACTTCAATCCCAAGCAGCTTGGAAAACGGGTCGAATCCGGTTACTTCCTCCGGTGAGACGGCTGGGGTCTGGTCTGCCATGGATGTCCCTCCTCAATGACCTGCTCGCTGTCAGGCGTGCTGCAAGCTGTCAATCCATTGGTCCACGGTGACTACGTGCGCCTGACGGGGGAAGACCTTTTCGATGAGGACGCGGTGAACGTCGGGATCCATATCAAGACACGCGTCGGAGAGCACGGTCAATGCATAGTCTTTGTCCGCCGCTTCGCGCACGGTCGACAAAACCACGCCGCTGGTCGCAATGCCGCTCAAAATCAGGGTGTCAATTTGCTGCGCGCGGAGAATCGTTTCCAGTGTGCTGCCGGCAAAGGCGCTGACGCGGTACTTGGTGACGATGGGTTCAGAGGGGCGGCGCCCGAATGCTTCGTGGATTTGTGTGCTCGCATCGGTGATGGTCATGCCGCCAGATTCTAGCACGCTGGCAAAGGATTTGTTGCGCGGACTCACTTCAGGGTATCCTTCGCGAAATCCCACGCGAACAAAAATCACCGGAATGTTGTGCTGCCGAGCGGCTTCGACCGCGTTGAGAAACGGCGCTAAGACGGTTTGGGTGCCGCCGAATCTCGAGACAATGCCGTTTTGCAGGTCCATCACTAAGAGCGCTGCCTTCATGTGTACACTCCCTTTTCTTCGTGGCATCCGTACACTCTCTGTCACTATAAACGGAGACTTCTCCACTTGTCAATCGACACGCCCTTCGAGATACCAGATCCAATGCCGATGGGAATGAGTCCGCAAGCGCATGGGCCAGAATAGACCAAGGGGCGAAAACAGCAAACCGCGTGCCAGTGATTGGCAGTCGAGTTTTGCGAAAGGGTGTGTTGATCGTGCGTTGGTTCCCTTCCGTGGTGATGCTTGCGAGCGCTTGTGCGGGGTTATGGATTGGCGAACCCGTCCAGCAAGCAGCCGAGGCGCCTATTCGAGTGATGTTCATTGGCGGGTCGGCAGCACATGGCTGGAAGGCGGTCCACAACCAGAGTTACTTGAAGCGTGCTTTTCAGGAGACCTCCGAAAAGATGGGCCAGCCCGTGCAGATTTTCGACCATACGATTCCTGGCGAAACCGTTCCTGGGTTGTCCCTCAAGACGTATGAACACTGGTTGAAGACAGAGCGGCCGGACATCGTGGTCCTGTCCTGGGGACTGCTCAACGACGTCCACCAGCGGACGCCGCTGTCCACCTTTGATGCGGCGATCCGCGGTGAGATTGAGCAGGCACTGCAGGCGCACGCGGTCGTGTTGATGGTCACTCCGCCGGTCACGAAGGCGTCCACCGCTTCCGCCTGGCCACTGGAGTCCGCCTACATGGCGGACGAGATGCGTGCCGCTGCCAGCTTTCACAGCCCAAACCTCTACCAATTTGATTTGTTCCAGCAGATGAAAGAGGCACTGCAGGCCGCTGGACAGACCGTCGAGCCCTACGCCGCGGACGGGGCGCATCCGAACACGGCCGGGCACGCGCTGGCCGGCCGCCTGCTGGCGAATGACTTCCTGCAGCGGTTCGGTTCAAGCTTTCCAACCTTTCAGGCGGAACGTTCGCGGCAAACCTGAGGACAAGCCGCACTTGACGGCGTTCTTGACGGCGTGATAGCCTGATTTCAAATATCTTGACGGATAGACATAGCCCGTGGAATTCATGAGGTGTCGATCGTTGGGTTCAGACTGGAAGCCCGCCGTACCTGTTGTTAAGGTGCGGCTTTTTTGTTTGGAGGTGAACGATGAACGCTGTCTTGCATGTCATTAGTGATCGAAAGCGGCATCATCTGCCGCTGTGTGAGGCGCTTGTGGAGGCGGCGGCAGGCGGGGCAGATGTCATTCAAGTCCGCGAGAAGAAAGCGCCGGCCGCGGAGACCTATGATTTGGTGCTGAAACTTCAAGCAGCATTTGCGGCGCGGTGTCTCACCGCCGACATCTTTGTCAACGACCGAACAGACATCGCGATTTCGGCTGATTTGAACGGGGTTCACCTGGCGGCCAAGTCTTTGCCGATTGCTGCTGTACATAAGCTCCGGGCGAAAACCGGGTGGCATGGGAAGATTGGCTGCTCCGTTCACAGGGTCGAGGAAGCCGTGCAGGCCGAAGCGGCGGGTGCAGACTACGTCACGTTCGGCCACATCTTCGCGAGCGCATCCCATCCGGGGCTGCCGCCGCAGGGCCTGCGTGCACTAGAGCGCGTCGTCGAGGCGGTGTCCATCCCTGTCATCGCGATCGGCGGCATCAGTGCGCAAAACGTTGGCGATGTGCTGGCCACCGGGTGCAGCGGGATCGCGGTGATTGGCGCCGTGCTGGAGGCGGAACACCCGCAGCTGGCTGCCCGTGCACTGAAACGGGCCATGGAGGCGGCGAATCCTTCACCGAAGGTGCCGTTTCACAGCCCCCTGGCCGGCCGCATGTAGGTGCCTGAAGTTTTCTGGAGGAGGGTTTGGCTTGGCGCATTCGTTTGATGTCATTGTCGTCGGCGGCGGCGTGATTGGCAGCACGATTGCATGGGAACTGGCAAAGACGGGTCGCAACGTGCTCTTGCTGGAGCGAAATCACATCGGCGCGGAAGCCTCCAGCGCTGCCGCGGGGATGCTGGGGGCGCAGCTGGAAGTCAATCAACCCGGTGCCTTCTCCCAACTCTGTCTGGAAAGCCGAGCGCGCTATCCGGCGTTTGTGGATGAGTTGTATGAAGAAACAGGCATCGACCCGCAATTGACGCACAACGGAATTGTTCAACTGGCGTACTCGGAAGATGAAGTTGAGGCGCTGCAAGCGAAAATGCGTTGGCAAGTCGAATCTGGCGCACGCGCCATTTGGCTGAGCGGCGCAGAAGCTGCGGCCGAGGAGCCGGGCATCTCCGAGTGTCTCGGTGCGCTGCTGCTGCCGGACGACAGCAACGTCAATGCGCCGTTGCTGATGCAGGCATTGGCGCGAGCGGTCAAACGGCGGGCGGTGGTTGAGGAGGGCGCCGAGGTCTTTGCGATCCAGCATTGCGCCAGCGGCGGCTACGAGGTGTCCACGCAAGGCGGTCGCGCTTTCGCACCCGTTGTCGTCGCAGCGAATGGGGCGTGGGCCAGCCGGCTGCTGGGCTCGCTCGGGATGTCCGTCGAAGTCCAGCCCGTGAAAGGGCAGCTCCTGTCGATTCGGCCGCGCCGTGCCCGCGCACTGGTGCGCACCTTGTTCAGTCGGCACGCTTACCTCGTTCCGAAGCGGGACGGGACGATTGTGGTCGGTGCGACGGAAGACCGCGCTGCCGGGTTCAACCGCGACGTCACGATTGACGCCATCGCTGCGCTCTTGGCCCATGTGCAGCGCATCGTGCCGGTCCTTCGCGATGCGGGTTTTGAACAAAGCTGGGTCGGACTGCGCCCCGGGTCGTCTGACGGCCTGCCTTGGATTGGCGAAGTTCCGGACCATCCCGGGCTTTATGCGGCGGTGGGCCACTTCCGCAATGGCATGCTGCTTGCGCCGGTGACGGGCGCCATGCTGGTACATGCGGTTGAGCATGTGCCATGGCCGTCCCATTGGGAGGTCTTTCGCGCCCGTCGCCGGACTTCGGAGCGAGGTGAATCCGCACATGAACATTTGGGTCAACGGTAAGGAGCGAACCGTATCGGAACACATCACGGTGGCAGAGCTCATCACGGAACTGGAGTTGACGCACGAACGCATCGCGGTGGAGCACAACCGTACGATTCTCAGCAGAACCGAGTTTTCGACGGTCACGCTGCAGGACGGCGACGTATTGGAAATCGTCCGCTTTGTGGGCGGGGGTTGACAAGGCATACGAAAACGGAGGGACGGATTCGATGGATGCATTGACAATTGCGGGCCGCACCTTTCGCTCCCGACTCATGGTCGGGACAGGGAAGTATCGTACGTTTGCACAAATGCGTGACGCGCTTGCGGCGTCCGGGGCCGAAATCGTGACGGTCGCCGTCCGCAGAGTGAATTTGGAAGCGCGCGAAGAGTCGCTGCTCGCCTATATTGACACTGACAAGTATTTTCTGCTGCCCAACACGGCTGGCTGCCAAACCGCCGAGGAAGCGGTGCGGACGGCGCGACTGGCGCGCGCCGCAGGATTTTCCAATTGGGTGAAGCTGGAGGTCATTCCTGCAGACGGCACCTTGCTGCCCGACCCGATTGCGACGGTTGAAGCCGCGGAAGCGTTGGTCAAGGAAGGGTTTGTCGTTTTACCGTATACGACGGATGACCACACCGTGGCGCGGCGCCTGCTGGATGTCGGCTGCGCAACCGTGATGCCGTACGGGTCAGCCATTGGAACGGGCCAGGGGCTGCCCAATCCGGAGCGCCTCCAGCGCATCATCGAGGTCGTGGGCGGTCGTGTCCCAGTCGTGATCGACGCGGGAATAGGGGCGCCCTCTGATGCGGCCCTGGCCATGGAACTTGGCGCGGACGCTGTGCTGGTGAATACGGCGATCGCACAAGCGGTCGACCCGGTCAAGATGGCGCGGGCTATGTCGCTGGGGGTCGAGGCTGGCAGGCTGGCTTATCTGGCCGGGCGCATTCCGCGGACGGCAACCGCCTCGCCGAGCAGCCCGGAAACGGGATTGGTTGGCAGCCAGGGTTGACGCAAGCATTGACGAACGGGTCAGATGGGCAGCAGCAGCTGTCCGGTTGCTGGCTGTGCACCAGGGCCGCCGGACGGTGTGCGCTGGTCAGTTTGATGTTGGTCGGTTTGGGACTGGTCGGCACGGCCGTCGTGCGGATGCGATAGTCCGTGCCGCTCCATACGCGCCCCAATTTTGCGCATCAAGGGTTCGACGTAGGACGCGGGCGGATAGGCGTTTCGATACAGCCTTCGATAGTGCGGCAGTAATTTCTCGTCATACGCTGCGAGGGTTTTGAAGAACCACGGTTGAATCGCGGCTTCCAGGCGCAGCACGGAAGCCATGACAAACTGTGCGCCAGCTTGACGGGCGGCGTCGAACACGGCGTCGATTTCACGCGAGCTGTCGGTGATGTACGGCAAAATGGGGGCGAAGAAAATGCCGGCGTGCAGTCCGGCCGATGTCAGCGCTGCGACCGCTTCCAGCCGCCGGTGGGGCGCGGGAGATGCGGGTTCCATCTGCCGCCAGATGTTCCGATTGACCGTGTTCACGCTGAGATTCACCGACCGAACGTCCATCTCCCGCAGAATATCAAGGTCGCGCAGGATGAGCGGCGAGCGCGTGGTGATGGTGACTGGCACGCGGTAGCGGGCCAGCACTTGCAAACACGCGCGCGTTACCTGCTGGCGCGCCTCCACGGGCTGATACGGGTCTGTGGCTGTTCCAATCGCAACAGGACCGAGGGACGCCGCCATCCACTCCAGATTCCAGTCATGCTTTTTGGCCAGTTGACGCAGTTGCTTATCCAGCGCCTGTGCGGCATTCCCCTTCACAAAAATTTGCCGCTGAAAAGAATCGTCGGCCTCCAGCCCAAAGTAGGTATGTGTGCTGCGGGCGTAGCAGAAGCTGCAGCCGTGCGCACAGCCCCGATACGGGTTGATGGACCATTGAAAGGGCATGGTCTTCGCCGTGACCCGATTCATCACTTGCTGGGCGGCCACGGATGTGAACGTCGGCGCTGGCATCTCTCATCGACCTCCTCACGACACATGCGAACATATGTTCTGGTGTGACCATATCACGTTCTGCACCCGTGTGCAAGCACCAGATGGACAGGAGAGTGCGCGTTCTGGCGGTTGTCGAAGGGCGCGTGACGGCGGGTTGATTAACGATTGGATTTTCGGTATATTTAAATTTCGCGCAAGCAGACGGGAGGTCGGGACGCATGTTGAATCACGAGGTGGAGACAGGGACTGTGCCTGCGTCGGTACCGGACGAGACGAGGCCTGACCCCGTGGTGGAAGAGCGGGATCGACTACAACAGGTTCTGACCAGCATCACGCGGCAGCTTGAGAAACTGCAATCGATATCGACCCAGTTCGACGGTGACGACGATGTGGAAGCCCAGACGGCGGACGAGGTCGCAGCGCAGGCCGTAGAGCGGCTGCGTGCCGAGCAGGTGCAGATGATGACCCGGGCAAGGCATGAGCCGTACTTTGGCCGGCTCGACTTTGAAGCGGCGGACGAGAACGCGCCGACACCCCTGTACATCGGCAAATTCGGACTGGAGGACGACGCGACCGGCGACCGGCTGGTCATTGATTGGCGTGCGCCCGTCGCAAGCATGTTCTACTCGTTCACGGGGCAGGGGGACACAGCGGCGTACGAGTCGCCCGACGGCACCATTGAAGGGCGGGTGTATTTGAAGCGGAACATCGCGATCCGCAACAGTGTGTTGCAGCGGGTGGTCGACAGCTATGTTCGCGGCCAGGCAAACTTGCCGGTCACGGACGAGTTCCTGCTCTACCGCTTGACAGAGCACAAGGACAACCGCCTGCGGGACATCGTTTCAACCATTCAGGCCGAGCAGGACCGCATCATCCGCGCGGAACGGAATCTGGCGATCGTGATTCAGGGGGTTGCCGGGAGCGGAAAAACGACGGTCGCCCTGCACCGACTGGCCTACCTCTTATATCAATACAAGGAAAAACTCCGCGCGGAGCGGATGATTATCTTCGCGCCGAACGCCATGTTCCTCGATTACATTTCGGAGGTGCTGCCGGAACTCGGAGTCGGGGGGATTCGGCAGACCACGTTTGCCGCCTGGGCGATGGAGCCCTTGGGCGACACGGTCAAACTGCGGAATGCAAAGCGGCGGTTGGAGCGCTGGTTTGGCATCGTGGAGGACGAAGCAGTGGCACGCGAACGTGCCATCGCGCAGCGCAAGGGGTCGCTTGCGTTCGCGGCCGTGCTGGACGCGCACGTCCGGGCGTGTGAGGAGAATCTGGTGCCTTCCCAGGACTTTGTGCCCTGGGAAGGGGCTGTGCTGAAGGAAACGGTCATCCGCAGCTGGTACACGGCGGAGTACCGCCATTTGCCGCTGGCACAGCGGAAGGCGCGGGTGCTTGCCCGTGTCAAGCGGTGGTACGAGATGGAGCTGAAGAACCAAGTGTCTGGCCAGGCGGCGTCCGCACTGCGCAAGACCGCCAGTCAGCGGTATCGCAGCTATGCGGCGAAGTGGGGCGACCCGTCTGCGCTGGCCTTGTACCAGGCGGTCCTGGCCGACGAAGGTATGGAGATGCCGACGGAGGACGCGGCAGGGCACGGGGGCAATCGGCGCAAGGCCGCCGCTTCGCGCACGGGGACGCGCAGCCGCGGACATTCGCGCCCCTTGGTCGAGACGGAAGACCTCGCCGCGCTGCTCTACCTGCACGTGAAACTGCACGGCATTGACGCGGAGAACCGGTTCGATCACGTCGTGATCGACGAAGCCCAGGACTTCTCGCCGCTGCAAATCGAGGTGCTGAAGGCGCACTGTCCGACCGGGTCGTTCACTATTCTGGGCGATCTCGCCCAGTCCATTCATACCTACCAGGGCATTTCGAGCTGGGATTCGTTTCTCGAACTGTTTCCAAAAGACGCTTCCCGCTACTTCCAACTGGATGTGAGTTATCGGTCGACGACCGAGATCATCGAATTTGCGAACCGGATTATCACCCGGTTCCCGGGGTTCATCCCCGCAAGGCCTGTCTTTCGCAGCGGCGACCCGGTTCGCGTCGACGAAATCGCGGCGGACGACCGCTTTTGCGCGGCGGCTCAGGCGGTGGCAGAGCTGCAGCAGCAGGGCGCGAATACGGTGGCGGTTCTCTGCCGGACAGAAGCGGACTGTGAACCGTATTACCGGGCATTGGCGGATGCCGGGATCGACGCACAGCAGATTGATGCCAGCCGCCAGCAGTATCACGGCGGTGTGTCGGTGCTGCCGGTGTATCTGGCCAAGGGGCTCGAGTTTGACGCGGTGGTCATCGTGGATGCGGATGCGCTGCACTACCGGGAAACAGCTTCTGATGCGCGATTGCTGTATGTCGGCTGCACGCGTGCGCTGCACCACTTATGGGTTCAGTACAGCGGCAAGCCATCCCCGCTGCTGTGATTGGAGATTGGTCGTGGACTAGAGTAATATCGAAAGTAGGCTGCCCAACCCAAACGTGATTGTGGGCAGAAACGGGGGTTGATTGCATGGAACCAATTCGTCGAGAAGCGGTCGATGAGGCCATTTCGCGATTTGTCAATCAAGATGTGTATCTGCACTTGGAGACCACCAACGGCGCATATGCGGCGCTGCGGTCAGAAGCCAGCATGGCTGTGTGCGCGTACATCCGCAATGGACGGGTGAAGTTCCACCGCGGGTCCATCGCTGGAGACGGCCCTTACCGGGTTGGACTGAAGATGGACACGGGGTGGATTTACGCGGAAGGGCTGACGGATTACGAAGTGGACGAGGAAGGGCGGCTCTTGTTGGCCGGACACGATGGCGACGGGCGCATTGCGGTGGCGCTGCAGCTGAGCTTGACGCCATTCCCCATGTAACACGGCGGCCTGGGAACCGCTAAAGAGCGCGCACAAGCGCGAAGGAACGCAATGGAACGCAAAGGAGCGATACCGATGTTACCAAAGCAGCGACATGTGCTTGCGGTGTTTCCACACCCCGACGATGAAACCTTCGGCAAGGCGGGGACGGTGGCCATGTATACAAAAGCCGGAACCCCGGTCACGCTCATTTGCGGCACCCTCGGACAGATGGGGCGCAACATGGGCAAGCCGTTTTTTGCAACGCGGGAAAAACTGCCCATGATTCGCAAGAAGGAACTCGAAGATGCATGCGAAATTCTTGGCATCAAGGACCTTCGACTGCTGGGGCTGCGCGATAAGACGGTGGAATTTGAGGACCCGGAAGTGCTCGCAGACCGCATCGGCGAGGTGATCGCGGAGGTGCGTCCGTCGATGATCCTGACGTACTACCCGAAGCACGGGGTGCACCCCGACCATGATGCGCTGTCGGCGGCGACCGTTCGTGCCGTGGCCAGGCTGCCGGAAGACGAGCGGCCGGAGATTTGGGGCTCGGCGGTCACCAAGAACGCAAGGGCGGTACTCGGTGAGCCGGACATTGTGATCGACGTGCGGGAAGTCATGGATATCAAGCTTGCCGCCATGCGCGCGCACCGCTCCCAGTCCGAGGCGATGATGAAGAACATGGAAGCGGAAGCGGCGAGCAGCGAGGCAGCCAAAAAAGCCATCGAGGAACGCTTGGGAACGGAAGTGTACTGGATTTACCGCGGGTAATTTGCCGCGCGTCATTTCGTTCGCCGCGCAAGCACGCCGCGAACCCGGGTGGAGGGCCGGGCGCCGCGGCAGCGCGCGGGATGGGAACCCCGTCCGTGCCCGGTCGCCGGGTGGGCGATGGTGGACGGGGCGTGAAGGCTCAGGCGTTTTTGTCTGCTTTCGTGTTCTCGACGCGCTGTGTTTCTCCGGGGATGCGCTCTTCATGCTCTTCCCGGGGGAGTGTCTTGTTGGCATCATTGTGAACGGGTTTCTTTTCGCGAGGCATCCAATCTCCACCTTTCTTCAAAACGATTCGGTCTCAGTCTTATAGGTCACAGGACAGAAGGTGAAACCGTGCAAACCTTTCTTCTTATCGGCGGCATTTTTGCGTTTTTGTCGGTGGCGCTTGGCGCGTTTGGCGCCCATGCGCTGCGGACGCGTGTGGCACCGGAGAAGCTGACAGTGTTTCAGACCGGCGTTCAGTACCAGATGTATCATGCCCTTGCGCTGATCGCGGTCGGGCTGTATCAAGCCTGGAAAGGGACGGCCCTCCTGGTCTGCTGGGCTGGATGGCTGTTTGTCATCGGAACGGTGTTGTTTTCCGGGAGCCTGTACATCTTAACGGGCAGCCGGGGACGCGCCATTGGCGCCGTCACACCGCTTGGCGGGCTGGCGTTTCTCGCAGGCTGGGTGTTGTTTGTGGTCCAGGCTGTCCGATAAGCTTGCCACGTAACCGAGACCTGCCAAGGCTCCCCTGGCAGGTCTCGTGAGCTCCACGCTGGCACCGATTGCGCTGACGTGCCGCCTTCACGCGCCGGGATGTGATCGCACCGCGATGTCACCGTGTCTGGTCGATCTCGTCCTTGATTTCGGCGCGGAACCCTTCAATGGCTTCTTCGCGGCGTATGTTTTTTGCTTCAATGTCCTGGCGGTCTTCCGCCCGCATTTCATCCCCGTGTGCTTTCACGAAATCCTCCGCTTCCCGCAGATTCGCCATCGTGTCTTGAATCATTTGCTGTAGTTTTTCGACATTATCGGATCGATCGTCAGGATTCGCCAATCGAATCGCTCCTTTCAAACGCATCTGGGTCTCGACTCCAGCCTGCGCAGATTGACCTGCTTTCATGCACGCGGTGCGTTGCATGGCGCCCATGCAATTCGGGCAGGCTAGCACATGATTTGATGCCAACGGGAGGTGCATGTGGAATGACGTCGAGACGCAAGTCAATTGGACGCGGCGATGAAGCGTCAGGACCGGTGTTGAGTGCACAAGCCACTGCCAGTATGGCGCGTGGGCAGCGGATTTCTGAGATGCAGCAGCATCGGCATGGCACACCTCAAATCGGCAAGTATTCACGTCGGATTGGCGGAGAATATGGCGCATCGGTTTCCAACCTGCAGTAGAGGGTGGACGTATGGCATCAGGTCAACGGCAAAGGCAAGGACTCCTTCGGGAGCCTTGCCTTTTGCATGGTCATGCAGGATCCCAGACCTGGGCGCCTTTCCTTACCATACAGCGGGCGGGGCGCGTAGGCTATCGCATCCTCACCCGAAAAGGAGGCGTTCCCATGCGCACAGAAATCTGGGCACACCGAGGGTTTTCCGCGGTTTACCCAGAGAATACCGTGATGAGTTTTCAACAGGCGATTGCGCTCGGCGTCGATGGAATCGAACTGGATGTGCATTTGACAAAGGACGGTGCGCTGGTCGTGATCCACGATGAAACGGTCGACCGCACGACAGATGGCACGGGGCCCGTGGGACGGATGACGCTGGCGGAAGTGAAGCGGCTGCACGTCCTCGGCCCGCAAGGACAGCAGGTCCCCGGCGCACGTGTGCCCACCTTAGAAGAGGTACTGGACGTTGTTGCATCGGCGCCTTTGCGCGTATCCGTGAATATCGAACTCAAGTCCGGCGTCGTTTTGTATCCGGATCTGGAAATTCGCACGTGGCAGTGTGTCCAGCAGTTCGGGCTGCAGTGCCGGACGGTGTTCTCCTCGTTCAATCACTACAGTTTGTTGGCTTTGAAACGCCAGTGCAACGACGCGAACATTGGGCTTTTGTACATGGAAGGGCTCGTCGACCCCTGGCTGTACGCCCGCTATCTCCATGCGGGCGCCCTGCATCCGTACCACCTGGCTGTCAACGAGCATATCGTTGCGGGGGCACACCGGGACCACCTGCGGGTCCACGTGTTCACGGTGAACGATCCGGCGGAAATTCGCAAGCTCGCAGCGTGGGGGGTCGACGCCGTGATCACCGACCGGCCGGACGCGGCGCTGCAGGCGCTGAGTTGAATCGATGTCACGCCGGAACATACCTTTGCCAGAGACTGGACAACCTATCCCAAACAGGGTTCGTTTGGGGGAGTTCTGGTGCAGAAACGGAAATCAATCGTTGGATCTGGAACGCTGCTGTCCATCACGCTGTTTTCGATCACGCTCCTTGCGGGCTGCACGCCCGCCGCGATGAGTGCCGAGCCGTCGCAGCATGCGACGGACGCCGGTGTGGCGGCGTCTTTGCCGCAGTCCATTGCTGGACCTCCGGTGACGCTCAACGTGCCGCGACGGATTCACAACATTCCCCTGATGCGGGCGGTTCGGCAGAACCAATCCATCCGGATTTATTCGAATGCGCACTGGCATGGCAAGGTCATCACGGTTTACTATGTCCCGGCACAGAATGTGCTGCATGACGGAAACCATTACGACCTGCGCAGTGCCGTCAACGTGCAGAAGATTGGACAAACCACCGTCCGCAGCGACGGGACCTGGCAGTTGACCTGGCACATTGGAAACACCAAGGTCCCCTTGCATAAGGGCTGGTTTTTCCTGGCGAAGAGTGACATCGACGAAATCAGCCTGATTCATGTCAATACCTTCAACTAACAGGACGCGCTTAACAGGACGCGCTGTCGAAGCGGATGCACTGTTCGAAGTAGCCGCGCGTGTCGTGCGAACGCAAAAAGCCTGCTGAACCCGTGGATTCAGCAGGCTTTTCAATAGACCGGAACCGCGTCGTGCGCTCCGTGTCTTTCGGTTACGCGCGGGCGAGTTCCTCCTGGAGGAAGCTCCGGAGAACCGTCTGCAGGATACCGCCGTTGCGGTAGTACTCAATCTCGATGTTGCTGTCGAGGCGAACCGTGGTCTGTACTTCAATGCGGCTGCCGTCTTCGCGCACGAAGGTCACTTTCAGGTCCTGACCCGGCACAAGTTCACCATCGAGGCCTTCAATCTGAATGACTTCCCGCCCGGTCAGGCCAAGGGACTGCCAGGAGTCGCCGTTCTTGAACTGCAGCGGCAGCACGCCCATGCCGACCAGGTTGCTGCGGTGGATGCGTTCGAAGCTCTCCGCAATCACCGCACGAATGCCGAGCAGGTTCGTGCCCTTCGCCGCCCAGTCGCGCGAGCTGCCTGTACCGTATTCCTTACCGGCGATGACGACCAGCGGAACGCCCGCCTCCTGGTACTTCATCGCGGCGTCGTAAATCGGCATCACTTCGTCGGTCGGCAGGTACTTGGTCACGCCGCCCTCGGTGCCAGGTGCAACCTGGTTCCGGATGCGGATGTTTGCGAAGGTGCCGCGCATCATGACTTCGTGGTTGCCGCGCCGTGAGCCGTACGAGTTGAAGTCAAACGGCTTGACGCCGTGCTCGGTCAGGTACTTGCCAGCCGGGCTGTTGATGGCGATGTTGCCAGCCGGCGAGATGTGGTCCGTGGTGACCGAGTCGCCGAGCAGTGCCAGCACGCGTCCGTTCTTGATATCGGACGCCGGCGGCAGTTCGGAAGTCAGACCCACGAAGAACGGCGGCTCCTGGATATAGGTTGACGCCTTATCCCAATCGTACAGTTCGCCCTCCGGCGTCGCGAGCTGGTTCCAACGCTCGTTGCTGGAGAAGACGTGCTCGTACTCCGCACGGAACATCTCCGGGCTGATGACGGACTGAATCGTCTGCTCGATCTCGATGGAGCTCGGCCAGATGTCCTTCAGGTACACCGGCTGACCGTTCTTGTCCGTACCCAGCGGTTCTGTGGTCAGGTCGATGTCCACCGTGCCCGCCAGCGCGTAGGCAATCACCAGCGGCGGCGAGGCCAGGTAGTTGGCACGGACCAGGGCGTGAATCCGGCCTTCAAAGTTGCGGTTTCCGGACAGCACGGCGGATACCAGGAGGTCGTTTTCCTTAATGGGTTCGCTCACTTCATCCGGCAGCGGACCGCTGTTGCCGATACAGGTGGTGCAGCCGTACCCGACGATGTCGAAACCAAGCGCCGCCAGCGGCTCAATCAGGCCAGCCCGTTCAAGGTAGTCCTTGACCACTTTCGATCCCGGTGCCAGGCTCGTCTTCACGTATTTCGGCGTGACCAGGCCGCGTTCGACCGCCTTCTTTGCGAGCAGGCCGGCGCCCAGCATGACCGATGGGTTCGATGTATTGGTGCAGCTCGTGATGGCAGCGATGGCGACAGCACCGGTCTTCATGACCGAGGTGGAGCCGTCCTTATGCTGAATCACAACTTCTTTCTTGACTTCTTCGTCCGTCAGGCCAAAGCCGGCCTTGTCGAGCGGCTTGGTCAGCGCTTCTTCGAAGTTCTTCTTCATGTCGGTGAGCGCGATGCGGTCCTGCGGCCGTTTCGGACCCGCCATCGTCGGCTGGACGGTTGCCAGGTCGAGTTCAATGGTGTCCGTGAACACCGGGTCCGGGGTGTCGTCCGTACGGAACAAGCCTTCTGCCTTGGTGTAGGCTTCCACCAACGCCACGAGTTCCTCGTCGCGCCCCGTGCTGCGCAGGTAGTTCAACGTTTCAGCGTCCACCGGGAAGAAGCCCATGGTTGCGCCGTATTCTGGCGCCATGTTGGCGACGGTCGCCCGGTCTGCCAGGCTGATGTTGGTCAAACCTGGGCCGTAGAACTCGACGAACTTGCCAACGACGCCCTTCTTCCGGAGCATGTTCGTGACCGTCAGGGCCAGGTCGGTGGCGGTCGCGCCTTCCGGCAAGCTGCCTGTCAGTTTGAAGCCAATGACTTCCGGCAGCAATTGATACAAGGGCTGTCCGAGCATGCAAGCTTCGGCTTCGATACCGCCGACACCCCAGCCGAGGACGCCGATGCCGTTGATCATCGTCGTGTGCGAATCGGTTCCGACCAAGGAGTCCGGGAATACGACAACCTCGTCGCCAACCTGCTTGCTCTGCACGACCTTCGCCAGGTACTCGAGGTTGACCTGGTGAACAATCCCCGTCCCGGGCGGCACGACACGGAAGTTGTCGAACGACTTTTGCGCCCAGCGGAGGAATTTGTAGCGCTCTTCGTTGCGCTCGAATTCACGGCTGATGTTGAACTCCAGCGCTTCCGGCGAACCAAACGCGTCGACCTGCACGGAGTGGTCAATGACGAGGTCGACTGGAATCAGCGGGTTGATTCGCTTCGGATCGCCGCCCAGTCGATGCATGGCAGAACGGAGTGCGGCCAAGTCGACCACAGCCGGAACGCCGGTGAAGTCCTGCAGCAGAATGCGGGCCGGCTTGAACGGAACGTCGTCCTTCTGCGGTGCGGCGGCATTCCAGTTCGCCAATGCACGAACGTGATCGACCCCAATCGCCTTGTTATCAATTTGGCGAAGGACGGCTTCCAACAGGATTTTGATAGAGAAAGGAAGTTTGGAGACTGGGCCAACGCCTTTCTCCTCGAGCGCGGACAGGCGGAAGTACGTATACTTGCGACCGCCCACGGAGAGTTGGTCGCGCGCTCCAAATGGATCGTGGTACACCATAGTCAAATCCCCACTCTCTGTGTGATTTTGCAGCGGTGGTCCGAGACCTTCCAATGAACAGCCAACGGCGCTCTCTGGCGCCGCAGCGAGGTCTTTGCCCCGCCCCGCTCGGACACGCTCTCACAGCGGATGCTGTCAGGTCTGTTACTCATTTTCGCAGCGTTGCGAGTGTTTGTCGATTTGAGATCGCAAACACCGATGGTGGGATTTCAAATTCGAATGAGGGCGTCACGCCGCAGAAGAATCCTTAGACACTCTACTACCTTGACAACGAGTTTGCAAGATGAGTGCAGGGGTCCGGCGTGCGAAAAACGCGCTTACGACGGCTGACGAGGCGGCAAGGGACCGAGGTATTGATACAGGTTGGTTTGGATGCGCCCATTGTACAGTTTTCGCTTCTTGTCGGCCCGTTTGCCGTAGAGCGACTCAAACGATGGGTGGGAGGTAATGACGAACACCGACCACCGATCGAGCGCCGCAAACGTTTTGCCCATCGTTCGGTACAGGGCGCTGACTTCCGCTTCTGCACCCATCCGCTCTCCGTACGGGGGATTGGTCACAATGCAGCCGTAGGACTCGCTCGGTCGAAAATTTCGGACGTCCAGCTGTGAGATGTGGATGCAGTCCGCCACGCCGGCCTTGCGCGCGTGGAACCCAGCCAGGCTAAGCACTTTTGCGTCGATATCGCTGGCGTGAATGTGGACCTCCACGTCCGAGCGCACGGCTTCCTTGGCCTGGTCGCGGCCTTGCTGCCAAGCTGCGGCCGGCACGAGGGGCCAGGCCTCCGCGGCGAAACTGCGGTTCAATCCGGGTGCGATGTTCTTGGCAATCATGGCGGCTTCCACCGCGATGGTACCGGATCCACAGAGGGGGTCGGCGAACGGCCGGTGGGGAAGCCATCGGCTCAGCAGCACCAGTGCAGCCGCCAAGGTCTCGCGAATGGGGGCCGCGGCGGTGAGCATGCGGTAGCCCCGCTTGTGCAGACCTGCGCCGCTGGTGTCCAGTGTCAGTGTGGCTTCGTCCTTGAGCAGGGAGACTTCAATCGGAAACCGCGACGAAGTTTCCGGAAACTCAGACCGACCATACGTGCGCTTGAGGCTTTCCACAATCGCCTTTTTGACGATGCGCTGGCAGGCCGGGACGCTCGACAACGTGGAACGCACGGATTTGCCGGACACCGGAAACTCCGCTGTCTCTGGCAAAACATCCGACCACGGCAAGGCCTTGGTTTGCTCGAACAGGCTGTCGAACGTATCGGCGTGAAAACGCCCCATGACGATGAGGACCCGCTCCGCGGTCCGCAGCCACAGATTCGCCCGCACAACGGCGGTCTCGTCGCCTTCGAACTCGACAAACCCGTTGTCTGTGCGCGTCGGGGTGTAGCCAAGTTGTTCGATTTCGCGCTTGACAACCGCCTCCAGTCCGAACGCGGTTGTTGCCATCAATGTCAGTGTCAACGAGCATCCTCCTGTTCACGCTTGTCCGTCTTGCTGCAGGTGTTGCTGTTCACCAATCCACATGCTTGTGAACGACTTGCTGCTGTCCGTTCGTGAAGTGGACCGTCACTGTCAAGTTTTCCAAATTTGGATCTAATGTACACGTGGCGATGGGTTCGTCCAGCTTCGTTTTCGGGTCGGTGTAGTCGATGGTCAAGAGCTCACCGTGATCGTCTTTCGCGTAGACTTCGCTGAGCTCTAGCGCCAGTGCCGTTCGCTGTCCGTCCGGAACCGGCTTGCTGAGCTGCAAGTCATAGGCCGATGCGTTGAGTCCGGTGCCGTCGTCAATCGTCACCAAGGTCCCCAGGTGATGATTGTGCACGTATTCCGCAAAGGTCATCTGGTGGTCGGCCGCGCGCGCTGCAGCGACGTTCTTCATGTCGATGTCGATCCACGCGCCAAGTGCGAGAATCACAAGCACGCCAATCGCGATCCCGATGCGCGTTTTCAAACGACTGCGGGCTGCCGGGCTGGATGATGGCATGGAGAAACCTCCCGTGTTCCTCCCGGCGCTGGGCGCGCCTTGAGGAGGTGAATCCAGCAGAGCTTGACCTGGATTATACCGCAAATTTCGCAGAAACGCCGCGCAAGGTCGGGGCGTGTTTCTATAAAGATTTGAATCGCGAAAGAATTGTGACGGAACGGCGCGAGGTTTCCAAATTGCACCTGTGTGTCTTGACGCAAATCTCTTTGGTTGTGGTAAACTGGACGCGTATCTTCGCGTAGTACAGCCCTTTCATGACACCCTTGGAGGCATCCAGTTGTTGGCAGGCACCGATGCTTTTTTGGGCTGGCTGCGACCGGTACTTTGTCTATCAAGAAACGACCGAGTATTGAGAGAAGTTCCGGTGCTGGAAGATGCGAAGCTGCAACTGACGAAGGGTACGACGGGACGCTGATAAGCCAGTGAGTCATCGGTACCCGCGGAGGAGGGTGTAGTGTGCCTAATGTCGCGTCTTGGTTGCCTCCCGCGCTGACCCAGATGGCGCAACGTGTCGACTCCTTGTTTTACATCGTGCTGGGGATTGTGGCTGCTTTTTTCGTAATTGTCGAAGTTCTTCTGATTACGTTCCTCATTCGCTATCGCCGTACCAGGAAGAATCGAACTGGCAAAGGCGTACACGGCAACAACCTGTTTGAAATCATCTGGACGCTTGTTCCGACCGTCATTCTAGTCTTCATGGGCGTTATCAGCGTGAAGTATGTGTACGCACAGCAAACCCCGCCTCCGCATCCAGTCGTGATTAAGGTGACGGGGCACATGTGGTACTGGGAGTTCCAGTATCCGAATGGGCTTGATACGCGGAATGTTCTGGATGTTCCGGCAGGCCAGCCTGTGTTGTTCGACATTACATCCGCAGACGTCATTCACGGCTTTTACATACCGGCTGTCCGTGTTCAACAGGACGCACTGCCTGGCCGGCAAACGCAGTTTTGGATGCAGGCGGATACCAAGGACATCGGTCAGTCGTTCCCGGTTCCCTGCGATCAGTTCTGCGGCGTCGATCACTCCAAGATGCACGCGACGATGACGGTCCTGTCGCCGTCTGACTTTCAACAATGGGAGGCCTCGCAGCTTCAAAAACAAAAGGCCTCGTCCGGCAGTTGAGCGGATCAGGCAGCACCGCAAATTGACTCCGCATTGAGGTGAGAGACTGAATGGAAGCAGCAATGCGTATTCCTGCGCGAAAGTCCTTTTTCCGTGACTGGATCTGCACGGTCGACCACAAGAAAATCGGCATTATGTACGGCGTGACCGCCTTGTTCTTCTTTCTGGTCGGCGGACTGTTCGCGCTGGGTGTGCGGACAGAGTTGTGGACGCCTTATGGACGATTCGTCGATTCGCAAACGTACAATGAGTTCTACACGATGCATGCGACGGTCATGGTCTTTTTGGTCATCATTCCGCTTCTCACCGGCGCGTTTGGCAACTATCTCGTGCCCTTGCAGGTCGGCGCCCGCGACATGGCATTCCCGCGGATGAACGCCTTAAGCTACTGGCTGTACCTGGTCAGCGGCCTGACCTTAATGATTGGCATGTTTTTCGGCATGCCGGATGCTGGGTGGACGTCGTATCCGCCATATAGTATTCAATCGCAGGGCCCAGGGATTGATATCTGGGTCATGACGGTTCACTTGGCCGGTCTGGCCTCGATTCTCGGTTCCATCAATTTCATTGTCACAATCATCAAGATGCGGGCACCTGGGATGACGTTCAACCGGATGCCCTTGTTTACATGGAGCATGTTTGTGACCGCCTTCATGCAGCTGTTTGCCACGCCAGCGTTGGCAGGGGCCGTAACGACCCTGCTTTTGGACCGTCACTTCGGCACAGTGTTCTACACTGCCGCGCAGGGCGGCGATCCGATGCTGTATCAGCACTTGTTCTGGTTTTACTCTCATCCTGCTGTGTACATCATGATTCTGCCGGGCTTCGGGATCATTTCAGAAGTGCTGCCGGTGTTCGCCCGTAAACCGATTTTTGGCTACCACGCCATTGCCTATTCCAGTGTCGCCATTGGCTTCCTCGGCTTTTTTGTCTGGGCGCACCATATGTTCGTGGCGGGCATGGCGATGTCGGCCGGGATTCCGTTCATGATTTCCTCACTCATCATCGCGGTCCCGACATCGGTGAAAATCTTTAACTGGCTGGCGACCATCTGGGGCGGTGCGGTGGAGTACGAGGTGCCCATGATGTTCGCTTCGCTCGGGTTCATCGGGTCGTTCATCATTGGCGGCTTCAGCGGCGTGATCGTCGCGAATGTGCCGCTTGACATGGCGCTGCACGACACGTACTTCGTGGTGGCGCACATCCACTACGTGCTGTTTGGCGGTAGTGTCATGACCATCATGGCGGGAATTTTCTTCTGGTTCCCCAAGGTAACCGGGCGCATGTTTCACAAGACCTGGGGATATGTTGGATTCTGGTTCTATTTCGTTGGCACGCAGGTTACGTTCTTTCCAATGCACCTGCTGGGCCTGGCGGGGATGCCGCGCCGGTATGCGACGTACGCACCGGAGTTTCACCTGTGGAACCAGGTGGCGACAATTGGCTCGTACATTTTGGGGGTTGGCACCATCATCCTGCTCGTCAATCTGATGGTGTCTGCCAAGTACGGCCGTAAAGTGGAGAACAACCCGTGGAACGCGCGGACGTTAGAGTGGACGGTGTCGTCTCCGCCGCCGGAGCACAATTTTGACGAGATCCCGGTGGTGACGGAGAATCCGTATCAACCCTACCCTGATCTGGAACCTGAGACTGAATCCGCGCCTGCGGGAGCGTAATGCGAGGGGGTTGCAAGCATGTCGGTTCATGACGCGCACGGACATATCAACCATGAAGAGAACATTGACCGCCAGGGAAATCTCGTTCTCGCCATGTGGCTCGGACTTGTGGCTGTGACGTTCACCGCTGCGTCTTTTGTCGCGTCGAATGTATACTTGCGAAAGTGGAGTCCGACGAAGTTCACGCTGCCGCACTCCGCCATTCTCAAGGATTTGCCGTACTGGTCGACCTTGATGCTGTTGATTGCGGGCATCCTTTGTCTCATTGCGGGCGCGCTGTTTGCGAAGAATCAGTGGAAGGCGTTCAACCTGGTGTTGGCCATTACGACACTGGCCTTTGTGGCTGTCGTGTGTATCGATTTTCGCTTGTTTGTTTGGTTTGCCAACAGTTCACCGCAGACGCGAACGATTTACGCGCCGACGGCCTTCATCGAACTGGGCGTTTCCGTGACTTCAGTGGTCTTGCTGGCGTTCGCTGGCTGGTACGCCTCCTATGGCAACAAGGCGCGCATCAACTACTTCTTCCCGGCAGCCATGAACTGGTGGTTGTACAACGCGATGTTCGGCATCGTTGTTCTGCTGATGGAAAACGTCATCACGGTCGGCAGTTTCGCTGCGTGGTGCGGCCAACATTTGACCTGATTTCCGGGAGGGATTCTCCGTGCAGCTCATCGCATTCGCGTTCGGGGTGTTTGTGTTCGTTGGAATCTTTTTGCTCGTCCTGAAGTACACGACTTACTTATCTAAGCTGAAGAAGTGATGGATATGGCTGCAGTTCCTGCACTTCTGGTCGCACTGTTGACGGGGTGGTTCACCGTCCTGGTCAGCCTTCAGTATCGCCGCAATCATCGCTTGAGTCATTGGTTCTGGGCGCTGTCGCTGGCCTTTTCCTGTGTGGCGTCGCTTGCCTATTGTCTTACGCTGTGGATTACGCCGCACGTCCCGTGGCTGTTTGTGGTGTATTACGTGTTCGGCGCGATGTGGATGCCCGCCATCATGGGGCTGGGCAGTCTCTCCCTCCACTTCTCCCGGCGGACGGTCCTGGTCATCGCAGGCATCGTCTGCATCGTCGGTCTGATTGGGACGGTGCTGATGGTGCGAAGCCCTGTCTCGACCCGACAGCTTGCACAGTTGGGCGGGGGCGCCGGTACGGGCATCATTGCGCAAGGCGCCTGGCTGCCGTTTTTGATTGTCCTGAACGCCTTCGGCGCAGCGGCCGTGTTCTTCATTGCGCTGCTCTCGGCCTGGAGAACGTTCAGGCGCCAGGCGCACAAGCGGCTCCTGTACGGAAACCTCTGGCTGGCCGCCGGGATTCTCATCATTTCAGCTGCCGGCAGCGCCGCCCGGCTTGGGTCACCGGCGATGTTCTGGATCACGATGTTCATCGGCTGGATTGTGACCTTCGTGGGGTACCGATTGTTGACTCCTGGACCGGCGGGCATCGTGCCTCTCTCCCGCGCCTCCTGACACGGATGAGGTCGGCAGGACGTGATCCTGCCGACCTCGACGTTCTAGGCTGCCTGCGCGGTGTTCCACGCGCGGCTTTCGCTGTCGCTGGCTTTAGCCAGTGATGTGGTGTCCCTTGAACCGGGTCCACTTCCGATTCTTGTTCCCGGTCAGCGGAAATGCGTCACCCTTGTGCAAGTGGACTTTCCTGGGTTTGTGCAAGTTGGCGCTGTCGGGGTGCTCGCCGACTTCGATGTAGATCCCGTCGTTGGGTACCTCCCAGCCAGGTTCAAACTGGTTCTCCTGACCCATGGTTGCCACACCTCCGGCTGTTGTCCGTTGATGTGTCCACAAGACGGCGCTTCACCGAGCGTTCCGGAGCGCTACAGGGACACGGGAGCACCCCATTTCGAGAGGTGCTCCCGTGTTGTAGTATTTGACGGGGCGAACGGCCTATGCAATCACTTCGCTCTGTCAGGCGATGTTGGCTCTGTCAGGCGACCAGGCGGTGTTCATTCCGTCAGGCGATGGTGATGTCTTCGCACAGGTACACGTCCTGAATGGCGTTCAACAGTTTGACGCCTTCGTCCATGGGGCGCTGGAACGCCTTGCGCCCGGAGATGAGTCCCATGCCGCCGGCGCGCTTGTTGATGACCGCTGTTTTGACGGCCTCGGCAAAGTCGTTGCTGCCGGACGGCCCGCCGGAGTTAATCAAACCAATCTTGCCCATGTAACAATTGGCGACCTGGTACCGTGTGAGGTCGATGGGGTGGTCTGTCGTCAGTTCGGTATAAATCCGTTCGTCCGTTTTGCCGTAGCTGCTGCCTTCCATGTTCAGTGCTTTGTAACCGCCGTTGGTCTCCGGCAGTTTCTGCTTGATAATATCCGCTTCGATGGTGACACCCAGGTGGTTGGCTTGTCCGGTCAAGTCGGCCGCCGTGTGATAATCCACCTTGCCTTGCTTGAACTGCGGATTGCGCAGATAGCACCACAGCACGGTGAACATCCCGAGCTCGTGGGCGCGGTGGAACGCGTCGCTGATTTCCTGCAGCTGGCGCGTGGACTGGTCGGAACCAAAGTAGATGGTCGCGCCAATGCCGGCGGCGCCCAGTTCCCACGCCTGTTCCACACTGGCAAACAGGACCTGGTCGAACTGGTTGGGGTACGTGAGCAATTCGTTGTGATTGATTTTCACGATGTACGGAATCTTGTGCGCGTACTTCCGCGATGTCAATGCGAGCACACCCAGGGTCGACGCGACCGCGTTGCATCCACCCTCGATGGCCAGTTTGACGATGTTCTCCGGGTCGAAGTAGGCCGGGTTTTTGGCGAACGAGGCACCGGCAGAGTGTTCAATCCCCTGGTCAACTGGCAGGATGGACACGTACCCGGTGTTGGCCAGCCGCCCGGTGGAAATCAGTTGCTGCAGACTCCGCAGGACCTGATTGTTTCGGTTGGATTCTGCGTACACTTTGGTCACAATGTCGGGCGACGGCGTGGTCAACGCCGATTTCGGAATGGTTGTGCACTCATGCCGCAGCAGTGAGTCAGCCTCTGCGCCCAGGTAGGAGACGATTTGATCGATCATGATCAGCACCCCTGTTCTTCTGAATCGTACGGATCGTACGGTCATCGGGATCGGACAGACAAGTCCAATGCCCGAATCGGTTCGTTTGCTTATTCAATGTACCAAATCTGCCCACAATGGGAAACTGTCCGTAGGTGTATAATGTCCTCGAAGTCATCGCTCATGGAAAGGCGAGGGGACAAAGCATGTATTTGCGACATCAGACCAGACCTGTTCGCGTCGGTGACATCACCATTGGCGGCAGTGATCGGGTGTTTATTCAAAGTATGACCACGACGAAAACGGCGGATGTGCGTGCTACGCTCGAGGAGATCCACCGCCTCGAAGAAGCGGGCTGCGAACTGATTCGCGTGACCGTGAACAGCAATGAGGCAGCGGACGCGATCCGTGAAATTAAAAAGGAAATGCACGTGCCCCTGGTCGCGGACATTCATTTCGACTATCGGCTGGCACTCAAGGCCATCGAAAACGGCATTGATAAGGTGCGCATCAACCCAGGAAACATTGGCAAACGCGATCGCGTTGAAGCGGTCGTCAAAGCCTGCAAGGAACGCGGTATTCCGATTCGCATCGGGGTCAATGCGGGGTCGCTGGAGCGGCACATCCTGGAGAAATACGGGTATCCGACGGCAGAGGGCATGTTGGAGAGCGCTTTGCACCACATTCGGATTCTGGAGGATCTCGACTTCCACGACATCATTGTGTCGATGAAGGCGTCCGATGTCCCGCTGGCGATTGAAGCCTACAGGCTGGCGGCCGAGGCCTTTGATTATCCGCTGCACCTCGGCATTACGGAGTCAGGCACCCTGTTCAGCGGTACCATCAAGAGTTCCGCTGGGCTGGGGACACTTCTTTCGATGGGCATTGGCAACACCATACGTGTGTCGCTGAGCGCCGATCCAGTCGAAGAAGTGAAGGTCGCACGCGAGCTGCTCAAGACGTTCCACGTCATTTCGAACGCCGTCACCCTGGTGTCCTGTCCGACGTGCGGCCGCATCGACATCGACCTCATCAGTGTCGCCAACGAGATTGAGGACTACGTCCAAAACATCAAGGCGCCCATCAAAGTATCGGTGCTGGGCTGTGCCGTCAATGGACCCGGCGAAGCCCGCGAAGCGGACATCGGGATCGCCGGGGGCCGCGGCGAAGGACTCCTGTTCCGCAAGGGGAAAGTGGTGCGAAAGGTGCCCGAGCAAGACCTGGTCGCCGAGTTGAAGAAGGAGATCGACATTCTGGCCAAGCGGTTTGAGGAGACGGGATCGATCGACGCCGTGGAAGTGTAGGGATCGTGCCGCGCGTGGATGTGGGCGTGGATGTGGGCGTGAGGCAGGCCTGGGTGGATGGCGGCTGTGGGGCCCGGTTGGGCTGGTTGGGCTGGTTGGGCTGGTTGGGCTGGTTGGGCTGGTTGGGCTGGTTGGGCTGGTTGGGCTGGTTGGGCTGGTTGGGCTGGTTGGGCTGGTTGGGCTGGTTGGGCTGGTTGGGCTGGTTGGGCTGGTTGGGCTGGTTGGGCTGGTTGGGCTGGTTGGGCTGGTTGGGCTGGTTGGGCTGGTTGGGCTGGTTGGGCTGGTTGGGCTGGTTGGGCTGGTTGGGCCGACCGCATAGGGCACCAAACCCGCCTAATCGGCCGTGATCGCGCCCGCCGGTTGGCTGGGGCTGGCTGCATAAGGCACCAAACCTGCCTAATCGGCCGTGATCGCGCCTGCCGGTTGGCTGGGGTCGGCCGCATAAGGCACCAAACCTGCCTAATCGGCCGCGATCGCGCCTGCCGGTTGGCTGGGGCTGGCTGCATAAGGCACCAAACCTGCCTAATCGGCCGTGATCGCGCCTGCCGACTGGCTGGGGCCGGCCGCATAGGGCACCAAACCTGCCTAATCGCCCGCGGTCGCGCCTGCCGGTTGGCTGGGGCTGGCTGCATAAGGCACCAAACCCGCCTAATCGGCCGTGATCGCGCCTGCCGGTTGGCTGGGGCCTGCCGCATAGGGCACCAAACCTGCCTAATCGCCCGCCGCCGCACCCGGTGGCCGGGCGCATAGGGCACCGAACCTGCCTTAATGCCAGCCGCCGCACGCGGTGGCCAGGCGCATAGGGCACCGAACCTGCCTTAACGCCCGCCGCCGCACGCGGTGGCCAGGCACATAGGGCACCAAACCCGCCTTAATGCCCGCCGCCGCATCCGGTGGCCAGGCGCATAGGGCACCAAACCTGCCTAATCGCCCGCCGCCGCCCCGGCCTCCAAGCTCGTCCCGCCCGCCGCCCCGGCCCTCGCAGCCCTCACGCTCGCTCCTCAACGTTCACACAGGATTGACAAACCTGTGGTTGACGCGCCTGTCTGCCCCGGGATACAATAAAACCACTTGCTTTACCTTATTAGCGAACTAAAGCGGTGGCCTTTGCGCCCTGACTACCTTTGTGCCTTTGTGTCACAGGCGATGTGCCTTCTAAACCGATGATTCACCCTTTGCAACGCTCACCAAGCCTAACCGAGCCGAACCAAGCCTAATCAATCCTATCCGAACCAAACGAGAATGTGTGGTGAACCGTATTGTCGCTGGACTTAGTGGGAAAGTGGGCGGAGCGTCCGCCTGGCATGCGAGACTTGTACCCGCAGCATGCGCGTATGAGACGCAAGGTTGAGAATCAGCTGTTGGAGTTCTTTGCTGAGCAGGCGTTCGACATGGTGTCCAGCGGCGCGTTTGAGTATGTCGAGACGTTGTCGCGCGGCCGTGTGGCGGAGGGGAGCGCGCGCTTTGTGCAGTGGTTCGACACCGATGGCAAGGCGGTGGCGCTGCGCCCCGACATGACGCCGTCCATCGCCCGGATGGCGGCGCCGCTGCTTGCGAACGGGCGGCAGGAAATTCGCTGGTGCTATGCCGAGCGCGTGTACCATCGCACGACCGATCCCGCCTCCCTTTCCTGGGCCAGCGGCCGCGCCGCGGAATCGACCCAGGTGGGTGTGGAATGGATCGGCGCGGCGGGCACGGAGGCGGACGCAGCGCTCCTCCAACTCTGCCAGAACGGACTGGACCGCCTGGGCGTGCCGGACTGGCACATGGTGGCCAGCCACGCCAACATCGCGCAGGCACTCTTGACCAGTCTCGGCATTGCGCCTGCGGATGTGCAGTCTCTGCTCGATACTTTAACTCGCGGGGACTATGTGGCGTTTCAGGATGAAACCGAGCGTATGGGCATCAAACTGGACGTATTGCAGGTATTCGCCCGCTGCAACCCCTACGAACCCTCGTCCTTCCCGGATTGGTCGGCTGAGGTCGATTCCGCGAGTTTTTCCGCCGCCAAGCAGGCCTGGCGGGAGTTGACCGCCGTCGCGCATGCGCTGCAGGCCAAGGGGCTGGCGCACCGCGTGTCGTTCGATCTCGCCCTGCACCGGGACGTCAGCTACTATACGGGCCTGGTGTTTGAAGTGTACTCGCCGGGCGTCGGCGCGCCGGTTGCGGTCGGCGGGCGGTACGACGACCTGCTCGCCCAGTTCGGTGCGCCCGCGCCTGCGATTGGCTTCACCTTTGAAGTGGAGCGCGTGCTTGCCGTGCTGACAGAGGGCGCCTGGCTGCACGGAGACGGGGAGGGGTCCACATGCTGACCGTCGCACTGGCCAAGGGCCGGACCGTCGACGACCTGATGCCCCTGTGGCGCAGTGCCGGGCTGCCCGCGCCGGACGATTTGGACGACACACGGGCGCTGGTGTTCGAAATTCCACACGATTCGTTCGGGACTCTGCGCATGCTGCTGGCCAAGCCGGCCGACGTGCCAGCGTACGTTTCGCTCGGCGTGGCGGACCTGGGCGTTGCCGGCAAGGACGTGCTGCTGGAAAGCGGCCGCGATGTGTATGAATTGCTCGATCTCGGTGTGGCCAAGTGCCGCCTCTGCGTCGCCGGCAGGCCCGCAGAGCAAGCATCTCGGCCGCGCCGCGTGGCGACGAAGTACCCGCGGCTGGCAGATGCCTACTTTCGCCGCTTCGGACAGCCCGTGGAAATCGTCGGGCTCAGCGGGTCCATCGAATTGGCGGCCGTCATCGGGCTGGCGGACCGCATTTTCGATCTCGTTCAGTCCGGCGCCACCTTGCGCGCCAACGGGCTGGTCGTGTTCGACGAAGTGCTCGATATCTCCGCGCGCCTCATCGCCAACCGGTCAAGTTTTCGGATGAAGCGCCCGATGATTGACATCATCTGGAACTCGCTGGATCAGGAGGTGCGTACCCGTGCAGCAAGCCAATGACACCCCGACACTTGACATTCGTACCTTTCCGGCGAAGACCTTCGCCTGGTCGCGGACGAGCAGTCAGGATGAAGAAGCGATGCGCACCGTGACTGGCATTGTCTCCGACGTGCACGTGGAGGGGGACAGCGCGGTGCGCCGCGCCACTGTTGAATTTGACGGCGTCGAGTCCGCCGCCGATGCCGAATGGTCCTTGCGCGTCGATACCGATACGCTGGCGCAGGCGTGGGCCAGCCTCCCGGCGGATTTGCAAGGGGCCCTGCAACGCGCGGCAGAGCGGATTTGTACGTTTCACGCGGCACAATTGCCTCGCGACATTCAACAGACCGATGCGGATGGCGCGGCACTCGGCATGGTGTGGCGGCCGCTGCGGCGCGTGGGCGTCTATGCGCCAGGCGGCCGGGCGGCCTATCCATCCACCGTGTTGATGAACGTGATCCCGGCGCAAGTCGCAGGCGTCACGGAGATTGCGCTGGTCTCGCCGCCGTCTGGCGAGACGGGACTGCCGCACCCCCTCGTGCTGGCGGCCGCGCACCTGCTCGGCGTCAAAGAGGTCTACCGCGTGGGCGGGGCGCAGGCGATTGCGGCGCTGGCGTACGGCACGGAGACGATTGCGCGCGTGGACAAGGTCGTCGGGCCGGGCAACCTGTACGTGGCCCTGGCTAAGCGGGCGGTGATGGGGGACGTCGGGATCGACAGCATCGCAGGTCCCAGCGAGGTCTTCATTGTGGCGGACGCGACCGCGAATCCAGCCTATGTGGCGGCGGACATGCTGGCGCAGGCGGAGCACGACCCGCAGGCGGGCGCGGTCTTGGTGACCCTGGACAGCGCGCTTGGGGAAGCTGTCAAGGCAGAACTGAGCCGGCAGCTGGCCGAGCTGCCGCGGCGGGACGTCGCCAGCCAGGCGCTTGCACGCTGGGGCGCCATCGTGGTGGCCGACAACCTGGACGAAGCGATGCAGGTGGTCAACGAGAGTGCACCGGAGCACGTGGAGTTGATGCTGGCTGAGACTGAGACGGCGCTCAAATCCCTGCGCGCTGCGGGTGCAGTGTTCATCGGCCCCTACTCGCCGGAACCGGTGGGGGACTACTACGCCGGGCCGAACCACGTGCTGCCCACGCACGGCAGTGCGCGGTATGCCTCGGGGCTTGGGGTGCTGGACTTCGTCCGCCGCATGACCGTCGTCTCGTATTCGGCCGCGACCCTCGAGGCACACGCGCCGGACATTGTGCGGCTGGCGGAAGCGGAAGGGCTGACGGCGCATGCGCGCGCAGTCGCGATGCGGTTGAGAGGAGCGCAGTCATGACGGACCAGGGACAGATGCCGCCATTCGCGGCGCACATCAAGCGGACGACGGGTGAAACAGCGGTGGACTTGCAGCTGCGGCTGCGCGGGACGGGCGAGGCCAATTTGGATTTCCCGGTGCCGTTCCTGCGTCACATGCTGCATCTGTTCGCCGTTCACGGTCGCTTTGACCTCACCATCCAGGCGACGGGCGACGTCGACGTCGATGACCACCACCTGGTGGAGGACATCGGCTTGTCGCTCGGACAGGCGCTGTACCAGGCCCTTGGCAGCAAGCGCGGGATTCGGCGGTACGGAGAACGGCACACGCCGATGGACGAGACGCTGGCGCGGGCGGTGGTAGATTTGAGCGGCCGGCCCGCGTTCGTGCTGCAGGCCGCGTTCCCCGCCCAACGCGTGGGCTCGTTTCCAACCGAACTGGTGGCGGAGTTTTTCAAGTCGTTCGCCTACGACGGCCGGTTTGCCCTGCACCTGGCTGTGCTGTACGGCGACAACACGCACCATATGATTGAGGCGCTGTTCAAGGCCGCAGCCGCCGCCCTGCGGGAAGCCGTCAGTGCGGACGGTGACGCAGTGCCGAGTACGAAGGGGGTGCTGGCGTGATTGCTTTGCTCGATCTCGGGGTCGGAAACCTCTCCAGCGTCCAAAGCGGGTTCAAGCGGGCGGGCGCTGAGACGGCCCTTGTGCAGAACCGCGCAGCCTGGGACGCCTTGACACAGACCACGGCGGTCACGGGTGTCGTGCTGCCCGGCGTCGGGGCGTTTGGCGATGCCATGTTTCAACTGCGCAGCAGCGGCTTGCTCGAGGTGGTCCGGCGCGCCGCCAAACAGGAAATTCCGCTCTTTGGTATTTGTCTTGGCATGCAGCTGCTGTTCTCGGTCAGTGAAGAGCACGGCTCGCACGTGGGACTGGGCTTATTGCCGGGGCGCGTCACGCGCTTTACGGGCGATGTCAAAATCCCGCATATGGGCTGGAACTCGCTGTCCTATGTCGCGGAACACCCGCTGCTCCGCAACGTGCACCGGGAAGAGTACGTGTACTTTGTGCATTCCTACTACGTCGTGCTGCAGGACCCCGGACACCTGCTGGCGGCTGCGGACTACGGCGGGGTGCAGGTGCCGGCGGTGGTCGGCAAGAACCGCATCTTTGGCGCCCAGTTTCACCCGGAGAAAAGCGGGTCGGTCGGCGAGCAGATTTTGCGCAACTTTGCCGCCTTGTGCGAAGCGGACCGGCGCGGTCAGAGCCGCGCGGAGGAGGCTGTGTCCCATGACCGCTGACACCCGTCGTTCGCCGTTTGAGGTCTACCCGGCCATCGACATCCTCGGCGGCAAGTGCGTGCGGCTGCGCGAGGGAGACTACGGGCAGGCCACCCAGTACAATGACGATCCGGTGGCAGTGGCGCACCAGTGGCTGGCCGCTGGCGCGCGCTGGATTCACGTTGTGGACCTGGACGGCGCCAGGGACGGGCGGTCGCTGAATGAGCCGGTGATTGGTGCCATCGTCCGCGAAGCCACGCAGTGCGGCGCGAGGGTACAGGTGGGCGGCGGGATCCGCACCCACCAAGCGCTCGAGGCCTGGCTTGCAGCCGGGGTCAGCCGCTGTATTCTGGGGACGGTGATTCTCGACACCACGTTCATGGCGGAGGCGGTGCGACGGGTCGGCGGCGCACACCTGGTCGCCGGACTGGACGGGCGCGACGGGAAGCTGGCGGTCCGCGGCTGGCTGGACCAGACGGAGCAGTCCCTCGTGGATGTGGCCAGCGCACTGGCCCATCTCGGCGTGCAAACCGCGATTGTCACGGATGTCCGGCGGGACGGCACGCTGCAGGGCGCGAACGTCGCGTGGGCGCGCGACCTGCAGCGTGCCACGGGCATGCGGTGTATCGCATCCGGCGGTGTGCGCGGCCTTGGCGACGTCCAGGCCGCGATGCAGGCGGGCCTCGCAGGCATCATTGTGGGCAAAGCGCTGTACGATGGACGCATCGACCTGGAGGCAGCGCTGTCGCTTGCGGCAAAGGGGGATGGGGTATGCTGACCAAACGCATTATTCCCTGCTTCGACGTCCTTGACGGCCGCGTGGTCAAGCATGTCGGGTTTCTGAACGACCGGCGCGATGCTGGCGATCCGGTCACGCTTGCGGAGCAGTACTGCCAGGAGGGCGCCGACGAACTGGTGCTGCTCGACATTTCCGCGTCAGAAGAAGGGCGGCTGGCCACGCACAAGGTGGTGGAGCAGGTCGCCTCGCGCGTGAACATTCCGCTGACCGTCGGCGGCGGCGTCTCCACCCTGGACGACGTGCGGACGCTGCTGTTGTGCGGCGCCGACAAGGTCTCCATGAATACGGGCGCTGTCCGCAACCCGCAGCTCATCAAGGACGCGGCGCATCGGTTCGGGGAGCAGTGCATCGTGATCGCCATTGACGCAAACCTCAACCCGACCATGGGGGAGTATGAGGTGATGGTCAAAGGCGGCAAGGTGGGCACGGGTATGGACGTGATTTCGTGGGCGAAGAAAGCGGTCGAACTTGGCGCCGGCGAGGTGCTGTTGACGAGCTTCCGCCAGGATGGCACACGCGAAGGCTATGACCTGGTGTTGACGCGGATGGTCGCGGAGGCGGTCCGCGTGCCGGTCATTGCCAGCGGCGGGGCCGGCAAGAAGGAGCACTTCGCCAAAGTGCTCACGGAAGGCAAGGCCGATGCCGCGTTGGCGGCAAGCGTCTTTCACTTCGCGGAAACATCCATCGGCCAGGTCAAGGCGTATTTACGGCAGCGGGGGGTGGCGGTTCGATGGAACGGATAACCCGGCAGACAGCGAATGGGATGCAGCAGGCGGCGGACCATCCCGGCGCACGAAGCCCGCTCGAGACGGTGCCGCTGGAGGTCGTGCGCTATGACGCGGCGACAGGACTGGTTCCGGTGGTCGTCCAGGACATTGAGGACGGCACCGTACTGATGGTTGCCTACGCCAATCGCGAAGCGCTGAAACGAACGCTTGGCACCGGGCAGGCCTGGTTCTGGAGCCGGTCGCGGCAGGCGTACTGGCGCAAGGGGGCCACGTCCGGCAACGTGCTGCAGGTTTGCGACGTGCGCGTCGACTGCGACGGTGACACGGTGCTGTACCTGGTGAACGCGGCGGGACCGGCGTGTCATACCGGGGCGCGCAGCTGCTTCTTCCGGCAGGTTCCTTTTCCCGAGGCAGCGAAGGCCAGTGCACTGGCGCACGAGCCGGCCGTCCACGGCCCTGGCGCCGATGCGGCGTCACGGTCCGTCGCGGTGGATGACCCAGGCCTCGCTGCGTCCGAGCGCGGGGCAGGCGTTGACCCGGATGCGGCGGGGGGTGGCAACCGTGAGGCCGTCCCCGCGGATGCCGGGCGCGCGGATGCTGCGGAGGCGGGTCCGTCCCTGGCCAGCCTCGAGGGCTTGTGGTCGGTGATTGCGCAGCGGTTCGAGCAGCGGCCCAAAGGCGCATACACCACCTATCTGTTTGAGCAGGGCATCGACAAGATTGCGAAGAAAGTCGGTGAGGAGGCGGTCGAGGTCGTGATCGCCGCGAAAAACGCCTGCACCGAGGCGGGTGCAAATACAGCGGCCAGTGCTTCGGCAGGCCGCCGCGAACTGCAGAACGAGAGCGCAGACCTGCTCTATCACCTGCTGGTTTTGTGGAAGGCGGCTGGGGTCAGCCCAGCAGAGGTGGACCAGGTGTTGGCTGCGCGGCACACCAAGCCGTAGACCGTCAGGTTGGCATTGGCATCATGGGCGTGCGCCCATCCCCGCCCAAGTCTTCACGCATAGGCTGACGTGGAGCGCTGGAGGAGGATGACCCTGTTGTGAAGGAGGCGCGCGTCAATGCAAATTCATGTCGTACAGCGCGGCGAGACCCTGTGGCAGCTGTCGCAGTTCTACAGCGTGAGCCTGGACGCTCTGGTGACGGCGAACGGGTTGTCCAACGCGAGTCAGCTGGTCGTCGGCCAGGCGCTGGTCGTCCCGACCCCCGCCAATACGTACGTGGTCGAGCCGGGTGACACACTCTACCAGATTGCGCAGCGATACGGCACCACCGTTTCCAATTTGGTCAATCTCAACCGCATCACCAACCCCAATGCTATCCATGCCGGTCAAGTCCTGCGTGTTCCCGCACAGAGCTTGCCGTCCATCGAGGTCAACATGTACCTGACGGACTTTGGCACGTCTGGGCAGCAAACCGTTCAGCAGATGGCACAGCAGCTCACCTACATCAGCCCGTTCAGTCATCACGTCGGCACCGACGGCAGCATCACCACGTTTGACGACAGTGCGCTCATCGCGCAGGCGAGGGCACAGGGCACGCTGCCACTCTTGGTCATCACGAACTGGTCCGGCAACATGTTCAGTTCCGACGTCGCCCACACCGTGTTGAACAGTGACACCGTGAGCCAGACGCTCATCGACAACATCCTCAGCCTCATGAAGAGCAAGGGGTACCAAGGACTCAACATCGACTTCGAGTACGTCTACCCGGAAGACCGCGTCCCGTACAACACTTTTCTGCAGAAAGTCGTCACGCAGCTTCACGCGGAAGGCTATTTCGTTTCGACAGCGCTCGCGCCGAAGGAAACAGCGAGCCAGGTGGGGCTTTTGTACGAGGCGCACGACTACCCGGTGCACGGTCAGTTGTGTGATTTCGTCGTGCTGATGACGTACGAGTGGGGATGGGCCGGCGGGGCGCCCTGGGCAATTTCGCCGATCAGCGAGATCGACAAGGTGCTCAACTACGCCGTCACAGCGATTCCGCGCAGCAAAATCATGATGGGCGTGTCGGTCTACGGGCGCGACTGGAAGCTGCCGTATGTGGCCGGCCAGTCGCTGGCGCAGACGTTTTCGCCGCAGGTCGCGGTCAACCGAGCGTGGACCTACGGGGCGGACATCCAGTACCATCCAACCTATCAGGCACCCTACTTCAACTACACGGACGAACAAGGCAATCAGCATCAGGTGTGGTTTGAAGACGCCCGCAGCTTTCAGGCCAAGCTCGATACCGTGAGACAGTACGGACTGCGCGGCATCAGTTACTGGTCCTATCCGACCACGTTTCCACAAGTGCCCTACGTATTGGCGAATCAATTTCAGGTTCGCAAAGCGGGGATATCAGCCGGTTGAGCGCCGGCTGTTTCTGTCCGCCGCCAGCCAACCGCGCTCATTTCCGGCGATGCGTCCGATGGATGGCGTGCGGTTTGTGGATGAGCGGACGCACTCTCCACAGTCCAATGAAAGCGCAGAGCGATGGACTCCAGACAACCTGCAGCATATGGCGCAAAAGCTTTGAACCAACATTTGACCTAAGAACAACAACCAAAGCCGATCATGTACGCGTTTAGTCGTCGTAGCAAGTACACGAGAATGACAAGCGGTAACGAGGCAATGACGGGGCGTTGGGTTGGTGACGGTTGCCGGGATTTTCGCCGAAGTTGGCGATCTGTCCGGCTACGACAACCCCAGACAGATTCAAAAGCTGGCAGTGGGCTCAATCTCAGAGAAAACAGCTCGGGAAAGCACAAGGGACAAACGAAGATCAGCAGACGGGGACGCCCGAAGCTGTCGTCACTTCTGTTCCGCGCTGTGATACCACTGCAGTGTGTGTCCGAGTAATTTCCGGTTTCCGAAAGGTAATAAAAGGATCACTGTCGAAGTCTCCCGCAGCTCACTGAAAGGAGGTCGGCACGAATGCCGGAGGGAGATGGAGGTCATCAGCGTGTTGCCGTAGTGGAAGACGACCCGCAAGTCGCGTCACTGCTCCATCGTCAGCTCACCCGATACGGTTTCGTGGTGACCGTGATGAATGACTTGCGGCACGTGGACGAAGCCGTTCGAGACATGAATCCCGACCTCGTTTTGCTTGATATCAACCTTCCGTATCTTGACGGGTTCCATTGGTGCAGGTCGATTCGCCGATTCTCCACGGTCCCCATCGTTTTCATTTCTTCCCGAGGGAGCAACATGGATCAGGTTTTTGCGATGGAGAATGGCGGAGATGATTATATTCAAAAGCCGTTCGACATGGAAGTTGTGGTCGCGAAGCTGAGAGCCCTGTTGCGTCGTACATACGGGGAATACGCTGGCAAGGCGCCAACGTCCGTATACCGCAGCGGCAAACTCGCGCTAGATGTCAGGAAAGCGCAAATGGAGTGCAATGGACGCACGCAATGGCTGACCAAAACGGAGCTGGAGTTGCTCCGTCAATTGATGGAAGCCGGAGGAAGTGTGATCTCCAGAAACCAGCTCCTTGAAGCTTTGTGGGATGACACAGACTTTGTGGATGACAACACGTTGACCGTGAATGTGACCCGGCTCCGTCGCAAGCTTGAGGACATTGGTGTCCGGAATGTCATTGTAACCGTCCGTGGGCTCGGATATCGATTTGCTTCGCCAGAGAACCATGCGGATGCAGAGGATGGTTTGGCGAACTCGGAGGACGGGGAATGAGGGAACTCCGTTTATTTTTTGGAGAGATTTGGCGTACCATCATGTTCTTTGGGATTGGCTACGGATTGATGATGCTGACCGTGGCCCTGACGTTTCGTTTCGTCCGTGTGCCGTTGGGGAACCTCCTGTACGCGCTCTTTCTCGGCTGGGTCGTACTCATAGCGTTCTTGGCGAGTGAATTTCGGATTCGACGACGCTTTTACCGTGAAGCCTGCGCCAGAATGGACAATCCGTCTTCTCTGACCAGTGCCGATACGTTTCTCGCTGCCGGAACGGCCGAACAGCGCTTCTTTGTGGACCTATTGCACCGGACCCACGATGCGTATCGTCGTGAACTCGGAGAAGTGACCGAGCAAAAGCAGTTCTATGAGCTGTTCACGACCCGATTTGCGCACCAGATGAAGACACCGCTCACCGTGGTCCAATTGCTGGAACAGGAGATGCTCAGCGCATATCCTTCCTGCGTGGCCCTGGCCGAGTTTCTCGACAGCCTTTCGGAAGAGCGGGTCCGTTTGGAAACCACACTCGGGATTATGCTGGGTGCTGCACGGCTTCATTCGTTTTCCTTTGACAGCCGCATGGAGGAGATTGACCTGGTGGAACTCGTTCGCAGCGTCGTCAATGCACACAAACGGGAGTGGGTGCGGCGGGGTATCTATCCGAAAATCACAGTGGACCAGCAACCGGTCATCGTTCGTTCAGACAGGAAGTGGCTTCAGTTCGTGATCGATCAAATTGTATGCAATGCACTTCAGTACGGGCGAATGGAAAGGACCATCGAGAATGGGATGCCCTCGTCGACGTTCCTGATGCAATTCAAATCGAATGCGAACAACACCGTTCTGTCGTTTACAGACCAAGGCATCGGGATTCCACCTCGGGATCTTCCGCATGTGTTTGAACCCTTTTTCACTGGGTCCAACGGACGTTCCCACTCCAGGGCGACGGGGATGGGCTTGTATCTGGTAAAGGAGATTCTGGACCGTCTCGGGCACAAAATTTGCATCGATTCAACCGAGGGTCAGGGAACAACGGTAACGGTCACGATTTCCCGGTCTGATTACCTGAGTGCAGCGGACTCGCTTCGAAAATGACAAAATTGTAAGGTTGGAATCCTGCATTGTAAGGGAATCAAAAGGAAACACCCCCGATGCGGAGCGGATAATGGACTTTGAGCACTCCGGCGAAAGGGGATATGGAAAGTGGCTGTTTTGACAGCAAAACGTCTGACCAAGGTCTACAGAACGCAAAGTGCAGGTGTCACGGCGAAGGCATTAAACGGCATCGACCTTGAAGTTGCAGAGGGTGAGTTCGTCGGCATCATGGGGCCGTCTGGCAGCGGAAAAACGACACTGTTGAATCTGCTCGCAGGACTCGACCAACTGACGAGCGGGGAATTGCGAATTCATGACCACGACGTATCCTCGATGAAACCAAACGACGTATCGCTCTTTCGCAGAAGGAACCTGGGGTTCGTGTTTCAGGACTTCAACTTGCTGGACACATTGACCATCGAAGAAAACGTGTCACTGCCGCTGATCATGGACGGACACAAAGGCACGCAAGTCCTGCAGAAGGTACGTGAATTACTCGCTTATCTCGGACTTGAGCATGTGATGCATCGATATCCATACGAGGTATCGGGTGGTCAACAGCAACGTACGGCTGTCGCACGGGCCATTGTTCACAATCCGAAGCTGGTGTTGGCCGACGAGCCAACGGGGAACCTCGATTCCGGATCTGCAACGGCACTGCTTGAGCAGTTTCAGCGCCTCAATCAGGACAAGAAGGTCACAATTCTCATGGTCACACATGACCCGTTTGCCGCGAGTTACTGCGGTCGCATCGTGTTCATCAAGGATGGACAAGTGTTCTCCAAAATGGACCGAACGGCATCGCGTCAAACGTTCTTTCACGAAATCCTTGATACGCTGGCAGTGCTGGAGGGGGCCAAAGGATGACTTGGACCCGCCTGACGCTGAAAAACGGTTTTCGCAGCGCGCACCGATACGTGAATTACATCACGGCGAGCGCATTTTCTGTCATGGTCTTCTACATGTTTTCTGCGTTTGTGATGAACCCAGCTGTGAAACAAGGGTACATGACATCGACCGCAAAAGAATTGCTGGGTGCCTGTCAGTACATCATCATTGTGTTCGCGGTGTTCTTCATCTTCTTCTTCCACAGCGCGCTTCTCAGATTGCGCAGCAAGGAGTTCGGACTGTTTATCACGCTTGGTGTAACACCACGGCAAATCGGACGCATGATTATGGTCGAAAGTCTCGCGCTTGGTCTTGTGGCAACGGGCGTTGGACTTTTGCTGGGCATTGTGTTTTCCAAACTGTTTTTGCTTGCCCTTGGCGCAGTGCTGGGATTATCTCAGGAACTTCCGTTCGTTGTCCCGGCCTCAGCGGTACTGCTCACCGTCATTTTTTTTGGCATTGTGTTTCTATGTGAGGCAATTTGGATTTCATTCCGAATCAAGCGTCGTTCACCGAGAATGCTGCTCCTCGGACAACGTGTGCAGCAAAAGATACCGAAATTCTCGTGGTGGCTGGTTGTGTTGGGGATTGTATGTCTCGCCCTTGGGTACTACCTAGCACTTGCCAAGAGTCGAGGCGTCGTGGTTCTCATGCTGCCGATTCTGACTTTGACAGCCATCGGCACCTACCTGCTGTTCAGTCAAGTCCTCGTGATGGTACTCACGTCCTTGCGCAAACGGCCGTTGAATGGCACGACGCTGTTGGTTGTCAGCCGACTCGCATACAGACTAAAGGACAATGCCCGTGTGCTGACGGTGGTGTCGATGCTGACGGCTATCGTCTTGACGGGGATGGGTGCAGTGTCTGGTTTTGAGCAAACACTCACACTGAATTCGATCCGAGTTGAGCCGCTCAATTTTATGGTCGCTCAAAATCAAGCCACCGCCAATCAAAGCCTAGTGGAACAGGTGCGTCAGTCCTTAACGGAAAACCATTTGCCAGTGAAGAGCGAAGTTCGCGCCACGGTGGTCGTCGGAGAGGTTCAGAATGCCAAAGGTGAGTGGATGTCGGTGCAAGTCATGCCCGGGACCACGTTTGAACATCTGCGGCAAGTGCTAGGTGAGAACGAACCTGCGCTTCGGTCGGATTTGCAGGATATCCCTGCGATATCGAACGGTCAGGCGGTGTTACTGACGCCGTACCCGCTGGTCGTACCGAGTAATCTGGCCAATTTGCATTCAAAATTGTCCATCGGGAACACCACCCTACCGGTGTCTGTCATTTCGCAAATGGACACTCGGGTGATAAACGAGCAACCATCCGTCTTGCCAGACTTTGAGTTGATCCTGTCCGATCACGATTTCAACCAAATGGCCCTTTCTGCGCCCACATCCGCTCGGTGGAGCATCCAGGGTTTTATGATTGCGGATTGGAAGCATTCTCAAAACGCTCTGCAACAGCTAGACACAGTGGTGCCTCCGGCTGAGCGGAAATTTATCTCCGCAACTGTATCTGGGTATCAAGAGACACTGCAGCTTGTATCCGTCATGTTATTCGCAGGGTTCTTCATCAGTATCCTATTCTTCCTGGCGGCAGGCGGATTTATCTACTTTCGCATTGATGCCGCGCAGGAAGAAGACAGAAAGCAGTTCAGGGTATTGCAGCGACTTGGAATGAGTCGGCGGGAACTGGGAAAGGTTCTCACGGTAGAGTTTTTGCTTTTGTTCTTTGGTCCGGTGGCGGTCGCAGTCGCGCATAGCGTTGTCGCCGTATTGGATTTTCGACATCTAGTTCCGTTAGGGCCCGGTGCATGGACCGATTTTTGGGCCGTGGTCGGTATATATTGTGTACTCACATTGCTGTACTTCGGGGTGTCTCGAATGAAACATCTAAACCGTGTGGCAAGCGAAGGCTGAGCGGTGCGATTGTGAGCAAGCAAGGAGGGATGCAGCAGGGATTGCGTCGCCATGGTTCGTTGGGAGTAAAATTGTGTTTGAAACTGAAACTGGTTTGGTTTGAGTAGGACACAGATTTGATTCGAACGCGGATGGAGGAATGAACGGTGAAAATGATGGTCACTGGGGCCACCGGAAAACTCGGGTCGAAAGTGGTGGAGCGGCTGTTGCAGTCTGTTCCAGCGAGTAACATCGCGGTAAGTGTTCGGCAGCCGGAGAAGGCGGAAGGCCTGCGGGCGCGCGGGGTGGATGTGCGGCACGGTGATTTTGACCATCCAGAGACCCTGACGGCCGCGTATGCTGGCATCGACCGGCTGCTCATCATCTCCGCCGATGGGGACAATGACACGAGAATTCGTCAGCATCGGGCCGCGGTCGCTGCAGCCAAGCAGGCCGGCGTTCAGTTTATCGCGTACACCAGCATCGTGAACGCGCGCGAGAGCCGGAACTTTCTGGCGCCGACGCATCGGGCCACGGAGGAAGCCATCGTCGAGGCGGGGATTGCCTATTCGTTCCTGCGCAACAACTGGTATCTCGAGAACGAAACATCCACCATTCAAGCCGTCATGGCGGGGGCGCCTTGGATCACGTCCGCAGGGACGGGCAAGGTGGGCTGGGCGCTTCGACAAGACTATGCTGACGCGGCGGCGGCCGTTTTGGCGGGGACCGGACACGAGAACACGGTGTATGAGTTGTCCGGGCCGCTGTTGACACAGGAAGAACTGGCGGCGGCGGTGGGCGAAGTGATTGGGAAGCCAGTGACCGTCTTGCAGGTGGATGACGAGACCTATGCACAGCGTATGAAGGAAGCGGGCGTACCGGATGCGGTGGTACCCTTCCTCGTCGGCATCCAGCGGGATATTCGCGAGGGTACCTTGGAAGTGGAAAGCGGCGATTTCGCCAAGGTGCTCGGTCGTCCGGTCACGCCGATTCACGAAGCGCTTCGTCAAATCGTCGCGGAACTCGCAAACTAGTCCAGCGTGCCACGGGCAGGGAGCAGGCACCCAAACCGCCTGCGGCGGGTCACGGGCCAGGGTGCGTGTTCCCTTGGTCTGTGTCGCCCGGTGCGTGCTGCGCCCTGGGCCATCCAGACGCACACCCTGTCGGCCAACCTCGTTATGCGAGGGCGCGCTTGTGGAGCTCTGAGAACGTCGCTTGCAGCCAGCGCAGTTTGTGGCCCAGAATCAGCGCGAGCTCGGACCGCGGCAGGGTTCCCCTGCGGCACTGCAGGATTTCCCACCCGAGCATCATCAGCGTGTTGTCAAAAAAACAAGCCAGCCATCCGATGCGAAACGCTTCTTCTGCCACGGGCCACCCTGCATCCTGGAGCAGTTCGGTGAACCGCGTCCAAGCCATTTCGTGTGCAGACTCGTCGAGGACGTCCTGCAGGAAAATGGCCAAATCGCGCTGGGGGATGGCGACACTCGGATACTCCCAGTCAATGAGCGTCAGCCGTCCACTGTTCAGAAGCAGATTCCCCAGGTGTGGGTCGCCGTGGGTCAACGTCGCGCGGCCCGTCATCCAGGCCTCGAGGTGCGTGTACACTTTCTCTGCACAGCCTGCCACGTCTCGCACGACTTCCGGGGTGCACCCGTCGATGCCATCATCTCGTGCCCAAGCCAACTGCGCCAGTGCCTCTTGTGCCCAGGCGACCGAGGACGACACGGGGTAGCGGTCCAGGGTGCCCGCCTCCAGCCAGCGTTGACTCATCGCCTCGAACTGAATGTGCAGGGAGGTCAGCCACGAGATGGACTGGCCGATGAGCGCGAGCTGCCCCGCGGGGGAGCGCTCACGCAGCACATCCTTCAGCGGCACGCCGGCGTCTTCCAGCAGAAGGCTGTACCCGTCCGCTTCCTCGATACTCGCGTACAGGCGCGGGCCGTACGATTCGATCACGCTCGACAACGCGGCATAGGTGTGCCGCTCGTTGATGCGGTCGCGGGCCAGCTGCTTGTAGACGAACGATGCGCGGTGCCCGTCGGCAGCTTGCGCCTCAATCCGGGTGATGCCCCGCGCCGCGTATCCGCCGGCAACGCGCGTTATGTGCAGCACGGTCCAGGCGTGGTCGTGAAACCAAGCGTGCAGTTCGGGGGAAAGGGGTGGGTACATCGGCGTGATCACCTTCAATCTGGCTCAATGGACTGCGCACGGCTGCCGCTATGGCATGATTGTACGACCACGCGGCCTGCACTGGCAAAGTCACTGGCAAAGTGGACGTTGAGCCCTGCGGAGCGGGGTGGTATACTTTTTTTGAAATTTCATAGCGTCAAGAGGTACTGGGGGTGCCGAAAGGCTGAGAAGCAGGAGACTGCTAACCCTTGCGGACTCGATCTGGGTAATACCAGCGGGAGGAAGTGCCGACGAACGACGGATGTCATTCAGAGTCCCCTTTTGATGCGTTGCTGCAGAAAGGGGACTTTTTCGTGTGGAAACGATGTTTTCCGGGTTCGGCACGATCTCGTACCCCATGGGAGGAGTGCGTCGCATGAACAGAACATGGAAGCTGCGGGACATTGTGTTGATGGCGATTTTGGCGGTCGTGGGCGGCGGGATTTTTTACGGATGGGACCTGGTGACGGCGCCCTTGTTTGGGCCCGCGATGGGACCCGCGGTGGGTGCGATGGTGAACGGCATCTGGTGGTTCAGCGGCTCGTTGGTCGCCTACATCATTCGCCGCCCGGGTGCGGCGCTGGTCACGAATTTCATCAGCGCGTTTTTCGAGTTTGCCTTTGGCAGCCCCTACGGGGCAGGGGCCATGATTTCCGGGTTGATTCAGGGCGCCGGGGCCGAAGCCGGTTTTGCCGTGACCGGGTGGCGCAGGTATGGACTGGGCTCGATGCTGCTGTCCGGCGCCATTGGCGGCGTGGGGAACGTGATTCAGTGGCTGACCCAGTATCAAGGGTACACGTACACGCTGGGAAACATCATCGGCTACATTGTGGTGACGCTGGTGAGCGGGATGGTGCTGGCGGGGCTGCTGCCCAAGCTCATCGGCGATGCGCTGCGGCGGACGGGCGCGCTGCGCAACTTTGAAATCGGCCGGCAGCACCGCAGTGGACGGAAGGCTGCCGCACAATGAAGCCGCAGGCTGTGCCAACGCCTGCGCTGGCGGATCCGCATCCAGAGGAGCGCCTCCTGGCCCTGCAGGGCGTGCAGGTGGCGTACGAAGACGCGGACGCGCCGGTCCTGCGCGGCGTCGACTTTGAATTGTACCGCGGAGAAGCCGTCCTGCTGCTCGGCCCGAGCGGCTGCGGCAAGAGCACACTGGCGATGGTCTGTGCCAACCTGCTGCCAGGCGCGGTGGAGGGCACCGTCACAGGCGGCGTATGGCGGAGTTCGGCGCTGTCACCGCCGGGATCGGTCGGGTACGTGTTCCAGGACGCGGACGCGCAGTTTTGCATGTTATCGGTTGCGGACGAAGTCGCGTTTGGACTCGAAAACCTGCAGGTGCCGCAGCCTGAGATGGCGACGCGGATGCAGCGCGCGCTCGCGGCGGCGGGTTTGGCGGTTCCGCTTGACGCCAACCACGCCACGTTTTCCGGCGGCATGAAGCAGAAACTAGCGATGGCCTGTGCGCTGGCCATGGACGCGCCGCTGCTGGTGCTGGATGAACCGACGGCGAACCTCGACCCGCAGTCGACACGGCAGGTGTTCGAGCAAATTGTGGCCCTGCACCGGGCAGGCCGCACCTTGCTGGTGATTGAGCACAAGTTCGAGCCGCTCATCGAATCTATGGATCGCGTCGTGCTGTTCACTCGAGACGGCCGCATCCATCGTCAGGGGCCGGCGGCACAGGTGATTGCCGAGGAGTGGGCGTGGCTGGTGCAGGAGGGGGTCGCGCGGCCAGCCGGCCGGCGGTATTCGGGTGGTCAGCACGGCGGCGTGCGCGAGCCTGTCGCGGGGCATGAAGTGAATGGAGCACCGCATGGGCAGCCTGAGTTGGCGCTGTCGCTTCGAAACGCCCGTCTCGCCTACGGAAACGCGGCCCCCGTGTGGTCGAGCCTGTCGCTGGACATTCCGCGCGGCTCGTTCACGGCCATCGTCGGCCCGAACGGATCGGGCAAGTCGTCCCTGCTCGAAGTGATGGCTGGCCTTCGCACCGTAACGGAGGGAGACGTCCAACTGCTGGGGCAGCCGATGAAGTCCTGGAAGCGGCGCGATTTGGCGAGCCATGTGTCGTTCTGCTTTCAAAATCCAGAATATCAGTTCATCTACGAACGAGTGGCCGATGAAGTGGCAAACCGGGTGCTCGACGGCCCTTTGCCAGAGGCAGCCGCCAAGCTGCTCGCAGAACTCGGATTGTCCGACACGGCGGACCAGAGCCCGTTTGCCCTGAGCCAAGGTCAAAAGCGGCGGCTCAGCGTGGCGGTCATGCTCCAGGGAAATCACGACGTTTACCTGCTGGATGAGCCCACCTTCGGCCAGGACGCGCACACGGAAGAGGTCATCATGCAGCGTCTCCTGCGTCTGCAGGCAGACGGGAAGACGGTGGTCATCACGACGCACGACATGTCCCTCGTCGAACGCTATGCCACGCAGGTGGTCGTCTTGGCGGACGGGCAGCTGCAGTTTGTCGGCCCGCCGGAGGCGCTGTTTGCGAACGAAGCGGTGATGCGCCGGGCGCACCTGCTGGATGACGTTACGGATGTCGTCATGCCGACGCCGCCGTGCGGGACGGGGGAAGCGGCCGATGCCACGCACGCAGCGGCCGACGCCGCGCAGTCCGCGGTGTACGGTGCAGACGCAGCGGACAGCGGCCCTCGTACCCCGGCACCCGCTGCGGCGCGCAGCCGGCGCCGGGGGCTCGGCGCATGGCTCAATCCGCCGGTCCTGTTGATGGCCGTGCTGGCTGCTGCGTTCGTGGCGATTTTTGCGCAGCACCTGCCGCAGGCCGTCGCCGTGTTTGGTTGGCCGGTCTTCTTGATGGTCACAGTGTTTCGCATGCATCCGCTGACGGTGCTCAAACGACTCTCTGTCTTTCTTGTGTTTTACGTCTTGTACACGTGGTCGTATGTTGCGTTCACACGCGTGCCGCCAGGGCAGCCGGTGATTCACCTCTTGTGGATGCACCCCAGCCTCTCCGGACTGCTGACCGGACTGGTCCTCGCTTTTCGGATGCTGGCGGCTGTCGCACTCGGCATTCTTTTCATTTCGAACTGCGACCTCACCGATTTGGTCGTCGGGTGGTCCTCGAATTTCCGGATCCGGCCAAAGTTCACGTACGGCATGCTGGCGGGCATGCACTTCATGCCCATGTTCCAGAGCGAGTGGCAGAAGCTGAGGCAGGCGCGCCAATTGCGCGGCAAGGACGCGCCGTGGGCGCTGGTGCGCCTGGTCACCTACGCCATTCCGATTCTCAGTCAGGCCATCCGTCTGAGCGAACGCGTCGCGATTGCCATGGAAGCGCGCGGCCTCATTGGACGGGCGGCCGCAGACGCCGCGGCGCGCACCTACTACCGCACCGTCCGTGTCCGGGCGGGTGACTGGTGTTTTGCTGCGGGCCTCGTCCTGTCCATGATACTTCTCCTCGTCGTCTTTCGGTGAACAGGACATCCCCCCGCGTTGCAGCCTGCGGTACACTGGAGGCAATAGGAGGGGTCTTGGATGTCGAGCAAACAGAATCATGGTGTGGTCGTCGTCGGCAGCATGATGACGGATTTGACGGCGGTCGCTGCGCGGCTGCCCCGTCGCGGCGAGACGGTGAAGGGAGAGAAGTTCTCTCTCGTTTCCGGGGGAAAGGGTTCCAATCAGGCAGCGATGGCGGCGCGGATGGAGGTGCCCACCTGGCTGGTCGGGTGTGTCGGCGCAGACGTGTTTCATCAGGTGGTGCTGGACAGCCTGCGCGCGTTCGGCGTCCACACCGAGCATGTGCACGTGCTGGACGGCGAATCGACGGGCATCGCGCACATCCGCGTCGATGCGTCCGGTGACAATGACATTGTGATCATTCCCAATGCGAACTTGAAGACCAGCGCCCGTCACGTGGACGCGTTTTTTGCCAGCGGCCATGCGGCCTCGGTGTTACTGCTGCAGTTGGAGACACCGCTGGAAACAGCCGTGTACGCCGCAAAAACCGCGAAAGCGCGCGGACTGACGGTGATTCTGAACCCGGCCCCGGCGGCGCCGCTGCCGGATGACATCTTTCCGTACATCGACGTGATCACGCCCAACGAGACCGAAGCGGGTGTGTTGACCGGGATCGACGTGACGGACGTGGACGCGGCCATCCAGGCGGGCAAGGCACTGTGCCAGCGCGGCGCTGCCCATACCATTGTCACGCTGGGGGCACAGGGCGTCGTCCATGTCACAGGCGACACGGCCCGGCACCACCTGACGTACCGCGTTCAGGTGGTCGACACCACCGCGGCGGGGGACGCGTTCACGGGGGCGTTCGGTGCGGCGCTGGCGCGCGGACTGGCGTTTGACGACGCGATCCGCACGGGACTCGCCGCAGGTGCACTGACGGTGACAAAATTGGGCGCACAGTCGTCGCTGCCAACGCGTCAGGCAGTCGAGGAACTCATCGCGCACGGCCGCTGACGGTCACGGCAACCCATCCGTCCTGCGTGCTGCCTGCATAGCGTGTAGGGAGAAGACGTCCCCGCACAGGATCAACCATGCCTTCTCGCGGTCACGCGTTCGCTGTGGGCGAAGGGTCGATCGGGAGCAGGGGAATATCCTGCTTGAAGGGGGATGCGCCAAATGCAGCGACGGCGACGTGACAAACATCGGTCGAACCTGCGAGCGGCGCTCATCGGCGGGATTTTGACGACCATTGACATTTCGACGGCGATTCTGCTGTTGACCGGGCAATTGTCCACGACTGGGATTTTCGTCTATCCGCAAGGTCTGTACGTGAGCGTCACGGGCCCGATTTTTAATGGGCAGCGCCTGTTCGGCTTGGGGGACGGGGCCAGTGCAGCCCTGGACGCTGTTGACGTGATTGTCGCATTGTTGTTGATTCTCGGAGAATTGCGCGTGTACGGCCCGTTTCCGGGACCCCACATTCTGTCCCTCACCATTACGGGGCCGCCGCTTGGCATCACAGCTGTTCCCGTGCCGATTCAAGGCAGACGGAGTCAGCAGGCCGAAGCGTTCTACCGCGGGTTCCGGCAGGAACTGCTGCAGCGCTTCGCGTACCGTGAGCCCGACGACCGTTGACGGTTCGCAGGCGCTCGAAGTTGAAACGGAAAGTACTGGGGATGAGAAAGTACCAGAAAAGGAGGTGCCGCACATGCGCTGGCTGCATGAAGCGCCGCCGGTTCGGCTGTCGCCGGCCGCCCTTGGCACCGTCACCATGTTTCTTGCTGTATTCTACTTTTTCTTCACCCGTCCAAACGCTGCGGACGATGGTACGAATCAGGCCCAGTGAGGAGCGAAGGCCGACAGAGCGGGTACTCTGCATCGATTGACTTTGGTGTCTGGTTCGGGACAGTGATATGATACGCCTAGAATTCAATCGCACGTTGACGGAGAAAGGGAGCGGGGATATGCCGTATTCAAGCGTGGACGAACTTGCAGTGAGCGCGATTCGCGCGCTTTCGATTGATGCCATTGAAAAAGCAAATTCTGGACACCCGGGACTGCCGTTGGGGGCCGCGCCCATGGCGTATGTGCTGTGGTCTCGTTTTCTGCGGTATAACCCACAGCAGCCAGACTGGTTCAATCGCGACCGGTTCGTTCTGTCGGCTGGACATGGCTCGATGTTGTTGTACAGCTTGTTGCACTTGGCCGGCTACGATGTCACCATCGATGACCTGAAAGCGTTCCGTCAGTGGGGGTCCAAAACGCCGGGCCACCCGGAATTTGGACATACGCCGGGCGTGGATGCCACGGCTGGCCCGCTCGGCCAGGGTCTCGCGATGGCGGTCGGCATGGCGATGGCGGAGCGGTTTCTGGCCGCTCGTTTCAACCAGCCTGGGCACGAGGTGGTCGATCACTATACATACGTCATCGCGGGCGACGGCGATTTGATGGAAGGCATCACGTCTGAGGCGTCCTCATTGGCCGGGCACCTCGGCTTGAGCAAGCTGATTGTGCTGTATGACTCGAACGACATCTCGCTCGATGGACCCACGAGCTGGACCTTTACCGAAAACGTGGCGGAGCGGTACCGGGCCTACGGCTGGAATGTGCTGCGCGTCGAAGACGGCAACAACATGGACGCGATTGAGGAGGCCCTGCGCCAGGCGCGCGGCGATCGGTCGAGGCCGACGCTGATTGAGGTCAAGACGGTGATTGGATACGGTGCGCCGAAGAAGCAGGGTACGAAAAGCGCCCACGGTGAGCCGCTTGGCGCGGAAGAGGCGGCCAAGGCAAAAGAGACCTACGGTTGGCCGCATGAGCCGTTTCACGTCCCCGAAGCGGTGCGGGCGCACTTTGCCGCGCTGCGGGAAGTCAAAGTGGAGCAGCACAAAGCCTGGGAAGCGGCGTTTGAGGCGTACGGACAGGCGTACCCCGAGTTGGCGCAGCAGCTGGTGGATGCCATTCACGGACGGGTGCGCGTCCCGTGGGATGACGTGATGCCCGCCTTTGAAGGCAGTGTGGCCACGCGTGACGCGTTTGGCAAGGTCGCGAACGCGATTGCGCCGCATGTGCCGACACTGCTCGGGGGTTCGGCGGATTTGTCGGGATCGAACAAAACCATGCTGGCGGATGAGGACCACTTCTCGAAAGACAACTACGCGGGCCGCAACGTGTTCTATGGGGTGCGCGAGCACGCCATGGGGGCCATGTTGAACGGCATCACCCTGCACGGCGGCGTCTTCCCGTATGATGGGACATTCCTCGTGTTCTGCGACTACATGCGTCCCGCCCTGCGGTTGGCGGCACTGATGAAGCAGCCAGTGCTGCACGTGTTCACGCACGACAGCATCGCGGTCGGCGAGGACGGCCCGACGCACGAGCCGGTCGAGCAGCTGGCGTCGCTGCGCGCGATTCCCGGGCTTAAAGTGTTTCGGCCAGCGGACGCCACGGAAACGGGGTGGGCGGTGCGCTACGCGCTCGAACACCGGGACGGACCGGTCGCGCTGGTGCTCTCGCGGCAAAAACTCCCGGTCCTGGAAGAAGTCAAGGAGAAGGGCAGCTTGTTCTACCGCGGGGCGTACGTGCTGTTCCAGCACGGGGCTGGCGACAAGCTGGTGTTGATGGCATCCGGCTCGGAGGTCCAGTTGGTGCTTGAGGCCGGGAAGACGCTCGCGAAAGAGGGCGTCGCCGTGCGCGTCGTGAACGTGCCGTCGATGGAGTTGTTCGATGCACAGGATGCCGCGTATCGCGAATCCGTGCTGCCGACGTCGGTTCGCAACCGCGTCGCGGTCGAAATGGCCCATCCGATGCCCTGGTACAAGTACGTGGGCGACCACGGGCGCATTTTGGGGCTTGACCACTTTGGCGCATCCGCGCCTGGGGATGTGGTGGTGCGTGCGTTCGGGTTCACGACCGAGAACGTGATTGGCATCGCGCGGGAGCTGCTGTAGCACCAGTGGGCTGGTGGGCTGGTGGGCTGGTGGGCTGGTGGGCTGGTGGCATAGGGCACCAAACCTGCCTTATCGGCCGCCGCCGCGGCTTCTGTCCGGTGGCATAGGGCACCAAACCTGCCTTATCGGCTGCCGCTGCGGCTTCTGTCCGGTGGCATAGGGCACCAGACCTGCCTTATCGGCCGCCGCCGCGGCTGCTGTCCGGCCGCATAGGGCACCAAACCTGCCTTATCGCGCGCCGCCGCGGCTGCTGTCCGGTGGCATAAGGCACCAAACCTGCCCTAACGCCCGCCGCCGTGCCTGCTGTCCGGTGGCATAAGGCACCAAACCTGCCTTATCGCGCGCCGCCGCGGCTGCTGTCCGGTGGCATAGGGCACCAAACTTGCCTTATCGGCTGCCGCTGAGCCCGCTGTCCGGTGGCATAGGGCACCAAACCTGCCTTATCGGCCGCCGCTGAGCCCGCTGGCCAGGTACATAGGGCACCAAACCTGCCTTATCGGCTGCCGCTGAGCCCGCTGTCCGGTGGCATAGGGCACCAAACCTGCCTTATCGGCTGCCGCTGAGCCCGCTGGCCGGGTACATAGGGCACCAAACCTGCCTTATCGCGCGCCGCCCAGCCCCGGCGTCCGCCCAGCCCCTGCGTCCGTCCAGCCCCGGCGTTCGCCCAGCGGTCCTCGTGCTGATTTACACTGTCAACTGCTGATAGTACTCCGTGACGACGGCAATGAACTGCTTTCCGATGGGCTTGTCGGCGGCAGACTCCCGAAAGGCGAGGAAGGTTGGGCGCGTCCAGCCGGGCGCGGCAATCGGGATGCGGACATATCCCTTTTCGTCTGCGTCATAGAGCGTTCGGCGGGGCAGGCAGGACATCCCGAGTCCGTGCCCTACCATCGCTTTGATGCCATCGATGCTGTCGAGTTCCATCCGGATGAGCGGGTACACATCCTGTTCGGCCAGCAGCCGCATGACGCGCTTGCGAAACGGCGCGTCATCTCTGGCAAAGGCGATGAACGGTGCTTTGTGCAGGCCGCGGATGCCCGGGAAGTTGTGTACGAAATGGTGTCCAGCCGGAACGATGAGGTCAATCGCGTCTTGGGGGAACTCGATTTTCTTAATGTGCGGGTGGAAAACCGGTTCGCCAATGAAACAGAAATCGACCTGGTCGGCGAGCAGGGCGTCCAGCATCTCCGAGTACATTCCCATTCGCACTTCCAGTCGAACGTTTGCGTTCTTGAGCATGCGCGACAGACAGGCGGGTACGTCGGTTGACACGAACGCGCGGCCGGACATGACGCGCAGCACCGGCGTGTCCGTGCCCGCCTGCTGTGTCATTTCCGCCTCGAGCGCGGTCATCCGCTCGGCCAGCGGAACAAACCGTTCGCCTTCCGGCGTCAGTTGAACGCCGCTTTGCAGCCGAACAAACAGCGGGTACCCCAGTGCATGCTCCAGCCGCTGCAGCCGTGTCGTCACGGTCGATTGTGACATGAACAGTTGTTCTGCCGTGCGCGAAATGGAGCCGATTCTCGCAATGGCCAAAAACAGCGCGATGTCCTTCGTTTCCACCGTTTACCCCTCGCCTCTTTCAAACCTGCTGCCACCATCATACCGATGTCGCTGGACGCTGTCACGAACCGCACCCAAGCGCACGCTCCAGTGGTGAATTGCCGCTGAGTTTGGTACGCTGAACATGCCCCTCGCAGCGCGCCGCAACGGGCTGCACTGCACCAGGGTGCGTTGAAAGCGTTTCGCACGCAAACGGATGCCTGATTCCATAAGGAGTGATTTCGCATGTCGAACACCCAGGGACTCAATCCCACTTGGGATCTCGACTCAATTTTTCCGGGGGGCAGCCAATCTGCGGCGTTTCAAACGTTCCTCGAAGACTTACAGACCCGTATCGGCGAACTGGATGCGGCCGCCGCGGGACTGACTGCCGCCGCGTCACAATCCGACTGGGTGAAGTTCTGGATTTCCGCGCAGGACGTGGAGGCGCGCCTGCACCAGGCGGCCGCTTACGTCGAGTGTCTCACGGCGCAGGACATGAAAGATGAAGGCGCCAAGCTGTTGGAGGGCCGTGTCACGCAGCTGGGTGCTGCGTATGACGCGGTCATCACGCGCGTGGACGGCATCCTGCTGGACATCCCAGATGCCGAGTGGAAAGCCCTGGTTGCGTCGGAAAAACTGCGGCCGGTTGCCTTCACATTGGAAGAGAAGCGTCGTCTGGCGGCAGATAAGATGGACACCGAGAAGGAAGTCCTCGTGTCGGACCTGGGGGTAGATGGGTACCGGGCGTGGGGCGACCTGTACTATGCCATTGTCTCGCGGATGACACTTCCGTTTGAGGAAGACGGGGAGGTCAAACAGCTTTCCATGGGCCAGGCCAGCAACAAGATGTTGACGCCTGACCGCGCGGTTCGCGAGAAGATTTTCCGCGAGTGGGAGAACGTTTGGGGCGCGCACGCGGATTTGTTCGCACACACCTTGAACCACCTGTCCGGCTATCGCCTGTCTGTGTATCGGCATCGCGGCTGGACATCGGTCTTGAAGGAACCCCTCAGCTACAACCGTATGTCCCAGGCTACGCTGGAAGCGATGTGGGGCGTGATTGAGCGCAACCTCGCACCGTTCGTCGACTATTTGAACCGGAAGGCCAAGCTGCTTGGCATTGACAAACTGAGCTGGCACGACGTTTCCGCGCCGCTGCCCGGGCCTGACCGGATCTATACTTACGAACAAGCGCACGCCTTCATCGTGGAGCAGTTCGGCAAGTTCAGTCCCCGGATGGCCGAGTTTGCGGACATGTGCTTCAAGAACCGCTGGATTGAGGCCGAAGACCGACCTGGCAAGCGTCCAGGCGCGTTTTGCACGGGGTTCCCTGTCAGCAAACAGTCCCGAGTATTTGCCACTTTCTCTGGCACGGCTGACAACGTGAATACGCTGGCGCACGAGATTGGGCACGCTTTTCACAGCAGTGTGCTGCGCGAACTCCCGTTGTATGCGCAGCACTATGCCATGAACGTCGCAGAGACCGCATCCACGTTTGCGGAGACCATCGTGATGGATGCGAGCGTCAAGGGGGCTGCGACCGACGAAGAGCGGATCGCACTGCTCGACCAGAAGGTGGAACAGAGTATTGCAATGTTCATGAACATCCGCGCCCGCTTCCTGTTTGAGACGCGCTTCTACGCGAAGCGCCAGCAAGGTTTGCTGTCGGTGGAGGAAATCAACACGCTGATGGAAGAAGCGCAGCGGGAGGCCTACGGCGGCGCGCTGGCGGAGTACCACCCGCACTTCTGGGCTTCGAAGCTGCACTTCTACATCACCGACGTGCCGTTTTACAACTTCCCGTACACGTTTGGCTACATGTTCAGTACGGGGATTTATGCGCGCGCACTGGAGGAAGGCGCAGGCTTTGCGGACCGTTACGTTGCGCTGCTGCAGGACACGGGGCGCATGTCCACGGAGGACCTTGCCCAAAAGCACCTCGGTGTGGACTTGACGAAGCCGGACTTCTGGCAGCAGGCCATGGATGTGGCCATCGCGGACGTTTTGGCGTTCCTCCAGTTAACAGCGTAAAACGAACAGCGTAAAACGGTTGCCTGGACGGGGCAGCCCATCCAGTTGGACAACCTTGTAAAGGAGACCGGATCCATGCGCAAGAGTTCGCCGCCACAACGGGTGGACGACCAAGCCTTGCAGTGGAATGACCGAGCACAGGCAGATGCCATTCTGACCCTCGAACATGTCTCGTTCGTGTACCCTCATCGACCAGGCCATGACGTTGGCGGTGAAGGAGGACGAGCAAGAGGACGAGACGGGAACAGCCCGGCCCCCGCAGAGCGGGATGTTCCGCGGAATGCAGCGGAGCCCGCTCCCAACGGGGACGGTTATGCCGTGCGCGACGTGTCGCTGACGGTGCACGCGGGGGAGTACGTCGCGATTCTCGGGCGCAACGGCAGCGGCAAGTCCACGCTCGCGAAGCTGATGAACGGATTGCTGCGTCCGACGGAAGGAAGGGTGCTGGTTGGGGCGTGGGAGACGACCGATCGCGCCCGGCTGCGCGAAATTCGGCGCCGCGTCGGCATGGTGTTTCAAACCCCCGACAATCAGATGGTGTCGACGGTGGTGGAGGAAGACGTGGCGTTCGGCTTGGAGAATTACTCAGTCCCTTATGACGAGATGCGGGCTCGGGTGACAGACGCGCTCAGCCGCGTCGGCATGGAGGCCCATCGCAAGCGGCCGCCGCATCAGCTCTCGGGCGGACAAAAGCAGCGGGTGGCCATTGCCAGCGTGATTGCCATGCAGCCAGACTGCATCGTGTTCGACGAAGCGACGAGCATGCTGGATGTCGAGGGACGCAGCGACGTGACCCAGTTGATGCGGACGCTGCACGCGGACGGGATCGCGATTGTCGCGATTACCCACCATATGGAGGAAGCCCTGCAAGCCGACCGTGTGGTGGTGATGGATGCGGGCCGCATCGTTCTGGAAGGAACCCCGCGCGAGGTGTTTTCAAACGTCGAGACCCTGCGCGCATTGGGGCTCGATGTGCCCATCGCGGCCGACATGGCCGTACGCCTGAACCGCGCGTTTGCGCAGGCGTCTGTCCCCTTTCCAGTGGATGTGTTCACACCAGCGGAGTTTTGCGAGGCGTGGCGCACGTGGCGCGCCGCCCTCCCGGCCGGGACCCCGTTTGAGGCACCAGCCAGCGCGGCGGAGAATGGGGCGGCCAACAGGCCAGCCAGCGCGGCGGAGAATGGGGCGGCCAACAGGCCAGCCAGCGCACCGGTGAATGGAGCGGCGGAGGCATCGGCGAAGCCGGCGGGGGACGCGGCCGGCAGCGTGCAGGCGTCTGCGGCTGACCCTGTGATTGACGTTCGCGAGCTGGCACATGTGTACCTTGCCAACACGCCGTTGGCGCACCCGGCGCTGCATGACGTGACCCTCGAGGTCGGCCGCGGGGAAATCGTGGCCATTGTGGGCCAAACGGGATCGGGAAAATCCACACTGGTGCAGCACTTCAACGCGCTGTTGACGCCGCAGCGCGGTACCGTCGTGGTCGACGGGGTCGATTTGACCAACCCGAAAGCGGACGTCAAACGCGTTCGGCGCACAGTTGGGCTGGTGTTTCAAAGCCCGGAAGATCAAGTCTTCGAGACGCTGATTGGCGATGACATTGCGTACGGGCCGTTTCAGTTCGGCTTGCCGCTGGCGGAAGTCCGGGAGCGCGTGCGCCAGGCGATGGCGTGGGTGGGGCTCGATTTCGCCTGGCGCGACCGGCCCGTGCAGGCGCTCAGCGGCGGGCAGAAGCGCAAGGTGGCCATCGCGGGGGTCCTGGCGCTGCGACCGCAGGTGATGGTGCTGGATGAGCCGACGGCGGGGCTCGATCCGCAGGCCCGTGAGGAGCTGCTGGAGAATCTGCGGCGGCTGAGAGACGAGTCGGGGATGACGCTCGTGATCGTCACGCACCAAATGGAGGAAGTTGCCCGGCTGGCCGACCGCGTCATCGTCATGGCCAATGGCACCGTCGTGTTGACCTGCGATACGAAAACGCTGTTTGCCGATGCGCGCCGGCTCCAAGCCTTGCACCTCGGGCTGCCGGAGTCTGTCGCACTGCTGCGTGCCCTGGCCGAACAGGGGGAGCCTGTTGATCCCGTCCAGCTCACGCGAGATGCCGCCTTTGCCGCGCTTTGCGGGCTGCTGGGCGCTGGGGCGGACGGTGCGCACGCACCTGACCCTTCTTCCGGAATCGAGGTGACGACCGATGGCGATTCCTGAACTTTCACGGCGCATCACGATTGGCCAATACCTGCCGACCGATTCTTCGATTCACCGCATGGACGCTCGTTTCAAACTGGCGGCGTTTGTTCTGGTCGTGGTGGTCGGCAGTATGGTGTCCAGCCTCAGCAGCAATCTGCTGCTGCTGGTGTTCAGTATTGTCTGCATGGTGCTGGGCAGGATTCCGCTGCGTTACGGGCTGTCCGGCATTCGCCCGGCGGTTCCGGTGCTGGTCATTCTGTTTGTGTTCCAGCTGCTGTTTTACCGCGCAGGCCCGCACGACGTGGTGCTGGCTCGGTTCGGCCCCATCATGGTGACCCAAGGCGGCTTGCTGCTTTCGGTGGTGTCCATCATCAAATTCATTGAGATTGTGTTCTTCATCAGCGTTCTCACCCTTTCCACCACCTTGTCTGACTTGTCGCACGCACTGGAGTCTTTGCTCGGGCCCCTTCGCAGGATTCGCTTTCCGGTGCATGAGTCCGCGCTGATTCTCACCATTGCGCTGCGTTTTGTCCCGACGTTCGCACAAGAGGCGGAGAAGCTGATGAAAGCGCAGGCTTCGCGCGGGGGCGATTTTGGCACCGCGCGCTGGTGGCAGTTGTGGAAACGGGTCAAGTCGGTGTTTCCGGTGCTGCTGCCATTGTTTTTGTCGGCGATGCGGCGCGCGGAAGACCTGGTGCTGGCGATGGAGGCCCGCGGCTACGTGCCCGGCGCACAGCGCACCTCGTATGTAGCGCTGAAAAGCAGCCGGCGGGACGTCCTGTACTTCCTGGCGGCAGCGGCGGTTTGTGCACTGGCGCTGTGGATTCACTATCGACAATTCACCCACAGTTTGATATAAGGGAAATGCGCGCCAAAATGAACGTTCCACCACACAAAGGGGGACAGTTACATGGCTGGCCAAAAATTTCAGCAGGGCGTGTCTGCCACAGACATGAGCCTGGGGGGCGGCAAAGCCCTCAGCACGCGGCGGATTGTGGTCGCCGGCGTGCTTTCCGCCATCTCCATTCTGCTCGGTGTCACTGGACTGGGGTACATTCCTGTGCCCACTGCAGCCGGGAACGCCACCATCATGCACCTGCCCGCTGTCGTTGGCGGGATTCTTGAAGGACCCATTGTCGGCGGCATCATCGGGTTGATTTTCGGGTTGACCTCGTTTTTCCACTCGTCCGTCCCGTGGTTCAAAGACCCGCTGGTATCGGTACTGCCGCGGATTTTTATCGGGATCGTGTCCTATTATGTATACGTGGGGATGCGGCGCATCCGCGTGCCGATGTGGGTGAACCTGGCCATCACCGGTTTTCTTGGCTCTGTGACGAACACCGTGCTGGTGCTCGTGATGGTGTACCTGCAGTTTCAGGAATCCATGAAGGCACTGGTGACGGTCGCGCTGGTGAACGGGACGCCGGAGGCGATTGTGTCCGCCATCATTTCGGTCGTCGTTGTGCTCGCCTACCGTGGTACTTGGAAAACCGCGGCAAAATCGAGGATTTCATAAATCATCGCCGCGCATCGCGGCTCATCACAGGAAAGATTTCCACACGCATGCTTTTCACGGAACTTTTGCGCGCTCAAACAGGGTCAGGCCCCGCGGCTTGACCCTGTTTTGATCGAAGCGCAGTGTATAGACAGTTCGCGAAATAGTCAGATATTAACCTTGCCATCCGCATTGGCCTCGGATTACAATGAACAAAAATTCAAACAACAATTTGAGGAGTGGTGAGAATGGAAGAGAAAGAGACGACTTTGAATTGTTCAATCTGCGGCGAGCCGCTGTATGACGAGGCACACGAGCATTGGGATGCGCTGTGTCCATCCTGCGTCGACGCCTGGGAGCGCGATGTACGGGCAGAGTGGTAGGCCGCCGCGGTCATCCCTTTGGCCGCGGCCATCCCCGTTGCCATGTCATCCTTTGGCAAAACCCGCTGTTCACCGGAACCTGCCTGGCTCGGACGAAAGGCCAGGCAGGTTCTGTGGTTCGCTGGACATGTCAACGCCTGCCTGCGGGCGTATAATGGGGGAGATGTGTTGGATAAAGGGGGACAAAGCGTGGAATTGGCAAAACGACTGGAGAATTACGCTGAGGTGATTGTCCGCGTTGGTCTGAATATCCAACCTGGGCAGGACTTGTTGATTGCTGCCCCCATTGAAGCGGCGGATTTTGTACGTCACATCGTCGACAAGGCGTACGATACCGGCGCGAGGAATGTGGTGGTCAATTGGGAAGATGAGCAGCTCACCCGGCTTCGCTATCTGAAAGCGCCGGATGAAGCCTTTTTGGAGTTTCCAGATTGGCGCGTTCAGCAGATGGAGGACCTGATGAACCGCGACGGGGCGTACCTTGTCATCTCCGCACGCGACCCGGACTTGCTGGCGGGGGTCGACCCAGCGCGCATCGCGACATCCCAGCGCGTTGGACTCGCGAGGATGAAGCCCTTTAATGATGCGGTTGGAAACATGCAAATCAGCTGGTTGATTTCCTCCATCCCCACCAAGGCATGGGCCGCACGCGTGTTTCCGGAAGTTCCCCCGGAGGAGCAGGTGAACAAACTGTGGGACGCGGTTCTCTCGACTTCCCGCGTCGATACCGACCATCCGGTTGCGCACTGGCAGGCGCATATCGACCAACTGCGCCGTCGCGCCGATGACTTGAACCAGCAGCACTTCGTGAAGCTCCACTACCGTTCCGCCGTCACCGATTTGACCATCGAACTGCCAGAGGACCATGTGTGGATCGCGGCCTACTCCACGAGCCGCCGCGGCGCCCGGTTTGTTCCGAACATCCCGACCGAAGAGGTGTTCACGCTGCCGAAGCGGGACGGGGTCAATGGTGTCGTGCGCAGCACAAAACCGCTCAACCACGGCGGGACGCTGATCGACCACTTTACGCTGACGTTTGAGCAGGGGCGGATTGTCGACTTCTCCGCCGAACAGGGCTACGAGGCGCTGCGGGACATCATCGAAACTGACGAAGGCTCGCACTACCTCGGAGAGGTGGCGCTCGTCCCCCATGACTCGCCCATTTCCAGGCTCGACCGGTTGTTTTACAACACGCTGTTTGACGAAAATGCGTCCTGTCACCTCGCCATTGGGCATGTGATCCCGGTCTGTTTACGGGACGGCGTCACGCTCAGCCGCGAGGAACTGCTCGCCCGCGGCGCCAACGACAGCCTGACACACGTGGACTTTATGATGGGGTCATCCGACCTGAATATTGACGGCATCAAGGCCGATGGGCAAACGGTGCCGGTGTTTCGCAACGGCAATTGGGTGTAGCGGCGCGAAGCGCGGCCGAATCGCCCCAGAGCAGGGCGGCCGAATCGCCCCGGGTCAGAGCGCCCGGTCAATCACGCCGCCGCCCAGACACACGGGTCCCTGGTAGAACACCACAGACTGCCCCGGTGTGATGGCGCGCTGCGGGTGGTCGAAATCGACAACGCAGGAACCGTCCGCTTCAATGCGGACCGACACGCCCTGGTCCGGCTGGCGATAGCGGAACTTGGCCGTACAGGTGAACGACTCGGCAGGCGGGTGACCTGCGACCCAGTGCAGGTCCGTCGCCACGAGGCCCCGCTTGAATAAAGCAGGGTGGTTCTCGCCCTGTTCGACATACAGGATGTTCCGGGAGACATCCTTGTCGACGACAAACCACGGTGCGTTGGAAGACGCCCCGGGCGTTCCGCCGATGCCGAGGCCGTGTCGCTGGCCAATCGTGTAATACATCAGCCCCGCGTGTTCTCCTTTGACTTCGCCAGCGAGCGTCATCATCGGGCCTGGCTGGGCTGGCAGGTACTGACTGAGAAACTGCCGGAAGTTGCGCTCGCCGATGAAGCAGATGCCGGTGCTGTCCTTCTTTTTGGCGGTGGCTAGCCCAGCGGCCTCCGCAATTTTGCGAACTTCGGATTTCTCCATGCCGCCGATGGGGAACATGGTCTTCGCCAACGCCGCCTGCCCGACCTGGTATAAAAAGTAGGTCTGGTCCTTGTTGGCGTCCACCGCGCGGCGGAGCTGGAACTGCCCGTCGACCGACGCGACCTGCGCGTAGTGGCCGGTTGCCAGAAAATCGGCGCCCAGGTCGAGCGCAGCCTGAAGCAGTTCCTTGAATTTGATTTCGCGGTTGCAGACGACATCCGGATTCGGCGTTCGTCCGCGTCGATATTCATCGAGAAAGTACTTGAACACGCGGTCCATGTACTCCTGTTCGAAGTTCACGCCATAATAGGGGATCCCGATGGTGTCACAGACCTTCCGCACGTCCTCGAAATCCTCGGTCGCCGTACACACGCCGTTTTCATCGGTGTCATCCCAGTTCTTCATGAACACCCCGATGACGTCGAAGCCCTGTTCTTTCAACAGCAGTGCCGTCACAGACGAGTCGACGCCGCCGGACATGCCGACCACGACGCGTGTGCGGCGGGGGTCGATGCCTGACACCTGCCCTGGAAGGTTGTCGTTGTGGTTTTGCAACATCGATCGTTCATCCCATCTCTTCAATTTCTTCAATCTGCTTCTTCAATCTGCGGTCCTGCGTAGTAAGTGTGGCGCTGGGTGCGGGGCCTGTCAAGTCACCGAGGTGCCGGGTGTGTCAAGTCACCGGGGCGCGGGACCTGTCACGTGAACGGTATGCCGTCACGCATGTTGTCGAATCCCTGTGAAGCGGCAGGGAATTTCTCGGGAAATAGAGAACTAACAGTGTCGAAGGAGCGGTGATCGCCATGTTTACCCTAGATCGACAGGCCATTTTGGAGAATCCTCGATTGAAATTCTTGACGGATGTCGTCCCGGTGGACGAGCACCTGAACAACATTGAAAAGTTCATCAACGTCTGTTATGTCGAAGAAGGTTGGAATGTTCAACAGCACGGACGGGTCATCGCCCTTCGGTCGACCGACGAGTCTCGCTTGAGCAGCGCGTTCAAGGCCAGTTTGTACTTGGGCAAGTACAACGATATGGCGAATACCAACCGGTTTTTATACAGCATGGTCTCCGCAGGTCACTCGTATGAACCGATCCGCGGGGAGACGGTGCTGTTTCTTTTCATCGGGATCGGCAAACCGGTGTACGATCACCTCGTGACCTACACCGTCGGCCGCCCCACGCGCATCGCGGGTGGGCAGCGCGCGAATGTACCCTGGGGATTTGAGCTGCCTGTGGAGGCAAAGAACCCGGACGAATACGCCGAGGAGCTGGAGCGAATTCGCAACGTCATCCGGCTGGCGAAACAGGACCGCGCCGAACAAATGCAGGCCGCGCGGGCCAAACTTCCGGTGGGCTACATCATGCCGCCTTTTCTGATGGAGTTCAGCGAAGAAGCGCTCATCAAAACGGTGTTCCGGCAGCGCCTGTTTGAAAAAGGGGCGCAGGGCGCGACGGTCGAAGTGGTGTCGGACATGCTGAACGCGTGTCTGAAGGTCGACCCGGACAAGTGGAACTTTTTGATTGACTATCATGGCCCGCATATCGCCCAGTGGGAGAAGGCAATGCGTACCCTCCGCAAAGAAGGGTACACGCTGGGGCACATCGCGCAGCAGGCTGAGGTCAGCCTCGAAGAGGCGCTGGAGATGCCGCTCTACGACTTGTTGATTCGCACCGTCGGAAAACTGCCGCCTTCGATGTGGGAGAAGATGCGCTGAACGGTGTGCGCCGGGGCACCAGCGGGCCGATGCGCAAGGGGCAAGGGCGGGCTGAGGACCTGCACACCGCTGAACGGGATTCAGGCAGGGAACAGGTCCAGCAGTTCGCGAATGTGATGTATGACTTTGGTGGCGTGCTCGAGTTCTCCTTCTGCGGCAAAGCCAAAGTCGCAGCCGATGGACGGGATGTCGTGGGCCATCGCCGCTTCGATGTCGGTCTTGCGGTCGCCAATCATCCACGCGTCTGCTTTCGGAAAGTGGCGGAAGTGTTCTGACAGAATGTCCGCCTTGCACACACCGCGCACAGAACCAAGGCACAGAGGGCGCGTGAAGTAGGGGCGCAGGCCTTGCGAGTCGAGCACGTTGGCCAGGTAGGCTTCGCCGCAGTTACTGGCGGTGGTCAGCGTGTAGCCCCGTCGATGGAGCGTTTCGATGACCTCGAACGCGCCTTCCATCAACACGTTGGTCTCAAACAGGCCGTTTTTCACGTACGCCTCCGTCAGTTTCAGGGCTTTCTCGTGCTGCTCGGGCGTTCCGCCAGGCATCAGCAGCTGCCAGACATCGTGGTCGGAGAGTCCAAAGGTACCGAGCAGCACGCTGTCTGCGGGCTGCGGGAATTCCGGAAAACAGCGAATCGCTGCGCGAAACGCAGGCAGCAGGATGGACGCCGTATCAATGAGTGTACCGTCGAGATCGAAAATCAAAGTCGTCATGTGCATCAGTATACAACAGGACGGAGGGGAACGGCATGCTGATGACAGCGCGTCAGTTGCAGCAGCAGTTGGGCAGTCCAAACCTGGTCGTCTTTGACTGTCGATTTTCTCTTGCGGATAGGGAAGCTGGACGCAACGCCTACTTGGCGGGGCACATTCCGGGGGCGTTTTACCTCGATTTGGAGCAGGATTTGTCGGGGCAAAAGGGGACGCATGGGGGACGGCATCCGCTGCCCAATCCGCAGGAACTCGCGGCAAAACTGGGCGCTGCGGGCGTCGACGACCAAGCGTCGGTGGTTGTCTATGACGACGGGGGCGGCATGGCTGCGCGAGCGTGGTGGCTGATTCGATATCTGGGCCATGAACAGGTCGCCGTTCTGGACGGCGGTTGGAAAGCGTGGCTGGCGGCGGGCGGCGCGGCAGACACCGGGATGCCAAAGCTTCACCCGACGACGTTTCCGCTTGATGTACGCGAAGATTGGGTGCTGTCTGTGGACGATGTGATGCAAATCGTTGCGGGAGAACGGGCCGGCCGTCTGGTGGATGCGCGCGCCGCCGTGCGCTACCGGGGTGAGGTGGAGCCGCTCGACCCGAAAGCGGGGCACATCCCGGGCGCTGCGAACCTTCCCTGGGAATCACACCTGCAGCCCGACGGAACGTGGAAGCCTGCACAAGCGCTGCGGGAAGCCATCGCGCCCCTCGTGCAGTCGGCGGGGGATGCCGCCAACGTGGTGAACTACTGCGGATCCGGTGTCACAGCGTGCGCGAATGTGTTCGCGCTGGCGCTCGCTGGCTTCGGAGATTCGAAGCTGTATGCCGGGAGCTGGAGCGACTGGTGCTCCTACGACGACTTACCGGTCGCGACTGGAGAGGCGCCCGGAACCGAAGACGCGCCGCCGGGGCGGGGCTGAACGCTTGGGGTTAGCGAATCCGACGATCGCGTGGCGAATCCTGTCGATTTCCATCAACCTCCGCCGGGATCTATCGAATCTGCTTGTATAATAGGGAGGATGAGGAGGCGGGGCTATGCAGATCGTCGATTCGCACAATCCCAACCATGAACGGCCCACGCCGCGCGGCCGGCTGTCGCGGGTAGAGCGGCGAAAAGCGCGGCGCAAGCGCGGCCGCCGCCGTCTGATACGGTGGACTTTAGGTACGATTGGATCCGGCGTCGTGCTGGTCCTGGCACTGATTGTTATCGGTTTTGCGACGCCAGGCGGGACACGGATTCGAATGCTGTTGGCGGAGACGGTGTTGTCGACGCGGCACTATTATCTCGCCAAATATATGACGACGCCCGCCGAATACAAGGAACTGCTGAAAGAACTGAATTCACCTGTTGTGAATACGGGCGTGCCTGCCGTGAAAGTGGCGGCAGCGACCACGACCAGTCCGGTGCAAATCCATGCGATTTCCGGTCAGGGGTGGAACGGCTATGTGGTGTTGATCCACAATCCCCGCTTGATTCGGCTGGTGCATGCGAACGTTCAGGGTTCAATGGGTGAGTACATTACCGATATGGCCAAGCGCGTCGGCGCGATCGCGGGCGTGAATGCGAGTGGATTTGAGGACCCGAACGGTGAAGGCTGGGGCGGCGTTGCGGTTGGACTGGAACTGGTTGGCGGACAGGAATTCAGCGAATGGAAACCATCCTGGCCTGTGGTTGGGTTTACACAGTCGGGGGTTATGGTGATGGGTGACTACACGCTGACCGAGTTACAGGCCATGGGCGTCCGCGATGCGATGCAGTTTCACCCGGAGCTCGTTGTCAATGGACAGCCGCAGATCACGGAGGGCGACGGAGGCTGGGGGCAAGATCCGCGCACCGCGATTGGGCAGACCAAGAACGGGACGGTCATTTTTGTCGTCGCCAACGGACGCTTTCACGGAGGGGCGGGACTTGGCGCCAGTCAGCGGCAAATCATGGACGTCATGCTCCAATACGGCGCCTATAACGCGTGCGCGCTGGACGGCGGCTCGTCCAGCGTTCTGTATGCGGACGGCCGGATTCTCAATTCGCCGTCCACGCTCGACCCGAACGGCCAGCGCCATTTGCCGGATGCTTGGATGGTGTTTCCGACCGTCGAGGCGGCCGACCAGTACACGCCGTAATCCGGCGGCCGGGGTGGAGGGCGTTCGGGCGCGGCCGGGGCGCAGACAGGCGTCTCAATCCCTCCATTCCACGGAACCATTCGCAAGACTTGCGCAGCTTTGGTATGCTAAAAAATAGCATATGAGTGGTTCCTGCGGGGGGTGCGGCAGTGCCCCTGCGGCGGCGAGCCGTGTTGACATCACGTGGTGACTGGCGAAAGGATGGTCTTCGGATGAGTTTTGCAGCAGGACAGACGGCGGCGCAGACATTTGAAGCGCTGCAGGCGTATGTCAAAAAGATGCTTCACTATCAGGAAGCTTTGGAGTTGATTTACTGGGACTTGCGGACGGGGGCGCCGAAAAAGAGCGTGGAACTTCGCTCGGAAACCATCGGGACCTTGTCAGACGAGCTGTTTCGGATGAGCACGTCCGATCAGCTGGCTGAATACCTTGAGATTCTTTCTGACCCAGGTGTTTTTTCGACTCTGGAGCGCAAGTGGCAGCGAACCATCGAGGAGCTCCAGCGCGAGCTGGACAGAAGCCGCAAAATCCCGCCTGAGCGCAACAAGGCCTACGTGATGCTCACGTCGCAGGCTGAATCTGTGTGGGAAGAGGCGAGGGCGCAGTCGAACTTTGAGATGTTCCGTCCCTACCTCGAACAGATTGTCGCGATGAACATCGAGTTTGTCGAGTATTGGGGCTATGACGAGAATAAGTACGACACCCTCCTGGACCTGTATGAGCCTGGCATGACCGTTGCTCAAGTCGACAAAATTTTCGGCGGCTTGCGTGAGGAAACGGTGAAGTTGGTACAGGCGATTGCCCATTCGGGACGGCGGATTGATGAAACCCCGTTTGTGCGCCGCTACGATGTGGCGAAACAGCGGGAACTCGGCATCATGCTGCTGGAAGCCATGGGGTACGACTTCAACGCAGGCCGGCTGGACGAAACGGTTCATCCGTTCGAGACGGCCATCAACCGGTTTGACGTCCGCGTGACCACAAAGTACCTGCCTGACGATGTGCGGAGCAACATCTTCAGCGTCATTCACGAGGGCGGTCACGCGTTGTATGAACAGGGCGTTTCCACGGACTTGATTGGCACGCCGCTGTGCGGCGGCGCTTCGATGGGCATCCACGAGTCGCAGTCCCGATTCTGGGAGAATATGATTGGCCGTACCCGCGAGTTCTGGGAGTTCAACTACGGCAAACTGCTCAAGCTGTTCCCTTCGCAACTGGCGGACGTTTCGCTGGAGGACTTCTACCGCGGCGTGAACGTTGTGCAGCCGTCTCTCATCCGCATCGAAGCGGACGAAGTGACGTACAACCTGCACATCATGATCCGCTACGAAATCGAAAAGGGCCTCATCAACGGACAACTGCGTGTGGCTGATTTGCCCGGCATTTGGCGCGACAAAATGAAAGAATACCTTGGCGTCGTACCAGGCAACGACGCAGAGGGTGTGCTGCAGGATGTGCACTGGTCCGGCGGCAGCTTCGGCTATTTCCCGACGTATGCCTTGGGCAACATTTATGCCGCGCAGTTCCGCAACGCGCTGCAAAAGGCCATTCCGGACTACCTGGAGCACGTGCGGCGCGGAAACCTCGGCGTCATCAAGCAGTGGCTGAATGACAACATTCATCGGCACGGGAAGATGCTGAAACCGGCACAGATTGTCGAGCAAGTGACGGGAGAAGCCATCGATTCCAAGTACCTCGTGGCCTACCTGAAAGAGAAGTTCGGCCAACTGTACGGCGTATAAACAATGAATGCGGTGGAGAGGGGATTGGCCATCGGCCGCGGGGTCGGCCGATGGTGGCGCAAGTGGCTGGTCGTCGTGCTCGTGGCGCTGTCGTATTTGCTGGTCTTCTCCCAGCGCACAGGCCCAGGACTGATTACGGACCAACTCCAGTCCGAGTTTCACGTTTCAGCAGCGGTGCTTGGCACCATGACCAGCGTTCAGTACCTGTTGTATATGGTGCTGCAGATCCCGGTTGGCCTTTCCGGCGACCGGTTTGGCCCGGAGCGGCTGTTTGCGGCCGGTGTCTTGCTGGACGGACTGGGGACTTTGGTGTTCTCCCGGGCGGACGCGTTTGTCTGGCTGCTGCTGGGCCGTGCCATCGTCGGCCTCGGAGATGCGCTGATTTGGGTGAACCTCGTGATCATCCTGGCCAAGCGGTATCTGCCGCAGCAATTCGGGGCGCTGCTCGGTATCGTCGGGATGGGGGGCAACCTCGGGGCGCTCTTGACCACGTTGCCGTTTGCCGCGTGGATCGCGGCGGCCGGATGGCGCACCCCGTTTTCGATTTTAGCCGGGGTGCTCATGTTGGTGGCGGTCTGCGACTGGCTGGCGTTGTCTGGCGGGCGCGGGGCGGCGAAACGACGGCGAGACGGGGGGCTGTCTGATGCCGACCCTGACTCGCAGGAGAACCGTGTGAAAATTCATCCGGTGCCGGTCCGCAGGATTTTGGCAGACGTGGTGCGGGATCGTCTGTCGTGGGCCACGTTTGCCTGCCACTTCGGCATCGTGGGTACATACATGGGGTTTGTCAGCCTGTGGGCGGTACCGTATTTCATGGCCGCCTACCACGTGTCGCGGGCTGGGGCGTCCTCGTTTACGCTCGTGGGCTTTATTGGGGCGCTGGTCGGCGGGCCGATCACCGGCGCGATGTCCGACAGAATGGGAAGCCGCCGCCGACCGTACGTTGTGCTGCAGGCACTCGTGGCACTTTCGTGGATCACGCTGTGGCTTGGCGGCGGCGCGTGGCCGGCGGTCGTAACGTACGTGCAAATGCTTGTGATTGGGTTCGGCAATGGCGGGAGTTTGCTGACGTTCGCGGCCATTCGCGACCAGACACCGATGGAACGCAGCGGCGTGATGTCGGGCTTCGCCAACACGGGAGGCTTTTTCAGCGCTGTGCTCCTGCCCGTGGCCTTTGGGGCCGTGGTCGATGCGCTGAGCCCGCAGGCTGCCAGCAGCACACCCTCGATGCACGCATTGGCCGCGGGCTTAATGGTCCCGGCCGTGTTCTCTGTCATCGGTGTGGCGGGTGCGCTGCTGTTGCCAGAACGCCAGAATTTGAGTGAAAAATCGCAGGAGGTGGCGCTGTGAAGACGCATGACGAGAGGATGCGCGACGCGCACACGCATGACGCGGCCGCAGGGTCAAGCGACCGGAACGGAGCTGCAAGCGGGGGGACGTGCGGAACGGGCAAGCACTGGTTTGTCCGCTCCGAGGTGGAACGTGCTCATCTGGAGGCGCTTGCCGAGTGTGCGGCCCCATTTGCAGAACGCGCCGCGAAACATGACGAGGAAGGCAGCTTCCCGTTTGAAAACATCGAGGACTTGCGGAAACTCGGCTACACGCGTTGGACGGTGCCAAAGGCGTACGGCGGCGAGGAAATTTCCTTGTACGAAATGCTTCTGTGTCAGGAGCAGCTCGGCCGTTCAGACGGTTCGACTGCGCTTGCCATCGGCTGGCACGTCGGGATGATGCTCAATTTACGCGCGAGCGGGGCGTTTCCGGAAGAGGTATTTGCGGAAGTGTGCCGTTCGGCGGTCCAACATGGGGCGCTCATCAACAGCTGTGCCAGCGAGCCGGCCACGGGCAGCCCGAGCCGCGGCGGCCGCCCGCAGACGACCGCGGTGCGCGTCGAGGGCGGGTACCGCATCTCCGGACGCAAGACGTTCAGCACCTTGTCGCCGGCACTCGACTGGATTTTGGTGACGGCCGGGATCGCCGATACAGATGAAGTCGGAGAGTTTCTCGTCCGCGGCGAAGACGTGGAGGTCGTGGACACCTGGAACGTCATGGGGATGCGCGCCACAGGCAGCCATGACATCGTGCTGGACGACGTTTTTGTGCCCGATCGGTATTTGATTGAGCGCCTCCGGCCGGGGCAAAAGTCCCGCCGCAACCAGGACGGCGGCGGATGGATGCTGCACATTCCGGCGTGTTATCTCGGTGTGGCGCTGGCGGCTCGCGACTTCGCCGTCCACTACGCTGCCAACTACCAGCCGAACAGCTTGCCGCACCCCATTGCAGCAGTGCCGCATGTCGAGGCCAAGCTTGGCGAGATGGAGCTGAAGCTGCTGTCCACGCGCACTTTGATGTACGATTTGGCGCGCCGCTGGGATGAGGCCAGCCCAGAAGTGCGCCGCACCCTTCGGCCGCAGCTTGGCGCCGTAAAGACGCTGGCGACCAACCGTGCACTCGAGGTCGTCGATCTCGCGATGCGGGTGGTGGGCGCCCGGAGTTTGTGGCGCGATCTGCCGCTGGAGCGCATGTATCGGGACGTCCGCGCGGGCCTGCACAACCCGCCGATGGACGACGTGACGCTGAAGCTGTTGGCCCAGGCGGCCATCGCGGAGGTAGAAGCCGGGCATCGGTAAGGACGGCGCTGGTGCTGGCTGGTGGTGGGTGGTGCTGGCTGGTGCTGGCCTTAAGGCACCATTCCTACCTTATTGGAGGCCGGGGGCGGGTGGTGTGTCGGCCTTAAGGCGCCATTCCTACCTTAAGCCGCCGGGATGGTCCTCGGATCGCGCCGCCGAAGGCGCCATTCCTACCTTATTGGAGGCCGGGGGCGGACGGTGTGTCGGACTTAGGGCACCATTCCTACCTTATTGGAGGCCGGGGGCGGATGGTGTGCCGGCCTTAGGGCGCCATTCCTACCTTATTGGAGGCCGGGGGCTGGTGGTGTGCGGCCTTAAGGCACCATTCCTGCCTTATTGGAGGCCGGGGGCGGACGGTGTGCCGGCCTTAGGGCACCATTCCTGCCTTAAGCCGCCGGGATCGTCCTCGGATCGCGCCGCCGAAGGCGCCATTCCTACCTTATTGGAGGCCGGGGGCTGGTGGTGTATCGGCCTTAAGGCACCATTCCTACCTTATCGGAGGCCGGGGGCGGACGGTGTGTCGGCCTTAGGGCGCCATTCCTGCCTTAAGACGCACGAAAACCCGGCCGAACCCCCCGCCCGAACCCCCCCCCCGGCCGACCCCCCGCCCGAAAGCCGGTTCAAGAAGCAGCGGACGTTTCCTTTTTGTGCGGATTGAGTTGTCGGTCGGCGATCGTCAAGAGGAGCGCGAAGGCACTCATGACAATCATGATGGTGGCGATGTGGTGCATTCCAGTGTCGGAGACCCGCTTGTGAAAAATGATGCCAATGATGGCCGAGGACGCGATGGAACCAACGTAGCCGAAGGTGCGAAAGAGCCCGGAAGCTGTGCCAATCTGGTCGGTGGATGCCTGTAGATAGAGTGCGGTCTGATTGCCGCTGACCATGGTGCCCATCGTGATACCGAAAATGAGCGTCGTAATCAGGATCCAGATGATGGGGGTGGCTGTGGTCAACAGAAGGATGCCAATGGACGCCGCGATCGAGGAGAGTGCAGAGACGATCAGCGGTCCGCGCACGAGGTTCCGTTTGGAGATGGGACCTGCGACGAGGGCGGAGAGGCCGCTCATCGGCAGGAGCAGCAGGCCGGTCTCCATGGAGGAGGCTCCGCGGGCGGTTCCGATCCACTCCGTCACCCCGTACAGCACCGTGTAGATGCACAACGTCAGGGCCGCGAAGCGCAAGTAGGTGCGCGTGAGCGCAAGGTTTGCGGCGAGCAGACGCAGATCGATAAACGGGTGCTTTGCGCGCAGTTCCCACCAGACAAAGACGGCGCCCAGCACAACACTCAAGCCGAGAAACACCCAATTGGGTACTGGCAGGGAGAAGAGAAAAATCAGCAGGGTGGCCAAGGCTGCGGCAAACCCGATGATGCCTGGCAGGTCAATGCGTGATGAAACTTCGCTGAACGTCCGGCTGTCCCGCATCGCCGCATCGCGTGGAATCCATCGTGCGGCCATCGCGAACGCGGCAACCGCAAAGGGGATGTTCACCCAAAACGTGGTGCGCCATCCCCACGCTTCGACAAGGACGCCGCCAATCGGGAGGCCCACTGCCGCTGTGACAACGCCCGCGATCTGCAGTGCGCCCAGCACGCTCCCGGGCGGCTTGGACATGCCTGCCGACTCCGCGCGCAGGCGAATCAGCAGCATCGCCGACGGGTAGGCGGTCGACGTTCCGAGACCGATGAGGATCCGCGCAAGGACCAACATCGTCAAGTCCTGTCCGAATCCGCCCACCAGCCCCCCGAGCAGTACCATGACGATCCCGATCAAAAAGATTTTGCGGGGTCCGAACTCTGAAGCCAGCTTGCCAGCCGTTGGCTGTGCGATCGCGCTCGCGAGATACAACACCGTGACGAGCATCGTCGTCTGTGCGACCGAGACCCGTAAGTCAGCCGCAATGGGCACCAGGGCGGTGGCAATCAGGGAGCTGTTGATGGGATTCAGCGTCGAGCCCATGTACAGGGGGGACACGAATCTCCATGAAAAAGGCTTGGTATCTGCGATAACATCTGACATGAGGCGTTAACTCCTTCGCAGGCTGCTCGTTTGGGCGTCGATGCTTCGGGCGCGGTTCGGAAGGCGGGGCCGGGTGCTGGGGCTTAAGGCACCTTTCCTACCTTAGGCCACCACCCGCGGGGCTCGATCCCGGTGCTTAAGGCACCTTTCCTACCTTAGGCCACCACCCGCGGCGCCGGATCGCGACGCTTAAGGCACCTTTCCTACCTTAGGCCACCACCCGCTGGGCCGGATCCCGGTGCTTAAGGCACCTTTCCTACCTTAGGCCACCACCCGCGCCACCGGATCCCGGCGTTTAAGGCACCTTTCCTACCTTAAGCCACCACCCGCAGGGCCGGAGCCGGCGCCTAAGGCACCTTTCGTACCTTGAGCCACCACCCGCGGGACCGGATCCCGGCGTTTAAGGCACCTTTTCTACCTTCGGCCACCACCCGCTGGGCCGGATCGCGGCGTTTAAGGCACCTTTCCTACCTTCGGCCACCGTCCGCACCGCCCTCCGCCGCACCGCCCGCTTCGATACTACCAGGCCCGGGTTCCACTGGAGAATGTGCGTTATTGTTCCGCCGGGGCGTGTATCATAATGCGAATTCCGCTATAATAAACGGAGAACTCCCCGGTTCGTTGCAGCTTGTTTGATTATAAGCGGAGACTTCTCCGTATGTCAACGCGATTAATCAGTCATGTCAACGCGCTGAATCAGTCAGGTCAACGCGCATCATCTATCAACACGCTCAACGGGCTTTAATCGTGTTAAACATATCAATCGACTTCAAAATGGAGAGATGGGGCTGGATACAGCATGGATACGGCGAAGGACACAGGTGGCACCCAGACTCGCACGGAACGCCGCGATGCGGCGGAAAATCGGAAACGCATCCTGGATGCCGCGCTGCGACTGTTTGATCGGCATGGGGTGGCAGAGGTAAGTATGAATCAAATTGCCACGGAGGCGGGCATTGGTTCGGGCACGTTGTACCGTCGGTACAGAAATAAGAGTGAGTTGTGCCTGGATTTGATCAGGGACAACGTGGATGTTCTGTTTAAAGACATTGAGACGTACTTGCGGGCCCATCAGGAAGATCCGCCTGCCCAGCGGATGAAAGGGGTCATCGCCCTGTTCATCCGCTTTCGCGAGAAGAAGCTGCAGCTGTTGGCGGGTGTGGAGCAGACGGGTTCAGCGCTTGGGCGTTCGTACAAATCGCAAAGTCCAGTGTATAATCAATTACATGAAATTGTCGTACAACTATTCAACGAGATGAAGGCGGGGGAAGCGGCTGAGCGGAACAATGTGTTCAAGGCGGATCTATTATTGATGGCGTTGAAGAACGATTCGTATCTGTTCCAACGGGAGGTACGTGGTTATTCGCCCGAGTCGTTTCTGGAACAACTGTGTTTGACCTTTTTTCCAGGCTGAGCGGCACGCAAGCGGAGGGGGACGGAGGATGGGCAACTACCACTTTGGACGAGAAGTCGATCACTATGCCACGCAGTATCCTGATAAACTGGCGATTCTCTGTGTAGCACCGGATGGAACCGAGCACCGGATGACGTACGGACAGCTGCGCAAACAGACCAATCGCCTCGCCAGCGGTCTGGCGCGTGTGGGGCTGAAACCGCACGACCGTGTGCTGGTTCTGCTTCCGCGCGGGATTGAGCCTTACGTGGTCTACCTGGCGCTGTTGAAACTGGGGGCCACCATTCTGCCTGGGTCGGAAATGCTGCGTGCCGGGGACATCCAGTACCGGGTCCAGCACGCGAATACTACGGCCGTAATCGCCCATGCGACCTTGACTGAAAGCGTTAACGCGATTCGGGAGGCGTGTCCGCAGCTGTCGCACTTGTTCAGCGTCGGCAGTCCCGTGGACGGTTGGACCGATCTCGCCAGTGTGATGGACCTGGGATCCGATGCGCATGAAATTCCGGACATGCAAGAGGATGACTTGGCGTTCCTGTCGTACACCAGCGGGACGACGGGCGGGCCCAAGGGTGTGATGCACACCTACCGGTGGCCGCGCGAGCATTTGGCGGTTGCCGGGACACACTGGTTCGATGCAAAGCCGTCGGATATTGCGTGGGCCACGGCCGGTCCGGGCTGGGCGAAGTGGGTGTGGAGCCCGTTTGTGGCCACGATTGGCAACGGTGCGACGGCTTTTGTGTACCAGGGCAGATTCCAGCCGGACGTGTATCTGCAGCTGATGGAGAAGTATCAGGTCACCCTCCTCTGTGCGACGCCAACCGAGTACCGCATGATGGCGAAGCTGGACAATTTGGGCCAGTATCAACTCTCGCTGCGGTCTGCGTGTTCTGCTGGGGAACCGCTGAACCGGGAGGTGATTGACACCTTCCGCCGGGAGTTTGGCATTACCGTGCGCGACGGCTACGGACAGACGGAGAACAGCCTGCTGGTGGGAACACTGCAGGACATGGAGGTGCGGCCGGGATCGATGGGGAAACCGTTCCCCGGCATGCGCGTGTCCATCGTCGATGATGACGGCAACGAGCTGCCGGCGGGGGAGATTGGGCACATCGCGGTGCACAAGTCATTCCCGGCACTCTTCAAAGGCTATCTGAATGACGAAGAGCGAACGAAGCGGGCGTTTCGGGGTGACTGGTATATCACAGGCGATCAGGGGCGGATGGACGAAGACGGCTACTTCTGGTTCGAGGGGCGTGCGGATGACATCATCATTTCGGCGGGGTACACGATTGGACCCTTCGAAGTGGAAGACGCGCTGGTGAAACACCCCAAAGTGGCAGAATGCGCCGTGGTCGCCAGTCCCGACGCGGAACGCGGCCACATCGTCAAGGCCTACGTGGTGCTGCGCAAGCCGGAGGACGCGAATCAACCGGGCATCGTCGAAGCGCTGCAAGAGCACGTCAAGCAGGTCACCGCGCCGTACAAATATCCGCGGGCCATCGAGTTTGTCGACAGCCTGCCCAAGACCACGAGCGGCAAGATTCGCCGCATCGAACTCCGCCAGCGGGAGCGGGCGAAGCTGGAGTCGGCAAAATAGAAAAATAGAATGGTCACGCGCCGCAGCCGCCGCTGTCCAAACGGGGGGTACACGCCCCGGCCTCAATCCTCAGCGGTACAATCCGTCCACTTGATATCCCTCATTTGTCGAGGTCAGTGAGAGGAGCCGCGGCGCGTCGGGTGTATCGCAAAAAATCAGCTGCGAGGTGATGAAGGCGTCGGATGGGATGCCTTCATCACGGATCTCGCCTTGCGCCATCCACCGGAGGGGGCCCTCCTCGCTCTCCCGGAGTTCCCCGCCCACGATGTTCAAGCGAAACACGTACATCAAAAAGTGGCTGAGGCCGCCTTGCACCGGAACCACTTCGGACACCACGCCGGCGAAGCGGTCGACACAGGTGACCAGGCCCGTTTCTTCTTCGAACTCCCGAACGATGGCCGCTTCCGGATGCTCCCCGAGCTCAATTTTTCCGCCCGGCATCGCCCATTTGCCGATGTAGGGCTCTTTGGTCCGCTGAATCATCAGGCACCGCCCCGCTTCATCCACGACCGTTCCGATGCTGCTGGGAATTAACTGATTGAAATACCGGGACAACTCGACCACTCCTCCTTCAGGACACATCACGCTGTTCGGGCGCCGTGGCGGTGTGCGGCACGATGCTGCGCAACACGCGGTCGATCTCGGCGACACGCGCTGCCCACGAGTTGTTGGCGACAAATTCGGCGCGTGCCGCGGCGTCCGTGACACGCCGTTCGCCCGCCAAAATGCGCCGGATGACGGCGGCCGCCTGTGCACCGGTTTCCGCCAGCCAGAGGACGTCGCCGAGCTTCTGCATTTCCGGAATGGGGGTGGCGACGACCTCCTTGCCGGCCGCGATGTATTCGTACCCTTTGACCGGGTTGACGCTTTGCGCGACAGGGTCGTCCACGCGGAACGCCACCAGCGTTGCGTCGCTCCCAGCCAGGAATTGCGGCAGTTCGGTGTACGGCTGCCGTCCGAGTAAGTGGATGTTGGCGTGCTGTTCCAGGGCGGAAACGTCCGTCTCGATGGGACCGATGAGCACGATGTGCGCCTCGGGCATCGCCTCTGCAAGCTGGCACAGGAAGCCCTGGTCAATCCAGCTGCCAATGCCGCCAATCATCGTGATCCGCGGCGATGGAATGTCCTGCAGCAACGGGTGAACCGGCGCGTCGGCAGTGGCGGCAAAGTGGTCGATCTCGGCCGCGTTCGGCAGGATGCGCACATCGGCGTGCCACCGCGCCATCCGCGCGCGGAGCGTCTCGGCCGTCGCAAAGACCACGCGGCTGACGCTGGCCATGTCCTGTTCCATTTGATCGACAACTTCCTTTTTGATGAATCCCTTGAACTCGCTGTGCAAATCCACACAGTCGTACAGCGATGCGACGGGGTGGAGAAAGGGGAGCAGGTCGACCGATGCAGGGAGCATGGACAAAAGAATGCACGGGCCGGGCACCGCAGCCCGAATCTGGAGGGCGAGCATCCGCTGGTTGAAGCGGTTGATGCGGCGTGACACATTGCCAAACGGGATCTGCGCGAGTGGAGAGAGCACCCGCAGCCCGCCCGTGCTCGCAGGCTGTCCGTCGCTTACACTGTGCAGCGGAATTGTTCGGACGGGCGTCCGCGGCACCAATCTTCCGGCCAGATCACGGTTTTTCAGCGGACTCAGCCACGTCAAGGGCCCGTCCACATAAAGGACGTCCCACCCCTGTTTGGCCAGGCCGGTCGCGACATGCTGCGCCCGGGCAAAGATGCCGTCCCAGGGGACGGCGGAGGTCAGCACCAGCGTTGGCTGATGCTGCACGGCCGTCGCGTCACGTGTGATTGAAACCCCACTTGTCATCACCACACAACTCCTTGAACAAACGTCTTACAACGCGGCGCGCCGATGTTTGACCGCCTGGACCACAGGACGGTAGACGCACATCAGGAGACCGAGCACCGCGACGAAGACGAAGTACGGATAAATCGCGCCGAATGCAAGGAACACCAGCATCGCAAAGTACTGCTCGCCGATGATAAAGCCGCGAAAGGGGATGAAGCTGCGCCAGCGCTGCATGCGCGTGAAGGAATCGTCCTCGGACGGCGTGCCGCGTTCCGGTGACGGGGCCGCGGCTGACCGCGCTTCGTCGCGCAGGTCTGGCGGCTGCGACATATCCGCTGGATTGGCGGAGCGGGGCGGCGCCTTGAACATCGACACCTGCCCGTAGTATTCCAGGACGTACAGCGCAAACAAGGCAACCATCGCCCACATCCACACCTGGGCAGCGCCTGGATGCAGCCGCGTGTATCCGTACGCCAGACTGAAATAGACGGCAAACTCTTTCACGCGGTCGGCAATCATGTCCAGCCATCCGCCGATGGACGAATACTGCTTGCGATAGCGCGCCAACTGCCCATCCGCACAGTCGAAGACATAGGAAACCTGCACGAGAATGAGCCCAGTGACCACATCCGGGCGGGACCCAAGGCCGTAAAAGACGCATCCGACGAGCGCCAGAAACAGCGAAAACAGGGTGATGCCGTTGGGCGTCACGGCGCGCACGTTACGGACGAGGTACACGATGCGCAGGGAGATGGTGTAGTAGAGATAGTTGGTCCAGATGTCAATCGGCCGCTTGGCACAGCGGTAAATCTTCTGGAACTCCGTCAACTCCGTCTCTTGCCGGTCACCGCGGTTGTGGCCGACCGCGGCCGCGTTCTGGTCAGGCATCGTGACCGACCGCCTTGAACGTCGCCAACACCTGGTTCACCGCATACTCGTAGTCCTCCGGGAAGTCGACTTCGACACAGGGCAGGCCCGTGATGTCCACCGTGGTCAAGCCGGTCTTGTCCGGCATTTGGTCAAGGGCGTATTCAAAGAACTGCATTTCATTGCCAGGTACGGCCTCTGTGTGGACGGATGCCCGAAACCGGTCGGCAAACGACCCGCAGAACTTTGCCACGCCGATGAATTCTCCGTAGCAGGCAGATGGGTCGAGGTGTTTGCCGATTTCCAGCACGGCGCTGCCGTCAACCAGGACCTTGACTTCTTCTTCGCGGCACTGTTTGCAGTCCACTGCAAGATACCCGCCGTCATCCCCTGGTACGAGGCGCTTCAGGATGGAAGACTCAAACACAACATCTGCGTTCAAGTAGTAAAAGTCGCCCTGGTGCGCATCAAGTGCTCGTTTCAGCGAGAACAGTGTGTTGGTGGTGGCAAAGTCCGGGTTTTCGACGTACTGCACGTCAAGGTGCGGGTAGTGCGTGCGAATGTGGTCCTGAATCATCTCGCGCCGATACCCGACGACCAGCGTGATGTGATGCACACCGACCGCCTGGAGCGACTCCAGCTGCCAGTCGAGAATGGTCTTGGGGCCCATGGGCAGCAAGCACTTCGGTTTATCATCAATGAGGGGGCGAAGGCGCATAGATCGCCCGGCTGCGAGAATGATGGCATGGTTGCAAGGCAAGGGAAACAACCTCCGTAGATTCGACATCATCTCTTCATTTAACCTAAGGAAGGCTGCTATAGTCAAGCCCCTGCCATCACTCACTGAAAATCTAACCGAGAGGGTTTCGGCTCACTCAAATCGAAATCTTACCGACAATCCTGATGGGTGCCGGATTTTGCAGCGCATGCAAACGACGGCAAGCTGTGCGATAATGCAACCAATGAAGATACCGAAAGGAGTTTCTACCGTGGATTTACTGGAGGACCTGGAGTTTCGAGGACTTCTGTTCCAAGTGACCGACCGGGATGAGCTGGAAGCGAAACTGAAGCAGGAGTCCATCAGCGTATATGTCGGGTTTGACCCCACCGCGGACAGTTTGCATATTGGCAGTTTGCTGCCGATTCTGGCACTGCGCCGCTTTCAACTGGCGGGGCATAAACCCATCGCACTGGTGGGCGGGGCGACAGGGCTCATTGGTGACCCAAGCGGCAAGAAGCAAGAGCGCACGCTCAACAGTCAAGACACCGTGATTCAGTGGACACAGCGGATTCGGGAGCAGCTGTCCCGGTTCATTGATTTTGCAGCAGAACACAATCCCGGCATGGTCGTGAACAACTACGACTGGACGCGTGAGCTGGGGGTCATCGACTTTCTGCGGGACATCGGCAAGCACTTTAGTGTCAACACGATGCTCAACCGCGAATCGGTTTCCGCTCGCCTCGAAACGGGGATTTCGTTTACGGAATTCAGTTACATGCTGCTGCAGGCGAACGACTTCCTGCAGCTCTTCCAACGCCACGGGTGTACCTTGCAAATCGGCGGCTCCGACCAGTGGGGGAATATCGTCGGCGGCATCGACCTCATCCGGCGCGTGGCGGGTGCGCAGGCGTATGGCTTGACGCTGCCTTTGGTGACCAAGGCGGATGGTACCAAGTTTGGCAAGACGGAGTCGGGGGCCATCTGGCTCGATGCGTCGAAAACCTCTGTATATCAGTTTTATCAATTCTGGCTGAATACCTCTGACGACGATGTGGTGCGTTTTCTCAAGTACTTCACGTTCTTGTCCAAGGAGGAAATTCTGGCGCTGGAACAAGAAGTCCAGACCAACCCGGGGGCGCGCAAGGCGCAAAAGACCCTCGCAGCACATGTGACAGAGCTCGTGCATGGCGCTGAGGCGACCGCGCGCGCGATGCACTTGTCGAACGTCCTGTTCAGCGGGGACATTCAGGGGCTCACAGAGGCCGAGATTCAGGATGTCTTCGAGGGGGTTCCGTTTGCCGAAGTGAGTGTCGACCACCCGAAGGACATCGTCAGTGTGCTGATTGCCAGCGGAGCCTGTCCATCGAAGCGTCAAGCCAGAGAAGACGTGACGAACGGCGCGATCCACGTCAATGGCGAGAAAATCGACAACGTGGCGCACGTGTTTTCGTTTGAACAGATGATTGGCGGCAAGTACCTCGTGATTCGCAGGGGCAAGAAGAAGTATTTCCTGCTGAAGTTCGTGTGACCAAGCGGCCATGCGCTGCATCGCGCGCTGCACGCTGCAACTCGACCCACGCCCGTTCGGCCCTCGGACAAGCGCAGTTTGCGCCCGGGGGCCGCTGTGTTTATTCATGTTCAGTTCACAATCGTAGGGTACTGTACTGATGTGCTCGATTGGAATGGCTAGACAGGAGGAGTGGCAATGAGTCTCATACAGGAAACAGAGCGGCTGCAGCATTCGGGCTGGGCCGTGGAGGCGCAAGGGCTGGTCAAACAGTTCGGCGACAACCGAGCCGTCGACGGTGTTGATATGAAGGTTCGGACCGGAACCATTTACGGCGTCCTTGGCCCGAACGGGGCAGGGAAAACCACCACCATCCGGATGCTGGCGACGCTGCTGCGGCCAGACGCAGGCACCGCGCGCATTTTTGGACACGACGTGGTGCGTGAACCGCAGGTGGTGCGCCAATTGATTGGCGTGACTGGGCAGTACGCGTCTGTCGACGAGACCCTCAGCGCAACGGAAAATCTGGTGATTTTCTCGCGCCTGCTCGGTTTGGGGCGGGCGGAGGCCAAACGCAAAGCGGCCGAACTGCTGGAGGAGTTTGGCCTGACAGAAGCGGCAAAACGTCCGCTTAAGAAATTTTCCGGCGGGATGCGGCGGCGCTTGGATTTGGCCGCCAGCTTGATTGCGCAGCCGCCGCTCATCTTTTTGGATGAGCCAACCACAGGGCTTGACCCGCGTACTCGGTCCCAGATGTGGGACACCATTCGCCGGTTGGTGAAGACAGGGTCCACCGTGCTCTTGACGACGCAGTACCTCGACGAAGCCGACCAATTGGCCGATCGCGTCGCCGTGATCGACCATGGACGCGTCGTCGCCGAGGGCACCGTCGATGAATTGAAGATGTCCGTCGGCACGTCGTCGTTGCAGCTGCGGGTGCGGCAGAACGAACACATTCCGCAGGTCTGTCAGACACTGGAGCGGGTACTGGGAGTCAGTGCCATCGTGTCTCCGGAGGCGGGGAAAATCACGGCGCCCATGGCGAACGCGGACCGGGTCACCGACCTGCTCGTCGCCCTTCGCGAGGCGGGGATTGGGCTGGCGGAGATGAGCGTGCAAAAACCGACCCTGGATGAAGTGTTTTTGACCATCACGGGCCACGGCGTGGCGGATGATCCCGCCGGCAAATCCGATGACCCGACCCATGAGGAGGCGATGCAGGCATGAGCAGCCAGTTCATTGTGCCTGGCGCAGAACGCCAGCTGAAAAACCACACCAGCCTGGGGCAGTCGCTTCGCAACTCGCTCACCATGGCGTATCGGGGCCTGCTGAAGATTCGTCGTACACCGGAGCAGCTGTTTGACGTGACGCTGCAGCCGATTATCTTTACGTTGATGTTCACGTACATCTTCGGCGGCGCGATTTCGGGAAATGTGGCAAACTACCTGCCCGTCATTATTCCTGGCATCCTGGTGCAGACCGTCATCACCACGTCGATTGTCACGGGCGTTCAATTGCGGGAGGACATGGACAAGGGCGTATTTGACCGCTTCAAGTCACTGCCCATCGCGCGCATATCGCCGCTGGCGGGGGCGCTGCTGGCAGACACCGTTCGCTACACCATCGCAACGGTGCTCACGTTTGCGATGGGGTACGTCATGGGGTATCGGCCCGGCGGCGGGCTGGGTCATGTCGCTCTCGCGGGCATCTTGGTGATTGCGTGCTCCTGGGCGATGAGCTGGATTTTCGCCTTCTTTGGAGTGATTGCCCGAACCGCGTCCAGTGTCCAAGGCATCTCGATGCTGGTGCTGTTTCCGCTCACGTTTTTATCCAACGCCTTCGTCCCGGTGAAGACGATGCCGCACTGGCTGCAGCGGTTCGTCAATCTCAACCCGGTCTCTCACCTCGTGACTGCAGTGCGGAATCTTGCCGACACGGGGACCATCGGCAGCGACCTTGCCATCTCACTGATTGGTGCCGCTGTTATTGTGGCGATTTTCGCGCCGCTGACGGTCCGTGCCTATATGCGCCGGACCTGACGAGGTTGTGTCGGCAAGCGGGGGTGTGACGAGGTTCGTGCAATCGTTTCGGCGGGGCCTGTCGCCAAGCGAAGTTCACGGCTGGGTGGCAGCCCCGTGACCATCCGGGGTTCTGGGCAGGGTGACGGTGAAGGTGGAACCGAGCCCAAGGCGGCTCGCTACGGCGATGGTACCGCCATGGAGTTCGATAATCTTCTTCACAATCGACAGCCCCAGTCCGGCGCCTGACATCCGGCCGCTGCTGCGCGCTTTGTTCGCTTTGTAGAAGCGTTCAAAGATGCGGTCGAGATCGTCTGCGGCTATGCCGATGCCAGTGTCGGCCACGCGAACCGCGACTTGGTCCGCTTCGGAAACCTCCGCTGAAATAGTGATGGTTCCGCCTTCGGGCGTAAACTTGATGGCGTTCGACAGGATGTTCACCCACACCTGACTCAACAGGTCTCGATCGGCGATGAGTTCAATCGGCGGCACTGACAGGTCGATTTGAATGTCCTTGCCGAGCCAGGCCGGTTCACACGCCAGCACCGTGTTGCGAAGCTGCCGGTCGAGCCGGAAGGTTTCGGGATGAAACGGGTGGTAGCCCGATTCCAGTGACGTCAACTTCAGGAGGTTGTCGCTGAGTCTCGACAACCGCTTGCTTTCTGCTTCGATGATTTCCAGGTAGCGGTTGTGCTGCTCCGGGGACAAGTCACCCGTGCGAAGGGCGGATGTAAACCCCTGAATGGACGTGAGCGGAGACTGAATCTCGTGGGAGACGTTGGAGATGAACTCCTGGCGCATCTGCTCCAGTTGAGCCAGCTCCTGCGCCATATCGTTGATGCTGTGGACGAGAAGGCGAAACGGGTGCTGGTCTCCGCCGGGTTCGCGAATCATGTTGACGTCGAGGTGAATGTCAAAGTTGCCTTTGGCCATGTGCGACAAGGCATCGACCATCGACTGCCAGACGACGTGCTGCCTCGGCTCGAAGATGAGACGCATGGTCAGGCCGCAGAGGATGAACAACACGAACGAGATGCCAAAGCTCACCAACTGGGATGGGTACGCGGCGAGGTGCCAATGCAGCCAGGCAGACAGCCATGTGGTGATGAAGAACGACAGGGTGAAAATGCAGAACAGCGCGGCCATCATGAAGACGACGCGGTAGGTGATGTGCCAGGCCTGCCGCAGCACGGTTACGGTCTTCTGTTTGTTCATGCGTGTTCCTCCAAGCGATAACCCAGTCCGCGAACGGTCACGATGCGAAATGCGCACGCTTCTTCCGCAAACTTGTCCCGCAGGCGCTTGATATGGACGTCCACGGTGCGTTCATCGCCATCAAAGTCATATCCCCAAATTTGTTCAATCAATTCATCTCGCGACAGGGTATGCCCTGGATAACTGGCCAGCTTGAACAGCAAGTCAAATTCTTTCGGCGGTAATGGGACCGGAACCCCGTTGCAGGTTGCGGCGTGTGCCTTTCCGTTCAACAGGACATTGCCCACTTGCACCACGTGCTCTGTGGCAATCTGGTACCGTCGCAGCAAGGCGCGCACCCGCGCAATGAACTCGTCCGGGTCAAACGGTTTCACCATGTAGTCGTCCGCACCAAGCCGCAGCCCCTTCACTTTCTGCACGGTTTCTCCCTTCGCAGTCAGCATCAAAATCGGGATGGAACTGTATTGGCGGATCTCGGCGCACAAGTCCCACCCGTCCATGCCCGGCATCATGATGTCCAGCACGACGAGGTCGACGCTGCGTTCCTGCAGGATGGTTTGCGCCGCGATGCCATCCTCCGCTTCCAGCGTTTCAAAGCCTTCTCTCTGGAGATAATGGCGCACCAATTCGCGAATGTGTGCATCATCGTCTACAACGAGTATGACGGCCATTGCTCATCACAGCCCTTCGGGTGATTCACGGCCAGTGTGCCCGAACCTGTCCAATTCGCCCGCAGACAGAACGGTGCAAAGCCCTTGGCCGATTCTCTCATCACGTTACAGGTTCAATATGAACACAGTGTGAAGAAACCGTGAAGGCCGGGATCAGTCCGTTTTATCAGTTCCCTAGTTACCAGACTGGCTGCGGAGTGGAAAAAATGCAGACGTCACTTCCGGCAGGCGATTGGCGAATCGTTGACTATCTTCCTGCTTGATATTTCCTGCTATCCAGATGCGTTTTCCGGCGTCAGAATAGGACAGTGTGGAGGCGCCGTCTGACCATTGATACAGCCCGACACCATGACGAGTGGGCAGTTCTCGATAGGCTGTCGGGTCAATGGGTACATTGCCGGCTTCAACAACCACAACGGCGTAGTGTCCGTTTTCAAATGCCCAGGCGCGTCCGATTGACGGGATGCTGAGTTTCATCTGCGTCGCCTTCTTCATGGGAAGGGACAAGGTGTCAACGGACTGTGGATCGGTCAGGGGCCCATCCATGATGCCCTGGATGCGCCATGTCCCGTTCGGGTCCCTGGACATAAAGAAGAAGTCCCTCCAAGCTGGCTGTACCGAGGGTACATTGACTGCGAGGATACTAAAGTCCGCGACTTCAGACTGCCATAATATGTTGGCTGCTCGGGGGCTGATGGTCACACCGCTGCTCAGTTTCCACCGAACCTCATTCAAAACAGTATCCTTTGGCGTCAATCGTTTATCCGCAGCAGCCTGAACCACTGCTAAGGACTGTACGCGGACAGCCTGCTGACGCTTGGCAGGCGTGCTGGTTTGAGATTTTGAATGCGGACTGGAGGCCGGTCCGGGCGAACAACCACCGGCCAACGTGAATAAGCCCAGGACCAAAGCCAATTTTGACACACGACGGCGTAATCGGTTCAAGTCTCTTCCTCCGAAGCATTACATTTTTTGCGTAACCGCACGAACGCGCTGGTCGTCAGATATGGATGTTTTCGAACGAAAGCGCTGCAGTTACACTCAACATAGTATGTTTATTAAATTTTGTCAATATTTAGTGATGGATGGTCAAAATCGCACTGCGAAATCGTAGTGAAAGCGTATTGGGTCTGAAACAAGTTGGTATTGACGGAACGATGCGCGCGTGCTAGTGTGTCGATGTAGTCCTCGTTAGGTGAGGCGTCTATACGAATACATGCCACTGCCCGGAAACGTGGAAACACGCCAATGGGTTGAACAGGTATTGCCGGACTAAGGCTTTACATAATGTGGCTGGGTCAAACCCTATTGTCGTATAGTGCCAAAGCTCAACTAGGGGGATGTGACGTGCGGCGCGCGCCGGAAGTTTGTGTGCTTGCGTATTCGAACCCCCTGAGGCACCTTTCAGGGGGTTTTTCGTGCTCATGACGGAGGTGGTATGACATGGACCCAGAGCCAAATGGTCGACGATGGCGCGAGATGTCTGACTTTAATTTGTCTGGTTGTGGGCTGTCGCAGACCATACCACCGATGAAGGAGATGAGCGATTCCGATGGCAGTCGACAAGAAGAAGTTCTATGTAAAACCGGAGATCCGTGACGACGAAACGATCATTGAAGGATTCGACATCGAAATTGATAAAGACGATGTAGAGCGCATCGACCGGCTTGTGAATGATTACGAGAAGCGCATTATGAGCCACCTCGATGAGGTGTATTCCAGCACGACGTCTCGGCCGGATCGCTGGGCCGATAAAATTGCGCAATTTGGCGGGAGCTGGCCGTTCATCATCTGGTTCGGGTCATTCCTGGCCGCATGGGTGATTTGGAATTCCTTGTCGTTTACCAGGCACTTTCATTTTGATGGGCCGCCCTTTATCCTTTTGAACTTATGCTTATCCTTTATCGCCGCGTTTCAGGCGCCAATCATCATGATGAGCCAAAACCGTCAAGCGGCCAGGGACAAGAATGAAGCCCTGATTGACTTTGCCATCAACTATAAAGCGGAGCAGGAAATTGACGACATGCAGCGGCACCTTCACCAAATTGAGGGAGAGTTGATAGAAATTAAACAACTCTTGCGCGCTGCCAATCGCAGACAAGGTGTCACTGAGGAGTCATCACCCACACAGTAGACTCCCCATTAGGATTGCCACACCATGGCTCGTGTTTGGTCACTGACCCGGCCGTCATCGACATCTGCCGCAGGCAGTGTAATGGTGACGGTCGTGCCTTTTCCCATCTCGCTGGTGATGCAGAGGCTGCCTTGATGATGGGCGACAATATTGCGGCTGACGAGCAGTCCCAGCCCCACACCGGTCTGTTTCGTGGTAAAGAACGGGTTTCCGACTTTGGCCAGCACATCCTCGGGGATGCCGATCCCCTCGTCGGTAAAGGCCACCGTGACCTCGTCTGCCTGGCGACTGACGCGAAGGTGAAGCGTCCCGCCGCTCTCCATCGCTTCAATGCCGTTTTTCATCACATTCAGGAATACCTGCTTCAATTGACTCGGCTCAGCAGCCAGGGTGATGGTGCTGTCCTCACAATCCGCTGCAATTTCGACATTTTTCATGTGTGCCTGCGGGGAAATCAGGGTGATGACGTCGTCGAGGAGGGATTGAATTTGCACCAAACGGTATTGATACACCTGCGGCTTGGCGAGCGCGAGCATTTCACCCGTGATGTCTTCAATGCGGGCGAGTTCACTCTGCATAATCGACAGGTACGTCCGCTGCGTATCAGACGGCACGTCCGGCAGCAGCTTGAGAAATCCTTTCAGGGACGTCAGCGGGTTGCGAATTTCGTGTGCAACGCCGGCGGCCAGTTGACCGACCATTTCCAGCTTCTCCAGGTTCATCAACAGGGTCTGTGCCTGCCGGAGTTCGGTGATGTCTTTGGTGAGTGCTGAGACCGCGAAAATGTCGCCACGGGCGTTTCGGAGCGGAGAAAGTCGAATGAGGACATGAACCACGCGGCCGTTTTTGCACATTCGCGTGCCTTCATACTCCGCGAAGGGAACGCGGGCTTCGACAACATCTTGAAAATGCCGCCAGGTGGTTTCCTGCTGGTCCGCTGGAATGACGGAGAAGGCATGCAGTGCATCTGCTTGTTGATAGCCAAACAAGGACTCAAATGCAGGGTTGACCTGGACAACGTTCATCGAGAGGTCCATGACGCAAATCGCATCTGTCGTATGATTGAATATGGACTCAAACAGTTCTTTCGATCGCCACAGTCGTTTGCAGAGCGTATAGACGAAAACGGTCGTGCCTGCGATGAGAACGGCAAATCGACTGGAGTTGACAAACCAAGGAAACCCTTGGTCATAGAAGTGATTGAAAAACAGCCCGGTGATGCCGTGCCACATGTAACAAACGACAACATACTCGGCGGTGATCATCGCTGGACTGCGGCTGAATTTCACTTTTCCGAAATCTTTCATCCCCCACGCTGCCCCCGTTGTAAATTTTACGATTTGATCGTCGACTGAGGGGCTGTCAGGACCCTCAGTCAGCCTGCAATTCGTCCTCATCCTCCAGGTACAGGACGCGTGAGCTCTCATCATACGCGAACAACTCCGAGTAACGCGCCCAGTCAATGATGGTGTCGAGCTGCCCCTCAGCTGCTTCCGTGCCGACGCTTTTGCGGATGACCTCCAAGAAGAACTCGCGCGGCATTCGCCGATTGCGCTTGGACTCGAGGACCCAGCGGATGCGGCCGAAAATCGGGATCCGCTGACGCAATTGGGCTCGGAACATTTCCTTGCGCTCAAGCACGTTGGCGGCGGCGAACTGCTTGCCGACGTCCGTCAGCGAAATGTCACCCTGGCTGACGGTCGCGAAGCCGAGCATCTGGGCGGCTTCCACAATCGGCAGCAGGTCGTCCAGCTCAAACATCAGCGCGTCGGCGAGCTTGTAGAGGTCCGACTTGATGTCGAGATCGTCCAGCAGTTCGAGAAACCCGGTCAGCGCGCCGGACGGCACGTGCGGCAGGGCAATGTATTTACGCTGCACTTCTTTGCTGAATTGGCCGGCCGACTCGGTGTTCGCGCGCGAGTACGTGAGGATGGAGTAGATGCGGTCGACGAGTTTCGTAAAGGCTTCGTCCTTCCGCTCGCGCCAGTGGGGCAGCGTGATGCGAATGTCGGCAATGACGGTTGCCGGGTCGCGCGACAACACCACGGCTCGGTCTGCCATATAAACGGCCTCTTCGATGCCGTGCGTCACCATGATGATGGACTTGGTGGGGATTTTCTTGTCCAGCCACAGTTCCAGCAAGTCACGCCGCAGGTTCTCCGCTGTGAGGACGTCGAGCGCGGAAAACGGTTCGTCCATGAGCAGAATGTCCGGTTCCATGACGAGTGCCCGGCCGAGTCCCACCCGCTGACGCATGCCGCCGGACAATTCGCGTGGATACGCCCCTTCGAACCCATCCAAGCCAATCATGTCGATGACCTGCAGCGCCTTGTTCCGCTTCTCTGCAGCCGTCATGTCTTTGTAGCGCAAACCGAGTTCCACATTCTGCAGCACGGTCAGCCATGGAAACAACGCGAACGACTGAAAGACCATGCTCACGCCCGGGTTGGCGCCCTCAATCGGCCGACCCAGGTAACTGACGGTACCAGAGGTGGATTTCACGAGTCCAGCGATGATGCGAAGGAGTGTCGATTTGCCTGAGCCGGATGGCCCCAGGATGGCGACAAACTCACCTTCGCTGATGGACAGGTCGATGTCCTGGAGGACGGTGACCTTCTGCTCCCCAGGGGCATCGTATCGTTTGCTGACGCGCTGAATCTCCAGCAGCACGCTCATCACGGTTCACCTCGTTCAGTCAAAATGATACCGTTTCTCGGCCAGCCGGAACATAGGCCGCCAGACAAAGTGGTTAATGAGCACCACGAACGCCGACATCACAATGAGGGCGACAATGAAATTCGCCCAGTGGTGTGCTGCGGCGGTTTCATCCAGAAAGGCACCAAGCCCTGATGCGGCGTGCACTTTGCTCTTCCAGACCACAAATTCCGCGAGAATGCTGGCGTTCCAGGCGCCGCCGCTGGCGGTCATGCACCCGGTCACCAGGTACGGGAAGACGCTGGGCAGCAGGAGGTGTTTCCAGCGTTCCCAACCGCGCAGCCCGAGGACCCGGGTGGCTTCCTTCAGGTCGTTCGGGATCGCCATTGCCCCGGCGATCACGCTGAACAAGATATACCACTGCGTACCCAGCATCATCAGCGGCACGGCGCCGATCTGAAAGCTGATGCCGACTGCGACGAAAATCATGGTGACGAGCGGATACAAGGTGTTCGTCGGAAAGGACGCGGCCATCTGAATCAGCGGCTGGGCGATGCGCGAAGCCTTAGGGTTGAGCCCAATCAGGATGCCCACCGGAACGGTCCACAAAATCGCGATGAAGGTGGAGGTCATCACCCGGAGCATCGTGAGGGCGCCAAGCCACACGATGTGGAGGATGTCCTGCAGTCCCAGATGGACAATTTCCACCACACCCATCGCGCCGTACACCGCCACCACCACGCAGAGTGCGCAAAACACACACCAGAGCACCGTTCGCCGGACCGCTCGCGTCCACGGCCTGCGCAAGACAGGGGTTGGTTCGCGCTTCGCAAGTCTTAACATCAACTGGTCGATGGCGCGAAACGCGGCGCCGAAGACCTGGGTGGAGACCCACTCCGCCAGGCGGGAACGGCGAAGAATTTGCAGGAACCACGATTTTGGCGCGTCGTCCGAACCACTGAAGTCCATCTTGAACTTCTGCGACCAGGCTACGATGGGGCGCCAGAACAGCTGGTCGACCAGCACGATGAGGAGCATCATGGTGATGACGCCGAGCACGACCGCGCGAACATTGCCCTCGTTGATGGCGGTGTAGATATAGGAACCGATGCCTGGCAGTTCGACCGTGTGGTTGTCGACGGACAGCGATTCACTGGCGGCCAGAAAGAACCAGCCGCCGCCAAACGACAGCATGCTGTTCCAGACCAGCCCGATCATGCTGTACGGCAGTTCCAAGCGGGTAAACCGGGCGTACGCGTCCAGCCGGACCATGTTCGACGCTTCCTGCAGTTCGCGCGGGATGGTGGAGACGGACTGGTAGAAGCTGAACGTCATGTTCCAGGCCTGCCCCGTAAAAATCGCAAAGATGGACGCACATTCGAGTCCCAGCAGGCTGTGCGGGAACAAAGCCATAAAGGCCGTGACGGTGGCGGAAAGAAAGCCCAGGACCGGGATGGATTGAAGAATATCCAGAATCGGCAGCATGATTTTTTGCGCGAATTTATACCGAGCAGCGGTTCGCCCGTAGATGAAAGTAAAGAGGAGTGAAAAAAAGAACGCGATGAACATGCGCAACAGCGAACGCGCCGCGTAATAAGGAAGCGACTGCCACGCCAGCGAGATATGCGGCTCGTCCTGAATGGAGAAGGGCACGTTCATTTCCGCTGTCAACCGCACCAATAGGTACAGAAGGGCAAAAATGAATACGCCAACGAGGCCGTCCGCCCATGAAATGCGCTGGATGGTCGGAAAACTGCCCCACATCCGTTTCAACGGCCTCACCTCCAGGTCAAGTCGCATCGAGATGGAGACGTGCGTCGATTCGCTGCGTGTGTTTGCGAGTCGATGCGCGTGTGTTGTGACCCCGTCATCCCGCCCCTGCCGCCGGCGGTGTCAAACCGCGCGAAGGCATGCCGAAAGCACGGCTGGCTGGGACCGGCCGGCAGATCCGCCTTCACTCTACCATGCCGATCCATCAGTGACAACCGCCATCCCTAACGATATGAAGCCAAACAGGCGATTGACACGCCATCCTGCCAGGTGATATAGTTACGCCAACAAATGAACCGCATACAGGTGTTGCAACTCTTATCCAGAGCGGCGGAGGGACTGGCCCGATGAAGCCCGGCAACCACCACGAGATTCGTGGAGAGGTGCCAATTCCTGCAGGACTTGCGTGTCCTGAAAGATGAGAGGAGCACACGCGTCGGGTCGACTCGTGTACCGCTCCTCTCAGGAGCGGTTTTTTCGTTGGGCACGCGCCCATCGGACGCCATTCTTTGGGCCGCGCGGCCACGCACATCCGCCAACGGCGCTGTGCGCTGCGCAAACTTTGCCAGAAGAAAAGGAGAGGAATCAGATGACCGAACGGAAATGGGGATTTGAGACCATCACGCTGCACGGGGGATTTAACGGGGACCCGGCAACCAACGCCGTGGCGGTGCCGATTTACCAGACTTCTTCGTACGCCTTCAACAACTCCGAACACGCGGCCAACCTGTTTGCGCTCAAGGAGCCCGGCAACATCTATACGCGCATCATGAACCCGACGCAGGACGTCTTTGAACAGCGCATCGCGGCGCTCGAAGGCGGCATCGGCGCTTTGGCGCTGTCGTCCGGCCAGGCCGCCATCACGCTGTCCATCCTCAACATCGCGGGTGCGGGCGACCACATCGTCAGCTCGTCCAACCTGTACGGGGGTACATACAACCTGTTGAACGTGACGCTGCGCAGAATCGGGATCGACGTGACGTTTGTTGATCCGGCTGACCTCGCAGCTGTAGAGGCCGCCATCCAGCCGAACACCAAGGCGGTCTATGCGGAAACCATCGGCAACCCGCGGATGGACGTCTTGGATATCGAGGCGTTTGCAGAGATTGCGCATCGGCACGGCGTGCCGCTGTTGATCGACAACACGTTTGCCTCGCCATACCTGTGCCGTCCGATTGAATTCGGAGCGGACATCGTGATTCACTCTGCGACAAAGTTTATCGGCGGCCATGGCACGTCCATTGGCGGCGTGATTGTGGACAGCGGCAAGTTCAACTGGGATAACGGGAAATTCCCGGGCCTCGTGGAACCGGATGAGAGCTATCACGGCGTGTCCTATGTCCGCGACGTCGGTGCACCTGCGTACATCATCAAGGCACGTGTGCAGCTGCTGCGCGACTTGGGACCGGCGATTGCACCGTTTAACTCGTTTTTGTTTCTCCAGGGACTGGAAACCCTGCCTCTGCGCATGGAGCGCCACTGCCAGAATGCGCAGGCGGTCGCGGAGTTCCTGGCAGCGCACAGTCAAGTCGAGTGGGTCCAGTACCCAGGCCTGTCGACCAGCCCATATCACGAGTTGGCGAAGAAGTACCTGCCCAAGGGCCAGGGGGCCATTTTGACGTTCGGCATTCGAGGCGGCCTCGAAGCTGGCGTCAAATTCATCGACAGCCTGGCGCTGTTCACGCACCTCGCCAACGTCGGCGATGCCAAGAGCCTGGTCATTCATCCAGCCAGCACCACGCATCAGCAGCTGTCGGCGGAAGAGCAGCTGGCGGCCGGCGTGACGCCAAACCTCGTGCGGCTGTCCATTGGGCTCGAAACGCTGGACGATATTCTGGAAGACCTCGATACGGCGCTCCAGGCAACAAAGCAGTCCGCCACCGCGTAAGGGTGCTGGATTTGTCATTCGAGCGTGATGCGACCATGAACCGTCAGCTTCTGGAACCGAGGGGAGGGATTGCGGGTGGAATCACATGCGGAAGTTCAGGAACGAGCGCTTGAACGACCGTTGACGCATCACGTCCGTCATACCATCCAACTCTCTTCATTCGCGTTCGAGTGCGGCGCTGTTCTTGAGGACGTGACGATTGCGTATGAAACGTGGGGGCGCCTGAACGCCGCGCGCGACAATGTCGTCGTGGTGTGCCACGCCCTCACGGGAGACGCGCATGCCGGGCCCGGGTCGCCGGACGGCTGGTGGGCCGATTTGATTGGGCCGGGGTGCGCCATCGATACGAACCGCTTTTTCGTCATCGCGAGCAATGTGCTCGGTGGATGCGCCGGATCGACCGGCCCGAGTTCACTGGCGCCGGACGGCACGCCCTATGCACTTCGCTTTCCGCTGGTGACGGTACGGGACATTGTGAATGCCCAGATTCGTCTCTTGGATGAACTGGGGGTGGGTCAGGTGCAGATGGTCATCGGCGGGTCGCTTGGCGGCATGCAAGTCTGGGAGTGGCCGCTGCTGGCGCCGGGGCGCGTGCGCTGTGCGGTCCCCATCGCCGCGCATGCTGCGTTCACGCCGATGGGCATTGGCTATAACGAGGCAATGCGTCAAGCCATCGTGTGTGACCCCAACTGGCATCAGGGGAATTATTACGGGCGGGGCGACGGGCCGCGGGCCGGGCTGGCGGCGGCGCGATCGATCGGCATGCTGACGTATCGCACGAACGACCTGTACCGCGCTCGCTTTGGCCGCGAGCCAGCTGAGCGCGCAAACAGCCGGACAGACGACGCGCTCTCCGTGTTTACCGAGCCCCAGTTTGCGGTGGAGTCCTACCTTCACTATCAGGGCAAGAAACTGAACGACCGGTTTGACGCAAACAGTTACCTGTACCTGACGCGCGCGATGGACACGCACGACATTGGCCGCGGCCGCGGCGGACTGGCGGCGGCGCTGCGGGCGTTCGGGGAGACGCGCTTATGTGTCATCGCGATTGACAGCGATTACCTATACGCCGCCTCCGACTTGCGAGAGACAGCTGAACTTGCGGTTCGGTGCGGTGTGGATTGTACCTATCGGGAGATGTCGTCGATATACGGACATGATGCATTTTTATTGGAACAAAGGCAACTCGGCGCACTGCTTGCCGAACTGGAAGGGGGCGTGTCCATTGAGCCGCACCGATTCCCTCGCGCTGCGGACTGATACGCCGTCGACACCGGCCGCTTCAGCGCCGCTTTCACCTCGCGGGGACTGTGCACTGCCGTCGCTCGGGCGCACTGTGACGACGGCCGTCCCCGACACCTTGCGGATCGGGCTGCTGGGGTGCGGTGTCGTCGGCGGCGGGGTGGTGGAGACGCTGCATCAGAATGCGCGGCACATTGAAGCAGAACACGGCGTTCGTCTGGACATCGTTCGGGCGGCGGTCCGCGACGTGCAGCGTGAGCGCTCTGTCCACGTTCGCCGGTCGTGGCTGTGCAGCGATTGGCGTGAGGTATGCGAGGCCGACGACGTCGACCTGGTCATTGAGGTGATGGGCGGGACGTCTCCGGCGCGGGAAGCGATTGCCACGGCGCTCACCCACGGGAAGCACGTGGTGACGGCCAACAAGCAGCTGCTCGCCGCTTGCGGCGTGGAACTCCAGGCCCTCGCAGCCACGGTCGACCGCCGCTTGCTGTTTGAGGCGAGTGTGCTCGGCGGGATCCCGGCGATTCACATCCTCCACACCTATTTTGGCGCCAACCGGATTCGCGCCTTGCGCGGCATTGTGAACGGCACGAGCAATTACATCCTGACCCAGATGGCAGACACGGGCCTGTCGTTTGCGGACGCACTGGCAGAAGCGCAGCGGCTGGGGTATGCGGAGGCGGACCCGTCTGCCGACGTGGAAGGGTACGATGCCCTCTACAAGCTGCAGATTCTGGCGCGCTGTGGTCTTCGCATCGATTTGCCGGAGGCTGCCGTAACGCGCGTCGGCATTATGGGGGTGACCTCGGCCGATTTGGCGGCGGCCAAACGCCTCGGCTGCAAAGTGAAGCACGTGGCGGAGGTGCGGCTGGCGGCGGACGGGCGCGTGTCGGCGCAGGTGGCGCCCGTGGTGGTGGCGCCGTCGGATCCGTTGTACGCGATTGACGGCGTGCAAAACGCCCTGGTGGTGACGGGCGATCTGGTCGGCGACTTGACGTTCGCGGGCCCGGGTGCGGGTGCTTGGCCGACCGCCAGCGCCATCGTGGAAGACGTGCTGAAGGTCATCAAGGCCGTGCCGGGGCACAGCTGACCGCCGCGCCGGCACGCCCGGGCGCGGCCCGGATCAGAGCGGGGCACGCTTCGGGCGGCTTTATGAGCCGTTCGCCGCGGGTGCGGCCGTCCCGTTGGCGCTCCCTTGCGGCGACGTGTTGGCGGTGTTGTTGACGGCGGCAGCCGCGGGCTTGAATTGGATATATCCCGTACGCCCGTCCGGGTTCACGTGCAGGGTCTGTGCTTGATAGAGCGTACCGTCCAGGTTGACCGCGCCCGCCACGGCAAAATTGGTCCCATCCGCCGCTCTGTGTCCGCTTGGATTGGCTTTGTATTGGTGCAGTGTCTTGCTGTTGTTGGTCAGCAGAACCACATAGTTCTGCTGATTGACTTTCGCGAGCGTCCAACTTTCCCCGTTGGTGCTCGGCACCCCCATCCCGACCGGGATCCGTACCGCATTGCCGACCTTCGTATAGTGGGCAGGCAGCGGCACCTCAGGTGTCGCTCGATGTTCGAACAAGAAGAACGCGACCACGATGAGCAGGGTGAACACCCAGCTTGAGTTGAATCCACCGCGCCGTCGGCCGCCTCTCCCTGTGTCTTGAGGACTTCCCATTCGTCTGTACAAGTGATGTCACCCCAGTATGTCAATGTTGCAGTGCAGATGGAACGGTGCCAGCACTTTCAGGGCTTCCGCAAACGCGCAGCCTGACTGTGCCCCGAATTCGCGCCCTTTGGCAGTGAGCACATGTTCATACACGGGCCATACGTTGTCCGGGAACTGGCTCTGATGGGCTCGGATGGCACTGAGTTTCCGCGCCCACGTCGCAGATACGTCAAACTGTGTATTCGGCGCCGCGGTAAACGCAAACGCAATCTGCTGCACATTGTGCGGCGACAGACCGTCCTCGAGTTGATCCGGGCTGATGTTCGGCATGCCGGCGAACAGAACTGCCGCCGCCGCGCATAAGCCGACCGTACGGTGGGCTGGATGGGATTCGTACGGCAGCCATGGGTCAATCGTGAAGACGGTGTCGGGCCGTGTCTTCCGGATGGCTCGAATCAGGTCCGCCTGCAGCGCAGCCTCCGGCAGCCACTGGGCGTCTGAATAGTCCAGCCAACGATAGTCACGCACGCCAATGTGTGCGCCAGCCGCGATTTGTTCCTGTCGGCGAATGGCGGCCAGTTCCGCCTCCTGCATGCGAACCGGCGTACCCGCGCTGCCGTCGGTGACAGTGAGGTAGGTGATGTGCGCGCCGTGATCGGCCAAGGCGGCCAAGGTTCCGCCGCAGGAGATGTCCATATCATCCGGATGAGGCTGAATGCACAGAATGTGCTTGGCCTTGTCCAAGGATGGGACGGGCACAATATCGAAAATGGACAATGTAGGGTCCTCCTTGCATGTCGCTTTCTGTCTCATGATAGCATGCACAGCGCAGGGTTTCGAACTGTCATTTGGCCGTCTCTCTGAATCGTGCTACACTCTTTAATAGACGAAATATATCCTGCAGATTGTCCGCACCCCATTCGGACAGTCGACCGTTCAGAGGCGATTGGAATGATACCGTTATCACAAGTGCAGAGTTTACCCCAAATGCTGGCCCGCTCCGTGGACAGCTACGAAACGAAAAGCGCCCTGCTCAACCCGAATACAGTTGGCGGCTACGATGCCTGGACGTATGCGGAGCTGTGGCGCGATGTTCGGAACGTCGCCTGCCACCTTGCCGATCGCGGTGTCGAGCATGGCGACCGGGTGGGCATCCTGGCCGAGACGAGCGCATGGTGGGCCATCGCCGACTTTGCCATCATGAGTCTCGGTGCGGTGGTCGTGCCCATCTATCCGAGCCTGACCCCGGTTCAAGTCGAGTACAATGCACACCAATCCGGGATGAAGGGGCTGTTCGTGCAAAATCAGAAGCAGTTGAAAAAGCTGGTGGAGCTGCCGGCGGACGCCCTGCCGGAACTGCGGTTTCTGGTGCTGTTCGAGTCTACCCTCGATGACAAGGGGGAGTGGCTGCTGGCGGAAGCAGAGCGGCGCTGGCAGGTGGATTTGTTCGATGACTGGAGACAGACCGATGCAGGATTGGACGATGCCGCGTTCAGAGAACGACTGCAGTCCATCCACCGCGATGACCTTGCGACCATCGTCTACACGTCGGGAACCACCGGACTGCCGAAGGGAACCATGCTGACGCACGGCAACCTGCTCGCGAATGTGGAAGGCATCAGGGAAATTGTGCGGGTTGAACCTACCGACCGGTCGTTATCGTACCTTCCGCTGTCGCACATTTTCGAACGAACGGCCGGTCAATTCGTCGCCCTGGAAGCAGGCTCGACCATCGCCTACTCGCGCGGTTTTGATTTCATTGCCGAAGATTTTCGGCGGATGCCGCCCACGGTGTTTACCACCGTGCCGCGGCTGCTGGAGAAAGTGCAAGAACAGGTGATGCGCAATGTCGAACAAGGCGGGGCGTTCAAACGCTGGCTGTTCCGCCGCGCCCTGGCTTGTGGAACGGCTGCACGCGTGGAAGGCCGCCCCGTGTCGGCTGCCAAGCTCCAGTTTTACGACCGCGTGGTGTTTGAGAAGATTCGGCAGGCGACTGGTGGTCAGCTGCGAATGATTATCTCCGGGGGCGCACCGCTGCCACCCTACGTTGGAAGGTTTTTCGCCGCAGTCGGCTTTACGGTCGTGGAAGGGTACGGCATGACCGAGACCTCCCCCGTGGTGTCGGTCAATCCGCCGGAAGCGCCGCGCCTTGGCACGGCGGGCAAGGTGCTGTCAAACGTGGAAGCCCGCATCGCAGAAGACGGCGAACTCCTCGTTCGCGGGCCCAGTGTCATGGTTGGCTACTATGATGACGCGGCGGCCACGGCGGAGGCATTCACGCCAGACGGCTGGCTGCACACCGGTGACATTGCGGAGCTGACACCCGACGGTTATTTGCGAATCACCGACCGTAAAAAGAATCTCATTGTGCTGTCGACTGGGAAGAAGGTCGTTCCGGCCGCCATTGAGGTGGAAATTCTGAAGGACCCGTACATTGACCAGGTGATGCTGATTGGGCAGGGCCGCAAATACGTCAGCGCCATCGTGGTGCCGAACGAAGCCATGTTGAAAACGCTGCGCACGACCGCCGCAGGTCAGACCAGCGCAGCCGCAGCCAGCGAGTCAGCGAGCGCATCATCGGCGGAATCGGGGTCCCTGGAGGCGTTCCTGCTCAAGCGGATTCAAGAAGCTACAGCGGGCTTCGCACGATTCGAACAGCCCAAAAAGGTACTCATCGCCAAAGAACCCTTCACCGTTGAGAACGGCCAACTGACCCCTTCCCTCAAGGTCCGGGTCAAGGACGTGCTCAAGGTGTACGAGCAGGAAATCGAAGCGTTGTACGCCGAGTAGGGAGGCATGGTGCGGAAAATCGCGGCGTGATACGCGGCAGCGGCGGTGCGGTGGTCATGGCACAGGTCGTCCCACGGTCCCGCATGCGCCGCCGCCGCGCACGCTCGATGTGACTACCGCTGCGTCCGGCCAATCATCTGCAGAAATTCGCTGCGCAGCTGGTAGTTGTTGCGGTACTCCCCGCAGGATGCAAGGGTTGTGGTTTTCGATCCCGGCTTTTTCACGCCGCGCGCGCACATGCAGGTGTGTTCCGCTTCGACCAGTGCGATGACGCCTGCAGGCTCCAGCACCTTCTGAATGGTGTTCACGATTTGTTCGGTCATCCGCTCCTGAACCTGGAGCCGATGGCTGAGCGCGTCCACGAGCCGCGCGATTTTGCTGATGCCCACGATTTTCTTGGAAGGCAGGTAGGCGACGTGCGCGGTTCCGAAGAACGGAACCATGTGATGCTCGCACAGGCTGTAAAACGTGATGTCCGAGACAATCACCGGACCTTCCGCCGCTTCTTCAAACGTCGTATTCAGCACATCCTCCGGGTTGACGTGCATGCCCGCCAGGAGTTCCTCCAACATTTTGGCGACCCGCATCGGTGTATCGAGCAAGCCGTCCCGCGTGATATCTTCACCCGATAGTTTCAGGATTTCCTGCACATGGTAGGCAATCTCGGATCGCTGCTGAAGCGACGCGTCCAAGACTTCCGGCGATGATGGTTGCTGCAACATGGTACGGCCTCCTTTGCTGCCAAGATCATACCTGTCGATAGAAAACGATCTTTGCTCTATTATAGTACCATGGCTATCAAAGCCCCGCTGACAGAACCGATGGAACAGATGGAGGGGGCGTGCCAGCAGTGCCGAAACGTGTAAATGGGGCGGCTTCATCGCCGAACATTGATGAAGCTACGCTGCTTCGCGGACTGAATCCAGAGCAACGGCAAGCTGTCCTGACCACGGAGGGGCCGCTTTTGGTCGTAGCAGGGGCGGGATCGGGTAAGACCAGCGTTCTCACCCGGCGCATTGCCTACCTGATTGGGGTGCGCAATGTACCGGTCCACCAAATTCTTGCGATTACCTTTACCAATAAAGCAGCCCGCGAAATGCGCGAGCGCCTGATGCAGCTGGTCGGAGACAAGGCGCAGGACCTGTGGATGGGTACCTTCCACAGCATCGCGGTGAAGATTCTTCGCCGGGAAGCAGAGCGGCTTGGCTACACATCCTCATTCACCATTCTGGATTCGGATGACCAAAACAACGCGATTCAACAGGCGATGGTCGACTTGAACTACGACCTGAAGAAGTTTGACGCGCGTGCCATTCAATCGGTCATCTCCCGGTGGAAGAATGAGCTGCGGGGGCCGAAGCAAACGGTTGCGGCCAAGCACGCGAAGAACTTGAATGAAGCCATCGCGGCCGATGTCTACGAAATTTATCAATCCCGGTTGTTTGCGGCAAACGCCATGGATTTCGACGACCTCATCGTCAATGCGGTGCAATTGTTCGAACAGCACCAGGACATCCGTGCCCACTATCAGGCCAAATTTCAGTATGTGCACGTGGATGAGTATCAGGATACCAACCTGGCACAATACCGCCTGATTCGGCTGATATCGGATGCGTCCCGCAACATCTGCGCGGTCGGCGACTCTGACCAGGCCATTTACGCGTGGCGCGGTGCCGACATCAGCAACATCCTGAATTTCGAGCGCGACTATCCGGATGCGACCATCATTACCCTGGAGACCAACTACCGGTCGACCAGCATGATTCTGGAAGCGGCGAATGCGGTCATCCGGAACAACACGCGCCGGAAGGAAAAGAACCTCCGCTCGGTCCGGGGCGAGGGGCAGCCGCTCGTCGTCTGTGCGTTGACGGACGGAGATGACGAGGCGCGTTACGTCGCAGAGCAAATTCAACGCCATGTCGCGGACGGCGGGGCGTACGGCGACTGCGCAGTGCTGTACCGGGCCAACGCGCAGTCGCGGGCGATTGAAGAAGCCTTCATGGCACAGGCGATTCCATATACGATTGTCGGGGGACTCACCTTCTACGATCGGCGGGAAATCAAGGACGTCTTTGCGTATCTGCGAACGCTCGCGAACCCGCGCGACGAAATCTCGCTGCTGCGGGTCATCAATACGCCGAAGCGTGGTCTCGGTCCTGGCGCTGTCCGCAAGCTGCTGGATTTTGCGCACCAGGAGGAAGTCACGCTGCTTGAGGCGCTGGGCCGCGGTGCCGAAGCGGGCCTCGCGGGGGATGCTGCCGCGAACGCGAAGCAGTTTCACGACACCATGGTGGAACTGATGGACTGGATGGAGGGCATGCCGGTTTCCGAGTTTCTGGCGGAAGTGCTGCATGCCACCGGCTATCGGGCGATGTACGCAGAGAGCAGCAAAAAAGAGGACCAGCAGCGTCTGGAGAATATTGATGAGCTGTTCAGCGTGACCCAGTCGTTCGACAAGCGGCGCGGCGGCACCTTGCTGGAGTTTCTCGCTGAGGTGTCGCTGCTTTCGGATGTGGACAAGGAAAAAGGCAAGCCGGAAAACGCCGTTCGGCTGATGACCCTGCATGCCAGCAAGGGATTGGAATTCCCGGTGGTGTTTTTGATTGGCATGGAGGAGTCCATCTTTCCGCACGCGCGTTCCCTGGATGACGACCAGCGGCTGGAGGAAGAGCGCAATTTGTGTTACGTCGGCATCACGCGCGCGAAAGACCACCTCCACCTGACCTACTGCACGGAGCGGACACTGTATGGACAGGTTTCTGTGCGGGAGCCGTCCAGGTTTTTGGCGGAATTGCCGGAAACCCACATCCAGCGGTTGAATTTGACGAACGAGGTGTTGTACGATTGGCGCCCTGGCGATCACATTCGCCATCCTCAGTACGGCGAGGGCGTGGTGCTGTCCGTCCGGGAGGTGCCGGTCCAGCGCGCAGGCGAGGGGCAGCGTGACAACCCTGACGCAGCGAATGCGCCGGTGCAGACCGAGACGCACCTGGAAGTCATGTTTCATCCGTCGGTCGGGATCAAAACCTTCCCGAAGCGCTATGCCCGCCCCGTCAAGGCGCAGGAGACAGCTTCGGCGTCCTTGTGATTTACTTCATGGCTGCACTACACTAGAATACGACATAAGTGCACGCACATCGGCGTAGGGGGACGGTTTCTTTGTTGCGATGGATCATTCCGTTAATCATTCTTATCGTGCTTGCTGGTTTATACGTCTGGATGTTTCTCTATGCGCGCAAGCGGCAGAAAGCATTTGAGGCACAGTACAACGCTGCGAAAGAGCGGCGCGACGTCTTTGTGCTGAGCAAGCGCATTGTGAAAGAAAAGGGGCAGACACGGCTGACCCGCTTTGCAAAGTTCAAGACCTACCAGGTCATCGGACGAATCACCGTTTCACAGGCCATCCGCGGTGTGCAGATGAACAAGGCGCAGAATGTGACGTTCCGGACGACCAAGTCGGAGTACGACAAGATTCAGCCCAATCATCGGTACAAGATGGACGTTGCGGGGAATTACATTGGCTACGTCGTCGCGCCGGTGCAAAAAGGCAAAACCAAAACCACCCCACAATCCCAGTCCGGGCAGCGTTCCTGGTTTCGGCGCCGCAGCGCGGAGCCGCAAAAGCCGACCAAGGCCGGTAAGTCGAAGTGAGATCGTCTTTCGAAGGTTCGGGCGGCCTCGGGCACCCCTGTTAGACGTGATCTGGTAGACGGCCTTTTGTGGACGACCTTTTGTGGACGACCTTTTGTGGACGGCCTGTTGTGGACGGCCGCTTTTCGCGCAAGTGATGACATTCACCCAGCCTGGTGCATAGGCTGATGCTGAACGCACGACTCGTGCACCAGGGAGGTCATCGCTCATGCAACGCAGGAAGAAGGGACGTGTGCCTGCAACGAAAACCCGCAGGCCTTCGACAGGACGCCAGGCGAAAGGCAAACCGCGCAACCGCCCGCAGGCCGGCACGGAAGAAGCCGTCACGTTGTCTTATCGGCCGCGGACGCCAGAAGACGACGCATACATCGTTCAGCTCACGGAAGAACAGCTGGGCACCGTTCATCAACAAGCCTTTCGCGAACCGTTTCCCCGTGATCAGTTTTTGCGCTACATTCAGTCTGGCGCACCCACCTTTTTGATTGAACGAAATGGGAAGCGAATTGGGTACTATTCTTATCTCATTGGCCCGGATGCAAAAATGCACATCGGGGCGATGGTGGTGGAGCCGAACTACCAATCGGACGGCATCGGCACAAAGGTGATGCAGAAGCTGGAAGAGGATGCCCAGCGCGCGGGTGTGCAGGTGATGGAGGTCTTTGTGCAGAATTCGAACGAACGAAGCATGGCCTTCACGCGCAAGCTCGGGTTTCAGGAAGTCTTTCGGATCGATGAAAACACGGTGTGCTTCCAGAAGCGCGTACCGCCCTTGCCGGGAACGCCTGGCATGGCTCCGCCTGGGCAGCCACCGGTGCCGCCGCAGCCGATTGGCTGGTTTGGATGAGGGGAGAGGGTCAAAGCAGGATGCTTCGCATCTGTCTTTGGCCCTTTTTCAATGTCAATCCGCCACCGTCCAGCACACTTCTCAAACGGAGGACGGATACTTTGGACAAGCATGTGCCATGGGCAGGCAATGAAGCCCGCGAAGGCGATGACGCGCGTAAAGGCGATGACGCGCGTAAAGACGATGAATCACGGTCCCATCCGGACGGGCTTCGCCGCTGTAAATGGGTCACGGACGAGCTGCTTCGCGACTACCACGATAGAGAATGGGGCCGCCCGCCAACCACGGATGCCCGGTGGTTTGAATTGGTCGTCCTCGAAACGTTTCAGGCCGGCTTAAGCTGGCGCACCATCCTGCACAAACGGGACGCGTTCCGCCGTGCATTCTGCGACTTCGACATCACGACGGTCGCCTCGTTTGGCGCCGACGATGTTCTGCGGCTGCTGGAGGACGAAGGGATTGTCCGACATCGGCGCAAAATCGAGGCTGCGATTGACAATGCACGCATCGTACAGCGTCTGACAGAGCAACACGGGTCACTGGGGGCGTATCTGCAGTCGCTTCCTCCGGATGAAGTGCTCATCAGGCTGCAAAAAACGTTTCGCTTTGTGGGCAAAACGACGGCCGAAAGCATCGCATATGCCAGCGGGCTGGCGGCACCGCCGCACGATGCGGAATGTTGGATGACCCGCGCGAATCTTGCGGATGGCTCGGTGACTCCTGCGAACGCAGCGGCAGGTTCAGGTTCTTCTGCGGTCTCCAAACAACAGTGAAATACAGTACAGCCCAGCCAGTCCGATGATGACGTAAATGATTCGGCTCACCATGCTGGTCGTTCCATTGAACGCGGCTGCCACCACGTCGTAATTGAACAATCCTACCAACAGCCAATTGATCGCGCCGACGATGACCAACACCAACGCCGTTCGACTCATGACACCGCCTCCTTTCGGCAACAGTATGCACGGCGAACCCAGGAATTATTGCCGGCCGCCGTCACGAGCCGAGTCGAGGAGGCCTGGTGGTTGTTGGCTGGCGTTCAAGGGTGCATCTGCGGGTTGCCCCGGCGATCCCGGCTGACGATGCGACGGTGCCGCAACTTCGGCGCTGCTCGCTGCAGCATCCGTGTGCGTCGCCGCTGGCAGGCGCTGTTCGAACCACGCCTGCATTTCGTTTAATTGGTGACGAATGGACTCCAGCTGACTCAGTTGCGCACGTGCCTCACGCAGTTCCTGCAGCACCGCCTGATAGTCGGGGGGAGCGGGCATGCGACGGGTGCGAAGAACCCTGCGCTGACCCTGCGGCGTGGGAATACGCTTCAAGTGACGGACTTTTGGCCTGTGCCCCGGTTTCGATCGCGATCGCCCCACCGGCCTCTGCGCCCTTGGCTTGGCCCCTGGCTTAGCGGACTCAGGCTTGCCGCGCACGGGCGGCGGAGTTTCCATCAACCCTGTCTGCTGCCCCTCGACACGCTCCCGTGCTTCGTTCCATGCCTTGAGGATCATCGGGATCCACTGGAGACGTTCCAGTCGCTTCATTCGGAGCCCGTCCTTTCCACACCAGATTTCGGATAGTTCATCCTATGGTTTCATCGAGGCCATCGGCACACCTTTCTTCCATGAACCCCATCACCGCCCGACGACCGTGGGATGGAACCGCAGGGCGGAGCGCAGGGAGGGAGGTGGAACGAAGGCGTGAAACCGCGAGGCGGGAGTTGGGGAGTTGGGGAGTTGGGGCGAGAACGCTCGCCGGCAGGTACGTGCGGATGCCTGCCCCTTGCAGGAATTGCGGTGTGTGGGGTATGCTAAAGGCGATGAAGGAGGTGCGACGATGACCGTTGAAGTGCGAATTGAAGATCGCATCCAGGAAGCGCTGGAACAAATCCGCGAAGCCATCCAGCAAGATGGCGGGGATGTGGAGTTTGTTTCCTATGATAATGAATCGCGAACGGCTTACGTTGCGCTGACAGGTTCCTGTGTTGGGTGCCCGGCTAGCATTATGACCCTGAAAATGGGCGTTGAACGGGCGATTAAGCACGCGGTGCCTGAGGTGGAATTCGTAGAGGCGTACTAATCGCATTTTGGTTTACAGATATGAAACGCGGCTCTGATGGCCGCGTTTTTCTATATGATGCGATGATACCGCGGGGTGGCAGGTGCGGCCGGGCGGGGTGGCAGGTGCGGCCAGGCGGGGTGGCAGGTGCGGCCAAGCGGGGTGGCAGGCGCTAAGGAACCAAACCTGCCTTAAGCGGCCGGGATCCGGCATGGAGGCTGAGGATTAGGGCGTGTTTTCTGCCATATGGGTGGTGTGCCGGAGCGGGGTGGCAGGTGCTAAGGAACCAAACCTGCCTAAAGCGGCCGGGATCTGGCATGGAGGCTGAGGGTTAGGGCGTGTTTTCTGCCTTATGGGTGGTGTGCCGGAGCGGGGTGGCAGGTGCTAAGGCGCCAAACCTGCCTTAAGCGGCCGGGATCTGGCATGGAGGCTGAGGATTAGGGCGTGTTTTCTGCCTTATGGGTAGTGTGCCGGAGCGGGGTGGCAGGTGCTAAGGAACCAAACCTGCCTTAAGCGGCCGGGATCTGGCATGGAGGCTGAGGGTTAGGGCGTGTTTTCTGCCTTATGGGTGGTGTGCCGGAGCGGGTTGGCAGGTGCTAAGGCGCCAAACCTGCCTTAAGCGGCCGGGATCTGGCATGGAGGCTGAGGATTAGGGCGTGTTTTCTGCCTTATCGGCCTAGGCCCGGCCCGCGCCACGGCGGTTCCACCTGCACCCGGCCGGACCGACCCCGCCCGCGCCACGGCGGTTCCACCTGCATCCGCCCGGCCCGGCCCGCGCCACGGCGGTCCCACCTGCACCCGCCCGCGCCCGGTGCGGGCGCCTATCGCGATCATCAAGTCTTGGAATTCAATGTGGGGGCGCTGGAGACATGCATGTAGAAGTTGTGCGGGATGCACTGCAAATTACGTTGGACAAGCGTGCGAATGGGCAGGTGCTGGTTGATTTTCTCGATCAACGCTTGAAACTTCCGGCTGGGTTCATTCGCGAGCTGCTGCATGCGGGCCGCGCCAGAATTGGTAATCATGCGGCCGGACCCAGCCAGGTGCTGGCTGCGGGCCAACGCCTGTGGCTGCAGGGCGGTGTTGAAGAGGTCGATCCGCTGGCCGTTTGTCTCCGCCCCGTAAACGCGCCGCGCCCTGCGAACGTACCGCCGTCACCACAGCCGCGTCCTGCGAACGTACCGCCGTCACCACAGCCGCGCCCCGCAGACGCTCTCCGCCCCTCGGATACACCGCCGGCAGCGCACTTCTTGGACATTCTGTACGAAGATCCACATATGCTGGTGGTAAACAAGCCGTCCGGTGTGCTGGTGCACCCTGGCGATGAGTCGGATGTCGACACAATGGCGCATCGCGTGGTGGCGTACTTCGCGGAGGCCGGATTGGCGCGGCGGGCCCGGCACGTGCATCGGCTCGATCGCGATACGACAGGTGCCCTTCTCTACGTCAAACACGAATTTGCCGCGCGCAGTTTTGATCGGCTGCTGCAAGGCCATGAAATTGCGCGCCGGTATGTCGCCCTGGTGGCGGGGGAAATGCCGCGCCTGCGCGGGACGATTCGGGAGCCCATCGGGCGGGACCGACACGTGTCCGGCCGCTACCGGGTGTCCAGAACGGGGAAGCTGGCCGTGACCCACTACCGGGTCCTGGCATCGACGCGGATCGGGGCAGACGCAGTCAGCCTGGTCGAGTGCGTGCTGGAGACGGGGCGGACGCACCAGATTCGTGTTCATTTGTCGGCCGCAGGGTGTCCTGTTGTCGGAGACGTCCTGTACGGCGGCGGAAGAGGCATCGGCGGCATTCCCTTTCCAGAAGGCTATGCCCTGCATGCGTGGCAGCTCACGTTGTGGCATCCGTATACGGAACAAGAGGTTTGCGTGCAAGCGCCCTTTCCGCGCCTGTTTGTCGACGTGGTGCGGCAGCTGTCGATGGAGGTGTCCCTGGACGCGCTGCAGGTGGAAGCGAGGTAGAACGGTGGCTTCAGATTGGGAGAAACACGGGCGGGTGACGGGGCAGGTTTTGTGGCGCATCGCTCAGTCCGTTGTCAAACACGACATCACTTCGTTGGCGGCTGTCATCGCCTTCTATGCATTTTTCTCGTTGTTTCCATTGCTGGCGTTGATGATTTACGCGGCTTCCGTCCTGCTTCCGGCGAACCACATCGGACAGCTGGTGTACGGGATGCTGCAGCCCTATTTTCCGTCCGTACCGCACAAGTCCATCTCACCGTTCTCGCTCATCCGTCTGACAGACATAGGTGAGAAAGTGGGTACGCTGAGTGCCGTGACCCTTGCCTGGTCTGCGACCAGCGGGTTCATTGCGGTTCAGCAGGCGATGGATGTCATCTGGGAGTCGAAAGCGCAGCGGTCGTACGTCGTCCGCAGGCTCATCGGGTTTGTCATGCTGGTGATTTTGTTGATGATCACGGTGGGGTCCGCCATCATTATGGCGGTCTACCCGGCGATTCACCTCAGTCCGCTGCACCGGGCGCTGGCGCCGCTGCTGGCTGTCATCCACGTGGCTTCCCGCGTGGTCTTTCCGGTGTCTTTGTTTTTTGGCTTCCTGGTTTTCTACCGATACCTGCCGAAACACTCGGCGCCGTGGGTATACCTGTTGCCTGGCGCATTTGTCGCGGCCGTGCTGCTGGACCTGGCGCGCGCGCTGTTCGTGTGGTATGCGACCCACCTCGGCAGCTATGAGGTGATTTACGGCAGTCTGACGGCGGTGATGCTGCTGGTGATTTGGATGTATATTGCCAGCATCGTGATGCTGTTCGGCGCGGAAGTGTCCGCGGCGTTGGAGTATGTCCTGGAGGGGAACCCCCGCACCTCATGAAGCGGGGGTTTGGACCTGAATCGTCGGAACGACCTGGACAACCACATTTCCCCGCAGGGCGCTGGCGACCATGCAGGCGTGTTCTGCGTGGAGCGCAAGGCGCTTCACCATCGCCTCATCGGTTCCGGCATCCACCACGATGGTGGGGTGATGCTCAATGCGATCGAAGCGCAGGCCGTGATCGTCCTCGACATAGCCTTCCGAATGGAGTTCTATTTTCGAATACGAGATGCCGCGATTGGTCAACAGGGTGCAGAGGGTCATGAGATAACAGCCAGCAGCTGCGCCCAACAGGAGTTCTTCCGGGTTGGTTCCGACGCCCGGTCCACCCAAGTTCGCAGGGATGCTGATGTCTGTGGTCAAGCCTTCTGCCTGAATCTTCCCTACACTGCCTCTGTCCCCAGTCCAGGTTGAATCGATGTGATATGTGTGAACCGTTCCCACTTGCAGTCGCTCCTTTTTTGAGGCACTCTACTGGCGTGTCATTGATTACTGCCTATTGTAACGAAGGCGTGTCGGTTTTGCCAGATTTCTTAGATAATATTCCAAGCCGCCGCTCTTGCTGGGCGCTCGCCCCAGCGCGTCGACGAGGCACCAAAGGGGAATGGCATGTGAAACCTACGGTCAGTGTATTGATGGTGACAAGAGACCGGCTGCGTCAGGTGGCGGCTTGCCTGCGGGCCATCGCCAATCAGACGGTTGACGCTTCCATTGAGGTGTGCATCGTGAACGACGGCGGTCAGCCGGTGCAAGCCATTGCCGAAGCCGTTCGGCACGTTCGGCCAATGCCTGTGAAGGTGCTCGATCTGTCCATTCACCTCGGTCAGTCCGCCGCCCGAAACAAGGCGCTGGCGCTCGCCGAGGGGGAGTTTGTGGCGTGGTGTGACGACGACGACCGGTGGCTTCCTGACCACTTGTCGGCACTCCTTGCCGCAGCGCAAGCAGGGCCCTGTTTGGCGTACACAGACGCGGAAATTGTGTGGATGGACGAAACGCCGCACGGGCAGGTTGTGGTGGAACACCGCGCGCCGTTTGCGTGGCGGGATGCCGCCCGCCTGCTGCGGACGTACAATCCCATCGTGCCGTCCAGCGTGCTCTACCCTCGGCGTCTTCATGAGCAAATCGGAGGGATTGACGAATCGGTGGGTCACTACTGGGACTGGGATTTGTGGCTGCGTGCACAGCAGGTCGTGCCGATTTCCCGCGTGCCGACGTGCCTGACGCTGTACCGCGTTTGGTCCGACGGGTCGAACACCTCTGCGGATACACAGCAAATGCGCCCAGACTTACAGCACTTGTGCGACAAACATCAACTGGGGACACTGCCGACCAGCAATTTTGGGCGCATGACCACAGACCTGGACCTCAAGTCCCATCAAGCGGACACCCGCTTTGTGTGGGACGGCGACTTGGCAATTTGGTAATGGGGGGCGTTGACGTGGACGAGATCTTTTTGCGTGGTTTGCAGTTTTTCGGCCGCCATGGGGTACTGCCAGAGGAGCAGGTCACCGGTCAGAAATTTGATGTGGACGTGTGCATTGGCACGCACGTGGACCAGGCAGCAGCCACCGACGCGGTCGCAGATACCATTGACTACGGGGCGGTGTACGAGCTGGTCAAAACACACGTGGAAGGGGAGCCGGTCAAGCTCATCGAACGGCTCGCGCAGCGCATTGCCGTCGACATTTTGGTGAAGTGGTCCGCCGCGCTGGAGGTGGAGGTGGAGGTCCGCAAACCCGGCGCGCCCGTACCTGGCGTGTTTGAAACCATGGGGGTGCGTGTGAAACGCACCCGAGGCGATCTCGATGGGCAGCGCAAGTTCCGTCCTGGGCTGTGATGGGCTGCGCCTTATGGCTTCGTCATCATCAGCGACGCAATGACGCCGAGCAGCACCACCGAGATGATGCCGACACACCAGTTGTTGACGCGCAGCCTGCGGAGTTCTTCCGCTGCGAGCAGCTTTTTGCTGTTGGCGATTTTCTCCAGTTCTTTCATCAAGGCATAGCGAATCATCACGAAGACCAGCAGGTAGAGCGCGAGGGACACAATCATCCACGTTTGCCGCAGCATTTGCCAGCTCGCGAAGTACAAGAGGCCTGCACCGGTGATCCATAAAATCCAGTCGGCCGTCCGTTCAAACGGTCGATACCTTGCGAGAAATCCCTGGACGGCCTCCACGTTGGCGAGCCGCGGAATCACGAAGAACACCGACAGCTTGGCGATCACGGCGACGACGTGAACCACAATCAGGGGAATCATGACCGCTGGCACGGTGAACCTCCTCCATTCCAAGGTGTCCTCTGTCTGGGACGTCGTGCAAAACGCGCTCTCTCAAATTAGCGCACAAATCGATACGCAACGCAAGCGCCGTAGTACAGCCAGGTGGTCGGCCCGAACACGAAGACCAGGCGTTTGGCGGCACGGCAGACGGGGTGCCGTGCTGCTTTGCGGTCGGACAGGTACATGGCCAGCAAGCCGTAGATCACATGCGTATGGATGGGGCTCTCGTCGGAGAGTTCGCGCGCTTTTTGCAAGCTCTGCTGGGCCCAGAAGCAGAGCCGCTCGGGAATGGATGTGGTGGATGGATAACAGTGGACGAAATTGAAGTCCCCTGCGCGCTCGTCCTCCTCCCAGTCGATGAGGTAGTCGAGGAGAATGTGCAATCCGCAAATCCAGGGGAAATACGCCTGCATGAAGCGCCTTGGGTCAAGCGCACGCCTGGGCTCGACGGCGGCCGAGGCCGTGATGAGCGCAAAAACCGCCAGGGTCGATCCCGCCGCCGCCGCGAACTCCCACCACTCGATGTCCGGGTACTGGGATAGGTAAGCCGCGGCCCACTTCCGCAGGCGAGGCTCCCGTTGGGCGGGCTCGATGTGCTTGATTTGCTGCAGTTCGCAGTATCGTTCTACCAGCCACTGAACGTGTGCCTGGACGCTTGGATAGCCGGGCAGCGTCTCGAGCCCGGCTTGGCAGGTCCGGACCAGGGTGGCCAGATAGCCGCCGTCATCGACCTCTCCGCGCAGCTTGTAGTATGACCGAAGGGCTGCGCCAGGCGCGACGGCGTCCCGCATGGCATGGTGCAGCTGCGTGAAGTCCGCTTCATCCAGGGAACCGCACCGATCACACAAATTGTCCAGGTAGTCGCTGATGGTCTGCAAAGCGACGATGATTTCGATCACGGTTCGGGCGTGCGGTCCTCCCGCTGCCGCGTACACACAACCGCCGTCGGCGTGGAACCGCTTGTGCTGGAGGCTCGCCAATGCCTGCGCGCGCAAGACGGGGGCTGGGATGGTTCGCGCCAGGTCGGTCCATCTGGCAATTTGCGCGCGTGCTTCCGGGAGAACATGACGAAACAGACAGAGGAGAAAACGGGATGGAAGCGTAGGGCACGGCTTGTCCCATGGGGTTCGGTCCATTTTCTGACGGATGGATACGAGCAAGGGTTACCTCCTGACAATGCAAGATGCGCCAGGGGCCTGATGCGGTCAGGTCGCACCGCCGGCCACGCTCTCGTAGAGGGTTGGCTGCGCATAGTATGAGAAACGCAAAGGACGGCCATACGCACCGCCGCTTCCAGCGTGCTTCTGCACACGGGAGAGAGACCAGGGCATCGGCCGCCCTGCGCGGCACGCCAGCCGGCACCTCATTCTCGGCGTTGTACCGCGCACCTCGTTACCGAATCAGCATGCGCGCAATGGCGCCGGCGTACTGCATCACCTTGGTGGAGTTGCCGCCGTTGAAGTACTTTCCGAGCGGGATCCCGAACATCGACCCGTCGGTCACCCAGGGCAGGGGCTCGCCAGGCTTGGGCTCAAACGGAATCCGGATGCGCCCGGACACCTTTTTCTCTGCAGCCTTCTCCTGCTTCGGCAGGGCAGCTTTTTGTGCCGTGTCTGCTGCCTTTTGCTCAGGCGCCTTCGCTGCACTGCCGCCGGCAGACGGAGGCACGCCCAGCAAGCCGCGCCTGCGCGCCCCGTGATGCACCATGGTGGCCAGTTGGCGGATCTTTTCATCCTGCGCGACGTCGAACGCCAGAGACCCCAGTTTGATAATCGTATTCATCTGCATGGCACATGCACACCTCCCGCACAGCCGGACATGATTACTGTATGTCGCGGAAGGCCGCGACGGCTGGGTGTTCGCCAGCGTGATGACGGGCGTGTGCGGAGGCTGCCTGCGGAGGGTTCATGAGCCCCGTGGATTGGTGTATCATTTTCGTGGCGCGGCGGAATGTCATATGCTAACGTTAAAGATAGGATAAAACACGGTTTGCCTGCGGTGCAGGCCGCCCATGCCATGGGCAGGCACCGCCGCATGGACCGTTTGAAAGGGCCAGGAGATCGAGCATGATTGAAACGGGAAGAACCACCCAACAGACAGAGGCCTACGTACGCTTCGTCCAGGGCAGGATTGCGCACGCTGGCGATGCAGAAACAGCCCGCCGCATTGGGGAATTGGCGGACCGTCTGGCCAGTGGCAGCGCGGCTGTCTCGGTCGCGTTCTGCGGATTGTTTTCGGCGGGGAAATCGAGTCTCCTGAATGCCTTGACGCAGACGGAGGCACTGGCAACGGGCGCTGTGCCGACGACGGCGGAAATTGCAGAACTGGTCATGCCGAATACCCACGATTCGGTGATTCTCCTCGATACACCTGGTGTGGATTCGACAGACCCGGCGCACCAGGCGGCGACCGAAGCGGCGCTGCACCGGGCGGATGTGATTGTGCTGGTGATGGACTACCAGCACGTTGAAGCCGAGAGCAACCTGGAACTGGCGCGATCGTTCTGTGAACAGCGCAAGCGGCTGGTACTTGTGGTCAACCAGGTTGACAAGCATCTGGACTGGGAACTGCCGTTTGCGGAATTTCAGGACCGGGTCCTGCGGACGCTCGACACATGGGATATCACACCGGAGCGGATTTTTTACACGGCCACGCTCCCCTGCGAGCATAACGAACTCGATGCGCTGAAAGCCTACCTCACGTCGCTGCCCGAAGATGGTTCGACCTCCATCGCCCAGCGGGTGCTGGATGCGCTGCGGGATTTGGTGGAGCAGCACGTCGACCGCCAAATGGCCGAACGTCAAACTCTGCTGGAGCAAGCGCTCACAGCGCTTGTGGGCATTGTCCCCTACGACCGCGAAGAGGCTGAGCGGCTGCGGGCGCGTCTGGTGACGGAATGCGACGAGCGGCGCGAAACCCTGGAGGCAGCCGCAAGTGCTTGGGCAGCCGAGCGCGATCGCGTTCGGGAAGCGCTCCTTCGGAGTATCGAGCTGGCACAGATTTCGCCCTATGACACGACGGAGCGAGGCCGGTTGTTTATCGAGAGCCTGCGCCCGGATTTCCGGCCAGGGGGCTGGTTTCGGGCGAAGCAGCGTGCCGAGGAAGAACAGGCGCGGCGGCTGCGCGCGTTTGTGGACGACCTCTCCGACCACGTCCAAAAGTACCTGGTCTGGCCGCTGCAGGCGAGTCTTCGCGAACTGGTCAAGGAGGCGGACTGGACCGACGAGGCGTGGCTGGGCGAGATCGACATGCTGACGGCAAACGTCACGGAAGAGGACTGCCGCCGGCTCGTGAAGTCCGGGGCCCTGGTGTCGGACCAGTACCCCTATCAGTACGTCAAAGACGTGGTCGCCGCCGTGAAGCGGAACTTCAGCGGACGGTTGGCCGACCTGCTGGACCACTGGTTCGAACGGGCGCAGGCCCAGATGGAGGCTGGCCAGGCGCCGGCGCGCCAGGAGATTGAGGGGCTGCAGGCGCAAATCGAACAGATCAGCGCTTGGATCGACCTGCAGGCAGAGCGGGAGCGGCAGGTGGCCAACATCCTGTCGATGGAAGAGGAGGACAAAGCCAGTGAACCATAACCAAGATGGAAGTGCCGTCCCGACCGATCGCGGGGCTGTCCCGACGGAGACAGAGTTTGCTTCCCTTCTGAAGCGGGTGGACGAGGCCGTCGCGGTGCTGGAGGGGCTGCCTGCCGCGGCCCGCTGGCGGGCGGAACTGGTGCAGCTGCGGGCGCGCATTGCACAGCGGCAGCGACTGGTCGCTGTGTTTGGCGCCTTTTCGGCTGGGAAATCGTCGCTGCTCAACGCGGTGCTGTCCGACCCCCTGCTGGCGGTCTCTCCGAACCCGACGACAGCTGCGGTGACGCAGATTGAGGCGCAGCGTCAAGAGACCGACCGCCCGAGCGCCCGGGTGACGGCGAAAACGGTCGACCAGCTGTGGGAGGATGTGCGGGAGGCCTGTCTGCAGGTGCACATTGCCCCTGCGGACTTGACGGAGGCGATGGCGCAGAGCCAGTCGCTGCGGATCCCGGACTTGCCGCCGCAGGCGCGGCGCCCGGCGGCATTCCTGAAGTCTGTGGCTGCAGGCTACGCGAACATGTCGGACCGGCTGGGGACCACCTGGGACATCCCAGTGGACGAACTGCGGACCTATACGGCCAATGAACAAGTGGCCTGTTTCCTGCAAGCGGTGGATGTCCCGCACCGCGCAGCCATTCTGAAGGACGGATTCGTGCTGGTGGACACGCCGGGCGTGGACTCGATTCACCGGCGTCACACCGATGTGGCGTTCGATTACATGCGTCGCGCAGACGCGATTGTGTTCGTCCTGTACTATACGCACGCGTTCTCGCGCGCCGACAAGGACTTCCTGCTGCAACTGGCAGGCGTACAGAATGTTTCCGAGTCAGACAAGCTGTTTGTGGTCATCAACGCGGTCGATCTCGCGAAGTCGGAGGAAGAGCGGGAGGCCGTGCGCGACAGGGTCGTGGCGGAACTGCGCAAAGCGGGGATTCCTCGGCCGCGCGTGTTCGAAGTCTCCAGCCAGGTCGCACTGGCTGCTGAACTACTCAAACAGAACCCGGACCATCCGCAGTACACGCAGATGGCACGCCAGCGCTTGCGGTTGGCACCGGACGCACCCCTGCCGCCTGTGGAGGCGATGTTGGAACAGTCCGGCATTCCGACCTTTGTCAACGCGATGCGCACGGTCACGGAAGAGAACCATCTGGCGCTTGCGGAGAGTGCCGTAGAGCGCCTCATCGCCAACACGGAGCGACAGGTGCGGGCGTATCTGACCCGGGTGCGTGAGCAGCGTGAGGCGGATGCGACACAGGCGGCCGCGCGGCAGCAAGCCTGCGACGCACTTCGGCAAGTTTTAGCGCTCCGTAAGCAGGAAATCGAAAGCGGCGGCTCGGACTGGGAGCGGAGCCTGCAAGCGGAGTGGGAGACACTGGCCTTCCACGCGGGCGAGCGGATTCGGCTGCGGTTTGGCGAATTGTTTCGCGAGGCGTTTCATCCAGGGCGGTTTCGCGACGAAAAGCGCGCGAGAGAGGCACTCGAGGGGGCTGCAGAAGAGTTGGCCCAGACCCTCGAACGCCAAGTTGCTGCAGAGGTCCGCACCTTTGCCATGCGCGTGGAACGCCAGGCTGGGGAAGCGGTCGCGCAGCTGGGTGAACAGCTGCAAAGCCAAGTGATTGAAACGGCTGGAGAAAGCGCGGCCATGGCGGGATCGACCCCGGACTTTGGTGCCGTCACCGAACGCGGGACGCAGGCTGCGCACGTACGTGTGTCGGCCAAGGCCTTTTCTGTAGGTTTTCATCACTACAAGTCCGCGCGCCAGTTCTTCGAGGGCGGCGGGCAGCAGGAGATGCGCGCCGAACTCGAGGCCGTCGCGAACGAGGAAGTCCAGCGCGAACTGCGGCAGGCGGTGCAGGCCATTCAGGCTGTGGCAAGCGACCTGCTCAGAGCGCAGGCTGTCGAGCGACTGGACGAAGCGGCTACGGTATTGGACGCTGTCGCGGCGCCGGAGGCCGGGATCGGCGATGCGGAGCTTGCGGCATGGGAACGCGCCTGCGCCTGGTTTGAGGGGGCAAAACCGGCACAAACTGACGTGTGAAGATAACGTGTGAAGGTAACGTCGGAAGGCCTTGCCTTTCGCCGGGGGAGTGAATCAGGTATCATGGAAGCAAAGCGGGTGTCCGGAGCGGCACGGCGTACGATCGGTACCGCAGCCAGCGGTACCGCGTACGATCACCCGTTCTGGACAACCACGGACAGCGCCCGCGGCAGGGAGGTCGGATGAATGGCGAGAAAGTGGCGTGACTTTGACGACTGGGATCGGCCGTCGCGGCGTCGAAGAGAGGGTCGGTCGGGCATCATAACCGCCGGTGTCATCCTGTTCGGGCTGGGGATGCTGGCTGGAGGCGGATTGGAAGCCCGGTTGAACCAGACGAACCTGAATCAGCTGCCTCCCGAAGAACAATACAATTCCTCGCCGTCTTCTGATTCGGGGACGGCGACTGGCGCATCCACGAACGGAACACTGCCGCCCGAAGAGGGCGGAAATGTCGTCGAGCAGATTTACAAAGAGGCGCGTCCAAGTATTTTTACCATCACTGTGGTTTCGGACGCCAATAACAGCAAAGACGGACCTTCCGAAGACATCGGAACTGGTTTTTTGATTAACAACAGCGGGGACATCGCGACCAACAACCATGTGGTCAACGGCCAGAAGACGGTGACGGTGACCTCAGAGAATGGTACCTTCAAGGGAACCGTGGTGGGCACCGATCCACTGGATGACCTGGCCATTGTGCACATCACCCCGCCGCCGGGGCTCAAGCCGCTGACGCTCGGCACAGCGAAGAACCTGCAGCCCGGCCAGATGGTGATCGCCATCGGCAACCCGTTTCAGTTGACCGCCAGCGTGACCGCCGGCATCGTCAGCGGCCTCAACCGCTCCATGCCTTCCCAAGACGGGCGCGAAATGAACGGATTAATTCAAACCGACGCGGCGCTGAATCCGGGCAATTCCGGTGGACCGCTGCTCAACCAGCAAGGACAGGTGGTCGGCATCAACACGGCCATCGAGAGCCCCGTGGAAGGGTCGGTGGGAATCGGCTTCGCCATTCCGATTGACGAACTGGAACAACTGTTGCCACAGTTACTGAAGGGACAGACCATTTCCCACCCGTGGCTGGGCATCGAAGGGACGGACATTGACCCAGCGGTCCAAGCCGAGTTCCACCTGCCAGTCAGCCAGGGCGTGCTGGTGATGTCCACGACCAAAGACGGTCCAGCCGCCAAGGCCGGCATTCACGGAGACTCCGGCGGCACCAATCAACCCGTCGGGGACGGCGATATCATCACCGCGATTAACGGAACACCCGTCACGTCCGTTTCACAACTGACGAGCGAAATTTCCAAGTACGCCATCGGCACGGTCGTGCATCTGTCGATTCTCCGCCATGGTCAAAAGATGACCGTGAACGTCACCCTCGGCGCCTGGGGTCAGAAGTAAGGCGGGGGATTTGGGGGCGAGGTGGGGGCCGGCGGGCTGGGCACCTTGAGGCGCCGCGATCGCCATCGGATTCCGGCGCCGAAGGCACAATTCCTGCCTTATGGGGGCCTTGGCCCGGCCGGTCCGCCGCCCGTAAGGCGCCATTCCTGCCTTATGGCGGCCCAGGCCCCGCCGACTCGCCGACCGTAAGGCACCTTTCCTGCCTAAAGCCGTCGCGATCGCCATCGGATCCCGGCACATAAGGCGCCATTCCTGCCTTATGGCGGCTCAGGCCCCGCCGAATCGCCGACCTAAGGCGCCATTCCTACCTTATGGCGGCCCAGGCCCCGCCGACTCGCCGACCGTAAGGCGCCATTCCTGCCTAAAGCTGCCGCGAACGCCATCGGATCCCGGCGCATAAGGTACCATTCCTACCTAAAGCCGCCGCGAACGCCATCGGATCCCGCCGCACAAGGCACCAAACCTGCCTTATCGCAGGCCAGCCCCACCGGCCCCCCAGCCATAGGGCGCCATCCCTGCCTAAAGCCGCCGCGAACGCCATCGGATCCCGGCACCTAAGGCGCCTTTCCTGCCTTATGGCGGCCCAGGCCCCGCCGCCTCGCCGCCCGTAAGGTACCATTCCTACCTAAAGCCGCCGCGAACGCCATCGGATCCGGCGCTTAAGGCGCCATTCCTGCCTAAAGCTGCCGCGAACGCCATCGGATCCCGGCGCATAAGGCGCCTTTCCTGCCTTATGGCGGCCCAGGCCCCGCCGCCTCGCCGCCCGTAAGGTACCATTCCTACCTAAAGCCGCCGCGAACGCCATCGGATCCCGGCGCATAAGGCACCATTCCTGCCTTATGGCGGCCTAGGCCCGGCCGGCCCGTCGATCGTAAGGCGCCTTTCCTACCTTATGGCGGCCTTGGCCCCTGCCTCCCGGCGGCCAGCCCCTGCCTCCCGGCCAGCCAGCCGCCTTGCTCACTCAGTCATCTCGCGGTGCTGGTCAAAATATCGCATGGTGTAGCGAAAGAACGCGAGTTGGGCGGGGGTTGCAATCAGGTACACGCAGAAGGAGGAGAGGAAACTCCAATGCGTGTACGTGAAGACGTGGCATAAGGACGCGATCCATTCAAAAAGTGTCGCCAGGGCTGACCACCCGACGATGTAGGCGGCGAGGAACAGTCGTTGTGGGCGCAGGCGGTCGTACAGATACGCGCAGATGAGTGCATAGGGGCTGTACATGAAGTAGGTGATGACGTCCATGAGTTCGTACTTTTTGAAGTCATTGACGTCGTACAGGTCCAAGGGGGGCGTGGCGATGGAATGGTCCAGGATGATGGCGACGGATACGCAGAACAAGGCGATGAGCGTCGCCACGGCGTTGGGGTAGCGTTTCGGCAGCAATGCGACGCACACGTAGCCGATGAGGAGGGTGATGAGAATAAACCACTCGTTGGCATCGAACGATTGCGGCCATGGCAGCACTTATTCCATCTCCCTCTGCAGCAGGTGATGATACCAAAGCCACGCGAAGTGAATCACCAGAAACACGCCGACCCACTCGAGCATGGACCACCAAAGTTGCCAGCGCGTATGCTGGAACACATGCATGACGTCGCACAAGTATTCAATGCCAATGAGCGCCGCGACGCCGACCGGCAGAAAAATCCACCGGTTGTACGGACGAGTCGAGGTTTTATCGAAGTACCACACAATCAGCAGCGGCACCAGGATAATTCGAACGAGTGACAGGGACCAATACCCAGTCGGCCGATTGGCAAAATGGTACATGCCGAGATTGAGAGACACGATGGTCATAAAATTGTGGTCAAGGATCATCGCCGCCATCCAGATGAACAGGATCTCAAAGAGATGCAGGTTCTTCTTCGTCACCACGAAGACGATGATGCCAATCAGGGATATCGCGCTGAACACAGAAAAGGCCAAGGAAGGTCACCCAGTCGGCTGCGATTTTCCCCCTAGCTTCCCTGTTTTGTCATTGGCTTATTCAGCCAGGCCCAGCCGAGCCACACGCACAGCAGCACAATCGCGGCGATGGTGACCCAACAGCCGGCCCGGAATGCCTTGGGTTGGTACTGCAGGACGATGGTGGTCGATCCGCTCGGGATGCGAACCGCTGTGAGTACACCGGCGACGCGGCGCACCGGGGCCGTTTCTGGCGTGCCTTGACCGCTGGCGCCTCGCCCGCTCGTTCCTTGGCCCGTGCCCCGGGCGGTCACGGTTGCGACCCAATTTGGATCGTACGTCTGCGACAGGACGAACCACCCCGCGGCAGGGCCGGACACCTGCCAGACCTGGCGGTTCGGCGTCCAGGACACGAGGCGCGTCGTATCGGCCGTGTGGGCGGTGACGTGATTGACGCTTGGCGCGACCCAGGAGGCGCGCAAACGGTCGGGGTTCTTCCAAATCCAGGCCTCGTTCGAACGATACACGACTTCCCAGCCGTTTGGATAGAGAAAATTGTCCGCAGCCTCTTCGTCGTCGGGGGCCGTGACAACGTACGCGACGTCCATGTTGTCGAGGATGGCTTGCACATCAGGCTGTGCCAGCAGCGTCAAATCATCCCACGTCACATTGATGTTCGCCGTGTACCATGCGGGCACCAGGGAGTCCTCGCCATTGAGAACCGGGATGCGCTCGCTCAACGTTCGGTCCTGGGACACGGGCGTCTGGTCAAGGGACAGCGCCCGCGCAAACGGATAGGGGTTGTCCGGGATGCTGCGCAGGGCCTGGTTGAGAAATGCCACGGACGGGTCCTCATTGACGTAAGGTGCCGTGGGCGCGAGTACCAGGGTGGATAAGCCGGCCGCTTGGGAGACGACGTCGACCGTGACGAGGCTTGCGAGCACCACCGCCGCAGGACGAACGGTCACGCGGCGCAGCCGAAGTCCGCCGGCGCGCCACGGGATGAGGCAGACCACCGCGGTCAGCACCAGCAGGCTCACCGGGACGTCAAACGCGACGGCCGGGGCGGTGCGAAGGGGGCCGAAGAGTCGCAGCACGATGCAGATGAGGGCGTATCCAAGCGCGATCCTCGCGACCCAGCGGCGAAGGCGGAGGCTGTCGTACCGTTCCAGCCGGCCTATCGCGACGCCCGTCAGCACGGCGATGAGGAAGTCGGTGAGCCCGATATACCGGGCCGGAATGCGGAACAAGTCGAATCCGGGCAGGTCGACCAGAAGGACGTAGGCAAGGGTGTTCGCCCCCAGTGCCAGCAGCACGGTGAACCCGGTCAGTATCGAAAACGACCGGACGGCGTGGTGCCGGCGAAACTCGCTGACCATCACGGCGGTCGCGAGGGTCAGTCCGATCACGCCCGCATAACACGTGAATTCCCAGTAGACGTTGATGCCGTACAGCGCTTGGAAGACCTCTGGAGAGAACGGTGTACCGGAATAGCCGCCGCCAGCGGTGAAGGGGGACAGCAGCTGGGCGAGGCCGGAAAACGGGAGCGACCCCTGCAAGAGAAAGGAAGCATTGGCAGCGGCGCGGTCGGAGTAGCTGGCGAGCTGCAGGGTCGGCAGCCACTGCGCGGCGGACAATCCGACGCCCAGCACGAACCCGCAGACGACGTGAAGCACCCCGGCCGCCGCCCTGCGGCTGCGGTGCCACAGCCAGTACAGCGCCGTATAGAGTCCGAGCAGCAGGCACACGAAAAACGTCACCTGGGGGTGTCCTGCGTAGACCTCCATGGCAAAGCCGGCGCTGAGCGCACAGACACGCGTGAGGGTCGGGCGGCTCAGCACGCGCAGGACTAGCCAGAAGCAAACCGGCAGCCAGGAGAAGGCGTCAAACATCTGCGTGTGAATTTGGTGCCCGAGCAGAAAGCCGCAGGTGACAAACGTGATCGCGCCCGTAAACGAAGCGAGCCGGCGCTTGGTGAAGTGCCACAGGACCGCGTACATGCCAAAGGCAGCCAGCAGTTCGTGAAACAGGTAGGATACCTTCATAGCGGGCGCAATCGGCAGCAATAGAAAGACAATGTTTGGCAAGTACAGGGGGCCGGATTGGCCGGCCGCCAAAAACGGCTGCCCACCGAAGCTGAACGGATTCCACAAGGGCAGATGCCCGTGCTGGTAAAACCAGGCCAACAGCGATCGCTGCGGCCCGTTCAGCTGTCCCAGGTCGTCCAGAGACATGGGCTGTGGGGAGAGCCACGTTGGGTAGGCGATCGCGGTTGCGGCCGCAAGCAAAATCCAGGTGTATCCGTGACGGGCCAGGCACTGGCGCACGCGCGCAGCAAAGGCCGATGTATGCAACCTCATGACCGCGTTGTCACTCTCCTCCTCCGTTCGCCGCGTCTTTGGGTACTGGCCGGAAGCTGGAATGACCGAGGCTCCGCCCGCCGTCCAGTACGAGAATATCCCCGGTCAAATAGCTGTTGTCCGCACTTGCCAGCCAATCCATCGCCCGCGCAACCTCTTCCTTGGTGCCGAGCCGGCCGGCGGGGATGGACCGCAGCACTTGTGCTTTGACCTCTTCAGACGGCCACAGGTGCTCGGCACCCCCGGTGTCTTCAATGGGACCTGGTGCAATGGCGTTGACCCGGATGCCGTACGGTGCCCACTCGACCGCCAGCGTCTTCGTCATGGCGACGACCCCGGCTTTTGCAGAAGCAGAGTGAACGACGAGCGGACCGCCCGTCCACGCGTAGGTGGCGACGACATTCACAATCACACCGGGCTGCTGGCGCTTTATCAGTTTGCGTCCGTACGCGCGCGAGTAAAAGAAGGTGCCGTTCAAGACAATCTGTACCACCGCATTCCAGCCGTTGGTTGACAAGTCTTCTGCCTTGACCGGGAAGTTGCCGGCCGCGTTGTTGACCAGCACGTCAAGCTTTCCAAACCGGGCAAACACAGCCTCCACAACTTCATCGGCGCGGTCGGCGTCCCGTACATCGGCCGGAAAGGCCGCCAGCCTGGCGTCTGCCGCTTCGGACGACAGGTTGCAGGCCTGCTTCAGACGGTCACACGCGGCGTTCAGTCTCTCCTCGGAGCGCCCGACAATCGCGACGCTGCCACCGGTCTGCAGGAACCGCAGCGCAAAGGCCTCCCCAATGCCGCTGCTTCCGCCGGTGATGAGCGCGACCCGATGTGCGTTGGTTGATGGTGTTGTCAAGCGTGATCCCCCCATTTGCAGAAATGTTCGTTACGATGAAGGCAGTGCGATGAACCCACAGAGCGAGTACGATGAACCCGCGCGATAAACGCGCCAGGGTGTAACAGTCCAGCCGCCGGTGCGTCGTACACAGTAGAGCGGAAGGAGGGCCCCAGGTGGACGACCACGAGTTCGAATCGCTGGTTCGGGAAAACGAGCCCATGATACGCAGTCTCATCTATCATATCACCCGTGATTCGAACGATGTGGAGGATGTTGCGCAGGAAGTATTCCTGAAAGCATATCGATCGCTCGGGGCGTTTCGGGGAGGGAGCTTCCGTGCCTACTTGGGTCGCATTGCGAGAAACCACTGCTACGACGTGCTGCGCCGCAGAAAGGCTGCGGCCGGCATCCGTTTTGTGGAAGGCGTGCCGGACGACTGGCCCAGCGTGGAGAAGGGACCGGAGGACACGGTGATTGCGGATGAACTGGCCGGGGAAGTTCGGCACATTTTGAACGACTTACAGCCATCCGACCGCGAGATTTTACTGCTTCGGCATGTCCATCAGCTTCGCTGTGAAGAAATCGCCCTGGTGCTCGGCATCACGCCGGGGGCAGTACGGACGCGTCTGACGCGCGCGCGGCGCCGTGTGTTGGAGGAAGTGGAGAGGAGGAACGGCCATGCAGCACTTGACCTGGGATGAACTGTGGCAGTATGCGGATGGCGAGGCCGCCGACGCCGCTGAGATGGAGCAGCATTTGGCCGCATGCCCGCGCTGCGCCAAGCGATGGCAGACGCTTCGCACGGCGGACGAGGCCATCGTAGAGGCGTTTCGTCTCCCGCCAGAATTGGAAGCCCCCATTCCCTTCGCATTGCCCTTGGACGAGGTACCGGGCGCTGTTTCCAGCCAGCGCGCCCGGCGTCGGCGGTGGATCCGATGGAGCACGGCTGCTGCGGGGGTTGCCGCAGCGCTTGTCCTGGCTGCAGTCATCCACCTTGGCGGCGGTACGACGGGGACCACCGTCCGTTCGGGGGCTGGTCCGGCGGCAGCGCAGAACGGAGGAATCGTGAACGGCGGCGCGTCGGGCGCTGCGACGACAGCGCAAACGTCATCAAGCGCAGCGATGGCGGGTGCGGCGTTGCCGCCGTCGGCGAGTACAACGGGGGTTGCCCCTGCACTTAAAACATCCGTGCAGGTCACCGTTCTGCAGGCCCTGTCCAGTGCGGCCGATGCTGCACAGACAGCTCCTTTGGCGGGGGCGAACGTGGCGGTGGTGTCAAATCACCGCGTGATTGCGCGCGGAACCACGGGACGGACCGGAAACACGCCGCAGTGGACGGTGACGGTGCCGGTCGATCCGGTGTATGCACCGAGCTTTTCGATTTCGCCGGGGCAGGACGTTCGATTCGGTTCGGTTACCGTAGTGGTGTGGAAGACGGGGTACCAGCCTCAGGTGATGTATCGTTACCCAGTCGGCCCGGGTGGGTCGGGCGGCACCGCCGGACCCATTGTGCTGCACAAGTCTGCATCCGGGCAGTCGCCGGTCCACATGGCGGAGGGCGGCCCGCCCCTGCGGGCGACGGACAACTATGTGCAATGGGCGCAGCAAGCGGTGAAAACATACCCTGCGTCGCCGCAGGTGCCTGACGCGTCACAGTCTGGCGGCGAACGTGTGCAGGTGCTGGACCAGTCTGGTCATCCCATTGCCGACGCGACTGTCGTGGTGGCGGCGGGCAGTCGTGTGGACGGGTGGGGGAAGACCACCTCCCGCGGCACACTGCCGTCGGCCATTGTCGGGCCGGGACTCGTCGATGCGCGCTGGGTGCCTTCGGTGTCGACCGCTTCGGATGTCCCGGTGCGAACCGTAACCATCACGGTGTTCAAAGCTGGGTATGCCCCGGCTGTCGGGTTCTATCAGCCGATGGTATACGGACAAACACGCACGGTGACCGTACACCTGCAGTCTCTGGCATGGCGGCAGTCCCAGGGGATGGACAACTCGGACGTCCCATCCACCCTTCCGGGAGACGCTGCGCCGGATTTGTCGGCAACAGAGGCGCTGCTGCACTGGGTCCAGCAATCGGCGCTCGCGAAGCCGTGATCGACGCGGGCATGAAGTCGGAGAGGCCCTTGTGCAGCCGCAGATTGACTAGTCCAACTTGGACAAGTAGCGCAGCAAGCTGGATGGGCAGCGCCAGGCCTTGCCGTTCGCCAGCGCGACGACTTCTTTTGGGTGCTGGACTTGGTCGAGTGGAATTTGCAAGGTGGTTTGGTTTTGGAGCGTCAGCATGAGCTGGCTGACCTGTTGCATCTGTGCGTCCTCGCGCACGGTGACTGGTTTGGCATGGCTCAAGAGGCGGAGAACGGTCAGGATTTGTTGGCGCGACTGGATGGGCGTGACGGGCGGCGTCGTCCCTTGCGCGTTGGCCGCGGTGCGTTCCACGATGAGCGACTGAACTTGGTCGGCGGAGATGTACCGGCCAAACACGTTGATGCGCACATGCTGTCGGGCAACATCAATGCCGATGGCAATGAGGACAATCAAACACAGCACGAGCGGCAATACCCACGGCCGCCAGCGTGCAGTCGGCTGTTTTATGGGGGTACCCGTTTCCAGTGTTGGCATGCGTGTCTCACCGCCTCCCAATTTCGAGGGCTCACCGGCGCATCCAGCCGCGGTTTGGAAGGTCCTGTCCGGGCACGTCGAGGGACTGCGTTCACACCCCTCGTGCTGCACCGCATCGGTCGGTTTACGGGGACGCCGGACCAGCGGGCGAGATGTCGGTGACACTTATAAACCGCAAGTGCAGTTGCTTCGCGACGGCTAAAATGCGTGACGGCTGAAGCAATTCCGTGACCTGCATTTCCAGAGACGCGTTCTGTGCCTGCGTCGCAGCGATTTCTTCCGTCAAGCGCACGTTTTGCTGATTGAGGGTCTGAATGCGCGCCGTTTGCGCGACCAGGCCCCAGACCGCGGCGGTGCAGGCCGCGATCGCCATCAGTGTGATGAGCCGGTGAGGCGGGTTGACGCGCGGGCGCGGCCGCGCTGCATCTGCGAGCGTTTCGCCGATCACGCCGGTCATGTCCACCCCTGCGTCGCCGCGGAGCGGTTCCGGCACCTCTTGGACGGACGCCGGGTGTGCAGCATCGGTTCGTGACAGGGCTGGGTTTCGAGTACGGATGACGCCGCCTACATGCTCTTGTATCACGGACATTTCTGCGATCCCCCTTAGTCTACCACGCGGCGCTGCGCCCGCGCTCAATCGACTGCATTCGACAAACGGAAGAAAAACGTGTGCATCCCGCGCGGCGGGCCGCACGTGGGCAGGGTGTGTCAAGATTCAGGCGTCGTCGTCCTCCAACGGCCACAACGTCTCGACCGTCGTGTTTAACAAACGTGCAATTTTTTGTGCGGTCCTGAGCGTAGGCAGTGTTTTTCCATGCGCGAGCAGGTTCAGCGCCGGCGCAGAGATTCCCACCTTTTTCGCGACCCACGTCTGCTTGAGTCCATTCTCGTCGATCAATTGCTTGAGGACCGTTCGATACATTGGTTTCACCAATCTTTTCTATTCTGTTCGTTGTCGATATTTCCTTCCGAATAAATAAAAATTATGCAAAAGAAATGATTAAATAATTCATGGTTATGATTTCTTTAGCTCTAAATAAATAAAGATCAGGGCGTGGACACGCCGCAGGGGCAGAGGATTTCAGTAAGGCCCCAAGACTTGTCGTCGCGATCTCCTCGAGTACAAGAAGAGAAGAGACGCACGTATGTAATAAAATCTTATTCTACATATCATTCACTCTGGATTACATTTTATTACTAGTATAATATTTACAAAAAGGAGGTATCCTGAATCCGTGACGGCTTGACCAATTTGCTGTTTCTGTGGGCAAAAGTGGAAGAAGTTCGGCGCCTACGAAGTTGCCCACGGTGGTCGTTCCGGTGTTGGTCATCGAGTTCGCATGTCATGCCGCCTTTGGAGTGACGAAGTCCCAAACCCCCTGGTCTTGGGAGCTTTCGGGAGGTTGAAATTCCAGTTCGACGGCCGCCTTGTCGTCACGAGAAGGTCAAATACAATCTTCGAAACGTGGGAAGCCACCGATTGCCACGGCCCAGTTTTAGCTTTGTCTGCCGGGCATGCCGGACCATCTTGGCGGCCAGTGTCATCAAGTTTTGAATCACCGTGCGAATCCGGCGGCGTTCTACCTTTTTGCGCAGCGGTGAATCACCCCGTTTGAGACTTTCCTGGCCTATCACCCGCAATAGGTTATATGCTACGACGACGAAGTGCAGGACCAGGCTATTCGTCGCAAACTTACCGGAGGGCAGCCGTTCCGCATCCAGGTCTGTCTTGATCTCGCTATGGAACTGCTCCATGACAGCGTGTTCCCGATAGAGTTGAATGATGACCGCCGGGGCGTCCGGTAGTGACGTCCAGTAGGCGCTAACCTCAATCTCCGGTACGAGCAGCATTTGCCCGTCGGCGGTTGTCGTACGTTCAATGACTTCAAACACCATGCGAACTGGCTGAGACACACTTTTGACCGGGCAGAGTAGCGAGCCCTGATAAACCTTCTTTCCGGGACGAGGCTCCTCGCAGGTTCCATGTTGCTGTGCAGTGATCAGCCAGGCGTCAACGCTCTCTTTCCGCAGGTTTCGCTTGATGATGAAATCTGCCTTGCTGTCCTCCGCCTGGCAGATTGCAATGTTTTCGGCACTGTCATTCCCTGCATCCATGCGTACGAGCAGCGGTAGGTCAGTTACCTGTCGAGCGTATCCGATGCTCTCTCGCAGGAAGGCGGCGGTTCCTTTTTGGACATGTGTGCTGCCTTCCCGAAGCTGAACATGGACAGCGTATCCCTCTTGACCCAAATAAGCGAAGATGGGGGCGTACCCGTCCAGTCCCTTGTATGTACGAGAGACGCCTTCCTTCTTGGTGCCCGAGTTGTCAAACGGCGAGACGTCGATGTCCAAAGGGACGTAGAAACGATGATCGGAGTCCTGTCCAAGCACGATGGGGCGAAGTGTCACTTCCAACGTTTTCAGCAACTTTGCCGACTCTTCCAGGAGAATGGACTCCCATCCGGATTTTCCTGCTGCCATGTCAATGCGTTGGCGTAATGTAGGGCTGGAGGGTACACTCTGAATCTGCAGCGCATCCAGGAAGTAATCATCCTCCCGGAAGGGTTCGATATGGTCGAAGTCGGTTTTGCCTTGGCAAAGCAAGCCAATATACGCATGTGCAATGTCCCAGTTCGAGATTTCTGGAGTTCCCATGCCGTCTAACCGAGTTTGATTGAGACGTTCGCCGATTCGAGTCTTTTCAAGGAGCAACCCAATCAACGCCATACCTGAATGGGTAACAATGACTTCATCGGATTCCTCAATAATAAAACGCAAAAGATCACCCCGGCGGTGAAGCGGATCTGGAGGAGCACAGCCCCAACTATCCCTATTCTACCGGAGAAAACACACGTGTTGGCGGGGTTCTACGGGTCAAGCCGCCACGGATTCAGGGGTATGTAAATTGAAAGAATTGTTGTTGCATTAGGTTCTACACTCGTTCTTACGCTGACTAGTCCGCGCTATACCGAATATGTTCGTCATACTTCAGCAACTGCACCGTCCAAACCGTAAATTTTAAATTAACTGATTATTCTGGGAGGCGTTGGTGTTGAATCGTACATCATTGTTGCTCGCAACGCTCGTATCAATCGCACTGGTAGTTGGCGGTTGTTCGAACAGTCAGCGTGTCGCATCCGGGCAAAATACACCGCCTCCCACGACTCTAACCAGTAAAAAAGTGGTGGATGTAGTGTCCGCGACGAGTCGTGCGGTGTCAAAGCAATATGACGCGAATCCAGAGCAGGTCGTGCGTCATGGAATGTCATGGAAGTTGTCAAATGGTGCATCCGTGACGGCGGAACATGCGAAAATAAAATATAAATTCCTGCTCGGAGACAATGGGGGATATGTTGTTCAAGTGTCTGAAACCACGAATCCATACTACTATATTGTGTACGTCGCCCGAGACAACGGCGAGTGGTTGGTCAGTGGTGTGGTAGCGGCCCCTGTATTTACTCCCAAAGTGCGGAGTGGTCTGCCTGGTGCATTTTCGAAGTTGATTGGCTCGAAGATGACTGTTCCGAATGGCGGTACGTTTTACGCCTTTTACGACCAAAATACATTTCTAATGATGGGGCATGTTCATGACACTGATGAGGCACATTTACCCAGTGGAAAGCCCGTAAAACTGGCGTCAGGGCAAGATGCCGTTATGGTGTCGGGCGGAAGTTCAGTCGAACTATACTATTTTATGGGAGATAAATTGGTTCCTGAATCCGTGACGGCTTGACCAATTTACTGTCTCTGTGGGCAAAAGTGGAAGAAGTTCGGCGCCTACGAAGTTGCCCACGGTGGTCGTTCCGGTGTTGGTCATCGAGTTCGCATGTCATGCCGCCTTTGGAGTGACGAAGTCCCAAACCCCCTGGTCTTGGGAGCTTTCGGGAGGTTGAAATTCCAGTTCGACGGCCGCCTTGTCGTCACGAGAAGGTCAAATACAATCTTCGAAACGTGGGAAGCCACTGATTGCCACGGCCCAGTTTTAGCTTTGTCTGCCGAGCATGCCGGACCATCTTGGCGGCCAGTGTCATCAAGTTTTGAATCACCGTGCGAATCCGGCGGCGTTCTACCTTTTTGCGCAGCGGTGAATCACCCCGTTTGAGACTTTCCTGGCCTATCACCCGCAATAGGTTATATGCTACGACGACGAAGTGCAGGACCAGGCTATTCGTCGCAAACTTACCGGAGGGCAGCCGTTCCGCATCCAGGTCTGTCTTGATCTCGCTATGGAACTGCTCCATGACAGCGTGTTCCCGATAGAGTTGAATGATGACCGCCGGGGCGTCCGGTAGTGACGTCCAGTAGGCGCTAACCTCAATCTCCGGTACGAGCAGCATTTGCCCGTCGGCGGTTGTCGTACGTTCAATGACTTCAAACACCATGCGAACTGGCTGAGACACACTTTTGACCGGGCAGAGTAGCGAGCCCTGATAAACCTTCTTTCCGGGACGAGGCTCCTCGCAGGTTCCATGTTGCTGTGCAGTGATCAGCCAGGCGTCAACGCTCTCTTTCCGCAGGTTTCGCTTGATGATGAAATCTGCCTTGCTGTCCTCCGCCTGGCAGATTGCAATGTTTTCGGCACTGTCATTCCCTGCATCCATGCGTACGAGCAGCGGTAGGTCAGTTACCTGTCGAGCGTATCCGATGCTCTCTCGCAGGAAGGCGGCGGTTCCTTTTTGGACATGTGTGCTGCCTTCCCGAAGCTGAACATGGACAGCGTATCCCTCTTGACCCAAATAAGCGAAGATGGGGGCGTACCCGTCCAGTCCCTTGTATGTACGAGAGACGCCTTCCTTCTTGGTGCCCGAGTTGTCAAACGGCGAGACGTCGATGTCCAAAGGGACGTAGAAACGATGATCGGAGTCCTGTCCAAGCACGATGGGGCGAAGTGTCACTTCCAACGTTTTCAGCAACTTTGCCGACTCTTCCAGGAGAATGGACTCCCATCCGGATTTTCCTGCTGCCATGTCAATGCGTTGGCGTAATGTAGGGCTGGAGGGTACACTCTGAATCTGCAGCGCATCCAGGAAGTAATCATCCTCCCGGAAGGGTTCGATATGGTCGAAGTCGGTTTTGCCTTGGCAAAGCAAGCCAATATACGCATGTGCAATGTCCCAGTTCGAGATTTCTGGAGTTCCCATGCCGTCTAACCGAGTTTGATTGAGACGTTCGCCGATTCGAGTCTTTTCAAGGAGCAACCCAATCAACGCCATACCTGAATGGGTAACAATGACTTCATCGGATTCCTCAATAATAAAACGCAAAAGATCACCCCGGCGGTGAAGCGGATCTGGAGGAGCACAGCCCCAACTATCCCTATTCTACCGGAGAAAACACACGTGTTGGCGGGGTTCTACGGGTCAAGCCGCCACGGATTCAGGTCTAAATAAACAATACTTTGCAACGGTACCTTTAGAAAGTAATTGCAACCTTCAATTGCAATGCTTAGAGTTTAACGCTTTCTCATCTTTCGATATAGCGTATTTCGTCCGATTCCCAAAATGCGTGCAGCCTCAGATATGTTACCCCCGGTTTGTCGCAGAACCTGCTCTATTGTCTCTTCCTCCGTACGCTTCAACGTAGATTTGCCGGACTCAGTGCAACTAAAATCGGATAATATATAATGTGGGAGACAATCAAGATCAATTAAGCCGTCTTTTGAAAGAAACGCAGCTTCACGCATTACACTCTCCAGTTGTCTGATATTCCCCGGCCAGTGATAGTCGTCAATAAATCGTTCTACTTTTGAGGAGAGGCGCAATTGACTATAACCAAGCTCGCCTTTGATGGAATCCAAAAGAAGTCTACCGATGTATAAGCGATCAGTTCTTTTACGAAGAGGTGGAAGAGTGATATGTATGCCCTGCAAACGATAAAACAAGTCTGATCTAAATGTTCCGTTACGCACCATTTGCCATAAATCGGCATGTGTAGCCGTGACGATTCGAACGTTTACTTTGATGGGCTTAATCCCGCCGACGCGTGTTACAGTGTGGTCTTGAAGAACCCGAAGAAGTGCCACCTGAACTTCCATTGGCAGTTCAGCAATTTCGTCAAGAAAAAGTGTACCGCCATTTGCCTGTTCTATTTTACCTGGATGACCCGATTGTTTTGCCCCTGTGAAAGCTCCGGGCTCGTATCCGAATAACTCAAATATTAAGCCCCACGCTATGCGTGGGAGAACTGAACAGGAAGAGCCGTGAGGCGTGATGTAAAAGTCCTCCATTGCTATACTGAGAAATGGTTTCGCCAGCCAATTCTCAAGCAAAGGAGGACGGTACCCGTGGGTGCAAACAGTCTGTCCCACACCCGCTGGGATTGCAGTTATCATATCATATTCATCCCGAAATTTCGTCGGAAGACCTTCTTCAAAGAGGTCAGGAAGGACGTCGGGGAAATACTGAGGACGCTATGTGAGTACAAAAATGTGGAGTTGGTAAAAGGAAGCATTAGTGTGGATCACGTACATATGTACGTAAAAATACCACCGAAACTGAGTGTATCAGAGTTTATGGGATATCTCAAAGGAAAGAGCGCTTTGATGGTCTTCGATCGCTTTCCACAGATGAAGCAGGGGCGAGGTAGACATTTGTGGGCACGAGGTTATTACGTGAGCACGGTCGGGGTAAATAAGGATGTCATCAGAGAGTACATTGAGAAACAAGAAGAAGCAGATATCATCGAGGACAAGGCAAGTCAATAAACCCCTTCAGGGGTAGCCAGGGAAGAGGCTGGTGAAATCGCGCCTTTAGGCGCAGCAAGCATCATGCCCTTATAGGGCGAAAATCAAGCCACCCGTTGAACGGGTGGTCCCGTGACTCACTCTCCATTAGACTCTTGGTGATTGCGCCACAGTTAATCGCTACGAACGGTGCGTTTGCCCGGTTACTAGCATAGTGAATTGCCAGGCTGAGAAGGTCTTTACCTGTTCCACTCTCCCCTAAAATCGTAACGGTAAAGTCAGTTTGGGCTGCTCGCTTTGCGGTTTCTACTACTTTGAGAAACATACATCTCAAGTCTTCTAAGTAGGTTGGGATAAGACCCCACTTTTTGAATTTGGATGCTAAATGTTGGGTAATGGTTTTGCGGTTGCACAAGCAAGTAATAACCTGTCCGCCAGACGATTTCCGAACTTCCTGCGGTTGAACCTATACACGTATTCCTCAAGGTATGCCTGCTTGTATACAATCCGCCCGTGATAGGTGCCGTCGATAAACCTTTTGGCCAGGCTGATGGTCTTGTCTATCCATTCGAACGTCTCATGTGCTTCAGGTGCTGTCCCCGCTCAGATTGTTTGTCGGTGAAATTCCAGATGACACTGACATCTGGAATCACCGTGCATTCTAAGCTAAGTGACGGTAAAGAAAGAAAAGGCCTGCTTGCGGCAGGCCCCAGGAGCGTTTTGTTGAACGGCTACCACGGAAGTCGGGCAGCATAGGTACACTTGCGTTTTAGCACGAAAGATACGCGTTTACGTGGGTCCTCTTGAAGGATTACATACCAGCCCTCATCACAGAACTCAATCCTCCCAGGGTAGTATCTATCTCCTACTCGTAATTCTACGGCATAGCCACAGTGTAGAGCACACTCCGTCTCTTCGCTCATGAAATACCACCGTCCGAAAGTTGGACTGAACTCCAGGTGACCCTTCATTATCCGTTCACCTCCACCCAAGCGCGTTCCACGTGGCTTATATCCACAACCTGTTCTCCACGAGTTGCTGCATCCAGTAGTGCACCACGGCACAACGTATTCATCATTCGCGGATTCCCCTGACTTGTCTTCGCAATCAGTTGCGTATTCCGGATCAAATCGGCCACCGAATCCGGAAAATGTCGGCCCCCCATTCCGCTAATTAACGACCACCTATTCCGGTAAATCCCGGCCAGTCATTCCGACAGAAACCGGCCACTTTTAGAGCACTTCCCGGAATCAGTGGCCGACAATTATCGGAATCAAACCCCCTCGTCTCAACCCTTAGTGTTGGCGACAAATTTCGTGGCAGGTAGACAATATTCGTTCTCCGAAACCAATTCGCATCATCGATTGGAAGGAGAGAAGTCTACTTGACCAGACGGAGGACGCCAATGCGCAAAATCAAAGAAGTACTACGCCTGCACAACGAAATTCAACTCAGTGAACGTGCCATCGCGCGCAGTGTCAATCTGTCGCGGGACACAGTCTCACGCATCCTCTCACGGGCCAACGAACTTAACCTGCAATGGCCTTTACCCGAGGACATCGACGACGTCAAGTTGGAATCAGAGCTGTTTCCTCGCCCCCAGGGTCGTCCTAAAAACTGCACCGAGCCAGATTGGAACTACATCCACAAAGAATCGCGCAAGAAGGGGGTCACATTACAGCTGCTGTGGCAGGAATACAAGGCGGAGTATGCCAGTGGATATCAATACAGCCAATTCTGTGAACGCTATCGCCAGTGGAAGAAAACCCTGCAGATATCCATGCGTGGGGAGCATCGTGCAGGAGAAAAGATGTTTGTGGATTACGCAGGTCCTACCATACCCTACATCGACCGAGAGACGGGAGAAATCCTGCAAGCGCAGCTCTTCGTCGCCGTGCTTGGAGCAAGCAACTACACATTCGCAGAGGCGCAGCCGTCACAAGGTCTCGAGTCTTTCGTTGGCGGACATGTACGAGCCTTCACGTTCTTCGGGGGCGTACCGCAACTTCTTGTTCCAGACAACCTGAAAGCTGGTGTAAAAGAGGCTGACCGCTATGAACCCGTTCTCAACCCAACCTACCACGAAATGGCGTCCCATTACGGTGCTGCGGTTATGCCTGCTCGTCCAAAAAAGCCGAAAGACAAACCCCATGCCGAGGCAGGTGTACTACTCGTCGAGCGTTGGATTCTGGCAGTTTTGCGCAATCGAAAGTTTTTCAGTCTCGCAGAAATCAACCAGGCAATCCGTCCGCTGCTGACACAGTTAAACGAGAAGCCGTTTCAGAAGCTGGAGGGCTCACGTAAGTCCCTGTTTGAGAACATCGACAAGCCGGCCCTCCGTCCGCTTCCTAGCACCCCTTACGAGTTCGCCATCTGGCGAACTGCGAAGGTAAACATAGATTACCACGTCGAAGCGGAAAAGGCCTATTATAGTGTGCCCTATCAACTTGTGGGCCAGAAATTGGAGGTGCGGCTCACCCAGAAAGTCGTAGAGATATTCCATAAAGGTAAACGCGTCGCTAGCCATCATCGCCTGTTTATCAAAGGAAAACACGCTACTGACCCCACACACATGCCGGAAGCCCATCGAAAGCACTTGGAATGGACGCCAAAACGGCTCATCGATTGGGGACGTAGTGTTGGTCCGAACACCGGGACCCTGGTGGAACGCATCCTCGAATCAAGGAAGCACCCAGAACAGGGATATCGGTCATGTCTAGGGCTACTCAAATTAAGCAAGCAGTACTCGAAAGAACGCATGGAAGCGGCCGCGCTACGGGCACTCACGATCGGTGCGTTTTCGTCTCGTAGTGTGAAGTCCATTCTCCAAACCCATGCCGACCAGACCGTACTCCCACTTGACCTACCCGAGACAGTGCCGGTTCATGAAAACATCCGTGGTGCGGATTATTACCGCGGCACGCCGAAACACGATGAAGTAATCCACTAAACCAATTCAGGGGCAGGTTGCCTGCCCCCAAGGAGGAATCGTCAGATGCTCAATAACCAGACTGCCCAAGCACTTCGGGAGATGCGTCTCTCCGGTATGGCGGACGCATACGAGCACCAACTACAAAACCCTCATCTTGTCGAATTGTCTTTCGAGGAGAGGTTTGGCATGCTGGTGGATGCCGAATCGACCGTGCGTCAGAACCACCGGCTGTCCCGGCTCCTGCAGGAAGCCCATCTCAAGGTTCGCGCGAATCCCGAGGATATTGACCTTCATCAGGCACGAGGCGTTGACCAGGGCCTGCTGCGAGACCTCACCACTTGTCAGTGGATCACAGCACATCATAGCCTCATCCTGACAGGGCCGACAGGCATCGGGAAGACGTTCATTGCCTGTGCGCTAGGGACTTCCGCCTGCCGAATGGGTCTGCGGGTACGCTACCACCGCCTCTCTCGATTGCTTCAAGACATCTTCATAGCTAAGGCAGACGGTTCCTACCCTAAGTTGGTGAAGTCCTTTCTCAAAGTGGATCTACTCATTCTTGACGACTGGGGGCTGGCGGCCATGTCCGCACCAGAGAGTCGAGACCTGCTCGACCTCGTCGATGATCGGTTTGGAACCCACTCGACATGTGTCATCAGCCAGATTCCAGTCGAACACTGGCATCAACAGTTTGCTGACGCAACAGTCGCAGATGCAATCCTTGACCGACTTGTCCATAACGCCTACCAACTGAATCTACGTGGGGAATCAATGCGGAAAATTACAAATAGCTTGCCAAAATCTGAGGGATCTGGTAAGTAGAAATCAGCCACACTTTGGAGAGGGACGGGGCGGCCGACAATTACCGGAACTCATGGCCGATATTTAGCGGACTCACTGGCCTGATAATTACCGGAATAGGTGGCCGATTTCATCGGAATACGCATCAGTTTCACTGCATCTGCGGAAAAGATCATTTTCTCCTCCCCAACACAGGTCAGCTGCTTTGAGATATAGTCATGAACCTCTGACTCCGTTAACCCAGTCATGTGGTAACGGATTTGAATACGCCCTGACAGAGCGGAAAGAATTCTAAGTTTCATTGTCTCTCGCAGCTCGCTCTGGCCTACCAACCAAAGGGAAATCGGAGAAAATGAGTCTGCTTTAAAGTTGTTCAGGAACCGAAATTCAGCGAGCATCTGTGGGTCTAGGTCTTGAGCTTCGTCCACGACAATGACGACTTGGCGACCTTTCTGGTAGCTCTCTTCGAGAACCTGGTGAGTGAGTACCTGGTTGTCCACCTGCCGGAATTTTGGTTGAATCCGCAGAGCTCATTGTGGTTGTGAAACAACACTAAATCTTCAACGGGGATGTCCCGTTCAAACGGTTCTCTTGTAAAACGAAAGAACTCAGTCATCATGTCCGTTCACCTTCTTTCGTCGTGCGCACAAATGACGTCCGGCCTAGCTTCTCTTTTCTTTCCTGCTCTCTCTGCGTAGAAATGGTTTCAAGGAAAGAGATCCCTGGTTTTACGGTTGGTTCGTCCGTCTTCGCATCAGCCTGGGTTACACGTTTGTCGGTGTGACGGCGCAGCTTCAAAGGGACAGCATCCGCGTATTGCTTGCCCTCCCACCAGACTTGGATGCGGGCAAGGTTGTAAGGGTCGTAACGAAGCGAAACGGTTTGACCGACCAAAATCGGTTCGACTTCATACGTGTTGCCTTGCACTCGAATACATGCCGTCTTGTCGACTTTGGCGGTGTACGTCCACTGAAACGCATCCTCAAGAACGACTGGGTCAACAAGGCGCAGGGGGCCATGGGACTCCATGACAGCAACCGGTCGCTTTTTCAGTGTGCTGTGGACGCGTTGGTGGTACATCTTTTCTAACCACGCAGAAAAGTAGCGGTTCAAATCATCGAGATTCGCAATCGTACCGCGTTGTACACAAAGCTCCGCCTCCGGCCGAAACGAACGCTCCATATAACCGAAGAATTTCTCTAATTTGCCGCGTCCCTGGGGGAGATATGGACGGGAGTGGCGAATCTCAAAGCCTAGCCGTGCTGCCACCTCTGACAACTGTGCAGATTGAAAAATTTTTGCGTTGTCGCAGTAGAACACGTGGGGTGTTCCGTGCGAGATAATCGCCTTCTTCAAGGCGTGTTCTAGAGCAGGGAGGTTTTCTCGGAACGAAAAGAAGGCGTAGCAAATATAGCGACTCTTGTCATCCAACACCGCAACCAACCGAGCTACACGCATCTTCCCTGACGAGGCTGGATCTGGGATTCGAAGTGAATCACAAATGTCACACTGCCAGATTTCATGCACTTCGTTCGCGGTATACCGTTGCCACGTCCGCTGTTTACGAAGCGTCTTCGCTCGCTCAACTCCTGCTTTGCGCAGGTGGGCCGCAAGCGTACTGCGACGAATGAATCCCTCGGGTGCCAATCCCTCTGTTTCAAGCATGACAACGAGCTGTTCCACGGTACGTAGCGGCTGCTCCTTACGCAAAGCAATCGCCCGTTCAATCACGCTCTGTGGGAGCACACGCGGACGCCTTTGGTCCGCTCGCTGTTCTGGGTACAGTGCATCCAATCCATCCTTCCGGTAGTTGGCCAAGTATCGCTCCAACGTCCGTTCTGAGAATTGCCGTACCTCTCCATTTGGTAATGTGTAGGTTTGCTTCGCGGTTGCCTCAAGTATCGGCTTCTGTGCGCCACGTGGGGATTGCTGAAGCAGCGGAGCAATCAAACCATAACGAAACAGAGCGATTTGCCGTCGCATCTCATCATCCATGTCGACCTTCTCCTTTCCAATCTGAGATATCCTCATCTTGGCGTGGGTCCCATCCACTCTGAAGATCGTTTTGTGTGGGGTGAATCAGAGAATTACGAGGAATCCTCCGGGGAAAGACCATACGACACCCTGTTCACCGACACCGATGGGGCAAACAGATAGACAACCTGGCGCAGACGGTTCCAAACCCCACTGTGACCATCGTCCCCAAGCAACCTCAATCGGTCGTAATATGCACATACCCTCACATCCCGAACGTGAGTACGCAAGCGCGGTAGATGAGCATCAGGCAGATGACGCTGCACAAAACTAGAGAAGCGTGCGAGTATGTCAGGGACTTGTGCACTGACACGAGAGAACCAAGCTCTTGCGGAGGATTCACTGAGCGAGACACCGAGTTCTGCGAGCGTTGACAGAGCGAACTCAAGTGTTGCACGACCAGATAACAGGCTTGAGAGAAGGTCTTGGATTACGAGAGTGTACCGTTGGAATGGGGCTACAAATGAGGGGAGCAGCGCGAATGTACGTTGGCAACTTGGGCATTGTCGTCGTTGAATCCATAAATGGTGCCGCTGTTCATCTAGGTCAAACGGCCGACGTAAATAGTAGGCATGGACGTACGTACAGAGGTGCCCACAGTAAATACAAGGTATATCCTGAGGCAGTAACCGATGTACCAAGTTCGCATACTCATCTGCATTGACAGACTCACAATCAACACATACGATAGGCATACAAGAGTGCCATTTCGGCCTCGAATTAGGGAATGGAAGGGAAGGCCGCCAAACCTTTTTACAACCCTTCCGTTACCCTGCGCAGATGGAAACGCCACCTGGACCTACTCGGCTCAGATGGCGTTTTCTCCATTTATCGACAAATTCCTGCAGCGCCCTCGATGCCGACACACACTCATCGTCAACTTGCCGACAACGACGACAAATAATCAAGGCGTAAACAAGGTGCGCTTGATTTCGTCACAATGTGTGACGCTTGCTGCAGTTCTTTTGCACAGGCAACGAGCGTCTTACTACCATCCGTCTCCCAGATACAATTCGGCTTCAATCGTTCGGAAAGAACGGGAGCAACGGCTTCCTTCGTGAGATTCGGCACCAGCGCCATCGTGATGTACTTCGGTTTTCCACGTTCCATCTGTACGGCGACAACAACGGGGGCTTGATCCGAGCCTCTTCCACGCTTTCCCTCGCCATGGCTTTCTCCGCCGAAATATGCATCGTCGATTTGTACGATTCCTTCCAACTGATACATTGCGTTACGATCTGCCATTGCCTTGCGGACTTTACGCAACATGTTCCATGCGGTGGGATACGATACCCCAAGGTTTCGAGCAATCGTCGTGGCAGCAACGCCTCGCTTATCATTTGCCGCCAGATACACTGTGAGAAACCATTTACGCAAATCGGTTTTCGTCTTGTGAAAGATGGTGCCCGCCGTGACAGAAGTTTGCTTCGAGCACACCTTGCACTGAAATAACGGAAGGCGCTCCTCAGCATCTTTCCTTGATGAACAGGCGACCTCGCAATATTCCTTGCTGCCGCACTTCGGGCAAACGAAGCCATCTGGCCAGCGCAGTTGAAACAGACGCTCCTCACACGCACGGACTGTAGAGAATCGTTCTTGAAACTCAAGCAGGTTCAGGACGCTCACCCCGAACGCTTGTTCTTACCGTTATTCTACCACCCACTTTCCACTTTTCAATAGAAACTTAGAAGACTTGAGATGTATGTTGAGAAATTCTTCGTCAGTTCCATGCAGATGATCAAATGTATAATGACCAGATGGCTTTTTGTGCTGAATCGATTGCTTTGTGAGACGAGTTGGCGGTGATACATAATATGCGCGCAAGTCCGTAATAAGCGACGCTAACCACCCCTGAGACTTATTGTATTTGGTATTGACAGAGATGTTCCCCAGTCCCACTTTTACATTTGCAGTTGAACCGGTTTCGAGGGCAACGTCAGAGACATGAATATTTCCTAATGAGTACTTATCAATTGGTAGCAGTTCGCGTGCTGCTCGATTAGTGCCGACTATAAAGCCTTCCCGATCTACCGATAGTAATGCTTGATGGTCGCCTATTTTTTCTGGGTACAAGGAAAGTACCCCTTGATAATCAGAACGATGGATAAGCAGCCAGTCTTCGATTGATCGCGCGGCAGTGTCGATGGATGGCAACAATTCGGCAGCATACATTTTCACCGGTCCTCCGAGGTTGAGAACTGCGAACAGGTCACCTCTAGAATTGAAAATCGGAGACGAAATGCAGTACATCATTTGGTTTTCCTCAAGGTAATGGTCTGTTCCCACGATTGCAAGCGCTTTCTGTTCGGCGATGGATGTACCAATTGAATTTGTGCCACGTACTTGTTCTGACCAAATTGCCCCGCGCCCTATATGGGCCTGTTGGCTTCCATCCAAGAATGGGGCTTCCCCAACATGTTCCAATATCAAACCATCCGGGCTCGCGAGAGAGAGAACAGATTGCGTATTTTGCAACCATCTGGAAACGGTTGTCAGGTAGGGATAAATGTCAGAAATGAAGTTTTCCAAATATTCTCTTCGACGAAGATATTCGCGATGTTCTAATACTGCATCCTTGGCCACCACCGGGTCCACACCATAAGTCGTACTACGATTCCACGCTCTCTTGACCAGTTCACTCCTATTGGTATCAAGCATGTTTACATCACCGACAATCCTTTTTGTTTATCAAAATATTAACACAAGACAGGCCTATAGAACTACTGTTCCACCATCGAACAGTTGATCCATTTTGGATCAATAAACTTGGAGAACTCCTGATAAAAAAGCTATTTAGTCGTTGGCACGATTATTGCATGAAAATAATGTAGGAGGGTTACCTCTAAGAAAATTGGTGGAGAGGAGAAATGGTATGAAGGACAACTATCGGCTGTTCATTGGCGGCGAATGGAGGGATGCTATATCGGGAAAGACTTTTCGGTCTCTTAATCCAGCGACTGGAGAGACTAATGCCACTGTTGCCGAGGGAGGCCCGGAGGATATTGATGAAGCCGTCAAGGCTGCGAGAACTGCTTTTGAGTCGGGGCCTTGGGCTAAAATGTCACCCAGTGAACGTGGTCGCCTGTTATATAGAGCAGCTCAAATAATGTGGGATAGGGCCGATTTCTTAGCCGAGACTGAGTCCAGGGATAACGGGCTGCCAATTAACGAGAGCAGAATGATAGCGCTTCCGGCAACAATTGACGTCTTGGAGTTTTACGCTGGATTGGCAAACAAAGTCCACGGAGAAACACTGGCGACACCGTCGGATCGATTCAATTACACACTGAGAGAACCGATTGGGGTAATAGGGGCAATTGTCCCTTGGAACTTCCCTCTAATGCTCACGATGTGGAAACTAGCATCGGCGCTTGCAGCGGGCAACACTGTCGTGATTAAACCAGCTGAGCAAACACCTGTTAGTACGTTAGAGTTGGCAAGCATATTCCAAGAGGCAGGAGTGCCGGATGGTGTTATAAATGTTGTTCCTGGGTATGGGTCGACAGCGGGAAGTGCTCTGGCGAGTAGACAAGGTGGCATTTACTGGCTCGACAAGTACCGGGCGCTTGATCATGCAAGCAGCGAGCAAGAATTTGAAACCGATATCACTGGAACTCGGAGGAAAATCTCCTAACATTATTTTTGATGATGCAAACCTCGAGGATGCTGTGAATATGTCTGCGTTTGCAATCTATTTTGCGCAGGGTCAAGTTTGCGCAGCTGGATCTCGAGTATTTGTTCAAGAATCTATATACGACAGATTTATGGAGTTGTTTCTTAAGAAAGCAAAATCAATCCGTGTTGGGGATCCGTTAGAGCAGACTAGTCAGATGGGGCCTCAAGTTTCCGAGGAACAATTGAGGCGTATTGAACATTACGTGGCAGTTGGTTTAGAACAAGGAGCAAAATTAGTGACTGGCGGACAGCGTTATATGGGAGCGGGCGATGGATACTTTTATACGCCGACTATTTTTGAAGACGTTACAAACGATATGAAGATTGCCCAGGAGGAAATATTTGGGCCGGTAGCGGCCGTAATCCGGTTCAAAGATGAAGAGGACGCTTTACGAAAAGCCAACGATACTATTTATGGATTGGCATCAGGCGTATGGACCAATGATTTGAAACGCGCTCACAGGATGGCTCGCGGCCTCAGGGCGGGAACGGTCTGGGTGAATACTTACAGTATGTTGGATAGCGTTGCTCCATTTGGAGGAACTAAGCAAAGTGGTTTTGGACGAGAGCTCGGGGCACAGGCAATGGAAATGTATACACAGACAAAACATGTATGGATTGACCTTGGAAAAGCTGCTTTAGACTGGTATGGCATGCAGTGACTTTGAGGTATTGGAGTAAAATACCTAATTTGACTCCGGCAGTCACCTAGTTACATGATACAGTTGGTCAAAATCAAAAATTGAAAGGGTGTTTGGTATGAAAGCCGCACGTATCCTAGAGTTTCGCAAGCCTTTGGTAATTGACAATGTACCAGATCCAACTCCAGGCCCTCAGGACGCAGTAGTTCGAGTACATGCTGCAGGGATTTGCAGAAGTGACTGGCATTCTTGGAACGCGGATTTCTCTTGGTTAGGAGTTACACCTGAACTGCCCATTATCCCCGGTCATGAATTTGGTGGGGAGGTAGTTTCGGTTGGTAAAGAAGTTAAAAATTTTAAACCCGGCGACCGCATTACGGCTCCCTTCCATAACAGTTGTGGACACTGTTCTTATTGTCAAACAGGACGATCCAATCTTTGCGATGAGATGAGCTTGTATGGCGCGTCCTATGACGGATGTTACGCTGAATATGTATTGGTGAAAAACGCGGACATCAATCTTATATCTCTACCTGAATCGATTGACGCAGTAACAGCAGCGGCAATTGGCTGCAGATTCATGACTGGTTTTCATGGGGTAATGCGTGGCAACGTAAAACCGGGGGAATGGATCGCAATTCAAGGAGCAGGTGGCGTTGGATTATCTGCTATCCAAACGGCGCGCGCAGTTGGTGCTCAAGTTATTGCGGTAGACATCGACGACGAAAAGCTTGAAAAGGCTAAACAAGAGGGTGCTGTTGCAGTCGTTAATGCGAGAAACAACAACGTACCTGAAGCCATCAAGGACATTACCAAAGGTGGTGCTCATGTTGGCATAGACGCACTCGGAATCAAGACAACAATATTGAATTCCGTTCTCGGTCTTAGGAAGGGTGGTCGTCATGTCCAAATTGGTCTGACGGCAGCGGCGGAAAGCGGAATGGTTGCGCTGCCAATTGACGCGATGACCTTCCAGGAGATCGAGTTCATGGGTAGCCTTGGAAATCCCCACTCATCCTATGCGGGCCTACTAAGCTTGGTTGCAGAGGGGCGCTTAAACCCGAAATCACTGGTGGAAAGTGAAGTTGAACTGACAGAGGTCAATAACATCTTCGATAAGATGACGAGGTTTGAAACAAGAGGGTTCAACGTAATTACTTCTTTCTGATTTGATTCCATAAGAGTGTTCGCAAAACAAAGGTCTGTCCTGGCATAATTTATATGCCAGGACAAGACAAAAATTAGGAAAATTTTAATAGTAGGGGGTAAATCGAAATGAAGCAACCTGTAAAATCAAATAGATATGAATGGACTATATTGATTCTTCTGGCAATACTGTGGGGGACGGTAGGACTAGATCGGTTGGTGATTGTTTACCTATTTCCAGTCATTGTGCCTCAATTTCACTTAACAAATGCACAAGCTGGTGCCATAACTTCAGCACTGGCACTTGCGTGGCATTTGCGGCTTGGTTAATGGGGGGAGTTTCGGATCGACTCGGACGCAAGAAGGTACTAGTACCATCTGCGATCTTTTTTTCCTTGATGTCGTGGGTAACAGGCGTGGCTAGGAGTTACGGAGGTTTGCTTGCTGTCAGGGCTTTATTAGGGTTAGGCGAAGGCGGCGTCTTCAGTTCAAGTGTAGCCACGTTAGCTGAAGAGTCTACACCAAGCAGGAACGGATTTAATTTAGGAGCTCACCAGGCTGTCTTCCCTCTTTTAGGAATTGGGTTAGGCGCCATTATTGCAACTCAACTTGAACAGGTTGTTGGATGGAGACCGGTATTTTTCATTGTCGGTATTCCAGGTCTGATATTATCCATAATCTTAGCCTTCGTAATGAAGGGCTCCCAACAAAAACGTCAGATTGCGAAAGAAGAGGCCCCGGAAGAACCGGTGGTGACTGAAAAGTCAAAACCACACATCTTTGCTGCCTTGAAATACCACAATGTTGTGCTATCTTCACTGATCAGTATTCTGTATATGAACTGGCTATTTGTTTTCTCCGCTTTTGCCACATTATTTCTTACCGAGGTGCGACACCTCAGCCTTTCACAAGCTGGCGTAGTAATATCTGCGTGGGGGTTTGGTGGATTCGTCGGAATGCTCTTGGTACCAGCGTTATCTGACTACATGGGGCGAAAACCAGCAATGTTGGTGTTTACCGTTCTGAATGGATTGTTCACTCTATGGTTCGCTCTGGCAGGTACAAACCAAACTTTGTTATTTGTAATTCTTCTGTTTGGTGGAATATTTGGGTGGGGATGCTATCCTGTATATTTATCACTATGCACAACCGAATCTGTGCCCAGAGAACTTTCGGGTTCGGCAGTCGGTATACCTACAGCTGTTGGAGAAATATTCGGAGCGGTTTTGATGCCGGTGATTGCCGGGGCGCTGGCAGACAAATTTGGGCTAAGCTATCCCATGTTTTTAGCGGCTGCTGCACCGATAATTGCTGGGGTAGTTGCACTATTTTATATTGAAACAGCACCGAAGGTTTTGGCTCGCAAAGCTGCACAAGAAGCAGTGGATGTAAGTACAGTTCTGGCAGAGTAATCGGAGAATGATTGAACGATGTGATTAGACGTTCGTTAATTTGCTTGGTGTCTGTGTGGGTCTGAACAGTATTGAAGTAATTACCTGAAGGTACGGCCCGCCGATAAGGGGGCCGTACCTTCGTCTTAGATCACCGTAATCAGGTTGCTAAAATTCGCCGCTTAACGTGCGGTATATTGTAGTGAATCGTTGGAGGTAAGTGATGACTTATCTGATTGAACTCTATGTTTTGGAAACAAAGGGAACAAATCAACTTTTATATAGTTATATCAAGAAGGAAGGAGGAGAACCTTTCCCATGGAGAGCGAGCACGTTACTGCAGAACCAAGAAAATACCTGTTGGAAAATTGTTAAATACCAACGATGCGTAAGCGATATCGAAGGAATGAAATTGAATGGAGAATCGACAAACATAAGCATTTGTCAACAACGGTGATAAACTCCCCAATAACAACGGTATGTGATTCCCCAATAACAACGGTATGTGATTCCCCAAAAACAGCGGAGTAGAATTCCTCAAAAACAGCGGAGACACATTCCCCAAAATCAACGGCAAGAATTCCCCACCCTATGTCGAATTATGGCACCCAACCAGCCGAGAGCTGGAGAAGGAGGTGCCAGGGTGACGGAGGTTGAGAAGATGGAGATTGAGGATCTGTACCAAGCGGGCGTATCCATCTCAGAGTTAGCCAGAAAATTCGGACATGACCGCAAAACTATCCGTCAAGCGATTCAGTCAAAGACTCGTGAAGGTGTGCGTCAATCTGGGCGCCATGCGCGGGTCCAAATTGGATCCGTTCAAGCCCTACATTCAAGAGCAAATGCAGAAAGGAGTTTTAAACGCGGTACGTTTGTTGCGGGATCTGCGAGCACAGGGATATACCGGCGAAGTCACTATCCTGCGAGAATACATGCGCCCACTGCGGCCCGTCGTGAAGGCGGTGGCGACCGTTCGCTTCGAGACGGATCCAGGCAAGCAGGCGCAAATTGATCTCGGGGAATTCCCCTACATCGGGCTGGATCAGAAAAGACACAAAGCGATTTGCTTCGTGATGGTTCTGTCCTACTCCCGAATGCTCTATCTCGAGTATATCAGAGGTAGTGATCAACTGAGCATCCTGCAGGCACTTCGGAATGCGCTTGAGTATTTTGGCGGCGTACCTGTCACCATTTTGAGCGACAATTGCAAGCCACTAGTGCTCTCAAACGATGGGCAGGGCAATGTGGAATTCACTCCAGAATATCTAGACTTCGCCAAATACTACGGATTCCTGCCAAAGGCGTGCAAGCCCTATCGCAGCCGGACGAAAGGCAAGATTGAACGTCCCATCCGTTACATCCGGCAAAGCTTCTGGCCAGTCGAGTTTGTGGATAGCGCAGATCTCAACCGGCAAGCGTTCCTCTGGCGCGACACGGTCGCCAACGCCCGCGTGCATGCGACCACGCATGCTGTACCATTGGACAGGTTTGCAGAGGAGAAGTTAACGCCCCTGCCCGTTGCTACCTATCCCCTGTCACAGCATGAGTTCCGGAAGGTGGCCAATGACTGCCGTGTGAGCTGGAAAGCGAACTTCTACAGTGTTCCATGGCAATACGTTGGTCATAGTGTCATGGTACGCGAGCTACAAAACGGCGTCCTACGAATTGAGCACAATGGGCAGGTGATCGCGGAACACCGGGTTCTCGTCGGCAAACACCAGGTATCTCACAACCACGACCATACGAAAGGTATCCCGCGGTCGGACGACACGAGAGTGAATGGAAAAGTGGCGGGCGTCCAGATTGCTGCACAAGTGGAGCAACGAGATTTGGAGTTTTATGAGCAGATCGCTGCCACCGGGGTGGTGTCATGACAGATGCACTCACTTTGGCAAAGGCACAGGAGGCACTGCAGGAGCTTGGTCTCAATCGCTGTGTAGATTTGTTGGCACCAAGCGCGGAATGGGCATCCGAGAACGACGCGACCTATATTGGTTTTCTGGTAAGACTACTCGAATCCGAGATAGATGAGCGTCGGACACGGCGGCTACAGGCCAAGCTGCGCGCGGCACACTTTCCGTATCACAAAACACTGGCGGACTTTGACTTCTCATTCCAGCCTTCGATCGACGAACGCCAGATTCGGGAACTGGCTCATCTTTCCTTCGTGGCGGACGGACACAACGTCGTAATGCTCGGGCCTCCAGGTGTTGGTAAGACCCATCTTAGTGTGGCGCTGGGGCTGGAGGCGATTGCACAGGGACTGAGTGTCTCCTTCGTGACCATGCAAGGGTTGGTCAGCGATCTCCGGCGTGCACACGCGGAGAATCGATTGGAATCGCGGATCAAGATGTACGTCAAACCAAAACTGCTCATCTGCGATGAGGTGGGCTACCTGCCCCTTGACGCCCTGGATGCAGCAAACTTCTTCCGGCTGGTGTCTGAACGCTATGAGCGTGGCGCGATGATCATCACGTCCAACACCGGTTTCGCGAATTGGGGCAGCGTATTTGGCGACCCAGTGCTAGCAAGCGCCCTGTTAGATCGGATTCTGCATCATGCCACCACGATTAACATCCGGGGCAACAGCTTTCGCATGAAGGACAAGCTCAGGAGTGGTTTGGCCCAATCCCACGTCGGAGTTGTTGCTGAGCAGGCAACTGAATAGGAGGGCTCTGCAAATGGCTTATCGAGAAGGGATTATACGTTTTCACTCGGATTTCAGGACATGGTGCTTCGACGAGGGCTACCAAGTCCAAGAGTTGCAGGAAGGGGACCAGGTTACCATCCGGATTCTGGACTGTCTTTTGCCCGGGAGGGTTGCTTTCGTGCAAGGTGAGCAGTGCCGGCTGTCATATAGGGACTACGAAACGTGGTCCAAAATTGAAATCGCTTTGTGCCGCGACTTCTGGTACTCGGGAGTACTGGAGCTCGAGATTTCAAACATTGTAGGTTGAGGTGGCAATCCTTACGGGTCCTTTTGCTGGCGAGTACCAGGTGTATTCGCCAGTTGGGGATCCGCTCTGAAAGGGGGTGAGCAGATGCGGTACGCTCAGATGCGACACAATCCACAGAATGATCGCTGGACTGTTAGAACTGGCGAAAGAGAGTACGGGTTACATTGCGGCGAGACATTTGATCTGGTAGTCGAAGGACAGCCATATCCATGTCGTCTGGAAATGGCCGAGACATGGTACGTCATTCTCGGAAACGTCGGATTGGCGCTTCGCCCAAGAGAGGTCTACCAGGTCCGTATGTAATCCGGTCGGACAAAATGAGAACATATGTCCGGGGAATCCGGACCGATGATTTTGAGGAATCGGGCACCGCTGTTTTTGGGGAAAGTAGCAGCGCTGTTTTTGGGGAATTTCAAACCGTTCCGTGTCAACTCACGTAAAAATCTTACCGAAGAGAAATGGCTAACTCATTTAAAAATCTAACCCAATCCTTATCCCTTTGCAGGAGGAGTGGGAGGGGTGAATGGCCGGAGGCCAGAGGGGAGGAGCGAAGCGGCTTCCCCTGTGTGGTGCCTGTGGAGGTTGTGGGTAACTCGAAGAGTTATCCATCAAATCCACAGGCAGTTCTCTCCGTCTTCAGTGGGCCCCCTGAGTTCCGTTTGGTCGGCTTTCTTTGTCTTCACCCCACGGAGCTGGTGCGGGCAGGGGCGATGGGGTGACGTTGTCTCCCTCTGGACCTTGCGCCAAGAGCGTAACCAGCTGCCTATGTAGCTGAAGCGGGTTGAGGGACTCGGCCCATTGAGCCCAGTGTTGCTTACTGTCTTCCGGGACGACATTAGCCTCCATAGCCCGCTTCAAAGGCGTCTGGGCAATGTCGTACTTCTTCCGTACGTGACTGCCTTCACGTTTCTTTTCGACGACCTTACGCATTGGCAAGCACGCGTTAGCGTACACGTCGAGCCACGCGTAGACGGTGTTTAGCCACGCAACATGCTCAGGCGTGTCGTACCGGTCGTACCCGACGATTTCGCGTACCAGGAATCGATTCTTTTGCTCCACGTGAGCATTATCGTTCTTCTTGTAAGGCCGGCTTCTGGTAAACGCCAAGCTATTGGCTTTCGTAAAGCGAATCAGGTGGCCATTGATAAATTCACTACCATTGTCACTGTGGATGCCCCACACCGGGTACGGCCATTCAGCCAGTATACGTTCCAATGCAGCCTTTACCCCGGCATGGCCCCGGCCTAGCACAGCAAGACGTCGGCTGTATCCTGTCACTACATCGACGACCGAGAGTGTGTAGGCGAAGTGGCCCAGAGACGAGCCACCGTTATGCTCGACCAGGTCGATTTCCAGTGCACCAGGCCTGCCTTCGTCCCACTCATAGCGCTCCACCGGGATTTCTGAACGCAGATGCGCGGATGGTCGTTTATCAGCAGGAATGTGTTTCGCGCCGGGACGCGCCCATTTGGCGATTCGACGGGCTAGCGTGGCGCGGCTAATCTGCTTCAGGTCGCGCATAATCTCCGGTGTGAGCTTGAGCTCATCGTGGTTGGCCAACTGCACGGCAGTGTTCACCAGAACAGGGTGCAGACGTTCAGCGCAAGGATAGTCGAGCGCTTCCCAAACCACCTGAACCACGGGCATAGCCTCAAGATATTGAAGAGGGCGAGTGCGCTTTGCGGGCGGCCTGTCGTGTTCGGGTTTGGGTTTCATAGCGGCAATTGCATACTTGCGGACATAACCCAGGGTCTGCTCCAGTTCGTCTAGAATCTGCGATTTCTCTTGCCTGGTGCTAGCCCTGAGGTAGCGAACGCGCATTGTACTCAGATACTCTCGCCGACTTTGCATTGACATCCGCACAACGATCCCTTCGGTAAGGTTTCTGTGTGAGTGAGCCAATACCCTTTCGGTAAGATTTTAGCTGAGTGATCGCGCGTTCTTGACACATTTTCAATCGTACAATTACAATCAAGCTAGGACGTGTTCCAGGTATGCCCATTAAGTCCCATGAGTAAGCTTAAGTAATTAAGCATCATCGCGAATAAAGAGGTCTGCAGTACACATTGATGGGGGCAAGAGTGACAGTAGAACGCGTTATCATCATGGACAGAATGTGCACAGGTTGGTTATCAATAACACAAAAACCTGCTCCCTCGTATATAAGTTCAGTCCATGAGGCGCACACTATTAGAGGACACACGTTTCTGGACTTGCGCGTCCAGCACAACTGGAAGATCGAGTACTGGACATGTGCGAATGGAGCCAAATGCGTGGTTGGAATTGAAGATTTCACCTGTCATATCAAGGCTTTTCGGGATTTTACCCACTAGCGCACGTTTAAGGGGCATGTGGGATAACCGTACGGGTTCAAGTCCCGTCCTCGACACCATACAGTGGCGAAAAGCCAAGCAGGACAGGGAATCTCGCGAGTTTGACGGCGAGGTTCCTTTTTTCGTTTCGGGGGCAAAAATTGGCGCACACGTTATTGTGGAGTGTGTGGTGGTCCTGGTACATGGTGCAGGGGCCGGTGAAACCGAAATTTATTGATACAGCATGGGTTTCTCGTAATTTAGAGAGGGGTTCACCACCAGATGGTGGGGCCAAAATCTTTCTATATATCTGCTCGAGACGTGCGTGGTCACACGTTCTAAGTCGTATGCGTCTCGGCAAAGTGGCTGCGCACGTCTCGAAAACGGTACACGTGTATCGTTCGGATAGAAAAGTGGGGGATGGACGATTACGCTGCTTCCTGTGTATTAGGGCTTAACGGATCTTTTGTCGTTTCACACACGTTTAGGCAGGTGTTCGTGTGTGTTGAGTTTTTTTTTTGATCACTATGGTTGGTAAACGTGAGTGGACGATTAGTAAACGCGAGCCTCAGACGGACACTTTACCACGATACGAGAAGTTGAGACGTACATATAACCACTACGGCCGCGGCAGTTGCGTAGGGGGGCAGTGCACGGCTATAGCTGCTCTATCAGTGGCTGGGATTATAGTTCCACCTCACCTAGAAACATGAGGGTATCCAGTGCTAAGTAAGCGTCGAAGAAGTCTTTGGATTGACTCAGGTCCAGACCGGTAATCTCTTCAGCGCGTCTTAAGCGATACTTGATGGACCCAGCGGACATCGTCATAGCGCGAGACGTCTTTAACACATTTCCCTGGTGCTCGAAAAAGTAGTGCAGTGTGGTCAACAGCTCCGTCCCGTGTTCTTTGTCGTAAGCTAGCAGTTTACCCAAAATTTCATCCGCAAATTGGTGCAAATTCGCCGTATTTTCCCCATTCGACAGACGCGCTACAAACCCTAAATCATCAAACTGCACAATAGCCGGCGGATCTTTCTTCATGCCGGTGAACCGGAGAGCTTTCTTTGATTCCTCATGGCCTCGTCTGTAGTCCGCGAGGCCACCACACAAGGAACTTATACCCAATCTCACTCTAAGATTGGAAAACTCTCGAAACACGTTTTTTGTCAGCATTTGACCGAAGGCTGCAGCATCTATATGAAGCTTATCCAGCATATCAAGGGATACAAGGGCCACAAGATGGTTTAGTCTGCTTGAGACAAGCGTTGACTCGCCGAAGTTCCGGATCTGTGAAAACAAATTTCCCTCCAATTTTTTCCTTATGTCACTAAGGTGCTGATCCCAAGCCACAGGGTTGATAACGTCACCCGTCCGCGTCCGGCTGGCGGTCGATTTTTCGGGAGGTTGATCCATAGCAAAAACGAATACGTAATGCGGGCGAGTAAGATCGTATCCCATGCGCCTGATTCGGTAAGCCAAACTTTCTAGGTTTGCTCCGTCTGTAAGTAACTCATCTAACAGTTGCCCCTTTACTCTCTGCTCTGCCTCAATCACTGCGCGTTCGTTCAGGAGTTGGATGGCGCAACTCGTCGATGCGCGTTCCAGAGAAATGAGCTCCAGTTCCTCAAAGTCACCTTCCTCTTTGATCAGTGAGATGTACGCGACAACCTCATTATTGACGATGATCGGGGACATGAGGCGTTCGTGTCGCCAACCAAATTCCTCTGGGACGGAGACTCGCACGGTTCGCTTTTGTTCCACCAGCCGTACAGCCAGTGCCCGGTACGGACCTCCATGACGGAGCAACCTGGACAGCTCGTGCTCTCGGTATACCCCCGTCGACTCTACCAGGCGAAACTCCTTGTCTTCGATAATGACAGTGGTATGAAGATTCTTCCCCAGGATCGAAATGATCGATAACCAGCCCTCTTGCCTTAGGAGAATTTTGGAGAGTTCCTCGTTGATGGTAAGCGCACGCTCGAGCATTTCCTTTTGCTTCTCGATCCGCAGATACGCGCGATCGAGTTCTTGGGCGAGGTTTTCCTCCTCGTAGTAGCCAACTTCGCTTTGGATGTCGTCATCCCAATCTTCAATGGGCTTGGCAACCCACCTACAATGTGGATCTCCCTTTCCGACACACTCTACCTCTCTAAAGATAACCTTTCGTCCGATATGAGCACTGACATAGCCTCCTCCGAAACCAGACAGTGTGAAACAAACTGGTTCGTGGTGGATCCCGAAGTGTGTAATATGTTGCTCTGCTTCATAGGAGTGACGCCAGTATCCTTCGGCAGCGTACTCCTTCGTATCTGGATTGAACTTGAGGTTTGTAAGTTCCACTGCCACATTTCCCGTCATTTCGTGAATTGCAGGGCCAGCGTACATCCAGTCCATCTCGGAACCACTGGGTAGAAAGGACCGGAACGTCTTGGCAGCATTTTCTCCACAATTCCACCCGTAGCGGAGTAAAAATCCCTTGGCTCGGTCAATCCCGAGGGCAGCAATCAGGTCTCTGCGCAATGTCCCTAAGGAATCAGCGTCCATAAGCACAACTCGCTTATCGTTAAGGAAAATTTTACGGGACTGGGGGTCAAAGGAGATCAACTCTTCCAGTTGTGTGCTCTCAATCAACGGGATCACTTCCTGTCACGAGTACTTAACACTTCTCAGTTCACGACTGTTTGTTTAGATTAGTCAAAAATAAGATGAATATTAGCTATTGTGTCTAACGAAATGAGCAAAATATACTTAAGTTTTTGGCTATTCGTTATATATACAACTGTTACGATATTATTTTAAATATTGTGTAAGAGCAATCACTGAGTGTTCAGAGTTTAGCTTGGTAGACGCAAGTTGGGCTGCCACTGGTGACTCCACTAGCGGATATTGAGTCTGGTGCTCTCAGTGAAAGGACTTTTGTACTGACGGAGGGATATGCGTGTCACAGGAAAACCAGACTTTGCTAGCACCTTACGTACAAGTCGAGCAGAGAGTGGACCTTGTTCGTGACGTTTATGCCCGGGAGGAGGGATATATCGGAGGTTCGGAGCAGATCTCTCCGTGGGTGCCTTGGGGCGAAAACGTTTGGATTCGGCACCTCACTTTTGACGTCCGCAACAACTCTGCCGCAAATGTGCTTTGGGTAGGGTCGGGCGGCGTACTCGGCAAACACCGCCACAGAGGGCCTGTTTCAGGGTACGTGGTAGAGGGCAGTTGGCGATACCAAGAGTATGACTGGGTAGCAAATGTAGGGGATTTCATTCGGGAGAGCCCGGGTCGGGCTCATACGCTCGTATCGGACCAAGGAATGAAGACGGTCTTTTGGCTGAATGGTTCACTAGAGTTCTTGGACGACCGTGAACATATCACGGAAATCGTGGACGTGTTTTGGTTCATCGATCACTACATCAGCTATTGCCGAGAACATGGGATTCCCGTCAATGAACGACTTTTCCTGTAAGTGAATTGCTACGTGATCTCGCTACAAGGGAGGTATACAAGTGACTGGTTCAAAGGTGGCAAAACCATATGAGGTGTTCGCAAGCTATGTGGATTCGGAACGCATGCCCTGGTTCGAGTGGGTGCCTGGACATTGGCTGAAGTTGTGCAAGTTGAATCCAATTAGTGGCCAGATGGTGCTGTTTATCAAATCTCGCCCAGGTACCGCTCTTCCGGTGCACTTTCACTCTGGCACCGTCATTGTTTACACGGTGCAGGGTGAATGGACGTACGACGAGGGATGGGTTGCCAAACCCGGAGACGTCATTTACGAGCTGTCTGGGTCGACGCACTCCCCGCGGATGGTCGGTAAAGAGGACACGATTGTCTTCGCGATCATTGAAGGGAGCTTAGAATTTCGCGACGACGATGGGAACAAGTTGGACATGGACAACTGGCAAACGATGTTGAAGCGGTACCATGACTTTTGCAGCGCCAACGGAATCGAGCCTGTCGATATTACCCGGTTCGACTGACGCAGGGCTGCCGTGCAGCAGGCTTGATAAGGACGAACGGGGTGTGACAGACAGTATGAATCTTTTACGCGACAAGGTCTGTGTGATTACAGGAGGCGCGGGGAGCATCGGGCAGGAAACTTGCCGTTTGTTTCTTCAAGAGGGCGCTAAAGTGATGCTGATCGATGTGGACGACACAGCTCTGCGGCACTGCACACGGGAACTAGATACCAACACCGTGATATCGAGGAAGGCGGACGTCACTTCGGCAACGGACGTTCGCAAGTGCTTTGAGGAGGTTGAATCGAGATGGGGTAAGGTAGATGTCATCTTCAGCAACGCCGGTAATTCCGGCGTGATTGCACCTGTTACCGAGCTTGCTGACGATGAGTTTGATGCTGTGTACGCCGTTCACGTCAAGGGAGCGTTTTACGTTTGTAAGTATGGACTCCCGGTGATGAACGACGGCGGCAGTGTCATTATCACATCAAGTGTGGCAGGGCTGCGTGGGGATGCCGGTGCTGGAGCGTACGTGACTGCGAAACATGCACAAGTCGGACTCATGCGCTCAGTCGCCAAAGAAGTTGCACCGCGAAAAATCCGCGTCAACACGATTCACCCTGGGCCGGTTGCAAACGAATTTCAGTCTCAGATTGAAGCCAATTTGACACAGGTCATAGGGAGGGATGCCACACAGTTTTTTGACAGCCTCACACCGCTGGGACGACACGCGAGTCCGTCCGAAGTAGCGCGCTCTGTGTTGTATCTGGCGTCTGAGTTGAGCAACTTTACGACTGGCACCATGCTGGTGGTGGATGGAGGGATGAGCAGTTAGCTGAACTCAATCTTAAGCAGTCCAGACTTTTGTTAGTGACTTTAATAATTGTGTATCCATATGGGGGTGACCAAGGGTATGGAAAACGGAGAAACCAACCATAGATATCTGAATTGGTTGATGATACTGCTTTTTCTCACGTGGGGATTTGTCTTTCTTGACCGTATGACAGTTCTCTATCTAGGACCGTTCCTCGTCAAATCACTGCACATGAACCCCGGGCAAATTGGCCTGTTGGCCTCCGCACTCGCCGTCACATGGGCCATTTCGTCCTTCCTGTTCGGAAATGTGTCTGACCGGGTGGGGAGAAGACCGGTACTGTTGCCCGCGGTGTTCTTATTTTCGATACTGTCGTGGGTGTCTGGGTTGGTCCGGAGTTTCGGCCAGTTGTTCGTCGTGCGTGGGGTCATGGGGGTTACAGAAGGCCCAACCTGGTCGACGATCATGGCGACAATTGGCGCAGAGTCACCCAAAAAGAGCCGCGGGCGTAACACCGGCTTTGTGCAAAGCGCAAGCGGTCTAGTGGGGTTGGCTGCAGCCCCGATTCTGGCCACTCAGATTGCCGCACACTTCGGTTGGCAGACCGCGTTTTTTGTCGCAGGTATACCAGGAATCATCCTGGGGCTAATTCTCATTCGCTTCATGCGTGAGCCTCGCAGAGCGGCCTTGACGGCATCGCTCCAACCGGCTGTCAAGCAGAAGAAGGCACCGATCTCTGTTGTACTCAAACAACGCAACGTCTGGCTTTCTTGCTTATCTGCTATTGGTTTCATGATTTGGCTATTCGTTCTGAGTTCTTTTGCTCCTCTGTACCTTACCCAGGTGGCCCATGAGCGTGTCACTACGGCTGGTTTTGTACTTGGAGCGGGAGGCGTCGGGTCATTCCTTTGGGGCTTCGGCGTTCCATGGATTTCGGACCGAATTGGACGCAAGGCGGCATTGTTGCTGTTCGGCTTCGCGAGCGCTGTCGTGCCTATCGCCTGCCTGTACCTGGGGCACTCACCGTACCTCGCAGCTTTGCTTTTTCTGTTAACTTGGTGTGGTAACGGTTGTGCAGACCTGAACCTTGTTCTCATTCCGTCGGAGAGCGTGTCGCCCGCACTCGCTGCGACTGCAATTGGGTTGCCGACAATGGCCGGCGAGCTGTTTGGCGGTACGGCTGCCCCCGCAATTGCCGGAGCCGTAGCAAACCACGCTGGACTTGGCGCGGCGATGTGGATCGCGGCCGGAGGAGCCGCACTCATGGCAATCGCTGCCATACCGATGGTGGAAACTTCACCGCGCTTCCAGACCGACCAATCCAACGTGCCTGATACGGATGTAGAAATGGCATAAGTCGTGTGGTCCGCTCTTTGGGTGTTAATTCCGGGGCATGTCAGGATTGGCGACATGCCCCTTTCCTTAAGGCACCTCTTTGTACCGGGAATTAACTTTATTGGAGGGACACGATGCACACACATAGCCTGACGTGGAAGGTTATTGGGAAGACAGGTGAGGGAATCGACACATCAGGAGAAATTCTCGTGTCCGTAGCCCGCCGTTTAGGATACCATTCTAACACTTTTCGTACCTTCCCTGCCATTATCAAGAGAGGAAGTTCGGCCTTTGAGGTTCGAACCAGCACAACCCCTGTTGCATGTCGGGCAGACACGGTCGACCTCGCATTTGTGCTGTCAAGCGACGGCACCAGCAGTGACTGGGACCCGGGCGAGATTGCTGAGGACGGGCTAATACGACGAGGGGTGTCGTCCGGAAAGACAACAAAATGGATTTTTTCCGAGTTTCCGGTCACTGGGTTGGCTCAGGAAACGGGCTCTAGGCTCGCAAAGAACATGATCGTTCTCGGGGCTACTTGCTGGTTGACGGGTATCCCAATTGACGTTGTCGCAGATGAAGTTACGAAGCTCTTCTCCGCTAAGGGCCCAAAGGTGATGGAGACAAATCTCCGAGCGGTTGAGTTGGGATTTCAGCGCATATCGTCCTATGTTGACCTCGACAGACGGAGGGTAGCCATCCCGGCCAGACAAAACAGTGATGCCAATGCCACGAACACGATGTTGATGACGGGAAATGATGCTATATCACCGGGAGCCCTTGTCGGCGGGTGCAGGTTTTTCGCAGGTTACCCGATCACGCCTGCAACGCCAGTGCTCGAGTGGATGGCCAAACATCTTCCAAAATTCGGCGGGCATGTCGTGCAAACAGAGGACGAAATTGCGGCCCTTTGCATGGTGATAGGCGATAACTATGCTGGTATTCGTGGCATGACCGCAACGTCGGGACCGGGTATTTCACTAATGACTGAGTCATTTGGGCTAGCTGGAATGACCGAAACGCCCGTGGTTGTGGTTGATGTACAGCGTCCAGGTCCTTCAGCTGGCCAGCCCACAAAGCACGAGCAAGGGGACATTCACCACGTTGTGTACGCTGGACACGGCGACATCCCGGGAATTGTGATTACACCTGGAACAGTTCAAGACTGTTTTCACAACGGTTGGATGGCGTTTAACTTGGCGGACCGCTTCCAATGTCCGGTCTTCGTGTTGTACGACCAGGATCTCTCACTGCGCAAACAAACGATACCGCCCATCACGTTAGGTGACGTGTATATCGACCGCGGTGAAGTCCTAGGTGAGCTGCAAGTGAGTTCCCTCGGCGAATCCTATCATCGTTATCGAGATACGCCGTCTGGTATATCACCTCGAGCATGGCCCGGAGTAAGAGGTGGGATCCATGTTACGTCTGGCGACGAGCATCGGTTTGACGGGACGATCGACGTTTTGGATCGGTCAACTCGTGTCTGAATTCACGAAAAGAGAATGCGCAAGACAAAGGGCCTGTTTGATGTTTTCGATGGCTTAAGAGTCTATGGAGATGAAAATGCCGAGGTCGCGTTGATTGGCATCGGCTCCGTCACGGGGGCTGCAGTCGAGGCCCTGGATGCAATCCGTTCTTCCACGAGACGCTCGGTCAAGTTCATACAACTGCGGGCACTAAAGCCATTTCCCGTTGGCGCGTTTTGCGACACCATGGCCACTGTTGATCTCGGTATCGCAATTGATCAAAACATCAGTGGGCAACTACTGTCACTTATACGGGCCGAGACGGGGTTAGGCAATTTAACCGGAATTCAGAAATACGACGGTGAGCCTTATCGACCACGCGAGATCGTGGCACAGGTCGCTGAAGCCTTTCAAGAGAGCGGGGTGAGTGTCCGTGCCTGAAGTCAAAGACTTTACATCCGAAAAAGCGACTTGGTGTCCTGGGTGTGGCGACTTCGGGGTGTTGCGCGCGCTGCAGCTCGCCATGATCAATCTGGGTTTGGAGCCGCATAACGTAGTGTTGGTGTCCGGCATCGGTTGTTCGGGCAAGATCACCTCTTACTTCCGGTCCTACGGCTTTCACTCCATGCATGGACGAACCCTTCCAGTTGCAACCGGAATCAAGATTGCACCGCCAGATCTCACCCTGCTTGTCGCAGGTGGGGACGGAGACGGGTACGGAATCGGGTTAAACCACCTCATCCACGCCATCCGCCGGAATGTCAATCTGACTTATGTCGTGATGGATAACGGGGTGTACGGAAACACGAAGGGTCAAACGGCGCCGAACAGCGAGCGCGGATATATATCATCGTCGAGTCCGTACGGCGCAGTGGAGGATCCGATTCAAATTCTACCGCTCGCTGCTGGGGCGGGAATCGGGTTTTTGGCGCAGGGCATCTCAAGTGATGTGGCGCAGTTGACGGATTTGATTGTCAGGGGAATTCATTACGAGGGCTTCGCGCTCATTAATGTGATCAGCCCATGCGTCACGTACGACAAGGTGCACACCTACGAATGGTACAAGGCGAACACGTATCGATACGACGAAGAGGTAAAAGAATCACTGCCATGGCAGGCTTCGTGCGAGGGGAGTCCGCTTGGTATCCTCGTCAACAGGAACCGTGAGGACTACTCCAGACGGGTTCGTGCGTTTTCTGGCGACTTTGTTTTACCTGTCCATCAGGCAGATATCGAACACGCCTATCGCGGCTTGTTAGAACGCTACCAGGAGTAGCCATTAGCCTGCAACGACAGTGAGGTCGGTTGGAACCCGGCCAGAGGGCCGGTTATCGAACAGCCAGCGGGGGCATGTTCGGCTGCCCCCTTGGCAATAGCCCAAATTATTACACGCACGGCCGTGCGTAATGCACACGACCTGTTTTATCTTGCGTTAGTCATTCCACGTGTACGGACGAGCTGTGAATGATTTGCAATCCCGAACTTGCCATGTACCGTACCAGCGATATAAACGAGCGATGCGATACCAGTCGGAACACGCCAGGGAACGGGCTACTCACCTGCAGCATCGGTCTGAAACCCTCCGTTCGACTCCGCGTCTCGTCAATGTCTGCAGCTTCGTGATCACGTTCAGTGAGCATTGCCCGAAGGGCCCGTTCAACCTCCTGTTTACCACGGCAGATGCAAACTGCGGAGTGAACTATGCCGCACTCGCTGCGAGGAAATTTTATGGAAGATTACTATGAACCTGAATCCGTGACGAATGTATTCAAAAAACGTAGATATTCGTAGAATGATGGAGTAAAATGGAGAGATCCGGGGATATTCTGCATTCCCCGAACTTCACCTATGAGGTGATCTCTTGCGCTTCATCATTGAACAGTCTGACGAGACCATCACCACGCATTCCGGCCTGTCCCTGATTGGACTGTTGCTGGACAAAACGAATCTCGGATCACGTTTGAACCAAACTGTTGTGCCTGGTGTAGGCACGCCTGAGATATCGAATCGTGACATCGCCTACTCTTACCTTGGCTTGCTCTGCCAGGGAAAGAGCGACTTCGATCACATTGAGCCGTTTCGTGAGGATGAATTCTTTTCTGCTGCGTTGCAAATTGGCGCCGTTCCATCCAGCCCCACACTGCGTCAACGCCTTGATATGGCTGCCCCAAAATCCGATTGGGAGTCCATCATTCTAGAGGAATCAGCCATTCTCCTCCACGATTTCGGTGTGGCCGTCTCGCCGGTTTGTTTAGGGCAGGACAAGGAGCGTCCCTACGTTCCACTGGATATCGACGTCTCGCCATTTGACAATTCAGGGACCAAGAAACAGGGTGTGTCCAGAACCTATAAGGGACACGACGGATACGCCCCCATCTTTGCTTACCTTGGCCTTGAGGGTTACGGCGTGCATGTCAATCTTCGGGAAGGCAGTACGCATTGCCAGAAAGGCACTGCAGAGTTTCTGGCCGAAAGTATTCGTTATGCAAAGTGCGTCACCTCTCTGCCTCTTTTGGTTCGAATGGATGCCGGGAACGACAGCGTGGATAACCTGGTTGTCTGCCGCTCCGAAGACACGCATGCCGACTTCATCATCAAGCGGAACCTGCGGCGAGAGAGTGCACAAGTATGGTTACACACCGCCCAGAATCACGGCATATGTTGCGAATCTCGCCCAGGGAAGAAAGTCTATCGTGGTTCGATTATGTCCCCCATGAAGGGGCTCAGTAAGTCGGTTCGGATGGTTTTCGAGGTGATTGAACGTACCATCGACAAGGATGGCCAGATGTTGCTTGTGCCCGAGATTGAGGTCGACGTATATTTGACCTCACTGCCCGATGCGGCCTCAGTAGTGATTGACTTGTACCATGCTCATGGGACGATGGAGCAGTTCCACAGTGAAATCAAAACAGATCTCGATGTGGAGAGGCTTCCGTCCGGCAAATTCGCCACCAATGACCTCGTTCTTCACTTCGCGGTGCTTGCCTACAATCTTCTGCGCATTGTTGGGCAGGAAAGTCTGAAACGGGAGGACGCGCCCCTTAACAACAATACGGTGCAGCGCCGAAGAATTCGAACAGTGATCCAGAATCTTATAACGCTGGCCGCCAAGGTAACCACACATGCACGGCGTCAATACCTCAAATTGGGCCGCAGAAATCCCTGGTTCGCCGTGTTCCAGCGCTTGTACTTGGCGTTCGGTTAAGAGTTTAAAGCCATAGCTCAGAATACCCGCGTAAATCTCACACGGGGTCTATTTGGGTTCGCAGGAAGCGTAGGCACGTGGGTGTCATCTTGCCGTTCAGCAAAAACACCGAAAGTAATTCAATGGCCGAAGAAGTTCGATACAGACGTCACGGATTCAGGATGAACTACGACTTGGCCAAGCCTGCATCAACGCCACAGGACTTATGGCATCACCTGATACGCAAAGAATGTTTCCTATATTGGAACAACACGCCAATTCTTAGTGCAAACTGCAACTTCGAGGCACCGTTGATGTATGAGGATGAGATCACCATTACTTCTACCATCACGGAGATCCACGAAAAGTCATTTCGTATCGACCATACGGTGCACCGCGGCGACGTGGAGACGTGGAGACCGGTGTAGGCTACGAGTGGCGCGGCTGGGTTGTGAATGAGCAGGGGAAGCTCCGGGCGGTGCCAATTCCGGATGACTTGCGGAGGAGGATGGAAGGCGAGTAGGCGGAGCGAATCAGACGGACATGTTCACTACCGGACCGAACAGAGCGGATTGGGAGGGGAACGATGATAGCATTGTATGAAGAGAGCCTGTCGGGCGATGCTTGCACAACAGGGTGATGTAGATCCCGCTGTTTGGGCGGATGCGCTAACGCCCGCAGACGCTGTCGCGTTGACGGCCTTTTTGACCGGAAATAAGGAAAGATTCTCGAGAGGCGTCCCTGCGTGGCGCCATAGAAAGGGCGATTCATGTAATCGATACGAAGCACCGCGAGGCGCTCGTGGTTGGTGCAGGACCTGTTGGAATGGTAGCGGCTTTGGCACTCCGGCACGAAAGAGTACAGGTCGCGCTCCTGGAAGCAGAATCGCAGGATCGCATCCGTCCGGGCAGTCGGGCAATTTTCTTTCACAGCGCGACACTGAAGCTGCTAGAAGAAATTAAGCCTGGGCTGGGGTTTGCGTTTGCAGAAAAGGGCATCATTTGGCGGACCAAACGGACGCTCTATCGGGCAAGGAAGCATACGCCCGACATTATCCTGCACCTGCATCCGGAGAACTCTCCCATTTCACGAGTCTGCACCAGTCCGTGATCGAAGGCATCCTATACGATGGGTGTGTTGCGTCAGGCGTCGAATTTTTTTGGAGCAAACCAGTAGTGAATCTTACGACGTCACAGACCGGCGTCAGCATTGGAACTGAAGACGGGGACAAGTTCTCAGCGGAATATGTCATTGGCGCGGACGGCAGACGGTCGGCGGTGCGCAAGGAGATTGGCGCCGAACTGGTTGGGCCGCGATCGCATGACACGTTTGTCGTAGTAGACGTGACAGAGGACGAGGATCATCCGCTTCCCATTGAACGGATTTTCCATTACCAGCACCCTGCGATGGGTGGCCGAAACGTATTGTATGTTCCATTCAAGGGCGGCTGGCGGATCGATTTGCAGCTGTTCGAAGGCGATGACGAGGAATCCTATGGAACGGTGAAAGGAGTAAAGCAGTGGATTCCCAGGGTGATTGAGCCCAAATATGCCAACCGCATTACCTGGGTGTCCGCCTACCGTTTTCACCAGGCGGTATCTAGTACCTTTACAGACGGCAATCGCCGTGTGTTGTTGGCGGGCGAAGCCGCGCATTTGTTTGCGCCATTTGGTGCCCGTGGGTTCAACTCGGGCGTTCCGGATTCCGTGCTGGCTGCACGTGCCATTGCAAAAGCGCGACAGGCTGCCAGCCGGGAAGAAGCGGCGCAGTACGTATTGGCGGTGGCCGAGGAGCGGCACTTCGCGGCAGAGTACAACAGGGATTGTGCCGGGATCGCACTAGAACATCTCCAGGGGAGTTCGCCGTACATGAACGCCAAACGCGAGCTGGCAGCTTGTCTTTCTTCTATTAATCCGAGCCTCGGCAAATGGTTGGATGAGGGACCGTACGGTCCGAAAGTCAATCACGCGCGGATGAGTAGAAAATATTGATCGACTGGTACCAACGTGTCCGAAGGAGGTCCTAAGTACCTTATAAGCAGCGCGAATTCTGATTCGGGGGATAGAAGATATGTCCGTCCAACATGAGTCCCCATTATCATTCTCCCGACAGATTCCCGTGGCGAAAGCCGGCGATTTCTTCTTATCCGAGTCCCGTGTAAAGGAGACGTATCGTGACGTTCCCCTGCATGCATTTCGCACCAACGAATCATCCTCAATGTTTAGAGCCTCCCTCTTAGGCGCACACTACTAGAGGCACACACGTTTCTGGACTTGCGCGTGCATAAATATTGGAAGTACAAGGTCTGGACGTGTGTGGATAGAGCCAACAAGCGCGCTTCATGACAACGATTTTCCCATTCATATCAAGGCTTTTCGGGAATTAACCCACTAACGCACGTTTGAGGGGCGTGTGGGATAACCGTACGGGTTCAAGTCCCGTCCTCGACACCATACAATGTCGAAAAGCCAGGCAGGATAAGGAATCTCGCGAGTTTGACCGCGAGGTTCCTTTTGCGTTTGTCGTACACCAACACGTTCCGTTCAGTTTTCACTTCATCACTTTAATGGAACAAAGTACCGTTGAATTGATCGTCACTTTCGTTGCATAATCATGCAGTCGAAGGGAGATGTACGAAGTTGGAGCAGCCACAACTGAAGAAAGACATCGGGTTGTTCATTGCAACCGCTCTGGTGGCCGGCAACATGATGGGCTCGGGGATTTTTATGCTTCCAGCAACCTTGGCTCAGAAAGCAGGTCCAGGGTCAATCATACTTGCGTGGATTTTAACTGGGATGGGTTCTATCTTCTTGGCATTATCTTTTGCAAACTTGGGCACGAAGTATCCGAGGACCGGTGGACCCTATGAGTTTTCCCGGCGAGCGTTCGGGAACTTTACGGGGTTCCTGAATGCATGGCTGTACTGGAACGGATCGTGGATTGGCAATGTAGCGGTCATTATCGCCATCGCGAGTTACGCGGGTTCCATTTTCCCAATACTGACAAACAATCATGTGGTGGGGTTCGTCTTTACAAGCGTCGTTTTATGGGTGTTTACCGGCATCAACATTCTCGGGGTGCGGTTGGCCGGGAAGATTCAAACGATGATTACTGCGTTTGAAATTTTCCTGTTTCTCGGCTTCATCATCGTCGCCGCGATCCACTTTCACGGTGCAAACCTGACCCCCTTGTTCCCGCATGGCCAAGGGCTGGGAACCACCTCCAGTGCAGCGTCTTCCACACTGTGGGCATTCATCGGCCTCGAAAGTGCGACGGTTGCTGCCGGAGAAATTCGCAATCCCGAGAGGAACATCCGGCGCAGTACGATTCTTGGAATATCGATTGCCACGATGCTCTATATGGCGATCAATGTATTCGCCATCGGCGCCATGGGTCACAGCCGTTTGGCGCAAAGCTCCGCGCCAATTGCAGATATTCTCAGCCAGTTTTTGGGGGGCGGGGTTGGTAAAGTCGTCACGATCGCGGCCGTGATCAGCATTCTTGGCACGACCATCGGGTGGTTGTTATCGACCGCGCGCATCGCGTTTGCTGCTGGAGAAGATGGCGTATTTCCGAAGGCATTCGCCAAAGTTCATTCCAAATATCAAACGCCTTATATGGCTTTGATCATTGGGTCCGTCCTTGCGAACCTTTTGTTGCTGATGAATTACACCAAGAGCTTCAATTCAGCATTCATTTTTGTGACCCTGCTTGCCACATTGTCGTACCTGCCTGTGTACGCTTTTACGGCGGCATCCGAGATTATGCTCATGAAGAAGATGAAAGAGATGAACCTGCTCAAGTTCATCAAAGTATCGTTGATTCCATTGCTTGGCTTCCTCTACGCAGGCTGGGCGATTTATGGTTCCGGTGCACAGACCGTCATGTACGGCTTTTTGTTAATGCTGGCGGGTGTTCCCTTCTATCTGTATATGAATCAAAGACGGATGAGTGAAGTGGACACCATCGAGCAGAAACATTACGAAGCCGGTGGGTCGCCGGTGCATTGAGCGACCGCGTTGTATGACGGCGTTGCGTGACGATCACGATGGATACCCTTGCACCGCGTTTGAGACAAGCCCCGGACTGTGTCCGAGGGCTTGTCTTATCTAAAGTGCTGTGGAACGGCTGCATGTTGGGCGACACCATGGTCGCCCCATCCACCAGGTCGTTTCGATTAAATGTTCAGATAATACGCATTGATTTCTACTTATCAACATACTATAATGCAGATAAACGTCCACATCATGAGACGAAAATCACAATATGGAGTGAACTCCCGTTATGCAGACGGAATATGCGGACCATAGCATTCGAGTGTTTAAGAAAATTGCCATGGTACTCGACTACATCACGGATGCGAAAGATCCGATTTCGGTCACGGCGATGGCAAAAGAACTCAAGCTGCCTCGGGCGACACTCTATCGAATTCTCGATGCGCTTGAGAAAGAGGACATCCTGGTGCGCAGCGAATCCAGCTATCGGCTGGGGAATCGGCTGTTGTACTGGGCGGTGGACACGCTCAATCACTATAGTCTTCGAGATTTAATTCGACCCCACATTGAGCGGCTTTCCGATGAGACCGGGTTGACCAGTTCGTTCTATATCCGTGTGCAAGCGAGCCGGGTATGCATGGATCGCGTAGACGGTCGTACCGACCATCGACCCTATGTGAGGGTTGGTCAGCATTTGCCATTACATGTGGGGGCACCTGGACATGTATTGGTCGCTTGGCTGCCAGACGACGAACGGGCCAATATCCTCGCGCAATCCGAGGAGCACTATCCGGGACTAGCACGCGATCCGAAGGGCATCGATTGGGAACGCATTCGCCAGGAAAAGTGGGCCTTCTCGTCTGCCGAGCACTTCCGCAACATTGCCTCTCTGTGTTCACCCATTTTGGACGGGGAAGGCCAGCCAGCGGGGGCGATCTCCATTTCCGGCCCGCTTGATCATTTGAACGTTGACAACTTCACCACGTACCTTCCCTTGTTAACGAATGTCACTTCGGAGCTCACCCGGTTCATCAGTCGGATGCCGGGACTTTATGCACAGGAGATGGTTCGCGGTGGATTTTGATGTAACGGCCGAGCAGAAGTTGTTCGTGGAATCCGTAACAGCCTTTGGGCAAAGGTATTTTGCCGACGGCGCATATGCGGAGGAGGAGCCCGAAGGGTACCCGCACAAGTATCTCAGGCTTCTCGCCAATCAGGGACTCACCGGGATTTGTTTACCCGAGTCGCACGGAGGACTCGGAGGGTCGCTGATGGACGCTGTGCTCGCAATCGAAGCGATGGCACAAGTGGCACCGCGTGCGGCTGATATGATTCAAGCGACCAACTTCGGTGCGATTCAGCAGATTGCAGCATATGGGACGGAGGCCATCCAAGCCCGATTTCTCCCGGCACTGCTCACGGGCGAAAGGCTCGTCAGCGTCGGGATGAGTGAGCCAAACGCCGGCAGCGCCACGACCGAGATCGCCACGACCGCAACCTATACGGACGACGGAGTCGTCATCCGCGGGGGCAAGACGTTCAACACCAATGGTTCCCATGCGGATTTGTGGGTGGTATGGGTTCGATTTGGCCCTGGAACGCGGGGGATTGGCTGCGTAATCGTCGAGCGCGGCACGCCGGGACTCGACGTCAACGCGACTTCCCGGTTCATCTCCGGCGAGCCGTACGCGATGTTGTCGTTTGACGACTGCGTGATTCCCAAGGACTATGTGATGCTCGATCACGACGGCTTCAAGAAGCTGTTCACCGTCTTCAACATCGAGCGGCTGGGCAACGCGGCGCGGTCTCTAGCGTATGGCGAGAAGGCGCTTTCGCTGTCCGTCGATTACCTCAAAGAGCGCAGGCAGTTTGGTCAGCGGCTGGCGGATTTCCAGGGGCTGCGCTGGAAGATCGCCGATATGAAAGTGCAGTTGGAGAGCGCAAAAATGCTCTTATACCGGGCGGCTGCAGATGCGGACAAAAATGGCGGTGTTCCGAATCCAGCGTATTGTTCGCTCGCCAAACTCGCCTGCAACGAGGCCGGTTTCTTCGCCGCGAATGAAGCGCTGCAGATGTTCGGCGGTTATGGCTACACAGCCGAAGGTCCGATTCAGTACATGTTCCGCAGGACAAGAGGCTGGATGATTGCTGGCGGCACCGTGGAAATTCAACGGAATCAAATCGCGACCCACCTCCTCGGGAAACCGGAGCGTCCGGGAAAGGAGACGGGAAGATGAGTGTGGCGAAGCGGCATTTGCCCTCTATCCGTACGTTGGATGAATGGACTTCGAAGGAGCGGCTCGCCACCTATGGAATTGCAGTTCCGCAACAGCATCTCGTCCATACCGTGGACGAGGCGGTGGCGGCAGCCGATCGAATGGGGTATCCCGTGGTCGTGAAACGGGTCACCGACATTCACAAATCTGATGGAGGCGGGGTGCGCGTTGGTTTGTGTACAGCTGCCGACGTGGCGGATGCCATCCGTGAGATGTCATTGGGCGCATCAAGTACATCGGAGTCGGTTGCCTGGGTGGAACCTCGATTCAGCGTGCAACAGTGTTTACCAAGGGGAACCGAGATGTTGCTCGCTGTACGGCGCGATGCGCAGTTTGGATTGTGCCTGCTCATCGGTCGCGGCGGCACGGAGGCAGAAGCGTTTCACGATACAGCATACAGGTTGTGGCCGTTGACGGAGGAGGATGTGGTAAATCAGATCCGGTCCTTACGCACGTGCCGTCCGTGGCTCGAACCTTGGCGCGGGAAGGCACCGGAGCTCGATATGGCTGCTCTTTGGACCCTGCTGAAGTCACTCCGTTCGATGTTTGAAGCGAACGCCGGGCTCGTCGAAGTTGAGCTCAATCCGGTCATCTTCTGGGGGGAGGGGAAAGGCCTGGGCATCGCGGACGCCAGAATTTCTGAATATACGAACGATTTGGTCTCAGGATATCCGGTCGACGGGGTAACCCCGCATCGCCAGGATGCTCGTAATCACCGCGCCGGATTGACAGCCGGTGCGACCACTGAGCATCCGGCACTGGTGTCAGAGAAGGCTTCGACACCGTCCACGTCGGCGTTGATTCAGACGTTCTTTCATCCAAAACATATCGCCATCATTGGCGCCACGGAAGAACGAGCGAAGCTTGGAGGCCGGCTCACACGCTACGTCACTGCGCACAAGTTTCCGGGAGAAATCGCCTATGTGAACCCGAAGCATCGCGGTCAGCCCGGGTGGTACGCTTCACTCTCTGAAGTGCCTGGACCAGTCGATGTTGCGCTCGTCGCGGTACCTTCCCACCAGGTGGAGCGGGTACTCACGGAGTGCCGGCAGTGTCAGGTTCCCACCGCCATTGTCTACGCATCGGGATTTGCCGAGACCGGCGACGAGGGGCGTCAGCGCCAGGAGCGGTTACTGGCCGCCACGCAAGGTGAGGTCCGATGGGTCGGCCCAAATTCGATGGGCATCGTGAGTCAGACGGATGACACCTATCTTGCGTTCGGCATGACGTTGGAAATGGAAGAAACGCCGAAGGGAAACGTCGCTGTCGTGTCGCAGAGCGGCGCGTTGTCGAGTTGTCTCATCGGTCGGTTTTGGGAGTCCGGTATCGGGTTCAGCCGCTGGATCACAACCGGCAATGAAGCCGATCTCACCCTCTCAGATTTCCTGGATGCGTTGGTGGACGATGACGCGACATCGGTCATCGGCTTGTTCATCGAAACCATCCGGGAGATTTACGGATTTGCGGCGGCCGCGAGACGTGCGATGGCGGTCGGCAAGCCGATCGTGGCGCTGAAGGCAGGGAGGACGGAGCTGGCGAGGAAGGCCATCGAGAGTCACACCGGATCGCTCGCGGGGGAAGATGCGTTGTACGACGACTTCTTCCGTCGACTCGGCATCGTTCGCGCAGCAGACTTTGCGCAATTCTCCGATGCACTTCGTATCTTGTCGCGCTACAAAGAGATGTCCGGGCGCCGCATCGGTGTCGTATCCACCTCCGGCGGGGCGAACAGTCTGGTTGCGGACGAGGTGGAGCGCTTGGGCCTGGAGTTACCTGCATTCACCGAGCGTACGGTGCGTCGGTTGGGCGAACTCATTGACGACTTCGGCGCTGCCCACAATCCGGTGGATGTCACGGTGCAGCTCACCGTACATCCAGAGACGTTTGGTCCAGTGGTCCAAACCATTGTGGACGACCCGAACGTCGACGCCCTGCTCGTCGTGCTCACGACCAATTCGGACCCGCCGGCAGCTGTGATGGCGGATGCCCTCGTTGCCCAAATGCGTGTCTTGGAGAAGCCGGTTGTCATCGTTCGCATGGGACCGGAGTCGATCGCGCCAAAGGCGTTGTCCGTCTATCGGGCCAACGGAGTTCCAGTGTTCACGACGCCAGAACAAGGGGTACGGTGCCTTGCAAGTTTGGCAGCGTATGCCGAGGCCAGAAGGCGGGGTGTTCAAGGATGACGATTGCAGGGCAGCTCGCGAGGTTTACGACTTCGCTTGGCAAAGAACGACTGGGCGATCCGGTGAGGAACGCATTCCGCCTGCACCTCCTTGACTTTTTCGGGGCCGCGGTGGCGGGTGCCAGTGAGGGTGTGACAGAACAGAGTCTGGACGCGCTATGCAGAATGGGGTCCATGCCGCAATCCTCCATCCTTGGCCGGATGGACACGGTTTCCGCTGCCGATGCGATGTTTGTGAATGCGGTCAGTGCGCACAGTCTGGAACTCGACGACGGGCACACCGGTGCGTCGCTTCATCCAGCGGTCGTCATCTTTCCGGTGGTTTTGGCACTCGGTGAGCGGATGGGACTGTCGACCGACGATCTCATCGTTCCAACCGTCGTTGGCTACGAAGTGATGATTCGCATCGGTATGGCAATGCATCCGCACAGCCGGCGGCACGGGTTCCACAACACCGCCATCGCTGGGGTGTTTGGGGCCGCGGCTGCCGCCGCACACATGCTTCAACTGGATGAGGCGCAAACGGTGCACGCGCTTGGGCTCGCAGGTAGTCATGCAGCCGGATTGTTCGAATTCCTTGCGACGGGCGCCGATAGTAAGCGGATTCATCCGGGGCGAGCGGCGAGAGACGGATGGTTGTGTGCTGAACTGGCAAGGTCCGGTGTCACAGGACCCGAATCGGTATTTGAAGGGACCGATGGATTCTTTCAGGCCTATGCGGGAGCGTGGAAGGAACACGTGTTCGACGGCCTCGGCGACCCATTTCAAATCACGCAAAGTTACGTGAAACCGTACCCGTGCTGCCGTCACTTGCACGCCGCCTTGGACGCGGTGCTCGAAGCGAAGGCGAAGGGATTGTCGGGCGATGTGGTCGATCACGTCGAAATCGAAACATACGAAGTCGCAGCCCGCCATCATGGTCACAACATTCGCTCGATGCTCGACGCACAGATGAGTTTGCCGTTCGCCGTCTCGCTCGCGCTGGAAGACTCCGCCATCCCCCTCGCCGCCTTCCGGCAGGCGCCCGACAATGCCGCGCGCTGGGAAGAGAAGATGCAGCGTGTGACTGTCCACACACGAGCGGATTTGAACAATATCTATCCTCGCCTCCGCCCGGCTGAAGTTCATTTCCACGGGCCGCAAGGGGCTCTGTCGGTGCGCGTAGATGTACCCCTTGGTGAACCGGATCGACCGTTGTCTGCAGAACAGGTCGCGCGCAAATTCACAGATTTAACGGAGGGAGTGCTCGGATCGACGCGAGTGGAAACGGTCATCAATCTCGTCGCGAAGGGGGGCGATATCAGGACGCTGATGAAGAATCTGCGTCCAGCGGACGCTGCCATTGCTGCCGACGGACGTTGATGCGGTTGTTGAGGCGCGCCCGGACCAGGCTCAACGAAAGGGAGGAGAGCACTCTGGAGAAGTTACTGAAACCAACATCGATCGCATTGGTGGGTGTGTCCAGCGATGCGGAGAAAATCTCCGGACGGATGCTGCATATTTTGCAGGGCTATCAGTTCGCGGGTACGTTGTACTTGATCAATGCCAGAAGAGTGGAAATCGGAGGGCTGAAGTGTTACCCCAGTTTATCCGACCTGCCGGAGACACCCGACCTCGCCATCGTCTTGGTACCCAGTCAGGCGGTACTGGGCGTCGTCAAAGAGGCCGTGTCGATGGCGGTGCCCCACGTCATCATCTATTCGTCTGGCTTCAGTGAAGCTGGCGAGACCGGCCGAGCCATGGCCGCTGACCTGCTTCGGGCCACACAAGGTTCTCGCACCCGAATTATGGGTCCGAACTCTGAAGGACTCATCCAAGTTCCTCGCAACCTTCCGCTGTCGTTTAGCCCTGTCATCGATCCCGCCCGTCAGCGAGCCCGCTTCCGCCCCGGCACCACCGCGGTCGTGTCGCAAAGCGGCGGAATCGGTTTCGCGGTGGCAGATCACCTGGAGCGCGCCGGGATTGGGATTCACACGGTAGTGACGACGGGAAACGAGATCGACCTCGAGCTGTCCGATTTCGTTCGCTACTTCGCCACGCAGCCAGACGTGGAAAACATCTTTATGTTTTTGGAAGGATTGAACGATCCCGCCGCATTCGTGGAGGCCTGTACCCTGGCGCATGCGCATGGCAAGCTGCTGGCCGCCATCAAGGTGGGGGAAAGTGCAGCGGGCCGGCCGGCGGTCACCGCCCACACCGGTAAAGTTCCAGATGAAAACCTGGATTTCAAGGACCTGTTTCGATCGGCGGGGGTCGTCCCATTGGCCGATATTTCCGACGTGATCGATGTCATCCAGTCCAAACATCGACTGCGCACAGCGACGGGCCGCCGCGTCGCCGTCGTCACCGTGTCCGGGGGCGGCGGAATTTGGGTGACGGACCAGCTCGCAACGGTGGGGCTGCAAACGCCTCGACTGACGCCCGAACTGACGGCTTCCCTGCGCAAATACGTCCAGCAGTACGCCAGCTTGCTGAATCCCATTGACGTCACTGCCCAGGCCATCTACGATGGCGCGTTCGCGCCTGTGTTGAGGGAGATCGTAGCGGCTGACGAGATCGACGCGGTGCTCATTGTCGGAACCTTTGGATATGACCATAAACTGCTCCTCGATCACGATTTTCGGAACGCCGTTGAGCAATCCGATAAGCCCATCGTCGTCTTCTCTTACACACCACCATCCAATGACGCCACCATGGAATTCGAGACACTTGGCATTCCTTGGTTCACGTCACCTCGACGGGCGGCGCTCGCGCTAGCAGCGGTATGCGGAAGGGTCCCGTCGAGCGAGGCGTCGGTTTCATCGACCCGTGACGTCGGCCGCAGGGCCGATCCGGAGGTTGCTTCGGCCGCGACAGATATCGCGACCTGAGTCTATGGGTACAAGTCCATCGACAAAATCAGAGGAGGTATTGCAATGTCAGAGGAAACGCATGAGCAGGAACTGTATGTCGAACGGGATGGGTACGTGGCCACAATTGTGTTGAACCGGCCGCATCATCTGAATGCATTTACGATGTCGATGATCGACAAGTGGGCGCAGGTGTTGAATGAATTAGCTGAAGATCCTGAATGCCGCGTGATTGTGCTGACTGGCCGCGGAAAAGGGTTCTGCAGCGGTGTAGAGATTGAGAACCTTGGTCAGGGTGGAGACCCGACCCCGCTCGACCGTAAGCACACGCTGTTCAAACGGATCCATAAAATCCCGCTCTCTCTGGAGGCCATTGACAAGCCGGTCATCGCCATGGTCAACGGCACGGCCGTCGGGGCAGGCCTGGACATGGCCTTGATGTGCGATCTGCGCATTGCGGCGAAGTCTGCGAAGCTCAGTGAAGGGTATGTCCGTGTCGGCCTCGTACCGGGCGACGGCGGCGCCTATTTTCTCCCGCGCCTCGTTGGGACGGCGAAGGCGCTGGAACTGTTGTGGACTGGGGAATTCATTGATGCCGAGACGGCTGAACGCCTCGGCATGGTCAATCATGCCGTTGACGATGAAAAGTTGGTGTCGTTCACGTATGCGTTGGCACATCACATTGCGTCCATGTCGCCTCTGGTCGTGCAGACCGCAAAGCGTGCCGTGTATCAGAGTGTGAAAACCGACCTTCGAACGGCACTGGACCTCATTTCCTCGCACATGGGCATCATTCAGAGCACGGATGATTCGAAAGAAGCGCTGCGTGCGTTCACGGAAAAACGCAAAGGCAACTATGTCGGACACTGAACAGGAAAGGGTGGCATGGGACGCCATTCGCGGGGGTTGAGTTGTCGTGGAAATTGAAGCCAGGTCGGCTGGCCTGTGGTGCCTGCCGGCACCCGATGCGTTTGGGGGCGGGGGCCCCAATACGTCTGAGATGGTGATTGCGGCGGAATAAGAAGAATAGGAGGGGACTTAGATGTCCGTAAAGCAGCTCCAGGAGGACGTCGTCCAAGTCGGGCGGATTCGGTACAAAAGGTCGTCGTACGTCAGTGTTGTCGTGGTGATGACCTTTATCGGATGGTTCTTGGCATCATTCGACTCGAATATGCCAGGTCTTGCTTTACCACTCATCTTGAAAGATTTGCATATGAGCATTGGTGTCGGTGGATTGATTTTGAGTCTCGGTTTTTTGGCGTCGTCGTTGTTTGGGCTTGTGGTCGGGCCCATGATGGATCGACTAGCGTGAGTTTCCGGGTTACGAGAATTTTTTCCAGAGAAAATCAGCGCACAATTTAATTTGCTCCCCGTGAAGATGCACCCCAACTGCAATTGTTGGATGGATATTTGTGGTTGAATATCCATCCAAAAGTATTACCCTACTTTTGTCGCGGTATATTTCTAGTAGATTTGGCTATTTTGCGCCGCGTTTGCAGGTGAATGGACTTCGTTGTCGAATGTATGTATTACCCTACTGTAGAGGTGGCGATTGACCTGGCTTCCATCATCAAAAAGAAGAAGAAGGGCCAAGTGTATTACTACCTCGTGGAATCAGCCCGTGTCGACGGGAAGCCTCGCATCGTACGCCAGAAGTATCTGGGCCGTGCGGAGCACATCGCTGCAGCCATGGATGCACCATCTGATCTGGACCAACCCAAGTACAGCATTGTCCTTGAGTTTGGATCTGTCATGGCACTGTATGACTTGGCCAAGCGACTGGGTGTCGTGGAACTCATCAATCAGGTAGCTCCCAAGCGCTCGCAGGGTCTGACCATCGGAGAATACATGCTCATTGCTGCGATCAATCGAGCGGTGGATCCCACAAGCAAAAGCAAGATTGCTGCATGGTTCACGAAAACATGCCTGGATCGGGTTATCCCAGCCAAGGCGCATCATTTGTCCAGCCAACGCTTTTGGGATCATATGAATGCCCTGTCTGAACAGGCGATTGGTGAGTTTGAGGATGTGTTTACTCAAAAGGTTGTCCAAACCTACGGGCTGAGCCTGGACTGCTTGATCTATGACACGACAAACTTCTTCACATTTGTGGACACCAACTCGGACAGCAAACTGCCTCAGCGCGGCCATAGCAAAGAGAAACGCGGCGATTTGAAGATCGTCGGCTTATCCATGATGGTCTCTCCGGATTTCAATGTCCCGCTCTTTCATGAAGTGTACGCGGGGAACCAGCCGGATGCCAGGCAGTTCCTGGACGTTGTCGAAAGACTACAAAAGCGGTTCGAAAAAATTTGCGACCGGAAGCTTGAACCAACGCTTGTGTTCGACAAAGGGAACAACTCGCCGGAACACCTCAAACAGCTACAAGCCGGAACGACGAAGTTCCACGTAGTTGGCTCCCTGAAGCTTTCCCAATGCAAACCGTTGCTGGACATTGACCGAGCAGAATTCGTGCCGGTTACGGGCACCAAGTACGAGGGGGTCACGGCCTACCGCACTACGTATCCAGCGTATGGTCAGGACATGACGGTGCTTGTAGTCCACAATCCCAGGCTGGAAGAAGGCCAACTGCAGGGAATTCAAAAGAACATCGAGAAGTGCACGACTCGCCTGCGCGAACTGCAGACAACTCTCAAGGCCCGTCAGGAGGGAGTGATTCGGAAAGGGCGCAAGCCCACCCTCAGCTCCGTCCAACATCAGGTCGACCAGATTCTGCATGCAGAGTTCATGAAAGATCTGTTTGTCGTTGAGCTATCTACCGTGTCGGATGCGGTTCAGTTGGAATTCTCGCTGGACCTGTCGCGGCTTGAAGAGCTGCGCAAACGTCAGTTGGGGAAAACAATTCTCTACACGGACAACCACGACTGGACTAACGAACGGATTGTCACGGCTTACCGGTCGCAGTATCACATTGAGCAAGCCTTCAAACAAATGAAGAACGCAGATCACCTGGACTTTCGACCGATCTATCACTGGACTGATCAAAAAATTCGGGTCCACGCCTTCTACTGCGTTCTGGCCCTTCGCTTGTGCAGCCTGCTGAATCGGGAACTGCATGGTCACGGGATCGACATCAGCATCAATCGGATGCTGGACATCCTGGGCGAAGTCAAACAGGTCATCACCGTATACCCAAAGAAAGGTGCAAGCAAAAAGGATCGGCAATCGTTCTCGCTGAGTAAACTGGATCCGGATACAAGACGCATTGTGGAAGCTTTGAATTTGGATCAGTATCGAATCGGTGGGTAATACAACGACTCCCCCGTAATCCCTTGCTGGGCTTACGTTCCTGAGCATTCGCTAACATAACCCGGAAACTCACGCTAGGCCGCAAACGGAGTTTTCAGATTGTTTTGCTAGGAACGGGTATCTTTAGCGGAATCACGTCGTTCGCCGGAAGCGCCTTGCAATTCGGCATCATCCGGTTCTTGGCGGGTATCGGTATCGGCGCCGAGTTTACGGGGAACGTGCTCGTGGCGGAAGAAGCGCCTTCACGTGTACGCGGCATTCTGATGGGGATTGTGCAAGCCGGGTATCCAGCTGGCGGTGCCATCGCAGGTGTGGTGGCCACGGCCATTCTCCCAACTGGAAACTGGCGGCTCCTCTTTGTTTTCGCCTTCTTACCGGCGATCTTTATCATTTTGTTCTCGTTCCTGTTGCGCGAACCTCCTCGCTTTCGCGATTTGACGAAGGTTGTTCAAGCGAGGGACAAAATTGAACACGGCCAAACGGTCGAGACCCAGTATGAAATTGACGAACATAAGGCGACAAAGCAAGGACTCAAGCAGATTTTTGGCGCCGATCTCGTTCGTCAGACCATCGTGACCTCCCTGTTCGGACTCTTCATCAACGGCGGCATTGGGATCGTCCTTTCGCTGGCGACAGCGTACCTGACGAGCGTCGATCATCTCACCATCGGCCAAGCCGCCGGTGCCGTTGCCGCCAGTAACTTTGCGGCGTTGTTTTCGCAAGTGGCGGTCGGTTTCCTTGCTGACGTCATCCCGGCGCGCAATCTGTTGATTGGCTTGTCGATCATCGCTGCCGTTTTCATGTATCTCCTGTCCATTCCCGGCTCGTACGGATGGGTGTTGTTCTCCTTGATTGGCTTCGGGCTGTTTGGGAATGGAACGTTCGGGTGCTACACCCGATACACGGCGGAGTCGTTCCCGACCCGTGCACGAGGAACAGGTACATCGTTCGCACTTGGTATCTCGCAAGTCTCTCTATTCTTCATGCCAGCCATCGGCGGTGTGATCATGGGTTCCGGTCATCCGTCGGCAGTACCGATTCTAGCCGCTGTCCTCGTGCTTTGCGGTGGCATCATTACCTTGTTTGGACGTCGCATCAGCCCACGGATGGAACTCGAAGAGATCGCAGTTTGATACAGGGAGGTATCGCCCATTGAGTCGATTTACGTTTGAATCCATTCGTCTCCCCGACACAGCGGAAGACTTGAGACAAGACGTCCGGCGGTTTCTCGCCGATGAACAAGCGAAGGGCGGCTTTGTGCCTGTGGTGGATTCCTGGTTGAGCGGATTTAATCCCGACTTCAGTGAGAAGCTCGGCCGGATGGGATGGATTGGCATGGTCTGGCCGGAGAAGTACGGTGGTCATGCGCGGTCGACACTGGAACGGTATGTCGTCATGGAAGAACTCCTGGCTGCTGGGGCCCCGGTGGGAGCACACTGGGTTGCGGACCGGCAGATGGGCCCGATGATTCTGCGCCACGGCACGGAAGCGCAAAAGGAGCGCTTCTTGCCAGACATGGCGAAAGGTGTGTCGTATTGGGCCATCGGGATGAGCGAACCGAACGCCGGATCGGATTTGTCCGCCGCACAGGCAAAGCTCACGCCCGACGGTGCTGGCTGGCGGCTCAGCGGACAGAAATTATGGTCCAGTGGAGCGCATCGGTGTCAGTACATGATCGCGTTGTGCCGAAGCGGGCCCGCCGGTGATGATCGGCACGGCGGTTTGACGAACGTGATCATCGATCTTCGCGATCCGGCGGTCACCATCCGCCCTATCTATTTGATCAGCGGGGAGCACCATTTCAACGAGGTCATCTTCAACGACGTGTACATTTCAGAGGACATGGTCATCGGTGAACCGGGTGACGGCTGGCACCAGGTGACGGAGGAACTTGCACACGAGCGCAGTGGTCCGGAGCGGTTCCTCAGCACCATGCCGCTGTTCGAGGCGCTCGTCCAAGTGACCCAGCACAGCGAGGACAGATATCTGCAGCGCGAGCTCGCTGCACTCGCCAGCGAACTGGCGGCCTTGCGCCAACTTTCGCTGTCCATTGCCGGGATTCTCGAGCAGGGCGGGAACCCGGTGGTCGAAGCCGCACTCGTGAAAGATGCGGGCACCCGGTTTGAACGAAAGGTGACCGAGGTGGCGGAGCGCGTGCTGCAGCTTGGGACCAATGGCGAGGGTGGAGTCGGTGTAAGCGACGAGATCGCGGCGAATTCGGGCATCGCGGCTGCCGAGACGCTGCTCGCCCAAGCGATTCTGCATGGGCCAGGATTCACCATTCGCGGCGGCACCAACGAAATCTTGCGCGGCATTGTGGCGAGGGGGCTGGGTCTACGATGAGTACGACTGTGCGGCAAATGATTGTGGAGACGGCACATCGGGTATTCCGCGATGCGTGCGACATGGAGACGGTTGCGCAGGCAGCCAAGGGAACGTGGCCCAAAACACTGTGGCAAGCGCTGGCAGGCAACGGATTTACCACGCTCGACGACGATGGCCTCACTTGGGAGGATGCATTGGCCCTGCTTCAGGTGGCGGGGTATTACGCGGTCCCGGTTCCGTTGGCGGAGTCGATTCTGGCAAGTCGACTTCTCACCGCTGCCGGTTTGTCCATCCCGGAAGGTGTGTTGACCGTTGGGGTGACGCCTGCGTCCAAGCCGCAAGTGGAACATACGGCATCGGGCACTCGCCTTTCCGGGAGATGGACGCAAGTTGCGTGGGCACGTCAGGCCGATCACGTCGTGTTCCTCGCATTCGACGGCGATCAACCCGTGATCACCTGTGTGGATCAATCGTCCATTCAAGTGACGTCCGGCACCAACTTAGCTGGCGAGCCGCGGGACACCGTGGTGCTGGAAGGAGCGCTGACGGGGGATGTGGGGGGACTGCCATCCCCTTGGTCCCAGGACTCCGTTCGGTCCTTTGCAGCGCTCACCCGCGTGATGCTCTCTGCCGGCGCCCTTGAGCGTATCCTCGACATGACCCTGCAATACGCGGGCGAGCGCAAGCAGTTTGGCCGTCCGATCGGCAAGTTTCAGGCAGTGCAGGCGCAAATTGCCGAGATGGCCATAGAGGTCGCCGCCGTTCGGGCGATTGCGAACTTGGCACTCGCCGCAACGGAGGCGTCAAATGACACTGCCTCAAGCACCGAGGGCGCGGCGCTCGGCCGGGCGGAGTGGACCATTGCGCTGGGCAAAGTCCGCCTCGCCCAGGCCATCCATGTGTCGACCACCCATGCACATCAAGTGCATGGCGCGATGGGGTTTACAGAGGAGTATCCCATGCATCATCTGACCCGCCGCCTCTGGGCCTGGCGCCAAGAGTTTGGGAACGACACGGCGTGGGCACCGTCGGTCGTGACGGAACTGCGCGAGCATGGGGTGTGGCGAGCGGTGACGGGCGTGTAAGCGAGCGAACGACACTGTACCGCCCAACACTTTTCAGGGCCAGCACGCGCCTACTCGCTCATGCCGTACCGCCGGAGCTTGTAGTACAACGCGCCTCGGGAGATGCCGAGGAGTCTTGCGGCCTTCGCCTTGTTGCCGCCCGTCTGTGCCATGGCGTGCTGAATGCGTTCCCGCTCGAATTCCTCCGCCAGTGAGCCCAGGGACATGGCGGCATCCGTCACGTCTTTCACGGTCATTGGGCGCATGGCGGGTGGGATGTCCGAGAAGTCGAGCGGCGCTTCTCCGCCGGTGATGACCAGCCGTTCCATCGTTCTCTGGACTTCCGTGAGGTTGCCGGGCCAGGTGTATGCAGCCAGTGCAGCCGTGACTTCCGGCCTGAGCGTCGGCAACGGCTTACCGAGGCGGTTGCTCGCTTGGCGCAGATAAAAGCGGCAGATCCCGGCGATGTCCTCCCGGCGCTCCCTCAGCGGCGGGAGGGTCATCGGATGGAACATGTACAGCAGCTCTGGTGTGAGTGGGACGGGTGAGGGTGCATCGCGATGGTCCTCGGACATCGATGCAGCGTTCTCCACGGGGGCGGTGTCGATGGACGCGATGATGCGGCAGCGCAGGGGTGTAAATTCACCGTCCGATTTTGTGATGCCGCCTTCCTGAAGCGCTTGGGCCAGCTTGGCTTGCGTGGGGACAGCCATCTTGTCGATGTGCCGCAGAAACACGGTGCCTTCCGCTGCGAGTTCGAGTTTGCCCACTTTCTGGGTCGACGCGTGTGCGAAGTAGTGTGCGTCCTGACCGAAGAGTTCCACGTCCAGCAGGCCTTCCGTCAGGGCTCGGCAGTCGATGGACACGAACGGACCGCTGCGGCTTTTCGCATGGATGAACCGAGCCAGGATGGACTTGCCCACACCGCTCTCTCCAATCAGCAAGACGGCCGCGCTTGGGTCGGCGGCCTCGAGCTGCTCGAGGAATGTCAGCGCTTCTTTCAGATCACGGTTGCTCGTATCGAGGATGGGCTGCCACTGTTCGTTCCCACCCATGTCTTGCTGGTGAAACCGTTCTTCGTTGAGTCGGACGACGTCGGTGATGTCCTGTTCAATCGAAATGGCGCCGATGAGTTCTCCGCTGTCATCTGTGACCGGCACGGTGTTGATGTATACGTGCTTGTCGGGGCGCGGCTGGTGGTACACGCCGTACACCGGCAGGCCGCTGTCCATCACCTGCAGCAGCATCAGCGACGCGCGCTGAAAGAATTGCGCAATCGGCTGGCCGACGATGTCTTCGCGCGGAATCTCGTACAGCCGCTCCGCTGCGCGGTTCCAACTGAGCACGGTGCCGGAGCGGTCGACCACCGTCACCGCCTCTGGCATGGCGTCCAGCAGGCTCTCGTAAAACGCATGGATTTGGCCCTCGCGTTCATTCCACATCGAACACACCATCCAAGCAAAAGTTGAAATCCACGGTTGATCTCCACTTACTATAGGGGATTGACGCACAATTTCCTAGTTGCGCGAATCACACGGTGGACGTTAGAATACAGACATGATTTATTTTAAACGTTTTTGACGAATGTGTTTAATTTTAAACACATGGTGTGGGTCAACGACTGAGCGAGGGGGATGTACGATGACGGTGAAACCTTATCAAAACGAGCCGGTAATCGATTGGACGACGCCGGAACGGTCTGCAGAGCTGAAGAAAGCGATTGCGCAGGTGCGGTCGCAGTTTGGGAAGACATACCCGCTTTTCATTGACGGGCAGGCGGTCACGACAGAACGCGTGCTGCCATCCCTCAACCCGTCGAAGCATGCGGAAGTCGTCGGCCATGTCAGTCAGGCGACGCGGGACCACATTGACCGCGCCATTGCGGCGGCAAGCCGGGCGTTCGAGACCTGGTCGCAGACGTCGTTTCAGGAGCGGGCCATGTACCTGTTCAAGGCTGCGCAAATCATGCGCGATCGCAAGGCAGAACTGATGGCGTGGCAGATTCTCGAGTCCGGGAAGAACTGGGCGGAAGCGGACGGCGACGTCAACGAAGCGATTGACTTTCTCGAGTTTTACGCGAGAAGCGCCATTGAGCTCGACAAAGGTCAGGAGCTCATTCCGTGGCCCGGCGAAGACAATCGGATGATGTACATCCCGCTTGGGGTTGGCGTCGTGATCCCACCATGGAACTTCCCGCTTGCGATTTTGACGGGCACGGTCGTCTCTGCCTTGGTCACGGGGAACACGGTGCTGCTGAAGCCGTCTCCGCTGTCGTCCGTGATGGCGGCAAAGTTTGTTGAGATCATGCAGGAGTTGCATCTGCCAGCTGGCGTGCTGAATTTTGTCCCGGGCGATCCGGCGGAGATTGGCGACTACATGACCGGCCACCCGGATGTACGGTTCATTTCGTTCACCGGTTCCAAACAAGTCGGCTTGCACATTGACGAGGTGGCGCACCGACGCAGCGAAAAGCAGCGGTGGATTAAGCGTGTCGTCGCGGAGATGGGCGGCAAGGACGGGTCGGTTGTCGACGAAACCGCCGATTTGGACTGGGCCGCGGCGGAGATTGTCGCTGCAGCATTCGGGTTCCAAGGGCAGAAGTGCTCGGCCGGGTCGCGCGCCATCATTCATGAAGCGGTGTACGACGAACTGGTCGCGAAGATCGTCGAGCGGGCGTCGCAATTGACGGTTGGCCCGGCGGAGGAGAACCCGAACGTCGGCCCCGTCATCGACGCGAAGGCGTTCCAGAAGATAACGCAGTACATCGAGATCGGCAAAGGGGAAGGCCGCTTGGTGCTGGGCGGAGAAGCGGATGACTCGACCGGTTACTTCGTGAAGCCCACGATTTTCGTGGACGTCGACCCGAAGGCGCGCATCATGCAGGAGGAAATCTTTGGCCCGGTGCTCGGAATTTGCAAAGTCTCCAGCTTCGAAGAGGGGGTCCGCGTCTTCAACGACACGGAGTACGGTTTGACGGGTGCCGTCTTCAGCCGAAAGCGGGAGCGGCTTGAGTACGCGCGCCGCCACATGCACTGCGGCAACCTGTACTTCAACCGCCGGTGTACCGGATCGCTCGTTGGCGTACAGCCCTTCGGCGGGTTCGATATGTCAGGCACCGACGCGAAAGCCGGATCGAAGGACTACCTGTTGAACTTCGTGCAGCCAAAGACGGTCACCGAGCGGTTCTAATGGCCCTGGGGTGTTCGTGGCACTAGGGTTCTCATGGCACTGCCGTTCTCATTTCATGCCATCCCTCGCCTCTGGTTGTGTTGAGTCGGCCGGGGCGAGGGTCGGGTAAGGGAGAGTTCATCATGGAAGCTGCGATGCGCTCATTCTTTTTGCATCTCGCTCAGAATCGCACACTGTCCAACCTGGCGAAGCGGTACGGTCTTCGCTACGGCGCGCAGCGCTTCGTCGCTGGAGAGACGATTGACAGCGCCATCGAAACGGTTCGGAAGATGAACCAAAGCGGCATGGCTGTGACGCTCGACCACCTTGGCGAATTCGTCGAAGACGAGCGCGATGCGCGCGCCTCGGCCGATTTTTGCCTGCGTACGTTGGAGGCGATTCACAACAGCGGCGTCAATGCGTCGCTGAGCGTGAAGATGACCCAGCTTGGCCTCGACATCCGAGAGGACTTGTGCAAGGCTCACATGGTCGAGATTTTGGACTACGCTGCACGGCATGACATCTGGGTCAACATCGACATGGAGGACTTCAGTCACTGCCAAATCACCCTCGACCTGTTCCGCGAATTCGCCGCGTCGTACGACAAGGTGCAGACAGTCATCCAGGCCTATCTGTACCGCAGCGAGAAGGACGTGGAAGAGCTTGCGCAGATGGGGGCAAATATCCGCATCGTGAAGGGTGCCTACAAGGAACCTCCCACGGTGGCCTATCCGGAGAAGTCCGATGTGGACGCCAATTACAAGCGGCTGCTGGACATCCATTTGCCGAGTCCCGGGCTGACTTCCATCGCGACGCACGACGAACAGATGATCGATCACGCCAAGCAGGTCATCCAGCAACACGGCCTGTCGGAAGGCCAGTATGAGTTCCAGATGCTCTACGGAATCCGCACCGACCTCCAGGAAAAACTGGTGCGCGAAGGCTACCCGGTTCGCATCTACGTCCCGTACGGTGACGATTGGTACGGCTACTTTATGCGGCGCCTCGCGGAACGCCCAGCCAACGTCGGGTTCGTTTTGCGGGGGATTTTGCACTGAGACGCCATCTTGGCGTCGGTGGGACAGCCCTCGGGGGCAGTCCCCGCCCCCAGGGAGGGGGCAGGCATTGCGCCTGATCGGCTTCTGAAGTTCTGTCTCATCCTGCGGTTTTTGACGGAGATACCTCAAGCGCGTTGCCGTACAGGTCCGCACGGGCCTCCGCAATGCCCGGATGGAACTGAATCAGGGCTGCGGCGCGGACATCCTTGACGTGCTGCATCGCTTGTTGCACACGGGACTCTCCAGCTGTGCCGAACGCACATGTGTCGTTGGCGATGGACGTGCCTGCGAGGGTCCCTTGTGCCATGGCGACCAGCGCCGAGTGCGATTGTCACAAGCCAGCTAGACCCGCTTCTGACGCTCGGCGCTTTGATTGGCAGGAAGCTGTACCAGCGCACGGTTGTGATGGTCTCGGTGCCGCATGACACCTTTTCTCAGTTAAGGCATGTCGACGGAGCGGAAGTGCTGGAGAGCGGCGCAATTATCCGTTGGAGCAAGAATCAGTAAACGAGGCAGCGAAGGCCCCTCAGGGGAGGGGCATGACAGACTCGCTCACAGTCCTTCACGATTCAGGGTTGTGAGCTTTTTGTATTGTCATATTCATCGCACCGGTACCCTTTCTACCTCTAACTGGGGGCGGCAGTAGGCAGGGGCTTTACAATCTTCGAAACGTGAAGTAGGATGATTCATATTGAATACGATTTCAGCAAACGTATTCAGTTTTGGGGTGTGGATGGATGGTCACGATGAAGGATATTGCAATCGCAGCGGGGACTTCCTACTCAACCGTGTCGCGCGTATTGAACGGCGTCGTCATTCGTGACAGTGCGCTTGCCGAACGAATTCGTGCGATTGCCCATGAGATGAACTATCAACCCAATGAAGCAGGACGCAGTTTGCGTATGGGGGCGGATGAGGAGTACGGTCCCGCTTTTGAGACGCGGTCCAGACAGGACTTGCCGATCAAGCGCGCCATTGCAACGTCGGCGGCTGGGCTGGTCGAACCATCTGACGTGATTGCGTTGGACTCTGGGTCCACAGTTGCGCAGCTGGTGTACTATTTACCATCAAATGTGCTCGTTTATACGAATTCCTTGGCTGTGCTTCAACCTGCAGCCAGACGCGGGATTCATGTACACCTGGCACCCGGACTCTACGTTCCAGCGATGGCAGCGGTATTTGGCGAAGAGACTGATGAATACTTTCGCCGGCATCCGTCGAACGTGTATTTCCTGTCTTCAGCGCGCGTGGACATCCGAACCGGGTTGTTTAACCTGAACCCATCCACGTACAGCGTAAAACGAGCAGCCTTGGCGAACGCTGGTAAAAAGGTTTTGCTGGTTCATCACGACAAGTTTTGTGATGCAAGTCTGCAAAGCTTTGCGCCGCTGGCCGACATTGATGTCATCGTTACAGATTATGTACCCCAACCATTCCGCGATGTCGTCTTGGCCTCTGGTGTTCATGTGATAGAAACAGGGCAACCCGAGAAACCTTGACGGAATTGGCCTGAAAGAAGGGATTATCATGGGGAGCGCGCAGCCAATCTACATTCTTGCAGACGACTTGACGGGTGCTGCGGATGCTGCCAACTACTTTCGAACGGACCGCCGCCGAGTTCGAGTCAGTTTTTCACCCGTTTCACCGTGGACGTTGTCATTCGGGCCGGACGTTGTCCAGGTGTTTGACTCAGAAAGCCGTGTCTTGACAAGTGATGAGGCCGCACATCGAGTTGGCGGTGCGGCGAAACTGCTCGCAGCTTCCGTACAGCAGCCTTTTTTCTTGTTCAAAAAGGTAGACTCGACACTCCGCGGTCATATCGGGTGTGAGATTGAGGCGTTGCTCGCAGCGACTGGTCGTACGCACGCTGTGCTGGCGCCCACCCTTCCTGCCCATGGACGAACGGTGGAGAACGGCAGGTTATTTGTTCACGGCGTGCCTGTCACTCAGACGGCGTTCGCACAAGACCCACACAACCCGGTGATGCACGACCGTGTGAGCCAGCGGGTTCAGGAGACGACCTCGCTGCCGGTTGTGGAAATCGGTCGGGACGTCGTCGCCGAGGGAAGCGAAGAGATCGCGCGTGCCATCAAGGAAGTATCGCATCCACATGCCATCATCGTCGTAGACGCGCGAACCGAACATGACTTGGCACAGATTGCGCACGGAATCGCGGCTCAACGCAGGGTCATCCCTTGTGGTTCCGCAGGTCTGGCCAAACCATTGGCGCAAATCTGGGGATGTTCGGAGGAAACCTCTGCGACAGAGGCAGACCATGTGCCAACTGCACAGGACGCACTGCAATCGGGCCGTGTATGCCGACGAGTCATCATCGCTGTTGGGAGTGCCAACCCAGTGGCTCATCAACAACTGACGTACGCAGCTTCTGTGCTGCGTGCCCCGATTGTCGAACTGGACCCAGTACGTTTGGCACATCCGGCCACGCGGGTGACAGAAATCGCAAAAGCGAAGGAAGCGTTCGTCCGATTCGAGGACCAGCCGGTTGTCGGTGTTGTTCTGGGCGGGGAGCGGGCCCGCCGTCATCCAGCCCTGCCTGGTACGTTTGAGGAGGATTTGGCACAGGTCGTGATGGAGGGTGTCAGGCGCTCTTCCGGACGTGCAGCATCCTCTCTCGGCTTCGTCGCAACCGGCGGCGATACTGCACTGGCGCTGTGTCAGGCGATGTCTGCCCACGCGATTTGGCCGCTGGGCGAAGTGATGCCTGGCGTGCCGTGGAGCACCATTGAAACTGAGCGAGGTCACATTCCGCTCGTGACCAAGGCAGGGGGATTTGGCGAGGAAGACGCGCTGCGAAATGCGGCGGAATTCCTGTTGGGTAAGCACGCAGCAATGGATGCACCCTTGGGGTGAGTCCTTGTGTACACTTCATTCAATTAGCACAACAGGAGATGGATGGTATGGAAAATGAAGAAAAAATAAAGCCGATTGTCGCAATGACGATGGGAGACCCTGCTGGAATCGGTCCGGAAATCTGCGTATTGACAGCTCTGAGCACACAGGTCACCGACCGGGTCACAACATGCATTATTGGAGACCGCAGTCGACTGCATGCAGCGATGGACATCCTGCACCAGGCAGGCAAGCTGCCAATGGTACCCCAACTGCGCTCGATTCAGGAGCCGCGTGAGGCGGGCACTGTGTCCGGCGTCATCGACGTGATCGACCTGCACAACGTTCCGAGCGACTTGCCTTGGGGTGAGCTCTCCGCCACAGCGGGTCGGTGCGCTTACGATTACCTGGAACGAGCCGTGAAGCTGGCGGTTGACCAGAAGATTGACGCCATTTGTACGGCGCCGCTGAATAAAGAAGCGTGGAAACTAGCCGGCATTAAGTACCCGGGGCATACCGAAGCACTCGCTGCGTTGTCCGGTTCTCCTCATTCTGCGATGATGCTCGTCAACGCAGGCCTTCGCGTGGTTCATGTCACGACCCATGTCAGTTTGAAGCAGGCGGTTGACATGGCGACGAAAGACAGGGTTCTTGAACGAATCCGACTGACGGGCGAATCGTTGGCGCGGTTCGGTGTACCCAACCCACGGATTGCGGTGGCCGGTCTCAACCCTCATGCGGGGGAAAGCGGCTTGTTTGGCGATGAAGAGATCAAACAAATCATCCCGGCGGTTGAGGCTGCTGTCGCGGAGGGGTTCAATGTCACGGGGCCACTGCCTCCAGACTCCGTGTACGCACGTGCAGCTTCGGGGGAGTTTGATGTGGTGATTGCGATGTACCACGACCAAGGCCACATTGCCATTAAAATGCTCGGTTTCGATACCGGCATCAACGTGACCCTGGGTCTGCCAATTTTAAGAACATCGGTCGATCACGGCACTGCCTTCGACATTGCTGGCAAAGGCATTGCACGTGAACAGAGTATGATCGCGGCGATGCTGGTCGCGGCCGATTTTCTAAACGGGGGCACACGGTAACAGGGGCGTTGCCTGGGGTGGCTGGTCAGGCCATCCCAGCAGAATTTGTTTTCCAAAGCTTGAGCGCACCGGTGCAGGCGCCGAAAACGTTCGAGGTGCTTAGCACGCGCGCGATGTTACCAAGAAAAGAGGGTTCAAATTGGGTATCAAGAGAGCGATTGACAAAATTCCGGGCGGCATGATGATTATTCCCTTATTGATTGGCGCAATCATCCGCACCATCTGGCCGCATCTGGCGGACAACACGGTGTTCAAGAGTTCGTTTACGGGCGGGCTGATGACGAGCGCCAGCGCACTGCTGGCTGCCTTCTATATTTGCCTCGGGTCCACGATTGAGTTCAAAGCCGCGGGCTATATTCTGAAAAAGGGTATTTCTCTTTGGTTGGGTAAAATCATTGTCGCGGCGGTCATCGGCGTGCTGATTAAAACGCTTGCACCCGACCAGAATCACATGGTGCTTGGCTTGTCGGCGCTCGCCATTATTGCAGCGTTCTCGGATACCAACGGCGGGCTTTACATGGCGTTGATGGGACAGTTCGGAAGGCGTGCGGAGGATGTAGCCGCTTACTCCATCATGTCGCTTGAATCCGGCCCGTTCTTTACGATGTTGATTCTGGGGGTGGCGGGACTCGCCTCATTCCCGTTGATGTCCTTTATTTATGCCATTTTGCCGCTTGTTCTAGGGATGATTCTTGGGAACCTGGATAAGGACATGCGAAAATTCTTGAGCCAAGGACAAGCCGTTTTGATTCCGATGTTCGCATTGGCACTCGGTTTCGGCATCAATCTATCAAACGTTGTATCGGCGGGTGCTTCGGGGTTGGTCCTCGGCCTTGCGGTCGTCGTAGTGACGGGGATTGTTTTGATTCTCCTTGACAAACTCACCGGCGGCTCTGGTTTGGCGGGCCTTGCAGGTGCTTCTACCGCAGGGAATGCGGCGGCAGTTCCGGTTGCTGTCGCTGCTGTGTACGCTGGGTATAAAGGTATTGCCGCGACGGCTACCGTCCAGGTGGCTGCAGCTGTCATCGTGACGTCGATTCTCGTTCCGATTCTGACGGCGTGGTACTCGCGTCGTGTAGAGAAGAGACGGGGCGAAGTGGGGACTTCAGCGAAAACCGCCTAAGCAGACACGGCGCGGGAAGGGCTGTCAGGTCACAGAGGATCAGTCAAAAAGATGTATCTCCGAGCTTCGGGACCATCGGCAACATTTATCCAGAGATTATGGATGCGTTTCTGGCGATTGTGGCGTCGTTCGTGGCGTCGATGAAAGCCACGAGCTAAGGGCGTACGCGATACAGTGACATCGAGATGCGCGGAACGGTTTTGCTGCTGCGGACGCTTGGTGGTACATTGGATAGGACCTTACCAGGTTACGCATGATGCGGTATCCAAAGGGGTGAGGCAAGTGAAGATATCCGTGACGGAGACCGCGCTGCAGTGGTTTCAAAGCGAGTGGGGCTTTACGAGCGGTGACCATGTACGGGTATTCGTGCGATACGGGGGAGACGGCGGATTTTCGCTGGGCGTCGGCAAGGCCAAGCCCGACAACGTGGCGGTGTCGGAAACGGTCGCCGGGATTTACTTTTTTGTGACAGCCGATGATGCTTGGTATTTGAATGACAAGAGCTTGCGGATTGACTACGACGAAGCAGCGGACGATATCGTCTACCAGATTTGTTAGGAAACGATTACCGCTGGATTCTACGAACGTTCAAATGACCTGATGGGCGGCGCATCTGCGTCGTCCGAAAAGTATTTGTTGCAATTGATAGAATTGAGTATTATACTCTGCCTAACATAATAATCTGCAGTTAGACTCAATTCCGGTAGGTCGGAATCCCCCGATTTACACAGCGGAATTGAAGCGCCGAACTGTTCCTGAGTGCTGCGGGAAACCGATAGCACAGGGTTCGTTCGGCGCTTTTTATTTTCAATTTTCCGAGGAAGGTGATATGGTGGCGCACACCAAGCGCATTGCGCAAGTGGTCGAGCGAATCCAAGAAACAGAACTGTCGCACGTGCTTGTATCCTCGATCCCCAATCTTTTGTACTTGACGGGCCAGCGCCTCGATACCGGCGAGCGGATGACTGCATTGCTCTTGTCTCCTTATGAGACACCCACCCTTTACATCCATGAGATGTTTGCCGACCGGGTCAATGACCGGGACATGGAAGGGATCCGCGTTGTCTTTTGGAGCGATGGCATGTCGGCTCCTTTGGTGCTTGGAAAAGCATTGCCAGAGAACAGCACTGTTGGTGTCGACGCGAATTGGCCCAGTACCTTTTTGTTGGAACTGATGGCTGTTCGGCCGCATGCAAAATTTGTAGCGTCGCGCATTGTGGAAAGATTGCGCGAGGTGAAAGATGCTGACGAAATCCAGGTCTTGCGCCAGGCCTCCCGAATTGCGGATGCAGTCGTTCACGAGATGATGCAATTGCAGGCATTACCAACGTCTGAACGGCAGATGGCCGAAAATGCACGAGGTTTGTTTATGGAGCATAACGTTTGGGCGCTGGCCTTCGAGCCAATCATTTGCTTTGGTCCGAATTCGGCAAATCCGCATCATTCGCCAACAGGGCAATGGCTGCACGCTGAGCAAGCCATCACGATTGATATTGGCGGCGTGTTTCATAACTACTGCTCTGACATCACTCGTACCGCCTTTTATGGTAAGGGGAATCCGCGATTTTCAGATGTATACAGCGTAGTGCTTGAGGCTCACCTCCAGGCACTCGACCTCATCAAGCCGGGCATGCGGTTTTCCGAGCTCGACTTGTTCATACGAAACCAATTTGCGAGGAGGGGGTTAGACCAGTACTTCATCCATAGAACCGGACATGGGTTAGGGCTGGAAGCGCATGAAGGACCCTTTGTTCATCAGTATAACCAGGATCCGATGGAGGAGGGGATGGTCATCACCGTTGAACCCGGTATCTACTTGCCCGGTGAATTCGGTGTAAGAATCGAAGACGTGGTCGTCGTAACATCGACTGGCTGCGAAGTGCTGACCCAGAGTTCCAGGGATGTCAAGTATCTCGATGCAATCAACGCCTAAATCAAGAAACGCGATAGAATTGGGGGGTAAAACACATGAAAAGGAAACGCATCACCATCACGCTGGCATCTATGGCCATTGGTTTAAGTGCCGTATTGGCAGGGTGCAGCAATCAGGCGCCAGGTAGCAGCAACGCCGGCGGCAATTCGTCGGGGAGCGGCGCTGCGGCCGCCGGTGTCATTAAAGTGGGACTCGATGTAGATGCTGAGAATCTCGATCCACGCCTCTCTACCAACACCACAGACCAACGTGTTGAAGACCTGGTATACGAAGGATTAGTACGGCTGGATAGTAAATTGAACCCTGAACCGGATCTGGCGACGAGTTGGAGCAATCCCAATCCAACCACGTGGATCTTCCACCTTCGGCAAGGCGTAAAATTTCAAGACGGTACACCTTTGACGGCCGAGGATGTGAAGTATACGTATGAATCCGAAATCAACCCAAGCACAAAGGCGCCGTACGCGAGTTTGTACCAGCCAATCAAGACGATCAAAATTCTAAACAACAGCACCATCGAATTTGACCTGTCCGAGCCTTATGCACCGCTCTTGAGCTACATGACACTCGGCATTGTTCCGGAGCACATTGCGACGAAGTCGGGCGATCCACTGCAAACGCATCCTGTCGGTACAGGACCGTACAAGTTTGTCAGTTGGACGAAGAACAGCAAAATTGTTCTGCAGGCAAATTCGAACTATTGGGCTGGTGCTCCAAAGACAAACGAGATTGACTACGACATCATCCCTGATAATTCAACCCGCGCCGCGGCTTTGGAATCCGGTGGCGTTGACCTGGTACAGTCTCCTCTGTCACCACAAGATGTCACCCGCATTGAGAAGGAAAGCCAGTATGTGGTCGATCAAACCACTGGATTAGGTTTTGACTACTTGAATTTCAATTTCAAGAATCAGTTTTTGAAAGACCCAAAGGTGCGCGAAGCAATCGCCTCATTGATAGACAAGCAGTCCATTACGAGTTCCATCTATCAAGGGCTGGATACACCTGGCGTATCCGTGCTGCTGCCAAATTCATGGGCGTATACCAGCAGCACGCCTCAGTACAACTATGACCCGGCAAAAGCCAAGCAGTTGCTCGAAAGCGATGGATGGACGTTGGGGAGCGATGGTGTCTTTGAAAAGAATGGTCAGAAACTGACCATTACCCTCTCGACACATTCTGAAGATCCGAACCGTGTTCAAACCGTTCAATACCTGCAAAATGTGCTGCAACAAAACGGGATTCAAACAAAGGTGTCGATTGCGCCCTGGGCGACGTTTCAATCGAACCTGATCGCTGGGAAGTACGACATCGCACTGCTTGGATGGTTAAATCTGGTTGATCCGGATCGAGCGATGTATACACAGTTCTACACGGGAGGAACGAACAACTGGGGCAGCTACAGCAATCCGCAGGTCGACAAACTGCTCAGCGAGGGACGCGCCGTACAGCAGCAGACCCAGCGTGCGGCCATTTATCAGCAGGCGGCCGCTCTAATCAACAAGGACGTTGCGTACGACGTGATCGGTTATCAGAAATATGTCGTCATGTATACGAAAAATTTGACCGGGTTCCAGTACAACCCCAGTGGCAGTTTGTACGGTTTATGGAAAGCAGAACTCAAATAACCTGGGTGGAGGGTACGTTTTCCCTCCACTCGCACAAGGAAGGAATGCCGAAGTGGGAACGTACATCGTAAAGCGTTTGTTGCTGTTCATTCCGACCGTGCTGGGTATCACGGTGATTACATTCCTTCTTTTGCACCTGATACCTGGGGACCCAGGCATGGTCATATTGGGGCAAAACGCGAGTCCTGCAGCGGTAAAGCATCTGGATGCATTGCTTGGTTTAAACAAGCCGCTCTACGTACAGTTGTGGATCTATATTCAAAACCTGTTGCATGGAAACCTTGGCAACTCGATCTATCAAAATGAGCCAGTCATCAGTCTGATTCGTCAGGACCTTCCGGCGACCATAGAGCTCGCGGTTGTGGCCATGATCATCGCTTTGATCATTGCAGTACCCCTGGGCATCTTATCGGCCGTGAAGCAGTTTTCCTGGCTGGACTACTGCAGTATGGCACTGGCTCAAGTCGGTGTATCCATGCCGGTGTTTTGGCTCGGCATGCTCTTGATTCTTGCGTTTTCCGTTCATCTTGGCTGGCTCCCTTCCTTCGGAGATGGCCCACCCTTGCTGCAAGCGATTGGAACTGCGATTTCCACGGGCGACGTGTATGACCTTCTGAGCAGTTTGTCGCACATCCTGATGCCTGCGTTTTCACTGGGTGTCATGGGGGCAGCGCTGATCACCCGGATGATTCGCTCGGCCATGCTCGAAGTACTCAAAGAGGATTACATCAGAACAGCGGAAGCCAAAGGGGTTCGCGGGTTCGTGGTGGTGGTCAAGCATGCGCTTCGAAACGCGTTGCTTCCTATTATAACGGTGGTGGGGCTGCAGTTCGGCACACTGCTGGGGGGCGCGATTGCAACGGAGACGGTCTTCGCTTGGCCGGGCGTTGGTCAATTGACGGTGACGGCGATCAGCCAACGAGACTATCCGGTGGTTCAGGGGTGTGTACTCATCATTGCGTTGCTATTCTCCGCAGTCAACTTGTTGGTTGACATCTTATACGCAGTGATCAATCCCAAGATTCGGCAAGGGGGTGCCTGAGTTGACGACCGCACCTTTATCTGAGTCGGTCTTGCCAGGGGATGCTCCGAACCCAGATGCCATTGTCAAGCGTCCATGGCGCAGGCCGAGCTGGCTTCGTAAAGCGATGAGCAACAAATCCGTGGTGATTGGCGGGACGCTGACACTGATTGTTGTACTTGCGGCCCTCTTGGCGCCTGTCCTGTCACCGGACAACCCGAATGTGATGGATATGCCCAATCGACTGCTGGGACCGATGCAGCACGGACACCTACTAGGAACCGATGAGTTTGGGCGAGACGTGCTGACACGGCTGCTCTATGGTGCGCAGGCATCACTCACCGTGGGGTTTATCTCTGTTGGGTTAGCGCTGCTCATTGGGGTGCCAATCGGCCTGATTGCGGGGTACTACGGGGGATGGCTCGACATGGTCATCATGCGCATTGTCGACATCGTGTTGTCGTTTCCGTTTTTCCTGCTTGCGATTGGGTTGGTCGCTGTGCTTGGCCCTGGCGAACTCAACGTCATTATCGCCCTTGGCCTGGTGTTCTGGACGAGTTATGCACGGGTTGTGCGCGCCAGTACCATGGCGCTGCGTGAAGAGGAGTACGTTCAAGCCGCGCGCACGGTCGGTTCAAGCGACCTTCGCATTCTCTTTGCGAATATCTTACCCAACTGTCTGGCACCGATCGTTGTGCTCGCCACGCTCGGCATTGGGCAGGCCATTGTTGCGGAAGCGACGATGAGCTTCTTAGGGTTAGGCGTTCAGCCTCCCACACCAAGTTGGGGCTGGATGCTTGCGTACGGCATGAAGTTTATTCAATCAGCGCCACATTTATCGCTGTTTCCTGGCATCGCCATTATGATCACGGTGCTCGGCTTTAACTTGCTCGGAGACGGAATCCGCGACCTATCTGACACCAAACTTTCCTAAGGAGGCGTTACGATGTCAACGCATGCACGCCAGTTTGAACAAGTCGTTGTGACTCACCTGTCCAATGGAGCCCCGCTTTGTTTTCCGCTTCACACCATTCAGGGAGCGAAACCTGGACCGGTGCTTGGAGTTTCTGCGGCGGTTCACGGCGATGAAATCATCGGCACGGAAATCATCCGCAGACTCTACACCCAGCTGGACGAGAACGAACTCTCCGGAACGCTGAAATTGGTACCTGTTGCAAATCCGCTTGCCTTCGAAAGCCTGACACGCAATACACCGGTTGATATGAACAACTTGAACAGGCTCTTTCCTGGGGATGCGGACGGGTGGGTGTCCGAGCAACTCGCGGATGCGCTGGTTCGTCACTTTCTCACAAAAATCGATGTATACGTGGACCTGCATTCAGGCGGGGCAGTGCCAATTGTCGATTACGTTTACATTCAGAATGATGAGTCACTTTCGCGAGCGTTCAACAGCCCGGTGCTGTACCGACCCGCACATCCGTACGAAGGCACGACGGCGACGGTGGTTGCGGAACGCGGCATCCCCAGCGTCACCGTCGAAATTGGCGGTGGACCCAACTATGAGAAGCACATTGAGCGGGGAGTTCAGGGGTTGTTGAACATGATGCGGCACCTGGAGATGCTGCCTGGCGCGGTAGTGCCAGCTCCCGAGCAAACTGTGGTAACAGAAATCGCGTCCATTCGGCCGCATCAGGGCGGGCTGCTGGTGCCACACTTCGGGTTTGATGCAGTCGGCTGTGTGCTGGAAGGCCAACAACCCCTTGCGACTATTTATAACCCACAAACTTTTGAGGAACTAGAGGTCATCCGTGCCCCGTTTGCACATAATCTTGTCATTCTCATGAGAGGTGAGGTTGGCAAGGTGAGCCCCGGTGATTATGGATTTATGATTGGGAACCTGGATACAGCGGAGGCGAAGTGAACATGGATTTCGGCTGGCGCTATCGTGATCTCGACTTTGAATTATCTGAGCAGTTTACTTCAATTGTGCTGGGGATGGATGCGTTATATCGCTCCACCCCTGGCACGGATGGCGAGGCGTCCCTGGAGCGCGAGGGGCTCGTCCCGATCAATCTAACCAGTGTCTCGTCACGCGTGTACTCGGACTGGGACGCTGTGGTGTCGGATTTAACAGACATTGCAGCAACCTTGTATCGATTGGATGACGAGGTTCGTCGCAACTACCTCTATCAACAGGTGGGTTCAGTGCGAGCGCTGGCACGGTGGGCGTCCGGGGCATCTGTGCGTTTTCGGGACATGGTCCGTCATTTCATGTATATCAACGAAAATCCGATGTCCGACCGTGCGTTGACCAGGCTGCATGCACAACTGGACGTACAGCTGGCGGCTTGTGGCCTGTCGGGGACCTTGGTGGAGAAGGTGACGGCTTGGGAGACGGCCCGCGTAGTGCCGACCCACCAGCTTGGGTCCGTTCTGCGTGATTTGCTGCAACAGGCGAAGCAGCGAGTTGTGGACCATATGTTTCCTGAAGTCGCCGATTTGGAAATGGAACCCGTCATCGTGCACAACGTCCCATACTCTGCCTACTGTGACTATGTCGGACGAAAGATGTGGATCAATGGAGACTTGAGCTACACCTTTGAAGCGCTCAAGCACTTGGTCGCCCACGAGGCATTCCCAGGGCACGCAACGCACATGCGTATTCGTGAACAAGCACTTCATGCCGGACAAGCGCCGGCTGATGCAGGACTGGTCATTACCAACACGGCCAGCAGTCCCACATTTGAGGGCATTGGAGACAATGGGATGACCTTTATCGACTGGGTCGAAGGACCCGATGACAGGGCCTATGAAACCTATCAACTGCTCAAGTCGATCTGTGGGTCAAAAGCGGCTCACATGATTCATGAGGAAGGCACTTCAGACCAACGCGTGGTCGAGTTTTTGAAGATCAAGGCATTTGCGGACGATGTGTATGCAGCGTCCCGTCTGCGCTTTTTCAAACATCGCCTGCGTGCCCCCTTCATCTATGCGTACTGGCGGGGGTACGAAGCTGTTTTTGAAACGTTTCGCCGTGTACCGCAAGGCGAGCGGCAACGGTTTTACGACTTCTTGTATCGCGGCATGCTGTCGGCAGACACCGTGCGCCAATTTGTCTAAGGTAGGTGACAGCAATGTCTACACGCACATCCCAAGAACTGTTTGCACGGGCTCGCGCCAGTATCCCTGCCGGGGTACATTCGAATTCAAGGTTCCGTCATCCACACCCGATATACTATCGCAAAGGACAAGGCCCCTATTTGTCTGATGTGGATGGAAACCAGGTGCTGGACGTCATGATGGGGAATGGTTCTATTTTGTTCGGCTACGCGGATGAGGAATTTGACGAACGATTTACCCACTATTTGACGAGCGCCATTCCAACGGGTGTGGAGACAGAGCTGAGTGTTCAGGCGGCGGAGAAGTTTCTTTCCCTTGTACCAACGGCGGAGCAGGTCCGCTTTACGAATACGGGCACAGAGGCCATCCTTCATGCGCTGATGATTGCCAGGACATACACAGGCAAGGAAGATGTCGCCGTGATCGAAGGTGCGTACAACGGGTGGAGTGATGCAGTGTACGTGAGTACATGGCCGGACTTGACGAAGGCCGGGCCCATTGAACGGCCCGCATCCCTCCCAGGTTCAGCGGGACTGCAGAAGGCGGTGGTCGACAGCACGCTCGTTCTGCCGTTCAATGACCTTGAAGCGGCGGAGAAATTACTGACGGCGCATCACGAGCGCCTTGCCGCGCTTGTTCTCGAACCGGTGATGATTGATGTTGGTTTTATTCCGGCGCGCAAGTTGTACTTGGAAGGACTGCGAACGCTGTGTGACAAGCTGAACATTGTTCTGGTGTTTGATGAACTGCTGACAGGATTTCGTTTGTCAGAAGGAGGGGCGCAGGTACATTACGGCGTGGTTCCGGATTTGTCTATCTTCGGAAAAGCCATTGCAAATGGATACGTTCTCGCGGCGGTCGCAGGCAAGCGCGATGTGCTGGCCATGACGGTGCCGGGTGAAGGCCCTTGCTCCTATGTAGGAACCTTTAATGGCCACCAGGTCTCGTTGGCAGCCTCCTTGGCTTGTCTTGAACTCTACGAGGAGCGAAAGGTTTTTCAGACGCTGAGTGCTCGCACTCGAACGTTGGTGGAAGAGAGCCGCCGATTGTCTGAAAAATATGGTGTTCCTTTCCGGATTGAAGGAGAAGGTGGACACTTCCACTGGTACTTCACCGATCATCGTCCTGTGGATTACCGGGATGCGGCTGCATCTGACAAAGTTCGGTACGCGGTGATGCACGAGGTGCTGGAACAGCGTCAAGTGTTGAGTGCCGCAAACTATTTAGGGCACCATGCGATTTCAATGGCACATGATGACGCGATTCTCAGCGATTTGCTTGCGCACTTTGAAGCTGGACTTGCGACCATTCAAAGCACACACCCGGAGGGGTGAACAGGATGAACAGTACAGTCGTGCTGGAGGTTTCCAACCTGACGACGAAGGTACAACGTAAGGGGTCTTCGATCACGTTGGTAGACGATGTTTCCTTTCGTGTCCACCGCGGCGAGGTTCTCGGCGTTGTCGGTGAATCTGGTTGCGGCAAGAGTGTAACTGCATTGTCGGTTATGGGCCTCATCAAGCCACCGGTCGCTGTCACTTCCGGCGCAGTTCTGCTCAATGGGCAAAACTTAGTCGGATTGCCCAAAGCCGAACTTCGGCGCATGCGCGGCAGCACCTTGTCGATGATATTCCAGGAGCCAATGACTTCACTCAATCCTGTTTTTTCGGTTGGGAATCAATTGAGTGAAGTCCTCAGGATTCACAAACACTTGAGCAAAAGAGCCGCGTTTGCACGGTCGGTAGAACTGTTGAAGCTCGTCGGCATTCCTCGTCCCGAAGAAGTGGCGAAAAGTTACCCACACCAACTGTCGGGTGGGATGCGGCAGCGCGTGATGATTGCCATGGCAATGGCTTGTGAGCCGGGGCTGTTGATTGCGGACGAACCGACAACGGCACTGGATGTAACGATTCAAGCACAGATTCTGCAAATTATGAAGAATTTGCAGCAGACGATGGGGTTAACGATGATGCTTATCACGCATGACTTTGGCGTAGTTTCGCAAATGTGTGACAAGGTCATCGTGATGTACGCTGGAAAAATCGTTGAGTCGGGTGACACACAGGCCGTTCTCCATCATCCAGCACATCCATATACCAAGGGTCTGCTGAATTCCTTGCCTGAACGGAACAAAGGTGCGAATCGCTTGAAATATATCCCAGGCAGTGTACCTCCCCCCGCAGAATGGGGATTGGGGTGCAGGTTCGCGGACCGTTGCGAATTCGTTGAAGAACGATGCCGCGTCGAGATGCCCCCTCTGTTTTCCGCCGGGCAAGGTGAACAGCGCAGTCGCTGTTGGCTTTCTGAGAAGGGGGGTGGCCGGCATGCGTAAGTTGGATACGGCGATGAATGAACGGCAGCCGCTCTTGAAGGTGCGTCATTTGAAAAAGCATTTTGATTTAGAAAAGCGTTGGTTCCGCCCTGCCAGGACACTGAAAGCCGTTGACGGCGTCAACTTCGATGTTTTCCCTGGAGAAACATTGAGCATTGTGGGAGAGAGCGGATGTGGCAAGTCCACCACGGCGAAGCTCGTCATCCGGTTGCTTCACCCGACCTCAGGTACCATTGAATTGTCCGGCCGCGACCTCGCCAAAATGAATCAGCGGGAGCTTCGGTTGGCACGAAAAGACATCCAAATGGTCTTTCAGGACCCGTATGCTTCGTTGAATCCTCGTTGGACGGTCGAACGCATTCTGCGGGAGCCAATGAACGCGTTTCAACGCTATGCGCCGGCAGAGCGCCGCGAGCGCGTATTACACTTGTTACAACAGGTGGGGCTAAATCCAAGCCATGCGGCGAAGTATCCCCATGAATTCAGCGGCGGACAAAGGCAGCGCATCGGCATCGCGCGTGCATTGGTTCTCAACCCGAAGTTGGTGATTGCGGACGAACCGGTGTCTGCACTTGACATTTCGATTCAGGCCCAGGTGATTAACCTGATGCAGGATTTACAAGAACAGCTTGGGCTGACGTACCTGTTCATTTCGCATGATTTGTCCGTGGTTGAGCATATTTCAACGCGGGTCATCGTCATGTATCTTGGAAAGATTGTGGAGTTCGCGCCCGTTGAAGACCTGTTTCAGCGTCCGTTGCATCCGTACACGCAAGCATTGCTCGCTGCGGCCCCGAGTCTCGAGGGAAAACAGCGCATGCCGATGGTGCTCAGTGGAGACGTGCCAAATCCAGTGAATCCCCCATCAGGGTGTCCGTTTCATACCCGGTGTCCGGTAGCGATGCCTCGATGCAAAGAAGCGGTGCCAGAACTCAAAACGTTACAACCAGGTCACCAGGTGGCGTGTTTGCAGTTTGAATAGTGGTTCGCAGGACATGGCGATTTTGCGAGATGAGCAGAATTGCCATGTCTGCCCATGTCTTCGCGCAGTCGCGAGTTGTTGACAGAATGGCTCGGAAAAACGTCACGCTTGTGGCATGTCAAGTTTTTTCGTCCGCTGCGAAGCGTTCGATTGGTGTGTCGACATCGACTTGTAAATTTCGAATTGGTTGTATGCATCTCGTATCGCTGCGATGACGGCCTTTTTGCCGAGGCCGAAATAGCGCCTTTCGAACTCCCGTACGGGTTCTTCAATTCCTAGGTTTAAATCGCAGCCAACGAGCAAGGTGGCGAAGAAATCGGTACACATGTTTGTGACAAATGTACACGAAGCGTTCACGATGCGGTCGGTACTCGGGTCAATCTCGAACCCAACACCCATGACGCCAAACATGGTCTTGGCGGCCATTCCTTCAGGGAGTTTGGAATACCCAGTGCAGACGACGGTTTTCATCTTGTTCATCGTGATATCCTCCTAGATTTGAACAATGACGAACAACGGAAAAAGTTGAAATATTCAACAACTTACCTTGAGATCGAGCCCGCAATTGGCTGTACTTCGTTGTGGGAGAGCAAGATGATTATGATTATCATACTATCGTTGGAATACGTGTATCAAGCTTCAGAGAAATCGTCGATCTGTTTCTGTTGCACGATTCAGATTGATTTGGTTTAATAGGTGTAACGAAGTTGTACCAACTGAGTTACAGCATATGGGTGAAGGAGTGTTCGGGTACATGAATGTCGTTGTCAGAGCTTCGTTTACGAGTGCGTCCAGGTGAGCGCATGAATCATCAGGAGGTTCGGATTCGCGTCTGTGAAACCGATTTCCAGTGAACGTGCGCAACGCATCGCTGAGTCACACTGCGAGACGCGTCCCATACAGTAGGAGTTGGATGAATGAAGATTGTCGTGGGTATGACCGGTGCAACCGGCGCGATTTGGGGGATTCGCACGTTAGAGGTCCTGCGCGAGCTGGGCATTGAGTCCCATCTGATTTTAAGTAAATGGGCAGAGGCGACGATTGCGCTGGAAACCGCTTGGTCTGTCTCTGATGTGAAAGGCCTTGCTTCGAAGGTGTACGCCGCGACTGACCAAGCGGCCGCTGTGTCCAGTGGTTCATTTCCCGTAGACGGCATGATCATTGCCCCTTGCAGTATGAAGACGTTGGCGAGCATTCGCTATGGGCTGGCAGACAATCTCATCAGTCGGGCGGCCGACGTAACCATCAAGGAATCGAGAACGCTTGTCATTGTTCCTCGAGAAACGCCGCTGAGCGCCATTCACTTGGAGAACATGCTGCGGCTGGCTGAACTTGGTGTACGGATTGTTCCACCGATGCCGGCGTTCTACAATCATCCACAGACCATAGCAGACATTGTCGACCACACGGTGGCTCGAGCCCTTGACCAGCTGCACATTGAGTCCAACCTGACGCGGCGCTGGAAAGTGACGGAATATCACGATTGAGAAAATTCGATGACATTGGAAGCATTTTGTCCTATGCATGTAACTTGGTTACATTTTGTGCGACAGGCGGTTCGGGCGTTGGGTGTGACCGTTGTGGCAGGAGGAGGGATTGGCGTGCGGGTCATTGACTTGTCACAAGAAATTTTTAGTGGTTCTCCCGTGTATCAGGGACATCAACCCACCGTGGTACACCGATTGAAAAATGTCCAACAGCTTCCGGACGGGAAGTGGACGTTCGCCGTCAGCGGCATCTTCATGTCCGATCACTGCGGCTCTCATACGGATTCGTTTCAGCACATGGACCCGAACCCGGAGGCAAAGGCCATCCACGAACTGCCGCTCGACCTGTTTCAAGGGCTGGCAGTTTGTTTGGATGTCAGCGAAGCCAAGCCGGGAGACTTCATCACGGTATCCATGCTTGAGGATGCAGCAGAGCGCGCTGGCGTGGACTTCACAGGCCAGCACCGTCCCAAGATTGCATTGCTGTATACAGGCCACTACGGCCGCACGTTTCCATCGGCTGCGTATGGGAAGCTGCACCCCGGGCTCGATCGCGATGCAACCACGTGGCTGGCAGACCGGGGCATCGTCAACATCGGGATTGACTGCGCAAGTGTCGATGTCGAACCCAACAAAGGCGACGAGTGGAAGCCGGCGCACTCAGTTTGTCGGGAGCGCGGCGTCTTAAATACGGAAAATCTCGGAGATTTACGAGAGGTGGCGGGGCGGCAGTTTTGGTACACGGGCTTGCCGCTGCGCATTGTCAATGGAACAGCGGGGCCCATTCGTGCGGCGGCCATTCTACTCGACGAGGAGGATATGAACCTATGCAGGTATCTAGTGAATTTGAAGTAGCGTGCCCTCAACCGAAGGTGTTTGAGTTCGTCAGTACGCCGGAGAAGCTGGCGCAGTGCATTCCCGGATGCAGCGACTTGCAGGCGGTTGGAGAAGACACGTACAGTGCTGTTTTGGCGGTGGACGTTGCGTTTTTGAAACTGAAATTTGACGTCACAGTGCAGCTGGTGGAGGTGAACCCGCCCAGCCAGATTAAGGCGGTGATGGATGGCAAGCCGATGAAGCTGGCCGGAAAACTTTCCGGGAGTGTGGCGTTGAGCGTGTCCGCTGTCGACGAGCAAACCACTCGGATTCAGTATGTCCTCGACCAATCCATCACCGGAAAACTAGGCGGCATTGGACAATCTGTGTTTCGGGCCAAGTGCGAGGAAATGGGGAGTTTGTTCGCGGAGAACTTGAGCCAGCAACTCACAAGTTCCCAGGAGGCGATGTTGTGAACGCGTTTGATTTGAAGGAGCCTGAGACGCTGGAGGAAGCATTGGATTTGTTGGACACCGACGATCCGTCTGTCCGGTGCGTCGCGGGTGGTACCGCACTCATGCTGATGATGAAGTCGAAGTTGTTTGAGCCGGAGACGTTGGTCAGTTTACACCGCTTGCGGCCCAATCTGCGCGGGGTGCACGTGGATGACGGCGGCGCGCTTCATCTGGGTCCGCTCACCACCTTGCGCGAACTGGAATTATCGCCTGTCGTACAGCAGTTCAGCCCTGTGATACCGCGTGCTTTAAAGACGCTGGCCAACGTGCGTGTGCGCAACGTGGCGACGGTGGGTGGACACTTGGCGCATGGGGACCCACATATGGATCTGCCGCCCATCTTCATGGCGCTGGATGCGCGCGTGAAGATTCAGCGGGCAGGGGGTGTTCGTGAACTTCCCCTGTCGGAATTCTTGACGGGCTATTACAGCACCGCGCTGGACACCGGTGAACTGATTACGGAGGTCATTGTGCCGCCCGTACCGCAAGGGATGAACGGGACGTATTTGAAATTTACCGCCCTGTCTGCAGACGATTGGCCCATGGTCGGGGTGGCGGCGTTCGTGAAGGTCGACGGAGATACCATTGCGGACGCGCGCGTGGTCGTCAGCGCAGCGACCGAAAAAGCAACGCGACTGACGGGTGTGGAAACTCGCTTAGCCGGTGTGCGCGTGCGTGACGAGGTGTTGGATGATGCTGCGGAGCTTGCTGTGGCCAATTTGAAACCGCTCGCGGATATTCGCGGCTCATCTGCGTACAAGCGGGAGATTGTCAAGGTGTGCGTGCGCAAGTCGCTGAAGAAGGCTGCTGGGCTGCAACGCGAAGCATCAGGAACGGAGGGGTGACCGTGAGTCAGGTGTTAGAGCCGAGTCGTCCAGTGACGGAGGAGAAGACAGGTCAGGTCGGGCGTGCCGTGAAGCGATTGGAAAGTCAAGCCAAGGTCACCGGACGTGCGGAGTATATTCATAACTTGGAAGTCCCTGGGATGCTCCATGCCAAGGTCGTGCGCAGTACGGTGGCGCACGCCCGCATTGTGCGGGTGGATGTTTCTGCCGCCAAGGCCATGCCGGGTGTCTACGAAGTCGTGACCGGTCAGGATATTTTGCGGCTGATTCCGGATCCGTATTATGGGCCGGCCTTCCATGACCAGCCGATTCTAGCGATTGACAAGGTCCGGCATGTCGGGGAGCCCGTTGCCGTTGTGCTGGCCGCGGATGTCCATATTGCGGACCGTGCTACCGACCTCGTGGAGGTCGAATACGAGGAACTGGAACCCGTTTTTCATGAAGTCGAGTCGGCAAAGACCACAACCGCCATTGTGCACGATGTTATCCGGCCCGCCGGAACGTTTGCGGATTTAAAGTCGCTGAAACCGAGGGAAAAGACCAATGTCGCCATGGAGTACCACCTGCGAAACGGCGACATGGAGGCAGCCTTTCAAAAGGCCGATCACGTCTTTGAACACACGTTCCGCAGCCAACAAGTCAACCACTTGCCCTTGGAGCCGATAGTCACGGTGGCGCGCGTGACGGACACGGGCAATTTGCTGATTGAGACGGCGTCGCAGAGTCCGTCATTCGTCCGCATTGAAGTCGCTCGGCTGATGGGGTGGCCAGAGAATAAAGTGCGGGTTCGGACCGCGTTTCTCGGCGGCGGCTTTGGCGCCAAGCTCTATATTAAATTGGAAGCGCTAGTTGCGGCGTTAGCCTTGATTGTTCAGCGTCCTGTGCGGCTCAGCCTGACGATGGAGGAACAGTTCTACACCATTACGCGGCATGCAGCGACCGTGACCATCCGCACGGGTGTCACGAACGACGGAAAGATTGTTGCGCGCGACTGCAAAACGTGGTGGAACGGCGGAGCCTACGCGGACATCGGTCCGCGGGTCACGCAGAAGTCTGGATTTACCGCCGCGGGTCCCTATGACATTGAAGCCGTCAGCCTCGATTCCTACGCCGTGTATACCAACTTGCCGCCGGCGGGGGCGCTGCGGGGGTTCGGAATTCCACAGCTGGTGTGGGCCTACGAAAGCCAGGCGGACATCATTGCCCGCGCGTTGGGCATGGACCCGCTGGAATTTCGGCGGAAAAACTTGCTGCGCAATGGACGGCCGCATGCGACGGGCACCATCATGACCGATGTCGGCACGCATGAAGTCCTCGAGGAACTGGCGAGAAAGATGAATTGGGACGCAGATTTCGATCACGGTTCCGGCACGATTCGCCGTGGCCGCGGCATCGCGATCGGCATCAAGGCGGCGGTATCGCCGACGACGTCCGTGGCGTTCGTGAACTTGTACAGCGACGGAAGCTGCGGGTTGTACTGTGGCACGGTGGATATGGGACAAGGCTCCGATACGGCGATGGCCCAGATTGTGGCGGATGTATTGGGGCTGCACGCGGAGGACGTCCGTGTCATTCACCCAGACACCGATGTCACCCCGTACGACATGGCGACATTGGGGTCGCGTTCTACCTTTCATATGGGCAACGCGGTTCGACTGGCTGCGGAGGATGCAAGGAGGCAGGCGCTCGAACTGTGTGCTGCCCAAACCGGCCACCCGCCGGAGACGCTGACGGTGAAAGCCGGCGGGGTGCAGACACCGGACGGCTCGTTCTACACATACGGGGAGCTGCTCGCCAACCGGTTCGGTATGCAGGCGGGCAACATTCTGGGGGTCGGTTCCTACTTTCCCTCGTACAAAAAGCCGGATCCGCAAACAGGGATGTCGGAGCAAATCACGCCGTTCTGGATGGTCGGCGGCACGGGTGTCGAACTGGAAGTCGACACGGAGACTGGCAAAGTGAACATCACGCGTTTGGTCACAGTGGGGGATTGCGGCAAGGCCATCAATCCCGGCATCGTGAAACGGCAGCTGTCTGGCGCCGCCTTTATGCAGATGGGCTTTACGTTGTTTGAAGGCATGGTATTCGATGAAGGACAGGTCGTGAACGCCAGCTTCGCGGATTACAAGATTCCTGGGTTTTGGGATTTGCCGGAAACCAGTGAGGTGTCGATTGTAGAAGTGCCTCATACGAATGGCCCCTTCGGTGCCAAGGGTACGGGGGAAACCGGCTCGCTCAGCTTGTCGCCTGCCGTCGCCAATGCCGTTGAGGATGCCATTGGTGTGCGGATCTACGAAACCCCGTTGACGCCTGAGCGCATCCTTCGGGCATTGAAGGAAAAGCAAGGCATCGTGTGGGAGGAGGAGTAAGCATGGACTCGAAAACAATCCATTTTCGGCTCAACGGGCGGCCCGTCGCGCTGCAAGTGCAGCCGCATGAAAATTTGGTGGAAGCGCTGCGCCGTGGGTTTCAACTGTACAGCGTTCGAGAAAGCTGCGGGCAAGGTTTGTGCGGATGCTGCACCGTGAATGTGGATGGCGTCGCGGTGTCGGGGTGCTTGTACCTGGCGTCACGGGTGGACGGATGCGATGTGCAAACGGTAGAAGGGCTGGGGACCCTCGACGAACTGTCCCCTGTCCAGCAAGCGTTTGTGGAATGCGAGGCCTTTCAATGCGGGTTTTGCACACCGGGGATGGTGATGATGGTGACGCAGCTGCTGGAAGAGCACCCGCATCCAACGAACGACGAAATCAAGCATTACTTGTCGGGAAATCTGTGTCGGTGTGCGACCTACCCGGAAATTATCGACGCGGTGCACGCCGCGGCAAAGAAGTGGGCGAATCGCAAAGAGGGTGCGGCGCTCGCCGCGGCCGGCAGTTCGACGCCGGCACCATAAGCGCATCCGCGGAAAGGGGGAAAGTCTCATGGGGAAAGCCAATCCACTGGACCTGCGCAATTGGCTGGCCGACATGGAAGAAGAGGATGGTGTCCAGGTCGTTCGCGGTGCAGACTGGAACCTCGAAATTGGGGCGATCAGTGAACTGAATGTGAAGAAAACGGGGCACAAGGCACTCTTGTTTGACGATATTCCTGGGTATCCAGCGGGGTATCGCGTGCTTACCTGTACGACGAGCAGCCCGTCACGTCTGGCCTCCCTACTGCGCGCGCCGAAGGTGGCGGGTCACCACGAACTGGTGCAGTGGCTGCGCGGCAAACCGAAAGCGTGGGCGGCTCAGGCCGAAGCGTATCCGCCTGTCTCCGTCAGCACGGGGCCTGTCATGGCGTGCGTTGACGACAAAGACGCGGTCAACCTCTACAAGTTTCCCGCGCCGTTGTGGCACGAGCTGGACGGCGGCCGCTACATCGGCACGGGGTGTGCGGTGGTGACGAAGGATAGGGATTCGGACTGGGTGAATGTCGGGACGTACCGCATCATGGTTCAGGACGAGACGCATGTCGGGCTGGACATGGTTTCAGGCAAGCACGGACAAATCCAGTTTCAAAAGTATATGGCCGCGGGAGAACCGTTCCCCGTGTGCATTGTCATTGGCGCCGACCCGTTATGCTACCTGATTTCCGGCATCGAAGTGCCGTATGGCATCAGTGAATTCAACTACATGGGTGCGATTCTCGAGCAGCCAGTGGAAGTGGTTCATGGTGAGCGAACGGGGCTGCCGTTTCCAGCTGGGGCGGAAATTGTCCTGGAGGGTTGGATTTACCCGGGTGATGAGCGGCTCGAGGGCCCCTTCGGTGAATTTCACGGCTATTACCAGGCAGGGGCGAAGGTGGCACCGCTTGTGACGGTGGAACGCGTGTATTATCGCCGGGATCCCATCATCGTTGGCAGTCCGCCTGCCAAGCCGCCGAATGACTACTCTTATTCGAAGGCGGTGATGCGTTCGGCACTCTTGTTTGATGCCCTGGTTTCGGCGGGGGTGCCCGGTGTGGAATCGGTGTGGGCCCACGAAATTGGCGGTGCGCGGATGTTCACCGTGGCGAGTATTCGGCAGCGCTACGCTGGTCACGCCAGGCAGTGCGGCCATGTGCTGAGCCAATGCGGTGTGGCCGCGTATATGGGGCGGTACTCAGTGGTGGTAGATGAAGATATTGACCCTTCCAATTTGACGGAGGTGATGTGGGCGATTGCGACGCGCACGGACCCGGAAAAGGACATTGATTTCATCCGGAATGCCATGGGGTCAAAGAACGATCCGATGTCGGTGACGTACACTTCCAAGGCGATGTTCAGTTCTCGGGCCATCATCGACGCCTGCAGGCCGTTTGACCATCTGGATGATTTTCCGCCGGTTGCCGAGGCGAGTCCGGAGTTGCAGGCGCAAGTCAGGGAGAAATGGCGGGACGTCTTGCCGCTGTGAGCGGCGGCAGGACGCCGCCAGCGCGGCGGTTGTGCGGAGCCGGCGTGTGCGGCCGGTGAAGGGTTCGCGGGTGTGGTACCACCCAAATCGCAAAACACAAATGAGGAGGCGGTCCAAGATGAGCCAGACCGGTGTAGACGTCGCCGTGGTTACGGGACCATGGTACCGATCGGTCACTTCGAAACAGTGGCATGCGTTGGTCGCATCGAATTTGGGATGGCTGTTTGACGGCTATGAAACCTATGCTTTGATTTTGACGGTCGCCGTCGCGCTGAAACAACTGCTGCCTGCTGTGCAGCTGAAGGCGGTGCCGCTCTATGCAGGCCTTACGATTGGCTTGACCCTGCTGGGGTGGGGTGTGGGCGGGATTCTTGGCGGCATTTTTGCGGATTACTTTGGGCGCAAGAAAGTGATGATGTGGTCCATCTTGACCTACGCGTTCATGACCGGGATCAGCGCGCTTAGTTGGTCCTGGACGTCATTCATCATCCTTAGAATTCTGGTTGGCCTGTGCATTGGCTCCGAGTGGGGGACAGGAACCTCCATGGTGGCGGAAGTGTTTCCGATGAACACCCGGGCAAAGGCGGCGGGCATCATGCAGAGCGGCCTTGGCATCGGATTTTTCATTGCATCCCTGGTGTGGTTTTTTGTCGGAGGCGCTGGGCCGGGCGCATGGCGCATCATGTATCTGCTGGGTGTCCTGCCAGCCTTGGTGCTGCTGTGGTACCGGCGGAATGTGGATGAGTCAGGCAAGTGGGAAGAAGCCAACTCGCTTCGCAGCCAGATTCGGGAGAAACACACCCAAGGCATTTCCATTTCAGAAGAGGAACAGAAGTATGCGGCGTTCACCATGAAAGCGCTATTTTCCGATCCCGGCCTGCGGAAAGCAGCGATTCTTGGGCTGCTCATGTCCCTGACGACCACCGTCGGGTGGTGGGCGATTTCCTCATGGGTCCCTTCCTATGTTGGCTCGCTCGCAACAACACAAGGATTGTCCGCGACACATTGGTCGAGTTTAAGCGGCATGGTGTACAACGTCGGCGCCATTGTGGGGTACATCCTGCTGGGCTTTCTGGCGGACGTCATCGGGCGAAAGAAGACGTGCCTGATTTACTTTGGCCTATCGCTCATTCTTACGCCGATTTTGTTCCTGTGGGTCCATCAACTTGGCGCGGTCCTCTTCCTGACGGCTGTGAACGGACTGTTCACGCTGGGTCAATACTCCTGGATGCCCGTTTGGCTGCCTGAGTTTTTCCCCACACCGATTCGGGCGACCGGTGTCTCGTTTGTGTTCAATGCAGCGCGCTTTGTTGCCTTTTTGGGTCCGTTGTTTGCGGGGTACCTCATCACCTTGTTGGGTGGGTACAGTATCGCCGCCACGTTGATTGGACTGATTTACATTCTCGGCTTCGTGTGCACGTTCTTCTGCCGCGAAACGAGGGGCTTGCCGTTACCCGACTAGTTGGGGCAGGCGCGCCGTCGCGTGATGAGTTGACGTATCTCCGTCGCGAAAGGGGTAAGTTCAATGGTCGAACAGGAACCCAAGTCCCGTTGGTCGGTCTATCAATGGGCAATTGTACTCATGCTGCTCGCAGCGTTGGTTATCTCCGCCATTGACAGAGTGAATATTTCAATTACTGGTTCGTACTGGGTGAAGCATCATGAAATGTCCTCTGGACAACTGGGCCTGATTCAGTCGATTTTCAGTTGGTCGCTCACCCTGTTTTTATTGGTGGCCGGACCCATCATTGACAGGGTTCATCCGCGGCGAGCTCTGCCTATCGGTATGGTGATTTGGACTGTTGCCACCTGGTTGAGTGCGGTTACGTTGAGAATTCCGGTTCTTTCGGTATTTCGGGCACTTCTTGGCTTCGGTGAGTCGGCGCTGCTTCCGGCTGCGCCCAAAGTCGTTGTCGAGACGGTTCTCCCGAAGGACCGGACCAAAGCCATCAGTGTCTATTTCACGGGGAATAAACTGGGCCCGACGATTGGGCTGCCGTTGGCTGCCGCGCTGCTGGTTGCGCTCGGCTGGCGATCGGTGTTTTATGTCACCGGTGCGTTCAGTCTCGCATGGACGTTGGTCTGGCTGCTGATTTATCGGCGTGCACGGGCCTCGGTCGCCGCAAAGGAACCATCGGGCGCCCGCACCGCCAATGTTTCGTGGGGCCAATTGTTTGCGTATCGGAGTACTTGGGCCATGATTGTGGGTCAATTCGGATACCTCTATGTGCTCTATGTGTTTTTGACCTGGATGCCGGGGATTCTCGTGTTGCAGCATCATCTGAGTATCGGCGCAAGTGGGTCATTGAGTGCTTTACCGTTTATCGTGTCGATTGTGACGACGATTCTCGGTGGATGGTTGGCGGACGCCTGGGTCAATCATGGTGGAAGCCGCACGGTGGTGCGTAAGACCATCATTGGCGGTGGGCTGTTACTGAGCACCATTTTTGTCACGATCGCAGCGTACAGCTCATCTACTGCAACGGTGATGTGGTTCCTCGTCCTGACGATGGCGTCCATGGGGCTCGTCACCGGAAGCGTCAACTCGCTGCCTATGGATTTGGCGGGTCCCGAAATCGTATCGTCGGTGAGTTCTCTCCAGAATTTCGGCGGGAACCTCGGTGCGTCGTTTGCACCGCTGATTACGGGCATGCTGTACGGGTCACTGCATAGTTTTCGCGTTCCGCTCATCATTACGGGCGGTGTTGCCCTCGTCGGCGCTGCAGCCTATGTCTTTTTGCTGGGGAGAGTGGAGCACACCTATCAGGTGAAAGACCACCCCGCGGCGCTTGCCGAACCCGTGACAGTGGAGTGACCCTGCGCTGTTGCACCGCGTTTGACGGGATAGACCAAACATCACCTATGTTCTTCCGGATGCATCCGCTGGATAGAACATAGGTGATGGCTTTTCACGACAACAAACGGACTGGACTGCCGTTTAGATAGGCTTCGATGTCTTCGACAACCTGCGTAAACCAGGCTTGATAGGTGTCTTGACTGACATATCCGATATGCGGCGTCGCCAAAACATTGGGCAGCGACCGATACGGGTGGTCGCTCGGGAGCGGTTCCACATCGAACACATCCAAACCGGCGCCGGCAATCAGGCCGCGTCGGAGGGCGTCCTGTAATGCGGCCTGGTCGACAATGCCGCTGCGGGAGGTGTTAATGAGATATGCGGTGGAGCGCATGAGCTGCAGATCGCGGCGGCCTATCAACCCTCTTGTGCGGTCGCTGAGTACCAGGTGGATGGTGACGAAATCCGCTTCGCGCAGGAGCGCTTCCTTCGAAGCAGCCAGTCGGGCACCCGCTGCGTTGGCCCGGTCTTCCGTCAGGTTTTGACTCCACGCGACGACCTGCATCCCGAAGGCAAGGCCGATTTGGGCCACTTGCATACCAATGCGGCCGAGCCCCAGCACACCCAGGGTTTTCCCTCGCAAGTCTGTGCTGACGGTACTTTGCCAGGGTCCGTTCCTGCGCAATTCCATGTTTTCTTTCACCAAGTTCTTCGCCAACCCCAAAATGAGGGCCCACGTGAGTTCGGCGGGTGCCCTCGAATGACTCTCCGTACCGCAAACGACAACCCCGTGCCGTTTTGCAGCATCCAAGTCAATAGACGCATTTCTCATGCCCGTGGTTACGAGCAGTTTGAGATTCGGCAGTCGTTCGAACAAGGCCCCATGAAACGGCGTCCGTTCGCGCATGACGACGACGATGTCACACTGTGACACGGCTGCGACGAGCGCATCCTCATCAGCGAAGTGCTGCTGAAAAGCCGTGACGCTGATGGTGTCTTCAATGGAGGACCAGTCGGCCATGGACAATGCGACACCTTGATAATCGTCGAGGATAGCGCACTGCAGCTTCATCAAATCACACTCTCTTCCCGTCCAATCTCCGCAATCACATCAATTTCCACCAGAATCTTTCGCAACGCTGCCCCGATGGTGGTTCGAGCCGGGTACGGTTCCTTGAAAAATTCACGGTAGACGGCGTTAAACGCATCAAAATCTTCAATATTCGCAAGATAGACGTTCACTTTGACCACGTCATCGAGCGTCGCCTGGGCGGCTTCCAGAACGGCCTTGACGTTCTCCAAGACTTGACGCGTCTGGCCGGATACGTCGGGTGGCATCTCCCCGGTCTGGACATCCACCGGTCGTTGTCCGGATACATAGATTCGATTTCGCGTCTTGATGGCCTGTGAATACGGACCCGCTGGCGCGGGGGCCTGGTTCGTGGAAACGGATTCTTTCAATGTTCATCATCCTCGCGTATAAAATCGTGATGCAACGTAGTTACGTGTAATCATGCCGTCAAAAATCAAAAAAATCAACATCTTCCAACCGTGCGCCGCGGGGCCTTCCCAATCTATCAGTGAGATGGGTAGATGGGGAATCATGGAATCTCTATTGCGGCTGTCGATTTCGATTGATATACTGATGTAACTTGGTTACGTCACATTAGGCGAGGGGAAGCAAATGTGGGTTTCGGTGCCGGTTCGTGATGAGGAGATGAAGTGGATTGAAAGCATCGGGGGCGCTTGGCGTCTCTCGAAGGACGGGTTATATCGGCAATCTCAAGTTGAATTGGCGCTCGTCACTGAATCCGCGTGGCGACAGTGGCAGCTGCCGCATCCACCAGCGCCCATCGTAACGTTGGACTCCGTAAATCGCGGCAATTTGTCCGAGGTTCTGCAATCGGGCGCCGAAGTAGCCCAGTCCACACAACGCAGACCCTGGGGAGCGGAAGTCGGATTTGTGCGTTTTCCATCCGGACTGCTCTTGGAAGTGACCGAGTCGATTGGAGGTTCGAAGGATGTCAACAAATAAGGAAGGTCCGCGCGCAGCGATTGGTTCTCATCAGCCTGCGCACATTGGAGAACTTCCCGAGGTGGACTTGGCGATGACGGAAGGCTGGGGTGACATCCCGGGTCTCTCGTCTACGATTTCCGATATTCTCGATGACTTGGGGTATCACCTTTGCGTGTCATGCACCGCCATGCCCGCACGCTCAACAGGGCGGTGCGTCGTCGGGCGAGCCGTCACACTGCGTTACCTGCCCGAACGGCGTGTCCGTGAATCCGCCTCGGATGGGCTGATTCATCAATCTGCACTCCAGCATGTATCCCCCGGAGACGTGCTGGTGATCGAAGGGGATGGCGCGGGGCAGTATTCCGTTTTCGGCGGCATGGCCGCACATCGAGCGGTTCAGCGGGGCATCGCGGGTGTCGTCGTGGATGGAGCCGTGCGCGATGTCGATCAAATTACCGATGAACAACTGCCGGTGTGGTCCACCGGCGTTACGTGTGTCACGGGGCGCGGACGTCTTCAAGGGGTGGGCATCAATGTTCCCATCCGAATTCAGCGTGTCCAGGTGTGCCCGGGAGACATCGTGATCGCGGATGACAGCGGCATCTGTTTTGTACCGCCCGAAGTTCTGCCGGAGGTTGGGCGGCGCCTCAATGAAATCTTGGCGGAAGAACGCCGCATTCTTGGGACGCGCTGAATCAGGCAACGAAACTACAATCTGTGTAAAATACGTCGTGGCGCAATTGATGCGACCTTTGCGGTGGGGTGATGTTCTTGCTGGCAGTCATCAGAACCATGCAGCTGCTCGACAGACTTGCTGGCGTTCCGGAGGGCAAGGGCGTGCTTGAGCTTTCTGCCGAACTTCATATTCATAAGGCGGATGTATCACGGATACTTTCCACCCTGGAAGCGGAGGGGTACGTGATCCGCGACCCGCTGTCGGAGCGCTATAAAATTTCGTTCAAATTTGTGGCGATGGCGCTTCGCCATCAGGACCGCACGCAGCTCGAAGACGTCGTTCATCCCGTCCTCGTGAACCTTGTTCAGGAAATCGGAGAGAGTGTTCAGTTCGCGGTTGAGCAGAACCGTCAACTGATTTACGTCGACCGCGTGGATGGCATCAAACCGCTCCGCGTGGCCTCCATGCTGGGCAGAATCGCACCGCTGCACGCCACGGCGGCCGGGAAGGTCTGGATGGCCAGTCTTCCGGACGAAGAGGTGGTTGCGCTCATGCAAACGCACGGGATGCCGGCGGTGACGGAGCATACCATCACAAACATTGACGACTTGCTCAAGGAACTGGCCAAGGTGCGGGAACAGGGTTTTGCCGTGTCTCGTGAGGAGGTCAATCCAACCGTGTTTGGCCTCGCTGCGCCGGTGCGTGACCGCAGGCAGCAGGTCCGGGCTGTGGTCGTCGCAACCCTTCCAATGTATGAAGCGAGTGAGGAGCGTGTCGAATTCGTCCGGGACGGTGTGGTTCGGGCCGCGAATGAGATCGCCGAGCGACTGGTGCTGTTTTGGTGACGAGATCACGTATCGAATGTCAAAATTATGTCACGGTCCTATGAACGTTCTTCGACTCCATCTCAACGAATGAGGCAGATTGCCTGCGCTTCTGTTAAGATAATCTCGTCTAAGATCACCTCATCGACTGGGTATAATATCAGTCTCGTTCGTTGATCCTTGCAAAAGGGGGAGTGGGGAATGTGTATGTAACCCGAACTGAAGCAACAGCCAATCCCCAGTCTTTCATTGAAAAGACGCTGCAAACAATCAAAGTGTACACAGCGGTCACGAAGCCGCGCATCATGATTCTGCTGCTGTTCACAGCGTATTGCGCGATGATTGTTGCACAAAAGGGATTTCCAGACATCTATATCACGATTTTCACACTGGTTGGCTTGGCGTTGTCGTCCGGTGGTTCCGCGGCCATCAACATGTGGTACGATCGCGACATTGACGCCGTCATGCAGCGAACCGCCAAACGCCCGCTTCCGGCAGGCATGGCCGATCCGCGCAAGGTCCTCTGGTTTGGGATTGTCCTGGAGGCGGTGTCGTTCTTCCTGCTGGCCTTTGCGGTGAACTGGTTGACGGCGGTATTCTCGCTCGCGGGATTTGTGTATTACGTGTTTATCTACACGATGTGGTTGAAACGGACAACCCCGCAGAACATCGTGATTGGCGGCGGCGCCGGCGCATTTCCGCCGCTCGTAGGCTGGGCGGCCGTGACCGGCAGCGTCGGTCTCATCGCGATTGTCATGTTCATCGTCGTCTTCCTGTGGACACCACCGCACTTCTGGGCGCTTGCGCTGTATAAGAATGAGGACTATACACGCGCCGGGATCCCGATGATGCCCGTGGTTCGCGGACCGCGGGTGACCAAGCGGCAAAGCGTGATTTACGCGGCATTGTTGCTGCTGGCGTCGATTTCTGTGTACTTTACGCACGATGCTGGGCCCATCTACCTGGTGACGGCAGGACTGCTGGGGATTGCGTTCCTCATTTACAACATCATGAACTATCGCGAGCGTGACGACTCCTTTGTGTGGGCCAAGCGGACCTTCCGTTTTTCGGTGATGTACCTGCCTGCGTTGTTCGTGCTCATGGTATTCAGCATGGGGCACTGACGGAAGGACCAGGGACAAGCGTTGCGAAAAAGTGAATCTGTCAGCGAAGTGACCGCCCGCGTGGGCGGTCACTTGCTTTGACCACGTCTGAAGCAGGGTTGGGGACGTCGACGCCATCCAGCCAAAACCAGGAGTTGACGGAGGTTGTAAAGGCCTGGCCTTGACTGGCGGATGTAAAGTCTCCAGGCGTCGAGATATAGCTCGTTTGCAAAGAATCAGGATGCCACGTGGTCGGTCCGCTCTGGCCATGCACGTAAATGCTGATGGTGAGGTTCTGGCCGTTTTTGATGGGCAATGGGACAGGATCGCTGAACTGCTCGGTGCCAGGTGCAATCGTGATCGACCGTTGACCGTCAAAGGTGACATGGCGGCTGCTCCCCGGAACGATACTGGCACCACCGTTGGAAACGCCCACGGAAACGTCGTTCAATGTCAGGGGACTGGCGCCAAATGTGTTGGAAAATCGAAGCCGGATGGCTTTGCCGTCTGCGCTGGGGTGTACGATGATACGGATGGTTTGGTCATCAAATCCCGTGTTGGAAATGCCGGTCGTCGATGGCGCTTGCGGACTGGTGGCCCATGCAGCCACCCAGTGGTCATCCTGAGGCACTTGAAGGGTCTTCGCGCTGGCAACCATGGGTGTGGTGATCAGCCATGAAACAGCGACCATGCCGCCGATCACCCCCGTGAGCATCCGAGTGTTCTTCCACGTTCCAGACTTCATTGACTGCACTCCTTCGCAGTGGATTCAAAAAAATGAGACACTGCGTGGATTCGCAGTGTCTCTGGCAGCCCAGTCGACAAAACCGATGGGATTAGTGCGTATTTAATCATGTGGCATACAATCCGTCAAGCACATCTTTCTCGAAATTCGCTCGATTTAATTCATAGTTGACAAATTGGAATAATGGATATTAAACTAGCCAAAAATAGATAGTGTTTGCCGATCGGTCCACCGAAGGTTCATTCCTGTCTCCAAGTCCCTTGGCTTGATTGCCAAGGGCGGCAGGGTGGACCTTTTTGTGTTCGGTCCATGGGGGTGGCAGCGGGAACCGCAGTTTGGGCAATTGTGCGCATCGGTGGCGCAGGCAAATCAGTGATGGAGAGAGACGAGGGGGAGCACGCATGAAGCGTCAGATGAAAAAATTAGTCTTTCCGATTGCGGCCGCATTGGTGTTGGCGGCTGGGTGCGGGACACAAGCCGCGACTTCCAATGCAGCCACATCGGACACGGCGGATTCTGTGAAGGTAAAACCTGTACATATTGCGGTGGTCAGTCTGTACGACAACGATGAATGGTCTGCGCAGTTTTTGAGCGGGCTCAAGGCCGCTGCGCAAAACTATCCCGATGTCACGCTGACTGAAACGCAAGCTTCGTATAACCAGGCGGAAATGGTGAGTCAGTTGCAGGCGGTGATCGCCCAGCATCCGGATGTCATCATCGTCAACCATGCGTCACAGCCTTCGGCTCTGGCACCCGCGGTTCAACAGGCCATCAACCAAGGCATTAAGGTGATTAGTGTGGAAGCGGACATCCCCGTCAAGGGGGTCGCGCATGCAAACGAGAACAATCAGCAGCTAGCGACCTTGTCATTGGATGCGCTGGCGAAAGGCATTCATAACAAGGGAAACATCGCCGTCATTTGGGTTGGTGGTTTTACGCCGATGGTGCAGCGGGAGGTGTCGCTCAAAGCATTTGAAAAGGCACATCCAGACATTCACGTCATTGCCACTTACGGAGATGCGAGCAATACCACCATCTCCGACACAATGGCTCGAACAGAAGCGCTGTTGAGGCAGTATCCCAACGCAGGGCAGCTGAGCGCGATTTGGGCTTCTTGGGACCAGTTTGCCATCGGCGCGGTCAAGGCAGAGCAGGCGTTGCAACGCAATGTCCCGATTTACGGCATTGACGTGTCCAACCAGGACCTCGCTTTAATGAAGCAGTCCAATTCACCGTGGAAGGCCACTGCCGCCAACGATGTCTATCAATACGGGGCCGCCATGGTCAACTATGCGGTTCGCGATGCGTACGGGCAGTCCATTCCATCGTCGATTTGGATTCCCGGAGCACTGATCGAACAATCGAACCTGCCTCCGCAAGGTGAAAACATTCACGACTTCTTCCTCTCCATTCTGCCAAGTGAAACCAGCTTAGGCAGTTCACCTTTATTGCAGCAATTGGCGAAAGAAAAGCAGTGAAGTCTTTGTGGAAGTGGGAGTGTCGCCGTTGAATGGATTGGTTGTCAAAGGGTTGAGCAAATCGTTTGATACGGTTCAAGTGTTAAAGGAGATTTCGTTCACCTTGCTGCCCGGAGAGATTCACGCCCTCGTTGGGGCCAACGGTGCCGGAAAGTCGACGTTGATCAGCGTCCTCTCTGGGTTGTTCACGGCGTACGAAGGCACCATCGAGATCGACGGCACCCCCGTCACGCTCCACAATCCGGCCGAGGCTCATTTGGCTGGCATTCGGACACTGCACCAGGAATTTGATGTGAGTTTGTTTCCGAGCCTTTCCACCGCCGAAAATTTACTGCTGCAGACTCGAATTGGCAGGGACACGCCGTGGGTGTTTCCGCCGCGTGGCGTGACCCCGCGTTTACAGCAGCAACTGGCAGCCATTGAAGGCGGGACCATTCCGCTCGATGAGCGGGTTGCCAATTTACGGCCGGCGGATCGTCAAAAACTGGCCATTGCGATCGCGCTGGATGAACGGGCTCGCTTCCTGATTTTTGACGAACCTACGGCTTCCCTCTCTCCGGACCAGGCGGCGCATTTGTTGACCGTTCTTGAGCAGCTGCGTGCGCGAGGGATGGGTATTCTGTACGTTTCGCACCACTTGAATGAAGTGTTTCAAATCGCGAATCGCATATCTGTGCTGCGTGACGGAAGGCTGGTCGACGAATTTCCTGTTTCGGACGAGGACCGCCAATCAGCGCGGCTGCGTGATCGCACCATCCGGGCGATGTTGAACAAGGACGCGATGGACCTCTATCCTGCGCGTCGGAAAAGGCCTGCCGCATCGGCGCCATTGGTCACCATCCGCAACCTGTCAACGCCTGCGGGTGTGAGCAGCGTCAATCTGGAAATTTACCCAGGTGAAGTGGTCGCGCTGACCGGGCTGGTTGGCGCTGGCAAGACGGAGTTGGTGCGCGCTTTGTTTGGGTTAGATGCGGTGACCTCCGGCGAGATTTTGTGGGAAGGCCGGAAAATCGTACGAAACACGCCGCGGGCGATGATTCGCCGCGGTGCAGGTTTTGTCCCAGAAGACAGGCACCATCAGGGGCTGCACTTGAGTCATTCCGTGCTGGAGAATTTGAGCTTGCCGTTTTTGCAGGGGGTCAAGGGCTTCGCCGGCGGGGTCTCCCGGGCGCGGGAAAAAGCATTGGGTGAGACGCTGCGGCAAGCCGTTGGATTGGTCGCCCCCAGCTTAACCATCGAGGCACGGGGACTCAGCGGAGGGAACCAGCAAAAGGTCGTGTTTGCGAAATGGCTGCGCATTGCAACGAAATTGCTGATCTTGGATGAACCCACCAAAGGCGTGGATGTGGGGGCCAGGTCCGGTATCTATCGATTGATTCGCGACATGGCGGAACGAGGGGTGTCTGTCTTGATGGCTACTTCTGAATTGGATGAAGCGATTGGCAATGCGGACCGTATCCTGGTCATGCACCGCGGGCGAATCGTCTACGAAACCAGCGAGGACATCGGGACCGATGCGTTGATGCGCTATGCAACAGGTGGGAAAGGAGGTATGCTCCATGGCTGACGTACCAACCTTGTCTGAGCCCGTGCAGCCTGCCGCAAAGCGAGCTGCCGCCGACCCAAAGTTTCTGCTCGGCAAATACGGCACGGTGGCGATTTTTGTCCTCATCATCTTGGTTTTCAGCATCCTGCGCCCAAAGTTTTTGACCGTTTCTGACTTCGCCGATATTTTGGTGTCGACGTCCATCATGTTCTTCATTTCCTTGGGCGTGATGTCATCCCTGGTGGTGAACGGATTCGACGTCTCGATTGGCTCCATCGCCAGCCTTGCGTCGATGGTCGCGGCTGGGCTGATGGTATTGCACAAGGCGCCGCTTTGGATCGCGATTGTGGTGCCACTGGCAGTGGGTGCCGCCGTTGGATTGGTCAACGCCCTCTTTATTGTCCGCTTCAAAATGCCTGACCTGTTAGTCACCTTGGGCATGATGTTTGCCGTGGACGGCATTCAGCAAACCTACTCGAACGGCGAGAATATTTATCCGCAAATGGCGTTGTCTTCGGGGAAAACGGCGCCGGGCACGTTCTGGCCGGGTTTCAACTACATCGCGAACGGCAAGCTGTTTGGCGTTCCGTTCCCAATTATCCTCACGGTCATCATCGGCGCCGTCATGTTCTACCTATTCGAAAAAACGCGTTGGGGGCGGCAGTTTTACGCCACGGGGGACAATCCGGAAGCTTCCCGAATTGCGGGGATTCCGGTGCACCGTTATCGAGCCTTCGCGTACGTGTTGTCGGGGGTGTTGGCAGCTGTTGGCGGCCTTGTTTTAGCCTCTCTGCTGGGATCCGGTGAAAACGAGGCGGGGGCTCCCTACTTATTGAACGCTGTGACGGCGACGTATATGGGGTTTTCCGTCTGGGGGATGAACCGCGCCAACGTCGTCGGAACGTTCGTGGGCGCACTGTTCCTCTCCGTGCTTCTCACCGGGCTGACCATGTTGAACGTCCCGTACACAGCGCAAAATATTTTTCAGGGTGGGTTACTCATTCTCGCCATCGCGTTTACGGCGTTTTCCAACCGCAAACGCCAGGCATAATCAGATTCGCACGGCAGTGCTGGAGGGAGTACGCATGACTTATCAGGCACTTGACGAGCAGACCCTTGTTGAATACATCAGAAAAAATCCGGAATCTGCAAAGTGGTTCCCTTCGGAACAAGCGCTGGAGACGTCAGATTTGGCCGACGGCAACATGAACCTCGTGTTTCGAGTCCGAGCGGCTGCGGCGCCGGACGGGCCGTCCGTGATTGTCAAGCAGGCGCTTCCGTATGCCCGGTCCGTGGGCGAAAGCTTCGGCGTCCCGCTTGACCGAATTCGCATTGAAGCGGGCGCTTTACAGGTTGAGGCAGCGTACTGTCCGGAGTGGGTGCCAAGAATTTATCTGTACGATCCGGACATGCATGCACTCGTCATGGAGGACCTTCATCAACACCTCGTGATGCGCCGCGGCATGATGAAGCAGGTCAAATATCCCCACTGTACTGTGCACTTGGGGACCTTTCTTGCGCGTTCCTTGTTTTATACATCCAATTTGTATCTATCCTCGGAGACCAAAAAGAAAATGGTGTGCGATTTTGCGAACCCGGCACTGTGCAAAGTGACGGAAGACCTGGTGTTCACCCACCCGTTCATGCAGCACCCCGAAAACAGGTACAGCGGAAGTCTCGAGGCGTACGTGCTGGAACTTCAAGCCGATGAAGAGCTGCTCGCAGAGGTTTTCCAACTGCGGGAAAAATTCATGTCGCAATCCCAGGCATTGATTCACGGTGACCTCCACACGGGGTCCATCATGGTGAATCAGGCGGAGACCAAGGTCATCGACCCTGAGTTCGCCTGTTACGGCCCCATCGGATTTGACATTGGGTCATTGGCGGGGAACTTCGCCCTCAGTTACATTTCGCAGGCCCATCACGCCCCCTCTGAAGCATCCTGCCGTGACTACCAGGCTTGGATCGTCAGCACGCTCGAGCAAATCTGGGAGGTATTTGAGCGGACGTTCTGTTCGCTGTGGGATGACGAGGCGGTTCTGTGGAAAAACGAGCGTTACAAAACAGCGTATCTCGTGTCTCTTCTTCAGGATACCGCAGGGTTTGCCGGCGTTGAGATGATTCGGCGCGTACTCGGACTGGCCCACGTTGCGGACTTGGACAGTATCGCGGACGAGCAGATACGGGCACCACTGGAGCGTGCTGCGCTGACGGTCGCGGTGCGCCTGATCCGAACCCGGCGGCAACTGCAGACGATTGAAGACCTGATTGGCTGCATGTTCGACTGATCATCATGTTATATCAAATACTAACTAATTCGATTGGAATTGTGTAATTTATATTGAGCGGCCGCGAGGCCGCTCTGTATACTGAACGCACTGTGAGATGAGGACACATGAAGGAGTCTTGAGGATGAGCATGCGAACCCTGACACGAGGCGAGCAGTATGTCAAGAGTCTGGACGACGGCCGCACAGTATGGCTGAACGGCGAGCGAGTTGAAAAGGTGGCGGAGCACCCCGCCTTTCGCGCAACCCTGACGACCATTGGGCGGCTGTTTGACCGTTTGGATGAGGAGGGCGTGCGTGAGCAAATTGGATTTCTGGTCCAGGACACGGGCCGGTACGCGCACAATGCGTTCCTGGTCCCGAGAAGCCGCGAAGATTTAGCACGTCGCACGGCGGCGTTCCAGGATTGGGCGGATCAGACACAGGGGGTCATGAGCCGCCTGTCGGACTATGCGAGGTCGATGGTAACCGGGTGGTATGCGGTACGCGAGGCCTTCCGGGCGGATGACAAGCATTTTCCCGACAAGATTTCAAAGTATTACGAATCAGCCCGCGATCACGACCTGTTTTCGACCACGGCGCTGCTAGACCCGCAAATCAATCGTGCCAAGCGGCTGGATGACCAGAATCCAGACGCTGTGCTGCGAATCGTTGCAGAAAACGAGGAGGGCGTGGTGATTCGCGGTGCCAAAATGATTGCGACGGCTGGGCCGTATTCACATGACTTTCTGGTCTTTCCATTTCATCATGTCGACCAGGCACACCCCGCCTATGCACACGCCCTCATTGTCCCCGCGAACTTGCAGGGACTGCACATGATTTGCCGGGAGCCGTTTACTGTCCCTGACCGCACCGCCCATCCACTCAGCAGCCAATACGACGAGATGGACGCCGTGCTGATTTTTGACGACGTGCTGGTGCCGTGGGAACGCGTCCTGCTCAAGGACAACCCGGAGGCGGTCTGGCGCTTGCGTCAAAACACATCGGCGAATGCGCTGGCTTTCCATCAGACGGTGGTTCGCGCGGCTGCAAAGCTTCGGTTCGTGGCAGGGGTTGGCTGCGCCATTGCCGAGGCGATTGGCGTCAACGGCTTTTTGCACGTGCAAGAAAAACTTGGCGAACTGTTGATGCAGGTGAACACGCTCGAGGCGCTTGTGACGGCGTCGGAGGCGCACGCCCGTCCCGACGCATTTGGAAACCAGATTCCGGCCATCAGCTTCCTCGATACCGCGCGCAATTTGAACAGTCAGTATTATCCGAGGGCCATCGAGATTCTGCAGCAAATCGGCGCCGGCGGCTTCATGCAGGTGCCGGCCGGGTCGTCAGCGTACGACGGTTCAGTCGCGCAGTTGATTGACAAGTACTATGCCGGTGCCAGCGTTTCGGCGGAGCGGAAGGTCAAGCTGTTTCAGCTCGGCTGGGACCTCATCGGCAGTCAGCTCGGCGCACGCCACCAACTCTATGAACGCTACTATGCCGGAGACCCGGTGCGAATGTTCGCCAATCAATACCTGAATGCAGACAAGGCGCTGTACACCCGGGCGGTGTGGGGGTTGATTGACCAGCAACGGAACGAGGCACCGGCGGACTGAACCGCGCTTTGCCGAAGGAGGGACTTGTATCGTCGTGAAGCAGAAACGGATGTATCTCAACGCGTTTGTCATGAACTGTGTCGGTCATCAATCCCCTGGACTTTGGACGCACCCAGCGGACCGAGGGTATCAGTACACAGACATGGCGTATTGGACGGACCTGGCGCGCACGCTCGAACGCGGTCGGTTTGACGCCGTGTTTCTGGCGGATGTACTGGGTGTCTACGACGTCTACCAAGGCTCGTACCATGCCGCCGTGCACACGGCGGCTCAAATTCCAGTCAACGACCCGATGCTCGTGATTCCGGTCATGGCAGCGGCAACCACACACCTGGGGTTTGGCGTGACATCGTCCGTGAGCTACGAGCCGCCCTATGTGTTCGCCCGCAGGATGTCCACCCTGGACCACCTGACGAAAGGGCGGGTTGGGTGGAACATCGTGACTTCCTACTTGGATAGCGCCGCCCGGAACCTCGGGTTGCAGCGGCAGGTGAGCCACGACGCGCGCTATGACCTCGCCGAGGAATACCTCGAAGTGTGCTACAAGCTCTGGGAGGGCAGCTGGGAGGACGACGCGGTGGTCCGCGACCGGCACCAAGGCGTGTTTGCCGATCCGTTAAAGGTCCACCCCATCGACCACCACGGAACCTATTTTCACGTTCCGGGCATTCACCTGTGTGAACCGTCCCCGCAGCGGACTCCTGTGCTCTATCAGGCGGGGGCTTCGGCTCGGGGGCGAGCACTCGCAGCCAGGCACGCGGAGTGTGTCTTTGTCATTGCGCCGACCATTCCGATGGCCAAGAAGTACGTGCAGTCGCTGCGGGAGGACGCAGAGAAGATCGGCCGTGACGCATCCGAACTGCGGGTGTTTTCGATGTTCACCCCGATAGTCGGACGGACGCAGGCGGAGGCGGAAGCTAAGTTCCAGGATTATGCCAAGCACGCGAGCCGCGACGGCGCACTCGCCTTGTACGGCGGCTGGAGCGGGCTTGACTTGTCCAAGTACGGACCGGATGAAACTCTGACGTATGTGGAAAACGAAGCCATTCGTTCCGCAGTCGAGGTGTTCACCCGCATGGACCCGGACCGCAAGTGGACGGTGGACGAAATTGCAAAATTCATTGGGATTGGCGGACGCGGGCCCGTGTTCGTGGGCACGCCGGAAGTCATTGCGGACACCATGCAGGCATGGGTCGAGGAGGCGGGGGTCGACGGATTCAACATTGCCTACGCCGTCACGCCCGGAACGTTTGAAGACTTCGTCGATCTCGTCGTGCCCGTCCTGCAGCAGCGTGGTGTGGTATGGACCGATTACGAGGCGGACACCCTGCGCGGCAACCTGTATGGGGGAAGGCAGTACCTGCCAGACCACCACCCAGCCAGGCAGGTTCGGGCCAAGTTTCAGGGCAAGGTTCCGTCCGTGAGCGGATGAAGGAGGGCGCAGTCGTGGAGCAGGACGTGGCTGTGTTGCAGCCTGGATACGAGTCTTCGAAAAACGTGTTGCAGCGTGTGACCGATTTTTTTGCGGATTTGATGGAGCGCTACCTGCCTGACCCGTTTGTATTGGTGATTGTCTTGACGCTGGTCATGGTGGTGCTGGGGATGACGGTCGTCCATCAGAGCCTCGGTGCGATGGTCAACGACTGGTCCACCGGTTTTTGGAGCTTCCTGGAGTTTTCAATGCAAGTGGCACTGGTCGTCGTCACCGGATATGCACTCGCGGCCTCGAAACCCGTGGCGCGTCTGTTCAACTGGGTCGCCTCAAGGTTTCATACCCCCCGCGGGGCCATCCTGTGTGTGACGGTCGTGGCCGCATGTGCTTCGTATATCAGCTGGGGGTTTGGCCTTATCGCAGGGGCGCTCATGGCCCAGGAGCTGGCGAAGCGCATCCGCGGTGTCCATTATCCGCTGCTGTTTTCCAGCGCATACTCGGGCTGGATTGTCTACGGGCTCGGCATCTCCGCGACGATTCCCATCACCCTGGCAACGGCGGGCAATCCGTTCGCGGCGTCCATCGGCGGGCTGGTTTCATTGAAGCAAACCATCTTTCTCCCCGGAGTGCTCATCGACGTGGGAATCCTCCTCGTGACGCTGCCGATTTTGAATCTTTGGATTCACCCGAAAGCCAGCGACGTGCTCGACGTGAACCCTGCCGCGTGGGAGAACGAGGAGCAGCCGCCGCAGCCAGCAGCATCGTCCCCTGCTGCGGGTCTTGCGTCCAGCAAGCGGGGCTCCGCCATCGGCGAACGCCTGGAACGCGCTTGGCCACTCAATGCCGTCATTGCGTTGATGGGCATCGGTTACCTGGTCTATCACTTTTGGACGGGTGGGTCGTTGGACATCAATACGCTCAACGCCATCTTCCTCTTCGCGGGGCTGCTGTGCCACGGGACGCCGATGGCGTACGTGCAGGCGGTATCGCAAGGGGTGCGGAGCATCGGCGGGATCGTTCTTCAGTTCCCGTTCTACGCGGGCATCATGGGGATGATGCAGGGGTCAGGCTTGGCCGTGGCGATTTCCAAATGGATGGTCAATCTGTCTACCGCGCATACACTGCCCTTCTTTGGGTTTTTGAGTTCCTTCATTATCAACTTTTTTGCACCATCTTCGGGTGGTCATTGGGCCATTCAGGGGCCGTTTATGATTGAGGCCGCGAAACATGTGGGCGCCAGCATTGCGAAAACCAGCATGGCCGTACAAATGGGCTGCTCGTGGAACGATTTGGTGCAGCCGTTCTGGCTGATCCCGATTTTGTCCGTCGCACGGCTGAACGTTCGTCAGATTATGGGCTACACCATCGTGCCGTTTCTTTGGGTCGGCGTGGTTTATGCGGCAACGGTCTTGCTGTGGTAGAGCGCGACGTGACCCGGGGGACAGGCAGCATGCCGCATCGCGGTGCACGAGACGGTCCCAAAGGCGGGAGGAATCGATGTGGAGACGTCATCAGCCAATCAGCAGTACAGTTTCCTTCAAACAGCGAGAGAACTGTCAGAACGGTTTCGTCAAGATGCGGTGGAACGCGACCGGCTCGGCGGAACGCCGAAGATACAGCGTGATTGGATCCGGGAAAGTGGTTTGTTGAAGTTGTTGATTCCGCAGGAATACGGCGGAGACGGCCAACCGTGGTCGGCTGTGCTGCGCGTCGTGCGGGAGTTCGCGCGCACCGACGCGGCGCTGGCTCATCTGTACGGCTATCACTTTCTCAGCTTAACGGCTGTGCACTTGGCTGGAACGGAAGCGCAGCAGCGCAGGTACTACCGCGAGACGGCTGCGAATCAATATTTCTGGGGAAATTCGGTCAATCCACTGGACGATCGAACAGTCGGGGAGCGCATGGACGGCGGCGTGATTGTGAACGGCGTCAAGTCGTTCAGTTCCGGGTCGCCTGATTCCGATATGCTCGTGATTTCCTGGCGCGACGCGCAGACCGGAGAATTTTTGAAGGGCATGGTGCCCACGCGCCGGCCCGGGGTGCAAGTTCACGATGACTGGGACTGCATGGGGCAGCGGCAAACCGGAAGCGGGACGGTTTCCTTTCACGATGTGAGGCTGGACGACGAAGAGGTCCTCGTCAAACCCTATGCCAACGACCGCCCCTTTTCGACGTTGACGCCGATTCTTTCGCAGTCGATTTTGTCTGCCGTGTTCGTGGGCAGCGCGCAAGGTGCCTTGGAGGAAGCCAGGCACTACACGTTGGAACGCGCCAGGGCCTGGTACCGGTCGGGCGTGTCGAAGGCGTCGGAGGAACCTTCCACCCTCAGCCGCTACGGCGACCTGTGGATTCGCTGCCAGTCTGCCCTCACGCTGGCAGAGAAGGCCTGGGAGAAGCTCGACGAGGTCTGGGAGAAGGAGCAGAACTTGACCGAGGCGGAAAGGGGGGAATGTGCTGTTCTAGTCGCCGCAGCCAATGTTCACGCGGGGAACGTGGCACTGGAGATTACGTCCCGCATCTTTGAAGTGATGGGCGCACGCGCCACGGCGTCTCAATACGGGTTCGATCGCTTCTGGCGCAACGTGCGCACCCACACCTTGCACAACCCGGCCGAATTTAAGCAGCGAAACGTTGGCAATTGGTTTGTCAACGGGGAGGCCCCTGAACCTGGTTACTATTCTTGAAGGGGGCTGGCGCGCGAGAAGACTGGCGCGAGCGGGCGGGCGCATGCGGGGTGGCATGCGCGCGGCGCAAAACAAGGTTGCGGGTGATGAACTTGACCAGTCCTGCGCAGTTCCGTTTCCACGAAGGGCGGGCATTGGGGCTTGAGCTCTGCGCGGCCCCTGGCCTGGCGTGGCTTTTACCGCGCATCGCGGCGCGATTGGCAGACGTCTATGGGCGGCGGGTGTCGTGCGTGGTGGACGCCCAGCCGAAGGGCGTCACCCCTGCCGCCCTCGATGCGTATTCTGGCGCCGCCGATGTCAACACGCTGTTAGCGGGGCTGTCTTCCGGGCGCCAGACGGCACGGCTTTGGGTGGTCGACCATCATTTGTCGCACGGCCTGCACGTTCGCCTGGGCGGGGTCAGCGGAGACGGCACGGCACTGGTATCCGCCAAGTGGGCCGGTCCCGAAGGCGCCGTTTCCATCGCTGCTCATGAGGTCGGACATTTGTTGGGGCTTGCACACTGTCGCCGCGCCTGTCTGATGCACCCCGTGCATACGCCTGCTGCAGCGTTGCGTCGAACAACCCGGCTGTGCGCGTCATGTGTTCAGCAACTCGAGGGTATCATTGAGATTTCTTGACTGTTGAAGGAGGACCACGCGATGAAAAACAAGACCGGAATCCTCGTCTTGATGTGCTTGTCCATGCTGCTCAGCTACGTTCCCTGGTATAACTACTCTGCGGTTTCCGGTTTGTTGTCCAAGCAGTACCATATCAATCCGTTCCAATCCGGGCTTATCCTGTCCCTCTTTCAGCTCGGGTATGTGATTGTCGTCCCCTTTACCGGATGGCTGGCCGATCGCGTCGGAATCAAGCGGGTTCTCATCACAGCCACGTTCGCTACTTTCGTCTTTTCCATGCTGTTTGGCCTGGTGTCGAACGGCTTCGTGTCGATTCTCATCTTGCGCTTGCTGACCGGGATGGCGGCGGGCGCGATTTATGCGCCGGGCATGTCGCTCTTGTCCAACTGGTTTGAGCCGCAGCGCCGCGGCACGGCCATCGGGGCCTACACCGGTGCCCTGACCGCGGCCTATGCGGGCGGGTATTTTCTCGCTGCGCCCATTGCCGCCAGCTTCGGGTGGCGCGCCGGGATCGTCTGGTCATCACTTCCTGCTCTGATTGGCGCCATCCTGCTGTTTTGGATTCACGAATCCCCTGCACAGTCCCGATTGGCGTACGATGGGGCAGCACGGCCGGTCGCTGCGCTGCCTCGGCTCAGTCCAAGCGGGGGATACGCAGGGCCTGGCATCATCACTCTCTCGTACTGCGGACACATGTGGGAATTGTATAGTTTCTGGGGCTGGATTGGGCCTGCGATGGTGGCTTCCGTCGTGATGACCGGCGCGAGTTTGGACCATGCGACGCGATACGGAGGCATTCTCGCGGCCATCATCATTCTGATTGGTGCGCCATCGTCCTATCTGTGGGGAATTTTTGCCGATCGCGTCGGACGTCTGCGCTCCATTCTGATTGCCCTGGTTTGCTCTGGCATCGGAGAGTTGGTGATTGGATGGACCGTGCATCAGGCAACGCTCATGACCATCGTCGGATTTTGGGTGGGATTTTGGGTGATTGCCGACTCCGCGCAGTACAAGGCGGGCCTGACCGAGATGTCCGAACCGCGCGTCCGGACCACCTTGCTCGGATTCCAGTCCGCCATCGGCTACTTGATGACCGTCTTTGGTCCTACGGTGTTTGGCGCAATGGTGAAAAATGAAAACCACGTGGTGAATTCTGCGGATGCGCACGTGTGGTGGCCGGCGTTCAGTGTGCTGGCGGTGGCTTCTTTCATTGGCATCATCGCAGCGCTTTGGCTTCGAAAAGTGCCGCAGTCCCGGTTCATGAACGGGGTTGCACAGCCCATTGCACCAAGCGGGCAATAGCTGCCATCCCGCAGACAGGCAGCAGCTGGCACGAAGCGGGCACTTGCTGACCATCCGCTCGCGAAAGGGCGGTTCCCAAAGGCAATCCATTGCCTTTGGGAACCGCCCAATTTCTGTGGCGAAGCTGCCTGCCCCAGCCGGTTCATCGGATGAGGCTGTGCCGTTCGCTCAGTGTTGAGCCTGCTTTTCCAAGCGCAGTGTGATGCCTTGCAGTTCCAGTTCACGATTTTCCGGTGCTTCATGAAAGGAGAAGAGAAAGGGCTGGGGTCCGTGGATGCGCAGGAGGTCGCGAATCTTGCCCGCGCCAATCGGCTCGCAAAGGGTAATGAATTCATCTTGTACGGGGATGCGGACGCAATACGCCTGAATGTCGGACTGAATCCAACTTTCACTCGGGGCGCTCTTGGTCAGCGCACCCCAATGTTCGACGACGCGTGGGAGGTTTTCGACGGCAATGGCGATCTCACGAAGTCTCGGGGCACGCGGGTCGAGCGGCGGTCGAGCGGATGAGGCATGCTGTGTCTCCGCCGGTTCCCACTGGACAAAACAAGGACAAGGGATACCCAGTCCGCTGGCGCTTTCCACGTGGATGATTTTTGAGCGCATCAGGTTGTCACTGCAAAGGATTTCCACGTAAGGAACGGGGTCGCTGACGCGAAACCCCTTCGCGCGCAGCTCAACCGCTTTGTGTTCAATATCATCGGTTCCAAGGGCAATCCAGGGCACATGGTGGTGCGCCCTTGGCCTGGTTACGCCCGCTTGCCCTGCTGCACGGGCAGAACGGAGGGGAGCGGTGGTGGGCATAAACTGCAAAAGCACATTGCCCGCTGCGAACGTTGTATAATGCGTGCGTGCGTCCGCGGTCGATACGTGATGAATGCGATGAAATCCAAGCCTTCGCAGTGTCGGTTCAACATCGACGCACGCGCGGCAGTCCATCGGCTGTAAGATGTGGTCAATCCAGGTCGTGGTGCCCGCCAACGCGGTGTTACCGTTCTCTTGCATGCCTGAGGCGATAAATGATGACCAACTCATCGTTTCCCACCCTCTTGATATCCACAATTTTGATTTCGGATTGCTCGATCTGTGTTCGAATCGTCGATAACGCTGACTGCCAGTCGCTGAACTGGCTGCGGGAAAGTGAAACTTGATAAAATTCGTTCGAGAGTGATTTCATTTCTGCCGCCCCAATCTCACTCATCTCACAGACCCATGCAAGGATGATGCGTTGAAAATTCAAAAAGAGACTCTCGGCCGCTTGATAAACAAGTGTGCGAAGAGCCTCCAGTCGCCTGGTCGGTATTCATATTAATCCGGTCTGTTTACACGGGTTTACTTGACATTACCACGAATTTGGGGCGCGGTCAACATGCAAGCTGAATCGCTTGCGTTCGGTTTGTGTGGCGGGAAAGGTCGAGGGGGACATGCCGAGGGGGACCCGCGCCCCTCTTGAGCGCGGGCAGGCTGTTTCATTCCATCAGTACGCGGTCTATCCAGCATCGGCCGTGATCACGGTGTCGTTCACAAACCGGCATCATCCGCGGAGCCGAATCAAAGCCTTACCCAGTAATTCATACGCAGTTTGCAATTCCTCGTCGGGTGCACCTTGTAAATATTGCAGCGCCAATCCGTCAAGCGCAGCCAAGATGAGGCGTGCTTCGCTGCGATTCATGATGCGCAGTTGGTCGTCGGCGAGTACAACCTGAAGCATCTCCTCCTGCACACTGCGCATGGCCTCCGCCATACGCGGCACCCATATGGAACTGGATAACAGATCGAAATAGACTTTCTGCCAATCCGAACCAAGGACGCGATCGGAACGAAGGAATTGACCAAATTGATGAATCCGTTCTTCCAAAGACGGAGCTGTGTGGAGTTCGGAACGCAGTTCCTGAATGATTTTACGAGTTTTGTACAACACGGCTTCAGCCAGCAAATTTTCTTTGGAATCAAAGTAATAGTGCAATTGGCTGAGTGCTACGCCAGCGTGCTTGGCAATCTCGCGAAGACTGATGGACATCGAGCCTTGTCTCGCCAGGCATTCGAATGTCGCGTCGAGGATTTGCGCCAGTACCTTGGGGTTCCGTCGCTCCATCAATGGTTCCGCCCACTTTTCATCGGACATGCGTACGAACAAAATGTAACGTTTCGCGTAGAACGCGTCAAGTACGACAAAGTGAAGGGGATCCGCAGACACCAGTGGAAAGCGGTACGCGCGCACAATGCCCCGTATGGATGCGCGGCATTGTGCAAGGATGCGCAATGACTGGGATGAGAGAACTAGGTGTTGTGAGAACAGATTTTTGCGGCTGCGCGACTCAACTCTGGTGCGAACACCAGTAAACCGGAGACGATGATAATGCTCCATCCCCACCAAGAAGTGAAAAGGTGGAGCGTTCCGACCACAGCGAACAGGAGAAAATCCACCAATGTGATCATCAGGAGCAGTGCCACGGGCATCCCTCCACTCCAAGCGCATGGACTGAATATGTTCGGACGTACGTCCGAATTTCTCTTGAAACGAATGTAGCATTGGAAGCGCGTGCCGGTCAATAGGCGTTCGTCAGCGGTCCGCTCGACTCGTCAATGCCCATGCACGCGTCACGACGCTGTGTACGCCAATCTCGATGAAAGCAATCACGGCCCCGCAAATCGCCGCTGTCGTGAAGGGCATGTAGTGACCATGCCACACATTCGGAACGAGCCAGATGATGGCCGTGTTGAACACGAGGTCGACCAGGACCGACGACAGAGTGCCAAACTTCGGCAGGATGCGCCAGTCCGTCAGGGTTCCGACGACGGCAGCGATGACGGCTGCTGTGAAGAACGCCCAATTGTGAGTGCTGAGCAGCGGATCCATCAACGATGCGAGCCAGATGGTCATCATGGCAATGACCATCTTGAAGAGGAAGTTGGTTACATTGAGCGTCAACTCGGCCATGGCGGTTCATCTCCTGCGGTTTTGATGGATAGCATAGCCAATTTACGTCGTTTTATCAGTGTGAGGGTGAAAGCTTCGTTGTTGTTGATTCTTTCTTCGAATGGTTTGTTTTATGAATGTAAATTTCGTGATATTGGAGCGGAAATGCTTGATTGCCTCCCTTTTTGAGTGAAAAACACGAATTTGCAATAAGCCCCCTATTGATTCGACGAATAAATTTGATAAAATGGTCGACATACAGCGCTTTCATATTTGTTTGTGTTTGTTTATGTCATATTGCTTCTGATTATCCGGGAGATGATGTTGGGTGTCTGAACGAGTCGTTCTGAATGCGAATCAACTCGTGAAAAGTTTTGCCGGGGTCACGGTGGTGAAAGGTGTCGACATTCGTCTCGAGCCAGGGGAAGCACACGCATTGGTTGGAGAAAACGGAGCTGGGAAGTCCACCTTGATTAAGATGCTGGCGGGGGTACACCAACCAGACTCGGGGGAAATCCAGTTTGAAGGACGGACCGTTACGATTGCAAACCCGTCTGCCGCACACCAACTGGGCGTGTTCACGGTTCACCAGGAACCTGCGTTAATGCCTCAATTGAGCGTCGCAGAAAACGTATTCATGGGTTTTCTTCCGATGAAGAAACGCGGGGTGTTTCGGTGGGTTGACAGAAACGCGATGTTTGCCGAAGCCGAAAGGGTGTTTCAACGGCTGGAGATTTCCATGGACGTTCGCCAGATGGCAGCACAGTTGACTATTGCCCAGCAGCAAATGGTTGAAATCGCCAAATCATTGATCCATCAGACCAAAGTGCTCATCTTGGATGAACCGACCGCAACCTTGTCCGTGCATGAAACGGAAATCTTGTTTCGCATCGTCCGTCGCTTACAAAGCGAGGGAACTGCGATTCTGTTCGTTTCGCACCGTCTGCAGGAAGTGTTCTCTCTGTGTTCCAAGGTAACCGTTATGCGCGACGGTGAACGTGTCGGTGTTTATGAAACCGTTCACTTGGACGAAAATCGGCTGGTCAGTTTGATGGTTGGTAGAAACATTAACCTCAATGACACAGAGCGGCGAGAGATTGTTCGGAATGAACCCATTCTCAAGGTTTCAAACCTGACCCGTCGCCCCTGGTTCGAGGATGTCACCTTTGACCTGTATCCTGGTGAAATTTTGGGGATGGCCGGTCTGGTCGGCGCGGGCAGAACCAATGTGGCAGAGGCGCTTTTTGGCGTGGCGCCTGCGCAAAGCGGGGAAATTGAACTCGGCGGGAAGGTTCTCCGGATCCGGAACGCACGCCAGGCCATCGCCGAAGGGATCGTGTACGTACCGGAAGACCGCCACAAGCACGGCGTTGCATTGTCGCTTCCCATTCGCACCAATATGACGCTTCCCAGTCTAGCGAACCTATCAAAGTGGGGGATTACCCAGCCTCGCGTTGAAACAAGGTTGTCCGAAGAGATGGTGCGCGAGTTGAATGTGAAGACGACGTCCGTTTTGCAACTGGTTTCGCAGCTGTCGGGCGGGAACCAACAAAAAGTGGTCTTCGCAAAATGGGTTTCTCGCAAGCCGCGCATCATGATTCTGGATGAGCCAACGCGCGGTGTGGATGTCGGCGCGAAAAGCGAGATTTACAGAATTATCCGATCTCTAGCCGACACCGGCGTGGCGGTATTGGTCATCTCTTCAGACTTGCCGGAGATTCTTGCTTTATCCGATCGCGTTCTGGTGATGAAGGAAGGGCGGCTTGTCGCAGACCTGGATAAGGCGCATCTGTCCGAAGAGAACATCATGCGTCATGCAACGGGTGTCAAAGCAACGGTTTCCTAGGACGAACATTTGGGGTGAATGACAGTGGAAGGTAACGTATCCGCGCGAAAATCATTTCGGCTGAGCGGTAATCGAGAATTGACCCTTGTGGCATTCATGGTTCTATTGCTTTTGGTGTTGCTGGTGTCGAATCCGTCGTTTCTGAAACCTGGTAACCTGATGGACATTTTGCTAAGCACCGTTACTGTCGGGATTTTGGCACTTGGCGAAGTGGGCGTCATCGTGACAAAAGGGATTGACCTATCCATTGGGGCGGCGATGGGGATCGTCACGTTGGTCGTGGGAGAGGCCGCGTTAGCCGGGTGGCCGATTTGGCTCGTAGTTCTCGGTGGTTTAATCGTAGGCGCCGTCGCTGGGGCCTTAAACGGCGTCATGATTAGCTTGGTCAAATTACCGCCCATCATTGTGACGCTCGGAACGCTGAGTGTGTATTCCGGGATTATGTACGTGGTGACCAATGGGCAGTGGGTGCAGAATCTTCCTTCCCAGTTGCTTGCACTTGGCAGCTTCAAGCTTTGGTTTTTACCCGGGCCTGTACTGATTCTATTACTTTGCTTGCTCGTGTTGGCTGTATTCTTGCGATACACCGTGACAGGGCGTTACATCTATGCGATTGGGAACAATGCCGATGCGGCCCGCTTGGCAGGAATTCGAGAGACGCGAATTGTGTTTCTTCCATATTTGATTGCGGGTCTGTTGGCTGGCGTCGCGGGGGTTTTGTACATCGCATACAACGGGTTTTCCACGCCCAGTACGGGAGCGGACTTAAACTTGGAGGCAATTGCAGCGGCCGTGATCGGAGGAACCAATGTCTTTGGCGGGCGCGGTACAGCGCTCGGTGCCGTCCTGGGGGCGGTGCTCTTGGGCATTATTACCGAGGCCTTGGTCTTCTTCCACTTGCCTGCCGTCTGGAACGAGGCAGCAGAGGGGCTCATCATTCTTGTGGCTGTGATTTCCGACTCGACGCTGATTCGAAAGGTGAACATGGGAAGGGGGTAAGGTGGTCATGAAACGGAGTTCGATTTGGTCGTTGATGACGCTTGGCGTGTTCGTCGTTGAAATGGTCGTGTTTTCGGCCTTTACGCCAGGGTTCCTGAATTTGAATAACTTGCTTTCCTCTACCAACAACTTTATGGCGGTTGGCGTGATGGCGCTAAGCATGGCGTTTGTCATCATCGCTGGGGGAATTGACCTTTCGGTAGGTTCGATGATGAGTCTGTGTGGCATGGTGTTTGGGGTGCTGTGGCAGCATGGGATGAATGTTTGGCTGGCTGCACTGATTGCCATTCTCTTCGGCGGACTCCTTGGCTTCATCAACGGACAGATTATTGTACGAACCGGTATTCAGCCACTCATTGCAACACTTGCCACCCTATTTATCTACGGGAGCATCGCGATGGTGATATCGGGGCAAGGTCAGGGTTCCATTTACGGTTTCCCTCAATCGTTTTTGCTGGTAGGGACAGGTTATCTATTTGGATTCGCGCCCATTCAACTGCTGGTATTTATTGTACTCGCACTGGTGTTTGGTTTTTTGTTACAAAGGACCAGCTACGGCCGCAGGGTCATCTTCATTGGCAACAACGAGAACTCGGCGTTCTACTCCGGGGTTGCCGTTGCCCGCGTCAAGACGTGGACGTATGTGGTCTCTGGTTTCACTTCAGGCCTGGCAGCGATTCTTCTCGGTTCTTACTTCGCTTCTGTTCGAGGAGATATGGGGCTGAATTTCGAGCTGACTGTCATTACGGTGTGCTTAGTCGGTGGAATCAACGTCTTTGGCGGGTCAGGAAACATCTTTGGCGTCGTGGTCGGCACGTTCATATTGGGAATGTTGCAGCAAGGGCTGAACATGCTCAACGTCTCGTCTGTTGAGCAGTCCATCGTCACGGGTGTCATCTTGATTCTGGCCGTTGGCATCCAACAACTGAATGTAATCTTCTCGCGTAGGCGTAAGCCTCAGGCTTCGAGCGTCAAGCAAGTGGCCAATGTGAGCTGAGGAAGCGCCGACGAAGAGTGGATTATAGAGGCGCGAAGTCAATTCCGCTTGCGCCGGCAATGGAGTTCACATTGAATCGAGGGGGAAGTTAAGCGTGAAAAAGAGGAAATTGGGAGCAGGTTTACTCGCGGTAACAGCACTGTCCATGGCTTTGGCTGGGTGTGGTGCAGTCACGTCGTCACAAGGGGGCGGTGGCAACACCTCCAACACTTCCAATGCAACGAGCGGCGGGACGACGCAGCAGCAGACCATCAAAGTGGCCATGATTCCCAAAGAAATCGGCATTCCGTACTTTACGGGCGCATCGCAAGGGGCTAAATCTGTCGCAAGTCAGCTGCATATCCAGCTTACCTACAACGGCCCTACCACGGCGAGTGCTTCAGACCAAGTCTCGATGATCAACAGCTATGTTGCGCAGGGATACAAAGTGATTGCGGTATCCGCCAACGATCCCACTTCGCTGGCGCCAGCCCTGAAGGCGGCGATGGCGAAAGGGGTAAAAGTGATCACCTGGGACTCCGACGTGGTACCGTCTGCACGGCAGTATTTTGTGAACCAGGCGACTGCCGAGGGGATTGGATCGACGCTGGTGCAAATCACAGCTCAGCACTTCCAAGGTCAGGGTACTGTGGACGTCGGCATTCTGTCTTCGACTCCGACGAATCCCAACCAGAACAGTTGGATTGACGTCATGAAGAAAACGATTGCAAGCAAGTACCCCAATCTCCATATTGTCACCATTCAGTATGACCAGGAGCAGCCCGATGTTGGATTGACGGCTGCAGAGAACATGATTAAGGCCTATCCAAATATGAAGGCAATTATCTCGCCTGACTCCGTGGGTGTCCCCGCGGCGGCGGAGGCCGTTGAGAAGCTCGGCATGAAAGGCAAGATTTATGTAACAGGCCTGGCAGATCCGATTCAAATGAAGCAATACGTCGATGATGGCACCGTGCAGCAATTTGTGCTCTGGAATGTGCCGGAACTGGGCGCGTTGACTATGTATGTGGCGCGGGCCGTCGCTGACGGAACCATGCCGACCTCCGGTACGTTTACGGCTGGCAGCCTAGGCAGTTTCAAAGTATCCAACGGGCAGGTTCTTTTGGGCAATCCAACAGTCTTTGACAAGGCCTCGACAGATAAGGCAAACTACTAATCTTCGTGGCCTTTCCAGGGAGGAATGCTTCCTCCCTGGAAAGGCCTTGTCTCCTGTCGTGTCTACTCGGGGAGGAATATGCAGCATGCTGCCTGTGGAACGACACAGAGCCATTCTGTACGAGGTCAATACAAGGGGAAGCATTCGCGTCAAGGAACTCAGCCGTATGTTTGAAGTGACGGAAGAAACGGTTCGGCGGGATCTTGATAACCTTGAGCACGAAGGAAAGCTGCTGCGCAGTTATGGCGGTGCAATTCGCATTGAGGGGGACCAACGGGAGACACCACTGCCGCAACGCGAGGCAGAACATGTGCCGGAAAAGGAACGGATTGCCTGTGAAGCTGCAACCTACGTTGTACCGGGCGACCGCATCGTACTTGATGCCAGCACGACGGCATGGCACCTTGCCATGGTACTCCCCAACATCCCAGTGACGGTTGTTACCAATTCGATGAAGGTGGCCCTTGAATTAAGCAGCCGAGACAAAATCGAGGTGATTTCCACAGGTGGTATCGTTGGCTCGGATTCGCTTTCCTATGTAGGGCCCATTGCCGAGGATGCACTTCGACAGTTTCACGTGAACAAGGCGTTTGTCTCCTGCAAGGGACTTCATTCTGAATTCGGGCTCAGTGAATCCCATGCTTTGCAAGCCCTCGTGAAGCGGAATATGGTCTCCATCGCCGATGAGGTTTTCGTGCTGGCGGACCACAGCAAGATTCAAATGCGCGACTTTACCATTGTCTCACCTTTGGAAGACGTTGATGTCTTAATTACCGATCACCAGGTGTCAAATGAAGATGTCCTGGCGATTCGAAGACAGGGTGTACGGGTCATTCAAGTGTCATGAGAGAAGGATGACAATGTTTGGGAAACATAGATGGGTCATACCAGATGGCTATTTACCGGCAAAGAGCACGGGTGACCAGACCAGTCATGAGACAGTCAGTGTGCTCAATCTGACAACAAAGGAAGCCTTGCTTCGCATCACCATTTACTTTGAAGACCGCGATCCAATCACTGGATTACAAGTGCGCTGCGGCGGGGAGAGAACACGGCACATTCGTCTCGACGAAATATCGACTGCGGACGGTGAAACGATTCCGCGCGGGGTTCCGTATGCCATCGTGATGGACAGTGATGTGCCGGTCATTGTGCAACACAGCCGGCTGGACACATCCCAGGAGGCACTCGCACTGTTTACGACCATGGCTTATTCAGAGTAGGCATCATCATTTCTTGGTACAAAGAAAGAAAACCAAAAGAAAAACGAAATAAAACAAGTATAAAGTGTATAATTTGCAGGAGAAACCATTTGTTCGAGGAGGTGATTGATTTGCTGAATCTGCTCGCCATTGACCTTGGTGCCTCCTCAGGCCGCGTGATGCACGCGGCGTTCAACGGGGACTCGTTTGGTCTTCAAGAGGTGAGAAGGTTTCACAACCATCCTCTGCGTATCTCGAATCGTCTGTATTGGAATGTGTATTCACTCTTGCAAGAAATGAAGTGGGGAATTGAGGATGCCGCTCGCACGTACGGCGCGATCGCTTCTTTTGCGACAGACAGTTGGGCGGTTGATTATGGATTAGTGGATACGAACGGACATTTGATTGATTTGCCGAGACATTACAGGGACCCTCGGAACCCATCTGCAATGGAAGAAGTCATTCGGAGGATTGGCCGCGGCGTGTTGTTTCAGCGAACGGGCATCCAGTTGAATCCTATCAACTCTTTGTACCAACTGTACGCAATGCGCCAACAAGATGAAAACCTGTTGGCCATCGCCGAAACATTGCTGTTAATACCCGATTTGCTGAATTTCTTTCTCTGCGGGGAGAAGGCGGCAGAATTCACGAACGCGACCACAACGCAATTTCTTCGTCCGGATGGCGAATGGGATACGGAACTACTCACGCAGCTCGGTTTGCCAATTCGATTGCTCCCGAGGATTGCACAGCCAGCACAAGTATTGGGCGGTGTGCGTGACGAAGAGCTTCGCCAGCTGCCTTCGTTCACCTCAACAAAGGTAGTGCATACGGCTTCTCATGATACAGGGGCTGCGGTTTTGTCGATTCCACACGGTGGTGCCCATTATGCTTATATCAGTTCTGGGACATGGTCGCTGATGGGAACCGTGGTGAACCAGCCAGTCATCACAGAACAGGCTCAAAGGTTCAACTTAACGAATGAAGGCGGTCTCGGAAACTATCGTCTGCAAAAGAACATCATGGGGCTTTGGCTTGTGCAGGAAGCGCAACGAATCTTAAAGGCACTGGGTGAACCTTATGACATAGAATTGTTGCTTCAGTTGGCGAGGTTGGCCGAACCCTTTCTCTTCGTGTTCAATCCTGACGATACACGGCTCCTGCAGCCTCTTGACATGCCTGCAATGATTCGGCGAATTTGCCATGAAACTGGACAGAAGGCACCCGCGGACGCGGGTCAACTGATACGCGGTATTCTGGAGTCCCTGGCACTGAAATATCGGCAGGTATTGGAAGAACTGGAGCTGGTGACAGGTGTGCGCTACGATTCCATTCATGTCGTAGGCGGCGGTTCTCAAAACCAGTTGCTGTCGCAGTTTACTGCCAACGCCACGCAGCGCGTGGTCATAACAGGGCCCGTAGAGGCGAGCGCCATGGGGAACGTCGTTGGGCAACTGCTCGCACTTGGTGAAGTGTCTTCGGTTGAACAGGTCACAGCACTGATTCGCCGCTCCGTGCAAGTGGTGTCCTACATGCCGCAGGACGCCGAATCGTGGGATGCGGCATATGAACGTTTTCAGCAAGCAAGCCGCAAACAAGCAGAGATCAGCACGAGTTTATGACAAAACAGTAGAAAAGGAGTCTCACGAATGAATACAACCATGGAAGCAGGTTTGCAAGCGCTCGTTGCGCGTTCCAATCGGCTTGGGGCCGACCGAAGTGTCTGCAACTGGGGCGGAGGAAATACCTCCGTCAAGGCCAAAGCGGTCGATCACATGGGTCGGGAGATCGACGTCCTATGGGTGAAGGGCAGCGGTTCTGACCTCGCGGAAGCAACCGAGAAGAGCTTCACAGCGTTGCGGCTCGATGAGGTACTTCCTTTGTTGGAGCGGGACGAGATGTCCGACGACGAGATGGTGGCCTACTTAGCGCATTGCATGCTGGACAGCAAGCACCCGCGGTCGTCGATTGAAACCTTGTTGCATGCGTTCATTCCGTATCCGCACGTGGACCATACGCATCCGGACAGCATCATTTCACTGTGCTGCACAGATAACGGGCGTGAACTTGCGGAACAGATTTTTGGTGACCGCGCCGTTTGGGTACCGTACATTCGACCTGGATTCGCGCTGTCGAAATTGATTGGAGAAGCCGTGCGGAGCAATCCTCAGTGTGAGCTCGTCCTGATGGAAAAGCACGGCCTGATTACCTGGGGGGAGACGTCGGAAGCGTGCTACAACAACACCATTCGCATTATCCAAGAGGCGGCCGCTTATATTGAAGAGCGCGTCAACGAGGCCGTCTTGTTCGGCGGCACAAAGTATACAACACTGTCGAAGGATGCGCGGGACGCGGTGGCGGCAGAAATTCTGCCGACCATTCGCGGCATTGTCTCCGAGTTCAACGGTGCCATTTTAACCTACGATGACGGTGAAGACTTTCTCCGCTTCATCAACAGCAAGGATGCGCCAGCGATCTCACAAGTCGGTGCCGCATGCCCCGACCATCTCGTTCATACGAAGCGGACACCGCTGTACGTGGATTGGGACCCGGCAGTCGGTGACGTTGAAGAATTGAAAGAGAAGCTGCGTCAGGGCCTCTCTGACTTTCAGGAATCCTACAAGGCCTATTATCATCGCAATGTCGATCTCGACGTGCCCATGCATGACCCATTCCCGCGCGTGATTCTGATTCCGGGCATCGGCGCAATCGGCGTGGGCAAGAGCAAAAAGATGGCGAACATTGCGATCGCGCTGTATCGCCGGGCGGTATCTGTGATGCGCGGTGCGACGACGCTGGGCCAATTTGTTTCACTAAATGAAAAAGAATCCTTCGACGTAGAGTATTGGCCGCTGGAACTCTATAAGTTATCCCTCGCGCCCGCCGAAAAGGAACTGGCCCGCAAGGTGGCGTACATCACGGGTGGTGCCGGCGGCATTGGGAGCGCTGCAGCCCGGCGGATGGCCGCGGAAGGTGCGCATGTCGTGGTAGCCGACTTGGCAGCGGACGCGGCGAGGAACCTGGCGGAGGAGTTAAATCAACAGTTTGGTGAGGGGACGGCCATCGGCGCCGCCTTGGATGTGACGGATGAGGAGAAGGTGGCCGCGTCATTCCGGGAGGCAGTCCTCGCGTATGGGGGCGTCGATTTGTTCGTATCCAACGCTGGGTTAGCCAGTTCCTCACCGTTCATTGAGACGACGCTCCATGACTGGGAGCGGAACATGAGTGTGCTGGGTACGGGGTACTTTCTGACCACGCGCGAGGCGTTTCGGATTCTGGTGCAACAAGGGCGTGGCGGGGCCGTCATATTCGTGACCTCCAAAAACGCCATTTATGCTGGGAAAGACGTGGCGGCTTACAGCTCTGCGAAGGCGCTGGAAGCGCATCTTGCCCGTTGCTTGGCTGTGGAAGGCGGTCCCCATGGGATTCGGGTGAATTCCGTGCTTCCAGACGCAGTGCTGCAAGGCTCGAACATCTGGAATTCATCATGGCGGGAAGAACGTGCTCGAGCGTACGGCATCGAGCCCGATCAACTGGAAGAACACTATCGCAAGCGGACGCTCCTGCATGTAAACATCTCCACTGATGACATTGCTGAGGCAATCCTGTTTTTCGCCTCTCCCCGGTCATCCAAGACGACCGGCTGTATGCTCACGGTGGACGGCGGCGTAGCAGCGGCGTTTACCAGGTAAGATAGGGAGGTGGACGGACATGTCCCAGTGGAATGACAAAGCTTACGCTCTGTTTGAGGAACAACAGAAACAACGCGGCATCGACCTGGGGTTTGCAAAGAAGAAACTCCTGGATTTGAAGATTGAGACTCCGTCTTGGGGATACGGCGATTCTGGAACCCGTTTCAAGGTGTTTCGGAAGGTGGGCGTTCCGCGTGATCCATTCGAAAAATTGGAAGATGCGGCCCAGGTTCATCAGTTGACCGGGGCGTGTCCCACGGTCGCGATCCACATTCCATGGGATAAGGTTGACGATTACTCGAAACTGGCCGAGTACGCGACATCTCTGGGGCTGCGGATTGGCGCGGTGAATCCGAATGTGTTTCAGGATGATGACTACATGCTTGGCAGCGTGACCAACGCCGATGTGAACATCCGTCGGAAAGCCACTGCTCATCTGCTGGAGTGCGTGGATGTGATGAAAGAAGTGGGTTCGGACATCCTCAGTCTTTGGTTCGCGGATGGGACAAACTATCCAGGACAGGGGCACATTCGGAAGCGGAAGCAGTGGCTGCACGAGGCGCTCACCGAAACGTATCAGGCGCTTTCGCCCAACATGCGGATGCTCATTGAATACAAGTTCTTTGAACCTGGTTTCTACCACACGGACCTAGCGGATTGGGGAATGGCCTTTCACGCGGCGAATCAGCTGGGCCCGCAGGCGCAGGTTCTGGTGGATACAGGTCATCACGCACAGGGTACCAATGTCGAGCACATCGTGGCGTATTTGCTAGACGAAGGAAAACTCGGGGGGTTTCATTTCAACAGCCGAAAATATGCAGACGATGACTTGATTGTTGGCACTGTCAATCCGTATGAGCTGTTTCTGATTTTCTATCAAATCTTGGACGCCGATCGCGATGAACGGCCAATCGTCCGCAATACCGCGGGGAATATCGCTTTCATGATTGATCAAAGCCATGCCATAGAGCCGAAGATCCCGGCCATGCTGCGGTCGGTCATGAACATTCAAACCCAGTACGCCAAGGCGCTGATGATCAACCACGAAGCTGTTTTGCAGGCCCAGGCCAAAAATGATGTATTGGCAGCCGAAGCCGCAGTTCGTGAGGCTTATGAGGTCGACGTCGCACCTTTTCTGGCAGCGGTTCGCGAAGAACAAGGGCTGCCCATTGACCCTATGAAGGCGTTCTTAGAGAGCGGTTATACGGAAAAAATTGCCGTCCGCGGTGTGGGCGGCAGCAGTTGGTAGAGAAAATCGATGAATCGGTGCGTGAAAACTGGTGACGGGAAGGAAGTTGCAGGATGCTGCCAGCTGAACGTCAACGGGCGATTGTCCAGCTTGTCAATTCCAAAGGGAGTGTTCGAGTTAAGGAATTGAGCCAGATGTTTGAGGTAACCGAGGAAACCGTTCGTCGCGACTTGGATACCTTGGAAGCGGAAGGCAAGGTGCTCCGGAGCCACGGCGGAGCTGTACGCGTGGAAGAGGAGCAGGTCGAAATTCCATACCTGCAGCGTGAATCCGAAAATGTGCAAGAAAAAAAGATGATTGCAGAAGCAGCTGTCAGCCACATACAGCCTGGAGACCGAATCATCTTGGACGCCAGTACCACGGCATGGCATGTTGCCCTGGCAATGCCAAACATTCCGGTGACGGTGTTGACGAACTCGCTGAAAGTGGCATTGGAGCTGGCCAGCCGAGATAAGATGGAGGTAATTTCCAGTGGCGGAATTCTTCGAGCGAACTCATTGTCCTTTGTAGGACCGCTTGCCGAAGAAACGATTGGGCAGTTTCATGTGAACAAGGCATTTTTGTCCTGCAAGGGCCTTCACACCGATTACGGTGTGAGTGAATCCAATGCACTTCAGGCACTTGTAAAACGGAAAATGATGGACATTTCCGATCGCGTCTACATCCTGGCCGATCACAGCAAAATCCAAACGAGAGACCTGACCAGCATTGCGTCCCTGGAAGAGATCGATACACTCATCACCGACGATCTCACCTCGCCCGAGTTTATTCAAGCGGCTTTGCGTGTGGGCATTGAAGTCATTCAGGTATGAATCTGTCATGAACGCATCCCCGGTACCACATCTTCTTCACCGTACCCGTTTTCAGCCGCTTGCATATCATTGGCGCATGTCGAAGACATGCGCATTTGCTTTCTCACCTGGTTCTTTGCATGATGGTGACAGGACGTATGCTGCAAAAGGAGGAAGACAGCCGTGGCAGCCAAGATGAGTTCCGATCAATCGATGCAGCTCGAAGCAGAGTATGGTGCGCACAATTACCACCCATTGCCGATTGTGTTGTCGAAGGGGGAGGGCGTATGGGTTTACGACCCCGAAGGTAATCGGTACCTGGACATGTTGAGCGCTTACTCGGCGCTCAATCATGGGCACAGGCATCCGAAGATTATCCAGGCCCTGAAAGACCAGGCGGACCGCATCACATTGACTTCGCGAGCGTTTTACAATGACCAGCTCGGCCTTCTGTATGAGCGCTTGTCCAAGGTGACCACAAAGGACATGATTCTCCCAATGAACACGGGTGCGGAAGCGGTGGAAACGGCGATTAAGGCCGTGCGCCGCTGGGCGTATTTCGTGAAGAATGTGCCAGACGGCCAGGCGGAAATCATTGTGGCCAGCGGAAACTTCCACGGCCGCACGACCACCATCATTTCGTTCAGCTCGGATGCGGCGTATCAACGCGGGTTCGGCCCATTGACGCCGGGATTTCGGGTGGTCCCTTATGGCGATCTCGATGCCCTTCGACAAGCGATCACAAAGCATACCGCAGCGTTCCTGGTGGAACCCATTCAAGGCGAGGCGGGGATTGTGATTCCACCGGACGGGTATATCCGTGCTGCTTACGAATTGTGCAAAGAGAACGATGTGCTGTTCGTGGCCGATGAAATTCAGACCGGGCTGGGACGAACCGGGCAGATGTTTGCCTGCGATTGGGAACGGGTCGTGCCGGATGTATACATCATTGGCAAGGCGCTTGGCGGCGGGGTGTTCCCGGTCTCCGCTGTGGCGGCGGACAAGAAAATCCTTAGCGTGTTTGAGCCGGGATCTCATGGTTCCACGTTCGGCGGGAATCCGCTCGGAAGTGCAGTGGCCGTCAAGGCGCTCGAAGTCATCGAGGAAGAACAGCTGGTACAGCGTTCGCGCGAGATGGGTGCCTACTTTCTGGAGCAGCTGCAGGCCATCGACCACCCGGCCGTCAAAGAGGTGCGAGGGCGTGGGTTATTCATCGGGATCGAGCTCGAAACACCGGCTCGACCGTACTGCGAACGTCTCAAAGACCTTGGCCTGCTCTGCAAAGAGACGCATGAAAACACGATTCGGTTTGCGCCGCCGCTCATCATCAGCAAAGCGGAAATCGATTGGGCCCTGGAGCGGATTCGCGCGGTGTTTCAAGGGTAAGCCGTGGAACGGCCCGGACCTCGCCGGGCCGGTTCCGGGGCGAAAGGCTCGAACGAGACGAAAGTCCTGAACGAGATGCAAACTTTGACGAACGATGCTCGTTGGCGTAACATACAATGTAAGGAACACAATCACGCTGAATTCCTTCTTTAAGGAAACGGGGGACCCATCCTTTGGGGTGAAACGTTTATCGTCGGGCACCTTTCAGCCCGAACCCGACAGCTAACCTCGTAAGCGTATGAAAGGAGATTCCTCTGATGTTCAAACTTCCATGTCCACATCCATCCATCTCGTCTGCACTTCTTTTTTCCATGCTGTAGACAAACACAAAGTCGTTTGAGTCCCTGAACATACCAGACGCCGGTTCAATGAACCCTGTCACCCCGAACGTGAATGGTGGTTTGTTCTGCTGTGTCCATCGAGCGGTTTTGAATGCTTGATGGAACTACAGTACGACATGCGAGCCTCGTGCTCCTTACTTACGTATGTCTAGCCGGACATTGAGTAAATTCGCTAGACAAAAATGAAAGGAGTAACAAATGGTACAGGGAAAGAAAAACCTTGTTGAAGACGCGAAATTCAGTCCCTTTCACATGAAGTTGACGATTTATTCCTCCGGTGGTCCGTTTCTGGACGGATACATTTTGAGTATCATCGCCATGGCTTTAACACAAATTACGCCGCAATTGCACCTGAACGCCACGTGGAGCGGGCTGATTGGCGCATCTGCGCTGATTGGTATCTTCATCGGCGGATTTTTCGGGTACGTCACGGACAAACTCGGACGACAATTGATGTACACCATCGATTTCATCATCCTGATCGTTGCATCCATCTTACAATTTTGGATTCAAACCGGTTGGGAGCTGTTTATCATTCGGTTGATTTTAGGGATCTCGATTGGTGCCGACTACCCCATCGCGACGTCCCTGCTGGCTGAGTTCTCCCCGAAAAAGCACCGCGGCATGATGCTCGGCGTCACGTTGGTGGCGTATTATGTCGGCTCGACGGTGGCGTATGTCGTCGGCCAGTTGATGCTGAGTATCGGTCCGGATGCATGGCGCTGGATGCTGGCCAGCAGCGCTGTACCTGCCGTCATCCTCGTGCTGTTGCGGATGGGTACCCCGGAATCGCCGCGTTGGCTGTTACAGCACGGCAGACCAGAAGAGGCGGAACAAGTTCTGAAGCAAGTCTATGGCGAGCAGGCGTCGCTGCAAGACATCACGATGCCTGGTGTTTCAAAGACCAAGACGAGCTATTGGAAGCTCTTTTCGGGCGGCTACCTGAAGCGGACGCTGTATGTTGGATTGTTCTATATGGCTGCGGTGGCTCCGCTGTTTGCGATGCTGACGTTCGGGCCGGAAATGCTGACGTCCTACCACTTGTTTGATGGGGCGGGCGGTTACGGCGCCGCGATCATCAGTGCACTGTTCCTGATTGGGTGCATTCCGGCGCTGTTCTTTGTCAACAAACTGGGGCGCCGCATGATGATCATCGTCTCGTTCGCGGGCATGACCGTCGGCATCCTCCTGCTTGGCATCTTTCCGCATGGCCCCGTCCTGCTCATCTTGCTTGGGTTTATCGTGTACGCCATTTTCTCGGGGGGACCCAACGTCATGGAGTGGTTGGCGCCCAACGAGTTGTTCCCAACCGCCGTTCGCGGGACAGCCGTTGGCATCACGACCTGTATCAGCCGGTTCGGCGCCGTGTTTGGAACGTACCTGTTCCCGTGGGGCATGAAGCACTTCGGCATTGGCCCCACCATGCTCGTCGGTGCCGCGGTGACGTTCGGGGGGCTGCTGGTCTGTATCGCCCTTGCACCGGAAACGACGAACAAATCGTTGAACGCAGCCAGCAGTGTGTCATCCCGCAGCAGAGGCAGGGTGACCGGTTAGCGCAGGCTTTCAGGTCTTGTGTGGCGCGATGTCAGTGGTAGTGGTAGATGAGGCAGAGGCCGCCGGGACAGGCGGCCTCTTTTCACGGGTCGTCCCACGTGCAGCGCGGCCCCATGGTTGACAACCCAGCCGTGATAGACTACGATTTCATCGTTCAGAACTGAATAACCATTCAGGTGCTCGAACCGTCACAGGGGATGCTCGCAAGAGGCGCAGGCTTCGTACAAGCATCTGTGCGACGAAGTAGAGAGAATAGGGAAACCGGTGAAAGTCCGGTGCGGTCCCGCCACTGTAATCAGCATGTTCGGGCCCGTTCCACTGCGAGGGTGTCGTGGGAAGGAACGGATCATGTCGAGCTGAAAGCCAGGAGACCTGCCTGTATGGGGTAAAGCTCACCTTCGTGGAAAGGGAATGGGCTTGTCCGTATGGCTGCATACGACAATCCATGGATCCTGTCTGCGAACAGGGTCCTTTCTATTTGAAGGGACGCTTATGGTTGAATCAAAGGGGGCGTCTTGATGAAGAAGCGGGTTTGGATCGCGGCGGTCAGCGTCGCAAGTGTCATCGCATTGGCTGGGTGCGGCACCGCGCAGCCTGGCAATGGGACGGGGGCTGGAAAGGGTACAGGCAATGGGACGCACGGGCAGACGAGCGCGAGTGGGTCAGCGGTTTCTTTTCCGCTGACGGTGACAGATGAAGCTGGGCACAAGGTCACCATTCCGAAGAAGCCTACTCACATTGCGTCGACGACGGAGGGTACAGATGAAATTCTGTCCGGCTTGGTACCCAAGTCTGAGATTGCTCTGGTGACGACAGACGCCACGCAACCGGAATACTCGAATATTGTTTCTTTTGCGAAGGGGATCCCGGCGATTGGCAATGTGACGGCTGAGCAGGTGATTGCCGTTCATCCGGACCTGGTGTTGATGGCGAGCTACAACACGCCTGGCGTGGTCAATCAGATTGAGCAGGCGGGCATCCCCGTGTACGAATTTACGAATTTTAATTCCATCGACGACATTGAAAAGAACATCAAGGTGCTCGGTACGCTCGTCGGTGAAGAAGGCAAGGCGGACCAGCTCGTATCGATGATGGAGCAGAAGATTCAGGCCGTGCAGAATGCCGTGAAGGGCGAGCCAAAGCCGACCGTCCTGGACTACAGTTCGTACGGGTTCGCGGGCGGATCCGGTACGACCGTCAACGACATCATCACGGACGCTGGTGGAACCAATGCGGCCGCGAACCTGCAGGGATGGGCCAAAGTGACGGATGAAGAGATTGTGAAAATGAACCCGGATGTCATCATTGATTCCTCGGACGATGCGGCATTCAAGCAGAAGCTGTTGCACGACCCGGCGCTCAAAACGGTGAACGCCATTCGGAACAAGCAGATTTATATTATTCCGGGTGCCGACTTGGGCAGCGTATCGCAGTATATCTACAAGGCTGTGGAAGACGTGGCAAAAGACCTGCATCCATCGGCGAATATCCCCACCTGACGCAAAGCGGGCGTGTCGGAAGCAGTCACCGGAGGCCTTACTGGCACGGCCTCCGGTCAGGGAGGCATACAGTATGGGCACCACCTTGGTTCTTGGCGGCGCAAGAAGCGGCAAAACAGCCGTTGCAGAGCAAATCGCAGCGCGGACGGCCAAACAGCTGCAGGCATCCGTCACCTACGTCGCGACCGCACAGCGGTCTGACGCGGAAATGGCAGAACGAATTGCGCGGCACCGCACCCTTCGGCCTGCGTCCTGGACCACGGTGGAGGAACCGCTGCACGTGGCGGATTGGCTTGCCAAGGCACCGCCCGGCGTCGTCCTCGTGGACTGTCTTTCCCTGCTGCTCAACAACTGGATGTTTCTCGAGTCTGCCTCCGATGCCCAGCTTTCCGCACGCATTGACGAGTTGACGGCGGCGCTGCGCGCATTCCGGGGGGAGGTCGTGATCGTCAGCAACGAAGTGGGCCATGGCATTGTGCCGGCAGATGCCTTGTCGCGTCGATACCGCGACTGGCTTGGGTGGTTCAACCAGGCGGTGGCGGCAGCGTCAGCGCAAGTGTATTTCGTCGTCGCTGGCATCGCGGTGGATGTCCGCAAATGGCAGGCGCAGTGGTGAATTCGTGCCTGCTTGCGGCAGGTGCGCTCGTACTGAACAGACTCATCGGTGACCCGAAATTCATGCCGCATCCGGTTATGCTCTTAGGGCGCTTTATCACGATGCTGGAACGACACCTCCATCCGGATTCGGTTGCTTTCCCAGCGCGGAACCGGACTGCGGCCCGCTCGCTTCGGCGTCATGGCATCACTGCCCCCACTGGCACCGATTCAGCGATTGGCAAGCGGCTCCCTGGCATCGTGCTGGCAGTTTCGACCGTGATGCTGGCGGGCGGCGCGACGTGGGGGATGATCGCTTTGGCAACAGCGGTTTCTCCCATTCTCGGCGCACTGCTGTCGCTTTGGCTCATCAGTACCACCATCGCCTGGAAGGGGCTCGTCGAAGCAGGCAGCAATGTGTATCGCTGCCTGCTGGACAAGGGGCTGCCTGACGCACGGGTAGCGGTTGGGATGATTGTGGGCCGCGACACGGCGCAGCTTTCGGAATCTGAGGTCATTCGCGCGGCCGTCGAAACCCTGGCGGAAAATATTGTGGATGCGATTGTTTCCCCGCTGTTCTTCGCATGTTTGGGTGGGGCGCCGCTCGCCATGGTGTACCGGGCGGTGAACACCCTGGATTCCATGGTCGGTTACAGAAATCAGAAGTATATTGATTTTGGATGGGCCTCGGCTCGACTGGATGACGTGTGCAACTTTGTCCCGGCGCGCTTGACGGCCTGCTTCCTCGCCATCGCGGTGTGGCAAAGCCGATTGCCTGTCAAACGCGCCTGGCGTGTGATGCGCCGCGACGCTGCCAAGCATCCGAGTCCAAACAGCGGGATTCCCGAGGCGATGGTCGCTGGTGCCCTCGGCATTGCGCTTGGCGGAACCAATCATTACGGCGGCGTCCCGTCCGTGCGCAGCGTGATGGGCGAGCGGCTTCGCGAACGTGAGCCAGAGGATATTGCGCGGACGGCAAGACTCGTAAACTGGACGGCGACGACGGCGGGTTTCGTCACAGCGGCCGCTGGCGCGGCCATGGCCATGTTGGCGGGTCCATCAGGACCGGGGGTGACGCATTGTCTGTTTTCTCTGCTGCCGTAAAACCGATTCGGCACATGGTGAAATGGTTTTGGATCGCGGTCCAGTTTGCCACTATTCTGCCCACGCCGAGACTGCGCGAGGTCAGCGTGGAAGCGCTGCGGCACAGTGTGATGTTTTACCCGGTTGTCGGCATGGGCCTTGGGGCCGTCTTGTGGGGCGCGGACTGGGTTCTGTCGCACAGGCTGCCGGCGCTGGCGTCCACCCTGTGCGCGCTTGCGCTGTACACGCTGCTCGGCGGTGCGCTGCACCTGGACGGGCTGATGGATACCGCCGACGCGGTCGGAAGCCGCCGTCCGCGGGCGCAGGCGCTGGACATCATGAAAGACAGCCGCGTGGGGGCCATGGGCGTCGTGGCGGCGGTGTTTGTGATTGGTGGAAAAGTGTCTGCCCTCTCATCCCTGCCGCCCGGTGCCATCGGCGTGTATCTGGCTGTGCCTGCCGTGTCCCGCGCTTGTATGGTGCTTTCGATGGCCCTGTCACCAGCGGCGCGGGAAGGGGGGCTCGGCGCCGTCTACGCGCGGCAAATCCCCGCTGCTGCGCTGTGGACGACGGTCGGATTGGCACTGGTTGTCTGTGCCGTCTCCCTGCCGCTCGAGCCTGCACTGCTCCTGCTTGTGGTGGGCGCTGTCGTGACCATTGCTTTTACGTGGTTCGTCCGGGTTCGGTTCGGCGGAACCACCGGAGATACATACGGTGCACTCAACGAGCTGGTGGAATGGATTGGCTGGACGGTGCTGGTGATGGCGCACGGGGCATAGCGGCGGCGCGCAAGCGCTGCATCTTGCTGTGAGTGCGCGCGGGGAGGTGGTTCACTGTGACATTGCATCAGCACGGCGGGCGCGTGTATGACTATGCCCGGGCGCTCGGAGTACCGCTTCACGATATCATGGACTTCAGCGCGAACATCAACCCATTGGGCCCGCCGGACAGCGTGATGAAGGCTGTTTTACGTGCGCTCGATGAGATTCGGCACTACCCGGATGCGTCAGCGCGCGCGGTAAAAACGGTGTTGGTGCGCAAATACGGTGTCGCTCCGGCACAGTTGCTGTGTGGCAATGGTGCCTCCGAAGTCCTCGACCTACTGTTTCGCGCGATTCTCCCGCGCAGGACGTTCGTGCTCGAGCCCGCTTTCAGTGAGTACAGGGCGGCGGCGCACCGGTCCGCATCGGTCGTCAAATCTGTACCATTGCCGCTGGAATCAGGGGGTTCTCTGCCGCTTGCGGAAATCGACCGTCAGGTGCGCGCGGGCGATATGGTCGTCATCAACAATCCCCACAACCCGACCGGGAAAGTATGGCCGCGAACCCAGTGGCACCCGTGGGTGGTAGACTGGAATCGACGCGGGGTGTTCGTGCTCTTCGACGAATCGTTCATCGACTTTTTACCCGAGCCGCTCCCGTACACTGCTTTGCCAGAGGCAGCCCGCCTGGACCACTTGCTGGTGGTACGGTCAGCGACCAAGATGTACGCCATTCCGGGGCTTCGGTTCGGATTTGCCGTTGGCGCAGCACCGCTCTTCGCAAAGATCGAACGGGAGCGGGACGGATGGAGTGTCAATCACCTGGCACAGGCAGCTGCCGCAGCGGCTTATCAGGATACGGATTTTGAGCGGAAGACTTGGGCGTGGCTTGCTGCCGCGCACCAGCAGGTGGGGACGTTCTGGCGCGGGCGGCCGGAAGTGGCGTTCTTTCCGCCTTCAGTGAACTATTTCCTCGTGAAGTTCCAGGATATGCAGTGTTCTGGACGAATACAGACTGGACTGCGGCGACTCGGGATGTTTGTCCGGCCTTGCAGTGACTTTGCACATTTGGATGGACGCTACATTCGGATTGCCATCCGGTCGCCAGAAGAGAACCACCGGCTTCAGGAGGCCGTGCTGACGTTGCTGCTCGGTCAAGATGCTTGAGGAGGGGTTTTTACCGTGTGGGCGGAGTTGGAGGCGCTGCAAAGGCGCATCAAAGCGGTCGATCAACAGATGATGCAGCGTGCCCGGGACCGGCTGGATGATTTGACGAAACCCCAGGGGAGTCTGGGGATGCTTGAACAGGAAATCATCCGGCTGTCGGGTGTGATGGGAAAGGTGATTCCGGAGATTCGCTCCCCGGCTGCAGTGATTTACGCTGCCGATCACGGTGTGGCCGCGGAAGATGTCTCGGCCTACGGGCCGGAGGTCACGGAAGAAATGGTTGTCAACCTGTGTATGGGCAGTGCGGTCAGCAGCGTGATCGCCCGAAATCAAGGCGTGCGGCTGATGGTGGTGGATGTGGGGGTGCGCTCGGTGGTCCGGCACCCAGGCGCAGTGGTTCACAAGGTTGCGAACGGTACCCAGAACTTCACGCAGGGCCCTGCTATGTCAATGACCGAGCTGCGCAGTGCGGTGCAAGTCGGCATCGACACGGCCCATGCGCTGGTGGACGATGGACACGACTTGTTGGTGACCGGCGAGATGGGGATTGGCAACACGACGGCGGCAACGGCGCTCGCGGCGTGTTTGCTGGAGCGGCCCGTGGCCGAATTGGTGGGGCGGGGCACCGGGATCGGCCAAACGCAGATGGCGCGCAAGCAATCGGTGATTGAGCGAGCCATCCAGCAAAATGCCCCAGACCCGAATTCGCCGCTGGACTGCATGGCCAAACTGGGGGGCTTTGAAATCGCTGCCCTGGCTGGAACCATCATGGCTGCCGCGAGCCGCCAGGTGCCCGTGCTGCTGGATGGCTTGATGACGGGCGTCGCCGCGCTGTGGGCAGTGCGCCTGAATCCTCGTGTGGCAGATTATTTGTTTGCGTCGCATGTTTCAGCGGAACCCGCGCACCGCGCAGTGCTGGAGGCGCTGGGACTTCGTCCGCTGTTGAACTTGGGGCTGCGGCTTGGGGAGGGATCCGGCGGGCTGCTGGCCTTGCCCTTGCTGCAAAACGCCTGCCGCGTGATGGCCGAGACGGCGACCTTCACGGATGCCCGCGTGACGAACCCGCACCGGAAGGCTGTGCCTGCACCAAACATCGAACAATCGGCTGGCGTGGACAAACCGCCGGTGCCGCTGGACTTCTCGGAAGAAGAACGGGCCGCTGTTTATAAGGCGATTCTGGCGCGGCGGGACATTCGCGTGTTTTTGCCCGATAAGATTCCTGACGACGTGCTGGGACGGATTCTCTCGGCCGGCCACCATGGTCCGTCCGTTGGGTACATGCAGCCGTGGAATTTCATTGTGATTGACGACCGCTCAACGCTCCAGCGCCTGCAGGAAGTGGTGGAGCGTGAGCGCGTTGCGGCGGCCGAACACTACCGGGATTTGAAACGGGACTACTATCTGCGCTTGAAGGTGGAAGGGCTTCTGCAGGCGCCGTTGACCCTGTGTGTCACCAACGACTCGACGCGAGGCGGGCCGCACGTGCTGGGGCGAAACACCATCCCCGAGACCGACCTGATGTCGACCGCCTGCGCCATCGAAAACATGTGGCTGGCGGCGCGTGCCGAAGGGGTTGCCATGGGCTGGGTCAGTATTTACCGCAAGGAGGATGTGCGCAGCATCCTGCGGATTCCAGACCATGTCGATCCGGTGGCGCTTCTCACGGTTGGGTACACACCGCACTTTCCAGACATCCCGGTGCTGGAACGGGTCGGATGGGGCCGGCGGCTGCCGTTTGATTCGGTTGTCTATTTTAATGCGTGGGAACAGACGAGAAACGAGGGATGATGCATGAGAATGTATACGCGAGGCGGCGACAGGGGGCAAACGGCCTTGATTGGGGGCGTTCGCCGATACAAGGACGACGTGCGCGTGGAGGCGTACGGGTCCGTGGACGAGGCGGGTGCGTTTCTGGGGCTCGCGGCCAGTCATCTTGAGGCAGAGGGGCATCAGGACATTGTCGAACTGCTGCTGGAGGTTCAGCAGACCTTGTGGGATGTCGGCGCCGATTTGGCGGCGGCGAAAACGGATGCCTACGTCTTCCGGACCCAGGCGGATGCGGCGGCCAAGCTCGAGCCGGTCATTGACAAGTATCAGGAAGAAGCGGAGAAGGTCACGAAATTCGTCCTGCGCGGCGGGAGCATTGGCTCGTCTTACCTGCACGTGGCTTGCACGGTGGTCCGCCGGGCGGAGCGGGCGATTGTCCGTTTGATGCGGCAGGAAGCGATTCACCAGCCGGCGCTGACCTACATCAACCGCTTGTCCGACCTGCTGTTTGTGCTGGCGCGGGCGGCCAACGCGCGGGCGAACCAACCGGATGTTGTGTACCGCAACAGTACGGAGGTTTTTCGGGGATAAACGGCAGGAGCCTGCTCCCGGCATGTCGGGCTGTGTTTTTTTCGCGCCCGGTGGGAAAGCTACGCGTATCCATTTGTCGGGGGGCGATGAGATGCAGGTCGAGGTGAAGTGCAGTGTGTCCAATTGTGAATACTGGGCTCGTGGCAACGAATGCGTTGCCGGTTCCATTTTGGTCAGTGTGGACAAGCACGCGAATGCCAATTTGAAAGAAGAGTTCGGCATGCTGGGCGGCGAACATCAAGATACGGCGGCCGGCTCGGCGGAGACGTGCTGTCATACCTTCAAGGAAAAGTCGCAGTAGGGGGATCGCGATGGCGCCGGTCCCCTTTTGCGTTCAATTCGGTTTTTCGGTGGGCGCCTGGCAGGGACGGACATCCGCTCGGCAGGCACGAAAACGATTGCATGCTGCGATTGACGACGTCGCTCGCCAGGTTTATCATCAGGTCATCAGATGACCTGATGATAAACGCCAAAGCGGCGAAGGGGGCCTGAGGGCCCAGCCAGCATGAGTATTATAGGAGGCCCAAGCGCATTGGGAGGGATGAAGAATCGACCTGGCACCCGTCAAATCTGCAAAGACTTATGAAGTGGTATACCAACGTCTCAAGGACTCGATTCTCAACGGCACCTTTCCACCGGGCACAAAGCTGCCGTCCGTGCGGGAGTTCAGTGAACAGCTGAATGTCGGTCAATCCGTCGTTCGCGAGGCGTTGACGGCGTTAAAGGCCATGAACCTGATTGTGATGCGCCAAGGCGAAGGTACATTCGTCCAGTCGTTCGATCCGTCGGAACTGGCGAAGTCTTTTCAGTTTACCCCAATGCGGCCGGATGAAATTCGGAGTTTGTTGGAACTACGCAAGATTCTCGAAACGGGCATCGCGCGGCTGGCGGCGGCCAGGCGGTCGGATGCGGACCTCAGCCGGATGCGCGCCACGGTCGACCAGATGCAGACCAACGAGCCAACGGTGGGGGAAGAGGCGGACTGGGCGTTTCACTATCAAATTGCGCAGGCGGCTGACAACCCGTTTGTGCGCTCGCTCATCGACACGATTGCTGACCAAATGAAAGGTGCGCTGGCCGCGAGTCGACAGACCTTGTTTCGCATCCCCGGGGAGGCGGAGCGATTGCGGCAGCAGCATGTGGAGATTCTTCGCGCCATTGCGGACCGGGACGAAGCCGGGGCCGCATCGGCGATGCTGGCGCACCTGACGCACGTAGAAGCGCGCTTGGAAGTGCCGGAACAGTACCTGCCTGCGCAGCACCGGACGCCCAATGACTAGGTGTTGTGCAGGCGGTGTCTCCTTCGTTCGGCGGCGTCTTATTTGTTCGGCAGCATCTCATGAGACGGTGTCGTGTTGGCGGAACGTACGGCCAGCCTGTGTCTGGGAAAAGGGGCATGATGGATGAAAGTATCTCTGTTTATCACCTGTATGGTTGACAACCTGTACCCGCAGGTGGGGGTCTCCATGGTCAAAATTCTCCATCGGCTGGGCGTCGACGTGGTCTTTCCGGAAGGGCAGACGTGCTGTGGTCAGCCCGCATTCAACAGCGGCTACGCAGCCGAAGCGCGGGCATCCGCGAGCACGCTGCTGGAAGCATTCGCCGATGCGGATTATGTCGTGTCGCCATCGGGATCGTGCACGGGCATGATTCATCACTACTACGGGGATTTGTTTGCGAACGACCTTCGCCTGGCGCGCCAAGCCGAAGCGCTGGCGGGGAAGACCTATGAGTTCTCTCAGTTTGTCGTCAATGTGCTCGGCGTGACCGACGTCGGGGCGGCGTTTCCGCAGCGTGTGACCTATCACCCGTCCTGCCATGGCGCGCGTCTGCTCGGGGTGAAGGACGAGCCGCTCACGCTGCTTCGCGCTGTCCGGGACATTGAACTGGTCGACTTGCCGTATGCGGCCGACTGCTGCGGATTTGGCGGCACTTTCGCGGTCAAAATGGGCGACGTGTCGACGGCGATGGCGGCGGAGAAGGTCAAACACGTCCAGGAAACAGAGGCTGCCGTGCTGGTCGGCACGGACATGGGGTGCCTGATGAACATCGGGGGGCGCCTCAGCAGGGAAGGCGCCCCCATTCGCGTCCTGCATGTGGCAGAGCTTCTGGAGGAAGGGATACAGCTGCGGGACGGGCAGCGGGAGGTGACGGGCATATGACACTGGATGTATTAGAGCGGGCCCGCGCGGCGCTGGAGGACGATTTCCTGCGCGCTGCCGTGCGGTTCACGGCCGATCGGCTGCGCACCAAAAAGCAGGCGGCGACCGCGTCGTTGGGGCGCTGGGAAGACTGGCGCGACCGCGGGCAGCAGATTCGGGCACACACCGTTGCGCATCTCGACTATTACCTGGGGCAATTTGCGGACCATGCTGCCAAAGCGGGGGGACACGTTCAGTTTGCCGCGGACGCGAGCGAGGCCAGCCAGATGGTCCTGGACATCATCCGGGCGAAACAGGCACGAACCGTCGTGAAGTCGAAGTCCATGGTGTCGGAGGAAATCGGGATCAACCACTTGTTGGAAGCGGCCGGCGTGGAGGTCGTGGAGACAGACCTTGGCGAGTACATTGTCCAACTCGCGAAGGAGACCCCGTCCCATATCATTATCCCAGCGATTCACAAGAACCGGGCGCAAATCAAGGACCTCTTCACCGAGGCCGGCGGCGAGGGACTGACAACGGACACCAAGACGCTGGCGGGATTCGCGAGGCGCAAGCTGCGGCAAAAGTTCCTCGAAGCGGACGTGGGCATCACGGGATGCAACTTTGGCATTGCGGAGTCTGGTTCCGTCGTGCTGTTCACCAATGAAGGGAACGCCGACATGGTCGTGAATCTGCCGAAAACCCACATCGTCCTGATGGGCATGGAACGGCTTGTGCCGACCTTCGCGGATTTGGAAGTGATGGCGAACTTGCTGCCCCGCGCTGCGACGGGACAAAACATCACGACCTACCTGTCGATGATTACGGGTACGCGTCGACCGGCCGATCACGACGGCGCCCGCGAGCTTCACATCATTGTGCTGGACAACGGTCGTTCGCGGCAGCTGAGCGACCCCCACATGAAGGCGGTCCTCAACTGCATTCGCTGCGGCGCGTGCCTGAATGTGTGTCCTGTCTACCGGCAGATTGGCGGCCACGCCTATGGTTCCGTGTACCCGGGGCCGATTGGCGCTGTCTTGTCGCCGGTGCTCAATGAGGGCGAAGCATACGCCGATTTGCCGTACGCCTCCAGCCTGTGCGGCGCTTGTTCGGAGGCGTGTCCAGTAAAAATCCCGCTGCACGACATGCTGGTGTACCTGCGTCAGCGCAACGTCGAACGGGGCTGGACCAAGCCGTCCGAGCGCATGGCCTTCAAAGGGTTCGGCATGACGTTCGCGAAGGCGGGACGCTACCGGCTGGCGATGAAAGCGGCTCGAATCGGGCAGGGTCCGCTCGTGCGAAACGGCCACATTGAGGCGAAAATCGGGCCGCTGAAAGGGTGGACGCGCGGGCGAAACGCGCCCAAGCTGGCCGCCGTGCCGTTTCGGGACCTGTGGCGGTCATTGCAGCGCGATTTGCAGTCGGTGCCATCCAAGCCAGGGGGGAACGGAGATGAATAAGGAAGCCTTTCTGACGCGCATCGCGTCGCAGCTGGGCAGGTCATCCCCCTTGAACGAAGCGCCGACCCGGCAGGTGGTCGGGGTTCCGGACTTTTGGCGTGAATACGCACTGTCTAAGGAAGCGCGCATCACTCACTTTGAAGAGCGGTTCGTGCAGCTGGGCGGGGCGTTTCACCGGGTCAAGGATGCGGCAGAACTTCAGGAAGCGCTGCGCGGTATTTTCGCGGACTTGCAGCCGGAGCGGATTGGCATGTGGAACGATGCGCAACTCCGGCAGCTCGTGCTGCCGGCCGTTTCCTCCGAGCAGGTGGTGACCTGGGGAGTGGATGAGCGCGAAGCGTTCACTTCCATTGACATCGGCATCACTGGGTGCACCGCTGCGGTTGCCGACACGGGGACGCTGGTGCTCGCCTGCGGCGCAGGCAGGGGGCGGTCGGTGCACTTGCTGCCGCCGGTGCATCTTGCCATCGTGGGTGCCAGTCAATTCGTCACACGCCTTGGAGAGGCGCTGGCGCGCATCGCGGACGCCGTGGACCAGCACGCTTACGTCCACCTCGTGACCGGACCGAGCCGGTCCTCGGATATTGAAAATGACCAGACCATCGGCATTCACGGACCAGCGGCTGTGATTGTGATAGTGGTCGATGATTGGGAGCCCCTCAGTTTGTCATAGGTGGATAGAAGAGGTGGATAAAAGAGGACGGCCAGAACGCGTGAGCAGGAAGAAGGAACTGTGACGATTCCGGCGAATGGATAGAGGCGAGTTCGCAATCCATTCCCGAAAGGCAGGACCTTCTGTTGAAACTGTCATCAAAGTTTGCTGTCATGACCGCGTCGCTGGCGCTCTCATCGGTATTATTTTCGGTTTCTCAAACCGCATCTGCAGCGGCGGTTCATCCTGCGAACGGCACCGTTCGTGCCGAAATCAACGGGCGGTCCATTCAAGCGATTGCCGTGGGGGACACGACGTACGTGAGCTGGGGCGCTTTGTCGGCTTTCCATACGCCATATGAATACCTGGGGAATGGTGAGTTCGCCGTGACCGGCGGCACGATTCAGGGTGTGGTGTACAAAGGTGTCACGTACTTGCCGTGGAACCGATTGGCACCGCATGTCAAGGCCACGAAGCTCAAGGGCGGGGGATTCAATTTCACGTCCATTCCTGTGCCGCACGATTATCAAATTGTGGTGCTTGGGCAGAACGGAACCGTGGGAAGTCCTGACCCGATTGAAGTGCTCGTTGCCGACGAAGAGGAATCGGTCCCAAACCAGAAGATACAAATCAGTCTCGACGGCAACAGTTCTGCGTCCGGCTACGGCAGCCAAAAGTCGTTCTCGGTGACGACGGATGCGAACGGTACATGGACAGGCGGGATAAACGATACTACGCCCGAAACAGTCCACCTGACGGTGACCTGGAAGACGCCTGGCGGGAAAGTGGTATCGCAGGAAACGGACATCGCGTTCACGGCTTCCACTTCAACGCCGACGGTCACGCCGTCCGATGATACAGTGGTGGCGACCACGCCGTTGACCGTATCCGACGATGCACTGTTCTTCAACGCCGTGAGTGATGACGGGCAGAACATCATGTTCCAGCTCGATACCGGCGCCTATGAGCCGCTGATTCCGAAACAGCTCGCCGACGAGTTACAGCTGAAGAACCTTGGCAGCGATGAGGTCGAGGGCATCGGCGGCGAAGACGAAGCGTATGACAGTGAGATTTCACTATCCATCGGCGGCCACGAATTTGACAACATTCCATGCCTGGTGGATGCGAGTTATTCGGGTCCGCCTTTGTTCGGGTATCGCTTTTTCGCGGATTTCGGCTACGACCTGCTCATCTCTCAGAAGCACGATTCCATCACGATTCTGCAGTGACCGTTTGACATCATCAGTGTCTTCGGGGTGCGTCGCGAGCCTGTTTGGGCTTCGGTGCACCCTTTGTCGTTTGTGATACGATGCTTACGGGGGCGAATGCCAGGCCGGAGCATCCCGGAGGAAGGTGTCAAGGTTGGAACAGACAGGTGGATGGACCAGGGTCACAGACCTGACGACGCGCCAGCAGGGGGTGAACCCCGATGCAGAACCGCTGGTCTTTGCAGCGCCGCGGATTGACCACGAGGTGCCAGGGGTTCAGTGGATGGGCCGAGTGGGACGTGCCAACGCGATCGTGCGGCTGCCGGACGCCAACATCTGGAATGGGAAGCTGGTGATTGGCGGTACGCCAGCCGTTCGCAACGAATATGCGCTCGACTGGCTGCTTGCGGACATTGTGCTGCAGCAGGGCTACGCGTTTGCGAGCTGCGACAAGGCGACGCCAGGGCTCACACTGCGCGACCCGCTGCGCTCTATGGCCGAGTGGGAGGAAGCGTACGTAGGTTTGGTGCATCACGCTCGTCATCTCGTTACGCAAGTGTACGGCCGGGCAGCAGACAAAACCTACATCGCGGGCGTCAGCAACGGCGGATACGTGGTGCGCATGATGCTGGAACGTCACCCCGCGTTGTTTGACGGCGGTGTCGAATGGGAGGGTGTCCTGTGGCTTCCCGAAGGGCGCCATCTGCTCACCACCTTGCCTGTGTATGTGCGCGATTGCCCAATTTACTGGAACTGGCGCGGAGACCGGACGGTGTCTGAACAGCACGCGGCGTTGGAGCGCCTGATGGAAGCCGGACTTGTGGAAGCGTCAAGTCTTTTCTGGCAGGAATACTTCATGACGTACTGGGTTGTCTCGTTGTGGCTGTATGGACGGTCGCTGGACCCGGAATGGAAGCCGTTCGCGCTGGCGTGGACCAACGACTGGCTGCGCGACCCAGCGGAACTTGCCGACTATCCGTGGCAGGAACGAGCCGGCGTGGTGGCACAGCGGATACGTCCGATTGCCAACACGGGCCGGCTGACGAAACCGTTGTTGTCCGTGGCTGGAAACTGGGACTGTCTCATTCCGTTCGTCCACCACGCGGCGGCCTATCATGATTTGGTTCAACGTCAGGGAGCCGGTGCGCTTCATCGCATGTACGAGATTGAAGGCGGGAACCACGTGGACGGCCTGTTGCGGGGCGACCTTCGCGGGCAGCAGCCGGTTCAGCCGTACTTTGAAGCGGCGTTGTATCATCTGGAGAACTGGGTGGAACGAGGGATGGAGCCCCCTGCTTCTGGGCGGTACAGTACGGTGGCTTCGTTTACCGACCGAGTGAAGGAACTGTTATCTGTTCATCCTTGCACAGAGAGGTGACATTTTCATGGAACAAATTCTGAGTGGGCGGGCGGCCGTCGTGACAGGCGCGGCGAGCGGCATCGGGTTCGCCATCGCCAGCGGATTGGCCCGAGCGGGGGCCAAGGTCATGGTGTCTGACCTGCGCGAGCAGGCGGCGCAGGAGGCTGCAACGCAACTTCAGGCGGACGGACTGGAAGCTGCGGCGGTGGCTGCTGATGCAAGCCAGGAGCATGACCTGGCGCATCTCGTGGATGTGACCCGAGAGACCTTTGGAACGGTCGATATTCTCGTCAACAACGCCGGCATCCAGTTTGTTGCCGACCTCGAGTCGTTCCCAACGGACAAGTTCCGGCAGATGATTGACTTGATGCTGGTGGGTCCGTTTCTGGCCATCAAGCACGTGTTTCCTGTGATGAAGAAACAGGGCTTTGGCCGCATCATCAACATCGCTTCCGTGAACGGGCTCATCGGGTTCGCCGGAAAGGCCGCCTACAATTCGGCCAAACACGGCGTGATTGGGCTCACGAAAGTGGCGGCACTGGAAGGGGCAACCTGCGGGATCACGGTAAACGCCCTCTGCCCTGGCTATGTAGACACACCGCTGGTGCGAAATCAACTGGCGGACCTCGCCAAAACACGCAATGTGCCCGTGGAGCGCGTGCTGGAAGAAGTGATTTACCCGCTGGTTCCGCAGCGCCGCCTGCTTGACCCGCGGGAAGTCGCCGATTACGCCGTGTTTCTCGCCTCTGACAAGGCGCGAAGCGTCACCGGGCAAGCGGTCGTGATGGATGGGGGGTATGTTGCACAGTGACAGGCGGGCCGGAGGCGTCCGGCCCGCCTGTCAGGCAAGGGGTTATCTTCAAAAGAAGGTTGTCTTCAGAGAACGTTGTCTTCGATGATGCGATGATTCCGCAGCAGAACGAATCAGCTGTAAACCGCTTCTCGGTAGGTCAGTCCGAGGGTTTGTGCGGTGGAGGTTTGAATTTCGTGGAACAGGTCCGGATGCTCCACCAGCGACACGCCGTAGGACGGTATCATTTCGTGGATTTTCGGCGCCCACTCGCGCACGTATTCCGGGAAACATTTTTCCAATACCTCAAGCATCACATGCACGGCCGTCGAGGCGCCCGGCGAAGCGCCAAGCAATGCGGCGATGGTCCCGTCACTGGCACAGACGACTTCTGTTCCAAATTGCAAGGTCCCTCTGCCGCCTGTCTCCGTGTCTTTGATGACCTGAACACGCTGGCCGGCGACGACGATCTCCCAATCTTCTCCCCGGGCGGTCGGGATGAACTCGCGAAGCTCCTCTACGCGTTGTTCATTCGACAGCATCAGCTGTTGGATGAGGTACTTTGTCAAGGCCATCTCCTTCAAGCCGGCTGCAAGCATCGTCAGCACGTTGCTCGGTTTCACGGAGCGAATCAAATCCCAGTTCGAGCCGGTTTTCAGGAACTTTGGCGAGAAGCCGGCAAAAGGTCCAAACAGCAGCGTCTTTTTGTTGTCGATGTATCGTGTGTCCAGGTGCGGCACCGACATCGGCGGTGCGCCGACCTTGGCTTTTCCGTACACTTTGGCATGATGCCGCTCCACCAGCTCCTGGTTCTTGCACACCATAAACAATCCGCTGACCGGGAATCCGCCAATGTGCTTCGATTCCGGAATCCCCGTCTTTTGCAGCAACGGCAAACTGCCGCCGCCGCATCCGATAAAGACAAAGCGGGCGTGGTGGGACTGCGTGACGCCGCTGTTCTGGTCGACGACTTTCACTTCCCAGGAGCCGTCGCTCGCGCGTTTGATGTCCTTGACGCTGTGTCTGTAGTGAATCTGGACGTTCTGACGTTCCAGGTGCCCAAACAGCATCCGCGTCAGTGCGCCGAAGTTGACATCCGTGCCGGTGTCAATTTTGGTCGCGGCAATCGGCTCCTTCGAGGTACGGCCCTCCATGACCAGCGGGATCCACGCTTTGATTTGGTCAGGGTCGTCGGAGAATTCCATGCCCTCAAACAGCGGATTGCTCGACAGTGCTTCAAACCGCTTCTTCAGAAACGCGACGTCGTCTTCCCCGTGCACCAGACTCATGTGCGGGATGGGCATGATGAAGTCCTGCGGGTTTTGAATCAGATCGCGCTGCACCAGGTACGACCAGAACTGCCTGGACAGCTGGAACTGTTCATTGATTTGAATCGCCTTTCGGATGTCGATCGATCCGTCCGGCTTCACGGTGGTGTAGTTGAGCTCGCACAGAGCGGAATGGCCCGTACCTGCATTGTTCCATTCATTCGAGCTCTCCTCGCCAGGCCGGTCAAGCTTCTCGAAGACTTTGATTTCCCAATCTGGAGCCAATTCTTGCAGTAAACACCCCAGGGTCGCGCTCATGATGCCAGCGCCAATCAAAATCACGTCCGTCTTGTTCTGTCGTTCGCTCATGACAAACCTTCCTCATCTCCGATATTTGCAAAACGAGCGGGCGCTCCCGCTCACGTGTCCATTGAGCAAGGCGCCAACTGGGAACATACAAGTCTATCATCATTATAACCATATCATAGTCTAGGAACGCTGGTAAAAATGTGTGAAGACTGTACGTGTTGGGAAGCCGTCACACGGCGTGCGCTCGGGGCGAAAACGAGGTGTACTTATCGCAATTCTATGTAATAATCAAACATAACACGCGACTCGAATATGCTCAGATACAAGGGGTCTGCCCTGTCAGACCTCGGTGGGAGATTCGAAAGGAGTGCACCCTTCCAACATGAAGCAGTTCTCAAAGATTCTCGTGGCCAACCGCGGTGAAATCGCGATCCGCATCTGCCGCGCCTGCACGGAACTCGGCATTCGAACTGTCGCCATCTACACGGAAGAAGACAAGCTGTCGCTGCACCGGTACAAAGCGGACGAAGCCTATCAGATTGGTGAAGGAAAAGGCCCGGTCGAAGCGTACCTCGATGTTGACAGCATCATTGAAGTGGCGCTGCGGACGGAGTGCGACGCGATTCACCCAGGCTACGGGTTCCTCTCTGAGTCCGAGGCACTGGCGAGGGCCTGTGAACGGGCCGGCATCACATTCATCGGGCCGCGGCCGGAGCACCTGGACATGTTTGGCGACAAGGTGTCGGCGCGAAAGGTTGCGATGGAAGCGCAGATTCCGGTTGTGCCGGGCTCTGACGGCCCGGTTAACCTGAACCAGGCGCGGGAATTTGCAGCGCGCATCGGGTACCCAGTGATTTTGAAAGCCGTCAGCGGCGGCGGCGGCCGCGGCATGCGCGTCGTACATCATGAGGCAGAGCTGGCGGAGGCGTTCAACCGCGCCTCGTCGGAGGCGCAAGCCTCGTTTGGATCGGCCGGAGTGTATGTTGAGAAGTACATCGATTCGCCCAAGCACATCGAGGTGCAGATTTTGGGCGACACGCACGGCAACCTCGTCCACCTGTTTGAACGGGACTGTTCGATTCAGCGGCGCCACCAGAAGGTGGTCGAGATCGCGCCCGCGCTGATTGCGCCGGCGCTTCGCGAGAAAATTTGCAGCACAGCGGTGCAGCTGATGAAACACGCCGGGTACGTGAACGCGGGAACGGTCGAGTTTCTGCTCGCCAAAAACGGGGAGTTTTACTTTATCGAAGTCAACCCGCGGGTGCAGGTGGAACACACCATCACCGAACTCATCACAGGGATTGACATTGTCCAGGCCCAGATTCGCGTGGCCGAGGGGTATCCGCTCGGCAGCGAGGAGATTGGCATTTCCACGCAGGACGACGTCCACATGCATGGGTATGCGATTCAGTGCCGCGTGACCACGGAAGACCCGGAGAACGGATTTTTGCCCGACACAGGCCGCATCATTACCTATCGTTCGGCCGCCGGGTTTGGCATCCGCCTCGACACCGGCAACGGCTTTACGGGCGCCCGCGTGCTGCCCTACTACGACTCCCTGTTGGTCAAGGTGAGCGCGTTTGGCCTCACGTTTCAGAAGGCGGCCAACAAGATGGCCCGCGCACTGCAGGAGTTCCGTATTCGCGGCGTGAAGACGAACATTCCGTTCTTATCGAACGTGATTCACCACCCCGTGTTCCTCTCTGGGCAGTGCGACGTGTCGTTCATCGACAATCATGAGGAATTGTTCCGGTTTCCGAAGCGGCTGGACCGCGCGACGAAGCTGCTCACCTACATCGCGGATGTGACGGTCAACGGCCCGGAGGGGACGGGGCCGGAACTGAAACCTGAATGGCCTGCACCCAAGGTGCCGCGGGTGCCGCTCGATGCAAAGCGACCGACGGGATCGCGCGATTTGCTGCAACAGCTCGGCGTGGACGGTTTTCTGCAGCAGGTGCGGGACGAGAAGCGGCTGTGGCTGACCGACACCACGTTCCGCGACGCCCACCAGTCCCTCCTGGCGACGCGGGTGCGGACGCGGGATTTGCTGGAAATCGCCGAGGCGACTTCCCGCATTGGCGGAAACCTGTTTTCCATGGAAGTATGGGGAGGCGCGACCTTTGACGCCAGCATGCGCTTCCTGAAAGAGGACCCGTGGGAGCGTCTGGCGTCCCTGCGCGAAGCAATTCCGAACGTGCTCTTTCAGATGCTCCTGCGCGGCGCCAATGCGGTCGGCTACAAAAACTACCCGGACAACGTGGTGCGCGCGTTCGTGCGGCAGTCCGCGGAGAGCGGCATTGATGTATTTCGCATCTTCGACAGCCTCAACTGGCTGCCAAACATGCTGACGGCCATTGAAGAGGTGCGCGGGTGCGGGAAGATTGCTGAGGCGGCGATTTGTTACACCGGGGACATTCTGGATGAGACACGGACGAAATACGACTTGAACTATTACGTGCAAATGGCGCAGGAACTGGAGCGGGCTGGCGCACACATCCTGGCCATCAAGGACATGGCCGGGTTGCTGAAGCCGTATGCAGCGAAGAAGCTGGTGCAGGTGCTGCGCGACCACATCTCCATCCCCATCCACCTGCATACCCACGACACGAGCGGCAACGGCATCGCCACCCTCCTGTCGGCGGCGGAGGCCGGGGTGGATATTGTGGATGTGGCCATCAGTTCTCTGTCGGGATCGACCTCGCAGCCGAGTTGGAACTCGCTCGCAGCCGCGCTGCAGTTCACTGACCGGGCCGTCCCGGACGACCTGCAGGACCTTGAGGTGCTGGCAGATTACTGGGCGGCGGTGCGGCGCTATTACCAGCGCTTCGAGAGTGGCTTGAATGTGCCGTCGACGGCGGTGTACCAGCATGAGATGCCAGGCGGTCAATATACCAACCTGCGCGAACAGGCTATTGCGCTCGGCATCGGCGACCGCTTTGACGAAGTCGTTCGCTCGTACCGCATGGTGAATCACCTGCTGGGCGATATTGTGAAGGTGACACCTTCCTCCAAAATGGTGGGTGACTTTGCGTTGTTCTTGGTACAGAACAACCTGGATGAAGCATCGCTGCTCGAACGGGCGGAGGAGCTGGACTTCCCGGGTTCTGTGGTGGACTATTTCATGGGCAACATGGGACAGCCGCATGGGGGATTTCCGGAACAGCTGCAGAAGGCGGTGCTGAAGGGCCGAAAGCCGCTGGCTGGGCGCCCGGGCGAACTGCTCCCGCCCGTGGACATCGCAGCGGAACAAGCTGCCCTTGAAGAAAAGATTGGGCATAAGGCTGCGCCAGAGCAGGTCATGTCCTATTTAATGTACCCGCAGGTGACGGTCGACTTGTTGATGCACCGCGAACAGTTTGGCAACCTGTCGCCGCTCGATACGCCGACGTTCTTCTATGGGATGCGGTCCGGGGAAGAAATTCGCGTTTCCATCGAAGAAGGGAAGACGCTCATCATCAAGCTGCTCTCCATTGGGGACCTGCAGCAGAACGGCAAGCGCACGGTGTTTTTCGAACTGAACGGGCAGCCGCGTGAGGTGGAGATTGTCGATCGCGCCGCACCCAAGGCAGCGGATGAGCGCCGCAAGACGACGGGGAGCCCGAAGGAAGTTGGAGCGCGCATGCCCGGCAACGTTATCTCGGTGGCCGTCCAACCCGGCGACGAGGTGACGAAGGGCAGCCTGCTCATTGTCACCGAGGCGATGAAAATGGAGATGCAGATTCAAGCGCCGATGGATGGTACGGTGAAGGACGTGTTTTGCCGGCCGGGTGACCGCGTGGAACCGGGCGATTTGCTGGTGGAATTGGCGTAGTTTCGGTGCTTCGCAGGGTGGAAGGGAGCCGCCTCTGGGGCGGCTCCTGGTGTTTCCAACGTTTTAATACTTTCGCGAATTCACCGGGGAACTTCGTTCATCATTTCTATTTTTTCTGAATTCATATAGAATAAGCGTCGACAGAATCCTTCGTTTGGATGAGGTGGTCGTATGCCAAGTATCGGTAAAATTCTGGAACGCAACGCCAACCGGAACCCGGGCAGACTGGCGTTGATTTGCGATGACCGGCGATATACGTACCGGGCGCTCGACGACGCTGTGAACCAGGCGGCGCAGGCGCTGGCAGCGCGCGGGGTTGCGCATGGCGATCGCGTCGCCATCATGGGGGCGAACAGCGACATGTTCGTGATCGCCTATTATGCTCTCCTGAAGCTGGGCGCCATTACGGTGCCGACCAACGTTCGCCTGGCGCCTCCGGAGTTGGCATTTCAGTTGGAAGACGCAGGCACACAGTTGATTCTTCACGACGCAGCGCTTCAGTCCGTCGTTTCTGCGGCGCTGCAATATGTTGCTTCTTCCGGCGGCGAAGTGCAAGCGCTTACGCTGGATGGTTCGGATGACGACACAAACTTGCGTACAGAGATGGGGCGCTGCAAGGCGGCACCGGTGGACCGGAGCGTCCGAGAAGACGACGACGCGCAGATTTTATACACGTCCGGCACCACGGGACGGCCGAAGGGCGTTCTGCTTGACCATCACCGCATCATTTGGACAGGGTTGAACATTACTTCGGGTGCCGGACTTCGCGAAGGGGAGGTCCTGTTGCATGTTGCGCCGCTCTACCACTCCGCTGAACTGAACCTGTTCCTGATGGCGGGGACGTATTTGAGCGCAACACACGTGGTCCTGCGCACGTTTGACTCTTCTGCGGTTCTGCGCGCCATGTCCCATCACCAGGTCACTGCGTTCTTTGGTGTGCCAACGATGTATCAGTTCATGCTGCGCGATGCGCTGCTCCGTGAAGTCGATTTGTCCGCCTGGCGCATCGGCATGTTCGGCGCGGCGCCGATGCCGCCATCCGTTGTGCCTCAGCTGGCGGCGGCGCTGCCTCACTTGACCCTGTATCACCTGGCGGGACTGACGGAAATGGGGCCCGGCGGCGTGCTGCTCGGCGGGGAGGAGCTGCGCCAGCACCCGGGCGCGGCTGGTCGCGCTGTGCTGAACACGGAAGCGCGCGTCGTCAATGATGCGTTTGAGGACGTACAGCCGGGCGAGGTTGGGGAACTTCTGCTGCGGGGAGAAACGCTGATGAAGGGATACTGGAACAACCCGGCGGCAACAGCTGCCACGATGCGCGACGGCTGGTTGATGACCGGGGACCTGGCCACGGTCGATGCGAACGGTCTGATCACGATGGTCGACCGCAAAAAGGACATGATTTTGACCGGTGGAATGAATGTTTATTCGGTCGAAGTTGAGAACGCCATCATCACCCACCCTGCTGTCGCGGACTGTGCGGTTGTTGGCGTACCGCATGCGGATTACGGCGAAACGGTGACTGCGGTGGTCGCCTTGCGTCCAGGAGCGAATTTGACATTGGAAGAACTGCGAGCTCATTGTTCGGCGTTCATTTCAGACTACAAAGTGCCCCGGAAGCTGGTCATTGGACCCGTGCCTCGAAATGCTTCGGGAAAAATTCTCAAGTACCAGCTTCGGGAACAACTCACAATGGAAACAGAACAGGCGCTTTAAGCGGTTGTCCGACAGAAGGCATTTTCGAAGGAATTTCGAAGTCTATTTCCTATCCTCTCCCTATACACTACACTCAGTGATGAAGCAATCTCGCAAATGATGTTGCACAAGGGGCAAGGTATTGTGAAACGACGGGGTTTACCAGGGTGGATGGCAACAAGGCAACAGCGTTCGCAGATTCGACGTTCAGAGGAAGACCGCCTGACGGACCGACGGCGGCGCACGCATCTGTTTCGTGTCAATGTGGTTTTCTCGTGCGTTTTTTTGGCGTTATCTTCGCTGATTTTCCGCTTGGGTTACTTGCAGATTACCAAAGGGGCGTATTTCAGGTCGCAGGCGAAGACCACGTCGGTGCAGAACATTCCTGTTCTCCCGGCGCGTGGGAGAATCTACGACACAAATGGGAATTTGCTCGCGTATGACGAGCCGATCTACAGCGTGTACTTTACGCGAGTGAAGAATATCAACACGTCATCCGGTGAACTGAAGAAAATTGCCGCGCTGCTGGCACCTGTATTTCATACAACCGAAGCACACGTGCTGGCGCTGCTCAATGCCGACCCGCAGTACAGCACGATTACCTTGTTTAAAAATATTACGGAGGACCAGTTGACCTTCATCAGTGAACACGCCGGACAGCTGCCTGGCGTGGATGTGCAGATGGACGGTCAGCGGGAGTACCCATACAAAGATTTGGCCGGGCAGGTATTGGGTTATGTGGGAGCGATCACGCCCCAAAACGAAGCCTATTATGTCAAGAAAAAAGGGTACAAGGAGATTCAACAGGTCGGCGTGGCGGGGCTGGAGTACGAGTACGAGAACTTGTTGCAGGGAAAAGTCGGTTATCAGCAAGTCCAGTACAGCACTGTGAACGGCTCGACCAAGCCGGTGGGCTACATCCCGCCGGTCTCGGGAGACAACCTGAAGCTGACCTTGGACGGACGGGTCCAGGCTGACACGCAGAACGCTGTGCTCCAGGCGATTCAGAATTACGAGCGGCAGAATCACCAGACCATTACGGACGCCGCTGCAGTGATGATCAACGTCAAAACCGGCGGCATCATTGCGATGGCCAGTTATCCCTATCTGGATCCGAACTGGATGGTACCCGGCGGTGACTTCACACAACATGCACAGTATCTATCCAGTTCTGGTGCGGAAATCAACAACGCCATTCAGAGCCCGCTCGACCCGGGTTCCACGGTCAAGCCCGTCAACCTGATGATTGGGCTTGAACACGGCGTCATTACGCCGAATACAGAGTTTGATGACAATGCCCCAGTCCAGATGATTGGCACCTATCCGATGAAGGAGGACGCGAGTTACGGTTGGATCAACGACATTCAAGCCATTGCCGTGTCTGACGACCGATTCTTCTACAATGTGGGGCTAGACTTAGGTCATTGGCTGGGTAGTACGCCGACCAGTGGTGGATACCCACAGGGAGGAAACTACCAGAAGTGGCTGAATACCGACTTCATCAAGGGAATTCTAGACCTTGCGCAGGGTGAGATGCGGTTCGGCCTGGGCGAACTGACAGGGATTGACCTGCCGGGTGAACAGGCAGGGAACTTCGAGATTGAAGACCTGCAGGCCGGTAAGAAGCCGACGAATGTGCAGCTGTCTGCGAAACAAATTCAACAGATTGCTGAGACGGTCAAAAAGACGGGCCAGTACGTGAACTACGGCAGTCCGTACGATTTGGCGGGCATGGCATTCGGCCAGATGCAGCAATTCACGCCGATTGAACTCTTGCAGTATGTCGCGACGATCGCGGACAACGGGAAGAAGTTGCAGCCTCACCTGCTGCAGGCCGTCTATCCGCCGGGACTCGAGCAGAGCTTGGCCAATACGAACGAAAAGCCGATTTCCACGGTCAAACCGGTGGTTCAGGCGAATTTGAAGATTAACCCGACTTACCTAAAGCTCGCGCAGGAGGGAATGTACGCGGCCTGCAACACGCCGGAGGGCACGGCGTATGACTATTTCGGAGACGCTCCGTACAAGGCGGCCGGAAAGACGGGCACCGCTGAGATCACGATGCACGGCCAGAGTGTGAACAACTCCGTGTTCATCGGGTATGCGCCGTATAATGATCCGCAGATTGCCGTCGCGGTCATGGTGCCGGGTGCAGGGTATGGTGCTGTGACTGCAGTGCCGATTGCCCGCCAGATGATGGACGACTACTTCGACGAGCACCACGAGTCCTTCATGCCGAAGAGCCAGTGGACCAACGGCAGCATCCCAGCGAACTGGACGTCATCGCCTGCGTACAAGCTGCCTGAGGAGTCGAAATAACTGTTTCTCATCGTCGGCATCCGGCCGACTTCATCCTGATGAATCTCCATGCACAGATACTTGTACGCGGAAAACCTGCCAAAGTGGTCTATACTGGGGGAAATCGCAGGTGCCATGGGAGGGTGGTCATGAGCAGCGGTTTCCTCTTTCTTTTCGTTCTGCTGTCACTGGTCCTTCATAATCCATTGCTTGCCGTGATTGTCATCGTGATTGTGTACTACTTGGTCGATCGCCGCTTCATCGGACTCACACCGAATCTGTTGAAGCCGGTGCGAACGCAGATGCGCATCTCGCGGCTGCATCGCGAGATTCTGGAAAACCCGCACGACGCGCCGGCACGGTACGACTTGGCCAGGCTCTACATCGGACACGGTGCGTACAATCGGGCACTGCGGCTGCTGCAGGAATTGCCGCCGTCCATGCAGGAGGCTGCCGATGTGCAAACCGACTGGGGCATTTGTCAACTGCACCTGGGTGAGTGCGCCGCCGGAGAACAACGGATTCTGAACGCCTTGTCCAAGGAACCAAAACTGCGCTACGGCGAGCCCTACCTTGAGATGGCCGCCGTGTTCGCGCCGTCTGACCCGAAGAAGGCGCTCCACTACCTGAACGTGTTTCAGTCGTATAATGCGTCGTCGTGCGAGTCGGAATATCGTCTGGCCAAGCTGTTCTTGTTGTTTGACAATCCTGCCGCGGCACGGGAGGCGCTGCGCCGCTGCATTCAAACGTATCGCATGCTGCCGAGGTTCCGCAAACGCGTCGAACGCCGTTGGGCGCTGCTGGCCCGCTGGCGGCTGCTGCTGGTTCGATAACACGCATCTTCATCGTATCATTACACAATCTACGCAAAATATTTATAGAGCATTTGCTACAATATAGACCAAATCCCTGCTTCCGTCGGACCAGTCTCTCGCAGTACATGTCCCTGCAGGAAGGACGAACATCATGCATGCATCAACCACTTCCGGTCGTCTTCCGAATCTGCTGATGGAGGGTGTCCAAGCGTACACTTTGGGACACGCTTCTGCTGTGTCTGGAATGGTGTCGTTTTTGTACATCGATATTGTCGGTTTTAGTCGATTCGAGCAGGGCTATGGCATGGAATCGTGCAATCGCATCCTCGCCATCGCTTCTGGTGTCTTGCTGGAACAACTTGCGGGACATGCCTTGCCGTGGCCGAACGCCGAGGCACTCCATGTCTTTGACGATGGTTTCGTGATTTTTATCCCATATGCCGTTTCTTGGGAACATCACTCCAGAGTCATCCACGAGTTCGTGACGAACGTGGAGTACATCGTGAATGAACGGGCTGGTCTGAACGGGGCTTCGTCCCTTCAACTGCGCTACGGACTTTCTCCATCCACTCGACTTGACCCGGAGAACTTGAGTACCCAATTTTATGAGTTAATCGCGTTGGCTGGGAGACGGGCTCGCAGGCATTCAGGCTCGGTACCGCCATTTATCATGACGGAACTGCATCACGTCGTGCAAACCAACGGAATCAGAATTCATTACCAGCCGATTGTCCATTTGGAGTCTCAGTCCATCATCGGTTGGGAAAGCCTGGCACGCGGTCCTGCCGGGTCTGGACTGGAACGACCTGTAAATCTGTTTGACTACGCCGAGCGAGCGGGGTATTTGCTCGATGTTGAACGACTGTGCAGGAACCAGGCCATCCATTCTGCCAGCGTTTATCCGGGAACCAAGCTGTTCATCAATGTCTCGCCCAACATTCTGTCCGACCCAGCCTTTCATCACGGAGAGACGCGTGAGGTGATTGACGCGGCAGGACTGGAACCTAGTCAAATTGTCTTCGAAATTACCGAGCATCACGCGATTCACGACTATAGTTCGTTCCTGCAGCTCGTCGCACATTACCGCGACCAAGGCTACAAAATCGCAATCGATGATGTGGGGGCTGGGTATTCAGGGCTTGTCACCTTGATGCAAGTCAAACCGGATTTCGTTAAAATTGATATGGAATTGATACGAAACATCCATCTTGACCGTACGAAGCAGGATATTGTCCGCGCGATTTGCCACATCAGCAACGGCTTTTCAGGCACAGTGATTGCCGAAGGGATTGAAACGTCCGAAGAGTTGGATTGTATACAGGCCTGCGGAGTACCGTGCGGCCAAGGCTTTCTGCTTGGGCGACCGGGGCCAGAGACGTCGTTTGACGTTCCATTCCGCACGGCATCCGGCCAGCGCTTCGCTGAACAATCCAGGCTGCGTGTCTCGCGTTGATTAGGGGGGAGACCATGCCGGATCCCGACTTATGTCCACATTTCGAAAAGCCAAGGTTGACTGAACAGGACGATGACATCGAGTTCCTGCATTTGATGGACAGGGCACCGGAATGGGTGCGGTATCGACCTGTGCGGTATCTGAGTACTGGGCAGTTGCACGGGTACTACGTTCATGTCTGCCTGCCCCAGGGCGCCGGTTTCGACACGCTCGAATCCTTGATTGCGAACGCGGAACAGACAGGCCGTCTCCGCACGCTGCATCAAGCCGTTTGGCAGGAAGCAATGGGGTCTTTTCAGTCGTTTCCCCGACAGGTCGTTTTGTTTTTGCATGTGTATGGAAGCGCAGGGTTGGGGCTGGACCCTGCCCAATTGGAGTCCTTGCAGCAGCAGACGCAGGAGACGCTGGTGCAAGTCGTTTTCGAGCTGTCCCCGACGTTTGCCGGTGATTTCGAGGTGTTGGCGGGAGAGGTCAGCGAAGTCCGAAAGTATGGCTTCAAGGTGTGCATGAAAAGCTCGTGGAACGGCTACCCATGGCCGTTGGCGATCGCCCGCTTGCACCCGGACTATGTCAAAGCTGACGCAATTTTAACGAGAGGCGCGAGTGCCAATCACACGCAGGTAATTGCGCTGGAAACCCTGGTGGAGCTGGCCAGAAAACTGAATTGCCATGTGATTGTGGAGGGCTTAGACCAGGAAGCCGACCTGAAGCTGACGATGGGACTCGGGGCACAGTTTGGAACAGGGGAATTGCTCGGACCGCTTGAGCAGGGTCACACCGTTCATGCCGGGCAAGTCCAGCAGCACATCCAGGCGCAGATTGGAAGAATGTTTGCGCAGTACCATGGTTATGTGCCTGCGAAGGCGGGACTGGAGAAAATTGTACGGCCTGTGAAAACCGTGCATGAAGGGACCCGGGTGGAAGAGGTCGTCCATTATCTGAACGCGTCCGCCCTGGAATCTGGGGTTGTGGTTACGCGCGGCAATGAACCGGTGGGACTGGTGATTCGAGAGCGCCTGTTTCAACGCCTGGCGACCAAGTACGGGTATTCCTTGTTTGGCAACAAGGCCATTTCCCGGCTGATGGAACGGGATCCACTCGTGCTTGAAATTGATACGCCGCTTGAGACTGTCTCCCGGCTGGCGATGGCGCGCAAGTATGAACACGTGTACGATTTGGTCATTGTGACGCGTTTGGGCCAACTGGTTGGCGTGGTCACGGTGCAGGACATTCTGAATGCGGTCACCAGTGCGCAGATTGAGCTGGCCCGCGATGCGAATCCGTTGACAGGATTGCCGGGGAACCGGCGCATCGAGCAGGAAATTCTGTGGAGGCTCAGTAGTGGACGGGCGTTCACCATCATCTATACCGACTTGGATTATTTCAAGTGGTTTAATGACCGGTTTGGGTTTCAGAAGGGTGACCTCGTCATCGGCTACACTGCTCAGGTGCTGAAGGATTCCGCAGCGGCGTTTGGCTTTCCGGGTGACTTTGTCGGACACATCGGCGGCGATGACTTCATCCTCATTACAGAAACGGACGATGTCGAACAGCTTTGCAGTGACATTATCGAACGTTTTGAAGAAGGTGTAACGCAGTATTACCCCAATGGGGCGCACGGGACAGAGGACTTTGACATCACCGACCGTCACGGCCAGAGGGTTCACTCGAATGGATTGTCCATCTCCTTGTCTGTGTTGGAGTGCCGGGAATACAATCGGACAACCACGTCACTGGAATTGATTTCAGAAGAAGCCGGAGAGTTGAAAAAGCGGGCGAAAAACACGTTCGGCAGTGTCTATGTCAGAGGCGCTTTGTCTGACACCAACGCCGCGATTGAATAACGGCTGATTTCAGGTTGAATCATCCAGGTTGAACAACGGTTGATTTGAACTTGTCATTGGGATGTCACGAGCAGATAGTGACCGGCCCCTGCGGGTGTGGTATGCTTTTGCAATATATAGAGAATTGGGAGAGGAGCTGCACCCGGATGTACCGGTCCCAAACAACTTCTGACCGTCACGCTCCATCAGGCGGGGCACTCGACTATGCCTCGATTCTCCGCGCCTATGATGTGGTGCGAGAGGTGACTGTGGATACCCCGCTTCAGCGCAATCCTATCCTGTCGGATCGTTACAATTGCAACGTCTTTCTCAAGCGCGAAGACCTCCAGCGTGTTCGGTCCTTCAAACTTCGCGGCGCGTACAACTTTCTGCGCCACATCCCTGCTGAACAGCTGGAGCGAGGCGTGGTGTGTGCCAGCGCGGGCAATCACGCGCAAGGGGTTGCGTACTCCTGCCGCCACCTGAACGTGCGAGGCACCATTTTCATGCCCACCACAACGCCCAGACAGAAGGTAAATCAAGTCGCGCGGTTTGGCGGTGACTTTGTCACCATTCAGTTGATGGGTGACACGTTTGACGATGCATTCGCTGCCGCGATGGACTATTGTACGCGCGAACAATTGACGTTCGTGCACCCCTTTGACGACCCGCTCATCGCGGCCGGTCAGGGCACCATCGCAATTGAGATTGTCCGTGACATGGCGGAGCTGGGCGAAACGGCAGATTACGTGTTTACGGCCATTGGCGGGGGCGGACTCGCCTCCGGCATTGGCACCTACCTGCGGCAGGCGAGCCCAGTCACCCGTCTGATTGGCGCCGAGCCTGCTGGCGCGCCGTCGATGAAGCGGTCGCTGGAAGCCAAGCAAGTCGTGGTGTTGGACGAGATCGACAAATTTGTGGACGGGGCCGCGGTCAAGCAAGTGGGGCAGTTGACGTTTGAGGTCTGTAAAACGGCACTGCACGACGTGGTGGTGGTACCGGAAGGGAAAATTTGTTCGACCATTCTCGAGTTGTACAACGAAAACGCGATTGTGGCGGAGCCGGCGGGCGCAATGCCCATCGCGGCGCTTGACGAATATCGTGACCAAATCATCGGCAAGAATGTCGTCTGCGTGCTCAGCGGGGGGAACAACGACATTGACCGCATGCAGGAAATCAAAGAGCGTTCCCTGATTTACGAGGGCCTGATGCACTACTTTATCATTCACTTTCCTCAGCGTGCGGGCGCGCTGCGAGAATTCATCGACCTCGTGGTGGGACCGGACGACGACATCACACGGTTCGAATATACCAAGAAGAACAACAAGGAAAACGGCCCGGCGCTGGTCGGCATTGAGTTGAAGCAGCGGGACGATTACGGTCCGTTGATTGCGCGGATGGAGAAGTACGGAATTCAGTACAGCGAAATCAACAAGGACCCGTCGCTGTTTCAACTATTGATTTAAACGAATGGACGGCATCGACGGTTCGGACCGGCTGTGTTCGCTTCGTTGTGTTCACGTAAAGGAGTGTAAAGCTTGACGGAAGAAAAGAAGCACGAGATTCTGCGGCTCCTTCATACCAATTCAAGGCTCTCCACAGAGGCGATTGCCACGATGTTGGGTGAGTCTCCAGAGGCCGTGTCAGAAGTCATCAAGACGTATGAGGAAGAACGCGTCATTCTCCGCTATTCCGCCGTGGTGGACTGGGACAAGGTGGAGTCGGGGCGTATCACGGCCGTGATCGACGTGAAGGTCGTCCCGCAGCGGGAGGTGGGGTTTGACGCGATTGCCGAGCGCATCTACCGCTTCCCCGAAGTGAAGTCGGTGTACTTGATGTCCGGCGCATATGACCTGCAGGTGATTGTGGAGGGGTACGACATCAAGGAAGTTTCGCGCTTTGTGTCGGAGCGCCTGGCGACGATTGAGAACGTGAATTCGACGACCACACACTTCATGCTGAAAACGTATAAAGAGGCCGGCGTGATTTTTGATGATGGCGAAGGCGACCGACGGCTGGTGATTTCGCCGTGATGGACATTCGGCAACGACTTTCGCCGGTGGTGCGCGACTTGCCGCCGTCTGGCATCCGGCGTTTCTTTGACTTGGCCTCGCAAATGGACGACGTGATTTCCCTCGGCGTCGGTGAGCCTGACTTTGTCACGCCGTGGCATATTCGAGAGGCATCGTTGTACGCGCTGGAGAGAGGTTTTACGACATATACGTCAAACCGTGGTCTGCCGCAGTTGTGCGAGGCCATCGCGGACCATTTGACACGGTACGCATTGTCCTACGACCCGGCTCGCGAGGTTCTGGTGACGGTCGGAGGCAGCGAGGCGATTGACCTCGCGTTTCGGGCGCTCATCTGCCCAGGAGATGAAGTCCTGCTGCCGGTCCCGACGTACGTGTCCTATCGGCCGTGCGCGCTGTTGGCGGGGGCGGTGGTGCGGGATGTGCCGACGTATGCCGAGGATGGGTTCCGGCTGACCGCAGAGATGCTCCGCCGGTTCATCACGCCTGCCAGCAAGGTGCTGGTGCTGTGCTATCCGAACAACCCGACGGGTGCCATCATGACGCGGGAAGATTTGGAGAGCGTGGCGCGGGTCGTGATCGACAACGATTTGTTGGTGATTTCAGACGAGATTTACGCGGACCTGACGTATGGACGCGAGCATGCAAGCATCGCGGCGATTTCAGGCATGAAAGAACGGACGGTCGTGGTGAGCGGTTTGTCGAAAGCCTACGCGATGACGGGCTGGCGGATTGGTTACGTGGCTGCGCCGGAAGAGATTCTGGAGCCCATGCTCAAGATTCACCAGTATACGGCGTTGTGCGCGCCGAGTATGAGCCAGATGGCGGCGCTCGAAGCCTTTCGCAATGGTGAGCAGGAAAAGCAGAAGATGGTGGAGAGCTATGACCGGCGGCGCAGGCTGATTGTGGAGGGGTTCAACCGGATTGGCATCCCTTGCCACGCTCCGCAAGGCGCGTTTTACGCGTTCCCGGACATTCGTCCCACTGGCCTGACATCGCAAGCCTTTGCGGAGGCGTTGTTGCAGCAGATGAAGGTGGCTGTGATACCGGGCGACGTCTTTGGCGAGACCGGCGAGGGTTTCATCCGCTGCTCCTATGCGACGTCGGCGACGCAGATTCAGATGGCCATTGAGCGGATCGGCGAATTTGTGCATGGGTTGCTGCGGTAGCCGGGACCGCCGCGGCCGGCTGGCTCGTCTGCGGCCTGGGTCAGTGCCGCAGCGCGTCCAAGGCCAGGGCCAGCGCGCCGCGAACGCCTGCGAAATCGCCGAGTCCAGGCGCGGTGATGAATGGGTCCAGCGCTGCCTCAGAGACGCCAGGATGCTGGAGGTAGCCGCCGAGTAGCGTTTGGACTTGACGTCGGATGTCCGTGTACAACGCCGTGTGCTTCATGACGCCGCCGCCGAGAATGATGCGCTGCGGCGAGACGGTCAGCATCAGGTTCACCACCGCTTGCGCGAGGTAGTACGCCTCCAGCCGCCAGGCCGGATGGTCGTCCGGCAGGTGCTCGGCAGGCGTTCCCCACCGCGCGGCGAGGGCGGGTCCGGCTGCGAGTCCTTCGAGACAGTCTTGATGATACGGGCAGTGACCTGCGAAGGGGTCATCCGGATGGCGCCGAACGAGCAGGTGCCCGACTTCCGGGTGCATGCTGCCGTGCACGCGCCGGCCCTCCACGAGCAAGCCGCCGCCGATCCCGGTCCCGACCGTGAGGTAGGCGACGGTATGCAGCCCTTTCGCCGCACCCCACCGGGCTTCTCCAAGGACTGCAGCGTTGACGTCCGTGTCAAGCCCAACTGGGACGGGAAAGCGTGCCTGGAACGTGTCCAGAAGCGGGAACCCCTGCCACGCCAGTTTGGGTGTCGATGTCAGGCGGCCGTAGGACGAGCGCTCGGGGTTCAGGTCCAGCGGGCCAAACCACCCCAGTCCCAGTGCCGCAATCGGATGTTCCGCAAAAAACGAGAAGACGGCATTCAGCGTCTCCGTGGGATTGGATGTTGCGATGACCTTGTGTTCCAGCAGCTCGCCATGCTCGTTGCCGATGCCGCAAACGACCTTCGTTCCCCCTGCTTCCACCCCGCCAATCAGCATCGCATCATGTCCTCCCTCAGACAATCTCCCATAGTGAAATTGTAATCAAACGACGCATGCGCTGCGAGGGGTCTGCCGCATTCAGTTCGTTTCGCTGCCTTCCTCTCGAAGCGCACGAGCGAGTTCTGACCGCACGATTTTTCCGGCAGCGTTGCGCGGCAGTTTCATGCAGCTGAACATCGCTCGAGGCCGCTTGTAGCCGGGCAGGTGCTGGAGGAGAAATTGCCGCAGGGGCTCCATCTCCGCATCGCGATTTGCCACATCGTCCTCCCACACGACGGCACATGCAGGCACTTCGCCAAGACGTGCGTCCGGCAATGCGAACACACACACTTCGCGCACCCCTGGATACGTGAGCACGACTTGTTCGATCTCGCTCGGATACACATTCACACCGCCGCAGATGATGAGGTCTGACGCGCGCCCGGTGACGTGCAGATGACCGTGATCGTCGAGGTACCCACTGTCACCCGGCGCGAGCCAGCCATCGGGGCGCTTGATTTGTCTTTCCAACGCCTTGTCACGCGGTACGCGGAAGACTACGCGGTTGGCATCCTGTGACGGGTCAGGGTGTGTGAACGATCCGGCGTATCCGGCAAACCCAAGGCCGCTCTTGACCTGAATCTCTCCGTTCACGACGCGGACTTGCGCCGGAAAAAACGGACGTCCGACAGAAGAAGCGCGCGACATGTCGTCAACGCAAGCAGCGCGCGCGGCACTGCCCGAGTCTGCGTTCGGCACAAAAGGCTCGTCGGTTCTGGCGTCATCGGGCGACAACACAGACACGAATCCGACTTCCGAAGACCCGAAGTACTCGTAGAGCCGCGCGCCGGGGTACGCTTTTTCCCATGCCCGCCGGATCGACAGCGACATCTTGTCACCTGCTGTAACGCAGGTGAGGGAGCGGCCGGTGGACCACTGCGGGTTGCCAGAGACGGCATCAACCACGTCCCGGTACATGGTGGGCACCATGAAGAGGGCGTTGATGTCGGATTCGGCCAGGCGGCGCGCGGTCCACGCGGCGTCGAATCTGCGGGTGGTTTCCACCGTGCCGCCGATGAACAGGATGTGAAGTGCTGCGATGAGCGACGCCGAGTAGCAAAATGGCCCAGGGATCAGCATCACTGCGTCGGAACGCAGACCGAACTCCAGCGTCATGCCGAAAAAGCTTTCGGTCCAGGATTTGTGCGTGCGCAAAATCCCCTTGGGCGCACCCGTGGTACCCGATGACCAGCCAAGGTAGAAAAGATCGTCGTCGGTCAAGGGTGCGTCGCAGCGGTCCTCGTTTCGCAGGGGCGGGCGACTGGCGGCGGCTTTGCGCTGAACATCCACCTGGATGCCGTGTGCGTCCTCCGTGATGACGCACCAGGGTACCATTTTGTCGAACAGCCGCTCGTTCTCCCGGTCAGGCAGGCGCGGGTTCATTGGTGCCACAACGAAGCCGGCATGGGCGAGACCAAGGAACAGCGTCAAATACGTGATGCTGTTCTCCAGGAGCAAGGCTGCCACATCGCCGCGCTGCCCGCCCATGGCGCGAAATCTCCTGCCCGCCTCCGTGACGGCATTCGCCAATTCGCCGTAGGTGCACGACGATGCGCCCATTCGAATCGCGACTTTCGCCGGATCACGCCCGGCTTGCCAGAACACGCCATCCGCGATGCGCATTTACAGGGTCACCCGCTCCCACAAGGCGGCGATGCCCAGGCCCCCGCCGACACCCATGGTGGTGAGGCCATACCGTCCGTGCCGTCGAATGAGTTCATGGAACAGGTGTGTCACGAGGAGTGCACCGGACGCTCCATACGGATGTCCGAGGGCGATGGCGCCGCCGTTGACATTCATGCGGTCGAATGGGATGTTCAGCTCATACATGCACGCGAGTACCTGCGAGGCGAATGCCTCGTTGAATTCGATGAGGTCCATCTCGTCCATCGTGACGGATTGACGGTGGAACAACTTCTGCACGGCAGGAATGGGGCCAATGCCCAGGAGGTTCGGGTCAACGCCAGTGACCACGCAGTCCACGTAACGAAGTCCCGTTGAAAAGCCAAGCTCGCGGGCGGCACGTACGGACAACAGCAGTACGATGCTGGCGCCGTCATTGATGCTGCACGCATTGCCCGCTGTAACGGTCCCGTCTTTTACGAACACCGGGGGGAGGCGGCGCAGCTTGTCCAGGCTGGTGTCCACGCGCGGGCCTTCGTCAACCGTAAACCAGCCTCCGCAAGGCGTCTCCACAGGCACAATTTCAGCTGTAAACACCCCAGTCTGCTGGGCTGCAACGGCCCTCTGGTGGCTGGCGAGCGCCAGTTCATCCTGCGCGTCGCGGCTGATGTGGTACGCTCGGGCGACGTTCTCGGCGGCGACACCCATGTCGGGATCGCCAATGGTATCTGGTGAGAAACGGGCCCGCTCGTACACGCGCGGACTTTGGCGGTAAGGGTTCTGCGGCTTCTCCAATTTCCATGGCGCTCGGCTGGAACTTTCCACGCCGCCAGCAAGATAGATGTCTCCGTGTCCGGATTGGACTTCCTGGGCCGCCAGATGAATCGCCTGCAGGCCAGAGCCGCACTGCATGTCGACGGTGTATCCGGGCACGGAGAGGGGTAGCCCGGCCGTCAAGGCGGACAACCGGGCCACGTTGCCACCGGGACCCACCACGTTGCCGAGGATGACCTGGTCGATGCGCTCCGGATTGACCTGCGCCCCACGCACGAGGTCTTGGAGAACGGTGCCCGCGAGGTGTTCAACGGGCACCTCGCGTAATCCACCGCCAACTTTGCCCACCGCTGTACGTTTGGCGGCAACGACAATCGCGTCGTGTTCCTGCAGCACGACCATCACAGCCCGCTCTGTCCAATGCGTGCAAAATGTTCGCGCGCGGTGGACAACATCTCTTCGAACAGTTCCGCGACGGTCGGCACGTTGTGGATGAGTCCCATCGACTGACCTGCCCAGGCAAACCCTTCATCCAGCTGACCCTCGATGATGGCGTGCCGGTTTCGCTCACCCGAGATGAACGGCCACAACCGTTCCATCGTGGTGCCGCGTGCTTCTTCTTCCAGGATTTTTTCGACCCACGGCGAGGGTAACACGCGGCCCGGCATGCCGAGCGACCGTTTGATGATGACCGTCTCGTCCTCCCTGCCTCGCACCAGCGCCTCCTTGTAGGCTTCATGGGCAATGCACTCCTTGGTCGCAATGAAGCGGGTGCCCATTTCGATGCCTTCGGCACCCAGCGCGAGGGCGGCCAGGAGCCCCCGTCCGTCTGCGATCCCGCCGCTGGCGATGACGGGAATGTTCACGGAATCCACGACGCGGGGGATGAGGACGATGGTGCCCGTGTCAGCGCGGCCGATGTGTCCGCCGCCCTCCTGTCCAACCGCCATCACAGCGTCCGCGCCCAGCGACTCCGCCTTTTGGGCCTGGCGAACCGAACCGATGAGAACGAGCTTTTTAATCGATGTGTCCGCGAGACGCTTGAGGATGGGTTCGGGGTTTCCGGCAGTCAGCGATACGGCTGCGACCCCTTCTTCCACCACCACGTCCACAAACTCCTCGACCGATTTGTGCTGGCTGATGGCAATGTTGACACCAAACGGCCGGTTTGTGGCGGCTTTTGTCTTGCGAATCTCTGTCCGAAGTTCGTCCGCACTGCGAAGAGACGTGGCCGTGATTTGCCCGAGTCCGCCGGCGTTCGATACTGCGGAGGCAAGTTCAGAATAGGCGAGGTTTGCGAGACCACCTTGAACAATGGGGACTTCGATACCGAGGAGCTCGGTGACGCGTGTTTTCAATCCTCTCACATCCTTTATGTACGATCAGGCACCTTCTTCGGGGAGTGTCGCGACTTTGGCGCCGGCTCTGCCCGTCAGCCTGGATGCCGGATACAATTTTCGAATCGGCATGACGACGAGGGCAGTGACAAACGCTTTCAGTGTGTCGCCAATCAAGTAGGGATACATGCCGAGTACCAGGGCCTTTTGGAGTGGCACGTGCAGTACATGCATGAGCCAAGGTACACCTCCAACGTAACACAAGAAGGTGCTAAAGAGTTCAATGCTGATGAAAATTTTCGCAAAAGCAATGGGGCCATTGCCTTTGATGCGCGATACGACCAGACCAGTCACAAGTGCGCAAATCGGCCAAGCCATCACATAGCCGCCGGACGCGCTGGCGAACACCCCAATTCCGCCTGAACCGTCCAGCAATGGCAAGCCGATGAGTGTCAACACCACGAGCAGCAGGATGCTGAAGAACCCGTAACCGCCGCCGAGGATGGCGCCAGCCAGCATAATGCCCATGTTTCCGAGTGTGATGGGTACCGGTGTGAAACCTAAGTTGACCTGCAGGAAATCGAGTACAACGGTGAGTGCGGCAAATAATGCGCTAAAAACGATGCCTTGAACAGTGATCCGTGACATAGGTACACGCCTCCTCTTTTGTTAACTTTACAATAATACATAGTTAACATATGGGGGGCGTGGACGCAACCATCTTCACACTGAACAAAAAAATCGGCCCGCACGGGGCCGATTTCGTCCGGAATGGCGCATCCGTTTGATCGCGGCGTCAAGGTGAGCCTGTCGGCTCCCGGTTACCAGCGATTCATTCCACCCGGGCGTCCCCAGGTATTGTGCCAACCATGGCCGGCCGCCTGGGTCCAGCCATATCCGGCTGGTCCAGCGCCTTGTTCTGCATATCCTGGCCCGGTCGATCCCGGTGCACCAAAGCTCCCTCGACCGCCCGGGATGGTTTCCCCGCGAGGTGTTCGTCCTGCGCTCGCACCTGCAGAGGATGTCGCAAGGGTCACCGTGGAGAAAGAAGCGCCGTCCGCACCGACCGCGGAGGGGGCGATTTCCACGTTCCCATTGGCATCGACAAGCACCACCGGCTGTACCTCATTCCCGGATGCGTTCAGCGGCGCACCATTCACAAGGGCGTCTTGATAGCTGACCGTGCCCATATTCGCGAGCGGGTACAACTGGTTGTCCGGACCGGACGGGTCCTCGCTGATCCACTCGGCAGAGCTCTCAATGCCCTGGGCATACGCGGAACTCAAGGAGACTGGAATGGTTTTACGCTGGGTCTGCCCGCCGGGCGTCTTCACCGTGATATTGAGATCCCACGTCGAGCCGGAAGATTTCGTGATGCTCGCTTGCACGGTGGAACCGAGCGGAACGGTCATCAGATTGGTCGCGGTGGCGGGAAGTTTCTCCCAAAACACTTCGGCGACGGGCTTGCCGTTCTCATTTTGTTCAACCGTACCGATTTGCAGCAAGTCCTGCGTACTCACGCCGCCCAGTCCAATCCACTGTGCGGCCATGCCTTGCGAGTTCGCGGCGATGTTCGGCACGGTCCAACTTCCGGAGATGCTGGTGTATCCCTTTCCGCCGGAAACCGGTGTATCGATATAACCCGCCCAGTTTAACGAGCCTTCGGCGTTGGACGGAATCTGAACCGATGACGGGCTGGTTGCGCCCGAAGATGACGGGCTCGCTGCGCTTGAAGTTGAGCCGGATGTTGTGTTGGCTGTTGTGCTGTTCAAAGAAGACACATCGGATAGCAGCGAACGGCGCGAGTAGCTGTCTGACGCTCGCCGCGCGGCAACTGCCGGAGGTGTTTCGGGGGCAAGGTTTGAAAGTTTTGCTGTGGATGAGGGGGCGATTGTGCTGACCGCTGCCCCAGACCCGCCAGACGTTCCGTGTGCGAATGCATATACCCCAACCCCAGTCAACAGGGACAACGTGACAATCCGCATCGGAGAAGGTCTCATGTGCATCACCTCGTCGAATCAGTAGATTTGACTGAGCAGCAGATTTGACCGAGCAGCGATTCAAGCTATGCCGCTGCGCAGGCAACGTTCTCAAGCAAGTTTTCTAGGAATCAGCATAGAGGGATTCCCTTGAAGCAACCTTGAATTTTTCCGCTTGAACCAGCTTGGCACCCATTGTAACAGAACTGGCATGGGGTTGATAAACACGAATGTGGAAGAGTAGAATACGGGCAACGACAAAAGAATGTACAGGGCAAACTAGTGGAAACGCTAGGACGCAAAGCCACGGGTCTAAAGGTGTAAGCCGTACGGGCGTGAGCCAATGATCGCCGAGCTGCCATTCCATCGACGCACAGGGGATTGTCCTGTGGACCTTTGGCAGCTCAGGGTACTGGGGTGCCATTTTGATGTTGGTGGAATGGGACTCATGTCTTGACGGATGGCGCTGCGCCGCATGCCCTGGGGGTAGGGGGAGTCTGCAGGGAAGGGAAGACAAACGATGAAGCGAACCATTTTGTTTGGACCGAGCAACGATGCGGTGAACGACGGCAATGGTTATTACCCAGCAGATATTGCTAGATTGTATCAAATCCCCACGGACCTCGATGGCGAAGGTCAGACAATTGGCATCCTGGAATTTTCAAACGGCTACAGCTTGCAAGACGCGTACCAGTTTTGGTCGCTGCACAACATCCCCACGCCCGCGGTTCACTTTCGGTCGGTGGACGGTACTCGGAATGATGGCGGTACCAGTCCGGATGACGAGGAAGCCTCGTTGGATTTGCAATGGGCCGGCGCCCTCGCCCCCAAAGCCACACTGGTGGTATACGAAGCGAACGGTGGGAGCACGTTCGCGGAGTTTGCGCAAGCGTTGGTTCGCAGCCTGGAATTTGTGCTGAAGGACACCGCATTTCAGCCCTCCGTGCTGTCCATTTCCTATGGCGATGCAGAATCGAATTTAGGTGAATCCGCGATGCAGCAGATTGACGCGCTGATCCAGAAGCTGAACGCAAAGGGTGTCACGGTGTGCATCGCCTCAGGCGACCAAGGGGCCTATGGCATGCATGACCTCTCGGGGCCGAAAGTCGCGCACGCCGACGGCCCGGCGACTTCCCCGTCTGCTGTCGCAGTTGGGGGAACCTCTCTCCAGCCAGATGGCACGGAGACCGCCTGGACCTACAACGGGCCAGACAACGGTGGCGCCACTGGCGGTGGGTTCAGCACGATTTTTCCGAAACCGGACTATCAATCCAACATCGCAGGCTCCGGACGAGGCATTCCGGATGTCGCCCTGAATGCTGACCCGGCAACCGGCTACCAGATTGTGTTTCAAGGTCGTCCTGCCATCGTCGGTGGCACTTCAGTCGCTTGCCCTGTTTTCGCGGCGATGGTCGCACTGGCCAATCAACGCCGCGCGCAGGCCGGACTGCCAGCGTTGAGCGACCTGCCGGGGCGCCTTTACAGCACCGGGTTGCAGTCCGCGTTTCGCGACATCACGTCTGGTAACAACACCTTCAATGGCGTGACCGGGTACACAGCCGTGAAGGGATGGGATGCTTGCACCGGATGGGGGGCACCGATTGCGGGTTCGTTGATCGAGGCGCTGGCATCGAACGCGGCTGCCAGTGCGTCATCGGATTCGTAAGAACGGCACAGCGGTGAGAACGGCGCAGCGGCGTGCGGGAACGCATGCAGGGTCAACCGTCCCCCTGTCAGCGGGACGGTTGACCCTTTCTCCATGTCACCTGTCATCAATCGCTTTGTACGTCAGTGTATGGTGTGAACAGCCATTGGGTCGGGTGGGTGACTGAAATTGTTAGGGGCTAGAACCGTTAGAAACGCAGCGGAGCAAAGGACGCTTGCCAGGATGGCCAGGGACATTTTCATGTGCTCACCCCCTTTCACGTCAGATGCCGCGGAGGTCTTGCCATGAACGATGAGGAACGAGGTCTTGTCGCACTGGTGATTGGTTATCAGCTTCGTCGGGCCCGTCGTCAGCGCAACCTGTCGCAAGCGGATTTGGCAAAGGGTATTGGAAGCCAGTCGATGATGAGTTTGCTGGAGAGCGGCCGGCAGCTTCCGCCGTCCGACGTCTTGGAGCTCCTCGCACAGCGGTTGGATGACGGGACGCTCAGGTCCTACGCGCACATGATTGCGCACGGAAACTTCTCGTTTGCCGAATTTTCGTCGACCAACCGGGATGTGCTTCTGCAAGCCCTTCGCACGCATCGAGGGCGCTGGCACGACATTCACATCAAATTATCGTTAGAGCTTTGTGAATACTTCTACAAAAATAAGTTATTCCATGCCGTAGATGAAATATGCCACCTCGTGCTGCAACATTCAGACGACGAGGTTGCTCACGTCCAAGCCTGGTTTTATCTGGGCAGCAGTCTCTTGTTTCTGGGGGATTATGAACAAGCGTTGGTATGGTTAAATCAAGCCGGGAGCAAGTACACGCTGCTCGATGATACCCTGCGCGGGCGCTTGTTCTACAATCTAGGGTACGCGCATGCAGAACTGGACGTATGCGGTGTGGCCATCTGGTATGCCAAGCTGGCGACGGACGTGTTCCTGCAGTCCGCTGATTATGTACGTTACGCAAGAGCATTGGGCCTCCTCGGCACCATTCAAAGCCATCTTGGACGGGCTGAGGAGGCCCGGACGACGTTGGAGCGTGCGTATGAAATCATGGACAAGTGGGAGATGGACGCCAGCGACCGCGCGCGGGTCGCCACCAGTATCGCGGATGTGTGTGAGGGCGTCGGCGATGTGGCGTCGGCAGAACAATGGTGTCTGCGCGCCATTGACACAGGTACGAAAGCTTCTGACCTCATCTCCCTCTCCATGGCCTATCAAATCCTGAGCCTCGTCTACAAAACTCGGGATGAACGCGCACGCGCCGCCGAAGCTGCAAAGATGGCCATTCATCATGCGGAGAACTTGTTGGACAAACGAATTCTGTGCCGAGCGTATTTGGTCGCCGTGAGTGTCCTGAATGACATGGCTGAGCGCATTCAACTGGCGGAGAAGGCCTTTCGCACGGCGAGCGAATCTCATCATGCGATTGAACAAGCCGTCGCAGCCGAATGGCTGGCGAACGTGCCAGACGCGGCGGGCGACAGCCAAACCGGAGAGTACCGCAGTGCCGCGTTCCAGGCCTACCGCCAACACTGTCTGGAGAGCTCGACGTACTCCTATTTCTTTCAACGTCTGTCGTTGGGAGAACTCATGAATCATAACCCGCCGGCAGGGTGAACTTGCAGGTCGAACGACAGGTTTTTCTTGTCGAATCGCCCATCGGCAGGGCCGCCGGCGGGCCTTTATTCATCATATTCGGCGCGCAAGGGAACGGCTGATGGAGGGCGAACTCTTGTAGATACAGAGTCTCATTCCCGTCGATTTGCCGGCGGGTTTTGACACTCTGGATGAAGGCTTCAGTGGGATCCCGGGCACGAGCCAAAGCAGCTGGCTACGTTTGGAGCGCGACCGAACGTAACGGGTCACAACTCAAAACAAGGAGGCGCAGCAGATGAAACACCGGAAACATAGGTGCGTATCGCTCGCAGCGACGGTTGTGAGCCTGATGGTCACCTTGCCCCCGTCATTTGTCGCCACCGATGCGTTGAAAGTTGTGTTAACGGTCCGTATGGGAACCGAATCGACAGGGAGCCGCATTGGGGCGGGACAAACCGCCTCCACCGCGACAAAGGATGTCTCTCCAGTCCTCGTGCTCACAGTTGGGCGTGACAGCGCTTCGTCAGCGTCGCGACCGTGATTGGAGCCAAGCAGCGTTTGCGGGGCCGGTGCACCGGCCCTGTTTCTTACCGACAGAATTTTCTGTTCGATGCCGCATTCCTATCGTATCTCCATGTGCTCGAGGGGGTTGACCAATGAAGGAGGGATTTCATGAAACACCGCATGCTTGCAGCCATGGCTGCGTGCGCGCTGGCGACTGCAGGGTCGCTGAGCGCAGCGCCGCTTGCGGGGGCAGCGTCGGTTGGGACAGGTTCATCCTGGTATCCTACGGCCACCCGCGCACTGTCACTGACGGACGCCCAGGACCTTAGGGCCGTGCCCGCAGCAACGCTGCTGCACATCACGGTCGTATTGCCGCTGCGAGACGAGTCCGGGTTGAACCAGTACATTGCCGCGACATCGACGCCGGGCAGCGCGTTGTACGGCCAGCGGCTCACGCCCGCACAGTTTACGGCGACCTATGGACCGACGGACGCAGAGGTCCAGGCGGTCACGCAGTACTTAAGCAGTCAGGGCTTTGCGCACGTCACGGTGTCCGCCAACCGGCTGTTGATCTCCGCGAGCGGCACGGCGGCGCAGGTGCAGCAAGCATTCCACACCGCGCTGGAGCAGTTTGTGCAAAACGGCAAGACGGTGTACGCGAATACGGCAGCTGCACAAGTGCCGGGTGCCCTGGCCGGGGACGTCGCGGCCGTACTCGGGTTGAACAACGTGATCGCGATGCAGGCGCCGGTTGCACACCCGTCGAAACCGGCGTCGGCCACCAGCTTGCCGAATTACCCGGCCAGCTACAATCCACAAGGGCTGCAGCAGGCGTATGATGTTGGGTCAACGGCCTCCGGAGCAGACACGAGCATCGCGATTTTTGCGGAAGGGGATTTGACGCAGGTGGAGCAGGACCTGCGCACCGAAGAGGCAGCCAACAACCTGCCACAGGTGCCCGTCACAGTGGTTCAGACGGGGGGTTCCAGCACCGACACGTCCGGCGTGGATGAATGGGACATGGATACGCAGTACTCGACGGGCATGGCGGAGACGGTGCAGCAGCTGTACTTGTATGACGCGCCGTCCTTGTCGGATTCCGATTTGACGACCGAATTCAATCAATTTGTCACGGATGACTTGGCTGCGGCCGGAAGCGCATCATTCGGAGAGTGCGAGGCGTTCGCCGAGCTGGACGGATCGATGGCCGCAGACGATGAGATTTTTGCCGAGGCCGCGGCGCAAGGGCAAACGGTCTTTGCGTCGGCCGGCGACACAGGCGGCTTTTGCCCGGTGGGTACGGCAGTCAACGGGGTGCCTGCGGGGGCGCCGGATGTCAACTACCCAGCGTCATCGCCGGATGTGGTGGCCGTCGGCGGAACGACACTCCTCACCAACAGCGACGGCAGTTATCAAAGCGAATTGGCCTGGGTGGCCGGCGGCGGCGGGCCGAGTGCGTTCGAAGCGGCGCCCGCCTGGCAAAGCGGCGTGGTGCCCGCGAATGTCCTCGGCACCAAAGGCGTTCCGGATATCGCGATGGACGCTGACCCCAACAGCGGCGCGAATGTCTGGATTGACGGGACGCCCACGGTGGTCGGCGGCACGAGTCTGGCCTCGCCCCTGGCGCTCGGCGTCTGGGCGCGCCTGGAATCCAGCCACAGCAACGCGCTCGGCTTTGCCGCCCCCTTGTTGTACGCTCAAAGCGGGGGCGCAGTTTTCCACGATGTGGTGCTGGGCGACAACGGCCCTTACCCCGCGACGCCCGGCTGGGACTACGCGACCGGGTTGGGATCGATTGATGTGAGCAACATGGATGCCGCCATCGGTCAGCCGTGAGGTGAGTCCGTAAATCAGCCGCCTGGCCGAGGGTACCGCCAGGGCGGCTGATTTGCGCGCCGTGTCAGGCCTTTTTGAACCGTGCGTGGATGTTGCCGTGCTTGTAGGTGGGCCGCGGAAATTCGTACAGTTCCATCGACAGCGCGAGGTAGCGCCGGGACATCAAATCTGCGAAGTGTGCCTTCATCACCTCGAACAGTTCATCGCCTACTTGCTGCTTGTCTGCTTCCGAACGCCCTGCGCCAATCTTCAAGGTCGCGTGAACAAAGGCGTCGTCCGCCTGTCCGTCCGCGATGCGGTAGTCGTGCAATTCAATGGCACGCGCGCGGATCCCGCCAATCGGAAACATATCCCCGTGCGCGATGAGCACCTCGGTGACTTTCTTCAGCAGGCTTGGAATGTCTGCATCCGCCTTGATGTTGTCCGTGTATTCCAGGATGAAATGCGGCATCTCAATCCCCCACAATCGTGTTTACCAACCGGCCGACGCGCTCGATTTCGGTCACCACCTCGTCGCCTGGGCGGACATCCACCGCCCCCTTCGGCGTGCCGGTCAAAAGGATGTCTCCCTCGCTGAGCGTCATGAAGCTGCTTAGGTAGGCAATCAGCCAAGGGATGCTGAACACCATGTCGCTCGTAGTGCCCTCCTGTGTCAACGTGCCGTTCACGTAGGTGCGAAGCGTGAGGTTCATCGGGTCGGGCACGTCTTTGGCATCCACAAGCCACGGGCCGATGGGCGTACAATGGTCTCGGTTCTTCACCCGCAAATTCGGACGATAGTAGTTTTCTAAGTAGTCTCGGATGGCGTAGTCATTGGCAACCGTGTAGCCCGCTACATAGGCATACGCGTCCGCTTCCTTGACATTGCGTGCCGTCCGGCCGATCACGACGGTCAACTCACACTCGTAATGCATGAAGGCGGCGTCTGCGGGACGGTACGTTTGCCCGCGGTGGCCGACGAAGGTATTGGGTCCCTTCAAGAACACCAGCGGCTCCGACGGCGGCGTGAACGCGAGTTCTGCGGCGTGATCGGCATAATTCAGTCCCAGCGCAAATGCGGTGCGCGGCTGGACCGGCGGCAGCCAGACCACGTCCTGCTCGCGCACCCGGCGACCGTCCGCGAGCTGGAGCATGCCCTCGGCTTCGACCGCGTGATGGATGGCGCCCTGGTAGGCGATTCGCGCCCGTTTCATGCCCTCACCCCCATTGCCTGCGCCTGCTCCGGGACAATCGCATTCTGGAGGGCGCCAATGTGGTCGATCTCGATGCGCACCGTGTCGCCGACGGCTGCCAGCGGGGCACCTTCCGGTACGCCGACGAGCAGCACATCGCCCGCGGAGAGCGTCATAAATTCTGTCACATCCGCAATCAGCTGCGGGACCGCGCGAATCAGGTTGCGGGTGGTGTTCTCCTGACGCAGCTCGCGATTCACATAGACGCGGATGCCTACGTCGTCGGGGTTGGGAACGGCTTCGCGATGAACGACCCAGGGGCCAATCGGACAGAACCCATCACGCGCCTTTTCCCGGATGGCGGGTCGGTAGTAGCTGGCGTGCGGAATGCTGACATCGTTGACGATGGTGTAGCCGTGGACGTATGACAGCGCTTCACTGGGCGGCACGCGCGTCGCAGGCCGGCCCATCACGATGCCGAGCGCAGCGCCCATTTCCAAGGCGTCCACGCCGTGCGGACAAGGAATCGGCATGCCGCAGGCAATGTGCGTGTTTGCCGGTTTGATATACAGAATCGGCGCTTTGGGCGGCTCCTGGTACGGCGGCTCGTGAACCGCGCCGCCGAGGGCCGCCAGCGCCCCCTGGTAGTTGAGCAAGGTCCCGTAAACGGTGCCCGACACGGGTACGTCCAGGGAGAGCTGCGACACTGGCACCCATGCGCCGTTCCACTCGACCGCCCGTCTCGCCGTGTCGACCGCGGCGGCGTGCCGCTGCGCTGCTCCCCGAAGCTTCAGCGTTGCGCGCTCCATGTTCGTCTCTCCTTTTCTGACATAGATTCATTATACTCGCAATTGTTTGTGCTAGGACGAGTGCCCGGGGGGATACCCGAGTTTGCTGGAGATGCTGGCAGCCGCCGCTTTGACTAGCGCTTTGGCTCGCTGAAGGTCGGCGCCGGCGAGATGAACGGACGGTCCGTCGATCCCGGCCGCCGCGACAAACGCGCCATCAGCCCGAAACACAGGAGCCGCGATGCCGGTGACGCCGAGAATCGCCTCGTCGGTTTCCGCGAACACGCCCTCCGCGCGGATGCGCGCGAGCCGTTCCCGCACCACCGCTGCATCGGTCACGGTGTGCGGCGTGAATTGCGGGATGGGCTCTGCAAGCAGGCGGTTCACTTCGGCGTCGTCGAGGTGCGCCAGGGTGACGGCCCCGAAGGCGCCGAATACAAGCGGCCGGGTGAGTCCTTCCAGCGACGCCACTTTTAGGCCTTCCGGATTTTCCTTCCGAAAGATGTACACGAGCGTGTCCTGTTGGCGAACCGCGAGCCGGACGTTCTGCCGGATTTGCTCATGCAGGGTCAGTAAGGGACCGACCGCCTCCCGCCGCAGGTCGATGGTCGAGGCGACGAGACTGCCGTACGCCATCAGTTGAAAGCCGAGGCGGTAGGTGAGGGCTTGCTCGTCAAACTGAATCAGGCCCCGGCGCTCCAAGGTGTAGAGAATGCGGTACACCGTTGCCCGGGGAATGCGGGTCGCGGCCGCGATTTGGTCGATGGAAAGCTCCGGGGTTTGCTGAGAAAAGGCGTTTAGCACGTCAATGGCGCGATCGATGGCCCGGATGGATTCCATTTGGATGTTTCGCACGACAATTCTCCCTTTTTGCAAAAAGTGTATCACAAAATGAGTCAAGGAGTTCATCTGATGAGACAAACGCCGAGAAAGCATCGAACGGTCAAAGGGTTGGCATAGATTTGACTTTTTCGATGGTTCTATTGACACTGTTCCGCCGGGAAGACTACAATTTGCACATAAAATGAATTGACTAACTCATAGAATGAGTTAGTCGGCGGCGCGTTGGTACGCATGGAACCGCGCATCGCACCAGGGCTGTACCAACATCGGTCCTGCGTCAGGCGCGATGCCCTTGCGAAAGGAGGAGAACCGACGATGGCAGAGGTGCTTGACGGGAACACGTTCCGGCGCGCGATGGGTTTATTCGCAACCGGCGTGACTGTGATTACAACGGAAGTAAATCATGAAATCCACGCTATGACTGCAAACGCTTTCTCTTCTGTCTCTTTACATCCGCCATTGATTCTTGTGTGTCTGAACCGGGGGACAAAGATGGAGCGTCATCTGCAACACAGCGCTCGGTTTGCGGTGAACTTCCTGGCCGATGACCAGGAACGTCTGTCGCGGCACTTTGCGGGCGGTCAGGGCAACGACCGGGCGCCGGATTTTTCGTTTTCCACGTTCGCGGGGACGCCGCGGCTGGACGGCACTTTGGCGACGGTGGCGTGTGCAGTGCACCGTGTGCTGGACGGCGGCGACCACGTCATTGTGCTCGGTCAGGTGCAAGACATCGTGATCGACGAATCTGAACCGGGCCCTTTGTTGTTCTGGAAGGGCAAGTATCACAACCTCGACAAGCCAGTGGCGCACATGTAACGAACCGAACAGGGGAGGTATGCAAGGTGAGTGGACCGTACCAGTACGACATTCAGCCGGCCAAGCACTTCATCAACGGGGAGTTTGTCGACGGATTGGCAGGCCGGACGTTTGAAACGATCAATCCGACGACCAATCAAGTCATCACCACGGTGGCGGAAGGTTTCGCTGAAGACATCGACCGGGCTGTCGAAGCGGCGTACCGCGCGTTCCACGAAGGTCCGTGGCATGACATGAAGACCAAAGACCGTGCCGAGCTGATGATTGCCATCGCGGAAGGACTCGAAAAGAACGGCGAGGAACTGGCGTACATCGAGACACTCGACACGGGCCTGCCGATTTCCCAGGCGCGCGGTCAGGCAGCGCGGGCGGCCGCGAACTTCCGCTTCTTCGCAGAAATGGCGACGCGCATGACAGGCGAGACCTACCCGGTTGACAACCACTTCCTCAACTACACCACGCGCAAACCCGTCGGTGTCGCAGGATTAATCACCCCGTGGAACACGCCGCTGATGCTCGCCACGTGGAAAATCGCGCCTTGTCTCGCCACGGGGAACACCGCCGTTCTGAAGCCGGCGGAGTGGTCTCCGTTGACCGCCACCAAGCTGGCCGCCATCATCCGCGACGCGGGTGTGCCAAACGGCGTCTTCAACATTGTGCACGGATTCGGCGAAACCGCAGGGGCGTCGCTGGTTGCCCATCCGAAGGTATCCCTCATTTCGTTCACCGGTGAGACCACCACCGGGCAGGAAATCATGCGCAACGGCGCATCGACCCTCAAACGCTTCTCCATGGAGCTCGGCGGAAAGTCGCCGGTGATTGTGTTCGCAGATGCCGATCTCGACCGTGCCCTCGACGCGGTGGTGTTCGGGATTTTTTCGCTGAACGGTGAGCGCTGCACGGCCGGATCGCGCCTGTTCATCGAGCGCTCCATCAAAGACGAATTCGAGGCCCGGCTGAAGGAGCGCGTGGCGAAGATTCGCGTCGGCGACCCGTTTGACCCAGCGACGGAAGTGGGCTCATTGATTCACAAGGAGCACTGCAGCCGCGTCAAGGAATACATCCGCATCGGGCAGGAGGAAGGCGCCGTTATCGCGGCGAGCGGGGACGTCCCGGCACAATTCGCCAACGGCAACTTCGTGGCGCCGACCTTGTTTGTGAATGTGACCAACGACATGCGCATTGCGCAGGAAGAAATCTTTGGACCAGTCCTCGTCAGTATTCCGTTCGACACCGAAGCAGAGGCGGTCCAGCTGGCGAACGATGTGAAGTACGGGCTGGCGTCTTATGTGTGGACGAACGACCTGACGCGTGCGCACCGCGTGGCGGACCAGATTGAGGCCGGCATGGTGTGGGTGAACTCGCAGAATGTCCGCGACCTGCGGACCCCGTTCGGCGGTTCTAAATACAGCGGCATCGGGCGCGAAGGCGGCCACTACAGCTTTGAGTTCTACACCGAACTGAAGACCGTGCACGTGGCGATGGGATCGCATGCCATTCCGAAGTTCGGCGCGGGGAAGTGACGAGGCGCGATCGCGGTCGGCGAGGGCTGGCGAGGGCTGGCGAGGGCTGGCGAGGGCTGGCGAGGGCTGGCAGCTGCGACCGGGCAGCCGATAAGGCAGGAAAGGCGCCTTGTGCGCCGAGATCTCGGGCCGTTTGGGGCGGCTTAGGGCAGGAAAGGCGCCTTGTGGAGCGGGGCCCGCACCGCCATGCAGCCACCTAGGGAAGGAAAGGCACCTTAAGTCGGCCGGTTCGGCCGGGGCGGACCACCGATAAGGTAGGAAAGGCGCCTTGTGCGCCGGGATCTCGGGCTGTCTGAGGCGGCTTAAGGCAGGAAAGGTGCCTTGTGGAGCAGGGGCCCGCACCGCCATGCAGCCAACTAGGGAAGGAAAGGCGCCTTAAGTCGGCCGGTCCGGCCGGGCCGGACCACCGATAAGGCAGGAAAGGCGCCTTGTGCGTAACCATCCGTACGACTGGGAGATGAAAACCATGGGAGCTAGAACCGGCAAAGACTACATCGAACGACTCGACAGCCAGCCGCATGACATCTGGATCGGCGGCAAGAAGGTCGAGGGCAAACTCTCTGAGCATCCGGCGTTCAAAAACGTGATTCGCAGCATGGCGCAGCTGTACGACATGCAGCACGACCCGCAGCTGCAAGACGAGATGACGTATGAGGAAAACGGGGTTCGCTATGGCACGACCTTCTTGGTGCCGCGGACGAAAGAAGACCTCGTCAAGCGCCGCAAAGCGATGAAGCGCTGGGCAGACTGGACGGGGGGCATGATGGGCCGTTCGCCGGATTACCTGAACAGCGCCCTGATGGCCATGAGCCAGGCGCCCGCATACTTTGCGCAAAACAATCCGGCGTTCGGCAGCAACATCCAGGCGTACTACGAGTACGTCCGGGAGAATGACCTGAGCCTGACGCACACCTTGATTAACCCGCAGGTCAACCGCAGCCGGGCGGCGAGCCAGGCGGAGAACCAAAATGTGGCGGCGCACGTCGTCGACAAGAACAGCCAGGGCGTGGTCATCCGCGGAGCGCGGCTGCTGGCGACGCAGGGACCCATCACGGACGAAATCATGGTCTTCCCCTCCACCCTGCTGAAAGGTACGGAGGAGGACAACCCGTACTCGTTTGCGTTTGCGATCCCCAATTCAACCCCGGGACTCCGCTACATTTGCCGTGAGACCTTCGACTATGGGAAGTCGCACTACGACCATCCACTCGGATCACGATTTGAAGAAATGGACGCCGTCGTGGTGTTCGACGATGTGCTGGTGCCTTGGGATCGTGTGTTTCTGCTGGAGGATGCGAAACTGTGCAATGAGCTGCACATGAAAACCCACGCGACCATTCACATGACCTACCAGGTGCTGCAGAAGAACATCGCCAAGGCGGAGTTTATCCTCGGCATCGCGGAGAGCATTGTCGATGCGATTGGCATTGGGCAGTTCCAGCATGTGCAGGAAAAGGTAGCGGAAATCGCCTTGGCCGTGGAGACGATGAAAGCGTTTGTGCGGGCGTCGGAGGCGGATGCGGCGGTCGACGAATGGGGCGTCATGACACCGGCTTGGGCACCGCTGAACGCCGCCCGGCACATCTTCCCGAAGACGTACCCGCGCCTGGTCGAAATCATTCAGCTGCTCGGCGCAAGCGGTTTGATGGCGATTCCCGAAGAGGCCGACTTGCACAGCGACATCCGGCCCGATATCGACAAGTACCTAGTCGCGCGCAACCTTGAGGCAGAGGAGCGCCTGCGCCTCTTCCGGCTGGCCTGGGACGCATCGCTCAGCGCGTTCGGATCACGGCAGGTCCTCTACGAACGCTACTTCTTCGGCGACCCGGTGCGCATGGCGAGTGTGTACTACAGCACGTATGACAAGTCGCCCATGGTGGAGCGCGTCAAAGCGCTGCTGCATCGAGACGACCCGTACGACTGTTGAGGATACCGCCGTTGAAAAGTTGAGAAGGGAGGAAACAGGCATGGCGTACGATCCATTTCACATTCTCCGCTGTGCGCACGCGGAGCTGCATGTGACCAATCTGGAAAGGTCCCGCGCGTTTTACGACATGCTGGGGTTTGTGGTGACCGAGGAGACGCCGAACCAACTCTTTCTGCGCGGTGTGGAGGAACGGGTGCACCACAGCCTGGTGTTGACCCAGGCGGATGTGCCAACCGTGGCCCATCTCAGCTTCCGCGTGGAAAGCGACGACGACCTGGAGAACCTCTATGAATTTTATGTGAAACGAGGCTGCCGGCCGCGCTGGCGCGAGGCGGGCGAAGAGCGCGGGCAGGGGCGGGCGCTGCTCGTGCAGGACCCGTTCGGGTTCCCCGTCGAGTATTTTGCGCAGATGGAGCAGGTTCAGTCCTACCATCAACTCTATCACTTGCACCGCGGCGGGGCCGTGCGCCGAATCGATCATTTCAACTGCTTCATGCCCGACTTCGACAACGCATTTACGTTTTGGACGAAGGAGATGGGCTTCGTTCTGACCGAGTACGTCGAGTCCGACGATGAGCCGCGCGAAATGTCAGCCGCTTGGCTGCACAAAAAGCCGAGCGTTCACGACCTGGCGATGATGAAGGGCGACGGTCCGCGGGTGCACCACGTGGGGTTCTGGATGGAGGACATGACCAGCATCATCCGCGTCTGTGACATTCTAGGCGGCGCTGCGCTGCACGAACACATCGAGCGGGGACCCGGGCGCCATGGCATCTCCAACGCCTTCTTTCTGTACCTCCGTGACCCAGACGGGCACCGCATCGAACTGTACACGAGCGATTACTTGACCATCGATCCCGATATGGAACCGATTCGCTGGAGCAGCACCGACCCACGGCGGCAAACGCTGTGGGGACACAAAACGCCAGACAGCTGGTGGCAGGAAGCGTCGGCGGTGTTGGACCTGGAGACGGGCCGCCCGTTCGACCAGCAGGCGGCCGGCGGCGTGGAACGGCTGAAGGATTTCATAAAATGAGTGGGAGGGAACAAGGCATGACGGAGAAGTTTCGTGGTTCAATTGTCCCGTTGGTGACCCCGTTTCTGGAGAATGGGGAAATTGATGAAAAGACGTTCCGGGACCTCATTGAGTGGCAGATTGACAGCGGAAGCCACGGCATCTCCTGCGCCGGAACGACTGGGGAGCCCAGTTCACTCACTCTGGAAGAGCGCGAATACTTGATGGAAGTGGCGGTCGACCAGGTCAAGGGCCGCGTCCCTACCGTGCTGGGCACCGGATCGACGAACCACGCGGAAACCTTGCGCTTGACCAAGCACGCGGAGAAAATCGGGGTCGACGCGGCACTGGTGATTGTGCCTTACTACAACAAGCCCTCCCAGGAAGGTCTGTACCGCCACTTCCGGGAGGTGGCGGACTCCGTCGACATCCCGATTATCATTTACAACATCCCCGGCCGCACCGGGGTCAACATGGAGCCGTCCACGATGGCGCGTCTTCGCCGGGATTGTAAGAACATCATCGGCGTCAAAGAGTCCAATAAGAACTTCGAGCAGGTCAGCCACGTCCTGCATCAAGTGGGCAGGGATTTTCTGGTGTATTCCGGCATCGAGCTCTTGTGCTACCCGATGCTGGCGCTCGGAGGCGCGGGGCATGTCAGCGCGACCGCGAACCTGATGCCCCGTGAGGTCGCTGATTTGTATAACTTCGTCGCACAGGGCAAGTGGAAGGAAGCGATGGACCTCCATTACTACCTGCTGGAGTTAAACGAAGCCTTGTTCTGGGAGACAAACCCAGGTCCGCTCAAGGCCTGTATGGGGATGACCGGACAGATTCGGCCGGTGGTCCGCAGTCCGCTTGCGTTGCCGTCCGACGAGATGCAGACGAAGCTGCGCGGTGTCCTGGAGAAGTACGGTTTGTTGAAGTAAACCTCTTGTGCAGAGGGGGCGGTCGCCGGTGTGCGACCGCCGTCTCTTAGTACGCCCGGCATGGGCGGTCTCTCTAGGGTGCAAGTCCCGAACGGGGGTTGGCGACATACCTACCGTTAGCCAAGAGCAAGGGTGTCCACCGCGAGGTGGAATCTGAAGGATGGTATTAAGTCAATAGCATGGACACCCCAAAACAGAGAATATGTAAGTTTTAATATTCCGACATAAGGCCTCTCGTTCATCTAGCTCACTTGTTCTCTCAGCGCCTGGAAATATCTTCTTTCATATTCAACCGGCGACATGTAAGCCGTCGATGAGTGAATGCGCTCCCGGTTGTACCACACTTCGATGTACTCGAAAATCCGCTTCTTTGCTTGCTCTCGAGTCTCAAACTTTTCCAGATATACAAGCTCACGCTTGAGTACGCTGTGAAACGACTCGATACACGCGTTGTCAAAACAATTTCCCTTGCGACTCATGCTTCCAGACATCTCGTACTCTCGCAGCTTGTCCTGGTAGTCGTGAGAGGCATACTGGCTTCCACGGTCCGAATGATGTAACACGGGCTCTGTCGGCCTCTGACGCTCATACGCCTGCTCCAGCGCTGCGATGCACAGCTCCCTTGGTCATCCGCGAATCTGCACGCCAGCCAACGATTTTACGGCTGTACAAGTCCATCAGGCTCGCCACGTAGAGCCATCCCTCAGCCGTCGGCACGTAGGTAATGTCTGCCATGTACACCTGGTTGGGGCGCTCCGCCACGAATTCCTGATTGAGCACGTTCTCCTGAACAGGATAATCGTGGTTCGAGTACGTGGTCGCTTTGTATGTGCGCACGGTACGGCTCCTGAGTTCATTCTCCCGCATAATCTTGGCAACGGTCTTCTGACTAATGCGTTCGCCCTCTTGGCGTAAGACCTGCGTAATTTTCGGGCTGCCATACAGCCGGCGGGATTTCACGAACACTTGATAGATCCGCTTGGTGATTCGTTTGCGACGCTTTGTCCGTTCACTCTCTGGACGCCCGCGCCACGCGTAGTAACCGCTCCGAGATACTCCCAACACTTTGCACATCTTCTCAACCGGAAACTTGGAGCGGTATCTGTGGATGAATTGGTACCTTACTTCCGGTCGTTCGTGAAGATGCGCACTGCTTTTTTACGAAAATGAGTCCGCGAATGCGAAAACCTCCAGTCAAGAAATGGGCATACGGGAATAGAGGCTGGGTTATGCAGTCTCTTGGCAAGTGGTGGGTGACGACTTGGGAAATCACAGTTTGGAGATCACGAACCCTTTCTCCTCTAGCTTACGAATCATGTCCGCTTCACGACGTTCTTCACTGCGCTGTCTGTAACCGTCTAGATAATCTGGGCCAAGTTCCGTATATGGTTGTTTACGATGCAAGATGTGGTACACAATTCGAAGCAGTGTGTGAGCAAGAGCTACAAGTGCCTTCTTGACGCCCATCTTACGAACCCATAACCAGTAACGGGCGGATAAGCGAGTGTTCCTCGTTCGCGCTGCTGCCCAGGCACATTCGCACAGCACTGCTTTTAGAGCGCTGTTTCCGCTCCGTGACCTGACCCGTTTTTTTTACCCGCACTCTCATGATTTCCTGGACTGAGGCCTGCCCAAGCTGCCAATTGTTTGTCACCACCGAACTGGTCCATGTCAGTGCCAATCTCAGCTAGAATGATGGCAGCCGCATTCTCGTTAATCCCGGGTATGGTCGTGATGAGGTCAAAAGCCTCCTGCTTGTCCGTTATATGAGCACGGATCTCTAGCTCGACTTCGAGAATAGCTCTTTCAATGAACTGGAGATGCTCATAAGAAAATCGCAGCATGTCCCGGTGGTGTCGGCGAAAACGTCCGTTGAGTGATTGCAGTAATTTGGCAGATTTGCTCCGTAGAGCGCCTTTCATCTCCGAGTCCAGGAACTCCAGTGTAATGACTTCACCATCGATGAGCTTCTGGAGTAGGATTCGTCCGGACACTCCGAAGATGTCTGACATGTGCGTGGTTAACTTAATGTTGGCATCCTGTAGGAGTCTGTGAATGCGGTTTTTCTCCGAGGTCGCATCCTGGACGAGCTTCTTTCGATACCGAGTGAGGTCTCGTAAGTCGCGCGTTTCTTGGGAGGGGACAAAGCTACCTTCAATGAGACCAGACCGAAGAAGTTTGGCAATCCACTCTGCGTCTTTCATGTCTGTCTTGCGACCAGGGAGATTCTTGATGTGGTGCGCGTTTGCGAGGAGTAACTCAAAGTCGAAGGCCTCGAGCACATTCCATACGGGTTTCCAATAGACCCCCGTGCTCTCCATGGTGACATGCGTACAGCCGCTTTCGTTCAGCCAATCTGCCAGCGCCAGTAGGTCCTCCACCATCGTGCCAAACGTTCGGGTCTCAGACTTAGGGGAACGGTCCAACGGACCCGTAAGTACACATGCAACTACGGATTCCTGGTGGACGTCTAGCCCGGCGCATCGTTCGAGGATCGCTTCCATCATTGCGTGACACCTCCGCGTCACAAAGTGATGAATCCGAAGACAACCCGACGTATGAAGATTTTTTACCCGGACTCTCGGTCCAATATCCTGTGCTTCGAGGGTTGTCCATTCAGTTTTTTTATCGGGGTCAGACCACCACAAAGCAGAACCGAACTGGTCGGATTCAATCCTATTATGCGAGATTCTTCGCAAACAAAAAAGCCATGACCATTTTCATCATAGCCTGCGTCCCAAAGGGTCATGAGCGTTTTTTTAAGATTGCATTCTCCTCTCTCAAATCCCGATTCTCTCGCTCCAGATCACGCAGCGCCTTTGCTTCTGGC